>NZ_FOUE01000011.1 GCF_900114775.1 Marinobacter zhejiangensis
CTGTAGAATACGCGGCCTTGATTGAGCAACGGCTCAAACGCTCTTTAAAAAGTTAACTAAGTAATTCGTGTGGGCGCTGGCTGAGGTATTTCGGACATGAAATACCAAGACAGTGACTCGTCGAACATTGAGTTTTGTCTTGAGCAGATTTAGAAGCTTCGGCTTCTGTATGATTTAAACTGAAGAGTTTGATCATGGCTCAGATTGAACGCTGGCGGCAGGCTTAACACATGCAAGTCGAGCGGTAACAGGGGTAGCTTGCTACCCGCTGACGAGCGGCGGACGGGTGAGTAATGCTTAGGAATCTGCCCAGTAGTGGGGGACAACAATCGGAAACGGTTGCTAATACCGCATACGCCCTAAGGGGGAAAGCAGGGGATCTTCGGACCTTGCGCTATTGGATGAGCCTAAGTCGGATTAGCTAGTTGGTGGGGTAATGGCCCACCAAGGCGACGATCCGTAGCTGGTCTGAGAGGATGATCAGCCACATCGGGACTGAGACACGGCCCGAACTCCTACGGGAGGCAGCAGTGGGGAATATTGGACAATGGGGGCAACCCTGATCCAGCCATGCCGCGTGTGTGAAGAAGGCTTTCGGGTTGTAAAGCACTTTCAGTGAGGAGGAAGGCCAAGTCGCTAATATCGGCTTGGATTGACGTTACTCACAGAAGAAGCACCGGCTAACTCCGTGCCAGCAGCCGCGGTAATACGGAGGGTGCAAGCGTTAATCGGAATTACTGGGCGTAAAGCGCGCGTAGGTGGTTTGTTAAGCGAGATGTGAAAGCCCCGGGCTTAACCTGGGAACGGCATTTCGAACTGGCAGGCTAGAGTGTGGTAGAGGGTAGTGGAATTTCCTGTGTAGCGGTGAAATGCGTAGATATAGGAAGGAACACCAGTGGCGAAGGCGGCTACCTGGACCAACACTGACACTGAGGTGCGAAAGCGTGGGGAGCAAACAGGATTAGATACCCTGGTAGTCCACGCCGTAAACGATGTCTACTAGCCGTTGGGACTCTTGAAGTCTTAGTGGCGCAGCTAACGCACTAAGTAGACCGCCTGGGGAGTACGGCCGCAAGGTTAAAACTCAAATGAATTGACGGGGGCCCGCACAAGCGGTGGAGCATGTGGTTTAATTCGACGCAACGCGAAGAACCTTACCTGGCCTTGACATCCTGCGAACTTTCTAGAGATAGATTGGTGCCTTCGGGAACGCAGTGACAGGTGCTGCATGGCCGTCGTCAGCTCGTGTCGTGAGATGTTGGGTTAAGTCCCGTAACGAGCGCAACCCCTATCCCTAGTTGCTAGCAGTTCGGCTGAGAACTCTAGGGAGACTGCCGGTGACAAACCGGAGGAAGGTGGGGATGACGTCAGGTCATCATGGCCCTTACGGCCAGGGCTACACACGTGCTACAATGGCGCGCACAGAGGGCTGCAAACCCGCGAGGGGGAGCTAATCTCACAAAACGCGTCGTAGTCCGGATTGGAGTCTGCAACTCGACTCCATGAAGTCGGAATCGCTAGTAATCGCGAATCAGAATGTCGCGGTGAATACGTTCCCGGGCCTTGTACACACCGCCCGTCACACCATGGGAGTGGATTGCACCAGAAGTAGTTAGTCTAACCTTCGGGAGGACGATTACCACGGTGTGGTTCATGACTGGGGTGAAGTCGTAACAAGGTAGCCGTAGGGGAACCTGCGGCTGGATCACCTCCTTAAACGATACCGAAGCCTCGGTCAGAGTCCACACGAATTACTTGGTTAACTTAAGAAGAGAGCAATAGGGTCTTTCAGGCCCATACCATTGGGTCTGTAGCTCAGGTGGTTAGAGCGCACCCCTGATAAGGGTGAGGTCGGTGGTTCAAGTCCACCCAGACCCACCAGAATTTCCATCTCCGGATGAAAATTCTAAGTAGCTTAAATGGGGCTATAGCTCAGCTGGGAGAGCGCCTGCCTTGCACGCAGGAGGTCGGCAGTTCGATCCTGCCTAGCTCCACCATAATTTAGTTTACTGACACGTGTCAGTGTGCAGAAACAAGTGTTTCACTTTGATGAAATCCTTCTTTCTGATCACTGGGTCAGAATTGCTCTTTAACAATGTGGATGAGAAAGAAAACATCCGAGATGTTTGATTCGATTTATCTCCAGAATCAAACTCTCAAATGATAGCGATTTCAAGCGTTATCCGGTGTTGTCGTTGAAGTGGTTGTTATATCGCTTCAAGGAAACTGTCTCATACTGTTTATCGCCTGGTTTACCAGTCGATCAATAGCATGAATCACAGTTGTCTTGGGGTTATATAGTCAAGCAACTAAGCGCATACGGTGGATGCCTTGGCAGTCAGAGGCGATGAAAGACGTGGAAGCCTGCGATAAGCTTCGGGGAGGTGGCAAACAACCTTTGATCCGGAGATCTCTGAATGGGGAAACCCACCGACTTTCGGGTCGGTATCTTGCACTGAATACATAGGTGTAAGAGGCGAACCGGGGGAACTGAAACATCTAAGTACCCCGAGGAAAAGAAATCAACCGAGATTCCCTCAGTAGCGGCGAGCGAACGGGGACCAGCCCTTAAGCTGAACAACTGGTAGGAGAAGGCCCTGGAAAGAGCCGCCATAGTGGGTGATAGCCCCGTATCCGAAACCTGAGTTCAGTGAAATCGAGTAGGACGGGACACGTGTTATCCTGTCTGAATATGGGGGGACCATCCTCCAAGGCTAAATACTCCTGACTGACCGATAGTGAACCAGTACCGTGAGGGAAAGGCGAAAAGAACCCCTGTGAGGGGAGTGAAATAGATCCTGAAACCGTATGCGTACAAGCAGTCGGAGCAGACTTGTTCTGTGACGGCGTACCTTTTGTATAATGGGTCAGCGACTTAATTTCAGTAGCGAGGTTAACCGTTTAGGGGAGCCGTAGGGAAACCGAGTCTGAATAGGGCGAATTAGTTGCTGGGATTAGACCCGAAACCGGGCGATCTATCCATGAGCAGGTTGAAGGTGCCGTAACAGGCACTGGAGGACCGAACCCACTGTCGTTGAAAAGCCAGGGGATGACTTGTGGATCGGAGTGAAAGGCTAATCAAGCCCGGAGATAGCTGGTTCTCCCCGAAATCTATTTAGGTAGAGCCTCGGACGAATACCACTGGGGGTAGAGCACTGTTTGGGCTAGGGGGTCATCCCGACTTACCAACCCCATGCAAACTCCGAATACCAGTGAGTACTATCCGGGAGACACACGGCGGGTGCTAACGTCCGTCGTGAAGAGGGAAACAACCCAGACCGCCAGCTAAGGTCCCCAAGTACCAGTTAAGTGGGAAACGATGTGGGAAGGCTCAGACAGCTAGGAGGTTGGCTTAGAAGCAGCCACCCTTTAAAGAAAGCGTAATAGCTCACTAGTCGAGTCGGCCTGCGCGGAAGATGTAACGGGGCTCAAACTGGTCACCGAAGCTGCGGCTGCATACTTTGTATGCGGGGTAGGGGAGCGTTCTGTAAGCCTGCGAAGGTGAGTTGAGAAGCTTGCTGGAGGTATCAGAAGTGCGAATGCTGACATGAGTAACGACAATGGGGGTGAAAAACCCCCACGCCGGAAGACCAAGGGTTCCTGCGCAACGCTAATCGGCGCAGGGTGAGTCGGCCCCTAAGGCGAGACCGAAAGGTGTAGTCGATGGGAAACGGGTTAATATTCCCGTACCTTGAATCACTGCGATGGAGAGACGGAGAAGGCTAGGTGAGCCGGGCGACGGTTGTCCCGGTTTAAGCGAGTAGGAAGAGGACTTAGGCAAATCCGGGTCCTTAATTCTGAGACGTGACGACGAGTTCCCTAGGGAATGAAGTCATTGATGCCATGCTTCCAGGAAAATCTTCTAAGCTTCAGGTGATTTGAGACCGTACCCCAAACCGACACAGGTGGTCAGGTAGAGAATACCAAGGCGCTTGAGAGAACTCGGGTAAAGGAACTAGGCAAAATGGTGCCGTAACTTCGGGAGAAGGCACGCCAGCGTGTACGTGAAGCCCCTGCGGGTGGAGCGGAAGCTGGTCGAAGATACCAGGCCCCTGCGACTGTTTATTAAAAACACAGCACTCTGCAAACACGAAAGTGGACGTATAGGGTGTGACGCCTGCCCGGTGCCGGAAGGTTAATTGATGGGGTTAGCTTCGGCGAAGCTCTTGATCGAAGCCCCGGTAAACGGCGGCCGTAACTATAACGGTCCTAAGGTAGCGAAATTCCTTGTCGGGTAAGTTCCGACCTGCACGAATGGCGTAACGATGGGGGCGCTGTCTCTACCCGAGACTCAGTGAAATTGAAATCGCCGTGAAGATGCGGTGTATCCGCGGCTAGACGGAAAGACCCCGTGAACCTTTACTATAGCTTCACAGTGAACTTTGAGCATGTTTGTGTAGGATAGCTGGGAGGCTTTGAAACCAGGACGCCAGTTCTGGTGGAGCCAACCTTGAAATACCAGCCTGGCATGTTTGAGGTTCTAACTCTGGCCCCTTATCGGGGTTGAGGACACTGTGTGGTGGGTAGTTTGACTGGGGCGGTCTCCTCCCAAAGCGTAACGGAGGAGCACAAAGGTGGGCTAAGCATGGTCGGACATCATGCGGTTAGTGTAATGGCACAAGCCCGCTTGACTGCGAGACAGACACGTCGAGCAGGTGCGAAAGCAGGTCATAGTGATCCGGTGGTTCTGTATGGAAGGGCCATCGCTCAACGGATAAAAGGTACTCCGGGGATAACAGGCTGATACCGCCCAAGAGTTCACATCGACGGCGGTGTTTGGCACCTCGATGTCGGCTCATCACATCCTGGGGCTGAAGCCGGTCCCAAGGGTATGGCTGTTCGCCATTTAAAGTGGTACGCGAGCTGGGTTTAGAACGTCGTGAGACAGTTCGGTCCCTATCTGCCGTGGACGTTGGAGATTTGAGGAAAGCTGCTCCTAGTACGAGAGGACCGGAGTGGACGAACCTCTGGTGTTCGGGTTGTTTCGCCAGAAGCATTGCCCGGTAGCTATGTTCGGACAGGATAACCGCTGAAAGCATCTAAGCGGGAAGCCCCTTCCAAGATGAGATCTCCCTAAGGCCTCGAGCCTTCTTAAGAGCCGTTCAAGACCAGGACGTTGATAGGCTGGGTGTGTAAGCGCTGTGAGGCGTTGAGCTAACCAGTACTAATTGCTCGTGCGGCTTGACTATATAACACCCAAGACAATTGCGGATAACGCGAAATCGCTAA
>NZ_FOUE01000001.1 GCF_900114775.1 Marinobacter zhejiangensis
GTGACGCCGATCTTCTTGCCGATGACCGAGGCACCATCCGCCAGCCGGCGTTCCAGCATGCGCAGGGAGATGTGGTAGGCGTCGTCAATGGTGATATCCTCACCCCGGCTGGTCAGTGGTGACACCGCCTCGCGCTTGATCATGGCCTGGTAGAGCTCGTCGCCGAGCCTCTGGATTTGTGCTTGTTCCATCAGGAATCTCCTGCAGCCGCTTGATCGGCCTCGTTGAGAAAATCGTTGACCAACCGGGCAAACCGGTCGGCATGTTCTATCTGGGTCCAGTGACCGCAGCGACCGAACACATGCAGCTGGGAGCGGTCGATCAATCCAGACAACCTCAGGGAGGTCTCCAGCGGAATCACCTCATCTTCCCGGCCATGCAGAATCAGGGTTTCGTGGGCCAGCTTGCGGATGTCGTCTTCGTTGCTGGCGAGGTCATCGACCCAGTGCTGGCGTGGCGCCGGGAACATCGCCGCAAAGGATTCCTGGAAGCCGGGGCGGATGCTGGCCTGGTAACGCAGCTCCGCCAGCTCATCGTTGACCAGGCTGCGGTCGTAGGCGAACACATCCAGCAAACCGCGCATGGTGTCGAGGGATGGCTGGTAGCCCCAGACCGCATCCAGCCCTTTGGTAATCGGGAAGCTGACGCCGACCGACCCCATCAGGACCAGCCGGCGCACCCGCTCAGGGTGCTCGATGGCCAGCGCCAGGGCCAGGCCACCGCCAAAGGAATTCCCCACCAGGTCGACCTGGTCCAGACCCAGCGCATCCATGACACCAACCGCATGGGTTACCCAAAGCTGGCGGTTGTAGCGCTGGTCTTCTGGGCGTTCGCTGTAACCGAATCCGAGCATGTCCGGCGCAATCACCCGGCGGTGTTTGACCAGCTCCGGCATCACCAGCCGCCAGTTGGCCCAGGCGGTCACACCGGGGCCGGAGCCGTGAATCAGCATGACCGGGAAGCCCTCGCCCTGATCGTGCAGATTGGTGCGATACCCAGCCGCAGTGATGTCACGCCCGATTTCCGGACTGTCTACCGGTGCGTTCATGGCAACCTCACAGTTTGATACAGACGTTCTTCATTTCGGTGTAGAACTCGAGTGAGTGCACCCCACCCTCGCGCCCGACGCCGGATTGCTTGCTGCCACCAAACGGTGTGCGCAAATCCCGCAGGAACCAGCTGTTCACCCAGACAATCCCGGCCTCGATCTGGCCAGCCACACGATGGGCCCGGCTCACATTCTCGGTCCACACTGCTGAGGCCAGGCCATAGGGCAAGCTGTTGGCCAGCTCGATGGCTTCCTCTTCGGTATCGAACGGACGGATATGGCAACAGGGCCCAAAGATCTCGTCGGTCACCACCGCCGAATCATCCGCCAGCCCCGTCCAGATGGTGGGCTGAACCCAGGCACCGCCAGCCAGCTCGGCAGGCATATCAGGCACGCCACCCCCGGTGACGACAGTGGCGCCGTCATCAACCGCTTGCTGGTAATAGGACAGCACCTTTTCCCGATGCTTCAGGCTCACCAGCGGGCCCATATTGGCTTCGCTGTCATCTGGCGGCCCGATCTTTAGCCCTTCGGCTGCGGCCTTCAGACGGGTCACAAACTCATCGAAGATGGCACGTTCGACATACACCCGTTCGGTGCCCAGGCAGACCTGCCCGCAGTTAGCGAAGGCGGAACGCATGGTGCCCTCAATGGCCTTGTCCATATCGCAATCCGCAAACACCAGGCCGGCGTTCTTGCCGCCCAGTTCCAGAGAGATATCGCGGATACCCCGGGCGGCCGCTTTCATGATGACCTCGCCGGTGCCGGTCTCACCGGTAAAGGTGAAACCATCGACATCCGGGTGCTCGGTCAGGAAGGCACCCGCGGAATCGCCACCGAAGCCGTGAATCACGTTGTAGACACCATCAGGCACCCCGGCGTCCTTCATCACTTCGCCCAGAAGCGCGGTGGTGGTGGGGGTCTCCTCGGACGGTTTGACCACCACGGTGTTGCCACAGGCCAGCGCCGGCCCCACCTTCCAGGTCATCAGTAACAGCGGCAGGTTCCAGGGGCTGATCACGCCAATGACCCCCTTGGGGCGGCGCACGGCGTAGTTCAGCGCGCCGGTGCCATCCGGCGTCGGCATTTCAAACGATTCCGTGGGCACGTTCTTGATCATGTCCGCGAAGACCTTGAAGTTGGCCGCGCCCCGGGGAATGTCGATGTGGCTGGCCAGGGACTTGGGCTTGCCGGTGTCCAGGCACTCGGCCTCCAGGAACTCGTCAAAACGTGCGTTAATGCCATCGGCCACTTTGTGCAGGATCTGGGTGCGCTGTTCCAAGGTCATCTTGCCCCAGGGGCCACGCAAGGCGGCCTTCGCGGCCTGCACAGCGGCGTCAACTTCTTCGCGGCCCGCCTCGTGTACCTTGCTGATCACCCGGCCATTGGCCGGATTGATGTTGTCGAACAGTTTGCCGCTGGCAGAGCCGACGTATTGCCCGTTGATGTAATGTTTGATGTCGTTCATTGCTGCATCTTCCTGTTGAATCAAAAGTCGGGATGAATCAGGTCAGTACCGTCAGGAACCGTTCATTGAGCTGACGGTCGTGGTAGAAGATGGCCTTGCCCAACTGCTCCGCCTGCCAGGTGACCGGCTTGTGATCCGGGTAGGTGTAGTCACCGCCGCAGAACACTTCGTTGCGGTTGCCGGAGGGGTCAAAGAAGTAGATGGTTTTGCCGTGGGTCAGGCCATGACGGGTGGGACCGATATCAATGGAGGTGTCGGTCATGGTGATCAGATCCGCCGCCCGCAGTACGTCTTCCCAGGTTTCGAGGAAGAACGATGCATGGTGGAACTTGCCCGGCTCGTCGTGGTGGATGAAAGCAATGTCGTGCTCCTTCATCGACACCGTCAGGAACTGGGCAATGCGGGTGCCTTCCGGGTCCAGAACCTGTTCGGCGAGATGGAACCCCAGCACATTGACGAAGATGTCGTAGGTGGCCGCCAACTCCGGGCCATAGAGCAGGCAGTGGTCGAAGCGCACCGCTTTCATACCCTGCAGGCCACGAGGCCAGGCTTCCGGGTTGACCTCTGTCACCCCCCATTTGCCGGTGTAGAGCTTGTCAGCGAACAGCTCGAAGTCATGCCCGGAAGGGGTGCTGAAGCGGATCCGGCGACCACAGTCTTTCAGCTCACCGGCAGGGATCTTTTCAACCTGCAACCCATAGGCCACCAGGTCCTGTTCCAGTTGCAGCAACGCCGCCTCATCGACGACCTTGAACGCCATCACATCCATGCCGGGTTCCTCAGCTTCCCGCAGGACCACCGAGAACTTGTCGACCTCGGTCCAGGCTTTCAGGTAGACACGCCCCTGCTCATCGCGGTCAGTTTCAATCAGACCCAGCAGGTCCTTGTAATGTTTCAGTGCCTCATCCAGATCGAGAACGCGGATCTGGACGTGGCCCGGACGCATGACACCTTTTCTCATGGCAAACACCTCATCACTTTTGTTGTTGTTCGGTCGTAGAGTCCGCCGCGCCCTGCGGCCGGCACTCAATCGTCAAATCAGTCAGGGGATAAACCCGGCAGGCCAGGACTTCCCCCCGTTTGCGGCATTCCGGCGAGACATGAACCTTGCTCATTTTTCCGCACTGGAACTCCCCGTTCAGGACCGTGACCTTGCAGAAGCCGCAGCCCCCGCCCCGGCAACCAACGGGAACGCACCTGAGTCCCGAATGTTCCATGGCTTTCAGGACACTCTGTCCCTCCTCGCAACTGAAACGGTCGCCGGTGGTCCTGTTGAAAACCTGTACCCCAGCCATAACCTTTCCCCCGGTCAGATCTTCTTGAACAAGGCGGAGCGCTGGGAGTCCTCGGCACCGTCTGCGGCGGTCAGGAATCTCTCCATGAAGATGTCCCGCTCGAACAACCGCCCTTGCATCAAGGCGGTAATGGCGGAATCAATCATCGGTGGTGGCCCGCAGAGATAGGCTTTGTTACCCGCAAAACGGCCATCAAAATGAGCCTTGGCGGCTTCATGGACATAGCCCCTGAAGCCCTGCCAAGTTTCATCGTCGGCGGCATCGCTCAGGGCCGGAACGTACGTGAAGTTGTCGTGATCCCTCGCCAGGGCCTCAAACAGCTCCCGGTTATAGAGTTCGCTTTGATTGCGGGCGCCCTGGAACAGGACCATGTTGCGGTCGTCGTTCTGTTCCAGAAGGTCGAGAATCATCGACTGGGGGCTGGACAGGCCAGAGCCACCAGCAATGAAAATCAGGTCGCCGGGCTGGGAGCTGCGAACAAAGAACTGGCCGTAAGGCCCCGACAGACTCAGCTCGTCGCCTGCTTTGAGCTGTTGATGGATGTGGCTGGTCGCCGCACCGCCGTCCACCAGGCGAACATGCAACTCCACTTCATCCGCCCGGCCGGGTGGGTTGGCCAGGGAGAAGGCTCGGGGGCCGTCGACACCGGGCAGCTCGATATTGATGTACTGGCCGGCCTGAAACGTCATGGCCCGGTCAAGCTTCAGGTGCACCCCTTTGATGGTGGGTGACAGGTCCACTATGTCGGTTACGGTGGCGACATAGTCCTCCACCGCGTGCCCCTCAAAGTCCGGATCCACATCAATGTCGGCTTCGATGGTGACGTCGCTTTCAACCGTGGCGCAGCAGGCAAGGACCTTGCCCTCGGCCCGCTCCACATCCATCAGCGCAAAGGGGGATGCATCCCCGACATCCACATCCCCATCCACCACCTGGACCTTGCAGGTGGCACAGGTACCGTGGCCGCAGGCAAACGGCAGCCAGACGCCTTGACGAAGCGCTGCCTGGAGGATGGTCTGGCCATCCTCCACGTCAATCTGATCGCCGGTCGGTTCGATCGTTACGGTGTGACTCATGGCTATGTCCTCAGGATGCGGAGCCGGCGATGCCGTCCAACCCTTGGGTAGTGACGGTCAGCATGCTCTTGTGATCGATGCCGCTGTCCCTGAGCGTGGCCGATACATCCGGTGTGAAAGGCTCGCCATTCAGCTGCCACCCGGCCTCGAGAAAGTTGGCTTTTGACGCATCCGGATGCGCCGCCACCGCCGGTTTAAGCACCTCCTCCAGCAGGACGCCGAAGGTCATGTCCGGAGCAACGAGGAAGGCGAAAGGGGAGCAATACATCAGGTGATGAGGCCAGTAGACATACAGCAATTGCATGCCATGGAAATTCTCGACCTTGTCCCTGGACTCGTGGTGATAGTCGTATAAGGCATTAACACTCATGATGGGCACCTTGTTGTTTTTGTGGGTGGAAGGTCCGGAGCAGCGAGCTCCGGACCGGTCCCGGATCAGGCAGCGTCCTGGTTGGCGCCGCCGGCCTTTGCATCAGGCTGCTTGCCCTTGATCGACAACCAGCGTTGGTGGTCCGGGGACCCGATGTACTCGAAATTGTCCTGGCCAATGTTGATGTGGTAGTACTTCGACACCACGGTCTCGACATCACCGCCATCGCAGTTGCCCTGGTAGATCTGGTGTACCGGCAACCAGGCCTGCACATACTTCTCCGGCTCGTCCTTGAAGATGTCGCAGCAGCCATCGGAGCAGAAATGGAAACGCTCCCCCTCATGCTCGATCTGCCGGTGGCTGAGCATGGTCGGGTCGTCTTTCTCGGTGAAAATGGTCGGGATCTGACACACCTGACACAGCTGAGGCAGGGTGTTGTTGTAGAAACGGCGCCCTTCGGTGTGCTCTTTTGTCCAGTGCTCGAAGCGTGCCCGGTAATATTTGTCGAAGGTGTCCGGGTACTTCTGGGACAGCCAGTCCAGCTCGTCCTTTTCCGGCATCCAGGTATGGAAGTTGGTGGCGTGGCCGTACTGGTAGAAGGTGCTCCAGGCTTGGTGGCTAACGTGATGCTTGGCGTCGTTGGCAATGTCCTGGTACTTGGGCGGACGAATGCCATAGCGCTCCAGGTCCTTGAACAGCGCCCCGCCGTTCTGCTCGTAGTACACCTCCCAGGCCTCCGCCCAGGACATGACCTTGTTCGGCAACATGTAGTCCATCATCATCCCGACCAGGCTGAGCAGGCGGAATCCGCGCCAGAACCACTTGTCGATCCAGCGCTGCACGATGGGCACGTTGTCCTCGTGCTGTTCGAGGATGAACTTGATCACTTCCAGGCCGAGGGTCATGTGGCGCGCCTCGTCGGACTGAGCCGAGAAGCCAAAGGTGACGGTGGCCATATCGCCGTTATAGGCGGCGCCGGACATGAACGGTACGAACAGCAGGTTGGTCAGCACGTACTCGAAGGAGAACGAGATGGCGGTCAGGAATTCGAACGGGCCGGCCGTCCGGGCATCGTCAAAGAACGACTTGGGAACCGACAGGAACCACACCCGGTCGTGCATGTGCGCGGCATCGTGCAGGCCATTGAAATGCTTGTTGTAGTGGCTCATGGCGTGTTGCTGGGTCTGGGAGTGACGCAGCTCATCGATGGCCTGCATCTGGCACGCCACCCGGGCACCGGCTCCGCTGAAATCACGCCCCACCCGGGCATAGCCCTGATACGCCGCGTGCTCCAGGGGTGACACCCCGGACAGGAACAGTTTCAGGGCGTTGACGTAGCGGGCATCGGAAATGTTCTGGTGGCCATTGTTCTGGGCAAATGCATCGAAGATGGCATACAGCTTTTTCTCTTTCTCAGCCTGATACTTCCAATAGGCGTCCATGGTCAGGCGGAACGGATCTTCCCACTGGGACCAGTCGGTGATCTTGATGCCCTCGAACGACTCGTTCGGAAAGATGTCTTCTTTCTTCTGGTAGCTGGGTTCCCAGGCCATATCCCGGGTCAGGTACTGGTACTTGTCTTTGAGATTAAGTTTCTTGTTGTTCACAGGCATGTTCTGTCTCCCAATCAGTTCCACTGAAGAATGAAGTGGTCGTCGTCTTCATCGACGTTGCCGCCAATACTGATGACATCCACCAGCATCTCCTGAACGTCCCATTCGCGACCGAGCACTTCTTCCATGGTTTCCCGGTTGATCACCAGGCGCTTCTCGGCCTGAACCCGGATCATGGCGGGCTGATGCTGAATCTCCGCGTCCGGGTTATCGGTGGCGATGGCATCGACCATGTAGCGGGCGTTGTCGTTGTCCTGAAAGGCGATGAATACGAGCTGGCTCATGCGGATACTCCCTGGCTGTGCAAACCGAACTTGTTAAGGCGGGTGGCGAGTTGAGCGCGGATGTCATCCAGTGCATCAACGCCGGAGGTGGCCTGGGCCAGTGGTTTCAGTGCGTCGTAGATACGCGGTTCCCAGTCGTCAACCCAGGACTGCAGCAGCGCCAGGTTGGCTTCACTCTCTCCTGCCACGACCTTCATCATGGCGTTGGTCCAGCGCAGGGATTCCTTGTACCAGTCCCGCATGAACTCGGTGAGCATGGACACGTCTTCCGCACCGTTCTCGCCCAGCCACTGGTCCACCTTTTCGTAAACGAGCGGGTACAGCAGGCCGTCCATCAGCACGTTTTGCAGGAGGGTGAGTTCGAACCAGTCCTGGACCACCAGGGAGTCTTCCACCAACTTGCGCATGGGTTGCCAGAGGGCATCGTCCATCCAGTAACCCTTGGACTCATCCAGCCCTTTGCCGCTGCTGCCATCGATCATCAGCGCAATGCGCGACAGGTACTGGCCGATGCCCAGGCGATCCATGGCCTGGTAGATGTGAAGCTGGGAGACCGTGGTGGCAGGCACATCACCGGCCACCTTGCTGTTGTTCATGTTGGCGCCGAGCTCGACATGGCGCAGCGGCACCAGCAGTCGAAGCAACAGTGTCTGCATCTCTTCGGGCAGGCGGCCCAGCAGGTTGCGCTTTTCACAGAAACCAAAGCTGGTCTCCGCCGCTTCCTGCATCTTGGCCCGGTTGCCGACGTAAGCGCCGTAGTAGAACTGGCGGGGATCGGTGACGGCGTACCAGTCTTCCATCCGAATCGCGGTGCGGGTCGGATCATTGAGCCCATGTTCCGAATCCCACAACGGGCGGTAGTGGAAATTGGTCTTGGCCTCCAGGTCGTAACTGGCTTCCTGGTAGCGGGAGGCCGGCTTGTCGCCGAATCGGCGGGCAATGTGGCCGAACGTCTGGCGAATCGGCTCCACCGAGTTGGTTTTGATTTCGATAGTCATATCAACCTTACCGTCTTGTTGTTGTGGACTTGGGTGATGATGGTGAGTGTTCAGTAGCGCTGGCCCTTCTCCCCGAACCGCCACTTGACCATGTCCTCGTCAATCTGGCGGATCATCTCGGAGTCCATGTGGACCACGTTGTTGTGCTTGCAGAACAGTTCGAAGGCATCCCGGGGCAACACGAGTTCAACAAACAGCTCCGGATGACCGATGGCGAAGTCGAACTCCACGAAGCGGTCGCTCGGCTCGCTGCGAACCCGGATGTACCGGGTCAGCTGATCGAAGGATTGGGTGTCACTCTGAGTCGTCATTGGTTGCCCCGTTGTGTTTGTTATTGGCTGGTGGGGCTGGAGCAACGGCTGTGCCAGATTGTTTTTCTGACAAGAAACTCCTTTTCATAGCGCTGTTTTAAAAGGATTTTCTTGAATTCCGGTGAAACAAGGGCCGTAAAAACCAGGCGGGAGATTTGGGGGGAAACCGTATTTTTTTCATCAAATGATCAAATCTCAGATTACGTATCAGCAAATGCTGAGCTGGTCGGGAGTGACTATTTTCTGAACATTTAATTTGATCATTTGGTTGATTTTTGACATTGGTCAGGTGTTATATGAAAAACGCAACGTTTAACCCATGCGCTCAATGAGCGCCGTCCCCGCCGACAAAAACAAAAGGGGTTTCAGTATGGCTGTCAGTTACAAGCCACAGCTAAATTATCTGGATTTCCGGGACCTTACGGAGCAAATCCAGTTTCAGAGCACGGAAGGCAAAATCTGGTTTGGTGAGCAGCGGATGCTGCTCATGCACCTCAATGCGCTGGCAGCGTTCCGCCGGGAAATGGTCAACAGCATGGGGGTGGAAAGGGCCAAAGGCTTTTTCCTTCGCCTGGGCTACCAGTCCGGCATCCGCGACGCTGAACTGGCCCGTAAGCTTCGGCCCCATTGCAGCGAACTCGACATTTTCCTCGCCGGCCCCCAGCTCCATTCCCTGAAAGGCATGGTGAAGGTGGTTCCCCTGGAAATTGACATCGACCAGGACACCGGTGAGTTTTACGGCAAGCTGGAGTGGATCGATTCGTTCGAGGTCGAGATCTGCCAGACGGAGCTGGGGCCCATGGATCAACCGGCATGCTGGGCCCTGCTCGGTTACGCCTGTGCCTATACCTCGTCGTTCATGGGCCGGGAAATCATCTTCCGGGAGATCAGTTGCCGCGGCTGCGGCGATGAGAAGTGCGTTATCGAAGGGAAACCCGCCGAGCAATGGGAGGATGCCGAAGAGTTTTCCCGCTACTTCAAGGCCGACCCGATCATGGAAGAACTCTATGATCTACAGGCTCAACTGAGCTCACTTCGCATCAGCCTGAAAAAGCAGCAGGGGCAGTACTACGGGATCGGCCAATCGGCCTCCTACAACAAAGTCTGCAAAATGATCGACAAAGCGGCCCAGGGCAAGGTGTCGGTGCTGTTGCTGGGAGAAACCGGGGTCGGCAAGGAAGTGATCGCCCGCAGCGTCCACCTGCGGAGCGAACGGGCTGACAGTCCGTTTGTCGCGGTCAATTGTGCCGCCATCCCTCCCGACCTGATTGAAGCGGAACTGTTCGGCGTTGAGAAAGGTGCCTACACCGGCGCCAACCAGTCCCGGGAAGGCCGCTTTGAACGGGCCAACGGTGGCACCATCTTCCTCGACGAAGTGGTGGAACTGACACCGCGGGCGCAGGCAACGCTTCTGCGGGTGCTGCAGGAAGGGGAACTGGAGCGGGTCGGAGACAACCGGACCCGGAAAGTGAATGTCCGGGTGATTGCAGCCACCAACGAGAGCCTGGAACAAGCCGTGGAAGCGGGCCGTTTCCGCGCCGACCTGTTTTACCGCCTCAACGTTTTTCCGGTGAAAATCCCGCCACTGCGGGAGCGGGTTGAGGACCTTCCCCTGCTGGTTGAGCACTTCCTTGGCAAGTTCCACTCCGAGTACGACAAACAAACCCTCGGCCTTTCCGATAAGGCACTCGCTCTTTGCATGAGTTACGGCTGGCCGGGCAACATCCGCGAGCTCGAAAACGTTATCGAACGGGGGGTCATACTTACCGACAACAACGAATCCATCAGTGAGGAATCCCTGTTCGCCGTGTCGCCCCTGGTCAATGCCTCACCTCCCGCAGACTGTGTGGACACCGGTGGCAAAGTCACCTGCAGCCAATCCGGTGGCGGCCCCAAAGATTGGTTCGAGCATATCCTCGGTAATGGCATCAGCCTTGAAGAAGTCGAAGAGACACTGATGCGCAGCGCCCTTGAGCGAGCCAACCAGAACGTTTCCAAGGCGGCTCGGCTACTCGGTCTTACCAGGCCTGCCCTCGCCTACCGTCTTAAAAAATCTGGAATTCTCGCAGAAACCTGACCTCCATCCGGGACAGGGATGTCCCCCTTGATCAAATCAGAAACACCTCCCCGTCACTTGATGATTTGATAAATATCAAGCATCACAGCCAGCCCGACCCGCGCTTGACCAAATGCTAAAATAGCCAATTTAATCATTATTTTTCAACTGGTTAGGAATCACCACCAAGTCATGGCATAGCCGTTGCTCTGTCACCGTCAGTCGCTTTATTCACAAAAACAAAGACGGTGACATGACATGGCAAACCCTTTCCTGTGCCCCCGGGGCGCATTCACTCCCTGCGTTGCGGTCGCCGGCCTGTCTGCCGTGCTGCTCACCGGATGCGAAGCACCGCTGAACCTCGACGCCGTCCGGGAGCAATCACAGCAGACCGTTCGGCGCACCGACTTCTACCAGTCCATGGCAAGCAACAGTGAGATCGTCGCCCTTGGGGGCAACGCCGGTGTGTTGCTGATCAGCGAAAACCATGGCCAGTCCTGGCAACGGGTCGAGCTTCCCACCAGCGACAGTTTCATTTCCCTGGACAGCTGCCCCGATGGCAGTTTCGTTGCACTGACGTTCAGTAATCAGCTCTGGCATGGCAACGCCACTGCCACACAGTGGACACCTCACAGTCTACCCAGCCAGGAGCAGATGATGGCCGCCACCTGTGCCCCGGATGGGAGCTGGTGGACCAGCGGCAGCTTCACCACCATCCAGCACTCCGCCGACCAGGGTGCCAGCTGGGAAGAAACCTCGTTGGATGAAGACGCCGTCTTGACCTCCCTGCAATTCCTCGACAGCAACGTCGCCCTGGCAACCGGGGAGTATGGGCTGGTGCTGAAGACTCAGGATGGCGGCGAAACCTGGGACCACGCCGGCGCCCTGCCGGACGAGTTCTACCCCCACGCGACCTACTTCATGTCCGAGGACGAAGGCTGGGTTGGTGGCCTGAACGGTTTCATCTACCACACCGTTGATGGTGGTGAGTCCTGGCGCCGCCAGCCCACAGACACCAACGCCCCGATCTTCGGATTTGTTCCCGGCGACAACAGCCTGTTTGCCCTTGGCGACAACGCCACGGTGCTGGCCATGGCGAATGGTCAATGGCAACGGCTGAGCACCCCTAACCTGCCGCTCTATCTCCGTGACGGGCTGGTGCTCGATAACCGGCAACTCCTGGTCGCCGGAGGGCGGGGGCTGTTGCTTAACCTCAACCTGCCCGACGCCACTGTGGCCAGTAATCACTGAGGATCCCGATCATGGCTGGACTGCACCGATTTACCCATTTGCTACACCTGCTTGAAGTCTGGATCTTCAGCAACCCCAGGAAAGTACTCACGCTGATCGCGTTGTTGACGCTGTTTTTTGCGCTTCGAATTCCCGGTCTGAAGATCTACACCGACTTTGCCGATCTGCTGCCGCAACAGCACCCCTACATCGAGTTGCACAACAGCATCAAGGATGATTTCGGCGGTGCCAACGTGCTGGTGGTCGGGGTCGAATTCTCCAGCGGTGACATTTTCTCAAATGAAAACCTGGCGACGATCGACCGGGTCACCCAGGCGGTGGATAACCTTCCAGGGGTCAACCACAACCTGGTGTCCAGCGTCACTCACCGGAACTCCCGGGAGATCTGGCTGACCGAAGTTGGCAGCATCAACTCCGAACCCTACTACGACTCTACACGGGGTGAATATTCCGCACAGGCGCTGGCAGAAATGAAAGCCGCAGTGGCGGCCAACCCCAGGGTTTATGGGCCGCTGGTGTCGCCTGATTTCAGGATGGCGCTGGTCAAGGCTCAGCTGATTGAAGGCAAGCTGGACTACGAAACAACCTTTGCCCAGCTCCAGCAGCTGCGGGAACAGGAAGCCCGGGACGGCGTCACGATTTACGCCACCGGGCAACCGGTATTGGTGGGCTGGGCCTACACCTACATGGACCAGATCCTCCAGATTTTCATCTTTACCGTGCTCACCATGCTCGCCCTGCTGGTATTCCATTTCCGTAAGGCCTATGGCGTGCTGATCCCTCTGGGTGGGGTGCTTATTTCCACCGTGTGGGGGCTGGGCATCATCAGCCTGCTGGGCTACAACCTCGACCCGCTGGGACTGGTCATCCCGTTCCTGATTGCCGCCAGGGCGATGAGCCACGGCGTCCAGCTGGTTGAACGCTATTACTCCGAAACGTGCCTGTTGGGAGACGGTCCGAAAGCGGCCAAAGCCACCTTTGACAGCCTGTTCCGCCCAGGCTCACTGGGTGTGGTATCCGACGCCATCGGGCTGTCGCTGATTGCCATCGGCTCCATCCCGCTGAACACCCATCTGGGCATCTACGCCTCTCTGTGGGCCATCACCGTGGTGTTCACAGTGCTCATCGGCGTCCCGCTGCTGCTGTCGGTTCTGCCTACGCCAAAAACACCGGAGATCCGGGAAACCGCACTCAGGCACATTGGTGCCAGCTGTTCCCAGACGGTGACCCGCCCTGGTCGGGCCAAAGCCCTGCTTTCCGCTGCGGCGGTCGTTATGGGCGCGGGCTTGCTGGCGACGTCCAACGTCCAGATCGGCGACTCCGAGCCTGGCTCGCCAATCCTCTACCCGGATCACGACTACAACGTGTCTTCCCGGGTGGTCAACGACCGCTTCCCCGGCTCGGAAGAACTGTACGTGATTGCGGAAACCGATGAAAAAGGCGGGCTCAAACGCCCGGAGGTCCTGCGGGCTCTGTCCGACTTCCAGGCACACATGCTCAGCGACCCGGGCGTTGGCGGAACCAAGGGGCTGCCAAACCTGGTCATGCAGGTTAACCGGCTGATGCATAACGATGACCCCCGCTGGTTCCAGATCCCCCATGATGCCCGTTATGTCGGTGGGCTGATGTTTACCTACATGGCCTCCAGCCCGATCCCCGGCGCCCTGGATGAATTCAATGATACCGACGACCGCGTCGCCAACCTGGTGTTCTACTACAAGGACCGCCAGGGAGAGACCATTCGCCGCGCCATCCACATGGCCAAGGAATGGATTGCCGAACACGGCGACGAGGTTGACGGGCTGACCATCCGCCTGGCCGGCGGCACCCTGGGGGTCGCCGCTGCCATGAACGAGTCGGCGTTTGAAACCAACCTGATTGTGCTGCCGCTGGTATTCCTGCTCATCTTCGCCTTTGTGATGCTGTTCTACACCTCCTGGCACGCCGGTTTGATGATGCTGCTGGCGATGCTGTTCGCCACCACCCTCACCTACGCCTACATGGGCCTGTTCGGTCTGAGTATCGACATCAACACGGTGCCGGTGATCGCTGTGGGTATCGGTGTTGGCATCGACTATTCGATCTACATGATGGACCGCATACGGGAGGAAATGGCCAAGGCCGGCCGCCTGCAGGAAGCGGTGCGCCGGGCCATTGCCACCACCGGGATGGCCATCAGCTTTACCGCGCTCACCCTGATGGCCGGCATCATCATGTGGGTCATCTTCTCCGACCTGCGATTCCAGTCCGATGCTGCGCTGTTGCTGTGCGTGATGATCGTCATCAACGGCATTGCCGCCATGTTGCTGGTGCCCTCCTGGGTACTGGTGTTCAAACCCCGTTTCATCACTGACGTATACGCCGACGAGGACGGCATTCTGCATGCAGACAGCCCTCGTTCGGAACCCGCTCCATCGCCGGTTCGCACCCTCCGTGACGGTGACGGATACGTAGCAGGAGCGACGGTCCGGTCTTAACCCGGACGTCCTCCGCCACACACACAACGAGGATCTGCCATGCAAACAAAAACAAAAGGCTTGAGAGTATGGGGAGCGGCCCTCATGGGCGGCTCTTTTCTCTCAGTGACAGCCCCTGCTGTGCTTTACGCTGCCGAGGAAACAAGGATTGCCGGGTACTACGAGAACGCGACATTCGGACGTGAAGGCGTCGGCCTGTCCAAGTTCCGCAATACCGTGCAGCTTGAAGGTGAAAAGCGCTTTGGCGATGTGGGTATGTTCAGCAACGTATCGGTCAATGGCACCCTGCGAGGCTCCTACGATGGTGTCTACGACCTGAATGACGATGAGTATGGCCGCAATGCCGGTGGCCCTATTCTGCTTCAGGATACCGCTCCGGCACCGTTCCCCGCGGGCTACGTTCCCCATGGCGAGGGTCTGGAGCTGCCGAATACCTTTGATACCGCCAACAACCCCAACGACGGCATGATGGTGCTGGGTGAACGACTCCACGACCAGAACGGCGGCGTTGCCTTCGGGGTACCGGTTCGCCCCTGCGATGAAGACAGTCGCGGCTGTATCGACGACTACCTCGATAAGGACACCAATGACCTCCGCTTTCAGGAGTTCAATGATCGCGCCGACTTCATTCGCGAACTCTACGTTAATTTCGATCTCAACCTGAGCAACGGCAACACCCTCAGTACCCGCCTGGGGAAGCAGCAGGTGATCTGGGGACGGACCGACCTGTTCCGGGTGCTCGATGTCATCAACCCGGTGGATTACTCCCGCAACAACATCTATGACGAGCTGGAGGATATCCGTATTCCCATGTGGATCCTGAAAACGGACTATCGCATGGGGCCCACGGAGGTCTTCGAGGGACTGGCCTTTGACGACCTGAACTTCCAGGTGGTGTGGAACTTCGACCAGTTCCGTCCACACGACATTGGCCAGTGCGGACAACCGAACGTCATCCTCGACGCCGGCTGTTTCTTCCGGGGCATGAACAACCTCTGGGAAAATGGCGGTACCGTCGCCAACTTTGCCAACGGCAGCATTGCCACCGACTTCGGCCCCGGCCAGATCGGTATCCGCAAGGCTCACATGCCAAACTGGAGCCTGTCGAACACCCAGCTCGGGTTGAAACTGGAAGGGGTTTACGGTGACCTGGGTTTCTCCTTGAACGCTCTGACCTACCGCTCGCAACTACCCTCCCTGCACGGTGGCATCCCCGCACAGAATGGGTTCACCGGTGAGACCGCCGTCTGGCCAAGCCTGATTGCCTTCGACATTCACTTCCCACGGGTGAACCTGGTGGGCGGCTCTCTCGATTACTACGCCCAGGGCGTCGATACCGTGTTCCGTGTGGAGACCGCCTACACCTCCGGTGAAGAGTTCGCCAATACCCTGCGCAGGGAGCTGTACTCCGAATCGGATGTGCTGCGCTACGTGCTTGGGGCCGACAAAAATGTGTTTATCCCCTGGTTGAACGACCGTCGCGCCTTCCTGTTCTCCGGCCAGGTTTTTGGTCAGCACATTCTTGACCATGAACGTGAGCAACGGGCCCTGGGTGAAGCGGGCATTCCGGACTGGGAACACAACTGGATCGCAACCCTGCTGATCAAAGGCTGGTGGATGAACGACCGCCTGAGCCCACAGCTGATTACCGCCCACGATTTCCGGGCACAAGCCACCACCCTGGCTCCCAGCGTTGAATGGTTGGTCAACGACAGCTTCAAGGTCACCGCCGGCGCCAACATCAAGGTTGGTGATGGCGCCCGTACCTTCGATGACTGCCGCACCTGTAACCCCTGGGACCCGTTCACCGCGGCCTACCCCGGACACCCAGCCGGGGAAAGCGCCGGTCTGAGTGGCTATGAGCCTCTGGGACGCTTCAAGTCCGGCCCGATCGGCATGGCCCAGGAAGAAGACGAACTTCAGTTAACTGTCCGCTACAGCTTCTGAGCAGGAGATACGCAATGAACAAGTACAAGACCACCCCAATGTTTCGTGCGCTGGGCGCTGCCTGTGCCGCGGGCCTGATATCCACGACGGCACTGGCCAGCGACGAGGTGATCACCAGCACCTTTTACCCCTACCAGGACAGCACCCCGCAGTTTGATGGGCTGTCACCAGGTCTGGTGATTGACCAGAGCAACCTGGCCCAATTCAAGGACATCATCGACCCCGCGTTCCACAGTTTCATCGAGAATGGCTGGACCACCATCACTGTTGGTGAAACCACCTCGTTTGACCTGCACCCCAGCTACATCGAAGCCACCCGGGCATCCCTGGGTCAGGTGTCACTGGGGGATCAGGTGGGTGAGATCAGTGGCTGGGCCGCGGGACGGCCATTCCCGGAAGAGCCCAGCGCCGATGACCCACGGGCTGGCGAAAAACTGGCCTGGAACTACAAGTACGGTTACAACTGGGGGGATAGCGCTGCCATCTACCCGTTCTACTGGAAATACCGGGACATGGACTCCGGGGACATTGAGCGGACCATCAAATTCAACTTCCACTTCCTGAACTACATGGGCCGGGTAAACCAGGAGCCGACGCCGGAAATTACCCCCAACCCCTCGGAACTGTTCAGGGCCATCTACGTCCAGGTGCTGGACCCTTACGATGTCAGGAACACCCAGTTGCTGATCCACCGGGCCGCGGACGACCTCAAGCGCGACAATTCCTGGCTCTACCTCGGCTTCCAACGCCGTGTGCGTCGCCTGGCAACCGGCCAGGTGACTGACGCCTTCCTGGGATCAGACCTGATGATCGAGGATTTCGAGGGCTATAACGGACGCATCTCCGACATGAACTGGCGCTATCAGGGTACCCGCTACATGCTGATGCCGTTCTACAACCACAATGAGCTGACCCTCGATGCCGAAACCCATCAGGACGATGACGGCTATCAGGTGGTTGCCTTCGGTGGTCAGGGCGGCTGTTTCCCCAACATCACCTGGCAGCTGCGGAAGGTGTATGAGGTGGAAGCCGTACCGGTTGACGAGAGTCACCCCTTGTCCCGCCGGGTCCATTTCATGGACGCACAGACCTTCACCATTCCCCGCACCATTTCCTATGACCGCAAAGGCAGCCTGTGGAAAACCTTCACCATCGGGCAGGCTCACCCGGATCACCACCTGCCCGCGAACCAGGGTAGCGGCGTGTCCATCGACGACAGCTTCAGCATGATCGACGTTCAGGCGAGCCACTGCACCACCGGCCAGTTCAAGGGTCAGGTAGACCCGGAACTGACACCGCCCAACATGTTTAACGTGCAACACCTGCGCGCCACAGGCAGCTGATCAGGCAACTAGTGTCGCTCCTCCTCTCTTGGGCCCGCTCTGCGGGCCCCTTTTTTATGGTTCAGCACCCTCAGGCACGGTCGCTCAGCGATCCAACAATTCAATCCAGTGACTGACCGGCACCGGTGACTTGCTGCCGATATGCATCTGGCAACCAATGTTGGCGGTGGCAATCATCGCCGGGTTGTCCACCGTCAGCGCCTTGATCTTGTTGTCGAGCAGTCGCTGGCTCAACTCCGGTTGGGTAATGGAGTAAGTACCCGCTGAGCCGCAGCAAAGATGCTTGTCGGTGGTCTCCGCCAGCTCAACCCCCGCCTTGCGCAACACCTGCTCCACCGTGCCGCTCTGTTTCATCGCATGCTGCAGGGTGCAGGGACAATGGAACGCGACCTTGCCGGTTTGCTGCCGAACCTTCAGCGGCTCCAGGTCCTGCTTCAGCAGGAAAGCCCCCAGATCGATGGTCAGCTCGCTGACCCGCTTGGCGCGGGCGGCATAGACCGGGTCGTCCTTCAGCAGGTGACCGTAATCCTGCACCATGGCACCACAGCCAGACGCCGTCATGATGAGCGCTTCGGCACCCGCCTCGATGGCCGGCCACCAGGCGTCGATGTTCCGCCGCATGGCATTCAGGCCATCGTCATGGTTCGACAGGTGGTAATTGACCGCGCCACAGCAACCCGCTTCCGGCGCCTCGACCATGGTAATGCCCAGCCGGTCCAGCACCCGCGCCGCCGACGCATTGGTGTTCGGCGTTGCCGACGGCTGCACACAGCCCGCCAGTGCCAGCACAATGCGCTCATGGCTGGCTGCCGGCCATGGGTTCGGATGCTGCCGCGGCGGCACCTTGGTCTTCAGGGCCTTAGGCAGCAGCGGCTGGAACAGTTGCCCCAGCCGCAACAACAGACCAAACAGGCGACGGTTGGGCAGCACACGGGCCAGGGCCAAGCGCAGGTAGCGCTCCTTCGCCGGTCGTTCGACCTGCTTCTCCATCAGGCCACGGCTGATGTCCACCAGACGGCCATATTCAACGCCGGACGGACAGGTGGTCTCACAGCTGCGACAGGTGAGGCAACGGTCCAGGTGTTGGCGGGTTTTCTCGGTCACCTCCCCGCCTTCCAGAAACTGTTTCATCAGGTAGATACGGCCGCGGGGGCCGTCCCGCTCATCGTTGAGTTCCTGGTAGGTCGGACAGGTCGCGGTACAGAAGCCGCAATGGACACAGGCCCGCAGAATCGCTTCGGCTTCCTGGCCTTCGGCGGTGTTGGAAAATTGAGAGACAAGATTGGTTTGCATGATCAACCTATTGGAAATGTCGACGATTACAGCCAGCTATACAGCCGCCCGGGATTGAAGATACCGTCAGGATCGAAGGCACTTTTCAGCCGCTTCTGCAGCCCGGCCAGGACTTCCGGCTGGTGATGCATCACTTCGCCGTCACGGTTTCCGCCGCGGAACAGGCTGACCTGGCCACCGGCTTCCCGTGCCCATTGCTGCAAGCGGGGTTTCTCGGCATCTCCTGAGTACCAGCGCTGGGCACCGGCCCAGTCAATCAGCCAGGCGCCATCCAGCGGCGGCTGTTTGGCGGTGGCGCCGACCGAAAACCGCCAGAGCGGCTCGCTGCGGTTAAAGAACCCATGTTGCTGGTCACGAAGCTGCTGCCAGAAATCCTCGGCCTCTTCCAGCACCTCGCCCTCCCATTGACGGGCGGTGGCCTCCACGGCGGATTTGGCGCCGGACAGGCGTAGGTAGACCCGGCCATCGAGCCAGCACGCCGCCGATAACGGCTTTGGCTCCGCCGCCCGCGCATTCATGTACTCAATCACCTGGTCAGCCGCCATCTCACGCACCAGGGTCAGGCTTGCCGCCGGCTGAGGCATGACTTTCAGGCTGATTTCCGTCATCACCCCCAGCGTCCCCATGGCCCCCGCCTGTAACCGGGACACGTCATACCCGGCGACGTTCTTCATCACCTGACCGCCGAATTTAAGGTGCTCACCTTTACCGTTGATCAGCTTCACGCCCAGCACCTGATCCCGTACCGAACCCGCCCACGGCCGGGCCGGACCAGACAGGTTGCAGGCCAGGGTTCCGCCGATGGTGGACTGGTCGCCAAAGCGTGGCGGCTCGAAGTGCAGGGACTGCCCCTGTTCCGCCAGCGTGGCTTCAATTTCCTTCAGGGTGGTCCCGGCACGAACCGTCAACACCAGTTCCACCGGATGGTAGTCAATGATGCCGCTGTGATCGGCCACATTCAGTTCGCTGGCATCAGGATCCGCAGCACGTCCCATGAAAGACTTGCTGCCTCCGGCCACAATGTTCAGTTTGGTACCCGCATTCCGGGCGCTCAGGACCTGGTCCTGAATCTGTTTGGAGAGGTCAGCCATGGGTGCTATCCGCGTTGGAGTGGATGTCGTGCTGTTTGTGCTCAAGGGAACGGTATTCCTGGCAGAAGCGCAGCGTCGGAACCCCCTTGCCGGGGTTGAGGATGCCGTCGGGATCGAACGCGGCTTTCACGTCACGGAACTGGGCCAGCTCATCATCATTGAACTGGATCGCCATCTGGCGGATTTTTTCCACCCCCACCCCATGCTCCCCGGTGATGCAGCCACCCACCGCCACACACAGTTCAAGGATTTTGCTGCCGAAGGCCTCGGTACGCTCGAACTCGCCGGGCACGTTGGCATCAAACAGGATCAGTGGATGCAGGTTGCCATCGCCCGCGTGGAAAACGTTTGCCACCCGGAGGCCAAACTCCTCGGACATCTTTTCCATTTCGGTCAGCACATGGGCGAGCTGGCTACGGGGAATGGTGCCATCCATGCAGTAGTAATCCGGTGAAATCCGCCCGACCGCCGGGAAGGCTGATTTCCGTCCCTTCCACAACAGGGCCCGTTCTTCCTCACTCTGGGATGTGCGCACCGACGTTGCCCCCAGCTTGCGGAACAGTGCCTCGGCCTGTTCGATGTGTTCGTGGACTTCCTCTTCGGTGCCGTCAACTTCGCACAGCAACAACGCCTTGGCGTCCCGGGGATAGCCCGCCTTGGCAAAGTCGTCTGCCGCCACGATGGCGTGGCCGTCCATCATCTCCAGTCCCCCCGGGATGATGCCGTGGGCAATGATGCCACCGACCGCGTCACCAGCCTGCTGTACATTGTCGAAGCCGGCCATGACCACCTGGGCGATTTCCGGCTTTGGCAACAGCTTGACCTGGACTTCGGTGACAATACCCAGCAGGCCTTCGGAGCCGGTCATCAACGCCATCAGGTCCATGCCGCAGCAATCAAGGCCGTCACTGCCGATGGTGACCAACTCACCGTCCACCGTCACCAACTCGACACTCAGCAGGTTATGGACCGTCAGACCGTACTTCAGGCAGTGCACACCGCCGGAATTCTCCGCCACGTTGCCGCCGATGGTGCAGGCAATCTGTGAGGACGGATCGGGCCCATAGTAGAGGCCAAAGCGGTCCGCGGCCTCACTGATGGCCAGGTTGCGAACACCCGGTTGCAGCCGGGCGCTGCGGGCCAGCGGGTCGATGGACAGGATGCGGTTGAACTTGGCCAGGGACAGGACAATACCTTCGGCATGGGGCATGGCACCGGCACTGAGCCCGGTTCCCGCACCCCGCGCCACCACCGGCACTTTGTGACGGGCACAGGTGCGCATCACGTCCTGAACCTGCGACACAGTTTCCGGAAGGACCACCAGTAACGGCATTTCGCAGTACATGGACATGCCATCGCACTCGTAGGGCTTCATGGTCTCGGCGTCGTCAATCACGAAGGCCGGATCGATGAATCCGCGGAAAAGCTCCGCCAGTTCGGCTTTGCTTATGGTTGGTTTTTCACTCATAGGATCAAGCTCGACAGAAGTGTCTTTCGAAAGGGCTCTTACTTGCGTTGGGACAGAAAGTGGTCAATACCGGCCTGGGCACAGTCCATGTCCTGTTGCGGAGTACCCGAACTGAGACCGATACCACCAACCACTTCACCATCGACCAATACCGGCAGACCACCGCCCACCACGGACAGGCGGCCACCCAAGGCCGTGTGGATACCGAACACCAAATTGCCCGGCACACAGGCCTGGTTGTATTCGTGGGTCGCCTTGCGCGCCGCCGCGGCGGTAAACGCCTTGTCCTGTGCGACGGTAATGCTGGTGACTTTGCCGCCATCCATGCGCTCAAACGCCAGCAGGTTGCCCGATTCATCGGTGACCGCAATGCACATGGGCACACCGATTTCGGCCGCCCGGGCAGAAGCACCAGAAACCAGGAGCTGGGCATCCGCCCGGTCCAGCCGATTCAGAGTTAACATCAATCATTCCTCCCGTTAATTAGCCATACACCAGGTTCGGCAACCAGGTCACCAGCGCCGGGAACAGGATGCACAGCAGTAATCCAAGGGCCTGCAGGGCCAGGAAAGCCAGTGCTGACCGGAAAATCGTCGCCATGGAGATCTCCGGTGGGCACACCCCTCGTATGTAAAACAGCGCATAGCCGAACGGCGGACTCAGGAAGGACATCTGCATGTTGACGAGGTACAGCACCCCGAACCACAGCACGACATCCTTACCAGGCACCGCCGGCAAGCCAAACAGCCCATCAAACGTCAGCGCCTCGACAATGGGGATAAAGATCGGCACCGCCAGCAGCAGAATGCCAACCCAATCCAGGAACATCCCCAGAATCACCAGCAACACCATCAGCAGGAACAGGATTCCATAGGGCGACAGGCCGGTTCCCAGAATGGAATCGGTAATAAAGGTCTGCCCCCCCTGCAGGATGTAGAAGCCAACGAATACCGACGCGCCGAACATGATCCAGAGCACCATGGCCGACGCCTTGGCGGTTGTCACCGACGCTTCTTTCAGGGTGGCGACGGAAAACGCCTTATGCTTCCAGGCCACCAGAATGGCGCCAAACGAGCCGATACCCGCCGCTTCCACCGGTGTCGCGATGCCACCAAACAACAGCCCTAAAACCAGTCCAACCAGGAAGATCGGAGCAATGAGGTCCTTGAGCAGCCGTAGCTTATCGGCCAGCCCAATACGTTCATCCTTTGGCACGGCGGGCCCCAGCGACGGTTTCATCCAGGTGCGAATGAGCACGTAAGCGATGTACATCACCGACAGCATCAGGCCGGGCACTACCGCACCCAGGTACAGCTCCCCCACCGACTGTTGTGCGACGACGGCGTAGAGAATCGCGAGGATGGACGGCGGAATCAGGATACCGAGGGTGCCCCCCGCCATGATCGAGCCGAGGGCGATCTGGTGGTCATAGCCCCGTTTGAGCATCGCCGGCAAGGCGATGATCCCCATGGTCACCACGGCCGCGCCAATCACCCCCACCATGGCAGCAAGAATGGTTGACGCCAGAATGGTGGCAGTAGCCAGGCCACCGCTGAGCCCGCCCATCCACTTGTAGACCACGTTGAACATTTCTTCGATCAGCCCGGCCCGCTCCAGCATCGACGCCATGAAGATAAACAGTGGAATCGCAGCCAGGTCCGAGTTGGTCATCATCGGGAAAATCCGGCTGGGAATGATGTTGAGCATCAGGCTGTCGCCGACCAGGTAGATGAACACCACACCAAGACCGCCGGTCACAAACGCCAGCGGCAACCCCATCATCAGGGCCACCAGCAGGGAACCGAACATCAAGTAAGTCAGCGGCCCGATCTCTACATTCGCCAGGCTGCCGGATAGACGAAACAGGAAATACTCATCCGAAAACGGGTCGTAGAACAGAATGTTGATGGTTTCAACCAGCACGATGAGGCCAAGGGTCACCGTCGCCAGGATCATCAACCAGGTGCCCAGCTTGCCAGTCAGCGACCCGGCATCCCGGGTATTTGCCGTATTGGAAGTCATACTGTCGGCTCCTGTCCCAGGCGGACAAACAGAACAATGTCCTTGATGAGTTTCGACAGTCCCGCCAGTAAGATCAGCACTGAGCCCAGCACCATCATGCCTTTGACCGGCCAATACTGGATGCCCCAGGTTTCAACCGTGGTTTCGTGCATCGAGTAGGAGTTCACGAAAAAGGTCCAGGAGGTGATCAACAACGCCAACGCAAAGATAAAGAAGAACATGGAGGTAAAAATATCCATGCCCACACGCCCCCTTACCGGCAGGAGGTTGTACAACACATCGACCCGTACATGGGCACCGTGCAACAGGGCAAAGGCCCCGGCCAGCAGGTATTGCATCCCCAACAGCAGGAAACTGGCTTCATGCACCCAGATGGTGGGCATGTTGAACAGGTAACGCATCACTACTTCGAAAAAATAGAAACAGACCGCATTGACGGTCCAGAACGCGACGAACAAACCGGATTTGTCGCTGATCCAGTCAATCGCCCGGGTAAACCAGTTGCCTTCAAACTGCAACGCAATCAGCGGATCATCCTCCGCCTGCAGCTCGCCCATGACCGGGTGTCCGATCTCTTGTTCTGCATCCCTGCCTTTACCGGTCCAGCGGTCCAACGCCATCAGTATCAGTGGCATAACCGCCAGCCACCCCCAATAGAACCAGTGCGGTAAGACAAAACCAAAGCCTTCCAGATCAGACATGGGACAAAACCTCAGTCGCGGGGAGGTCTCGCCTCCCCGCCTTGTTATTGTTGTTCGTTCAACAGGCCTTACAGGCCCTCAATGTCTTCTTCATCGACGTAACCCACCAGTGGGTTCATCATGTACTTCAGCTGGATATCGAAAATGGCCCGGGCGTCCTCATCCTTGTTGGCCCACTTGAACCAGATAGGAATGGCCGCTTCCCGGAAGCGCTCCATATCCTCCTGGGACAACCGCGACACCGTGCTGCCGGCTTCGGCAAACAATTCCATGGCCTCAACATTCCGGCGCTGAATGGCGAGGTAATGCAGCTGGGAATAGTTGCGGACTTCCCGCTCTACCAATGCCTGCAACTCTGGGCTCAGACTGTTCCAGGCCCGCAGGTTCACAGTCAGGTCCATCAGGTCTACCGGCTGGTAAATCGACATCACCCCCGGTGGTCCAAACAGGATGTTGTCGGTCACCTGGGCGAACCCGAGTTCATAGTTCACCGCAGGCCCCACGTAGTCGGCAGCATCAATGGTGCCCTTCTCCAGCGCAGGAAAGATGTCGGAGCCCGGCAGGCTCACTGTTGACACCCCAAATTGCTGGAACACCTCGGCCACCATGCCGCCGGGGACCCGGATCTTCATTCCGCGCAGGTCATCCAGGCTGTTCACCGGTTCCTTGGAGTGAATGATGTTGGCGTCATGCTGAATGGGACCAACATAGAACAGACCGTACTTCTGGTAGATCTCCCGGGTTTTTTCCAGCATGCCCAGGGAATAGAACATGGTGTCCCACTGGTGCGGCTGGTCGGGCCCGGCCGGATAGGACGACAGGAACACAGATGCCGGGATCTTGCCGGACCAGTACAAGGTAAACGGGTTCATGCCCTGCAAGACGCCATTACGAACCGCCTCAAACAGCGCGTTGTTATCTGCAGCCACCGCCTTGGCGGGAAAGCAGCGGAAAATCAGCTCCCCGCCGGATTTTTCCTCAATGCTGTTGCACCAGTCTTCAAACAGGTCATAGCCGACCGTACCGGCGTCCCAGACCGACTGGATTTTCCAGGTGGTCGCCGCCTGGGCCTGAGCGGCCCCAAAGGCCAGCGCTCCGGCCAAGATGACGTTCATCAATCGTCGTGCGTTGAATCGTTGCTTAACGCTATTCGCTAATGCTGTATTCATGTTCCCATCTCCAGATCTGTTTTTGTTGTTGGAGCCGAGGATTAACGCCCAATGCTTGATTGGTACGACAAAGAGTTGATGGCGGCAGCTTGCCACTATCGTTAATGATGATCGTAGGCGTTCCGGGGCAAGTCCAGACACAGCCCATCTGGTCAGACCAGTTTTTGAAGCCTCCTCTCTGGACGGCCGCTGGCGCAGCCACCTATAGTGCTAGCGCGAGCCCCGATTCCAGGGAGCACGTATCGGGAATGACCGGAGGGCTGGTCCGACCAGCATCAGACAATGGCAATTAGACCCAAATCCACCGCCCATGAAATTGCCTACCGTCTGGAGCGGCAGATCCTCGACGGCAGCCTGGCACCGAATGAGAAAATCCCCTCGGAAAGACTGCTAGCCAGCCGCTTTGGCGTGTCCCGGGCGATTGTCCGGGAAGCCCTGCATGAACTGCAGGGCCGGGGCATCGTCGAGACTCACCACGGCAAGGGGTCCTTCGTTGCGTCGATGGTGCCGGAACCCCAGGAGGACAGCCCTCTGCTGGATCTCTTTGCCGGCCACCCCAGAACCCTCTATGACTTGCTGGAAGTGCGCGAGCAGCTTGAAGGTCAGGCCGCCTTCCTGGCGGCGCAGCGAGCCACGCAACGTGACCGTTACTTCATCGCCAAGGCCTACGAAAACATGACCAGCGCCGACCCGCTGACCAATGCCCGCCTGGACCACGCCTTTCACCAGGCCATTGTCGAAGCCTCCCACAATCCGGTGTTGGTGCATGTGCTGAGCAGCCTGAAGAATCTGATGCTGATGACGGTCCAGGCCTCAGTGGCCAACCTGAACCCCCGGGAGCACTTTCGCGACGTGATCAACAAGCAGCACCAGCGAATCTACAAGACCATCATGGCCGGGCAGGCCAAGGCCGCCCAGCGTGCCGCCATGACCCATGTCCGATACGTCAGTGAATCCATGCACACGCTGGAAGAGCTTGAACAAGGCATTATCTGGGTCAACCCGCAGAGTCCCGCCGACGCCCACCAGCCCTGATCCGAACGCATTTAATCACCCTTTAATTACCCTTTAACCACCCCGTGGCCCCAAAAGCCGACACACCGACCCCTTACGCAAACTGGTGCGCCCACCTGCCCTGTTAACCTCGTTGTTTTGGTTACCTGATAACCAGAGCCCGGCTTGCTCAATCAAAACCGCACGGGGCCCACAGCAGCACCGGGGCCAAGAACAACACTGAGCCGGGCACGCCAACAACGGAGCGATCCATGCAGAACTCAACTCAGGTCAATAACGGCGGCGTCACACTGAATGTGGTCACCTATGGCGATGCCCGCAAAGTACCCATCGTGCTCGTACACGGGTACCCGGATAACCACACTGTCTGGAAACCTGTGGCCGAGCGCCTGGCGGGCAAGTACTTTGTGATCACCTACGATGTCCGTGGTGCCGGCGCCTCCAGCGTTCCCAAGAAGCAGGCTGATTACCGTATGGCGCTGTTGTCAGACGACCTCCGGGCGGTTGTGGATGCGGTGATTCCGGACCAGCCGTTTCACCTGGCCGGGCACGACTGGGGTTCGATCCAGAGTTGGGAGTCGGTCACTGCAGGCCCGCTTAAGCAACGCATTCTGTCCTACACCACCATATCCGGACCTTGCCTGGATCACATGGGCTACTGGATGCGCAACAAGACCCTGAACCTGTCACCGGCCGCCAAAGCCAAGGTCATCAAACAGCTGGTCAGTTCCTGGTACATCGGGTTCTTCCACCTTCCAGTGTTGGCCCCGGCCGCCTGGCAAGGTGGGCTGGACAAACTCTGGCCGCACTATCTCCGCCACCGGGAGCAGGTGTCTGAACCGGAACAGAACCCGACCCAGGAAAAAGACGGGCGTAACGGCGTCCAACTCTACCGGGCCAACTTCCGCAGCAAGCTCTTAAACCCGGAAGCCCGCCCAGCCGACTGCCCTGTGCAGCTGGTCGTACCCACCCGCGACAACTACGTGGGCACCCACCTGTTCGACGAATTGCACGAGTGGGTACCGGCCTTGTATCGCCGTGACATCAACGCCAATCACTGGGTTCCACTCAGCCACCCGGACCGGATCGCCCAATGGATTGGCGAATTTGTTGCGGGCGTAGAAAGCGGCAAGATGCCCCCGGCCCTGGAACATGCCCGGGTACGCCCGGAACGTCTGGGCCTCCCCCTAGCCGGCAAGGCCGCGATCATCACCGGGGCCGGCTCCGGCATTGGTCGTGCCACGGCCTTGCGCCTGGCTGAGGTCGGAGCCGATGTGGTCTGTGTGGATATCAATGAAGACGCCGCCAGGGAAACCGCAAATCAGGTGCAGGCGCTCGGCGCGGTTGCCTGGAGCCGGAAGGTAGATGTTGGCTCCGCAGCAGCCATGCAGACACTGGCGAAATGGGTGGAGAAAGAGCTCGGCTGTGCCGACATTGTGGTCAATAACGCCGGCATCGGTATGGCCGGTGGCGTGCTGGACACGTCAACCAAGGACTGGGACCGTATCCTCAAGGTCAACCTCTGGGGTGTCATCCATGGTAGCCGGCTGTTTGGGCAGCAGATGGTGGACGCCCACTGCGCTGGTCACATCATTAATGTGGCCTCGGCAGCAGCCTTCGCGCCGAACCGCAAACTGGCGGCCTACGCCACCACCAAGGCGGCCGTCCATATGCTCACCGAGTGCCTGCGCGCGGAGCTGTCAGAACATGACATTGGCGTCACCTCGGTCTGCCCCGGCTTTGTGGCCACAGGGATTGCCCAGAACACGGTGTATGCGGGCCTCAGCGAGGAAGAGCAGACCGAAAAGCGGGCCAAAGCCGACAGCCTGTATCAGCGTCACAGCACCTTCACACCGGAAAGCGTTGCCGAGCGCATCTGCCAGGCCGTGCTGACCAACCCCGCCATCAGCCTGGTTGGTCCGGAAGCCATAGCCACCCGTTTCTTCAGTCGCTTCGCCCCCGGTGTTTCCCGCCTGGTGGCCCGCCTCGACATCACCCCCTGAACGCGGAGGATCCTGACATGACCCAGACTCAACGACATGAACTGAAAGCCCGACGTGTGCAGTTCGACTTTGAACAGACACCATTGTATTGGCTGAAGGACGACCCCTTCTCTACCCACGTCATCAATGGTATCCACATGCTGCTGCCCGAGGGCGAACTGTGGTTCTGCCGGGTTTACAACAAAGCCCTGCCCCTGATCACCGACGACGAGTTGCGTGCCGATGTTGAAGGCTTCATCCGTCAGGAAGCGGTGCACTCCCGCGCCCACAGCAATGCCCAGATTTACCTGAAACAGCACGGCCTGGAGCTTGATGATTACCTGGAACGGGTGGAATGGCTGTTCAAGACTCTGCTCGGGGAACAACCGCTGGGCCTCCGCGCGCTGGAGCGCAAAGCCTTTGAAAAGCACTGGCTGGTCTTTCGGGTTGGCGTGGTCGCGGCCATTGAGCACTTTACCGGCGTGCTCGGCCAGTGGGCGATGGACAACACCTCCTGGGAAGCTACGGGAGACCCGACCATGGTGGACCTGTTCAAGTGGCACCTGGCCGAGGAAGTCGAGCATCGTACCGTGGCCTTCGATCTGTTCGAGCACCTGTGCCAGACCCAGCTGGGTTTCTACGTCAGCCGGCAGGCGCTGATGGCCATGGTGTTTCCATTGATCATGTATTTCATTGCCGAAGGCGGCCGAACCCTCATGCGTCAGGATCCGGATCCGAAGGTCCGGCGCCAGGGGCGCAGAATGCTGCCTGCGGTGTTCGCACAGCTGCAACGGATCGGCAAGAAAACCGAGAATGTCCCCACCTTCACCTTCCTGGTTGAGGCCACCCTGCGCTGGATTGCACCCGACTTCCACCCGGTCAACGAGGGCAATACCGAACAGGCCCTGGCTTACCTGGCACGCTCACCCGCCGCCATAGCAGCGGCAAACGCAACCGCGCATTAACAGGAACCGCCCGCAGGGATGCGGGCAACCTGTTATACCCCGTGTCTGTCAGGAGCCTTCGGTAGGGGAGACCATATCCATGAACTGGATTGCTTCACCGAAGGAAACGAAGGTCTTGAGCACTTCGTGCCCGTTTATTTCAACATCGTAGGCAACAGCCCCATCGTTCAAGGGGGCATTAGCGGTACTTTGCTTCCGGGCAACCACCCTAAGCAGACCTCGTTCCGCAAGAACAGATTGCGACGCGGTCATCGGCACTTCCTCAGTAAATGTTCTGATAGCCCTTTATATACCAGCAGTGTTAGCGGCGAGACAACGAGATCGGAGCACCGTCCCAGCAGGACTGTGACGAAGGTCATAGCGAGCCGGAATTTAACAATTGTCGACATTCCGGTGACGCCGGCCATGCTAGGCACTCAACATGACAATTCCATGTCTGGTATTGATTTCCCGCGAAACTGTCCGTAAAAAGGGCAGTTTTACCGAATCTGGGCAAAGGACTCCTGCCAACTCAGCCCCTACCACGGGCTCAGGCTCCTCCGCGAGCGCCAAGTTCATCGGATGACTAAATTCGTGTACTGTGCGATTTACATCTATTCTTGATACTTGCCGGCAAAACAATTTATTGGCGGTTCGAATAAGTACAAGTAAACAGCAGCCTAGCGACAGTTTCAGGAGTCATTCATGGCGGAACAAGCGCCGTTGATCTGTAAGGACATCCACAAGACGTTCAACCAGCTGGAAGTCCTGAAGGGCATTTCGCTGGAAACCAGAAAGGGTGATGTGGTCTCACTGATCGGCAGCTCAGGTTCGGGCAAAAGTACCTTTCTGCGCTGCATCAACCTGCTGGAAACCCCAACCTCCGGCGACATCATTGTCCACGGTGACCCCATCCGGTTCACCAACAACCGCAAAGGCGAGCGAATTCCCGCCGACGACCGCCAGGTCGAACACATCCGTGCCAAGCTTTCGATGGTCTTTCAGGGCTTCAACCTGTGGTCACACATGACCGTTCTGGAGAACATCATCGAGGCGCCCATTCATGTCCTCGGTGTGCCGAAGAAAGAAGCCATTGAACGGGCTGAAGCCTACCTCCAGAAAGTCGGCATCTACGAACGCAAAGATTACTACCCCGCGCAAATGTCAGGCGGCCAGCAACAACGGGCGGCCATTGCCCGTGCCCTGGCGATGGAGCCGGAGGTGATGCTGTTCGACGAGCCCACCTCAGCGCTGGATCCGGAGCTGGTTGGGGAAGTGCTCAAGGTCATGCAGGGCCTGGCCGAGGAAGGCCGCACCATGATCGTGGTCACCCACGAAATGGCGTTCGCCCGGGATGTCTCGACGCAGGTGCTGTTCCTGCACCAGGGCGTGATTGAGGAGCAGGGAACGCCGGACAAAGTCTTCGACCACCCGGAATCCGAGCGGATGAAGCAGTTCCTGGCGCCAAAGTTCTGATCACAGGGTAGTGCTGCCAGGTGGCAGGCACGACGGCCACCGCAGACGATGCTATCTTGAGTTCAGGTTCTGCCGGTTTGTCGCTGCCCCTGGGGCCCCTGCAGACCAGCCGGACACCAATAAAAACGGCCACCATTGCCGATAATAAAGCCTAACAGGCAACCGACAGGAGATACTGAAGCATGAAAAAGCTGATTGTTGCAGCAAGCTGTGCCATTGCCATGATGGCTGGCAACGTCCAGGCCCGTGAATGGAACGAAATCCGCATCGCGTTTGATGTTCCCTACGAGCCGTTTGAATACAAAACCCCGGAAGGCGAGCTGACCGGTTTCGAAGTTGAACTGGCGGAAGCCGTCTGTGCTGAACTGAGAGCCGACTGCGAATTCGTCATCCAGGCCTGGGATGGCATGATTCCTGGCCTGCTGGCTCGCAAGTTCGACGCCATCATGTCGTCCATGTCCATCACCCCGGAGCGGGCCGAGCACGTGCTGTTCTCCGAACCGTACTACAACACCCCGGGTGGCTGGTTCGGTCGTGAAGACTTCAACGTTGACGTCACCGATATGGACGCCATGCAGGGCAAGATTGTTGGCGTTCAGCGCGGCACCACCATGGACACCTTCGTCACTAACGAAATGAGCGACGTCGTGACCATCAAGCGCTACACCACCGCTGAAGACATGGTTCTCGACCTGGAAGGTCAGCGTCTGGACGTGGTCTTCGTCGACTACCCGGTGGGTGAGCAGACCGTCCTGAGCCGTGAAGGCTTCAAGGAAGTGGGCGAGCCGGTCAAGCTGGGTGAAGGCGTGGGTGTCGCCATGCGTCCCCGTGACCGGGATCTGGCTGGCAAGATCAACGCCGCCCTGAACAAGCTGAAGAACGACGGCACCTACGATGCCATCATGAACAAGTACTTCAGCTACGACATCAAAATGTAATCCCACAGGGATCGTTGTCGAACCAGCCCGCACCGGCGTTTCCCGCGCCGGTGCGGGCCCGGCACCCCCTGATAACTGGAAGTTTGCATGCTCGACTTGAAAGGCTATGGCCCGTCCCTGCTGGAAGGCGCGATTGTCACCATCGAACTCGCCCTGTTCTCACTCCTGCTCGCGGTGCTCCTCGGGCTGGTGGGCGCCTCCTCCAAACTGTCCGGCAACCGTTTCCTGGTTGGCGCTGCCACGGCCTATACCACTCTGATACGGGGCGTTCCCGATCTGGTGATGATGCTGTTGTTTTACTATGGCGGTCAGGTTCTGGTGAACACCCTGTCCGACTACCTGTACTACGAATACGACCTCGACATTTTCTTCCAGTTCGACCCCTTCATTTCCGGTGTCCTGACGGTAGGTCTGATCTTTGGCGCCTACATGACCGAAACCTTCCGAGGCGCATTCCTGGCGGTGGATATCGGGCAGATTGAGGCGGCCAAGGCCTACGGGTTCACCCGTTGGCACACCTTCCGCCGCGTAATGATTCCGCAAATGCTGCGCCATGCCCTGCCCGGCATCGGCAACAACTGGCAGGTGCTGCTGAAGACCACAGCCCTGGCCTCCATTATCGGCCTGACCGACATGGTGAGGGTGGCGGAAGAAGCCGCCAAGGCCGAACGCTCGCCGTTCATGTTCTTTATTCCGGTGGCGTTTGTATACCTGGCACTGACTGCCGGGTCTGAACTGTTTATCAAGTGGCTCGACAAGCGAGCCAACGTCGGCGTTGTACACGGAGACTGATCCATGCCTGACTTTCTCGCCGACTGGCTGAACCAGAACGACATCTTCACCGCCGCCACCATGCTCCATTACTGGGACGGTCTGGTAACCACCGTCCAACTGGTGTTTCTGTCACTGCTTCTGGGCATGGCGATAGCCATTCCGCTGGCCATCATGCGGACGGCCAAATCCTGGTTTATCTCTGGCCCGGTCTGGCTTTACACCTACCTGTTTCGCGGCACCCCGCTGCTGATCCAGCTGTATATCATCTACTACGGCATCGCCCAGATTGAAGGCATCCAGGACACGTTCTGGTGGACCATTTTTCGTGAACCCTTCTATCCCGCGCTGCTGGCCTTCACCCTTAACACGGCGGCCTATACCACCGAGATCATCCGTGGTGCCATTGTTGCCACCCCCAATGGCGAAATCGAAGCCGCCAAGGCCTATGGCATGAGCTGGGCCCTGCGCATGCGTCGCATTGTGCTTCCCAGTGCTGCTCGGCGAGCCGTACAGGCCTACTCGAACGAAGTCATTTTCATGCTCCACGCCAGCGCCATTGCCAGTGTGGTGACCATTGTCGACCTGACCGGGGCGGCACGGAATATCTACTCGCGCTTTTACGCCCCGTTCGATGCTTTCATCGGTGTGGCCGTGCTCTACATGATCCTGACGTTTATACTGGTATACGTGTTCCGACGGCTCGAACGTCATTTGCTGAGACATCAGCGACCCCTGAGCCACTGACCGGAGGGCAAAGGCCATGACGCCACGTCAGCGATTGTTCGGAGCGGACAAGGACTGGCTGGCCCACACCCTGGACCAGGCCAACGCTTCCTCGCCCGAACTCACTCTTATTTTGGCCGATGGATGCGCGGTGACCCTGCTGGACACCGGCATCCTGAGGCTGGTTCCCGCCAAGGCCTCGGGTGAGGACCCTCGGCTGATCGTCTCCGCCGGCATTCACGGCAACGAAACCGCACCCATTGAGGTACTGAATCAGCTCGTCACCGAACTGCTGGATGGCCTGTGGTCTCTGGCCACGCCAACCTTGCTGATTCTCGGCAACCCGCCGGCGATGGCACAAGGTGAGCGTTTTATCGAGTTCAACATGAACCGGCTGTTTGCTGGCGCCCATGAAAAACGTCCCTACCACGACACCCCTGAAGGCCGGCGGGCGCGGGAGCTGGAACAGGCTTGCCTGCAATTTCGCAACACCAGCACCCAGCTGGTCCATTACGATTTGCATACCGCCATCCGCCCGTCCATCCGGGAAAAGTTTGCCCTCTACCCGTTCGTTCCAGAGCGACGGGTTCCACCGGAGCAATGCGCCTTCCTGCTGGAAGCCGGGGTTGAGACACTGCTGCTGCAGCACAAGACAGGCACCACCTTTTCATCGTTCACATCGGTGGACCTGGGGGCGGAGAGTTTTACCATTGAGCTGGGCAAAGTACGCCCCTTCGGCCAGAACGACCTGAGCCGCTTTGCAGCCGTAGAACAGGCGTTACGACGGCTGATGCGCGGTGACACACCGCCGGATAACAACGGGGGGCAAATCGTCAAATTCGAGGTGGTTCACGAGATCATCAATACCGGGGATCAGTTCCACTTCCATGTACCGGATGATGTCGCCAACTTTACCAGCTACGAACCCGGTACCTTGATCTGGCATGATGACCGCAACCAGTACAAGGTTGGCGACCTTCCCGAATCGGTGGTTTTTCCCAACCGGGATGTTCCCATTGGCCAGCGGGTGGGTCTGATGATCCGCCCACTCGCCGACGAATGAGAACGCTACCGGCCTGCCCTCAGGCCGGTGAGTTTTCCATCTCCGCCACCGGTCCCCGAATCACGTAGCGGCACACTGCGGGTACCACCAGTAGAGTCAGCACGGTGGACGCTAGCAGACCTGAGATGATGGCCCAGGCCATGGGCGGCCACAGGGTTGAGCTGGAATAGGCCAGCGGCAACAGCCCGGCGACGGTGGTCGCGGTCGTCAGCAGGATGGGCCGGGTACGCTCTTCAACAGCCCGGCGAACCGCGTCACGAATGTCATCGCCCAGCCCTAACTGGCGGTCCACCACATCCAGCAGGACAATGGCATTGTTCACCACCACACCGACCAGAGCGATCACCCCCAGCAACGACTGAAAGCCGAAGGGTGACCCGGATAGTACCAGGCCCGGAATGATCCCCACGGCGGCCAGGGGTACCGTCAGCAGGATAATCATGACCCGCCGGTAGGAGTTGAACTGGAGGATCAGGAAAAACAGCAACAGCATGATGCCGATCGGCGCGGTGGTGAGGATGGCGGTATTGGCCTTGCCGGACCCTTCAGCATCCCCGCCAAATTCCAGCCGGGTACCTGCCGGCAACGGCTCTTTCTCCATGGCGGCATCCAGGCCCTGCAACGCCTGGCTGAAGCTGTAGCCAGGCAGCAGATTGGCACTCACGGTGCCCACCCGGACACCGTTGCGCAGGTAGCGCGCTGCCGATTCCCACGATGTCTCCACCGTGGCAATGGCTGACAGGGGTACGGCCTTACCCTCGGCATTGTAGATATTCACCGACAACAGCCGGGACAGGGACAACTGAGTTCCCTCGCGGGAGCGCAGCACCAGGGGGATGGGGTCCTCTTCCTGGCGGTACTGCTCAGCCACCACACCAAAGCTTTGGCCATACAGGCTCTGGGCCACATCCGACCGGTTGATGCCATATCGGGCCGCGCTGGCGTCATCAACCACGATCCCGATGCTCGGTACGCCCAGGTCGAGGTCGTGGCGAACGTCCACCGTTCCTTCAATACGCCGCAAGGCGTCGTAAACCTGACTGACCGCCTGTTCACGAAGCACGTCATTGGCGTTATAGACCCGCACTTCCACGGGCGCCGACCGTGGCGGCCCCTGCCCCAAAATACCCACCGTCACATCCAGTTCCGGCAGGCGCTCGGCAACATAGCTACGCACCCAATCCGTCAGCGGTGCGGTATCGGCCAGAGTCGGGGTACGCACCACCAGTCGCGCCCGGTTCGGCGATTGCGGCGCCTGCAGCAGGTTGTAATAGAAACTCGGTCCGGTGAAACCGACAAACCGGTGCACCTCCAGAGTCTGGGGCTGGGAGCGAATGGCCTGTTCCAGCTGGGCAGCCACTTCGCTGGTGCGCTGCTGGTCGGTACCCTCCGGCATAAACATCTCCACCACCACCCGGGGGCGATCGGCATTGGGGAAGAACTGCTGTTTCATGAAGGGGGTCATCATCAGGCTGGCCACCACCAACCCACCCCCGATCAGTATCAGGGCACCCGGTCTACGGGCCACCAAACGCCCCAGGAATGACGACAGGCCAGCTAAAGCATCGGCCCGGACCTGAGACCGGGGTTTCAGGAAGCGGGCCGCCAGCAGCGGCACAACCGAGATGGCAAGCAGGTAGCTGACCGACAACGTCAGCATGATCATCACCGGCACCCCACGGGTAAAGTCTGCCGTGTTGCCTTTCGACAGCAGCAGGGGGGCGAACGCCGCCAGGGTGGTTCCGGTGGATGCCCCCAAGGGGCCTGCAAGTTCCTTGATGGAGGCGGTCAGGGCTTCAACCCGTCGCATGCCCTGGTCCAGGTTGGACTGGATGTTCTCGACAATCACAATGGCGTTGTCGATCAGGATGCCCAGGGAAATCACCATGCCGATGACCGCAATCTGATGCAACACACCGCCGCCAAAGTCATAAAGCCCAACACTGATCATCGCCACCATGGGCAGGATGGACGCCACCAGAATCCCCATCCGCAACCCCATGCCGGTAAACACCACCACCACAATAATCAGAACAGACAAGACCAGGCTCCAGGCCAGGCCGTCCAGCCGTGCTTCCACCTTGTCCGGCTGGAAAAACATCTCGCGGATGGTGTACGGCGAGAACTCGTCGCGGATCGTTGCCAGCCTCGCTCGCACATCCTTACCAAAGCGAATGGCGTCTGCGCTGTCGGTTTCCATATAGAGCGATAACAACACCACCCGTTCGCCGTCAAACCAGCTTTCCGGCTGTCGCGGCTCTACCGGCCCACGCCAGACTTCGGCAGCTGCAGCCAATGGCACCTGGGAGCCGTCCGGCAGCTGGATCGGAGTGGCCCGGATCGCATCGACATCGGCAAATTCGCTGTTGGGCAGCACCGACAGGCGGCGGCCGTTACTCACCACAAAACCACCGGGAATGGTCTGGTTACGCTGCGCCAACGTCTCCAGCACCCGTGCCGGCGAAATACCCAGGCGATACATCGCCGCGTCATCCAGTGCCAGGGTGATCTGTTCGTCGGCTTCGCCATCAAGCTCAATGCGGGACAAGCCTGGCAGGTCCGACAGGGTGTTCTTGAGACGCTCGGCAACCTTGCTCAGCTCCACCATGGACGGTGAACCCGCCACCGCCAAGATGACGGTTGGTGTCGCTGTGAGCCGGTCATCGAGGGTCATCAGGCCAACGTCGGCGGGAAAGTCCTGGCGGGCCCGTTCCATGGCCTGGCGCACCCGGTCCCAGGCCGCATCGGTGTCATAAATGGTCTGGTTCAGGCGCAGACGGAGAATGGCCACGCCTGTTCGGGCCGTGGCCTTGGACTGCTCAAGTTCTTCCACTTGCAGCAGCTCGTCGGACAACGGCTGAACAATCAGCCGCTCGACAGTATCCGCCGTAGCCCCCGGATAGGAAACGGTCAGCAGGCCCGCCCGTGCCGGGAAGTTGGGGTCTTCCTGCCGGGGCATGGTGCTGTAGGCAGCAATGCCAAGCAGGCAGAGCATGGTCACCACCATGCCCAGCAGGCGCTGGCAACCCAGCAAGCGGCCAATCATGGCAGGATCTCCACCCGATCGCCGTCCACCAATCGGGTTAACCCGGCATAGACCACTTGGTCGCCCGCCGCCAGCGCCGGCGATTCCACCACCACATTGTCACCAACGATGCGGCGAACAGAGACCGACACCCGTTCAGCGTGCTGATCCCGTACCCGGTAGACGCTCTCGCCAGAGACGCCACGAATCACCGACAGCAACGGCACCATCGTGACCGAATCCATCGGCGGTGCGAGCCCCACTTCCACCGGCTGCCCCGCCGCCAGGGTGTCGTCCGGCAACTGCACCAGTACCTGATGCAATTCCCCCCTCACCGCACTGGCCTGGGCAACCTCCATCACCGTACCGGTGACCGGAGCCTCGGCCCGGTTGTGCACCGACCAGATAGGCAGGGACTGACCCACGGAGACGAAACCCAGCATGTACGCCGGCACCCGCACCTCCACCTCACGCCCTTGGGGAGAGGACAGCCGGACCACCGGCTGCCCGGCACCAACAAATTCGTCTTTTTCCACCAACAGAGCCTCTACCCTGCCATCGAACGGCGCCAGCAATCGGCTTTCATCCAGCAGCCGGGACGCTTCTGCCAGGGCGGCCCGCGCCGTGCCCAGGCTGGCCTGAAGACTGTCCCGGCGGGATGCCAGCTGCTCCAGGGCCTGCTCGGAAACCACCCCACGTTCATACAGCTGACGTGAACGCTCCCACTCCCGATTGGCCTGAACCAACTGGGTATCGAGTTCCTGCAGGCGCGCAGCGGCCGAGTCCCGCGCCGGCTCCAGGGCCGGGTTGTACACTCGGGCCAGGACTTCACCCCGGGCGACCTGCTGGCCCAGTTCAACACGCTGCTCCTTCAGGGTACCGCTGACCTGAAACGTCAAGGTAGCCCGCTGGGTGGCCTGAACAATCCCCGAAAACCGCAGTACTGGCGCAATATCTCCGCCTGCGGTCACGGCACTGGTTCGCACCACCACGGCTGGTTCCAGTGCTTGCCCCTCAACCTCTCCCGGCCCGGAAGCCTTACAGCCGGCCAGCACAACCAGGGGCATGAGCACCAGCCATACCCAACGATGAATAGATGTAATCATTTCCGCCTCCTCCAGATCCCTGCCTGCACGATGCCACCATCCCTGACGCCATTTTCCGACATCTTGTCACTCTTTGACAGTTTGTCAAAGAAAAATAAATGGACGATACTGGGGCAAGGCAAGCAGGTCACTTGGTATGCTTGGCTGAGGATCGACACGCTCTGGATGCAACTACGGACCGCTGAATGACAGATCAACTAAAAACTCGACGGGAACGGGAAAAGCAGGCCCGTTACGAAGCCATTCTGGATGCCGCGGAAGGGGTTTTTTCGGAAAAGGGCTATGAACGAACGTCGATGGATGACATTGCCCGGCGTGCCAGCCTGAGCAGGGCTTTGCTTTACGTCTACTTCAAGGACAAAGCGGCCATTCAGCATGGCATTACGCTCCGGGCAGCCGCCAACCTGCGGGAGCGAATGGAAAAAGCGGCGGCCGGCGCAGACACTGGCCTTGCCCAAGCCGCGGCCATCGGCCAGGCCTACTATGAGTTTTACCGCGAGGAGCCGGAATATTTTTCGGCGCTGACCCAGGCCAATGCGGCCCCCGTTACGCCGGATGAAGAGCAGGCCGCCCGGATGCGCTGTTCCGAATCAGCCATCATGGAACTGATGATTGAAACCATCAAGCGAGGACTGGCGGACGGCAGCCTGAACAGCGAGCGCATCCGCGACCCCATGGAAACCGCCCTCTACCTGAGAGGCGCCCTCCACGGAGTCATCATGGGTTGCGGCAGGGAAATCGACGGCGCGTTTGCCCGCTTCCCGAGCGAAGCCCTGATTGAACACACCCTCGCCATGCTGATGTCATCGATCGCCGGAAAATCCACCCCCTGATCAGTGCTGGAAGTCGTAAATCATCCCCAGCCCCAGAATTCCGGTCAGCTCGTCCAGGGCATGGCGGCATTCGTTCAGCAGCATGGGATCAGCCAGATCCTCCTGGCTAAGCCGGTCACGGTAATGCGCATGCACCCAGGTGGTCAGCCGTTCATAAAGCGCATCGTTCATCAGCACACCGTGGTGCATCGCCTTTAGCTCATCCTCGGTCAGCACCACCCGTAACCGCAGGCAGGCAGGGCCGCCACCGTTGCGCATGGATTGTTTGACGTCGAAGACCTCCACCGCTTTGATCGGCCCTCCAGCCGCCACCAGGCGATCGAGGTAATCGCTGACGGAGGGAATTTCCCGACACTCCCCCGGTACCGCCAGCAACATACCCTCCGGGCCGTTGAGCAGCTGACTGTTGAACAGGTAGGAGGCCACAGCATCCTGCAGCGGCACCTCGGCTTCAGGCACCCGCACGGGCACCAACTCAGCGCCACTCAGGCGCTGCCCGACCTCGGCCATGACCTGGGCTTCATCAAGGAATGCCTGCTCGTGGTAGAACAGCACATTGCCATTGCCGACGGCTATGACGTCGTTGTGGAACACGCCCGCATCAATGGCTGCAGGGTTTTGCTGTGCAAAGACCGCGTGGGCGTCGGAGAGGCCGTGCAGCCGGGCAATAGCCTGCGACGCTTCCAGGGTCTGCCGGGCCGGGAACCGGGTCGGGCCGGGTGCATGGTCATCGAAAGCAACGCCGCCATAAACGAACAGCTCCACCCCCGGCGCGCCATAGCTGGCACATAGCCGGGTGTGATTGGCAGCCCCTTCATCACCAAACTGCCCCACCGATGGCAGGGCCGGATGATGGGCAAAGTAAGCCTCATCGGAAAAAATGGATTTCAACGCCCGCCCGGTCACCACATGCTCGATGGAACGGTGGAACTTGGCACTGAGGTTGGCGGGCGTGAAATGTACCCGGTGGTCATGGGTATCCGCACTGGGCGAAACCGTCGCCGCGTTGGCAGTCCACATGCAGGAGGCCGACGCCACCGCCGACAGGATCACCGGGTTGTCCCTAGCGACCCGGGCCAGGATTTCCGCATCCGTACCGGTGTACCCGAGCCCCTTCAACGTCGGGATATGTGGACGTTCATGAGGTGGCAGCACGCCCTGGACAAACCCACGATCCGCCAGCCGCTTCATCTTTGCCAACCCCTGTAACGCAGCTTCCTTCGGGTTGGACACTTCGTTGACGTTGCTCTTGGACGCGACATTGCCCCAGGACAGCCCGGCATAGTTGTGGGTGGGACCGACCAGGCCATCGAAATTTGCTTCTATTGCGTGCTTGGGCATAACACACCTGCGTTGCTTAGTTGAAGTTCAGCCCCGGCGCCAAGGCGTCCGGCATCTCGCTCTTGTCGGCTTCCAGGGAGGCCATCGGCCAGGCGCAATAATCTGCGGCGTAATAGGCGCTGGGGCGGTGGTTGCCGCTGGCACCAATGCCTCCGAACGGCGCCGCGCTGCTAGCGCCAGTGAGTGGACGATTCCAGTTCACAATACCGGCCCGGACCTCCTCCAGCAGGCGATCGTACAGTGCCCGGTTATCGGTGAGGATGCCTGCCGACAGCCCATAGCGGGTGCTGTTGGCAATCGTCAGGGCCTGATCAAAGTCATCGTAGCGATACACCGTCAGCAGCGGTCCGAAGAACTCCTCGTCCACCGTTTCCACGCCGGTCACGTCCAGGATGCCCGGAGTAAGCAGGGCCGTACCTTCCTGTGCCCGGCGCATTTCGAGCAGCAACCCGGCCCCCTTGGCCAGCAAACTTTGTTGAGCCTCCAGCAGCTTATCGGCCGCCACCAGTGACACCACCGAGCCCATGAACGGTTGTGGGTCGGCGTCGAAATGCCCCGGCGTAATCCGCCCAACCACATCCACCAGACGAGCCAGGAAGCGGTCGCCCTCATCACCGTTGGGCACCAGCAAACGCCGGGAACAGGTACAGCGCTGCCCGGCTGACAGGAAGGCGGATTGCAAGGCATGGTGCACGGCGCCATCGAGGTCAGACACCTCCTGGACAATCAGGGGATTGTTTCCCCCCATTTCCAGCGCGAGGATTTTTTCAGGCTGGCCACCAAACTGCTGGTGCAGTAAATGACCAACGGTGGAGCTGCCGGTAAAGAACAGGCCGTCGATGCCAGGATGGCTGGCCAGCGCCATACCGGTCGGCGCGGCGCCCTGAACCAGGTTGAGCACGCCATCCGGCAGCCCGGCCTTCTGCCAAAGTCGCACCGTCATTTCCGCCACCGCAGGGGTCAGCTCGCTGGGCTTGAACACCACCGTGTTACCCGCCAGCAGCGCCGGTACAATATGGCCGTTGGGCAAGTGGCCAGGGAAGTTATAGGGACCGAAGACCGCAACCACACCATGGGGGCGATGACGCAGAACGGCATGACCGGCGGCCACATCGTCCTCGCTGACGCCGGTGCGGTCATCGTAGGCCCGGTTGGAGATGGCGATCTTGCCGATCATGGCGGCCACTTCGGTACGTGACTCCCACAGAGGCTTACCGGTTTCCAGGCCAATCTGATAGGCCAGCTCTTCCTTGTGTTCGTCCAGTAACTGACCAAATCTGCCGATGATGGTCCGGCGCTCGTCCAGCGGCAATCGTCGCCATGCTGGGAAGGCCCCTCGCGCTGCACGCACGGCCGCATCGACATCGTCAATGCCCGCGCCGTTACCGTCCCAGACCACATCGCCGGTTACCGGTTGAATCGACTCCAGCGGCGCGTCGTGCCCATCGGTCCAGAACCCATCGATAAACAGCTGTCCCGTCAGTGCCTTGATACTCACGTTAACCTCCCAGAATGTTCTGATTCATGTCAGGGTGCCGTCGCACCACCGTGGATGGGTGCAGGACCGGCATCCTTGAGCGGAGCCAGGCGCACCAGTTCGCCGGAATCGACCTCAAGGGCCTCGGCCACTTCCGGGGGCAGACTGATGGTGTCAGGACTGATGCAGCTGGCAGGAACCGTGGTGACCCTGAAGTCCCGGAATGATCGGTTGGAAACCATCACCCGCTCGCTGGCTGGCACATCCATATCCACCGGCTTGTGCCTGAGCAGCACGTGTCGGTTGACGCTTTCACGAACGGTACGGATGTTGTGGATGAACGCCTCAACCACCGGACCACCATCGAAGATATCCACCAGGCCATTGAAGTTGAATCCCTCGGCCTGGAGCATCCGCAGCGCTGGCGCGGTGTTTTCATGCACCTGACCGATCACCTCCCGGGCCGACGGTGGCAGCAGCGGCAGGTAAATGGGGTACTTGGGCATGAGTTCAGCAATAAACGCCTTTTGCCCGATTCCGGTCAGGTAGTCGGCCTGGCCAAACTCCATATCAAAGAACCGACTCCCGAGAGCATCCCATAGCGGGCTGTGCCCCTGGCTGTCCGACACCCCCCGCATTTCGGCAAACACTTTTTCCGAGAAGTGACGGCGGAAGTCATCCAGGAACATGAACCGGCAGCGGGACAGCAACAGTCCATTACCGCCTTTACGATGGCTGTCCGACAGCAACAGGGAGCAGATTTCCGTGGTGTCGGTCATGTCATTGGTGAGGTGCAGCGTCGGCGTGCGCACATGCACCCCGAGTTCCCGCGACGCGTTCACCGTGGTGCTGACCCGGTAGTTGTAGAACACTTCGTCCAGGCCCACCCGGGCCTGAATGCCACTGATCCCCACACACCGTTTGAGGTCGGTATCCTCCAGGGCAAACAGGAACAACCCGGCCTCGGGCTTACAACGCTGATTAAACGAGTCCTGGGCCTGGGTGATTTTCTGGCTCAACAGATCCCGATTGGCGGGCAGTGTCGTCAGCCCCTTTCCGGCCGCTTCCGCCATCACCATCAGGTCGTCGAGATCCTGTTCCTGCAACGGGCGGATCAACAGCATGGGACGCCTCCCTTACGATCATTAAGGCCATTCATAACGGCGCGACCATCACGTCACACCCGGACTCGCACTCCAGGTTATGGAGAACCGTCAAGGGCGCACGGATCACCTCATCCAGCGCCTCGGAGACACCGGAAAGGGTGCAGCGGAAGTCGAGCCCCTCGCCCCGGGCCAGCAGGCAAAGCTCGCCATCTTCAGCGTCCGTCGAGCGCAGCTGTTTGCGCTGGCAGGTCACCATCGTCTTGAGGTTATTGGTCCGTGCCTCCAGCACCGGGCCACCGTCAAAGATGTCCACGTAGTTGCCGCCATGGAACCCTTCCTGCTGAAGCAAGGCGACAGTGCGCCGGGTCGCCGGATGCGCCTGCCCCAGTGCCTGTTGGGCAGACTCCGACAACAGGGTGACGTAGATCGGGTTGGGCGGCATCAGCTCGGCAATAAAGGTCTTGCTGAGCATCCCGGAATAACGGTCGGCGGTATCGAAGTCCATGTCGAAGAAGTGGCGCCCCAGGCTATCCCAGAACGGCACCTCACCCGCGTCGGTCTGAATCCCCTGGATCTCCACCACCATGCGGTCCGAAAACCAGTTCCGGTGACAGGCCATAAACAGCATGCGCGCCCTCGACAGCAATTCAAAGGCGTCGCTGTCACACAGGCCGGGAGCAATCACAAAGGCTCCCAGAAGGGTCCGGTCGGTCAGCGCGTGGGATGGATACAGCACATCGACCCGGCGGGAAACGCCAAGTTCATGTGAGGAATGGATCAGGGCATCCATCCGGTAGTTGTAGAACGGCTGGCCATTACCGGCACGCCCATCGATACCCGCCACCCCCTGGACCTGGTTGTCCTTGCTATCCACCAGTACGAAGAGGAAACGTTGGTAACGGTCTGGTCCCCGCTCGCCGGCAAACGACTGGCAGGACAGCTCAATGCGCGCAGCCAGGCCTTCCCGGCTTTTGGGTATCGTTGAAGAGAGCTGGCTGCAGTGATCAGCAGCCAGCTGGAGGATGCCATCGACATCCTCCGGTTGTGCAGGTCGAACAAGCCACATCAGCCTGCCTCCTGTTGCCTCACGATCAGGCGCAAAGGGTCTTGACGGCCCTTTCGAAACGTTCCAGGGCTTCGTCGATGTCAGTCTCAGGAATGATCAGCGACGGTGCCAGGCGAACCACATTGGCTCCGGCAACCAACACCATCACGCCTTCGTCCAAGCCGGCATTGAGGAAGTCCTTTGCCTTGCCCTGCCATTGTTCGGTCAATACCGCTCCCAACAACAACCCGGCACCACGAACCTCACTGAACACGCCATAACGTTCGCCAATACTCTCCAGCCCTTTGCGCAAACGCTGGGAGCGCGCCACCACACCTTTCAGGATGTCTGGCTGGCTGACCGTATCGATGACTTTGTGGGCCACTGCACAGGCCAGCGGGTTACCGCCGTACGTGCTGCCATGGGTGCCGATACCGAGGCTGGCCGCGATCTTGGCAGTGGTCAGCATGGCCGCCACCGGGAAGCCGCCGCCCAGAGACTTGGCGCTGGAGAGGATATCCGGGGTCACACCGTACATCTGGTACGCAAACAGGTGGCCGGTGCGGCCAACGCCAGTCTGCACTTCGTCAAAGACCAGCAGGGCGTCGTTTTCGTCGCAAAGATCCCTCAGACCCTGAAGGAATTCCGGCGTTGCCGGCAGCACGCCGCCTTCACCCTGGATGGGCTCAACCACAACAGCACAGGTCTTTTCTTTTGAGATCAGTTTCTTCACTGACTCCAGATCATTGAAGTCCGCGTGGTGGATGCCTGCCGGTGCCGGCTCGAAGCCTTCCAGGTACTTGGCCTGCCCGCCCACGCTTACGGTGAACAGGGTACGGCCGTGGAACGCGTTCTTGAACGAGATGATTTCGTGCTTCTCAGGACCAAAGTGTTCCCAGGAATAGCGACGGGCGAGTTTGAAAGCAGCCTCGTTGGCTTCGCCACCCGAGTTGGCAAAAAAGACCCGCTCAGCAAACGTCAGGTCACACAAGGCCTTGGCCAGGCGCAACGCGGGTTCGTTGGTCATCACATTGGACAGGTGCCAGATCTTGTGGGCCTGCTCTTCAAGCTCTCCCACCAACCCCGGATGAGCGTGACCGAGGGAGGTCACCGCAATGCCTCCAGCGAGATCAACAAACTCACGACCGTCCTGATCCCAGATGCGGGAGCCTTCGCCCTTCACGGGGATGATTTTGCCGGGTGCGTAGTTGGGCACCATTACTTCATCAAACAGTTCTCGGCTGACAGGTTCTTTATTCATTGAATCCTCTAACGCTCGCTACTAATTTTCCGGGGATAGTTTTTCCGGGGATAATTCCGGTGCACCTGAAGCCTACCGCCGACCCGGAGCTCAGTCACCACCATTCTCTTTATCATAGTCGAGAGCGGGCATTCTCACATTGGGAAAGCCCGCTTCCGGAAGCTCAATAATCCGATACCTGTCACGATCGGCGCCCATCAGGGCTTTAACCAGTAATTTGTAGGAATCAAGGTCAAAGGTGGCACTGCGATTCGCCAGATCCAGCTCGGAAAGTTCCGCTGGGTCATGAATCGTAATGACATGTATCCAATTAAAGATCACCAGAATATCGACAGCTCCGCCATTGCGGTTTTCCTCTACTATGCCGATTGCGCCTTGCCACGGCCAGGTCTGCAAGCGCAGGCCATGAAACGCAATCTGAGTTCGCAGATTGTATTTCGTGACATCTTCCCCGCCCTGACAGGCACCCCGGCAATTCCCCAGGGCGTGTTGAAAGCAGGCGCCCGCACCGGGGGGCTCAAGCCCCAGCAATTTGTTGCACAGCTCATTCTTGGCAGCAATACCCTGCAGGGCTCGTTCAGCCTCACGCTTGCTGCGAAACAGGCCGTAGTAGTCGCCCAGGCGCTCCAACTGGACTTCCCGGGCCAGGCGGGCCTGCAGGTAACCGTCGCCGTTGGCAACCAGCTCAATGGTAACCAACCGCTTGGCGGCACGGGAACGCCGGTTGAATAACGGGCGCATGGTTTTAATCTGTTTCAGCTCCAGCAGCAGGGCGCCAAGTTCACCGGCGGTTTCGGTAAACTCGATATGCCTCAGGCTTTCCGAAATCCTTACCCCCCGGGCACTGTTGTGATCGCCGGAAAAGTGCGAGGCCACCCGCTGACGAATGTTGGTGCTCTTTCCCACGTACAGCAGAACATCGTTCTCGCCGTAAAAGCGATAGACGCCTGGCGAACCTGGCAGGTCCAGCAAGACGCCCGGTGACAGATGAGACGGTACACTGGGGCGTTGCAGCAGTTCAGCGAGGGTACTGTCCATCACCTCCCGGCCATGCTCTTTGAGCGCCGCGAGGAAAAACCCCAGCATTGCAGTCACATCACCCATGGCGCGATGTCGCTGCACCGAACTGAGGTGGTGTCGCGCCATCAGGGCATCCATGTTGTGGCGCCGGTACTGCGGGTACAGCCTTCGCGACAGCTTGACCGTGCACAACACCCGGGCCGAAAACGGCTGGTCCAACCGACGATATTCCGACTTGATAAAGCCATAGTCGAAGCGGGCGTTATGGGCCACAAAGACTTTGCCCTCCAGCTGCTGGCGCAACTCATCGGCGATCTCTGCAAACGTTGGCGCATCCCGCACCATGTCATTACTGATGCCAGTCAGGGATTCGATAAACGGGGAAATCCGCGTTTCCGGATTCAGCAGGGTCTGCCACTCCCCCACCTCCTCACCATCACGCCAGAAGCGGATACCGATTTCGGTAATACGGTCAGACGTGGCGTTGCCTCCCGTGGTTTCAATGTCCAGGAAGGCAAACGTGGTGGAAGTCAATAAGCCAGATTGATCAGTCATGCCTCATTCTATGCCAACCGCCGTAGTTCAGCCCATTCACAATGACCAATGAGACAGATTAGACATTCGTCTAATTTTTAACCGCAACTATTGGATGTGTCATATAGATGTAACTAGTGTGATTACGAACCAACAAAAATAAGATCAGGAGCTAACAATCAATGAAAAGCAACGCTTTGAGACTGGCCGTCCGTGCAACCACCGCCGCCATGGTACTGGGAGCCGCCTCACAGGCGAGCGCCATCGAAGTGGGCAGCAATGGTTATACCGCTGACATTTACGGCTACGCTCGCTTTAACGCCAGCTACGACATTGACGAAGACATCGGCATCTCCACCCGAGCCGGTGCTTTCTCCGCCATCAACACCGGTGCTGCCGAGGACAACGAAGCAACCGGCTACTTCGGCGCTGACGCCGTGCAGACTCGCCTGGGTGTACGAGCCACCTCTCCGGAAGGGGTGAAAGTGGTGATCGAAGGGGACTTCCGTCCCGGCACCCTGCGCCTGCGCCACGGTTACGGCGAATACAAAGGCGTGCTACTGGGCCAGACCTGGTCCAACTTCAACAGCTTTGTCGGCAACACCACCACCCTGGACTTCGACTCCCTGGCTGGCCTTGCCGGCCTTCAAGGCCGTATCGCCCAGGCCCGCTACACCACCGGTGCCCTGTCGTTCTCTGCGGAAGAACCGATCACCAGCTTCACCGACGGTGCAGCAACGACCGATGGCAAGCAAGGTCTGCCGACCCTGACCGCACGCTTTGAAGATTCTGCGGGCGGGCTCTCCTACTCTGCAGCAGCACTGGTTCAGGAGGTCAGCTATGACACCGGCACCGCTGACGACAGCATGGTCGGCTACGCCGCCTTTGCCGCCGCCAAGATGGCCCTCGGTGACATGATGACCCTGCAGGGCACCGTGTCCTACACAGACGGCGCCAATTCCTACCTGTACCGTTCCGGTGAGAACTTCGGTGCCGAAGACGCCTATCTTCTCGGTGGCGATCTGGAAAGCATCGCCGGTTATGGCGGCTCGGTTGGGGTGGGCATGGACCTCGGTGGTGGCCGCAGCGCCAACATCGGCTATGGCTTGGTGACGGTGGACTGGGACGATGCCGAGGATGATGGCATCGCGGTAGGTGGCAAGAGCGAGACCAACCAGAACATGATGGCCAACTACATGTGGACCCCGGTGAAAAACGTGATGATGGGCGTGGAGTACGCCTACTTCAAGCGTGAAAACGTTAACGGCGACGACGGCGATGCCAGTCGTATCCTGTTTGCCGGGCAGTACAACTTCTAAGAGCGCCCTTCAGGCACGAAGGCACCAGAAAAGCCCCGATCATTCCGATCGGGGCTTTTTTGTGCAGCCGCACCGTCTCGGGGCAACAATGCTGCAGGCCTGCCCCCGTCACGCGGACACCAATAGACCATAACCCGTTGACCACGTTGTAAAAAATACAAAGAAATCTTCATGGCACACTCTATGCTGAGTTCTGGGTGTAGGGATATTCCCGGTGACGGGGCACTCCGCCGCCGCCCCACTTCACAACCCAACGAGGTGACACCATGAAAAAAGCCCACAACCACAGTCTGCTGTTTGAACTGACCCACCCCTTCGAAGCCGCCGTCATGGACGACCTGCACGACTACTTCGACTGGATGTATTTCGCCAACTGAAACCACTCACAGTAGAACCTTCGGTTACGGGCTGTTTATTCCCCTGCCCGTAACCGGTTCCAGACTCCCCGGGTCGCCATAACCGCCAGTACCTCAAGCAACGGCATCACGCCGTCATCGTGCTTTTTCGGGCGCTTTCCTTTGCCGATACGTCCCAGTTGGTGGGTGTACCAACTCACCTCCATCAACGCCATATCATCAATCATCCGGATACCGGTCTTGATCGGTTTGACCGCGCTGGTCACGGATTCCCCAGCCAGGATACGGGCTGACAGGTCTGGCTCCACGGCCAGCGGCCGGGCAATGCCCACCAGGTCGGTCGCTCCGGAGGCCACGGCCTCTGCCATACCCTCGCTGGTACGGAATCCCCCCGTTACCATCAAAGGCACTGAGACCTTCTCCCGTACTTTTTCAGCAAATTCCAGGAAATAGGCTTCCCGCGCCGCGGTACTGGCCTTCACCCCAGCCGCACCGGCCATGGCCGGGTTTTCATAGTTGCCGCCAGAGATTTCAACCAGGTCGATACCTTCTTTCGCAAGCTGTTCAATGACAGCCAGTGACTCCTCTTCGGTGAACCCTCCGCGCTGGAAGTCCGCCGAATTGAGTTTGATACCCACACAGAAGCCCTCCGATGTGGCCCCACGAATGGCCCGATACACCTCCAACACAAAGCGCATCCGGTTTTCAGCGCTGCCTCCCCAACTGTCGTTGCGGCGGTTGTGATGGGGCGAGAGGAACTGACTGACCAGATAACCATGGGCGCCATGGATCTGAACGCCCTGAAAGCCCGCCTGTTCGGCCAGACTAGCGCTGCGGGCAAAGCGGTGGATGGTGTCCCGGATTTCCTGCTCGTTCATCTCTCTTGGCGTGGCGAACATGGCCCGCATGTCTTTTCGGAAGGGTACGGCACTGGGCGCAACGGGAGCTTTGTTCAGCATTTTCGGGCTCTGCTTGCCCGGATGGTTCAACTGCATCCAGATGTGGTTGCCGTTGCGCTTGCCTGCCTGAGCCCAGGCTTTCAAGGCGGCCATGTCGCGGTCATCGTCCAGCACCACATTCTTGGGTTCACCAATGTGACGACGGTCGACCATCACATTACCGGTGATCAGCAACCCGGTGCCACCGTCGGCCCAGGCGCCATAGAGCGTCGCCAGAGCTGGGGTTACCCGGTTGCTGATGGTTCCCATGGTTTCACTCATGGCAGACTTGGCCAAACGGTTCGGCAGTACCACACCATTCGGAAGATTCAGGCTCTGGCCCAGGGTTTCAGCAACAGTCATGACAGCCGTCCTCGGTTTCAGTCAGTTTGACAAGCCTCAAACTGTAGTACACGAAGCTGCCCGCTCGCCTTACCGAATTGGGACAAAGACTGATCAACACTCAAGGAAGGGAAGGCCTGAGCGACACCCTGGAGGCCAGCGGAGGGGGGCCCTCCACCAGCCCCAAGGGCCGCTCAGTCAAGCGGGGAAATTACAGCAACAACTGCCGGATATCCCCCAACAACTCACTCAGGCGATTGGTAAACCGGGCACCATCAGCCCCGTTCACCGCCCGGTGGTCGTACGACAGCGACAGCGGCAGCATCAAGCGTGGCTGGAAGGCTGAGCCATCCCACACCGGCTTCATCGACGCCTTGGAAATCCCAAGGATCGCCACCTCAGGCGCATTCACGATGGGAGTAAACGCGGTACCGCCGATGCCACCGAGACTGGTGATGGTAAAGCAGGCACCTTGCATCTCCGCGGGCTTGAGTTTCTTGTCGCGGGCCTTTTCGGCCAGTTCAATCACCTCTCGCGCCAGGTCCCACAACCCTTTCTTGTCGACATCCCGGATGACCGGCACCACCAGCCCAGCAGGTGTGTCCACCGCCACGCCAATGTGAATATAGCGCTTGCGAATGATCTCCTGCTTGTCCAGGTCCAACGCCACATTGAACTGGGGCATATCCGCCAGCGCCCGCGCACAGGCTTTCAGCATGAAGGGCAGTGGCGTCATCTTTACGCCCCGCTTGTCCCCTTCGGCCTTCAGGCTCTTGCGGAACGCTTCCATTTCAGTGATGTCGGCATCATCAAACTGGGTCACGTGGGGCACGTTCAGCCAGCTACGCTCCATGTTCCTGGCCGTTGCGATATGCATACGGGACATGGACTCCCGCTCAATCTCACCGAACTGACTGAAGTCCGGCAACTTAACACCCGGAATGCCCGTACCCGTGCCACCGGATACCCCACCGCCGGACTGCGCCTGCTGGAGATGCTGCTTGATATAGGCCTGCACATCTTCCTTGATGATCCGCCCTTTCGGGCCACTGCCTTTCACCCTGGAGAGATCCGCCCCCAGTTCCCGCGCCAGCTTACGCACTGCAGGTCCGGCATGGACTTTGGCCCCCGCGGGTGGCAGCTCATTGCTGGTCTGGGCGGGAGCGGCCGCGCTGGGTGCCGGAGCGGGTGCTTGCGGTGCCGAAGGGGCCGCTGCGGAGGCTGGCTGCGACGACTCAGCCGCCACATCGCCACCGTCAACCGCCGTCATTTCCACCAGGCGGTCACCCTCGGAGATCTTGTCACCCACCGACACCAGAATCTTGCCAACCTTACCGGCAAACGGCGATGGAATTTCCATCGTCGCCTTGTCAGATTCTACCGTTACCAGCGGATCATCCACCTCAACCGTGTCGCCCTCACTGACGTTCACCTCAATCACCGGAATATCCACCAAGCCATCCAACGGTGGCACCGTGACGACCTCCTGGCGGCTGCCGCCCGCAGCCGGTGCGGGCGCCGCTGCGGGCGGCACCTCGGCAGCAGGTTCTTCCGCAGCAGGCTCTGGCTCAGCCGGGGGCTCCTCAGTCACCGCCCCGCCAGCCACATCCAGCCGGCCCACCACATCACCTTCGCGGACCTTGTCGCCCACCTTGACGGTAATTGCGGTGATCTTGCCTGCCATCGGGGCGGGCAGTTCAACCGTGGCCTTGTCCGATTCCACCGTCAGGATAGGATCTTCTTCGACAACGGCGTCGCCGACGCTGACGGTGATTTCGATAATTTCCACTTCATCGGCGCCACCGAGATCGGGAACCGTAATGTCCTGTTCGCTCATGTCGATCTCCTTAGCTCAGCGCCGGGTTCGGTTTGTTGCGATCGATTCCGTACTTGCGCATGGCTTCGAGAACCTGTTCCTGCTTGATCTCTCCATCGGCCGCCAGAGCTGCCAGAGCTGTCACGGCTACATAGTAGCGGTCCACCTCAAAGAAATTACGCAACTTCTCGCGGGTATCACTGCGACCAAAACCGTCGGTACCCAAGGTCATGAAGGTTTTCGGGATAAAGGCTCGCAACTGCTCGGAATGCAGCTTGATGTAGTCGGTGGAAGACACCACCGGCCCCTGCGCATCCCCCAGACATTGGGTGACATAGGCCTTGCGTGGCTTGTCATCCGGGTGCAGGTGATTCCAGCGCTCGACATGCTGGCCATTCCGGGCCAGTTCGTTGAAACTGGTGACACTCCACACATCAGAAGCCACACCCCAGTCATCTTTCAGCAGCTGGGCGGCGGCACGCACCTCGTTCATGATGGCCCCGGAACCCAGCAACTGAACCCGCGGACTCTTTTTGCGGCCCTTGGTTTCCACCGACTCGAACAGGTACATCCCTTTGATGATGCCGTCCTCACTGCCTTCCGGCATCGCAGGCTGCGCGTAGTTTTCGTTCTCGGTGGTCAGGTAATAGAAGACGTTCCGATTGTCCTCGAACATCTCTTTCATGCCATGACGGATCACCACGGCCATCTCGTACCCATAGGCCGGGTCATAGGCTTTACAGTTCGGAATCGTGTTGGCCAGAATATGACTGTGGCCATCCTGATGCTGCAGACCTTCACCGTTCAGAGTGGTACGTCCGGCAGTACCTCCGATCAGGAAGCCGCGGGTCTGCATATCACCAGACGCCCAGGCGAGATCCCCCACCCGCTGGAAACCGAACATCGAGTAGAACACATAGAACGGAATCAGCGGGAAGCTGTTGGTGCTGTAGGAGGTGGCAGCCGCCATCCAAGTGGACATAGCACCGGCTTCGTTGATGCCTTCCTGCAGGATCTGGCCCTTTTTGTCCTCACGGTAGTACATGATCTGGTCACGGTCCTGAGGCACATACTTCTGGCCTTCAGCCGTGTAGATACCCAGCTGGCGGAACATGCCTTCCATACCAAAGGTACGGGCTTCGTCCGGCACAATCGGTACCACACGTTTGCCCACACGTTTATCCTTCACCAGCGCACTCAAAATACGCACGAAGGCCATGGTGGTGGAGATTTCCCGGTCGCCGGAACCTTCCAGCACCTGCTTGAAGATATCCAATTCCGGGATCTGCAGCGGCTGGCAATCCTTATTGCGCTTCGGATAGAAGCCACCCAGATCCTGACGGCGTTTCTTCATGTACACCAATTCCGGGCTGTCCGGTGCCGGTCGGTAGTAAGGCGCGTCTTCCAGTTCTTCGTCTTTCAGCGGGATGCCGAAGCGGTCGCGGAAGGCCTTCAGGGTGTCGATGTCCAGCTTCTTCAGGGAGTGTGTCGTGTTCTGCGCCTCGCCTGCTGCCCCGAAGCCATAACCTTTAATGGTATGAGCCAGAATGACCGTAGGCTTGCCGTTGGCCTGGCTAGTCGCCTTATGGTAAGCCGCGTAGACCTTGTAGGGGTCGTGGCCACCACGGTTCAGCTTGCTGATATCGTCATCAGACAGGTGCTCCGCCAGCTTGGCCAGTTTCGGGTTCTTCTCGAAGAACTCCTTGCGGGTGTACGCCGGGCCCTTGAACGTCAGGTTCTGCAGTTCGCCGTCGCAGAGCTCATCCATGGCGTGTTGCATTACACCGTCTTCGTCCTTGTCGAACAGGGAATCCCACATCCGGCCCCAGACCACTTTGATGACGTTCCAACCAGCGCCACGGAAGACGCCTTCCAGTTCCTGAACGATCTTGCCATTACCACGAACCGGACCATCCAGGCGCTGCAGGTTGCAGTTCACCACCCAGATCAGGTTGTCGAGTTTTTCACGACCGGCCTTGGAGATGGACCCCAAGGTTTCCGGCTCGTCACACTCACCGTCACCCACGAAAGCCCAGACCTTCCGGCCATTCATGTCAATCAGCTCACGACTATGCAGGTACTTCATAACGTGGGCCTGATAAATCGACTGGATCGGTCCAAGGCCCATGGAGACTGTTGGGAACTGCCAGTAGTCCGGCATCAGCCAAGGGTGCGGGTAAGAGGACAAGCCATCGCCGTCAACTTCTTCACGGTACTTGTCTAGCTGTTCCTCGGTAAAACGCCCTTCCAGAAAGGAGCGGGCATAGATACCCGGAGACGCATGGCCCTGGAAATACACCAGGTCGGAGGCACGTTCTTCCCCTCCGCCGTGGAAGAAGTAGTTGAACCCGACGTCGTACAGAGTCGCTGCCGATGAGAAGGTTGAAATATGCCCCCCCAGATCGCCTGGACGCTTATTGGCGCGCATCACCATCGCCATGGCATTCCAGCGGATCAACGACCGGATCCTGCGCTCCATGAACAGGTCACCGGGCATACGGGATTCCTGGGTGACCGGAATCGTGTTGCGGAAAGGCGTGGTGATGGAATAGGGAAGCTCGGTGCCGTCCCGGCTCGCCCGTTCGGACAATCGCTCGAGAATGTATTTGGCACGCTCTACGCCCTCCTGTTCAATCAGAGACTCCAGCGCATCCAGCCATTCACTGGTTTCTACGGGATCTTCGTCCTGGTACATCCAACCCTCCCACTTTGACAATAAATGCGTTGCAGCCCCGTGCTCACAGCATGGCAGACGACGTTCGTCAGGCAACAAACGCTTACGGTGACGTTGTGACCATGGCAGGTCATATAAGGTGCAGCCCTGCTTACAGCATAGATCAGTCTCCGGGAGTTTCCGGGAACTGCGAGGCAGCGCCACCGATCACAACAATATTGTAGTTTTATTACTACTCAGCCCAAATAAAGGTATAAATATTTCGTCGATATGACCATTTATCGGTCAGTTCGTCAAAACATTTTAGGAGAATGACGTTTTTTTACTAAACTCTCAATAGCTATCCGACCAATGTCGCAGCCCACCCGGCCCGTCAACATTGCCTGCCCTACCCCTCGTTTACGACCCTAAATATTTCCGCCGACAAAACCTCATAGCCAACAACCAGATAGTCCTCTCAACCACGCAATACCATCCACCAAAACCCCCAAAGCCACTCCGACGCCCCTCGCTGAAATTCATTAGACCTGAAAATGCTAAGCAATTTATGTATACTGCCTGCCCGTTTTTTGACCAATGGCCATTCCCTTCCCCATTGGCAGTTCCATTTTTTGCAGAGACAGAGGACGATCCATGAATTCCATCGTCACGTTCCCCAATCGCATTCCCGTCGAGGAGTTCGAAGAACGACGCTTTCAGGTCTACACCGACCGCCAACTCGACAAGATCGAAGCGATCCAGCAACTGCCTGAAGAAACGCGCTTCGAAATGCGCGTTGTAGCCAGCGTATTGCCTTTCCGTGTCAACGAGTACGTGATCAATGAACTGATCAACTGGGACCAGGTGCCCAACGACCCGATCTACCAGCTGGTCTTCCCCCAGAAGGGCATGCTCAAGGATGAACACTACGAACGCATGGCCAACTTGCACCGGGAAGGCGCCGAAAAGGCCGACATCCAGGCCGCAGCCAAGGAAATCCGGGATGAACTGAACCCGCACCCGGCGGGGCAGATGGAAATGAACATGCCGACCCTGAACGGCGAGGTGCTGGACGGCATCCAACACAAGTACCGGGAAACCATGCTGTTCTTCCCGGCCCAGGGTCAGACCTGCCATTCCTACTGCACCTTCTGCTTCCGTTGGGCACAGTTTGTTGGTGACAAGGACCTGAAAATGTCCAGCACCGACGCCGCACGGATGCACGGCTACCTGAAGGAGCACACTGAGATCACCGACCTGCTGGTGACCGGCGGCGACCCGATGGTCATGAAGACCAAGAACCTGGTTCAGTACCTTGAGCCGTTGCTTGAACCGGAATTCGACCACGTTCAGACCATTCGCATCGGCACCAAGGCCCTGACCTTCTGGCCCTACCGTTTTGTCACCGACAAAGATGCTGACGACCTGATTGAACTGTTTGCCCGTCTGGTCGATGCCGGCAAGCATGTGGCCATCATGGCCCACTACAATCACTGGCAGGAAATCAGCACCGATATTGCGGAGGCTGCCATTCGCCGCATCCGCTCTACCGGCGCCGAAATCCGCGCCCAAGGCCCGCTAATCAAACACGTCAATGACGATGCCGATGCCTGGGCCAAGCTGTGGAAGAAGGAAGTGAAGCTCGGCATCATCCCCTACTACATATTTGTGGAGCGCGACACCGGCGCCAAGAACTACTTTGAAGTGCCGCTGGCCGAGGCTTACAACATCTACCGTGAAGCCATCAAGCAGGTTTCCGGACTGGCCCGTACCGCACGCGGCCCCTCAATGAGTGCCGGCCCCGGCAAGGTTGAGGTTCAGGGCATCACTGAAATCAGTGGCGAAAAGGTGTTCGTGCTGCGTTTCCTGCAAGGCCGCAACCCGGACTGGGTCCAACGTCCGTTCTTCGCCAAATACAGCGAAACCGCCACCTGGCTGCACGAGCTTGAGCCTGCTTTCGGGGAAGAGAAGTTTTTCTTCGAAGATGAGTATGAGCAGATGCGCCAGGGCAATGGCTGACACCTAACGGCGCCCTAGGGAGCCGTCGCCGGGAGAGCAGGCAAGAAGTAGCGCTCCAACAGGTCGGGATCATCGAGGTGAACCCGACCGACAAAGGCGACGGCATGATGCCCCCATTGCCGCATGCCTCCCGCCGACACCACCCCGGTAGGCCACAGCAGGAAGCGCTCCTGGCGCTCAGTGCCTGCCACCAGACCATCCCCGCCAAACAGTCGGCCTCCCGCATAGCTCATACCCCGAAGCCGACGGTAGTCCCGCAGGTGATACTCCACCGCCCTGGCCGGTGACGAACCGAAGACCACGGCAAGCAACTGGTGATGGCCAGCGCCAAGATACAGCGTCGGCGCACCATCAACAGGCCGGGCTGGCGGCAACAACCAGAACGGCTCCCGGTTCACGCCAACACCCGCCTTCACCGACACCCGACCCTCAACCGGCAGCCACTGGTGATAACAGCCACAAGGGTGCACAACATCATAAACCAGCGGGGCACCATCACCCCCAAGGGTGACGCGCCAAACCAGGCCATCGAATGCCCCGGCATAAATATCCACCGCCCCGTCAGCGGGTCGCGCCGAAAACCAGAGGGTGAACACCAGCTGTGGCAACACCTCCCCGTGCCAGCGGGTCCATGCCAACTGAGTGTACACAACTGGCTCAGGCAAGAAGCGTAGCCGTCCATCCAGCCCCCGCCCTGGGCGACCAGGCACATCGTGCTGACTGTGAGTCGCAATGGCATAGACCGGGGCATATTTGCGGAAAAGGGCCTCACGCTGATCAGGTGTGAGAACGGGGATCCCCAAGGACGATCGTGGCCACGGGCCGCCCTCCAATGCTGCCAACCCGCCAGCAGGGCGATAAAAGCGCCAGGGCTCCGGCGGCAACTCGCCCCCGAACCGCGCCATGATCTCCCCCATCACCCCAGCTGCCCGCCAACGGACCAGCGGCGCGATCAACGGGTACAAGCCGATAACCCGAGCCGCCGTGCTGTAGCTATCCGGGACTACCTTTGCGCGATCTAACTCTGGCCACAATTCGGGGTGATCCAGCAGTCGCTCGATCGCAGCCCGCCCACACACCTCAAGCTCCACCACCTGCGCCCCATGACCGTCACCCTTCCCTTGCGTTTCCAGCCACCAGGCATCCACAGCCTTGCGGTGCGCGCGCTGCAGCCACTCCCGCTGCTGATCAGGGGACAGACCGGAAAACGAATAACTGGCAAGGAAACGATCCACCCTGAGGTAGGAAAAACCGGGCGGTGACCAGTCCTGGGCATCCAGGGTACCGGCATCAGATGTACGATCCCGCCACGATTGCAGTTGAGCAGCGCATTCGGGAGTGACCGCAAGGTGGTGGAACGAGCTGAAGCGGTTGGTGGCACAGCCACCAACCAACAGCAGGAAAACAACAAGCAGGCATCCGCTTCGCCACGCCATGGCCCGGGTTCCAAGTTCAGATATACACCACTTAGAACGGAATGGGCCCGGCCTGGTTCCTACGAATTCAGTGCATCAGCGTATAAAGCTTGCGTCGGTAGGCTCGAACATCGTCGTTGCTGTTGCCAAGCTTGTCGAACAGCTCGATCAGGGTGGTCTTGGCGACGCCATCTTTGTAGGTGGAGTCCGCTTGCATCAGCCGGATGAGCAACTCCATCGCCTGGGCATTTTCATCCTTCAACACATGCTGCAGCGCCAATTGGTGCAGAGCTTCAGGGTCCTTGGGATTTTCTGCCAGGGTATGCTCCAGTTCGGCCACCGGCGGCAGTTTACCCGCCTGCTTGATGAACTTGATGCGCGCCGCCAGCTGTTTTGCCTGAGGCTGAAGCTTTTCTTCCGGCGGCAGGCTGTCGAGAATCTGCTCGGCCGTATCCACATCCCCCAGCTCCGCCTTGATCTGGGCAATATCAATCAGCACCTTCAGGTTTTCAGGGTCTTTCTGATTCATCGCCGTCAAGATCTCGAGGGCACCTTCCAGGTCACCTTCCTGCCACTGCCGGCTGGCGGTTTCATAGGGGTCCTCGGCTGGCGCCTCCACATGCTTGTCCAGAACCGCGCGAATTTCGCTTTCCGGCAGCGCACCGTTAAAGCCATCCACCGCCTGACCGTCCTTAACCAGGATCACTGTCGGCAAACTGCGAACCCCCAGACTCGCGGTCAACTGCTGCTGCTCATCGGCGTTGACCTTCGCCAACAGGAACTGCCCCTGATATTCACCCGCCAGCTTTTCCAGCAATGGCATCAGCTGCTTGCACGGTGCACACCAGTCCGCCCATACATCGATCAGGATGGGCGTGCTGGACGAAGCCACCATCACCGACTCCTGAAAGTTCTCCATCGTGGCTTCAAAAACATAGGGCGAATTGCTCATCGTCAACACCTGGTCCGGATTACTATCGAAAAGTTACCTCATTAGTGATGACAAACCGGAAAATTTCAAGGGCTGCTGTGGCCGATTCCCCTCCGGCGACCGCCACGCCTGCGACTTGAAAACCAGACAGATGACGTCACATAACAACAATCAGGCAAGCCCGGCTGGCAATCCGGCCAGGGAACGACACCACCAAAGCGAATAGAGCCCAAGCCCATGAATGAAGACAACGGTCACGACGTGATTGAGGATGTCACCGAATACATCGGCAAGGACGAACACAGTAAAAGCCTCGCCTTGCCCCAGCAACTGATGCCCCGGCGCATGTACATCCTGCCCGTAGCCAACCGCCCGTTTTTCCCGGCTCAGGTACAACCGGTTGTGGTTAATCAGGAACCCTGGGACGAAACCCTGAAGCGCGTCGGTGAAACCGAACACCAGGTTCTGGGCATCTGCTATGTCGACAGCCCGGACAGCGAGTCCCGGGTACCGCCGAGCGAAGACCTGGAGCTCATGGGGTGCGCTGTTCGGGTGCACCATGTTCAGCGGGAGAACAACAAGGTCCAGTTCATTGCCCAGGGCCTACAACGCATTCGAATTGTGCAATGGCTGCGACGCAAACCGCCCTACCTGGTGGAGGTTGAGTATCCGGAAGCCCCCGAAGAAGAGGCCGACGAACTCAAGGCTTATACCCTCGCGATTATTACCGCAATCAAGGAGCTGCTGCGTACCAACCCGCTCTACGGCGAGGAGGTAAAGCAGTACCTCTCCCGTTTTGGCCCCGATGACAGCTCGCCACTGGCGGATTTCGGCGCCTCCATGACCAGCGCTCCCGGCGCGGACCTTCAGGACGTACTGGATACCGTGCCACTGGTCCGCCGCATGGAAAAAGTCCTGCTGCTGATGCGCAAGGAGCTGGAAGTTGCCCGCCTGCAAGCGGAAATCAGCGAGGAAGTGAACGATAAAGTTCAAAAGCATCAGCGGGAGTTCTTCCTGCGGGAACAACTGAAGGTAATCCAGCGGGAGCTGGGCATCGCCAAGGATGACAAGACTGCAGACGCCGAACGCTTTGAACAAAGAATGGCGGAGCTGGATCCGCCCGACCACGTCATTGAACGGTTCGAGGACGAACTTCAAAAGCTGCAGATGCTGGAGCAGGGCTCGCCAGAGTACGGCGTGACCAGAAACTACCTCGACTGGCTGACCCAGGTGCCCTGGGGCAAGACGTCAAAGGATCACTTCGACCTGGTTGCTGCACGCAAGATCCTGAACCAGGAGCACGATGGCCTCGACGATGTGAAGGACCGCATTGTGGAGTTCCTCGCCGAAGGCACCTTCAAGGGCGAAGTATCCGGCTCGATCCTGCTGTTGGTCGGCCCGCCCGGCGTAGGCAAAACGTCAATTGGCCACTCCATCGCCGAGGCCCTGGGGCGGAAGTTCTACCGGTTCAGTGTCGGCGGCATGCGGGACGAGGCCGAAATAAAGGGGCATCGACGCACCTACATTGGCGCTATGCCAGGAAAATTCGTCCAGGCACTCAAGGACGTCAAGGTTGCAAACCCGGTCATCATGCTGGATGAAATCGACAAGATCGGCAGCTCGTTCCAGGGCGACCCCGCGTCGGCACTCCTGGAAACCCTGGACCCGGAGCAGAACCGGGATTTCCTGGACCATTACCTGGATGTTCGCATGGACCTGTCCAAGGTCCTGTTCATCTGCACTGCCAACCAGCTGGACACCATCCCGCGCCCCCTGCTGGACCGAATGGACATCATCCGGCTCTCCGGCTACATCGCCGAGGAAAAGCTGGTCATCGCCAAGCACCACTTGTTGCCGCGCCTGCTGAAGAAGGCGGGACTACTCAAGAAGCAGCTCAACATCACCGATGCCGCACTGAAGCAGGTGATCGACGGCTACGCCCGTGAAGCCGGGGTTCGGAATCTCGAAAAACTGATCCACAAGATTATTCGCAAAGGCATCGTCAAGCTGCTGGAGGCACCGGATACCCCCGTGAAGGTCGGCGTCTCCGACCTGACCGACTACTTGGGCCAGCCACCGTTCAAAAAGGAGCGCTCACTCAAGGGGACTGGTGTGGTGACCGGGTTGGCCTGGACCGCTATGGGCGGTGCCACCCTCAGCATTGAAGCGTCACGGATACACACCAACCACCGGGGTTTCAAGCTGACCGGCCAGCTTGGCAATGTGATGAAAGAATCCGCTGAAATCGCCTATAGCTATGTGTCGTCCAATCTCAAGCGATACAAAGGCGACGCGACATTCTTTGACAAGTCACTGGTGCACCTGCACGTGCCCGCAGGCGCCACCCCCAAGGACGGCCCCAGCGCTGGTGTCACCATGGCCACCGCCCTGCTGTCCATCGCCCGCAACGAGCCGCCACGGCAAAACATCGCCATGACCGGGGAACTGACGCTGACCGGTCAGGTCCTCCCGGTTGGAGGCATCCGTGAGAAAGTGATTGCGGCCCGGCGCCAGAAAATCCCCACCCTGATTCTGCCGGAAGCCAACCAGGCGGATTACGATGAATTGCCGGAGTACCTGAAAGAGGGGTTGGAGGTACACTTTGCCAAACATTACGGCGATGTATTCCAAGTGTGCTTTGAGGACAAGCCTGGAAAGAAAGCGAGCGTTCACTGACGCTCGACCTGGGTGAAAGCGTTCGGGAGAGGTGGCCTTGCTCCACCGCTGTGACGGTACATCCATGTACCGGCACAGCTACCGAGGCGTCCATGCCTCTGCTCCGCAAGGCCACCTCTCCCGAACACCCAGACATCAGTGCAGGCCGTCTAGCACCTCAGGCAACTCACTGCCCCTCCCCCTCAAAGACCTCCACCTAGTGATCGGCCCCAGAGACACAGGAAGGAGCCTGCAGACTCCTGACTTCGATGCAAAGCTACTTCTTGCCGGTATCCTTCCAGCCATCCTCGCGCAGTACCGGCCCCACATCCAAAACCGGCGACGCATCAATCTTGTCGGCGTCCATCATGTTGGCCACACGCTGCAGTGACGACAGGATCATGGTCTGTTCCCACTCCTGCAGATTCTGGAACTTCTCGATGAACTCTTCCTGCAGCGGCAGTGGAGCCCGGGACAGAATCTCAGCGCCCTCATCGGTCAGGTGGGCATGCACCTTGCGTTTGTCCTGGGTGCTACGAACCCGGTAAACAAGATTCCGGTGTTCCAACCGGTCCAGAATGGTGGTTACAGTGGCCTGACTCAGGCTGACCTTGTCGGCAATGGTCCCGATGGTCACCTCTCCAAGCTCGCGAATCGTGCGCATGATCAGCAACTGAGGTCCGGTCAGCCCCGCGTGTTTACTGAGCCGCTTGGAATGCAGATCCGTGGCACGAATGACCCGCCGCAGAGCCACCAAAACCTGTTCATAATTTTGCACGGCACACCCCCAATCCGAGACGCCCAAAAGGGGCGGATTATAGGCAATGTATTTTTACGAGTACAAAGCATTTTGGCAGACTTACGGGGGTTCGCCAGCGCCCCATCTCAGCCGCCCCGGCATTTTTTCCGCTAGCCACTATGATATGGTCAGTACGCTCAATCTATAGACCAATAACGGAAGTGCCGATGCCTTTAACAACGCTGTTCGCCCAAGCCCTGTCCTGCCCACCCTGGATTCGCCATGCATTGCTGAGCTGCCTGCTGGCTCTGCCTGCGCTGTCCAGCGCCCAGGACATACCGGAGGAAGCGGATGCCAGTGACCTGGAACAGCGCATCGAAACGTTGGAAGAGCCGCTGTACAACCCGTTTGTCGAAAGGTATCTGCTGGATGAGGTCAAGAACCTGCGAACCGAGCTTCTTCGCACCCGGGCTGAACTGATCGAAAAGGTCGTGGACAAAGAACTGTCTGTCGCCGACAAGACAATGTCCTACGCCACCGATACGGTGACCTATTTCTTCTATCTGATTGCCGGCGCCACCTCCATTCTAGTGGTCATCGGCTGGAACTCGATTCGCGACATGCGCTCTCAGCTCACCAGCCTGGCTGAAAAACGCGTTAACGAACTGGTGGTGGAATATGAAACCCGCTTGCAGGCTATCGAGGTACAGCTGCAGCAAAAGTCCGACATTATTCAGCAGAACCAGGCGGAGATTGAACGCACCAACGAAGTGCACTCGCTCTGGCTGAAGGCCAGTCAGGAGACCTCACAACAGAACAAGATTTCGGTCTATGACCAGATTCTGGATCTCCGCCCTGACGACGTTGAGGCACTGAGCTATAAGGCGGACGCTGTCCTCGAGTTGCAGGAACCGCTCTGGGCCATCAGCCTGTGTCTGCGCGCGCTGAAACTGGCACCGGACAATGGCCACGCCCACTATCAACTGGCCTGCGCCTATGCTGAAATCGGGCGCTGGGAAGATGCCGTGAACACGTTGCAAAAAGCCGTCGAGATATCCGAGGCCTACCGGGAAGACGCTGCGGCCGACCCCAGCTTTACCCGCCTGCAGGACCACGAGCACTTCCGGGCGGTGGTATTCCCGGACGATGACGTTGCGGACACCCCCCAGCTTGACAAGGACTGAACTCTAGTGTTTTTTTAAGCCGTTGAGAACATAAGAATAACCCTGACCCAACGTAGGACAGAACCCATGAGAACATCTGTGAAAAAACTTGCCACTGCCGTAAGCGCCTCCGTAGCACTGATGGCTGCTGGACAGGCAACCGCGGAAATCAAGATCGGCATCGCTGGCCCAATGACCGGCCCTGTTGCCCAGTACGGCGACATGCAATTCTCCGGCGCCCGCATGGCCATTGAGCAGATCAACGCCAATGGCGGGGTCGATGGCGAAATGCTGGAAGCCGTTGAAGTCGACGATGTGTGCGACCCCAAGCAGGCCGTCACCGTTGCCAACCGATTGGTGAACGAAGGTGTTCAGTACGTCGTTGGTCACCTGTGTTCCAGCTCCACCCAACCGGCGTCCGACATCTATGAAGACGAAGGCGTGCTGATGATCACTCCGGCCTCCACCAGCCCGGACATCACCGAGCGCGGCTATGAACTGGTATTCCGGACCATCGGTCTCGACAGCATGCAGGGCCCTGTTGCTGGTCGCTACATCGCCAGCCTGAACCCGGAGCGGGTCGCCGTTGTCCACGACAAGCAGCAGTACGGTGAAGGTATCGCCACCGCGGTTCGTGACACCCTTAACGCATCCGGCGTCGAAGTGGCCATGTTTGAAGGTATCACGGCCGGTGACAAAGACTTCTCCTCCCTGATCACCAAGCTGAAGCAAGCCGATGTCGACTACGTCTACTACGGCGGCTACCACCCAGAACTGGGCCTGATCCTGCGCCAGGCACGTCAGGCTGACCTGGATGCCATCTTCATGGGGCCCGAAGGTGTCGGTAACAAGGACATCAACACCATCGCTGGCGAAGCCGCCGAAGGCCTGCTGGTAACCCTGCCACCCAGCTTCGACCAGAAAGCAGAGAACCAGGCACTGGTTCAGGCCTTTGCCGACAAGGGCGAAGATCCATCCGGCCCCTTCGTGCTGACCTCCTACACAGCGGTTCAACTGATCGCTGACGGCATTGAGCAGGCCGCTTCAACAGATCCTGCAGACGTCGCTGCGACCCTGCGCGCCAACAGCTTCCAGACACCGATCGGCACCGTTCAATATGACGACAAAGGCGACATGCAGTCGTTCGAGTTCGTTGTCTACGAATGGCATTCTGATGGCAGCAAAACTCCGGTAAACTAAGCCGCGATTATTAAAAAGCGGTAATAAAAATGAGAACACCTTCTCACCGTGATCCGGGAGAAGGTGTTTTTCTAGGCTCTCCCGGTGATCCTGACAACAAGCGCGCTGGCACCCCGGCGCGCCCCTTGCAGGCACAAGAGAGCAGGTTGTCGGAGTCCCACAAACATGCAAGACCTTCTGTATTTTTTACAGCAGCTCATTAACGGGCTGACCATTGGCAGTGCTTACGCACTGATCGCCATCGGATACACGATGGTTTACGGCATTATCGGCATGATCAACTTCGCCCATGGCGAAATCTATATGATCGGCGCCTACACTGCCCTGATTACCATTACCGGGTTGGCTGCCCTCGGCATCGCCTGGCTACCCCTGATCCTGATTGTTGCGCTGATATGCGCGGTACTGGTCTCCAGCTCCATGGGCTGGGCCGTTGAACGAGTGGCCTACCGCCCCGTTCGAGGGCGACACCGATTGATTCCGCTGATTTCAGCCATCGGTATGTCAATCTTCCTCCAGAACTACGTCCACCTCGCACAAGGTTCCCGCAATATCGGTTTCCCCGCCCTGATTCAAGGCGGTTTCCAGTTCGGCTCCCCCGATTCCTTCCAGACGTCCATTTCCTACATGCAGATCACCATCTTCATCACCACCCTGATCTGCATGACGGCCCTGTCCCTGTTCATTTCCCGCTCCCGCACCGGCCGCGCCTGCCGGGCGGTATCCCAGGACTTGGGGATGGCTAACCTGTTGGGCATTGATACCAACCGCATCATATCCGCGACCTTTATCATTGGCGCATCGCTGGCCGCCGTCGCCGGCCTGCTGCTGGGTATGTATTACGGTTCCATTGATCCGCTGTTCGGCTTTATTGCCGGTCTCAAAGCCTTTACCGCCGCAGTACTGGGAGGCATTGGCAGCATTCCGGGCGCAATGCTTGGAGGCTTGATTCTGGGGGTGTCGGAAAGCATGACTTCCGGTTACCTGAGCGGAGAGTACAAAGACGTGGTGTCCTTTGGGCTGCTGATTCTGATCCTGCTGTTCAAGCCGACCGGGCTGCTGGGTAAACCCGAGGTGGAGAAGATCTGATGGCTGCTCAAAACCTCAAACATGCGCTGTTCTGCGCGATTGTCACCCTGGTGATTTCGTACCCTATCCTGGGCCTGAACCTGGTCGCCGAAGGCACCAAGGTGGTCCTTGAGGGGGCTGATACGGCCACCGTCATCTCGATCCTACTGGCGGCCGTGGCCGTCTTCCTGTTCCAGCTGTTCCGCGACAACATCATGGGTTCCATGGGCAAAATGCCCAACCTGAACCCATTTGCCAACCGCGAGCCGATGGAGCAAAGCAAGCGCCAGCGTCTGGATACCATCGTTCTGGTACTGCTGGTGGTCGGCGCACTGATCTGGCCGTTCTTTGTTTCCCGTGGTTCGGTCGATCTGGCGACGCTTGTGCTGATCTACATCATGCTGGCCCTGGGGCTGAACGTGGTGGTTGGTCTGGCCGGGCTGCTCGACCTGGGGTACGTCGCCTTCTATGCGGTGGGCGCCTATACCTTTGCCCTGCTCTACCAGTACTTCAACATCTCGTTCTGGGTGGCCCTTCCCCTCGGTGCCTGCCTGGCCGCCCTCTTCGGGCTTATGTTGGGTTTTCCGGTGCTGCGATTACGGGGAGACTACCTTGCCATTGTGACCCTCGGCTTTGGTGAGATCATCCGCATCCTGCTGAACAACATGACCTGGCTGACCGGTGGCCCCAACGGCATTGGCGGCATCCCCGACCCAACGCTGTTCGGCATGGAGTTTGGGCGACGGGTCAAGGAAGAGGGGAATACCCTGTTCCACGAGGTGTTCAACATCAGCTACAGCGGTAACCACAAGATCATTGTCCTCTACCTGATTGCTCTGGTGCTGGCCCTGTTCACTGCCGTGGTGATTCGCCGCTTTACCAAGATGCCGGTCGGCCGCTCCTGGGAAGCCCTGCGAGAAGATGAAATCGCCGCCCGTTCCCTGGGCCTCAGCCGAACCTCGGTCAAGCTGTCCGCCTTCACCATCGGTGCCTTCTTTGCAGGCTTTGCCGGTACGGTATTCGCATCCAAGCAAGGCTTCATCAGCCCGGAGTCATTCGTATTCCTAGAGTCCGCCATCATCCTGGCCATCGTGGTTCTCGGTGGCATGGGCTCCCAGATCGGCGTCATCCTGGCGGCCGTGGCGGTCATTATCCTGCCGGAACTGGCCCGTGAGTTCTCCGAATACCGCATGCTGCTGTTCGGACTGGCCATGGTACTGATGATGATCTGGCGTCCGCAGGGCCTGATGCCCATGCGTCGGATGCACATTGAACTGAAAAAACAGGAGTGATGCAGAATGCTTGAAGTACGCAATCTGTCCATGCGCTTTGGCGGGCTCCTGGCCGTTGACCAAGTGTCCCTGGACGTCAACGAACACGAAATTGTGTCCATCATCGGCCCCAACGGGGCCGGTAAAACCACCGTGTTCAACTGCATCAGCGGTTTCTACAGCCCCACCGGGGGCACCATTCGCTTTCAAGGCGAAGAGGTTCAGGGTAAACCTGACTACAAGATCTCCCGCCTGGGCATGGTCCGGACGTTCCAGCACGTACGCCTATTCAACAAGATGACGGTGGTCGAGAACCTGCTGGTCGCCCAGCACCGGCACCTCAACACCAACCTCTTTTCCGGCTTGCTGAAAACGCCCAACTATCGGCAACGGGAGCAGAAAGCGTTAGACCGGGCGGCCTACTGGCTCGACCGTGTCGGACTGCTGGAGCTGGCCAACCGGGAAGCCGGTAACCTGGCCTATGGCCAGCAACGCCGCCTGGAAATCGCCCGCTGCATGGTGACCGAACCGACCATGCTGATGCTCGACGAACCTGCGGCTGGCCTGAACCCGGCAGAAACCCGCGACTTGAACCACCTGATTGTCGGCTTGAAAGAAGACTACAACGTTTCGGTACTGCTGATTGAACACGACATGAGCCTGGTCATGGAGATTTCTGACCGCATCAACGTGATCAACCAGGGACGCCCCCTGGCCAGCGGCACACCGGAAGAGGTCCGTCAGAACGACGATGTCATCAAAGCGTATCTGGGGGAGGCCTGAGCCATGTCCATGCTAGTACTGGAAGACGTCCATACCCACTACGGCAAGATTGAGGCCCTGCACGGGGTCTCTGTCGAGGTCAATAAAGGGGAAATCGTCTCACTGATCGGGGCCAATGGTGCGGGCAAAACCACCCTTCTGATGACAGTGTGCGGCTCACCGCAAGCCTCCTCAGGGCGCATCATCCTGGAAGGGCGCGACATCACCCGTGACCCGACGGCCAACATCATGCGCTCCGGCATCGCCATTGTCCCGGAAGGGCGGCGGATATTCTCAAGCCTGACGGTGGAAGAAAACCTTCAAATGGGAGGCTTCTTCAAATCCAACGCTGAGAACCGCAAAAGCCAGGACCACGTATATTCCCTGTTCCCCCGCCTGAAGGAACGGGAGTTTCAGCGTGCAGGCACCATGTCTGGGGGCGAGCAACAAATGCTCGCCATTGGCCGCGCCCTGATGAGCAAGCCAAAGATGATCATTCTCGATGAGCCATCCCTGGGCCTTGCCCCGCTGGTGATCAAGCAAATCTTTGAGATCATCGGCCATCTGCGGGACGAAGGCATTACCGTGTTTCTGGTGGAGCAGAACGCCAACCAGGCCCTCAGCCTGGCTGATCGCGGCTATGTGCTGGAAACCGGACGTATCCGCCTTCACGACACCGGCGCTAACCTCCTGGCCAACCCGGACGTTCGCGCCGCCTACCTGGGGGGCTGACCCCCACCACAGGCTAACCAGAACCGGGCCCTGCGCCCGGTTTTTTATTGCCCAAACCCAGCATATTCTGCCCCGTGCTGAGAAAAATCTTTATTTACAAACAGATACAAATGATCATTTTGTAATGTCTGCCCCCGTTTTTTTAGTCCTTTTTGGCATATTTACTATTGGCGTCCAGATTTCCTGGTCTATACTCAGTGGAACGGTCGTTTCGCCCTTCATGGGATCTATGTCAGGGCCGTTAACGTACTGATTGGATAAATGAATTCAGTACGAATGCGACGACAGTCAAACTTAATCAAGGAGTGGACAATGAAAAAACTGATCGCAGGCGCAATCCTCCTCGGAGCTTCCACCGTAACCTTCGCCCAGCCAGGCTGTGGTGTAGGCGCCATGATCTTCAAAGGACAATCCGGTGTTGCTCCGCACGTACTGGCAGCGACCACCAACGGCACCTTCGGTAACCAGACTTTCGGTATGACCTCCGGTACCTTGGGCTGTAACACCAACCAGTCTGTTCAGTCCATGGCCATGTATATGGACAGCAACGTCGACAAAATCGCTCGCGACATGTCTCGCGGTGAAGGCGAAAACCTCGACACTCTGGCGGTTCTCCTGAACATCGAGCCGGCTGACCGTGACACTTTCCGCGGCCTGCTGCAGGACAACTTCGCGTCCATCTTCCCGTCTTCCGAGACAACATCTGGTGAAGCGGTAGAAGCGATCGTTTCCCTGATGGAGCAAAACGAAGCTCTGGCCAAGTACGTCGCTGCCTAATTCCAGCGACGACTACAAGGACTCTCATGCGCCAGGGATGGCGCATTCCCCCTTGCTCACTTAGTCACTGAAAGCCCTTTCATGCGCGCACCACTTTGTTTTGCTTTGGTTCTGTCAGGGCTGGCAGCCACAACGCCAACGCTGGCCACCTCCGAACTCCCCCTGGAATCCATTGCGCTAGAGCGGGACTGGCTCAACCTCGGCCACTATCACGCCGATACCCTGGGTTCAGGCTTTACCAGCCAGGCTGACGACAACGAGTTTTTCCTCAGCCCCGATGGCAAGCACTCCCCCTATGCAGAACTGGTCGCAACCCTGGACGCTATCCAGCAACCAGGCACCGGTGATAGCCACGCCAGTTGCCGCTTCCCGGCCCGGGATCAGTGGCTGCGACAGAGGCTGGATCTTCCGGATTCACAAGCGACCTGCCCGGCCTACCAGGAATGGACCGATACACTGAACACCGAATCGGTCACACTGGTCTTTGCGGCATCGTACCTGAACAGCCCGTCGTCCATGTTCGGCCACACATTCATTCGACTGGACCCACCCAGTGACGACCACACCACCGACCTGCTGCTGGCCAACACCATCTCCTACGCAGCAGATGCCGCGGCCCATGACAGTGAATTCCTGTTCGCCTACAAAGGCATCTTTGGCGGCTACCCGGGAATCACCACGGTCCAGCCCTACTACGAGAAAATTCGTCTGTATTCCGACATCGAACACCGGGACCTGTGGGAGTACCAGCTCAACCTGACCCCGGACGAAGTCGACACCATGCTGGCCCATGCCTGGGAAATCCAGGGCCGGAACTTCGATTACTACTTTTTTGACGAAAACTGCGCTTATCGCCTGCTGGCAATGATCGACATTGCCCGCCCTGGCACCAATCTCATTGACGAGGTGAATACCCACGCCATTCCCTCAGACACCGTTCGCTGGGTGGTGGACAAAGACCTGGTCGCAAATATCCATTACCGCCCCTCCGCCGCCACATCGATCAGTTATAGCCTGGACCAGCTAAGCGAGCAACAGCGCACCCTGGCAGCGGCCATCGCCTATGGCTACGTCAAAGTGGATGGACCGGAACTGGCGCAACTCGAACCCCAGCAGCGATCGTCGGTGCTTGACGCCACCTACGACTATATTCGATACCAAAGTGAAGCGGATTCCTGGCCACGGGAGTTTGCCGCTCCCCTGTCCCACCAGATTCTGGTCGCCCGTAGCCAGATCGAACAAACGGACGTACCACCAACACCACCGGCACCGGAGATTCGTGACGATCAGGGCCACGACACCTTCCGCATGAGCCTGTCCGGCGGGCGCTGGGACGACCGCAACTTCGCCCAGCTAACACTGCGTCCGGCCTACCACGACCTGCTTGATCCACCAGAGGGTTATCGCCAGGGAGCCGAGCTGGAGTTCCTCCGCCTCGACCTGCGCTATTACACCGACAACGATGAGCTCCAACTGGAGCACATCACCGGTGTGTCCATTCGCTCGCTCTCGCCACGCAACCCGTTTTTCTCGCCACTGTCCTGGCAGGTAGGTTTTGGTGGACGCCGGACCGATACCGGTACCGAGCGGGTACTGGCCCCCTATCTTGAAGGCGGGGCCGGTGGCAGCTGGAATCTCACCTCATCACTCCAGGCATTTGCGATGGCCACCGCCGATCTCGAAGTCGATGATGACTTCCGCCGCGGCTACGATGCCGCCCCCGGCGCGGATCTTGGCCTGCTGCACCAGTCCCGTTATGCCAGCGTGCTGGCGGGCATTAAGACCAAGGCCTGGATTGTCAGCAGCCAGCACCGCCAGGATCAGGCCTACCTTAACGGCAACCTGCACTTCGGCCGCTCCGTCAGCCTGTTTGCCGAATTCACCCGTGAGCATCACTACGACCGGTATCGCAACCTATGGCAAGTCGGGCTGCACGCTTACTTCTAACGCTCTGCGCAACCGCTGCTGCCCTGTCCCTGACCGGGTGCAGCGGCATGTTCTTTTATCCTGACCGGTATGTCTACCTGACACCGGACAGGCTGAACCTCGGTTACGAAGACGTCTATCTTGAGACCAGCGACGGCGAAACCCTGCACGGGTGGTGGCTCCCTGCCCAAGGCACTCCGTCACGCGGCACCGTCTACTACCTTCACGGTAACGCCCAAAACATCAGCAGCCACCTGCTGAATGTGGCGTGGCTGCCGGAGCAGGGTTACAACGTCTTCCTGATCGATTACCGGGGTTACGGCCAGTCCAGCGGTGATCCTGACCTCGAGGGCGCCCTGCACGATATTGAGAGCGGGTTACGCTGGCTTGTGAGCAGCCACTACCACGAGGATCAACCTCTCATCCTGCTCGGGCAGAGCCTTGGCGGCGCCCTGGCCATCGCACTGGCCAGTGAGTGGAGTCAGCAGGACATGGAGCCGAAACTGGACGCAGTCGTTCTGGATGCCAGCTTTTCCGGGTTTCGTGCAATCGCCAAGGAAAAGCTCGACAGTTTCTGGCTGACCTGGCCATTTCAGATTCCGCTGAGCTGGACCATTCCCGATAACTACGAAGGAATTGACCGGATCAGTGACATCGCCCCAACACCGGTCATGGTTATCCATAGCATTAACGATGCCGTCATCCCGTTTCACCATGGGCCAGAGCTCTATACCGCTGCCAGCGACCCCAAGGCCTTTCTCCGCACCGATACCCCTCACACGGCCACCTTTATCATCCCGGCCTACCGGAACGCCGTACTGGAATTTCTAGCCCAGACTGCCCGGCCATAAAAAAACCCGCTCACCGTTACCGGTGGCGGGCTTTTACTCGAAGCTCAGAAAGCGTCGACAGTCTCGACTTAGAACTCAGTCGGCTGCTCACCTTCCTTCACTTCTTTCATGGACAGCTTAACGCGGCCACGGTTGTCCACATCCAGAACCTTGACCAATACTTCCTGGCCTTCGCTCAGTTCATCGGTGACGTTCTCAATGCGACGATCAGAGATCTGGGAAATGTGAACCAGACCGTCCTTGCCAGGCAAGATATTAACGAAGGCTCCGAAATCCACAATACGCTCGACGCGACCGTTGTAGATGGCGCCCACTTCGATCTCGGCAGTGATTTCCTGAATGCGCTTCATCGCAGCCTGAGCGGCAGCTTGGTCTTCAGCGTAGATCTTCACGTTGCCGTCGTCGTCCAGGTCAATGGAGGCGCCAGTTTCGTCGCAGATTCCACGGATGGTGGCACCGCCCTTACCGATCACGTCACGGATCTTGTCCGGATGGATCTTCATGGTGCTGATGCTTGGTGCACGGGCAGACAGCTCAGAACGCGGCTGGGAGATCACCTTGGCCATTTCGCCGAGGATGTGCTGACGAGCGTCGTACGCCTGCTGCAGCGCGATCTCCATGATTTCATCGGTGATACCGTTGATCTTGATGTCCATCTGCAGCGCAGTAACACCTTCGGCCGTACCCGCCACTTTGAAGTCCATGTCACCCAGGTGATCCTCATCGCCCAGGATATCGGTCAGAACCGCGAACTTGTCGCCTTCCTTAACCAGACCCATCGCGATACCCGCGACCGGTGCCTTGATGGGCACACCCGCGTCCATCAGAGCCAGGCTGGAACCACAGACGGACGCCATAGAGCTGGAGCCGTTGGATTCAGTGATCTCGGAAACTGCACGGATGGTGTACGGGAAGTCTTCCAGAGTCGGCATTACCGCTGCCACACCACGCTTGGCCAGACGACCGTGACCGATTTCGCGACGGCCAGGGCTACCCATACGGCCAGCTTCACCTACAGAGTAGGGAGGGAAGTTGTAGTGGAACAGGAACGGATCCTTACGCTCACCTTCCAGGGCGTCGATGATCTGGGTATCACGAGCGGTACCCAGAGTGGTGGTCACGATCGCCTGGGTTTCACCACGGGTGAACAGGGCAGAACCATGAGTGCTGGGCAGCACGCCCACTTCGATCTTGATCGGACGGACAGTCTTGGTGTCACGGCCATCGATACGCGGTTTACCATCGATAACGGACTGACGAACAGTGGCCTTCTCGACTTTACCGAAGTACTTTTTCACTTCCTCTTCGGAAGGCTGACCTTCGTCTTCACCGGCCAGCTTTTCAACGGCCTGGGCTTTCAGCTCACCCAGACGGGCGTAACGGTCCATCTTCTCGCGGATGCTGTAAGCCTCCTCGATGGCGCCAGCAAACTCGCTGCGGATCGCTTCAAGAAGTTGGCTGTTTTCAGCCTCAGGCTGCCACTCCCAGCGCGGCTTACCAATTTCAGCGGCAAATTCCTTGATCGCCTGGATGGCAGACTGCATTTCTTCGTGGGCGAAGAGAACACCGCCCAGCATCTGGTCTTCGGTCAGGCCCTTGGCCTCAGACTCAACCATCAGCACCGCGTCTTCAGTACCGGCAACAACCATGTCCAGCAGAGAGGTCTCCAGCTCCTGGAAGGTCGGGTTGAGGAAGTAACCACGCTCGTTGGTGAAACCAACGCGGGACGCACCGATCGGGCCGTCAAACGGAATACCGGAGATGGCCAGGGCCGCAGAAGCAGCCAGCATGGCGGCGATGTCTGGGTCCTGGGTCTTGTTGGCGGACATGACGGTCAGTACTACCTGAACTTCGTTCATGTAGCCGTTGGGGAACAGCGGGCGGATCGGGCGATCGATCAAACGGGAGGTCAGCGTTTCCTTTTCGGAAGGACGGCCTTCACGCTTGAAGAAGCCACCAGGAATTTTACCAACCGCGTAGGTTTTTTCCTGATAGTTGACGGTCAGCGGGAAAAAGCCCTGACCGGGTTTGGGTTCTTTGGCGCCAACAACGGTGCCCAGAACAGCCACGTCGTCGATGGTGACCAGGACTGCGCCGGTTGCCTGACGGGCAATACGGCCAGTTTCCAGAGTGACGGTCTGACCGCCGAGTTCAAATGTCTTCTTTACCGGGTTCACGGTAACTCCTTAATCGTCAATTCATGATTCCTACACCAACCGATGCCATCACCGGGTGGTGGGTTGAGTGCGTCGGGAACGACAACGGAATGAACGAAAGGGAACCCGTCTGAAAGCTAACAGGCTGTTGAAAATCCCAGCTTGGGCAAGCACGCTGAACACAGGGACTTTCAACAACCTGCTATCAATTTCGGCTTTCGGATACGACAGGGAGTCCTTCGAATACTCCGGTTACCCCGGGTGCAGCACTTATGTGGACAGTCCATGCTGAGGCATCAGCCGGAGCAGTTCCACGGGAGAGAAACACATACGGTGGGGAAACCCCCACCGTAGGCAGGCCAGGGCCCGAAAGCCCCGACCAACAGCTTCGTCTAATCCAGACAGATTAGCGACGCAGACCCAGACGCTTGATCAGATCAAGATAACGATCAGCGTTCTTGTTCTTCAGGTAGTCCAGCAGCTTACGACGCTGGTTAACCATCCGAATCAGACCACGGCGGGAATGGTGATCCTGCTTGTTGGCCTTGAAGTGGCTCTGCAGCTTGTCGATGTTGGCGCTCAGCAGTGCAACCTGAACTTCAGGAGAACCGGTATCGCCTTCACCTTGCTGGAAGTCATTAACGATCTGTGCTTTCTCTTGGGCAGTAAGTGCCATATTTCACCTCATTGTTTGCGATGCATAGATATTCGGCCGAACCGTGCATCTCTACAGCCCGGCTAAGACGGCCCCGTCCCACTCGGGTCGGGTCAGCCGTTTTTCACCAATCGGCGAGGAACAATCTGCATGCCCTCACCTTCAGCAAAACCTTCTCCCAGCCCTACAAATTGGCCATCACCGTACAGGCGCACCGGACCGGCTGGGAATTGACCCGGTATTCTAACCGGTTGCCCGTTCAATAGCGATACCAACACCTCGCCTTCCAGTTCCCTCTCTGGAAACATCGACAAGGCCGAGTCCGGCTCCCTCAGCAGCCCATCCAGGCTCAGGCCTTCTTCCCTCATGGACTCCAGCTGTTCAATCGAGTGGCAATCCTCAAGGGTAAACCCGGCGGCCAGGGTACGCCGCAATACGGTGACGTGAGCACCACAGCCGAGCGCATCACCAATATCCTCGACCAAAGAACGGATGTAAGTCCCCTTGGTGCATTTCACCGCGAGGTCCATCTCGTTCTCACGCACATCCAGCAGGGTCAGTTCATAGATCGTGACCGGCCGCGCCGGGCGCTCAATCTCGATCCCCTGGCGGGCATATTCATACAGCGGCCGTCCGTTATGCTTTAGCGCTGAGTACATCGACGGAACCTGCTCGATGTTGCCACGGAACGTATCAAGGATCGGCTCCAGGATTTCGGCATTCAGCCCTGCAGGTACCGGCTGCTCGTCAACCACCGCACCTTCGCTATCGCCGGTTTCGGTACGAACCCCCAAACGAGCCGTGGTGATGTACGCCTTGTCGCTGTCCAGCATAAGCTGGGAGAACTTGGTCGCCTCGCCAAAACACAATGGCAGGACACCTGTTGCCAGGGGGTCCAGCGCACCGGTGTGCCCCGCTTTGGCAGCACCGTAGAGGCGCTTCACCTGCTGCAAGATGCCATTGGAGGTCACACCCTGGGGCTTATCGATCACCAGGATGCCGTTTACATCACGGCCTTTACGTCGTCGACTCAAGCGTCAGGCTCCGAGCTGTCATCATCCTGGCTAACCGCAGGCTTTTCATCCACGGCCTTTCGGATCAGGGCATCCATGTGGCGGCTCTGTCCAAGCAGGGTATCAAAGTGGAAACGCAGGTGGGGAACCATCCGCAGCTTCATTGCCCGCCCTAACTGGCCACGCAGATAACCCGCAGATTTGGTCAGTATCGCCAGCGACACCTTGACCTGTTCGGACTCTTCCGTCAGTTCTTCGGTAGTCAACAGCGACACAAAAATGTCAGCGTAGCCGAGATCACGACTGACCTTGACCGCGTTGACCGTCACCATGCCCAGGCGCGGGTCTTTGATTTCCCGCTGGATCATCTGGGCCAGCTCACGCTGTATCTGATCACCGATGCGATCAAGACGGCTAAATTCTCTTGGCATGTTATCGCCTACTAACGGGAAACGTCCCGAAACCGGGACGCCTCCATTTACTTAGGGTAAGGAACCGCTGGGCGGTCAGCCCGCCGATTCCAGCTTGCGCTCTACCTTGATCCGGTCGAACACCTCGATCTGGTCACCGACCTTCACGTCGTAGCCCTTAACACCGATACCACATTCCATACCGTTGCGAACTTCCTGGACATCGTCCTTGAAGCGGCGCAGGGACTCCAGCTCACCCTCGAAGATCACCACGTTGTCGCGCAGTACCCGGATTGGCTTGCTACGGAACACGGTCCCCTCGACCACCATACAACCAGCAACCTGGCCAAACTTCGGCGAACGGAAGGTGTCGCGTACATCGGCAATACCCACGATTTCCTCGCGGAATTCCGGTGCCAGCATGCCGGTCAGAGCGGCTTTTACGTCATCAATCAGGTTATAGATGATGCTGTAATAACGCAGATCCAGGCCTTCCTGCTCGACGAGGCGCTTGGAGGCGTTGTCGGCACGAACGTTGAAACCGAAGATGACAGAGCCCGTCGCCATAGCGAGACTGACGTCTGTTTCCGCGATCCCGCCAACACCGGATGACACGATCTTGACCTGAACTTCGTCGTTACCAAGATCCTGCAGCGCTTTGCTGATCGCTTCCAGGGAGCCACGCACGTCGGTCTTCAGAACCACATTGAGGGTCTTGACCTCGTCTTTGCCCATGTTCTCGAACAGGTTCTCGAGCTTGGCAGCCTGCTGACGCTGCAACCGCTGTTCACGCTCACGAATCTGACGGAACTCAGCCAGCTCTTTCGCCTTACGCTCGTCGGCCACCGCGAAGAACTCATCACCCGCATCCGGGGTGCCATTAAGGCCAAGGATTTCCACCGGAATGGAGGGGCCCGCTTGATCAATCTGGCTACCGGTCTCGTCCATCATCGCACGGACCTTACCGAAGAAGCCGCCGGCAACGACCATGTCTCCACGACGCAGGGTACCGTTCTGGACCAGTACGGTTGCTACGGAACCACGACCGCGCTCCAGGCTGGATTCGACCACCACACCTTTGGCCGGTACCGCCGGCGCAGCCTTCAGTTCCAGCATTTCGGCCTGGAGCAGTACGGCTTCCAGCAGCTCGTCAATGCCTTGACCAGAATGTGCAGAAACCGGCACAAACTGTACGTCCCCGCCCCAGTCTTCCGGAATGACTTCCAGCGCCGCCAATTCGTTCTTGATGCGGTCAGGGTCAGCTTCTTCCTTATCCATCTTGTTGATTGCAACAACAAGGGGAACACCGGCTGAACGGGCGTGTTGAACCGCTTCTTTGGTTTGCGGCATAACACCGTCATCAGCGGCAACCACCAGGATAACGATGTCGGTGCACTGAGCTCCACGCGCCCGCATAGCGGTAAAGGCCGCGTGTCCCGGGGTATCCAGGAAAGAGATCATGCCGTGATCGGTATCAACATGGTAAGCACCGATATGCTGGGTAATACCACCTGACTCCCCTGCGGCTACCTTGGCGCGACGGATGTAATCAAGCAGGGAGGTCTTACCATGGTCAACGTGACCCATGACGCTCACCACCGGTGCCCGCTTCTGCAACTCGCCGGTTTCGGATTGGAACTCGCTGAGAACCTCTTCCTCATAGGCGTCGGCACTGACAGCCTTCGGCTTATGCCCCAGCTCTTCAGTCACCAGCATCGCGGTTTCCTGATCCAGCGCCTGGTTAATGGTGGCCATGACGCCCATGCCCATCAAGGTCTTCACGACATCAGCTGCCTTAACGGCCATGCGCTGAGCGAGATCACCTACTGTGATCGTTTCCGGAACTTCTACTTCTCGTACCATAGGCTTAGTCGGCTTTTCGAAGCCGTGACGTTTTTCTTTCGGCTTTTTCTTCGCACGCATCGGCTTGCGCAGAGTGTTATCTTCGTCGTCCTCGGCAATGACAACCGGCTCGTCTACGGGACGGTTACGAGGACCCCGATGGCCAGCAGATTTCTTCTTCGGCTTGCCGTCTTCGCTCTCGTCGCTGCGTTCGCGAACTTTTTCCTTCTTCTTCTTGGCCTTGCGGTCTTTGGCATCGGCATCACCAGGCGGTACAACATCCACCACCGCTTCAACCTCGGCGTCATCAGACTCAGCTTCGGCATCCACCGCTTCGCCTTCGGTCAGCGCAACCGCTTCAACCGTCGCCTCCACTTCGGCGGCATCAGCCGCTGGAGTCACCGCTTCTACCGGTGCTGCCGTATCTTCAACCACTGGCTCCTGAACCTCTGGCAGCTCTTCCGCCTTGGGTGCTTCGAGCTCCGGCTCGGGCTGCACTTCAGCCCGCTTGACGTACGTCCGGCGCTTGCGGACCTCGACGTTTACCGTCTTGGCACGGCCTGCACCGCCACCCCCCGTCTTGAGGGTGGTTGTGGTCTTGCGCTTGAGCGTGATTTTCTGGGGCTCAGCCTCAGATTCACCGTGGGTTTTGCGCAAAAAGGCCAACAGCTGCTGCTTCTCATCGCTGGAAACCGAATCGTTTTCCGAGCGGGCCTGAAGGCCTGCCTCAACGATCTGGCGCAGCAAACGATCCACGGGAGCGCCTACATCTTCGGCCAGTTGTTTTACCGTTACTTCTGACATACTGGTCCTCCTCCCGATTATGCCTGGTCCTGGAACCAGGGGGCACGCGCGGTCATAATCAGCTGACCGGCACGCTCTTCATCCATACCTTCGATTTCAAGCAGGTCGTCAACCGACTGCTCAGCGAGATCTTCCATCGTGCAAACACCCATGCCGGCCAGTTTGAAAGCCAGAGCACGGTCCATACCTTCCATCGTCAGCAGGTCCTCAGCGGGCTCCCTGCCTTCCAGCGCTTCCTCATCGGCGAGCGCTTTATTCAGCAATACATCCTTGGCGCGACGACGCAATTCGTTGACGGTGTCTTCATCGAAACCTTCAATCGCCAGCATTTCTTCCATCGGGACATAGGCCACCTCTTCAATGGAGGTGAAGCCTTCCTCGATCAGCACGCCAGCAAACTCGTCATCCACATCCAGGTTGGCCGTGAAATGCTCAAGCAGACGGTTGTACTCCTGCTCCTGGCGTTCCCCGGCCTCTTCCTCAGTCATTACATTGAGGGTCCAGCCGGTCAGCTCACTGGCCAAACGAACGTTCTGACCGTTGCGCCCAATGGCCTGGGCCAGGTTGTCTTCGGCGACGGCAACATCCATGGTGTTGCGGTCTTCATCCATAACGATGGACGCTACCTCTGCAGGCGCCATGGCATTGATAACCAGCTGTGCGGGGTTGTCGTCCCACAGCACGATATCAACACGCTCGCCACCCAACTCATTTGAAACCGCCTGCACGCGGGAGCCACGCATACCGACGCAAGCACCCACCGGGTCGATACGGCGATCGTTGGTCTTGACCGCAATTTTTGCCCGGGAGCCGGGATCACGGGCAGCGCCACGAATCTCGATCAGTTCCTCAGCGATCTCGGGAACTTCAATGCGGAACAGCTCAATCAGCATGGCTGGCGCGGTGCGACTCAGGATCAACTGAGGGCCACGGTGATCGGTGCGAATTTCCAGCAGCAGTGAGCGCACCCGGTCGCCCATGCGGAATGTTTCACGGGGAATCAACTGGTCGCGCGGCAGCAGGGCTTCGGCGTTGCCACCCAGGTCCACAATCACGTTATCCCGGGTAACTTTCTTGACCGTACCGGAAACCAGCTCGCCAACGCGATCACGGTAGCTGTCGACGATCTTGCTACGCTCGGCCTCACGCACTTTCTGGAAAATGATCTGCTTGGCGGCTTGAGCGCCAATACGACCAAACGCCACGGATTCCACTTTCTCTTCGTGGATATCGCCGGGCTGGAGGCTGGTATCGATCTCTTCAGCTTCCTGCATGGTCAGCTCAGTACCCAGAGCAGGCACAGCATCGTTATCGACGACCAGCCAGCGGCGGAAGGTCTCATACTCACCAGTGCGACGATCAATAACGACCCGGATATCCGCTTCTTCGTCTTCGTAGCGCTTTTTCGCAGCTGTAGCGAGTGCCAGTTCAATCGCCTCGAAGATGACGTCCTTTTCAACCCCTTTCTCGTTTGAGACGGTTTCAACAACCAGCAAGATTTCTTTACTCATTGGATTACCCTGCCTTTATCTAAATAGACTCGCAGTCTGACGAATTATTCGAATACCGGTACGATGTTAGCGCGTTCAATGCTGTCAAAAGGCAGCAGATACTCGTGATCATCAACCACGACAACCACATCACCACCTTCGACACCCTTGAGCAAACCCTGAAATTTCCGGCGTCCCTCAAAGGCCATACGCAGACGCACCTGAACCCGGTGCCCGACAAACGCTTCGTATTGTTCCAAGCGGAACAGCGGACGATCCATACCAGGAGAAGACACTTCCAGCGTGTATTCACTCTGAATCGGATCTTCTACATCCAGCACACCACTGACCTGGCGGCTGACCTTCTCGCAATCTTCGACACCAATGCCATTTTCGGCATCGTCGATAAAAAGACGCAGCATGGATTGGGGACCTCTGGAACGAAATTCCAGGCCCCAGAAGTCATACCCCAGACCTTCAACTACCGGGCGAAGCATTTCTTCAAGTTTGTTTAGCTTGGCTGACAAGGCTATGCCGTCTCCATAACAGTTTTCCGAAACCGGAAACAAAAAAAGGGCTGTTAATCAGCCCTTTTTTTGCACCAGGGCCCTTGCGCCAGGCCCCTAATCAAAAAGCCCCTATCTAGGAGACCGGTGGATCTGTCTATCTCACCGCCTCGCCCGGGGCCTTTTGTTGCAAGAACTTACGGGAGGGCCAGCACATCAACTCCCCCGTAGACAGACACCTGGCCTGCCATTTCGCAAAGTTTCCGCAACCCAAAACGCCGGAAACCCGCTTAATTAGTGGCCGGAAGTATAAGTACACCGAGCCCACTGGTCAAGGACTGACCAAAAAAAACGGCTTGGTATTCCAAGCCGTTTTTCAAAGATGGTGCCGAAGGCCGGACTTGAACCGGCACGGCTTACGCCACTACCCCCTCAAGATAGCGTGTCTACCAATTCCACCACTTCGGCAATTCTTTTACTCGAGTTCCGGAAGGCCTTCGCCCGCTGGAACCCCAGCTTCACCAGCACCCTCATCCAGAGCAGGAACCTGTGCTTCGGACGGCGCGGATTCCTCAACCATGGGAATACCAGCTTCGCCCCCAACATCGGCACGCTGCTTGGCGAAGATCGCCAGCGAAAAACTAGTGACAAAGAACACTATCGCCAGGAACGTTGTCACTCGCGTCAGGAAACTACCACTTCCCTGACTTCCAAAAACTGTCTGAGAGGCACCACCACCGAATGCGGCTCCGGCGTCAGCCCCTTTGCCCTGCTGGATCAGAACAAGACCCACCAGCGCCACCGCAATCACGACGTGCACAACGACAACCAGTGCTTCCATCCAATCCATAACGACTCTCTACAAACCTTAACTGTTCAACCAGCAACAGCCGAAGCGTTAAACCGCACCACAAATACGAACAAAATCGTCCGAAACCAGTGATGCACCGCCAATCAGCCCGCCATCAATGTCTGCCTGAGCAAACAGCTCGGCCGCATTATCCGGCTTCACGCTCCCCCCGTAAAGGAGAGAGATTTCCTGCGCCGGAGCACCCAGCTCTGACAACAGCCCACGCATGTTCGCGTGCATATTCTGGGCATCCACCGCTGTCGCGGTTTTGCCTGTACCAATGGCCCATACAGGCTCATAGGCAATAACAATCTTTTTCCAGCCTTCGCCAGAAACGTCGGCCAGCGCTGCGCGAATCTGGCGCGCCACAACTTGCTCTGCCTGGCCAGCTTCACGCTCTTCCAGCGTCTCGCCAACACAGATGATGGCAACGAGACCGCTCGCTAGAATCAGCCGGACCTTCTCGGCCACCTGAACATCATCTTCAGCGAACAACTGCCGGCGTTCGGAGTGCCCAACCAACGCATAGGCACACCCGACATCACTCGCCATCTGCGCCGACACTTCACCGGTATAGGCCCCGGACTCCCAGCGCGCCACATTCTGGACACCTAACTGAAGAGCACTTCCGGACACAGCCTTCTCTACGTCGGCCAGATAAAGCGAGGGAGGAATAATAACAACCTCTACATCTTTATCAAGCTTTGCGACACCGGCTTTCACCCCGCCAACCAGAGATTCCACGAGTTCACGAGACCCGTTCATTTTCCAGTTCGCAGCAACAATATTTCGGCGCATTTCCATCCCCTGATACTGTCCCCAGATACGAGGGAGGCCGAACTATACAGCACTCCAAGCCGGTGTACAACCACGCAAATTCGCACAATGGTCAGTTCCGCGACTGACGCACCACCTCGGCAAGCTCTTCAGCGACCCGGCGGATAACATCGCCATCACGCCCTTCAGCCATTACCCGAATCAAAGGCTCGGTTCCGGATGCCCGCAGCAGTACGCGCCCGGAATCACCGAGCATTTCCTCGGCATGCCGAACCGCCGTGGCGATATCCTCACGCCCAAGCGGGTCAAACCGCTCCGCGACCTTCACATTGATCATGACCTGGGGGAGCTTGCTCATGCCGTGCCGGAGCTCAGCCAGGGACTGACCGGTACGCCACCCGGCCACCAGCACCTGGAGCGCAGACACAATGCCATCGCCGGTTGAGGTCCGGTCGCGAATCACCATATGCCCGGAGCCTTCACCACCAAGCACCCAGTTCTCCCGAACCAGGCGTTCCATCACGTAGCGATCACCCACCTTGGCCCGCTCAAACGGAATCCCTCGCTCCCGCAAGGCCAACTCGACACCGAGATTGGTCATCAACGTGCCAACCACGCCACCCTTGAGCTTCCCGGAACTCTGACGCTCGACAGCAATGATATAGAGCAGCTCATCACCGTCCACCTCGGTACCGTCGCGATCCACAAACATCACACGATCGCCGTCACCATCAAAGGCAATCCCGAAGTCAGCCCCTTTTGCGACTACCGCCTCACTCAACGCAGCCAGATGGGTCGAACCGACATCCAGGTTGATATTGAGACCGTCCGGCTCAACACCGATCAACGAAACTTTCGCCCCCAGCTCACGAAACACCTTCGGCGCGACATGATAGGTGGCGCCGTGGGCACAATCGAGCACCACGTGCTTGCCCTCAAGGGTAAACTCGTTTGGCACGGTGCTCTTGCAGAACTCTACATAACGGCCCGGCGCATCATCGACGCGGCTGGCCTTACCCAGCTCGCTGGATTCCACCACCTCAATCGGCCGTTCCAGCCAGCGTTCAATTTCCTGCTCAACTGCGTCATCAAGCTTGGTTCCTGCCGCCGAGAAAAACTTGATGCCATTATCGTGATGAGGGTTATGGGAAGCACTGATGACGATACCTGCCGACGCCCTGAAGGTACGGGTCAGATAGGCAATGGCCGGGGTCGGCATCGGCCCGAGCAGTTTCACATCCACACCGGCAGCAGACAGCCCCGCTTCAAGGGCAGACTCAAACATATAGCCAGATAGCCGGGTATCTTTCCCAATCAGGACACTGTTGCGCTGACCTTCGCGCTTGAATACCTGACCAACAGCCCAACCGAGACGCAACATAAACTCCGGCGTAATCGGGCCCTGACCCACTCGCCCACGAATACCATCAGTGCCGAAATATTTTCTGCCAGTCATTGACCCACTCCCTCCATTGCCGACACCACTTTCACGGCATCGACGGTTTCCCAGACATCGTGCACCCGCAGGATCGACGCCCCTTTTAATGCGGCTATTGTCGCCACAGCCAAACCCGCAGGCAACCGTTCATTGACATCACGACCGGTGATCTGACCCAACATGCTTTTTCTGGAAGCCCCCACAAACAGCGGGTACCCCAATACTTTCAGGCGATCCAGGACCGCCAGCAGCTGGAGGTTATGCTCCAGCGTTTTTCCAAACCCAAACCCCGGGTCCAGCAGAATTTTTTCAGCAGGCAGGCCTGCCGCTTCAACCACACGGACCCGGTCCATCAAAAATGCGCTCACTTCACGCATCACACTCTGGTACTGGGGGCGATCCTGCATATCCGTCGGCTGCCCCTGCATATGCATCAGGCACACAGGCAACCCACTGGCCACCGCAGCCTCCACAGCGCCATCCCGCCCCAGCGCCCGCACATCATTGATCAGCCCGGCGCCCAGCTTTGCGGTCTCGATCATCACCTCTGGCGTACTGGTATCCACCGACACCACCACATCCAGCTCTCGAGCGATCAGCTCCACCACCGGGCACACCCGGTCAAGCTCCACCTGCAAGGATACCGGTGCAGCACCCGGACGCGTCGACTCTCCGCCAACATCCACAAACGCCGCCCCCTGGGCCACCATTTCCCGGGCATGCATCAGCGCTATATCCGGGCGGTTGAAACGACCACCGTCGGAAAAGGAGTCCGGCGTCACATTCAGGATTCCCATTACGTGGCAGCGCCCCATATCCAATGCGCGCCCACCAAAGTCCATGATCATCGTATTATCTCCAGGGGACTCGAACCAAACAGAAACGCCGCCCAGAAGGGCGGCGTCAGCACTACCAGTTACGAAAGGAACCGCGCCAGATCAGTGCTCGCCGGCGGGACGTCCGACGCTGCCAGCCGGGCGATCTTCTCCCGCCTTGTCAGCACCAGATTCATCAGTAGTGACACCACCCTGAGGACCGCTATCACCCCAGCCCTGAGGCGGACGTGGAGTACGACCTTCCATGATGTCATCAATCTGATGACGATCGATCGTCTCATACTTCATCAGCGCGTCGGCCATCACATCCAGCTTGTCGCGGTTGTCCAACAACAGCTGTCGAGCCTTTTCGTAACACTCATCAATGATATTACGGACTTCCTCGTCAATGCGCTGAGCCGTTTCCGGGGAGTAAACCGTATGAGCCTGACCGGCCGAACGACCGAGGAACGGCTCTTCACTGTCAGTATCGTACTGCAGTGGCCCCAGCTTCTCAGACAACCCCCAACGGGTCACCATGTTACGGGCAAGGCTCGTGGCCCGCTCGATATCATTGGAGGCTCCCGTAGTCACGCCTTCAAAGCCCAGGGTCAACTCTTCCGCGATACGGCCACCAAACAGGCTGCAAATCGAGCTGATCAGATAGCGCTTGCTATGACTGTAACGATCTTCCTCCGGCAGGAACATGGTGACACCCAAGGCCCGCCCACGGGGAATGATGCTGACCTTGTAAACCGGGTCGTGCTCCGGCATCAGGCGACCGACAATCGCGTGACCGGCTTCATGATAGGCGGTGTTCCGCTTCTCTTTCTCGTTCATCACCATGGACTTGCGTTCAGCGCCCATCATGATCTTGTCTTTCGCCAGCTCCAGCTCCTCCATGGAAACCAGGCGCTGGTTGCGCCGCGCTGCAAACAGCGCCGCTTCGTTAATCAGGTTTGCAAGATCGGCACCGGAGAAACCAGGGGTACCCCGAGCCAGCACGCCAGGATCAATCCCATCCGCCAGCGGCACTTTTTTCATGTGAACCTTGAGAATCTGCTCACGACCAATAATGTCGGGCAGGTTGACCACCACCTGGCGGTCAAAACGTCCAGGCCGCAACAACGCCGGGTCAAGAACGTCCGGACGGTTTGTGGCGGCAATCACGATCACGCCCTCATTACCTTCAAAACCATCCATTTCAACCAGCAACTGGTTCAGGGTTTGTTCACGCTCATCGTGACCACCACCCATGCCAGCGCCCCGGTGACGACCGACCGCATCAATCTCGTCGATAAAGATGATGCAGGGGCTCTGCTTCTTGGCCTGCTCGAACATATCGCGGACCCGGGAAGCACCAACACCGACAAACATTTCAACGAAGTCGGAACCGGAAATGGAGAAGAAGGGTACTTTTGCCTCACCGGCAATGGCTTTCGCCAGCAGAGTCTTACCGGTGCCTGGAGGGCCGACCATCAGCACCCCTTTCGGGATACGGCCACCCAGACGCTGGAATTTGCTCGGATCACGCAGGAAATCCACGATCTCCTTGACGTCTTCCTTCGCCTCATCGACCCCTGCCACATCGGCAAAGGTGGTCTTGATCTGATCCTCACTCATCAGGCGCGCTTTGCTCTTGCCAAAAGACATGGGCCCTTTGCCACCACCGCCGCCTTGCATCTGCCGCATGAAGAACACGAACAGGGCGATAATAATCAGAATTGGGAAAGCCGCGACCAGTAACTGGGTCCACAAGCTCTGACGCTCAGGCTCCTTACCAACGACTTCAACGTTGTTCGCCAGGAGGTCGTCCATCAGCTTGTTGTCCGCCACTTGCGGGCGAATGGTCTGGAAACGGGAGCCGTCACCGCGGACACCCTGAATATCCAGGCCGTCAATCGTTACCTGACGCACTTGTCCCTGCTGTACCAACTGTACGAACTGGGAGTAATTTACCTGTTGACCGCTGGTTGATGGTGAGAAGTTTTGGAACACCATTAGCAGCACGGCGGCTATGATCAGCCAGAGAACCAGATTTTTTGCCATATCGTTCAAGGATCGTCACCTGTGAATTGAAAGACCACACCGCCAGACACACCGGAAGAACAGCCTCTATCGACACCTTACACCAATTGTAGGCACCACCACCACAACCCGGCTATCCGTATCGACCGAGCGCCGTGGATTTTTGTTATCTGAACCTCGTTTCAGCCCTTAAAGCCTTTGCCCACCAGATAAATCTCCCGGGAGCGCGCCCGTGAGGAATCCGGTTTGCGGCTAACCACGCTGTTAAACGAGCCCCGCATGTCCTTTAACAGGGCATCGAAGCCTTCACCCTGAAAAACCTTCGCCACAAACACCCCACCCGGCCTGAGCACCTGGCGAGCCATATCAAGCGCCAGCTCCACCAATCCCATGGCGCTGGGGATATCCACCGCAGCCATACCACTCATATTGGGTGCCATATCGGAAATTACAACGTCTGCCTGGCGATCTCCCAATTTATCCAGCAATTCATCAAACACCGATTGCTCGGTGAAATCGCCCTGGACAAACGTAACCCCGGCGATCGGGTCCATTGGAAGGATATCGCTGGCGAGCACCAACCCACTGTCGCCAACCCGCTCGACAGCGACCTGGGACCAGCCTCCCGGAGCGGCTCCAAGATCCACCACCAGCTGGCCATGACGGAACAGCCGGTCTTTCTGGTCCAGCTCGATCAGCTTATAGCTGGCCCGGGAACGGTAGCCTTCCGCCTGGGACTTTTTGACCCAGGTATCATCAAAATGTTCCTTCAGCCAGCGACCGCTGGATTTCGAACGCGCCACTTTCACCTCCCACAACGGATTGATACGTGGTTTTGGCCATTTCACCACCATCCGGATCTGTTACAATCGCCCGATTATAAAGGTTTGACGGCCTGAGTGCCGCTGACGATTTTTTTATGGCACCCATTGAAGGATTCCATCATGAGCCTGTCGCCTGAGCAGCGTCGCGAATATCGGGGCATTGCCCACACACTGAAACCCATTATCATTATCGGCGACAAGGGGCTGACCGAAGGCCTCCAGCAGGAACTCGACCGCGCCCTGAACGACCATGAACTGATCAAGATCAAGGTGGCCAACCCGGACCGCGACGCCCGTCGTGAAGCCATCGAATTTTTGTGCAAGGAGTCTGGCGCCCAGCTGATTCAGGTGATCGGCAAAATCGCCGTCATCCTGCGCCGGGCCAAGAAGCCCAACCCCAAGCTCTCCAACCTGCTACGCCATCGCGGCTGAACGCAGGCATAAAAAAACCGGCATCGGGCGAACCCTGGTGCCGGTTTTTTTTTTGCGCCCCACCCAGACTTGGTGAGGCGCACGAGCCCATTAAAGGTGCTCGACTTCCTCGATTTCGTACTCCACGGTCCCTGACGGTACCCGGATGGCGACCACATCGCCTTCATTCTTGCCAATCAAGGCACGAGCAATCGGCGAGGACACCGAAATCTTACCCGCCTTGATATCAGCCTCATCTTCACCGCAGATCTGATATTTGACCTGCTCGTCGGTGTCCAGGTTGAGCAGGTGAACAGTCACCCCAAAAACCACCTTACCGGTGTTCTCCATGGTTGTAACATCAATCACCTGGGCCGAGGACAGTTTGCCCTCGATTTCCTGGATACGGCCTTCGACAAAGCTCTGCTGCTCACGGGCAGCATGATACTCGGCGTTTTCCTTGAGGTCGCCGTGCTCACGAGCCTCGGCGATCGCCGCAATAACCCGGGGACGCTCTACGCTCTTGAGCTGCTGAAGTTCGGCCCGAAGCGCCTCTTCACCAGCCTTGGTCATAGGAACACGAGTTGTCATAGTCTTACTTTCCTGCGTGCAGATCCTGAAGGCGACGTACAGTACGCTCAGGACCAAAATTGATTGCCCGGCAGAGCGCTTCACCGCCTGCCAGTGTCGTTGTGTAGGTCACCTTGGACTGAAGGGCAGACTGGCGAATCTGAGCCGAATCGGAAATCGCCTTGCGGCCTTCAGTGGTGTTGATGATCAGCTGAACCTGACCATTCTTGATCGCATCGACGATATGAGGACGACCTTCGCGAACCTTGTTGACCTTCTCAACCTCAACACCCGCATCGCTCAGGATCTTCGCCGTCCCAGTTGTCGCAATCAGCTTGAACCCGGCGTCAACCAGATCCCGCGCAACCGCAACCACACCTTCCTTATCGACATCACGCACGGAGATGAACGCCGTGCCCTTTTCCGGCAATTTGCCGCCACAGGCCAACACCGCCTTGGCGAAGGCTTCGTCGAAGCTATCACCCAGGCCCATGACCTCACCCGTGGACTTCATTTCAGGCCCCAGAATCGGGTCAACCGACGGGAACTTATTGAACGGGAACACCGATTCCTTGACCGCGTAATAGGAAGGCACGATTTCCTGGGTGAAGCCCTGCTCCACCAGCGAGGTGCCGGCCATGCAGCGGGCCGCAACCTTGGCCAGGGACACTCCAATGGCCTTGGATACAAACGGCACGGTACGGGATGCACGCGGGTTAACCTCGATCACGTAGATCTCGCCGTCCTGCCACGCCAGCTGAACGTTCATCAGGCCAACCACTTCCAGCTCGATCGCCATCTTGCGAACCGCTTCGCGCATGTCGTCCTGAACATCCTTCGGCAGGGTGTACGGCGGCAACGAGCACGCCGAGTCGCCGGAGTGAACGCCGGCCTGCTCAATGTGCTGCATGATGCCACCAATCACCACATCCTTGCCGTCACAGATGGCATCGATATCCACCTCGATCGCGGCATTGAGGAAGTGGTCCAGCAGCACCGGGCTGTCGTTGGAGACCAGCACCGCATTACGCATGTAGCGAACCAGCTCTTCCTCGTTGTAAACAATCTCCATCGCACGACCGCCCAGTACGTAGGACGGGCGCACCACCAGCGGATAGCCGATTTCGCGAGCCGCCAACACACCTTCTTCGTGGCTGCGCACGGTGGCGTTGTTCGGCTGCAACAGCCCCAGGCGACTGATCATCTGCTGGAAGCGCTCACGGTCTTCGGCGCGGTCGATCGCATCCGGGCTGGTACCGATGATCGGAACCCCAGCCGCTTCCAGGCCACGAGCCAGTTTCAGCGGGGTCTGGCCACCGTAGTGAACAATCACACCCTTCGGCTTCTCAACCCGGATGATTTCCAGTACATCTTCCAGGGTGATCGGCTCAAAATAGAGACGGTCGGAGGTGTCGTAGTCGGTGGACACAGTCTCCGGGTTGCAGTTGATCATGATGGTCTCGTAACCGTCTTCGCGCATGGCGAGGGCGGCGTGAACACAGCAGTAATCAAATTCGATACCCTGACCAATCCGGTTGGGGCCACCACCGATGACAACAATCTTTTCACGATCCGACGGCTGCGCTTCGCACTCTTCCTCATAGGTGGAGTACATGTACGCGGTGTTGGAGGCAAACTCAGCGGCACAGGTGTCCACACGCTTGTAGACCGGACGTACCTTGAACTCGTCACGCAGCTTGCGAACGCTGTCCTCGGAAATGCTCAGCAGTTTGGCGAGCCGCGCATCGGAGAAGCCCTTACGCTTGAGGCGGAACAGGGTGTTGCGGTCGATGTCCGCCTTGCCCGCCTGCTTCAGCGCTTCTTCTTCGCGAATGATGTCTTCGATCTGAACCAGGTACCAGGGGTCAACCTTGGTATGCTGGAACACCTCTTCGACGCTCATGCCCTTACGGAATGCGTCGCCGATGTACCAGATACGCTCCGCGCCCGGCTCGTTCAGCTCACGGGTCAGGGTCTCCAGACCTTCTTCGGTCTCCAGATCCACCTTGGGCTCAAACCCTTCGGAACCGACTTCCAGACCACGCAGTGCTTTCTGCATGGACTCCTGGAAGGTCCGGCCAATGGCCATAACCTCACCCACGGACTTCATCTGGGTGGTCAGTCGGGCATCCGCCTGGGGGAACTTCTCAAAGGTGAAGCGAGGAATCTTGGTAACCACATAGTCGATGCTGGGCTCGAACGAGGCCGGGGTTACGCCGCCGGTGATTTCGTTACGCAGCTCGTCCAGGGTGTAGCCGATGGCCAGCTTGGCAGCCACCTTGGCAATCGGGAATCCGGTCGCCTTGGATGCCAGGGCAGAAGACCGGGAAACCCGCGGGTTCATCTCGATCACCACCATCCGGCCAGTGTCAGGGTGAATACCGAACTGGACGTTGGAACCACCGGTTTCAACGCCAATCTCACGCAGGACCGCCAGGGAGGCGTTCCGCATGATCTGATATTCCTTGTCCGTCAGGGTCTGGGCCGGCGCTACGGTAATGGAGTCACCGGTGTGCACACCCATGGCATCGAAGTTTTCGATGGCACAGACAATGATGCAGTTGTCGTTTTTGTCGCGGACAACTTCCATCTCATACTCTTTCCAGCCAATCAGCGACTCATCGATGAGCAGCTCATTGGTCGGGGACAGGTCGAGGCCACGCTGACAGATTTCCTCGAACTCGTCACGGTTATAGGCAATACCACCGCCGGAACCACCCATGGTGAAAGACGGACGGATGATGCAGGGGAAGCCGATGTTTTCGGCAACCTGCCAGGCTTCTTCCATGGTGTGAGCGATTTCCGCCCGGGGACACTCCAGGCCAATCGCCTTCATCGCCTTGTCGAACCGGTTCCGGTCTTCGGCCTTGTCGATGGTGTCGGCATTGGCCCCGATCATCTCAACGCCATGCTCAGCCAGCACGCCGTGCTTTTCCAGGTCCAGGGCGCAGTTCAGCGCGGTCTGACCACCCATGGTCGGCAGCAGCGCATCCGGCTTTTCTTTCTCGATGATCTTGGCGACGGTTTTCCAGGTAATCGGCTCGATGTAGGTCGCATCGGCCATGGTCGGATCGGTCATGATCGTCGCCGGGTTGGAGTTCACCAGGATGACCCGGTAACCCTCTTCACGAAGCGCCTTACAGGCCTGGGCTCCGGAGTAGTCGAATTCGCACGCCTGTCCGATCACGATGGGGCCCGCGCCCAGGATCAGGATGCTTTGAATGTCGGTACGTTTTGGCATGTCTTGGTAAACCTGTCAGCAACGTTTAAATTCTTGCAGCGCAAAACACGGCGCAGCCTGTTATTTGTCCGGAAGGCCCTCAGGCCTTAGACGCTTTCATCAACTGGATAAACTCATCAAACAGCGGCGCCACGTCGTGCGGTCCCGGGCTGGCTTCCGGGTGCCCCTGGAAACTGTAAGCCGGCTTGTCGGTACGGCGAATACCCTGGAGGGTGCCGTCGAACAGGGACTTGTGAGTCGCCTCGATGTTATCCGGGAGCGTCGTCTCGTCCACGGCGAATCCGTGGTTCTGGCTGGTAATCATGACTTCGCCGGTTTTCAGGTCCTGCACCGGGTGGTTGGCACCATGGTGACCGTGACCCATCTTGACGGTCTTGGCACCACTGGCCAGGGCCAGTAACTGATGCCCCAGACAGATACCAAACACCGGAATATTGGTTTCCAGCACATCCCGAATAGCCTGGATGGCGTAGTCACAGGGTTCTGGGTCGCCAGGGCCATTAGACAGGAACACCCCGTCCGGATTCATCGCCAGCACCTCAGAAGCCGGTGTCTGGGCGGGTACAACCGTGATGTCGCAACCGCGGGAAGCCAGCATGCGCAGGATATTGAGCTTGACCCCATAATCCCAGGCCACCACTTTAAAGCGAGCGTCGGTCTGCTCACCGTAGCCATTGGCCAGGTCCCACTCGGTCTGATTCCACTGCCAGGTCTTTTCGCAGGTCACTTCCTTGGCCAGGTCCATGCCCTTCAGGCCGGGGAAGGCCTTGGCCAGCTCCAGCGCACGCTCCGGAGTTGCGTTGGCACCAGCGATAACGGCACCGTTCTGGGAACCTTTGTCACGCAGGATGCGGGTCAGACGGCGGGTATCAATGTCGGCGATGCCAACAATGTTGTTGTCACGGAGGTAGTCTTCCAGTGAACCGGTGCTGCGCCAGTTGCTGGCCAGCAGCGGCAAATCACGGATAATCAGGCCAGCAGCCTGGATACAATCAGACTCCACGTCTTCTTCATTGACACCGGTGTTGCCAATATGAGGATAGGTCAGGGTTACGATCTGGCGGGCATAGGACGGATCAGTCAGAATTTCCTGATAGCCGGTCATGGCGGTGTTGAACACCACCTCGCCGCTGGTTTCACCTTCGGCGCCAATGGCGAATCCGTGGAACAGGCTTCCGTCTTCGAGAGCCAGGATTGCCGGGGTTCTCAAGGTGTCGGTGCTCAAGATTTGAGTACTCAAGGCTTGTATCCTCATCGAGTGGCGTATCGTCAGTTCCGAATCGGGATCTCGCTCACCCCCTAAACCGGAGTGAATGCCAAATCCTCAACGTCACGAACAGGAGCGCAAGCGCAAATTCAGGTCGCAAAAAAGCGAGAGGGAGCAAGTTGCTCCGTCCCGCTTTTTTGTTGTTAGGGCGCCGCCTACAACAGCGCCCCGGCATTTTTAAGCTACGCTTGGTGCAGTTAAACTTCCTCATTATAAAAAAATCAGGGGTTCACTGTCCACGACAAAAAATGCTCAGCGTCGGTATCGGCCCTCAATCACTTCAACGCCAACACATCCTGCATGTCGTAAAGCCCAGCTGGTTTGCCTTCCAACCATTTCGCCGCCCTCATCGCGCCTTTGGCGAAAGTCATGCGACTGCTGGCTTTGTGGGTAATTTCAATACGTTCGCCGATGCCGGCAAACAGCACCGTGTGGTCACCCACCACATCACCAGCGCGGATGGTTTCAAAGCCGATTTCCTTCTGCGACCGCTCTCCGGTAAAACCTTCACGACCGTATACCGCACATTCCCGCAGGTCACGACCCAATGCTTCGGCCACCACTTCACCCATACGCAGGGCGGTACCGGACGGCGCATCCTTTTTGTGACGGTGGTGCGCTTCGATGATCTCCACGTCGTAATCGTCACCGAGAACCTGGGCCGCAGTACGCAGCAGGTTGAGCGCCACATTGACACCAACACTCATATTTGGCGCGAACACGATAGGCGCAGACTCCGCAGCCAACGCCAGCTGTTCCTTTTCAGCGTCAGTCATACCGGTTGTGCCAATCACCATCCGCTTGCCGTTGGCCTTACAGAACTCAGCGTTCTCCAGGGTCAGGTCCGGAAAGGTAAAGTCGACCAGCACATCAAAATCATCCTTCACATCGGCCAGGCTGCCGGCCAGAGCCACGCCAACCTTGCCAATACCGGCCATTTCACCTGCGTCTGCGCCAATCAGGGTGCTATCGGGTTCCACGACAGCCGCCCCCAGCTCCAACCCTTCAGCTTCGTCCACCGCCTCAATCAACACCTTACCCATGCGCCCAGCAGCGCCGATGATTGCTACCCTCATGTTCACCGCCCTCAGAATTTCATTTCATCAAAGAAACTTTTCACGCCCTCAAACCAGGAGGTCTTCTTCGGCGCATGATGGGTGCCATTGCTGCCATCCAGGGTTTTCTGGAATTCATCCAGCAACTCTTTCTGGCGCTTGGTCAGATTGACCGGAGTTTCAACGATAACCCGGCACAGCAGGTCACCGGCAGGGCCACCACGTACCGGGCTTACGCCCTTGTTACGCAACCGAAACAGCTTTCCGGTCTGGGTCTCAGCAGGAATCTTCAGCTTGACGCGACCATCCAGGGTCGGCACTTCCAGCTCGCCACCAAGGGCAGCATCCACAATACTGATGGGCACTTCGCAATAAAGGTTGCGGCCATCACGGGTAAAGATGGCATGCTCACGCACCGCGATCTGGACGTACAAGTCACCGGCAGGACCACCATCCATGCCCATCTCACCCTCACCGGCCAGACGGATACGGTCACCCGTATCGACACCGGGCGGCACCTTCACCGACAGCGTCTTCTCTTCCTGTACCCGACCTACACCATGACAGGACTTACAGGGGTTCTTGATGACTTTGCCGGAGCCACGGCAGCTCGGACAAGCCTGCTGAACCGTGAAGAAACCCTGCTGCATCCGCACCTGACCAGCACCATTACAGGTGCCACAGGTTTCCGGACGGGTACCTTTCTCCGCACCGGAGCCATCACAGGATTCACACTCAACATGACCCGGAACGCGGATTTTGACCGCCTTGCCTTTAACCGCCTCTTCCAGATCCAACTCCAGGGTATAGCGAAGGTCAGCACCGCGGGTATTACGACCACCACGACCGCCGCCACCGAAGATATCACCGAACACATCGCCAAAGATGTCGGAGAAGCTTCCACCGCCGCCGCCAAAGCCGCCGGTCTGACCGTCGACACCGGCATGACCAAACTGATCGTAGGCACCGCGCTTCTGGCCATCCGAGAGCACCTCGTAGGCTTCGCTGGCCTCTTTGAATTTACCCTCAGCTTCCTTGTCATCCGGATTCCGGTCGGGATGGTATTTCATCGCGAGCTTACGGTACGCCCGCTTGATTTCCTTCTCATCCGCCTCCCGGGACACACCGAGAATTTCGTAATAATCGCGCTTGGCCATGCTAAAAACCCTGTTAACGCCCGCCGCCTTCGCGCCGGGCCTTTGACTACTTGAATTCGCTTGTGCAAATGGAGCTGCGCGGCATTCTAACGCAACCCCTTAAACGAGGAAAAACGCGGGAACCCAATTATCCCCGCGTTTTCCTTGGTGACGACTGCGCAGAACTTAGCGCTTGTCGTCGTCTTTCACCTCTTCAAACTCTGCGTCGACTGCGTCATCGGCAGCACCAGACTGAGCACCTGCCTGCTCGGCAGCACCCGCCGGACCGGCCTGGTCAGCCTGCTCAGCGTACATCTTCTGAGCCAGCTCGGAAGACACTTCTGTCAGCTTCTGGGTTTTGGCTTCGATGTCGTCCTTATCAGAACCGGGCAACGCTTCTTCCAGGTCCTTGATGGCCGCTTCGATGCTTTCCTTCTCGCTGTCAGTCACCTTGTCAGCGGCGTCGGTCAGGGTCTTGCGAACCGCATGAACCATGGCGTCGCCCTGGTTACGAGCCTGAACCAGCTCCTCAAACTTGCGATCTTCCTCGGCATTCGCCTCGGCATCGGTCACCATCTTCTCGATTTCATCGTCGCTCAGACCAGAAGAGGCCTTGATCACGATGGACTGTTCTTTGCCAGTGGCCTTGTCCTTTGCGGACACGTTCAGGATACCGTTGGCATCGATATCGAAGGTCACTTCGATCTGAGGTACGCCACGGGGCGCGGGCGGAATATCCGCCAGGTCAAACCGACCCAGGGACTTGTTCTGGGACGCTTGCTTACGCTCACCCTGAACCACGTGAATGGTTACCGCTGTCTGGCTGTCATCCGCCGTTGAGAAGGTCTGGGACTTCTTGGTCGGGATGGTGGTGTTCTTCTCGATCAGAGGAGTCGCCACGCCACCCATGGTTTCGATACCCAGGGTCAGCGGAGTGACGTCCAGCAGCAGAACGTCTTTGACATCACCGGACAGAACCGCCGCCTGGATGGCCGCGCCCATGGCAACCGCCTCATCCGGGTTCACGTCCTTGCGTGCTTCCTTACCGAAGAACGCTTTTACCTTTTCCTGCACCAGCGGCATACGGGTCTGACCACCAACCAGGATCACTTCGTCGATCTCGTTACCGCTCAGGCCGGCATCTTCCAGCGCAATCCGGCACGGCTCCAGGGAACGCTCAACCAGATCCTCAACGAGGGATTCCAGCTTGGCACGGGTCAGCTTCACGTTCATGTGCTTGGGACCGCTGGCATCCGCCGTGATGTACGGCAGGTTGACGTCGGTCTGCTGGCTGCTGGACAGTTCAATCTTGGCCTTCTCGCCCGCTTCTTTCAGGCGCTGCATTGCCAGGGAATCACCGCGCAGGTCGATGCCACTGTCTTTCTTGAACTGGTCCGCCAGGTATTCGATGACCTTCAGGTCAAAGTCTTCACCACCGAGGAAGGTGTCACCGTTGGTGGCCAGCACTTCAAACTGGTGCTCACCGTCAACGTCGGCAATCTCGATGATGGACAAGTCGAAGGTACCGCCACCGAGGTCGTAAACCGCAACGGTACGATCACCGGTTTTCTTGTCCAGACCGTAGGCCAGGGCCGCTGCAGTCGGCTCGTTGATGATACGCTTAACTTCCAGACCGGCGATCTTGCCCGCATCTTTGGTTGCCTGACGCTGGCTGTCGTTGAAGTAAGCCGGAACGGTGATAACCGCCTCGGTCACTTTCTCACCCAGGTAATCTTCAGCGGTTTTCTTCATCTTCTTGAGGACTTCCGCAGAGATCTGCGGCGGAGCCATCTTCTGGCCTTTTACCTCAACCCAGGCATCGCCGTTGTCAGCCTTGGCAATGGTGTACGGCACCATCTTGATGTCTTTCTGGACAACGTTGTCTTCGAAACGACGACCAATCAGTCGCTTGATGGCGTACAGGGTGTTGGCCGGGTTGGTGACCGCCTGACGCTTGGCAGACTGACCTACCAGGGTTTCGCCGTCATCGGTGTAGGCGATGATGGACGGGGTAGTACGATCGCCTTCGGCGTTCTCGATCACCTTAACCTTGTCACCATCCATGATGGCCACACAGGAGTTGGTGGTTCCCAGGTCGATACCAATAATTTTGCTCATTGATTCACTCCAATTCGTTTTTCAATTCTGTTCGGGCACTTAGCGCACTTCTGGTTCAGGGTAGCGGGCCCGTGACGTTACTCGTTACTGCCTATATTGGCGCCGTCTTGAACTTTTCAAGCCTGCTCGTCGATTTTTGGTGCTTCGTCGGCCTTGGCAACAACAACCATGGCGGGGCGCACCAGACGCTCATTCAGGGTGTACCCCTTCTGGATCACCGCCACCACGCTGTTGGGCTCGGCATCGGGCGCCGGCACCATGGACATGGCTTCGTGCAACTGCGGATCAAACGGTTCACCCACCGGATTGACCTGCGCTACCTTGAACTTGCCAAGACTGCCCATCAACAGACCAAGGGTCATTTCGACACCTTCACGGATAGACGCAACCACCTGGCCATCAACATCCTGGGCCTCGGTACTTTCCACCGCTTTCTCAAGGCTGTCCGCAACCGGCAGAAGCTCTTTTACAAACTTTTCCAGGGCGAATTTGTGGGCCTTCTCGACGTCCTGCTCCGCACGGCGGCGAATGTTTTGCATCTCGGCCTGAAGCCTCAGCATCTGCTCTTTCGAGTCCTGAAGTTCTGCGCGCAGCGCCTCGACTTCGGATTCTTCAGCCCCTTCACCCTGAGCCGCGTCGGCCGCCTCTGCCGATGCCTGCTCCGCGTTAGCGGCAGCCTCTTTCAATTCCTCTTCGACCTGATCATTGCGGGTGTCGTCAGCACTCATTGGCTACTCCTGCTCAAACTTGAAGCGCCCGGCTCGCGGGCTTCTATTACGTGACCCGGGCAAATCCACACCGGGTTTATGGACTTTGCGAACGGATATGGGGCCCGAATTCACGGTTTCAACCACCGGCGTGAAGGAATTCATCATTTGCAAACAGGAAAAACCCTGTATATATTCACAGCTACTGTATACCTAAACAGCATTTTGCCAGCGCCGACCCTGCGAAGCCGGAGGAACCCCATGCTGACCCAACTGACTGTCACCAACTACGCCATTGCTGAACGCGTTGAATTGCAATTCAAGAACGGCATGACCGCCCTCACCGGAGAAACCGGTGCTGGCAAGTCCATTGTCCTTGATGCGTTGGGGCTGGCCATGGGTGGACGAGCCGATGCCGGCGCGGTCAGGCATGGCGCCCAACGGGCCGACATTACCGCCTGCTTTGACATCTCTACCATCGAGGATGCCCAGCAATGGCTCCGCGAACACGAGCTGGATGAAGACAACGATTGCATCCTTCGTCGCACCATCAGTAAAGACGGCCGCTCCCGTGCCTACATCAATGGACAACCCTGCCCGCTTGGCGATCTCAAGGCGCTCGGCGCACTGCTGATGGACATCCACAGCCAGCACCAGCATCAATCCCTGCTGCGCAAGGACACCCATCGCAAGCTGGTGGATGAGTTTGGCGACACCCTGGAACTGGCTCAGGCAACACGCGACGCCTGGAAAGCCTGGCATCAGGCCGATGCCCGGCTACGGGACCGCCAGCAGAACGCTGACGAAAACGAGGCTCGCCTGCAACTGTTGCGCTATCAGGTTGAAGAACTCGACCGCCTGGGACTGAGCGAAGGCGAGCAAACACAACTGGAAGAAGAGCAGGTTCAGCTCAGCCATGCGGACAGCGTGCGGCACAGCTGCCATCAGGCGTCACTGCTTTGCAGCGAAGACGACAACAGCGCGGCCAGCCTTCTGCGACAGACCCTGAACCAGCTTGAGCAGCTGCCAACCAACCTGCCGGCACTTACCGACACCCTGCAGATGCTCAGCGAAGCCCAGATTCAAGCCGCAGAGGCCGGCGACACCCTGCGCCGCTTTGCCGAAGACTATGAAGCCGACCCAGCCCGCCTGAGCGAAGTGGAAGAACGTCTGAGCGTGATTTATCAGCTGGCGCGCAAACACCGCATCCAGCCCGAGGAACTGCTGGAACTGCATCAGCGTCTGCAGGAGGAACTGGAGGCCCTGGATGGCGGCGCAGGCAGCCTGGAACAGCTGGAAGCCGAGCTTGAGCAATGCCGTCAGCACTACGACACCCTTGCCGGCCAGCTTACCGAAGCGCGACAGTCCGCTGGGGCAGAACTGGACCAGCGGGTGGCTGAAGAGCTTGCCCACCTCAGCATGCCCAGCATGCAGTTCGTGACCATGCTCTCCCCAGCCAACGATGGCGAGCCGTCCCCCCATGGCAACGAAGAGGTAGAATTCCTGGTCAGCGCCAACCCCGGCCAGCCAGCTCGCCCGCTGGCCAAGGTTGCGTCCGGCGGCGAACTGTCACGGATCAGTCTGGCCATCCAGGTTGTGGTTGCGCAAACCTCCACGACACCAACGCTGGTATTCGATGAAGTTGATGTCGGTATTGGAGGCGGTACTGCCGAGGTGGTGGGGCGCTTGCTCCGAACACTGGGCAACAACGGCCAGATCCTGTGCGTCACGCACCTGCCGCAGGTAGCAGCCCAGGCGCACCAGCACCTGTTTGTCAGCAAGTTCACCCAACAGGATGCCACCTTCTCGCGCATCGAAACCCTGGGGGACCAGGAGCGTATTCAGGAAGTCGCCAGAATGCTGGGCGGAGTGGACCTGACCGAACAGACCATCGCCCACGCCCGGGAGATGTTCACCAAGGGCCAGGCGGTTCATCACTGATCAGGGTTTCAAACAGACACATTCCCCTCTCGACCTTCGAGAGCTTTTGGCGGGTTTTTACCCGCCTTTTTTATGTCCACGGCGTCGAAAATATCGAGGATGAAGGATCTGTCGCCGGCAGGCCCGGCGACGTCATCAGGCAGGGTAAATCAGGGGGATCAGGACTTGATCGGTTTTACGTAGAGAGTGAGGCTGTGATCGACAATCTCATAGCCATGCTCCTCAGCAATCTTCTGCTGACGCTCCTCAATGACCGGATCGCAAAACTCGATCACTTCACCGGTCTGAGTGCACACCATGTGGTCGTGATGCTCTTCGGTCGCAATCTCGAACACCGCATGGCCACCTTCAAAGTTGTGCCGCAGCACCAACCCGGCCGCCTCAAACTGGGTCAGAACCCGATAGACGGTGGCAAGGCCAACATCGTCCCCTTGTTCCAACAATTTTTTATACACATCCTCCGCACTCAAGTGGTGCTCGCTCGAGCTTTCCAGTATGTTGAGAATCTTTACGCGCGGCAGGGTTACTTTCAGGCCAACCTTGCGCAGTTCAGTGTTTTCAGAAGGCATGTGTTAATCACTCTTTGGTGTACTTCCGGCTTCCGGTATCATGAAGCCGCTTAAACAGTTTGCCTGGCACCGTTAACCGGCCGACAGGCGCCCCAAGATAGAGGAATTCCCCCACCGATGCAAAAGCTCGCGGCATTGCTCCTGACCCTGCTGATCGCAGGCTGTGCCTTTCCTGGCGTCTACAAAATCAACGTCCAGCAAGGCAGCATTATCAAACAGGAAGACCTGGACCAACTCAGCGCAGGCATGACCCGTCGCCAGGTTCACTCAATCCTCGGATCTCCCTCGGTGATCAACCCGGTGGACGAAAGCCAGGATCACTATATGTATACGTTCCAGCGGGCTGGCCAGGAAATCAAGCAGCAGCAGATCACCATCTATTATGACGGCGACACCTTCAGCCACTATGACGCCGAGTTGCTCCCGCTAACCCCGGCTTACTGAGTTGCCGCTCAGCCTCTAGTTCTTGCGCGCCCGGTTAAGCCGGGCCTGCTTCGGATCGATTTTCAACGGGCGGTAGAGTTCCACCCGGTCACCGGCCCGTAACGCTTCTTCCCGGGGCTTTTTGACCACTTTGCCAAATACCCCCATGTCCGTGGCGTCCAGATCAATTTCCGGAAACTCCGCCAGGATGCCGGATTTCAGTACCGCGTCGTAAACCGTGGTGCCATCATGCACCGACAGCGCCATAATTTTCTGTTTCTCCGGCGTGGCGTAGGCCACCTCAACGTCGATCATGCCAGCTGCCCCCGGTACACATCGTCTGCCCGCCGACAAAACGCATCCACCATTGTGGTCGCCGCCTGACTGAACACTGCGCCAAAGGCCATCTTGGCCAGGGACCCTGAGAACTCAAACTCCAGACTCAGCACCACCTTGCAGGCGTTCGTATCCAGCGCGAGGAACTTCCAGTGGCCACACAAGTTACGGAACGGACCATCCACCAGGCTCATATCAATCATTTCCGGAGCCAGCAACGTATTGCGGGTGGTGAAGCGCTGACGTACGCCGCCCTTGGACACGTCCAGGGAAGCCATGATCTCGGAATCGGATTGCTGGTGAATCTCTGCACCCGCGCACCACGGCAGGAAATCCGGATAAGAAGCTATGTCATTGACGAGATGGAACATCCGCTGGGCGGAATGCATGACCAACGCGGTCTTTTCGATCTGGTGCGCCATGGGAACGAGGTATCCTGAACGTTACTGAAATTCGTCTTTCAGGCACTATGATAAAGGATTTCCCGCTCCCTTTGCTGCCCTTTGTCACCGGCCGGCGGCTCCGCACCCTCCGGAGCCGGGCTCTGCCCCGCGGCAGGCGCTTCTGGAGGCCATACCCCCGGGCCACTGTCCTCGGCAGGGGCGCCGGGAGCCTCAGGAACTTCAGGTGTATCTGGCAGAGCCGGGAGTTCGTCCACCGGCGGCTGTGAGCGAATCGCATTGATCGGCTGGCACACGCCCCGCACCTCACCATCACCGCAAAGCTCATTCAGCGAATGAATGCTGTACTGAACGCCAATGTAGGCCACGACCACCGGCAGCACCAGTCGCATGACCCAGAACCAGATCCGGCTGATCAACCAGGGCGCCTGGCCGATCAGCCCGAAAGCGACCGGATGGCTCAACTTCCAACCGACAAACACCGCAAGCAGAATGCTGACCAGAGGGATCAGCAAGCCACTGGCAATCAATTCCAGCCATCGGAAAATCGACCCGCCCAACAGCAGCACATCGGACCAGATGTTGAAGGAGAACAGCGTGGCCAGCCCGGCGAGCCACACCAGCACGCCTATCACCGTCACTGACCAACCCCTCGGCGCCCCGGTCCACTCCCTGAACCACCCGACCAGCGGCTCCAGCAGTGCCAGGGCGGTGGTCCAGGCAACCAGAACGATCATCAGGTACACCGCGGCGATTACGAACTGACTACCCGGCACCTCCGCCAGACTCAGGGGCAAGGCAACGAACAGCAAACCGAAGCCCTGCTCACCCGCACCCGCCGATACCGGCAACACCAGGGCATAGATGGCCAGACCCGCAACAATCGCGAACAGGGTGTCCATCAAAACCACCCCAAACACCGCCCGTTTCAACGGCGTTGTTTTGGCCATGTACGCACCAAACACCGCCCACACCCCCATTCCCAATCCCAGGGTGAAGAAGGCGTGGAACAGTGCCAACTGAAGGCTCCGCCAGCCAAGGTCTTCCGGGCGGAACGACAACAGATACCCCGCCGATGCCTGCAAGTCGCCCTGGCTCACACTGTAGCCAAGAAACACCAACAGCGTGAGGTACAGTCCCGGAACCACCACCCGTAGCGTGCGTTCCAGCCCCAGGGCCACCCCTTGCATGGACACCCACAGCACCAACAGCAGGAAGAAACCGTGCCAGCCCATAAACTGCCGATAGCTGTTACGGTCCGACACCAGGTTGGCAAGAACCTCCACCACCTCGGCTTCACCTTGGCCAGTGAACGTACCCAAAGCACCAAAAAATACGTAAGCCAGGCAGATTGCGCCGATAACGGCGGTGAAAGAAAGCACCACAAAAGCCGCAAGAACACTGAAACGGCCAACCCACATCCAACCACGGGACAGACGCCCCTGGCGAATGAATCCATCCATGGTCAGTACAATGCCATGGCGGGAGTGGCGGCCAACAGCGGCCTCGGTAAGCATTAAGGGCAAGGTGACAAGAAGCAGACAAGCGATGTAGAGAAGAACAAACAGCCCACCGCCATGTTTATGGGCAAGATACGGAAACTGCCACAGATTGCTGAACCCGACAGTAGCACCCGTCGCGGCCCAGAAAAATGTGGAACGGCGTGTCCACGAACCGATGGACGTTTCGTATGGGGCTCGCATTCCGTACCCTGCTTGATAATGGATGGCCATTGTAACCAATCTCCCGGCAAACTCACCTCCTGTCCCACCAGCGAAAGGTGATTTCGTGACCCACCCGCCACTCCTGGGCTACAATGCGCGATTCGTCCGCAGCGACCCAACTTTATTCCGGGTCCGCGAAACTGTCTGTAACACCGGGTTCGCCATCGATGAGCAAGAAAAAAAAGCCGGGCAACGCCAGCAACACCATTGCACTGAACAAAAAGGCCAAGCACGAGTACCACATTGAGGAACGCTTTGAGGCGGGCCTTGCGTTGTTGGGCTGGGAGGTCAAATCCCTGCGCGCCGGTAAGGGGCAGCTCACGGACGCCTATGTGCTGCTGAAAGACGGCGAAGCCTGGCTGCTGGGTGCTCATATCACCCCGCTGAACACGGCCTCGACCCACGTCATCGCCGACCCCACCCGTACCCGCAAGCTGTTGCTGCATGCCAAGGAAATCGCCCGCATCCTCGGCCAGGTTAACCAGACCGGGCACACCTGCATCCCGCTGGCCCTTTACTGGAAAAACAACCGGGTGAAATGCGAAATCGCCCTGGTCAAAGGGAAAAAGCTGTTCGACAAGCGGGCGACCGAGAAAGAACGGGACTGGAACCGCCAAAAACAACGGATTATGAGGGACGCCGGAGCGTCTTAACGATCGGTAATTTAGTTAGCACTTGCATCCTCTTTCGAAGCGCGCTTATCCGTCCTATACTCGAAGATTCTCCGGGCGGTAGCGCGTTTTTTGAGCATTACCTGTAGTCGTTCCAGAACGCCACAGCTCTCACTCACGGACACGAGGGAGGGAATAATGCAACCTCACAGAACTGCCATGACAGCCGTGGACCGATCCTGGCTGCGCATGGAATCCGTTGAAAACCCAATGATGATCTCGGCGGTGCTCAGCTTCGACCAGCCAATAGCCATAAGCCGCCTCAAGCGCGTGCTCAATGAGCGCTTCCTGACCTTCCGGCGATTCCGCCAGCGCGTGGTCAACCGGGGCGACCGGGCCTACTGGGAAGACGACCCCCATTTCGATATCGACAACCACATCCACCGCATTGCTCTTCCCGGCAACGGCTCCCAGGAAGAGCTGCAGCAACTGGTCAGCGACCTGAACAGTACCGCCCTGAACTTTAATCGCCCCCTGTGGCACCTGCATTACATCGACCAATACAACGGTGGCTGTGCGCTACTGATCCGCATCCATCATTGCATCGCCGACGGCATTTCCCTGGTCCGGGTGCTGCTATCACTGACCGACAGCAGTCCGGAGTACAAGGTCCACACCCTGACCCCGCTACGACCTGCCCCCGGTCCTCGTGCCAGCCTCTGGCGCCAGTCTGTCGACCGGCTCAGGGCCAGTGGCCACGTCGCCCTCGAACAGGGCCGGCTGTTCCTGCAGTCGCTGGAAAAGGACCCCGGCTACCCGCTGAAACTGATGGGTACCGCGAGTGACATCGCGGTTGACTGCATCAAGCTGGGCTTCGCCAGAGAGGAACCACACACCTCGCTCAAACGCCCCCTCAGTGGCCGCAAGCAGGTTGCCTGGGCCCGCCCCCTGGACCTGGCCGACGTCAAACGCTGCGCCCGAACCCTCAAAGGCACGGTTAACGATGTCTTGCTCAGTGTGGCCAGCGGCGCTCTTCACAAGCACTTCAACGATACCGGCGAGGCCATTCCCGACTGCGGCATCCGGGTTGCGGTGCCGTTCAACCTTCGCCCGCTCAACCGCCCGATCACAGACCTGGGCAACCAGTTTGGCCTGGTGTTGGTGCCGCTGCCGGTGGACGTGCCCTGCCCGATCATGCGCTTCCGCCAAACCCGGGAAAACATGAACCGGCTCAAACGCTCCTACCAGGCCCAGGTGACCTACAGCCTGCTGGATCTGTTCGGCCGCGGCCCGGATATCCTTGAACGTCGCGCCCTCAACATGCTCAGCCACAAAGCCTCCGCCGTGCTGACCAACGTGCCCGGCCCCAAACAGCCGGTATACCTGGCAGGCGCCAAAATGACCCAGCCTATGTTCTGGGTTCCCCAGAGCGGTGATATCGGCATTGGCATGAGCATCTTCAGCTACGCCGGGACCGTACAATTTGGCATTACCGTAGACAAGAGCATTCCGGCAGACCCCAGCGCCATCATGGATCATTTCCACGAAGCCTTTGACGAACTGGTGGCACAAACCACGGATCAACAAGCGAATTTAGGGGTCGGCTAAACGGGCTGAGACAAGAAGTGACAAAAAATCGTCACTTTTCCCTTGAAGTCTTGGGAGCGCCCCCCATATACTTTCAACATAAGGGGACGACATGGCTTCGACGCTGGTGGCGAACCCTTGGGTGCATGTCGAGATGGCAGCCAATCTCGTAAATCAAAAGCTGCAATTTAATAGTCGCAAACGACGAAAACTACGCACTGGCGGCCTAAGGGCCTGCCAGTCGTCCTGGCTGAGATGCCTATAACTCAGTAGCAACATCCCAGGACGTCATCGCTAATAGGATGCTCCGTTACTCAGATCTCACTGTTTAACGGCTAAGATTTAAAGAGATCGCCTCTTACACCCTGACCTTCGGGTCGTTTGAGGTTAAACGAATAGAAGGATGCTAAACATGTAGACCTCAAGGCAGAGTACTGGCGGACGCGGGTTCGATCCCCGCCGTCTCCACCAAACAACTGCAAAAGCCCCTGATTTCAGGGGCTTTTTTTATACCTTCATGAAAAGCATGACTAAAAATAGACCTGAATTTCATGTAGCCAGCCCATTACACTCCCCCCAAAAAGCCATCCAAGTCCCTGATTTCCTCCAAGCACAGACTATGCTCCATACCATAACTTTGGTACTCCGGCTCATACCCCAGCCCCTGCAACTGCTTCAAAGCCGCCTGTCCCAACACCTCCGAAACCACCGGATCAAAACTGCCGTGGCCGATGAAAATGGGGATGTTGCGGTTGGCGTCGCTCAGTTTGATGGAATCCGCGGTGGCGAAGTAGGTTGAAAGCGCAAACAGCCCGCCGAGGGGTTCGGGGTAGCTTAATGCCAGTTCATAGGCCACCGCGCCGCCCTGGGAGAAGCCACCCAGGATGATGTTTTCACTGGCGACGCCCCGCTCTCTTTCGGCCTGGATCAATGCCGCCACCTGTTTGGCGGATCGCCGTAGCTGTTCAACGTCTACCTTGCGGTCGATGTCCATGGCAAGAATGTCGTACCAAGCGGGCATGACCATGCCGCCATTGATGGTCACTGGCAGGTCTGGGGCATGAGGGAACAGGAAGCGAACCGGCCGCTGCTTGGCGAACTCAAACTCGGGGACAACGGGCTCGAAGTCATGGCCGTTCGCGCCAAGGCCGTGTAGCCAGATAATGGTTGTTTCCGGGTTTTCACCCGTATCGATTTGCAGGTAATTCAGTTCTGTCACAGACACTCCTGATGATGGCTCCAAACACAAGGGGCTCCCCCTTTGGCCAGAATACCGGGGCAGGCTTATTTTTCATAACATACTCGGCAACAGGGCGCCCTCTATGGCAGGCATGAGTCAGGCAAGCGGGGGCCGCGCAGTCATAACCGCCCACCTCTCCAATCCGTCACTGGTCAAAAACCACCCAAATCGGTTTAACTAGACGAGCCTCCCACAGAAAAGGGCCAACCGATGAAACAGATCAAGCGATGGGTAGCCGGATTTCTTATGTCGCTGGCAATTTTACTGTCGGGCCCGCTGTTCATGGCGGCCTGCGGCTCTTTGCAGTCGGCTGAAAGCTGGCGGACGGCAGACCGCTCCAGTGCGGGCATTGCACCGGCACCGGAGGATACCCCCGAGGCGGTGGTACAGGTCTATGGTGCACGGGCGTGGAGTTGGCGGGGGTATTTCTCGCTGCACACCTGGATTGCCACCAAGGAGGCCGGGGCCGATCACTACTACGTTCACGAGGTTATCGGCTGGCGCCAGAACGTGGTGCACTCCCACCGTAGCCTGCCAGACCGGGCCTGGTACGGGCAGCCGCCACAACTGATTGCCGACATCCGCGGAGACGAAGCCCAGGCGGCCATCACCAATATCCACAAGGCCATTGCCGCCTACCCCTACCCCACCGAATACGAAGCCTGGCCTGGGCCGAACAGCAACACCTTTGTCGCCTGGGTGATTCGAGAAGTGCCGGAGCTGGACGTAGCCCTGCCCAATCACGCCATCGGCAAGGATTACCTCGGTAATGGCGTGGTGGCCGAAGTGCCTGGCGGCGCCGGTTATCAGCTGTCGTTGTGGGGGTATTTCGGGCTGCTGGCGGGGGTTCGGGAAGGATTGGAGGTAAACGTCCTGGGGCTGTCACTGGGGGTGAACCCGCTGGCGCTCGGCATCAAGTTACCGGGTATTGGCGAGCTGGCCCTGCGCGATACCAACCCAATGCCACCCAACGATTCCTGACCAGAATTCTTGTAAATATCAGTACTTATCGCAGGTGAGTTGACCGCCGTCATCAAACAATCAAGAATTTGTCCTATGCTCTTCATTGGGATTTCTCTGCAAAATCAAGGAAAGTCATGCCTACTCAAAGTGCCAGGTCGAACCTGAAAGTACTGGGTGTTCTCGTTGTTGCCATTGTCGCGGTCTATCTATGGCAGCGTTTTCCCACAGGCAGCAAACTGCCGGATTACATCGCGTCGGGTAACGGCCGCATAGAAGCCACCGAAGTGGACATTGCCACCCGCATAGCCGGCCGGCTGGAAACGTTTTTTGTGGAAGAAGGCGACCTGATTGAGCCGGGGGCCGCGGTTGCCGAAATGGACACCGCAGAGCTGGAAGCCACGCTGGCGGCGGCGGAAGCCACCACACTCCAGGCGGAAGAAAGCAAGCGCCTGGCCGAGGCGGTGGTGATTCAGCGCGAAAGCGAGCTGCGGCTGACCCAGGCTGAACTGAGCCGTTTCCAGTCACTTGCAGACAGGGGGCACCTGTCCCAGGAGCAGCTTGATCAGGCCATGACGGCAGCAGACACCGCCATGGCGGCATTGCAAGCCGCCAAGGTACAGGTGGCCTCTGCCCAGGCGGGCATTGAAGCCGCTCGGGCCAGCATCCTGAGAGTCCAGACCATTATCGATGACAGCCACCTCAACACGCCCGTGGGTGGCCGGGTTCTCTACCGCCTGGCCGAGCCGGGCGAAGTACTTCCCGCTGGCGGCAAGGTTGCCACGGTCATCGACGTGACCGATGTGTATATGACAATTTTCCTGCCAACCGCCCAGGCCGGCCGGGTTCGGGTCGGTTCCGAAGCCCGTATTATTCTGGATGCCCTGCCGGATTACGTCGTGCCCGCCGAAGTCAGTTTCGTGGCTGCCGAAGCCCAGTTCACCCCCAAGTCAGTGGAGACCAGAACAGAGCGGGAAAAACTGATGTTCCGGGTCCGGATTCGCATCAACCCAGACCTGCTGAAAGCCTACCGAGACCGGGTGAAAACCGGGGTTCCCGGAGAAGCCTTTGTAAGACTGGACGAAAGCCAGTCCTGGCCGGAGCACCTGCAGGTGTCCCTGCCCAATGGCTGAGGACATCGCCCGGCTTGACGGCCTGTCCCACCGTTATGGCGACACCCTGGCCCTGGACAACATCCAGCTGACCATTCCAGCCGGCTGCATGGTCGGGCTGATTGGCCCTGACGGTGTCGGAAAATCCACACTGCTGGGGCTGATTGCCGGCGCCCGCAAGCTGCAGCAGGGAAGCCTCACGGTGCTCGGTGGCGATATGGCCAGCCAACGCTTCCGCAACCGGGTCTCACCGCGCATCGCCTACATGCCACAGGGATTGGGGGGCAACCTCTACCACACCCTGACGGTGGACGAGAACATCGACTTCTTTGCCGACCTGTTCGGGCTGGCCGGTAGCGCCCGCCAGCAACAGATCGATCGCCTGCTGGACGCCACCGGCCTGAAATCGTTCCGCGACCGTCCCGCCGGCAAGCTGTCCGGCGGCATGAAGCAGAAGCTGGGGCTGTGCTGCGCGCTGATCCATAACCCGGACCTGCTGATTCTTGATGAGCCCACCACCGGGGTGGACCCGCTGTCCCGGAAACGGTTCTGGGACCTGATCGACACCATACGCGGACAACAGTCCGGCATGAGTGTGCTGGTGGCGACCGCTTATATGGAAGAGGCGGATCGTTACGACTGGCTGGTGGCCATGGATGACGGCAAGATCCTCGATACCGGCTCTCCCAGGGAGCTGAAAGAGCGCACGGGCACCACGACGCTGGACGATGCCTTCATTGCCCTGCTGCCGGACCAGCGCCAGGAAACCATTCCGGCTGAGCTGCTGGCATCGACGCAAGATCAGCCGCAGAGTGAGCAGGGAGCCACACCCGCCATTGAAGCCCAGCACCTGACGCTTCGCTTCGGCAGCTTCACCGCCGTCAAGGATGTCAGCTTTTCCATCGCCAAAGGTGAGATTTTCGGGTTTCTTGGCTCCAATGGCTGTGGCAAGACCACCACCATGAAGATGCTCACCGGCCTGCTGCCCGCCACCGAAGGCGAGGTGTTCCTGTTTGGCGCACCACTGGACGCCCAGGACCTGGCGACCCGGCGTAAAGTGGGCTACATGTCCCAGTCGTTTTCCCTCTACGGAGAGCTGACCGTTCGCCAGAACCTCGAGCTGCACGCCCGCCTGTTTCACCTGCCGAAAGACAGTGTGGCGCCAAGGATCGAAAAGCTGGCCCGGGAATTCAGCCTGGACGAGGTTATGGACCAGCTCGCCAGTGCCCTGCCGCTGGGGGTCCGGCAACGGCTGTCACTGGCCGTGGCGGTGGTGCATGAGCCGGAACTGCTGATTCTGGATGAACCCACCTCCGGGGTGGACCCCGCAGCCCGTAACCAGTTTTGGTCGCTCTTGCTGCGGCTGTCCCGGGAAGAGGGCGTGACCATTTTCATCTCAACCCACTTCATGAACGAAGGCGAGCGCTGCGACCGGATCTCGCTGATGCACGCCGGCGAGGTACTGGCGTGCGATACCCCGGAGGCGCTGATCCAGGCCGCGGGGGCCGACGACCTCGAAGGCGCGTTCATGCAAACGCTGGAAGCGGTGGCCAAAGAGCCTGACACAGACACCAGCGCCGCGGTGATCACCGACACCCCCAACGAGCAACCCAAGCACCGGTCCTTCAGCCTGCAACGGTTGTGGGCATACGGGCGACGAGAGGCGCGGGAGCTGTTACGGGACCCAATACGAATGGCGTTTGCTTTCGTCGGTTCCGCCCTGCTGATGCTGATCCTGGGGTATGGCATTACCATGGATGTGGAAGACCTGTCGTTCGCGGTGCTGGACCGCGACCAGACCCCACAGAGCCGGGATTACGTGACGGCGCTGTCCGGTTCCCGTTATTTTCTGGAACAACCGCCCCTGCACTCCCTCGAGGAACTGGATTACCGGATGCAAACCGGTGAGTTGAGCCTGGCCCTGGAAATTCCGTCGGGCTTTGGCCGGGACCTTAAAAGTGGGCGCACCACAGAAATCGGCGTGTGGGTGGATGGCGCCATGCCGTTCCGCGGCGAAAACATCCTGGGTTACGTTCAGGGCATGCATCTGAGCTACCTGAGTGAGCTTGCGCTCAGAACCTACGGGGAAACACCTGCGTTAAGCCTGGTCAGCCTGGAAGACCGCTACCGCTACAACCAGGACTTCCGGAGTCTGGACGCCATGGTCCCCGCCGTCATCCCGATCCTGCTGATCTTTATTCCCGCCATCCTGATGGCCCTGGGCATTGTCCGGGAAAAAGAGCTGGGCTCGATCACCAACCTCTATGTGACGCCGGTCACCCGTCTGGAATTCCTGCTGGGCAAGCAGTTGCCCTACGTGGCCTTCAGCATGATCAGTTACGCCAGCCTGGTGGTTCTGGCCGTGGCGGTGTTTGATGTGCCGGTCAAGGGCGGGCTGCTGACCCTAACCCTCGGCGCGCTGCTGTTCGTTACCGCCACCACCGCCCTGGGGCAGGTCATGTCGTCCTTCGCCTCGACCCAGATTGCCGCCCTCGCGGCCACGGCAATCCTCACCATCCTGCCCACGGTGCAGTTCTCCGGTTTGACCGAGCCGGCGTCCTCGCTGGAAGGACCCGGGGCACTCATCGGCCCCTTCTGGCCGGCCACCTGGTTCCTCCAGATCAGCCGTGGTGTGTTTACCAAGGGGCTGTCACTGGCGGACATGCAGTCGGCCTTCCTGACCCTGGCCGCGTTTATTCCGGTACTGACCGCTCTGGCGGTGGTACTGCTCAGGAAACAGGGACGCTGACCATGACGAGCCTTTACAACATCTGGAACCTCGGCATCAAGGAGCTGCGCAGCCTCTGGCAGGATAAAATCCTGCTGGTGTTCGTCGCGGTGGCCTTCACCGTGATGATCTACACCGCCGGTTCCGCCGGCTCCATGGAGCTGAACAACGCCCCCATCGCCGTTGTCGACCAGGACCAGACCACCCTGTCAGGGCGGGTGATCAACTCGCTGCAGCAGCCCTGGTTCCTAGAGCCCGACCTGGTGCGCTACGACCAGGTGGACGAGCTGCTGGACAAAGGCAGCCACACCTTTGCCCTGGTGATCCCGGAAGGCTTTGAGCGCAAGGTGAGGCAGGGACAGCCGGTGAGCCTGCAGCTGAACATTGACGCCACCCGCATGAGCCAGGCGTTTATCGGAACCACCTACATTCAACGCTTCACCCTGACCGAAGTGGCCGAGTTCCTGCAGCCGGGCAGCGCCGCCACCAGCCAATTACCCATTCAGCTGGTGACCCGGGTCCGCTTCAACCCCAACCTGGATGGCACCTGGTTTGGCGGGGTGATGGAGATCATCACCCAGGTCACGCTGATCAGCATTATTCTCACCGGCGCGGCACTGATCCGGGAACGGGAACACGGCACCGTGGAACACCTGATGGTGATGCCGCTGCGGCCCTTCGAGATCATGGCGGCCAAGGTCTGGGCCAACGCCCTGGTGGTGCTGCTCGCGGCCTCGGTGTCGGTCACGCTGGTGGTCCAGCACTGGCTGAACGTGCCGATTGCTGGCTCGGTTGCGCTGTTCCTGCTCGGCACCTTGATCCACCTGTTCTCGACCACCGCCATCGGGATCCTGATTGGCACCGTGGCCCGGACCATGCCTCAGTTTGGCCTGCTGCTGATCCTGACCATTTTGCCCCTGCAACTGCTGTCAGGCGGTATCACCCCGCGGGAAAGCATGCCCGAGCTGGTACAAAACATCATGCTGGCCGCACCCACCACCCATTTTGTCAGCATGGCCCAGGCCATTCTCTACCGGGGTGCCGGTATCGACGTGGTTTGGCCACAGATGCTGGCGCTGGCAGGCATTGGCGCGGTGTTTTTCTCGGCGGCACTGGTGCTGTTCCGACGTCACTTGTCCGTATAACCGAGGAGGAGTGCGACCGCCTCCTCCCTAGCCCACTCACAACAACAAACACTTACGGTTACAACACCTTACAGTCCAAGGCGACCAATTCAGGCAAAATTTTGCCCAGATACTGGAACGTCGCTAAGGACCCAACGTGCTGTTCACCCGATCCCTGATCACCTTACTGTGCCTTGCCTTTACCCTGCCCGCCCTGGGGCAACCCTCATCCTTCGGCCAGGCCAAGGAGTTGCTGCGAGAGCAAGTCTATTACGACCAGAACGAATCGGCGGAGGGGTCCTTCTATTGCGGTTGTCACTGGAGCTGGGTCGGCGACTCCGGCGGCCGTGTCGATGCCGCTTCCTGCGGCTATCAGGTTCGCAAGCAGGAAACCCGGGCTGCCCGTATCGAGTGGGAACACGTTGTCCCGGCCTGGGTGATGGGGCATCAGCGCCAGTGCTGGCAAGAAGGCGGGCGCCGCAACTGTGCCGCAAACGACCCGCTGTTTGAAATTATGGAAGCCGACATGCACAACCTCACCCCAACCATCGGGGAGGTCAACGGCGACCGCAGCAACTACAGCTTTGGCGAACTCCCGGCACAGCCATCCCAGTATGGCCAGTGTGACACCCAGGTGGCCTTTGGTGAGCGAACGGTGGAACCCCGCGACCAGGTCAAAGGCCAGATTGCCCGCACCTACTTCTACATTCACGACCGTTACAACCTGACCATGAGCCGCCAGCAGCAACAACTGTTTATGGCATGGCACCGCCTGTACCCGGTCACGGACTGGGAACGGGAACGGGATCGCCGTATTGCTGCCGTCATGGGCCACAACAACCCGTTTGTTACCGGAGAGCGGGCCTGGAGTCTGGGCCATCGCAATGTCGCTGCGGGTATCGCCGCCAACGAGCCGACCGTTCTCGCAAGCGCTGATCCGGTCACGATTCAACTGCGAGGCAACCGCAACAGCCGTGTTTACCACCTGCAGGGACTCTGTCCCAGTTACGACCGGGTCGCCCCTGAAAACCGGGTTGAATTTAACAGTGTCAGCGAGGCGGAAGCGGCAGGCTACCGTCGCGCTGGCAACTGCCGTAGCTGACTGCCGGTCTGACGGTCAGACGCCCATATGGGGAATACGTTCATTGGGATGAACCGGTTGGTGCTCGCGCCCAGGCGTGAGGCTGAACACCTCGCGGGAAACCACAACTTCGCCAGCTGCGTCGAATTGCACATAACCGTAGCAGGCGCCGTCAAAACACCAGCCGTCGATCACCGCCGTGGTTTCACCGGCGTCGTTGACCAGCCGGAAACTTTTGGTGCTTCCGACGGTAAAGCCATCGGTCAGGTTGCTGCCTCGCTGGTAGGGTTCGAGGTGAACGTCGGTGCTCAGTTTCAACGCACCTTGTAACAAGGATTCGATCATGGAACGCCCTCCTGTCAGAGCAGATGTACTCCAGATGTCATGGGACACGTTTCACGTTACAACGTTGTGAACTGCCAAAGGGACATGGCTGACCAAGCCCCTGTCTATGACACCACAAGGCGGGAAGCGCGCCTTGATATAGACCAAAAAAACAGCAAATCCGCGCCGCGCTTTTCAAATCTGCGCCGGGATAGGGAGAACTACCTACACCAATCTCCCCATAAAGTGGACATATGCTTTGTATCGTTATGAATTTCTTGCTAAAAACCATTTGCGGCAATGACTGCCGCGATGTTGACGAATCCTCTCCCTGATTCGTCAGCTTCAAGCTAGGGAGATCAAGGAGAAAGTAAATGGATTGGTATCTGGCCGTTATTAAAAACTACGCAGGTTTTTCTGGCCGCGCACGTCGCAAAGAATACTGGATGTTCGCGCTCATCAACATAGCCATTGTCATTGCGCTGAGCGTGATTGAAGGTATCTTGGGGATCCCGGGTATTATCAGCGCCATCTACGGTCTGGCATTGCTTGTTCCGAGTCTGGCCGTTGGTGTCCGTCGTCTGCACGACACAGGCCGCACCGGCTGGTGGTTGCTGCTGGCTCTGATTCCGCTGGTTGGCCCGATCGTTCTGCTGGTGTTCTTCTGCATGGAAGGCAACAGTGGCAGCAATGACTTCGGCGCAGACCCGAAAGCGGCCTAAGACCGCATAGATCGCTAGCGTACGCAATGAAACGCCAGAACCAGCGTTACCTGCCTGGGTTCTGGCGTTCTAATCCTTTCCCGACACGGTCACCCCGGTGAGCGGACGGCAGCCAACCAGTCACCCGTACGGCGCCAGACCCGCTGACCAATCACCACAAACGGCCTGAATACCAGGCTTCCCAGACTCTGGTACTTGCGATTCTCCCGATCCCCCACACCAAACGTAATCGGCTCTGGCTGACGCGTGGTGACGTACAGGGAGCCAAACATCCAGTCCCAGATCGACAGGTTGGTGCCGAAGTTCTTGTTGAAGTGCCTGGCCGCATCGCTATGGTGAATCTGATGCTGGGCGGGGCTGTTGATAACACGCTCAATCACCGGGCCAAAGGACAGCCAGACGTGACTGTGCCGTAGGTTGGCCGCCAGGGCGTTGAAGATAAAGACCAGATAGGTCACCCCAAAGAGCGTGTAACGGCTAATCTCACCACCACACAGGTAATAGAACAGACCCGCGTAGAACCCAATCATCACCCCAAGGGCAATCTTCTCGACGATTTTCTCAACAAAGTGGATCCTACTTGCTGTCGCCGGCACCAGTACCGCCGCCGAGTGGTGAACCTTGTGAAATTCCCACAACCAGCGGGAATGGAAGGCCCGGTGCACCCAGTAATGGACGAAGTCCCCCACCAGGAACACCCCCAGGCCGTAGAGCATCATCAGCCCCATGTTTTCCCCGAGCTGGGGACGGGCGCCCCACAGGTTGGTGAAGAACGCCACATAGTCACCGGAGCGGAGGATGTAGGGATCAACAATCGCCACCACCGGCAGAACGCACACCACCTTAAGGATCGCGCGCAGGAAATAGTATTGGTAGTCCACCAGGGCCGACCGGTGGAAATGCACCCGGTTCCCCCCCAGGAATTGCCAGTAACTGCCGGCCGCCGTCGTGCCCTCGCGCTTACGGTAGGCATACAGCCCGAAGGCCACCAGATAGGAAATCATCAGGAACAACACGCCAAAGCGCCCGTTGAGATCGAAGATCCCAAGGAACTGTTTGGTGACCGGTTCAATCACCGCGGTATCGAGGAATTCAACCAGAGAGGTCCCCAAATCCATGAACTACACCTGTACAACAACGCCGGGTAACGGGTGCCAGAAAAGCACCCGATGGAAAGATGTCGCTAGTGTAAATGAAAATTAGTCGCTTCTCCATTGATTATTTATTACCCAATCAACACGCCTAACCGTCATGGTCCACCTGTATCGAGGCACTAAAGCGACTTCGCCTCCAGAGTACCGCCACCCACAGGGCATGAGCATTCACCAGCAGGGCGATTATCCATTCAAAGCTATCTTCAATGCCTTGATAGAAGTCATAGGCGACCACCTGCAGAACCACGGTCAGCATCGCCACCGACAGTGTCACCACACACAAGGTCAACAACCCTTGGCCTCGACGACGCCATCCGGGCGCACCGCTAAGCGCCTGGCTGAGCAGAAGCTGTGCCAGATAGGTCAGGGAGAAGTAGAGCACCACCCCAGTGCGCCGCAACAGCCGGAAGCCATCACCGACATGCCCCAGCACCAGGGTATAGAGTACAAGTGCCAGGCAGGCAGTTACGCCCAGCAGGGTAATCCAGCCCAGTCTGCCCGGTGTCGCCCCCAGTTGTCGCAACCAGTGCGGGTTCAGCCACCAGAACAGCATCCCCAGAATCGCCGCCGGCAACATGGTGCCCTTGAAAATAAAGTAGGCTGTGCCGTGGCGCCCGGTTCGACTGATACTGGTGCAGCTTTCCAGGTAGGGCATGCACCACGGCACATGCCCTTCCATAGCCGACACCAGGTAAGTCAGGTGGATGGTCAGCAACGGGATCAACGCCGCCGCCAGCGCCAGCCCCCACAGTGGCAACCCTGAACCTGGCCCATGAACATTTCCGGCCATGACACCGCCCTCCCATCTGCAACGCTATGCCGAAGGCTCTGTGTTCAGCATAGTCGGTGGCGGCAGGGAACTCAGGCTGGTGGGTCAACCCTTGCCGAGCTGGACTGGTTAACGCGGAACCAGCCGGCGATGGAATAGCGGTCTCGTTGGGCCGGTAGCACCTCATGGGGAAACTCTTCGCTGAGAAACGCCACCACCGTGCCAAAACCGGGTGTTACCCGCAGGGTCTGGTCATCCTCTCCGGTGTACAACACCAGTTCGCCGCCATCATCGGGCTGCCACCCCGGGTTCAGGTAAGCCACCAATGACAGCGTACGGTTGGCCTCTCCTTTGAAAGCATCCAGGTGCTTCTTATAGAAATCACCCTGGGCGTAGTGGGCGTAGTGGCTTTCAAACGAAAACAGCCCCAGTAGCAACCGCCGGTTCAGGTAAGCTTGCAGCTGTGTCGCCCACTCCAGCCACGAGGCGCCGGTTTCGGACTCACCGGTGATCCAGCAGATCTCATCGCTACGAACAAAGTTGTTCACCATGTGGTCTTGCTCCCGCCCGATACCCGCCGGGGCAAACTCGCGCCGGGATAGCTGCTGAACCTGCGTCCACAGGGCATGGGTCAAATCCGGTGGCAGGCCACCAATATTGACGCTGTAACCTTTGGTTAGCAGGTCGTTGGCAATGGTTTCGTAGAGATGGGGAACGTCCCCTTCCCCGCTGTTGCGGGCTGGGAGTTTCAGTGCGACCACGTTCGTCTGTTTCACCTGAGGAAAGGGCCTGCCGGGAATCGGTCAGACTGTTTCAGTTTAATATGACGAATCCAGTGTCAGGGCAAGAAAATAATCGAAAAAAAAGGCGCCGTAATGGCGCCTCTTTGGATCAGGGGAACGATCAGTCAAGGTCGTCCAGGGTCAGCACCAGATCCCGCCGGGAGATATCCAGCCCCCAGATGGTGTAGGTGTCACCGTCTTCATCTTCCGCACGGATGTCGAAGACAGAGGAATCCTGGTCGCGCACCGTCACACGGATGGTTTCGCCAACGGACAGGATGTCGTCACCGAGAACGTCTTCTTCCCAGTCGCTCCGATTTTCGTTGCTGACGTACAGGTAGTAAATGTCATAACCGGTGTTGTTGGTAACGTTCACGTAGCCGTCAAAGTCGCCCTGACTGTCGCCGCTATCCAGGTTATCCAGGGTCAGCACCAGGTCCCGCTTGGCAATATCCAGGCTCCAGACCGTGTAGGTGTCACCATCTTCGTCTTCCGCCCGGATATCAAACACCGATGAGGGCTGCTTGCGAACGTTTACCCGAATGGTTTCTCCATCTTCAAGAATATCATCGCCCAGCACATCTTCTTCCCAGTCGCCACGCTCTTCGTTACTGACGTACAGGTAGTAGATGTCATAACCGGTATTATTGGTGACCTCAATGTAGCCATCAAATGCAAATACCTTTGAGCTGATCAGCACCAGCAGGGCACTGAGTGCCAACATCTTCTTGAACATCGATATCTCCTTTTTATTGGCGGGGAAGCGCGCTTTCCCCGTCCGTCAAAATACCCTCGCCAGACTCACTGGTACCAGGCATTCCCTTGATCAGTAATTTTGTAGTACCAGCTATGCCCTGGCACGCCGGAATTACAAAAACGTAAGTTTCTCCAGAAGAATAGCGGGAGTGGAACACAATCTTCAATTTAAACTGAGTAAGATTTCGTATCTTTTAAAAAAATTTACAAACCTATGATACGAAAGGCCTAAAAAGCCTAATCAGTCGATGTGATCCAGGGTCAGCACCAGGTCGTCGGTGGCGATGTCCAGGTCCCACACGGTGTAGGTATCGCCGTCTTCATCCTCAGCGTGGATATCAAAAATCGACGTTGGCTGTTTGCGCACGTTCACACGGAAGGTTTCACCGTCCTCCAGGATGTCATCCCCCAAACGATCACGGCCCCAGGTGTCTTTCTTGGCATGACTGACATAGAGGTAGTAGATGTCATAGCCAGTGTTGTTGGTGACATCAATGTAACCGTCAAATGCCGCGGCGGACGTGCTAAAGAGGAACAAAACCGAGCACAGCGCCAATACCTTTTTCATAAATGTTGTCTCCTTTCAGTGTCTTCGGCTCAGAGTAGTCCCAGCCAGCATAAAGCCCCGATGATAATAAGATGAAGTTGCGGTAATCAAGTCGAGGGGCTGGTGAACCAGCGCTGCTTGGCCGCTTCGTAGTCATCATCGGCAATGATGCCCGCCTGGCACAAGCGCCGCATCTCGGTCACCGCCAGCGGTATCCGCGCCTTTCCCTGGGGCAGCCCGGCCTGGGCCCGCTCAATCGCACCGTCCAGCTCCGCCTGGAACGCCGCGACCTGTTCCTTGCCGGGGAAACGGCCATCCACGGTAAACACCGTGATGTCCGAATTCAGGGCCAGGTATTCAAAGTAGTGTTTCCGGCCACGCCAGGCCATCGCCATCATCAGTAACCCCAATGCCACCGGCGGGCTCCCCCACAGCGGCAGGTACGGCGTGAGGTAATACACCATGGAGGGCGCCGCCAGACAGAGCAGCGACAGCCCCCACAACAGTGGGCGATGCTTTTTGACTTCCCGGGGCTGGCGTTCGACAAACGTCAGGTCAATCACCTGCTCGGGCAGTGAGCGTTGGCCCTGCTGTCGGCGAATCGCCAGGAAGTGGCGATTGAACCGTTTGTAAAGAGTGCTGAGACGGCGGCGGCTGTCGGTCTGGCGAAACTTGCTGTCCACCACCCAGGTTTCAGCCGCCGGTATCCCCCAGCCCTGGCGCTCAAGCTCCAGGTTCGGCGTGCCGTAGCTGTCCAGGTCGATGGTGTCAGCCGCATGAATTGCCATGGTCATCACGTCGATTCCTCAATCATTCCCGACACTCACGGTGTCGGGAATTGCAGCTTGTCCGGATCGTTGTAGTAGTGAGCACCGGCATCCAGCCACTCAGCAATCAGCTTCAGCTCGGCCTCTGTCAGCATGCCCATGTGGCTCTGACGGATGGTGTTGGTACCCGGCAGCTCCACTTCATAGGCATCGTCGTCCGGGTCGTTATCGAACAGGGAGAAGAAGCGGGCACTGGCAATGGCGCCACGAGCGCTCATCAAGCGGCGACTGAAACACACACCAGGATCCGGCAGCACCGTCATGTCGCCCTGGATACCATCCGCACACTGGGTATCCGGGTCGGTGACTTCCACCCAGTCACCTCCCGCGGTTTGCTTCATGTAATAGTCCGGCTCGAACAACTGTACGTAGGACTCCGGCTGACGGGGATCCCAGGACGAATTGCCATTGCCCAGCAACAGCCCATTGCTGGCACCACCACCGCCACCGGCCGCTGCACACACCTTGCTCTCTGCCGCCCGGTGACAGGCCTGGCACGACACCGTGTTGCTGGCGTCCACCGGATCAACCCGACAGGCATTCCAGATCGGCTGGATATGCTCCATGTAGTTGATGGTGGCCTTACAGTCCGGCCGCCAGTCGGTCAGACAGCTCGCGTCGGCAACGGGGGCCGGGGTGGTCAGCTCGGAGTAGCTGACACTGAAGCTCAGGCTGTCATCGGGCGGGTTGCCCCAATGGTCTTCAAACGACAGGGTATCGGCCCCGGTAGCCCCCAGGTAACCGAGGGACTCAGACAGCGCCTGGGCCATGGTGTCCTTCCAGGCAAAAGCCACGATGGACGGATTGGCGTTCGGGAACGGCATGCCGTCCCCCGGGGCGCCCGGGTTGGCCGAGGCCAGTTCAACATCGGTCCGGGCATGGGGAATATCTACCTCAGGGTCATGGCAGCCGTAACAGCGCAGCTCTTCGCCCTCTTCCAGCAGCAGCTTGGTGGGGTGCTGCATCAGGTAGTTGTAGTTGTAGCCTGGGTTGGCGATCAGATCGACCCGTTTGCCGTAGCGGTTAACCACTTCGAAGGTAATTTCGGTGTCAGCCGGTACTTTCACCATCGCAGAGCCGTCCGGCTCAACCATGGAGTAAGACAGTACGTCGTACAGACCACGGCCACCGGTACCAAGAATCGGCGTCAGTCCCATCGGTGGACGGGGGCCGGATTCCGGGTTCCACACCGGATCGGTCAGGATCAGCTGCTCCAGCTCAGGCGGAATGCTGCGCTTGCCCAACACCCGGATGAAGCGCTCGGAGCGGTCGTCCGGAGCGGTCAGGCTCGGGTCGCGCCGGGTAACGATGCCACCGTCGGGTTCGGCCATGTCAGCGCCGTCGAGATCATAGATACTGCGGATATGGAACACCGCCGTGTTGTCTTCCAGGTCCAGTTCATTACGGTTGCCCTCGTAAGGCCGGGCCTGGTCGTTACGGTTGCCGATCACCACGTCGGTGTACAGGGCCTGACGGTCGCTGCCCACCACAGGCAGGCGGGTGTTGGTGGCGGGGTCGATCATCCACACACCGTATTGGGGTTCGCCGAGGTTGGCGGCGGTTGAAGAGCCTTCACACGCGGCGACCAGATTTTGGGCATCCGCAGTCAAGCACTGGGCCCAGGCTGCCAACAGGCGGCCACTGCCGTCACCGTAAGGCGCCACCGCACTGTACCAGCCCGCCGGTGATACCTGGTTGGGGTAGAAATTCACCAGCCCTGGCGTGAACGACTCCTCGGCTTCGCCGACGACGGTTTCATCCACCGGGAAATCCACCGCGAAGAAGTTCTTGCTGTTGATCTTGACCACATCTCCGCCGTAAACCGGGTTGAAGATGTGACGCATGATGGTCACCAGGTTGCCATCAGGCAGTGGAATCGGATCCATGTAATGAATAAACGAGGCGTCGCTGAACTCTTCGCTCAGGCTGCCAAAGTAGCGGTGCATGTTGCCGCCGTTGGGCGTGATGCGGTAGAGGCTGAACACGTCCTCGACGAAGATCCGCTCGTCGGGGTTATCCCCTTCCAGCGACGCACCGCACTTGTCGGCCTCGGTCCAGTCTTTCGGCTCCTCAAGGCCCGGAGGAAAGCCGTTACCATTGCCCTGACCGTACCCGCCACCATGGGGGTGGGTGTTGAAGTTGGGGTCGTCGATCTGGTCGAGGGTACAGTCTTCCAGCGTCTCATAGAGCCGACCGAAGCGGATAAAGACGATATGGCCGTCATCCATGGTGCTGGGTTCGATATCGTGGAACTCACCAAAGCTGATCTGTGCCAGCCCGGTGCCGTCCGGATTCACGGTGTGCAGCAGCGACGCCGGCTCGCCGAAGTCTGCCAGATATTCCCTCAGGTCCAGCAGGCGCCAGTCGCCCCGCCCGGCCTGACGGTCAGAAGAAAATACGATGCGACCTTCGTTGGTGTAAGCCGGGTTGGTGTCATTACCCAGGTTAGCCAGGTCGTTATCGGCGAATACCCGCCGCACCTGGTTACTGTCGAAGGTGTACTCAAAGATATTCCAGGTGTTGTTGGACGCATCCCCTGCCGGCCCGTGGGCCGCAAAGACCATCCGTTCACCATCAGGCGAAATGTCCACATCCTTGACGTCGTAGAGGGCACCACCGAAGTAGTTCGCCATCACGTCATGTTCGGAGGTGTTGAGGGCAATCCGGTCACGGGCCATGATGCGTGCACCCGGGTTGAACTGATACGGTGCCCGCGGATCCAGTGGCGGCCGCACATCAATGCTTGAGGCCTCCCCCATCTCCGGGAAATCCCGCACCACATAGGCAAACGGCCGATCCGAGGCCATCTCGTCCTCGCTATCGCTACGCTGCCCTTCAAAGCAACCCGTCAGTCCCAGCAGGGCCATCCCTGCCAGTCCCATACGCACCCATGAATTCCTTGTTGTGCTCATGACTACCTCCAACACCTTCTCGACACCAGTCACTGCAACCCGGCTTCCCTGCCAGGGTTGCCGATTCCTCAACCAGGGAGGAAATCGAATTTGTAGTTCACAGGCGTTGCCGCCACATCTTCAGGGCCAAACGAGATCATCTGGATACGTGCCAGCAGCTTCATTTCCAGCGTCGCATCACCCAGTTCACTATCAACCAGGTTGATCGCGGAAATGCTGCCATTCGGCTCGATCACGATATGAAACACGAACTTGCCCTTGAGGCTCGCATTGCTGCGGAGCGCCCGGTTATAGAGCGCGTAGATCGCCCCTTTATGCTGCTCGAACACCCGGCGGATGGATTCCATGTCGCGACCACCGGCCACGGTGGAACGCTGGGAACCACCACCACTGCCCTGACCACCCGCGCCAGCTCCGGTGCCACCAGAGCCACCAATCGGGCTGTCCACGGCGGTCGACGAATGGGCCGCCAGCTGAGAGCCGGAACCACTGTCGTTCATCACCGAGCTGTTCACACCGCCACTGGTCGCCGTCGCAGACTGGGCACCCAGTACGTTGCGGGCCGCCCGTGCGGCAGCGCCGGTCTGGACGTTGGTGTTGCGAGCCTGCAACTGGGCCACGTTCAGTGAGCTGCGCAGCGAAGACAGTTCGCTGGAGAAGGCGGCAACACCCATGGTGGAGACCTTCTCACGGGCCGCCTGAACCTCACGTGGGGGCGCAGCCGGTGCCGGTGTTGGCTCCGGTTTCGGGGCCTCGGCAACCTCCTGCTCCACCGGCTCAGGTGGTGGTGGCGGTGGTGGCGGCGGGGCAACCTGGCGCTGTTCGATCAACACCTTGGCCAACGCCGGCGGCACCCGCTCCTCTTCTGCCCGGTCAACTTCCGGAAGCGGCAGCCACGGAAACACCAGAGCGAACAGCAGCAGTAGCAACAACAGTCGCTTCAGAACTTTCTTGAAACGAGAGTCTTCATCCCTGGACGAATCCCAGGGCAGCACAAAATCGTACGGAGTCGTTGTCATCGTCGTCATTCAAAGCCCCCCGTTACGCGCCGCTGCTGCCAGACGAAATCCGGGACACTGCCAGAGAAATATCCCGATAGTTCGACTTGGCACAGGTCAGCATGACCCGCTTGAGGATTTCGTACGGGATGGCCTGATCACCAAGAATGGTCGCAGAACGCCCCAGGGCCTTCTCCTCTTCGGTCAGTTCCTCCCGCTTGGAAGCCAGGAATGTCAGCTCTTCGGTCAGGCCATCAATCAGGCCGTTTCCGTTAACCACATCCACCATATCGGCCACCGGACGCCCATCCACCAGGATGTGTTCGTCGGTGATCAGCACTGTGATGGTCTCCTTCGGCTGTTCCTGAGCAGTAGAGTCCGGCAGGGTCACATCGTTGACCTTGAGGATCTCATTGCTCCCGGAGTTCAGCAGCAGGAAGAACACCAGAATGGTGAAGATGTCCATCAGTGACACCAGGTTCAGCTTGGCCGGCTTCATCAGGTGACGGTGGCTAGCTCCGCCCTGCAAGGTGGTGAAAGACATGGGTTTCATGCTCATGAATCACCTCGCTTGTTGGGGGCATCGCCCAGAGAAATCTCCGGGAACAACTCCACATCCACAGCATCAGCCACCACCACGGTCTTGGCCGAGCGCAGGGTGTCCATGGTGGATACCAGAGACTGGTAGGTCACGCCGGATTCAGACAGCAACAAGGCATCGCGCTTTTCGATGGACTTGGAAACCAGCTGACGTTTGATCTCCTGCAAGACCTTGGACAGGGTCTCGTAGTCGTGCAGATCCTGGACACCTTCGGCACCTTCCTGCTCTTCCAGGTTGGCGATGGTTTTCACCAGGTTGCCGCTTGGGTAATAGACCTCGATACCGGATTCACGCACCACCACTTCCAGCTGGCGGTTTTCTTCCGCGCTGGAGGTCTGCGCTCCGGTCAGGTCCGGCAGGTTGAGCTCGAGGATGGCAATGTGATTAAACACCATGCTCATCAGCAGCACCGGCACCAATACGATCATGAGGTTCATGAACGCAGTGATGTCGATGTCGGCCTCTTCCTGTTCTCTTCGGTTGGAAAACATAGTTTCACCACACGTGGTTATTTAACGTCGCTACGTAACGTAGCTATTGGGTGTACTTGCCAGGCGTAGCGAATCAGGCATCCGTCTCGCGGGTTGCAACAGCAGCCGGGTTGCCACGGATGATGGAGTTCAGGAACTTCACACCCGCCATCTCAACGCTTTCTACGATTTCCAGGGTTTTGTTCTGCAGCAGGGAGTGGATCAGCAGCAGCGGAATCGCAGCGATCAGACCAAATGCCGTGGTGTTCATGGCTACGGAAATGGACTGTGACAGCAGGGTGGCTTTGTCAGCAGGGTCGGCGTTGGCAACCGCGGTAAAGGCGGCAATCAGACCGATGATGGTACCCAGCAGTCCCAGCAGGGTGGATACGTTCGCCAGGATCGACAGGTAGTTGGTGCGCTTGGACAGACGGGGGATGGTTTCCATCACACCTTCCTGCATGGCCGCGTGGATATCATCGCGACGCGGGGAGGAACGCATGGTGTCGAGGGCAACGGTCATCAGGCGGCCAATCGCAGAGGTATTGCCCTGGGCCACTTTTTCAGCCTTGTCGTAGTCCTTGTTGCTCACCAGGGGCAGCAGTTCACCGTAAGCGGTCTTGTTGGCGACCAGCGCACGCTTGAGGAACACCCAGCGCTCAACAGCAATGGCCAGCCCGACGATCAGTACCAGGGCGATTGGGTACATGAAGGCGCCGCCTTCCTGGAAGAAAGAAACAATGGTTGAGTAGAAATTCATGGTTGATACCCCACAGCTTGTGATTTTCAGTTTTTACTTTCTGGTTAGTTGGACTGGACGGAGCCCCCCATGGGCTCCTCCAGCGACAGTTCGTCATAGAACTGCATCGTTCGCCCGTGAACGTCCCGGTCCACAACTTCAAAAACCTTGCCCGACACCGAGGTGATCGAGCGATACAACTTTCCCGGACCTTCAGGCGGCTTCCAGGGAATGAAGTAACTGACCGAAGGCTGTTCCTTGTCCCCGACAAAGGTACTTTCCAGGTCAATGCCATCCTGGGCCGAAGCCCCGAATGTCAGGGTCAGGGACAACAGCCCCCCAACCAGGGCCGCCGTTGCCGGCAACCGCTTTGCTGTTCTCGTCATGACGAACTCCTAGCCCTTATCGGATGATTCAGGAGCCGGCTCAGCCGCCTGTTCGGCGGCAACCGGGGTAGCCTCAACCGGCTCAGGAAGGGCCGGCGGCTGGTCGATAAAACTGGTCTCGATACCCGTGCGGCGGCGTACCTCTACCAGCCAGTTGTTCACTTCCGGGTTATCGCCTCCGGTCAGGAAGTCGTAAGCCTCGTAATGGGGCTGGGCAAGTTCCGGCCGGTTCAGGTACAGGTCATAGAGGACCGCCAGGTTGAGGTGAGCCGGCGGGCAGTCTTTCCAGAGCGTGAGTACGTCAATGTAAGCCTGCTGGGCGGCAGCAAAGCTGCCCTTTTGACGGAGGTGCAAGGCCAGCGCCAGGTAGGCGTTGATGTTGTTCGGGTTTACCTCAACCGCGTTGCGATACGCTTCTTCGGCCTTGTCCGGGTAATCGCGCTTGTCGGCAATCTCGCCCAGCTTTACCCAGGGCCCGGACAGGTCCGGGTAGTCCCGGGTCATCTGCCGGAAGGCGATACGGGCATCACGGTACTGCTCCGCGTCCAGCAGTGCCTGAGCTGCACGAAAGTCTGCGACCGCCTGCGGCGGCACCGGTGCCTGCCCGCTCAGGTAGGGATTGGGCGCCGGCTGGTAGGGAATCTTTTCACCGGTGATGCTGTAGCTTTGCTGGGGCAGAGGCGCGCCACCCTCGGCGATCGCCGCCGGCGCCAGTGCCGGGGTGTCAATCACCGCCGGCGCGCTGACCTCGGTCATGTCCTCACTGCTACCGGCCAGTCCCGGTGCAAAGTTGGACAGGGACGCACAGCCAGACAGCAGCAGGACCGCCGCCAAACCAGCGTTGCGGATTGGATTAACGGATACCATCGCCATACACCACCTGTACTTCCTGTTTGCCAAAGCGGGCCGGGTTCAGCTCAGCCATCGAGCCAAAACTCTTCTCAACCCATTCGTTAAAGACGCCACTCCAGGAACGCTCGATGTTCGCCTGGTGAATCTCGATCGCCAGTTCTTCAAACGGAATGGCCTGCTCTTCCAGTATGATTTCGTACTGGGCGGCCTCCAGCGGGCTCAGCCCCGGCGGCCTCGGCGCATCCATCAGCTCCTGAGCGAACTGGCCGTAGAGATCGGCAATGTTGAAGGTCGCCCGGGTGGTCTGGTCAGCAATCTGGTATTCCGCCGCCATCTGGTAACGATCCAGTGCGTTCTTCAGTTTCTCGTTCTTGCGCGGGATGCTGACGTTCAGCGGTGCACGCAACCGTATCCGGTCAAACTCAGTACGCCAGTAGTCGCCGTACTCGTTGTTCGCCCAGGCCGCCATCCACGCCGAGCGATCGTTCTGCCAGTCCGCCGGTGCCTTGTTGTGGCCATCAATCACCCGCCGCAACCAGTACAGGTGACGGTTCAGGTCGTTATGACGCTTGTACAGGTAGGCGATGTGGTAACGGGCTTCCATCCGGGTATTGAACGGCTCTTCGTAGTCAAACGCCCATTTCTTGAAGTACTCCAGCGCCTGCAGGTCCTCGCCACCCTTCTCGAACATCTCCGCTGACAGGAACAGGGCATCGCGGCGCTCGTCAGCCGGTGCGTTGCGGTCGTTGTAGATGCCTTCGTAGGCCCGGGCAGCGTTGAGCCACTGCTCGTCCTGCTCGTAGGCGTAGGCGATCTTCGCTGGCAGCTGACGGGACAGCTGATGGTTCGGGAACAACCGCAGCAGTTCGGTCATTTCGTTCAGCGCCCGATCCCAATACTCCAGGGTCATCAGGTGCGTTGCCGCATCGAACTGGGCAATCACCCGCACATCGGTCGTGGGGGCCGCTGTCTTGATTCGCAGGAACTGCACCACGGCGCCTTCCATATCATCGGCAGCCAGGGCCAGCTCACCCTGCTTGTAGATGGACACCGCCATCCGCTCGGTCACTTTCTTCGCGTCTTCGCTACCGGCCGGGATGTACGCCAACTGATCACGATAGCCCTGCTCAGCCGCCGGGAAGTTGCCCAGTTCATACTGGCAATGGGCAATCACGCCGTAGGCCGTGCGGTTCAGCGCCGGGTCGATTTCACCCTCGCGACTGACAACAGAGGTTGCGATTTCCAGTGCCTGGTCGTAGCGGCCCAGCTCAAACATCTCTTCGGCTGCCTTGGCCAGCACCGCACCGGAGCGCTCGTCTTCACGGTATTCCTGAACAAAGCGCAACTGGCTGTCCACACCCTTCGCACGCCACTGATTGACCCGCTCACTGCCGTCACCGGCGGTGGCAATCAGCTGTTCCAGTTCTTTCTGGTAGGCGATGATGGCGGCGTAACCGGCGTCAGCACCGTGCTCGATATCACGGAACTCATAGGCGGTGCGCTCGTAGCCCTTGATGGCGTTGGGATAATCCTCACCATCAAACGACGCTTCCGCGCTCATAAAGACCATTTCCGGCACTTTCGGATCAGCCGGGAAGGTTTCCTCGAATTCGCCATAGAACGACGCCGCTTTGCGGAAGCTGACCCGCATCTCGCTGGCCATGACTTCCGGGCTGGCCTCAAGCTCGGTGGCCTCCGCCAGTTCCCGCTTCAGCCGCTGACCAGTAGCGTGGTAATGACGCGCCAACTCATCGATGTACACCTTCAGGTTGGGCATAACCCGGCCACGGGACTCGGCGGTGTGCTGCTGCCAGTACTCGGAGCGGATGCCGTAGCTGCGGACATAGCTCTCTTTCTCGGCCAGCACCTGCTGGGAGAACTCGCCGTCCACGTAGGCACGGATCATTTCCGCATGCATCTCAGGAGCCCGTTCGGAGTCCGGGTTCTGGGCAACAAAGGCCCGGAATGACTCTGCGGAATCCTCGAAGCGTTCCTTCTCCAGGAAGTGCTGCCCCAGGCTGGAATAAAGAATCCAGGTGTACTTGGCGCTCTCGGGACGGGCATCAAACATGCTGGAGATCTTGGCGGCACCACCGGCGTGGGCCAGGCCAATGCTCATGATGCGCAGGGTGTCGTCCACCAGCGAACGACTGATGTTGTCGAGGTCTTCAACCCGGCCATTGTCCGGCACCAGGCGGTCCAGCACCTGCGACAACGACATCAGACTGTTGTCATAGTCACTCAGCTTGTACTGCGCCCAACCCAGCAAATAGTAGGAGTTGTTGAGGAACGTGGGTTCCGCTCCCAGCGCCACCACCGACTTGTAGGCACTTTCCGCGTCTTCGTACTGCTCGTGACGGAAATGGATGTCACCCTTACGGAAGTAAACTTCCGCCAGGCGCGGGGAATGGGGGTGGTCGATGATAAAGCGGTTGAGGATTTCCAGCGCTTCGGTGTCACGACCGTCGAGGTCGTAGGCCTTGGCCAACTGGTACAGCGCCTCATCGTTGTCATCGTTGCTGGGGTACTTCTCCAGAATCTCGTGGTATGCGTCAATAGCCTCGGGGAAGTAGCCATCTTCGCCCGGCAGCACACCGATCAGCTGGTTGTAGTCCGCTTCCATCATGTACACGCTGGCAATGCGGCGTTCGATCTGTTCCTGCAACTTGCGGTCTTCGATGATCTCCAGCAGCTGGCGGTACTCTTCGCGCACATCGGCGTGCATCACCTGCGGCAGCGGCAGGTCCGTCAGGTCTTCGCCCTGGTCCTGCAAACGCGCAATCGTGGTGGAGTTGTTGAAGGCACTGCAACCGCCGAGAACCGAGGCCACCAGCAGGGTGGTCACTAGGGTGTTAGATCGCATCGTTGGTTCCCTCCGGTTCGGTTGCCGGAATCTGGGCGTTGGCATTGATGGCCGCATCCCCTGCTTCGGCCTCTTCGGCTTCGGAGCCGTCAAGGTTCAACAGTGAACGGTCGAGAATTCGCACCTTCGCCAGTTGGGCCTCAACCTGGTAGTGCTTCAGGCGCTGTTCGTGAATATCCAGCTCGGTGGACACCAGGGTTTGCATCACGCCTTCCAGTTCCTCGATCAACACTGAGGTACGCTCAAACTCGGCATCGACCGCCGCCATCATCTCGCGCACGCTGTTGCCATAGACGCGGGTTCCGCGATCCACCGCAGCCGCGCCCTGCAAGCCGTTGACCATGCCTTCAGAGCGGGCAAGATCGGTCGCCAGGCCTTCCAGCATCCACTGAATATGCTGTTGATCTTCCTCTGGCAGTGAAGCCGCACGCTGCACCAGGGCGTCGTATTCCGCCTTGGCGGTTTCCGCACGACGGGCAAAACCCGACAGGGTCTGGGGACGGCTACCGCCTTCCAGCGATTCTCCACGAGCCGCAAGGATGACCGCGAAGTCGTCCCGCTTGGCCTGCCAGGCCTCCAGGTTGTTGCGGACGGCGTAGAGGTCACGAAGATCCTTGAGAACTGACTGGAAGCTATGGTCCGACATCAATTCCACCAGGAACGGCGACAGGTGATTAACAGACACGGAAGGTGCCTGACCAAACCAGTCGCTTTCTCCCAACACCTGATCCAGGTTCTGGACAAACAATTCCATCATGTCCGCCTGATCCAGCGACTCACGGGCGGAACTCAGCCACTGCAGCGCTTCACGGTACTTGGCATCGGCGTCGATAAAACCACGGGCCGCGCGACCGTCCAGCCCCATCTGCTCGTAAACGTGGGGCTTCAACAGCAGCGCTTCCTGCACCTCAGGCAGGGCAATGGAACGCTGGCCCAGGGCACTCAGGGGCGCCAGGGCCTTGCGGAAATTACCTTCATTAACCGCCAGCCAGCTTGCCCCGAGCAGCCCCCGGTTGGAGTAAGCACCGGTGGTGCGCACCTGCACCAACTGCTGCTCGGAACGGGCCAGGTCGTCCATTTCGGCATACAGGTAAGACAGCGCCATGCGGGCACGATCCGCCAGCCGCTGCAGTTCGGCACTGCCATCTTCGGCCTCAACCACTTCGGTCAGGGCTTCTGCAGCCTGCTCAAACCGCTGTTGTTTGCCATAGGCGATGCCCAGGTTGAAATGAAAATACGGCGCGTAAGGGCTGTCTTCATCAATGGTCTGGGCCACGCTCTGGCCAGCGTCGTAATAACCCAGACGAATGTTGACCAGCGCTGCCAGGTAACGGTACTCGGCGTCCAGTTCATCCGGCATCGAACCGTTGATCTGGGCCAGGTTGCGGGCGGCGCGATCGGCATCGCCCCGCAGGTACTGCATCTTGCCCAGGTAGAACCAGGCGCGATTGCGGTCCTCATCGGACACATTGCCTTCCGCAACACGGGCAAAAATATCCTCGGCCTGGGCATCCAGACCGTAGGACAGGCTGACGCCGCCCTTGAGCAGCTCCGGGTAGGTACCATGACCGACAATACCGCCCATCTCTTCGGCGTAGGCGTACTCCACCAGGGTCTCGAAATAGTTTTGCTGATAGAACTCGTAAAGCACCGCCCCATACTTGAGGTCCTGCACTTCAGACGAGGCAGACACCAGCGGCGCACTCACCGCCATCGCACCCGCCAGCCCCAAAGCCAGCCAAGGCGCTCTGCCAACACTACGAATTGCTGCCCGAATCCTGCTCATGGTGTTACCACTCCCGGATACTGAACTCTGGCTGCTGTCGGGCTTCCGAGTCGGCGATGCTCAGCTCGATGTACTTCGGTCCAGCAGATTTGGTGAAATCGAGGGTGGTGCCACGCTTGTATTCGCGGCCATTGGGTCCAAGGCCGACAAAGAACGCCGACACGGTATGGTCTCCAGCACCGACATTACCCAGATGAAGGCGATGCATGCCGCCTTTGGCCAGGGCTTCTCGCTCTGCCTCGTTATAGAGGTAGCTGGTCACGGTTTGGCCATCGACTTTGAGTTCAACGCCCTCAAGCTGGAAGAACTCACCAACGTCCAGGGACACAAAGACGCTCAAACGGGTATTGGCCGGGAACAGCAAGTCCTCCTCCAACACCCGCAGGTCGCGGTTAAGGTCAATAACGGACGTTTTCAGTCCCTGGATATCCCGGGAAAGATCGTTCACCGCCTGCTGTGCCTGACGCCGGCTTTCCCGGATCGACAGCGGGGTTTCGATAATCTGCTCCAACGCCCTGACTGACGCCGATGGCTGGACGGACTCGGACTCAGCCGACTCCTCAGCTCCCGCCAGCGGGCTGAATGCCACGCCCAACGCCAGACACAACGCAGCAACACGCCGACCGGTCCCGGACGGAATGGAGGCTTTGAAACCAGTAAATTCACACATGGTGCACCTTCGCAAAATCCTTTGCAGGTAACGCAGACGCGCTAGCCGGCAAGTTGCTAGTTCAAGGGCACTGGCTTTTGAGGTTTTCCGACTCTTGTTTCAGCGAGCTCTTTTAAACGGCTCTTAATGCGGTAGGTCAGATTTGTTTTTGAACACATTCATTCGTCAAAGAATGTTAAACAAGCTAGCACAAAGTTACCGGAATCGTGCCGAAATATTTCCTCGAGTTAATAATTCTGTGAATTGTTCCAAAAATCTCATCATTCCACCTTGCGAATTATCGCTTTCGAATCCAGGATTCGCCCCAAATCGCCAAAATAAACCCTTTAAAAACAATTGGTTACATGATTTCACATTTATTTACACTTAAGGGTTTTGGCATTGATTTCATTCGAAAAACGAGCATTCACAGGCAGTGAGAAACCAATGAACGGCATCCAGCAACAGCCGTCTTCACCGGCAAAGCAATCAAGGCCCCAGGCCTTGCGACAACTGGCTCGAGCGTGCCTCTGGTCGGTCGCCGTAGTATCAGCATCACTACCGGCCCTGACCCACGCCGATTCGGAGGGTCCGGTCGTTCAGATTGTTGACCCTTACATTGAGCTTCACACCGCTCCGGGGCGGGGTTACCCGATTTTCCACGTCATCGAGCAGGGCGAGAGCGTTACCATCCTCAAACGGAAAACCAACTGGTACCAAGTTCAGGCCAGCGACGGCCAGACGGGTTGGACCAAGGCTGGCCAGCTGGGCCGCACCCTGCAACTCACCGGGGTTCCGGCGGACCTGCCTGAGGTCGGCCACGGCGAGTACCTGGAGTCGAGCTGGCGTATCGGCTTTACCGCCGGTCAGTTTGAACAGTCACCCAGCTACAGCCTGACGCTGGGTGTCCGGCCATTGACCTGGGCCGGCATGGAGCTGGAAGCGGGCAAGATCTACAACGAATCGGTGACCAGCGACTACTACAGCGCCAACCTCATCATCGAGCCGTTCCACCGCTGGGATTTGACGCCCTACCTGCTCACCGGAATCTCGCGTTTTTCCTTTGATCCCCGCCATAAAGTGCTCGTCAACGATCTCGACGATGCCGACGGTTTCAGCGTGGGCGGCGGTGCCAGCTATTACATCGGGCGCAACTTTCTGATCCGGGCGGACTACCGCCAGTACTCGCTCTCGTCAAATTCAGACTCAACAGGTTTAAGCGAATGGAAAATTGGACTGAACACTTTCTTCTGAGCAAGATCCCCGTCACCGCTCTGGGAATGACCCTGGCTCTGTCTGCCCTGCCCGGCACCGTACTGGCGCAGGACGAGGACAAACCGGCCCCGATTCAGGTGATCACTCCGGAAGTACAACCACGCAGCATCGAAGAGTCCGACATCGACTCCGAGTTTTTCGAGGTGGGGGCGTTTGCCGGCATTCTCTCCATCGACAACTTCAGCAGCGAGCCGGTCTACGGCGTCAGCGCGGCGTTCCATGCCACCGAAGACTTCTTCCTCCAGTTCAACTACGGCATGTCTGAGGCAGGCCTGACGTCCTTTGAGGAACTCAGCGGCAACAACGTGCGACTGCTGACGGATTCCGACCGGGATTACAGCTTCTACAATTTCCTGGTGGGCTACAACATCTTCCCCGGGGAAGTGTTCTTCTCCGATATGCTGACGTTCAACTCCGCCTTCTACTTGGTGGCTGGCGTGGGTAACACCGAGTTCGGCGGCGAAAGCAATTTCACCACCACGTTCGGTACCGGCTATCGCATCGTGTTGCTGGACTGGCTCACCATCCATGCGGACTTCCGTGACCACATGTTCAACAGTGACCTGATCCGGGAGTCACAGCTGACCCACAACATTGAGCTGTCCGGTGGCGTTACCTTGTTTTTCTAGTCAGGTAAGCGCCCTCTAGACCCACAAAAAAAGGAGGCACTCGCCTCCTTTTCTTGTTCACCCTGCAGGCTGTGGCAGGCCCCCAGGCCTAGCCCTGTGACAACAACTCACGCAGGTCAATGATGGCCGCATTGGCCCGGGACAGGTACGCCGCCATGGTCAACGAGTGGTTGGCCAGGAACCCAAAGCCACTGCCATTGAGGATCACCGGACTCCACATGGCCTCCTGACTGCCTTCCAGCTCGATAATGATCTGACGAACGCTGGCCAGCGCGTTCTTGTCCACCAGTACCCGGCGGAAGTCCACTTCGATGGCACGGAAGATATGCAGCAGTGCCCAGGCAGTGCCCCGCGCCTCGTAGAAGTTGTCGTCAAGTTTGGTCCAGGCGGTCTTGATCTCGTCGCCATTGTCAGTATCCGTCAGCCCGTCCATCGCTTCATTGCGCAGGGACTCTTCAGCCACCGAGGCCTTCCCCACGCTCTCACCCAGCACCCGGGACAAGCTGCCCAGACGGGTTTCCAGGTCGGCCAACCAGTTGGACAGGTTATCCGCCCGGGCAAAGAACTGGGCTGAGGGCTGCTCAGGATTGGAAAGCCGGTCCAGGTAGCTGTACAGCGCTTTAATGCCACGACGGTATTCCGCCTCGGTGGAAGGGATCGCCCAGCTGCGGCTGTCGAAGTGGAACTGCGGTTCGGCAATCACCAGGTCTGAGTCTTCGGCGGACTGACTCTGGGAACGACTGATGTCCTTCCGCATGGCCCGGGACAGATCCCGCAACTGCACCAGCACACCGTACTCCCAGGCCGGCATGTTATCGAGCCACAACCCAGGCGGGAAGATATCGTTGGAGATATAACCGCCGGGCTTGTCCAGCAGGGTCTCACCGATACGAATCATGGTGGCGGTGGTGGCAAACCCGGTCACCGGCTCGCGGTTCATCTCGGCCGCCATGGTTCGGGTATGCTCACGCACCGAGAACATGTCCGGCTCGCTGCTCCAAATCATTCCCAGGATAATGGCAACCAGCAGATACAGGGCAACAACCCCCATGATCCATTTCCCCATGCCACCCGCATAATCCTGGACATCGTCCTTTCGGTCACGGACGTACTCTTTGATTCGATTCAGCATACCCACTGCTTCCTAGTTTCTGGTTTCAACAACAGAGCCGGGCAGACACCGGCACCGAGTTTTATCTTGCGGATACCATGACCGAATCGCCTCTTGAGTGCAACGCGGCAAGGCACGACCTTCTGCCAAGTTCCAAGCGGAAGCTATCGTCAGTGTTCGCCGTCGCCATTGATCCGCTTGGGGCGCCCCAAGTGATAGCCCATAGCCCCGTCCAACCCCATTTTTTGCACGGTCTCCCATTCGCTGGCAGTTTCCACCCCGGTCGCAAACACCTGCACCCCGACGCCATGGGCAATGGAGGTCACCTGTTCCAGGTAGAACCGGTTATCGTCGTGGCTGGCGATGTTATGGACAAAACTGTGATCGACACGCAAGGCCCGGATCGGCAGGCCCTGAAGGTAGGTAAAAGGTACGCCACCCACGCCAAAGTGATCCACCACCATACCCACCCCCAGTTTCTTGAGGGCCAACGCCAACGCCGTCGCTGGCTTGCGGTGATGATGAATGGTCTGCTCGGAAATACCGACCCACAGCCGTTTCCGGATGGTCGGCGCGTCCTTGAGCCGACCGATCAGGGTGTCACGAAACACCTGATCCGCCACTGACGATTGCCCCACCGCCAGCGCCAGCTGCTGGCCAGGGTCCTGACGCAGGAGCTGAAGCGCTTTGTCGAGCACCAGCAAGTCGATGGCCGGCATCAGCCCGAACCGTTCCGCAATCGGTACATAGACACCGGCCCGAATCCAGTCATCGTCACAACGAATGCGGGAAAACACCTGGTTGAACGCCCTGGTTTCACCGTCGCTGCGTATCACCGGCTGTTTCCAGATGCCCACCGACTTCGACGCCAGGGCCTCGGTTATGACGGCGCGCCAGGATTCCGCACCACGGTGACCGTTCGTTGAGGGGTCACGGCCATGGCAGCCGGTGACACCGTCGGCCTGAGCTTGGCGCATGGCCTCATCCGCCGCTGATAACAGGTCGCCGATGGTCATGCCCTCACTGGCCTGGGCCACCCCGCCATACACCGCCACCTCCAGCGGGACGGCGGCATCGGAATAAAGGCCATCCACTGCCTGGATCAGTTCGTTGGACCAGTGAAGACTGTCAGCCATACCCGCACCGGGCATATACACGGCGATTTCCGCGCCCATGCGGCGACCGGCGAACACGCCCGCATGACGAAGCTCGAACTCCCTCACCACCGAGGCAACACTGGCCAATAGTTCATCGGCAGTATCACGGCCGAAACGCTGGTTAAAGTCCGAGAAATCCGACAACTGGAACAGCAGCAGGCCGCCGGGCGCCGCCCGCTCTTCCGACTCCACCTCAACCCGCAAGCGACGATCGAACGCAGTCCGGCTCGCCAGCCCGGTCACCGGGTCTTCGTTGTTGAGTTGGCGCAAGTGCTGGATCAGGCGCCCCTGCCCTTCGAACAGCACGCCCAGGTCGTCGGACATCTGGTTCATCGCCCGCGTTACCCGGTTCAGTTCACGGGTTGAGGTGGTGGTCACCCGACGACTGAAATCACGATGACTGACCGCCTGGGCCTGGGCTTCGAGTTCTCGCAGGGGGGACAGCGTGCGGGTCAGGATCAGATAGAGCGCCAGTAACCCCAGGCCACCAATGATGGCATTGAGCGCGACCAGTCCGAGTGTGATGTTCCACAGGTCCTGATAGGCCTGCTGGGGGTCACTGATGACCCTCACTGTTCCCAGCAGCCGCCAGCCCCGGGTCACCTCGGCCTGTCCCTCGGTCAGCGGAATGTCCGCCAGCTTCATGAACCAGGCAGGCACCCCGAACGAGCCCAGCGGCTGAATCCGGGCCGCGACGGTATCACCGGCGGTGTCGAGGTACTGGACACTGAGATAACGACTGCTATCAAAGGCGGCATCAATGAGCGACGCTGAAGCAACCGGGTCGCTGCCATCAATGGCGTGGGACAGAGACATGCCCAGAGCCGTGGCACCATCCTGGGCATGATCTGACAGCTGTCCTGAGATGTAGTCCCGGAAACTGGTCAGGCCAAGGGATATACTGGCCAACAGCAATAGCAGCAGCAGACTGCCGGTAAACACCAGCAGCACCGCTCGCAGGGTAACGGCTTCCCTGCGTTTCTGGGAGGATCGGGCCGAGCTGTCCATGAATCGCTGAACCTGCCTGGTTGTTCCTGGTCTGGCCTGTTGTCGGCTCGTATCATGCAGCCACAAAATATGACAAACGTTTACACGGCATGGCCTACGCCGACATTATTAAACACTATAGACTCTGTGAATTGACTAGTGTTGAAAAAAGACAGGCAGCGATAGGCCTTATCCAACCCGACAACCGCTGTCTTCAATAATAAAGGACCGCCAGAGAGCCTATGAACGAAGTGTCCCAGAAGGAAAAGCTCCGCCAACACTTTGCCCGACGCGTTACCACTCAGGCCAGGGTTGTGCTGGATACCTGGCAAAAGATCTGTACCTCCGACACCGATTCCTCAGCCTTCCGGGCAGATTTCGACAATGCCATCGACAAACTGGCCCGTTACGCGGAACGCTTTGAAATGAGCAGCCACGCCAGTGCTGGTCTTCGGCTTGCCGAAACCCTGAAGCAGTGGCCGGTCGGCAGTGCGCTCCCATCAGCCTTGATGGAGCCTTTCACATCGGCCATTGAGGATCTGTCCCAGGTCACCCAGCGCCGCACCGACCGGGGCTATGAGGAGCCACCGCGGGTCTACCGCCGCACTCCGGTCTACATAGCACTGAGCAATGGCGATATGGCCGCCCGGCTGATCAAGCAACTGGAGTTCTTCGGCTTCCGGGCCTGCGCCTTTGACAATGCTGAAAACCTGATTGAAGCCTGCGCCCTGCATAAGCCGGAAACCATCCTGGTAGACATCGGTTTTGGTCATGGTGGTCAGAGTGGCATCGAAACCGTGGAGCGTCTGCAGGAGCGCCATGAGACGCCCATCCCCATTATTTTCATCAGTGATGAAGACGGCACCATCGAGACCCGCCTGCGGGCATCCCGTTGCGGTGGAGAGGAGTATTTCTATCCAGCGGTCGATCCGGGGCAGTTGATCGAGAAAATCGAGACCTACACCCACGGCAACACAGTCGAGCCTTACCGGGTGCTGGTACTGGACGACTCCCGGGCCCAGGCCAAATTCATGGAGACGGTGCTGACCAAAGCCGGCATGAAGGCTCACATCATCACCGACCCCATGCAGATCATTCATGCCCTGGAACAGTTCTCGCCGGAAATCATCATCCTCGACATGTACATGCCTGGCTGTACCGGGATGGAGATCGCGCGGGTGATCCGCCAGCAGGATCGATTCCACAGCGTCCCCATCATCTACCTGTCCGCAGAGGATGATGTCAGCAAGCAACTCCACGCCATGAGCCTCGGTGGCGATGATTTCCTGACCAAGCCGATCGATCCCAAACACCTGGTCGCCACCATCCATAACCGTGGCCGGCGGGCTCGTTCACTACTGGCACTGATGATCCGCGACAGCCTGACCGGGCTGTACAACCACACCCATACCCTCAACCTGCTGGAACAGGAAATTGCCAAGGCCGAGCAGAAGGGTCATCCCCTGTGTTTTGCCATGATGGACATTGACTACTTCAAGAAGGTCAACGACACCTACGGCCACCCCATAGGCGACCGGGTGTTACGCAGTCTGTCGATGTTCCTCAAACAACGCCTGCGCAAGACCGATCATATCGGTCGTTATGGCGGTGAGGAATTTGCGGTGATTCTGCCAGGCACCCACGAAGACGACGCCGTGGCCGTGCTTAACGAGATCCGAGAACGCTTTTCGGAACTGCTGCAGCCAGCCGGCGACCACGAATTCCAGGTCACCTTCAGCTGCGGTATCGCACGCTGGAACGGCCAACAGGGCGAGAACGCCCAGAGCCTGTGTGAACGGGCTGACCGGGCGCTGTACCAGGCCAAATCAGAAGGGCGCAATACGGTGGTGCCGGCCGCCAACTGAGACCGGCACCACCGTCGGCTTACATCGCCTCCAGGGTGACGTATACCGCGGTCTGGTTCAGCAGTTGGTAGGCCACTTCACCAAAGGTGATGGGACCGGTCAGGTCGCCCGTTCGACGGCCTTCCAGCTCTGAGTACAGGTAGTTGAGAATACAGTTGCAGCCGAACAACACCTTGCCAGGCTCCGAGGGCATGGCCTGAAGGAACTGCTCCGGGTAGTCCCCAATCGGCCTGGCGAAGCGATACCGCACCCCTTCAAAGACCGGCGCATAGAAGGCAACCTCGCCACTGGCTTCATCCACCTCCTGAATACTGACGTTGACCATGGCCCCACTGTAATCCGCCACCAGCGGAAGCCGATGATCAATCCGGGCCGCTTTCATGTAGTTGGCAAGCTTGTCCGGCTTACCATCGACCAGGCAGTCGCCGGCCGAGAAGCCGGTGGCTGGGAACTCGATCTCAGCCCCGTCTCCGGGTTCAAACAGGCTGATGGCATGAACCATGGCCTCCGAACCCTCCGGCAACGCCAGGTGCAGTGCGATCGCCGCCTGCGTCAGACACTCCCCGGTGCGGCCATCTACCACCTGGGCGGCATCCTTCCCCAGCCGGTCAACCCGCACACCGGACACCCAGCCCGCAACCGGCTTCAGGAACATGTCGTGGTAGCTGGGCGCATAGCGGGCGTAATCTTCCAGAACGCCACTGCCGGCAGGCAAAATCAGCAGGGTGAAACCATTTTCCGGGGCATCCACCAGGAACGACGGCAATGACGACCGGTCGTAGCGCTCAATGACCCCCTCGCCGACATCAAACTGATGGATGAAAACCCGGTCGGAACGACAGGCACCGCCCTCTTCCGCCATGAAATAGGGTGTGCTGCCGCCAATCCAGTTCCCTCGCGGCAGGCTCGCCAGCAGTTCAACGTCGCCGGCAATGGCAAGGGTGGCACCGCTCTCGATCAGGGCACTGGCCTGTTCCAGATCCGCCAGCCAGCCTGAGGATCCCATAGTCATGACTCCAGCCTCCCCGCGGCAGCGCCGTCGCGAAACTGGGCCAACTGCTCAATTTCAGAAGCCAGCTGCTTCTCGTGCTTGATGAAGAAACGCCGGATCTCGTTGATCTTAAGTCGGCGAGCCTCCTCGCCCCGCAACTGGCCGAACTCCTGACGGCAGCGGGTCAGCAACAGACGCAAACTCAGCATCCTCACCTCTAGCGGGCGATCAGAGCTGAGCATGTTGTGCCAGACTGGGTCGTTTCCAGGCGGTATCTGCGTTGCCTTGGCGGCCCCCGGCCCTTCAGAGCGCAGCCGTTTCGACACGTCCTCGGCCACCCCGGGCAAGGTGCCTTCGCTGATGGCCAAGCGAATCTGCCAGGCCAGGTGCACATCAATATTCATCAGGTCACAGACCTGCCGGTAGCTCATGCCCGCCTGGAGACAGTCCACCACGCGGCTGGCCAGGCCGTGGCTGAACTCGTTACCCGACTCGCCAAGGTAGGCGGCCCGCTTTTCTTCGACCTCAAGACTGTCCGGAACCGTCGCGTGGATAAACGTCTGACAGGAACCCAGGTTGGTATGGCGCCAACGCGACAGGGTCTGATCCGGCAGGTAACGACCAAACCAGGAGCGCCCGCGCGTCAGGTAGACATGAATCTGACGGCTCTGCGCATCCATTCGGACATGACTGACGTCCCAGGGAGCCTTGACCCCCAGCAAGTGACGACACATCTCGACATCCCTCATTATTCCCCCCTTATTGTCGGGTGTCTTGATCTTGCATAGTTGCATGGCCCCAAAGTGCGCTACAGAGCACTCTGGCAGCATCCACCTAGCACTTCAGTAGCTGGCCTTTGGGCGGGGAAGTGACCCAAAAACCGTACGTCCGGAACCCCGGGTTATGAAACCAACGTCTTATGGACGGCATTCGCCGGGTTACTGACAATGGCCATGCTGGCTGGTGATGCCGACGAATGACGGCAGTCAGGTTGCGCCTTTTGGCCTCCCTGACCCCAAGCGTCATGGAATCGTCACTTCAAAGCCGCCAAAATGGATGGATTTTCATGGATTAATACCAGGACAAGCTGGAAAATGTTGCTAATTTCGGCAATCCTGTCAGAAAACATCAGTAAGGCAATTGCTTCCCATGTCTACAATCCTGGTTCTCCATGGCCCAAACCTGAACATGCTCGGCACCCGCGAACCGGAGGTGTACGGCCACGAAACCCTGAATGACATCGACAACCGCCTCCTCCGTCAGGCGGCCGAACGGGGCCACCACCTGCTTCACCTGCAATCCAATGCAGAATATGAGCTGATCGAACGGCTCCACGAAGCGCGTGCGGAAGGTGTCGATTTCATCATCATTAACCCGGCGGCCTTTACCCATACCAGCGTGGCGCTGCGGGATGCGATCCTCGCCACAGGTATACCGTTTATTGAAGTACACCTGTCGAACGTGCATGCACGGGAGGCGTTTCGCCATCACAGTTATTTTTCCGATATCGCCGTGGGCGTTATCTGTGGATTAGGCAGCCAGGGCTACGATCTGGCCCTGCAGGCTGCCATCAAACGAATCAACAATTGACCTGAACGTACAAACGGGACTGGACTGACTATGGACATTCGCAAAATCAAGAAACTGATTGAGCTGCTGGAAGAATCTGACGTCGAAGAACTGGAGATTCAGGAAGGCGACGACTCGGTACGGATCTCTCGTCGTCGCGAGCACAGCGGTGGTGGCATTGTCGCACAATACACCGTTCCGGCCGCCCAACCGGCCGCAGCGCCAGCGCCTGTCGCAGCACCTGCCGAGCCGGCCGCAGCAGCCCCTGCTGAAGCCAAGATCAGCGGCCACGCGGTGAAATCTCCGATGGTCGGCACCTTCTACCGGTCGCCGTCCCCAACGGCCAAGGCCTTTATCGAAGTTGGCCAGCAGGTCAACGCCGGTGACGTGATCTGTATCGTCGAAGCCATGAAAATGATGAATCAGATCGAAGCTGACAAGGCCGGCACGGTCACCGAAATTCTGGTCGAAAATGGCCAGCCGGTTGAGTTCGACCAGCCTCTGGTCGTCATTTCCTGATAGCGGTGTAGCTGAGCCATGGCCATGATAGAAAAAGTTCTGATCGCGAACCGGGGGGAAATTGCCCTCCGGATACTGCGCGCCTGCAAGGAGCTGGGTATCCGCACCGTTGCGGTTCACTCCCAGGTCGACCGGGACCTGATGCACGTTAGGCTGGCAGACGAATCCGTCTGCATCGGCCCGAACAGCCCGGTAGACAGCTACCTGAACATTCCCGCCATCATCAGCGCCGCGGAAGTGACCGATTCGGTCGCCATCCATCCCGGCTACGGCTTCCTGGCGGAAAATGCCGACTTCGCTGAAATGGTGGAACAGAGCGGGTTCCGCTTTATCGGTCCCTCTGCAGACGTTATCCGCCTGATGGGCAACAAGGTGTCTGCCATCAGCGCCATGACAAAGGCTGGTGTCCCAACGGTTCCCGGCTCCAACGGCCCGGTCACTGACGATGACGAACGCACCCTGCGCATCGCCCGCGAAATCGGCTACCCGGTCATCATCAAGGCAGCATCCGGCGGCGGTGGCCGCGGCATGCAGGTGGTCCACACTGAGGCATCGCTGCTCAAGAGCATCCAGATTACCCAGTCTGAAGCCCGCAATGCGTTCGGCGACGCCACGGTATACCTGGAAAAATACCTGGAGCGCCCCCGCCACGTTGAGGTTCAGGTCCTGGCCGATACCCATGGCAACGTCATCCACCTGGGTGATCGTGACTGCTCCATGCAACGCCGCCACCAGAAGGTTCTGGAAGAGGCACCGGCACCCAACATTGATCCGGAAGCACGGGAAGCCACACTGAATGCCTGCGTTCAGGCCTGCAAGGAAATCGGTTACGTTGGTGCTGGTACCTTTGAGTTCCTGTACCAGGATGGTCGCTTCTACTTCATCGAGATGAACACCCGGGTTCAGGTTGAGCATCCCGTGTCGGAGATGGTCACTGGTGTTGACATCGTCCGGGAGCAGCTGCGCATAGCCAGTGGCCTGCCACTGCAATACAGCCAGGACGACATCAAGATCAGCGGTCATGCCCTGGAGTGCCGGATCAACGCCGAGGACCCCACTACCTTTGTACCCAGCCCGGGCAAGGTGAAGCATTTCCACGCCCCTGGCGGCAACGGTGTGCGGGTGGACTCCCACCTTTATAGCAGCTATACGGTTCCACCATACTACGACTCCCTGATTGCGAAAGTGATCACCTGGGGGGATGACCGGGACATCGCACGGCGACGGATGAAGAACGCGCTGGACGAACTGGTGGTTGAGGGCATCAAGACCAACCAGCCCCTGCATCGAAAACTGGTACGCGATGGCGGCTTTAAACAGGTAGACTTCACCATCCACTACCTGGAGAAGCTGATTCGGGACTGACCCCAGCCGACTCTCCAGGGCAAACACGGACACTGAACAAGCCAGACGAGACCCCCTATGCCCTGGATTCAACTACAGATCCCAGCTGATCCGGAAACCGCGGATCAGCTGGAGGATCTCCTTATGGAAATGGGCGCCGACGCCGTTTCCATGGAAGACGCTGCCGACCAACCGCTGTACGAACCCGACCCGGGCACCACACCGCTGTGGCACCAGACCCAGGTCACCGGGCTGTTCGACTCCGAACGCAACATCGACCAGCTGTGTTCTGCCATCCGGGATGCCTGGCACCAGCAAACCCAACAAGCCCTGCCTGACATTGAGGTAACCCTGGTTGAGGACAAAGACTGGGAGCGAGCCTGGATGGACGACTTCAAACCATTGAAATTCGGCGAACGCCTGTGGATTGTCCCCAGCTGGCACGAAGCACCGGACCCCGATGCTGCCAATCTGATGCTCGACCCCGGACTGGCGTTTGGCACCGGCACCCACCCAACCACCGCCCTGTGCCTGGAATGGCTCGATGGCCAGGACGTGGCCGACGCCCAGGTCATCGATTACGGCTGCGGCTCCGGCATCCTGGGACTGGCAGCGCTGCTACTGGGTGCCCGTCATGTCATGGGGGTGGATACCGACCCACAGGCTCTGGAAGCCAGCCGCGACAATGCCCGCCGTAACGGTGTCGAGGACAGCCGACTGGACCTGTACCTGCCTGAAGACGAACCGGAGCTGATGGCCGACGTTATGCTGGCCAACATCCTTGCCCAGCCACTGATTTCACTGGCCCCACACCTGGCAAGCAAGGTTAGCCCCGGAGGGCACCTGGTACTGTCTGGCATCCTATCCAACCAGGCCCGCGACGTGATGGAAGCGTACGAGCCCTGGTTCACGATGGACGAACCGGTTCAGCAAGAAGATTGGATACGCCTCACAGGACGCCGCAACAACAGGTGACGACCGCAGGCTGAACGACTAAACTGCCCCGAGTCAAGGCAACCCCAGAGCAAGAGCAGGAAGGAAGGATGTCCGAGAGTAGTCTGCTGACCCGCTGCCCCAAGTGCAAAACCCAATTCCGGGTAACCGCAGAACAACTCAGCGTGGCCAACGGTAAAGTTCGCTGCGGTAGTTGTATGGGCGTTTTCAATGCCCTGGAGCACCGAACCACCGCGACACCATCCAAGCCGGCCGCTCAGCCTGAGCCGCCTAAAGCGGCTGAAGACAAACCGGCAAAACCTGCCGCCGCATTCCAACAGGCCTCGGAGGACGAGTTTGTCTTTGCCGACAACCCGGAAGAGGATGCATCCGAGCGCGGTTATAAAGGAAGCAACTCGCTGTTCTCGGAAGACGAGCTCAGCGACAGCTTCCTGGCCATAGAAGAAGGCTCGTTTACCGGCTTCACGGCCGACGACGAGCTGGAATCCGGCGAAACGAACGTAGACGAAAGCTGGGCTGAAGCCATACTCGACGATGACCACGACGAGCCGGCAGCCGCCAAACCGACGCCCCGTCCGCCAGAGTCTCCGGCACCGGCCCGCCAGGAACCCGCAGCATCCCGGGAACCGGACTTTCAGCTGGCGAGTGAGCCGGAGCCAACACCTCAACCTGAGCCCAAGGCCACTACTCAGCCCCCACGGCGGGAGAGCGCCGACGAACTCAGTCTGCAGCTGGACACCGACGATCGCCGCCCTCAGCCAGCCTTCACGGCAACGGGCACGTCGCAGGCCGCAGCCGAGCCACAACCTGAGACTTCCGAGGCGCCCAAATCCTCCGCAAAACCCGAGCAGTTCCAGAACCTGTCCCGGGACCCCATTTCGGTATCGGGCAAGCGAGGATACGGCTGGATCAAGACCACCTTCTGGACCCTTATGGTACTGGCGCTGCTGGGCGCTCTCGGGGCCCAGGTCGGCTACTACCAGTTTGACCGCCTGTCAGCCATGCCAAAGCTGCGCCCCTACTATGAAATGGCCTGTCAGTACGCTGGCTGTGAGCTGGCACCGCTGGTTGATATCGACAGCATCCAAAGCCGCAAGCTGGTGGTAAGAACCGACCCCGAGAACCGGACCGCCCTGGTGGTGGATGCCGAGATCGTCAACCGGGCACCGTTCGAGCAACCATTCCCGGCCATAGCCCTGACGTTCTCGAACCTGAACGGTGATGTGGTGGCCCAGAGCGTATTCCCTCCAGAGGCCTACCTGGCCGGCGAAGCGGGGCAGCTGGGCACCATGCCTTCGGAAGTTCCGGTACGGATTGCCATCCGGATTCGCGACCCCGGCCGTGATGCGGTCAACTACAATATTGTCTTCCGGCCTTACAGCCCGTAAGCGAGCACTGACTTCACCGCGACCAGCACAGGTCATCTGACAGACTAAAAGTCAACCAATAAGAGCGAAAAATAATCAACTTTTTCAGCCTTTCGCCTCTTCAATAGCGCAATTCTCGGCGGTATCATTGTCGCCCTTCGGAATTTGGGAGCACCATTCCCCTCGATCAGAGGGAGTCGCCTCCTGTCCGAGCCTCTCGCAAATTGCTATGACACCGGATCCAGACCATGCTGCCGACGACAAAAATCGGGCCTTATACGTTGCCCAACCCGTTGATCGTGGCACCCATGGCCGGTGTGACCGACCGTCCGTTTCGCCAGCTCTGCCGGCGACTCGGGGCCGGACTGGCGGTTTCCGAGATGGTGATTGCAGACAGCAAGCTTTGGCATACCCGCAAATCCAGACTGCGACTGGACCATGCCGGCGAACCCGAGCCACGGTCGGTACAGATTGCCGGCGGCGACCCGGACATGCTGGCCAACGCGGCACGGATGAATGCTGAACAGGGCGCCCAGATTATCGACATCAACATGGGATGCCCGGCTAAAAAAGTCTGCAACAAGGCTGCGGGCTCAGCGTTGATGAAAGACGAACCGCTGGTTCGTGACATTCTGACCGCCGTGGTGGCGGCAGTGGACGTCCCGGTGACATTGAAAATGCGCACCGGCTGGGACCCCGACCACCGCAATGCACCGCTGATTGCACGCATGGCAGAGGATGCCGGCATCCAGGCCCTGGCCATTCATGGCCGTACCCGGACGGATGCCTATAAAGGAGAGGCCGAGTACGACACCATCGCCGAGGTGAAATCTCAGGTCAGCATCCCGGTCTTCGCCAACGGAGACATTACCTCTCCGGAGAAGGCCAAGCAGGTCCTGAACCACACCGGCGCTGACGGCCTGCTGATCGGGCGCGCGGCCCAGGGCCGACCCTGGATCTTCCGGGAAATCCTGCATTTCCTGGAGACCGGAGAGCACCTGGCGCCTCCGTCTCTGGATGAGGTGGAGGACATTCTGAGCGGTCACCTTGACGCCCTGCACGCCTTCTACGGCGACGTCATGGGCCCCCGGATCGCTCGGAAACACGTGGGCTGGTATCTACAGACCCACGACGACAGCAAAGCATTCAGACGACGCTTCAACGCCATTGAAGACCCGTTGGAGCAGAAAGAAAGTATTCAACTGTATTTTTCAGGCTTACGAAATGGAGAGGTATTCGCAGCATGAGCGCTGAGACTTTGGCAAACGACAACCGGCTTCCGAATGCGGGTGATGACATCCATCAACTGCAAACGGTCAACAGCACCGGCAATGCCGTCACCCTGCGTGATAGCGTAGAGGTGGCCCTGAAAAACTACTTCGCCCAACTTGATGGTGCCCCGGTGACCGACGTCTACCAGCTGGTGCTTTCCGAAGTGGAAGCCCCGCTTCTGGAGCAGGTGATGAAGTACACTCGCAACAACCAGACCAAAGCATCCACCATGCTGGGTCTGAACCGCGGCACCCTGCGCAAGAAGCTCAAGCAGTACGGTCTGCTATAATCCAGACACCCTAATCTCAAGAGGGCCTCCCGGACTACTTTCGCGAGGCCTTCATTCGTTCATATCCAGTGAAAAATGTGAACCATGGCTAATCAGGAAAACACCCCCGTTCGTCGCGCGCTGATCAGCGTTTCCGATAAAACCGGCATCGTTGAATTTGCCAAAGGCCTTGTCGAGCAAGGCGTTGAACTGCTCTCCACCGGCGGCACCTTCCGCCTGCTCCAGGACAACCAAGTTGCCGTTACTGAAGTCAGTGATTACACCGGCTTTCCGGAAATGATGGACGGCCGGGTCAAGACCCTGCACCCTAAGATCCACGGTGGTATCCTGGGCCGTCGCGGCACCGACGATGCAGTGATGAGCGAACACCAGATCAACCCCATCGACATGGTGGTGGTGAACCTGTATCCGTTTGAAGCCACGGTTGCCAAGCCAGACTGCGACCTGCCAACCGCGATTGAAAACATCGACATCGGTGGCCCGACCATGGTTCGCGCGGCCGCCAAGAACCACAACGATGTCGCCATCGTGGTCAACGCCTCGGATTACGGCCGGGTTCTGGCGGAACTGGCTGACAACGGCGGCGAACTCACCTACGCCACCCGCTTCGACCTGGCGGTCAAAGCGTTCGAGCACACCGCCAGCTATGACGGCGCCATCGCCAATTACCTGGGTGGCCGCACCGCTGATAATGACAACGCCGACTTCCCACGCACCTTCAACACCCAGTTCGTTAAGGTGCAGGACATGCGTTACGGCGAGAACCCGCATCAGCGCGCCGCCTTCTACGCCGAAAGTAACCCCCAGGAAGCCAGTGTCGCGACCGCCACGCAACTGCAGGGCAAAGAACTGTCCTTCAATAACGTAGCCGATACCGATGCCGCCCTGGAATGCGTAAAACCATTCGCCGACCCGGCCTGCGTCATCGTCAAGCACGCCAACCCCTGCGGCGTGGCCATCGGCGCCGACATTCTCCAGGCCTACGACCTGGCCTTCGCTACCGACCCGACCTCGGCCTTTGGCGGCATCATCGCCTTTAACCGGGAGCTGGACGCGGAAACCGCCAAGGCGATCATTGATCGTCAGTTCGTTGAAGTCATCATTGCACCGACCGTTGCCGATGACGCCGTCGAGATCGTTGCCGCGAAGAAGAACGTTCGCCTGCTCGCCTGTGGCGAGTTCAACAGTGAGCGCAGCAAAGCCCTCGACTACAAGCGCGTGACTGGCGGCCTGCTGGTTCAGGACCGCGACCTGGGCATGGTTGCTATGGAAGACGTCAAGGTGGTAACCGAGCGTCAGCCGACGGAAGCGGAGCTCAACGACCTGCTGTTCGCGTGGGAAGTGGCCAAATACGTCAAATCCAACGCCATCGTCTACGCCAAAGCCGGCCGTACCATCGGTATTGGTGCAGGCCAGATGAGCCGGGTGTACAGCGCCAAGATCGCCGGCATCAAGGCGGCAGACGAAGGTCTGGAGGTCAAGGGCTCGGTGATGTCTTCCGATGCCTTCTTCCCGTTCCGCGATGGCATTGATGCCGCTGCTGAAGCCGGCATTACTGCGGTGATCCAGCCGGGTGGCTCCATGCGAGACCAGGAAGTGATCGACGCAGCGAATGAGCACGGCATTGCCATGGTCTTCACCGGCATGCGCCATTTCCGCCATTGATCAGCGAAGGAAAAACACGATGAATATTCTGGTAATTGGTAGCGGCGGACGTGAACACGCACTGGCCTGGAAAGCAGCCCAGTCTCCGGACGCCGACAAGGTGTTCGTCGCCCCCGGCAATGCCGGTACGGCGCGGGAACCCAATCTGGAGAACGTCGATATCGACGTTATGGACCTGAACGCCCTCGCCGACTTTGCCGAGGCCAACAACGTCGGTCTGACCATTGTTGGCCCGGAAGCACCGCTGGTAGCTGGCGTTGTTGACCTGTTCAACAGCCGCGGCCTGCGCGTGTTCGGCCCCACCGAAGGCGCCGCCCAACTGGAAGGCTCCAAGGCGTTCACCAAGGACTTCCTCGCCCGTCAAAACATCCCGACCGCAGGCTACGGCAACTTCACCGACGTTAACGAGGCCCTGGCCTACGTTCGTGAGCAGGGCGCACCGATTGTGGTCAAGGCCGATGGCCTGGCCGCCGGTAAAGGCGTCATCGTCGCCATGACCCTGGAAGAAGCGGAAGAGGCCATCAAGGACATGCTCGCGGGCAATGCCTTTGGTGACGCCGGTAGCCGCGTGGTCATCGAGGAGTTCCTGGAAGGCGAAGAAGCCAGCTTCATCGTGATGGTCGATGGCGAGCACGTGTTGCCGATGGCCACCTCCCAGGATCACAAACGCGTCGGCGATGGCGATACCGGCCCCAATACCGGTGGCATGGGCGCCTACTCTCCGGCTCCGGTGGTCACGGCTGATGTGCACCAGCGCATCATGGACGAGGTAATCTACCCCACCGTTCGTGGCATGGCCGCTGAAGGCCATCCATACACTGGCTTCCTTTACGCTGGCCTGATGATCGACACCAACGGTGCACCCAAGGTCATCGAGTTCAACTGCCGCTTCGGCGACCCGGAAACCCAGCCGATCATGCTGCGGATGAAGTCCGACCTGGTTGAACTGTGTCAGGCCGCCATCGATGGCAAGCTCGACCAGTGCGACTCCGAATGGGACGGGCGAGCATCTGTTGGCATCGTACTGGCCGCGGGCGGTTACCCGGCCAGCTACAACAAGGGCGACGTGATTTCCGGCCTGCCGACCGATGAGACCGAAGGCGAGAAGGTCTTCCACGCCGGTACCCAACTCAACGGCGACCAGGTGGTAACCAATGGCGGCCGGGTACTGTGTGCCACCGCCCTTGGCAACACCGTGACCGAAGCCCAGCAGCGAGCCTATGCCCTGGCTGGCCAGATCAGCTGGGATGGCGCCTTCTACCGCAAGGACATCGCCTACCGGGCCATCGCCCGGGAAAACGGCTGATTTCCCCAGCGGTAACGCATCAAGAAGGCCCGGTTGCTGATTGACCGGGCTTTTTTTTGCTTTACTGTAACGAGCTAACAAACAAAGGATTTTTCAACCAGTAAGGATGGAGACCCGGATCATGAACAAGCAGTTCCCACTGAACCTGGCACTGCTGGCCTGTATTCTGGCACTGCTGGCCGGCTGCAGCCGTTACGAGCTGTTCGACAAAGCCATCGCCTGGGAGCGTGACTCCGCCGGCCTGACCCCTCACGAAATCACCGTCGGTGACCTCCGTATTGCCTATCTCAGCAACACCGAGGCCCGCGATGGCCAGGTCCTGGTGATGATCCACGGCTTCGCCGCCAACAAAGACAACTGGGTGCGCATGGCCGGCGAACTGACCGAACACTACCAGGTGTATGCCATCGACCTTCCCGGGCATGGCGACAGCAGCAAAGAATTGGACCGCGACTACCGCCTGCAAAACCAGGTCGAATACCTCAATCGCATTCTCTCAGCGCTGGAGCTCGACCAGGTGAACCTTATTGGTAACTCCATGGGTGGCGCAATTACCGTACTCTACTCGGCCCGCTATCCGGATCAGGTGAAGAATGCGGTACTGTTCAATCCGGCCGGTGTCTTTCACTATGAAAGCGAGCTGGTCTCTCTGGTCAGGGACGGCTCCAACCCGCTGATTGTCAGTCAGCCGGGCGATATGGAGCGGCTGGTGGACTTCGCCTTGGAGGAAAAACCCTTTGCGCCCTGGCCAATTTACGAGGTGATGGAGGAGCGGGCCATTGCCAACCGTGCCGTCAATGAAAAGATTTTCCAGGCCCTGCGGGACTCCGGTAGCGAAGCATCCTTCCTCGACGCACTGGCTACCATCTCCGCGCCAGTGCTGATTATCTGGGGTGACCAGGACCGGGTGATCAATTTCCGCAATGCGGAGTTTTTTGAACAGCAGATACCGGTGTCCGAGGCCCTCGTTCTCGAAGGCATTGGCCACGCCCCGATGATTGAGGTGCCTGAGCGCTCGGCCACCCTGGTCCAGTCTTTTATTGGCGACAACTGAATGTCTGAAGCACTGTGGATTACTTTCGCATTCACCCTGGGCTTGCTGGTGAAGTCCGTCGGATTGCCCCCGCTGGTGGGTTATCTGGCGGCCGGCTTTGCCTTAAGTGGACTCGCCACCGTCACCCCACTGGCGGTTGAGAACACCGAATTTCTCGACCACGTGGCCCATCTGGGGGTGCTGTTGCTGCTGTTTACGGTGGGGCTGAAACTGAAGTTGCGATCGATCCTCAGTGCCGAGGTGATTGGCGGCGGGCTGTTGCATTTCACGATCACCACCGCCATTTTCACCCCGGCGGCGTACCTCGTGCTGGGCATGGACTTCCAGCACGCGGTGCTGCTGGCCATCGCCCTGTCGTTCTCCAGCACCGTACTGGCCGCCAAGGTTCTTGAAGGCAAGCGGGAGCTGCGGGCTTTTCACGGCCGGGTAGCCATTGGCATCCTGATCGTCCAGGACCTGATTGCCCTGGTGGTCATGAGCGTTACCTCGGGCGAATCCCCTTCGCCTTGGTCACTGCTGGTGTTTGCCCTGCCCCTGCTGCGCCCGGCCCTATACCGTTTGCTTGATGCTAGCGGGCACGATGAGCTGCTGGTACTGCTTGGCCTGCTGCTGGCCCTGGTCCTCGGTGGCATTGGCTTTGATGCAGTGGGACTGAGCTCGGAGCTGGGTGCGCTGATCTTTGGCGCGATGCTCGCCAACCACCCGCGGGCGATCGAACTGTCACGCTCTCTCTGGAGCGTCAAGGAAGTCTTCCTTGTCGCCTTCTTCCTGCAAATCGGGATCGGCGGCCTACCTGATCACGATGCCCTGATGTTCGCCCTGGTGGCGGCGCTGGCACTCCCCCTCAAAGGTGTGCTGTTCTTTTTCCTGTTGCTGGCATTCCGGTTACGGGCACGCAGCAGCTTCCTGACGTCCCTGTCCCTGAGCAACTACAGCGAATTTGGCCTGATCGTGGCCAGTGTCGCCCTGCCGGAGTGGCTGATCCCGCTGGCCATCGCGCTGTCGCTGTCGTTTGTCATTTCCGCCCCGATTAACCGGATCTCTCACTCCCTCTACGAGCGCTACTCCCAACGCCTGACCCCCTTTGAAGGCCACCGCCGACACCCGGATGAGCAACCCATTTCCCTTGGCGACACCCGTATCCTGGTGATGGGCATGGGGCGCACCGGCTCAGCGGCCTACGACCGGCTTGCCGAGGCGGAGCCAAACATCATGGGACTGGACTCCGACCCGGCCAAAGCCCATATGCACCTTAAGGCCGGAAGAAATGTGGTGTTCGCCGACGGGGAAGACACCACCTTCTGGGCCGACGTAAAAATGCCCAACCTCAAAGCCGTGGTACTGGCCATGAGTGACATTGAAGGCAAGGTGATCGCCGCCCGTCAGCTTCGCCACAAGGGGTTTGATGGCTACATCATCGCCCATACCATGTTTGCTGATGAGGCTGAACTCATCAAGGAAGCCGGCGCCAACGAGGCCTACCTCACCATGAACGAAACCGGCGTTGCCCTCGCCAGCCACATCGACGACTACATGACCCACAATCACCAACCCCGCTGAGCGCGGGTCGCTTTTCAGCCATTCTCCCTTGCGGCCGTCAGTGTTTTTTACAGGTTCACTGGCGGTGTTACCCGATTAGGGTGCGCAACCGTCTTGTTTTCCTGCCAGGATTTTTTCATGGCACACATCCTGCCTTAATATCCGAATATCTGTTCAGCCGCAATTCCTGCGCCTGTACCCCCGGTATCGCTGAGTCGCAGTCCAGCCCGATAACCAATATCGACTGGAGAAATGACATGGAGCACAGAAGAACGCTGCTTTGGCTTTCACCCTCGCCTGATCCTGCGATCACGAGTCTGTTGCTTTCCAACCACTGGGACATCCACCAGATCAACCTCCACCAGCCCCCCCACGAGATTGCCAACGGCAATGGCGCCCGGGTTGGCGTCCTCGATCTGCAGCACTGCGTCACGGACGATGTCCCATTGCTGGAAGACTGGTTAAACACCCTAAGCCCAACCACCTGGGTTGGGCTGACCACCACCGCGCCCCTGGAGGACCAAATCCTGAGCAACGTGATCGGGACCCATTGTGCCGATTACCACACCATGCCACTCGACTCCACACGCCTGAACACCGTACTCGGGCACCTGTGGGGCATGGCCCGCCTGAGGGCTCAACTGGTGTCTGGAGAACGAGCCTCGCTGCAACGCCACGCCCTCGCTGGCAACTCAGACGTCATACGTCACACCCGCTCAATGCTGCAACGGTTTGCTGGCACGTTGGAGCCAGTCTTGATCTACGGCGCCAGCGGCACCGGAAAAGAGACCGCTGCACGTTATATCCACGACCACTCCCCGGTTAGCCAAGGGCCCTTTATCTCAGTGAACTGCGCCGCCCTTCCCCCGTCCCTGACCCAGAGCGAGCTGTTCGGCTACGAGAAAGGCTCCTTTACCAGCGCCTCGGAGTCACGGGTTGGCCGCCTGGAGGCCGCCCATGGGGGTAGCCTGCTGCTGATGGGGATCAACGAGCTGCTGCCCGACCAGCAGTCTGCCCTGCTGCGCTTTCTCCAGGACGGTCTCATCGACCGGATTGGCGGCAAGAACCCCCGGAGCATACAGACCCGGGTTATTGCCACCAGTGCCCACCCCCTGGACGAACTGGTCCAGAGCCAGCAGTTCCGCAAGGATGTGTTCTACCGCCTGGGCGGGCTGTCGGTTCAGCTACCGGAATTGCAGGAACACCTGGAGGACCTGCCGGAGCTGGTCGATTTGTTTTTTGCCACCGCCGCCAGCCAGGGCAACAAGCTTCACTGGCGCCTCAGCGAAACCGCCATGCGGGCACTGATGGCCCATGACTGGCCAGGCAATATCCGGGAACTGGACAACCGGCTGCGCCAGGCCATTCTGCTGAGCGACAGCCAACAGCTGTCACCCCAGGACCTGGGTTTTCCCGCCGATACAGACACCCATCCCGAAACCCTCAGCCTCGATCATTTCCGGGCTCAGGCCGAGCGTCAGGCGGTCCGCTGCAGCCTGGCCATGACCCACAACAACGTCTCGGCGGCGGCGCGCCTGCTCGACATTTCCCGGGTGTCGCTGTATCGGCTGATGGAAAAGCACAAAGGCGCAATTGCCCATGCCTCCCAGCAGGGCAGCAAACGGGGAGACGAATTCTCATGAGATGGACAAAGCACCGGCTAGGCCTGACGTTACTGGCCTGTATTTTCGGTTACCCGGTTTTCGCCGATGACTACGACGACTACGGTGCGCCGGAATCGGAGCAGTACCAGCCAGACAAGGCCAGCGAGATTGCCTCCATCACCACGGATCGGGGGATTGTCACGCGACCGGGGAAGCTGACGGTGGAACCGGCATTTTCCCATGCCTACAGTAACTCCACGGTCGTTGCCATTGAAGGCTATACCGTCATCCCGGCCCTGGTGGTGGGCCTGATCAACATTACGGAAGTGCAGAGGGACATTTTTATCGCCGCCCTGTCACTCAAATACGGTATCAGCAGCCGGCTCGAAACCGGCCTACGCATTCCCTACCTGAGCATTCAGGAGGATCACCGCGAACGTCAGGCGTTTCAGGGGACCCCCTTGGACAATTTGCGGGAATCCGATGGCGAGGGGCTCGGTGATGTCGAGTGGAACCTGCGCTACCAGTTCAACGACGGTCTCGCTGGCTGGCCCTACGTGATCGGCAATTTTCTGGTCAGGGCCCCCACCGGCGAGAACCCCTACGAAGTCGACCGGAGGGAACTGCTGGACGATCAGGGCAACGTTGTGGGTATTGTCCTTGCCGAACGTCCGACCGGTTCCGGTTTTTGGTCGTTCGAGCCCGGACTGTCGTTTATCTACCCTTCGGACCCGGCGGTGCTGTTTGGCAACGTCAGCTACGGCTATACCCTCAAGGACGATAAAGGCCCGGAAAACGGGGGCACCATCAATCCCGGCAACGTCACCCGGTTCGGCTTCGGGATGGGCTTTGCTTTCAACGAACGCACGTCGTTCAGCCTTGGCTACGACCACTCAGTGATCCCCAAAACCAGCCTGGAAACCGGTGACAACCTCACCGACACCCAGTTCGACCGGATCCAGATTGGCTCCTTGTCCTTCGGGCTGTCGCAACAGTTTTCCCGAAGCACCAGTATGAACCTGACCGTCAGTATCGGGGTCACCGAGCAGGCGCCTAACAGTGAAATCTCAGTGAAGTTTCCGCTGACGTTCTGAGCCCCCCTTCCAGAAAAATCCACCCCCGGCTTCACAGCCGGAGGTGATTTCACATCGTCCTGGTCAGCAAGGCCCCCTGGTCAACGAGGGTGCAGCATCTGCAGGTAAGTCGCGTCCTGGTTGCCAGGACGGAAACGGGCCGCATTGAGGTTGTTGAATTCAATGTTGAGCTGACGAAGGGTCTGGATGACGGTTTCATCCAACGAATTCTGTACTCGGGTCAGGATACCGCCGTTGTCGATCACATCGGTCGCAATGACCAGCCCGGCAGGCAGTGAGCTTTCCGGTACGGTCAACGAGGTTTCCAACACATCGGCCAGCTCCCCCGGATCGAACTGCTGATTCAGGTCGGGAATGGTCAGGCGTGTGAGTACCAGGTTCTCACCGTTAATGGCCACCACTTGCTCCAGACCGATGAAAATTTCCAGGTCGCCAAGCATAAAACCACCGCGCAACTGGGCCAGTTCCTGATCCGATAGCATGTCAGGCCAGGCGACCGAGTCGGAATGCACCGGTGGCGACAGCACCAAAACTGCTCCCAGCAACACGCCGCGCGTTACCGCTGGCATGAAATCAAAGTGTCGAATATCCATAATCTTCACCATTCGAGGTACGCCGGCCAACGGGCCATTTCGTGGCCTACCGGCATGCGTCCACTCGCCGAATCTCGACCAATGGGCGCCCGGGCAATGGACGGCCACTGATCCCGCGGACGGAACGATGCCCGCCCTGTCTCCAGATGGTTGCGAATAACAAAAGCAATGCCATCCCAACTCTCAAGAAATGTCTGCCGGTCATAAATCGCCATGCCTTTCGCCGGGTCACCAACCAGAACCTCATTGGCACTGATGCCCTTGATGATCACGAAGTGGCGGAAGCTGTCCCGGGTTAACAACACAACCACCGGTATCGCCACCCGCTCCCGCAAACCGTCCAGGTCCATCCGGAAACCATCCGCCAGATAACCTTCACTGGCCAGGTAGCGTTTCATATCGAGCATGGAGAAACCTTCCTGTTGAACCTTTGCCGGGTCAGCCAGGCTCAGCATGCGACTAAAAACTTCCGCTTCGGTAACGGGGTGCTCGTAATGGTAGGACAGCAACGAGGCCAAAGCCGCGGAGCCACAACTGTAGTCATATTGTTGGCGGATAATGGCGCTGAAACGTCGCTCCTGGAAGCTGGTCAGGTTGACCTGCAGGTCGCCACCAAGCCCCGGAATCGAAACCGACCCAGCGTGGGACGTGGACCCGGCCAGAACAACTACGGCCAACAAAACCGCCGTGAATACCCTGCCCATGGTCCACCTCCTCAATGGTTGATCAAAATGTTGATCTGGGTACTGTCCTGGATCACCACCTGGTTTCCGGTGTTCTGGATCACCGTGGCAATCCCGCTCATGTTCTGGAAGGCCTGGTCCGAGATCATGTTGTCGCCGGTGACGACCGAGCCTGACAGCACGTTGTCACTCAGCCCCGCATTCTGCTCTGCCTGGTTGATCTGCCACTGCAGCGGAATGCCCTGACGCCCACTGGACGCCTCCAGCTGCGACGTCGACAGGGGAACAATCTCCAGTGTTCCGGCCTCGTCCCCCCGGGCAACAGCGGTCAGCAGCAACACCATCATGCCCACAGCCCACGAACATCGTCTGATGAACTTACCCATGGAACCCCTCCTGGGGATGCCGGCCGCGCCACACTGGCACGACCGGGCTCCACCCATCAGTTCCCGCCGGTGCTCAGATTAGACATCACATTGATGCTGCCCTGAGTCAGGTTGCCGTTCCCGGCAGTCTGGGACACGATTCCGACGCCGGTGAAGTTCGCTGAGCCACCGGAAATCTCGTTATGGTTGCTCTGCCAGGTATAGGACCCGTCATCATCGGCACTGCCATAGGTAGTGCTGACACCAGACACACTGCCATCCAGTTCAGCACTGTTGAGGTAGACGCTCAGGTCCAGTTCCACAACGCTGTGGTCGGAGTTATCGGAGTTGTTGGTGTTGTCGGTGTTGCCACTATCGGCGATCTTGAACGAGTCGTTCACATTGGTGCTGTTGTCGGAATTGTCTGAATTATCGGAATTGTCCGAATTGTCCGAATTATCAGAGTTGTCCGAGTTATCAGTGTCATTGCCACTGTCAGCCACCTTGAACGAGTCGTTCACATTGGTGCTGTTGTCGGAGTTGTCCGAGTTATCCGAGTTGTCGGTGTCATTGCCACTGTCAGCTACCTTGAACGAGTCGTTCACATCAGTGCTGTTATCAGAGTTATCCGAGTTGTCGGAGTTGTCATTGCCACTGTCTGAGACTTTGAACGAGTCGTTCGCATTGGCACTGTTGTCCGAGTTATCCGAGTTGTCGGAATTGTCATTGCCACTGTCTGCGACTTTGAACGAGTCGTTCGCATTGGCACTGTTGTCCGAGTTGTCGGTATTGTCGGTATTGCCACTGTCGGCGATCTTGAACGAATCATTGACTGCCACAGCGTCATCATCGGCATTGGTGTTGGGACTGCCATCGCCGCCCTGGTCCGCCAAGACGGCCCCGGACATACCCAGGCTCATCGCGATTGCCAGCGCTAGCAAGCTTTTTTGAGTTTTCATGGTCTTCGTTCCTTCTTTGACAATGTTTGTGGTTGTCGTCTTACGAACACCCTCCCGACACCCTCAATTGTTTGCTCTGGCGACCGGAATGGGTCCTCACATACGGGTAGAGCGATTTCCATGCCAAACCCAAAGAACCAGCTGCAACCATTTGAAAGGAAAGCAAAAAAACGATCCACTTTCGAAGCATCTCACCGGCCATCCCCGAAAACCTGTCTCACCTCTGCAACAACAACCCACCACTACAACAAAAACCCCCAATAATTCAGGGTGCTAACGAAATCCATTCCGTCTTTCAAACTGACACCTGCAAGACAGCAGCGGCAGCTACTGGTAGCCTTGATGCCCTGCCAGCCTGCGAGGAACAACAATGAATGAGTCAAAAACGGCCAAGCCAGTCGCTGCATCGGCGATCGATAATCACGTCTACAAGGTGTTTCCCAACGACCTGAATTCCCACGAAACCGTCTTCGGTGGCCTGATCATGGCCAAGTGTGATCGCCTGGCGCTGGTGGTTGCCGAACGTCATTCTGGCCAGGTCTGTGTCACCGCTGCCGTAGATTCGATCCACTTTCGCGCGCCTGCCAAAGGGGGTGACACCCTGCTGTTCAACCTGTCGCTGAACCGGGCCTGGGGGTCGTCCATGGAAATTGGCGCCAAGGTACTGGCGGAGAACAGTTACACCGGGGAAACTCGCCACATCCTGTCGGCGTTTTTCACCTTTGTGGCCCTGGACGACGAGCGTCGACCGGTGGAGGTGAGCCCAGTGGTGCCGGAAACCGAGCAGCAACAGCAGCGATACCAGGATGCCGAAGTCCGGCGGGAGGGACGCCTGGCCACCCGGGAGAGGCTGGCGGCGGCAAAATCGTAAACGAAAAAAGGCGACCCGAAGGTCGCCTTTTTCGTCAACACTGTGTGTCGGTCGAGATTAGATGTTCTCGAACTGACCCATGGTGTTGTCCTTACCACCAGCCTTCAGCGCGGCGTCGCCAGCGAAGAATTCTTTGTGGTCGTCACCGATGTTAGAACCAGCCATGTCCTGGTGCTTAACAGTGGCGATACCCTGACGGATTTCCTTACGCTGTACACCAGCAACGTAGGCCAGCATGCCTTCGTCGCCGAAGTAACCTTTGGCCAGGTTGTCAGTAGACAGGGCCGCAGTGTGGTAAGTCGGCAGAGTGATCAGGTGGTGGAAGATACCTGCTTCGCGAGCAGCGTCGCGCTGGAAGCTGGCAGTACGACGGTCGGCTTCTTCAGCCAGATCGGTCGCGTCGTAGTCAGCGCTCATCAGACGGTCGCGGTCGTAAGCAGATACGTCCTTGCCTTCAGCAGCCCAGGCATCGAATACCTGCTGACGGAAGTTCAGAGTCCAGTTGAAGGACGGGCTGTTGTTGTAAACCAGCTTGGCGCTAGGAACAACTTCGCGGATGCGGTTAACCATGTTAGCGATCTGGCCAACGTGAGGCTTCTCAGTCTCGATCCACAGCAGGTCAGCACCGTTCTGCAGGCTGGCGATACAGTCCATAACAACACGGTCTTCACCAGAGCCGGCTTTGAACTGGAACAGGCCAGAAGCCAGACGCTTCGGACGAACCAGCTTGCCGTTCTGCTTGATAACAACGTCACCGTTAGCGATGTCGTCAGCGCTTTCAATGACGTCACCGTCGATGAAGCTGTTGTACTGGTCGCCCAGGTCGCCCGGCTCGTTGGTCACGGCGATCTGCTTGGTCAGGCCAGCACCCAGGGAGTCAGTACGGGCAACGATAACACCGTCGTCAACACCCAGTTCCAGGAACGCCAGACGTACGGCGTTGATCTTGGCCAGGAAGTCAGCGTGAGGAACAGTTACTTTACCGTCCTGGTGGCCACACTGCTTCTCGTCGGAAACTTGGTTTTCGATCTGAATACAGCAAGCACCCGCTTCGATCATCTGCTTGGCCAGCAGGTAGGTCGCTTCGGCGTTACCGAAACCAGCGTCGATGTCAGCAATGATCGGCACGATGTGAGTTTCGTGGCCGTCGATGGCAGCTTCGATTTCCTTGGCCTTGGCAGCGTCACCGGCGTTTTCGGCAGCTTCCAGGTCACGGAACAGGTGGTTCAGTTCCCACGCGTCAGCCTGACGCAGGAAGGTGTACAGTTCGCCGATCAGGCTGGAAACAGAAGTCTTCTCGTGCATGGACTGATCAGGCAGCGGACCGAACTGGGAACGCAGAGCAGCAACCATCCAGCCAGACAGGTACAGGTAACGACGCTTGGTGCTACCGAAGTGCTTCTTGATAGAGATCAGCTTCTGCTGACCGATGAAGCCGTGCCAGCAACCCAGAGACTGAGTGTACTGAGAAGTATCGGCGTCGTAGGCAGCCATGTCTTCGCGCATGATCTTGGCGGTGTACTTAGCGATGTCCAGACCAGTTTTGAACTGGTTCTGAGCGCGCATACGAGCCGCGTGCTTCGGGTTAATGGCAGCCCAGGTCGGGTTTTGCTTGATCAATGATGCGAGTGCATCAACGTCGCTTGCGTATGGCATGATCTCAGTCCTGTCTTAAAAAGGTTTGAGGTACTGCGTTGGGCATCCGAAGTGTTGTGGATACCGAATCGGACGTTCAGCCTGCCCGTTCAAAAAACAATCAGGCTGCTGACGTTGGGCGTTACTTTAGTGGCTACAAACTTATAATTGAAATTTATATTATCTATTCCCAGCATTTTTCTTATGAATACCCTATATATGCACACCACAAACCCGCTGCAAGCCCCCACGTCACACGGCTCATTCCACAGTACCGTGCCGCTACCGGGGCCGGTTTAGCCCCCTCTCGCCAGGACTACCAGTCGGTCGCCCACCTGCAGCTGGAGCGAATCCTTGGCCAGCGGGTTCAGCTGCAACTGACGGCCGTCCGCCTGTGGCTGGCCACGGTAGAGCCCCACCAGCATTTCTCCACGCTCGGCCGCGGCGGCTTCACAAGCCCGGAACCCAGCGCTGTCTGGCAGGCCATAGGCTTCCGGGATGCGCAACTGAAACTCCATGCCGCCGTGTCCCAGCAGCTCATCCATCAGCCGCCTCAGTTCCCGCCTCAAGGCAACCTGGGCCAGCAGGTGGCTGAGTATCATCGGGCTGATCAGGATTTCGCTCTGGCCGACCCCGAGCAGAGCCTCATTATCCGGGTCGCTCAGTTCCTGTATCACCTGGGGACGCCGGGGCTGACCTGCCAGCAGGTCTTCCAGCAGCAGATGTCCCATCATGGCGCGGGCATCCGCTTCTTCTTCCGTCGCAAGACGGTCGTTACTCATCAGGATCACCGAGTCATACTCAGCCGGGTTCAACCTCCGAAGGGTCCCCTCCACCAGGTAATCTGCTTCCAGCTGACGCACCTCCAGCCACTCCAGGCTATCCGCGATCCCACTCAGGGCACTGGCCCGCCGGGCCAGCGGCACCACCGACACCACGTCGATCAGGAACCGACAGGGGCCATAGCGGTTGAACTCCTCCAGAATGACCGGCACCTTCCGGCTCCAGCCCAGGATCAGGATACGTTTTTGTTTGGCGGTAACTGGACTGAGCTGTGGGCTCGTCTGCCTCGGCAATGCGGTTACCGTCTCCCCTCTGGGAGAAGGGTCGGTATCCTCATACCGCCCCGCCAGCATGACCACCCGGTCACTGGCTTCAATCACCGTGTCGGTCGGTGCGAGCAACTCAATCCGCCAGTCGGCACCGTTCTTTCGCATCAGCCCTAGCAGCAAGGCTTTGGGGCGCTGATTAGCCAATGCCCCCAGGGTCATACCGGCTGCGGTCTCGCCACTGCGCAGGTAGAGCTGATTACCCTCACTCGCCGTCAATAGCTCGGTGTACACCTCCGACAGCCCCGGGTGCATCACCGACTTGACCATCAGCCGGCTGATGGTGGCGTCCCCCGCAACCACTTCTACTGCACCAGGGTAGGCCTTTTCGATCACCCGGCGTTTGCGGGGGTCATGCAGTTCCGCCACCACAAAGGGCAGCGGCTGATTCGTTTGCCGTGCCTGAGCAGCAATCGACAGCAGCGCCTTTACCGTTTCCACGTCGGATGTCACCAGGCTGTCCGCATCCTGGCGTGCACCCGGAATGATCACCGCGGCCGCCGCCAGACACGCTACCCGTTCAAGGGCTTCCGGCTGGATCGCCAGACCCGACCGCAGAATGACATGGCGCCCCTTGCTGCCAATGTCCGGCTCATTTCTTAACGCCAGGGCCTGGTGCGCCGACACGTCTTCAGACAACACCACCAAGCGCAGGCGACGAGCGTCGTTCAGCTCCAGGAACCGCCGTACCCGCGGCGATGCCTGCAACAACTCAGCCACCAGGGGCAGGGTCAACGGCGTCCAGCCCAGTACCACCACATGATTGCGCAGTGACACCGGCGTCAGGCCCCGTTCCAGGTTGTTCATCAAGGTAATCAACCAGCGGGTGAGGATGGCCACCAGCGCGCCCAGGAACACCACGTACCCCAGCAGCGTGAGCAGTGTTGAAACAAAGCGTTGCCAGTTACCGGCGTCGTCCCCCAGATAGCCCGGATCGGTCAGCCTCAGGAAGGCCCACCAGATCGCAGAGCCCAGACTATCGAAAGCCCCCTCAACCGGCGCTACCAGCAAACCGCCGACGACCGATATCAGGCCAATAACCAGAGCAACAATCACCAACTGGAATGCGGCGCCCTTCACGAACTGTCGTTCAACAAAGAACTTGAGGCGGTCAATGAAACGCAAAGGCAACATAGGTCAGGTCTCCAAACCCGGATCTGTCGTCAACTCATGGGGGCCAATCCTGAGAGTATGGCCGCGCTGGTCTGACCCGGCAGATTATCCGACTAGACGTATCACGGCCATAGCCGAATGCCTGCCAGAATTACCCTGGCGGCATCGACCTGGCGCTGTGATGTGGGAGCCGTGCCTATGAGAGGTGCCTAAGAAAAGCACCTATGAATAGATGGGGGCCGCGCCCTCAGGGCGGGTTTTGAAGCGCTTGTGCAGCCACAGGTACTGATCCGGGTATTGGCGAATGGCCTGTTCAATAAAGCCATTCCAGATCCGGGCATCCTGTTCAGGGTCCTGCCCGAACGTTTCCTGAATCGGAGAAAATTCAATCCGGTAGTTGCCTTCCGGCGTTCTCAGATGACTGACACAGATCACCGATGCACCAGACTCCCGGGCAACGTAAGTTGGCGTGCTGATGCAGCCGGTCTCAACACCGAAGAACGGCACGAACAACTCGGTTTTACCGCCGAAATCCTGGTCGCAGCCATACCAGACCTGCCCACCCTCTTGCAGGAACCCGATCATGTCTTTTAACTGACGCTTGTTGAACGGTTGAATTCCGAAGTAACGGCGACGCCCCTTTTCGATCATGCGGTCAATGACCGGGTTATTGTTGGGCCGGTACATATAGCCCGGTTTTGTCAGGTTGTACCCGACCAACGGCAGGGCCAGGTCAAGGATGCTGTAATGACCACCGATCAACAGCACCCCCCGGTTGCGGGCAATGGCGTCCTGCAGGTGCTCAACACCAACGACCTCAGCATCAAGCTGCCATTGGCGAGTGTCCCGCCACCAGCTGTGGATGCTTTCAAAAACCCCCATGGCGCAGGATACAAACGCATCTTCCACCAGTTGCTGGCGTTCGTCTTCCGGCATGTCCGGAAAGCAGGCCGCCAGATTCGCCGACACGGCCCGGGTCCGGGACTTCAGTTTGCGGTGGAGCAATTTGCCCAGGCGCGTCGCCAATGAGTGCTTCACTGAAAGGGGAAGCCAGGACAGCAGGTACAGCACAAAGACCACGCCCCAGGACGGCCAGAACGCCGGGTGCCAGAGCGACCGGGTCGCCATACGATTACGTTTGCTCAAAATTCGAAGACCTTCTCAAAAAACAATGGACCCGCAGTGTTCTCCATGAACACCTGTTGACGGGAGGCAGAGCGTGGCACAACTAGTTCAGCTTTTCAGTTACTTAGCGTAACCTTGGGAGCGTCTGCCTGGTCACTTGGAGAATCTGATGAGACAACTCAGCCAATGCCTGATGGTGGTGGCGCTGCTGGCTGAGGCCGGATGCACAACCCTCAATGCCACCGATGTCGCCACTAACCCACCTCTGCAAACCCTCTACGACACCCGCCTCATCGACGCCGCCACGGCGGCCGCTCAGACCTTGCCAGCGCTTACGCCACAACTGGCCTCCGCGGATGTGGTTGTTATTGGCGAGTACCACGGTCACCCAGCTGCTCACCTGCTTCAATCGCAAGTCCAGCAGGCGCTCTACCAGGCCCGCCCCAACCAGGTTCTGACCTTGGAGCAGTTTGCCATTGATCGCCAGCCTGCACTGGATCTGTACCTGCAGGGTGAAACCGGCGAACGCGAGATGATGGAAGACGCGGCTGCCTGGGACAATTACCGGGCGTCCTATCGTCCTTTGGTTGAGTTTGCCATTGCCAACGGTCTGCCCGTGGTTGCCGCCAACGCGCCGGCGAATGTGGTGCGCTGCGTTGGCCGCCTGGGACCCGGTTACCTGGACAGCCTGCCGGCCGAGGTTCGTGACACCTTACCGGAGCAACCGTTTGTGGGCTCCGATGCCTATCGGGACAAATTCCTCTCCGCCATGGGAGAAGGCCGCCATGGCGCCGGCGACCAGGGCCGCCTGATGAACAGCTATCAGGCCCAGCTGTTGCGGGATAACACCATGGCCAGCCGCATCCTGCTCGCCCATCAGCAACACCCCGGTGCCCAGATCATCCACCTGACCGGCACCTTTCACAGCGAAAGCCACCTGGGCACCATAGAGGCCTTGCAGCATCGAGCGCCGGAACTCTCGATTGCCGTCCTGTCGCCGGTACATACCAACAGTGACGGTGAGTTCCCTGACATCGAAACGCATCGCCACAAAGGGGATGTGCTTTATCTGTTGCGGCCACTACCGGTCCCCTTCAAAGACCCGGAGCGGCAAATACAGCACTTTCAGCAGCAGTTTGCCGGCGCACCAGCGGTCGATTGCACACCAGCCCGCTAAACCGCACCAAAAACCATCAGTCCCAATGGGACAACCTGTTGGCAGCCAACGACCAACCCCGTTTTGCCACAATAGCCCCCCAATGGCAGCCAGGCCGCGGCTGTCATGGGCTCAGGTGCCACAACCGCCAGCCCTTGCTCATCACCTTGGCCGCACTTACAGCCGATGACCGCCTGACGGCCAATTCCCCCCCGTTGACCGAGCCGTAACGTAGCTTTCATAGACGACACTGGCGTCCACCGACGCTCGATGCCCCCTGATGTTTCGGGGTGCTAAGCTGACACAAAGAACAAGAGGTTAACCTCATGAGCCAACAACACTTCGACGTCCTCATCGTAGGTGCCGGTATCTCCGGTATCGGCATGGCCTGCCACCTGACCCGAGAGTGCCCCAACAAGCGGTACGCTATTCTGGAACGTCGGGACGCCATTGGCGGCACCTGGGACCTGTTCCGCTACCCCGGCATTCGTTCAGATTCCGACATGTACACCTTTGGCTACAATTTCCGCCCCTGGACGGGTGGCAAGGTGCTGGCCGATGGCCCTTCCATCAAAAAGTACGTGATCGAGACAGCAGAGTCGTACGGGGTTACCGACAATATCCGGTTTGGCCGCAAGGTGACCAACACCAACTGGTCCAGCACCGATAAATGCTGGACGGTGGACGTCGAGTGTGAACACACCGGGGAGAAAGAAAGCTACACCGCCAACTTCCTGGTCGGCTGTACCGGTTATTACAACTACGATGCTGGCTACAAACCGGATTTCCCGGGCGAAGCCGACTTCAAGGGCCAGGTCATTCACCCCCAGCACTGGCCGGAAAACCTGGATTACAGTGGCAAGAAAGTCGTCGTGATCGGCTCCGGCGCAACCGCCATCACGCTGGTTCCGACCATGACCGACAAGGCTGAGCACGTGACCATGTTGCAGCGTTCGCCAACGTACCTGATGCCGCTGCCGTCCATCGACCCGGTCTCGGTCACCATGCAGAAGATTCTGCCGGACAAGCTGGCCTACCGCCTGACCCGCGCACGCAACATCACCCTGGCAAGAACCATTTTCGAGCGCGCCCGCAAGAACCCGAAAGCCGTCCGCCGTCTGCTGTTGGGTATCATCCGCAGCCAGCTGAATGGCAAAGCCGACATGCGCCATTTCTCGCCCGACTACAATCCCTGGGATCAGCGCCTGTGTGTGGTGGCTGATGGCGACCTGTTCAAGGCCATCAAGGCGGGCAAGGCGTCCATGGCTACCGACCACATTGAACGCTTTACCGATAAGGGCATCCTGCTGAAGTCCGGCCAGGAGCTGGAAGCTGACATTATCATTACGGCCACAGGGCTGGACGTGCAGATCATGGGCGGCATGGAGGTCAAGATCGACCAGCAACCGCTCAAGGTTAGCGACACCATGCTGTACAAGAATGTGTTGGTGGAAGGCTTGCCTAACGCCGCCATGATCGTCGGCTACACCAATATCTCCTGGACCCTGAAAGCCGACATCGCCAGCGAGTATGTCTGCCGTCTGCTCAACCACATGGATCGCAACAACCACACGGTGTGCGTAACCAGGGACGTCGAGAACAGCCGTACCGAAGACACCATCCTCGGTTCGCTCGAAGCTGGTTACATCAAGCGCGCCGCCGACCGCCTTCCCCGTCAAGGCAGCCACGGCCCCTGGAAGTCCTCACAGAATTACCTGGAGGACGTCAAAACCCTGCGATTCGATCCGATCGAAGACGGTTACATTGAGTTCGACGGCCGCAAGAGCAAGCGCGAATCCAGCCGCGGCGGGCGCTTCATGGCCCCCCTGCGATCAGCCCTGTTTGGCGCCTGATTCGCCCCTCTGGCCCGGCCTGATCGACATCACGCCGGGCTTTTTTCGGCTACTCAGCCCTTCCGACTCAGGATCACCAGAGCAATGCCCCCAAGGACCGCCGCGCCAGCCACGACCAGCCTGACGGTCAGCGGCTCTCCAAGCAGGAGCACCCCCCCTACGGCAGCAATCACCGGTACACTCAGCTGAATCGTTGCCGCCGACGCCGACCGCAGCTGGGGCACCACGGTATACCAGACCGCATACCCCAATCCGGATGCGAGGGCTCCAGAGGCGACAGCCAGCAGCAGCCCGTCCTGGTCCAGCTCGATGGACGACGTCATTACGGGTATCAGCAGCAAGGCCATCGGTACCGAACGCAAAAAGTTACCGGCCGTTGCCAGCGTTGGTTCCCCCGCCCCCTTGCCACGCAGCGAGTAGATCCCCCAGGCCACGCCAGCCAGAATCATGAACGCGGAACTCGCCAGAGGCGGCGCCGACAAGCCTGGCAGCAACAGCCCCACCAGCCCGGAAAAGGCCACGACCAGCCCCAGCCACTGGGTTCCCCCGGGGCGATCCCCACGAACGATGCCAACCCCAATCATGGTGACCTGAACCGCGCCGAACAGCAGCAACGCCCCCATCGCGGCAGTCAGGCCACCGTAGGCAAATGAAAAACCAGCGGCATAGACAAACAGCGCCAGCGCCGACCACCAGGATCCACCCCGGGGAAACGGCGTGGATTGGCGCACCGCCACCAGAAGCCACAGCATCAGTGCCCCGGAGACCAACCGAACCGTGGTAAAGCTGGCTGGATCAATAGCCGTGTCCCGCAGCGCCGCCCGGCACAACAGCGAGTTCCCGGCAAATGCCACCATCGCCAGCGACGTCAGCAGCAGGATTTTCGGTTGAATCACGCGTCGCCTCCATCGGCCTTCCGCACCTCATCCAGCACCCGCTGGAACTCGGCCTGATCGGCTTCACTGAACAGCACAAAGCGCACCCGTTCCAGGCATGGAACGCCATCGGCAAAAGACATCACCGTGGCGATGGCGACCCTCGCTGCTTCGGTAAACGGGTAACCGAAAACTCCGGTGGAGATCGCCGGAAAAGCAATGGATGCCAGGCCATGGTCATCCGCCAGCTTGAGGGCATGGCGGTAGCAATCGGCAAGCAGGTCAGCGGAGGGTTCATCAATCCCGTAGATAGGGCCCAGGCAGTGGATGACGAAGCGGTTGGGCAAGCCAAACCCACTCGAGATCACCGCCTCTCCGGTAGCGATGGGGGCCAGGGCCCGGCACGCGTCAGCCAGCTCTGGCCCGGCCGCCCGATGGATGGCGCCGGCAACCCCGGCCCCCGGTAGCAACTGGGCATTGGCCGCGTTTACTACGGCGTCCATATCCGGCTGGTTAGCGATGTCCCCACGGACACACTCTATGATTAAGGTTGACATGGTGACCCCCTGTGTCCCTCGCGAACGGTCCCCAACCTGCACAAACTGTCACTTGACGCTGGGCAGCCCGTCGGCAATGTTGTCGAAGTCGTGAACCGGTTTGTGAGACCTCACTGGCCGGTTACAAGCCATTAAGCCCGAAAAAAGGATGTTCCATGAAAACCCTACCGGCCCTGATTCTGGCCATCGCCACCGTGCTGTCCTCCGCCCTGATCATGGAGGGATTGATGTCCCTGCGTACCAGCGACCGCTTTGTCACCGTCAAAGGGGTCGCCGAGCGTGAAGTGCAGGCTGACCTGGCGTTGTGGCCGCTGCGTTTCGTCGCAACCGGCGATACCCTGCAACAGGCTCAGGAAAGCGCACGGGCCAGCCGCGAAGCCATCATGGCCTTTCTTCAGCTGCAAGCCATCGACAGCGAGGCGGTGGAACTGCAGCGGCTGGACGTGACGGATACCCGCGCCAACCCGTACCAGAACCAGAGCGGTGCCCAACGCTTTATTGTTAGCCAGACCCTGATGGTTCGTAGCGGTGACATCACCAAAATTCAGCAGGCGGCGCAGGGTGTCAGCGAGCTGGTGGACTCCGGCGTCGTTCTATCCGCTGACTACGGCCCCAGCGGCCCCACTTACCTGTTCAGCGACCTGAACAGCATCAAGCCGGAGATGATTGCCGAGGCCACCTCAGCGGCGCGTGAAGCTGCCAGCCAGTTTGCCCAGGATGCCGACACCACCCTCGCCGGCATTCGCCGCGCCAACCAGGGGGTCTTCCAGATCCTGCCGCGTGATCAGGCGCCGGGTGTCAGTGAAGGCCAGCAACCCATCAAGACCGTGCGGGTTGTCGCCACCGTGGAATACTACCTGGACTGACCGTCCGCCCGCTCCTCAAGGAGCCTCTGTAGCAGAAGGGCCGTCCATGCTGTTCTGCCACAACCACTCATCCAGTGCCGCCAACAGCTGGCTGTAGGCTTCACGAATCTGGCGCCATAGCTCATCCAGGTCAGGTTCACCTCTGAGAATGCCCTGTTCCAGGTGCTGGGACAGGGCCGTGACCGGAGTGTCCCCCAGACTTCCCACCAGCCCTCGCAACGAATGCAGGGTGGCAGCCGCCTGGTCGGGCTGACCCGACTGCCAGTCCTGATAGGCCTGATCCAGAGGCACCTGGCCACGATTAAGCACATTCCGGGCAATGGCCAATACCGCTTCACGGGCACCGGATTCGTTACCCGTGACCGCCAGCAAACGACTGAGCGGTGCCAATAGGGTGTCCTGGCCGGTCCCGCCATCCGGCAGGCGTGCGTCACCCGGCACAACCGCATCGACGTGCCGGGCAACGGTTTCGATCAGCTCCGCATACACCACCGGCTTGGCCACAAAGTCCGACATTCCGGCATCCTGGCAGCTTTCGCGCTCACTGGCCAAAACCCCCGCCGTCATCGCCACAATCGGCAGCTCCAGGCCCAGTTCTTCGCGAATCTTGCGAGTGGCGGTCAAACCATCCATCACCGGCATCTGGATATCCATCAGCACCAGGTCATAGGCATCAGGCTCCGCTGTCAGGCGCTCAACCGCAAGTTGGCCGTTGCCAACCACGGTGACTTCCGCCCCCACCCCCGCCAGGAACTCGGTAGCGACAATCTGGTTGAGGTCATTGTCTTCCACCAGCAACAACCTGATGCCCTGCAAGGTTCGCAGCAACGGCCGTTCCCGCTCAGTCTTGGTCCGGGTTATGCCCGTTCCTACGGAGCGCAGTTCACAGAGTTTTTCCACCATCCGCTGCCGTGTGACCGGTTTGACCAGCACCGCCGACACCAGCGATGACAGCCCTTGCCGGGCCTGGGGATCGTAGTCATGGGGCGAAACCGTCGCCACGACCAACAGGTCAGGATTGGCCGCAGCATCACGCATACTGGCCAATGCCTGCTCCCGTTCCGGTGTGTCGGGCAACTGGTCGGTAACTACAACGTCGTAGGGCAAGCCATGGGCATGTTTTGTACCAATCAGCGCCAACGCGTCTTCAACAGAACCAACAGCATCCAACTGCAGACCGGTCTGCGCAAAGGTGCGGGACAGGTAATCGCGACCGGTTTCACTGCCATCCAGCAACAACACCCGCAACCCAGCCAAAGCGTCGATCGCGTCATCACCCTCGGTCACATCCTGTACCGCCAACGGCACGGTGAGGGTAAAGCAGCTGCCTTTGCCAGCCTCACTGACAACCTCAATCGCCCCTGACATCAACGTCGCCAGCTGGCGGGAGATGGCCAGTCCCAGCCCCGTGCCCCCGAAACGCCGGGTCATTGAACTATCCGCCTGGGTAAAGGCCTGGAACAACCGCTGTATCTGGTCCTCATTCATCCCGATACCGGTATCACGAACACTGCAGCGCAGGGTTGCCTGATCCCCGTCCTGATGCGCCAGTTCGATCAGCAGGGCGACTTCACCCTGTTCGGTAAACTTGATCGCATTGGACAGCAGGTTGAGCAAAATCTGGCGGATTCGTAACTCATCTCCCACCAGTCGACGAGGAACGTCTGAGGATACCCCGATCACCGGCTGCAGCGACTTGTTGCCAGCCGCAATGGTCATTACGGTCGCCAGACTATTGACCAGCTCGTCCAGGTCGAAGGGTTCGGCCTCAATATCCAGGCGTCCCGCTTCGATCTTCGAAAAATCAAGAATGTCATTAATGATTTCAAGCAGCGTTTGCCCTGCGGTCTGGATCATCTCAACATACTGGTGCTGATCGCTGCTCATGGGGGTTTTCGCCAGAATCTGGGTCATCCCCAGCACCGCGTTCATCGGGGTGCGGATCTCATGGCTCATGTTGGCAACAAAATCGCTCTTCGCGCGGTTGGCCTGTTCCGCCGCTTCCCTGGCCTGACGCAGGCTTTCTTCGGCCTGGCGCTGCGCGGTCACATCCCGCAGGATCACCCCGATAAAGTCTTCACCATCTGCCTGCCAATGGGACATGGAGTACTCAACGGGGAAACGCCGCCCGGTGTTATCCACACATTGCGAGTGGATATTTTCCACCCGTCGGTGGTTCGATCCAGTTTTCAGCAGTAATTCCAACCTGTTACGAACCAGCTCACGCTCACTGTCGACAAACAGCTGGTCTACCGACAGCTCTCTCATCTGCTTTTCCGTCAGCCGTAAGCTTTCCGACGCCGCCGGGTTCGCCGACTCAATCCGTCCGGATCCGTCGGCAATGAAAATCATCTCGTTCGCATTGTCGGCAAGGGTTGAAAACTTCTGTTCCGAGCGTACCAGTGCCGACGTCAGTTCCTCGGCCAGAGCCAGCGCGCGGGAACGGGTGAACACCAGCGCCCGGACAAAAGAAAACAGCAGGAAGCTGATCACCACACCACTGATCAGGATGACCTGGGCCTTCTGCAGGTCGAGGGAGTGCGTAAAGGCTGGCAACGAAGTCACCTGGACCGTCCAGGTGCGATCAATGATGTTCACCGGAATAGTGGAAACGAAGGGGTCGACCAGCGGTGACGCCGAACCCGGCACCTCATCGGACTGATACATCAGGTCCTTGGGTGAGACTGAATCCCCGTCAAACACCGCTACCGCCACCTGGGGGAACTGGCTTTTCAGAATCCCCTCCATCAGGTCGTCCATCCGGAAGGGACTGTAAACCACACCTAGCATGTACTCACGACGCTGGGCCGTTGTCGCCGGGACAATCCCCCCCTGATACAGGGGCAGGTACATCAAGAAGCCTGACTGAATGCCGACACTGGTTTCTTGCACCAGAGTGATCTTGGCGGACACTGAGGCCTGACCGCTGTCCCGCGCCGCCGCTATGGCCTGTCGGCGCAGGGTTTCGGAGAACATGTCGTAGCCATGGGCCCGCTGGTTACGCCAGTCGAAGGGCTCCAGGTAAACAATCGACACATAGACTTCCCGGTCTCCGGCAGGTTTGACCTCAAAATCCGGAAAACCGTCCCCGCGTACCGAGGCCATGAAGGTCTGTTTTTCCACCTCACTCTGGATGTACCGCGCGAACCCGACTCCCTGGATACCCGGGTAGTTCTCACTCAGGTCCAGGTCTTCAACAAAACGTTTCCACTCACTCCGTGACACCGTTTCAGAAGCGTTAAACAGACCAATCCCACCCCGCAACACTTGCTGATAGTCGAGCATTCGATCGGAAACCCGCTCGCGAATGGTCTCGGCCAGATAGTCGAACTGCTCCGCGCCTTTCTCCTGAACCGTATCCAGGGCCATCCGCCACATCAGTATCGCCACACCCAGGGCAAACAGCAGCACCGACCACGGCAACAGAATCTCTCGTCGCCGTTCTTCAGCCTGCCTACGGTATTCCAGCAGGTCAGCGGCGAGCATCAAACCGCAGCAAACCCAAAGTACGATGAACGCATCCAGAGCAAGCAGCGAGTCATTAGTACTGCCGAAAACGAAGGGACCGCCCCCCTGGATGGTGACATAAATGGCAATGCTCGATACGGCGGCAACGCAGAGGGTCACGCCACGCAGGCCGAAGACGTAAGCGGCATAGGCCAGTCCGGGCACAAACAGGAAGGTCAGCAAACGGGCATTGGGCTTGTCAGTCACTTGGTTGCCGAACACCAGGTAGGAGACCAGCAGGAAAATCACCGACAGCAGCAGCCCATGACCAACCAGCCGGAAATTGGGCTTCCACTGCGGCTTCTGCCGCCAGACCAGAATCAGTGGGGTGATCACCAGCATACCGGTGCAATCCCCCAGCCACCAAGTGGCCAGAATGCTGCCAGCAAGATCCAAGGACCCAAAACCAAAACCAACCAGCGTCAGGGTGCCACCGACGGCGCTGACGCCAGCGGACACGGCTACAGCCAACAGGTAACGGAATACCCCGGTTACGGAGTGGAAGGAGCGGTTGCCATCTAGGCTGCCGCGCACCAGCCTGGCCGCGACTACGGCTTCCACAGTATTGCCGATGGCAATCGCCAGTGATGCCGCGCCATTCACCAGCCAGGTTTCGGCATCAATGCCGAAGGAGACGAAGTTGACCAGCAAGGCCCCCAGGGTAATGGCCGGCCAAACCCGTTCTCCAGCCAGCAACAAGGCGGCCAGAGCAATGCCCGATGGCGGCCAGACCGGCGACACATTGGTGGTTTCGAACGCCAGGGAAAGCCCGAAGTAGCCTGCCAGGAAGTACAGCAAGGCCAGGCCAATCACGCTGGCAAAACGGTTAAGCTGGATCATAGGTGGTCGGGTTCCCAAGACCGATAAGACAACAGCCCATTGTTACTGGGTTTGCACCATTTCATCAGTGACCTGGTACTGCCCGGACAGCCATGCCACCACTTCTCTGGCAGCGGGGTGATCAAAGCCAAGGTAACATGCCTTCAGCGCGGCCATCTTGTCCTGGCTCAACCGCGACAACCCGGCATCCTCGAGTACCAGCAGGTCACGACTGAGCTGCGCTGCCAATTCGTCCCCAACAATGAGACTGGCGGCCTTCCGGAACGCCTGACCATACTGGTATTGATCACCGAGACGATAGCTCTCTGCCAGGGTCACCGCCGGAATCTGGGTCAATGTGGACTGCAACGCCGGATTTACCCCATGGCCGGCGATAAAATCGGCATTGGCTGCAGGCCGCCCGGTCACCGCCCGCAAGTGAAGGTGGCGGGACATTCGGTCACCATCGTTGACCGGGTAGTTGTCCCACAGAAATGGTCGCCGCCCGAGCTGGCCGGCGACCCGGGCCAGATGCCCCGGCGAGATTTCCCGGGAACAGACTTCCTCGCCCGTCCAGAACACTTCCACAGTCGGATCCAGGGCAGCACCGAGGTCTTCCAGATACCGGTCCGGGCGTTGACCGAATACCCGGTCCAGCACGCCATCATCCGAATAGTAACTGGGGCAGACAAATAACCGGCCCGCGCCAGTCCTGGCCTTGACCCAATGGACGATGTCCGCCTGAGTTCGAGCCAGGTCCGGGGTATCACTCTTCATGTCATCAAACAGGATGGCCAGATCATCAACCCCAAGCCCATCCAGAAACGCCAGTTTGTCAGCTAACGCAGAACGGGCGCCATCGTCAAAACGGTTAAAAATTTCGAATGGACTCAGGCCGATACCAAAACGCACCCCGTGGCTACGACAGAACCCGGCAAAGCGCGCCAGCGCCGCTGCGTCCTCCGCAGGGTGGGGCTGCTGCCAGTCGCGCCTCAGATAACGGTCGGCTTTGGGCGCATACAGATAGAACCGATAACCATGGGGGGCCAGGGTTTCAACCAGGCGCTCCCGCTCGGACCATCGCCAGAGTGGGCCGTAGAAACCTTCGATAATGCCAAGCTCGGGCAACATTGGGGTCGTCGTCAACAAATCAGGTATCCTCAGGGCCGACCCACATAAACGGATTATGAGCCAGCTCCCAGAGGTGGCCGTCGGGGTCCGCAAAATAGCCGGAGTATCCGCCCCAGAAAACCTTCTGCGGCTTCTTGATTTCGGTGGCGCCAGCGGCAATGGCCTCGGCCATCAGGCGATCGACAGCAGCCTCGGAGTCCAGGTTGTGGGCAATGGTCACACCACGAAAACCCTGCCCCTGCGCCGAGACCTGGGCATCCTCGGCAAGGTCTTCGCGCCCATACAGGCCGAGCCAGGTGCCATTCAACGGAAAAAATGCGACCGATGGCGGCGACTCCAGCTGAGGCAGCCCGAGACCATCCCGGTAAAACCGAACCGATCGTTCCAGGTCTTCCACCCCCAGGGTAATCATGCTCATACGTGGCTTCATGGCCAACACCTCCGTTGTCTGCGCCCCACCATCGCTTTACCAGGGCAATAGCTCGCCGTTGCTGTGCCAGAACGACCCAGTGTTATCCAGGCTGAGATCAGCAATTCGCCGGGCCAGCCCTTCCGCCGATTCCTCCGGCGTGATCAACCCACCAAAATTCACCATGCGGGTTTTGACGTAACCGGGATGCAGCAGGGCGACCGCAATCCCCCGGGGTTTCAGGTCCACCGCCAGCGACTTGCCAAAGGCATTGAGGGCCGCCTTGGATGCCCGGTAGCCGTAGCGTCCGCCGGAATCATTATCGGCAATGGACCCCATCCGGCTGGTGATGTTGGCGACTTTGCTGCCATCGCCAAGGTGCCCCAACAAGGCTTCTGTCACCCGTAGCGGGGCGTACGCATTGATTTCCATCTGGCGGCGAATGGAATCGAAGTCGATGTGTCCCAGCTGTTCGTCCTGCAACAATCCGGCGTTGTTGATCAGCAGGTCCAAGTGGACACCACCCAACTCTCCAGCCAGGCGCGCAACACCTTCCTCGGTGGTGACATCGACGCCGTCGATAACCTGGGCAGCGACCTCTGCCAGCTCATCCGAGCCTTGCCTACACGCTCCAATCACCTGCCAGCCTTCGCTTGCATAATGCCTGGCCAAGGCCAGCCCCACCCCGCGGTTTGCTCCGGTAATCAGCACCGTTTTCATCGCTGCCTCCTGACGTTATACGGCTTTCAAGATAGACCACTGACCACCATGCTACCTCATTTCACAGCGACTTCGTGTTGGTAATCGGTATAAGCGGCGGTGGCTAAAAAGATTCACCGTTCTAAGACGTTTGACTAACTACCCACAGTTACATCATCTACCATAATAAAAGGTCAATCCGCGTCGACGGATTCGTCTGGAGTCGGCTTTAACCCGAGCAACTCCCGTCACCTCAAACAATCACAATAAAGACAGAAAGGATCGACGAACCATGAAATTACGTTCTGTGTTTTCTGCCCTGACCCTCACCCTGACCTCTGCATTCTCCACCGGCCAGGCGGTTGCTGAAGAAACCTATACCCTGCGCATGGCTGAAACCTGGGGCCCGAACTTCCCGGTCTTCGGTGATGTCACCAAAGGCATGGCCCGTATGGTCGACGAAATGTCCGATGGCCGCCTGACCATCCGCATTGACTCCGCCAACCGCCACAAGGCCCCCTTTGGCGTGTTCGATATGGTCAAGGCTGGCCAGTACGATATGGGGCACTCCGCCTCCTATTACTGGAAGGGCAAAGTCCCCAACACCCTGTTTTTCACCAGCATGCCCTTTGGCATGACCGCATTGGAGCAATACGCCTGGTTTTATTACGACGATGGCATGGAGCTGATGCAGGAGGTCTACGAGCCTCACAACATGCTGTCATTCCCCGGCGGTAACACCGGCATCCAGATGGGCGGCTGGTTCACCAAGGAGATCAATTCCCTGGAAGATCTGCAGGGCCTGAAAATGCGTATCCCAGGCTTCGCGGGTGAAGTGTTTGCCGAGGTTGGCGTAAACCCAACCAACATTGCGCCGGGAGAGCTCTACACCGCGCTGGAACGCGGCACTATCGACGCCGTCGAGTGGGTAGGGCCCGCCCTTGACCTGCGCCTGGGTTTCCAGCAGATCGCCGACTACTACTACACAGGCTGGCATGAGCCGGCGACCGAGCTGCAGTTCCTGATCAACAAGGACAGCTGGGAAAAACTCCCGGACGACCTGCAAGAGATTCTCCGCGTTGCCATGCGCACGGCCGCTTACGACATGCTGGTGATGAGCATGCACGAGAATGCCAACGCCTGGGCGTCCATCCAGTCCGAGCACCCGAATATCCAGGTCCGCACCTTCCCGGATGACGTCATCCAGGCCATGTACAACGCCAACAACAAACTGCTGGAGGAAGCGGCCGAGCGTGATGACCTGGCTCGACGCATCGTCGACTCCCAGGCCGCGTACCTCCACAACGCCCGCGCCTACACCAACATTTCTGACCGGGCCTACCTCAACACCATGGCAGAGCTGGAGTAAACTGGCCGCAGTGAACGCCGGGACTGCCCCTGAGACAGTCCCGGCTTTGTCGTTCTAAAGAGGTAACGCCATGCGCTGGATTGAGAAACTGGATAACGGCCTCGCCTGGCTATCCAGAGCCTGCGGCTGGGTGGCCTGTGTGGCCATGCTACTGATGCTGTTCAATGTGTTTTACGATGTCATCACCCGCTACATTTTCAACGATGTCTCCATCGGAATGCAGGAAATGGAGTGGCACCTGTATTCCGTGGTGTTTCTGCTGGGCATCCCCTACGCCCTGCAAACCGACGGTCATGTCCGGGTTGATGTGTTCTACGCCGGTCGCAGCGACACTTTCAAGGCCTGGATCAACCTGATTGGCGCCCTGGTGTTTGTGATTCCTTTCGCCGTCCTCATCGGAACCTACGGCTACAGCTTTGCCCTAGAATCCCTCCACCTCGGTGAAAGCAGTGGCGACCCTGGCGGCCTCCCCTACCGCTGGATCATCAAGGCAGTGATTCCGCTGTCTGCGCTGTTCATTATTACCAGCGGCCTGGGCATGGTGACCTTCGCGCTCCGGGTGCTGAAAGGCGACCGTAGTTACCAGATCGAACACAGTGGGGAGGGACTGGCATGATTGGAATCATCATGTTTGGCGTGTGCCTGCTGATGCTGCTCTGGGGATTCCCGGTCGCGTTCACCTTTGGCGGTGTGGCACTGGTCTTCGGCCTGATTTCCCAGGGCCCGGAACTTTTTGCGTTCATGCCGTACCGGATCATGAGCGTGATGCAGAATACGGTCATGATGGCCATTCCGCTGTTTATCTTCATGGGCGTTGTGCTTCAGCGCACCAAACTGGCTGAGCAGTTACTGACCTCAATGGGCCGCCTGTTTGGCGGACTACCGGGCGGTCTGGCCATCTCCACCATCCTGGTGGGCGCGCTCCTTGCCGCATCCACCGGTGTTGTTGGCGCCAGCGTAGTGGCTATGGGGCTGATTTCGTTGCCGGTGATGCTGGCTCACAACTACGACAAGCGGTTGAGCTGCGGCACCATCTGCGCCTCTGGCACACTCGGTCAGATCGTACCGCCGTCGATCATCCTTATTATCCTCGGCGACGTTCTTGGCCTGCCGGTCGGTGACCTGTTCAAGGCCGCCGTCATTCCGGGGGTGGTGCTGGTTGGTCTGTACATTGTTTATATCCTCATACTGACCCGCTTCAAGCCGCAAACAGCACCCGCTATGCCGGACGATCCCAGTCGCTCACGCAAGCAGGAAATCGCCAGCGCGCTGTTTGCCATCGTCCCGCCACTGGCACTGATTGTGATCGTGCTCGGCTCTATCTTTACCGGCATCGCCACACCGACTGAATCGTCCGCCCTCGGCGGTGTTGGTGCCCTGGTGCTGGCGTTGGCATACCGACAGTTCTCTTTCTCAATGGTCTGGGAGGCTGCCCGCGACACCGTCAAGGTCACGGCCATGGTGTTTGCCATCCTGATTGGCGCCACGGCGTTCTCGATGGTGTTCAGCTACAGCGGTGGCGATTACCTGTTGGAAGAATGGATCATGCAATTGCCCGGCGAGAAGTGGGGCTTCCTGATCCTCGCCATGGTGGTCATCCTGGTTCTCGGGTTCTTTATCGACTTTGTGGAAATTTCCTTCATCGTAGTGCCCATCCTGGCGCCCATTGCGGAAAGCCTCGGTATTAACATGCTGTGGTTCGCCATCCTCATTGCCATGAACCTGCAAACCAGCTTCCTGACACCGCCGTTCGGATTCAGCCTGTTCTATCTCAAGGGAGTATCACCGCCGTCGGTATCCACGATGGACATCTACAAAGGCGTCATCCCGTTCATCATCCTCCAGGCGCTGGTTCTCATTGCCATTTTCATCTTCCCGGAATGGTTCGGGATGAGTTCATCAAGCGGCTATTCGAGCTACTGACGACGCCGACTGGAATGACACAAAACCCCGGCCAACATGCCGGGGTTTTGTGTTTTCAGGGGGATTAACGACACAAATGTGACAATATCTGATCATTTTCTATACTGGACAGTGAACCAGCGACTCTCAGCCAGCTGTCGAGACACGCCCGACACCCTCCCTATGAAGACGGGAGGACTGCCCGGCAATCAGGGAGATCAGCATTCATGCGTTCCAGTACCGTAAAAAAAGCCACCAACCCGCCCCCTGACAAGGAGCCTGGTTACCTGTCACTGCCCGTCGAGGGCCAGGCCGTGGATCGGGAACCGCACAGTTACGAACGTTGGCTGATCACCAAGTTGTTACGGATGACCGGCTCGCCGCCGATTGCCTTCAAGTTGTGGAACAATGATGTTGTGGCACCTGAAACCGGCTACCCGAAGTACACCCTGTCGGTCAAAGATCCCCGCGCCCTGTTCTCCCTGGTCACCAACCCGAACCTGGCCTTCGGCGATCTGTACAGCGCCGGCCGGCTGGATGTGGACAACAACCTGCCCGATCTTATGGCCGAGCTCTACCGTTCGATCCACCGCGCCCGGGAAGACTGGCCGAAATGGCTGGAAGCGCTCTGGCGCACCCCGCCGCCACGATCCAGCAGTGTTGAAGATGCCAGGGATAACATTCACCACCACTACGATTTGGGGAACCGTTTCTACCAGTTGTGGCTGGACCGGGCGGAGATGCAATACACCTGCGCCTACTACGAACGCCCGGATCTCACCCTGGAGCAGGCCCAACTGGCAAAGCTGGAACATGTGTGTCGCAAACTTCGCCTCAAGCCCGGCCAGACCGTCATCGAAGCCGGTTGCGGCTGGGGCGGACTGGCGCGTTACATGGCCCGCCACTATGGCGTCCGGGTCCAGGCCTACAACATTTCCAGGGAACAGGTCGCCTATGCCCGTGCCGAAGCGCGGCGCCAGGGGCTGGAACACCGGATCGAGTACATTGACGACGACTACCGCAACCTGTCCGGGCAGTGCGATGCCTTCGTCTCCATCGGCATGCTCGAACACGTGGGCAAGGAGAACTACCCGCAACTGGCCGAACTGATCCGTCGCAGTCTGAAACCCAACGGGTTGGCACTCCTGCACAGCATTGGCCGTAATCGGCCCATGTTGATGAATACCTGGATCGAGAAGCGGATTTTCCCTGGCGCCTACCCCCCCAGCCTCAGTGAATTCCTGTCGATCTGCGAATCCGGCAACTTCTCGGTACTGGACGTGGAAAACCTGCGCCTGCACTACGCCCAGACCCTCAAACACTGGCTGGAACGGTTCGAGCAGCACCGCGACGACGTCACCGCCATGTACGACGAGCACTTCACCCGGGCCTGGCGTCTCTACCTGGCGGGCTCCATTGCCGCCTTCGAAGTCGGTTCACTGCAACTGTTCCAGGTCCTGTTTACCCGGGCTGACAACCACCAACTGCCACAGAGCCGCTGCGACATCTACCAGTCTGCGGCAGCACCGGCGAATGATTGAGATGAGGGAGTATTGAGATGGACTATTACGACCTGATCATTGTTGGCGGTGGCCCCGCCGGCTCCACCCTGGCCTGGGCATTGCGGGACAGTGGCAAGCGCATCCTGATCATCGACAAACAGGCCTTTCCGCGGGACAAAACCTGCGCGGGCTGGGTAACACCCACCGTTTTCGAAAGCCTCGGTATCGATGCCGGTCTCTATGGCAAGAACCACACCCTGCAACCAATTCGCCGGTTCCGCATTGGCATGATGGGGCATCCCGCGGTGGAGAATGACCACGGTGACGTGGTCAGTTATGGCATACGCCGATACGAGTTCGACAACTTCCTGCTGGACCGGGTGAACGCAGACAAGGCGCTGGACCAGGTAGTTCGTAGCATTGAACGTCAGGGCCACCGCTGGGTCATCAACGACACCTGGGAAACACCGTTACTGATTGGCGCTGGCGGGCATTTCTGTCCGGTGGCCAAACTGCTGGGGGACGGCCCTGGCGGCCATGAGACCGTGGTGGCGGCCAAGGAAGTGGAGTTTGAGATGACGCCCCAGCAGACCGCTGACTGCAAGGCCCGGGGAGACACCCCGGAGTTATGGTTCTGCCGCGATCTTAAGGGCTATGCCTGGGTCTTCCGAAAGGGCAATTTCCTGAACATCGGCCTGGGGCGGGAAGATAACCATAAACTCAGCGACCACCTGAACAGCTTTGTCGAAGAAATGGTGGCCAATGGACGCATCCCTGCGGACCTGCCGGGCCGTTTCAAAGGTCACGCCTACCTGCTCTACAGTCACGCGGAGCGGCCCCTGCTGGACGATGGCGTCATGCTGATCGGTGATGCGGCGGGCCTGGCTTACACCCAGAGTGGTGAAGGCATTCGCCCCGCAGTGGAGTCAGCACTGCTGGCCGCGCAGGTTATTCGTAGAGCAACGGATGTCTCTGCCCAGGCGCTGCAACCCTATGGCGAGGCCATCGCGGAACGTTTCGGCACCCGCGCCATGCATCGTCATGACAGCTGGCAAATTCCCCACTGGGTGCGCAACCCTCTGGCCGGCACCCTGATGCGATCGCACTGGTTTACCCGTAAGGTGGTGACCGAGCGGTGGTTCCTGCATCAGGACATTCCACCGCTCATGGTCGCTGTTTAGAAAGGAATCGCCAGGCTTATTCGCCGAGGTAGCTGCGGTACATCCACACCAGCTTTTCCTGCTGAGAGATGTAATCGCTCATCAGCGCCACGGTCCCTTCGTCATCAGCATCACCAGCCATGGCCAGCAGTTCACGCTGCTTTTTGATCAACTTGGCAAAGCTCTCGACAATCTCACTGACCGCCGTGCGACCGTCAGAGACATCCTTGCTTTCGCTGACTTCGGAACGCTCCAGGTAGGCACTGTAAGCGTGAACTGGCCGATGCCCAAGGGTCAGTACCCGTTCGGCGACTTCATCCACTTTCATCAGCAGGTCGTTATAGAGTTCCTCGAACTTGACGTGCAGTTCGAAGAAACGCTCGCCCTTGATGTTCCAGTGATACCCGCGGACGTTCATATAGAAAATCTGGTAGTTCGCCAACAGGCCATTCAGTGCATCCGCCAGGGATTGGGTCTTGGCGGTGTCCAGTCCAATGATGTTCGTCGTCATGTAAGAGCTCCCTTCACGTTCGTCAAATGTGCCAGCTGACACTGGGTTCATAGGCAACACTATAGCCACCCTGATGGCGTCCGTGAAATTTATCCATTCAATTCAAACAATAGTTGTCACCTATTGAAAATTCACTCAACAATGAACAAATTGATAGCTGTTACCTATCAAGGTCAGAGAAACAGATTTATCGATAAGGTTTCTCATTTACTGTTCAATTGACTCATACACACTTAGTCATCTGAACGTCATCAGGAGTCGGCTATGAGCGCATTAAAAGCCTTTGTCCATCATCACGGAACGGCAGGTGACCAGTCGTTGCTTAAGACCGCTACCTTTGCCATGACCCACTTCAGCGTTGCCTTTACCGTGGCCTACCTGCTCACTGGGGACGTCTGGGTTGGCGGACTCATCGCAATGGTGGAGCCCGCTATCAACACCGTCGCCTATTTCATCCATGAGAAGGTGTGGCAAGGCCGGTTACACCGTGCAAGCAGCCTTGCCAAACCAGATCAGTACCACGCCGGCCCGGTGAAGGCACTGCCCTGACGGGCCGAATGCTCCGGTTCCAGGCGGTTCACTGCGGTGAAGATCAGCTCGGTACTCAACTGCTCCAACTGTTCCGGCGGGACAGAGACCACCAACGCCAGGTCTCGGCTTTCACCGGGCGCCAATGTGATGTCCGTCGAACCTTCCAGCGCCAGGCCAGCTGGACCTTCCACGGCCAGCTGGTACTGGCCAGTCACCGTCGACTTGTTCAGCAACCGCAGCTGGTAGCTGTTCTCAACCCGGCCAGCGCCATCGTAACGAAACAGCGTGCGGTCCTTGGCCACATCGAGGCTGACCAGCGGACGAGACGCCACCGCCCACACCAACGCCGCCACCATCACCCCCAACACCACCGCATACCCCGCCAACCTCGGCCGGAAGGGGCGGAAACGCCCACCTGCCAACTGGTTCTGGCTGGCATAGCGAACCAGCCCACGGTCATAGCCCATCCGGTCCATGATCGAATCACAGGCATCAATGCAGGCTGCGCACCCAATGCAGGCCATCTGTAAGCCATCACGAATGTCGATGCCCGTGGGACAGACCTGAACGCATTGCTGGCAGTCGATACAGTCCCCCAACCCCTGCTTGGCCGGGGCAACTTCGCGCTTGCGATGCCCTCGCGGCTCACCGCGGGCGCTGTCATAGCTGATCACCACTGAGTCGTCGTCGAGCATCACGGACTGGAATCGCCCGTAAGGGCACATGTGCAGACACACCTTTTCCCTCAGCCAGCCGGCGTTGATATAGGTGGCGGCAGTGAAGAAAAACAGCCAGAACGCAGTCATTGCACCGGTTTCCAGGGTCAGCAGCTCGGTGACCAAAGGCCGGATTGGCGTGAAGTAGCCGACAAAAGTCAACGCAGTGGCGGCACTGATCAGCAACCACAACCCGTGCTTCTGGAACCGGCGAAACAGCTTGTCCGCGCCCCACGGCGCCTGGTTCAGGCGAATGCGCTGGTTGCGGTCGCCTTCCGTGACCTTTTCCGCCCACAGGAACAACCAGGTCCACATACTCTGGGGACAGGCGTAACCACACCAGACCCGCCCGGCCAAGACCGTGATAAAAAACAGGCCAAAGGCGCAGACCACCAGGCCTGCCATCAGCAGGGTCAGGTCCTCTGGCCAGAAGGTGGCGCCAAAAATATGGAACTGACGCTGACTGATATCCCACAACACCGCCTGCTGGCCGTTCCAGGGCAACCAAACGGTGCCGAAGTACAGGAAAAACAACAGGACGCCACCGCCGATACGCAGGTTCCGGAAGCGACCGCTGAAGCCTTTGGTGACAATGGGTTGTGAGGTGGCCGGTCGATGGTTGGCCACAGGAATGTTGGTGACGGGAATACGTTCAGTCATGGCTGACCCCTGATAAACATTGGTGCGGCACCAGTGTCGTCGCTCAGAAGCCAGAGAAACAGAATCAGTTTGGCGATATTAAAGCGTATCAGTTGTTGGCCAGCAGCTGCCCAAGGCGCGCTACAGCCCGCTCCAGCCCGTCTGACCAGGGCTGACCATAATTCAGCCGCAGGCAGTGGCGAAACTCGCGGGTGGCGGAAAACATCGGCCCCGGCGCCAAGCTGATCCCTTCGGCAGCCGCCCGCTGGAATAAATCCAGGGTATCAACCTGCGCAGGCAACTCCAGCCAAAGAAAGTAACCACCATCGGGCCGGGTAAACCGAACATCTTTCGGAAAGTATCGATCAATTGCCGCAAACATCTGGTGTTTCTGGCTTTCCAGACGCGCTCGCAACCCCCGCAGGTGGCGGTCAAACCCGCCAAACTCGAGATAGTCGGCAATGGCGGCCTGGGCCGGGACCGACGCCGACAGGGTCGTCATCAGCTTCAGCCGCTGGATAGCTTCGGCGTAGCGACCTGCCGACACCCAGCCCACCCGGTAGCCCGGCGCCAGGCACTTGGAAAATGAACTGCAGTGCATCACCAGCCCATCACGATCAAAGGCCTTGGTCATCACCGGGGCCTGACTGCCGTAGTACAGTTCCCCATACACATCATCTTCCACCAGTGGCACCTGATGCCGGTGCAGCAGCTCCACCAACCGCTGTTTGCGTTCTGTCGGCAACGACACCCCGGTGGGGTTCTGGAAGTTGGTCATGAACCAACAGGCTTTAATGTCGTGACTCTTCAGCGCCCCTGCCAGGGCATCCAGGTCGATACCATTGCGGGGGTCGACAGGGATCGGCACAGCCTGCAACTTGAGACGCTCCAGCACCTGCAGGCAGGCGTAAAAAGCCGGCGCCTCGATCGCCACCAGATCTCCGGGACTGGTCACCGCCTGGAGACACAGGTTCAACGCTTCCAGCGCCCCATCCGTGACCAGGATTTCCTCCACAGGTACCGACACACCGGCAATGCCATAACGAACCGCGATCTGCCTGCGCAGGTTGAGATTGCCCGGCGGAAGATCCGCCACCACCGACCCCAGATCCATCAAACGGGTAGCCTTGGCCATGGAGCGTGCCAGCCGTTGCATGGGAAACAGCGACGGTCCGGGAAAGGCCGAGCCGAGGGGGACCTGCCTTGCATCCCGAATGGCCTGCAGCAACGAGAACACCAGCTCACTGACATCCACGGGCGTTGAGGTCGTGCCTTCCGGGACGGACAGGGGCGATGGCAAGGCGTGATGACTCAGACTGGTAACAAAGTAACCGGACTTCGGACGGGCATGGATCAACCCCAGGTTTTCCAAATGATAGTAGGCGCGAAAAACGGTGGACGGGCTGACCTTGTAGGTACGGCTCGCCAGCCGGACAGACGGAATCCGGCTGCCCGGCTGCAGTGCACCGGAACGGATCAATTCAGCAATGTCCTGAGCCAGCTGTTCGTAGCGCTTCATCACGGCCCCATTCATGCGCCCGGGCCACAGTCCATACAGTTTTTGACCACTTCCGGGCCAATATGGAGCTTGTGATTCAGGTCCTTGAGAGCGGATCGCAGCCCCTCCTCCACCACCGGGTGGTAGAACGGCATGTCCAGCATGTCACTGACCGTCATCCGTTTCTGGGCGGCCCAGGCCAGAAGATGGCCAATATGTTCGGCAGCCGGGCCAAACATCTCAGCACCAAGAAACAGGCCCGTTCCCTGCTCGCCATACACTCGCAGCAATCCACGGTTCCGGCCCATCACCCGGCTGCGCCCCTGGTTCTCAAATGACACCTGACCAACGGCAAAGCACCCCCGGCACTGCTCGTCGACCTGGTCGATGGTCAGCCCAACGGTGGCAATCTGCGGATCTGTAAACGCCACCGCCAGTGGCGTCCGCCGCAACCCCGAACGAACATCTGGATAGCGCCCGGCATTGTCACCGGCAATCCGCCCTTCATCCGCCGCCTCATGCAATAACGGCAGATCATTATTGGCGTCACCGGCAATGAAGATGGGGCTATCACCACACTGGAGGGTAAATCGATCGAACAGCGGCAGCCCGTGGTCGTCCAGAGCGATCCCGGCCTTATCCAGCGCGAGGCCATCTACATTTGGCCTGCGCCCGGTCGCCGCCAGCAGGTAGTCGAAGGTTTCTGTCACTTCACCGCGATCACCGTTACGGAAACAAACCTCTACACCCTTCTCCGTTCGGCGGACCGAAGACACCTCGGCGGCCGGGTCAAGGGCAAACTCCCGGTTGAAGGTCTCTAACGCGTACTGGCTGATCTGGGGATCACGAATCGGCCCCACCGCGCCACTGCGGCCGAACATCCGCACACGCACCCCCAACCGGCTCAGCGCCTGCCCCAGTTCAAGTCCGATCACGCCGGGCCCGAATACCGCCACCGACTCGGGCAAATCCTCCAGCTCAAACAGGTCGTCGTTGACCATCAATCGATCACCGGCAGCCTGCAAAAAGGAAGGGATATGGGGGCGGGAGCCGGTCGCAATCACGATACGACGGGCTTCCAGTTCCAGGTCATCACCAATGGCCAGACGGTTGCGGTCGAGAAAACGGGCAGGCCCCATCAGTCGCTGGGTTTGCGGAAAGCTTTCTACCGTTTCCACCACCGAGGCCACAAACCGATCCCGTTCCTGACGCACCCGGGCCATCACGGCACGACCGTCCACCCGGACTTCGCCAGGCGAGACCCCAAACATGGGCGCTGTCTTCAGGCCATGGGCAGCCTCAGCCGCTGCAATCAGGAGCTTGCTGGGCATGCACCCAACCCGGGCACACATGGTCCCATAGCGGTCTGACTCGATGAGCGCAATCCGGTCCGTGTGCTTGCGGGCAGCGAAATAGGCGGTCATTCCGGCGGTGCCCGCACCAATAATCGCAATATCAACCTGCTGCTTGTTCACGTCAGTCACTCCTTAGCAAAGGCGAATCAATCCGAGGTCCCCCTGAATAGCACCGGGCAGACCGGGAACGCAACCGTACCGCTCAATAAAAGGTGTGGTAGCTAACCAATACCAAACACACAGGACATTTTGGCCGGGGGCCATTATGCTAAGCGGCTATTAATTCCAGTAAGGGAGGCGCTGCCGTCCATGCAAAGCTATTGGCCTGAATTTCTGACGGTTGCGATTGTCCACCTGCTTGCCGTCGCCAGCCCCGGTCCCGACTTTGCGGTCATGATCCGCCAGGCACTGTGCCAGGCCCGTCGTAATGCCCTGCTGACAGCCTTCGGCATTGGTGTTGGCATTCTGGTCCACGTCACCTATTCCCTGCTCGGCATTGGCCTGATCATTCAGCAGTCGCTCGTTCTGTTCAGCATTCTCAAGGTGGTTGGCGCGATTTACCTGACCTGGATTGCCATCCAGTGCCTGCGTTCCAAAGGTGGCAGCATTCACGTTGAAACCAACGGTGCCTCCCAACAGAGTGGCGCTGCGGCGTTTCGCCTGGGCTTCCTCACCAATGCCCTCAACCCGAAGGCGACCCTGTTCTTTGTGTCGCTGTTTTCCGTCCTGATCAGTCCGGACACGCCCATTGCCATCCAGACCGCTTACGGACTGTACATAGCCATTGCTACCGGGCTCTGGTTCACCCTGGTGGCAGTGTTCTTCGCCCAGCCCCGGGTGCGCAGGGCGTTCAGCCGCTTCGGCCACTGGCTGGACCGGATGATGGGGGGCATCCTGCTGTTACTGGCAGGGCAGTTGCTTTTCTCTACGGTAGCTGGGGCAACGGAACCCGCCACCCAGTAAGCCAGCCCGACAAGGCCGGCTCAAAGATACTGCGCCCTCACTCCTCAGAGTGAGCGCAGCAGTGTTTCAGTCTGTTCCCAACCGATGCACGGATCGGTAATCGAGCAGCCGTAGAGCAGATCGTCACTGTCGTCCTGGCGACCTGCTTCGAGGAAGCTCTCCAGCATCAGGCCACGGATATGCCGGTTACCCGCCGCTTTCTGGGCCATAACCTCACGGGCGATATCCAGCTGCCGCTCTGCCTGTTTCTGGGCATTGTCATGGCTGCAGTCCACCATCACCGCCGTTGACAAACCCGCCGCTTCGAGCGCATCCACGGCTTCGGCAATGCTGCCGGCGTCGTAGTTGGTGATGCCGCGACCACCCCGCAGGACGATATGGGTATCTACATTGCCAGCCGTTGTAACCATGGCCGGTAGTCCCTGTTCGGTAATCCCCAGGCGATGATGGGAATGGGCTGCAGACTTCATCGCATTGATGGCCACAGCCAGGCCGCCGTCTGTGCCATTCTTGAAACCAACCGGCATCGGCAAACCACTGACCAGTTCCCGATGAATCTGCGACTCTGTCGTCCGCGCGCCAATCGCCGTCCAGCTCACCAAGTCATCCAGGTAGTCCATGGCCAGCGGGCTCAGGGCTTCTGTGGCAATGGGCAGCCCCAGCCGTGCCAGGTTCAACAGCAGGCGACGGGAACGCTGCAAGCCCTGGTTGAGATCTCCGGCTCCGGTGCGCTCCGGGTCGTACAACAACCCTTTCCAGCCTACCGTGGTGCGGGGTTTTTCCAGGTACGCCCGAACCACGATCAGGAAGCGGTCGCTGACTTCATCCGCCAAGGCAGCCAGTTTCTCGCCATACTCCAGTGCGGCCACTTCGTCGTGAACCGAGCAGGGGCCGACAACCACCAGCGTCCGGCTGTCTTCCCCCCGCAACACCCGGCGGATAGCAGCACGGTGGCGCTCGATCTGGGCAGCCAATTCCGTGGATACCGGCAGTTCGGTACGAAGCTGCACGGGTGTGGGCAGAATCATGGCATTGCTCTCCCTGGCCGGTATGGTTGTTGGCTGAGCAGCCCCTGTGGCGGACTCAAGGGTGTCAATGGTCAGCGGCATATTCATGTCAGTGTTCCCGTTCCCTGTATCAGAATCAAAAAAGCCCCGGCTGGGCTACCAGTCGGGGCTTCTTGAGTCCGGTGGCAGCCTGGTTTTTTTGCCGGGCTGCCTTCCTCGTTGTTCGGTCGATGAAGATCTTATGGGCGGCCCGGGCTCTGGCTAAAATAAAAGCCATAACCAAACCACCAGAAAAACACAGCAGCAACCGCAGCCATCCGTTCAGGGATAACTGACAAAACATTCAATTGACAGGTCGCGTGTGTCGTCTTCATGCTGAACACTATATAACCCGGGTTTCAACCAATGCAACCCGTTTGTACCAATTCCCTGAGAATGACCGATAATCGCCATGGCCTGTCTACAACCCAAATTCGCCCTGCGCACCCTGTTACTGCTGGGCAGTCTGCTGCTGTCGCTACCTCTGCTGGCCGCCACCCAAAGCTGGCAACTGCATAACCGCCCCGCCAGTGACGTAGCCAGCCAGCTCCGCCAGCTCTACCCGACAGAACAGGCCGCCATCACCGCCCAGGGACAACAGCTGTTCGTTCGAGGCGAAGCGGCCATTCTTGAAGAAATCGATCAGCTTATTGAAACCATGGATGTTGCCCCGGTGCAGTTTCGCGTCACCGTCCGCAGCCTCGGCCAGGACAACGGTGTGCGCCAGGGCGCTGGCGTGAGCATTACCAACAATAATGTCAACGTCGGTGGTGAGCACCGGGTAACTTCGACCCAGCGGGTTCGCGAGCAGTCATTGATCATTCTCGACGGCCAGTCCGCTCACATCCACTCCGGTCAGATTCGGGTAGTGCCGGTGGCCGTTCAGGGAGGATTCAATCCGGCGGCACTTTATCAACAAGTGCGCATACGCAGCGGTTTTATCGTCAACCCCCGGCTGATTTCAGAGCGCCAGGTGGAGCTGAATGTGATGGCATTCGATAACATGCCGGACGAAGACCAGCCGGGGTTCGAAACCCAGGCTGTCATGACCTCACGTCGCATCACCCCAGGCTCCTGGGTTGAACTGGGCAGCACCAGTCAGACCCACCAGGGCAGTGAAACCGGCCTGGTGTACGAAGTGGGCCAGCATCGCCTGGAAAATCAGCGCTACGAAGTACAGGTCGACATCCTCTGAAGCGCCCCGTCAGCCGACGCGTTCAAGTAACACGGCTTTTGCCTCATTGACCTTGGCGGCCAGGTAGTCACTGCCGCCGCGGTCCGGGTGAATTTTCTGCATCAGTTTCCGATGCGCAGCCACGACGTCATCGCGGCTGCAGTTCTCGTCAACACCCAGAATTTCACAGGCTTCCCTGACCGACATCCGACCGGACGATGGGCCACTCTGCTGTCCGCCCTCACCCGGCTGATGATGTTGTTTCTGGCCGGTTAACCACGGCAGATACCGGAGCAGAGATGGCAACTTTTTCAGCAATGGCAACAACGCTGCAATACCGGCGGTGATCACGTGGATCCGCCCGGTCAGCACCAAGACCAGCAGCACCCCTGCGAAGCCCGCCAGCACCAGTTTCCAGCCGTTGCGCTTGCGTTGCTCCGGCGACATCGCCCCCCAATACTTAAGCACCCAGAATACCAGCAGGGTGAGCGCAATTCCCAAAACCCAATGCATACCTTCACTCGCCCTCTATCAACATTCGGTTACTCGCACCACCTGGCTGGTGCCGAATATCTCACCTTTTATATACGTAAAAACCCTACCTCCCCCGTGACAACCATAAAGCCAAGTGTGTAGGATCCTATAGTTTGGGCATGATGTCGGCAAATTATCGAGAGGAATCCGCACAGTACCAGATTTTCCCGGTACTTTTCCTACCGTTTAATGACGCCTGTATGGAGCCCGTTTCATAAAAATGATAACCGGATAGAAGTAGCATTAGCGGCTCAGAAGCCCCGACGCTGCTAAACACATGGAAACGTAATCCAGGGTCCAGACCATGCGCACAGCCTCCCGATTTTTGATTGTCCTCATCATTCTTGGTGTCGTACTCGGCGGCCTTTTTGGCTACAAGTTCTACCAGTTTGGCCAGATGAAAGCGATGTTCTCGCAGCCCCAGCCACCGGCGATTATTTCGGCGACAACTGCGCGGACCGACGCCTGGACGCCCTCCCAAAAAGCGGTGGGCAGCGTAACCGCGGTCAACGGTATAGACGTTGCCAATGAAGTGGCCGGTGTGGTCGAGAGTATTCACTTTGAGTCGGGTGACCAGGTTCAGAAAGGCGACATTCTCTTGCGCCTGAACGCCGCCATCGACGAAGCCGCGCTGCGCACCCGCCGCGCCGAAGCCAGCCTCGCGGCACAGGAATTCAAGCGGGTCTCCGACCTGTTGCCACGACGGGCTGTGTCCCAGTCCCAGTTCGATGAAGCCAAGGCCAACTACGATGCCGCCCAGGCACGGGTTGTCGAAGCCGAGGCGATCCTCAGCAAAAAGGTCATCCGCGCTCCGTTCAGCGGCACCCTGGGTCTGCGGATGGTGGATCAGGGTCAGTACCTGGCGACCGGAACCTCCATTGTTGAAATTAACATGCTGGATCCGATCTATGTGGATTACACCCTGTCGGAACAGGATCTGCCTCTGGTCGATATCGATTACGGAGTGACCGTGACCGTGGCCGCCCTGCCACAGGAAACTTTCAGCGGGAAGGTCAGCGCCATCAACACCTCCGTTAACCCGGAAACCCGCACTGTGCGGATTCGGGCTACCCTGGCCAACCCGGACAACAGCCTCAAGCCGGGCATGTTCGCCACCATCCAGACCCGGCAGCCCGACGCGGTGGAAATGGTTACGGTTCCGCTGACCGCGGTCTCCTACAACACCTATGGCGATTTCGTGTTCGTCATAGAAAAGAACGAGAACGACCAGTTGGTGGTCAACCGCCGTACCGTTATGACCAGTGAGACTCGTGGCGAGCGGGTAGCCATCACCAGCGGCCTCAGCGAAGGCGAACAAATCGTATCCAAGGGATTGCTGCGCCTGCGGGCGGGCCAATCGGTGGCCATTCAGGAAGAGGCGGCTGAGTAATGAAATTCACCGACATATTCGTACAGCGACCGGTGCTGGCGACCGTGGTCAGCTTGCTGATCCTGTTGCTGGGTACCCGGGCTGCCATGGACATGGAAATCCGACAGTACCCTAAGCTGGAAAACACCACGGTCACCGTCACCACGGTTTATCCGGGTGCCAGCTCCGATCTGGTTAAAGGCTTCATCACCAACCCGCTGCAGCAGGCAATCGCCGAAGCCAGCGGCATTGACTACCTGACGTCCACCAGCTCCCAGGGCATGTCCACTATCCAGGCCAAGATGGTGCTGAACTATGACGCCAACGCGGCCCTGGCAGAAATACAGGCCAAGGTCGCCAGCCAGCGCAACGTGCTGCCCTCGGACGCTCAGGACCCGGTCATCACCTCCACTACCGGTGACTCCACGGCGCTGATGTACATCGCCTTTTACAGCTCCGAGCTGGATGTTCCCCAGATCACCGACTACCTGGCCCGTGTCGTCCAACCCAAACTGCAAGCGCTGCCGGGCGTCGGCAAGGCCCAGCTTCTGGGACGTAAGTTTGCCCTGCGGGTATGGCTGGACCCTGAGCGGCTGTCTGCTGTCGATATGACGCCTCAGGAAGTGGTCGACATCCTCCGGCGCAACAACTACCAGGCTGGTATCGGTAATACCGAAGGCCTCTACACCAAGATCAGCATGACCAGCGATACCGATGTCGCGGACCCTGAACAGTTCAAGGACCTGGTCATCCGGGAGTCCGGCGGCACCCTGATCCGCCTGCGGGATATCGCCCGGGTGGAGCTGGGCTCTGAGTCCTACGACAGTCTGGCCCTGTACAAAGGCCAGCCCGCGACCTACGTCGCCATTGAGCTGTCCCCGGGGGCCAACCCACTCACGGTCGCTAACCTGGTCAAGGACCTGCTGCCGGACATCGAACGCCAGCTGCCAGCCGGCCTGGACGTCCGCCTGGCCTATGACGCCTCAGACTTCATCGACGACTCCATCAACGAAGTCATCCAGACCCTGCTGGAAGCCCTGGTGATCGTACTGGTCATCGTGTTCCTCACCCTGGGCTCATTGCGGGCGGCGATCGTGCCTTCCGTGGCGGTTCCGCTGTCGCTGGTGGGCGGCGCCTTCGTCATGCTAACCCTGGGCTTCTCGCTCAACCTGCTCACGCTGCTGTCGATGGTTCTGGCCATCGGGCTGGTGGTGGACGACGCCATCATCATGGTGGAGAACGTTCACCGCCACATCGAGGCAGGTGAGACCCGGTTTAACGCTGCCCTCAACGGTGCCCGGGAGATGGCGGTACCCATTATTGCCATGACCACCACCCTGGTGGCGGTGTATGCCCCCATCGGGTTCATGGGTGGCCTGACCGGCGCACTGTTTACCGAGTTCGCCTTCACCCTCGCCGGCACCGTGGTGATCTCCGGCATCGTCGCCCTGACTCTGTCACCGATGATGTCTGGCAAGGTGCTCAAGCCCCACGGCAACCCCGGCAAATTCGAGGTTGTGGTAGAGCGTACCTTCACCGGCCTGGCCAACGGCTACAAAAGAGCCCTGTCATCGGTTCTGGAAACCATTCCTGTGGTCATTTTCTTCGGTCTGGTGGTGGTAGCCTCCATCTACCTGATGGCCATGATGAGCCAGAGCGAACTGGCGCCAACCGAAGACCAGGGCATCCTGTTCTACCAGGGTCTTGGCCCACAGACTGCCAACCTGGACTACTTGCAGGAACACGGTGACGAAGTCCAGCAACGGATGTCCACGGTGGAAGGCTACAACGAAGACTTCATGATCATCGGCATCACCAGCCCCAATGCGGTGTTCGGTGGCTTCAAGATGGCACCGTGGAGTGAGCGGGACATCACCCAGTTCGACGTGCAACCGGTTCTGCAGCGGGAGCTGAGCCAAGTGACTGGTCTGCAGACGGCGGTGTTCCCACGACCTTCGCTGCCCGGCTCCGACGGTCTGCCGTTCCAGTTCGTGATCACCACCGGCGAGGATTACGACCGCCTGGATGACGTCGCCAACGAGCTGCTGGGGCGGGCAATGCAGAGCGGTAACTTCATGTTCCTGCAGAAGTCCATCAACTTCGATCGCCCGGTCACCAACATTCATGTGGACCGGGATCGGGTCGCCGACCTCGGGCTGTCGATGCAGGATGTCGGTCAGGCGCTATCCAGCATGCTGGGTGGCGGCTATATCAACTGGTTCAGCATGCAGGAACGCTCCTATCAGGTCATTCCTCAGGTCGACCGTGATTTCCGCGCCAGCGCCGAAGCCCTGGATTCCTATTACATCCGTGCCGATAACGGAGAGCTGGTTCCGCTGGGCAGCGTAATCAGTTTCAAGCGTAGCGTCGAGCCGTCACAGCGAACCCAGTTCAACCAGCTTAACTCCCTGACCCTCCAGGGTGTGGTCATGCCCGGCGTCACCTCTGGCGATGCCATGGCATTCATGGAGCAGGCGGCGGGAGAAGTACTGCCCCAAGGCTTTGACTTCGACTACACCGGCGAAAGCCGGCAGCTGGCCACCGAAGGCAGCGCCCTCATGGTGACGCTGTTCCTGGCACTGTTGGTGATCTACCTGGTCCTCGCAGCCCAGTTTGAAAGCTGGCGCGACCCGCTGATCATTCTGGTGTCGGTCCCCATGTCGATTGCGGGAGCAATGGCGTTCATTTTCCTTGGCTTTACCACCATCAACATCTACACCCAGGTGGGCCTGATCACCCTGATCGGTGTGGTCGCCAAGAACGGCATCCTGATCGTGGAATTCGCCAACCAGCTTCAGCAGGAACGTGGGCTGGACAAGCGGCAGGCAGTGATCGAAGCGGCCTCCATTCGTCTGCGGCCGATCATCATGACGTCGCTGGCCCTGATTGTAGCGATGGTGCCATTGCTGATCGCCAGCGGCGCCGGCGCCCAAAGCCGCTTTGCGATTGGTATCACCATCACCACCGGGCTCGGCATCGGCACCCTGTTTACGCTGTTTGTCCTGCCAGCGGTTTACATCCTGATGGCCCGGGAGCACCACGACGTGACCCCCGCCCAGATTGAACAGCCGCAGACGGCGACAGGAAGTCACTAATAGAAGAGACGCAAACAAAAAGCCCGGTTCAACGCCGGGCTTTTTTGATTCAGGCGCTGGCGGCAGAAACCTCAGACTCATCCGCCAGCACCGCTCGTCGCAGCTGTACGGTCTCTTTGGGCAGTTCGCCAAAGTGTTCACGATAGAGGGCCGCAAACCGCCCCGTATGGGTAAAGCCCTCGTCACTGGCAAAACGGGAGATATTGACCTGCTCGCCTTGGCAGTCCACTAACCGCTCACGCACCCGGCTCAACCGACAGCGTTGATGGAATCGGTAGGGGGTCATCCCAATGTGGCTGTTCATCAGGTAGTAAAGGTTACGCTCACTGACACCCGCACACCTTGCCAGCTCGGCAAGATCAAAGGTCCAGTCCACCTCGGACTGCATCTTGACAATGGCCCGCCCAATGCGGCGATCCAGGACCATGGACTGGGCAAAGGTGTTCGAATGCTGCCCCTTAAGCCAGCCGACTACGCAGGACTGCAAACGCCGGGTTTCAGCGATCGCATGAGCGTGATCGTAAAAGAACAGGCTACGCTGCAGATACCCAAGCACGGTATCCCGGATTCCATTGAGCACCTCAGACGTGAGTATCTCGCGACGGGAAAACACCTTCTTTGGGAAACGCAAAACCGTACTTTGAAAGCCAGCCGACACCACCAGGTCGATCTTCTCGCCAGGGCTTAGCACGAAGACTCCAGAGTCCATCGGGTCATCATCGAGCCGCCCGATCAGCTCGATCGCGCCCTCGTGTACCAGCCCAATGACAAAATAGGGGCCGTTATAACCGGTAAGACGAAAACCTGCCTCGGACCCGGTACAACTGATACTGCCTTTATCGGTCACCAGCTCGGAAATAAAGCCCCGAGCAGAGTGGCTTCGATCAATGCGGAGTTCCAAGCGGGCATCGCCATTCAGATATCGCAACGCCGCCAGCCACTCGCAAGACTTCGCGCACTGCAACCGCAGATAAGCCTGCAGCTCGCGATACTTCATGTTGTGGTCATCCATAATCAAGTACTGCTTATCTACCGCCAGATGACCCCACTATTCCAGCAGCCGATCTTTTTCGTCGATGTCCGATATTGCAGATCGTAATAATAAGTCACTTTTTGCCTGTTCTCTTGATCTAGATCAAGAATACCTGACACAGGTCCGACCACTCCATTGGCTCTGCCAGCAGGTAGCCCTGCCCCTTGGTACAACCCAGTTCGATAAGTCGCTCACGCTGTCCGGGCGTTTCGATACCTTCCGCCAGTACGTTGAGGCCAAGCGCCCTCGCCATGCCAAGAATCGCCGATACAATCTGACAGTCCGCATCTGCATCGGTTAGCGAAGCGATGAACTGGCGATCAATTTTCAGGGTGTGGATAGGAAGGGTGTGCAAGTACGCCAGAGAAGAATACCCGGTTCCAAAATCGTCCAGAGCTATGCGGACACCGCATTGTTCCAGGTGTTCCAGGTTTTTGAGGCAAGAGGAGGTCAGCCCCATCAGCTGGGTTTCGGTGATCTCCAGTTCCGGCACCCAGCCCAGCCGCCGGGTCTGCTCGAGCAGTGGTGTCAACAGCTGCTCCAACTGGCAATCGGCGAACTGACCTGCCGATACATTGAAGGCGAGCCCCAAGCCGGGACTGGCGGAGGGTGTCAGGTCCGACAGGTCGGCCGCCACCATATGGGTAACACGCTCGGTTAGCAGCGCCATCAAACCGCGCTGCTCCGCAATGGGGATGAACTCCGCCGGCGATACCGCTCCAAACTCAGGGTGGTGCCAACGCACCAGCACCTCGATTCCGACCGGCTGCCCGGACAACAACTCAAACTGTGGCTGATAGACAACACTGAACTCATCCGCCATGGTCTTCAGCGACGCCACCAGGGCCTCGGCAATGCGTTGGTGCTGCAGGCCAGGTTCCGACTCCTCCTCCCGGTAGCGGCGGAAGCAGCCCCCACCCGTAGACTTCGCGCTGTACATGGCGCAATCGGAATGTTTGAGCAGACTGTCCCCGTCCCGGCCATCGTCCGGAAACACTGCCGCACCCACCGACACCGACAGAAAAAACGCTTTGTCCGCCACCACCAAAGGGCCCTGAAACGCCTCGACGATCCGGGGGCCCAGCGCCTCCAGCCCCTCCCGCCCCGCACCAAGATCAATGATGGCCGCGAACTCATCGCCCGAAAGCCGCGCCAGTACGTCAGGCTCCTGGATGACCTGACGCAGGACCAACGATGCCTGTCGGAGCAGGGCATCGCCGACGTCATGGCCATGCAGGTCGTTGACCCCCTTAAAGAAGTCCAGGTCGACATAGACCACAGCAAAGACGCCCCCACCCTGATCGCCTTGGGATACCCTGGCGTCAAGAAACTCCCGGAACAGCCGTCGGTTTGGCAAGTCCGTCAGGTCATCGAAATAGGCCATCGATTCCAGGGCGCCCCCCTGGGGGCTGAGCTCACTTACATCCAGGAAGGCACCGGCATACAGCTTTCGACCTTCCTGGTCTATCTGGAAGATGCGCAACCACTGAGGGTACAGCTGCCCGCATTTCCGGCGGTTCCAGATCACCCCTTCCCAACGCCCCAGAGACGCCAGCGACTGCCACATCGCCCGGTAGAAGTCCTCGCTATGAAGCCCGGAACTGAGCACCGAGGGTTTACAGCCAATAATTTCGTCCCAGTCGTACCCTGTCACCCGACAGAACTGTTGATTGACGTAGAGAATCTGGGGGGCGTCGGTGGCCAGCAGGATTGCTCGCGGGTGCTGATCAACCAACTGTTTAAAACTCCGCTCTGAGAGTGCTTCCATGGATTACCTGCGTTCTAGTTTTCACGTGGCTTACTGCACCTTGGAACACAGTCGAGAATAAGCCATTCTCGTTTTCACCCCAGCCTCATATTGCAAACTTTGCGGTTTTCGCTGCGAGTTGCGACCAACTCGGCGCATTAATCCGAAAATCTGCAATATCCGGCTATCTTTCAGGACCTTAAGGGCGATAGTGCATACAGCGACTCGATGTTTCAGGAAACTATAAAAACAATGCGACACAACGAACCCGTGACCCAGAAAGAAAGCCTGTACCCCGATTCCTACCACCTCATCACCACCACTGACCTGACCAGCCGAATCACGGCTGTTAATGACGACTTCTGTGAAGTGGCCGGCTTCTGCCCGGAAGAGCTGATCGGGGAATACCACAACATCATCCGTCACCCGGACATGCCACCTCAGGCGTTCGGCAATCTGTGGGAAACCCTCCGTTCGGGAGAATCCTGGAAAGGGCTGGTCAAAAACCGCTGCAAAAATGGCGACCACTATTGGGTCGATGCGTTTGTGACACCGATCCGCCGGAACGGCGAGGTGGTGGAGTACCAGTCGGTGCGCTCCAAACCCACACCAGAGCAGGTCAAGCGAGCGGAGAAGGTCTACCAGGCCTGGCGCCGGGGCAAGGTGCCGCGGCGCTATCTGGCATCCAGGCTGTCGACAGTCCAGAAGACCGCTGTCCTGCTGGCTGTCGCCGCCCTGGCGGTACTGACCCTTGGGCTGGGCAAATGGCCCGCAGCCGAGATTGCCATGGCAGAGCTCCTGCTCCTGGTCATCGGAGCCACCACACTGGCCCTGACCGCGCCGATAGCGCGGGCTACCCGGGCCGCCAAACAGGGCATTCACCCCGCCATGCCATACATTTACACCGGACGACGGGACGAAGCGGCCTGGATCGAGTTTGAGCGCCAGAAAAAGGACTCGACCTTGCGAGCCGTCTCCGCCCGTATGCACGCCAACGTCGGCGACATCCACAGTCGCAAGGATCAGGCCATAGCGTGGATTACCAGCTCCGCCAGCAGCATTCGCAACCAGCAGAGTGACATTCATGACATTGCCCGGGCCTTTGATGAGCTGTCCGAATGCGTCAATCGGGTCAGTGAACTAACCGATCAAACCCAGGAGTCAACGATCGACGCCGAGTCTTCGGCACAGGCCTGCCAGGATCAAATGAACAGCATGACCCGCTCCCTCCAGGCCCTGTCCCAGGAACTGAAAACCGCCAATGAGGAGGTGCTGAGCCTGTCGTCCCGGAGCCGCGATATCGGCATGGTGCTGGATGTGATCAACGACATTGCCGAACAGACCAACCTGCTGGCCCTGAATGCCGCCATTGAGGCGGCCCGGGCGGGTGATGCCGGGCGCGGCTTTGCGGTGGTTGCCGACCAGGTTCGCAGCCTGGCCCACCGGACCCACGACTCCACCCGGGAGATCGAAACCATCATCCGCTCGCTGCAGACCGAGTCCAGTTCCGTTGCCGAAGTCATCAACCAGGGCACACAAACCTGTGACCACACCACCAGTATCGCCGACAAAACCGTTGCCGCCCTCGATTCCACCCGCCGTGACATCGGTGTCATCGCTGCCTGCTCCCATGAGGTCGCTGCCGCCACCGAACAGCAGGCTGCGCTGACCGTTCAGGTGAAGCAACAGGCAACCCGGTTACTGGAGCTGGGCACACAGTCGGTGGAAAGCAGCCATTGCGCCCAGCAGGAGTCCGAGCACCTGGCTGGCAACGTTGACCAGGCCCACCTGCTCAGCAACCACTTCCTCGATATGCTGCGCCGAACCCCGGTTGTCCCGTCCAGCGACTAGCTCGATCACTACACCGTGCCACTCGCACTTCGGGTGCGCACGGTGTAGTCTGACCTCCTGATTCCCAACCCAAGGCAATACCTTCACGTGACTCTAGGCACCCTGTTCTGGCTCTTTGTTCTGGGCTTTGTCATCTGGTATTGGTGGCGTGCCAAAGCCATCAAGGATTCCGTGCTTACCGCAGCCAAGAACTACTGCCGCACGATGGATGTGATGCTGCTGGACGATGCGGTTTATCTCCGTGGCCTCTGGTTCAAACGAGACCAGCAGGGGCGGATTCGAGTCTGGCGACGGTTCCTGTTTGACTTTACTGCCACCGGCGAGGAGCGCTATACGGGCCGGGTGATTATGCTGGGGCAACGGATCGAACATATGGAACTTGAGCCCCACCGCTTTAACCACTTTCAGTAGTCTCCTAACGGCCTGAGCCAGGTCCCACCCGGCTTCGCTACAATCCGTTACACACCTGTCATGCAAATGTCATAAAACTGACGCAATCTGGGCGCGCCCACTTTAGGGGCCGCCCGGCCAGCTCCCGGATCATACCCAGCGCTGCATCCAGAGCTGATCCTGAGTTAACCAGAGGCTCCCCCTGCTTTCACCCACTAAGGAGCGCCTTAATGGCACGCATGCTTCGTACATTGGCCCTGCTGGCCCTAGCCAGCGTTACCCTGCCAGCCTGGTCCCAGACCTACGATATCGATATCCACGGCTCCAACACGATTGGCGCCGCCCTCGGCCCAATGCTGATGACCGGTTTCCTTGAGCAGTACACTGGCGGCAATGTCACCAGCCAGAGCGGGAGTCAGGAAAACGAACAGGTACTGAGCGCCCAAAACAACGGCACCCCGATCAATATCCGCGTGGCGGCCCACGGCTCCAGCACCGGGTTCCGCGCACTCGCCGATGGCACCGCCGATATCTGGGCCTCCTCCCGCCCGGCCAAAGCCACAGAAATCGAAGCCATGGCGGGCACCGCCGACCTGACCAACCTGGACAGCGAGCACGTGATCGCTATTGACGGTCTGGCCATCCTGGTTCACAACAGCAACCCGCTGAATAGCATCAGCATTGATGACCTGGGCAAAGTGTTCTCCGGCCAGATCTCCAACTGGTCCCAGCTTGGCGGTGCCAACGAAGCGATTCGCCTGTACGCCCGTGACGACAAATCCGGTACCTGGGACACCTTCAAGTCACTGGTGCTCGGCCGCAGTTACACCCTGGCACCAACCGCCTTCCGCTACGAGTCCAACGACCAGCTCTCCGACGATGTCTCCCGCGACCCCGCTGCCATTGGCTTCGCCGGCTTGGCCTCGGTACGTAATGCTAAGCTGCTGGCGGTTTCCGACGGCGATGCCCCGGCCCTCAAACCCAACCAGCTGACCGTGGCCAGCGAAGACTACCCCCTGGCCAGACGCCTGTTCCTGTATACCCGCGGCACTAACAACCCGGCCCTGGCCAACGAATTCCTGGAGTTCGTGCAAAGCCCCGCTGGCCAGGACATCGTGGCGGAGTCCGGGTTCATCTCCCAGAACCCCATTGCGATGGATCCGGAGTATGACGCCTCGGTCCCCGAGAGCTTCAAAACCCTGACCCAGCAGTATCGACGTCTCACCGTCAACTTCCGCTTTGCGGAGGGCCGTAGCCGGCTGGACAACAAGGCACAACGGGATCTGCAGCGCGTTGTCGACTATCTCAACCGCGAAAACCAGAATCCCAACGATGTCCTGCTGATTGGCTTTGCCGACCAACAGGTTGATGAACTCCGGGCCCAGATGATCTCCGAGCTGCGCGCCCTCGCCGTCAGCCGGGCGCTGCGCCAGGCTGGCAGTGACGTCCGCAGCTATACCGGATACGGGCATTACATGCCGGTCGGCTCGGCCGGCGGTCACACTGGCGAGCAGCGTAACGGCCGCGTGGAAGTCTGGATCCGCAACCACTAAAAGCCCCTGACGAAGGAGGATGGGTTCATCGCCCCCTCCTTCGGCAAATGCCTATAGGCCACCCCTGCTGTCCCCGCCCAAGGTTTCCTATACTGCCGGTATATGTTCACTACCGCAGAACGGAAAACCATGGACATCCAAACTGACCGCCACTACGCCATCAACCTCAACGTCCGGGGCATTCAGCCGTCGTCGACCCTGCGCATCAATGAGATCAGCAACCAGCTGCGCCAGGAAGGCAAAGACATCATCAAGCTGGGCCTGGGGCAGTCGCCGTTCCCGGTTCCCGACCGTGTGGTCAAGGCGCTGCAACAGCACGCCCATGAAAAAGACTACCTGCCGGTCAAGGGGCTGAAGGCCTTACGCGAATCCATCGCCGGCTACATCAACCGCAGCGAGCGCATGCGGTGTACCTGGGAGGACGTGCTGATTGGCCCGGGCTCCAAAGAGCTGCTGTTCATTCTCCAGCTTGCCTATTACGGCGACCTGCTCATTCCCCGCCCAAGCTGGGTGTCCTATGCGCCCCAGGCGAGAATCATCGGTCGTTCGGTTCACTGGCTGCCAACCCATGCCGAGAACAACTGGCAGCTGACCGCGGAAGAACTGGACATTGTCTGCCGCGACGACGCCTCGCGCCCGCGCATCCTGATCCTCAACTACCCGTCCAACCCGACGGGCTGCACCTACACCGACGATCAGTTGCTGGCCATTGCCAATGTTGCCCGCAAGTACAAGCTGATCGTGCTGTCGGACGAAATCTACGGCGAGGTTCAGTTTGATGGAAAACACAAATCCATTGCCCGTTACTACCCGGAAGGCACCATCATCAGTACCGGCCTGAGCAAATGGGCCGGTGCGGGTGGCTGGCGCCTCGGGACTTTCATTTTCCCGGCAGAACTCCGCCCCCTGCAAGACGCCATGGCGATCATCGCCAGCGAGACCTACACCGCTACCAGTGCGCCTATCCAGTACGCCGCCATTGCCGCTTTTGATGGCGGTGACGACATGGACACCTACCTGCACCATTCCCGCCGGGTATTGCAGGTGGTCGGTGAATACCTGCACCGTCGCCTGACCGACATGGGGGCCTCCGTTCGCAAACCGGAAGGCGCGTTCTACCTGTTCCCGGACTTCTCCGACTTCCGTGACGCCCTCGCCCAGCGAGACCTCCTTACCAGCCAGGCCATGTGCCAGTCACTGCTTGAGGACACCGGCGTTGCCATCCTCCCAGCCAGCGATTTTGGCTTTGTGCCTGACCACCTCGGGGCCCGCATAGCCTTTGTCGATTTCGACGGTGCCCAGGCGCTGGCGCTGGCTCAGGAAGACTATGCCGAACGGGCGCTGGATGAAGAGTTCGTCAGGCTCGCCTGCCCCCGGCTGGTGCTGGCGATGGACAAGATGGAGAAGTGGCTGGGCAAACTGTAACGCAAGCCCCACGCCAGGGGCTTGCAGTCACTCACCGGACGGTGGTTCCATAGGGCACGCCACAGATGAAACCCACACCCAAGCCCCAGAGGGAGCCACCGTGTCGCTGACTGACATTACCGACTTTGCCGAACAACTGGCCCGCGATGCCGGTGACCTGATCCGCCGCGAGCGGGAGCACAACACGCTCCGCACCGACTACAAGCAGCAAACCGAGCTGGTGACCCATGCAGACCTGATGGCGGACGAATTCATTACCAACGCCATCCGCCAGCGCTTCCCCGACCACCGTATCCTGTCGGAAGAGTCGATGCCTGACCTTACCCAGGCGGAATCCCTGGACACCCCTCTATGGATCGTGGACCCCATTGATGGCACCGTGAACTACGCTTATGGCCACCCCCAGGTCGCCGTCTCCATCGCCTATGCCGAGCGGGGCCGGGTCAGGGCGGGCATCGTCCATGCCCCGTTTGCCAACGAGACCTTCCGCGCCATAGATGGCCAGGGCGCGACCCTCAACGGTGCCGCCATTAGCCACAGCCAATGCAGCGTACCCCGGGAAGCCTTGTTCGCTACCGGCTTTCCCTATACCAAAGACGCTCTGGAGCCACTGGTCCGTCGCCTCAACACGATGATCCACCATTGCCGTGACTTGCGAAGGATTGGCTCAGCGGCACTGGACATTTGCTGGGTGGCCTGCGGCCGACTGGATGTTTACTACGAAACCGTGAGCCCGTGGGACTTTGCCGCCGCGCGGCTGATTGCCATTGAAGCAGGAGCAAGCGCCGGCCATTTCAGCACGGTTCCCGACGGCTATCCGGAAGATTTGTGGGGGCAGGATATCCTGGTCAGCACACCGGCCCTGTTTGAGCCGGTTCAGACGCTGTTGCGACAGGCCAGCGAATAGCCCCCAGGAACGGTTCCTGGGGGTTATCAAAAAACCTACTGCAACGGCGTAACCTTGCGCTCACCGTGCAGGAAGCCAAAGCGGTAGTCGTCTCCAGCCTCACTATAGGGAATCACCAGGGTAACGGTGTTCTTATTGATGGTGCCGCGAATATCGGCACCTTTATCCATACCAAACACCCGGTTGCCAACAACCTGGCATCCCCAGATGCCCGCGCCACTGCGGATACTGCAGCTGTCCTCCGACACCAGCAGATCGCCGGAAAGCTCCTCGGTCTGCCAGCCAACGCCCACCTTGAAAACTGACAACACCCCTTCAAGGTGGTAGCTGCCAGGCGCCACCGGCGTAGCCGCGCAGTGAGTGTCGGCCACAGCGGTCAGGTAGCCATGGGGAATATCGTAGGCGGTGGTGCCTTCGTCCAGATCAGCCAGTGTCGTATAGCTGTGATCAGCGCTGGACTTACCGTCGTAGACATAGAGAGTGGCGCTGTTGGGTGCGACGGTACCGACCAGACGAATATCAGCATTCGCCAGGTTCCGGGGCTCGCCATCTACCACTTCGCAGGCGTCCCGATCCAGGCGGAAATCAGCCCCCACGTAGAGATCGCAGTCTCGCAGTTCGTTACGCACGGTATCCGGTGCCGGCCGAGACTCGCCAACGACCATGGAGCCGGAAACCGCGTCCACCGCCAGGGTCTCGCTGTCGTCGTCCAGGTCTCGGGTAACGGTCACACCGTAGCCATTCACCACATAATCACGGTCACCACCACAAGCCAGGGAGCTCGCCAGGTGTTGCCGTGCAGGCTCTGCATCGATCACGGCACCGACCGCATTGTCCTGACCACCGTTCTGGACCAGGGCAATGGCCGCACTGGCAAAAGAGGCAAAATCACTATCGAAGACCAAACCGGCAGCCGCGCCATTCTTGGCCTGATTGGTGACCACAATGCCATTGCCGGCATTGCCGTCCTTATCCAGGCTCTGCAGCAGGCGCGCCATGTTCACCACCCCTTGCTGGGCCTGAAGCTGCTCCGGCGACAGGTTCGCCAGTTCGCCCACCAGTTCCGCAAGGTCGATTTCAGTGCCCAGCAGCTCCAGTGGGGTCACCACCGTTTGCGCCTTCGCCGAACCCAGGATCAGGTCACCAAGGGACAGCGTGATGGTCTCGCCAAGCTCATACTGGAAGCTGCCGTCACTGCCAGTGACCCCCTGATGGGTTGCGGTCCGGTAGTCCACGTTCTGCACAGGGCTATCAATAAAAAAGCCGGTCTGGGTACCTGCCACAGCCACATCCGGTGCAGCTGGTGGTTGGTATACGGCAGGTCCGTCACTGCTGTCGTCAAGGCAGCCGGTAAGGGATACCACCGCACACGCCAAGCCTAGCCACTTCAATGTGCCCATGACTGATCTCCATATTTATGTGTTTTTTTGTGACGCCAAATAAAACACACTTTGGAGACCAGTACTGGGATGCCTGCCGCATTTAGTGACGAGAAACCGTCAGTTTGGAGAGTTGGCCCAGAGCCCCTCAGCCACCAGGCCCCAGGCTTCTTCAAAGTCGCTGGTGGGGGCGCGCTCAAAGGACGAACGTACAAAACGCTGCAAGCGTCCTTCCACATACACCATCAGCCAGTCGGCAGCCCGCGAGTGGGAGGTGCGTGGTCTCAGGCCCTGGCGGAATTCCCCTTCCTTGATGACCTGACGGACCTGGGTTTCCAGTCGTTCGAAGAACTGGGAAGCACGGCGGCGCAGGGCTTCGTCCTCACCCATCAGGGCGTCACCGGTCAGTACCCGGCACAGCCCCGGGTTGCGTTCGGCAAAGGCCAGCACCAGGTGGGCCAGCAAACGCAGGCGGGTTCGGGCATCATCCTGTTCCTGCAGAAGCGCCTGGCAGCGGGAAAACACCGCGTCCTCAGCGAACTCGATCAAGGCCTCAAACATCTTCCGCTTACTGGGGAAGTGGCGGTAGAGGGCGGCCTCGGTGACACCGACGTTACGGGCAAGGCTAGCGGTGGTAATACGGGCACCGGGATCGGTTTCCAGCAGGCCTGCCAAGGCCTGCAGGATCACTTCCCGGCGACTGGGTTGTTGTTTTTCGGTCATGGCGATACTACGTGTCCATCGTTATGGAAATCATCGCCCGGCCAAATTCACCGGGAGGTCAGAAAAAGGTGCCGTCCAGCGGAGACGATGCGCTGGCGTAGAGCTTCTTGGGCATGCGGCCGGCCAGCCAGGCCTCACGGCCGGATTCGATGGCCAGTTTCATCGCCCGGGCCATGCGGATCGGGTCCTGGGCCTGGGCAATCGCGGTGTTCATCAGCACGCCATCACAGCCCAGTTCCATAGCAATCGTCGCATCGGAGGCCGTGCCCACACCGGCATCCACCAGCACCGGCACCTGGGCGTTCTCAACGATCAGACGGATGTTGTAACGGTTCTGGATACCGAGACCCGAGCCGATCGGAGCCCCCAACGGCATAATGGCGATGCAGCCCATCTCTTCCAGGCGCTTGGCCAGCAAGGGATCGTCGGAACAATACACCATGATTTTGAAGCCGTCCTTGATCAACTCCTCAGCGGCCACCAGGGTTTCGGTCATGTTCGGGTACAGGGTCTTTTCCTCCCCCAGCACCTCCAGCTTGACCAGGTCGTGTCCGTCCAGCAACTCCCGCGCCAGTTTGCAGGTACGAACCGCATCCTTGGCGTTATAGCAGCCGGCGGTGTTCGGCAGGATGGTGTAACGCTCCGGCGAAATCACATCCAGCAGGTTCGGCTCGTCCGGGTTTTGCCCCAGGTTGGTCCGTCGCACCGCTACAGTCACGATTTCCGCGCCACTGGCCTCAATGGCCCGCCCGGTCTCCTCCATATCCCGATACTTACCTGTGCCAACCAGCAACCGGGAGTTGTAGGTACGGCCGGCGATTTCCAGCGGTTTGTTTTCAGGCAGGGAGCGCGAAGCGTCTTGGGTCATTGGGCACCTTGTGGGTTGTCGAACTCAGATTATCAAGCTCAGGTTACTGAGCTCAGGGTCTTCAAAACGTCGGATGGTCTCAGCCACCACCGATGGCGTGTACCACTTCAACGCGGTCACCAGGGCTAAGCTGAAAGTCATTGTGCTGGCTACGAGGGACGATGTCCTCGTTGACCTCCACCGCCAGCCGCTTGCCGGTCAGCGACATCGCCTCCAGCAACACCGCGATGGTTGCCGGCTCGGCGATCTCAAAGGCCTCGCCATTCAGCTGAATGTTCATCGTGATTTCAGTTTCCTTCGGTTATTGGCGACGGAGACCGGCGATCACCACCAGCACCCAGCCCACCATAAAACAGAGGCCACCCATCGGGGTGACCGGGCCCAGCCAATGAGCCCCGCTCAACACCAGCAGATACAGGCTGCCGCTGAACATGACCGTGCCGGCAACAAAAAAACCGGCGGCGGCCCTGAGCAGACGCGGAGCGAGCCCAAAGCCCGCCAGCAGCGACACCAGGATCAGGGCCAGGCCATGGTAGACCTGGTAGGTCACCGCTGTATTGAACACCTCCAGGCCGCGGGCGTCGACCACATGCCGCAGACCATGGGCACCAAAGGCGCCAGCCATCACCGCCAGCAACGCAAAGATAGCGCCGGCAACCAGCGGGAAGCGCGGCAAGCCTGCCGCAACGGATATCGGGTGCTCAGCAGTCACAGTGTATACGTTCTCCGCCGTCAAGATTCATGATGGTCAATGCTCCACCCCAGACACATCCGGTGTCCAGCCCGATAAAGCGCTCCCTGCCGGTCTTGCCTTCCAGCGCAGCCCAGTGCCCAAAGAGTACCGTGATGTCTTCGTCCCTTGGGAAATGGAACCACGGCGCAAACCCTCCCGGCGCTGCCCCAGCGGACTCTTTAGTGTCCAGCTCAAGAGTCCCGTCTTGGGCGATAAAACGCATGCGGGTGAAGTAGTTGGTGATTGATCGCCAGCGCAACATTCCGGTCAGGCCATCATCCCAACGTTCCGGTTCATTGCCATACATGTACGTGAAATACTCTTCGGCGTCCGGTCCCTGGATCACAGCTTCCAGCTCCCGGGCCAAGGCGTTGGCCTGATTGACCGTCCAGATATGGGGCAAGCCGGCATGAGCCATGAACAGTCGCCGCTTGGCATCGTGGAGGCACAGGTTCTGCTGCCGCAGCCATCCTATCAGGCGGTCATGATCAGGGGCATCGAGGATTTCCGCCAGGGTGTCTTTCTTTCGAGGCTTGTGCCCGCCCAGCGCCACCGCCAGCAGATGCAGATCATGGTTACCCAGTACCACCCGGGTGGCCCCACCCAGGCTTTCCAGGTAACGCAGCGTCTTGAGCGAGTCTGGGCCGCGGTTGATCAGGTCACCCGCCACCCAGAGACAGTCCCGCGATGGAGAGAATCCAACCTTGTCGAGAACCGCCAACAAGCGATCGTAACAGCCCTGGATATCTCCAATCGCAAAGTCGGTCATGATACTACTCGCTGGCCTCGGCCGGATTACCGCTGGCAGCCTCGCCGCCGGACAAGCCTCCCGCCTCAACCACCGCATCGGCAATGGCCACGTACTGGGCCAGCGTGAGGTTTTCCGGGCGCAAGCCGTCGTCGATTCCCAGTGCTTGCAACTGTGCCACAGTCACCACCCCGGCCAGGGCCTTTCGCAGGGTTTTACGACGAGCATTGAAGGCACTGCGAACCACCGCCTGCAACACCCCGAGGTCGCGAGCCGGGCAAGGCAGCGTCTCATGCGGGATCAGGCGAACAATGGCCGAATCCACCTTGGGAGCTGGACGGAACGCACCGGGGCCAACTTCGAACAGCGGCTGCACCTTGCAGAAGTACTGGGCCATGATGCCCAGCCGGCCATAGTGGTTATCACCTGAAACTGCCCCCAGCCGCTGCACCACTTCTTTCTGCAGCATGAAGTGCATGTCTTTGACGACACCGGACTGGCTCAGCAGGTGGAAGATCAGCGGGGTGGAAATGTTGTACGGCAGGTTGCCAACAATTCGCAACGGCTTTTCAGTTGCCAACTGGCTGAAATCGAACTTCAGCGCATCGGCTTCGTGAATGCGGAAATTCGGGTAGTTGAAAAACTTGGTACGCAGCACCGGAATCAGATCCCGATCCAGCTCCACCACCTGCAGGTTGGGGTTAACCGCCAGGATCTCTTCGGTAAGGGCGCCCAGGCCCGGACCGATCTCCACCATGGCATCGTCCGGCTGGGGGTTGATCGAACGAACAATCCGCTCGATCACACCGGGGTCGTGCAGGAAGTTCTGACCAAAACGCTTACGGGCCTTGTGTCCCGCGGGCTTACGGCTCATGCAGTATCTCCAGACCGGTGGGCACGAAGGCTACGCGCCATGTGCGCACCCACCCGGATAGCAGTATGTAGGCTGCCGGCATCAGCACGACCAGTACCGGCCAGATCCAGGGCGGTGCCATGATCAACGGACGTCCGCACAATAGGCAGCCCCAAGGTAATGTTTACAGCGCGCCCAAAGCCCTGGAATTTCAGCACCGGCAGTCCCTGATCATGATACATCGCCAGGGCCGCATCAGCCTGGTCCAGCCAATGGGGCGTGAACAGCGTGTCCGCAGGCAAAGGTCCCACCAGGTCCAGGCCCTCTTCGCGCAGCGATGCCAGGGTCGGTTCGATCACGTCGAGTTCTTCCCGCCCCAGGTGGCCACCCTCACCGGCGTGGGGATTCAGCCCTGCAACCAGGATCCGCGGCTGGGCAATCGCGAAAAACTTCTTCAGATCGGCGGCCAGGATACGGGTCACCTGAGTCAGGCGCTCGGGCGTAATGGCGGCGGACACGTCTTTGAGAGGCAAGTGGGTGGTGACCAGGGCAACCCGCAACTCTTCCGTGGCCAGCATCATCACCACGCGCTCAACACCACAGAGTTCCTGCAGGAATTCGGTATGGCCACTGAAGGCAATACCCGCTTCGTTGATCACCCCTTTGTGTACCGGCGCCGTGACCATGCCATCGAAGGTGCCGTCCAGGCAGCCCTTGGCCGCCACCGTCAGGGTGTCCAGCACATAGCGGCTGTTCCCGGCGTCCAGTTGTCCGGGAAGGTCACTGGCCAGCCCCGCTACCGGGTACACCGACAGCTGGCCAGCGGCAGTGACGGCTTCCTGGCCGGGCTCCCAGGGCACCAGCTCCACGGTCAAGCCCAGATGCTTAGCGCGGGCCGCCAGCAGCTCCATACTCGCCACCACCACAATGCCCTCCTGGCGCGGCTCGGTCGCCAGCTGCAAACACAGCTCAGGCCCGATTCCGGCAGGCTCACCCGCCGTCAGCGCCAGCGTCACGGAATCAACCATCAACTGTCGGCACCCTCTTCATTGCCAACCTTCAGCTCAACAAAGGCCTCATCACGAATTTCCCGCAGCCAGGCCTGCAGCTCAACATCGAACTTGCGCATGTAGATGGCCTGGCGAGCCTGGTTGGCCTGGACTTCGTCACTGATGTCTTTCTGTCGCCGTTCCTGTACCTGCAGGATATGCCAGCCGAACTGGGAGCGGAACGGTCCTTTGAGTTCGCCGATACGGGCCTCCAGCATAGCCTGCTCGAACTCGGGTACCATCTGACCGCGACTGACCCAGCCGAGATCTCCGCCCGCTGAGCCAGAAACCGGGTCATCCGAGAGGTCCTTGGCCAGCGCGGCAAAGTCCGCGCCGTCCTGCAACTGCTGGTAGATGTCCCGGGAATGGGCCTGGGCGTCTTCATTGGACACCGTTTCGGTCGGCCGGATCAGGATATGACGGACCTTGTGCTGTTCGACGAGCTGCTCGCCGCCGCCACGCTTGGCGAGCACCGTAATAATATGGAAGCCACTGCCGCTGCGGAGTACGTCGGACGGTTCCTGCAGGGCCATGCCCGGAACGATATCAGCCACCAGCGACGGCAACTGGTTTTCCGGACGCCAGCCCATGACGCCACCCTCCAGGGCGTTACTGGCGTCAGACTCAGCTACGGCGACGGCACGAAAGTCCTTGCCGCCTTTGATCTCCGCCAGCAAACGCTGCGCCTTGGCTTCCGCCTGGGCAACCTCATCGGCATCGTTAAAATTATCCACCGCGACCAAGATGTGGGCGAGCTGATATTCGGCGCCGGAGGCACCCTGGCTGGCCGCCGCAGCAAGGTAGGTTTCCACTTCGCGGTCGGTGACACGAATACGGTTGCCCACACTGCGCTGCTGGATTCTTCCGAGCAGCATTTCCTGACGGATCTGCTCCCGGGCGGCCGCATACGTTAGCCCTTCCGCCGTCAGCTGCTGCTCGAACTGAGCCATAGTGAGGTTGTTATTGGTCGCGATGGAGCGGATGGTTTCGTTGAGCTCGTTATCGCTGATACGCATCCCCATGCGTTCCGCCAACTGGAACTGGATGGTATCGGTAATCATCTGGTCGAGCACCCGTTCCTCCAGTACATGCCGTGGCGGTAGCGCGGTGCCCTGGGCCGTCAGGCGGGAGGTGATGGTGCGAATCCGGGCATCCAGTTCGGTCTGCAGGATCACCCCGTCATCAACAATCGCGATGACTCGCTCCAGCGGTTGCCGCGCGGCCTGGGCTGACGCCACCAACAACATCGCCATCACCACCATTACTGCCTGCACGCACGTGCGCAAGTTGACCTTCATAGGTACCTCTGTCTGTTGTCCGGCAATAGTCATAAAACCATCACCGGTATTGGGTTCCATACCGACGCCGCTCTCTCTCGTCGAAACCATAGATGGCATCGGCGATGGCACTGGAGGAATCGCCGCTGCCACCCAGCCCCTTGAGCTGGATTTGGAACAGGACGCGACTTTCAAGTTCCTCATCGTCGGTCAGATAATTTTGGTGAACCAGCTGCAGGCTCCAGCAGCAGCTGTTGTATTCCAGGCCCGCCAGCGATCCCACGGTCCGGTCCAGCTGGGAGTCATATACCCAACGCCCGATCAGACTGACGTTGTCGGTCACCGGCACCACACCACCGATATCCGATTGCTCAATCTCATCCCGGCTATAGGTGTAGCCAAGGCTCGCCAGGTAGCGGTAATCCGCGGTATGGAACAGCAACTGGCTGCGACTTTCTTCGGTGACGTTGTCCCGCGGGTCCCACAACAACGAACTGCGCAGGTCCAGGGTATCCAGCGGCCGCAGCACAGCTTCACCGGCCAGGGACGACTCACTGCGTGTGCTGGCGCCCAGCCCGTCCAGGGTGACCTCACGGTCGTCAAAATAATAGATCTGCCCGAGGCTGAAACGGGCACGTTCAGCACCGCTGTTCAGGTCGTTGAAGCGACTGGTTAGCGCCAGTGTCATCTGGTTGGCATCCCCTACCCGGTCGCCACCACTGAAACGGTTGCGGCGGAACAGTTCATCAAAGCTGAAGGAGCGTAGCGCTGAGTCGAAATCGGGTAAGCCACCCTGATCATTGTCGGCGTCGGCCCAGGCGTAATAGAGCCGCGGCTCCAGGGTCTGGTTGAAGGGAATGTCAAACAACACCGTACGACGGTCGAAATACAACCCGGAATCCCACTCCACAACCGGCACGGCCCGATCCGGGCTGGCGCTGCCATTAACGTCATAGTCTTCCAGCTGGTAACGGGTGTAATCCAGCGTTACCGATGGCCGGGCGTAGCCCCACAGCCGCTGCATTGGCAGTGCCAGCTCAGGCAGCAGGCGCAGGCGTTGAGCGTTGGCCTTATCAACACCGGTCAGCAGTTCGTTGTCCCGGTAGAAATAGCTGTATTCGGCCTCCAGCGAGGTTTCCAGCCAACCCAGCCCGGTGCGGCCGCCGTAGAGGATCTCCGGTAACTGGGCATAGGGTTTATTGGCCTCGAGAATCCGGTCGGCAATGGTCTGATAACCGCTGACATAGGCATCGAAATACTGATTTGAATCCGCATAGCTAACGCCGCCCCGCCGCAACAGGTGGGTAGCGTTACTGATATCCAGTGAGCGGTTGAGGTCGCTCAGGTAGTCGTTATCCGACACCACCGAGTAGTCACCATAGCCCCGCCAGCCCGTACCAAAACTAGCCCGGGTCTCGAAGTCCAACGCCCAGCGTTCACCGTCTTCACCCGGATTCTCATCGGTGAATTCGCCGTCATTGCCGATATAACCCAACTGCAGGACCGACTCACCGAAGCGACTCAGGTAACGCCCTTCAACCTCGGTAAACAGTCCCCGCCCATGGATGTACTGGGGGGTGACCGTGGCGTCGTAATGCGGCGCCAGGTTCAGGTAGTAGGGAACCGAGACGTACAGGCCGCTGCCGGCATTGGAGGTGCCAAAGGCCGGGTAAAGGAAGCCGGTCTTGCGCCGATCATCAATGGGGAAGCTGGCGTAGGGCCAGTAGAACACCGGGGTGTCCAGAACCTCCAGCCGCACGTGCTTGGCGGTGCCAAAGCCTTCGGCCTGGTCCAGCTCGATTTCCGACGCCACAATGGCCCAATCGTTCCGGTTAGGCGCGCAGGTGGTCAGGTAACCCTGGTCAATCCGGACCTGGTGTTCGGCAATTCGCGACAGCGAGCGTGCCGAGCCACGCATTTCCGAATCATGAAGCAGGAAGGTGGCGGTATTGAGCTGGAACTGGCCACTGGCGCTATCGTATTCCGCCTCATTGCCGGTCAGCAGGAAGCCCTCACCGCGACTGACCAAGGCACCACTCAGCGCGACCATTCCAGTCTGCTGGTCGTAGTGAGCCTGATCACCGGTCATGGCAAACGCCCCCTGTTGCAGCCGAACATCCCCTTGCAGGAACAGGGCGCGATCAATTTCATAACGCGCCGACAGCCCGCTGGCGTAGATGGGCAGGTTGCTGACATCCCCGCCAGCGCCGGCACTGACCAATGGCAGCCCGTTGCCCCCGGCGGTAGAGGGCAGGTAGCCCCCCTCACAGAACAACGGCAACCCGGCAACCACCTCGGGAGGCAATTCAGCTCGTGGCCGCCAATCGATTTCCGCCGCAGTGGGTGATGAGTCGGCCAACGCCGGGCTGACGGTAGACAGGATCAACAAGGCAGGCCCCAACACAGACGCCACCCGGGACTTCACGTCGTTCGCCGGCACAGGGCGAAAGCGTCGAAACTGGCTGGGTGGAACTGGCACGGTAGCAGTGATCCTGTCCTGAGTGGGTGACAAATGGAAACCTGCAATCCGGGCTTCCCTGGGTAGCCGCCTAGTTTACACGCACCATTCCACCTTGTTAACGGAAACCGTTTTACCCTCACCACTGCCTTCTGCTAACTTTCCTGTTTTACCCTCTTTAACCCCGACTCATCAGGATCACAACCGGTATCCATGGACACCCGACTCGCACAGCTGACTGATTGGGTCAGGCAAATTCCCGGCCTGGAGCAGGCCACACCCGAACCCGTTTCCGGCGACGCCAGCTTCCGGCGCTATTTCCGCGTTGCGGATCACAACGCCACCTTCATTGTGATGGATGCACCTCCGGAACATGAGGACTGCCGCCCCTTCGTTGCCATCGCCACACACTGGCATGATCATGGTGTGGCGGTACCCGCGGTTGTGCGGCAAGACCTGGATCAGGGCTTCCTGCTGCTGGAGGATTTTGGCGACCAGCTGCTGCTGGGCCAACTCAACGAAGAAAATGCCGACCGCATATACCAGGGCGCGATGGCAGAACTACTGCGCATCCAGCAACTGCCGGCCAACCCGGACTTCCCACTTCCACCGTACAACACCGAGCTGCTGAACCGGGAGATGGCCCTGTTCCCGGACTGGTTGCTGACGCAACAGCTGGGGTTGACGCTGAGCGATGCCGAACACTGCCTGCTTGATACTGTTTTTACTTTCCTGCGGGAAAGCGCACTGGCACAACCCGATGTTGTCGTCCACCGCGATTACCACTCCCGTAACCTGCTGGCACGCCCTGCAACCGCCATCCCTGGCGTCATAGACTTTCAGGACGCCGTCCAGGGCCCCATTACCTATGACCTGGTGTCACTACTGAAAGACTGTTACGTACGCTGGCCCGACGATGCGGTGGAGCGCTGGGTTGAGCACTACCGCACCCTCAGCCTGGATGCGGGCCTGCATCATGCGGATGCGGCTACGTTCCGTCAGTGGTTCGAGCTGATGGGCATGCAGCGGCACCTCAAGGCCGCGGGCATCTTTGCCCGCCTCGCCATTCGGGACGGCAAAACTGGCTACCTCGGCGATATTCCACGTACTGTGCAGTACCTGGTGGACGCAAGTGCACGCCACGGCGCCCTGCGCCACTTCCATGAGTGGCTGGAGAGCACCGTGATGCCCGCCATCAACGCCCAGCTGGTATCGCCGCTGCAGGAGAAAGCGGGCCAGTGAAAGCGATGATTCTCGCCGCCGGCAAGGGGGAGCGTATGCGTCCCCTGACTCTGACCACGCCAAAGCCGCTACTCCAGGCCGGGGGCAAACCCCTCATCGGCTACCATTTGCAGCGCCTGCACGATGCCGGGCTTCAGGACATTGTCATCAACCATGCCTGGCTCGGTGACAAGATTGAGCAGGCGCTGGCAGACGGCAGTGACTACCACGTCCGCATCCGCTACTCGCGGGAGCAGGAACCGCTGGAAACCGCCGGGGGCATTCGTCAGGCGTTGCCGCTTTTGACAGACGGAGGCGACGATTGGTTCGTGGTCATCAACGGCGATATCTGGTGCGACTTTGATGTGTGCCAACTGACTCCGCCGACCGACAGCGACACCCGCGCCGTGCTGGTGCTGACCGACAACCCCGACCACAACCCGAACGGGGATTTCCACCTCGATGCCGCGGGGCAGGTCCATAGCGAGGGCGCCGGCAAACTGACCTTCGCCGGCATCAGCCTGCTGCACCGGTCGTTGTTTGAAACTCTGGAGCCGGGATTCCACCCGCTGGCACCGCTGCTGCGCCAGGCCATGAGCAATCATCAGGTCCGCGGTCTTCACCACCAGGGCCAGTGGCTGGACATTGGCACCCCGGAGCGCCTCGCCGCCCTCGACCAGCACCTTCGCCAACGCCAGGCGCTGCAACCATGACCCACGAACGGTATGTGCAACCGCTGCCGCCACGACTGGATGCCGCCCTTGGCAACGTGCTGGACACCCTGGCCGACTGCAACCACCAGGCCGACGAGCTCATTACCCGAACCGGCCTGCCAAGCTGGGGCCGGCCCAGCCTGTTTTTCTTTCTTGGTTACATCGCCAAGGCGGACGGACGGGTCACCGAAATGGACATTGCCTTTGCCGAGGCCCTGATCAAGGCTCTGTCGCTGTCACCACGACAGCGACGACGGGCCATCGGGCAGTTCCAGAAGGGGAAACAGGCACAGGCCCTGCCGGCCATGAAAGCACTGCGCTTACGACTCAGCCAACGCTGGTCACCGACCCCGGCGCTGATCGTCTCCACCTGCCTTTGTCATGCCGCCCAGCTCCACGGCAAACCGGCCAAGCCACGACGCCACCGCTGCGAAGACGCCGTGGATTACTTGGGGTTGGATATCCGCGTGGTTGAAGAGGTTCTGGACAGCTACGCCTGCAAGGCCTGGCCCTTCCAGCCAGAGTTTCTTCCCGAACCCAGCACTTACGAAGAAGCCTGTAAGGTTCTGGGCATTACCCGCCGTGATTCGCTGAAAGCCATCAAACAGACCTATCGCAAACGGGTCGCCACCTGCCACCCGGACAAACTGCCCAGAAACATCAGCGCCAGCGAACTTGCCAAGGCAAAAGAACGGCTGCTGCGATACCAACAGTCCTGGGACATCGTACGCAAGCGCCGCCAAACGGACTAGGGCGCGTCAGTGCCATCGCCTGTCAACGCCAGCCAACCCAACAGACGATTGACCACCGCCGGCGCGTCACGGACAGACACCGGTTCACTCATGACCAGCCGCTGCTGCCGGTAGCCGCTCAGACCATGGCGCAGGAACACCGCCGCCCGATCCCGGTAGCCCGGGCTGGTAACCAGAGGATTGGCCAGGTCCAGGATTAACCAGTCCTCGAGGCCATCAAGGCTGGCCGGCCAGGCCTCAGCCTCAGCGGCCGGAAATCGCGGAGCAATCCACACCAGTTCACCAGGCTCGCCTGTGTTACCCATCGCCGCTTCCATCACCGGCAGGGCGGCCAACCCGACACCCACAAACACAATGCGCTGATAGCCCCGGCGGCTCAACTCCGCTTCCCCTGCCGCCAATATCGAACGGACCCGTTCCCGGTGAGCCACGTGATGAGTGGCCGCCGCCGGTTCAGACATCACATCAATCATCACCGACGCTGGGTCAGCCGCACCGTCCGCGGCAGCGCCGCCCGCAGCACTTTCGTCCACCAGAGAGGGTTGCGGCAGCCCAACCACCAAGGTTGCCCAGCCATGCTCGGCCAGCCGTGACGGCATCGCCCCCGGCAATCCGCTGGCGACCGGCTGCCCCTGATCCCCCATAAGCAGCACAGCACCACGGGCAACGGCCTGACGCTCCGGTTCCAGCAGCGCCAGCTCACTATCACTGCCTTCTACTTCCAGCCATACCGCCCGCTCCGGAAACCGGCGCGCCAGGTCACGGTCCCCCAGGCCTGTGGAGGTCGCCAGCCGCGTTACCTCCGCCGCTGGCTCGGCACCCGCTGATGGTTCCCCGGCGGGTTCCTCAGCAACCGCCACATTCATCCAGCACAGCAACACCCAGAACAGCCCGCCGGCCATTCCGCTCATACCTGCTGCTCCCTTCATTCTTCCGCCTGCCACATGCCCCACCAATCTTTGACCAATACTGCAAATGCCCAACAACAACCTGTTAGACTAGCACCTTCGCAGCGAGCCCTACGATTCCGGCCCGGCCTGCGAACGACTTAACTGCGCACATTGAAGAGAGCCGCCATGAACCCGTTCCAGATCGCCCCGTCCATTCTGTCTGCCGATTTTGCCCGACTGGGGGAAGAAGTCGACAATGTCCTCGCCGCTGGCGCCGATATCGTTCACTTTGACGTGATGGACAATCACTACGTGCCCAACCTGACCATCGGGCCGATGGTCTGCGAAGCTCTGCGCAAACACGGTGTAACCGCGCCCATTGATGCCCACCTGATGGTGAGCCCGGTGGACGACCTGATCCGCATGTTCATTGATGCTGGCGCCACCTACATCACCTTCCACCCGGAGGCCTCCCAGCATATCGACCGCTCGCTGCAACTGATCCGTGATGGCGGTTGCAAGGCCGGCCTGGTGTTCAACCCAGCCACCCCATTGCACTACCTGGACCACGTGATGGACCGGCTCGACATGATCCTGCTGATGTCGGTGAACCCAGGCTTTGGCGGCCAGAAGTTCATCCCCGGAACCCTCGATAAGCTGCGCGAAACCCGCCAGCGGATTGATGCCAGCGGCCATAACATCCGGCTGGAAATTGACGGCGGCGTCAAGGTAGATAACATCCGTGAAATCGCCGAAGCTGGTGCTGACACCTTCGTGGCAGGCTCTGCCATCTTCAATACCGAAGACTACAAGGCCACCATCGACCAGATGCGTGCCGAGCTGGCCCAGGCAAAGCGGTAGACACAAACATCATGAAGCTGACTGAACTGTTTTCCGGCCAATGGCCGGGCACTATCCTGTTCGATCTGGACGGCACCCTGGTGGACAGTGCCCCGGATCTCGCCGTGGCCACCGACACCATGCTGCAGGCCCTGGGCAAAGCTTCCGCCGGGGAAGCACAGGTCAGAACCTGGGTCGGCAATGGCGCAGCGGTACTGGTACGCCGGGCGCTGGCCGGGCGCCATGATTACGAGGACGACGGCCAACACGATGAGACCGTGTTCGAGCGCGCCATGGCGTTGTTCCTTGAAGCCTACCACAGCGTCAACGGTCACCATGCCACCCTGTTCGAGGGCATCGAAACCTTTCTGCAGGCCGCGCACAGTCAGGGCTGTAAACTCGGGGTGGTCACCAACAAACCGGCGGCCTTTACCGACGACCTGCTGGAGCGCATGGGCTTAGCCCACTGGTTCGACATCACCGTCAGCGGCGACACCCTGCCGGTGAAAAAGCCCGCGCCGGAGCCCCTGTTCCACGCCCTGGATGCCCTCGGAGGGTGCCGGGAAGATGCCCTGATGGTTGGCGACTCCATCACCGACATTAGCGCGGCCAAAAACGCCGGCCTGCCGGTGGTCGCAGTTCGCTACGGCTACAACCACGGAGGCCCTGTGGACGGCCTGGGAGCCGAGATAGTGGTTGATTCGCTGACGGAGCTTTTGTAATCTCGTCGGCATCCTATCTATATCCGCCTGTTTTAGGGAGCAACCTGCAGTGCAGGGACTGAATTTGACTACCGCGCGCAGCGTTCTGACCTCGCGCGCAACACGATGGTGGCGATGGCGTACCGGCTGATCGCTCAGCTTTGCAGTGTCTGAACGCCCCGACGCGCACACTGCCTTCAGGATTCCTCCCGAATTTGAGGGATCAATACCCGATTTCGTGTTTCGTCAAATAACAGGATGACCCCATGACTCCCGAGCAGTTCGCAGCCCTCGCTGAGACCGGCTACAACCGTATTCCCGTTTCCCGTGAAGTCCTCGCCGACCTGGACACGCCGCTGAGCACATACCTCAAGCTGGCAAGCGGCCCCTACTCGTACCTGTTTGAATCCGTCCAGGGCGGAGAAAAGTGGGGGCGTTATTCCATCATTGGCCTGCCCAGCCGGGAAATCCTTAAAGTCTGCGACCACCGCATCACCATTACCCGTGACGGCAAGGTCATTGAAGACACCGAAAGCGACGACCCGCTGGCGTTTGTCGAATCCTACCAGCAGCGCTTCAACGCTCCGGACCTGGACGACCTGCCGCGATTCAACGGCGGCCTGGTCGGCTATTTCGGCTACGACACGGTGCGCTACATCGAGAAGCGCCTCCAAAAGACATGCCCGCCGGACAAGATCGGCACCCCGGACATTCTGCTGATGGTGTCTGACGAAGTGGTGGTGTTCGACAACCTGCGCGGCAAGCTGCACCTGATCGTCCATGTTAACCCCAGCGTCGCAGGCGCTTTCGATCAGGCTCAGGCACGTCTGGACGAACTGGAACTCCAGCTCCACCGCCAAACCGCCGACGCCCCTCGCACCCCCGAACACCTGAGCGGTACACCGGTGAGTGAGGATGATTTCATCTCCGGATTCACTCAGGAAAAATTTGAAGCGGCGGTCGATAAGATCAAGGAATACGTTCTGGATGGCGACGTCATGCAGACGGTGATCTCCCAGCGTATGTCGATCCCGTTCGAAGCGCCACCGCTGAACCTGTACCGGTCGTTGCGGGTACTGAACCCGTCGCCCTATATGTATTTCCTCGACCTGGATGACTTCCAGATCGTCGGTTCCTCGCCTGAAATCCTGGCCCGGGTTGAAGACCAGGAAGTCACCGTCCGGCCGATTGCCGGCACCCGCAAGCGCGGTGCCACCGATGCCGAGGACCGGGCTCTGGAAGCGGAACTGCTGGCCGATCCCAAGGAAATCGCGGAACACCTGATGCTGATCGACCTGGGCCGCAACGACGCCGGCCGGGTATCGGAAACCGGCACGGTGAAACTGACGGACAAGATGATCGTGGAACGCTACTCCCACGTCATGCACATTGTGTCGAACGTGACCGGCCGCCTGAAAGACGGCATGTCCTGCCTCGACGTGCTGAGGGCTACCCTGCCCGCAGGCACTCTCAGTGGCGCCCCCAAGATCCGCGCCATGGAAATCATCGATGAACTGGAACCTGTCAAACGCGGCATATACGGCGGCGCGGTGGGTTATCTGTCGTGGAACGGCAACATGGATACCGCCATTGCCATCCGTACCGCGGTGATCCAGGACAACACCCTGCACATCCAGGCCGGCGCCGGCGTGGTGGCGGACTCCATTCCACGGCTGGAGTGGAAGGAAACCATGAACAAGGGCCGGGCGATTTTCCGCGCCGTTGCCATGACCCTGAACGATTTTGACCACTGAGGAGCCGTGCCATGCTACTGATGATCGATAACTACGACTCCTTCACCTACAACGTGGTTCAGTACCTGGCCGAGCTGGGTGCCGACGTTCAGGTGCACCGTAACGACGAAATCACCATCGAACAAATTGAAGCCCTGAAGCCGGAGCGGCTGGTCGTGTCACCAGGCCCCTGCACTCCGAACGAAGCGGGCATTTCCATGGCGGCCATCCGCCACTTTGCCGGCAAGCTGCCGATTTTGGGCATCTGCCTGGGCCACCAGTCCATTGGCCAGGTGTTCGGTGGCGACATCATCCGTGCCGGACAGGTCATGCACGGCAAAGTGTCTCCGGTGTATCACAAGGATCAGGGCGTATTCCGTGGGCTCAACAACCCGCTACAGGCCACCCGTTACCACAGCCTGGTGATCGACAAGAACACCTTGCCGGATTGCCTCGAAGTGACCGCCTGGACTCGCAACGACGACGGTTCGGTGGAAGAAATCATGGGCGTTCGCCATAAGACCCTGCCCATTGAGGGCGTACAGTTCCACCCCGAGTCGATCATGACCGAGCAGGGCCATGAGCTGTTACGGAACTTTTTGCGGAGTTGATTGCTAAGCTCTCTAAAGGCACCGACACGAACCGACCAGAAGAGGCCACCGAATGGATATCAAAGAAGCGCTCAACCGAATTGCCGCCAACCTCGACCTCAGCCGCGAAGAAATGAAGGATGTGATGCGCATCGTCATGAATGGCGAGGCCACCGACGCCCAGATCGGGGCCCTGCTGATGGGCCTGCGCATCAAGAGCGAAACCATCGAGGAAATCACCGGGGCCACCGAAGTGATGCGTGAGCTGGCCACGCCAGTCGCCATCAGCGCCGAGCCGCTGGTCGATATTGTCGGTACCGGTGGAGATGGTGCCAACCTGTTCAACGTTTCTTCCGCCGCCACGTTTGTGGTGGCTGCCGCAGGTGGCTATGTTGCCAAGCACGGCAACCGCGCCGTGTCCTCCAAGAGTGGCAGTGCCGACCTGCTGGAAAAGGCCGGCGTCAACCTCAACCTCAGCCCGGAACAGGTAGCCCGCTGCGTCGAACAGATCGGCGTTGGCTTTATGTTCGCCCCTGCCCACCACGGCGCCATGAAACACGCCATCGGCCCACGCCGGGAATTGGGCATGCGCACGGTGTTCAACATCCTTGGCCCGATGACCAACCCGGCAGGCGTCAAGCGTCAGCTGATCGGCGTGTTCACCCGGGAGCTGTGCCGTCCGATGGCCGAAGTGCTGAAGAACCTGGGCAGTGAGCACATCCTGGTGGTGCACTCCAAGGATGGCCTTGATGAGATCAGCCTGGCCAGCGAAACCTACGTTGCCGAACTCAAAAACGGCGAGATCAGTGAGTACACCATCCGCCCCGAAGACCTTGGCATCCCGAGCCAGACCCTGACCGGCCTCGACGTCACCACAGCAGAAGACTCGTTGACGCTGATCCGCGCCGCCTTTGGCCGCGGCCACGACGACATCGCTGAAAAGGCCCGTGATATGATCGCCCTCAACGCCGGCGCCGCCATCTACGTCGCCGGGCTGGCCGACACCATGAAGCACGGTGTTGATATGGCCCTGGATGCGATTGGCAGTGGCCTGGCAGCCGGAAAACTGTCTGAACTGGCCGACTTTTCACACTGTTACGACTGAAGACTGACAATGAGCAACCGACACAACGACCGCACCCCGACCATCCTGCGCAAGATTGTTGAGCGCAAATGGCAGGAGATCGACGAACGCAAGCCCAAGGCGCCTCTGGCGGACCTCAAGGCCCGTGCCGTCGACCAGCCAGCTGCCCGAGGCTTTGCGGCAGCCATGCGGTCACGCATTGAAGCCCGGCAAGCGGCGGTGATCGCCGAGATCAAGAAGGCCTCCCCCAGCAAGGGTATCCTGCGGGACCCCTTCAACCCACCCGCCATTGCCGAAAGCTATGCCAAGGCCGGAGCGGCTTGTCTGTCAGTGCTCACTGACCGGGACTTCTTTCAGGGCCACGAAGACTATCTGGTGGCCGCGCGTAACGCCTGTGACCTGCCAGTGATCCGCAAGGATTTCATGGTGGCGCCCTACCAGGTGTATGAAAGCCGTGCACTGGGGGCTGACTGCATCCTGCTGATTGCCGCGTGCCTGACCAAGGATCAGATGCAGGAATTGGAGGGCATCGCCCACGAAATCGGGCTTGATGTGCTGGTGGAAGTGCATGACGGTGAGGAGATGGACGACGCCCTGACCCTGACGACACCACTGGTCGGCATCAACAACCGCAACCTGCACACCTTTGACGTGTCCCTGAACACCACCTTCGACCTTCACGGCCGAATTCCCAGTGACCGCATGGCCATTACCGAGAGTGGCATCCTGACCCGTGAAGACGTGACCGCGATGACGGAACGGGGCATTTACGGATTCCTGGTGGGCGAATCCTTTATGCGGGCACCAGATCCCGGCGCCAAGCTTGAGGAACTGTTTTTCTAAGGGTAAGCCCCAGCGAAAAACGACCAAAAAGAAACGCCAGGCATCACGCCTGGCGTTTTTGTTTCTGGAGGGTCCGTTACTGCCCGACCACCGGCCAATAACGCACGACAAAGGCCCCCCGCAAGTCGCCAAGCCCAAATCCCGTGGCCTGGTCGTCCGGATACAGCTCAGCCAGTGACTGCTGCACATCGTCAGACAGCGACTGACCATGGCACTTCAGGCACACCTCACCGGTTGGGATTGCCTGCATATACTCAAACATGGGCTGGCCTTCCCGCTCAGTCATTCGCCAGACCGAGGCGGGGCGGCCATCCTGCATGGGTGCAGCCACCATTTGCTCAAGCTGCTCAGTCTGCCAGGCATCTGCCACATTGCCAGGATTGCGCACCCGTAATGCGGTTCGGCCGATACTCCAGCCTTCGACGCTGTGCTGATCGGCCAGGGCCGGAGCCGCGCTTTTGCAGACTTCTATGCCCTGGGTGAGCCCGCCAGCCTGGATGGCCCCTTTCAGAGTGGCCTGAAGGTCTGAGGCGAAGCCGCTGGCGCGGCTGCGGGCCTCCGCCACCAGCTCCGCTTCGCCCGCTGCAGCCGCATCGGCCGCCAACATTGTCAAGCCAGCCGTCACCGCAAGCCAAGTTTGCCGAGTCATCATAACCACCCCCAATAATCACAAAAAAATATAAGCTTATTCTATTAGCTTATATTGCATCACTTTGCAAATCTGGAGGCTTGACGCCGGTCAGCTGGTGACCATTTTCTGTGCCGCCTTGATGAACTCCTCGGCTTCACCTGGCCGCGGTGGTTTTTTTACGCCAACCTGACAGCCGGGCCGTTCCGCCAGCTCGTCCAGCCAGCGCCGGAGGTGCTCCAGACCCTCCACCGACACGCCTGACCAGGTATGCGTACGCACCCAGCACCAGTTGGCGAAATCAGCAATGGTAAGCTCGTCGCCCGCCAGATACCGCGACTCACCCAGACGGAGATTGAGCACCTCAAACAGCCGTCGGCATTCGTGCTGGTAACGATCGATCGCTGGCTGAATCTTTTCCGGGAAATAGCGATAGAACACATTGGCCTGCCCCATCATCGGGCCAATCCCGCCCATCTGGAACATCAGCCATTGCAGCGCCTGCGAGCGCCCCTTCGGGTCTTCCGGCAGAAAGCGTCCGTACTTTTCAGCCAGATAAATCATGATGGCGCCAGACTCAAACACGACAAAGTCATCGTTATCGCGATCGACAATGACCGGGATACGACCGTTCGGGTTCAACGCGAGGAACTCCGGGGTTTTCTGCTCCGCAGCCGACAGGTTGACCGGAATCAGGTTGTAGTCCACACCGAGCTCTTCAAGCATTACGGTAATTTTGTGGCCATTGGGGGTTGGCGCTGTGTACAGGTCAATCATGGTAAAACTCCACTCTCTGCTTCCCAATTAGACCGACGCGGATGGGCGGGCCTTGATACGTTCAAACCAGGCCTGAAGGTGGGTCTGCTCGGGTTTGATGGAAATGCGGTTCACCCGGTTGAAGGCAACGGTGGTAAAGGCGTTGATATCCGCAGCGGTAAGGCTGTCGCCATAGATGTAGTCACGGCCTTCCAGGTGCTTGTTGAGGAAATCGAGAAACTTCTCCACCAGGGTTCGGCACTCTTCTCCCCATTCAGCAATGGGATTCATGCGATCTTTGAAGTAGCCACTGGTGTGCTGGAAGCACATGCCGGTGGGCATAAAGAAATAGAAATCGATCCAGCGCAGCCACTGTTCAATCTCGGCTTTTTCCAGCGGCGTACGACCAAGGAGCGGTGGTGTTTCGGGATGGGCCTCTTCGGCATAGCGGCAGATCGCCATGGTTTCTGCCAGGTAGGTACCATCATCAAGTTCGGCCACCGGTACCTTTTTCATCGGGTTCATCGCGGTGAACTCCGGGGTCAGGTTGGCGCCTTTCTCGATATCCACCTCCACGAACTCCACCTGCTCTAGCAGGCCTTTCTCAGCCAGAAACATCCGAACGCGGCGGGGATTGGGGGCCGTTTTGGTTTCGTAAATTTTCATACCAGGCAGTCTCCTTTTTGGATTCATGCACCAGAGACTGCCTATAAAAAAGAGTTGCGTCAAGCAACCATTATTCGCCATCCAGATAACTGCGCAGTTGCCGGATGATCCACGCGGTATCATCCAGCGGCAGGTCATGCCCCGCATCGGGGTGCCGCTTCAGGGTCCACTGCCAGCGGGATTCCAGCGCCTGACTGCATCGCCAGTCCACCAGGCGGTCACCGGCACTGGTCAGCAACAGGGCATTGGTGAGTGGGCGCTTACTGCCTGGCCGGAACCTGGCTGCCGCAGCGATCTGGCGCAAGGCATTGGTTGCCGTCACCGGTCGCTGGCGCTGGATACTGTACCACTGCTTGGCGACCGTCTGACTGATCGGCAGGTTGGACGACAGCGACAGGATGTCCCGCTCGCGGCGGAACAGGTCCCGGCGACCGGCGATACGCAGCAACCTGGGCCAGGCGCCCGGTTTCATTCGCTGCCAGGGTGGGCTGAAACCGGAGCTGGTATTGATCAGGACCAGCTGCTGGATTTCACCTTCCAGTACATGCTGCGCCCAATCAAGGGCCACCATCCCGCCGAGGGACAACGCCAGCACGCTATAGGGTTTGGGAATATGCGCCACCTGGGCCTGCACGTGGCGACGGATGTCGGCGATGGTGGTTGGGCTGGCTTCCTTGAAATGAACGCCCGTTCCCGGCAAGTCCACCGGGAAAAACTGGTGGTCGGGAAAAGCCTCCCGAATCTGTGGCAGGAACGAGCCCCAATGGGCCTGTTCCCGCGCCAACCCTCTCAGCAAAATCCATCTCATATCAGCCGTGTTCCCGATACCAATGCATGATTGCCGCTTCCCTGAGCATGCTCTCCTCTTCCCTCACTGGCAACCAGCCATCGTAGCTGGCCGCGGCATTGACCAGGAAGTCTATGAACGGCAGGTGACTCCGCAGCACTCGCTGATGGCGATGGGGTACCAGGGGGTTGAACAATCCATCCAGTCGCAGCAGCTGGCGGGGGCGCTTGCGCACCCAACGCCAGGAGCCCATCTCCAGGGTCAGGGGAATAAAGGCGCCCTCCCCGGTACGGTTCACCTGCTTGTAGAAGTGGTCCCACAAGTCGCCGTGGGTCAGGTAGTGGCGGGACTGGGGCTCAAAACGATAGTTGTGATTGGGGTAGGCCTGCTCCCAGATCAGCTTCAACGCCATCACTGAGGCAATTCGTCGCATTGGACGGCGGCGGTAGGCGTAGGGGAACCAGATCTGATCCTCCCAGCCAAAGCCCGAGTGACAGTCCAATGCCAGACTGAACGGGCGCCCGACCATCAACTCGTCGATCACTGAAGCCAGCGCCCGGTTCTCCCGTTCCATACCCTGCTCAGGATCGCCGGTGTACCAGGGCAACCGGGGCGACAGCCGCTGCCCCCCCAGCAGGAAGGCACTGCGGTCCTGCGCGGTAATGGGCGCATTACGCATCAGGTCCACGCCGTTCGGATTGCTGCGCTGGTTGAGGTACATACCGCCCGGGTTAAGGATGGGCAGTACGGTGATGTGCACCTTGTCGAGCAACTCCTGCAGGTGCCGGTCCCAGCGCAGCCGCGCCAGCAGGTTCTGCAGCCAGGCCAGCACTACCTGGGTTCCGATCCGTTCCAGCCCGTGAACGCCGCCCACCAGCAGGAAGGCCGGCACATCAGGTGATTTGCTGCCGATGTCGGCGCGGTAGATTGGCACGGTCACGTCCTTCAACGCCACTCGCTCCAATACCTGAGTCGAGACCCACTCTGGTGCTTCCGCCAGGATCCGCTCAGTCTTGATCAACTCAGGAAGGAAGGTTCTCAGCAAGCGACGCTGACGGCTGTCCCGGGTCGCCTGTTCGGTCGGAATGGCAGCGTGAGGGGTCAAGGCGCGCAGCTCAGTCATGGTGGGTCTCCAGAGAGGTAACGACCTTCCAACGTAACCGCGGTTTACTACAGTTTAGTGACCCGAACGCCATTGGCGCCCGGGTATGTACTCTGGTTTGGGTTTTGGGTTCTGCGTTATGGCTTCAGCGACTGGGCACCATAGGCTCGCAGCGTGCGGCCATCTCCGGTCTGCAGAATCAGCGCACCGGTACGGCTGATGTCAAAGCGCTGCACGTTGCCAAGCACCTCGAGGAATTTCCGTTCCTGGTTCATCAGCGCTGGCGCACACGCCATCATGGTGGTGGCGGCCTGGCCAAAGGTCAGCCCTTCGCCGGTCAGCTGGTAGCCCCCCATGAAGCTATTACAGGAGGCACGACCGGCCACTCGGTTCTCGGGCAGGAAATTGATCGTTACCCGGGAGCGGTCGATGATGCCGCCGTTATCTATATCCTCAACCACCCACTCCACACCCTGCAGCAACAGCGCGGGATCACCCGCACAGCCTGCCAGTTTCTCACCGTCAATCGACAGCCGCGCCTGGTGCGGGTAGGCCATACCGGACATGGAATCCCGGCACAGTTGGGGGGCGGTCTCGAGGATCACGGCTTGGCCATTGAGCGTGGCTTTCAGGGTCTGCCCGGTGACGTTGCTGCTTGCCACCTCATAACCTGCAGGTCCGACCTCGTCGGCCCCCATCCGTTTCAGGCTGAGCTGACCGCCATCAACAGCAACATGCCAGAACGGCTCATTTCCCCTGGCCGTGAATGGCTCCGCAATGGTGCCCTGGGGGACACACTGAGGCCAGCTCTGGTTGCCCACTGAAAGCATGGTGACATTACCCTTGTTCCACAGCTGGATCTCGGGGTCCTCGTCACCCTGGTATTTGGCACCGGATGCCGCCGGCACCTGTACCAGGGAATACTGCTCGTCCCCGACCGCCAGTGTTGCGCCATCACCGCGATAGTTCACGGTGATGTCTAGTTGGCCACACGCCAATGCGGCGGTTGCCGGCGCAGTTCCGCTCCCGCCCAGATAGGCACACCCCGATAGACCTGCCATCGTTGTCAGTGCAACGCCTGCGCACCATGCTGCTGTTTTCATGGACACTCTCCTTGCTTTAGGTTTTCCGCATTTTAGGCGGGTTTCCTTAACCCTTGGATGAAAAAACAGTAGGCTTGACGCCTTTGCTGACCCAACAAGGATGCCACCGATGGCCATCAAGCTCTACCAGTTCGCCATATCCCACTACTGCGAGAAAATTCGCTGGGCGCTCGACTTTAAGGGCCTGAACTACGAAACAATCAGTCTGTTGCCAGGCAGCCACATCAAGCAGATCAAAAGCCTGACCGGCAAAACCTCTGTTCCGGTACTGGTCCATGACGACCGGGTGATTCAGAATTCCGCCGATATCATTGATTATCTAGACAAGACCTTTGCCGACCGCCCGCTCACCCCTCTGGACCCTCAGACCCGGCAACTGGCCAGGGAATGGGAACGGCGTCTGGATACCGTGGCCGGCCCTGCCATACGCTGCTACTGCTACCACTACCTGTTGCAACGTCCGAAACAGGTGGTACCCATGCTGGCTGCGCAAACCCCGTTCTACAACCGCTACCTGCTGCGCCTGGGCTTTAGCCGGATTGAGGAAATCATGCGGAACTGGATGAAAATCAACGAGCGCACTGCGCAGAAAGCCCAACAGAGCATGGAAGACATACTCGCAGAGCTGGCAGCCGCTTACCAACGCTCGGAATTTCTGGTGGGGAACACATTCACGCGAGCAGACCTGACCGCTGCGGCACTGTTTGCGCCACTGTTCCAGCCCGAAGCCTACCCGGTACCGTGGCCTTCGGAGAATCGGCTGCCAAAGCCCATGCAGCAATGGCTGGAAAGCAACCAGGGACAACTTGCGCCCCTGGCTGACCTCTACACTCGTTACCGGCAGGGCTAAGCAGGCCGGACCGGCTCAGCTGCCGCTAACGCGGACCAGTACCAGGGAGCCCATTTCAGCACTGCCCTGCTGGGGATCGATACTGTGAGTTGTGTCGGTTGTCCACAGCAGGTTGCCCCGAACATCGCGGATGGTTGCCCGAACGCCATAACGGTGGTTGTCCTGCAGACGCGCCGGGTCAACATAGAGTGCGAACTTGATCGGCACCTGATGACGTCCAGCCTGAATCGTTTCTTCGGCGAGCCGCTCCGCTGGGCGGTCTGCAATGGAGATATCCTCCAGGGTCACCGTAACCACGCTTTTCGGAGGCAGCGGGATGCGCTCACGGTAGGTAACTGACCCGGTAATCCGGTAGGTTTCAGCAGTTGCAGACTCCCCCTTACCGCCGCTGTCCCCGCTTTGAAGACTGGCACAGCCGGCCAGCATCAGCACTCCCCATAGGACCACCACAAGCGTCTTTGCATATCTCACGATTCCAGGTTCCTCTCATTGGCAATGAATTGTTGGCAACAGCTGTTAGCAAGAAGCCCATTTCTTGTACCTTAGCGAGCCGGGGAACGCAACGGTCTCACCGACTGCCGAAAACGTCCGGGCGATGTTGCTGTCCAGCGCCGGAACGCACGGGTAAAGGCGCTCTGCTCGGAAAACCCCAGCAACAGCGCCACGTCCGAAAGGCTCAATGCCGGGTCCTGCAGGTACTGGCTGGCCAACTGTTCCCGGCTGCGGTCAAGCCACTGCTGCCAACTCAAGCCATGGCCGGCCAGACGCCGCTGCAAGGTCCGCGGCGACATGTGCATGGCCGCTGACGCCCGCGCCAGGGTTGGCTCCCCCTCCGCCAGTAATCTCAGCAGAACTTGCTGCAACTGACGGTCCATCGCCGAGTCCGATGGCAACGCCCGCACCAGTGCCTGGGCCTGGCGGTCAAGCAACACCCGCAAAGCCGGGTCACGGCTTAGCATCGGCTGGGTCAGATAGGAGACCGGGAAGCGCACTCGGACATGACTGTCGTGCCAACGCACCGGGCATTCAAAGAACTGTTCGTAGGCCATTGCAGCCCCCGGGGCCACACCCTCCATAAAACTGATTGAGGAGGGCGGCGGCGGGTTGTCCAGCTGACGACGCATGAACGTCACCAAAGCCGCGATCCCAACACCATCCGCACGCTGCCCCAGCTCATTGCCTTCCCGCGGCCAGCGGATTTCCACCTCGCTTCCCTCCACCGACACCTGAGCCAGGTTGACGCCGTAAAACAGGTTCTCATAGCGCTGATACGCCAGCATGGCTTCGCCCAAGGTATCGGAGGCCAGCGCCAGATAACCCAAGGCCCCCACGTGACCGGGCATCACACCCCTGCCGATGGCCAGTTCCGGGGCCAGGTGACCAGGCGCCAGTTCAACCGCCTGATCCAACAGGTTCCGCCATACTGGCACCGGCACCGTTTCCTCGCTGCTCCAGCGCTCTACCGCTACCCGTAGCGCTTTCGCTTCCAAGCCCTCGCGGTCCAGCCAGTCCATCAACAACCCGACCCAGGCACCGGTTACCCGTATTACTGCGGCCATGCGCATCCTCCGACAAATTTGACTTAAATAGTCAATTTCTTGACCTGATATGTCAATCCAAAGCCCGAAATTGGCGAGAAAATGTACACACTCCTGATATTCAGCACGACCACACACAACGACAATACGGGGAGCCCATAATGAGCATCACCGAGATGATGATGAACGTCCTTGAACAGAGCGGCCTGATGCCCCTGTGGCAGGCAGTTGCCCCTTGGCTGGCACTGGACGAACGGCAGCTCATCTTTGTCATCGCCACGCCAGTCTTCGTCGCCGTAGCGCTTTGGGAATACCGCAAGATTCGCAACAACCCGCAACTCATGGACACCCGCGAAGCCATACGCAACTTTGCCCTGGGTGCTGGCTACCAGATCACCGAGCTGCTGTTTGCCGGCCTCATCGCGTTCCCGGTGTTCGCCTTTGCCTATCAGCACCGCCTGTTCGACCTGGAGCTGAACGCGTTCACCGTGCTCCTCACCTTCTTCGGAGTGGAAATCTGTTTCTACTGGATGCACCGTTGCAGTCATCGCATGCGCTGGTTCTGGGCAGCCCATGTGGTCCACCACTCCTCTCAACGTATGAATTACTCGACAGCCATGCGCCAGAATGCGACCAACATTTTTAATGGCAACTGGTTGTTCTATGTGCCGCTGGCCCTGCTTGGCCTCAACCCCGTCTGGATCGGCGTCATCTTTGCGCTCTCCCTGGTGTATCAGTTTTTTATCCACACCACCCTGGTGGGTCGACTACCCAAATGGATCGAGCTGGTGTTCAACACCCCAAGTCACCACCGGGTACACCATGGCCGCAACCCGGGTTACATCGACCGTAACTACGGTGGCATCCTGATCATCTGGGACCGCCTCTTCGGCACTTTTATCGACGAAGATCTTCAGGATCCACCACAATATGGCATCACCACAGCGATCCCGAACAACCGGCTGATCACCCTGTGGACCCATGAATACGTCGACCTGTTCCGGGACATGGCACGCTCAGCAAACTGGCGCGAGCGCCTGCAGCGACTGTGGCAGCCACCGGAATGGCGACGGCCTGCGCCCCGGCAGGAAGACATGGCCGGAGACCGCTCCAGCCTGCCACGCCAGGGGTAAGCCAGGAAGAGCGAGTCCGAACGCCGGTTGGCCCAGTCACAGGAACTCCAACCGGTGTCTCAGACAACCGCAAGGTTTCAGCCTAAACTGGTGACACTGTTCATACGACACACAGACCGACCACAATGACCTACAGCGAAAGCTTCCTTAACGCGCCCGATGGCCACCAAATCCCCGTCAAAACCTGGCATGTCAGCGCGCCCCAGGCAGTCCTGGTGATTTCCCACGGCATGGCGGAACATGCCGGTCGTTACGGTGCGCTGGCCAACTGGCTGGTTGAGCGTAACGTCCAGGTGATTGCGGTCGAGCACCGGGGCCACGGTCCGAGCTGCCCGGAACAGGATCGGGGACACTACAGCGACCAGAACGGCTGGCAGAAGGTGGTCAGCGACCTGCACGCCGTGGTGCAACACAGCCGCGCGCAATATCCCCAGCTGCCGCTGACCCTGTTTGGCCACAGCATGGGCTCCTTTATCGCCCAGGCTTGCGCCCAAGCCCATGGCGAAGACCTGGACAACCTGATTCTCTGCGCCACCAACCGCATTGATCATATTCACCTGCGTACGTCTCAGCTGCTGATCAACGCCATCGCTCGCTTGCGCGGAGGCCGACACCGAAGCCACCTGGTCGACCGTATGACCTTTGGCGCATTCAACAAACGATTCAGCCCCACCCGGACCAGTCATGACTGGTTGAGCCGGGATGCCAAACAGGTTGACCGCTACCTGGACGACCCGCTGTGCGGCACATCCTGTACGGTCCAGCTGTGGTGTGACTTTATCGGTGGCATGCTGGCCATCTCTCCGCGCAAGTGGCGCAAGGACCTTCCGGTGCACCTGATGGCCGGAACCGATGACCCGGTCGGGGAGATGGGACAAGGGGTCAGTCGCCATTGTGATGCCATCCACCAGGCTGGCATCAAGGTCGCCAGTTTCCGGCTGTTCCCGGGAGCCCGCCACGAGCTGGTTAACGAAACCAACGCCGGCGAAGTCTGGCAGCATTTGCTGGACTGCCTGCCGCTGGACGCGCCCCTGGAGCCAGCCGGACTCAGCCAGCCCTGAGAATGGATTGCACCGGCCTTCGGCGCGGTATAGGCTGAGGAACCAATATCCACGACCAACACCAGACCGCCGATGCCGGACCACCCCCACCTCGTTCCCAGGTTACGACTGAAGCTTGGCCAGGACATTGCCCTTGGGCCAGGCAAGGCCCAGCTGCTGGACGCCATTGCCCAAGGCCATTCGATATCCGCAGCCGCCAAAAGCCTGGGCATGAGCTACCGCCGCGCTTGGCTGCTGGTCGACACCATGAACCGGTGCTTCAAGGCGCCGCTGGTCACCACCGCCACCGGCGGTCGTCACGGCGGCGGAGCTCAGCTGTCCGAGCTTGGCCGTCAGGTTCTCGACCTGTACCAGCAATACCAGCAAACGGTTCAGGCCTGCGCCGAGCTGAGGGCCCTGGAACAATTGCTAGCCCCTCCCACCGAGACCAACGAGCAACCCTGAACGACCCTATAAGCGCTGGCCAAGGCGAGGCGTTTTGGTCTAGCATTATATCCATACGAATATAACGAGTAACCGAGAGCGTCGCCGATCCATGATACCGCGCCCTTTTTTTTGGCTGTTTCCATTACTGGCCCTGATCCCCGCCGTTACCCAGGCAGAGCTGGTACGGGTGGCAGTCGCCGCAAACTTCACCGATGCCAGCCGCCAGCTGGCTGAGCGTTTCCAGCAAGACACCGGCCACCAGGCCATCATCAGTTACGGCTCGACGGGTAAGCTGTATGCCCAGATTCTCAATGGCGCCCCCTTCGACGTGTTTCTGGCCGCCGACGAGGCGCGACCAAGCCTGCTGGAGCAGCAAGGCCAGGCCGTTTCTGGCAGCCGCTTCACCTACGCCAGGGGGAAACTGGTGCTATGGAGCCGTGATGCAAACCATTTCGACAACGGCCCGGACTACCTCGCCGGTGGGCAATTCCAGCGACTGGCGGTCGCCAACCCGCGAACCGCACCCTATGGCCTGGCCGCGCAACAGGTGCTGGAAGGCTTAGACCTGTGGCAGCCGCTGCAAGCCAGGCTGGTGCGGGGCGAGTCGATTGCCCAGACCTTCCAGTTCGTGGCCACCGGCAACGCCGAAACCGGCTTCGTCGCCCTGGCCCAGGTTCAAGCCTGGCCCCAGTCTCCCGGCAGCCTCTGGGACATTCCCCAGTCCCTCTACGACCCGATCAACCAGCAGGCCGTGCTGTTGTCCCGCGGTCAGGACAACCCGGCCGCCCAGGCATGGCTCACTTTCCTGGCAAGCGACGCTGCCAGGGCGATGATTCAGCAGGCGGGTTACGATACCGATTAACGGGCTTCCGAGACCAACGGGATGAATGAACACTGGCAGGCCATCTGGCTCACCCTCAAACTGGCAGGCACCACAACCGCACTGTTACTGTTGCTGGCCACACCACTCGCCTGGTGGCTTGCCCGCAGCCGGCATTGGTTGAGCCAGCCGGTGGCAGCGATTGTCTCCATGCCACTGGTCCTACCTCCAACGGTCCTTGGGTTTTACCTGCTGTTGTTGCTTGGCCCAGACGGCCCCGTGGGCGCACTCACCCAGACCCTCGGCCTCGGCACCCTGCCGTTTACCTTTGGCGGCCTGGTTGTGGCATCAGTGATCTACTCGCTGCCATTTGCGGTCCAGCCGCTGCAGAATGCCTTTGCCGCAGTACCCAGCCGTATGCTGGAGGTAGCCGCTACCCTTCGCGCCTCCCCGCGGGATCGCTTTCTCAGCATTGCCCTACCCCTCGCCCGACCAGGATTCCTGACCGCCGCGGTGCTGAGTTTCGCCCACACGGTGGGAGAGTTTGGTGTGGTACTGATGATTGGCGGCAATATTCCCGGTGAAACCAAGGTCCTGTCGGTGGCTATTTACGACCATGTGGAAACCCTGGAATACGCCAACGCACACTGGCTCTCGGCGGGATTGGTCGGATTCTCGTTTGCGGTTCTGCTCAGCCTCTACCTGATCAACGGCCGGGTGAACGGCAGCGCGGTGCGGCCATGACGCAAGCTATCCGCATATCCCTGAACGCCCAGCGTGACCAGTTTACGCTGGAAGCCGACCTGACCCTGCCCGCTCGCGGCATTACCGTCATCTTCGGACCTTCAGGCTGCGGCAAAACAACACTGTTGCGCTGTGTGGCCGGACTCCAGCCAGCGACTGGCGAGCTTGACGTTAACGGCGATTGCTGGCAATCCGATCACCAGGTGCTGGCGGTTCATGAGCGGCCACTGGCCTATGTGTTTCAGGAAGCCAGCCTGTTTCCGCACCTGTCGGTACAGAAAAACCTGCTGTACGGCTTTGTCCGCATTGCCCCTGAACACCGGCAGATCCAGCCGGATCAAGCCATTCAATGGCTAGGCCTTGAGCACCTCCTCAACCGCAAACCGGACCAGCTGTCCGGCGGCGAACGGCAACGGGTGGCCATTGCCCGCGCTCTGCTGACCAGCCCCCGCCTGTTGCTGATGGACGAACCGCTCTCCGCCCTCGACCAGGCCAGCAAACGGGACATCCTCCCTTACCTGCAGCGGCTTCACGATGAACTGGCGATTCCGGTGATCTACGTCACCCATTCTCTGGATGAACTGGCACGGCTGGCGGACTACCTGGTGCTGATGGACGCCGGCCGGGTACTGGCCCAGGGGCCTCTGCAAGAGGTAATGCCGAGGCTGGACCTGCCGTTGTCGCGGGACGAAGACGCCAGCGTCATTGTGACGGCGGTGATCCGTGAGCACGATACCCGGTGGCACCTGAGCCGGAGCGAGTTCGACAGTGGCAGCCTGTGGGTTCGCACCCCACCGGCAACTCCGCCAGGGTCGACCATTCGCCTCAGGATTCTGGCCAGGGACGTCAGCATCGCACTGGCCCATCACCCGGACCAGAGTATTCAGAACCTGCTACCGGCAACCATCAGCGAACTGTCTGGCAACGACCACTCCGGCATGGCCATGGTCCGCTTGCAACTTAATGAAACACCCTTGCTCGCCCGCCTCACCAATCGTGCCGTAGATCTGCTGGGACTTGAGGTCGGGCAATCGGTGTGGGTACAGATCAAAGCCGTGGCCATTGTGGAATAGCACCCCAGATAGCGGGATTGGCCCGACACCCCGTGGTCAGTGCCGGCCGTGCGCCTTACCATGGTCAATTGCCCCCACCAGACCCTGGAGCTTTCAATGACACGCATTACTACCCTCGATCAACAGCCCCTGTACGTTCGGGAGCTTGGCCAGGGGCCAGTCGTCATCCTGCTACACGGGTTCGGCATGGACAGTCGCCACTGGCTCCCGCTGACACTGCCGCTGGCGCATCGCTTCCGTTTTGTGCTGCCTGACCTGCGAGGCTTTGGCCGCTCCTCGCGACTTAACTGCAGTGAGGACTGCGTGGTCACCAGCCATGCCCAGGACCTGCATGCCGTGATCCGTCATTACAGCGGTGGCGTGCCCGTTTACCTGGGGGGCATCTCACTGGGAGCAACTACATCACTGCGTTACATGGAGCTGTTTGGCACCGGGGCACTGCGTCATTATCTGCATATTGATCAAGCTCCCAAGGTGTCCCATGACGAAAACTGGGCCTGGGGGCTGTTTGGCCAGCAGGGGCCAGAGTACATTCAAAGCTGGCAAACCACCCTCGACTTTCTCGCCAAATCTGACCCACAGACGCCGTTTGACCAATTCCCCAGAGACATCAAAGACCGGTTCTACAACCACCTGAGTGATTTCATGTCGCTGGCGCTGAGCAAGCCCTGGATGAAATGGGGTATCCGCCGGCTGATCCGCATTCCAACCCTGGCCCATCAACTGGTTCCGGTTGAAAACTGGTACGTGCTCTACCAACATCTTCGGGCCTACGCCGAGCGCGACTACGACTTCCTGTCCCTGCTGCCGTCCATCGAGGTTCCCACCACCCTCATCACCGGGCGAAAATCCGAGCTCTACCCTTGGCAGGGCCAAGCAAGAATGCATGAACTGCTGCCAAACTCCCGCCAGATATTTTTTGAGAACAGCGGACACGTTCCTATACTGGATCAGCCTGTGCAGTTCATCCGCGAAATGCAGCGGGCCTTTACTGACGCACCACGCTAAAGGAATTCTTTGCCATGGTTGAAAAGCCGTTTTCACAGGCTTGCGAAAACAACAAACGCCCGATTCTTGAGCAGCTTCAACGCTTCCTGCCCAGCCACGGCCTGGTGCTGGAAATCGGTACCGGTACCGGGCAGCACGCGATTTACTTCGCCACGGCCTTGCCAGCACTGCACTGGCAACCCAGCGATCAACCAGACGTTGTGGGCTACTGCCAGCCCTGGCTGGCGGAATTCACCGGCACCAACCTTCTGGCGCCGCTGAGCCTCAACGTTGCCGCGTCACCGTGGCCACTGGCTCACGCCGACGCGGTGTTCTCCGCCAATACCTCGCACATCATGTCGTGGCCGGAGGTAGAAGCCATGTTCGCCGGCGTCGCCAACCTGCTGCCGGCGCATGGTGTGTTCTGCCTGTATGGCCCGTTCAACTACCAGGGCCGCTACACCAGCGACAGCAACCGGGCGTTTGACGAGCATCTGAAAGCACAAAAGTCCACCATGGGACTAAGGGATATGGACGACCTGTCTGCGCTGGGAGCCCAGGTTGGCCTCGAGCTGGAAGACGACGTGGAGATGCCGGCGAACAACCGCTTCCTGGTCTGGCGCAGGCATCGCTAGCCCATCATCCTTACCAGGAGCGGTTCGGCGTATTGTGCGAGAGGGATCAGGCGGCGGGTGACCAGAGCCCGCCCAGACTCGACAGCAACTCGGAGCCTACGCCCTGCTGCTCAAGAAACCCCAGCACCAGCGGAACGAACTGCTGGACCATGCCACTGTCCAGTCCCAAGGCACTGAAGGCCTGCTGGACACCGTCCATGGATGAGATTCCGGACAACAGCGAGCTGGCCATGCCACCACCTCCCATCAAACTGTCCAGCCCAGGCACCTGTTGGCCAAGGCCAGCCATCGCTTCGTCACCCAGCTGATTCTGGGCCAGCTGCAACAAAGCACTGGTACCGCCAACGGCCTGACTGTCCGTAACCCCCAACTGCTCCTGCAGCGCCCCGACAAGGACCTGGGCCTGACCACTGGTTTCAGCAGTCGGGGTCAGCGCCTCGGCACCGGCAGACAGGGTATTCGTCAGATCGAACGCATTCGCAGCCGGGGCCAGCAGATAGAAACTCGAAACAAGGAGGAAACGCTTCAGGATGGTACTCATGGCAACTCCAGTAAGTAGCGGGGGAAGACGGACTACAAACAATATGGGGCTCCCGAAGGAGCCCCACAAGATGAGCTGCATTAATAATGCGCAAGAATCGGCCGTTTAGCGGGTACCGTACACCACCATGGTTTTGCCTTTGACCTGCACCAGCCCCTGATCTTCCAGGGTTTTCAGTACCCGTCCGACCATTTCCCGGGAACAGCCAACAATCCGGCCGATTTCCTGGCGGGTAATCTTGATCTGCATGCCATCCGGGTGGGTCATGGCATCAGGCTCTTTACACAGGTCCAGCAAGGTACGGGCGACCCGTCCGGTCACATCCAGGAAGGCCAGGTCGCCAACCTTACGGGTGGTCTGGCGCAGCCGCGTCGCCATCTGCTCGCCGATGAAATACAGAACTCTTGGGTCCTGCTGGGCGATTTCACGGAACTTGGTGTAGCTGATTTCAGCCACTTCGCACTCGCTCTTGGCTTTTACCCAGGCGCTGCGGGAATCCATGTTGTCGAACAACCCCATCTCACCGAAGAAATCTCCGGCATTCAGATAGGCCATGATCATTTCACGACCATCATCATCTTCAATGATGACGGTTACTGACCCCTTGACGATATAAAACAGTGAATCACTCTTGTCGCCAGCGTAGATGATTGTGCTCTTGGCGGGGTAGCGCCGGCGATGGCACTGTGAAAGGAAATAATCCAAGTGTTTGGTCTTTTGCTCAACCGGCTTGACGATAGTGGCCATAGTGTGAGTCACGCCTCCTTAATACTGGCTAGTCCCGGTGTTATTTTATCTGCCCTGCTTTCCATGCGGGTTTGCTACTGCGAGCTGTTGTTCGGTCCTGGCTCGGCCGAATCGTTATTATGTGCCCATGATGCGGTTCATTTTTAGCATCTTAGCGACGAACTTATAACAAGATGCCCTCTATTCGGCAACATGAACACGTATAAAACATGTTGCCCTCTGTTATGCAGCGTATACGCGGCAGCGACGGCCAGTGCCGGTCATCTCCTGGTTGTGGTAGCATCCGCGCTTCCATTCAGCGCGCCAACCTTGCGGAGAGCTACGCCATGAAAGCAACCATCGACTGGTCCGGTAACGCCAGCTTCAAGGCCACCAGCGGCAGTGGTCACACCATCCAGATGGATGGACCGCCGGATCATGGCGGCAACAATCTGGGCCCCCGGCCCATGGAATTGCTGCTGATGGGACTGGGCGGTTGCTCCTCTTTCGATGTCATGAGCATTCTGCAGAAGAGCCGGCAGGACGTCACCGACTGCCGCGCCGAACTTGAGGCCGAACGAGCCGACGCCGTGCCTGCCGTTTTCACCAGGATTCACCTGCATTTCATCGTGACCGGCAACAACCTGAAAGAGAACCAAGTCAAGCGGGCGGTCAGCCTGTCGGCGGAGAAGTACTGCTCGGCATCCATCATGCTGGAAAAGGCCGGTGTCGAGATCACCCACAGCTACGAAATCCGCACGCCTGCCTGAGCCTCTGGCCACAGCTACGGAGCCGCTCCGGAAGCCCTCACGGGCGGCTCTGACAAGCCTTCCTTAACGACCTGCTGGTCGCACGTTTTCAGGCACCGAAAATGTTGTTTGCAAACCCTATCCAAAGACATGTCCGGTGTGCATAATACGCACCCTTCTCCGCCGGATCTGCACAAAAGGTAATCAACTCGGTCAGTGTTCGGTGGCGGCCTTGTGTGAGGTGTACTAACACACCATCATTGTCTTTTATCTCCAAACTGTTGGGGGGGCTGAATATGGAAACCAAACTGCAGTTGCATGGTTTCAACAACCTGACCAAATCTCTGAGCTTCAATATCTACGATATCTGTTACGCACAGACCGAAGAACAGCGCGAAGCGTACATCGATTACATTGACGAGATGTACAACGCCGAACGTCTGACCCAGATCCTGTCGGATGTGGTCAAGATCATTGGCGCAAACATCCTCAATATCGCTCGTCAGGACTACGAGCCCCACGGTGCGTCCGTCACCATGCTGATTGCCGAGCATGAAGTGACCGGTCCCGAGGCCAACAACGAGGAATCTCCTGGCCCGCTGCCGGATACCATCGTTGCACACCTGGACAAGAGCCACGTTACTGTTCACACCTACCCGGAAAGCCACCCCCACGAGGGCATCAGCACTTTCCGCGCCGACATCGACGTGTCCACCTGTGGCCTGATTTCGCCGCTGAAAGTACTGAACTACCTGATCCACAGCTTCGATTCCGATGTGGTGACGGTCGATTACCGGGTGCGCGGCTTCACCCGTGATGTCGATGGCACCAAGCACTACATCGACCATGACATCAACTCGATCCAGAACTATCTGACCGAGGACACCCAGAACGCCTATCAGATGATCGACGTCAACGTGTATCAGGAAAACCTGTTCCACACCAAGATGATGCTGAAGGAGTTCAACCTCGATAACTATGTGTTCGGGGTCAATGCCAGCGATCTGGATCCGGTGGAAGCCAAGTCCATTGAGGATCGGCTGAAGCAGGAAATGCTGGAGATCTTCTACTCCCGCAACATGGCCTGAGCCATCCGCAAGCGGTGAGGACAACCCTCACCGCTTGTTCAGTTTTTCTGAACAAGCCTTCCAAATCTCTCCGATTTCTTCCCTCCTCTGTTCCCTGTCTAATAGCTCCATCGCCTAGAGCTACACAAACGGGAGCAAACCTGTCATGCAAAATATCCTCGTCATCACCGCCAGTATTTTTGGTCAAAATGGTCAATCGTCACAACTGGTCACCAAGACCCTGAACAAGCTGACCCGACAGCACCCGGACGCACAGGTTACCGTGCGCGACCTGGCCAAAGAGCCGGTGCCACACCTTGATGCCGAACGCTTTGGCGCCTTCCTGTCAGCCCAGGGCGAACCTACGGCTGAACAAGCGGCAGTACTGACCTATTCCGATGAGTTGATCGCTGAGCTGAAGCGAGCCGATGCCGTGGTACTCGGCGTGCCCATGTACAACTTCGGCGTGCCCTCAGTGCTGAAGGCTTACTTCGACCATATTGCCCGGGCAGGCGTGACCTTCCGCTACACTGAAAATGGCCCGCAAGGTTTGCTGGAAGACAAGCCGGTGTATGTACTGGCCGCCCGTGGCGGCATCTACTCTGGCACACCGAATGACAGCCAGACGCCATTCCTGCGAAGTTTCCTGGGTTTCCTTGGGCTCACCAGTGTCGAGTTTGTCTACGCCGAAGGCCTGAACATGGGCGACGACCAGAAAGCCCAGGCCCTGGACAAAGCCGATACCCATATTGACGCGCTGACCGCCTGACGGTCAGTTCCGCCAACCCGAACAAACAGGAGGTGTCATATGACAGCACGTACCATCAGGCAAGTTATTCCAGCCATGGAAACCTCCGACGGTGCCGGTGTGCGCATCAAACGCTCGCTCGGCCAAAGCCAGGCAGCCCGCATGGACCCGTACCTGATGCTGGATGAGTTCGGCTCGGATCAGGCCGCCGACTACATTGCCGGTTTTCCGGCCCACCCTCACCGGGGCTTCGAGACGGTGACCTACATGATCGAAGGTCACATGCTCCACGAAGACCACCTGGGGAATCGCGGCAACCTGAAAAACGGCGGTGTGCAGTGGATGACGGCCGGCCGAGGCATTATTCATTCGGAAATGCCGCAGCAGGAAGAAGGCATGATGCGGGGCTTCCAGCTCTGGCTCAACCTGCCCGCCGCGGAGAAGATGAAAGCCGCGGGCTACCGGGACATCCAGCCCGGAGACATTCCCGAACTGGAGCTCAATGGCAGCACCATCAAGCTGATTGCCGGCAGCCTTGAGATTGATGGCCAGCAGCACCAGGGTGCGGTCAGCGGTGGCACCACCAAGCCGCTCTATCTGGACATAGAACTGGCCGCCAACGGTGAACTGTCCCTGCCAGTAGCCAGCGAGCTGAATGCGATGGTGTATGTGTACGAGGGCAGCGCTGCGGTTGCAGGCAGTGACCTGCGCAAGAGTGCCGCTACCGTGCTCGACGATGGCGACAGCGTGACCCTGCAGGGTGGCCCCGGCGGTGCCCGCCTGCTGCTCATCGCCGGTAAACCCATCAACGAGCCGATCGTGCAGTACGGCCCGTTCGTGATGAACAGCCGCGAAGAAATCGAGCAGGCGCTTCAGGACTACCGGGACGGCCGTCTGACGGCATGAACCTGACTCCCTCGAGCCGCTGCCTGGAAGAACCGGGCAGCGGTTTTCCGCGGAACTGGCTCAGGAGCCCAGCCGGCTGCATATCTCGCGGTACTTTTCCTGCTCACTCAGGCATTGATCACTCAGTATATCCGCCAGCCAGTCACAACGAATATCCCGGATAAACTCATCGTATCGCGCCATGGCCTTCAGACCGTCCATGGTAAACATCCCTTCCCCGCCCCCGGCAGCAACACCTTTGCCGATCACTTCACCCGCCCTGAAGGCATAGCCGTCGCCGGTTTCAACCAGATACAGGTAGTGAACCTCAGGAGGGTTTCTATCGGGATAGCAAGCTTCCGCAATCAAGTGCGACGTCATCTCAGTTTCTGCATCCTGTTCAGGCAAATGGCTTCTGTGCCATCAGGTGCAACACCATGGGGCGCAGGATCAGGTCCATGGCCAGCGACAGCTTGGGACCGGGAATGACCAGAGTATCTCGGCGGGAAACCGAGCTGCCGGCAATCATCTGCAGCAGGTAGGGGAAGTCCACCTCACTGGGATCACGGAAACGAATCACCACCATGCTTTCCTCTTCCGTCGGCACGTCCCGGGCCACGAAGGGGTTGGAGGTATCCACCAGCGGGATGCGCTGGAAGTTGACGTGGGTATGGGAAAACTGGGGCACGATGTCGTGCACGTAGTCGTCCATACGGTTGATGATGGTTTTCACCACCGCATCCTGGGAGTAGCCGCGCTTGAACGTATCGCGGTGGATCTTCTGGATCCATTCCAGGTTGACGATGGGCACCACGCCGATCAACAGATCCACGTATTGGGACGTGTTGTAGATATCGCTGACGACCCCACCATGCAGGCCTTCATAGAACAGCAGGTCGGTATTGGCGGGTAACTGTGCCCAGGGGGTGAAGGTGCCAGGCTTGTGGCCGGCCTGGATCAAAGCCTGGTCGTCGTCATGAACATAGTGGCGACACTGGCCGTTGCCGGTGTGGCCGTAGTCGTAGAACAACGCTTCCAACTTATCGATATGGTTGGCCGCAAGGGCGAAGTGGTTACGTTCACCAAACTGGCCCTTGGCCGCCAGCCGCGCCATTTGCTCACGGGTATAGCGGTGAAAGCTGTCACCGCTGACCATCGCCGCAACCAGCCCTTCACTGGCGAACAGCCGACCGAACACCTGGCCGGTGGTCGTGGTACCTGCGCCGGAGGAACCGGTAACCGCAATAATGGGATGACGTTTTGACATAGCGGCGGGCTCGATCTCAGTTGACACTATCCAGCAGGCGGGGCTTCTCAACCACGTAGCCCTGGGCGTAATCCACGCCCAGCTGGCGTAGGGTATCCAGCACATCCCGGGTTTCGACGTGGGAAGCAATCACTTCACGGTTCATGTAGTGGGCCAGTTCGACAATGGATGCGACCATGGCGCGGTCGGCCTGATTGCTGGCGATCTGCGCGGTAAAGGAACCGTCCAGTTTGATCAGGTCCACCGGCAGCCGGCGCATGAACTGATAGGATGACGCCCCGGTGCCGTAGCTGCCCAGACAGAAGCGGCAACCCAGTTCCTTCATCTCTTCGATGAACTCCACCACACTTTCAATATCGTTGATTGAAGCGGCCTCGGTGATCTCAAACCACAGACGCTCGATCGGCGCGTTCTTTTCGCTCAGCTTGTCGTAGATAAACTCCAGCAGCGACTCGTCGTTGAGTGAGTAACCCGACAGGTTGATGCACACACCTCCCAGCTGCTCCGCCCGGAGCTCGGACTCCCGCAGCCAGTCAAGCAGGTGCCCAACCACCCAACGATCCACCGCCTGCATCTGGTTGTAGCGCTCCGCAGTGCGGACAAAATCACTGCCGGTAATCAGGTTCCCCTGATCGTCATACATACTGATCAGGATTTCATGCTGGGTTGCCATGCGGGTTCTCGCATGCAGCGGGATGATCTTCTGGCAACGCAGCAGCATCCGCTCCTCATCAAGATCTCCGAGGCTTGCCAGCTTGGCGGCGATTTGTTCCTGGCGATTGCGGTCACCTTCTGCCGCAGTGTAGGTTGCGACCCGAGCGTTGCCCAGCTGTTTGGCTTGCTTGCAGGCTTCATCAGCAGCCCTCAACCAGCGTTCCGGCGTGGACAACACCGGCAATGCCGGTGCCAGCCCTGCATTGGCCGACAAGTGGTAAACCCGGTCGTCATGTTTAATGACCATGGCTTCAACAGCCGCAATAATCGCCCGGGCATCAGCTTCCGCCGTTTCTGTCGGCAGCAGGAAGCCGAACTCATTCCCCGCCAGGCGTGCCAACGGCATACCGTCGCCAACCCGCTGCTCCAGTACCTTGGCGGCGTCTTTCAAGGCCTCATCCCCGGCTTGATAGCCAGCGGTATCATTGAGCAAACGGAACTGACGCAGGTCGAGAATCACCAGGGTACGTTCATCTTCATGGCGGGCCAGCTGCTGCTCCAGCATCCGTTCAAATTCCCGCCGCGCCAGCAACCCGGTCAGTTCGTCATGTGTAGAGGCCCAGGACAATTGATCGTAGACCTTGCGTACCATCCGGTCGATGCTCTCGTCCACCAGCGGCCGGTCGTACTGGCTGTCCGGGACGATCACCCCCCGCTTCATCTGCCGCGCCAGATCCGCCAGCTCCAACTCCACCACTCTCATGCCTTGATGGTTGACGAATACAAAGCGACTGAAGCCCCGGGCAATCCACACCAGGCGAATGTACTGAACCGAGTCCGGATTGTCCTGATCCCGCAGCCAGTCACCGGTGCGCAGTTGCTGAGCCCGGCTGATCCAGCGCTGAAGGCTGCGCTGCTCCCGCTCCGAGGCGTCGCCCACCGCCGGCTTCGGGGTGCGCTCTGGTGCCACATCAACAAATTCCGCCGTCACCGCCCCCGGTGCCCGCACCAGGAACTGCTTGAGCTGCTCACGGATCTGTGACGGCGGCATATGGTTGCTGGATATCGATGCCAAACCGTCCTGAATGACCCGCAACAACTCCGGCAAATTGATGGCGCTGTCCGGGTCTTCCCCAAACGCCAGCAGCGAGTCAATGACGGACAGGTAGTCCTGCCACAGCTGGCTGTCCTCACCCTGGCGAATCCAGGTCAGGGACAGCAAATCCCGCCAGCCACCGTTCAACAGGCTAAGTACAACTTTAGGTACCTGACGTCCACTCAGCCGTTGATCAAGGGCCGCTGCGACGGCGGTTTTGGAATCTGCAACTTTCTGGCCACCTTCCGCCGCTGCGGTAACCCGCTCCACGTTGCGCCGGTACACCAGATTCTGACGTTCAATCAGGCCGTCCAGCTCCTGCACCGCCTGCTCGAATATGCCGGTATCCTGCTCGAATTCGTTGACAATCCGCTGCACCAGCTCCGAGACCCGCCGCTGGGTGACCGGGTTGACCCGCCCGCCCTTCACACTCAGCTGCGCGAGACGATCAATGACGCCACGGACGGGGCTGCTGGTGTCTTCAAAGAAGGAAGGGTCCCGCATCACGACCTTCAGGACTGGCACTTCCAACTGGCGTAACTGCTGCTGGGCTGACTGGCTCAACCGCGGGCTTTCCACGACGGAACCGAAGAACCGATCAACAACGTCCAGCACTTCCTGCTGGTCGTTATCCAGGCGGGTGTCCCCAGACTCACGGACGTGGCCGATCACCCGTTCCCGCAAGGAAGCCGCTGCCTCACCAGCCACCGGTTCGGCGACCTGCAACTGCTGGAGCTGGCGCTGATATTCACCGGCCGACAGCGGTCGGGCATTGGGCGCAAACCTCACCGGTTCCAGATCACCATAAGCGAGGCGGCTGGTACTCAGGGTAGAGAGCAGGTTCCGCACCGTGGCAAAGGCAGACTGGGCCGCCTGGGTATGCGCCTGAAACCCACGAATACCCTCTGAACGACTGGCGCCGCCCACCATGGCACCAACCGGCTCCTTCTGAGCAGGTTCTGCGGATTTTGCCTGCGGGGGTTCAGCGACGGGTGGCGCCGGCTCTGCAATGGCTTTCGCAGGCTTACGGGGGTCTGGCTCAGAACGGGTGGAGCGGCGTTCGCTCAGGTATTTGCTGAGATCCAGGTCCGGCAAGACCCCATGGCGGATCAGGATCTGGTTAAGCTCCTCGTACAGAGGAGCCAGGTGATTGAGCACAGTGGCCTCGAACGCCTTCAGACAAACCTTCTCGACCGCACGGCTGGCTTTCATCAACGCCAGCCCTGCGTGGAAGGCCTCGCAGATCAGTGCGGGGCCGAGCGGGTTCTGGTGCCCGGTATCGTTGCTTACGGACAGTCGGTCCAGGCGGAGCTTGAGCTGCAACAACTCCCCCCGATACAGGGTATCCGCCTTGGTCACCATCACCCGCAAGGTTAGCCAGTCCTCAAACTCGCCCTTGTCCACCAGCGACAGTTCTGCCCCTGGCGGCCCCTGGGGCACCGGTTTCAGGGGTGACTGCAAAGACTGCTGCATGTGATGCCAGATGATCTTTCTACGCGCCGCCAAGACGCCGGTGGCATCCATATAATCATTGGCCTGCCGGTCACTGGAGGCATGCTGGGCAGCTTTCTCAAGCGCCGACAGCATACTCGGGAAACAGGCATCCATCAGGGGTTCGATGTACTGCACCACCGCCCTGGCGCACTGGTGCAAGATAAACTGTACTCGCTCGTTGGGCGGTCTCAGCAGCGACCGTTCCATCGATTGACCGCCCCCACAAAGCTGCAGCATCGCCGCCACCGCCTCGGGGTTGGAGCGGGCGAAGACCACCCCCATGGCACCGGCCATGCGCCGAATTACGCTAACCGTGATTTCATGGCGGGAACGGCCGTCTGCCTCCCTGAACCGAAGGGTAATCAGGTTGTTGCTGGAAAGCCCCAGGGCCTGCTGCAGTTTGCGCTCGGTATCTCCGGAATACCGGACAAACAGGCCTTCGGCACAGAAATCGGCAATCTGGCACGGTAAACTAATGCCATCTTCCAGAACTAACTGGGCGGCGAGTTTAATGGCTTTACGGGGACTGGAGCGTCGTTCCTTCGATACCATGGATTACCTGAAATCTGGCGATGCCGACAACGAATCCGGGAGCATGATGAAAACCCTGGCAAGCTGCCAATGGCCCTGTCGGGTCTCAGGTTCCGATTGCCACTCCGGCGAGTGATGGCTGTAGTATAGCCATTACCATAACTTAATAAAAAACCTTTGGAATCCGGGAGCCTCATGCCGTTCCGTCATCCCATGACTCAGCTTAGCCATGCCAGCCTGATTTTACTAATGATTGCTGCGCTTGCAGGTTGTACATCAGTCCAATACTACAGCCAGGCAATTTCTGGTCAGGCCGCCCTGATGTGGTCAGCCCAGCCCGTGGCAGCGGTACTGAATGACCCGGAACCCCCCCCGGAGCTGAAAGCAAAACTTGCGACCGCCACCACAGCCCTGGCGTTTGCCAGCGACCGCTTGGCGCTGCCAGTCGGTGATGCCTATTCCGACTATGTCGCGTTCGAGCGGCCGTTCGTGGTCGTTAATCTGATGGCGGTTCCAGAGTTCTCACTAACGCCGCACCAGTGGTGCTACCCCATCGTTGGCTGCCAATCCTACCGGGGCTATTTCGACCCGGACGACGCACGCGATGAGCAGGCAGAGTTCGACCAGCGGCAATTCGATACGTTTATCGGCGGGGTGACAGCTTACTCCACCCTGGGCTGGTTTGATGACCCCCTGCACAGCGGCTTCACCCGCCTGCCGGACGACCGGATGGTAGCGCTGATTTTCCACGAACTCAGCCACCGGGTGGTCTATATGAACGGGGACACAGCGTTCAATGAAAGCTTTGCAACCGCCGTGGAACTGGAGGGCCTACGGCTCTGGCTGGAGCAGATGAGTCAGCCGGAACGGTTTCAGCAGGCGCTGACGCGGCTGCAGCAGCGTAATCAGACACTGGCCCTGGTCGCCGATGCCAGCGTCCGGCTGGAGGCTATCTACCAGCGCCAGCAGGAGATAAGCCCAGAGCAGTTACGGGCCGAAAAAGCCCGCCAGATGAGCCAGCTGCGTGAGGACTACCTGGCGCTCTCCGCTGATTGGGAACTCCCCGGCCCCTTTGGCCGCCAGCCACCCGCGTTCAACAATGCCCACCTGGCGCTGTTTCGGCAGTATAACCAGCACGTACCGGCGTTCCGCCAGCTATTGCGGGAGCTGAACTATCACTTCGATGATTTCTATCGTGCGGTTGAGGCCCTGTCAGAGCTGACCGAGGAGCAGCGCAGCAAACAGCTGGCCACACTAGCACAGCGGTTTGACGAACACCTTTGAGTTCCGCTGGGTGTTGTAGGATGCCAGCTTCGGGCCAGGCAGGGCCTGTACTGTCGAAGGCTGGAACCCGCGTTCACGGAACCAGTGCTCGGTCTGGGTGGTGAGGACAAACAGGCGCTGAATACCCTGGCGCCGTGCCAACTGCTCAATCGTCGCCAGCAGTTCATCACCCCGTCCAGCCCGGCGATAGCTGGCATCCACCGCAAAACAGGACAATTCCCCGGCCTTCTCATCCGGGTAATGGTACAACGCGGCACAGCCGACCACCGTGCCGTCCCGCTCTGCCACCACAAAGCGATCCAGCTCGGTTTCAAGCATCTCCCTAGAGCGACGTACCAGTATGCCCTGCTCCTCCAGAGGCCGGATCAATTCCATGATCCCGCCAACATCTTCTACCCCGGCAGCCCGGATCTGTTCGTAGGTATCGCCGCTGACCAAGGTGCCGGAACCATCCCGGGTAAACAGTTCCTCCAGCAAGGCGCCGTCTGCCGCATAACTGATGATATGTGCCCGCTTCACCCCTTTTACGCAGGCCTCACAGGCGGCACGCAGCAGATCAGCGTCGTCACCGCTGGCCCTGGCCGCTGCCAGGCGATCAGAGGCCTGACCGGCCGACAGTTCACGAATCAGTTCCCCACCTTCATCCAGCACCCCCTGGTGACGGGTGAAGATAATCAGCTTCTCCGCCTGCAATGCCGCAGCGACCTGGCTACCGACATCCTCATAGGACAGGTTGAAAATATCACCGGTCGGCGAATAACCCTGGGGCGGTACCAGCACAATGTGTCCAAGCTCCAGCAGGCTCTCGATGCCCGCCACGTCAATACGACGAACCCGCCCGGTATGACCAAAATCGACACCGTCGAGCACGCCTACTGGCTTGGCGGTGACAAAGTTGCCACTGCTGACGCGGATTCGGGCGTTATGCATGGGCGAGTTCACCAGCCCCATGGAAAGCTGACTTTCAAGATAGGTCCTCAGCCCTCCAATCGCTTGTAAAACCTGGGACAAGTGCGCTTCCGGGGTCACCCGCAAACCGCGGTGGAAGGCCGACTCCAGACCCGCTTCATCAAGCCGGTGCTGGATCTGTGCCCGGGCACCAAAGGCGATCACCAGGCGCACGCCCAGGCTGCTGAGCAGGGTCAGGTCATGAATGATGTTGATCAGGTTGTCATGGGCAAGGGCATCCCCCCCGATGGACAACACCACGGTACGCCCCCGGTGCGCATTGATGTAGGGGGAGGAATGGCGGAAACCATGCAACCAGTCGTTGGACTTCAAGAACTTACTCCAGACAGAAACGTTGAATCAGATCACCCAGCAGCTTAACCGCCGGCTGCACTTGGGACAGCGCCAGGTATTCATCGGGCTGGTGAGCCTGGTCGATGGAGCCTGGCCCCAGCACAATCGTCTCCATACCCAGCTTTTGCAACCACGGCGCTTCGGTGGCAAAGGCCACGGCTTCGGCGCGATGGCCGGTCAGCTGCTCGCAGGCGCGTACCAGCTCGGCGTTCTCAGGCGTTTCGAACGGCGGAACACCATCAAACAGCGGCGAAAAGCTCATGGCCAGCTCTCGCTCCTGCGCCAACGGCTGCAGTCGTTGCAGGATGGCGTTGCGCAGTTCATCCATGTCCATGCCCGGCAGTGGCCGCAGGTCGAAATGCAGCTCGCAGCGACGGCAGATGCGGTTCGGGTTATCACCCCCGTGGATACAGCCCAGGTTCAGGGTTGGCACCTGGACTTCGAAGGCCGGGTTACGAAAACGGGACTGCCAGCCGGCCCTTAGCGCCAGCAACTCGGTCATAGCCGCGTGCATGCCTTCGAGCGCGTTTCGCCCCAGCGCCGGGTTGGAGGAATGACCCGACTGACCTTCAAAGACCAGCCGCTCCATCATAATGCCCTTGTGCATCCGGATTGGCCGCAGGCTGGTGGGCTCCCCAATAACAGCGTAACGGGCCTTGGGGCGACCAGCCTCAGCCAGTGCCCTGGCACCGTTCATCGAGCTTTCTTCATCCGCAGTCGCCAGGATAATCAGCGGCTGCTTCAGGCGCGACGCATCCAGCCCCCTGACCGCCTCGATTGCCAGTGCGAAAAAGCCCTTCATGTCGCAGGTACCCAAACCGTACCAGCGGTCATCGCGCTCACTGAGCACAAAAGGATCGCTGCTCCAGTTGCGCTCGTCGAAAGGTACCGTATCGGTATGGCCAGACAGTACCAACCCACCAGGGCCACGGCCGAGGGTGGCAATCAGGTTGACCTTGCCAGGCATCCCCGGCACCGGCATGATTTCGGTCTCAAAGCCCAGGGGCCGCAGCCATTCGGCCAGCGTTTGCACCACGGCCTCGTTACTCTGGTCCCACTGCGGCGAGGCACTGCTCACCGAGGGCAAGGATATCAGCCGGGCCATCATCTCCCGGACTGCGGGCGGCTGGTTCGCTTCCGTCATTGTCATCCCCTTGTTCCCGATCAGTCAGCGTGCGGGGAGTTCTTCTCCCCGCTGCCAGACTTCAAAGCCAGTCACCGCAGACTGGGCCAGTGGATACACCACCTCGCCTCCGTCCACAGGCCGTGCCACGTCCAGGTCAGCGTCGGTGACGCCATCAAGGCGACCTTCAACCACGCGGCCATTACGCAGCGTTACCCGCACCTGATGCCCCTGCCACTGGGCAGCATTGTCCAGCGCACGGGCACGCCACCCGGAGGTGCCTGCCGATACCACTTCCTGAGCGGTATCGGCCGCTCCGTTTTCAGCGATGTCGGTCGCATCTTCCGCTGCCGGCAACAGGAACACCTCCGGCACCACCGCGCCATTGTAGAGCACCATCAACGCAGCCTGGTCGCTGCCAGAGCCCTGGACCGGGACACCAAAGGTTGCGTCGGACGGGTCCAGGGTCAAGGTCAGTTCTCCACCCTCGGACAACCAGCGTCGATACAGCGCCAACAGCTGTTCGCTGGCCTGATAGCCGTGTACAGACAGCTGCTGTTGGAGCAATTCGCCCGCCCGGGTACTCCATTGGCTTCCCGTCAGTTCCATCTCCCGCGAACAATACGCGGCCACGGATCGCATAAGACCACCATCCCGCAGGGTCAGGGTCAGCGCAGAATCGGTGGACGCCATGACCGCCTGGGGATCCGTCACCGCCAGGTGAGCGCCAGGCCAGTCGAGCTCAAGGCTGCCGGTTCTGTCGGTATTGATTTCAACATGCAGGGCACCGCTGCGCTGGCCAATGATGACCTCCCCGGCAATCTCACTGACACCAAGACGAAGCAACGCCGCACTGCCCAACTGCTGGCTGGGATCAGGGCCACACGGCGGCACAAACAAGCTAGGCTCGTTACTGTCCGCCGACGCGACCCAACTGCGGAACATGTTCGGCTCCAGCGTCATCCGCACCCCATCTGCCGCCAGCTGCCACTCAGCAGGCAGTCGGTCCGGATCAAACAGGGTCAGCATCAGGGGCAGTGGCGACCCGGCATCGAAACTCAGCCGGTCAATCTGAACCGGTTGGGTCAGGCGGAAATCTTCATAGCTGGCATTGCGCAGGCTAACCAGTCCCGCCACGCTGGAATGGATACTCCCCCGCTCAATCACCCCCTGGCCTTCCAGCTCGGCCCGAGCCTGACGCAGACCCTGGTCGGTAAACCACCACACCGCAGCCTTGAACGCCACAAAGGCAACCAGCGCAAGCACCGCCAGTGTCGATATCAGCTTCTTCACAATGCCTTCCCTCTCCGCTTCACCCGTTCCGTCTTAGCCGCGGGATATCAAGGTCCCGACACCCTCATCCGTGAAAATTTCCAGCAAGGTCGCATGGGCAACACGGCCATCAATGATGTGCGAGGTCTGAACACCGTTCTCGACCGCATTGAGAGCACAGCGAATCTTCGGAAGCATGCCGCCATGGATGGTGCCATCGTCGATCAGGTCATTCACCTGCTGGGCGGTCAGGCCGGTAAGAACCTCCCCGTCCTTGCTCTTTAGGCCGGAAACGTTGGTCAGCAGAATCAGCTTTTCCGCGTTTACAGCTTCTGCCACCTTGCCTGCCACCAAGTCGGCGTTGATGTTGTAGGAGGCACCATCATCACCCACGCCAATCGGTGCGATCACCGGAATGACGTTGCTGCGGGTCAGCATATCAATCACTTCGACGTTGACTGACGTCACCTCACCAACATGGCCAATATCAATAATCTCGGGGCGATCCAGCTCGTCGGTACGGCTTTTCACTTCCAGCTTGCGGGCACGGATCAGGTTACCGTCCTTGCCGGTCAACCCCACGGCAGTACCACCCTGCTGGTTGATCAGCGACACGATCTGCTTGTTGACCTGGCCACCCAGCACCATTTCAACCACATCCATGGTCTGGCTGTCGGTAACCCGCATGCCGTTCACGAAGTGAGAGCTGATGTTCAGGCGCTCCAGCAGTTCACCGATCTGCGGCCCACCACCGTGCACCACAATCGGGTTGATACCGACCAGCTTCATCAGCACCATGTCGCGAGCAAAGCTGCTTTTCAGCTCTTCGTTCTCCATGGCGTTACCGCCATACTTGATGACCACGGTCTTACCGGTAAACCGCTGGATATAGGGCAGCCCCTTGCTCAGTACCGCCGCCACCTGCATTGCCGTTTCACGATCCAGTGCCATTCTTACTTAAACCTTTTGCCATTTACGTTGATACTGCCTCAGGCTGAACGCCGCCGCGGACTTAGAAATCCACCGCCAGATCCGGCGCCACCTTCAGTAACTGTTCGCGGAAAACCGCCTTGATTCGCTCCAGGGCCTCATCGCTCTCGGCCTCGAAACGCAACACCAGCATGGGCGTGGTATTGGACGCTCGGCATAGCCCCCAGCCATCAGGGTAGTCGACCCGGATGCCATCAATGGTGCTGATGCTGCCGTCACCAAAAGCGCCTTCGCGGCTGAGTTTGTCCACCAGCTCGAACTTGCTGCTTTCGGTCACTTCGATGTTCAGCTCCGGCGTACTGACGTCCTCGGGAAAGTCAGCGAAGACCTCATCGCTTTGACGGTCTTCAATACCCAGGATTTCCAGCAACCGGGCGGCCGAGTATAGGCCATCGTCAAAGCCGTACCAGCGTTCCTGGAAGAACACGTGGCCACTCATTTCACCCGCCAGCAGCGCACCGGTTTCCTTCATTTTGGCTTTCATCAGTGAGTGGCCGGTCTTCCACATGATCGGACGCCCGCCCGCTTCATTGATCACATTGGCCAGGCGCCGGCTGCATTTGACGTCGTAAAGCACATCCGCTCCCGGGTTGCGGGAGACGACATCACGGGCAAACAGCATCAACAGCCGGTCAGGCCAGATAATCTTACCGGTGTTGGTGACCACACCCAGCCGGTCACCGTCACCATCGAAGGCAAGACCGATATCGGCGCCTTCCGCTTCGACCCGGCGAATCAGGTCTGCCAGGTTGGACGGTTTGCCCGGGTCCGGGTGATGGTTCGGGAAGCTGCCGTCAATGTCGCAATACATGGGGATAACTTCACACCCCAGCTCTTCAACCAGGATAGGACCGAGTTCACCGGCAATGCCGTTGCCAGCATCCAGCACCACTTTCAGCGGGGCAGCAACGGCGATATCACCCACGATTCGATCCAGATAAGCCCGGCGTACGTCGTCCTGGCTGCGCTCGCCCTGACCGACCACAAAGTCTCCGGACTGGATACGGCGCAACAGTTTCTGGATGGCGGCATCGGACAGGGTTTCACCCCCCAGCACCATTTTCAGGCCATTGTAGTTTGCCGGGTTATGGCTGCCGGTCACCATCACCCCGGAGCCAGTCTCAAGATGATGGGTGGCAAAGTACAACACAGGTGTCGGCACCGCCCCCACTTCAATAACATTACAGCCGGTGGACAGAATGCCCCGGGCAAGGGCCGAAGCCAGTTCCGGGCTGGAGTGGCGACCATCGTAACCGATACACAGGGTATCCAGGGCACGACTGACAGCTTCGCTGCCGATAGCACGACCAATCAGCTCCACAATATCCGGGGTCAGCGTCTCGCCAACAACACCGCGGATGTCATAGGCACGGAATATCTCCGGTGCGACGTGTACTTCCGGCAAGGCCACCTCTTCCAGGGCAACCCCACCGGGGTCGTCGGGCATGGAGCCCAGGCCAAGAATATCGTCGTCACCTTCAAGCATATCGATGTCCAGCGCATCGTTATCCTGGAACAACGGTTCATCGGCCCCCGCCTTGGCGCTGGACGGAGCGTTCGGCTGCGTCTTTGGCGATGCTGCAGCTTTGGCGGCACCGCTCTCAACCACTTTCTGCAGGCGCTTTTCAAGCGACTGGGACGAACGTTGCAGGGTTTCTGACAACGGCACCAGGAGGTCCCACTGCAGCGCAGGCTGTTTCTGACGTTCACCGCCAAACGCTTTCTGGCTCCACTGGATCAATACCGCCACCTCCTGTCGCAGCGATTTTCGGGCCGCGCCCAGCAGCAACCAGACCACCAGCGCAGCAACGGCCAAGGGCACCAGGATAACAAGCGCCACCATGATCACCGCCGCTGTTTCGCCGGCACCAGCCTGCGGCATGTACTGCAGGCTCCAGGTCGGCGTCGCCAGCATCACTTCGATACGCTCACCGCCACCACTACCATTTTCCAGAACCCGGGTCGCCTTGCCGGCAACTGTCTGTACCAAGGCAACCTGCCCCCCCTGGGCAGGGTCAAGCGCCGCAAGCGCGGGCTCCAGCACCGACGCCTTCATCAGCACCAGCAACGTACCCCTGACCGCACCGGTATTGGGGTTTTTCACCGGAGCTGCAAACTCGATGTACCACTGACCGTCACGAGGAAACGCGTCCGGATGTGCCGGCCGGCCAGTTTCCGTGCGCCGGGCCAGGTCCAGGCTGGCAAAGCCGAGGCCACCGTTCATCGTAGACCGGGGAATATCACCGTAGGCAAACAGGTACACATCCTGAATACCCGGTAACAACTGCTTGAGGTCTTCGGTCAGTGCCGCCACCTCGCCAGGCTCCCCCACAGCATCCAACACTCGGGCCTGGGACGCCAGGCCGTTGGTAAACTGCTGCAGCGTCTCGACTTGTTGTTCCAGGCGTGCGCGGGCGTGCTCCAACGCCAGAGCCGAGAATTCCTGCTGGCGTTCGTTCTGCGCTGGCTGCAACACCAGAAACTGCATCGCCACAACCGCCACAATGGCCGCAATCAGCACCACCAGTGCCTGCTGAGTCGCAATGCTGGTGAAGCGTTTACTGCCCGTCGCCTTTGATTTGCTGCCAGGCTTCCCCGGTTTTACCTGCGCGGCCTCCGGCTGGACCGCCACGCTTTCCTCGGATGCCTTTTTCTTCCCCAATTTCATAGCCAGCCCTGCGTCAAATGTGGTTTACCATTTAAGGCACTGAATCTTGTTGAAAAAGTATAGACGCGAACGCAATCCGTGCGCGTGCCCCATCTGATCACCGGGTACCGGTCGACCCGAAACCGCCGGCGCCGCGATCACTGGCCTCAAAGGATTCAACCAGCTCAAAGTCCGCCTGCACCACTGGAACCAGCACCAACTGAGCAATCCGTTCACCCACATCAATGGTGAAGGTGGTATGGCCCCGGTTCCAGCACGACACCATCAGTTCGCCCTGATAGTCTGAATCAATCAGACCCACCAGGTTACCCAGGACGATTCCGTGCTTGTGGCCGAGACCGCTGCGCGGCAGGATCATGGCCGCCAGCCCCGGATCGGCAATATGAATGGAAAGTCCGGTCTTGAGCAGTTCAGTCTGCCCCGGTTCCAGGGTCAGCGGCTGGTCGAGGCAGGCCCGGAGATCAAGTCCCGCTGAACCTTCCGTCGCATACTCGGGAAACGGGATGGTATCGCCAATTCGCGGGTCAAGAACCCGCACCTGAAAAGTTTGTCTGGTCATGGGTAATCCTTACAGTTACGGCTTCGCTTCCGGGCAATCAGGAGCCCCGGAAACGCTCTGAAATCAGTTCAACCAAGCGCACAGCCAGGCCCGCCTTGCTCTCAGTGGCAAACGCCTGCTGGCCGCCGGGCCAGAACACAGTGACCGCATTATCATCGCTATTGAAACCCACACCAGGGCAGGACACATCATTGGCGACAATCATGTTCAGTTTCTTTCGCTGCATTTTATCGTTGGCATAGTGGGCCACGTCTGTGGTTTCTGCCGCAAATCCAACGGTAAATGGGGCGTCTGGACGTGCCGCGATGGTGGCCAGGGTGTCCGGGTTACGGACCAGCGCCAACGCCATGTCTTCGGCAGACTTCTTGATCTTCTGGTCAGCACAGGTAGCAGGGCGATAATCCGCCACCGCAGCGGTGGCAATAAAAATGTCACAGCCATCATCCACTGCCGCCGACGCCTGCGCCAGCATATCCGCGGCCGTCACCACCGTATGAACCCGAACCCCGGCCGGCGCGGTCAGATTGACCGGCCCGCTGACCAGGGTAACCTCAGCACCAGCCTGCCGGGCAGCCATCGCCAGGGCGTAGCCCATCTTCCCGGAACTGTGGTTGCTGATATAGCGTACCGGATCAATGGGCTCCCGCGTGGGGCCTGCCGTGATCACGACACGAACCCCGGCAAGCGCGGTGTTCTCCGTATTTATCCGGTCAGCCAGAGTCTGGGGCTCCAGCATCCGCCCAGGACCAACATCCCCGCACGCCTGATCACCCTGATCAGGTCCCCACAGCTCTATTTGCGGGTCCGCCGCCAGCAGGGCGGCGTTGCGCTGAGTACGAGCATTGCGCCACATGGCCTGGTTCATGGCCGGAGCCAGCACAATGGGTGCCTCCGTCGCACTGCACACTGTGGTCAGCAGGTCGTCAGCCATGCCTTGGGCCAGGCGTGCCATAAAATCCGCCGTCGCCGGGGCAACCAGAACCAGCTCAGCCCATTTGGCGAGCTCGATATGCCCCATGCCGAGTTCAGCTTCCGGATCCAGCAGCGAGGTTCTGACCGCTTCACCACTCAGCGCCTGAAAGGTCAGCGGCGTGACAAAAGCCTGGGCGCCGTCGGTCATTACCACGCGCACCTGATGACCGCTTTTCTTCAACAACCTGACCAGTTCCGCGCTCTTGTAAGCGGCAATTCCGCCTGTCACGCCCAGCAGGATACGTTTCTTCGCCATCGGCTCTCCATACGTCAGCCCCGGAAAATGAAAGGCTTATAAGATAGCATCGCTCAAGCTCCGCCAACAGCCCACACTGGTGATACACTTCCAACCCGGCGCAGGACGCGCCCTAACCCAGCTCCCCTGAAAGGATTCACTATGAACTCCCACTCCTGGCCCACTGACGAACGGCCCAGAGAACGGCTTCTGACCCATGGCGCCGCCAGCCTGTCGGATGCCGAACTGCTGGCCATTTTTCTCCGTACCGGCACCGCCGGCATGCCCGTGATGACCCTGGCCCGCCACCTGATTGACAGCTTTTCCGGACTGCGCGGCCTGATGACGGCTTCACAGCGCCAATTCTGTGCCATCAACGGTCTTGGTCCGGCCAAGTACGCCCAAGTCCAGGCGGCCATGGAGATGGCCCGCCGGGTGATGGACGAACCCATCCGCCAGGGCGACCCCCTGCGCTCTCCCGAAGACACCCGCAGCTACCTGCGCAGCCGCCTTGGCACCTACCGGCATGAGGTGTTTGCCGGCCTGTTCCTGGATAATCGCCACCGGGTGATTCATTACCGTGAGCTGTTTCGTGGTACCATTGACGGCGCTGCGGTCTACCCACGGGAAGTTGTGCGCCAGGCATTAGAAGATAATGCCGCCGCGGTGATTTTCGCCCACAACCACCCCTCCGGCGTTGCCGAGCCCAGCCAGGCTGACATCACCCTCACCCGCAGGCTGAAAGATGCACTGGCGTTGGTCGATATTCGCGTACTCGATCACATGGTGGTCGGGCACGGAGAAGTGGTGTCCCTTGCAGAACGGGGACTTATGTAGAAAGCTGGCCAAATTCCCAACAATTTTTTGCTTTGCTGGGGCGCTTCTGGTATAAAAGCGTCCCTATTTCTGGCGGCGTCTGGCGGGCAGCGTGCATTTTTGGGCGCAAGTGGTACTCATGACCCACGCATCGACCCACGCAGCAACCAGAGACCCGATATAACGAATTCGTTTTTAAGACCAACGCTCAGGTCGGAGGCAAGTATGTCCAGAGTTTGTCAGGTCACCGGTAAGCGACCGGTAACCGGTAACAATGTTTCTCACGCTATGAACCACACCAAGCGTCGTTTTCTGCCGAACCTGCAGAACCATCGCTTCTGGGTCGAGTCTGAGAAGCGCTTCGTAAAACTGCGTGTATCTACCAAAGGCATGCGCATTATCGACAAAAAAGGCATTGACGCTGTGCTGGCCGATCTTCGTGCCCGCGGCGAGAAAGTTTAAGGAGCCGTATCATGCGCGAAAAGATCAAGCTGGTATCTTCAGCAGGCACTGGTCACTTCTACACGACCATCAAGAACAAGCGTAACACCCCGGAAAAAGTCGAACTCAAGAAGTACGACCCGGTTGTTCGCAAGCACGTTGCTTACAAAGAAGCCAAGATCAAGTAATTCCGATCTAGCTGACAAAAAAGCCCGGCAAATTGCCGGGCTTTTTTGTATCCACTGTCACGCCATCACTCAATACGCAGCCACATACCCTTTCGGCAATGCGATATCCATCGCAATGGGCAGGTGATCCGACAACGGATAGCTAACCACCTCCGCACGCCGAATCTCCAGACTGGGACTGACCAGGATATGATCCAACGCTCGTTCAGGGCGCCAACTGGGAAAACTGTGGGCAGTTGAGGGCAACGGAATCAGGTCCGTTTCTTTCAGCGGGGTCTTACCCAACAACTCTTCGGCATGGTTGTTCATGTCCCCCATCAGCACCACATGGCGGTAATCCGCAATCAGCTCACGAATATACCCCAACTGCCTCTGCTGGCCAGAACGGCTCAGGGACAGGTGCATCATAACCAGGACCAGCGGGTCTTCCTCACTGCCATAACGGGCAATAATGGCGCCGCGACCGGGGAGCAGCCCAGGCAAACGATGCTCGGTCACATCCAGCGGCCGAAACCGGCTCAGCAAACCATTACTGTGTTGAGCCAAGGGGCCAAGGTTGCGGTTGAGCTGCTGATACCAGTAGGGAATGCTGGAGGCTTCCGCCAGGTATTGCACCTGATTGATGTAGGCACTCCGCAGGCTGCCCCCATCGCACTCCTGTAGCGCCACCACGTCGTAACTGCGCAACAGCGCAGCAATACGATCCAGGTTCTCGATCCGACGACGGTGAGGCAACAGGTGCTGCCAGCTCCGAGTAACGTAGTGACGATAGGATGAGGTATTGATGCCGACCTGGATGTTGAAGGTCAGCAGACGGATATGGCGATGAGGCTCAAAATCCGGGACGTGATCCGCACCCGAGCAGCGACCACGAGGGGCCGCCTCGGCACCCTGGGCTTCGTTCAGTTGCTTGCGGATCCGTTTATACATTTCCCGCTCCTCTTGAAGCGAGGCGCCTGATCAGACCCCTCACCCATCCGGACTGCCGAGCCTCAGCGTCCGGCTCGCTCCTGCTCAATCAAATAGTCCACCACTTCAAGCATAGCCTCATGACCGCCGGCGGTGCTTGCACTGACTTTGAACTTACCATTGACCAGCATGGCCGGCACACCGGTAATGCGGGCACCACGCACCTTGGATTGCGCCTGCTGGAACTGGGCATTCACCCCAAAGCTGCCATACGCCTTGAGGAACTCCTCAGAATCAACACCATAGTCCGCCAGGAACGCCGCAATCTGCTCAGGCGCGTTCAGCGGTCGATGCTCTCCAGCGATGGCATCAAACAGCGCATCGTTCGTGGTCTGGTTCAGCTGACCCAAAGCCTGCAGGGCATAGAAGGTACGTGCATGGACCTCCCAGGTTCGCCCCAGGGCTGCCGGCAACATAGTAAAGCTGACACCTTCCGGCAACTCGGTTTCCCAGGCTTCCACCAGCGGCTTGAGGGTATAGCAGTGCGGGCAGCCATACCAGAACACCTCCGTCACCTCGACGGTATCGGCGTTAGCGGTACGGATGGGATTTTCCAGACGCTCGTAGTGACGCCCCTCCACCCAAGCAGTTTCCGCCTGGACAGAAAAGGAAGCCACCAACATGAGACACACCGCTGCCTTGAGCAGTTTGGTCATAACAATTCTCCGGTCGTTTCGAATACATCACACCATGGCGCCTTTGAAAAACCACCATGACTCAATAAATTCCAGTCGTCAGGATTATGACCCAGCAACTGTCAGGACTTCCACTGCCGCCAGATTACACACCGGTAACCCACAAAAAAACCCGCCGAAGCGGGTTTTTTTTGGATCTATCCGTCGCTTAGTGCAGACCGGACACGTAGTTTGCCACCGCCGCGATTTCATCGTCGGTCAGGCGAGCGGCTACGTCAGCCATGATCTGCGCATTGGCGGTCGCCGAACGGCTGCCATCGCGGAATGCCTTGAGCTGCTTGGCAATGTAATCCGCGTTCTGGCCGCTCAGACGGGGGTAGCCGGCAGGCTCGTTACCGATACCGTTCGGGCTGTGACAACCGCTACAAGCCGGTACACCAGAGGCCATGTTGCCACCGCGATAGATGGCAGCACCACGATCAACCAGCTCAGGATCCGCCTGGTTCACCGATGCCGGGTTCTGGTCAAAATACGCAGCCAGATCCTGCAAATCCTGGTCAGACAGGTTATTCAACAGGCCGGTCATTTCGGGCACGGTGCGCGCACCGCTCTTGATGTCGCTCAGCTGACGGTAAATGTATGCTTCACCCAGCCCAGCCAACTTGGGATATGTTGACATCACCGGCTGGCCGCCGCCTTGGCCATGACAGCCCGCACAAACGGCTGCATTCTGTTCACCAGCGGCAGGGTTACCTGCTGCATGGGCCACTGCTGTAAGACCTACGCCGAGAACAACTCCCGCGATCAGTTTTTTCATGCTCGCTCCGCTTCTCTCATCTTTAATAGAAGAATCTTTTTATGCAGCCGGCAGGCAATGGCCAGGAACAGCCTCCAACCGGGACAGGAAAGGCTGCGCCCGCAAATAACAGGACCGACCAACCGCTTCCATGGGCGCAACGCTCAGCGCTGCGCCTAAAATTGGTGTAGCATTATACATTAATCCCTGATAACTGAAATCCAATAGGAAAATCTAAATCCGTGACGGATGAACTGCTCCCCAAACCGGTTTCTTTCAACAGCGCCCGTTTTCTGATCAGCGCTTCCCGCCTGGACGAATGCCCCGCCGACTTTGGCGCAGAGGTCGCGTTTGCCGGCCGCTCCAATGCCGGAAAGTCCAGCGCCATCAACTGTATTACCAACAACGGAAAATTGGCCCGGACCAGTAAAACCCCCGGCCGCACGCGACTGATCAACTTTTTTTCCCTGAACCGGGAGAACTGCCGCCTGGTTGATTTACCAGGTTATGGCTACGCCAAGGTTTCAAGGGACATGAAGGACGACTGGCAGCAGCACCTGGGCCATTATCTGAATGAGCGCCAGTGCCTGAGAGGACTGGTTCTGGTCATAGATATCCGCCACCCGCTGACCGACTTTGACCAGATGATGGTGGATTGGTGCGAACACAATCAGCTTCCGCTGACGATCCTGGCAACCAAGGCGGACAAGCTGAAGTTTGGCCAGGCCAAGACCACCATGCTGACCATCGCCCGCAAACTGAAGCCTTACAGCTGTGTCCAGAATCTCGTGATGTTTTCGGCCACCGCAAAACAGGGCCTGGACGAAGTCCGGGGCATCCTGACCAACTGGCTGGAAGCCCCCCTCGACGACAGCGAAGAATAACCGAGGCACAAAAAAGCCGGCTCACCATTGGAAGGAGCCGGCAATACGTCAGGGTTTGCGACGTGCTAAAACCTGAGAACTCACTCAGGGAGACGCCCCGGATGTCCGAATCCAATTGCGTCATTTTAAAAGACACTCGAACTGATCAAAAGTTCAACAATTTTTATTCGCTCGTCAACAAACGACTGCTCCTGGTCTCCGGCAATTCCGGCCGGTATTTATCCCGTAGCGCCAACACCGTCTCTCGATACTCCGGCATCAGGTAGGGAAGCTCGAGCGTCAGGACCTGGTAAATCCCCTGCTTTAGCTTGTGAATAGAAGGCTGGTCAGACAGGTCACTGCCGTGCGCCGTTTTCAGGAACGCCATCCAGTTGGTCACCACCAGCCAGACGTTCAATGACATTGCGGAACGCAGTTCAGGCGGCTGGGCTTCAATCACCCCACCGTCGGCAAGACCGTTAAAAATCTGCCCGATGGCATCCAGGCAACGGCTGGTGAACTTGCGGTAGTCCTCCCTGAGACGCTCATCGCTGTCGAGCAGAAACTCCAGGTCACGATGAAAGAACCGGTAGCTCCAAAGGCCGTCAAAGACCGACTCCAGATAGAACATCATGTCTTCGAGGGTCAGCGGCCGATCATCCGGAATCTGCAGGTAATAGTTCACCAGCTTTTCGTATTCCAGAAAGATCTCGTAAATGATGTCCGACTTGTTACGGAAGTGGTAGTAGAGGTTTCCGGGTGAAATCGCCAGGTGTGCCGCAATGTGGTTGGTGGTGACATTGCGCTCACCCCGCTCGTTGAACAGTTCCAGGCTGGCGAGAATGATCTTGTCTCTTGTCTTCATAGGCCGACTGACTATATCGCTTCCTAATTTTTTGTTGTTAACTCAAACCTAGAGTATATACTCTAATCACAAACAACCATACAGCCAATAATTCTTTAACCGGCACCAAGACCGGATGGTCCCGCACCCTGACCACCGAGAACCGTCATCCAACAAGAGTGGAAGGAGGAAACCATGGCTTCAACTGTCATCGAGTTGACCGAAAGCAAAAAGCACATTCAACGCATTGGTCAGATCTTCACCGCCCAACGCACTGCTTTTCGCAAGAACCCCATGCCCTCACTGACCGAGCGCCTGGAAAACCTCAAGCGCCTCAAACGCACGCTACTGGTAAACCAGGACCGTCTGCTGGATGCGATTTACCAGGACTTCAGCTGCCGCTCCAGGGATGAAACCCTGATTGCCGAAATCATGCCCTCCGTACAGGGCATCAACTACGTCACAAAACACCTCGCCGGCTGGATGAAACCGTCCAACCGCCATGTGTCGGTCTTGTTCCAGCCGGCCAGCAACCAGGTGCACTACCAGCCCAAGGGCGTGGTCGGCATTATCGTGCCCTGGAATTACCCGCTGTTCCTGGCGGTGGGTCCGCTGGTCGCCGCACTGGCTGCTGGCAACCGGGCCATGATCAAGATGTCCGAGTTTACCCCTCACACCTCGGCCCTGTTCCGCGAGCTGATGGCAGACACCTTCCCCGAAGACCTGGTTTCGGTCGTTCTCGGCGAAGCGGATGTCGCTGCCAACTTTACCAACCGGCCGTTTGACCACCTGCTGTTTACCGGCTCCACCTCCGTCGGACGACTGGTGATGAAAGCGGCCTCCGAGAACCTGACTCCGGTCACCCTGGAGCTGGGCGGAAAGTCACCGGCCATTATCTCCTCGGACGTTCCGATGGCAGACGCCGCCCAGCGGCTCGCCTTCGGCAAGGCCTTCAACGTAGGCCAGACCTGTGTGGCCCCGGATTACGTGCTGTGCCCGGCGGACCGCCTGCAAAGTTTTGTGGATGAATTCCGCAGCCAGCTGTCAACGATGTACCCAACCATCCGCGATAACGACGACTACACCGCCATCATCAACGAGCGCCAGTATCAGCGCCTGCAGGGTTACCTGGACGACGCCCGTGAAAAAGGCGCCCGGCTGATCGAAATCAACCCGGCGGGCGAGAATCTCAGCGATGGCACCCGCAAGCTGCCGGTAACACTGGTGCTCGACACCACGCCGGAAATGAAGCTGATGCAGGACGAAATCTTCGGTCCGATCCTGCCGGTGCTGACCTATGACTCACTGGACGAAGCCATCCATTACATCAATGAACGCCCGCGCCCATTGGCCCTGTACTATTTCGGTTACGACAAGGGGCTGCAGAAAAAGGTGATCGAGCAGACCCACTCTGGCGGCATGTGCATCAACGACGCGCTCATGCACGTTGCTCAGGATGACCTGCCCTTTGGCGGTGTCGGTGATTCCGGCATGGGACATTACCACGGCAAAGAAGGCTTCCTGACCTTCAGCCATCACCGTTCCATTTTCGCCAAACAGCGTTTCAACAGTGGCAAGGCGGTCTACGCCCCCCATGGCACCGCGATTCACAAACTGGTTTATCGCCTGTTCATCCGCTAGTCCGGCACCCCTGGCCCAATAACATAATAACGAGTTCCAGACATGCCAACTCCCACAGCAGTCACAGACAAGGCGCCCGATTACGGGCGCCGCAGTTTTCTTAAAACCGGCCTTGGTGGCGCCCTGTTCCTCGGCGGCGTCAGCATGACCGCAGGGCTGAGCGGGTGTGCCTCAGCGCCCGCAGGTCTCCAGTCCGAAGGCCCCGCCAGCCCGACCAGCGGCTATGAATTCCGCTTTCTGAGCTCCGACGACATTGTCCTGTTCGAAGCGTTGATCCCCGCCATTCTGGGAGCAGCACTCACCGAACAGCCTGACCTGCGCCGACGTCAGGTCCGCACGACCATCGAGACGATTGATGCCGGCATCGTGCAGTTCGGCAATGCCAACCAGCAGGAGCTTCGCAAACTCTTCGACCTGTTGAACTTCGGCCTTACTCGCGCCACCCTGGCCGGCGTCTGGTCCAGCTGGGAAAATGCCAGCACCGACGATGCCCGGTCTTTCCTGGAGCGCTGGGAAACCAGCAGCATCGGCCTGTTCAACAACGGCTACATTGCCCTCACCAAGATCACCAATGCCTCTTATTACGGACAACCGGAGCACTGGTCACAAACCGGTTACCCCGGCCCCCCGGAATGGGCCGTCAGCGCATTGCCCCAGTTCCAGACCCACAGCTGATCCGTACCAGGAGTAACCTCATGGCTATGACCGATTTAATTGCCCAGGGCCTTGCGGGCGGCTGGAACGTAACCGATGCCGCCACCCTGACTGAAAACCAGACCCTGGAAGCGGATGTGGTGGTGATCGGCACCGGTGCCGGCGGCGGCACAACCGCAGAGATCCTGGCCCGTACCGGCCTGTCCGTCATCATGATTGAAGAAGGCCGTCTGTATCACCAGAAAGACTTCAAGATGGACGAACTGACGTCCTATGCGTCCCTGTACCAGGAAGGACTCAGCCGGGTCACCCGGGACGGCGCCATCGCCATACTGCAGGGACGTTGCGTCGGCGGGTCCACTACCGTGAACTGGACGTCCAGTTTCAACACCCCTGACGCGACCCTCAATTTCTGGGCCGACCGGTTTGGACTGGACGAGTTACGCCCAGCCAGCCTGCAGCCCTGGTTCGATGACCGCAAACAGCGTCATAACATCGCGCCCTGGGAAGTACCGCCCAACGCCAACAACGACACCCTCCGCCGCGGCTGCGAGCAGCTGGGCTGGTCCTGGCACGTCATTCCCCGCAACGTCAAAGGCTGCTGGAACCTGGGCTACTGTGGCATGGGCTGCCCCACCAACGCTAAGCAGGGCGCGCTGACCACCACCGTCCCCGGAGCCCTGGATCACAAGGCTGAACTGATCTACGGCCTTCGTGCCGATCGCCTGGTGATGACACAGGACCGCATCAGCCACCTGGAAGCCACACCACTGCAGGCCGATAGCGTGACGCCCAGCGCTCACAAGGTTCAGATCCGCGCCCGCCACTTTGTTGTGGCAGCCAGCGCGCTGGGCTCTCCGGCCCTGCTGCTGCGCTCGGACATTCCTGACCCCTACCAGCGGGTCGGCAAGCGTACGTTCCTGCACCCAGTTAACGCCACGGTGGCGGAAATGCCAGAGCGGGTCGACCCGTTTCACGGCGCGCCGCAGTCAATCTATTCCGACGAATTCAATTTCAGCCAGGGCGTCGATGGGCCTGCCGGGTTCAAGCTCGAAGTTCCGCCGCTACACCCCTCCATGGCCAGCGGTATTTTGCCCGGCCATGGTGACATCATGAACGAGAATTTGGGCAAACTGCCCTGGCTACAGTCCATGCTGGCCCTGATTCGCGACGGTTTTCACGCTGACAGCCCCGGCGGCGTTGTCAGTCTAAGGGATGATGGCAGCCCGGTACTGGACTACCCGGTTACCGACTACCTGTGGCAGGGGTTGCGGCAGGCCTACCTGCGCATGGCAGAGGCCCAGTTCGCCGCTGGCGCCAAGCAGGTACGATTGGTGCACATGGACTCCAGCTGGTATCGCAACTGGTCAGAAGCCGAGGCGGCCATCAAGGCCATTCCGATGGAACTGCACCGTGCCCGGCTGTTTACCGCGCACCAGATGGGCGGCTGCGGTATGGGGGCAAACCCCAGAAACTCGGTGGTCAATGGCCTTGGCCAACATCACCAGGTGAGCAACCTCAGCGTTCACGATGCCTCCATTTTCCCCACCAGCATCGGTGCCAATCCTCAGATGTCGGTGTACACCCTGTCAGCACGCAACAGCACGCAGCTGGCGTCGCGCCTGACCGCCTGACCACTCCGCTACAGGATTTCGCCGCCATGCTGGCGAAATCCTGCATCTCTGGTCACTCCCGCCTCATATGCTGTTATTCTACGGGCTCGTTGACGAGAAGGAGCCTTAGCATGCCCACCGTGATCTACCCCGGAACCTTTGACCCTATCACCAATGGACACACCGACCTGATAGAGCGGGCCGGAAAAATGTTTGACCAGGTAGTCGTCGCGGTTGCCTACAGCCCCAAGAAACAGCCGTTGCTGTCACTGGAGGAGCGGGTCGCGCTGGTTGAGGCCTCCACCAGCCATCTCGACAATGTCCGGGTGACCGGGTTCAGCAACCTGTTGGCAGAGTTTGTTCGGGATCAGGGGGCGACGGTCATCCTGCGTGGACTGCGAGCGGTTTCCGATTTCGAATACGAGTTCCAGCTCGCCGACATGAATCGCCGTCTGGCCCCAGAGGTAGAAAGCGTGTTCCTGACACCGGCCAACCACCTGTCGTACATTTCATCGACGCTGATCCGTGAAATTGCCTCGCTGGGTGGCGATATATCGGAATTTGTCTCCGAACCTGTTGCTGCCGCACTTAAGCAGAAGTTTGGCCAGCCCTGAGCCCCACGAGCGGGAGGGCGGAAACGCCCTTTTTTCCGCAAATTCCGGTAGAATACCGCCGAGTTTTCTGAAGTTTTTTCCGAGGTATGCCCGATGGCCTTGATGATTACCGACGAGTGCATCAATTGCGACGTCTGTGAACCGGAATGTCCCAACGAAGCCATTTCGCCGGGGGACGAGATCTACGTAATTGACCCGAACAAGTGCACCGAGTGTGTTGGCCACTACGACGAACCCCAATGCCAAGCGGTTTGTCCGGTGGACTGCATTCCGGTAGATCCAGAGCGGGTTGAGAGCAAGGACGAGCTGATGGACAAGTACCACCAGCTGACCGGGCAGTAAGACAGGAACACCGCAGCCAGCAATCGCTGGCTGCGGTGTTTGTTATTTGTTGATCAAACCTTCCAGCAGCGCCTGCTGCGCCACGAAACGCTCTTCCCCTTCCGCCGGGTGGTTCTGGACATAGCTACCGTCCGTCTGCAGCTCCCAGCTCTGGCAATTGTCAGTCAGGTACGCATTCAGATCGCTGATCATCCGTTCCGCCAGCGACTTGTCGTCGACCGGGAAGGCCACTTCAACCCGGTTGATCAGGTTGCGCACCATACCGTCGGCGCTGGAGCCATAGATCTCCGGCTTGCCATTATTGCCGAAGTAATACACCCGAGTGTGCTCCAGGAAACGGCCGATAATGGAACGGACGTGGATGTTTTCCGACAACCCCGGCACGCCCGGGCGCAAACAACAGATGCCACGAATGATCAGATCCACCCGCACCCCGGCCTGGGAGGCCCGGTACAGCGCCAGCATCACTTCCGGCTCAGTCAGGGCATTGATCTTGAAGATAATGTGGCCCTTGTCACCGTAGCTGGCCTCCCGGTCAATCATTTCGATCAACCGCTTGTGCAGGGTGAACGGGGCGTGGAAGAGCTTCTTGATCTTCAACACCTTACCCATGCCGGTTAACTGCTGGAACAACTTGTTGACGTCATCGCCCAAGGCGTCATCGCAGGACAACAGACTGTAATCCGTGTACAGGCGGGCATTCCCGGCATGGTAGTTCCCGGTTCCCAGGTGTACGTAACGCTTCAGCCGTCCGTCTTCCCGCCGAACAACCATGATCATCTTGGCGTGGGTTTTGAAGCCGACCACACCGTAAACCACCACCACCCCCGCTTCCTGCAGGCGACTGGCCAGCTCCAGGTTCTCGGCTTCATCGAAACGTGCGCGCAATTCAATGACCGCGGTCACTTCTTTACCACGACGAGCCGCATCCATCAGGGCCTCGACGATCTCCGAACCGGTACCAGTACGATACAGGGTCTGGCGAATGGCCAGGACGTTAGGATCCTTGGCTGCTTGGCGAAGGAAATCGATGACCGGCGTAAAGCTTTCGTACGGGTGATGAAGCAGGATCGGCTTCTGACGGATCACCCCAAAAATGTCTTCGTTATTGCGAATTTTCTTGGGCACCGCCGGCGAAAACCCGGGGTACAGCAAATCAGGACGGTCGACCAGGCTGCCGACCGCCATCAGCCGGGTCAGGTTGACCGGGCCATGCACCTGATAAAGATCCCGCTCGCTGAGCCCAAACTCCCGCAGCAGGAACTGGATCAGCTCGTCTGGACAATTATCGGCCACTTCCAACCGGACACCGTCACCGAAACGACGACTGAGCAATTCACCCCGCAGCGCCGAAGCCAGGTCTTCCAGATCATCTTCCAGCACCAAATCAGCGTTCCGGGTCAGGCGGAACTGGTAGCACCCCTTGATCTCCATACCGGGAAACAGTTCGTCGGCGTGGGCATGGATCATGGACGACAGGAACACCAGATTGTCACCACCGTCACACACCTCATCCGGCAGCCGCACCAAGCGGGGCAATGACTTCGGAGCAGGCACGATAGCCATGCCGGTTTCTCGACCGAATGCGTCCTTGCCGTCGAGCTCAACGATGAAGTTAAGGCTCTTGTTCACCAACCGGGGGAACGGGTGGGACGGGTCCAGACCGATCGGGTTGACCACCGGCAGGATCTCTTCTTCGAAGTAAGTACGTACCCACTCCGCTTGCGCTGGCGTCCATTCACGACGGCGTACAAACCGGATGTTCTCCTTCTCCATCTCTGGAATCAGTACGTTATTGAGGATGTCGTACTGTTCCTCGATGTACTGGTGGGCCACCTGGCTGATGTCAGTGAGCAACTGGGTCGGCAGGATACCGTCCGGGCCGACGCTTTCGCGGCCATACTTCATTTGCTGGCGCAGGCCAGCTACCCGGATCTCGAAGAACTCGTCCATGTTGCTGCTGAAGATGCAGCAGAAGATCAACCGGTTGATCAACGGGTGGCTTGGGTCCAGCGCCTGCTGGAGCACCCGGTAGTTAAACTGGAGGTGACTCAGCTCGCGGTTGAAGTAGTTCTCGTTGGCTGTCGGATCAACCACCGGACTCTCGCTTTCGACAGCACTCGCCCCGGCTGTGCCTGGCACCGTTTTTTCAGCGTTTGCCGTTTCCATTGTCATTGCAAATTGATCCTCAGCATCAAGTTCCTTGACCAACCCGTCGCAGGCCCTGCCCTAACGGTCAGCCATTCTGTTTAAGAAGTTTCGCCGCTCGCACCGCAAAATACGTCAGGATGCCATCGGCACCGGCCCGGCGCATCGCCACCAGGCTTTCCATCATGACCTTGTCACCATCGAGCCAGCCGTTGTCGGCGGCCGCCATGTGCATCGCATACTCGCCACTGACCTGATAGACAAAGGTGGGCACTTTCAGTTCGTGCTTCACCCGGTAAACAATATCCAGATAGGGCATGCCCGGCTTAACCATGACCATGTCAGCCCCTTCGGTCAGGTCCATAGCCACTTCATGCAGGGCCTCATCACTGTTGGCGGGGTCCATCTGGTAGGTGGCCTTGTCGCTTTTGCCCAGGTTCGACGCAGAGCCAATGGCATCGCGGAACGGCCCGTAGTAACTGGAGGCATACTTGGCGGAATACGCCATGATCCGAGTATTCACATAACCGGCGCTTTCAAGCGCCTCACGGATCGCTCCGATCCGGCCGTCCATCATGTCCGACGGCGCCACGATGTCGGCACCGGCATCGGCGTGGGACAGCGCCTGGTTTACCAACGCCTCGACGGTCACGTCGTTCATGACATAACCGTTGTGATCAATGATGCCGTCCTGGCCGTGGCTGGTGAACGGGTCCAGCGCCACGTCGGTAATTACTCCCAGCTCCGGCTGGGCCTGCTTGAGCGCCCGTACCGTACGCTGGACCAGCCCTTGCGAATCCCAGGCCCCACTGGCCGACAGGTTCTTTTGATCCGCGGGGATGACCGGAAACAGGGCAACCGCCGGAATTCCCAGGGCCACCAGTTCCGCCGCCTGTTCCACCAGCAAGTCGATGCTCAACCGTTCCACACCGGGCATGGAAGGCACCGCTTCACGCTGGTTTTCACCCTCCAGGACAAACACCGGATAAATCAGGTTATCAACGCTCAACCGATGTTCCCTGACCAGTCGTCGGGAAAAATCGTCCGCCCGGTTTCTGCGCAGACGGGTGGTTGGGAAACTACGTGGGGTTGGAGTGCTCACTCAATCCTCCTGGGGCGTTATTGGCGTATCAAACTCGTTGAAATCCCCTAATCATACACGCCCTGGCCACAACGGACAGACTCCATCACCGAAAGGTTAACCGATGAATTGTGACAAATTTATGACGACCCCCCGGATTGCCACAATGACGCAGGCAATTCAGCCGGTGCCGACACCGGTACTGGCGTTACAATAGGTCGTAACTGTGGCTGCACATTCCTCCTGGAATAACGCATCGCCCCGCGTTGACACAAGGAATGAATAATGATTCACTTTTATGAGGCAAGCGCTCATGGCCTATCGTGAAACGGAAAAGATGCGCCTGCGCAAAGCCGAAACCCGACAACGGATTCTGGACTGCGCGCTGCAACTGGTGATGGAAGGCGGGTTTCGCAATGCCCAGGTCAGCCAGGTTGCCCGTCGGGCGGAAATCGCTACCGGCACCATTTACCGGCACTTCACCGCCAAGGAAGAGCTGTTTGCGGAAGTCTTCCGAACAGCCACTCGCCGGGAAGTCACCAAGGTGGGTGAGTCGCTGGCCGAAGCGGGTAGCGTCATCGAACGGCTGGAGCAGGCCCTGAGGCAGTTTGCCGCACGGGCGCTAAACCGACCGATGATGGCCTGGGCACTGATCGCTGAGCCTGTCGATCCCAAGGTCGAAGCCGAACGACTGACGTACCGGAAAGCCTATGCGGAACTGTTTGAGCAGGCGATCCGCGAAGGCATGAACGAAGGCTGTCTGCCACCACAGGACGCCGTATGCAGCAGTACCTGTCTGGTGGGCGCCCTTGCTGAAAGCCTCGTCGGGCCCCTGTCACCTGTTCAGGGCAGCACCGACGAGACCAGTCACACATCAAATACAGAGACACTGGTCAACGGCATTGTGCGTTTCTGCCTACAGGGGTTGACCGGCACCGGGAGGTAACACCATGAACGCCCCTCAATCCACACCAGAAACGGAAGACCGTTATCTCGCGGTCACCCATACCGTCACCAACCAGCCAACCGCCCTGGAAAACTACAACCTGTACCAACAAGACCAGGCACTGCAGGATGGCCTGAGCCGCGAAGGTGCCGCCTGGGCCGAGCAGGAACTGGTCGAGTTCGGCGAATTGACCGGCCGGTCCGACATCATTGACCTGGGCTTCAAGGCCAACGAAAACAAACCCACGTTCAACACCCACGACCGCTTTGGTCACCGTATCGACGAGGTGGAGTTCCACCCGGCTTACCATGAGCTGATGCGACTTTCCATGGGGCACGGTCTGCACAGCAGCCCCTGGACCGACCCACGCAGCGGTGCTCACGTCGCCCGTGCCGCCAAGTACTACCTGCACTCTCAGGTTGAAGCCGCTCATTGCTGCCCGATTACCATGACCTTTGCTGCCATCCCATCGATTCGCAAGCAACCGGAACTGGCGGCGCTCTGGGAATCAAAGATTCTTCACAACGACTACGACCCACGCAATGTGCCTGATAGCGCCAAGCAGTCCGTCACCATTGGCATGGCCATGACCGAAAAGCAGGGCGGCAGTGATGTCCGCGCCAACAGCACCCGCGCCTTCCCGCTGGGTCAGGGCGGGTCTGGTCAGGCCTACGAACTGGTCGGCCACAAGTGGTTTGTTTCGGCCCCCATGTGCGACGCTTTTCTGGTACTGGCCCAGGCCCCTGGCGGCTTGTCCTGCTTCCTGATGCCCCGCTGGCGCCCGGACGGCAGCAAGAACCCCTGGCAAATACAGCGCCTGAAACACAAGATGGGCAACGTCGCCAACGCATCCAGTGAAGCCGAACTCCGCGGCGCGCTGGCCTGGATGGTGGGCGAGGAAGGCCGTGGCGTACCCACCATCATCGAAATGGTCTCCATGACCCGCTTCGACTGCATGATCGGTAGTTCTGGCGGCATGCGCCAGGCCGCCGCCCAGGCCCTGCATCACTGCCGCCACCGCAGCGCCTTTGGCGCTACCCTGAGCGACCAGCCGCTGATGCAGAATGTCCTGGCAGACCTGGCGCTGGAAAGCGAAGCAGCCCTGGCCCTGACCTTGCGAGTAGCGCGAGCCCTGGACAATCAGGACGACGAGCATGAACGGCTGCTGACCCGGCTAGCCACTCCCGTTGGCAAATACTGGATCTGCAAGCGCTCCCCCAACCACGCCTACGAATCCATGGAATGCATTGGTGGCAGCGGTGTTATGGAGAACTGCATCATGCCGCGACTGTTCCGGGAATCCCCGGTCAACGCTATCTGGGAAGGCAGCGGCAACGTCCAGTGCCTGGACACCCTGCGGGCGCTGCAGAAATCACCGGATTCGCTGCAAGCCTTCTTCAACGAGCTGGATCAGGCTCGGGGCAGCGACGCCCGCTACGACCGATTTGTTGGCGATCTGAAGCAGGAGTTCGGTAACCTCGGGGACAACCCTGACGACATTCAGTACCGCGCTCGCAATCTGGTGGACCGTATGGCGCTGTCACTGCAGGCGTCGGTCCTGCTGCAACACTCTATCCCGGAGGTGGCCGATGCGTTCTGCGCCTCGCGCCTGCAAAGCCACGGCGGCTTGAACTACGGCAACCTGCCCCGAGGACTGGACGTTCGCGCCATTATCGAACGAGCCACGCCTGTAGTAGACTGACCAGATCTTCCAACATGATGGGGCTGGCCGCCACCCGGCGTCCGGCCCCGAGTTACCCGGATCAAGGTCATGTCAGAACAACTGCGCCGCCTGCTTCAGGCCGGCCAACCCCAAGCCGCCACCATTACCCCACACCTGGGCGTGATGACCCTGCATTTCCAGCTTTATGGCTGCGAAGATATCAAAGCCAAGCGCCGCACCTTTGCTCCGCTCAAGGCCATCTGGGGCAAGGAAAGCGATCTCGCTGTCGCGGAAACCGCCGACCAGGACACGCTTGATTGTGCCACCTGGACCATTGCCGCCATTGGCACCTCCTCCCAACTGATCAGCCAACGTCTGGATCAGGTGGAAAAGGCCATTGCCGAGCGCATTGACGCCCCTATTCTGGAAGTCCAGCGGGAACTGCTGTGAACGTTAGTCGGTCAGCCCTGCGCCATTCCGCAACCGCTCAAAGAAACCGTGGCACCTTAAGACCATAGGCGCTGTGGCAAGGGCATGGGTGACGCCGTATACTACGCTCCCTTAAAAGGACGCCAGAGTGCAGCAGCGGGAACCAAACGGAGTGGTACCAGACTGTCTGTGCCCGACTGATGGGAATGAATTGACCCCGGTGATCCGCCGTGCCTGATGACGGCCCGCGGACAACGACTGAGACATTGGCGCTATGACTGGTAAGAAAAAATCCGCCCAGGCCTCGCTGGAGGCAATGTACCGTGTGTTTACCGTGCCCGAGGCACCGGAATCCACCCTGAGCAGGATCGACCAGAACATTTCAACAAACCTGGCCGGCTTCCTCCAGGAACACATCGTCGCTATCGAACGCGATCTCAGCGAAGTCGAGAAAGACTTTTCCGACCCGGTCATTCCCGAAAAACCGATCTTCGTCTCGGAACAAACCCAGTTCCTGCTCGACAAACTGGTCGCCAATTCGGTCCACACCGCCTCCCCCAGTTTTATCGGCCACATGACATCAGCGCTGCCCTACTTCATGCTGCCGCTGTCGAAGATCATGATTGCGCTGAACCAGAACCTGGTGAAAACAGAGACCTCCAAGGCCTTCACCCCCATGGAACGCCAGGTTCTCGGGATGATTCACCGGCTGGTCTACGATGAGGATGGCGCCTTCTACCGCAAGTGGATGCACGACCCCCGCCACTCCCTCGGCGCCATGTGTTCAGGCGGCACCGTCGCCAACCTGACGGCACTCTGGGTAGCTCGGAACCGGGCTTTCCCGGCAGAAGGCAGCTTCAGGGGCATTCATCAGGAGGGGCTGTTCCGCGCCCTGCGCTACTACGGCCACGAAGGTGCAGCCATTCTGGTGTCCCGGCGCGGCCACTACTCCCTTCGCAAGACGGCCGATGTCCTTGGACTGGGCCGGGAGTCGCTGGTAGCGGTAGATACCGACGACCACAACCGGATCCAGACTGACGCCCTGCGGGACAAATGCCTGGAACTGCAGAAGCAGAAGATCAAGATTATGGCGATCTGCGGCATTGCCGGCACCACCGAGACCGGCAACGTCGATCCGCTGGAGGCTATGGCCGACATTGCGCGGGAATTCGGCGCTCACTTCCACGTGGATGCGGCCTGGGGCGGACCAACCCTGTTCTCCCGCCGTCACAGCCACTTGCTGAAAGGCATTGAACAGGCCGACTCGGTCACTATCGACGCCCACAAACAGCTGTATGTCCCCATGGGCTCAGGCCTGGTGGTGTTCCGTGACCCCGCCCTGGCCAGTGCGGTTGAGCACCACGCCCAGTACATCATTCGTCAGGGCTCCCGGGACCTGGGCAGTACCACCCTGGAAGGATCACGCCCGGGGATGTCGATGCTGATTCACTCCGGCCTGAAAATCCTGGCACGGGAAGGCTACGAGATCCTGATCGACCAGGGTATTGCCAAGGCTCGCAGCTTTGCCGATATGATCCAGGCGCGACCGGATTTCGAGCTGGTGACCGAGCCCGAGCTGAACATTCTCACATACCGCTATGCCCCCGCCGAGGCCCAACAGGCCCTGACGCTGGCAGACCCGATTCAGGCCGAACGCATCAATGCCTGCCTCAACCGGATCACCAAGTTCATCCAGAAGACACAGCGGGAGCGGGGAAAAGCGTTTGTGTCACGGACACGACTGGAGCCGGCCCGTTACCACCACTTCCCATGCCTGGTGTTCCGGGTGGTGTTGGCCAACCCGTTGACCACCGAAGACATCCTCAGGGACATCCTGAACGAGCAGGAAGAACTGGCGGCAGATGCGGGCATCAGTGATGAATTCGCCATCCTCAATCAGCTCACCAACACAGTCCTGGCGGCGGTCGACACAGACGGCTAGAAAACCTGAGCCGGAAGAACTCCGGCTCGGCAGGGATCCGGTTACCGGATCAGTACAGCGCCGCCTCGTCGTCGAGAACCTCATGGAGGATCTCGATGAACATGCGATCCGCCTCACTCCAGTTCTCAGGAATCCGAACCGTGGTGCTGGCGCTGATTTCCTGGGCGATCAGCTCGTCAGCCCCAGGCTGCCCCCGGTATTTCCGGGCGATCTCCACGGACTTCACCGCAACCGTAGGATCACTCAATACTTTACGAATAAACCCGCGCAGTTCCTGAATGGTTTTGGACTGACGGCTCTCAGCTGCTGAGCTCATTGCTTACTCCTGGAAAATGGCACCTGGCGGACCCCAAGGGCCCGCCACTTATTGATACGATCATTGCCTACCACGGCTGCCCATGCAAGGCCATTAAAGCATCAGACCACGAAGCGTGAAGAACAGGAGCGCAGCCATCGAGGCTGACGCTGGTACGGTAATCACCCACGCCGCAACAATCTTGGTCAGGTGAGACCGTTTGACCAGCTCCTGACGATAGATCTTTTTCAGGCGCTTACGCTCCGGCTTGGAAAGCGGCAGCTCCCGCTTGTTGCGACGGGCCTTCTGCAACAGGCTCTCCATCTCTTCCACCGAGGCACTGCGGAAATCGTCAAGGAACGGCTTCAGCCGGGCCCGCTCTTTCTCATCATGGTTTTCCATGATCGAGTGTAGTTGAGTGGCATAGTTGGTTTTCAGGTATTCCCGCAGGAAGCCCACACCAAACACCCCGCCAATCGCAATGTGGGTCGAGCTCACCGGCAACCCAAGCTGGGAGGCAATAATAACCGTCAAGGCGGCCGACAGCGCAATACAGAAGGCACGGGTCTTGTCCAGTTCGGTAATCTCGCTGCCCACGGTCTTGATCAGGCGCGGCCCGAACAGCATCAGTCCGACTGCCAGCCCCAGCGCACCGACCATCATCACCCACAGCGGAATGCTGGCGGACGTCACCACACCTCCGGCCGTGATGGCATCGTTGATGGCCGCCAGCGGGCCGATGGCATTGGCCACATCATTCGCACCATGGGCGAAACTCAGCAGCGCCGCCGCAAAGATCAACGGCCAGGTGAACAGGGTGTTCACGCCACTGGCACTGTTCTCCATGGTTGCCGCCCGGCGTGACACCAGGGTCCTCATGGCCACCAGGGTCACCACCGCCAGCGCAAAGCCAACCAGCGACGCCATCATAAAGTCGACCTTAACGATCTTTTTGACGCCTTTGACCATCAGGTAGGTGCCAAACGCCCACGCCATGATGGCCACCAGCCAGGGCACGAATCGCCGGGCAGCAGGAATAACATCGCTCTTATAGAGCACCGATTTTTTGATAACGAACAGGAACAGGGCCGCCAAAAGCCCGCCCAGGGCCGGTGATATCACCCAGCTCGCCACGATTTTCCCCATCACCGCCCAGTTGGCGATTCCCCAACCACCGGCCGCAATCCCCGCACCAAGGACACCGCCGACAATGGAGTGGGTGGTTGACACCGGCGCCCCCATCCAGGTCGCCAGGTTCAGCCACAAAGCACCCGCCAGTAGTGCTGCAGTCATCAACCAGACAAAGCTTTCCGGGTGACTCAAACGCTCCGGCGAAATGATGCCGCCCTTGATGGTCGACACTACGTCGCCTCCGGCAATCAGGGCTCCGGCAGCTTCAAACACGGCCGCCAGCAGGACAGCCCCACCCAGGGTAATTGCCCCGGAGCCAACCGCTGGCCCAACATTATTGGCAACATCGTTAGCCCCGATGTTGATCGCCATGTAGCCGCCAATGACGGCAGCGGCCATCAACAGCATGCCATTGGGCATATCGCTGACACTGTGGCCAACAAAAAGCCAGATGGCGAACAGGAAAAGCAGGCTGATACCGATGCGGTAACGTTCAGTAGTGGGACTGGTTAGCAGGTTATCGAGAAAACCGTTGGACGTGGCCATGGTAGGCACCATTCGTTGAAAGACAGGATTCTGGGCGCCACTATAATTTTTTTGTCATCAAATTGAAATCCGTTGCCGGCCTGGATCAGCGTGAGGCACCGGCCAGACACCCCTAACGGGTTGGCCTGATCTGACTCAACCCTCTGTCAACTTATGGAAATTTGGAGCATAATTTGTCGGCGTACATTCCATAACTATAAGAACAGAGAACACATGAGCCGAGCAAAGGCGCCAGCCACTTTTTCTGCGGAAGACGAAGATTACCGCCGTGCCTTCCAGCTGACGACCCTGCTGGCCATTCTCGCCCTGGTTTTGCTGCTGGGGATCGGGACAAAGTCCTGGCTTTCCGGCCACACCGAACACGCCATCGTACTTTGGTCGTTCGCAACCCTGATCGCAATCAACGCGACCATCTTTGCTTTGCTGCGCAACCTTCAGTTACACATGCTCGGACTGCTGGCGATTGTTGTTACCCTGTTTATCTATCTGTTTGCCTCTGGCGGCGAGAGCAACACCGGCCCACTTTGGTTTTACGCCTTTCCCCCCCTGCTGTTCTACCTGACCAGCCTGAGGCTGGGGGTCATCATACTGACCTTTTGCCTGGTCATGGCACTGGTGATTTTCCAGTGGCCGGAACTGCCCTTTGTGACCACCGAATACAACACCGATTTCAAAATCCGCTTCCTCGCCACGGTAACGTTTGAGTCAGTCTTCTGTTTCATCCTGGAGTTCAGTCGCCTACGGGTTCGCAGCCGGCTCCTGGAACTGGCTCACAGCCATGAACAGGCGGCCCGAACCGATGAACTCACCGGCCTGCCCAACCGCCGCGCCATGCATCAACGCCTGATGGAGGAATACTCCCGTTACCAACGCACCGGGCATCACTTTTCTGTCGTGCTGATTGACCTCGACTGGTTCAAGCGCATCAACGATGAGTATGGCCACGATGCTGGCGATGCCGCCCTCAAACAGTTTGCCGAGCTGATGCGGGAAATTGTCCGCCAAACCGACCTGGCGGCACGCTGGGGCGGAGAAGAGTTCCTGCTCCTGCTGCCGGATACATCACTGATACAGGCGCTGACACTCGCGGAACGGCTACGTCACAAGGTTGCCGAGGCCGAGTTTCACTTCCGCGACCAGATCCTGCCGGTGTCCATCAGTGCTGGCGTCAGTTCCATCACCCAGTCGGACTCCATGAACCATTTGCTCAAACAAGTGGACGTTCAGCTATACACTGCCAAGGAAAATGGCCGCAACCAAATCTCCCCGCGGGTCAAAAGCAAGCCGACAACCACCGCACCAGACTCACCGCCCGATTCTTGAGCCCGGCAGGGAACGCCGGTACCATGGCGGCCTCATTGACTCAGAGTGGCTGAAACATGGCTTCAATCCGGATTCTGGTAGGCAGTGTCTACGGTGGCGCACTGATGACCGCACGCACCCTCAAAAAAGACCTGGAGCAGGAAGGGCACGAGATCACCGTGCTGGAGAATCCGAGCCTGGCCGACATTACCGGCAACAACGACCCCATCCTGATCTGCACCTCAACGACCGGCCAGGGCGAAGTTCCCCCCAACTTACTGCCCTTTTACCTGGAGCTTCGGGACCTGCTGCCACAGCAGCCCGGCCGCCCCTTTGGCGTCATCGTTCTGGGCGACAGCTCCTACGGCGACACCTTCTGTGGCGCAGGCGAGCTGATGGAGGAAGCATTTTTTGAAACCGGAGCCCGTAAGGTAGGCGACACCCTGCGTATTGATGCCCTCGAAGTTACAGATCCGGAAGAAGTTGCCCTCCCCTGGGTCAGGGAGTGGCTGGAAAGCGTAATTTGTCCTTGAGCCAAGCATCGGTAGACGCCATACTGAATTCCAGATCGCCAATAATTCGATAATAACGGCGAAGGTTTCGGGGGTATGCGTACACTCCCGCAGCGCGACAACAACAATCACAACAATATCGGACAACCGTGCGCCAAATTGCATCATTGATCGCCTTCCTGGTGACTCTTAGTCTATTGGCCTTCCAGGTTCACAGCGAACCCGGCACGACCAGTTTGTTTCCGACAAACATCACCTACCTGAAAGCGACTGACTCCCAGGCTCCGTCCGAAGCACTGGCCAGTGACGACTGGCAAATGCTTCAGGAAGCCTCGCCGAACTTTGGTTACAACACCGTTCCCTACTGGTTCCGCATGGCCGTCTCCAGCCAACCGGAACACCAGATTCTTGACATCAGCTACCCGCTGTTGGACCGGGTCGAGTTCTTTCTGCTGGAAAGCGGCAACGTCACAGAGCACGTTGTGGTCGGTGACACCCTGCCATTTGAACACCGGCCCCTGAACCACCCGACCTTCCTTATCCCCTTTAGCACCCAAGCCGATAAGCAGTACGAAATCCTGCTCAAGGTCGAGACCCATGGCTCGTTGCAGGTACCCATCCGAATCTGGGCCCAGAATGAGCTGTTCGATGCCATCGCCATGGAAGATCAGCTTCACAGCCTCTACTACGGCGTGCTGATTACCGTCATTTTCTTCAATGTCTTCATATTCCTGGCGCTGCGGGAACTCACCTACCTGCTTTACGTACTCTCAACCTTTGGCTACCTGTTCCTGCTAGCCGCCCTGCGGGGGGTAACCTTCCAGATCCTGTGGCCGGAAAATCCACAGTTGCACAACCTGTCGATCCTGCTCGCAATCCCTTGTGCCATGCTGCTCACCCTGTTGTTTGGGCGTTCATTCCTAAGGCTGAAGAGCAATGCGCCGCATATAGACAAGGTGGTCAAGCTGTTCATCGCCCTCAACCTGGCTGCCATCGCAGGGGCATTTGTCCTGGATTACAACCTTTCGATCCGGCTATCGGTGGCCTTGGCCATTCCAGGCTGCCTGTTGCTGACGTTTACGGGACCCTTGCTGTGGCTTCGGGGCGTCCCCCAAGCCATGTTCTACACCATTGCCTGGGGCCTGCTGACCATCGGCAGCGCAATAACCGCCGCCAACAAATATGGCTGGGTACCCACCAACTTCGTCACCACCTACGGGATGGAGATCGGCTCCGCCCTCGAAGCCATCCTGTTGACCATCGCACTGGCCGCGAGACTCTACCAGGAGCGCGAAGGCAAGATGCTGGCGCGGGAAGCGGAGCTCAATGCCATGGCGGCTCGCCGCAAGGCCGAACTGCGAATGATGGATCAGGCCCTGCACAACCCCACCACTGGGCTCCCCAACCGCACCAGCTTTGAGATGGTGATCAATGACCTGATCAACCGTGAATCGAAAAAGCGCCACGCGGTCGGCATCATTTACCTCACCAACCTGCAGGCCATCACCAAAACCCTGGGTCACCGCAATACCGACCGCCTTCTGGAACTGGCGGCCCGTCGATTCAACAGCATCATCAGCGGATTGCCCGGGGTGTACCCGATTGAAGTCACTGACCAGCGCTCGTTCCACCTCGCCTCGCTGGAACCGGCCGCCCTCGGTTTTATCATCAACGCCGACGAGATCTCATCCACCCCTCGCAGTATTGTGTTGGCGCTGGAACAGCTCGGAGAACCCATTGACTACCTCGGCATGCAGCTCCCCCTCGATCCCCAGACCGGCGTAGCGATCTTTCCGGACCACGCCCAGGACACCAACGCTCTGATCCGCCGCGCGTACATTGCCCAGGAATCGGACGAAGCCCGGGATCGCGGACTGGCGTACTACCAGCCCGCACGGGACTCTTACAGTGCCGACCGCCTGACCTTGGTATCAGAACTTCGACAGGCACTGAGAGACAACGAACTCGCCCTGCACCTGCAGCCCAAACTGTGCCTGAAGACCCATGAAGTGGTAGGCGCGGAAGCGCTGATTCGCTGGCCAGGGCGCAAGGTACCCATCCCCGCTGACCAGTTGGTGTCCATCGCCGAGCAGACCGGGCTGATCAAACCCCTCACCCGCTGGGTTCTGGAACAGTCACTGTCGTTGCGCAACCAGTTGATCGAACGTGGTTACCCCATCGGCATCTCGGTCAACATTTCGCCCAACAACCTGCGCGAGCCGGAATTCCCGCTGTACGTGCAACGTCTGATGGCGGCCTACCCCCGACATCGTGGCCAGATCATTCTGGAAGTCACGGAAACCTCCATGATGCTGGACCCCGCGAACTCGTTGCGTGCCCTGCAGTCCCTGAACGCCACAGGCATTCCACTGTCCATCGACGACTTTGGTTCGGGGTATTCGTCACTGTCCTACATCAAGCAGTTGCCAGCAAAAGAGATCAAGATCGACCGTTCACTGATCCATGACCTGCTGAATGAAAGTGAAGACCGGGTGATCGTTCAGACCACCATCGATATGTGCCACAGTCTTGGCTATCAGGTGGTGGCGGAAGGTGTGGAGGATGAAGCGACACTGGCCCTGCTGAAATCCATGGGCTGCGACATGATCCAGGGGTACTTGCTGACCCCGCCGCTGCCCATTCGCGAATTGCTGACCTGGCTGGACAACCGGGGCTCCGGAGCCGCCCGCCAGATCGGCTAACCGACACCCCAGCCCGTTGAAAAGGTATTATTTGCGCTGGCGGATCAGTGCTTCCTGAGTGGTGGATGCCACCAGCACACCGTTACGATCAAAGAAATTGCCACGATTGAATCCCCGCCCGCCGGAAGCGCTGGGGCTGTCCTTATCGTAAAGCAGCCAGTCATCAAAGCGGAATTCCCGGTGGAACCAGATGGCATGGTCCAGGCTCGCCACCTGCATATTGCGGCTCATGAATGTCACTCCATGAGGGTTCAGCGAGGTACCCAGGAAGGAGAAGTCCGAGGCGTAGGCCAGCAGGCAGCGATGCAACACAGGGTCATCTGGCAGTTCACCCTGGACTCTCAGCCAGCTCTGCTTCATCGGCGGCTTCGCTTCCGGTTTCAGCGGGTTCACCGGATCAATCGGGCGGATTTCGACCGGGCGGTTTCGGGACAGCTTGGCCTGCATGGCTTCCGGAATTTTCGGCAACAGCTTTTCGACATAGTCCGACTCCGACGGCAGCCCTTCATAGCCTGCCGCAGGCGGCATCTCCATCTGATGCTCAAAGCCTTCCTCCGCCACCTGGAAAGAAACCGCAGCGGTCAGGATTTCCCGGCCATCCTGACGGGCAATGACCCGGCGAACGGAGAAAGATCCACCATCACGGACCCGCTGCACTTCGTAATCAATCGGCAGACTGTGATTGCCCGGGCGCAGGAAATAGGCGTGAAGGGAGTGCGCCGCCCGATCTTCAACGGTGCGGCTGGCCGCCATAAGGGACTGCCCGAGTACCTGGCCGCCAAATACGTTGGGGAAGCCCAGGTCTTCACTATCGCCCTGAAAATGGTCGTCACCCGTTGGCGACAGGTCCAGCAACTCTACCAGCTTTCTGGTAACTTCCAGCATGCTCGCTCCTGTGGTTCATATGTCGGTATCGTGCCAGCCTCAGCCGGCCCTGCCAAAGCCGAATTGGCTTCTTAGCTCGCTAACCATCCGTTCTACCCCAGAACCAACGATGTTGGCAATGCGAAAAAGGAGCATCCGGACTGACCGGAATGCTCCTTTTCGTAGGTAATACCGTCGAGATGATGATGCCGGTCAGCTATGAATCGGCGGCACCTCTTTCGCCAACGCCTGCTTTTCCATGGCGTAATCGCCAGTCACGGCAAAGCCCAGGACCTGGCCATCACCGTCCTTGAACAAAGCCCGCACGTTGTTACCGTCACGCTCCACCTGCCAGTCACCCTCGGCACCTTGCGGTGGCGGGCAGACTGCGGTTGGACAGCAGGGGGTTTTCACCATCACCGGCATGGTTCCGTAGGCAACCTCCACACGCTCGCCCAACAGGGTCTTGGCCAGCGCACGGGAGCAGGCCATCAGCGGCAGCACGTACAGCAGTACATGACCATCCACTTCGGCGCAGTCACCCAACGCATAGACATCCTCAGCGGAGGTTTCCAGCGCACGGTTGACCACAATACCCCGGTTCACCTGAAGGCCGGCACCGGCCGCCAGGCTGGTACGTGGACGCAGACCGACGGCAGAAACCACCAGGTCTGCGGAAACCTGCTCGCCATTGGCCAGGATCAGGTTCACGCCATCGCCATCCTGGTCGATGCGATCCACCACGGTTTCCAGGTGGAACGCCACCCCGGCCTCGGCCAGGGCATCTTTGACCGCATCGGCGGCAACCTTTGGCAACAAGCCTGGCATCACGGTATCGGAGGGGGCAATGATATCCACCTCGTAGTCACCGTTGCGAAGGTCATTGGCAAACTCACAGCCAATCAGACCCGCGCCCATAATCGCTACCCGCTTCTTGCCCTCAACCGCTTTACGGAAAACCCGGTAATCCATCAGGTCGTTGATGGAGAACACATGCTCCTGCCCGGTCCCTTCAATCGGCAGGCGGATAACGTCCGCACCCCAGGCCAGTACCAGTTTGCTGTACGTCAGGCGCTCTTCGCCGATGCACAGTTGGTGCGCGGCGGTATCGATACCGGTCACCGTGGTGTGAACACGCAGGTCGATGTTGAGCTGCTCCACCATAGTCGCAGCCGTGGCCTGGGCCAGTTCATCCGCCTCTTTGCCTTTGGTGAAGCCAGTGGAAAGCATCGGCTTGGAATAGCTGAACCCGTCGTCAGCCGTGACCATCAGGATTGGCACTTCCTTGTCCTGCTTACGGATTTCCCGGGCCAGGGAAAAGCCTGACAAGCCGGTGCCGACGATTACGATGGGGGCTTCTGCACTCATTCACTCTACTCCGCTTGCTTGAACCGTTCGGCTTAGCCGATCTCAATCATTTCAAAATCTTCTTTACCCACGCCACAGTCAGGGCAAACCCAGTCGTCCGATATGTCTTCCCACTTGGTGCCCGGCTCGATGCCATCTTCTGGCCAGCCTTCCGCTTCGTCGTAGATCCAGCCACACACCACGCATTGCCACTTCTTCATGCTTTACACCTCCACATCATCAGGGTGCCGCGTTATCGGGCACGCTTGCGTTTATGCTTGAAATTCCACTATCAATCCGACGCATTGTCGTTGTTGGTGGCCTATCATACCGAGCGAACACCCGTACACCAATGCCACCTGGACAAGGTTTTTCTGACTGCGCTGCCAATAACGGCAATTACCCACCCATTCCGAGTCGCTTCAACCTCCCCACTGCAAACCGGCTTAGGTATAATGCCTCGTTTTACGACAGGATCTGACCGCTATGACCGATACCGTCGCCGAGATGAACCAAGTACTCGCCGAGGCCGACTGCCTGGTGGCCGAACCCGAGGTTCACGCCGCTATCCAAACCATGGCAAACGCCATTACCGAGCGACTCAAAGACAGCGATCCGTTGCTGTTCTGCGTGATGAACGGTGGCCTGATCCTGACCGGGCAGCTGCTGCCGCTGCTGAAATTTCCGGTCCAGGCCGAGTACCTGCACGCCACCCGCTACCGCCAGGAAACCACCGGAGGCATTCTGGAGTGGAAATTGCGCCCAGAGGAGAGCATGCAGGGGCGGACAGTCCTGATCGTCGACGACATTCTTGACGAAGGCAACACCCTCGCGGCCATCGCCGACTACTGCAAGTCCATGGGCGCCGAAGAGGTGCTGACCGCTGTGCTGGTTGATAAGCAACACGATCGCAAAGCCCGCCCTGACCTGAAGGCAGACTTTACCGGCCTGGAGGTGGAAGACCGCTTCCTGTTTGGTTTTGGCATGGACTACAAGGGCTACTGGCGTAATGCGCCGGGGATTTATGCCGTCAAAGGACTCTGAGCACGGCCGAATTCCGGCGGCGTTACCGCCAACCACCTGGTATTGCTCTCTGGCAGCCGCCAACCTGAAGCGCCACGGTCTCGACCCTGTCAGCCGCTACTGGCTCCAACTGGAAGGTTCGCTGACACGGGCCTTACAGCTGCGATGCCAGCAGGGCTTTCATGTTGAAGTCGCCCGGGAGGGTTTTTATCGCCCAACCCGGGAGGAAGCGCTGACCCTCGGCATTCCCATGGGCCAGGTCGCCTGGATCCGGGAGGTTCGTCTCTGCGGCGATGACACCCCCTGGGTGCTCGCACGCACCATAATTCCCCGCAGCACACTCCGTGGCGCCGACCGCCGCCTGAAGAACCTCGGCCGCACACCGCTGGGCGCCTATCTGTTCAGCAGCCAGCGCTGGTCCCGGGGTCCTTTGCAAACCGGCCTTTGCCATCGCCGTGACCAGGAGCAACCCCCGGTTGCCCGACGCTCACTGTTCCACTCTGGAGAGCGCCGCCTGCTGGTTGGGGAATATTTTCTACCCGACCTGCTGGCCCGTCCGGATAGCAATCGCACTTAAGTTAAGCAACAGCAACGGGCTATAATCGCCCCAGTTATCGTCGCGAACCACAGCACGAGCAAGGACCCGGTCAGCATGCCCCTGGATATCACTTCGCCAGCACTGAAATCCCGCCTCTCCGATTACGCCAAACTCATGCGCATTGATCGCCCCATTGGCACTCTGCTGCTGTTGTGGCCAACGTACTGGGCGTTATGGCTGGCTGCCGGCGGCCTGCCGAGCATCAGCAACCTGATCATTTTCACCCTCGGTGTTTTCCTGATGCGCGCTGCCGGCTGCGCCATTAATGACTTTGCCGACCGCAAGGTCGACGGACATGTCAAACGCACCAAAGAACGCCCCCTGGCCGCCGGGCGCATTGATGCCAGGGAAGCGGTGGCGGTGTTCCTGACCCTGGCCCTGGTGTCATTCCTGATGGTGGTTCTGTTCACCAACACCCTGACCCTTTACCTGTCCTTCGGCGGCCTGGCCCTGGCCTTTTGCTACCCGTTCATGAAACGCTTTACCCACCTGCCACAACTGGTTCTGGGGGCGGCGTTCTCCTGGGCAATTCCCATGGCCTGGGCTGCAGAGACCGGAGAACTGGCCCGGCTCGCGTGGTTGCTATTTACCGCAAACCTGCTGTGGACCGTCGCCTACGACACCTTCTACGCCATGGTCGATCGGGACGATGACCTGAAGATTGGCGTAAAGTCCACCGCCATCCTGTTCGGCGACAGCGACCGAGTCATCATTGCAACCCTGCAGGCCCTGGTGGTTCTGATCCTGGTCATGGTTGGTGTTCAGGCAAAATTGGGCGCATTTTTCTATCTGGGCACCGTGGTCATGGCCTGCCTGTTTGTCTATCAACAGCATTTGGCACGCAACCGAGATCGCGATGGCTGCTTTAAGGCTTTCCTTAACAACAATTGGGCAGGGTTCTCGGTCTTTGCAGGGCTGGCCCTGGATCTGGCATTTTGAGCCACAACGGCTGAACAGCGCCTCACCCGTGACAATAACGACGACACACCAACCCTGTCATATACTTGTAACAGTTGGTCGTTGTAATGAGGCAGCAACAATAATCCGATGGATACAGGTTAATGCCCATGTCTGGAAAAACTGTCCTGATCGTCGATGACGAAGCCCCGATCCGGGAAATGATCGCCGTTGCCCTCGAGATGGCAGATTACAACTATTTAGAGGCAGCGGATGCCCGAGAGGCGCATGCCCTGATCATTGATAAACAGCCGGACCTTATCCTGCTCGACTGGATGCTGCCCGGTACCAGCGGTGTCGAGCTGGCGCGCCGGCTGAAGAAAGAGGAAAGCACCTCCGAGATTCCGATCATCATGCTGACCGCGAAGGTGGAGGAAGACAACAAAATCCAGGGACTGGAAGTGGGTGCCGATGACTACATCACCAAGCCATTTTCGCCCCGGGAGCTGGTCGCCCGCCTAAAGGCAGTGCTACGCCGTACTACACCGCCCGGCGTTGAAAGCCCCATTGAAGTTGAGGGCCTGACTCTGGACCCGGTCGGACACCGGGTCACTACCGGCGAAGGCGCACTCAGTATGGGCCCGACCGAGTACCGTCTGCTGCAATTTTTCATGACGCACCAGGAACGGGTCTACACCCGCTCCCAGCTGCTGGACCAGGTCTGGGGTGGCAATGTCTATGTTGAAGAGCGTACCGTGGATGTCCATATCCGTCGCTTGCGCAAGGCGCTGGGCGAGAAATACGATCACCTGATCCAGACCGTCCGAGGGACCGGCTATCGGTTCTCCACCCGGGCCGCCTAACTGTCAAAACCCGATATCGGTAGCTACATGCAGCACAATTGGTCGCGCTATCTGCGCATCATCATCGCCATCCTGATCGCGTTCACCGGTGTTGGGCTGTTCTTCGGGCAACCTGTCCTGGGCCTGCTGACCGGCCTCCTGGTCTACCTGACCTGGACGCTGGTTCAGGCCCGTAAGCTATACCAGTGGCTGCTCAACCCAAACGGGATGGCTGGCGCCCCGGAAAGCCTCGGGTTGTGGGGGGATATTTTCGACGGTCTGCACAAGATGCGGCAGAACCACCTGAGCAACCGCGACCGCCTGCTGCGGCAGATCAACCGGGTCCAGGAGTCCACCAACGCCATGCGTGACGGTGTCATCATGACCGACTCCCGCGGCACCATGGAATGGTGGAATGGATCAGCTGAGCATTTACTGGGCTTTCAGCGCGAATCGGATCGCGGCCAGCCCATTCATAACCTGATCCGTACCCCCGCGTTTAAAGCCTACTTCGATACCTGTGATTACCGCGAGCCGCTGGAGCTTACCTCTCCCGCCAAGCCCCATATTCACCTGCAGATACAGATCAGCCTGTTCGGTGATGACGACCGCCTGATCGTGGCCAAAGACGTTACCCGGTTGTACCAGCTGGAACAGATGCGGCGGGATTTTGTGGGCAACGTTTCCCATGAGATGCGCACGCCATTGACCGTGATCAGTGGCTATCTGGAAACCCTGGTGGACAATGCCGACGATCTCCCCCCCAAGTGGCGTCGGGCTATCCTGACCATGGACCAGCAGGCCTCACGGATGGAAGCGCTGATTACCGACCTGATCCTGCTGTCAAAAATCGAAACCGGCGAACATTCCGCCCCGGACAGCGTCATTGATGTCGGCAACATGATCTCCCTGATCTGTAACGATGCCCGAGCCCTGAGCGGCGACCAGGCCCATGAGATCACCATGGACATTGGCGAGCGGCGGCTGCTCACCGGCGACGAGAGCCAGATTCGCAGCGCCTTCTCCAACCTGATCTTCAACGCGGTCAAATACACGCCGGCTGGCGGCCAGGTTTTCATTTCCTGGTACACCGACCGCAATGGCGCCCACCTGTCCGTACGCGACAGTGGAATCGGCATCGACCCGGTCCATATCCCCCGGCTCACCGAGCGCTTCTATCGTGCCGACCCCAGCCGCCACAAGGAAACCGGCGGTACAGGCCTGGGTCTTGCGATCGTCAAGCACGTCTTGCTGAACCATGACGGCAACCTGGAGATCAAGAGCCGGATTGGCGAAGGCAGCGAATTCATCTGTCACTTCCCCCGCGGGCGCCTGACCGAACTGCCCCCTGAAACCCCGGACTCAGAAATCCCCAATTAACGCGGATCAAAGCCCAGCACGAAAGCGGGAGATGAAGCGCGACAGCTCTTCCAGCTTCACCGGGTCTTCGTCGACAAAGCGAATCACCATACTGACAAAGTCGGTGTCCTGGCGCTTGTCCACCGCCTGCAGCTGGTGGACATAGCCGTTTAAGCGCGACACCTGCCCCTCGGCGGTCTCGATGTCCACCACCGCAGGCTCCAGAATGCCGGGAAATGACTGCCCCCGCTTGGCAATGACCTGCACTTCAGTCAGATTGATATCTTTCACAACAGAGCGCAGAGAGCTGTCAGCGAATCGTACCGACGCCATGCTTCTTGGCCCTTGCGGGGCGGGCGCTCTTGGTACAGTCGCCGGTTTTACCTGGGCAGCGGCCGGAGCCGACGCCGGACTAACCGGGGCCGGCGATGACTTCCGGGTCAACAGCGCCGCAGATTCCGCAAAGGCGTCGGGCGGTCCGGCGAGGGACTTACCTGCCCGGGCCATGGCCTCCTCCAGCCGCCGCCCCATCACCTTGATGATCTTTTTGCCCAACCCTTCCGGACTGAATGGCTTGCCCAGATATTCCGATACACCCTGCTTAACCGCCTCAACAACATGCTCCTTGTCGCCGCGGCTGGTAATCATGATAAACGGAACCTTGCGATAGGCCTCAGCCTGACGCATCCACTGCAGCAACTCCAGACCGGACATCTCCGGCATTTCCCAATCGCACAGGATCAAGTCGAACTGGGTCCGCATCATCAGCGACTGCGCCCGTTTTCCATTGGGCGCCTCAGAAACGTCAATCACTGGAAAACTCTGACGCATGGTGCGCTTGACCAAGTCACGAACAAAGCTGGCATCATCAACCACCAGCGCCTTCAACAACGCCATAGACAGGCACCTTCCTCAACAACGGTGACCAGGCAAACCAGCAACGCCGCCTGGAGAAATGGTTCCTTCAACTATAGATCAAAGCGCCTTATCCCGACGCTAACCAACGGCTCCTTAAACATTTGTCACCTTATGCCGCAAAATCAGCCGCTCTTTTAGCCGCAAACGCGCTACCATTGGGGCCAGATTACAACCACCGTTTGTCGAGGTCTCACGTGCTCAACCTGCACTCCCGGTACCAGGATCGGAACCGTACCCCAGCCATAATCCGCAACCCGCTTTACTCGCTGGCGCTGCTGGCAAGTCTGACGTCCTTCCAGGCGCACGCCGAAAGCCAAGACCAAACCACCGGCCAGCCCGAAACCGCCGCCGAGAGCCAGGAACGGTTCCGTGAATGCGTTGCCGGACTGGAAACCAAAGCCGTCGAAGCCGGTGTGTCAGCCCCCACCGCCAACCAGGTGCTGGCCCAGGTGGAGCACCTGGATCGGGTCATCGAGCTAGACCGCAAGCAGCCCGAGTTCACCACCACCTTTGCCGACTACCTGAACCGGCGGGTCAATACCCGGCGCATTGTTGAGGGCCGGCTGCTTCTGCGCACCCATGATGAACTGTTGCAACGGGTGACCCGGGAAACCGGTGTTCCAGCCCCGTACCTGCTGGCCTTTTGGGGGCTGGAAACCAACTTTGGCAGCTACTTTGGCAACATGTCAGTGCCCAGCGCCCTCGCGACCCTGGCCTGTGACCCTCGACGCAGCCGGTTCTTCACCACCCAGCTGATCGCTGCCTTGCAGATCATTGATGAGGGCGCCATCCCCGTCGAACAGATGGAAGGCTCCTGGGCTGGCGCCATGGGACATGTCCAGTTCATGCCAACGGTGTTCCTGCAACACGCAGTGGATGCCGATGGTGATGGCCGCCGCGACCTCTGGCACAGCCTGCCCGATGCCCTGATGTCCGCTGGCAAATTCTTGCAGTCCATGGGCTGGGATGGCGACTACCGCTGGGGTCGCGAAGTGTTGCTGCCGGCCAACTTTGATTATGCCCTCGCCGATGGCGCCCGGCGCCCGTTGAGTGAGTGGCGTGCCATGGGCCTGAAAGACGCTTTCGGCCATCCGCTGGACAATGCCTCAATCCAGGCCGCACTGATTGTACCGTCGGGCCATAGCGGCCCTGCGTTTCTTGCCTACCACAACTTCAAGGTCATCATGGGCTGGAACCGCTCGGAGTTCTACGCCATTTCCGTCGGCCACCTGGCAGACCGGATCGCCGGTGCCGGCGGCCTGACCAACCCGCCGCCAGAGGATCTGCCACGGCTGTCAAGGGCAACCATCAAGACGCTGCAACAAACCCTCAATGACCAGGGCTTCAGCGCGGGTGAACCTGATGGCATTCTGGGGCCCTCCACCCGTCGGGCCATCCGCCAGTTCCAGCACGCCAATAACCTGATCGCCGATGGCTATCCGGATCAGGGCCTGCTGGAAAACCTGGGAATCACTCTCTAGGTCGGCACACTCCATGCGACTGGATTTCTTTATCGCCAACGCCTCCGGACTGTCCCGCAAAGAAGCCAAGCGGGCGCTGGGGGCTGGCGAGATCGAGGTGGACGGCGAGGTCTGCCGCAAAGGCGCGTACAAGCTCCAGAGCGGGCAGCAGGTGACCCTGCAGGGGCAGCCACTCGCCTTACCCGGAGAGCGTTATCTGATGCTGCACAAGCCGGCGGGGGTGGTCTGTTCAACGGAGGACGGTGACCATTTGTCCGTGCTCAGCCTGATCCCCGCCGACCAGCGGCGAGGACTGGTGATCGTCGGACGGCTTGATCTGGACACCACCGGGCTACTGCTGCTGACCACTGATGGGCAGTGGAGCCATCGGGTCACATCGCCCCGACACCAATGCCCCAAGACCTACCGGGTCAGCCTGGCCGAACCCCTGGCAGAAGACGCCGTGGTGTTGTTGACGGAGGGCGTGATGCTGAGGAATGACTCCAAACCCGCAGTGGCAGCAGACGTATCGCTGGTGGATGAGCTCACCATAGACCTCACCATTACCGAAGGGCGCTATCATCAAGTCAAACGCATGATCGCCGCCGTCGGCAACCGGGTAACCGGGCTGCACCGGCTTAAAGTAGGCGGCATTATGCTGGACCCCGCACTGGCTGCTGGTGAGTACCGCCAGCTCACGGCTGAGGAAATTGCCTGTATGGCGTGATGGCTTCGGGCTCAGCTCCGCTCGAAGCGCTGGGCCGCCAGGTTCTTTCGCACCTGACCGGCTTCGAACACCTCGCCGTTCATGGCAATGTATACCCCTGCTGGCAACAGTTTCAGCGCTGCCCAGGCAAACCCCAGGTTAAAGACCGCATCGCTACGCCGCATACGCGCTGGCTGCATGGCCCCCATCAGCACCACGGTTTTGCCTGCAATCCCAGACAGCGCCTGCGCCGTGTCCGGCATGGTGTCGGTGCCATGGGTGATCAGAATACGCGAAGTTTCAGCTCCGGATACCGCAGCCACAATGGCCAGGCGGTCCTGCTCGGTGATCTCCAGGCTGTCTTTGCGTAACAGCTCGGTTATGTGGAAGCGATCGGTGATGTTGGCTTCCTGCAGCAGTTCCGGCAACAGGCTGTCGGCAATCTCAAATTCGCTGTTGGCGTCGAAGTAGTGCTTATCAATCGTTCCGCCGGTGGTAAAAACCTGAATCATTCCCTGCCCCCAAAAGTGCCCTGAAATAGTGCCCTGAGTAGCGCCCTGAGTAGCGCCCTGATCAATTGACGGTCCGAGCGCTATCCGCCGCCGCAAACTGCGGATTTCGCCGCTGCTCGTAAGCCTTCGCCGCGCCGGCTACCCGCCCCAGATCACCAGTGCGCAGCCAGCGTTTGATTCTACCCGCATCACCCACCGGCGAACGGGAACCAAAGGAGTCCAGCAGTACCATCACCACATCGCGGCCATCCAGCTCCGACACCATCACCAGGCAGCGTCCCGCTTCATTAAGGTAACCGGTTTTGCTCAATGCCACGTCCCAGCTGTCCCGGTGAACCAAGATATTGGTATTACCAAAATCCAACGTGTAACGAGGCTGGCGGAAATTGGCGGTGAAGTACTGAGTGGTCGAATACTCCCGAATTGCCTCATGAGCGCTGGCTGCCACCACCAGCTTGACCAGGTCTGCGGCGGTTGAATAGTTACCAGCGGACAGACCGGTGGGGTCGACGAAGTGAGTGCCGGTCATACCCAAGGTTTCGGCCTGCCGGTTCATGGCCGCTACAAAGGCGTCGTAACCACCGGGGTGATGGCGAGCCAGGGTATAGGCCGCAAAGTTCTCGGAAGACATCAGCGCAATCCGCAACACGTCGCCCCGACGCAGGGTCGATCCAACCCGAATGCGGGTATAGGCATTGTTGGGGGCTTGCTGGTGACGCGCCAGGAACTCCAGCGGTTCATCCAGGGATTGCCCGGATTCCAACACCACCAGCGCGGTCATCAGTTTGGTTATGGAAGCAATCGGCACTTCCCGATCCGCGTTTTTCGACAACAGCAATTCCCCATCATCGAGATAGGCGGCCGCTGCATTGACCGACGCCAGGTTAGGCAATGGTGACGTGTCGGCCTGCGCCGACAAGGCACTGCTGACCAGCAGCACCAGAAAGGAAATCAGAATCGATGACCGCATCCCGGGTACCTTATTTTTGCAGAAAATTTTGACCCACTTCACCCGCCACGGCGTTTTACGACTAAGCTCATAGGAGAGTTCGATTCAGACCGGAACTCGCGGGGTGTTGCAGGATCGATGAGGCCTACTATACCAGCGCCAGCCCCAACCTTGAGCACCCGCAGAATGGATAATGCATGAACACTTGGCCATGAAACTTTCAGACAGCCATGGGAACAGACTTTAAAATCTCGTAAAATGCTTTTAAGCTCAAGCTCTTATTAGTTAGGCAAATGGATTATCTCTCAGCACTTTCCCAAACTCGCTTGAGGAAAGGATAAACAGGTCAGCTGTCCATGGATTTTGAACATCCTTCCCACGGTTCATTAGCCGGCTCGCGGGTCGATCGCCTACAGCGCTCAATCACCAACCTGTGGCGGCCGCTGCTACTGGTCATCGCCGCCATTCTGTACGGCCTGCTGGCACAATCTGTGTTCAACACCCCCAGTCACGCCCCCTCCGGCGCCATCACCAGCTCGACCCCTGCGAACGACATTCGTGTCGACTATTCGATGCGAGATCTGGACGAAATTCTTACCGGCCGGCTCTGGCAGGACGACCAGTGGCTCCACGCCGAGCGCAGCGGGAGCGGCCTGGGCTATCTCAGGCATCCAGTGACTTTCCGCTTCCGCATCGAAAACCTGTCGGAGCGCCCCATGGAGCGGCTGATTGTGGTACCGGCACCGTTCCTGGACCATATCGCCCCCGCGGCGATTGGCCGCGACGGCGTTACCCGCATGCCGGTGATGGGGGATGAGTACCCGTTCAGCAACCGTATATACGACCTTCCGCAATGGGTCTGGCCGGTCACCATCGCCCCACAAAGCTCCACCCTGTTCCTGTTTGAAGTTCGCAACTCAGGGCCCACCATGCTGCCAGTATCACTGCAGACCCCGGAATCGGTGGTCGGGTCCACCGCCAGCACATTGGTCTGGAAGGCCTTTGTCAGTGGCGTCCTGGGGTTTGCCCTGTTGCTCAACCTGATGATCGTGACCCTGCTGCGACGCCCTGGTTTGGCGTGGCTCAGCGTATTGATGATCAGCATTATCCTTTCCCAGCTGGTGCTGGAGGGCTTTGGCCCATGGCTGCTCTGGCCCAATTACCCGGCGGCGAATGGCCTGCTCAGTGTCACCCTGCCCCTGTGTGTCATCGCCATCTGCCAGTTTACGCCACACTTTATTGACCTCCCGAGGCGCCCCACCTGGATCCTCAATGCGGTGTCGTTGATCGCCTTGCTGCTGCTGGTCACCACTCCGATCCGGATTCCCTACCTTGGCCAAGGCACGCTCCTGATTATCGCCGGTGCCGCACTTTTCTATATCCTGATCATTGTCACCAAGCGCCTGCATTCCCATCTATACGCCCGCTACTACGCGCTGGCGGTTATTGCCATATTCATTGGCGCAATCACGTCATCGATCCGCACAGTGGGCTTGGTTCCCGTCAACAGCGTAACCAACTCGGCGTTTTTCCTGGGCACAGCCATTGCCTCGATACTGCTGACCATGGGTATCGGACAGCTACTGCTGGAAGAACGCCGGCGGCGCCTGAGTGCCTCGATCCAGGCTCGTCAAGAGAAGTTGCGCCGAACCCGCCTGAAAGCCGATTACGACCAATTGCTGATCACCCACCAGAATACCGGTCTGCCCAACCGCCTGGTTCTGGAAGAAACCCTGGAAGAGATGCAGCGCCGGGGCGAACGCTACAACCTGTTCCTGGTACGCCTGGAATACTTCAGCCAGATCGAACAGTCGCTGGGTTACCAGGCCGCAACCAACCTGCTCAACAGCTACCTGGCCCGGCTCAACGATTTCCTCCGGGATACCTTTGGTGAGGCCCTGGTTCGCTTCAACCATAAAGGGCTGGCCACCATCGACATTACCAGCCACGCCTTCGCACTGCGAACCAACATGCTTCCCGGGCGGCCAGCCGCCATCCATAAAACCATCACCGACTGGCTCGAAGGCAGCTACATTGAAGGCCGCTATGCGTTCAGCTGGCACCCGTCTGTGGGCGTCGCCGATTCAGCCATTCACGGTAAATCCTCCGCTGAGGTGCTGTCCTGCGCCGGCTTCGCCGCACTTGATAAAAACCAGACTCTGACCGAATACGACTCTGATATCGCCCAGCAACAGTTGCGCAAGCAGGTCCTGATGCTCGACCTGGAAAATGCCCTCAGCAGCGGCGATATCTACCTGCTGTACCAGCCCAAAGTCAGTGTCCGCGACGGCAAGACAGTAGCATTCGAAGCACTGATCCGCTGGCAACACCGGGAGTTCGGCATGGTCACCCCCGACCAGTGGATACCGCTGGCGGAGCAGGTCGGAGCCATCTATCCGGTCACCCTTTGGGCACTGGACCGCGCCTGCCGCGACTGGCCATTACTGGCCCAGCACTACGGCCGCGAAGTTGCGGTGGCGATCAATATTTCCGCCCAGGATCTGAGCCAGCCAGGCTTTGATCAGGCCGTACTTGCCACCCTGCAAAACCACATGGTGCAGCCTCGTAACCTGATCCTTGAGATCACAGAAACGTCGGTGATGAGCAATACGGACAAAGCCAGGGCGATGATCCACCAACTGAGCAGTGCCGGTATCCAGATCGCACTGGATGACTTTGGCACCGGGCACTCCTCCCTGGGTACCCTGGCCAGCTTCGACCTCGATGAGCTAAAGATCGACCGCAGTTTCCTGGAGGACATCCTGACCAACCCAACCCGGCAACGGATATTCCGCACAGCGCTGGAACTGGGAGATGCCTTGCAGCTGAATATTGTGGTGGAAGGGGTAGAGAACGAGGCAACGGCCTATTGGCTCCAGCAGTTCCCGGGCCTGTACGGCCAGGGTTACTACTGGAGTCGGCCAGCGAGTGTTAAGCAGTTACTAGAGAGTAATCCCTGAGATCCAGCTCTTTCATCTGGTTAGCGTACTGGGACGCGAACCCCGGGTACATGGTGGCATTGAAGCCATCCTCGGTGAGATACCAGCTCTTGCAGCCGGAATTCCAGTTGGTCTTGGCCAGACGTTGCTGGATGGCCTCGTTGTACTCCTGCTGGGCACGATCCCGGACGGCAAGCGCTTTCAGGTTCCGGCTCAGAATGGTCTTGACGCCTTTGACGATGTAGTCGATCTGAGACTCCATGTAGACCAGCGCCGAGTTGTGCCCCGGTCCGGAGTTGGGCCCAAAGGTCAGGAACAGATTGGGATACCCGGCCACGTTGATGCTCTTGTAGGCCTGGGCACCGCGCTTCCAGTCATCGGCCAGGAGCCGGCCACCACTGCCACGCACCGGGAACGGCGTGCCCGAGTGGCTAACGTCAAACCCGGTCGCAAACACAATCGCATCGAACTGGTGCTCAATCCCCTCCACCGTACGAATACCGTGCTCCGATAGCCGGGCAATCGGCCAGGTAATCAATTTGCAGTTCGGCTGCTGCAAGGCCGGGTAGTAATCGTTCGACACCAGGATTCGTTTGCAGCCAATGCGGTAGTCCGGCGTGAGTTGTCGGCGCAGCCAGCGATCCTTGACCTGGCGCTTGAGGTGCCAGCGGCCCAGCCGTTCAGCCATCCGGGTGACCGGAGAATCCCAGATAACCGCCAGCGCCATGGATTCGTGAGCCAGATACAGCCCTTTGCGCAGCGCTGACTGGCTGGCCGGTACCTTGCGGAACAAGGTCTTCTGCCAGTCCGGGGTTTCAAAATCCGGACGCGGCATCACCCAGGCCGGCGTACGCTGGAACACCGTCAGCTTGCCAGCCTCCTTGACCAGCTCCGGAATGATCTGGATGGCGCTGGCTCCGGTGCCGATCACACCAACTTTCTTGCCGCGGAAATCGTAGTCGTGATCCCAGGCGGCGCTGTGGATCTTATGGCCCTGATAGTCTTCGATACCCGGAATGTCGGGGAAGCCGGCGTTGGACAAGGGTCCCTGGGCCATCACTGCGGCACGGCCAGAAAAGACCTCCCCCGCCTCGGTGGTGGCATGCCACACCCCCAGCTCATCATCGAAGGCCAGGTCGGTCACGTTCTGGTTGAAACGGATGTACTTCTGAAGCCCGAAACGCTCCACCATCGCCTGGATATAACCAAGAATTTCTTCGCTGCCAGAAAAACTGCGGGACCAGTCCGGGTTCTGGTCAAAGGAGTAGGAATACAGGTTGGACGGGATGTCACAGGCCGCCCCCGGGTAATTGTTATCCCGCCAGGTACCGCCGACACGGTCAGCACGCTCCAGGGTCACGATATCGCGGATACCCGCCTGCTGCAGGCGGATGGCGGCACCCAGACCAGCAAAACCGGCGCCAACGATCAGTACCGTGGCCGAGGGGTTCTTGCGGGTTGTTGTCGATTTGCTCATATCACACTCTCAGGGCCCAGGTCAGGCGGTCGGTTTGTAGGTCAGTTCCCGTACCCAGCTTGGGATGGCCGGCAGGGCCTTGCGGGGGATGTACCCGGTCAATCTGACGATGGCGTCCACGGGTGCGTGGTAGAAACGGTTGTCACGATCCACCACCCAACGGGAATGCTGCTTGATGATCTGAAACCAGACGTTGCGCCGCCCGTCTTCAGTGCGACCACCGATTTTCTCGAACTTGCGCATGCACTCGTACAGTTTCTCTTCGGACAGCCCCATAGCCACAACGTTGTCCCTCATTTTGTTGAGCAGAGGGAAATAGGAAGCAATGCCCAGGATCAGCCGCGGGTCCATCAGCTGTGCCGCCATCTCCACCATCTTGATGTAGGTAGCGCCATGGCCCTGCATTTCCATCACCGTGAACCCAACCCCCAAGTGGCGAGACTCGTCATCGTTGATCTTCTCGAACGCCTGGTGGCAAACCGGGTCGTCCACGGTATCGAGCAGGAACTTGCACAATGCGCCATCGAGCGCGATTTCCAGCATCGGCACCACTGTGCCCAGTACATAGACCGGCATTTCATCGCTGTATCGGTCCAGCCACTCGATGACCAGGCGCAGGTTGATGTTGGGCTCTGGCAGTTCGTCGCCGTCGAGCATCCCCCAGCGCTTCATCAGCGCCATTTCGGCATTGGCGTGGCGCTGTTCTTCGGCGTGGAAGTAGGTGTACAGCTCCCGTAAGGTGTCCGTAGGTGCCTTCTTGGCCATGGCGGCAAAAGCGCGGGCGCCCACGTGTTCGATCCACATCAGGTCGGCCATGAACTCTTTGAGCTTTGGCCATTGTTCTTCCGTAATCAGGTCGGCCCCTGGGGCCTCCCAATCAATGTCTGACAGCGCCCACTGGGTGTTCTTCACCTTGGTGAGCATTTTATCCAGGTCGATCTTAGCCATGAGTTACTCCTTGCGGCCGGGGAATTCAGTTCAGACGGCTGGCGCCAAAGCGGTTGATCAGGCCCGTGCCCAGTGCATAAGTGCGAGGGATCAGGCGTTTGGCCCGCCAGATCAGACGGGCATCAAACTGGGGCATAACGTAGAGATCACCCCGATCAAGGGCATTGAGGGCATCGTTGACCACCCGCTCGGCGGACATGCCAAAGCGGTTCATCAGCCGGTCAAACAGTTTTGAGGAATCACCAACGATGCGGCCGTTGGCATTGATGTTGGTTTTCACCAGGGTGGGACACAGCGCGGTCACAGCCACCCCGGATCCGGCCAGTTCCGCCGCCAGGGTTTCAGTGAGGGCAAGGGCGCCCGCTTTGGTCACGTTGTACGGCCCCATCAACGGCGCCGCTGAGAAGCTGGCGGTTGAGGCAACATTCACAAGGCCGCCCCGTCCGAGCTTGCGCAGCCTGGGCGCAAACACATGACAGCCATGGATCACCCCCCAGAGGTTAATCCCCAGGGTCCAGTGCCAATCCTCAATGGCGGTTTCGCCAATGGGTAAGCCACCGATCCCCACCCCGGCGTTGTTGATGACCAGGTCCACGTCACCGGGAAGATGCTCATCCGCGGCCTTGGCTAACGCTTCCACCTGGCCCAGGTCACTGACATCGCATTGGCAGGCCCTGGCCTGACCTCCACTGGCGGTGATCTGCCCGGCGGTTTCTTCAGCGGCGGCGAGATTGATATCCGAACACAGTACCGCGCCACCCCGGTTGGCGATTTCCAGGGCAAAGGCGCGACCAATACCACTGCCAGCGCCCGTAACAACCGCATTGGCACAGCTGCTCGGTTTCTTCGGCGAACCCATTCCGAACATGAAAGACCTACAATCGTTGCTTAACGTTTTCGTGGCCACAGACAGACCACCACCTGAGACCACGTTAAAGCGAATGCTTGTTCGGGTTCAATTCGGGAAAAATTATGGCCAGAGTACCTCGACAGAAACGTGCCAAAGCAACCGTCAACGCCATTATCGAAGCCGGATTCATCGCGATGGCCGAGCATGGCCCGGCAGCGACAACTACCCGGCAAATTGCTGATATTGCAGGGGTTGGTGTGGGCTCGCTGTATGAGTATTTCGACAACAAAGAGCAGATATTCCAGGTCATGGCCGAGCGCTTCGTGGCCGACACCATCGGCCTGATCCAGCCACTCATTCCGGCCCTTGTTCGGAAACCCATCAAGGAAGCCGTACGGGATTTGCTGCAACACTTCCGCAATTTCCTGCAGCAGGACGACGAGCGCTACCTGAAATGTGCCCGTCATGCCATGACCCTTGGCTTCGAAGAGCATATGGAGCCGTTACAGAAGGCCTTATCGGAACTGGTCACCCAGTACCTGATGCACCACCCGGAAACCCTCCGTATCCGGAACATCCCGACCATGAGCTACATTCTGATCAACGGCGGAATTTTTTCAGTGGTGCGGCATCTCTGTGACCCGGCCCCGCCCATCAGTTTCGACGAACTGGTGGATGGACTGGCCACCATGGTTGGCCATTACACAGAGCAGGAGATGGTATTGACGCAGTAGGGAAAAGCACCGGCAGGGCGGTAGGAGCGCTGCCACCCAGGCCAGGTGGCAGCAGGGCAAACGATGATTAGCCGCTGACAAAGACCGGACCGAAGCCAAAGTTCCACAGCAGCACCGAGCCCACCCGGGTAGACACCAGTATCACCAGCGCCACCGTCAACAAGGCTCCGCCGTACATAACAGCCCGCTCCTTGGGAATCTGCATCACAATGGGCAACCCATCGTACATCAGCCAGGCGCCATAACAGGCTGCGCCCAGAAACACCAAGGCGTTGAACCAGGGCACCGGATACAGCAAGGCGAAGCCGGCCAGGAACAGCGGGGTACAGGAATACGCCGCCAGCGCGATGCCGTTAGCCGCGTTGTGCTCCTCCCTGGCACCGTAAGTACGGGCCATCCAGTTGATGGCGTAGCCCAGGGCGAAAACCCCCACCAGCATGGCCAGGTAAGTCAGCACACTCAGCTGAATCGCACTGATTTCAGTCAGTTTGATGATCCGGTCACTGCCCACGGTCCAGCCAAAATAGGCGGTGGAGACATAAGCACAGATTGGCGCAATCGCCGCCAGCAGCAACACATACGTTACATACACTCGTGTTGGTGTTTCGTGTTCTTTTCGGATGGATGCCCACTCGTCGTCAGGGTGGGTAAACAGACCAAACGCATGACCCAGAAGCATAGCCGTTTCCCTCTTATTGTGTCAGTCACAGTCCGGAGTGCCGAAACACACCGGTGCACTTCACTAAAAACCTAGTCCAGAAACGGCAAAAGCTCCAACATCAGCTCACACGGGGATCGGTCTCGACCACACCAGGCCGATCACGGCAGCGGTCACGGTAAGCCAGTAAGACCGGCGCAGCTTTCCCCTCAAGCAAATCGCGGAAATCAATCCAGTCGACAAGGCAATAGAGGCAGATGGCCGGGTAGTTCCAGTGGTCAAAGTCTCCCGCCTCAACCTGTTCTGCCAGCGCATTCAGGGTCCGGGTTACCCGCTCGTGCTGGAGGGTGTAGAACAGGGAGTCCTGGTCAATATCGATGCCCGAGCGCTTCGACAGCAGCAGAGTGACGAACGAATCATTGGCTGCATCCACCAGGGTCAGCTGGTTTTCCTGATCCCAGTTCAGTGGTGGCAACCCCAGCTTCGGGCTCAGGTATCGGGCAATCACGCGGGAGTCGTACAGCACCTGACCGTTATCTTCCAGCATCGGAATCTTCAGTGCCGGCGTCTGCCTGCGCAGCTCATCCCGGTCACCGCCATAGATGTCGAGATTGACAAAATCGTGTGGGGTGCCGGCCAGTAACAGGCGGATCCGGCGTGCGTAGGGCGAGGTTGTGGAACCTACCAGTTTCATGTCATTCCCTCAGCGTCTGGAAAGTTGGTCAAGCAGAATGGAAGCCGCAACCGGCGTATAGCCATGGGCTTCGGCCACGCTTGGGTGTACCACCTGCCCACAACCGATGTTCAGGCCAGCCAGCAGGTGGGGGTCATCTCTGAGTGCCGCCACCGGCCCTTTGTTGGCCAATGCCAGTACAAAGGGCAGGGTCGCATTGTTGAGCGCCATCGCGGAGGTTCGAGCTACAGCGCCAGGCATGTTGGCCACACAGTAGTGCACCACCCCCTCTTCTACAAAGGTGGGATCGGCATGGGTTGTTGGCCTGGAGGTTTCCCCACATCCTCCCTGGTCAATGGCAACATCAACAAACACGCTACCTTCGGCCATCCGCCGTAACATGTCACGGGTCACCAGTTTTGGCGTCGATGCCCCGGGTACCAGCACAGCCCCCACGACCAGGTCGGCATTGATTACCGCTTGTTCAAGGGCCTCCTGGGTGGAAAACAGGGTTTTTATACGGTTGCCGTAGACATGGTCAAGGTGACGTAGCACGCCCAGGTCGCGATCCAGCACGGTGACATCCGCCCCCATCCCGACCGCAATGGTTGTCGCGCTTCGCCCGACCACACCGCCTCCAATCACGGTGACCCGTGCGGCAGATACACCGGGGACACCACCGAGCAGCACCCCCCGACCGCCCATGGACTTTTCCAGGCAATAGGCGCCAGCCTGCACAGCCATGCGCCCGGCCACCTCCGACATCGGCGCCAGCAACGGCAAGTGTCCGAGTTCGTCAGTCACCGTCTCATAGGCAATACATAGGGCTCCAGACGCCACGAGCTCGTCAGTCTGAGGGCGGTCCGGAGCGAGGTGCAAATAGGTAAACAGGGTGTGGCTGGAGTTGAGCAGCCGACGTTCACTTGCCTGGGGCTCCTTCACCTTCACAATCATTTCGGCTCTGGCATAGACCTCATCAGCACCGTCGACCAATAACGCTCCCGCAGCGCCATAATCGGCATCGCTGAACCCGGTTCCAGCGCCTGCCATGGCTTCAACCACAACCTGATGACCGTTGTGGCACAGTTCCCGGACCGAGGCCGGTATCAAGCCGACGCGGTATTCATGGTTCTTGATCTCCTTCGGAACGCCAATCAACATGACTACCTACCTCCCATCATTTTTACCGCTCATCCAGATAAGATGGCACCCTGTCCCACAGTTCAGCAGACTCACGGATTTCCGACAACTGGTTCCACATCAGCTCACAGAACTCCGGGTAACGGTCATAGAACCGCTTCGAAAACACCAGATAGGATGCCCCTTCCCCCAAATCGAGCGGAACCCGCTGGACACGCCCCCGGTAGCGTTCGTCCGCTGTCAGTAGCAGGTCCGCCAGCAGGTCGTAGTCCACAACCGCCTGGACCCGACCCCGGAGCAACATTTCAAACCGACTTTCCAGACGTGGGTTTTCGTAGACTTCAAGCCCCATGGCGCGCAAGCGCGCCGCCGCAGACGATGCCGTTGGCGCTAACACCGGCGATGGTAGCCAAGACGATGTCGGCAGATCGTCTGGCTGCTCAGGGCTGAGCCGGTAGGTCGCCCAGTTCCAAAGCATCAATGCCCGCTCACGGTCCGGACGCCCCGGTTCACCGGGTAGACGACCAACCTCATCAAACAGCGCCGGATCGGTCACACTGACCAGCGCATCCACACCGCCCTGGCGAAGGCTGATTACCCCTCTCCGGCGGGGCTGTCGCACGTAGTCGATACGAATCCCCATTCGCTCTTCCGCGATCGCAAGGGCATCCACCAGCAACCCCGGTCGCGGTTGAACCAGCTCATCGCCACTCCCCACCACCAAGGGAAACCGGGCCTCATCGGGCAGTACCAGGGTTAGAGCCTCGGGGCGGAAGGCCGAGTCAGTCAGCGCCTGCCAAAGCTCGGTATTCTCGTAACCGGTTTCCGGATCGAGCACACCCAGGACGATCTTGCGTTCAGCCATCTCAAGGTGCCGCACCAACGCCTCACCCAACAACGGCCGGCTGTATTCATCAATCGCCAGGCTCAAACCGCCCTGAGCAAGCCCCAGCATCTTGTGAGAGGCACTCCAGAGCCGGTAGCGCTCATTGATCAGCGAAACGTAGACCGCCTCATCCAGACGTTTCACCGCCGAGGTCAACACGACGCCGGGGAAAAGCGCGTTCTGGTTGGCATCCACACCAATCACCAGCCGGCGCTGGCGCCCGGCTTCCGCCATCGCCCCCAGGCCACTTCGCCCAGCCACCGAAAACAGGACGTCCACACCGTCCGCGTATAACTCGGCAGCCAGCCTCGCCCCCTGATCAGGGTCATCCCAGGGCCGCCGGCTGTGCTTTGACAGGTACACCTCGTGAACGTCGATCGCTGGATTGATGAATCGGGCGCCGGCCTCAAACCCGCGACGGAACTCACGAATAACGGATTGAGGTTGCGCCCCCATAAACCCGACATGACCCGAGGAACTGCGAGAGGCCGCCGCCATACCCGCCAGGAAAGCGACTTCCGCCTCCCGGAACGCCACCGAATGGACGTTTGGCAGAGTCAGGATGTAATCGAGCGTGACAAAGGTGGTCGCCGGGTAACGAGGTGCAACAGCAAGCACCGCTGGTGTCGAACTGCTGCTGGGGACCAGGATGGGGCTATAGCCCTGGCTGGCGATCGTCTCCAGCCGTTGCATACGTTGCTCCGGGTCGGCTCCGACGAAGCGGGTCACCGCAACATCATAGCGGTGTTCAAAGCGTTCAATACCTTCAATCAACTGGGCATTGAAACCGCTATCATCCAACGGGGCGCTGTTAAACAAAATCGCTGGACGGAACAGGGACAGGCCACTTGCCGGGACCTCCGCCGCCGGTGCCAAAGTTGTCGTCAGCAGCACTGTCAGCAAAACCGTCACCAGCCGCCGCAACGCCAAGTTCCGCTGCCGCCAACCTTCGATCCACCACCCCCAACCGTTCACCCACTCAGCTCCTTTCCGTCACGCAGGCCAGAACCAGCTACTCTTACGTTACCACCCGTTAAATAAAACCCATGACCCGAGGGAATGCAATGAAGCCCCATGCCCTGCTCCACCCCCTGATCGTGCTGGCAATCGCCCCTGCGCTGGTTCAAGCCGAGCTGCACACCGAGGAAATCAACTACCGGGTAGGCGATGATCAATTCACCGGCTACCTTGCTTACGATGACCAGATCAGCGGTCAGCGGCCCGGCATCCTGATCGTTCATGAGTGGTGGGGGCACAACGAGTTTGCCCGCCAGCAAGCGGAACGGCTCGCTACCGAGGGCTTCACCGCCTTTGCCCTGGATATGTACGGCAGTGGCAAGGTGGCCGACCATCCCGATAACGCCCGCCAGTTCATGCAGGCCGCCACGGAAAACAGCGACGTCATTCGCGAACGGTTCGAGGCAGCCATGCGGCTGCTTCAGGATCAGCCAACGGTGGATGCGAGCAAGATCGCTGCCCAGGGCTACTGCTTCGGTGGCGCAGTGGTCCTGAACATGGCGCGGATGGGGATGGATCTGGCTGGTGTTGTTAGCATCCATGGCTCCCTGGCCAGCCCGATTCAGGCCGAACCCGGACGGGTCAAGGCACGGGTTCAGGTCTATACCGGCGGAGCAGACCAAATGGTTCCGGCCGACCAGGTCGCCGCGCTGGTTCATGAAATGCAGTCCGCGGGCGTTGATTTAACCCTGACCAGCTATCCCGGCGTGAAGCATTCGTTCAGCAACCCGGACGCCGATGTCGTGGCCGAACGTTTTGGCATGCCCGTCGCCTATGACGAACAGGCTGCCGAGCGCACCTGGCGCGGCACCCTGGCCTTCTATCAGGAGCTGTTCGGGCGTTAAACGAAAAACCTACAGGCACAAAAAAAGGCAGCCTAAGCTGCCTTTTTAGTTATTGCCTGTTAATTACAGAGCAACAACGTTCTCCGCCTGAGGACCTTTCTGGCCCTGGGTAACGGTGAACTCAACCTGCTGGCCTTCAGCCAGGGTCTTGAAACCGTTGCCCTGAATTGCGCTGTAGTGAACGAATACGTCAGGACCACCTTCACGGGTGATGAAACCAAAACCTTTCGCTTCGTTGAAGAATTTAACGGTACCGGTAGTAGTAGACATGCTTACACTTCCTGAAATCAATCATATTACTGCCGCCACACTCACGGTGACGGACGTTTATAGGGAAAAACTCAACGCGCGGGTTCAAAAACAGGACGATGCACTACACACTACGGCGGAATACGTCTTATTCATGAAATGCTTTGCTAATCTTTCCTTCAGTGAGCACTCTACTCTTAGTTCCCTGACTTGCCAAGGGCATTTTCAATATAATAGGTGAGAATACTCAGCCCTTTAGCCAGTTGTAAGTCATGACCCCCAGCAACACCATCAGCAGGCTGCCCAGCAAATGCGCCAGGCTGCCAGTGACGGCCATCAGGTACTTGCCGCCCTGAAGGGCGGCGTACATTTCCAGGGAAAAGGTGGAAAACGTCGTCAGCGCGCCACAAAGCCCGGTGACCGCAAACAGACGCCACTCCGGGGCCAGCGTGGTGCCATGGCTAAAGTAGCTGATCAGTATACCGATCAGCCAGCCTCCGGCCAGATTGGCTACCAGTGTGCCCACCGGTATCACATGGTAGGGCGTATTCAGCCACAGTCCCAGCAACCACCGCAGATTAGCGCCAATGATGGCGCCGGTGCTGACAGCCAAAGCAGACCACCACAGGCTCATTGGCGCTTCCCTTTCGTCACTACCCGCGTCACCAAACTATGCACTACGCTGCGGAATGCCGGACCAGGGTTTCCTGGTTGCGGGCAAAGGCGTCGAATGCAAAATCATCCACAGTCAGCATTTCGAGAACACGGGCTTCGTAATCACGCATGAATTCCGCTTCCTCAGCCGACAGCAGGCCGGCCTCCAGCGCAGACTCCACCCGTTGTTCAGGGTGCAGGGATTCAACCGGCAGCTCACCTTTTCCGTAGGCCTTGGCAACCTTGCGATACAGCCCTTCCGCCCGTGCGTAGCCCTTAAGCAGGTGGTTGTAACTGGCCACCGGATTTTGTGCGCTACCCTCGCTTACAGACGTCCAGGCGCCTTCCAGCAGGCTTCCACGCAAGGCGGTATCCGTGGACATGGCCCTGGCCACCACACGGGTCAGGTCATCCCCGGGCGCATGCCAGCGCCGTCCCAGTGGCAGCGTGATTGCCCGCAAGGCCATGGCAACCGGCCGGTTGGGCAGGTTGAGCAGGAATTCATCCAACGCCTTTTCCGCCCGGTGGAGCAGCAGTTGCAGGCTGTAGCTCATCAACTCCTCCTCGCTTTCCACCGGTCGTGCTTCATACCACTGCTTCAGAACCATGGAGGCCAGGTAAAGGTTGGCAAGGACGTCACCCAGTCGCGCCGAGATCAGTTCACGCATTTTCAACTCCGCCCCCAGCGTGGTCATGGCCGCGTCGGAACACAGTCCGAATGCCGCACTGAAGCGGGCGACAGCCTGAGCATAGCGGCGAGAGACACTGTCAAAAGGCACTTCCGGGCGACCCAGTCCCAGCGCTTGGGTAAAGGCACGGGCCGCGTTCCCGAAGATCAGGCCGGCATGGCCGAAGAAGGCTTCGTCAAAGGCCATCTGGTCGTCGTTATCCTTAGCCGCCAGTTCCTGCAACACATAAGGATGACAACGGATCGCGCCCTGACCAAAGATCATCAGGCTACGGGTCATGATATTCGCGCCTTCAACGGTGATCGACACCGGCACGCCAGCGTAGCTGATGCCCAGGTAGTTGCGGGGACCCAGGGTCACCGCCTTGCCGCCGTGGACATCCATCGCGTCGGCCAGAGTCTGACGCTGGAATTCCGTCAGGTGGTACTTGAGGATCGCCGATGGCACCGCGGGCTTTTCCCCGTTGTCCACCATGTTGGCGGTCTGGTTGACCGCCGCCCGGGTAATGTAGGCGTGGGCGGCAATGCGGGCCAGTGGCTCCTGCACCCCTTCCATCTCAGCCACCGGTGTATTGAACTGCCGGCGCACCCGGGTGAAACCACCGGCGGTGCCCACCGCATAAGCCGCAGCTCCGGCCGCACCGGACGGCAAGGTGATGCAACGCCCGACCGACAGGCACTCCACCAGCATCCGCCAGCCCTGCCCCGCCATTTCCTGACCACCGATAATAAATTCCAGGGGAATGAACACGTCCTTACCGACGATGGGCCCATTCATAAAGGGACTGCCAACCGGGCAGTGGCGCCGGCCAATCTCCATGCCGTCGGTATCCCGGGGCACCAGGGCACAGGTAATGCCGTAGTCACGAGTATCACCGAGCAATCCGTCCGGATCAAACATGCGGAACGCCAGCCCCACCACGGTGGCGACTGGCGCCAGGGTAATCCAGCGTTTTTCAAAATTGAGGCGAAGGCCAATAACTTCCTTACCGTCGTAGGTCCCCTTACAAACAATGCCGGTATCGGGGATAGACGTCGCATCGGAACCCGCCCGGGGCCCGGTCAGGCCAAAACAGGGAATTTCACGGCCATCGGCCAGACGCGGGAGATAATGGTTCTTTTGTTCGTCAGTGCCGTATTTCAGCAGCAGCTCACCGGGCCCCAGGGAGTTAGGCACACCCACGGTGACCATTAGCGACTCATTGGGCGCCAGCTTCTGCAGCACCGCGGACTGGGCTTTGGCGGAAAAGCCAAGGCCACCGTAGGACTTGGGAATGATCATGCCGAAGAATTTTTCTTTCTTGAGGAAGTCCCACGCTTCCTGCGGCAGGTCCGCGCGCTCCACCGCCACGTCCCAGGCATTGCACATGGCAATGGCGGTTTCGCAGGGACCATCGACAAAGGCCTGCTCTTCTTCAGTTAAACCGGTATTGCGGTTGATCAACAGGTTGTGCCAATCCGGCCGCCCGCTGAACAGCTCTCCGTCCCAACCAACAGTACCGGCTTCAAGGGCAGTCTTCTCGGTCTCGGAAACCTTCGGAGCAACCTTCTTGAAGGTGTCGAACATTCGTCCCGTCAACCAGCTCTGACGAAAGCCCGGAAGACCCGCCGCGGCCACCGCGCCAGCGGCAATAAACAACACCAGGGCCAGCGTGCCGGAAGCAAACAGCAGGGACACCACACCCACCGCCGCCAACACCATAATGGCCGGCTTTGCGCCAGACTCCCTGGCCATCACCATCAGTAGTCCGGCAATGGCAACAAACAGAAGAAACCAGGTCATGGTAGCCTCTCTTTCCCGTTGGTTATCCTGAAATTCACTGCCCCAGGGTCACCCTACGACCAGGGGCAAAACCGTTAAATCACCTGGCACCACGTTACCCGATCACCAGACCGGTCGCCAGCACCAGGCCCGCCGTTACGAGGTCACGATCACACGAATGCCTTCCAGCACCAGGGTGGCGCGCGCCAGGGCTTCTTCGCTCATCGCCAGCTGGTCGCGGAAGAAGTCGATTTCCTCGTCACGAATGGCAGGATTGGTCTTCCGCAGTGCCTCCAGACGCTGGATCTCTGGCTGCAGGAAACCTTTCACCCGCGCCAGGGCCGCCTCACGCAGCGGCTCCAGATGATCCGCCGACAGCCGTTCTATGTGCCCCACCATGGTTTCCACTTCTGTGCGGATCTTTGGCACCACCGCCTGCGCAGTACGGCGGCGAATGTTGGAGCACAGATCATTAAGCCGGTCGTGTGGCAACGCCGCTGACAGGTCCCGTCCACGCACATCCACCAGCAGCCGCAGGGGCGACAGCGGCAGGTAGCGGGAAAGTTCCAGGGCATCCGGCGATGGGCAGTGCACACGGAACAGTCCTTCCAGCATCAGGGTACCTGGGGGCAGCCCTTTGACCGACATACTCGCCAGGGCGGCCTTGCCAAGATCCGTGCTGGTCACGGATTCCAGCACGCCCGTTACCAAAGGATGCTCCCAGCTCATGAAGGCCATGTCTTCCCGTTCCAGCGCCTGGCGCCGGTCCCAGGTGACGGTCAGGCCGTCTTCCGGGAGGTCGGGAACATGGCCGGTATGCCGCTGTTCGCTGGGCTTCAGTATATCGGCATGCTCTGAATGGTCTTCCACATCCACCCCGAGAATATCAAACGCCTCCATCATGAATTCCCGCACTTGCACGGAGCTCTCTTCCTCTTCGATCTGGGCAATCAGGGCTTGCGCCTGTTCCCGACGACAGGAGTTCAGCTCAATGAGCGCATCCCGGCCATTCTGCAGCAGGGCACGGAGGCGGTCCGCCTCGGTACGGCTGGCGGCCACCAGCGCCTCCAGATCAGCCCCGTCTTCGCCGTTGATCACCGCCTGCCAGGCATCCATCACCGTCTCCTGAACGGCCACGCCCACAGCACAGCTCTCAGCAAACGCATTCAGCCCTTCGTGGAACCAGCGGTACTGGGCTTCCTGGGTGGTCCCCTGCAGATACGGCAGGTGGATATGAATGGTTTCTGACTGACCAATACGGTCGAGACGACCAATGCGCTGCTCCAGCAGGTCCGGATTGGCCGGCAGGTCAAACAGCACCAGATGGTGAGCGAACTGGAAGTTGCGGCCCTCACTGCCAATCTCCGAGCAGATCAGTGCCTGGGCACCCTGCTCGTTTTCGGCAAAATACGCCGCAGCCCGGTCACGCTCAATCAGGCTCAGGTGCTCATGAAAGGCCGCACTACGGATGCCCGCCCGTAACTGCAGGTGGTATTCCAGCGCCATCGCCGTTTCCGCATGGGCGCAGATCACCACCACCTTCTCCCGCTTCAGACCCGTCAGCGTCTTTTCCAGCCACGCGACTCTCGGGTCCTCAGCCAGCCAGGCCTCGTCGGCAACGGCCCGTTCAGGGGCCAACGCTGCCATCCCGTGAGCATCAGCGTACAGATCCGGGCAGGGCAGTGGCACCGGCTCTGGCCGGCGTTCCGGAAAGCCCTGAATCGCAGCACGGGTGTTACGGAACAGCACCCTGCCCGTACCATGGCGATCAAGCAGGGCGTCCACAATGGCGGCAACCGGCTCTTCGGCCTGCATCAGGTTTGGCAAATCGTCCCCCAACCACCCGGCCAGAACCGCCTGGTCGTTGTCGTCCGGCAGCCCAGAACTGGCCAACAAGCGGCGAACCACCTGATTGACCTGCTCGTAATCTTGTTCCTGCTGGCGAAACACTTCAAGGCTGTGAAAACGGGCCGGGTCGAGCAAGCGCAGACGGGCGAAGTGACTGGCCACCCCCACCTGCTCTGGCGTTGCCGTCAGCAACAGGAGACCACGGGAAATATCGGCCAGGCGCTCCACGACCTGGTACTCCGGACTCGCGCCCTCAGGACTCCAGGCCAGGTGATGGGCCTCATCGACAACCGCCAGGTCCCATCCCGCCGCGAGCATGTCTTTCTGGGCTTCACGATTGCGGGTCAGGAAGTCCAGACTACACAGCACCAGCTGCTGACCCTCAAACGGGTTGTCCCGCTCGATGGGCTCTTCGCTGTCCTGGTCATAGTCGTCACCATAGTGGTCCTGATCGACGATGGAGAAACGCAGGTTAAAACGACGCAGCATTTCCACCAGCCACTGATGCAGCAGCGACTCAGGCACCACAATCAATACCCGTCGGGCACGTTCGGTGTGAAGCTGATAATGAATGACCATCCCGGCTTCAATGGTCTTACCCAGTCCTACCTCGTCCGCCAACAACACTCGAGGGGCGAATCGGGTCGCCACTTCATGGGCAATATGGATCTGGTGAGGCAGATGCTGGGTGCGGGCTCCAATCAGCCCCTGTGCAGGGGATGCACGTAACCGCTCCATGTGTTGCAGGGCCGCCACCCGCAACCGGAAAGCACCGTTGCGATCGAATTGTCCGGCAAACAGTCGCTGCTGCGGTGCCGAAAAGTTCACCACACTGCTCAGCCTGACTTCTGAAATCTGTTTCAGGGTGTCACTGCCATCATCGGCGTGATAAAGCATGACCCCGCCCAGGTCTTCTGCCTCGCGAACCGTCAGCCGGTCGCCCTCGAAGGTTTCGATCTGTTCACCAACCTGGAAAATCACCCGAGCCAGCGGCGCGCTATCAATCGCGTAGGTGCGCTCCTCATCAGCCGCGGGAAAACCCAGGGTCACCCGACGACCGGAAACCTCCGTCACAATGCCGAGGCCCAGTCCGGTATCACTGTGACTGACCCAGCGTTGTCCTATGACGAAATCTGACGTATCCAAAAAACCTCCAACTTATGTCTTTACCGGCAAACGGGATTCACGCACCCAGAAGGCGGTGGCACCGCAAACCGCAGCAGGAACAACTAACAGATTGAGCACCGGCACCATCGCCGCCAGCGCCACTGGAAACCCGAACCCCAGCGCAGACAACCGCCGCTGGGCCAGCTGCTTTTTCAACATGGGAAAGCTGACCCGGTTGTTATCCGCAGGGTAGTCGACATACTGCAAGGCCATCATCCAGCTATTGAAGATGAACCACAGCACCGCCGCAGCCAGGTTGATGACGGGAATCAATCCAATAATGAACAACCCCAGCGCGCGGGGCAGGTAATAGAGGATCTTCTGCACCTCTCGCCAAAGCGCCCGGGGGATGTCGCGGACGATCTGCGCCCAACCGCCTTCAACCGTAGGCTCCTCCCCCGTCAGGTGTTTTTCTGTCAATTCCGCCAGGTAGCCATAGAACGGTGAACCGATCAGGTTGGCCACCACCACGAAACCGTAGGCCAGCATTAACAGGATGACCGCGCCGTAGAGCAGCCAGAACAACCAGTCCAGGCTCTGCAACCAGGCCCAGTCCGGCAGCCAGCCCATGGCCGTCTCAATCAGCGACGAGAAGGCCGTCGCCATGAAGTACGCCATACTGACAAACAGCACGAGATTGATCATCAATGGGATAATTACAAACAGCCGCAGACCGGGCTGTTTTATCAGCCGAAACCCTTCGCCCAGATAGCCAAGGCCGTGGAAGAAGTTGCCGTTGAACATAGAAGCGGGCTCTCCAGTGGTCACTACCGCAATGACAGGGGTGGGGCGCAAAGCATATCATGTTGCGGCCCTTGCCACAGCCGAAACCGGACCATGACGCCCCTGAAAAGCCAGCTGTTTACCGTACTTCGTTACCAACCACTTTGGCGACTGGCCTTGGCCATATCCGCTATCGCCATTCTCTACCTGGCCACCACATCCGGCAGTGAATTGATGCCGCCCTCCCCCAGCGACAAGCTCAACCATCTAGTGGCATTCATGGAGCTGACCCTACTGGCCCGTCTGAGTTGGCCGAGAAGTCACCCCGCTGTCCTGCTCGCGCTCGTCGCAGCCTATGGCGTAGCCATTGAACTGATCCAGTGGCCACTGCCTCATCGCGAATTTTCTCTGGCCGATATGCTCGCCGACAGCGTTGGAATAATGCTGGGTATGGCGCTATGGCCCCTGCTACCGCCCCCGGTTTCCGAATCACCGCTTTAACCCAGGCTGGAGCAATGGAGAATATCGCCATTTTCCATGTAGGAAATATCTCACGCTGACGTAAGACAGTTCGGAATCCTTGCGTAGGCAGCCATTGGCAGTCGTCCAAACAAAATCGTAACCACCTGTTTTTTATTATTTATTTTCTTTGATCAAAATTCCCCCAGAACACCGATGGAAATCCGTCACAAATCCGTCAAAGTCGAATTGGTATAGTGAAGCCGTCAAGGATGACAGGGAATACGGAAGACGCTAGGAAGCACCCCTGCAACTGGAAGCGGGGAGAAGCAAGGACTCACGGACGCTAGGCTTTAGGGATAACAATCTGGATCGCTGGCTAGGAAGCTGGCGCCATGGAGCGGCGAGCCACGGAGTGGCAAACAGGATAGTGATGCAACATGGCTGTTGCAGTTTCACCAGACGCGACAATGGATGTCGCGACCGTTCCGAGCAAGGGCAACCCATGGTTGCCCTTTTTTTATTGTCCTATAACACCCGGGCTCAGTCGTCTTCCGGTACCGATTCTGCCAGCATTCTCGCCCGAACGATCTCCACCAGCTCGGCTGCCCCCCAAGACACCTCACTCCACTCGCCTGTCACCCGGAAGTGCGCCAACGTTGCTGTCGCCATCAATTTGCCATCGTCCGGCGTTTGCGGGGGCATAGAAGCCAGCTGGCGCACCAGGTCTTCCAACCCCGGGTTATGACCGACCAGCAGCACCCGCTGACAATCACCAGGCACCGTCTGCAACGCCGCCAGCAACACCTCAGCGTCTGCCAGGTACAGTCGTTTGTCGGTGTGAACCCAGGGGGCTTTTCGCCCCAGCGCCCGCACACACTTTTCGGCCGTCGATACCGTCCGTTCCGCAGGCGAAGACAGCACATAATCCGGTGCCAGTGCCTGCTCCACCAGCCACTCTCCAATACGCTTGGCACCCTGTCGCCCCCGCTTACGCAGTGGGCGATCAAAATCCGATACCGGCTGCCGCCAGTCGGACTTGCCGTGACGGAGCAGCAACAATTCCCGCATCATCTGAACGCCTCTACTTTCCCATTCCGCCATTTATATAGCGGTTTCCTTGTTACTAACCGATGACGACCGGCGGTTCGCCCAGATGGGCACTCAGCTTGTCTGGTAGATACGCACCTGATTAAACTCTTCAAACTCGTTGAGATCCGGCCAGGTGCGGGCTTCAATCACCGCCTGCCGACGATACTCCGGATCGCCCAGATCCTTGACTCGGGAATCGGCCAGCAGCACCTGGGGGGCCGCAGCCCTGAACTCCGCCAGAAAGCCTCGGTTGTCCGCATCATAAAGCACATCAGCAGCGGTGATTACCTCCACTCCCGACGGGCGCTGGTACCAGTCATCGCAGCGGGTCAACGCAACACCGTTCAAGGCGGCATTGGCTTCCGCCGCATCCAGCGCCGCCGGATCCAGGTCACAGGCAATCGCCTCGGCCGCGCCCGCGAGAGCGGCAGCAATCGCTACCACTCCCGACCCGCTGCCGAAATCCAGCACCCGCTTCCCCGCCACCAGCTCCGGGTGATCAAGTATCCACTTTGCCAACACCTGCCCGCTGGCCCAGCAAAATGACCAGTAGGCCGGCTCGCCCACCACCGCCTGGGCCTCGTCATGACTGAGCGGGCCTTGCAATACCTGCGGGTCGAACAGGTAGAGCTCAATAGCGGGACAGCCAGCGGGCCGGGTTACCGCCACGCGCCCTCGGCTCAGGGTCTTCTGCAGGTGGCGATCCAGAGTTTGTGCGGACATGGTGTTTCCTGTGATACGGGGAAAGGCCGACATTCTAATGTCCCTGACGCCATCCGGCATCCGCCAAGGACAATAATCCGCCGATTCCGCTATACTGCGCCTTCCATTCCGGTGCAGTGAATCACGCAAGCCCATGTCCAGACCGAATACCGACAATTACCTCCAGCTGTTCCTGAACGACATTCCCCTGATGGATGTCCGGGCACCGGTCGAGTTTGCCAAAGGCAGCTTCCCGCAAGCCATCAATGCCCCGCTGATGAACGACGACGAGCGTCACCGGGTGGGCATCTGCTATAAGGAAAAGGGCCAGCCCAAGGCTATTGAACTGGGACATCAGCTGGTGTCCGGTGACATCAAGGCGGAGCGAATTGCTGCCTGGAAGCGCTTCGCGCTGCAGAATCCGGACGGTTACCTGTTCTGTTTCCGTGGCGGACTGCGTTCGCAACTGACCCAGCGCTGGTTGCAGGAAGCGGGCCTTGAGTACCCTCTGGTAAGCGGCGGCTACAAGGCCATGCGCCGCTTCCTGATTGACAGCCTTGAGCAGCTCACAGCCTCGGCTTCGTTCCGCATCCTCAGCGGCAAAACCGGGACCGGCAAGACTCGGGTGCTCGCACGCCTGCCCAACCCGGTCGACCTCGAGGCGCTGGCCAACCACCGGGGCTCCAGTTTCGGCCGACAGGTGTCACCACAGCCAGGGCAGATAGACTTCGAAAATGCCCTTGCCGTTGCCATGCTCAAGGCCAGCCACCACCACAAGGGCCCCATCTACCTGGAAGATGAAAGCAAACTGATTGGCCGCTGCAGCCTGTCCGATGCCCTGCGAGCCCGGATGGCAGAAGCCGAACTCATGATTCTGGAGCGTCCGATAGAGGAACGCATCCGTATTATCCGCGAGGACTATGTTGAGGACATGCTCGCCGCCTACTGCGAACGGGATGGCGAAGAAGCTGGCTGGAGTAACTTCAGCGACTACCTGCTTAGCGCCCTCCACCGCATCCGCAAACGACTGGGCGGAGAACGTTATCAACAGTTACACCAACTGATGGAGTCAGCCCTCCAGCAACAGCGCACCCAAGACAACCTGGGGGGCCACGATGCCTGGATCCAGCAATTGCTGGTCGACTATTACGACCCCATGTACGACTACCAGCTCAGCCAGAAAGAAGGGCGCATTGTCGTTCGAGGTAACCCCGACGAGCTGGTTGCCTGGAGCGGAGCCTGACTCGAAGGCCCTTTTTGACAGCTTTTTCTTTTACTTCAGCAACATAATTTCGCCCAGACTGTCATAACCGCTACACGGCCAATACCATACTCTGCTATAAACAGGAGCAGAGCCCGTGATCGTTGGGCGCTCACTGACTTACCCGTTTCCCTAAAAAAACCTCAGATCTGAACAAGGAGTTCGAATGGAAGACCTCTTCGGAACGAACGGACAAGCCGCCGAGCTGATGGATCAGGCGACCAGCATGATCATGACTTACGCTCCCAAGGTGATACTCGCCGTCATCACCCTGATAGTAGGCCTGTGGCTTATCAACCGGATGGTGCGCGTTCTCGACGCCCGGCTCTCGGCCAAAGATCCGACACTGGGCAAATTCCTGGGCGGGCTGATCAGTGCCACCCTCAAGATCCTGCTGCTGATCTCGGTCGCGTCGATGGTTGGCATCGCCACAACCTCCTTTGTCGCCATTATGGGTGCGGCCGGTCTGGCCGTCGGCCTGGCTCTGCAGGGCAGCCTTTCCAACTTCGCCGGTGGTGTGCTGATCCTGATCTTCAAACCGTTCAAGGTTGGCGATGTAATCGAAGCCCAGGGCTACCTGGGTACCGTTGTGGAAATCCAGATCCTCTACACCGTCCTCAACACCTTCGACAACCGCCGTATTGTCATTCCCAACGGCAACCTGTCCAACTCCAGCCTGATCAACCTCAGCGCCTACGATACCCGTCGCGTCGACATGACCTTTGGCATTGGCTACGGCGATGACATCAGCAAGGCCAAAGCGGTCATAACCCGACTGCTGGAGCAGGACGAGCGGGTTCTCAAAGACCCTGCCCCCATGGTGGTTGTCGGCAAACTCAACGACAGCTCGGTGGACTTTACGGTCCGCGTCTGGGCAAAGGCCGAAAATTACTGGGGCATTTACTTCGATATGCAGGAAAACGTGAAGAAGACCTTCGATGCCGAAGGTATTTCCATCCCTTTCCCTCAACGTGACGTTCACCTGTACAAGGCTGACTAAGCCTGTGCCATACCGGGAACCCCATCCGGGGTTCCCTCTCCCCCCCACACCCATCACCAAGTGGGACAGAGCTCTCAAAACCCTTCGAAAACCTCTAGCATTCTTCCCTGTCTTGGCTAAGCTGACGGGTAAGGGTGTGCAGCCGACTCCTTTGCCACCCCTACGTACGGTTGGCACCACCGACTGACGACCAACCGGTAAACTGTCATTGCTGGTAGGAGGCTGTAACAATGCCGGTACAACAGTTGAAAGAGTTTCTCGATCAGGCGGGCGTTGAATACATGTGCCTGCCCCACCCTCCTGCGTTCACGGCCCAGCAGCTGGCCCATCACGTTCAAATCGCCGGCGACCGGGTCGCCAAAACCGTCATCATTGAACTGGACGGCAAAATGGCCATGCTGGTCATGCCCGCAACCTGGCGGGTCCGTTGGGATCGGCTCAGCAGCATCCTCGACACCGACTTTCTCGACCTGGCGGACGAGCAGGAATTCCAGGACCGTTTCCCGGACTGTGAGGTCGGCGCCATGCCACCGTTTGGCAACCTCTTTGATATGTCGGTTTATGTCAGCGAAGCGCTGACCAACCAACCCGAACTGGCCTTTGCCGCCGGCACCCATACCGAATCTATCCACATGAAAACCAAGGACTTTCTGGAACTCGTCCATCCAGTAGTGATTAACCAGGGCTTTACCAAACCCGGCGCTCAGAAACCGGCTTGGCTACGTAAGGGCCAGAAGCCCCGGCGACTACAAACAGATGACCTTATTTCACCGGACCTTATGGGGTATTAGTCCGCCAGAATTCTGCCCCAGGTCATCATTTACCCGCCAATGAGCGGGTACGCTTGTCTCCGTGGCCCCATCGCGTAAACTTGGGGGCCTCGGACAGGATACTCCTATGACGCAAGCGTATGACATTGTGGTGGTTGGAGCCGGGATGGTTGGCGCAGCCCTTGCCACCGGTCTTGGCCAGAATGGTTTTCGTGTCGCCTTGGTCGACCGCGATACCGCCGCAGACTTCGACCCGACCCAACCGCCCGACCTCAGAGTCTCAGCCATCAGCGCCGGCAGCGAACGCTATCTGCGGCAACTGGGTGCCTGGAACCGGATAATCGCCATGCGAGCCACCCCTTACGCCCGTCTCGGGGTATGGGATGCCGCCCGCCATCCATTGAGCAACCTACTTCCAGCAACGCTCGGGCGCACCGTGTTCAGTGCCCAGGACCTTAAAACCAGTCACCTGGGCCATATCGTCGAAAACCGCGTTACCCAGCGCTCACTGTGGCAATGCGCCAGCGATCAGCCAACGGTTTCGCTATTGATAGGCTGCAGCGTGCAGGCGGTCAGTCAGCAGGAAGATCAGGCCACAGTCATGCTTGATGACGGCACTGAGCTGACCTGTCAGCTGGTGGTGGGTGCCGATGGCGCCCAATCCCGGGTGCGGGACATGGCAGGCATTGGCACCGAGCGGGACCAGTATGGCCAGCAAGCCATGGTGATTTCCGTGCGTTATCGCGGTACCGTCGAGGATATTACCTGGCAGGCCTTCCATCCCAGTGGCCCTCGCGCTTTCCTGCCACTGCACAGCGCGGGCGAAGATTACCCTGGTGAGAGCTGGGCGTCGCTGGTCTGGTACGACAGCCCGGATACCCTGAACCAGCTTAAGGCCCTGGATAGACCAGCACTGCTGGCGCGGATTCAACAGGCGTTCCCGCAGGAGCTGCCCACGCTGACCCATGTCGATGCCTGCGCCAGCTTCCCCATTGCCCGCCAGCATGCCAAACAGTACAGCCACGGCCGGATTACACTGGTGGGCGACGCCGCACACACCATCAACCCCTTGGCCGGCCAGGGCGTCAACCTCGGTTTCCAGGACGCCCTCTGTCTGCAGGATCTGCTGAAGGAGTGTCGCCGCAATGGTCTGGACCTGGCGGACCGCACCAGCCTGCAACGCTATGAACAGCTGCGTCGCCCGGCCAACCGCCGCATGATGCTGGCCATGGACCTGTTCTACTACCTGTTCAGCAACCGCATTCCACCGCTGCACCTGGCCCGAAACCTGGGGCTGGGCCTGGCCCAGGCGCTTCCCTTTGCGAAAAATCGCGTGGCCCGCTATGCCATGGGCATTGAGGAGGAACTGCCAGCGGCGCTGCAGTTACTGGCCAGCCGTTTACCTGCACTGCCGCTGCCCTGAACCGGCAGCGATGCCAGCACACTTTTAACCACGGTAAGGACCCAACCGCCATGTCAGAAACGATTTTCACCAAGATCATCAACCGGGAAATTCCCGCCGACATCGTCTACGAGGATGACCTCTGCCTGGCATTCCGCGACATCAACCCCCAGGCCCCGGTGCACTTGCTGATCATCCCCAAGCAGGCGATCGCCACCATCAACGACCTGGACCCCGCCGACCGCGAACTGGTGGGCCACCTGTACCTGGTGGCGGCCAAACTCGCCGAAGAGATGGGCTTTGCCGACGACGGTTACCGCACCGTGATGAACTGCGGCGAAAATGCCGGCCAGACCGTGTTCCACATTCACCTGCACCTGCTGGCGGGTAAACCCCTGGGCTGGCCTCCATACACGGATCGTATGAAACAGGCCTGATCCGACCCACGTCAGGCCCATAAAAAAAGCCGGTTCAGGTTTCCCTGTACCGGCTTTTTTTTTGCAGTGAAACGGATTACCGCTTCACAACTTCCTCGGCCCGTTCCATGGAGGTGTGACGGATGTCCTCACCCTTCACCATGAAAATGACGTTCTCGGCAATATTGCAGGCGTGGTCGCCCACGCGCTCCAGCGCACGAAGCACCCACATCACCGACATGCAGCGGGAGATATTGCGGGTATCTTCCATCATGAAGGTCAACAGCGTACGGGTCGCCGCCTGATACTCTTCGTCGACCCGCTTGTCTTCCTTCATCACCCTCAGAGCCTGTTCAGAGTCAAGGCGGGCAAAGGCATCGAGGGCATCGTGCAACATGCTGGCAACGTGGTTTCCAATGTGACGGGTTTCCACATAGCCACGGGGCGCCTGTCCTTCCTCTGACAAGCCAATGGCAAACTTGGCAATTTTCTTGGACTCATCGCCCACCCGCTCCAGGTCGTTCACCATCTTGATCACCGAAACCACCAGGCGCAGGTCGCGGGCAGTCGGCTGGCGACGGGCAATAACCCGGGTCGCTTCCTCGTCGATGGCCACTTCCATTCGGTCCACCGCTTTGTCACGGGCACGGACATCTTCCGCCAGCTGGCTGTCGTTTTCGATCAGCGCCTGGACTGCGTCCATCAGCTGCTGCTCGACCAATCCACCCATTTTCAGAAACTCGGTTTTCAGCTCCGCCAGTTCTTCGTTGAACTGATTGGAAATGTGATCACCGTAAACATCATCCTGTTGTGTAGGCATAGCTCTTTCTTCTCCTGATCAATCCGTCGCAGCGACAATCAGCCGAAACGGCCGGTGATGTAAGATTCAGTCAACTCATGCTCTGGCGCCGTGAACACCTTGTCGGTGTCGTTGACTTCAACCAGGTGCCCCAGGTGGAAGTAAGCGGTACGGTGCGATACCCGGGCCGCCTGCTGCATGGAGTGGGTTACGATGATGATGGTGTAGCTCTGTGACAACTCCGCGATCAGCTCTTCCACCTTGGCGGTCGCGATCGGATCCAGCGCCGAGCAGGGCTCGTCCATCAGCACCACTTCCGGGCTTACCGCAATGGTACGGGCGATACACAGACGCTGCTGCTGACCACCAGACATACCGGTTGCCGGTGCATCCAGGCGATCCTTGACCTCGTTCCACAAGCCAGCCTTGCGCAGGCTGTCTTCAACGATGTCATCCAGTTCCGACTTGCGATTCGCCAGACCATGGATACGTGGGCCGTAGGCAACGTTATCGTAGATTGATTTCGGGAACGGGTTGGGCTTCTGGAAAACCATGCCCACCCGAGCCCGCAATTCCACCACATCGCGCTTGGGATCGTAGAGGTCCTGGCCATCCAGTTCCAGGCGCCCTTTCACACGACAGATATCAATACTGTCGTTCATCCGGTTCAGACAGCGCAGGAATGTTGACTTACCGCAGCCTGACGGACCGATAAAGGCAATAACCTCGTTGCGGGCAATGTCGAGGCTGATGCCCTTGATTGCCTGGGTATCGCCGTAGAACACTTCAACATCCCGCAGACAGAACTTGGCGTCGTCGGCAAACGGGGTACCCACCGTCTTGCCGTATTCAATCGCCGCTTCCGCCGGTTTTTCCTTCGCCATGGACACGGCGTCCTGTGTCGTTGTTTCGCGCTGGGCCGTATCAGTGGTAATGCTGGTATTCAAAGTACTCATGGGATTCTCCTTACCACCGGCGCTCAAGACGTTTACGGAGCCAGATGGCCAATGCGTTCATACTGATCAGGAAGGTCAACAGCACCATAATGGCTGCCGACGCGCGTTCAATAAAGCCCAGTTCCGGGCTACCCGCCCACAGGAAAATCTGGACCGGCAAGACCGTCGCCGAACTGAAGAAGCCGTCCGGGACATCAACAATAAAGGCCACCATACCAATGAGCAGCAGCGGGGCCGTTTCACCCAGAGCCTGCGCCATACCGATAATCGAACCGGTGAGCATGCCGGGCATCGCCAGTGGCAAGACATGGTGCAAAACCACCTGCATCTTGGAGGCGCCAATGCCTTCCGCCGCTTCGCGAATGGACGGCGGCACACTCTTGATGGCTGCGCGGCTGGAAATGATGATGGTCGGCAGGGTCATCAGCATGAGCACCAGACCACCCACCACCGGTACCGAGCGAGGCATACCGAACAGGTTGATAAAGATCGCCAGGCCCAGCAGACCAAAGATGATCGAGGGAACCGCCGCCAGGTTGTTGATGTTGACCTCAATGAAGTCGGTCAGACGATTCTGGGGAGCAAATTCCTCCAGATAGATCGCCGCCGCAACACCAATGGGGAATGACAACAACAGGGTTACCGCCATGGTCAGCAAAGACCCGACAATGGCACCCAGGACACCGGCATGGCCGGGGTCGCGGCTGTCACCATGGGTGAAGAACACATCGTTGAACGAGGTGTCGATCACCCCACGCTCCATCAGGGCCAGCGTCCACGCCTGCTGTTCCTCGGTCAGTTTGAGCGAGTAGCTGCTGTCATCACGGTGTTTGACGAATACATCGACGTCATCGCTGGCCACAAAGGTCAGTGTCTGCGTGGTACCCATGACCGCCGGATTAGCCACCACCAGGTCCTTCACTTCACTGGAGGAATAGCTGTTGAGCAGCCCTTTCAGAGCCCGTTCCCCACTGCGGCCGGAGACCTCCGGAAACTCCCGCTTCAGGGCCGCCATTAGGGGCGCCAGGTAATCCGCATTACGAATCTGGGCAGGATCGGTGGCGTCCTCCAGGTACATGATCTCAGGATCGAAAGTCACCTCCAGGGTCACAGTCGTCTTGAGAAAGCCAGTATGGCCTTTGCTGATGATGTCGCTGAACAGCACCACCAGGGCAGTGATGGCCAACGCAATGGCCGTTATACCATAGGCCCGGAAACGCCTTTCCTTACGGTAACGTCGCTTCAGCGACTGGCGGACAATTTCCGCCTGCGAAGTTGAGTTAGTCATACTGTTCCCGATATTTTCTAACAACATGGAGAGCGAGGATGTTCAGCGCCAGGGTGACGATGAACAGCAGCATACCGAGGGCAAACGCCGCCAGGGTCTTGGCGCTGTCAAACTCCTGATCGCCCACCAGCAAGGTGACAATCTGGACCGTTACGGTAGTCACCGAATCCAGAGGGTTGGCAGTAAGGTTCGCGGCAAGACCTGCGGCCATGACCACAATCATGGTCTCGCCGATGGCCCGCGAAACCGCCAGCAGAATTCCACCCATGATGCCGGGCAGCGCCGCCGGGAAGATGACTTTTTTCACAGTCTCGGACTGGGTTGCGCCCAGTGCGAGAGAGCCGTCCCTCAGGGATTGGGGAACGGCATTAATCACATCATCCGACAGGGACGACACAAACGGAATAATCATTACGCCCATCACCAGGCCCGCCGCCAGCGCACTTTCCGCAGACGCCTGCAGCCCCAATGCCGCCGCCAGTCCTGAGATGAATGGCGCCACCGTCAGCGCGGCGAAAAAGCCGTAAACCACCGTCGGCACACCCGCCAGCATTTCCAGCAGCGGCTTGACGATGCCGCGCATCCGCGGGCTGGCGTATTCGGCGAGGTAAATGGCCGACATCAGGCCAACCGGTACCGCCACCACCATGGCAATGGCCGAGATCAGCAGGGTTCCCACAAACAGAGGGATCATTCCGAACGCCCCTTCAGACCCCACCTGGTCAGCCCGGATCGCAGTTTGTGGACTCCAGGAGGTACCAAACAGGAACTCAGTCATCGGCACTTTGCCGAAGAAGCGAACGGTCTCGAAAATAACCGAAAACACAATACCCACGGTGGTCAGGATCGCCAGACCAGCACAGGCAAAGAAAATTCTGCGCAGGGTGGTTTCAAATTTAACCCGGGCATTCACGTGAGGCGCGATGCGCAGCCAGGCCAGGAAACCACCGAGAACCGCGATACAGACCACCAGCAAGGTCATCATCAACTGGCTGCTCTGCTGCAGGTTGGTCAACCGGGTGGACGCTTCGACAATGGCCGGCGGGACGAAATCCGCTGACAAGGCTCCGGATGCGACGTTGGTGATCTGAGACAGCACCAGGCTGGCTTTACCCGCCGAATCCGGCTGCAGTTCGGCTGGCAGACTGCCAACCACCAGGGTCTGGATAACCTTGCCTTCAAAACCGAGCCAGCAGGCCAGCACCAACAGGGCCGGCAATCCACACCACATGGCTGCCCGGGCAGCGTAGTAGAAAGGTAGCGATTTCAGGTGCTTGATACCGCCGAGCGGTGCCGCCAGGGCGCGTGACCGTGCGTACCCCAGGACAAAGGCGATAATGACCAGCACCACAATAAGTGGAAGTAGATTCGCCGGTTGCATGGTTTCTCTCTGTATCTGCTATTGAAAGCCGGTTTCCAGTGCCAATCGACACTGACAAACAGGCCTTTTAAACACGAAAAGTGCGGGTACAGGCCCCGCACTTTTCGTTACCACTTTCGACAATGACCCGCTGACTTACAGCTCGTCACCAGTCATAGTTTCCAGGGCAGCGGCACGCTCAGCAGCAGCCATGCGGTCAGCACGATCCAGCGGGATCAGGCCTACGTCTGCCAGGTAACCGTTGTCGCCCCAGGCGCCTTCGCTGGCGAACTCGGCAACGTACTCAGCAATACCCGGAACCACACCCACGTGAGCCTTCTTCACGTAGAACCACAGGGAGCGGGCAAGCGGGTAGTCGCCAGCACTGATGTTGTCCATGGTCGGCTCAAAGCCAGCAACGGTAGCGGCCTGCAGAGTACCGGAGTTCTCTTCCAGGAAGCTGTAGCCGAAGATGCCGTAGGCAGAGTGGTCAGCGGTCAGCTTCTGAACGATCAGGTTGTCGTTCTCACCAGCTTCAACGAAAGCACCGTCTTCACGAACGCTGTGACAGATGGCCTTATAGGCGTTCTTGTCTTCGTCCTTGATGGCTTTGATCCAGGAGAAAGTCTTACAGCCGCCTTCCAGAGCCAGCTCGTTGAACGCGTCACGAGTACCGGACGTCGGAGGAGGTCCCATTACACGAATCGCCGTGTTCGGCAGGCTCGCGTCGATGTCGCTCCAGTTGTTGTACGGGTTGGCAACCAGCTCTTCGCTGCCGTTCGGGTTCGGAACTTCCTTGGCCAGGGCCAGGAACAGCTGCTGCAGGGATACGTTCAGGTTTTCAGCTTCTTGGGAGCTGGCCAGAACGATACCGTCGCTGCCGATCTGAACTTCAACGATCTCTTCTACGCCATTAGTCTGGCACAGTTCAAACTCGCTCGCCTTCATACGGCGGGAAGCGTTGGTGATGTCAGGGTGCTGGGTACCGATACCGGCACAGAACAGCTTCAGACCACCGCCGGAACCTGTGGACTCCAGCTTCGGAGTCGGGAAATCGGTGTCGCGGCCAAAGTGCTCAGCAACCACAGTCGCGAACGGGTAAACAGTGGAAGAACCAACAATGTTGATGGTGTCGCGGGCCAGGGTCGGAGTTGAAACCGCAGCCAGGGTGCCGGCAACCGCCAGGCTGGCAAAAGCTGTTTTCAGTTTGATCACGTTACGTCTCCATCACTTTGAGCTTATTAAGCTGCTTTTGGTGAGCTGATGGGATCAGATCGCGCCTTTTTTAAGAAAATTGGCGGCTTATCCGATCCACAGACTAACGGCATGGGTGAGCCGATGAGTGGAGAATACGCAGCCTCTATGACAACTTTGTTACAGCTTTTGAAATATTACAGACATGTTTAAGGATTGGAAATGGCGCGATTTAAAGTCAATTTCATTTGCAGCGCCTCCCACCGCGGTTAACATGCTGCTTTTGGCTTTCTTGAACTCAATAAGAATCACAACAGGTGGCTCATGATGACGACACTAGACGATGACAAACCCCGCCCCCGCGGCGAACTTACCATTCAGGTGGTGCCACTGCCTGGGGATACCAATGCCAACGGCGATGTCTACGCTGGCTGGCTGATCAAGCAAATGGATCTGGCGGCGGCAACCATTGCCGGACGCGTATCCCAGGGGCGCACTGCCACCGTAGCTGTTGACCGCATGGAGTTCCTGTCTCCGCTGCGGGTAGGCTCACCGGTCAGTTGCTATTGCGAGCTGGTGGACATTGGTCGTAGCTCCATGAAGATCAACGTGGAGGTCTGGACCCTGGACCGTACCGCCAAGCGCCCCCGCAAAGTGACCGAAGCACTCTTCGTGTTTGTTGCGATTGATGAGCAGGGGCGCATCCGGGAAGTGCCGGAGCAATAACCCGACCTGTCCGCCGGGCCAGTCAGGGAAGACGGCCCATCGAACGCTTGGTTACGCTCTCCATCGCACACTACCAGACCGCTAACACGCCTCCAGCGGCGCATAGGCCAGCACCAGCCATTTGGCGCCTTCATCGAAATTGACCTGGATGCGGGTATGATGCCCGGTACCCTCACAGTTCATCACCACACCTTCGCCAAATTTCGGGTGACGAACCCGCTGACCGAGGCTGAATCCGGCTTGGGCGCTGGACTCGCTGGCGAAGAGCCCCTCGTTGGGACGCGCCACCATCGCCGGACGGCTGACCGTGTTACGCAAGCGCACTTCCTGCAGACAATCGGCAGGAATCTCCCGGACAAACCGGGACAGGGCATGGAACTTTTCCTGGCCGTAGATACGCCGCGATTCAGCGTAAGTAAGCACCAACTTCTTCATCGCCCGGGTAATGCCGACATAGGCCAGACGGCGCTCCTCTTCCATCCGCCCAGGCTCTTCCACTGACATGCTGTGGGGGAACAGGCCCTCCTCCACCCCAGCCAGAAACACCTGCGGAAACTCCAGGCCCTTGGCGGAGTGGAGGGTCATCAGCTGGACGCTGTCTTCATGGGCTTCCGCCTGGGCCTCACCAGCATCCAGCGCGGCCTGGGCGATGAACTCCGCCAGCGGATCAACGCCGTCTTCCACTTCGTAGTCCGAGAGGGCGTTGACCAGTTCCTCAAGGTTTTCAATACGGGCCTGGGCTTTTTCACCCTTTTCGTTGGCGTGGTAGTCCTTGAGGCCGCTGTCCTCAATGGTCTGTTTCATCAGACCTTGCAGGGTGGCATGCTCGGCCTTGTCTGCCAGCGACTCGATGATGTCGATAAAGGCCTGCAAACCGGTCTTGGCTCGCCCCTTGACCTGCCCCGCCTGCAACATCCGCTCGCTGGCCTCCCACAGGGAAATACCCACCTCACCTGCATAACTGCGCAGGTCGGCCAGGCTCTTGGCGCCGATCCCCCGCGGCGGCACATTGACTACCCGTTCGAAAGCGGCGTCGTCCCGGCGGTAATGCACCAGCCGCAGGTACGCCAGGGCATTACGGATTTCCTGTCGATCGTAGAAGCGCAGTCCACCATAGACTCGATAAGGAATCCCCTGTCGCATCAGCGCCTCTTCCAGCACCCGGGACTGGGCGTTGGAGCGGTAGAGAATGGCGCACTCGCGACGCAGGTTGCCCTCATTCACCCAGCTTTCAATACTGTCGGCAATGTAGTTGGCCTCATCCTGCTCGTTGAACGCGGCATAAAGGCTGATGGGTTCCCCTTCGGCGCCGTCGGTCCAGAGCTCCTTGCCGAGCCGGTCCTGGTTGTTGGCGATGACCGAGTTAGCGGCCTTGAGGATCACTTTGGTGGAGCGGTAATTCTGTTCCAGCCGCACCAGCCGGGCATTGGGAAAGTCCCGCTGGAACTGCTGGATATTCTCGATCTTGGCGCCCCGCCAGCCGTAGATGGACTGGTCATCGTCGCCGACGATGGTCATCGGCACCCGGTGGCCAGCCAACACCTGGAGCCAGGCGTACTGGATGGTATTGGTGTCCTGGAACTCGTCCACCAGAATGTGCTGGAAGCGGCGCTGGTAATGGGTCAGCAGCTCCGGCCGATTCAGCCAAAGCTCATGGGAGCGCAGCAGCAGCTCGCCAAAGTCCACCATGCCACCCTGCTGGCACAGGGATTCGTATTGCTGGTAGACCTTCACCATGGTCTCGGTGAAATGGTCACCGGGATTGACCTGGATGTAGCCCGCCCGCAGGCCTTCGTCTTTCTGACCGTTGATAAACCACTGCACCTGCTTGGGCGGCCAGCGGGTTTCATCGATCTGCTGCTCCCGCATCACCCGTTTCACCAGCCGCAACTGGTCGTCGCTGTCGAGGACCTGGAAGTTCTCCGGCAACCCGGCGTCCTGCCAGTGGGCGCGCAGCAGGCGGTGGGCAATGCCGTGAAACGTACCGAACCACAACCCTCGCGCCGGGATCTGCATCATCTGCTCGATGCGGTAACGCATCTCTTTGGCCGCCTTGTTGGTAAAGGTGACCGCCAGGATTCCAGTGGGCGGCACGCCATCCACCTGCATCAACCACGCAATCCGGTGAACCAGCACCCGGGTCTTACCACTGCCCGCTCCCGCCAGCACCAGCAGATGATCGTTCTGGGCGGTCACCGCCTCACGCTGGGCGTCGTTGAGGGAATCGATAATGTGGGAGACATCCATAAGACAAGACCCGTTACTGGTTAAATGAACAGGTCCGGGATTATAGCAGGAGAATTCTTTGGTTTCCGGTGAGGATTACCGGGGGACTCAGTCCCCCCGTGGAATGGTTTGCGGCTCCACGAACTCAAACAGTCCCTCAACGCCACCTTCGCGGCCAATCCCGGAGGCTTTCATGCCGCCGAACGGCGCTTCCGGTGTCGGACCGGTGCCGGTGTTCCAGCCGACATGGCCAAACCGCAGACAGGCCGCCACCCGCTGGGCCCGCTCCGGGTCCCGGGTAAAGACATACGCCGCCAAGCCGAATTCGGTGTCGTTGCCCAGCGCCACTACTTCCTGCTCACCATCAAAGGCTGCCAGGGGCACAAACGGTCCAAAGGTTTCTTCACGGACACAGTCCATCTCCGCAGTCACACCCGACACCACCGTCGGCGGATAGAACAGCCCGGCGTTGTCCAGCGTGACGGGGTCAGGGCCCGCTACCAGGGTGCCGCCCTTGGCAAGGGCGTCACTGACATGGCGGCGCACCTTGTCGAAACCCGCCTGGTTGATCAGCGGTCCGATATCGACACCGTCCGCCATACCATCACCCACCGTCAGCGCATTGACCCGCTCCGCCAGCAGGGCTTCGAATCGCGCCAGGGCGCCCCGCTGAACGTAGACCCGGTTGGCACAAACGCAGGTTTGGCCACCGCCACGAAACTTGTTGGCCATCAGGTGATCGACGGCAGCCTCAAGGTCAGCATCATCAAAGACAATAAAGGGGGCGTTCCCCCCCAGCTCCAGCGACAGCTTCTTGACCTGTGGCGCGGTCTCCACCAGCAAGCGCCGCCCCACTTCGGTCGAGCCGGTAAATGACAGCATCGGCACGTCCGGGCTGTCACACAGCACCTTGCCGATCACGCTGGCGGGGCCCATCACCAGGTTGACCATGCCCGGTGGCAGACTGGTGTATTCATCCAACAGGCTAAACAGGGCAATCATGGTGAGCGGGGTTTCGCTGGCTGGTTTGATCACCGAGGGGCAGCCAGCGGCCAACGCCGCTGACAGTTTCTTGGCAATCATGCCAAGGGGGAAATTCCAGGGGGTGATCAGGCCGACAACACCAATGGGCCGATAGTGAACGGTCCAGGAGCAGCCCCGGGGCCGCTCAGCCAGCACATCAGGGGCCAGCGCCGTGATGTGGGCGGCACAATAATCGAAAAATCCGGCCGCGTAATCCACTTCACCACGGGCTTCCGCCAGCGGTTTGCCGTGTTCGGAGCACAGGATACGGGCGAGCTCGTCGCGGTGGGTCAGCAGCGCCTCGCGGATTTCCTCAAGCCACTGCTTTCGGATCTCCAGCGGGTAAGGCTGCGCCAGCTTCAGCGCCGAGCACGCGGAACTGATCGCTGCCATAACCTCGCTGGCACCCATCGCCGCCACCGACGCCAGGGTCTCGCCGTTGGCGGGATTATGGACATCAAAGGTCGGCCCCTCCCCCGCGTCCTGCCACTCACCGTCAATGTAACCGGAAACATGCTGCAACAGGGGTGACACAATCATCTCGACCTCGTCCTATCGGCAAATGGGGCGTGCCGGTCCGGAACAGGCCAGGCACTCACCTCATCTTGATACCCGCTCCAGCGCTTGTAAAGCCAACCACCGGGCCAGGCGATCAGCGCCCAGGAGTGTAGACCTTGACGTTGCCATAGCCCTCGGCCTTGAGGTGACCGGCGTGCATGCGACTCATGGAGCCCCGGTCGCAGTACAACAGGTACTGGCGATCCGCGGGCAGCTCAGCGATTTTCTGGTTCAGTTCATAGAACGGAATGTGCAGCACTTCGTTGTTGGTCAGCGTCAGCGGCGACTGCTCGCTTTCGGACGGGTGTCGGACGTCGATGATGACATCGCCGACACCGGGGGTCGGCACCAGCTCGACCTCCTCGGGCGTGGTCATGGTGTCCATCAGGCTCGCCACCGGGGTTTCGGTGCGACTGTCGATGGCCTGCTGCAGGACCGCCGGGTTCATCTGCTCTTCATCATGGAGAACCCGATCAAGCTTGGCGCGGGTAGCGGGCTTCTGCGAAATCACGCCGCAATATTCCGGCATGGTACGGGCAAAGGGTTCGGTGCCGATATCCCTGGCGATCTTAATGATGTTCTCCTTGTCCATGGAGATCAGCGGCCGTAACACCACCTGATCACAAGCACGGTCGACCACATTGAGGTTGGCCAGCGTCTGGCTGGACACCTGCGCCACCGCATCGCCCATCACCAGCCCCATGGTGTTGTTTTCATCGGCAATGGCGGATGCCGCACGCAGCATCTCACGTTTGAGTACCACGCCCCAGTGACGATGATTTACCGAAGTCATGATCTCGGCGACCACGGCGTCAAACGGCACCGAGATAAACTTGGCATGGTGGGAGGAGCCATAACGCTGCCAGATGTAATGCACCACCTGCTTGACCCCGACTTCATGGGCGGTGCCCCCGAGGTTGAAGAACAGGAAGTGGGTTCGCAGGCCCCGACGCATCATCAGGTAGGCTGCCACCGAGGAATCGTACCCGCCGGAAATCAGGGTCATCACCGACTCAATACTCCCCATAGGGTAGCCACCCGCTCCCCGATGTCGCCGCAGCGCAACCAGAAAATCACCCTGGCGCACCTCAATCCGCACGGTGATGTCGGGAGTCTTCAGGCTCACACCTTTGGCTTCCGAGGCTTGCAGCAAGGCGCCACCGACAAAGCGCTCCAGTTCGATGGAGGTAAAACTATGGTCCCCCAGGCGCTTCGCCCGCACCACAAAGGTCTTGCCCGCCAGGCTGGCGGCAAACGCAGCCACCGCTTTCTCTGCCACGTCGTCCATCGAAACCAGCGGGTACACCGCCACTTCCTGGATGGTTGAAATACCCGGTATGCGAACCAGCTCATCCACCACCTGCCCGGTCAGGCCACGGCCATCGGGCACATCCACCGTAACCCGGTCCCAGGCGCCTTCCACGCTGATATCCGGGTCCAGGCGGATCAGGATCTTGCGAATGTTCTGACGCAACTGACGCATTTGCTGCTGGCGGACGGGCTTACTTTTGATGGCCACTTCGGAGGCCGGACGGATCTGGAATTTCATAGTGGAAACCGACTGTAGACTGACTGGCGGGTGGTTAAGGCGTTATCGGGACCTCGTCCCGGCGTCTCCATAGTTTAACCCGATCGGCAACCGCCACAAAATTGCGTGGTCGCGACGCACGAGTGAAATGGGCTAAGGTTAAGCTGTACGGGAAGCTGTTTGCCCGCTCCAAAAAGGATGATCTATGAACGAAACCCGAATCAATGCACTCGTTTCCCCGGAAGGCAGCCTCGAAGTACTTTCCAAACACGAGGTAGATCTGCTCAAGGATACGAGTGAAGGCGGCCTGTATCGACTCTTTCGCCAGTGCGCCCTGGCGGTCCTGAACACCGGCATCGAAACCGACGACTGTAAGGCGCTGATGGAAAGCCACGCCGATTTTGATGTGCGCCTGATCCCCCAGCCGCGGGGGCTCAAGCTGGAGCTGATCAACGCCCCCGCCCACGCCTTTGTCGATGGGCAAATGCTCCGGGCCAACCGGGAGCACCTGTTCTCAGTGCTGCGGGATATTCTTTACACCAGCTCCATTCCACTGACCGCCGAGGGCTTCCGCCGCGACGATCCGGAGGACATTACCAACCTCATCTTCCACATCCTCCGTAACGCTGGCGTCCTGCAGGCCGGCCGCCAGCCAGATACCATCGTATGCTGGGGTGGCCACTCCATTAATCGCGACGAATACGATTACAGTAAAGTGGTTGGCCACGAACTCGGCCTGCGGGGCCTCAGCATCTGCACCGGTTGCGGCCCGGGCGCCATGAAAGGGCCGATGAAAGGGGCCACCATCGGCCACGCCAAGCAACGGGTAAAAGATGGCCGCTACATCGGCATTACCGAGCCTGCGATCATCGGCGCCGAAGCCCCCAACCCCATCGTCAATGAACTGGTGATCATGCCTGACATTGAAAAACGCCTGGAAGCGTTTGTCCGCACTGGGCATGGGGTCATCGTCTTCCCTGGTGGCGTAGGTACCGCCGAAGAAATCCTCTACCTGCTGGGCATCCTGTTGCACCCGGACAATCGCAACCTGCCGTTCCCGGTTGTGTTCACCGGCCGTCAGGAGAATGCCGAATACTTCGAGATGATCGACCGTTTCATTCGCAAGGCGCTGGGCGAAGAAGCCGCCAGCAAGTATGAAATCATCATCGACGACCCGATCCGGGTCGCACAAACCATGAAAAGCGGGATCGAAGAGGTAATCGCGTTCCGTCGCGCCATGCAGGACGCGTACTACTTCAACTGGATGCTGAATATTGATCCGGTTTTCCAGATGCCGTTTGAACCCACACACGAATCCATGCGGGCACTGGCACTGCACCGGGAACAGCCGGTCCACCTGATTGCCGCCAACCTGCGGAAGGCCTTCAGTGGCATTGTTGCCGGAAACGTCAAAGAACAGGGAATTCGCCAGATTCAGCAGAAGGGGCCGTTTGAAATTGCGGGAGACCCTGAGTTGCTGGCACCGCTGGAGGAGATGCTGGAAGCGTTTGTTAAGCAGAACCGGATGAAACTTCCGGGCGCTATTGCCTACTCACCGAGCTACCGGATCGTGCGCGGCGCGGCAGCCTGAGTGACGAAGCAGCCCGGTGAGGGCTGCTTCAATCCGCATCAACCGCCGGCAGGCAGGCTGGCGTAGTAGGCCGCCAGGTTGGCGATGTCATCATCACTCAGGGCCGCGGCCTGAGCCTGCATGATGACCGCGTTACCACCATTACGCTCTTTGGCACGGTAAGCGTTCAGGGCGTTGACCAGGTAGGTTTCGTTCTGGCCAGCCAGGTTCGGATACATTGGAATCATGGCTACGCCGTTCTGGCCATGGCAGGCCGCGCAGACTGCTGCCTTGGCCAGAACGGCGTCGGCATCACCCGCCGCACTCACTGCGGGCATCGCTGCAGCCAGGGCAAACACTCCGGCAACCGTTACATTCTTCAGGTTCATGGACTTTCCCTCTCATTAATTATTGACCGGCCAACGGACAACCGAACCATTGTCGAATCAAGCCCTTGGCGGGCGGAGTTATAACATAGCCCCTGCCCCGCTCAAATGCGATAGGTCAAGATACGACTTTGGCACAAGCAGGCCAGGGCAAGCGTCCATTCCAGGGCCAGAGTGTGGCACACTGCGGACATTCCCAAACGACAACAACCATGGGTGCACCTACACCCCGGAGACCTTCAGCATGCCCATTCAGGTACACGAGCTTGCCTGCCAGCAAGGGGTGATCGGCCAGATCACCCTGGATTCCCAGGCGTCCCTCAATGCCCTCAGCGAAGACATGATCGACGCCATGCAGGCAGCCCTGGATCGGTGGCAGGATGACGACCGGATTTGCCTGGTGGTGGTGGACGCCGCCGGTGACCGTGCCTTCTGCGCTGGAGGGGACATTGTTACGCTGTACCAAAGTATGACCGGCCAGGCCGACCCGGAAGCCCCCCGACGCTTCTTCAGTAAGGAATACCAGCTGCTGTACCACCTCCACCGTTTTCCAAAACCGGTGATTGGCTGGGCTCAGCGTGTAGTCATGGGTGGCGGGATGGGGCTGCTCTCGGCCTGTCGCTACCGTCTGGTAACCCCGGACCTGATTATGGCCATGCCGGAAATCACCATCGGTCTGTTCCCGGATGTCGGTGCCAGCTGGTTTCTCAACCGCTTGCCGGCGGGCCTGGGCCTGTTCCTCGGGCTCACCGGCGCCCGTCTGAATGCCAGCGATGCCCTGCGGGTCGGGCTGGCCGACATGGCCGTGCATCAGGATGGCAAGGCCGCTTTCCTTGACCAGCTTCAGAGCCAGAGCTGGACCGGCTCGGTCGCTGCCGATGATAACCGGCTCTACCGACTGCTGAATCAACTGGATGTTCCGGCCCCGGAACAACTCCCCACCAGTGAATTGGCGAGCTGCGAGCAGACCATCGCCCATCTGTGCCGTCGTGGCTCACTCCAGGAAGTGGTCGGTCGCCTGCTGTCTCACCCGGAAGGCAACGACTGGTGGCAAAGCTGCATCAGTAACCTTCGCGCCGGCTGCCCGGTCACCGCCTGCCTGGTATCAGAGCAGCTCAAACGGGGTCAACAGATGGCACTGAAAGATATCTTTGAAATGGAACTGGCCATGGCACTGGAGTGCACCCGGCGCCCTGACCTGCGGGAAGGTGTAAGAGCCCTCATGATTGACCGGGACCAGACACCAGCCTGGACCTACAGCCGCGTTGAAGCAGTGCCCCGGGAAGTGATCGACGCCCACTTCATTCCAGACTGGACGCCGGACAATTCACCCATTGAGCAGCGCTGACCCCGGTCAGCTCTCGGCTCCGGCCTGAAGCAGCAGCATCTGCAGGTCGTCGTTATGGCTAGCCCGCGCCAGGTCCAGGGCGGTGGTGCCGTTCGGCGCCCGATAGTTGACGTCTGCGCCGGCGGCCAACACCACTTCCGCCGTCAGCAAATCTCCGGCAGCGACCAGGTGCATCAGCAGCGAGCGCCCGTCCTGACTGACATTGACATTACCCCCCGCCGCCAGCAACACCTTCACCACCGACAACTGGCCGGCACGGGCCGCTCCCAGCACCGGCGTGGTGCCGTCATCCGCTTGCGCATTGACATCGGCGCCGGCGGAAAGCAGCAGCTGCACCATCCTTCGGTCTCCGGCACCGGCTGCCCTCATCAGCGGTGTGAAGCCATCACTACCCGCTAGATCCACCGCCGCTCCGCGACTGAGCAGGTACCAGGCAATCTCACGATCGCCCCGGGCTACCGCCAGCGCCAGCGGCGTGCCGTGTTCAGTCAGAGTATTTATCGCCGCGCCCTGCTCCACCAGGCTTTGCACCTGGCCCTGATCGCTGCTGGCGACTGCTGCCATGAGGGGCGTGTCTGCCACCGAAGCGGCACCGTGGGTCAGATTGGCAGGCGCGGGCTGGCTGCTACAGCCGGTTTGACTGACAAGCCCGATAGCGAGAACAAAGAAAGCGAGGAAACCGATGGCATATCCTTTAGCCGGCATGGTGTAAGCGTCTCTGTCGATAGGTTTCAGAAGGCGTGCGTTGTTATTATTCCTTGAAAGCCTCTTCGGGCTCCTGGCGCATTCTGATCCGTTAGCAACGACAATTAAATCGAGCGGTTCACAAGTTCCAAGGTTTCCTTGACCAAGACCCGCAACTGTTGCTCCCCTTCCTTTCGCCCCCGGCAGTCGCCGGCTACCTGTAAGCGGCGCCAGCTCCAGCCCTGTAGTACGGCACGACTCCACAGCTGGGCTGACGGATTCTGAGCCATGCACCCGACAACCCCCGCGCACCCGCTGAACCGTTTCAGTACTGGCAGTGTCAGCTCGAAGCCACGAAAGCCCTCGGCAAAGGCAAGCAAGTCAGCCCGGTCCTGGACAGACAGATCGCCCCCCGGTGGCAACTGGGCGGTCACTGTCAGCACAAGGGAAGACGCCAGTTCCGGCCACACCGTTGGCACCAGGACCGGCCAATGCTCGGCGAAACGCTGACTGATCCGATGCTCAAGATCGCGGCCCGTCTCGGTCAAGCCCCGCAGGCGCTGTACGGTATATTCACCACTACTGGCCTCACGGTGTACGCCCAGCCTCACCAGGGGCAGTCCGCAGTTTTGCCAGAACGTCAGCAGATCGTCACTGGCACCATAACTGGTGCCAATGGCATCCAGCCCCACCTCGCGGGCGTAGTCTTCCGCTGCGCGCACCAGCTTTTGTCCCAGCCCCTGGCGGCGACAGTCGTCACGAACCGCCACACGTACCACCCGCAGCACCCGCAACCGGGCCGCGTCAGCAAAGCCGCTGTGACTGGCCAACGATTGCGGCAACAGATGCCCCCGGACCCGACGGCGCCCCATCGCGACCGCTTCCGCCAATGCCTCCGTCAACCCGCCCTCTGCACTGGCCCAAAGCACTGCCACCGGGCGCCCTGCGCAGGTAACCCGCCAGCTCACCGCCTGGGGGTCATCCAGCCACTGGCGCAAATCTCCCGGGGTGGTCCGGTAGTGCGCGTCCACCAATAACCCAAAGGCCTGGGCCAATTCGGTTTCCGTCGCTTCCGCCGGGTCCCAGCGCTCCAGCTGCCAATCACCTGGACATGGGGCATCGCTCGAAGAGGCGTCCAGCAGGAACAGGTCAGCGGTCAGTTGCTCCAGCGGGTCACCGGCGGCCCAGCGAATGGGCGTCGCCAGCGTGAAGGCCTGCCACTGCGGCGTATGCTGATCCAGCACCGAGCGAAAACGGATCGAAAAGCCTCGCCCGGCCCCTTCATACCCATGAATGGTGCTGGCAAACACACAACGGGGCCAACCCAGCAGAATCTCCCGCAGCTGATTGGCGGGAATCGCAGCGGCCTCGTCCACCAGCACCACTTCCGCTGTTGGGCGCTGCCGCAACAGTTCATCCAGTGCCCAGAACCGCAGCGAGCTGCCGCTCCGCAATACCAGTTCATGTTCCCCGTGCCCGGCCTCGGCAAGGTCACCAGCCGCCTCACGGGCATGACGCATCAGGGTTGCCACGGCCTCGGGCGACGGCGCCGTGACCACCACCTGCTGGCGGCCGGCCTGCAGCAACTCAATCGCCGCCAGTCCCAAGGCGGCGGATTTACCCCGCCCGCGATCAGCGGTTATAACCAGCGGGCGTCGCCGCCGCCCCTGACCGGTGCGAACGATCGCACTGACCAACTGCCGTTGTTCAGCGCTGGCCCCCGGGGTAAAGCCGCCGGTAGCCTCAGCGGGCTCACCCAGTTCTGGCAGAACCGTGCCTTGCCGGCTGTCGGAATCGATGCGGATGACCGTGCTATTGGCCCCCAGGAGTTTCGCCAGCCGGCGGGCAAACGGGTGATCCGAAGCCTCCCCCAGCCCGGTGCGCTCATAGTCAGGATCAGCAAACCGGCCCCACTGGGCCAGGGGCGGCACCAGCCAGAACCAGAGCCCACCCGCATTCAGGGTACCGCTGAACGCCGCCAGGCCATCCGGCGGATTACCTGCCCAGCCATCCCACACCAGCACATCGGTTTCACGCCCCAACCACTGGCGCGCCCGGTTGGCCGACACCGGGACCAAATCCAGTGCCGGCTCAGGCAGTTCCGCGCCGATCCACAGCCGGGTATCGCCAGCCAACGCCGGTAACACCGTGCGCAACCAGGCAATAGAATTCTGTCGCTCACCTTCCAGCAACACCAGACGGCGCTGGCCAAGCTGCCTGAGCTGGCGCTGGAACTGCCCCCAGGCCGCTTGCGCGGATGCGTCAGTCATCAGTTGAGGTCAATGGCGTAGCGTTTCAGGTCATCCAGGTTGCAGACGTCCAGGGTCGCCAGATGGGTTGCCCGCAGCCGCACCCTGGGTGCACAGTCAGCATCCAGTGCCTCCAGCCAACGGCTCGCACACAGGCACCAGGTGTCCCCCGCTTGCAACCCGGGAAATCCAAACGCCGGCACCGGCGTGCTCAGATCATTGCCACGGGCTTTGGAGAACGCCAGGAACTCATCGGTCATGACCGTGCACACGGAGTGCAAGCCGAGGTCATCGGGTCCGGTGTTGCAACAGCTGTCACGGTAGAACCCGGTTAACGGATCGTTGCCACAGGGCTCAAGAACTTCCCCCAGCACATTGACCGATTCATCCATTACCACCGCCATTGTCATCTCCCCACCGTGTTCAAGTAACGCGCCCAGCGCCCACAAAAGTCATGCGCGGCTATTATGGTGGACGTCTTACACCGGCGCCAGTTGCGGACTACAATAGCCGCCATGCCCGAGCACCTTCCCGACTATCTCACCGACGAACAACGCGCCATCATCACCGCCCCTTACGAGCATGTGGTGATTACCGCCGTGGCTGGCAGCGGCAAAACCTCCACCCTGGCCTGGCGCATCCGCTACCTGCTGGAGCAGGGCCACGACCCAAACCGTTTGCTGGTGCTGATGTTCAACCGCAGCGCCCGGGTCGATTTCGAGCGCAAGCTCCGTGAGGTTACCCAGGATACCGGTCTCGCGCTCCCGGAGATCCGCACCTACCACGCTATGGGGCTCCGGCTTTATCGTCGGTTCATCCAGGAGGGCGCCCTGCCGGCGTTTTCCGAAGCCATCCTCACCGACCAGGAAATCAACTTCCAGGTCTGGCGGCTTACCCGTGAACTCGCACCTTCAGAACTGGCTGACGAGATCCGCCGTAACAAGAAGGACTATGTCGAAACCGCCGTCAGCTTCATCGACCTCGTTAAAACCACCCTGTCGCCGGTGGACGTGGTTTTCGAGGAGCTCGGCTACACCGACAAACATCGTTATCTGATCGAGCTGTTCCATAGTTTCGAGCAATGGCGCAAGCGTCACAGCCGAATCAGCTATGCCGACATGCTGTATGAACCGGTGCTGGCGATTCACCAGACGCCGGCGCTGCAGAAGCTGGTCGCCAACAAGATGGACCTGATCCTGGTGGATGAATACCAGGACACCAACGAGATCCAGCACCTGCTGCTGCGTTACGTCGCCGGGGAGCGAGCCCGGGTCACCGTGGTCGGCGATCCGGACCAGACCATCTACGAGTTTCGCGGCGCCCGCCCGGAGTTCATCCTCAGCCGCTTCAGCCAGGAGTTCGACAGCCCGCTGGAACAGACCCTCAGTTACAGCTTCCGCTATGGGCATCGGGTGGCACTGCTGGCCAACCACCTGATCCACCACAACCGGGGCCGCAAAGACGTCCTTTGCCACGCCCACCCCAGCACCCCGGCCACCACCGTCTCACTCCATGAGCACGGCAACGACAGTGACGTGGTGTTGAGGCTGGTAACCGGTCAGTCGGCAGAATCACTGGCACAAACCGCCATCCTGTTCCGGGTCTGGAGCCAGAGTGTTGCCATTGAGCTGCAACTGCTGGCGCGCCAGGTGCCCTACCGTATCGATGCCGGCAAGGGCGCGTTGTTCAGCCGTGAGGTCGAAGCCATCACCGGATTGCTGATGGTCGTGGCCGGCCCCCTGGCACAGCTACCTGATCTCGACCGCCTTGCTATTGCCCGCCAGCTGTTGCGTTTTCCCCATGTCGGTCTGAAGGAAGCCGAGCTGGACCAGCTGGCACAGATGCTTAGCCAGTTTGGTTCGGACTGGGGGCGCCGGCTGCTTGACCTCGATTTCAACGCCCTGCCGCCCATGGCAGCCCGTAAGCTGAAAACCCTAGGGGAAACCCTGGTCAAACTCGATGGTTTCCAGGGCCAGGCCGCTCAACTGGTGCGCCGCTACGCCGAGGGTACCGAACTGTACGAAGGCATTCGCAGCCTCGCGCTGACCCACGAAACCGCCGACGAGCGTATCGATACCATCCACGGTTTCCTGCTGTACCTGGCTGGGCTTGATGTCGACGCCGCCCGGGCTCTGGCACACCTGCAGGCGTTGCGGAACCAGGCCAGCCAGCGTGATCAGCAGTCCGGCGTGCTGCTGTCGACAATCCACCGAACCAAAGGTTTGGAATGGCCACAGGTGATCGTTCCCGGCCTGCAGGAAAAGTACCTGCCTTACAGTCCACGCCAGACCGATGACCTCAGGGCCCTGGTGGAAAGCGAGCGGCGGCTGCTGTATGTAGCCATGACCCGCTGCCGCCAACAGCTTCACCTGATTACCCGTCCCCTGGGACATACCCCCCACCTGGAGGGTGACCAGGGGCCCAGCCGCTTTGTTCCAGAGCTGTGTTTTGCCTTGTCCGACCAGTTCGGACACTGGCTCGACCAGCGCGACCAGGATGCCGGCAACGGCAGCCAGCTCTGCCTGGACATTCCGATTACCCCCATCAGCGAACGCTATGCCCGCGACGCCGGGGTTTCCCTGAGCAGCAAGGTCACAGAGGCCACTGAGAGTCACGGCGGCCCGCTGTGGGCCCAGCCACGGCTGCACCATGTGATCTTCGGCCCCGGAGCGGTGGTCAACGAAGACGAAAGCGCGTTTGAGGTCCGCTTTGACAGCGGAGAGCAGCTCAATTTCAGCAAAAAGAGCGCTCACCTTTATTTTTCCCTGCCTCAGCAGGGCCGCTCTGACTGACCTGGGAAGCGGAATCCTGAGGGCTCCAAGCATGTCTCTTCAGGCCATTCGCAACACCCTATCGTCAAAAACTGAACCTTTTCGGTGTTAAATACGTCCTTTCCGGGGCTAGGCAAAGACTCTGAAATCGCATAAGTTCCCTGCCGAAGGAGAGCTTTACACGCCATTGACTATAAGAAAGTGCGCCGCCACGACGAGCGAGCGCGCTCGGATGACGAATGAAACTCACTAACAGGAGGTTAACCATGCCCAGCATGCGTCCACTTGCAATCGCGGTCGTTGCCGCAGCCATCAGCACCCCGACCCTGGCTGAAGACAAGGACTATATCTATCTCAACCCGTTTGCCGCCTATCAGTACTTCGACGACAAGCGCGACCTGAGCGAAACCGGAACCTTCGGTTTTGGTCTTGAGTACCGTTTCGCGCCCCACTGGGCGGTAGAGGCTCTTTACTCCCGCGCCAATGCCGACCGCAAGTACACTGCTGGCAACAGCGACTTTGAGGAACTCCGCCTCGACGGCCTGTATTACTTCGCCGCTCCCGAAAAAGCGTGGAACCCGTACTTGGCAGTAGGTGCCGGCCATGCCGACTTTGGTGACGAATTGACCCACTCCCCTGGCACAAATCACGAAGAGACCCGTGTCAACGTTGGTGGTGGTGTTCGCTACAACGTCACCGAGATGGTATCGCTGCGCGGCGACCTGAGAGAATTCCACGGCATTGACGAAAGCACCTTCGACACCCAGGTGTCACTGGGCTTCAGCCTGGCCTTTGGCAAGGCTTCCAGCAAATCCGAGCCGGCTCCGGTGGTGATGGATTCTGACAACGATGGTGTTGAAGACAACCAGGATCAGTGCCCGAGCACACCCGCCGGTGCTGCCGTAGACAGCATGGGCTGCGAGCTGGATAACGACCGTGACGGCGTCGCCAACAGCGCTGACCAGTGCCCAGCCACCCCAGCCGGTGCCAACGTCGATGCCAAAGGTTGTGAGACTGACGGCGACAACGACGGTGTTGTCGATAGCAAGGACGAATGTCCGAATACTGCCGCTGGCGCTGAAGTGGACGCCAAAGGTTGTGAAGGCATCGCCGAAACCATCGAAACCTTCGAGATTGAGGTTCAGTTCCCGACCAACAGCGCCGAAATCGGTGGCAGCTACGATGCCCAGATCCAGCGCGTTGCAACCTTCATGAACGAGAACCCGGAAACCATCGTTGAGATCGCTGGTCACACCGATAGTGCAGGTAACGCCGACTACAACCAGGCCCTGTCCCAGCGTCGTGCCGAATCTGTGGCTCGTCGCCTGACCGAAAACCTGGGCGTAGAAGCCGAGCGGGTAACTGCTGTGGGTTACGGTGAAGCCGAGCCGGTCGCCGACAATGGCACCGCCGCTGGCCGCGCCGAGAACCGCCGGGTAGAAGCGCGCATCCAGGTGCGTCGCTAATCACCAAAGCGGTATATACTCAAATAAAGGCGCCTGATGGCGCCTTTATTTGTTGTACCGGAAGAAGGAGTGACAAGGTCGTGAGAACGTCGGTAAAACCAGGCCTTCTGTTGCTCAGTCTGCTGCTGGCCAGTGCCAGCCATGCCCAGGTTTACCGTTGCGAAGATGACCGTGGCGTCCGTTTTTCCGATCAGCCCTGTGGCGACCATGCGGAAACCGTCACCATCCGTGACAATCGCATCGGGGGCCGCTTCAACGATAACCTGCCCGCCCCAGAACCGACCCCACCGGTTGCAGCTGACGACCCATCACTCGCGGCCCAGGAACCTCAGGCCTCCGATACCCCAGACAGCCCCTGCCGGTTTATCAACTCCACCGACCTGCGCACCTACCTGATTCGTGAGCAGGTGGTGGTTGGCATGACCCGGGACCAGGTCCGGCAAGCTTTCGGGCCACCCCCAGAGACCTATCCGGTACCCCAGGAAACCTGGGTTTACCACACCGATTACTACGACAAACTCTATGAGCTGACTTACGTCTACTTCCGCGATGGCTGTGTCGAATCGGTGGTCTACCGCAAGCCCTAGACTAGACCTGCGTTTCCCGGCGACGAGCGTCAATCAACAGGTTACGCGGTGTCAGTTCACGGCGACAGAAGGTGCCGAGCCGAACCTGATAGCCCTGCTCCTCAAGGTACAGCCCGTAATCCAGCACCAACCACAACTCCAGGGGCCGTCGGAACAGGTGGCGGACCAATTCATGGCGCCGAACCTGACGTTGGCGCCGCCGACCTTCGGCCAGCCAGTGCTCCGGCTGCCAGCCCGATGGCAGCGACAGGCCCTTTTGTTCCGCCGCCCAGACACAGAACGCTGCAAACCCCTGCTGGTTCAGGCGAGTGGGGTGAGATGGCACCGGCAGGTAATCGTCACAGCCCCGCAGGCTACGCTGCAACGCATCAAAGCCCAGCCGCCAGGCCTCGGTCTGCACCCGCAACGTCCGCACCCGTGCCGGCGCCGTCACGGTTTCCTGCACCACCAGGCGCAGGTTGAGGTTGGACAGTCGGCACACATCGGCAACCGCGCCCACCCGGTGGGACATAGGCGGGTAATCGCCGTCCAGCCCCAGGTGGTAACAGCAGGGAGAAATACTGAGCCGGGCCGCGCCTCCGGCCACGCCCTGACGAAGCAGGTGTCGATGCAGCTCACCACAGGCATGGAGGGCAACGCCGTGCTCCCCTTGCGGAAACGCCAGCGTCGCTTCCATCACATCCTGCTGGCGCAGGTGAACCGCCATATCGGCCTTGGTGGCCAGACGGTTACCTTCCGCAACCAGAGTCTCATCCCACTCCAACCCCTGCACCATTGAGTCGGTATGCCTGGACAAGGTGCGCGCCAGATGACCTTTGCCACAGCACCAGTCCAGTACTGGCGCCGCCAGCGGAATCAGCGCCGAGGCAAACGCCCCGGCCTGCTGTCGTTTGCGGCCGGGCATGTCCACCGCCAGCCGCTCCGGCAGACTGACGTCTCCGGCTTCCAGGTGCGGCCAGTCCAGCAACGACACACGTTCGGTCATCGCCGGCCACATCGGGGCCAGCGCCCGCGCCAGCGCGTCCACGTCCTCGTGATAGCGCTGACAGTCCTGATCATCCAGGTGGTCCAGCCAGCGTGACAACTCCGGGTACGCCTCCATCCAGTCAGGAGACGGTGTGGTAAAAGGCACCGGCTGCCAGAAGCCCTGGTGATCCAGCAGCCACTGGTTCAGCCGCTGCCAGCGCTGGAGCAGTTCACTGTTGTCAGGCATCGGGGGGTACCTGGCTCAAACCCGGAAACGATCCGGGCGAAACGCGTCCAGCGGAATCGCCGTTGGCTCGCCGTCCACCACCTGCGCCAACAGTTCGGCGCTGCCCGCGGACAGTGTCCAGCCAAAGGTACCGTGCCCAGTGTTGAAATAGAGGTTGTCCCGCGGACCGCGGCCAAGGATCGCCGGGCCGTCCGGCGTCATGGGCCGGAAGCCGGTCCAGCTGGTCGCCTGTTCCAGATCAGCGCATCCGGGGAAGCGGGACGCCACCGATTTACGAATGGTCGCCAGGCGCGCCTCAGGAATGTCACGCCGGAAGTCACTTAACTCGACAAACCCGGTCGCACGCAGGCGCGAGCCCAAGCGGGTAGATACCACTTTGAGATTGTCGTCATGGACCGTAGAGACCGGCGCCCGGGTTTCGTCCACCAGAGGCGCGGTCAGGGAGTAGCCCTTGACCGGGTAGATCGGCAGCTTCACACCCAGCTCGGCCACGAGCGCGGGCGACCAGCACCCCGCCGACACCACAAAGGCATCCGCTTCCAGCACTTCCAGGGCACCATCGGGCTGCCGCAATTCAACCCCCTGAATTCGATGAGCATCAAACAGCAGCCGTTGTACCTGATGCTGGTACAGGAACGTCACGCCCTGCTCTTCACACGCGGCGGCGAGGGCCTGCGAGAACAGGTGACAGTCGCCGGTGCCATCGGTCTGGTACTGGATACCCCCGTGCAATGGACCATCGCCGGTCATACCTGGCTCCGCCTCCCGTACTTCAATGGGCCCCAGCAAACGGTGGGCAACTCCAAATTCGGTCAGTAACGGCGAGAGGTCCCGGTATTCCGCCATCATCGCCGGCGAGCTGGCCAACTGCAGCACACCACCGGTGCCACCATCAAACGCCAGGTCCAGATCACGCTCCAGCTCGGAAAAACGCTGACGGCTGAATACCCCCATCTGCAACATGGCGCGTTTGTTCAGCCCGAACACCCCTGGAGCAAAGGCAAAGCGCAGGGAAGCCAGCAGGAAACGCACGGTGGCTGGCGACGGGGGCAGATGCATTTTCAATGGTCCGTCGGCCTGGAGCAGCCACGGCAGCGCCTGCTTGACCATCGCGGCCGAAGCCCACGGATAGACCACACCGTAGGATCGCTGCCCGGCATTGCCAAAGCTGGTCTCAAGACCGGCCCCTGCTAACCGCTCCACCACCGTTACCCGATGGCCGCGTCGGGCCAGGGCATGGGCCGACGTCACCCCAACAACTCCGGCGCCGATCACCACTATGTGCATAACCTATTCTCCTGAGTGAAAACCTGAGGAACCACTGTCAGTTATCCTTGCCTGATCCTAGGCCAGCAACACTCCGCCCACCATCAGCAGCCCTACTTATAGGCAGAGGTCGAATACCCTCGATTACGCCCGACCGCCCTCAATCACTACGGCTACGACTCACTCAGCAGCTCCCGGTAATGCTCGATCACCTCGGGGTCATGGCTGGGGTACTCCGGCGCCAGCAGTTGCAGCCGCTCGGCGAGAATGCCGGCAACGATGGCTCGGGCGTCCGGCTTCCGGTTGCCCGGTACCACGTACCAGGGAGCGTAGCCAGAATGGGTCGCCAGCATCGCCTCGCTGGCGGCCTGATGGTACTCGTCACGGCGGCGCCAGGCGTCAATATCGGAGGTGGCAAATTTCCAGCGTTTGCGGGGCTTGTCCAGCCGCGCCAGCAGCCGCTCCCGGTGTTCCTCTTCAGACACACGCAACCACACTTTTACGATGGTGGTTCCTTCCTGAACCAGGTGACGTTCGAAACTTCGGATCGCTTCGTAGCGGGCCGGCCAGTCGTAATGCTCCGGCTCTCTCACCGGCCATAGCCGTTCGGCCATCACCGCCTCGTGGTAGCTGCGGTTGAATGCCACCATCTGCCCGAGTTCCGGCAGGAAAGGCACGGTGCGCCAAAGGAAATCGTGGCGGGCCTCAGTGTCATTGGGGCGACTGAACGACCAGGCATGAAAGCCCGCGGGATCAACATAGGTGGCCAGGGTACGAATCAGGCTGTCCTTACCGCTGGCGTCGGTGCCGTGAACCACCAGCAGCAGCGCTTGCTCCCGGTTTGCCCAGAGTCGTCGCTGGTGTTCGCCGATCAGTTCCAGGCTTTGCTCCAACGGCGGCAGTTCCGCACCATCGCCCAGATCAGGGGAATAGTCCGATAACTGGGTCCTGAGCGGGTCAAACTGCCACTGCTGACTGAACGGGACTTCGGCCATGTTCTCACTCCTGCAAAAACCATCCCGTGCGTTGGCTGGGGCCCGGGCGGGTTAAGGTGGTAAACTTCTGGTTCTTTTCAGATTAGCAGCACCCGAGCCTTTCATGAGCAAGAAAAAACGCGACATTCCGGTCTTTGAGCACCCGCTCATCGAAACCCACTGCCACCTGGACTACCTCAAAGAACGGCCACTGGCGGAGATTCTGGCGGAAACCCAACGAGTCAATGTCGAGCGGGTGATCACCATTGCGGTTTCACCGGACAATCTGGCCCCGGTGCGGGAGCTGGCCCAGTCTGCTTCGTGGATCTACGGCACCCAGGGCATTCATCCCCACGACGCGGAACTGTACACCGACGATGTCGAAGCGGAAATCCGCCAACACTGCAGTCACGCCAAAATCGTTGCGGTGGGCGAAATCGGTCTCGATTACTACTACGACAATGCTGACCGGGCGGTGCAACGAGACGTCTTCAGGCGCCAGCTGCAACTGGCATGCGATGCCGACCTGCCCGTGGTGATCCATAGCCGTGACGCCGACGACGATACCATTGCCATTTTGCAGGAGTTTGAACAGTCACTGCCACGGCGTGGGGTTATCCACAGTTTTACATCCGGCCCCGGGCTTGCCCGCTACGCCCTGGACCAGGGCTGGTGTCTTGGGTTCAACGGCATCGCCACGTTCAACAAGGCCGAGAACGTGCGTGACATCATCCGCATGACCCCGGTTGAGCAGATCCTGCTGGAAACCGATGCGCCGTTTCTCACGCCGGTTCCCTACCGGGGCAAGGAGAACGCACCGTTTTACATCCCGTTTGTGGCTGAAAAAGTCGCGGAGGTGAAAGCACTGGAGGTGGCCGACGTGGTTCGACAGACCTACCAGAACAGTCGCCGCACGTTCTACCGCCTGCAGTAAACCTGCCCTATCCTGACCCGGGCGGCACCCATTGCCCGTCCCGGGCGTCTCATCCCAGCGACAGCAAGAGCCCCATCAGCACCGGCGACACAAACGACAGCAGGAAGCCCGACGCAATCGCCACCGGCACACAGTCCAGGCCACCACTGCTGCGAATAATGGGCAGGGTGAAGTCCATGGCGGTCGCGCCGCCATAGCCAATGGCCATCGCCGGACGACGTGGAATCAACAATGGGATGATGGCCAGGGCGATGATTTCCCGCAGCACATCATTGAGAAAGGCAACACCGCCCCACGCCGGCCCCAAGGCATCCCCCACCACAATGCCGGACAGCGAATACCAGCCAAAGCCGGATACCAGTGCCAGGGTGTCGTGCCATGGCAGGCCAAGCAGGGGCATAACCAGCACCCCCGCCAACAGGGAACTGAGTATGAGGCTGAGGGCGATACCCAGGCCCTGGCGATTCATCAGCAGACGACGCAGCGACAGGCCGGCATTACGAAGCTGTGTGCCGATCAGCAATAGCAGAAACATCAGCGCCCAGGTAGCCAGATCTTCCACCCAGGGCAGTACCGGCAACAGGAAGTGGCCGATCAGTAGCCCAATCACCACCGCCGCCAGCGGTTTCAACGCCGCCAGGAACAGCCGCCGGTAACTGGTCACGCCCGCGGATTCGCCCCGATCTCCGGGCATCGGCTGCCAACGGTGCCACAACCACAGGCCCAGCATATTGGCCAGGAGCAGCCCCACCACCAGGATCGCAACCTGGCCGGCCATGACCCCCAACTGACTCCAGAGCCCTTCCATCTGACCAAGACCCAGTCCCAGCAGGGCCAGGATAAAGTACACCAGCGCTTCTACGGTGTAGTGAATGGCCGTCATCAAGCCCCGCTGCTGCAATGGAATGGCAAAACCAAGGAACAGCGGCGCCAGGATCAGCAAGGCATCCGTCAACATAATGAATCCAGGCGTTAAATAGAGAGATGAGCTGAGCGCAGGAACCGCTCAGGCTTCAAGAGGCGTTTGTTGCGCTGCCATCCCGATCCTGGACAAGGACCCAGGGGGCGATCACCACAGCCCACAGCTCGGTGTTACGATCGTACCAGGCCTGAGCGGTTGCCGGCGCAACATCGCCCACCTGCCCTGATGTCATCCACTCATCAAACTGGGCCTTGTTATCGGCCACCAGTTCCGTCGCCACATCCAGCAGATCCAGCTCAGGCGCAACACGCACCACATGCCCCCGGGCATAATAGGTTTGCAGGTCGTGCCAACCAATCTGCGACGTTTCGAGGTTCAGCTTGGCTTTCAGTTCGTCCCGTGAAAGTTTCGATGACATGGCGCGCCTCAGTTCTATATTGGTTCAGGGTGCGAGAGTGTTGGCCAAATCCACGACTTTGGCAAGGGGCGGCATCAGTTTCGGCTGCGATTCCAGATTTCCCGCACCTGATCCGACAACGTCATGGGGTCAAACGGCTTGGCGATCACCTCAATAGCCCCCAGGGCCTTGTAGGCTTCGATCTCCGACGGCTGAACCTTGGCCGTCATAAACGCCACCGGGATGTCGGCCAGCCCTGGCTGCTCCCGCAATGCCAGCAGGGTTTCCGGTCCGTCCAGACGCGGCATCATGACGTCGAGCAGAATCAGCTCCGGCTTGAACGTCGCCGCCCGCTCCAGCGCTTCCTCACCGGACTCACAGAGGGCCACTTCGAAGCCACCCACCGCGGCCAGGGCAAGTTCCGCCACTGCGCGAATATCCGGTTCATCTTCCACATACATGATTCGTTTCAGCTCTGAAGCCAACTCACACCCCTCCCGTCATCGCCCGGTTTTCAGAAACTTCGGGCAAATCGATGTAAAACGTCGCACCACCACCTTCGGTGTCACGATAGCCTATGCGTCCATTCATTTTATCCATTAATTTCTTGCTGATCGCCAACCCCAGGCCGGTTCCCCCCACCCGACGGGAGTCCGAACTGTCGGCCTGGGCGAACGGCCGGAACAGCCGCGAATGAAAATCCGCCGGAACACCACCGCCCCGGTCGACTACCGATACCCGAACATAGCCCTCATCCCTTGAAAGGGTCACCCGAACCACTCCGTCGCTGGGTGAGAACTTGACGGCATTGGACAGCAGGTTGGTGACCACCTGGGTCAGGCGTTTTGGGTCAACTGCCACCCAGCACTCGGGCGCCTGATCATCCAGCTCACAGTGCACCCCAAAGCGCTCGGCGTAGGTATGATTGTCTTCAATCACCTGACGCAGCAGCGGCAGCAAGGCACACTCTTCAAGGCTGATGGTCATCTTGCCGGCAACCAGCTTTTCCATATCCAGAATGTCATTGATCAGTTCGGTGAGTCGGCCAGCATTGCGAAGGGCCAGGCGAACCATACTGTCGGTCTGCGGCGACAGCTCCCCGGTTACCCCTTTACTGACCATAATCAGAGCCGCGGAAATAGCGGTCAGCGGAGTCCGCAACTCATGGCTGACGGTGGAGACGAACTCCCGCTGCATCAGCGCCAGACGCTTGCGCTCGGTAATGTCTTCGATGATCGACCAGATCAGCCGGCGCCCGGACGCATCACCCACCAGCAGGCCGTGAATAATCACCGAATAGCGGGAGCCATCCTTGCGAATCAGTTCTTTCTCATACGGCCCGTACTGGCCTTTGCTTACCAGAATCTCCCGCTGAACTTTGTCTTCCGCCGTAAACTCCTGTGGAGTGACATCCCTGGCATCCAGGGCCAGTAACTCGTCACGGCTAAAACCGGAAGAGGCCAGGTAAGCGTCGTTCACTTCCAGGAAGCGACCACTGTCCAGTTCGTTCAGCGCAATCCCCACCGGCGACAGCTCAAACAACCCCCGCAGACGGGCTTCACTGCGCTTCAGGTCCTCCTCCGCCGCTCGCTGCTGACGCTGGTTTCTGGTCGCTTCCATGAGCTGGCCCACCGTTCGCAGGAGCGGGCCCAGGTCGTTCACCAGAGTATCGTGATAGCCACTGGGGCGATTGGCCAAGCCCATCATGCCCACGAGCTCGCTGCCGTGATGGATGGGCAGGCCCAGGAACGACTGAATCGGGGGGTGGCCGTTAGGGACTCCAGAACCTTTGGGGTCACCTTCCAGCCGGTTGTTCAACACTGGCTGGCCACTGGTAATGACGGCGCCAAACAGGGTGTCGAGATTGCGGAATTCCAACCCTTCGGAAACATTGTCCTCGTAGAACTGATGCGAGGCATCGTCCCAGGCGATGTTGGTGATGGTGTTGGTTTTCATGTAGGGGCGACCGTCATCGTCGTGCAGGATTTCACCGATAAAACCATAGGCACTTTCGGTAAAACGCAGCACCTCTCCCAACAGTTCGGAGAACGCCTGGGGATGTTGTGGCCGATTGATGAACGACTCCTGAGCCCGCGCCACGGCCTGTTCGACCTGGCGATAACGCTGCAGCACTGACTCCACTTCCCACCGTTCCAGCAAGGACGATACCCAGCTGGCCAGCAAGAGAAGGAACTCGTGGTCGAAGTCGGAGAACCCTGATGGTCGCCGCGTATCCGGTGACGAAAAGTTCAGGGTGCCGTAGCGGCGCCCGCCTACATTCAGCGGTATGCCGATGTAGCTTTCCAGCCCGAACTTGCGGTAGCACGGATGACTGGCGTAGGCGGATTCCGCCATGTGATCGATGGCAAGAACCTGCTCCGCCTCCAAGGTTAGCGCGCAGTAAGTGTCCCTGAGGTCAAAGGTTTGCTCATCTTCGAGCGTCCCGGGCGGGGATACCTGGACCACCACCCGGTAGTCCTCACCCTGGATGTGGCTGATGATGCCATAGGGCAGTTTCAGGTACTCGCAGCCAAGGCGCAGGCCATCACGCAGGTATTCGGTGGGATTGCCCCGGCTTTCGTTGTGCAGGAGTGAAAGCCGCTCCAGGCTGCGGTAATAACGCTCTCTCTGGCCGTGGCGTATTTCCTCTTCCACACATTCCGCCAAGTCCCGAAGTAACATTTTTTGCTCCGGCGACAAGGTCCGGGGTAGGTCATCAATGATGCACAAGGTACCCAGCGAAAACCCATCGGGGGACACCAGCGGAGCGCCGGCGTAAAATCGGATGCATGGGTCATCAGTGACCAGGGGGTTATCAAAGAAACGGTCGTCGTCGAGTGTATCGTCCACAACGAACAGGTTTTGCTGCAGGATGGCATGGGCACAAAACGACACGTCCCGGGAGGTTTCCTGTACCGTCAGCCCCTGCCGGGACTTGAACCATTGCCGGTTGCGATCCACCAAGGACACCAGAGCGATCTTGACCCCAAACACTCGTTGGGCAATCCGGGTCAGGCGATCAAAACGTTCCTCAGGTGGGGTGTCCAGTAGGCCCGTCGCGGTCAGCGATCGCAGGCGATCTGCTTCATTCTTTGGCAACTCAGGCTCTTTCACGGATGCGTTCCCCTACCTACTCGCCGTTGTCTCCAACAGAGCTCTCTGCTCTGGACTCCAGACCCGCAAAGCGCATCAATCTCAGGCATTCACCGGACGCTCCGGCGCCCTCAACCTGCAGCGCCGCAACCCGCATGACCACCCGCTCCCGATGGCTTGTGCCACGGGGCAAACGATGAATGGCGCCGATCAACTCCCTCAAATCCAGCGGCAACCGCCACTGAACCTTCTGGCGATTGCCACAGGGCTGCGACCAGGCCGCCAGAGTCTGGGTTATGGTGTCCCGGTCAAGGGTGCCACCGCCATCCAGGAACTGCTGCAGCACACTCAGCACCACCAGCTCCCCGACACGGCTCAGCAGGCCGGCGGTGTAGGCGTTGACGCCATTGCCCAGACCCAGGGTACGGAACATGGCACTGGCCTCACGGCCAACCGCTTCCCCCTGACGCTGGTGGGCTTCCGCCTGCTCCCGCAGCTGGCTGTCCGATAGCGCATGGGTGGTATCAAGGGCCAGACCAAGAGCCAGGTTCAGCGACATTTCGGTGCCGATAACCTTGATCGCCCCCGCCAATGTCGTCACCGGCTCGCCAGTACGGCGGAAACTGCTGCGGTTGGCCACATCCAGCAAACGGGCAGTCAGCCCGGTTTCATCCCGCCAGCGCTCCGTCAATTGGGCGACATCAAGCGCTTCGGGCCGTTCCAGTAACGCCAGCAACTCTGACGCTTCCAGCGTTGTTGGCAGCTGGAAGTGCCCCTCACAGGCATCCGCCAGCATCTGCTCCAGATCCCGGTTCGCCGCTTCGAGGTCTGACTCAGGTGGGAAGATGGACTTCAGCCGGTCACGTACCGTTTCCACTTTGAACGGCTTGGAAATAAATCCGCGGATGCCATAGTGGGCCGCCGCCAGTACCGACTCCCGATCGGTACGCCCGGAAATCATCAGCACCGGAAGCTTGTTGTCCTGCTTGCGGATCGCCCGGACAACCTCCAACCCGGAGCCATCCGGTAGGTTCCAGTCGCAAATGAGCAGCTGGTAGGTATTCTGATCCAGCGCAGCCAGTGCCTGCGCCTTGGTCGAGACAATGTTGGCGTCGAGACGGGCGTATAGCCCTGCCAGAATGGTTTCCAGCAGCTCCGCCATCAGCACATCGTCTTCGAGGATCAGCACTCTCATGGCGAGGCAGCCTCGGGAGCGCCGTCGTTGCCGGCCACCTCCGAGTACAGGGTAACGCCGTTACGCCCATGCTTCTTGCGGTGGTACATGGCCTCATCGGCCCCGTTCAGTGCCGCCTCGGCGTTTCCAAAGGCACCCAGCATGGCAATGCCGGCGCTCAACGTAACCTGGAATTCAACGTCCTGACTGGAGAAGACAATCCCCGAGAACTGGTCACACACGTCCTGAAGAATCCGCAAGGCCTGGGCTTCACCGCAATCCGGCAACACCACCACAAACTCTTCGCCACCGTAACGGCCAATAATGTCGCTTTTCCGCAAGCGATGGCGCAACAGGTTCGCCAGGGAGCGAATCACCGTGTCACCGGTGGCGTGACCGTAAGTGTCATTGACGGACTTGAAATGGTCCAGGTCCAGCATCGCCACCGCAGCCACCTGCCCGTAACGCTGGCAGCGTGAGAATTCTTTGGCCAACTCTTGCTTGATCAGTGAGTGCTTCATCAGCCCGGTCAGGCTGTCCCGTGACGCCAGCTTGGCCAGTTGCCGGGCCCGGGTGCAGCGGGCCTTGACCACCGACACCAGGCGCGTGTCGGAGATCGGCTTTTCAATAAAATCATCGGCGCCCTGGGCAACCGCTGAAATCTGCATGTCGCGGTCGTGTTCCGACGACAGGTAGACGATGGGCAGGCCCAACCACTCCGGCTGGAAACGCACCATGCGTGCCAGGCTAACCCCGGAATACGGCGCCATATTGATGTCCATCAGCAGAATGTCCGGGCGGAACTCCGCCAACTCGGACATCACCTCGGATGGCTCAGTGATAACTTTTACCTTCAGGCCACCGTTGTCCAGTACCAGCCGGTAATGCTCGGCAAGTTCCTCGTCATCCTCAACGATCATTACCCGGCCACCCGCGCTCTCTTCCCACTCCTGGCTGAGTTGTTCAATGCGATCCGCAAGCGCGGGCACATCCACCGGCAATGGGAAAAAGCCACCAGCCCCGGTCGCGGCGGCTTGGTAACGCACATCAAAGGAGTCATTTCGCGCCAGAAAAATCACCAATTTGCGGTGCAACTGTTTATGGCGATCGAACGCTGGCTGCAGCTCTTCCTGCAGCTCGACGTTGGCAATAACGGTGGTAACACCACTGTCCAGGTCCGCCGCCAGAAACGCCTCAACGCTGTCATACACGACAACCTCGTAACCATAGCGAGAGAGGTTTTCCGCCAGTTCCCGACCCACCTCCGGGTCCGACTCAATCAGGTCTACCCGCAGCAACAGTTCCGGCGCAACCTCCGTTACTGCGTTCTGCAGGACCGGTAGGGCACTGTCACCCGCATCAGACGCCAACAGCGATTTCAGGCTGTCGAGACGGGTGAAAAAGTCGGCATCAAGCGCTCGCTCTAACCTTGCCAGCTGGCCTTCGCTGTCCCCTTCGACCACCACTTGCAGGCATTCCTCCAGCTCTCTGGCTTGCAAGCCAAAGGCAGAAAACCCGAAGGTGCCGGCAGACCCGGCCAGCCGGTGCAACCAGCCATAGCCTTCACGCACTGCCGCCAATCCAGCTTCATTCGGCCCGGCAGTACGGATGAGGTCGATATAGAGGCCCAATTCAGCAGCTACACGAGCAACGAATTGGGATTTAAGCGTCTCCAGTTTCGCTACAACGTCCTGGTATCCGCCGTTTGGCATTCAGATCCCCTTAGTTTTCCCTGTTCATTCTTTTGATGTGCCGGAAATACCCGCGTTATGTGGCCCTGGGTCCGGACAGGAATCGTTTATTCGTCATGGTCCCCACTATAGCGTTCATTTGAGATTGAGACGACTGTCACTTTGTCCTACTCCCCGGCCTGTGGCTGCGCCCCCAGAATCGCAGGCCCCCTCGCTGGTCGCAGCGTCCGGTTCGAGGCGAAAATTTGCGGCACCTTTGCAGAAATTTTGCGGCGCTGGCGGTGGAGCGAAACGTTGGCTTTTGCGATGATGGCAGCAATCTCGTTTTCATCAACCACTGACAGAGCAGCCCCTCGCACCGTGAAACACGACTGCCACTACCACCCAGGCGACCCCGCCAAATGGCACTGCAGTGAGTGCCAGGTTCATTACTGCAGCCGGTGTATGCCTGACGCCGACACCCACAGGGGCCGCGGCGTTTGCCCAAAATGCAACCGCAACCTGCGCTATCTCGGCGCAGCCACGGAGGTTGAACCCTTCTGGAACCGGCTTGGCGCGTTTTTCCGTTACCCGTTCCACGCCGACCCGCTGATCGTTATTGCGATCTGTACGCTGGTTCCCTTGGCATTATCGGCCAATATTTTCGGCCTGGTGGTGAGCCTGCTGCTGGTCATGGCACTGCTGAAGTACACCTATGAGGTCATCAATCGCACCGCAGAAGGCCATATGACACCGCCGCCGGTCGCCACGGCGTTTACCGGCGATGGATTCGGCATCGTGTTTCTACAGCTTCTTGTGTTTGTCGGCATGGGCGCGCTGATCGCGTCCGCCGGCATGCTGGGCGGCCCAATGCTGGCGATGATCGCCATGGCATTCGTGATCCTGGTGCTGCCGGCGAGTGTGATGGTGCTGGCCATGGAGCGATCGGCACTGGCCGCCGTCAACCCGCTGCACCTCACCGGACTGATTGCCCGTATTGGCTGGCCATACTTCCTGCTCTATGGCTACCTGGTACTACTGACCCTGGCTTCTGGCGCGGCACAGGACTTTGCACTGTCACACTTCTCACCCTGGTTGGCCGGGCCGGTGTCCGGTTTCCTCAACAGTACCTTTACCCTGATCCTGTTCCACATGCTGGGCTACCTGCTGTTCCAGTACCAGGAAGAACTGGGCTTTGCCAGCGACCTGCAAGACGATAGCAGCCAGCAGGACACAACCCAGCGTGACCGAGCTCCGCGCCTGGACGCGGACATCGACATGGATCTCAAGGACGGCAACTACGACCGGGTCCAGTCGGCACTGATCAGCGCCCTCAAGCGAGATCCGGACAACAGCCACCGCCTGGAGCAGCTCTATAAACTGCTGGTCGCCCGCAACGACAATGCCGAACTGTATCGGCGCCATGTGCCCCTGCTGGGCTGGCTGGTGGATCATAACAACGGGGCCGGTATTGCCGACCTGCTGGCGCGACTGGAGCCGCTCAACCCCAACCTCCAGCTCGACGATCCGGAACTGGCCGAGCGTTGTGCCCGCTGCCTTTACCATCAAGGCGAGTACCGACAGGCCCTGAAGCTGCTGCAAGACTTCCACAAGCGCTTCCCGGACAGCCACACACTGGCGCCCGCCTATATTCTGGCGGCCCAGATCCTGGCGAACGGGATGGATCAATGGGAAAAAGCGGCGGCCTTCCTCGGCTTCGTCAAGAAGCGCTGCCAGAACCACCCACTGCACAGCCAGGTGGATGGCTTTATGCAGCAGGTGGCGAATCGCGAGCCACTGAAAGGCCCAAGGGCGACCTTTACCGTCAGCGACTAGCGGTACTGAAAACCGCTAGGGCCTCACTAGACCGGTGCCGCGCCGCTAAGGATCTGTTTGTAGTAGCGGGCCTTGGGGGACATCTGGCGCTTGTCGAACTCGTCCGCCAGCAGCTGGCAGGCCTCCGCCACCAGCACCGGGTCGCCGGTTGCCCGTAGGCGCTCAAAGGCCTTTTCGGCCTGTTTGAGGTGGTCCGAACGCAAGCTGGCGAACAGCACCCGGTTGTGGTCTTCCGCCGCCAGGGGGTGATGGGCTTCGCCCTTGCCGAGGTATTCCTGCCAGACTTCCGTCATTCGTTCGGTGAGCTTCTGCCCCAGGGCTTCCGCCATCAGCTCCCGGGTGCGATCCCGGTACGCCACCAGGTCCGGTCGCAACTTGGCGATGTGATAAAGGTGCTCCAACAGCACCAGACGGTCCGGATAACGTTCCCGCAATGCCTCGAACTGCCGCCTGGCGAGGTCGAAATCCATACGCCCCAGGCTGGCCATGGCCTGGGCGTAGGACGTGGTGAATCGTTGGTCCTGTTGCTCCGGTTCCGGCTCATAGAAGGAAGCCTTGACCTGGAACCAGCTCCGCCCCAACAGCAGGATGACCCCGGCACCCGCCACCAAACCACCCGCGTGCGCCATGTAGGCCACGCCGGTGGCACCGGCGAAGAAGTGATCGTAGATTTCCTTGCCCAGCCAGACCGGCAGCATTGCCAGAGCGGGGGCGCGGAAGTAATTGAAGTACACCCAGAAAAAGCCAAAGAAACGGATGGTCTGACGGCCGTAGATCGCCACATACATCCCCATCAATCCGGCGATGGAGCCCGACGCCCCCACCAGGGGTATTGAGCTGCCCGTGGAAAATGCGCTGAATACCAATCCCGATACAACACCACACAGCAGGTAGGCGATCAGGTACCGCCCCACTCCCAGGGCCTTCTCCACGGTGAAGCCCAGCAGGAACAGGAACACCATGTTACCGATCAGGTGTCCCCAGCCACCGTGAAGGAACTGGTAAGTAATCAGCGTGGATGGGGCCATCTCGGCCGGCACCAGACCGGCACGAAAGCTACTCAATTCGAGCATCAGGTCATGGATCGGCTCGCGTTCCCCACGCCACTGTTTACGCTCCGATGTCGGCCACAGGATCTCCTGGTTGTCCTGCATGTACAGGTAAAACTCAATATCAAACGCCATCATGCCAGCCTGGCTAAGTTCGTCCTGGCGCTTCATGGCGAGCTGAAACAGTTCCAGCCGCTCGGTCATTTCGCTGGCGTTCTCGATGCCGATCTGGCGCTGGAGATAGTTCTCGTAGACCGGCGCCTCCAGTTCCAGCAGGCCGGACTCCAGGTACGTTTCCAACACCTCTTCGGCAACCCGGTCGTCATCACTCTGGTAGAACACAAAGACCAGGAAGCAGGCCAGCATCAGGCTCAGGGTGACCCAGGGGGGACGTTTCCAGTTAATCGTGTTTTCGGCGGGAACAATCAGCATGGGTGGTCACATTTCATCATAATCGGTCGGAATATCTCTGCTTTTTACCACAGCATTGCCTGCTTTTCGCGCTGAAATAGCTCCTGACGACGCCGCTGTGAGCGGCCACACATATCAGCAAGTCATCGGGAGTCATCCGCAATGTCACAGGAATTTCACATTAATCGAGTTCAATCTGCCCGGCCCCAGTGGCGTTCAGCCCTGGGCGTACTGCTGGTCAGCGGTCTGGTCGGTTGCAGTGCCACGGCGGAAATGCCACCTAAGATCAACACGAATATCGACCAATCGCCAATTGCTGCTTCATCCGGCACCGCCAATAGTGATGAGCAACAACAAGAACCAGTGAACCACCTGAGTGAGGAAGCCGACATGACCGTTCTCGTACTGGACAACCCGGAATTGCTGGCCAAAGCGGCCTACCTGGATGCCCAGCCCCTGGTAGCGATCGAAGAACTGGCAGAAGCCCCTCGCCGCCCCCACCGGCTGCGTTTCCATTACGGCTTTGACAAGCAACAACTGAACGCAGACGACCAGTCTATCCTGCGTCAACATGCGGTGTACCTGAGGGCACACCCGGAAATGACGGTTCAGATTCACGGCCATACCGATAATTTTGGCGCGGAAGAGTACAACACATTCCTGTCCCGCCTGCGGGCCTCGGCCGCGGCCAGGATTCTCAAAGAGGAAGGTGTGAGGGAATCACAAATCCAGGTGACCGGTTGGGGAAGCAGCCGCCCACTGGCCCTGCCAGAAGATCACGCCGCCAATCGCCGGCTGGAACTGGAATACCGCAGCGAACAGATGGCCAAAGCTCAGTAACAGGCCACGCCCCGAGATTTCCGGCCCCTGTTCAGGGCCGGGATCCCGGAGTTCTGGGGTTCAGGCGTTGAACCGGAAGACGTTGAGCAAGACGGCGATGGCCAACGCCAGCATTGCCAGCCAGGTTAGCAAAATCCCGACAAAACGGGCCTTGTGGGCCCCACCCCGTCCATTGACCATGCCCCAGGCATGCAGCAGGCGACCAATAACAAAGGTCATGCCCAGGCCATAAATCCATTCCAGGGTTACCCCGTTAAGCTCTCCGATGGCCATCAACACCAGGGTGATCGGTGCATACTCCACCAGATTCGCCTGGGTTCTTACCGCCACTTCAAAGTCCCGGTCGTCGTTGACCCCGAGTCCCTTTCGATACTTGATACGGAACGTCGCTACCCGGAACGACAGGATAATCAGCAGCAGCGTACAAACGCTGGCAAAAACAGCGGTGACAGGCAGGATCATGCTCAGGCCTTCTTCAACTTACCAACAATAAAGAGCAACAGCACCGCCCCGGCAGTGGCCGTCACCAGCTCCCCGATCATGCTCTGGGACGCCAGGCCCAGAAGCCGAAATACGAAACCGCCGATCACCGACCCGACAATGCCGATACCGATGTTGGCAAGGGCGCCAAAGCCCCGCCCCTTCATGATCAAACCGGCCAGCCAGCCGGCCACACCACCAATGATCAGAAACAGAATCAGTCCCATCATACCTTTCTCCTTACGTGTCTGTTGTTGCCGCTCAGTTTGGTGACAGTTCCGCAATGGCCGCTTCCATCTGGGCGCGGCAGCGCTCCATCAGATCAGGGATATCATCCACTGTCAGGCCTGCGGTTTCCAGCACCGGCAGCACCCGCACCCTGACCGCCTCATAGCGGCCACTGACTGCGGAAGTCTTGCCGGAATAGTGACCGGCGCAGATCATGGTAATCGGGGCACCGGAGCTGACTGCCGCATGGAAGGCACCTTTCTTGAAACGCCCCAGTCCCTTGCCGTGACTGCGGGTACCTTCGGGGAAAATCCAGACGCTTTTGTGCTCGCGGGATATGGCTTCGGTGGTGGCCTGCATGGCGGCGACCGCCTGATGGGATTTGGACCGGTTAATCAGCACATTGCCGCCAAGCCAGAACACTTGGCCGAAGAATGGGGCCCAGGCCAGGATCGATTTGCCAACGGTCACGGTTCGCGGCGGTAGCAGGTCACCCAGGACAAAGAGGTCATCGTTGTGCTGGTGGTTGGCGATGAGAACCGTCGGGCGATTCTGGGGAATGAGTTCACGACCTTCGATCGGCCGTTTCAGGCCAAGAATGCAGCGACCGGTGTATGCCAGCCAGCGGCCAAGCACACGGTTATTGTTCGGGTTGAAGGGGCGCGCCAGGCAAATGACCAGGCCAACCAGACAGACCACCGGCACCGTCAGCCAGGCCAGAAATTTACGTACAAATCCCATCATAACTACCTGAAAAACCGATAAGGCGCACAAGTGTACGCCAAATCCATTCAGGTGTCCGTTACAGCGTGTTCCGACGTTTTCTGGCGCCGGGCCTCCACCACATAGCGCAGGGGGCCGTTACTGTTGAGGCTGTCAAAGGGGTAACAGGTGACCAGCAACAACCGGTCTGGCGGGGTATTGGCCAGGTCGATGAATTCCCGACGGCTGTCCACCACCCGGATATCCACCACCTGGTATTCCCGCCAGTCTCCGTCCCGCTGTTGCAACTGAATGTGAGTGCCGGTTTCAACCGCTTCCAGAGCACGAAAATGGGTATCCCGATGACCCGCAATCATCACCGGCCCGACATCATCCGATGCCGGGGTCGCCTGTCCCGGGCCAAAGGCCAGGCTTTCGCCATGGACTCCATTGAGAACAATCCAGGACAGACCGTTTTCAGGCAATGCCAACCGGGCCACCGGCCAGGTGTCGGCCCAGGGCCAGGGGCGGGTATCCACCCGCCGCGCCTGACTTTCCGCCCACGCCATTTCAAGCAGTTCCTGAGCAAGCAGAGCCTTGGCCGGTATCCACAGGCCCACCGCTAACATCATGCCCGAGATGCTAAAGGCTATGGCAATCATCACTTTCATGCCCACACCCTCCGCTGCAACATCAACACTGCACTGGCAAACATCAGTCCAAGCAAACCGGTCGCGGTCAACAGCGGCCACCAGGTGGCGGTCTGCGGATACCTCAACATGCTCGCCGCACTGCCCTGCGGCAGCAGGGTCGGCACCGACTCGGTTTCCAGGTCTTCATCCAGGGGACGAACCGGAGTCTTGTCCACTGCCACAAAACTGGTGTAGCGGGTTACCAGCTGATGAGCGAGGCCAAGACCGGTGATTTCGCCACGCACATCCTCCGACACCTGACCGGACAGCGACTGATCCATCAGACTGTCGATGCGTGCGCGCGCCCAGAATCGGTGCAATCCTTCGGCTTCAGCCGCATGGTCCAGGGCCATCCGCTGCTGCCATTCACTGCCATCCGGCAGGCGACCGCTGGCCACCAGTTCGCCGCCGTTCAGACGCCCCCGGACCACCTGAACCATCGGCTCACCCAGAAACAGGTCACCCGGTCGTTGCGGCAGCGCTTCGCTGGCATTGAACCCATCGGGCCAGCGGGTCTGGATTGCCGTCATGACCGGCGACTCCATTTTCCGGAACAATTCATCCAGCGGTGCCGACACAGCCCCCAGGTCATTGATGGCAGTGTAGGTGCCTCGACCGAACCGGGCCGCTTCCCGCATGAAATGCATGTTTGGCGCCGAGCCAATGCCCACCGTGAACAGACGGCTGTCTCCCAGCTGCTGGCTGATCTGGCGGAACAGGCCCTGCTCGTTACCGACGGCGCCGTCGGTCATGAACACCACCTGGCGGACGTAGCGACCGGCCTCTTCCCCCTCCGCCTCCCGGTGGTTCTGGCGCAGAGCCCTATCCAGCGCCGGAGCCATTTCCGTACCTCCGTTGGCTTCCAGGCTCTGAACATAACGACGGGCACTGGCCAGGTTTTCGGCATCCGCCGGACGGGCGAACCTGAACAGCGTCTCGATCTGACTGTTGAACTGGATAACGTTAAAGCGATCGCCGGCATTGAGGGTATCCAACCCTTTCAGCAGCGACGCCTTGGCCTGGCGAATGGAGGCCCCGGCCATCGAACCGGAGGTATCAATGACAAAGATCAGTTCCCGCGGCAGCGACTGACGTCCGCTCATCCCCGGCACCAGCATCGCCAACAGGTAATCCTCACCCTGCCAATTCTGGTGAAACAGGGCTGCCGAGGGTTCCTGGCCACGCACCGGCGCCCAGCGGACAATCAGATCCCGATCCATCAGGATGTCACCTTCCTGGGGGGTTACCGACACTTCGGCACCGTTCCATACGGCGTTGACGGCATGGCTTGGGCTGGTGACGGTGGCAATCGGCAAACCGGCATTCAGGGTCAGCTGAACCTGTGCCCGGTGACTGCCACTGGGCACATCGCCTTCACGCACGGTGAACGGGCTGATCTTGTCGGCATCCGGCACCTCCGTCGTGGGCGTTGCCCAGCCGCCCTGCCAGGCCGTTTCCCGTTCCACCAGCGGCTCGCCCGGCATGTAACGGGGCGTCAGTGTGGTGGGCAGTTGAAGCTCAAACTCTCCCGACTGATAACGCACGGACTGCTGGTACTGCAGCTCCACCGACACCGTTTCCCCGGGCGGGATGTTCGCCAGTCGGGTGGTGAACAGGTTGGGACGCTGCTGCTCCACCTTCGCAGCCTGACGCCCTTCGCGGCGGGCGGTTTCATACTGGCGGTCAGCCTCCTGACGGGTATGGATTTCACCGACGATCACCCGCTCACCGGCCTTCATGGTCATCCCGTAAACACTGGCATTGTCCGGCAGCGGAAACACATACACCCCTTCCCGCCATTGCTGGCTGGTGTTGGCGAAGTGCTGGACCAGGCGGGTATCGGCGATCAGGCCACTGACCGTTACCTGGTACTCGGTGGTCAACAAGGTCGCAGGCGCCTGCCATTGACCATCCTCGCCGACAAAATGAAAGGCTCCGGTGCCTTCCGCCTCCATCGGGCTGGCCTCGGAATACAGCGGCTGGACAAACAGAAGCAGAGCCATTGCCAGCCAGAGACCCAGGGCTTCCGTGCCCCGGTGCAGCGGCCGACGGAAGGGGCGTTGGCACACCGGGCGAGTGGTGCGTTGGCGGGGGCTCTGGTCGCGGTGGTTTCCAGCACAGTTGCCGGTACGTCTGGACGACTCGAGGGAGAGCAGCATGGTCCGAATCCTTGCGTTGTGGGTGGTATGGCTACCATTTCAACGTCCGGATCCGGCAATCCTGTGGCCGATTCGGTATCAAAGCGGATCGAAATCTGATGAATTATGGCAATCCGCCATGACCTCTTGTGTGCCCCCGCCAGTTGGTTAAAACTTACGGGCAATCAGTGAGTAACCGTCACCGGACCCAACACCCGCCATGAAACAGCACATCGCCCTTGTCGAAGACGAACACGCCATCCGTGAAAACTACCGTGATGCCCTGGAACGCCGGGGTTTCAGCGTGTCGGCCTATGCGGACCGGGGCAATGCGTTCCAGGCCCTGCGCACCCAGCTGCCGGATCTGGCGATCATTGATGTGGGACTGGGCGATGAGCCCGATGGCGGCTTCGCGCTGTGCCAGGATCTCCGTCAATTGTCCGCCACCCTGCCGATTATCTTCCTGACCGCCCGCGACAGCGATGTGGACACGGTGTACGGTCTGCGCCTGGGGGCCGACGATTACGTCACCAAGGACATGAGCCTGGACCATCTGCTGGCCCGCATCACCGCCCTGCTACGCCGCACCCAGGCCTGGACCCAGGCCCTGAAGCAACCGGACGAACTGCTGCAACGGGGCCGCCTCAGCCTTAACGTGGACCGCATGACGGCGGAGTGGCAAGGTCTGCCCATTGAGCTGACGGTGACCGAGTTCTGGATGCTGCACTCACTGGTCAAACACCCCGGCCACGTACGCAACCGTGACCAGCTCATGGCGGCGGCCAACACCTACCTGGACCCCAACACCGTGACCTCGCACGTCAAACGCATCCGCCGCAAGTTCCTGGACGCCGACAATGACTTTGACGGCATCCAGACCGCCTATGGCATGGGCTACCGCTGGAACGCCCATGAGGTCTGAGCCTTGTCGCTGAAACGCCAGTTACTGATCGCCAGCCTACTGACCCTGCTGATTCCCTGGCTGGGCCTGCAATTTGTACTGGAGCTGGACGATGCCCTGCGCCACCAGGCGTTACAGCAGATGCACAGTCAGTCCCAACGTATTGCCGGTACAGCCGCTGCGGTGCTCTACGACGATATGCCCCCGGGGCCAGACACGCCGACCCTCTACGCCAACCGGCTGGATAAAACCGCCAATCTCGACGGCTATGGCGACGACTGGCCCGGCTATGAGGAAGATTTTGCCGACGAGCAGCCCACTGTCCGGCGCGACCCCATCAGCTGGCAGCTGGGCGTCAAAGGCGACCACCTGTTCCTGCTGCTACGGGTCAACAACCCCAACCCGGTGTATTTCGACCTTGGCCAACCGGAGCGTCCATTTGAGCACCTCCGGCTAACCTGGGAGCAACAGGGCGAGCGCCATGAGCGAATCATCCGTACCCCGGCCCCTGGCCCGGTGTTTGGCTGGTTCGACGACCTGCGGCCACAGCCCGATTACCACGTGCGGGGGGTGTGGCAGGCTCACGGCAGTGGTTACCAGGTTGAACTCCAGCTGCCCCGCCCCGACGCCAATGGCGGCTTTGGTTTCACCGTAGAGCGCCCGGACAGCCACGGAGTTATCCACAGCGCCGGCGGCACCGGCACCAGCCCCCTGCCAAGGCTGGTCACCCGCTCCTTGCCGCTGGAAAGCGCCCTGTCGAACTATCTCGACCCCGGTCAGCAATCGGTGGCACTGGATCCCAGTGGCTGGGTGATCGCCCGCAACCAGTCCCCGGCACCGGATACCACACCGGACTTCAACAGCCTCAGCCCGCTGGACATTGCCGAACGTATCAGTCTGAATGGCCTGCGGACCCTGGTCAGGCTTTACCAGCCCAAGCCGGTGGCTTACCTAATGCAGGATAACCGCCAGCTACGGACCCAGCTACCTGCCAGCGGCCTGGTCCGCACCGAGTACGGACCGGCCCTGATGACTACCCAGCCGCTGCCGGATGGCCGCCTGCTGATCCTGACCCAGTCCCTGGATCAACTGCTGACCTTGTCCGGCAGCACCCTGGGCACGGTGATTGCCCGCAGCACACTGTTGGTGATCGTACTGATGCTGGTGCTGCTGGGTTATTCCAGCTGGCTGTCCCTGCGCATCACCCGGCTTCAGCGGGCCGTTAACGCCAGTGTGGATGCCGATGGCCGCATCGTTGCTGCCATGCCGGAAGCCCGTGCCCAGGACGAGCTGGGCGAACTGTCCCGCCAGTTCCGCCAGATGATCGATAAGCTCCAGGGCTATACCGAATACCTGGAAAGTTTTTCCCGCCGGCTCTCCCATGAGCTGAAAACCCCAGTGGCGATCGTCAGGTCATCGCTGGAAAACCTGTCCCACACCGACACCGATGCCGACCAGAAGGCCTATCTGGAACGCGTAGGCCAGGCGACTGACCGGCTCAGCCAGATCCTTCAGGGCATGAGTGAAGCGGCACGGCTGGAGCAGAGCTTCGATCACGCCGAGCACGAAGACTTCGACCTCGCTGAAGTTGCCGCACAAGCCTCCGCCGCCTACCAGAGCCTGGACCCGGGTCACCGCATCCGCTATCAGGGACCGGCATCCGGCTGTCACTTGCACGGTTCCCCGGAACTGCTGGTACAGATGCTCGACAAACTGGTGGATAACGCCCGCGATTTCACCCCGGATGATGGCCTGATTGAAGTCCGGGTCAGCGATCAGGGCGACCATTACGAGCTGTCAGTCTTTAACGAAGGGTCGTCCCTGCCGGACCACCTCGCCAGCGAAATCTTCAACCCCTTCGTGTCCCTGCGCACCGGTCAGGCGGAAGGACACCTCGGGCAGGGCCTCCTAATCGTCCGGTTGATTGCAGAGCACCACCGGGGCGAAGCCCGTGCCAGCAATGAACACAATGGCGTTGCCTTCACCATACGACTGCCACGCCACTGATTGGAGCAGGTAGCGACCGGTTGGCACTTGCCAGGTCGCTTCCGATCGCCTAACGTGCTCCCCCCGAAAGAACCGGTGTCATAAAGTCGTACGACACTGGTCGTCTTCAGCCAGACGTGGCGATGCCTTAAGGTCTGTAGAGTGAGCGCGTCTTACTCCTGATAGGAACTCCCAGTGAACCGACAGCTACCCAACATAGCCCTACACCCACTCAGGGCCGAACTCTACAACGAGCTGCACTCCCGGCCATTCCAGATTCTGCCCTGCCCGGCCCAGGTGACCCACATCGCCCTGCTCACCACCCCTGAGGAGCGCGAAGCCCAGTTCCACCATCTGCAGGAACTTCACGAACTGCTGGAGGAAACGGCACCGGCGCAGGATGCCAGCTGTTTTGAGGCCACGTTTGGCAACCTGAGGGTACGGCGGGAAATGCACATGGAGTTCACCGCCTACACGTTCATCGACCTGGCGCCCAGGGAACCCCATGAACCGTTCAGCAACCCGGCGATTTCGCTGTTGCCCAAGGGCTGGTTGGATCGACTTGCGGGGACGGTGGTGGCGGCGTTCCACCTTGATCTGCAACCGGTCAGGAACGGCCCCAACACCGACCTGGGTATGGTTCGCCCCTGGTTTGAAGGTCAACGCCTGGTGGGCAGTAGCCCTCAGGAAGGCAAAGCCCGGGTGTGGGGCAGCTTCAAACTCCATAGCGACGATTTTGGCCGATTCATGGTGCTGAACAGCAGCCTGTCCAACAGCCAGCTAGGACGTTTGAGTCAGCGTCTTATCGAAATTGAGACCTACCGGTTGATGTCCCTGCTGGCATTGCCGCTGGCGCGGGAGATTACGCCGAACCTGAACGAGATGGATCAGCAGCTCGCGGTGATTACCCAGGCGCTGTCAGAAAACCAGAACGTCGACGAAAAAGAAATTCTGGCGGAGCTGACCCAGATCGCCGCCCGCATCGAGGCCTACCGGGCCCGCTCCACCTTCCGTTTCTCGGCCACCCGGGCTTATCACCGCCTGGTACTGACCCGGCTGGAAGAGTTGCGGGAAGACGAGCTGTCCGGACACCTGACCATCACCGAATTCATGACCCGGCGGCTGACCCCGGCGGTCAAAACCTGCGAATCCGTCGGTGACCGCCTGGAAGACCTGTCGCGGCGTGTTGACCGTGCCTCCGACATGATGCGGACACGGGTCGAACTGGCCATCCAGAGCCAGAACCAGGAGCTGCTCAGTTCCATGGACCGCCGCTCCAAGATCCAGCTGATGATGCAGCACACCGTGGAAGGTTTCTCCGTGGTGGCCATCAGCTACTACCTGGTCAGCCTGCTCAAACTGGCCATGGACGCCGCCCACGACGCCGGCATCCATTTCAACAAGACCCTGATCCTGGGCATTGCCATCCCGGTTATCCTGCTGACGGTATTCCTTGGCATCCGTGCCATCCATCACCGCTTCATCAAAATGGCGCGGCGGGAATAGCCCGGTCCAGCTCTTTATTCGCCGGTGTCAGGCCCGGAATACTGTCGATAGAACTGCTGGGCGGTGCGGCCACTGCGCACGCCGCGCCCGGTCGCAAAGCGGATGGCCTGACGGTGCAGCTCGGTGCGATCAGCGACGTCTGGAAACAGGGCATCCACAGCCGCCAGGTAGACATCCTGAGAAAACGGGTAGAACGACAGCTGGAGGCCAAACCGGTCGGCCAGCGACACCTGCTCCTCAATCGCCTCGGCCGGGTGCAGCTCGCCATCACGGACCCGACTGTTGAGATTGTCAGCCATGTACTCCGGCATCAGGTGGCGACGGTTGGAGGTGGCGTAAACACGAACGTTCTCCGGCGGCAGTTCCAATGAGCCTTCCAGGACACTCTTCAGCGCCTTATAGGCAGACTCACCGGTCTCGAAAGAGAGGTCGTCGGAGAAGATGACAAAGCGGTACGGGAGATCCCAGAGGTCATCGACGATCTCTGGCAGGTTCACCAGGTCATCCTTGTCCACTTCGATGATGCGCAGGCCATCGCCGTGATAACGGTTCAGCAGCGCCTTGATCAAAGACGATTTTCCGGTACCACGGGCGCCCCAAAGCAGGGCGTTGTTGGACGGCTCTCCGTTGATGAAGCGCTCGGTGTTGCGGGCCAGCGCCGCCTGCTGGCGCTCAATCCCGGTCAGCTCGTGCCACTGCACCGGGTCCAGCCGGCGGATGGCGCGCAGCCCCTGGCGGTGACGACGCCACACCGCCGCCGTTGTGGAAGCCCAATCAATGCTGCTGTCTGCTGTCATTCTCTGTCCTTAGCGGTTTCACCGCGGAAGCGGTTGTGAAACACTGGCGTTTTAACCTTCGATCAGGAGTCGTTACCCAACATGGCTGTCCAATCTGTTGCCCTTGTCGCCCACGATAACAAGAAAAAGGACCTGGTTGACTGGGCCTACAAAAACAGTGACCAGTTTGCCCCCTTGCGATTATACGCCACCGGCACCACCGGCCGCCTGCTGTCCGAGCGCCTGGGGCGGGACGACATTCACTGCCTGCTCAGTGGCCCCCTCGGCGGCGACCAGCAAATCGGCGCCAAGATTGCCGAAGGCGAGATCGACCTGCTGGTGTTCTTCTGGGACCCGCTGGAACCCCAACCCCACGACCCCGACATCAAGGCCCTGCTGCGTATTGCCGCCCTGTGGAACATCCCGGTGGCCTGTAACCGGGCCAGTGCCGAGTTTATCCTGTCGTCCCGCTACATGACCGATACCGAGCATACGCCCGGCAAACCGGACTTTTCCGACTATACCGGCCGGAAAGTCAGCTAATCCCCCTTCACACAAGCCCACGGATTGGGCAGGAGATGCAGGATGCACCATAAAACCCGGGCCACCGCGACGGTGGCCTTTGCCATGATGATGGCCATAACACCCACTGCGCTGGCGACCATTTACCAGTGCCAGGCTCAGGGCCACACTGTATTCAGCGATACGCCCTGCGGGGACAATGCCCGTACCATTGAGGTAGACCCGGTACGCACCGGAGGCCGGCTCGACCAGGGCACCCAGGTCGACTTTTACCAACCACCCGCCAGGGCAGATCGCTCTTCAGCGAACACCGGCTGCCCCGCTGGCTACATCCAGTCCTCCGACCTGCGCCGCTTTCGGGTGCAAAAACGGATCCAGGAAGGCATGAGCGAAGCCCAGGTGCGCTACATCCTGGGCGATCCGGAACGGCAGGATGGCCAGTGGTGGGTGTATGAACGTCGCGGTGAAGAGACCGGGCGTTACCATTTTCGGGGTGGCTGCCTGATCCGCTGGCGCTGATCGCGCCACCATGCCCTTGATATTGGCCCTGGCCGTGCCCAGAAATAAGGAACTGACGGAAGGAGATCAGCCATGACCGAAGCCACCCACATTGTGTGCCCCCATTGCCAGCGGAGTAACCGTGTGCCGCCGCAGCGGATCGGCGACCGCCCCAACTGCGGAGCCTGTAAACAGGCACTGGCCAGTGGCGATATCGCCGACCTGACCGACGCCGGTTTTGCGAACTTCACCGGCAAGTCAGACCTGCCGGTTCTGGTGGATTTCTGGGCCAGCTGGTGCGGTCCCTGCCAGGCCATGGCCCCGGAATTCCAGGCCGCCGCGCGCACCTGGGCCGGCAAGGTCGCCTTCGCCAAGGTCAACACCGAACAGGCTCAACAGACATCCGCCCGCTTCGCCATTCGCAGCATTCCGACCCTGATCCTGTTCCGCAATGGCCGCGAAGTGGCGCGCCAGAGCGGCGCCATGTCCGCAGCACAACTCGGCGCCTGGCTACAGCAACAGTAATCCCCGCGCCAACGTCGCTGGGACATTCACCCAATAAGCGCTAAAGTTAGGTCATTTCGCCCCTGCACCTCCAGGGGACACTGACACCGCGACCATAAACAAGGAGACCACCATGGCTCGGATCTACGAAGACAATTCAATGTCCATTGGCAACACCCCGTTGATCAAACTCAACCGGGTGAACGACGGCGCCACCATCTGGGCCAAGATCGAGGGTCGCAACCCCGCCTATTCGGTGAAGTGCCGTATCGGTGCTGCCATGATCTGGGATGCTGAAAAGCGCGGTGTACTGAAGCCCGGTATGACCATCATCGAGCCCACCAGTGGTAACACCGGCATTGCCCTGGCCTACGTTGCCGCGGCCCGGGGTTACAAGCTCAAACTGACCATGCCGGCGTCGATGAGCCTGGAGCGCCGGAAGGTGTTGAAGGCCCTGGGGGCAGAGCTGGTGCTGACAGAGCCAGCCAAAGGCATGCCCGGCGCCATTGCCCGCGCCGAGGAACTGGTGGCCGAGGATCCGGCCAACAACTTCATGCCACAGCAGTTTGAAAACCCGGCAAACCCCGAGATCCATGAGAAAACCACGGGGCCGGAAATCTGGAATGACACCGACGGTGCGGTTGATGTATTCGTCTCCGGCGTGGGCACCGGCGGTACCCTCACCGGCGTTTCCCGCTACATCAAGCAAACCGAGGGCAAGGCCATCACCACGGTGGCGGTTGAGCCGGTGGACTCCCCCATCATCACCCAGGCTCGCAACGGCGACGAGCTGAAACCAGCACCCCACAAGATCCAGGGCATTGGCGCAGGCTTTGTTCCGAAGAACCTGGACCTCAGTCTGGTGGATCAGGTTGAAACCGTCGGCAACGATGAGGCCATTGAGATGGCGCACCGCCTGATGCAGGAAGAAGGCATCCTCGCCGGTATTTCCTGTGGTGCTGCCGTTGCCGCCGCCGTGCGGGTTGGCCAGCAGCCCGAGCATAAAGGCAAGAACATCGTGGTGATCCTGCCCGACTCCGCCGAGCGCTACCTGTCCTCAGCACTGTTTGCCGACAAGTTCGGTGAACAGGAGAACGTGCAGTAAAAATGAAGATCCAGCGCAGGCGCTCATACCTGCGCTGGTTTTCGAGCCCCTACTGAATCGACTCAGGGGCTTTTGCTGGGAAAGACACCTGATAGCTGTTGCTGTTTTCGGTAAGGATGCGGGGGTATTCCACGTTCGCGATTGGTCCCCAGAACCTGACATTGAATGGTTCACGGCTATCAGCCCCCATCAGCTCCTCCGCCGTTGTAACGGCCTGAAGATACTCCCCATTCGTATTGAATGCCGCGATGGGAATGCCTTCGTAATTCTTCAACCCACGAAGGCGCTGGAGGTCTTGCAAGACGTCCGAAGAAACCTGAACGGTATGCTGGTCAATCTGCTCAAGGCCATCCAAGGTATCAACGGGGCCCTTCAGCGTTTCAATCTCAGTTGCACACCGAGCGACCACATCAACATCAAAATTATGGAAATAGCGCTCTCTGTTTCCAGCCGTCAGCGCGTAGACGATTTTATCGGTTTCCCTCTCATAACTGCTGTTAAACGTCAGCGAATTCCCCTGGTAGTCAGATTCTCCATCGACCGATATGGAGCAACGTGGATCAAACTCCCGGGGTAATTCAACCGTCAACCGACCGTCCTCGAACAACCGGGCAACAACCTCATCCATACTCATCGGGGGAGCGCTCCTATCGAGACGCGACTGCCCGATCCAATGACGCTCACCGACAACAGCCCCGCCCGCCAAGGCTCGTGACGCATTGGGAACGATAAAGGTGTGCGAGACCTGCAAATACGGATAGGAAAATACCTTCAATGCGTCAATCGGTTGATCGGCCCAAAGCTCAACAACCAGGTCGCCATAGCGCTGCTGAACCGGCACCGCTATCAGCTGGTCCTGCACAAACTCAGCAAAACCTTCCACACTCCTGCGTTCTCCGGGGACATATTCCGCTGCGAACCGCTCCAGCAAGTCATGACTGATACGAACATTGAACCTGTCTAACGGCTCACCATTGGCACCCGTAGGCATTAATAGGACCCGACCCAGTGGGTCAGAAGGCAGGAATCCCTCACTCTGGCGCAGCTTCAAGAGAACTCGGTTGGCAGACCACTCCTCGACGACAACGTCGAGGTCCGTTTCCTCTACCCTTACGATTGGGGTATCCGGCTTGAGTGAAACCGTGACCAGATTCCCTGGCACGGCCAGCGTCACATCCAGTTCGAATGCCTGGATATCGGCGGCCAGCTCCGGAGTCATCGCAGAAAGTACAAAGGGAACCCGAACCACAGGGTATGGACGAGTGCTACCAGCCAAAAGGGCAAAGTCAAAATCCGGATTAACCTGCAGTGTACTGACCTCAGAAGCACCAGGGCCAGATTTAGCCCTGACCGCATCTACGGTGTAATCAACATACCTGTCTGCCGATGATCGCACGTCCGCATTCAAGCCCCGTGCGCCGGCGTCATTCCGTTCGTCAAACCATAACAGGGAGCGATCGAACTGCTCGACCAGATCGTCGATTGCAAACTGCTCTGGTGGCGGCAGGACCCCCCGTGCACGATCACTGGTCATATCGATGGGCATGGGCGCCATTGCCAGTTTTAGACGATGGAGAAAGTCGTCGGTCACGGCCAGATTGAGGGCCGGACGCAGCCCACTCTGCTGCAGTGCGACCCTGCTGGTCATTGGGACTGTCTCGCCCTTGGACTCTACCAGCATCGTGAGACGGGCTTGTGCACGGCGTGGCCAACCGGTGCCAATTTCCAGCTCCAGATAGCCCTGGCTGCCGTCACCGGCAGTACCCGGCACACCGGTGAATTCGAGGATGACAGATTCTTCCAGCACCTGAGTAACTCGGTACTCCAAGGCAGGAAAAACAGCACCGCCGAAACGGGTTTCCTCAGAGATCCAGGTGGCCCCGACGTCCAATGCCTGCTCAGGCAGCTGTGGTTTAAAAACCGCAAACAGACTCATTCCACGCTGGAACTCTTCCAGCAACCACTCCGGCTCCCGCCTCGATTCCCTTAACTGCTGCCAGGCGGGCTCATCCACCATGGAAAAGCCCACGACCTCCCCGCCAGGGGACACCTGCTCAACCGTACCAGTCATGAGCGCCCGCGCCAGAGCCTCAACCGCGGCTAACTCGCCATCGGTGCGCTCCGAATCAAAGACCAACCTTTGCCGCACTTCCAGTCGGCTGGCCATGCTTGAGGTGGTTAGCGTAACCCCCTCAGGCCCGGTGCCAGAAACCTCCGCTTGCAGCTGCATGGTCAGCAAGGCTGGAATACGAGTTGGGCGACCGAAAAGGTTCGTTGTCTCCAACTCACTGTGCCGCTGAATCGTATATAAACGTTGATCTCCCAGGCTGGGCTCAACCTGCAGCGGCTTCTGGGCACAGCCTGTAAGGCCGACGAGAACAGCAATAAGCCAAACCACGCTAGCGAAATGATAGCGGTTCATCATTATGTCCCTCCATGGACATGTATTTTAAAAAGCGCGCCCATTATAGGGAGCCCAGCCTTTACTTCAGCGTACACAGTCTCGTTTTCACTGGTTGAGTGACTGGTTTCGGAAATCAGGTGGCTATGGTTTCAAACCGGTTGACCCCACCCACTTGTGGGCCATCATGGAAACGACGGTCCTATATTCCTGGAGGCACACCATGTATCTGTCTGTACAACTCAGCTACTACCCGCTAACCGACGACTACAAGCCACCGATCAAGGAGGTGATTGCCCATTTGCAGGCGTCTGGTCTGGAGGTCTACCCGAACCGGATGAGTACCCAGGTGTTCGGCGAGTTTGATGAGGTCATGCGGGTGCTTTCGGACACCCTGAAGTGGTCTTTCGAGCGTTATGGCAAGGCGGTGTTCGTGGCGAACTTTCTGGAAGGGGATCGCCGCCCCAGAAGCTGAAGGGCGGCACCAGCCAGAGGACGGTAGAGCGATGTCAGTCCTTGGGCAACGCCTGCTGAGTCACCTTGGCCGCAGCGCCTGCAAGCTGGGCAGCGGTACCGTAGCACAGGCGGGAAATGCCATGGTGCAGCGCCCTGACCGGCTCACTCACTGGCCGGGTGACCGGTATCCGGGCCAGGACATTAAAGGTTTCATCGGCAATGGACAGGTGAACCCGTTGCACCTTGATAGCACCTTCAGCCACCCCATGAGTCACCAGGTGACCCACACCCAGCCACCAGTCTTGCGCTGTCTGTGTCTTTTCAGTCATGCCAACCACTCCACCAGTTGTTCGGCAACGGCCCCATGATGGGCCAGCCGGAGATGATCCACACCTTCAAACGTTGCGGAGGCGGTCAAAGCCCAACCACCCTCGCTTTCTCTACCCTGGGCGTCGCCCCGAGCGCTGGCTTCATGGACCAGGGCATCGCCAAACAGGGCGTTGATCGGATTGCGCTGGCGTGCCAGCAAGCCACACACCACATAATGACGGACGTCCGGCACCAAACCCGCCAGCTCCCCTTCCCCAGCCAGAATGTCCCCCCGAGTCAGGTTGCGGATGCCATCACTGCGCAGGTCAATCACCTCACCGGCAACCCGCAGGTAATCTCTTGGCAGCGCATTCAATATCCGCGCACCAGCCTGCGCGCCCTTGGCCAGCCAGGAGCCGTCGTGGGGAGAACCTATGTAGACACAGTCCTGCAACGACGATACCCATTGGTGCTTCTCCAACACACCATAGTGGCAGGCACTGCGGATCACCAGCCCACCCATACTGTGACCAACCAGGATCAGTCGCTCCACCGGCACCGGCCAGTTGCCCAGCAACCGCTCCATCCGGCCTGCCAAGGCCTGGCCATTGCAATAGATGGGGCGTCCAGTGTTGTAGCGAAGGCACAGGGTTGACGCGCCATCTGCCAGGGCATCGGCCACTTCAGTGCCGTAGTTGGCATCCGGCTGTCCGGTGAACTGCCAAACCGACTCCAGCTCCATTAGCCCATGGACCAGCACAATGACGGTCGAGTGGGGTTTGGTGACGGCCACCGCAGGGTGCGCCTCCGGTACCGACAGCCCCTGACTCAGGAAGGTCATCGGCACCGCCAAGGGGTTGCCCTGATTTTCCAGCCAGTCGCCGATAAAACCGCTAACAATGGCCGAGGTATGTTGTTGCCAGCTCAAGGGAGACTCCTGCACAGCAATTGAGGCAGAAGTCAGTGTAACCGGAGCGGGGCTAGATCGATTGGCCTAACGCCAACTACCGAGCGGCAGAACAATCAATGATGCCTCGGGAATGTCCCGGTCAGGTCGGTTGACCCAACCGTTCCCGCAGGTCGTCAACCACCCGTAGCACACGGCTCATCTCGTTATGGGTCTTGAGATCGAGCCCCAGCTTGCCTTCCATGGTTTCCACCAGCGGCATCAGCGACTGCTCAAAGATATCCGCAAACGCCTGCAAGGCTTCGCCAAGACCGGCAGGACTGGCCACATTGACGGTCACCGAAGGCTCAAGGCGGATGTCCTTGAAACCATCGCGGAACGACGTTGCCAGCTCACCCATCAGCGCCAGGGAGTCGGCGTGTGACGACGATTCAGAATGCTCGTCCGGCCCTGTTGATACCTCCGGCATCAACGCCTGGAGCCGAGTCAATGCCTCAACAATCAGGCCCAGCTGGCGTACGACTTTGATGCCGGTTTCTTCATCCCCACCGGCCTGCTGGCGACGGCGGAATTCGTCACAGATGGACTGCCAGCGCTGGCCTTCGTCCTCGCTGAGGGTGCCCCGCATCTGCTTAAGCTTGAGCAGGTTTTCCTCGGCACCGTGGGTCAGCAGCTGGGCTTCACCCAGGTAGTGGTCATCGATCAGGGCATCAAGCTCGGCATCGGTCATCACCGGCGACAGCTTCTCCGCCAGCTTGTTCATGTTGCGGTAACTGCCCTGAAGTTTGAAAGGCGGCTCGGTGCGATAGGCCTCGGCCTGCGCGCTGGAAGCAATGTAGGCCTGGTTGACCTTGAGTACGACCTCGCGGACCCGGAACATTTTCCGCAACAGTTCAACGATCTCTTCCCGCTCGGCGCCACTGTAGTCGTGATCAAACTCCGAGCTGGCCACGTCGCGGCCAGCGGCAATGTCGGCAAAGCGGTAGAAATCATCCATGCCCCGGGTGGCGAGGGGGGCCAGGACGGCATTGGAACTGAGACTGTTCTCAACATAGGACAGCTCAAACACCGACTCCATCCCGCTGAGCACGTCCCCCAGGTTGTAAATGTCGGCACGGTTGGCCAGCATATCCGGCACCTTGAAGACATCACCGCTCTCGGTATAGGGGTTACCGGCCATCACCACGCAGAAACGTTTGCCACGCATGTCGTAGGTCTTGGTGCGCCCTCGCCAAACCCCTTCAATGCGGCGGCTGCCGTCACACAGGGAGATGAACTTCTGCAGGAACTCCGGGTGGGTGTGCTGGATATCATCGAGGTACAGCATCACGTTGTTGCCCATTTCCAGCGCCAGGTTGAGCTTGATCAGCTCGGCCTCGGCGGTGGAATGGGGAGCCTTCTCCGGATCCAGCGAAGCGACATCGTGGCCCAGGCTCGGGCAGTTGATCTTCATGAAGATTAGACCCAGGCGGCTGGCGACATACTCCATCAGCGTCGTCTTACCGTAGCCCGGCGGCGAGATCATCATCAGCAGGCCCATCAGGTCGGTGCGGCGGTTTTCACCCACCGTGCCCATCTGCTTGGCCAGGTTGTCACCAATCAGTGGCAGGTAGCTTTCGCTGATCAGCTTGTTGCGAACGAAGGACGACAGCGGCTTCGGCCGGAACTCCTCCAGACGCAGGCGATCTCGCCATGTCGCCAGAACCTGCTGGCGAACTTCCTGGAGCCGGGCCCAGGCCGGGATGACCTGCTCCTGGTGATAGCGCAGGCGCTGATTGAATTCATCAAGCTGCAGCCGGAACGCCCGCTCCTCGATACGTGGGTGCTGGCCCAGCAGGCCCTCCACGGTAAACGCCAATTCAACATTGCGGGGATGAGTGGTGATGCGTTCACCGGCATTAAGGATGGCAATGGCCTCCGGCAGGTAGTGACGATCCTGCTCCCGTCCGGCCTTGCTGGCCCAGGCTTCCAGCCAATGGCCGGTAATCCGCCAGCGGGCACCAGGCTGGTCACTGACCACCACCAACGCTTCCTCGTACTGGCTATAGTGGCCCTCACGCTTCATCTCGGCGACAAAGCCCTCCACCAACGCCGAGGCATACTGGGTGGTTTCAAAACCGCCGTGCTCTTCCGCCAATTGCAGCACCAGGTAATCGGCCGCATTACGCACCGTGCTGTCGCCCCCCGGCAGCTGGTGTTCACTGACGAAGGCCTGAAGCGCCGGCTCAATCTCCGCCGTCAGCGCGCTCAGCAATTCCCGTGAATGCATCATCCGGCTGAGGATGCCGGCCGACAGGCAACGGGAACGCAAGGTCCGGGCCTTGGACTCGTCCTGGGCGTGGCGGGCCCAGAACAGCATGGCCAAAGCCCTGGCCTGGGGGCTGAAACGCAGCAGTCCGGCACTCTGGGTGGCCGGCCACAGGGTACCGACAATCAGCGCCGCATCGTGGTCGTGAATGCCTTTTTCGTACCCTTCCCGATAGCGGGGGGAAGCGAAACGACGGATGTAATCGATCAGCTCGTCCCGGTCCGCGACGTTAACCGGGGTGCTTCCAGCCTTGGCCAGTTCATCCATCACCAGGTAAGCCAGATATTCACCGCGATACACCTGGTCCGACTCGGACGGCTGGCTGAGCTCCCAATAGGATCGCAGGGCCTCCAGTTCGGGCTCCTCGATGGCTTCGTAGAACTGGGTTCCGGTCAGGTGCAGCATGACTTTGCCGTCCCGGGGTACCAGCGTCAGGTCCACTTCCTGGTGATTGACCGAAAAGCGGTGACGAGGCCCCAGGCGAATCACCTGGCCACCATCCTCGTAAATATCGGCACGGTCACGGACACTGCGCAAGGCGGCATCCCGCTGGGAACGCAGGCGACCTTCACAGTCGTCCGCCTCCATGTTAGCACCCAGCTCCCGCAGCTCCTCGGCCATACTGCGGACCTTGGCCACCATGGCATCGGAGGCAAAGAAGGCGTGCAGCTCCTCCTGGCTTTCGAAGCGCTCGGTGCGCCGATTAACGTTCTTGAGAATGCGGTTGGCGGCGTCGGTCAGGGTGTTGATCCTGCGCTGGCGCTGGTCCTGCAGCTGCTGGCGGCGCGCCTCTATGCTCTCGTGGGCGGTCTCGCGCTGCTCCAGGATAGCGGTCAGGAACTCGTCGTACTCGCCGAACTGGCTCTCCAGTTCCTGCAGCTGATCCAGCATCCGGGTCATCAGCCCGTCGCAGGCGCCAGGCTCCGTCAGCGCACCCACGCCGTTGGCAAGGCTCTGCTCAAACAGGCGCATACGGGCGGCAAACTGGGCCTTGGCTTCTTCGCTGCCGCGGGCCTTCAGGCGAATCTCCGCTTCCGAGCGCTGCTGGTTGATGGTGGCGTAGATACCGGAAATGTTCTCGGTGATCTGGGTTTCCAGGCTGGCGTTATCGCCAGACAACGACGCCAGCATGCCCTGAATCATATCCAGGCCAGCCGTCAGTTCCCGATACTCATCCACGCACTTGGCCAACGCTTCGCGGTTGTCGGCCTCTTCGCAGCGTGTGGCCAGTTGCGCCAGGGTCTGACGATAGCCGTCCAGGGCCGCGGGGGTGGCCAGGAATTTGAACGTACGGTCACTGAGCCGGGCCTCAGCCTGGTCCAGCTCCGCTTCCAGCTCACCAATCTGGGCTTCATCGATGTAGCGGCGATCCCTCAGGGTCCGTACCCGGCCGCGGTGATCCCGCAGCTTTTTCAGGTGGGCCACGAAAACGTCGGGCGTTTTCCAGCTGTCGGGCTTGAGGTCCCGCAGCAGGGTCGCCTGCTGCCGGGCGGTATCCTGCACCGCCGTCGCCGTCTGGGCACGGATACTCTGGACCTTTTCATACTCATCCAGCATCAGCTCGGCGGTCTTACGCACCTCCGACAGGCGCTCGGTCAGGGCACAGTCGGGCACTTCCTCACCGCCGACCTCACCAATCCAGTAGAACTGGTCCAGTACCCGGTCGGTGGTGCGGATCAGTGTGGTGAAATGCTGCTCGGACACTTCGGCCCGCTCGACCAGCGCCACAATGGTGTTGAGCTCGGCAATACCCCGCACCAATTCCGGGTTGCCGATCCGGCCGAGCAGCGAGTCGTTCCTGACACTGTCACGGGCGTGGAAGCTCTCCGACATAAACGGGGTATTCCACACCTGCAGCGGATGAACCAGCGTCGGCTCCCGATCAGCGTTGAAGATGGCCAGGTGGCCATTCTCGAACAGCGCGAAACCATGCCCCACCATGGGGGTGTCTGCCTGCTTGCGGATCAGGTTGTAGCGGTACAGCACCACCTCACCACCGGCTTCGCCATAGAACACAAATAGCACGTCCTCGCCGTTGGGCGAACGGATCATGCGCTTGAAGCGAAGGTCCGTATCCGGCACCTCGAAGGTTTTCAGTTCTCCGCTGGTGAGGTAATAACCAGAGGGGAAAATCAGGCCGTGGTTTTCCGGCAGCGTCACTACCGAGCCGCCCAGGGCATCAATACGCTCCACCTGACGGGTGCTTCGGTTGTAGAGGTAATAGCGCCAATGATCCTCGCCATAGGGCAGGATGCGAACCAGGATCACATCCTTGAGGTCAGCGTACTCAAAGGTGGCATCGTCCAGGGACTGGGAATCCGACGTCACCGGGTCGGAGTAGATACCCTCGCCGGTGTTGGTGTTGTTCTCAATCTTGAAGGTGATGTCGCCACGGAGGTTGTCGATAAACAGAGTATCGGCAATGTTCAGGTGCGGCGCCCGCCCCTGCACCTGGGCGTCCCGTCCAGCGGAGCGCCACTCAAAACTGAAGCGGTCTGGGAACACCAGATCACGCTCACCGCGATTGTCGATGTAGCGACTGACTGTACCAGCGGCCGTCAGCTCCCAACGAAACACCCGCTGATCACTAAGCTTCTCGCCAATACGGAAGGCCATCAGCAACATGCCATTGAGCACCACCAGCTGAGCCAGGGTGGCATGGCTGTAGTACTGCTGGAGTTCACGGAAATCGGTGCGGAAACGCTCATCCGCCAGGAAACTGTCTGCGACCGATGCCTCCCCGACCTCGAAGCCCTCCTCAGAGTCCTTGAGGTGGTAAAGGCTGAAGACATCCTCAATGGCCAGAGCCTTACGCAAGCCCAACTGCAGGTTGAAGCCAAACAGCAGCTGGTTACCAATGCGCACGACGTCACGGGCGATGGCATTGTTTTCGGTTCGTACCCGACCTCGTCCCAACACGCCCATGCCGGCGCCGCCGAAGACCTCGGAGCGGGCGCTGTTCAGGGTATCGACATCCGCGCGGAGCTGCTGCCCCTGATCTTTCAGGCGACGCTGGATGGTTTCAAAGGCAGTGCCTTCCTTGACGATGCTTTCGAGTTGACTGCGGTCCTTCGACATGGGGTTCATCCTGGCAACAAATCACGAAAATAACGGGAGGGGCATTCAGCTATACCGGAACCGGCGACGGGCAGTCGCCACCGGTTCCCGGCATGGGTCATCAGGCGTTTTCGGTGGAACCCGTCGACTGGCCCTTGAAGGCACGGTCGGTGATGCCCGCCAGTGCGGCCTGCAGGGCAGGCGACTTGTCCAGCACGCCCTGAACAGTCTTGCCGTAACCCAGTCCCTTGGCGAACTTCTCGAAGATGTCGCCATCGCCACCAATCAGCTCGAACTTGGCATCCTTCAGCGCCGCGGCCATGACCTTGCCGTTCTCCAGCATACCGATGCGCTGGGCATCGATGGTGGCCATGGTTTCCTTCTCGTGCACTTCCAGGTTCATGCGGAACTGCTCGAAGTGACGGGCTTCCTCGGACATGTTGTCGTAGGCCTTGAGTTTTTCCACCAGGCCGCTGGCTTCCGCCTTGGCCATGGCTTCGCGAGCCTGGGCCTTGGCCTGGCCGAGTTTCTCTTCACCCATGGCTTCGGTTTCAAGCCGCTGCTCGAGTACCCGAACTTCCGCCATGCCGGCTTCTTCGTCGGCCTTGGCATTGGCGGTCTTGACCTCGGCGGCCACCAGCCCTTCGGCACGCTGGGCCGTTGCCTGAGCTTCCTTCACCTGGGCCTGGGCCAGGCCACTCGAGGCCGCCAGGGCCTGCTGACCACGGGCCAGTTTTTCATCGGCCGCGGCTTTCTTCTCAGCCGAATCCAGTTGCGCCTGGGCCCGAACCACGACCTCGTCAGACTCCAGCTTGGCGCGCTCATACGCCGCTTCCGCCGCTTTCACTTCCTTGAGCTTGCGCTCTTCCGCTTCTGCCTCGGCAGAGATCACGGTCTGAACCTTGAGACGGTCAGCCTCGGAGCGGTTACGCACGTCTTTGATGTTCTCTTCTTCTTCGGCAACACCGCGTTCAACCGCAATGCGCTCGCTGGTGATCACCGCAATTTCCTTGCGCTCCCCTTCCAGCGCTTTTTCCATACCGATGCGCTCAACTTCCACCGCACGCTGACGGTTCACATCTTCCAGCTCGCGAGCCTGCTGAATGCGGACATCCTCAATCTGGATGGCACGTTCGCGGGCCTTGGTGGCCATTTCCACCTGACGCAGCCGGTTCTCTTCGGCGATTTCCACTTCCTCATCGGTCTTGATGCGGGCCGCTTCCGCCTTGGCACGCTCCTGCTGACGAACCTGCTCGGTTTCAGAAGCCTCACGGGCCTGCAGGGTTTCGATCTCACGACGCTGACGGGCCTCGGCATCGGCCTCGGTACGTTCCAGTTCCAGAGCGGCCTCCCGAGCGGAGACGTTCTTACGCTGGATTTCCAGCTCCTGGTCACGCTCCAGGCGGTTGGTCTCTACATTGTGCAGAGCGGTGATCTCGGTGATCCGACGGATACCTTCCGAGTCGAGGATGTTATTGGGGTCCAGGGAGCTCTTCGGCGTCTGTTCCAGGTAATCAATCGCCACGTCTTCCAGGATGTAACCGTTCAGGTCCTCACCAATGGTCTCAACGATGGCATCGCGAAAACGCTGGCGCTCCTCGAACAGCTGCATGAAATCCAGCTTCTTGCCGACGGTCTTCAGCGCTTCACTGAATTTGGCATTGAACAGTTCGTTGACCGCCTCCCGATCCGAGGCACGACCCACGCCTACCGACTTGGCCACCCGCAGCACGTCTTCAGCGGTTTCGTTAACCCGCAGGTAAAAGGCAACGGTAATGTCTGCACGCAGGTTGTCTTTACAGATCAGACCGTCTTTACCCGCGCGGTTCAACTCCAGGGTGATCACGGAAATTTTCATGGTCTCCGCACGGTGGATCACCGGCATGACCATGGCACCCGTAAAATAGACTTTCGGCGTTACCGACATGTCGTTGACGATCAGGGCCTGGCCCTGATCCACCTTACGGTAGAACGCTTTGAACAATGACAGTAGGGCCAGTACCGAAATCACCAGCACGCCAACGGCAATCACGCCCGGCATAATCCACGACAAATCCATTTAGTGTGTCTCCTGCGTTGTTGAGCAAATTAACCGGCAGAGCCGGAAAGAAAGTCGGCTTCCGGGATCACCCAGTAAGCCTGTTGATCGGACAGATACTCCACCAGCACCACGCGGTCACGACGTGCCAGTGGTGCATCACTGCGAATCTGGAGAATCAGGTGAGCGCCGTCACGATGGGCTTCCGCCCGACCTTTGCCGGAGCTTTCATTGAAGGCCAGCACCACGCAGGCCGTGCCAATCACCTGTTTTTGCATCGGGCGCTTGTAGGCTCGGCGGAACAGTGGACGCAACGGCCGCACTAGGACAGAGGTCACCAGCAGCCCCACAAACAACGCTGCCGGAATCACCAGCAGACCAAACATCACATGGCCCCAGCCACCACCAAACATGGCGCCGAACAGCAAGTCCGCAAAATAGGCCAGTAACCAGCTGGATAGGAACAGCAGTGTCAGAACCAATGGTAACGGTACGCCCTGCAAACCCAGGGTAACCATTAACCCGCCAACATCAGCAGACGAGTCGATGTCCATGTCGGCATCACCGTCGAGATCAACCAGCCCCAACAGGGAAATCAGCCAATAAATAACCGCGACGGCCAGCAACACCGTGAAGATGACAGTCGGAAATGAGAAGGTAATCGCAAGAAATGCTTCCATGAACAGTCCTTTTCCACGGTTTGAACTACGCTGTTTTATCAAACCTCCCGTGACAGATGAAGGGAGTTTCGTACCCACTGCATTTTTCTGACATATTCTGTCACGAGCCTTTGTCTTATACCCCAGCAAACGGACAGTTTGCAAACTCTTTGTTTTACGGTATAGACTGGAACCCATGACATAACATGTCAACTCACTGCAATCGGCGCCGACCCTGTTTACGTCTGGGCCACCAAGGCACCGGTGCAGCCGAGCCACTAGAAAAGGAGCTTATTGTGGACACTCAATCCCTCATCCTTGCACTGGGAGATGCTACACACGCGGGCAGGACATTTAATGTCATGCCAGTCGCCGGAGACGATCCGGTCCTTCAGATCGCGGTCTCCGGGGCAGATGAAACGCCCGTCTACCTTACGGTAACCGAGTCCCAAATTCTGTGCCTGGTTTATCTTTTCGAGGAGAGCGAAATCCGCACCTCGGCTCTGCCCGAGCTTCACGAGAGCATGCTCCGCATCAGCGTACCGATGCCACTGAGTGCCCTGGGCAAAGTTGAAAACCACTACGTGGTCTACGGATCCCTCAGCCCCACCTCCAGCCAGACCGAGGTGATGCAGGAACTGGTCACCCTCGCAGACAATGCGATCGACTTGTTACAGACGTTTGAAGACTTTCTGGAATAATCAGGGGACGATGACATGAAAGCCGTACTGAAAAAGCTAATGACCGCCATGCGGGGCAGCGTAAATGAGCTGGGTGAAGCTGTGGTCGACAGCCAGGGCAGCCGCATCCTTGAACAGGAACTTCGTGACTCCGAGCACGAACTGAAACAGGCCAAAAATGAGCTGGCAGCGCTGATGGCCGAAGTCGCCTCCCTGAACCGCCAGATCAAGACTGAGTCCGATAGCGCGGAAAGCCGTGAGCAGGACGCCCGTAAAGCGCTGGCCGCCGGTCAGGAAGAGCTGGCCCGGGAAGTGGCCGAACGCATTGTTGGCCACGAACGGCGCAAGGTCGAACTGACCCAGGCCCGCGTCCAGCTTGAGGAACGTACCCGCGGGCTTAAAGAGCGGGTTCAGAAAGCCGAAAAGCAGCTGGCCGAATACCGCCGCGAACTGCAGGTGGTCAAAACCAACGAGCGGGTGCTGCGCACCACCGCCCAGATCGACACCAACATCAACAGCAACCAGTCGTCGCTGAGCACCGCCCGGGAAACCCTGGAGCGCATCCGCGAGCGTCAGGCCCGTGAGGAAGACCGTCAGGGCGCCCGTGCGCAGCTGGAGAAGGAACTCACCGGACAGGACCTGGATGAAAAACTGAAAGCCGCGGGCATTGATGCCGAGCAGGATTCAGTCAACGACGTCCTCGCCCGTCTGAGGGGCGACCAGCCGTCCTGATCCCCCCCAGGCACCCGTGATGACCTGACCTCAGCCCGAAGGCACTCGCCGTGCCTTCGGGCCTTTATATAAGTAGATCCCAGATGAGCGACAAGAAAGAATGGTCCAAGGAAGTTGAAGCGCTACAAGCGGTTCAGCTGGCGTTTGACCTGTCCAGCGACATCCAGCGCGCCTTTCGTGTTGCCGCTGCCATGCAAGACCTGAACACGTCCTCAATGGTGCGCAAAGTGCTGAACCTGCCCTACCGCAGGAAGCGCATCCGTCCACGGCTCACCGTCACCCTGCACGAGGAAGACTTCGAACAACTGGCCGCCCGCTACCAGCTGCCCGCCAGCGACCGTGCCGCCATCCGCCAGCGCGTCGCCGAAGAACTCGGGCAGTTTGCCACAGCATTCCTGGCAGACCAGGACACTCCAGGTTCGTAATTGCTTACTTCCCGGCGTCGGTACGGATATGGATATCCCGTTGCGGGAACGGAATCTCGATCCCGGCCTTTGCCAGCTCCCGGGTGATAGTGGCATGGATTTCGTGGGATAACGGCATGATATCGAGCATGCTGTGGACGAATACCCGGACCTCAAAGTTGATGCTGCTGTCGCCCAACCCCACACAAAATACCGAGGGTGCAGGCTCCGCAACCACCCGTTCGTTACTCGTCGCCACCCCCATCAGCAGCTCCCGCACCTGATCAACATCGGAGCCGTACGCTACCCCAACCCGCACGATTACCCGGGTAATCGAGTCCGTCAACGTCCAGTTGGTTAGATCCTGGGTGACAAAGGTCTTGTTGGGGATGATCTGCTCTTTGCGGTCCCAGTCCACCAGCGTGGTGGCCCGAATGCGGATACGGGACACCGTACCGGTGATTCCGCCGATGGTGACCGTATCTCCGACCCGGATTGGCCGCTCGAACAGCAGGATGATGCCCGACACGAAGTTGGCAACGATCTCCTGCAGGCCAAAGCCCAGACCGACACCCAGCGCGGCGACCAACCATTGCAGCTTCGACCACTCCGCCCCAAGAATATTGAGCGAGGCAATGACTCCCACGATAACGATCAGGTAAGTGACCACCGTGGTGATGGCATAACCAGTTCCCGGCGCCAACTGCATCCGGCTGAGCACCATAACCTCCAATGTGCCTGGCAAGTTGCGGGTGGCATAGACCGTAATGAACGCCACCAATGCAGATAGCCCCAGGTCTGCCAGGGTAACGGTCATGGTGGTGTCACCACTGCTGACGCTCCACAAGGCGATTTCATCAAACAGGTGCAAGGCAGGAACGATCGGAGCCCACAGAATCCAGAGCCCGCCAATCGCCACCGCCAGCGCCACAATCGCCATCAAGGCCTGACTCTGGGCACTGATGTCGTGCAGGTCCATTTCTGGCAAATCGAGACTGATCGGACGCCCTTCTCCCGACGTACCGGAGGCCTCTAGCAATGCCTCCTTTTCCTGCTCCTTCGCCCGTTGTGCCCGCAGACGCTCCAGTTTCAGGCGCCGCTCACGCACCGCCAGCCCGCGCAACCCCACGTACCGCAACAACGTCAGGAACACCAACCAGCACACGCTGATAAACAGCACACCTTCCAGCTGCAAGGCGGTGTAGTGGTAACCCGCCAACGACCCCAGCGCCAGCAACAACGGCGTTGCGACGGCGATTATGTGGACAAATTTCAAACCCTTGGAATCACGTCGGGCCGGAGTTCCGGTCCGGTGCGCCGCCGCCAGGCGATGAACAAACAGAGCCAATGCCAAGGACGCCAGGGTAAAAGCAACCCGCCCGAAACTGTCCTCATACTCCGCAAAGGCCGCACCCTGGCTAATCGGCAGCAGCGCGGATACCGGCAGCAAGACAACCAATAACTGGGGAATACCCCGGCGGATGGCCGCCAGCAACGCTGGCCGCCACTTGAAATGCTGCTCAGCCACGCCCCCTGGCCGTGCGATCTGCGACATCACCCCCAGCAGAAACAACAACACCGCCGCGTCCACCAAGCCATTGGCCAGCCCCCGCCCCAGCTGCCCCCCTTCCGCGACAGCCAGCGCAGCCAGTAACAGCAGGATCGCACCCGGCAACGCCAGTGTGACGGAGCACAACAGGGCCGACACCGTCAGGCCAACCCGGTCCTGACCAACTTTGCCGATGAGGCGACTGTCCTCCCACAGGCGCTTTTTCACACGCCGGCGCGTATACGCCAGCCCCAGCAACAGCAGGGCTAGAAGAACGAACCATGGCAGCCGGGCCTTGACCGACTGGGGAACCCCTTTGACTAGCTCAACAAGTCCTGCCGGCTCGAAGATGGCCTTGGCGGCCTGGAACAACCCGGTAAACAGATCCAGCCCCACCGGCTCCATACTCGGCAGCCAGAATAAGCGACGGCGAACCAGCTCCTGATAGGCTTCCAGGCGCTGTTCCAGCGTGGTAATGGTGTGGAAATACTCGGTCAGTGCTTCGATATGATCATTGACCAGGGTTCGCAACCGGTTCAACACCTGAATGCGCTGGTCAATCAAGTGGTCGCTGACCGGTTCATCCGGATCAAGTACCGCGCCAAACTCTTCAAGCTGGAACTGCTCGACCCGGGCGGCCTCCAGCTGTTCCTTAATGGCGGGCACCAAATTCTTGGCAAGGTGCTGCTGACCCAGACGGTCCAGCCGCCGGCGCAGCAGGTTGGCGTAATTCTCCGACAGCCCCAGGCCAGCAGACTCCAGCCGCTGCTCGAGGCTTGCAAACTCATCGTCCAGGCGGGTTAACAGGGATTGCGCAAAGGCCTGGCGTTCCCTGGTCTGCTGGAGTGCTGCCCGGCGTTCGTTCAGGGCACCCTGCAGCGACTCAATTTCCTGCCGGATTCCAGAGTCAGATTCCGAAGGCACCTCAATCGGCAGCGGTGCTGGCGTCTCCGACTCCGTCGGCGCCTCTATGATTGGCGCCTGAACCACTGGAGTTTGCTCCTGCGGTTCTTCATCCAGAGCGTTCACCTGCACCTGCGCCCACGCAGGCAGACTTAGCAGCAGGAACGCCCAAACCAACCAGGTGAACCGCCCTCCCACAGAGAAACTGCACCCTCGATCATGCCCACGACCCTGCCTTCTGCTCATCTGCCTACGCGCCTGAAATAACGTCAAAAGAGTATGGATTATCAGACCTTATCTGGCGATGACGATCAAGCGTCGTGTCGGCTTTCAGAATCCGTGAAGACCGGTACAAGACTCGTAGAGAGCATGGCAAACGAGCCCCGCCGGGCTTTACCTCTCAATCCACAATAACGTGCGGCAAAAAGCGAGAGGTGTCACGGGTGATGACGGTGTTGTCTTCACGGATCCCCATTCCGGCCGCTTCGTTACCGACCACCCAACTACCGATCAGACAATAGTGCCCTTGGAACCTCGGTGGCGGATACCAGCCCTGTATGATGGTCGCGCCGTCGCCATAAGGGCCCTCGACAGTCATCTCGACACCAGCGGCGGTTTCCACTGAAACATTCGCGCCTTCACGGGAGAAGAAGGGCTTGCGCACCCAGCGTGCTGGCCTTTCCGCAAGGCCAGCATCGTCCGCAAACCAGGCCGGCAACAGATTAGGGTGATCGGGATAACGTTCCCACAACAGGGGCAGAATCCCTTTATTGGAAAGAATCAGCTTCCATGGAGGTTCGATGTACTGGACCGCACTTTTGGTGATGTGGTCAGAGAAGTCTTCCTGCCACATCCATTCCCATGGGTACAATTTGAACAGCTGATCGATTGACCGTTCCCGAAGATCCGTAAAGCATCCCGTCGGAGCCAGGCCAATGTCATCCATATACATGGAAACGGGTGCCAGCCCCGCCTGCTTGGCGCAGTCTGCCAAGTACTCAATGGTTCCGAGATCTTCCGGGTGATCCCGGCAGCACGCCAAGTGGAGGGCCTGACCTGCCCGTCCTATAGTGCCAAGACGTTCAACCAAGGCCTCCTGCAGACGGTTGAATTGGTCTGCCCCCGAAGGCAATTGCCCCCGTTCAATTTGCTGCTCCAACCACAGCCACTGGAAAAAACCGGTTTCATACAACGAGGTGGGGGTGTCAGCATTGTATTCGTAGAACTTGGCGGGCCCTTGTCCATCGTAGGAAAAGTCCATACGGCCATAGAGGGACGGTTCAGAGAACTTCCAGCTTTCGGCAATCAGGTCCCACGCTTTTTGGGGAATGGCTAACCGCGTCATCAGGCGTTCGCTGGTCACCACTTCGCCAACCAACTCCAGACACATGGCATGCAGAAGCTCGGTCGGCGCTCCAATATCCTCTTCAATCTCACGAAGCGTGAACTGATAGCAGGCAGATTCATCCCAGTAGGGCTCGCCATTCAGGGTATGAAAACGAAATCCAAAAGCCTCTGCCTGGGAACACCAATCAGGGCGCGGCTGAACCTGTAGACGTTGCATGGAGCATCCTTCTCCCGACTAATCACTCGTCCGTGTAGCAATACGGGCGCGAGTGTATCAAAACTGAGAACTTCGTAACTGTTAACTGGTCCCGGCCGTTTGACCTGCCTGACTCGTTGCTATAGATTTTCGCCCGAAGTGCAATCAGGAGAAGGATACTCCATGACAGCCCAGGAAGGGTTAAGCACTGCCCTAAAAAGCAGAACCCATCGCCAAAAACGCTCCCAGAAGGCCACTCTTGTGCTTATGGGGGCAACGCCGTTTGTTGTATTGGGCCTTGACCCGCTGCACACCGATGTTCGCATTTTTCGTGACGCCCGCGCCTGCGAGAGCGCATTAACGGCGACGCCCGGGTATTGCGATTCCCTCAGTGCTGAAGCCCAGGCACGACACCCGGCGCTCGCTCCGAAGTACGAATCGCGAGACCAGTGCGAAGCCGATTTCGCCCACGTCATCAACGATCAGGCCTGCGAGAATGGCTGGTGCAGCCAGCAATCGGTCATCGGTTGCGAGGCTACGGGTGATGGCCATTATCGCCCCGAGTTTTCTTCATTCCTGGTGGATCAGTCCGTCGTCAGTGACACCTATTCCGGTGAAACGCCCGCTCCCTCATCACTTGATGATGACCAGCTACAACCCGTATACGGCGTCTCAGAAAACACATTGCAAGAGAACAGCGACCGCCCCTACTACGGGCACTCCGTTTTCCTCTGGCACTATGTCACGCCAGGCGGCCAGTACCTGGGGCCGCGCAGCCTCAACACACCGGTAACCCTGGCCCGTACCCAACTCGCCTCCGGGTCGGGCCAGACATTCACTGGCAACACCCGGCGAGGCGGGTTCGGGGCAACAGCCCGGCGCACGATGCAAGCCGCAAGGAGTTGATCCCGTGACTCATGTCCACATCACACGTTGCCTCCTGCTCCTGTGCCTCCTGCTTCCTGGGTTTGCCACCGCAGACACATCGTGGGAAATGCTTGCAGAGGACCTGCAGCTGCGCCACAGCGAAACGCCCGAGTCCCTGAGCTGGTACCTGCCCAACAAAAGTGACCCAACGCCTTATGACCAGGTGGGGTTTAAAAGCGAACGATGTGAGCCCCCAATTCCCTCGCGGCAAACGCCGATACCACGATTCCTCGTTCGCTGCAGCACTCCCGCCCTCTCAGCACGGGGTTTCATCACCATTCGGATGGTCACATCCTGGCCCTATGTCGATGGTAACTGGGGAACAGGTCAAATCATTGCGACCTATGTTTCGGATAAACCGCCAACCAACCCCTACGCTTACCAACGCGAGATCTATAGGGATATATGGCATTCGGGTGACCTGGTTGGGCCATATCAACGAGCGGTTGCGATGCTATCAGAAATGGAGGCTGACGAGTTGCGATCGTTCTGGCATACCGCTCCTGAGCTGACGGCAGAAACACGAGAAACACTGGAGGAATGGAAACAACTACCTTGGCCAGACGGCGTCGTTGGCCTCCGACGCAATGGCGAACTCTTGCTCCAACGAGGCTCACTGGCCGGCACGGGCGCGTTACTGGAAAAACTGAACGAGCCAGACGCTGTTCCAGCCTTCGCTCAGGGGTTGATCCGGGCTATCGACGCACAACCTCGCTCCTGGAGCACCATCAGCCCCCCCGGCCCTCCGATGTTTATGGTCCATGTCCTGGAATCCAGTGATGGGCCACACGCCATTGCCCTGTCTGACCCAGCACCTGACGGGCAACTCCCTGGCGTACAGGTGCTCAGCTCCGACGAGCACCAGGACATTGTTTTTATACCTTTGGAAAGGAATCTATAGCCCATGACCGCCACGGCAGCTCAAGCAACGCAGGGTTCAACCAAAGAGCTCTACAAACTGAAACGAGTGCCGGGCAACCCGGGTTCTAATGACCAGGTCATTCTGGTAGGCAGCAACAGCGCCGGCACCACCACTCTGGTGATTTGGTTTCCGGTGATAGCCGCCGTCTGCTACGGCGCTATCCTGCCGTTCACCTGGACCCCTTGGGGTGAAAACAATCTGGAACTGGTCATGGCTGTCTGGGGTGTACTTTGGCTGGCGCTGACAGCCATTACCCTGTCATCGGGCGCCGGTCACCACTTCTACGCTCTGGACATCGGCCAGCGCACGATTACCCATTTGAACACCAGCCAAAGTACGCCGCTAATACTTGAGCTTCATGAACAGGAGGGCCTTACATCGCTGGTGCTGAAGGAACCGCTGGACTCGGGCTGGCACCTGGAAGCCAGTGCCCGGAGCGTTTCCGAAATTGCGCCTGATGATCTAAGCCACATTCCCGAATGGCGGATTCTGGGCCTGGTGGATTATGTTCAGAAAAAAGCCCGGGACGGCTCACTGGTGGTGCTGTTTGCCTTCGTCAACATTCCCCTCCTTGCCTTCTATCTGGCTTCGGGTGTGTTCGGGCTTTTTCTGCTTCTCCAGGTCTACCTATTTGCCGCCTGGCTTGTCGCCCAAGCGGTGAGCTGGTTAGTCGAGCGACGAGATCATCGCCTCTTCCGGGAGCAGAAAACCCTGACGCTATAGAGCCAAGGCTCTATCAAGCCGGTGAACGGCCATTATGGCCGCTCACCTTGGCATGCTGTCAAATCAGGTACTTAGCAGCATCGCTGCCATTGCCAACACAACCGTGCCCACCACGATCCCTGCAAACAACTTCGCAAAACTCGGCTCCTCCTTGGGCTTTGGGGCATCCTCCTTCTGTGAAATCTGCCCCAGCAGGCTAAACGCGGTGCGGGCTTTACTGATGAGTTTGAGCGGCGATACACGTCCGCCCTTGTATAACACCTCAGGAAACTCGACGAGCGCCCCTGGAATCAGAAGTGAGCCTGACAAGTCCCAGAGATTCATGCAGCCTCCGGCCACCAGATCGGAACGCTCTGGCATGAGCGCTGGAACCTGGGCTTCTGGCACTTCCAGGTCCTTCAGCGGATTGCACACATAGTTATCACCCTGCATCCCCAACACCATGACAGGCACGTCCAGATCCCCACAACGGAAGCTGGCGAGAAACGGAAAGCGGGCGTCTTCCGGATTGCAGAAGAAAAGCTCCTCTGCATTATCCGGCAATGTCGAAAACAGGTTTCTTAACCGGGATTGAATCAGGTAGACCGACTCTTCCACACGGCGACTGGCCTGAAAGATGTCCCAGCTGACATAACGAATCAACAATGCTCGAAGATCCGCTGAAAGAGGGTGAATTCCCGCACTACGGGGCAGGTGGTATGCCATCTGATCCAACGCCTTCAAGCTCAGGCTCTCTGAATAAAGCCGGATCGATGTCCCGCCTTCAGTCAAGAGGATCCGGTATTCCAGGTAGTCCACCGACTCCCTCTCATCATCCGGGTCTTCGGCAGGGTCCGGCTCGACAGTTTTGGCCCGAACCTCAAGCTTCAGGGCGTTCGGGTCAGGAAAGAAAACCTGTTCAACCAGCACCGCAATGTGCCGGAAGCCTGCCAGGTAGTCCTCCGGTAAAATCGGGCGTGAGGGTGTGCCTTCACCCAGTGCCGCGCTGGTCTCCGGCGACGATTGAAGGGGTGCTGGCTCTAGCAGGGGCTGGCTCCACCGGTCATATACTTCCCTTTCATTTTCCGTCAACGAAGATCGGGGAACCGCCGCTTCCGGCAACTCTGGCAGCCAGGGGTTGGCTTGCCAGTCAAAACGGTCGTCATACACAAAGCGCGACTGCCTTTGGTCTGACCCGCCGACGCTCACCTCGGGCGTCACCACCCAGTACTGCAGAGCACACTCAGAGGCACCTTCCGGAACAGCCCCCTCCAGCGAATACCGTTCAACCTGGTACAGGTAGTCTTTACCATCGGCTCCCCGCGCCAGCGAGTTAAACCCCAGCAAGTGCAGGGTTGAAGCTTCAAATATGACCGGCTCCTCCCACCAGGCCATCATGCATTGGTTGGTGGCAGCAACCCTGGCCAGTTGCCGCAAAGGAGCCTGCCGCACGTATGGAGCTGAAGACGCAGCTTCACTGCTCACCTGTGAGAGCAGCTCCATAGCGTCGCTCTCATTGCGGACAATAGGCATCACGATCGCCGTTTCCAGCGTCGCCAGTACCGCTTTTTCAACACCCTGCTCATCCTTGACGAAAAGGCCATAGAACGGCTGTTCCGGCCAGGTTGTCAGCAGCGTTCTCCGGTCAGCTTTTTTTATGGCTTGCTTAAGCATCCCCGGGGTGGCTATTTCTTTCGTAGGCAATTCCTTCGCCGTTTCCATTTCCTGCGTCCTGCTATTCCTGACTTCCTATTGAATCCCGTTTAGCTCCGTCTAGGGTGCTATGGGCTTTGCTTCGGTTGTTACCCTGTAAGCTCTGACGCGGGCACAAATACAAGCCTCAGATGCCCCTCAGGCTCGATTTTGCCTCGAATAATGCCCTGGTTGGACGGCAAGCCATCGTTATCAATCAGCTCAAAGTTTTGGGTGATAAACGCCTCTATTTCGCTCAAGACCGGATGGGCCACATGGCTACTGATAAACAACAGAAGAACACCGACGGAGATTATCGGCCCAGGGACCAGAAGCAACATTTCGAAGAATGTCGGCCCGCTCCTGCTCACCATGACGGAGTTCGGTCCGAAGATCAGGATCAGGCCCCCGATCACAGCAATGCCGATGCCAATCATCGAGAGAAAATTACTGAGCTGTTCGCGGGATTCCAGTTTTTTAATGAGCTGAAAATCCTCAATGAGATAAGGCAATTCAGCGATGGTGAGCTTTTGTTTTTCAGGAGATTCCATTCCCTTGAGTCCTTTTCCTTTCAATTCCATGAAGGATAACAATCTAAATAATTTGATACTTACAACCCATGAACTTAAAAATAAACAACCCTCTAAACCGCCGCCCTCCTACGCTCAATGGCTTCATTCAGATCACGAACTATTTCCTCATGGTCTGCCGCATAACTATAAAGATTCGTTGCAACGACACCTCCATCCGAATTACGTCGGGAAATACCCCACCGTTTATTCTTCAGAGCGTACTTTTCGCAGCTTCGCAAGTATATAACGAGACTTATCATTCTCCCGAGCTGCGGACTGTAGGTGTCGGTAACCCTTAACCCTATGATGTCGGACCATGGAATCTCCGGGAAAACACAGTCATCAATTCGCAAAAAATCGCGTGATATTTCAATCGTATTTTTTGAGTTTCTATAAACCAGAAACCAACACCCAAATAAAGCCAGCGCGATGGGAGAAAGAAAAGCCAACCTAGAAAGATAGGACCCACTATCGGTGACGAAAAAGAACATAAGTACCATCGTTCCGAAAAACATCACTCCCAAGCCGGACACAAACACCTTATCTTTTCCGTATACTCTTTCCCTGATATCGCCAGCACTGTCGGAAAGTACATCGGTTTTATTCACTTCCATCCCAATCGCCTTGCCACTCATCCAACTTAAAACACCAGACCTGTCCCTTAGTTTCCATACGCAAGAGCTAATCCTGCGTACCCTTTCGAGAGTCACACCGCGTACCGAAGTTTCTCCGCCATCAGATTCGGACGGCTTTCGGTATCGATCCTGTTCACCGCCAGCCGCATTGCCTCAACCTTGCCCTTGAAGGTCTGGTCGTCCATGTCTCGCCAGTAGCGTTCCGGTCGCGCCACCTTGCCATCGTGCTCGGCGGTCAGAGGATCCAGATGGCGGTATTCCTCAAATACGGGGAGGTCTGGCAGGGGCTTGGTGATGTCCATGTAGTTCTGTAGGAAGTCCCAGTGGGCATAGCACGGCTGGGGCAGGCTCTGATTCCCCAGAAGGTCGCCAACGGGGACCATCAGTTTCTGGTAACGGTGGTACATCACCAGCGAATTCAACACCCCATGACGATCTGCCCGGGCGTTCACCCAGGCATCAAACTCGTAAAACGGCGCCTGCGTGATGGTGGGGTTACCTTGTTTTCGAAAGGGAACCTTTTTTGGGTATGTCCAGACGGTGACCAGGCCGGTGCGGCGATTGATCTCCCATTCAGGCCCCCTGCCGGTTTTCAGGAGCCACTTGGGGAAGAGTCTGAAGGTTAGGGTTGCCAAAAACCAACAAAGTACGGGTATTCCAAGAATGAGAAGCGCGAAGTCAAAATAACTTATAAAAATCTCTAGCCAAGACTGTTGACTGCTGACCATTGTGAGCTCAAATAGGTAAGTTAGAATCACAAATGGTAACAACAGCCAAAACCCCACCTTTCCAGCAATCTCCATGAAACTAACAGCATTAAAACGGAACGCCATGCGAGCATGGCGAATACACTCATGATCCAATTGCCCCTGGTAGCCGACCCCCGCTAGAGGGTCACCATTTCTCTCAATGCGCCGCAAGCTCTTGGGGGGGACCCTCGACAGGATTGATGCCGGGACCACATCCTGGGCATTCCCCCAGGGCAATCGAATACTGCCTGCCCGGCCAAGTGTTGACCGGTTGGCATCCCCGCGTTGGTCTTGCTGGCTTGGAATTGAGTCCGGGCGATAGGCTGTGGGGCCATAGTAGCCGCCGGAGGTGGTAGCCAATGTAAATGAATTATTGATAGGGATGACCATGAAAGCCTACTTAGTCACGCTAACATGGCCCCTTGAGGCCCATCGGGTAACGGCAAACCACGACCCTGAATGTGGGCATCCAGGATACAGGAATGGTAGCTGTGCTCGTTGAAGTCAGCATGCTGCAGCCGCTGCTGGTAATCGCTTTCGTACTCGCCGCGCCATTGATCGTTGCTCATGTTGCGCCAGAAAAACGGATCCCGACCGCTTTCACGATCCGCAGCCTCAGTAACCGGGTCGCGCTGTCGAAAAGGTTCAAAAATGGGAACGTCCGGCAGAGGGCCGCTTACATCCATGTACTGTTGGATCATGCTCCAATAGGCATTGATATCCTTAGGATTCATGGCATCGGTCACCAGCCCCTTCATCCACAACTGGGTGTTGCTGTAGCGGTGCTGCAACAATAGGTTGTAATAACGCCCCCCACGACCAGATGGGGTGTGTATGCGGTAGGCATCGAACTCAATGAATGGGGCTTCGAACATGCCGTGTTTCAGTTTGATTCGGACCAGGCCTTCCCGACGGTAGAGGCCGGTTGGGTCGGAACGTAGGCGTTTTTCATTGAGGGAGGCTAGGAAAAGGCGACCATACTTGCCACCAAAGAAACAACCAAAGAGAACAGCGTAGAACCACTTCAACGCGTCAATTAGATTTATAAAATCCTTTAAGGAAGGGTTATCAGATAGTATCGCGAAAACTAAAATCAACACTCCAAAAGCTGATATCGCAAGACCTAGAGCAGCCATAAGGTACAGCATATACAATGCGCTCTGTAACCGAATAAAGAAGCCCCGACTGATAGTGAAAACGGCTTCTCCCCACGGAAAGCCGTCCTCGGCATCCTGCTCTTCCTTGAACAAACATGCATAAGCCAATTGGGCCTTCATGGTGTTAGGTACAACCGGGCTCTGGTAGTGCCCCCAAGGCAAACGCTGGAAGGCTCGGTCCATCTTGGGGTGTCCCCCTGGCGGCAGGGTGGGTATATGGCTAGAGCGGTAGGCGTCGATACTGTATAAATTTGTCATTTTCCTATCCTTAGATTTCCAACCACCTTACCGCATTCCCCCGGAATTCTGGCTCCGGCGCCCTCTCTTTCAATGGTTCATCTAATTCTGTCACGGGCAGAAGACCACCGTTATTCAGCACCATTTGGACATAGCCTGTGTAGCTCCTGAAACCAATGGATCTGCGTCCCATCATGACCGCCTGCCTCTTAGGAAAGTGGAAACGAAGGGAAAAATTCTTGGCATCGTAATAGACATAGTCTGGATCTATTTTCGCTTTGCTGTTGCGGGTTCGGTGTGGATGGTGCCAGAAATGTGCCCTGAATTGTTCTTGGGGGTTTCCCATAAGGATGAAAGCGGCAGAGTCCACAGCCAGCACATGACCATCCTGCCGGTTGTTACTGCTCATCCAGGCCTTTTCTTCCTCGGAAAGCAAACCTGCCGCCTCAAAGTGGGACAGGTCGCGGTTCAAACCCTTGACCGGGAACAGAGCACCCACCAGGAACTGGAACGCATCGCCTGGGTTGTCGTGCAGGTGCAGGTATTCCGCCGCAGGTTCCGGCGAACCAAATGGACCATTCTTGATCCAGGTCTCAAGGTCATCGTCCGTCGCAAATACTGCCCAAAACAGCCCACCCAAAGCCACGAGTACAGCAATGAAAGCCACCACCGGTGCCATGGATGCAGCTAGGCCTAACCACGGTGTGACCACCTGGGAAAACGTGAACACTAGAAATCCGGTCGCGGCCACAAAGTACCCTGCCGCTGCATCATGATCGCTGGCCCTGAGCCGGTCGATGCCGTTCCAGACGGCCAGCACCACTTCCAGAAGCGCACCGAACCGGCCTGCGATTTTCGCCAAGGAGATCCACCGTTCTGCGAGCACAGCCCTCACCAAGCTTTTGGTCGCAGGGTTACCTATCTTTTCTACGTCCAGAATCACATCGGTAAGCCAAGCTAATTTCGTTTTCTGCTGAAGATTATAGGCTTCGGTAATATGGCCAAGCCAATACATCAGATTGCTGACACCATATGTGAGATTTGTCAGTGACTTAACTGCTTGCCCAAAGTTATTTTTGTCGGCATCTTTCAGGGCCTCAATTGCACCCACCGTATTCCAAGTAAACAATGCCAACATTCCTGGCGGTGCATAGCGCATCAAGGCTCCTGACGCCTTTGCTCTAAATCCGCGGGACAGTTTTGCAGCAGGACTTCCCGACTTCACCAAGAACAATTCCGCCTCGAACTTCCCAGGCGGAATCTCTGGAACGGGGCCAGAAAGAGGCGCAGCATTTGCCACCAGTCGCATATTGGAGCGCCGGATCAGGCTGAAGTCCGTTTGCATGCTAGAAAGCTGACTGACACTTCCGCTACCGGTCGACCGTAACGCCGTATCAATGGTTTCGTCGGCAAAGCGGGCGATTCCTGTACTCTGGGTACCAAACCGCATCCCTAGTATTTCCAGGTCTGAACTTGCTATCGCTGTAGCCAAACCACGGGGCCTGAATACCAAGTCGTGCATGAAGGGGTTACCCACTTTGATCAAGCTGGCAGGCATTTCCAGTAGATGGGCAGACTTCATCAAGTCCCCGGAAGTCAGCGACTGAAGCACGACACGTTGAAACGTATCGTAGAGTTCGCTAATAACGTCAGCCACCAACTGTCCAAGCGTTGTATAGGATGCCTGGGTCCACTGCATCAGTTCGGAGTCACCCAGGCGCGCGATATTTCTGACGATGTACTGTTTTTCCTCCTTGCTCACCTCGTACTGTGTCCTTAGGGCCTCAGGAATCTCCGAGGCTTCTAGCGACGAATGGGACAGATGATATAAAAGAGCAGGGCGTAGCTTGCCGGAGCCATCATTGGCTACCTCAGGAAGGGGCTCTGTCAGCTCCCTGTCCAAGGGGATTGGGCAATCATCATTCTTCAGATACTTACAGAGCCCGACCTTGCTCTCGGCAAGCCCGGTGATGAACCTACTTCCAATCTGATCTCTATAGGCCTCGTATTCCCTGGTGGCTTTTCCAGCAAGCGAGTCGAACGTGAATGCCGACGCATCCAGGTTTGTCATGACGAGATTCAACGTCGCGAATGCCGTCAGGTAGTCAACGTCGTTAAGTGAAAACAGGTCATTGAAGGAGTAGAAGGCGCCTGATTGTAACAACCGGACTCTCCGTTCCTGCAGTTCATAGTACGCCCTGCGACAGGCTTCCCGGTCTCCCTTTCGAAGGGCTTGGTCGAGCAACTCCATATTCACATCACTGCAGTAGTCGTCGAACGGCCCACGCTCCCAAGATTTCTTATCGAACAGTGACGCATGCAGTAGCATTGCACTTTTGAAGTGTGGGTGTTCCTGAGTCGAGTCCACGATCGCGGACATAAGGTGCAACTGCATGCTGGACTGATTGGTCAGCCAGGCAAGTTCATATAGGTCATCACGCAGGGGAACAGCAGCAATAGCTCGTTCCCGAATCGGGGCCAACTGGTCACTGTCTTCGGGCGCGGGCCGCAAACGTTTGTAAACGGTATCCAAAAGCGTCCGCCGGGCTTGCTCGGCATTATCCGTCCTATCCGACGAGAATATGTTTGACTGATTGCTCCCGCCGGTGCGATCTGTCCACTCCTTACCCAAGGTATCGTCGATCAAGGTGAATAGACCCTGCACGAAATCCGCTACTTCATTCGCTTTGCACACATGCCCTTCCAGGCGTTCCAGCTCTGTCTTCAAGCTGTGCAGGATGCAGTCACCGTCGGACTGAAGACCGTTACCATCCAGCGCTTGTGTCACCAAGAACGGATCGGACGCATCGAACTCCTGAGCCAGGTTTCGTTGACGTGATGGCGATAGTTTAGCCGCTGGAATCCAATCGCTGTTGCCCAGCGAATCAGCTCCAAACCGCTCCGGAAAGCGATAGCTCTTTAGCCTGGAAAGGTCTTCGCATCGACCACCGCGTTTTTCAAGTGCTTCATTCTCAAGCTCTCTATCCTTGCCATAAGCCGGAATTCCGGTTAAAGCCCGGAACTCATCCGGTAGTTTGATCACGTCCCTACCGGACTCGAGGGACTCTATATATTCCCAACTCCACTGTTGCTCTGACCAAGCAAGTTCGACATCATCAATGGTCCATTTTGTGCCCGCAATTTCCTCAAAGCGCGCCGGCACCCAAAGCGTATCCACCACCACCCCGGCTGCCTCGCGCCTGCTCAGGCCCGAATGGGCGTTGTCCCTGGCCAGGTGACGCCAATGAGCCAAGTCGATATCCTGCAGCTTGCCATTTTCATCCGTCTTGAGTTCCCGCCACAAAACCCCCTTCCAAAAAACATACAAATAGCCGGGACGCAAGAGTGCATGTCCGGGTTCTGTTTGCACCCTGGGCAAACGGGCAAGTGGATAGACAGGAAACAGAAGGTTGGGCTGAATGCGAGGCGATTGTCGGGTAGCACGCGGTGCATCCTGCAAGGGAAAGCGTAGGGGCTCGCCCTGCAAGCGATCAACGGTCAGTGTCAAGGTATGGCGTAGTCCATCCCCAGGGCTGACAGCATAGTCGCACTGATAGAGCTGATGGTTTTCCTTTTGCTCCATGGTCAGCTGACTAACAAGCTCACCGTCCTTTTCCAGAACCAGCCCATAGCCTTCATGAATGTTAGCTCCTGCCACTTCTACATAGAGCTTATCGGGTTCTTTACATGGTGAACCGGCTGAAATGCATGATTCCGTCACTGTTGACTCTCCTTCCATGTCCGCTTGGCGACGATTCCTTCGTAGATTGCGTCCTGTTTTTCCCGATCCAGGGTCAGCCATCCGGGTTCCAACGAAAGCCCTTCCGTTGGGTTATACCCCCTGTTTTCACTTTCCTCGAAGCGGTTCCCCCGAACCCACAGCCACTTATTGATTGGGCCATGGAGCTTACCCCTGTCGGATTCGCTCAACGCAGAATATAGCGAACTCATAATCCAGGAATCGTGAAACCGAAAAATGGCTTCTCCCCCCTTTTCGACGCCAACCGAGCTCAATGTTTGGAGGTGCTCCGCCACGCATTCCATGCTCTGATTCGTGGCCAGATATGAACTAGAGAGACCAGGAAAAAGGGTCACCCACTTCACGTGCCAGTCCTGAGGCTCTTCCAGCTTCAACAAAATCGGGCTGACTTTGGTCAGAGCCGCATACTCAGCAGTTTGATAAACAGGTATCCATTCCGGCACTGAGATGTATCTGTATATGAGCTCTCGAGTGTCATAACTTGGATGTGCGCCTTCGAGAACGGCGAACCATTGCAATTTTCGATCAAACACAATGCCTTCATCAGCTCGTAGCTCAGAGCCTTCTAATCTGATCATTAGGCCGTTCCCCTACACGGGCAATCTTCAAGAGGGCAGCTACCATCGGGCTGCTCCATGCACTTGTCGACTAAAGCCAAATCCTCTACTGCAGCCAACTCCAGCAGTGCAATGGTTTCATCCGGTTTTCCAATCGGGCGTACTGGCATATTCGCCAAGGCCACCGGCACCACCGCCCCGCCATTAACATCCACCAACCCCGGCATTCCCGGCATCTGTACCCCCTGCCCCGACCCACTCCCCGGCGAACCACCGCCGTTGAGTTTGATCGCTGGGCCGCTGAGGGCGACGCCGCTGGGGTCGATTTTGACGAAGCTGCCACCGGCTTTGAGGGTGATTTCGGCGCCGGCTTCGATGACGGCTTTCTGGCCGACCTTGATATGGAGTTCGGTGCCGGAGTCGGTGAGCCAGGCGGTGCCGGCTTTTAGATGAAGAGTGCCGGTGACGTTGAAACTGTGATCCTGGCCGACCTGTTCGCGGCGTTCGCCGTCTATGGTCAGGTGGTCACTGGCTTTGATGTGGCTGATCCGTTCGTTCTCCACCGTCAGGTGGCTGTCGTGTTTGATGACTTCGGTGCGGTCGTTTTCGGTGAGCAGGTCCAGGTCTTTCTGGGCGTGGAGGTAGATTTGCTCCTGATTGGCTTCGTCTTCAAACCGCAGCTCGTTGCTGCCCTCGCCCTTGTGGGTCTGGGTTTTCAGCACCGTTCGGGTTTTGTGTTCCGGCAGTGCGTAGGGCGGCGTGTTGGTGGCGTGGTAGGTGCGACCGGTGATGATGGGTTGGTCCGGGTCACCGTCGAGGAAGCTGACGATGACTTCGTGGCCGATCCGTGGCAGTGCCATAAAGCCGTACTGGCCACCGGCCCAACCCTGGCTGACTCGGAGCCAGGCACTTGAGTGTTCGTCGTTGCCTGAATAGCGGTCCCAGGGGAAACGCACTTTCACCCGGCCGTGTTCGTCGCAGTGGATTTCTTCCCCGGCCGGGCCGGTGACGATGGCGATCTGGGGGCCGTCCATCAGCGGTCGGTGGCTGGCTTGTGGCCGCCAGGTGCGATCCGCCGGGATGGCCTTGAATTCGTTGTGGTAGGTGGTGGGCTCGCTCCCGCCCTCTTCTTCCAGGGCCTGGGGTTGGCGGCCGGTATGCTCGACCCCGGTGATCAGCCAGTCGCGGTTGAGGTTGTCCTGGCTGTGGCCGGTCAGCGGCAGCTTGGTGCCCGCAGCGACGTCGGGGCGGTTGCTCTTGCCGCTGGCCACGCTGGCGTTGTTACGCAGGGCGTCCAGTTTGGCCTGGGTGAAGGCGGTGCCGCTGGCATCGGCCTTGAAGCGGCCCGGGTAGTCGTAATGTTGGTAATCGTCGCGCTGGCCATCCAGATTGGTGGCAGCACGTTCGTGCATCAGGGCGTAGGCGGGGTTCTGGAAGGTGTAGTCCTTCATCGCCACCGAGGCGGCGCGAACCCGTCCCCGGTAGTTGAACGCAAAGACCGCCGGTTGCCGGCTGCTACCGCCGGCGGTGGCGTTGTAGGTGACCTCTGGCAGGGTGAGGGTGTCGCCGTGATGGTCTGAAATCGTCAGTGGCTGGTTATCGGACTCGATATCAAATCTATAGTGCCAGCCTTCCTCGGCGGCGAGGCGCTGGAGGAACGCCAGGTCGCTTTCCCGGTGCTGGACGCAGTATTCCCGTTCTGCGGGGGTGCGTTTGAGGTCGAAGACGGTATCGGCGATACCCCGCTCTTCCAGCAGGGTTTTCAGGATCTGGTCCGGGGTCTGGGTCTGGAAGATGCGGCTGTTGTGCATCAGCCCCAGCCGCCACAGCGGGGGTTCCACCACCACCTCGTAACGGGTACGGCGGTGGCCGCTGTCGCCGCGGGCGAATTCGGACACCACACCGGTGAAACGGCGCAGCAACTGGCCGTCCTGCCACACGGCCAGTTCGACCGGTTGTTCCAACACCTCGTTAACCGCAACGGCGGGGTCAAAGCTGGCCAGTTCCAACTTGCCATGGAATAGCTGGGACAGGGCTTCGGTAAATTCAAAGCCGACCACGGTGAACAGGTCAGCGGGAAGTTCGCCGACACGCACAGTGAATTGCAGTCCGGTTGCCTGGAGCATGTCTTCAGTCCTTGAAGAGTTTCTCAGGATGGGGACATTGAATGCTGTCCCCGGCCATAGGTCAGTTGCTGACGCCGCTGCCGCTGCCGATCAGCACGCCGCCACAGGTCACGGCATCGCCAGTCAGGGCAACGGGTTTGCCTTCAATCAACACGGTGGGGTTGCCTGCGGCCACAAATCGTGGGTGCGGTGGATGCTTGGGTTTGGAGTGGATCGCCAACGGATCCCCCTGACGGGCAATGGGCTTGCCATCCAGCAGCACGGTAGCACTGCCGGCAATCACCGGAGTTGGCGGGAAACCTTCGTGGTCGGTACCGATATCGCCCAGCAGGACAATGTTCCTGGCCATGGGATTACCTCCTTGTTAGCGGCAATGCCCCGACCGTCCTGGCCAGGGCATAAAACGTGCGCACTAGTTTAATACAGACTGCGGGGTATCCGGTACCCTGCAAGCAGCTGCTGTGTGAACGGGTTGGTATTGCTGGCGGCATGAAGCCGGTAGCGCATCTCGCCGTCATCCAGCTGGAACTTCACATCCACAGCGCTTGCGCTAACCCCGGTAATGTCGGCCCGATCCAGTAGCCGGAACAGGGCCCAGGGTCCGGTGGTCGACAGGCTGCGGGGTGAGCGGTTGAACGCCGTCGGTACCAGGGTGATGCGACTTTCCACACTGTCACGCAGGGTGTTCGGCCACACCAGCGGGATACTCTGACGGGGGCCGTGGCTGAATTCCACCAGCTGGCCATCAATGTTGACCACACTGCGGCGCTTGTTGGACGACAGGTTAACCGGCTCCATGGCGAACTCCACATCCAGGGTTCCGCTGCGAGTGAAGAACGCCTGACGAATCTGCTCCGCCTGCTCCAGCGCTGCCAATACATCCCGCCGGACCAGAGACGCTCGCCGCGACATCAGCACGTGTTCCGGGTGGTCTTCCAAAAACAGCTTGAGGTTGTCATTGTAGAAGCTGTTGAGCACACCATCCGGCCCGAAGAACCGCTCGAAGTCCTGTAACGCCGCGTCTCGGCCGGCTTCCGGGGTGAACGGATAGTGGCGTGCCAGGGTCTGCTGGAAGGGCTGATAGACATCCCGGTACCACTGCCGCTCCAGCTGGGCGACCGCCCGGTTCAACACCACCCGCCAGCTTTCCGTCGCGAGCTTCTCCAGCATTCGGTCCAGCGGGGCTGGCTGGTTATCCGCCAGCCGTTGCAGGGTGAAGATGGGGTCGGCGCCCTGCAGTCCCATTCGGGCCCGGGCCGCGGCCAAGGCGGCCTTGCCCTGATCCGGCGCTTCCTGGATACCCCGCAGGTAGATGTGCAGGCTGGTGAGTACCTCCATGATCTGGTCGAGGCCACTGGGCTGGTCGCCGTCCTTGTCCAGGAGTTCATTGAGGTCGGTGAACTGGCGTTCGATGCCCTGGGTCATGCGGTAGTGGGAGGATTGGGCCAGCACGGTATCCCTCAGTTCCCCACCCATCGCAGACTCAGGCATCAGCACGGTGTTCTGGCGAACCTGGGTCAACAACTGTCGCAAAGGCTGGTGACCACTGGTCAGACTTTCCAGTATCCGTACCCCATGGTTCAGGTCCTCAAACTGGTAGATGTCCAATCGGCTCAGGGCCAGACGCCAGGTGTCGGCGTATTGGCGAGCGTATTGGTCCTGAAGTTCAGCCAGCAGCTGTTCCTCGTCGGCGGTACTGAAGTCGATGTTATCCCGGCGCCCCAGCACCCAGGCATCGATCAGCGCCAGCTCCGTGGCCGCCCCTGACTCACGCAGGAAGAAGCGTTCCAGGCCATCGCGGGTCAGCATGCCGGGAATACGCAGCGGATCGACCTCGTCATCGATGTCATCCGGCAGAGGCCGGCCCACTTCGTCCAAGCGCGCAAACACCGCGCTGAACGCCGGACCAGATTCCCGGCCCAGGTTCATGGGGGTCTGGAACTGCTCCAGCGCATCCTGTTCCAGTGTCTGGTAGACACGGTCGGAGGTCGCCACCCGGCCGAGTTCATCCTGGGCCCATTGCACGCTGCTGCGGAATGGCGTCAGCGCCATGTCCGCCGCCCGGTCGCCGGCGGCAACCATGGCCGCCAGGTCGGTATACTGCAGGGCATAGTCGAGGTGACGACGAAGTCGCTGCTGGACACTGCGCTGGCCAGGGAATCGCTGCTGCCAGAAACCGTCCATATACCCCACCACAATGTCGGTACGTCGCCCACTGCCATCGTAGAGCATCCGCAAGACCCGCAAATGACGCAGGCGCTCGCTGCTGCTGTCCGGGGCCCGGCTCATCTCTTCACTGACCCCAAGCATCAGCGCCGGCATGAACTGGTACGCCAGCATATCCAGGTAAGAGGCTTCCACCGCCGGGCCAACCCGGCGGCCCTGGTACAACCCCATATCGGCCACCACCGGCCATTGCTCCCGGTAATCACCAAACGCCAGGGTGGCCTGCCGGAGCTGGTCCAGCGGGTCCAGCAGGTTACGACCGGTGGTGTCGGGCTCGTAACCTATCGGTTGCCAGTTTGCGAGGAACTGGCGGACATCCTGCTCCACTTTGGCTGCGGTTTCGGCGTTTTTGAGGAAGTAATGCTGCCAACCGGCGGTCATTCCGAGGCCTGCCGCCAGGGCAACCACGGCGGCCATGGCCACCCGGCGCCGGCGTTGGCGCACCACCCGCAGATTGTCACCAGCGAGCCCGGCTTCCGGATAGATGACTGACGGGAACAGTGCATCGGTAAAGTAGCTCTGGGACTGGCCACCGCGCTGGGCCGGCTGGATCGGGGCAGCCAGGCCGTAGCTGGCCGCCGCTGCCGAGATAAAGGCGTCTTCCGGCACCCCTTCCTGATACACCGAGGTAAAGAACGTGCCACGCACCAGGGCCGGGGTGGAAAACGCATCCGCGCACAGGGCATCTGTCAGGAACTGGGCCAACGCGGGCTGCAATCCCGCGACCTGGCGGGTGAAGGAGTAGGCCGCGCTGCGTTCCTCGCTGTCACGAATGGCCATCAGGACGTCCGGCAGACGGTCGTTCAGCTGCTCCACCATGTCCCGGTACTGCTCGTCAAACTGACTGAGCCACTCGTCCGGATCACGGCTGTCCACCCGGAAGGTAAACCCGAAGGGCTGCTGGCGCTCGTCCTTGCCGATGCCACGAAAATAGGCAGAAAAGCCATGGAGCAGGTCCATCTTGGTGAAGCTGATGTACACCGGCAACCGGGCCCCCAGCCGCTCCATCAGTTCCCGCAATCGGGTCCGCAACAAGACCGCCTGGGCCTTGCGTTGGTCCGGGGTGCTGACACTCAGACGAGCCAGGTCAACGGCAAGGACCACGCCATTCAGCGGGCGACGGGAGCGATTCTGCTCCAGCCACTGGATAAAGTGATGCCAGAGCCGCTCTTCCATCGCACCGCCAGCGCCATCACCACTGCCTTGGCTCAGCAGTTCGCCATCCGGGTCGATCAACACACCCTGGTCACCCACCCACCACTCAAAGCCCAGCGGGTTGCGTTCGCTACGGGTGTTACGGGTGACGTTGCTCAGGGTGTAGGTCTGCCCCGAGCGCTGGATCAGGCTGCTCTTACCCGCGTCCTCCAGGCCCATCACCAGGTACCACGGCAGCCGGTAAATGCCATGCCGGCCCGGCAGGTTGTCTTTCAGCGATTTGAGCTGGCGATCCAGCAACCGTTGCTGGCGTCGTTCGTACACCAGTACCGGGTCTTCCTGTTCCATTTTCTCCTCGGCCTGGGCCTTGTTGACCCGGCCCAGGCGCCGGGCGAGCACCGTGCCCCACACTAACACCAGTAGCAGGACCAGCCCCAGACTGACCAGCGCCCGCATCTGCCAGGCCGCCAGCGGGTATTCATGGTTGATCTCCCAGCGCGGCCCCAGCCACCAGGTCGCTACCAACAGTCCCAACACACCCAGTACCAGGGTGACCGGGGCCGCGTTCCTGAGGTAAGGCAGCAGCCAGCGGCCCACGAGTAATGCTTTTCTCCACATGGTTTCCATTCCGCTTTTTCCTATCGTCCGTCTCTGTGCAATTTCGTCTCTGCCCAATTCCGTACTACATCAACCGTTCCAGGCGAGCGATCAGCCCCGGTTCCCAGTCGTCCAGGGTCAGCGCCCGGGTCTGTTCCTGAAGGTCTCGTACCTGCTGGCGGGCCAGGGTTTTCATGCCGCTTTCACGAAGCAGCTCGGTACACATCAATCGCCAGTAAAAGCGGTCCCGGGGCTCCTTAGCGTCGGCCAGGCCGTCTTCCAGCCGCTGCATGGCCGGGCCAAGCCCGTCCCGGGGCAGCAGGTCCGCCGCCTGTTCATAAGCCTGCTGCCAGCCCGCCCCGCTGCTGCCGGATTTGGCCGGTGATGCCAATAGCCAGTCGGCCACCGCCTTGGGCAAAAACGGCGTACCGTCGTTAAATGTCAGCGCCTCCAGCTTGGGCAAGCGGTCGAGGAAACGACGCAACGCCAGGCGGATCGCCTCACTGCAGTCACCATGGCCGAGGGCATCCGCAACCTGCGCACTGAGCCAGTGGCCTTCCAGCCAGAATGGGCTTAATGACAGGCTCTGCTCGATTCGTTGCCAAAGCGCCAGGTCCGCCCCCTTGGCCAGGGCTTCGCGATAATCCGCCACCCGGTCGGCGCTCACCGCCGCCAGGTCGGTCTTGACGCCATCACGGCTGGGCGGCTCGGCACTGATGCCGTTCCAGATTGCGTAGCGGCGCAACTGGTATCCCAAGGTTTCCGTGGGGGACAATTCGGTCAGCAGATCTGCGACCTTGAGCAGGCTCTGGCGGGTCGCCCGCTCGTTGCCGGCATCCAGGGTCAGGTCGCCAAGGGACGGCGTTGCGGCGGCCACCGGGGCATCCTTAGCGGCCGCAGTGACCGCCGCCGGGGAGGATGCCGGGCCTGTTACCGTGGGTGCCGATGGTTGCTCACTCGGTGCCTCATTGGCCGCCGGTAAACGCTCGATCTGCCGCTTCAGGTCATACAAGCCGTCATCCGGCAGACCCTGTGCGGTGGCCTGGGCAATCAGGCGTTCCATCAGCGTCAGGCAATAGCTGCGGCCGTCCCCCAGGCCGGGATCGAAGCTGAGTTTTTCCACCTCCGCGCTGGCCCGCTGGAGAACCTGTCCGAACAACAGCTTGCGAGCCCGGGCGCCCTTGGCGGCGGGATAGGGCCAGGCCTCACTCCACCAACCATCCAATACCCGGTGCAACAGGTACAGGGACAGGGCATAGCGCTCGCCATTACCGCCCCGCTGCAGGCACAGCAGCAGGAACCCCAGCACCTTCAAGTCCTTGCTGCGGTCCGCCAGCAATTGCAGGGACTCCCGTTCGACCCGCCCCCAGTCGATACCGGTATGGGCCAGGGAGCCGATTTTCATGATCTCGTTTTCCAGGAACTCCAGCACCGGGTCCTCGCCCAATGCGCCTCCCAATGCCTGCTCCCCGATCAGCGGGTCGAGCACCTGGGTGACATAGGGATGTTGTTCTACTGCCTGCATGTGTCCGTCCTTCCCACTACCATCCACAATCCTGACGCAGCGGCTGCAACGCCTGCGACAAGCCACTCAGGTCAAAGACCAGGCCATCAATGCCGGCCGCATCGGATTCAATCCGGAACTGGTTGGCCCGTCCCAGCGCTTTGAGGGTATGGATGGCTGGCAGGCCGCGCCCGCCACTGACCGCATACCCACCGTCACGGACCCGCCAAAGCTGGCGTTCGCTCACCCCCTCCGCGACCAGGGTCAGTGCCACCCGTTCATCGTCGGACGGCCGGGGCAGCATCACCGCCAGCTCGGTGATGTTGTTGTGGCACTGGGCCAGTAACAGCGGACGCGGGGGCGTGACGCCAAGGGCTGCAATGGTGACCAGGTGACCCGCCACTGAGCCGGTATCGCGATACAGGGCTCCGGTTTCCGGTGTACGCCCCTGCTCCTGAGCAAAGGCTTCCCGCCAGCGGGGGGAACGCGGGACTTCCGGCGTTGCCACCTGCTGGATTGACACCGGTGTGTTGAACACCGCATCGAAACAGGCCAGCCGGACCAGGCGCTGGGGCTCATCGGTGCAGGCCAGGGCCGCCTCCAAGCGGTTCTGGTCCTCGGCCCAGGCCGGAACCGCCTGCAGGGCAAGACAAAGACCCAATGACGCCAGCCCAAGGCGCAGATTGATCACCATCACCCAGCCTCCGACACGTTGTACTTCTGGCACTTGTGCGCCAGGGTGCGCTTGGGTAGCCCCAGGCTCTCTGCGGCCTGGGCACGATTGCCGTTGTAGTGCCGCAAACGTTCAGCGATCACCGCCGCCTCAAACGCTTGGGAAGCCTCCCGCAGGTTGTCGATATCACGGGTTGGCGGCACCCCCGAGGCAACCGCCACGGCCGCCGCCTGGCCAGCCTCTTCATGCTCCGGCTCCACCACCGCCAGCGGGTCTAGCCAAAGTGTTTCGGGCTGGATATCGTCCCCGGCCGGGGTTTGCAGGCAGGCAAACTCAACGACGTTCCGCAACTCCCGGACATTGCCAGGGAACGGGTGACCCGCCAGGACTTGCAGAGCCTGACTGCTGATGCCCATGGGCCCCTGCCCTTCCCGTTGCTGGTACTGACGGATAAAGTGCCGGCACAGGGGTTCCAGGTCATCTGAACGCTCCCGCAACGGCGTCACAGTCAGTGGAACCTGGTTGAGCCGGTAAAACAGGTCCCGGCGGAACCCGCCATCGCGGATGCAGGCTTGCAACGGCTGGTGGGTGGCCGCCACCAGGCGGAAATCCGAGTGCTGCTCCTGCTGGGCACCCAGCGGCCTGAACTGCCGGGTTTCCAGTACCCGCAGCAACTTTGATTGCAGGCTCATCGGCATATCACCAATTTCATCGAGGAACAGGGTGCCCCCATCCGCCTGGGCCAGTAGCCCCTGTTTGGCCCGGTCCGCGCCCGAAAACGCGCCCTTGGTGTGGCCGAACAGCTCGTTTTCCAACAGCGAGTCCGGGATCGCCGCGCAGTTGACCACCACAAAGGGGCCGTCGGCCCGATTGGAAAACTGGTGCAGCCCCCTCGCCACCAGATCCTTGCCGCAACCGGTTTCCCCCTGGATCAGCACCGACAGCTGGCTGCCGGCAGCGCGGATGACCTGGGCCCGGAGGTCCGCCATAGCGACGGAGCCACCCACCAGGGTCGTGGCCAGCTGTTCGCTGCGACTACGGATGCTTTCACTGGAATGCAGCTGGTCGAGGGAGCGTTTCAGCAGACGCCGCTGCCAGACCTGGTCATTCCGTTGCAGTTCCGCCGCCCACTGGAACGCCAGCAGGGTCAGCACACCCTGGAACAAGGGCTGCGAGACAATGCCCGGCCACACTGTGGTCCGGTGGCACATCACCAGTATGCCGAGCACCTTGCCAGTCTCGGCGCATACCGGCTGCAGCCACAGGGAATCCGCATTGCCACTGGCCTCCAGCAGCGCCTGGAAGCCCGGGTGGTCAAGTCGGTAACCGGCCGCCCGCGACAGCTCCCGGGGCTGGCCCTGCTGCAGAACATGGGCAAACGGGTGGCTGAAATCCCGGCAATCAAAGGTCGCCTCAACCGCACTGACGGCGGCCAGGGCCTCGCAGCGCAGCGCCCGGCCGCTGTGTTCCAGTTCCAGCAGCCAGCAATGGTCCACCGCAAACAGCCGCTCTACCTGCGTGGTTGCTTCCCGGAACAGCGACGGCAGGTCGCCCTGGCGAATCAGCGCAACCGCCAGCTCAATACCGGTGTGCAGTTCCTTCTGCATCTGTCCCATGATGTTGTCCCAATCAGTTCACGGTGCCGCTAAAGCGGCCATCCAAGACCCCCAGACGGACCTCGCTGACCGGCTCGCGGCTGGCGAGTTTCTCCAGCAGGGCCAGAGACACCGGCGGCAGCAGTTCGCCCTCAATAATCGATTCCAGCATCCGCGCCCCGTTTTCGCTGCGGGTGGCGCGACTGCGGATCGCGGTGACCAGGCCGTCTTCCAGCACCACCTCGGTGTGGTAGCGGTCGCGGATCTGGTCGGCCAGGCGGCCCAGTTTGTCGGCCACGATGCGGTCCAGAGTGTCTTCACCCAGCGGCAGGTAGGGCACCACTTCCATCCGCGCCAGCAGCGCCGGTTTGAAGAACCGGGCCAGTTCCGGGTAGAGCGCCTCCTCAATGGCTTCCGGGGTCTGTGCCTGGTCGACGATGGTCTGGTAGCCAAGGTTGGAGGTGAGGAAGAACACCACGTTCTTGCAGTCGATCAGGCGCCCTTCGCCGTCGGCCAGCTCACCCTTGTCGAAGGCCTGATAGAACAGGTTGAGAACCTCGGGGTGGGCTTTTTCCACCTCGTCCAGCAACACCACCGAATAGGGTTTCTGGCGAATAGCCTCGGTCAGGACACCGCCCTCGCCAAAGCCGACGTAGCCAGGCGGCGAGCCGATCAGCCGTGATACCGTGTGTTTCTCCTGGTACTCCGACATGTTGATGGTGGTGAGGAACTGACGGCCGCCGTAGAGGAGTTCGGCCAGCTGCACCACCGTCTCGGTTTTGCCGACGCCACTGGGGCCGACCAACAGGAAGGCACCCAGGGGACGGCCAGGACGACGAAGGTCGGCGCGGGCAGTCAGCAGGTGCTGGTGCAAGCAGTGTATGGCCAGGTCCTGGCCCTTGATGTGTGCTTCCAGGTACTGGGGCAAATGGGTGATCTTTTCCAGCTCGTCCGCGGTCATGCGGTTCACCGGAATTCCGGTCCAGTCCGCAATCACTTCCGCCACCTGGCGGGCATCGACACGGGCATGCACCAGGGGCTCGTCCTGTTGCAGGGCGTCCAGCTCCTGCTCCAGGGCCGCCGCGGTGTGTTGCAGGGTCACCAGGTCGTCGCCGTCTTCCGCCTCGTTGTCGTCACTGCCCGCTAACAGGCGCTGGCGAACGTCCACCAGCTGTGACACCAGCGACCGTTGGGTGTCCCAGCGCTGTTCCAAATCCCCGGCTTCGGATTCCAGGGCCGTCAGCTGATGGGTGAGCGCCTCACTGCGGTCGTTATCGGTCGCCTGTCCAAGACGGCTTTCCCGTGCCAGCAGGTCACGCTCCATCTGCAGCTGATGCAACTCGCTGCGCACGTGACTGAGGCGACGGGGCGGAGTGGTCAGGTTGAGGCTGACCCGGGCACAGGCGGTGTCGAGTACGTCGATGGCCTTGTCCGGCAACTGGCGCCCGGCCAGGTAGCGGGCCGACAGGTTGGCCGCAGCCTGGAGGGCGTCGTCGGCAATCAGCACCGCGTGAGCTTCTTCGTACACCGTTCGCAGGCCCCTGAGGATATGGACCGCCTGCGTCGGGGTCGGCTCGTCCAGAGCCACTGGCTGGAAGCGACGGCTCAGCGCCGGGTCTTTCTCGAAATACTTCTTGTACTCGCGCCAGGTGGTGGCGGCGATGGTACGCAGCTCTCCCCGCGCCAGCGCTGGTTTCAGCAGGTTGGCCGCATCAGAGCCCCCTTCGCTGTTGCCCGCACCCACCAGGGTATGCGCTTCATCAATAAACAGGATGATCGGCGTCGCGGATGCCTTCACCGCCTCGATCACGCCTTTCAGGCGTTTCTCGAATTCCCCCTTTACCGAGGCGCCGGCTTGCAGGGCGCCCAGATCGAGGGTCCACAATTCGACCTTCTGCAACCGCTCTGGCACATTACCTTCCACAATGCGCCGGGCCAGACCTTCCACCACGGCACTTTTCCCTACTCCGGCGTCACCCACCACGATGGGGTTGTTCTTCCGGCGGCGGCAGAGGATGTCGATCATCTGGTCGATCTCGCTGTCGCGGCACACCACCGGGTCCAGCCGCCCCTCCCGCGCCAGACGGGTGAAATCCGTGGCGTAACGGCTCAGGACATCGAGGTCGGCCGGTGCGGAAGGCGCGGCTCCGCCAGCTCCGGTCTCCTGGGGCTGCTCCACCGAGCCTTCAGTGAGCCGGTTGAACTGCTTGCGCAGCTGTTCACGATTGATGTCCACCAGGGGCTGGCTGATGACCGGCGCGAGGTAACGGTCGGCATTCAACAGCAACGCCAGCAGTACCGCACCGGAACGCAGCTGGGTATGGCCCAGCTCGGTGGACGCCAGTAGCCAGGCGTCCTGCAGCAGCTCAATCAGCAGTGGTGAAAACGAAGGGTAAGGCTCGGCCGTCCGAGGCTCGCCAGACAGGCTGTCGCCGACCACCGGTTGCAGGGCCAGGGCATCCACTCCGGTGTGCTCAAGGATCTGGCGCACATCGGAAAACGGGGTTTCCAGCAATTTGAACAGCAGGTGGGCCGGGGTGATCTCCGCACCCTGTCGGCTGATGCACAGCGCCGCAGAGGCTTCCAGCCCCTCACGGCAAAACTCGTTCAGGCGCCCGATCAGCGCCGGCAGTTCTACCCGAATCACAGTGATCTCCTTATTTCGGGAGTTGTTCCAGTACGCTGAGCACGTCCTTGATGCGTTCGTTCAGCGCCATGTTGTAGAGGTGGTAGACACCCGCCATCGCGGCCGCAAACAGCCCCCCCATCACCCACAACGGCAGGCCACGGCGAATACGGTTGCGGGCCGGGGCGACGTTATCCAGCGGCTGGCTCAACGGCGCCGCTTCAGCACCGGCCAGTTCCTTCAGCTGGTCGTAGAGCCCGCGAATGACCTGGTCGTATTCGTCGCGACCATTGGTCATCACCTTGTAACGCCCCTCGAACCCCAGGCAGAGACACAGGTAGATAAACTCCAGCATGTCGCGGTAGCGCGAGGGCTCCTGTTCCATTCGCGACAGGATGGCAAACACCTTTTCGCCGCCCCAGGTTTCGTTGTGGAAGCGCGACAGCAGGGACTGCTGTGACCAGACGCTGTGGGCACCCCAGTCGGTCCCCAGCACCGCCTCGTCGATAAACGCGCAAAGCACATAGCGATAGGCCACCACCGTCGGCCGTTCGTAGCCCTGCTCCACCAGTTCCCGGTCGATATCCGCGATCTCGTCCACCACCTGCTGGTAGAGGGCGGGCACACGCTGGAAATCCGCCAGCCGGCGGACCCGCACCACCAGCCCCAGCAGTGGGTTGGCAGCATCGATCAGACGGTTATCCTCGCGCCCCCGTAGCAGGAAACCGTCGTCGGCGAGCGCCGGCGACTCAGCGCGACTGTCGGCGAACAGCAACTCGCTGAATCCGCTGTCCTTGCGATATCCATTGGGTGCATCCATCACCGCTGCATCTGCCATGGCTTAACTCCTGATTGCCCAGAATTGCATTTCCATGCCCGGGAAATCCCCGGCCACGTGGAAGGCGAATCCGCTGGCGTTGTCCAGCATCTGCCAAGCCTGGCTCTGTTCGTCCAGACGGAAGTAGATAAAGCCGGCGTGGTAAGGCAACTGCCGCGGAGCCACCGGCAACGGCGCCAGGGGTACACCGGGCAATTGCAGGCTGATGAGGTCGCGAATTTTCTCGACCGACGCCACCTTGCACTGCTGCACAAACTGCTTGCGCAAGTCGTCCAGCGGCATGTCCGCCTTCACCGCCAGAATGAACTCGGCGTTGCCGATCAGCTGGCGATCCTGGATGGGTGCCACAGTCAGGCCGTACTGCCGCTGCTGGAGCTGGATCGACAGGGCACGGGGCTCCAGCACCGTACTGAGGGCCTGCCTCAGTACCTGCATCAACGGGGTAAACGTCGGCTCCGGAAGGTCGTGATCGTAAGCGGCATACTCCTGCGGCAGCCGGCTCTCGTCGGTGAAAGTCACCAGTTCACCACACAGCTCCAGCAGTGCCTCGAACAGCCGCTCCGGGTGGAGCTGGCGCAGCCGGGCCAGGTGCATGAGGCGGGGGTGAGCCCGATTCAGCAGCTGCAGCAACATGAAGTCGGCGACATCGGCCACGCCCCCTTGCCCCGGTGCACCAACCCGGTCGGCGATGTTACGGGCCCGCTCCCGCATCAGCCCCGCCATCTCGCCCACGAAGCGCTGCAGCCGCGGCGCCGCACGGACACTGAGCATGGTGGGCAGGAAGTTGGTGTCCATCACCAGACTGCCGTCGGGGCGTTTTTCCAGGATACGGCCAATCGCCAGGGCGGCGTAGGCGCTCATGTCCTCTCGTTCCAGCATCAGTCGCGGAGCCACTTTCGCCACATCGATGGTGTGGCTGTCGCCATCAATGGAATGGAGGTCACGGATTTCGGCACCCTGAGCCCGGAAGCGCCCGCTCACCGCCGACTCCGGCCAGGCCACTTCCGCCAGGTTGTCGCTACCCAGTGGCAGCGCCAGGTACACCACCTGATTGGCCACTGAGTCGTCGGTGATTTCCAGCGGCTCCGGCATCACATCGTCCTGGGGCAGGCTGAAGCGCGTGCCGTCAGGGAACAGGCCATTGGCCCTTACCAGACCAATGCGACCAAAGCTCAGGTACTCGGCGTTAAGCTCCAGACTGCTGAAGCCGTAGAGGTAGTCAGAGAGCGCCAGACCCCGTTCATGGATCTGATGCTCCAGGTATCGTTGCTGCTGCTGGAAATGCTGGGGCTTGATGAACAGCCCGTCGCTCCAGATTACCCGGTTATTCATGGTCATCAGGATTCATCCGAACGCGTCAGTTGCACTTCCCGCTCACGCAGGTTCACCAGCAGGTGATAACGACCGCCCATGGGGTCCACCCGCACCACCTTCTTCCACTGGGACATGTTGGGGTAGGCGTAGAAGGCAATAACCCCGATAAAGCGGGTTTCATCGCTGATTTCAAAAGGTTCAACAAACTTGAACTGGCCCGGCACCAGGGTGTAGTCGGCGTGATCGACGTAGTTGCGGCCCAGGGAGTCTTCCAGCTCCGTCAGCAACTGGTCGAAATCTGCCGCCATAATTCGCGAACTGTCCCTAAGCTCCACAATCTGGAAGGCAATAGGAGTGGGCGCCAGGGATTCGTTGGGGTTCACGTCCGGCTCCGCCAGCATGGTCAGGTCAACCCGGCTAGGCAGGTCCTCGGGATAGCCCACCGGAATGTCGGGGTCCCACAGCACCTGGGCGGTCTTGGTCACGGCGTTGTAGGGCGTGCTGCACCCGGCCAGGGCCAGCACAGCGACGAGCAAACTCCATTTGCAGTACTTCACGACAGGTTCTCCCTTTGCAGTTGTCGCAGGTGTTGGTCGTAAGCCTGTTCAAACACCTCCTGAAACAGGCGTTCAAACCCTTGCTGACGACTGGAGCTAAGCTCCCGGTAGTAGTGTTGATACATCTGCCAGGCCCACTCCGCCTCGTTCTCGTCCGCCTGCAAGCCCCGGCGATAGCCGTGAAACCGGCGCAGCAGCGCAGCAGGCGAGAACGCATGAAGGATGGCCTCAAGGGCCTCGGCAATGGCGGCCTGTGTCGCCTGTTGGTGTTGCCGCAGGCCTTCCAGGCTCTCCGCCACCGCAGCCGGGGCCGACAGGTGAACCGGGCTACGCTCGCCGGCAAACAGCGTCTGTATGGTGCCGTTGTAGTCCTGCGGCAGGCGTAGCGGGTTGTCCTCAATAGGCTGCAGCCGCGTCCGCAAGGCACGGTGACGACTGTCTTCCTGCTGATGCAGGGACAACAGCCCGTTGATGGTGGCTTTCAGGGTGGCGCCGGCCTCCTCCAGGAACAGCCGCATATCGTCGCTGTCGGCGAAACTCAGTTCGGCCGCCATGCCTTTCAGCAACGGCGCACCGCTGATGTGCTGGCGACTGGCATCACCCGGACTGTCCGTCGTGGTGGGCTCCTGGCCCGGTGTTGGTTCTGACATCCTGTCATTCCTGTTCAGTTGTTGCGGGTTTACCGGCAGGCCCAGCGCGACGTCACGGTTATCCCGGTACTCATCCGTCACCGGGCTGGCATCGGCAAACCAGCTGGCCTGGTGGGCGAGCATGGTGCCGCCCTCCAGCGACCCTGCTGACGCGGGCTCATCCCCACGCGTCAGGCCGGCCAGGGGGTCATCGCTGACCGTTTGGGCCGGGGCCGTCGGCAGGCCCGACAGGGGCTCGCGTCCTGCCCCTCCAAACTCGTTGGCAGACAATGGCCGGCGCAGCGCACCTTCCGGGCCATCCACCAGCGATTCACCCATACCGGCGGAGGCATCCAGTGCCGGCATCTCGATGGCAGGTCCAGTGACCAGCTCGGCCTTAAGCTGGTAGCGGCCAATACTGATCACATCACCGCTGGTCAGCCGTGCCCGCCGCCCGCGACCAACCGGCTGGCTGGCGCTGTTAATGTAGGTACGGCCGCTGCGATCAATCAGGCAATACCCGCCATCGATGAAGCGAATCTCGGCATGACCGGCCATCGCTCCGGTGCGATGCCCCGACAGCTGCCAGCTGTCACTGGGTGCGGTGCCGATCGAGCCACCCTGGGGTGTGAACAGGTAGTCACTGCCGACCCCACTGGCCACCGCCGCCGAATTGGCGATGATGAGCCGTAAGTTGGTTGCTGCTGTCTCTGCCATGGTTGCCTTTCCCTGCCTGGTATGGCCGTTATCGTCGGATCTGGATCCGCACTGCGGGCGTTTCCCGCGCTTTGTCCGGTTCCACAAAGGAGTTCCAGCCCAGACGCATCTCCTGCCCGAGTTTCATCGGTCGCACGTCCTGGTTACGCATGACCAGTTCCAGGTCATAGGCCAGCTGGTCGCGGGTGCAGAATTCCACCAGCTTCACCAGACGCTGGTGATCGCGGCCGTTGGGCAGAAAATCGGCAAAGCGTTCCTTGCTGAGATCCTGCAACCGCAGCACAAATTTGCCACTGCGATCCCGCACCGACCTCCCCGCCAGGGTATCCACACCCAGGCTGGCGTTGCTGCGGCCGAGCGCGGTCTGCTGGTCACGGGGAATAGCAACCTTGCGCAGCACCCACTGCTCGATGTCCACCCGTTCCAGGTCGAAACAATGGGCCACGATGCCACTCACCACATCGGGAGACCGGCTGCGCCCGGCCATCAGCCCGGCGTAGGCCAGCATCTTCGACCAGGGCACCGGGGTTTCACCGCGCAAATGACGGTCACCCAGTCCCACCAACGCAAAAATGTGGTCGGAAAAGCCATCACTGGCGCCCGGCTGGTAGCGGACGTAATAGCGGTACTTGCGCCAGCTGCGGTGAAACAGCGTCAGCAGGCGGTGATTGAAGAAGTCCAGGAAATGCCGGCGGATGCCGGTCTGCTGGCCCGCCTCCCAGGCCAGATCTTCCAGGTAATAGCCCGGCAACGGCGACTGCGATCCGTGCAGGCCAAGGAAGCTCACTTCCATCTGGTAGGGCGCGTGCTCATGTTCCGGCGACAGCGCCGACACCACATCACTGCCCGGAAACCCTAGGCCAGCAGACGCGGAAAAGCGGATACGCTCCTGACTGGGGCGCTGGTCCACGCCACGTTCCAGATCATCGCCATGGTGCCGGTGGATCAGGTCCACCAGCTGGAAAAAGCTGTAACGCCGTGCATTGCCCAGAACGGGCTGCAGTTCGGCTACATCAGCGGCTGTTGCCCTTGCTGTAACGTCCATGTGTACCGTTCCTGGTTATCGGTATTCACCACGTCCAGGTGGTGAAAGGCATTGATACTTGCGTACAGGGAAAAGAACCGGCTCAGCACCGTGCCAAACAGGTACAGGTCGCCTTCACTGGCGAACGCCTGCTGGTCCAGCTGCAGCACCGACCGGATCCCTCTCACCGGCAGCCCACGGACCATCCGGTCCACCGGCTTGGTCTCGATGCCACGAATACCCGCCAGCCGCTTCTGTGAAATCCGCTCGGCCTGGCGATCGGCCAGCGCCCGGAAGTCATACACCCGCAGAACCGTGCGCAAGGCGTCTTCATCCAGCAGTGACAGGTAATTCAGCGACAGGTTGGAGATCAACGTCCACAACAGGCTGCCATCCAGCGATGGCCGTAACGACCTTGACGGCCGGGTCACGTTGCTGAAGGTGGCAAACGCCGGTGTACTTTCCGACGCCATGCAGACCTCCCCCACCGCCAGTTGCTCCGGTAACTGGCGATTGCTGCAGGTCAGGGTCAGCGACACGGCTTCCTGGCGACTGAGGCAGTCCGACTCATCGCCGCGAACGAAGGCAATGTAATGATCGAAACCATCGCCCCGGACACTCTCACGCACCCGGCTCCGGTAATACAGCGCGTTACGGCCATGCTCCCGTTCCACCTCGTGCTGGAAACTCTCAAAGGCGGTGTAGAGGCGTCGCTCCCCTCGCCCAGAGCGGCCCTCCAGCCAGCCTTCCACCTGATCGACACTGAACACTTCGTAGTGCTCCGGTGAACGGCTCGACGGCGAAATCCGGTACTCGGTCTGGCGACCATTGAGATCCACCGGATCGGCCTCATGGCTGAACAGGTTGATGGCCGGGGTGCAATAGAGCTGAAAGCTGTCGTTATGGATCTTGGCTTCCGGCGGCAACAACCGGCTAAAGCGAAAACGCAGGCTGATCTCATCCACCTGCGCCGCTGGCAACCGCCCTTTCAGGCCGGCCACATCAACAAAGCGAAACGCGTCCGGAAAACTCAGGTACTCCTGGATAATCCGATAACCCGGATAGGCATTCTTGGGGTATGGCAACAGCGCTTCGTCTTCGGCAAAACCCACGGGGGTCAGTCCGCTGACCGGCAGGTTAATCACCTGATCGCCCACCACCAACTCCATGCCCTGCAGGTAATGGTTGAGCCACAGGTACAGCGTCTCGCCTACATGGCTGTCGCCCCCCAGGAAAAACCGCAACCGTTCGAGCCCAAGCTGGGACAGCGGCTGGTCGGTGTGCAATGCCAGCGCCAGGGTCACTACCGACATCTCGCGGGTGTGCTCGGCACGGGCCTCGGCCAGCGTCAGCGGAAACACTTCGACATCACGGCAGGTACGGAACCGGCACTGGACCTGGCGCTGATGATCCCCCACCGGACGGCTACGAACCTCGGTATGGCGCGGCACGCCCTGACGTTCGCTGATGGCATGGAGCTGCGGATCAAACCGCATGATGGTGCAGCTCGGTACCGGCCGCAGGTAGTTGGGCCACAGCATGTTCAGCAGCGAGTGGGTAATTTCCGGGAACTCGTCCTCGACCTTCTCCCGCAGCTTGCCGGTCAGGAAGGCAAAGCCCTCCAGTAACCGTTCCACATCCGGATCGGTGCTCTGTTCCGACAGGAACCGGCTCAGTTGTGGGTGGGCCTCGGCAAACTCCCGCCCCTGAAGCCGGAGGAAGCTCAGTTCATCCCGATAGAATCTGTTTAACTTCACGACGTTACACCACGCGATAATAGCGTTTGTCGTCCAACAGCAGGTCAATGGTGGTCTTATCGTCAGCGGAGCCCACACGCAGGTACACCGTCACCTGGAACCGCAGCTGAAGTGGATCCGGCCCTTGCGGCAAAGCAACCACATCGACCCGGTTAACCCTGGGTTCGAAGCGTTCAATGCACTGGCGGATCGCGCTGCGGATCTGGATATTCAGGTCGTGGGTACCCAGGGTAGCGTCATTGAAATCCAGCAAGCCCAAGTCCGGCGCGCTGGCACTGTTACCCGGATGGGCATTCAGCAGCCGCACCAGGTGACGCTTGATGGATTCCACCACATGGGCCATTTCCCCCATGCCCTGCCCGGCGGGATCGGCGGCCCGTTCGAGACGTTCGAACAGGCTGCCGCCCATGACCTGAACACCCTCAGCGGTGTCCCTGGCCATGGTTTACTCCTTGTCGAGACGACCGACCAATGACAGCTCGAAGTTGGCTCCCATGTACTTGAAGTGCGGACGCACCGCCAGCGAGACCTGGTACCAGCCCGGATCGCCTTCCACGTCAGAAACGATAACCTTGGCGGCCCGCAGTGGGCGACGGCTACGAACGTCCGCAGGCGGGTTTTCCTGGTCGGCTACATACTGGCGAATCCAGGTGTTCAGTTCCCGCTCAAGATCCTGACGCTCCTTCCAGGAGCCAATCTGCTCGCGCTGCAGCACCTTGATGTAGTGCGCCAGGCGGTTCACGATCATCATGTACGGCAACTGGGTGCCCAACTTGTAGTTGGTTTCCGCTTCCTTGCCTTCCTTGGTGTTCGGGAACTGTTTGGGCTTCTGCACCGAGTTGGCGGAGAAGAAGGCCGCGTTGTCGCTACCCTTGCGCATGGTCAGGGCAATAAAGCCCTCGTCCGCCATTTCATACTCACGGCGGTCGGTGATCAGCACTTCGGTGGGAATCTTGGCTTCGAGCTGGCCAAAGGACTCGAACAGGTGCACCGGCAGGTCTTCCACCGCACCGCCGCTCTGCGGCCCAATGATGTTCGGACACCAGCGATACTTGGCGAAGCTTTCGGTCAGGCGGGTCGCCAGCAGGTAGGCGGTATTGCCCCACAGGTAGTGCTCGTGGTCAGCGCTGACATCTTCCTTGTAATTGAAGCTGCGCACCGGGTTCTCGGACGGATCGTAGGGCGTACGCAGCAGGAAGCGCGGCGCTGTCAGCCCCAGGTAACGGGCATCTTCCGACTCCCGCAGGGAGCGCCACTTGGCATACCGGGGGCCTTCGAATACCGCCTTCAGTTCCTTGATGGCCGGCAGCTCCTGATAGCTGTCGACCCCGAAGAAAGACGGCGCCACAGATGACAGGAACGGCGCATGAGCCATGGCGCCAACCGATGACACAAACTGCAGCAGCTTCATGTCCGGGGACGATGGGCTGAAGGCGTAGTTGCCCACCACAGCACCCACCGGCTCACCACCAAACTGGCCGTACTCGGTCGAGTAAACGTGCTTGTAGAATCCGGTCTGAGTGACATCAGGGGCGAATTCGAAGTCTTCCAGCAACTCTTCCTTGGTGGCGTGCAGGATGTCCACCTTGATGTTTTCGCGGAAGTCGGTGCGGTCAACCATCAGCTTCAGGCCGCGCCAGGATGATTCCAGTTCCTGCAGCTTGGTCGCGTGCAGAACTTCATCCATCTGGGCGCTGATCTTGCGGTCAAGCTCAACCACCATCTGGTCCACCAGCGCCTTGTTGACCGGCTGGCCTTTTTCGTCGCTCTTCAGCAGGTTGGCGATGAACGTGGCAACACCACGGCGGGCGACGTCATAGCCCTCATCGGCCGGCGCCATACGGCTGTTGGCCATCACCTGGTCGAGCAGAGATCCTTCGGTTACGGATTCGGAGGCAGCGGATTGCTGCACAGCAGTATCAGACATACCACATCCCTTCAGTACGTTGTGTCAGATAAAATCAGAGAACTGCCACCACCCTGGCGGCAGATATCGCTACCGGTCAGCCGGCATCGCCGGTGGCCAGGTCCAGCTCACCAAGCAGCTGCTCACGCGCGGTTTCGTTGTCGAGCAGTTCCTGCAGCTTGCTGCGGAACGCCGGCACATTACCCAGCGGGCCTTTCAGTGCCACCAGCGCTTCACGGAGTTCGATCAGCTTGCGCAGCTCAGGCACCTGGCGGGCAATGCTGTCAGGAGAAAAGTCTTCCAGGCTCTGGAATTCGAGATTGACGGGGAGTTCTTCGGCGTCATCTTCCAGCTTGTTGGCAACGGTGGTGGTCAGGGTCAGGCCCGCCTCTTTCATCACCGACTGGAAGTTGTTCTTATCGACGGAAATCGCCTTGCGGTCTTCGATGGGGGTTTCTTCAGGCTGTCCCTTGAAGTCGCCAACAACAAACATTTTCAGCGGCAGTTCCATTTCTGCCTGCTGATCACCGGTGGCGGGGACATACTTGATATTGATGCGCTCTTTAGGCGCGACGGAACCGTCCTTAGACATGGCCTTTGCTCCCTTGATCCTTTAGGGTTGATTCGATCCTTCGGGCGTACCCTCCCGGTACGCGACGGCCAAACTCTACACAGGTCTCTGGCCCTACTCAAGCAACAAATCGCCAGTTTTATGAACTCAGGCGCATTCTGGGGCAAAATTTTGCCCCAGTCATATCGCTTAAACAGTGCACTGGCAGCCGGCCAGAGTCTGGCCTGTTAACGCTTCTTCGGCGTCCAGGCCCACACCATCTCAACCTCGATGGGCTCTTTCGCCTCGCTGTCGTGGATGGTGACTGCAACGGCGGTATCGCCTTTTTCTTCAGAACGCATGCGCTGCTTCTGCTCGTCTGTCAGGTGAGCTTCCACCCGCATGTCGCCTTTGGCGCGCTTGGTGTACTCAGCCTTAACGGTCTTGATCACCGGTACTTTGTCATCCGGCACGTTCAGGCCAACCAGGAAGCCGGTGGCCGACTCTGCCAGCAACAGTGATGCCACAGCGTGGACGCCGCCGATATGGTTCTGGACCCGGCGCTTGTTGGCGATGCTGATGACGCAACGGCTATCGTCCAGGGATTCGATACGAATGCCTGCGGTTCCGGTAAACGGCACCGCCTTGCCAAAAAACAGCGACAAGGCACGGGACCGGGCAAATTCTGGCAATTGATTAATTTTGCTGACAATTCCAGCAAGTCGATTGGTTGCGGCCACGGGACCTTCCCTCCATAATTTCAGTTGGCTAGCTTATAATCCGGCGCGGGACAATAACCCATTCGTCCAAGGAAAGAAATGAAAGGACAATGACGCTCCGGACCCGACTGACCTAGAATGCCAGTCACGCTGACTAGCGGCGCAAGAGACACCTGACAATCAAAGGGATAAGAACATGAGTGACCTGAAAGCCAAATTCGAAGAAGCCGTCAATTTCATCCAGACAGCGGAAGGCGACACCAAGCCGTCCAACGAACTGAAACTGGAATTCTACGCCCTGTACAAGCAAGCCACCGAAGGCGATGTAAACGGCAAGCGCCCCGGCATGATGGACTTTGTTGGCCGCGCCAAGTATGACGCTTGGGAAAAGGTCAAAGGCATGTCCGCTGACGACGCCATGCAGAAGTACATCGACCGCCTGGGTGCCCTGAAAGGCTGATCAGCGCCTTGCTGATGGCGGACCGCAATCGGGGCGATCCGCCATCACCTTGCCCATCGACCTTTGCGACGTTCAAACGTTTGTCATATGATGCGGCGAATATAACAACAACAATGTACCCGGAAGAACTCACCATGCATCCGATCGAAGCGTTGGAACACACGCAGCCAGGCCTGTTCCAGCGAGTTACCCTGGCCATTCACAAGCATCAGTTGAATCAGCGAACCGAACAGACTTACCTGCACTGGATTACCCGCTTTGTGCTGTTCCACGAGCAGAAAGACGTCACCGCGCTGGAAAACGATGACCGCCAGCAGTTCCTCCATTACCTGAGTGACCGTATCCAGCTGTCGCGGGCGCGACTGAACCAGGCCCGCCAGGCCCTGACATTTTTCTACGAAGATGTGCTGGAAAAACCGCAAGTGGCCACAACGGCTGCAGCCTGATCAGGACTGCAGCCGTCAGCGTTCGGATACGCTGGCGCCGAAGCTCCCATAGGTTCGGTTGGTTGGCGGCTGGATAGCGTAGTTATTCCCATGCACCTGGCCGGGAATGTTTCTGGGGTTACTGAAGCGAATGTCGGCAGGAATCTCGGAACGCCCCAGGTCGGTGCGGCTGTCATTGGGCTGCAGCGCCAGCGGATCAAGGTAGAAATTCTCCTCGCTGGTGGCCACCGGCACCCCGGCCGCGGGTGCAGACAGCCCCCCTTCAATAACGGTATCGGACAGTGAATCCTCCGCCATCGACGTCAGGCCAATGGTATGCACCGTGGTTCTTTCCTGATAGCGAAACGCAGGATCACCTACTGGCTGTCCCGCCCCATCCTGGGCCCAGACGTTCCACGGCCCGGCCAGACAGACCATCACCAAGCCACACCCGATTGATTTGTACACGCGATCCATACCCGTAACCCCAGCGCACCGTTCACCAGACTTTGACACAAGCAACCGGACATCGACACAAACCAGCAAGCGTCAAGTCCGGGTGTCATTTTTTGAACAGTTTATCGGCAAATCTAACAGGGTGTTTGGTTTGTCGCCAAATTTGTGACGATATTCACTGGACATTTTGGGCCAATGTATCGTTTTAATGCCCACAGCGTTTACCCAAAATCACCAACTGAGCATCGCACCGATGTAAATCCGGCTGCTGTCATGGAAGCGACCAAAGGTGCCGGACCGGTCGCCACTGAAGACATCCCCCCCAGCCGACAACTCCCAGCGAGAGCTGACCCGATAGTTGGCAGACAACTGGCTCAGGGCCTCCTGATCCTGAACATCGTAAATGGTCAACAGCTCCATGATCAGGGCATCGTTCATCAGCTCCTGCCGCGCCAGGAACGTCAGTTGTTCCCGGTGCCGCTCCAGATCAGCGTCAGCCTGGTGACGCCATCTCTGGAATAGCTGGGCGCTAAGCAGCAAATCACCGGAGACACTGTAATCCAGCCCCACGACATAGCTGGTCTCGCGGGTGCTCTGCCAACCCTGGTAACCAGCCTGGGCGTAACGCCTCTGGCTCTCGCTGCCGATCTCTCCCCGCAGTGTCAGGCTGCCAAAAGCGCGGGCCGCCGTGGCGCCAAACAGGTGGGAACGGTTGTAGTTGAACGTCGTGACCATAGCCACCGGGTCAACCTGAACCAGCGGATCATCCACCGTATGGAACAGGTAGTTCAGAGTCAGGTCCCAGCCGCCAGCAAACGCGCTGGCCCGCAGCCCACCATCACCCTGCCGGCCCGATTCGGGCCGATTAACCCGGAACTCACCCTGGCCGTCAAACGGATCCTCGAACAGGGCATAGGTCGCCCCAGGCAACATAGACTCTGTGACAGACCCATCCGGCACCCAGACCAACTGCACAGTCCATCCCGACACCGGGATTTCTGCCTGGGCCGACCACAGGGGAACTCGCCGTTCTTCCAGATCCGGCATAATGAACTCCCGGTAGGTCAGCGGGTTGATGACGTCCAGCACCCTCAGGCCGTCGGCCTGCCCCCAGACAATCTGCTGCCGCCCAATCCGGATAAACGCTGAGCCGAGGTAGTGATCCAGATACAGCTCGCGCAACTCCAGATCCGTCAGATCATTGGGAAAGTAGGCGCGAGAATCCCGCGCCCGAAATGGCTGTGATGGCTGGCCCGGATCGAGGTTGTCCTCTACATCCACCCGAACCAGGCCTTCCGCGGTTACCTTAGTGCCGTAGCCCAGACGACCAACAATCTGCGGCCGCCATGTGACACTGTTCTTTTGCCAGTCGCCGGATTCATAGCTGTAGGCCGACTCCAGCGCCAGGGTCGACGACCAGTCGAGGGCCTGGACCGGCCCCAGCCAGCCCAGCCCGCTCAACAACGCCACCAGCCCGCAGGCTCGCACCTTGGTACCCATAATCAGTACCCCCGCGTCAGGGCGTGGGTTTCAAACAGGCGTGGCGGCACCTCGGCATGATAATCAGTGTCTACAAACTGCATACGGGTGGTATGGCCGGTCTTGTGGTTCTCTGCCCGCACCTCCAGCACTGACCAGATACCGTCAATCTGCTCGATACCCATGGCATGAACCGTCTTGAGGAAGTTTCCACCTTCATCCCAGAATTCCCACAGGCGTGGCATCCAGATGGTGGAATCAATGCGCATCAGGACCCGGCTATAACCCAGGGCTTCGGCAATTTCGGGCGTGCGCGGCAACGCCTCCACCACCCAGGTATGATACCCATCCACCTGGGCCTCGCCCTCCAGGGAGAACACATAGTCGGCCGCCTCGATCTTGCTTTCCTTCTTGATTTCCTCGTAAGTGAAATCAGTACCCAGGAAGTAGTCACCGCGGTCAGACGCAGAGATTCGACGCACCTTGCGCAGGGCCGGCAGGTACAGCCACTGGTCATCGTCCTGATTGGCATCCGGGTAGTCCCAGGTGAGAAACCCGGTGCCGCTGACACTGGCCGGTTCGGTATAGAAGATGATGGTTTTTTTGGTATCCCCGTCATAGCGGCGGAAAGCCCGGGTCTGCTCCACCCGCTCATTGCCGTGGCGGTCTGTCAGTGTGAGGATCATGTCCCGCTGGACCGATTCACCATCGTCACGGGCGTTCATTCGTTCGATGATCGCCATCACCTCGGGAGGCTCTTCACTGGCGCTGGCCAGCTGGATCGAGCCCGCGATTGCGACCAACAAGGCCACCCAGGCCGCGGTTTTCCACAGACTGCCGGAGCGGCCAAACAGGAACGCCGGACGAAACACCACCGCCAGCGCCGGCAACAACACCAGGCTCGCCACAAAGGCGATGGACACGGACAACGCCACCAGCAAGCCAAAGTTCACCAGCGGCGGCACCTGGCTGGTCATCAGCACACCGAAGCCCAGAGCCACAGCCAGCAGGTTGTACCAGAGCGCCCGGCCGGTGGAGGCAAATACAGTACCGATGCGGTCCGCCAGCGATGCCTTACCTTGAGCCGACAGTTCCTGACGCAGCCTGTCCAGCGTATGGATAGCGAAATCCACACCCAGCCCGATGGCGATAGCAGCGAACATGGAAGTACCCACACCCAGCCAGATTCCCCGGATCGCCATCACCGCATAGATCACCAGGATGGCCAGTCCTACCGGCAAGGCAGCCATAACCCCGGCAGCAAACGAACGAAACAGCAACGCCGCCATGGTCAACACGGCCAGGAATGAGATCAGCACACTGTTAAGGTGGCTGGCAGCAATCCCGCCAATCCAGTGGTAGTCAACGTTGACCCGGCCACTCAGGTTCGCCCGTACTGCACCATCGAAGCGGTCGTTCAAGTACGCCTCGACCTGTGGCACCAGTTCGCGGGACACCAGATATGAACCACTCTGCAGGGTGGCCCGCACCAGTGCGGTCTGACGGGGGGAGTCGATCCGGTTCTCGAAGTCGGTGGGATCGGCCGATGCGCTGTAGAGCAGGAACAGCTGGGCGATCAGGTTAGGGTCATCCGGAATCCGGTAAAAACGGCTGTCATCTTCGTTGACCGCCTTGTTCATCTGCTTGATGTAATCAACGATGGACGTGGTGCCCTGTACCGCTGACAACGACGCCAGGAACACCTGGAGGTCTTCAATCTGGCGCAGAACGCCCGGATCGTAGAGACCTTCCGGGGCCGTCGTCTCAATCACCACATCCAGGTAATGACTGCCGTCCATACGCTGGTTGATCAGCTTATCCGCCTGATAGATCGGCTCATGGTGCTGGAAGTTTTCAATTCGCTCCTCGTTCACCACCACCAGGCTGGTACCGGCTCCCGCCGCCAGTGCCAACACTAAACCAACGCAGAGGGTCCAACCCGGGCGACGCAGGCTGGCAAACGACAAAGCACGCACTAACAGAGACGACGCTGGCCGGATAACGCCCTCAGCCCGCAGGCGCCGGCTGGGCCGGAAGCGCAGCACCGCCAGCAGCGCCGGAATGACCAGCAGGGTCAGCAGCCAGGCAGCCACCACCGCCAGCGCGCCGAACACGCCAAAATACTGCAACGGCGGCATGTCATTGCTGGGGTAAAGCGCAAGGAAACCAGCAGCCGTGGTCAGGGTGGTCAAGGTCACCGGTCGCCACATCCGCACCATGGTTTGGACGATGAGGGCATGGTGGTCAGGGCTCTCGCCGGCGGCCACGGCTCGCGCCCCAGCTTCGTAGTAGTCTGAAAAGATATGCACCGAATCCGCGACCGCGACCCCGATCATGCAGACAATCAGGCCGTTGGTGATCACGTAGAATTCCACACCAGCACCGGCCATTACCCCCAACGTAACCGCAACCGTTCCGGCCACAACCAGGTTGGGTATCAACGCCGCCCGGGGCGTGAGGAAGGCCAGGATCAGGACAACCGTGATGATCAACCCGGCCAGCGGGTTGAGCCTGCGAGCGTCCTGGTCCACATAGGATGACAGGTAACCCGCAACCGCGCCCTCCCCTGCCACATGGAGCTGAACGCCATCCGGGACCGGAGCCTGCCCGACCAGCGCCATCACCCGCTGATAGGTAGCCTCGGCATCGTTTTCATCCAGCAACTCCGCAACAATCAGGGTGGTCGAACGGTCGCGGGCGACCAGGGTGCCCTGATACAGCGGGAAGTCACCAATACCCTCCCTTATCCAGTTAACCCTGGCCGCGTCCAGATCACCATCAAGGAACTTCTCTACCGCCATCCCGGCAGCATCACCCTCAATATTGGATTCCGTCGCCAGACTGGTGATGCCATCCGGGTCAATGTTCTCCACCAACTTCAGCCGCGCCGAGAGCCACTGCACCAACGCGAGGGTTTCACTGCGATAAACGCCGGACTCGCCGCCATCCGCTACCGCGATGACGATGGGGTCTTTCAGATTGAAGCGCTCCTCCACCGCTTTCCGGTAGATCAGTGCAGGGTTGTTCTCGTCAATGAACGCATCCGCCTGGGTGTTCTTCTGCAACTGCCCCAGCTGGCTCGCGGCACCCGCTATCAGCAGGAGCGACAGCCCCAGTACAAGCCAGCGCCACCGGACCACTTGCCGAAAGAACCTTGAAGCAAATTCATTGGCTGGTTTCATGTTGATCTCCTGTTTCAACTCCAATTAAGTGTATTTACACTTTAATGGGTGATTAAAATTATTTGCGGCTGGACAGCGCCAACCTTGTCTCCGATAATTGTGTATATACACTTATTGTTCGACAGAGCGCCCCGCCATGACCGATACCGCCGACACCTCCCCCCAACCGATGGACATTGCCCGCCAGTGTGCGGCACTCCATTCCCGGGTGTTTTCGCGTCTGATCACTCGCCACTACAACAGCCGTTTGGCCGACCTGGGGCTGCGCATTACCCAGTTTACTGTGCTCAATGCCATCAAGGTCTGCCCCCCCGAGTCCATCCACCAGCTGGCGGACACCCTGGGCATGGAACGCACCTCGCTCCAGCGAACCGTGGAGATGCTGATCAAAAAGGGACTGGTCCGGTCCGAACCCAGTGGCCATAAACGCTCGCTGGGCCTTTCCCTGACACCGGAAGGTGACGAGATCTACCGGCTGGCGGTCCTGCGCTGGCAAAAGGCCCACGACGAGTTCACCGATCTGGTCGGGCAAGACAACTGGGACGCTGTGGCTGGACAACTTCACCACCTCAGCAAACAGGTCAAGACGACGCTGTAGCATACCGCCCCTCCGGATCCTGCCCAGCCGATGGCTCATCAATGGAAGAGCCATCGGCAAACTCGGCAATACGAAGAACCACCTCGGCGTCACGCAGAATGCGGTTGTGCCCCAGTCCGTCCGTTGGAAACACCTCAGACCTCGACAACGATTGCGCCAGGCGCCCGGCACACTCAAAGGGCACTTCTCGGTCGTTACGATCATGAATCACCAGCGTCGGGACATGGATCAGCTTTGCCCGCTCGGTGATATCCAGCGCCGACAACGGCAGCCCCACCGTACGCTCCATTTGCGACAGGAACCGCTGTTCCGCCCGGGATGACATCCGCATCAGGCGGGCAAACCGCCGCAGCAACCCTTCGAACGTAGCGGGGCCTGATACCAGCGCCAGGCGGTGGATTCGTTCTGTTCCTGCCACCACGTAAGCCAACGTTCCCGCCCCCATGGAATGGCCCACCGCCAGGTCAACGGGACCATCGATATACGCCAGCGCTGCTTCGATGGCCTCGATAAACCGCCCCGGGTGGGAACTGGGTTCAGTGGACGGGCCATGCCCGGCGGGGTGAACCGAGTACAGGGTGTAGCCCCGCTGTGATAGCGCCTGCGCCACTCCTTCAAACATGCCTGCCCCTGACGACCAGCCATGCACCAACAGGGCATTACGTGCGCCTCCGGGGCGCACCGAAAGATACCCGCCACCCGCCAGCGCCACCACATCCTCGCCAGCAACTACACTGCGTTTGCGCAACTGATCCGGTACCCGTGGCTTGGTCATCAAACGGGTCGCCGTGCCGGCGGCCAGGGTCGGTAACGCCTGGCTATAGGTGGAAAAGGCCCACTGAAACGCTCGCATTCCAATCGTCATCATTGCCTCCTAGTGTATATACACTATTTGAGTTACAAAGGAACATCATGGGATTGCCGTACGAGGAACCACCAGTGTTCTACAAACACTCCCGGTACGAAACATACCATTAAGTGTATATGCACTTTTATATTTCAACAAGCCTGGATTCTGACTCTGATACACTGGCCGCCAATCCATCGAGCTATTTGGTATTCCGGTCTCATGCGCGCAAAACTGATTACCCGTGACGGCTTCGAAGCCCTAAAAAAAGAGCTGGACTACCTGTGGCGCGAACATCGTCCCGAGATCACCAAGAAGGTGCAATGGGCCGCCAGCCTGGGGGATCGCAGCGAAAATGCCGACTACCAGTACAACAAAAAGCTGCTGCGGCAAATCGACCGACGGGTACGTTACCTGCGCCGGGTCCTCAGTGAACTGACAGTCGTAGACTATGCCCCGGAACAGGAAGGCCGCGTGTTTTTTGGCGCCTGGGTAGAAGTTGAGAATGACGAGGGTGACATCAAGCATTTCCGCATCGTCGGTTACGACGAGATCTTTGACCGCAAGGACTACATTTCCATTGACACGCCAATGGCCCGAGCCCTGCTAAAGAAACAACTGGATGATGAGGTCGAGGTTCAAACCCCGAATGGGCCGGCGTACTGGGTGGTCACCGACATTGAATACCCCAAGGACAGCGGGGCCAATGACGACCACAAAAAAACCCCGTAAAAACGGGGTAAGGCTAGCGCTTTGCTGGAGGGCACCACAACACCGGCAAGATCCGGTGCTTGGTTATAGCCATTATCTCCCCTCGCCGTTACTGGCAGGTGGCCAAGGCATTAACGATTGGACAGGGATTGGTCTGGGGTTGGCCATAGCGCCCCGGAATTAGGTTGCGCACTCTAGAGTTTCTCACTAACGTTGGCCACCCTCAGACTATGAACCGTTTGCAAACACAGTGACAGGTATCTGACATGAACACCAAGAAGCTCATCGACACCGCCCTGAATGGCCTCGACACCCTGGGTTTCCAGCTCGACCAGCTGGGCATCACCGGCAAGGTCAACCGTCACAACCTGGCGGCCTTCGTTATGAACGAGCAGAAGCATCTGGAAGGTGAGTGGGACAGCATTCAGGCCCGTATCGACCGTCGTCGCTCCCAGGTAGAAGCGCTGGTGAGCAGCGTTGAAGAGCGCGCTGATGCGGTACTTCGCCCAGTGCTGAGCCGCATCGAGCAGCTGCGAGGCGCAGTTCGCGGCTGATCAGGCCTGCTGGCGGGACAGCGGCGAGCTGGTATCGCCACTGCCCGCTGCTCCCTCCGGCTCCGGTCGGGCCGGCGCCGATTTCAGCCGCCGGCTCCCGGGCTGATAGGTCGGCAGCACGACTCTCACCGTCAATCCCGGCTGTTCCGCACCCGGATTCCGATCGCTAAGCTCGATCGTCCCCTGATGAATTTCAGCGACCGCGCTGACCAGACTCAGCCCGAGTCCGTTACCCGGCAATGAACGGCTTTTGCCAACCCGGTAGAACCGCTGGAACACGTTTTCCTTCTCTTCATCGGGTATGCCAATACCGCTGTCACTGACCTCAAACACGGTATTTCCATCGCGACCGTACACCGCCACCCGAATATCACCATGCTCCGGGGTGTACTTGATGGCATTGTCGATCAGGTTGCTGACCATCTGGAACAACAGATCACGATCCCCTTCGATGACCGCCTCATTGTCCAGCGCCTGCTCAAACGACTGGGATTTGTCCTCTGCCACCGCTTCATAAAGCTCACAGGCATCACTGGCGAGTACGCCCAGCGATACCGGCTGCATATCTGCCGTGTTGCCCCGGGTCTCCAGTCTGGCAATCCGCAGCAGCGCATTGAACGTAGCCAGCAGCTGGTCGGCCTCAGCAACCGCCCTTCCCGCCTGCTCCCGGGCCTCATCGTTGTCCACCGACATCAGGGTGTTTTCAAGCTGGTTACGAAGCCGGGTTAACGGCGTGCGAAGGTCGTGGGCGATGCTGTCTGACACATGTCGGATCCCCTCCATGAGGTAAACGATCCGATCCAGCATCTGGTTGAGGTTTTCCGCCAGCTGGTCAAAGTCGTCACCGGTGCCCCGCGTCGGAATGCGCTGGGACAGGTGACCATTCATGATCTTGCGGGAGGTATTGTTGATCACTTCGATGCGGCGGGTGGTGCTGCGGCTGATCATGAAACCGCCCAGCAATGCCAACCCCAGGGTAATACCCATACCCCAGTTGATGGCTATTTCGATGACTCGCTTGAGTGCCGCCAGGTCGTCAATGTCCCGTCCCACCAGCAGCCTCAACCCTCCCTGAACCTCAAAGATCCGGGCACGCGCCAGGCGAGGCTGCCCCACCCAGCCAACCCGATCATCCAGGGTAAAGTTGATCCAGCCACTCTGAGACTGACTGCCCTCAGGCCAGGCCGTCAGGTTACCCGCCAGCTTCATGTAATCTTCGGTGGTGACCAGGTACAGGGACTTGGCGTTGGGCTCTCGAGCCACCCGCTCGCGGATGATGGTGATCAGGCCGTTGATACCACGGCCGCGATACTGCTCAGCCAGACCCGCGATTTCCGCCTCAATGGTTTCATCGGTCTGGGCCGCCATGAAGCCCGCCGTCCGCCAATAGATAAATGCCAGCAACAGAAAAACCGAGGTCGCAAACACCACCATGTACAACAGGGCGAGCTGGAAGGTGGATGTTCTGAGCTGGCTGATCAGTTTCACGGGTCAGGCGGACTCACGAAGCATGTAACCGGCACCCCGGATGGTTTGCAGCAGTGGGGTTTCGAACTCTTTGTCGATCTTGGCACGCAACCGGCTGATATGAACATCGATCACGTTGGTCTGGGGATCAAAATGGTAATCCCACACTTTCTCCAGCAGCATGGTGCGGGTCACCACCTGGCCGGCATTACGCATCAGGTACTCCAGCAGGCGAAACTCCCGCGGCTGGACGTCGATGTTCTGGCCAGCACGTTTAACGGTACGCGCCAGCAGATCCATTTCCAGGTCGGCCACCCGCAGTACGGTTTCGGTTTCTGCAGTCTGGCGATTGCGGCGGATCAGTGACTCGATACGCGCCAACAGTTCGGTGAACGAAAACGGCTTGGTCAGGTAATCATCACCACCGCCCCGCAGCCCTTCCACCCGGTCATCAACATCGCCCAGGGCGCTGAGGATCAGCACCGGGACCTGGTTTCCGGTCGCCCGAACCGTTTTGATGATCGACAGGCCATCCATACCCGGTAGCATCCTGTCCACGATCATGATGTCGTAGTCTTCGCTGGCCGCCATCATCATGCCTTCCTTGCCCTCCGCCGCATGATCCACGACGAAGTCGGACTCCTTCAGCCCTTTGATCAGGTAATTTGCAACATCCTGATCGTCTTCAATTACCAGAGCTTTCACTCACAGCCTCCAGGTTCAGGGATTTCTGAAAAACAGAGTACGGCCTACCTACGGCAACAGCCAGTTACGATCTTGTAAGAGGGTGTCGCCATTGGCGACGGTCAGCGATCGCCGCGCCATTCCTGCAGCCACCCTAACCCCGCCGTGGTTTCCGTCGCCGGTCGGTACTCGGCACTGACCCACCCTTTATAGGATAGGCGATCCAGCGCTGCGAAGACGTTGGCAAAATGGATTTCACCGGTTCCCGGCTCGTGTCGGCCCGGGTTATCGGCGAACTGGATATGGCCAATCCGGGGCATCAGCCGCTCCAGGGTCCGGATCAGGTCACCTTCCATGATCTGCATGTGGTACAGGTCATACTGCAGCCGGACGTTGTCCGATCCCACCGCCTCTATCAGCTCAATAACCTTGGCGGAGGTATCCAGCAGGAACCCCGGCATATCGACTCGGGAGTTGATCGCCTCAACACACAGGGCAATGCCTTCCCGCTGCAGTTGTTCATTCGCCCAGGTCACATTGGCCACCAGGGTATCCCAACCCTGCTGCCAGGGCACCGACGCTGGCAGCAGCCCAGCCAGACAGTTCAACTGGCGGCAATCAAGCGCCTGGGCATAGCCAATGGCCTGCTCCACGCCGCGGCGAAACTCATCCACCCGGTCGGGCAGGCAGGCAATGCCCCGCTCCCCTCCATCCCAGTCGCCTGGCGGCAGGTTAAACAACACCTGGGTCAGCCCCTGGTCCTGCAGCCTGTCTTTCAGCTCGTTCCGGCGCCAAGCATAGGGAAACAGGTATTCCACCCCTTCAAAGCCAGCCGCCCTGGCCGCCGCGAAGCGATCGAGGAAATCGTGTTCGTTGAACAGCATGGTGAGGTTGGCAGCAAACTTCGGCATGGCATCACTCCTTCGGTCCGGGGCCCACAGAGCCCAGGCGGGTTCCATTGAGATGTTCCAGCTCCAGTAACAGACCACTGTGGTCTACTTCGCTGTGCCCGTTGGCCACCAGCGACAGGTATTCATTGTGCACCTGTTGCGCCAGGGGCAGGGTCAGCCCCTCGGCCCGCGCTTCATCCAGGATCATCCGCATGTCCTTGAGCTGGATTCGGGCCGGCGCACCAGGGGCAAAGTCCCGATCAATCATCCGCTGGCCGTGTTGTTCCAGAATCTTGCTTCCGGCAAAGCCTCCCAGCAACGCCTGCCGCACCGCAACCGGGTCGGCACCGCCTTTGGCAGCCAACAGCATGGCTTCGGACACGGCGCCGATGGTGATACCCACAATCGCCTGGTTCGCCAGTTTTGCCAGCTGACCAGCCCCAACCGGGCCGATATGAGTCACCGATCCCATCGCCTCCAGCACGCCCCGGACTTTTTCCAGGTGCTCGTCACAGCCACCCGCCATGATACTGAGCACGGCGGCTTCAGCCCCTCGCGTCCCCCCTGACACCGGCGCGTCGAGATAGCCAGCGCCCCGGACTTCCGCCCGCTGGGCGTGGTCCCGCGCCAATGACGGCTGGACAGAGCTCATATCGATGATCACCGCTCCGGGCTTCGCCGCTTCGATCACCCCCTGGTGAACCAGAACTTCGTTCACCACCTGACCGTTTTCCAGCATGGTGATCACCACGTCTGCACCGGCTGCTGCCTGGGCTGGTGTGGCCGCTATTTCCGCCTGGCTGGCGAAAGGCTCGCACTTGCTGGCGGTGCGATTCCACAGCACCAGATCGAAACCAGCCTTAAGCAGGTTTGCCGTCATCGGCGCCCCCATCAGGCCAATCCCAAGAAAGGCAACGCGCAGGTGTCGCGACGTGTCCGCAGGCATTGATTCCGTCATCGGGTCAGTTCTCCAGAGTTCGTTTCAAAAGCACATACAAAAACGCCACCAACCCAAAGGGCTGATGGCGTTCTGAATGGCGGGCCTGGCTACCGAATTACCGCGATCAAGCGGCTTCGGTCATCTCGGCCCGGATCTTTTTCATGGCGTTCTTCTCAAGCTGGCGAATACGCTCAGCCGATACACCATACTTGTCGGCCAGTTCATGCAGGGTAGACTTGCTCTCTGACAACCACCGTTCCCGCAGGATGTCCTGGCTGCGTTCGTCCAGGTTGCCCATCGCCCGCATCAGGCGACCATTGGAATCCTCGGTCCAGTCTGACTGTTCCAGCAGCATGGCCGGATCAGCGCGACGGTCTTCCAGATAATGAGCCGGCGCCTGATAGGCACTGTCGTCATCGTCGTCCATCGGGCCGTCGAAAGAGGTGTCCTGAGAGGCCAGACGACCTTCCATCTCCCGCACCACCTGCGGCTCCACACCCAGATCCTGAGCAACGGCGTTAAGCTCTTCATGATTCAACCAGGCCAGGCGTTTCTTCTGGCTGCGCAGGTTGAAGAACAGCTTACGCTGGGCCTTGGTGGTTGCCACCTTGACGATACGCCAGTTGCGCAGAATGTACTCGTGAATCTCTGCCTTGATCCAGTGCACGGCAAACGACACCAGACGTACGCCGTATTCCGGGTTGAAGCGTTTGACCGCCTTCATCAACCCCACGTTACCTTCTTGGATCAGGTCCGCCTGGGGCAGGCCATACCCGGAGTAACTGCGGGCAATGTGAATCACAAAGCGCAAATGGGAGAGAACCAGCTGACGGGCTGCCTCGACATCATCTTTATAGTGCAGACGTTCAGCCAGGTCTCGCTCTTCATCGGCAGTAAGCACCGGAATCCGGCTCGTGGCCTGAATATAGGCCTCAAGATTAACGCCCGGAACCAGTTTGTCAGCCAACTGTAGACTTGTACCCATGCTTTCCCTCCTAGTTAGGGACTTGCAAATATAACAATTCTTCCAAAGACCGCCAAGGTCTTGAAAAGTTCCCTGAATTTAAAAATAAACTTTCTAAAACATGCAGTTAACTTAACTTCAGGTAACTTTTACAATAACACGACTTTCGAACTTACCCCGCCCCACCGGTTTCGGACATACGGTGTTTCCGCTATCGCCACCGTTAACTGCCCGCCGGCACTCCCGGCTCAATCGCATCCAGATGACGCTTCACCGCCAGCCAGGCGCCCAGCCACCCCAGCAGCATGGCAAACACCAGCAGGGCAAGAGCGCCATCCAAGGGTAGACCACTGAGCGCAAAATTGCTGTGGTAAAGTGCCGCCAATCGCTCAATGGGCCCGCTGAGCCACCATAGCGACAGTTCCAACAGGAACCAGGCCACCAAACCTCCGCCCAGACCGAACCATACCCCGGTATAAAGGAAGGGGCGACGAACAAACGCATCGGTGCCGCCAACCAGTTTGACCACCAGAATTTCATCACGGCGGTTTTCGATGGCCAGGCGGATGGTGTTGCCGATCACCAAAATCACCGCACACCCCAGGAGCAGGGCCAGTACCCAGACCGCCCGCGCCAGTAACTGGGTCATCACATTAAGCCGTTGCAGCCAGCCCAGATCCACCTGAACCCGGGCAACGCCCGGTAACGCCTCAAGTTCCGCCGCCAGCCGTTCAACCCCGGCTGCCGTTCGTCCAGTTTCCGGCGGCGTCACCAGCAATGTGTGAGGCAACGGGTTTTCATCCAGATAATCAAGGGCATCGGCCAGCCCCGAGGTCGCCCGGAACTCCGCCAGCGCAGAATCACGATCGATCAGTTCGACATCATCAACATCACCCCGGCTGCCGACCTCCAGGCGCAAGGCCTGGGCCTGCTCCAGCGACAAATTGTCGGTCAGGTAGGTGGTGATACGCGCACTGCTTTCCCAGCCCGCGCTGACCCCTTCCAGACTGGTCAGCAACAATAGCAGCGCCACGGGCATCGCCATGGCAACCCCCATCACCAGCCAGGTCATCAGACTGGCGACCGGCGCCTGCCACAACCGGCGACCACTTTCCCGGGCAACTTTCCGGTGATGGGCCAGGTAGCTGCCGGCAACATCACGGGCCTCACTTCGGGATTGCGCCGCTCCCCTTCCCTGCTGACGTGGTCGAGTGGGTTCAGTGGCCATGAGCCATTCCTCCCAGCGCTGAACCACCGTTTACAAGGCGGCCATGCTCCAGTGTCAGGGTTCGTCGCCCCATATCGTGAATCAGGGAGATATCATGGCTGGCGATCAGCACGGTCACCCCAACCTGACTGAATTGCTCAAACAGGTGCATGATGTCAGCAGATAATTCCGGATCCAGGTTCCCGGTGGGCTCATCGGCCAGCAACAGCGGCGGCTTGTTGACCACCGCGCGGGCAATGCCAACTCGCTGCTGCTCACCACCCGACAACTGCATTGGGTTCATCTTTTCCTTACTTAACAGCCCCACCTTGTCGAGCGCGGCCCGGACCCGGCGACCAATATCCCGTGTGGGCACGCCCATCACCTCCAGCGGCAACGCGACGTTATCAAACACCGTGCGGTCAAACAGCAGTTGGTGATTCTGGAAGACCACACCAATATGACGGCGGATGTACGGCACCTGGCGCCGGGGCATGTTGTTGAGCACCTGCCCACCCACAACCACCTGACCGGCACTAGGCCGCTCCATCAGCATGATGAGTTTGAGCAGGGTACTCTTGCCGGCACCGGAATGCCCGGTCAGGAACGCAAGCTCCCCCCGATCCAGGTGAAAGTTGACCTGTTTCAGGGCGGTGTGGTCGCTGCCATAGCGTTTGGTAACCTGCTGGAACTCAATCATCGGTTCAGGGCCTCAGTTACTCGGCAAACAACGCCTCAACAAAGGTTTCTGCATCGAAGCTGCGCAGGTCGTCCACCTGCTCACCCACACCGATGTAACGGATCGGCAGCTGCAACTGGCGGGCAATGGCGAAAACGATGCCGCCTTTGGCGGTGCCGTCCAGTTTGGTCAGCGTGACGCCACTGACGCCCACGGCCTGCTGGAATACCGTCGCCTGACTGAGGGCGTTCTGACCGGTGCCGGCATCCAGCACCAACATCACCTCATGGGGCGCAGAATCGTCCAGCTTCTTCATGACCCGGACCACCTTCTCCAGCTCGCTCATCAGGTTGTCCTTGTTCTGGAGGCGACCGGCGGTGTCGGCGATCACCACATCGACGCCCTTGGCCTGAGCAGACTGGACCGCATCGTAGATCACCGACGCGCTGTCTGCGCCGGTATGCTGGGCAACCACCGGCACCTGGTTGCGCTCGCCCCAGACCTGAAGCTGCTCGACCGCCGCTGCCCGGAAGGTATCACCGGCCGCCAGCATGACCGAGTGACCGTCGCGCTGGAAGTGCTTGGCGAGCTTGCCAATGGTCGTGGTCTTACCCACACCATTCACGCCAACCACCAGGATGACGTATGGCTTTTTGTCAGACGCGATTTCCAGGGGACGGGTCACCGGTGCCAGGATGCCGTGCAACTCCTCCCGCAAAGCGGCCTGCAGCGCTTGACCGTCCTTGAGCTGATTGCGCTCGAGCTTGTCGGTCAGGGTTTCAATGATTTCGGAGGTGGCGGTCACGCCCACGTCTGCCATCAGCAGCATGGTTTCGATTTCTTCCAGCAGATCCTCATCAATCTTCTTGCTGATGGAGAACAGGTCTGCCAACCCGGCTGTCAGGTTCGCCCGGGTCTTGCCCAGACCATTACGAATTCGCTCGAAGACACTGAGCTGAGGCGCTTCAGCCACCACCTCCGGCACCGCCGTAACGGGTGCTTCCACGGCGGGTTCGGGTTGCGTTTCAGGCTGAGGCTCTGGTTGCTGCTCAGGTTGAGGCTTCGCTTCGGGCTCAACGGCCGTTTCTGCAGCCGCCGCTTCCGTTGGTGCAGCTACCGGTTCTGGACGTGGCTGGGCCTTGGGCTGCTTCTGGGGTACCGGCTCCGGCCGGGGAATTCGCCGGCGGTTAGCGGCAACATCACCCACAAACAACAACACGAGAAGGGCCAGAAGCCCTATGGAAATCCATTCAGCCGTCATAGTCTTACCATCAGTCCGGAATTGGCGGGGGAAATAAGAAGCGCTCATTCTAGCGGTAGCCAACCGCAGCGTCCAAACCCAGATGAGCATTCCGCTATGCAGTGCGCTTTCAGCTACATGGCCGGACGACTTTTCGTTACCATGGCATCCCCGATGCTGCCGCACCGGATGACCGAATCACGCCGCCAGGAGAACACCACCATGGCCCGAAAGCGCCCTTCCGCCAACCGCCCGACTGCTGCCGCCAGCGGCGAGTTACGCATCATTGGTGGCGACTGGCGAAGCCGCAAGCTGCGCTTCCCCGATGCTGGCGGCGTCCGCCCGACACCAGCCCGTACCCGCGAGACCCTGTTCAACTGGCTGTCGTTCCACCTGGCAGGCCGGGACTGCCTCGACCTGTTTGCCGGCAGCGGCGTACTGGGTCTTGAAGCGCTGTCCCGGGGCGCCGCCTCGGCTACCTTTGTGGACCATACGCCGGCACTGGCCCAGGCCCTGCGGGAAAACCTCAGACTGCTTCATTGCGACCGTGCCACGGTGGTTTGCAGTGCCGTGGAGACGTTCCTTCGAGACTCACCGCCACAGCCGTTCGATCTGGTATTTATGGACCCGCCATTCCGGCAAGGCTGGCTGGAGCGGCTGTTTCCACTGATTGCAGAGCAAGGCTGGGTTAAACCCGGTGGCTGGGTCTATGTCGAGCATGAAAGCGAACTGACGCCGCCACCACCGCCGGCCAGCTGGCAACTGCATCGTCAGAAGACCGCCGGCCAGGTGACCTACAACCTCTACCGGGTGGCCGAACCAGAGGCATAAAAAAACCGCCGGGATACGGCGGTTTTTTTATGCTGGAGCCGGCCGGTCAAGCCGCCGCCGGACGCAGGGAATAAGCCTTGAGGTGAGCAGCAAACTCCTCCAGGTAACGGATACCACTGGCTTCCGCCTCCCGACACCACTCCATCAGCGCCTGAATCTTGTCCTGCGGCTTAAGCCCGCGACGACGCCAAAGCGCTTGCAGTTCCTGACTCTTGTCGTAGATCTGCTTGAGCACGGCATTGTTTTCCAGCACCGAGTCCAGGTGCGCCTGATCCTTCGGTTTGATCAGGGTAATCTCCCGTGACAACAGCTGCTTGAGTTTGCGATAGCGGGTTTTGATGCTTTCCTCGACCACCGACTTCTGCTGCCTCAATACCGGCTCCATGACCCGCTTGCGGTACTGACGCATGATGTCGAACCGGTTGTTGGCAATCGCCTGCACCGTTTCAACATCCACATCCTGTTTGCCGGGTACGAAGTGAGCGATCGGACGATAGCCTTTTGGATGAGCCAGGCCAAACAGCTGGAACAGGCGGATGTAGCCCCAACCAATATCGATTTCGTACCAGCGACGGGACAGCTTGGAGGAATTCGGATAGGTGTGGTGGTTGTTGTGCAGTTCTTCACCACCGATGAGAATGCCGATCGGCGAAATATTGCGGGCATTGTCGGCGCATTCAAAGTTGCGGTAGCCAATATAGTGGCCAATGCCGTTGACCACACCGGCGGCCCACACCGGAATCCACATCATCTGAACCGCCCAGATCCAGATGCCGTTGACCCCGAACAACGCCAGGTTAATGACCGCCAGCAGGGCGATACCCCAGGCTTTGTGGGGGGTATAAAGCTTGCGCTCGATCCAGTCTTCCGGCGTACGCTGGCCGTAACGCTCCAGGGTTTCCGGGGTGGCGGCCTCGGCGTAAAGCTCCGCACCTTCCAGCAACACCTTCCGGATGCCTTTAACCACCGGGCTATGAGGATCTTCTTCCGTTTCGCATTTGGCGTGGTGCTTGCGGTGGATGGCGGTCCACTCCTTGGTGTTCTGGGCGGTGGTCAGCCACAACCAGAAGCGGAAAAAGTGAGCCAGCACCGGGTGCAGGTCCAGGGAGTTATGAGCCGAATGGCGGTGCAGGTAGAGCGTCACACTGACAATCGTGACGTGGGTGAGACCCAGGGTGACCAGAATAAGCTGCATCGCAGACAGGTCGAGAAGACCGTTGTACCACATACCAAATTACCTCAGTGAAGCCGATCGGGAGCTGGTTTCCGGCCCCCTGATTACAGGGCTCACACTCTAGCTTACGGGTGTACGCCAAACAAGCAGATTTCATTGCTTAATTGTTACCTTCTGCACCTATTTTGGTCAATAAGTGATCGCAATTTACTCCACCTGTCGTCGCCAACCCCTTACTAAGCGTGTGGTTTTCCCCGGCCGGTAGCCGTTGACATTTTGTTGCCAAACTCCACAATCAGGCCACCCCCAAACCGCTGGAGCCTACCGTGCCCGAGTTACCGGAAGTTGAAACCACCCGACAGGGCATCGCTCCGCACTGCCAGGGGCAAACTGTAACCCAGGTGGACATTCGCAACCCCAACCTGCGCTGGCCGATCCCCGATGCTTTGACGGCAGGCATCCTTCAGCAACCCATCCTTAGCGTTGAGCGCCGCGCCAAGTACCTGTTGCTGAATTTTCCCGGTGGCACTGCCATCGTTCACCTGGGAATGTCCGGCAGTTTGCGAATCATCACCGATGATACCCCGCCACAGACCCACGACCATGTGGAGCTGACCCTCGCCTCCGGCATCCGGCTCCGCTACAACGACCCCCGCCGTTTCGGCTGCTGGCTTTGGTCGGAAACCCCCAATGCCCATCCGCTGCTGGCGGAACTGGGACCAGAGCCCCTGGCCCCCGAGTTTGACGGACACTACCTGTTCCGCCTGTCCCGCGACCGAAAAACACCTGTTAAATCGTTCTTGATGGATAACCACGTCGTCGTTGGCGTTGGCAACATCTACGCCAACGAGTCCCTGTTCAAGGCCGGCATTCACCCTCGCCGTGCGGCCGGGCGTATCAGCCGCGACCGCTACCTCCAGCTCTGCGAGGCCATCAAAGAGACCCTGGCTGCCGCCATTCTGCAGGGGGGAACTACCTTGAAAGACTTCGTCAACAGTGACGGCAAGCCCGGCTACTTCGCCCAGTCATTGCTGGTTTATGGTCGCGGCGGCCAGCCCTGCGAGAGCTGCGGAACGGTGCTGAAGGAAATCCGTATGAACCAACGCACCACGGTCTATTGCCCCCGCTGCCAGCGCTGATCACGCAGTAACGGGTATAAAAAATCCGTTTGAAAATGCGTAAATATGATTCATAGTTAAGAATACCTTCAAACCGGACCAGTGTTTGCCGCACCTCCATGTGCTGGCATCACTCGTTGTGCCCGGCACCCGTGCCACTACGGGCAAAACTGATTCTAGGAGACACGCCATGCCCGCAAGACTTTCCCGAATCCTGACCTCCACGATGGCCGCCTGCCTGCTGGCTTTCGCCTCCGTTGGCCATGCCAGTGCTGTCGACGAATCCCCCTCGGCGCTGGCCATGACCGCCGACGCAGTGATCGCCCGGCCGCTGTTGCTGGCCACAACCGTTGTTGGCACTGCGGTGTACATTGTTTCCCTGCCGTTCTCGCTGCTCGGCGGTAATGCCGGTGAAGCCGGCGAAGTGCTGGTTCTGGGCCCCGCGAAGTCCACCTTCGTACGCTGCCTGGGCTGTGAGCAATCCGGTCGTCGCCAGGAAGGCCCGGCCAACAACTGAGGCCAGCACCTCATCCGTACAAACCGGAGTTGCGTCACACTCCGATCTGCGGCAGCCTGAAGGCACACTGTCTTCAGGCTGTTTTGTTTTATGGTTAACTGGTCTCACCTCGACACGCTGTTCCTTGATATGGACGGCACCCTGCTGGACCTGCACTTTGACAACCACTTCTGGCTGGAACACCTGCCCCGTCGCTACGCCGAGCACCATGCGATAACACCGGACCAGGCCAAAGCCCGGCTGATGCCCATGATTCAGGCGCAACAGGGAACCCTGAACTGGTACTGCACCGATTACTGGAGCGACCTGCTCAACCTGGACATTACCCAGCTCAAGGCTGAGATTGGTGACCGCATTGGCTATCGCCCCCATGTCCCGGAGTTTCTCAGTGCGGCGAAGGCCGCCGGCCTGCGCACCGTCATTGTGACCAACTGCCACCCTGACCCGCTGGCGCTAAAACTGCAGCGAACCGGCCTGGATAAGCGCGTCGACAGGGTCATTTCCAGCCATACCCTGAGAAGGCCCAAGGAAGACGCCGAGTTCTGGCACGACCTCCATCAACTGGAACCCTATCAGCCCGGTAACACCCTGATGGTAGACGACAGCCTGCCGGTGCTTCAGAGTGCCGCCCGTGCCGGGATTGGCCAGTGCCTGGCGGTACTGGCACCGGACAGTCGCCAACCGGCGCGGAAGGACGCCGCCGGCCTGCCGGCCATCCACCACTTTGACGAAGTTCTGCCTCACTTGCTGGGTCTGGGCCAGATGCCATCGTGAAATCGATGCGGTTATAATGGCAAGGCACACACATCAGGTGGGAGACATGAGCGTAGCAACCCCGGAAGATCAGCGGGTACGACTGGATAAATGGCTGTGGGCCGCCCGATTTTACAAAACCCGCTCCCTGGCCAAAGACGCCATTGAAGGGGGCAAGGTTCACTACAACAATCAGCGTTGCAAACCCGGCAAGCTGGTCGAACCCGGCGCCAAGCTGACCCTGCGCCTGGGGTGGCAGGAGCGCATTGTGATTGTTGATCAGATCAGTGACCGCCGCCGGGGTGCCCCGGAAGCGCAAACCCTCTACCACGAAACCGAAGACAGCATCAGCAAGCGTGAGGACATGGCGTGGCAGCGTAAAACCATGCAGGCTGCACAACTGCCGCCCGCACGCAGGCCATCCAAGAAGGACCGCCGTGATATTCAACGCTTTCGCGACCAGAATGGCATGTAATCCGCCGACTCCGGTTCGCAGTTCCATACCCCGATGACCACCGCGCTAGCGCGTTTTCAGGAGACCGCAAAACATGGCGTCCCAGGACCAGTTCCAACGCTTTATCTTTGAACACAGCCAGATCCGTGGGGCCTGGGTACAACTTGCCGACAGCTATACCGAGATTGGCAGCCAGGCGCCCTATCCGGCGTCTGTCCGTCAGCTGCTGGGCCAAACCCTCGTTGCCAGTGTGCTGATGAGCAGCACCCTGAAGTTTGAAGGCACGCTGTCGCTGCAGGCTCAGGGCGAAGGGCCGTTGCGCACCCTCATGGCTGAATGCAGCCACGACCGCCACATTCGCGGCCTTGCCCGGTTCGACGCCCCCGCAGCGGCGGCAGGCGGACTTAATGACCTTCTCGGTGATCGCCGCATGGCCATTACCATCACCCCGGAACGCGGGCAGCGCTATCAGGGCGTGGTACCCCGGGAAGCAGATACCCTCGCAGGCTGCCTGGAAGAATATTTCGAACGCTCCGAGCAAATCGCCACGACGCTGATCCTGTTTGCAGATGAGGAACGCAGCGGCGGCCTGCTTTTGCAACGCCTGCCCGGCAGCAGTGAAGCCGATGATGAGCTGTGGGAACGGGTCAACCACCTGGCTGCTACCCTGACGGAAGAAGAACTGCTGGGCCTGGACAGTGAATCTGTCCTGCACCGGCTGTTCCACGAGGAGGAAGTGCGGGTTTTCGAGCCTGACGCGGTGGTTTTCCGCTGCAGCTGCTCCCGCGAGCGGACCCTTGGTGCCCTCAAATCCATCGGCAAGGACGAGTGCTACAGCATTATCGAGGAGCAGGGGGCGATCGAAATGGATTGCCAGTTCTGCCACTCCCACTACCAGTTCAACCGCAACGATATTGATCACCTCTTCACCGGCCACTCTCTCCACTGACTCTGACAATTGGCCCGGAACCCGCTGCTGGCGGGGCTTTCCGGGCAGTCGTTTTTTCTGGACATCTCTGGCATAATAGCGCGCCTGAATTGACCCGATTGTTCAGAATTCCGCCAGCAAATGAGACCATCCTGGTCCACGCACGGCGTTCCTGATAATCATGAAGACACCCCGAGGGCGAGGTCGAAGTGAGCAACACTTATACTGATCTGAGTTCAGCACGACTGGTCGAGCTGGCACTGGAAAGAGGCGAAGGCCAACTGGCTGCCAATGGTTCGCTGGTGGTCAAGACCGGCAAGCGTACTGGTCGTTCTCCCATGGACCGCTTCATTGTTGAAGAGCCAAGCACAGCGGATGCGATCCACTGGGGCCCGATCAACCGTCCGTTCGACGCTGACAAGTTCGATGCCCTCTGGGACCGTGTCGAAGCCTACATCGCCGAGAAGGAACAGTTCCTGTCTCACGTTCATGTTGGCTCTGATCCCGAGCACTACCTGCCGGTACGCATGACCACCGAAACAGCCTGGCAGAACCTGTTTGGCCGCAATCTGTTTATCCGCCCGGAAAGCTACAATCCGTCCGACAAGCAGGAATGGCAGATCCTCAATGCTGCCAACTTCCAGTGCGTTCCCGAGCGTGATGGCACCAACAGCGATGGCTGCGTCATCATCAACTTTGCCAAGCGCAAGGTACTGCTGGCTGGCATGCACTACGCGGGTGAAATGAAGAAGGCAATGTTCTCGGTACAGAACTTCCTGCTGCCAGAGAAAGACGTTCTGCCCATGCACTGTTCCGCCAACGTTGGCGAGAATGGCGAAACCTGCCTGTTCTTCGGCCTGTCCGGCACCGGTAAAACCACCCTGTCTGCTGACCCCGAGCGTTTCCTGATTGGTGACGACGAGCACGGCTGGGGCCCTGGCACTGTGTTCAATATCGAAGGCGGCTGCTACGCCAAGTGTATTGACCTGAGCCAGAAGAACGAGCCGATCATCTGGGACGCCATCCGTTTCGGTGCCATCGTCGAAAACGTCATGATTGACGAAGAGACCCGTCAGCCGGACTACACCGACGTGTCGCTGACCGAAAACTCCCGCTGCGCCTACCCGCTGGAGCACGTTGAAAAGCGTGTCCTGGAAAACCGTGCCGGCGAACCCTCCCATATCGTGTTCCTGACCTGCGATATGACCGGCGTTCTGCCTCCGGTATCCATCCTCAGCAAAGAAGCCGCCGCGTACCACTTCCTCAGCGGCTATACCGCTCTGGTTGGTTCCACCGAGATGGGTTCCTCTTCCAAGCTGAAGTCCACCTTCTCCACCTGCTTCGGCGCTCCGTTCTTCCCGCGCCCGGCCGGCGTTTACGCCGAACTGCTGATGAAGCGTATGGAAGAATTTGGCAGCAAGGTCTTCCTGGTCAATACCGGTTGGACCGGTGGCCCTCACGGTGTGGGCGAGCGTTTCAGCATCCCGACCACCCGCGCCATCATTAGCGCCATTCAGACCGGCGAGCTGGACGATGCTCAAACCGAGCACCTGCCCATGCTGAACCTGAATGTGCCGCTGAGCGTTCCAGGCGTCGACAGCAAGCTGCTGAACCCACGCAATACCTGGAAGAGCACGGAAGAGTATGATGCCAAGGCCCGCGAACTGATCGCTCAGTTCGTTGACAACTTCGACAAGTTCGATGTGTCCGGCAGCATTATCACCGCCGGCCCCAGCCTGTCCTGATCCACTAGGGCAAGCAAAAAAGGCAGCTTCGGCTGCCTTTTTTTGTGCGCCATCGCTGCAGCTTTACCCGGCAACGACGGGGAACCACTGGCCCCAGCACCCAGAAACAACAAAGGCGCTCAACTGAGCGCCTTTGTTGTTCTCCGCCCCCCCGGAACCAACGTCCGGTGCGGATTTTAGCTGGCGTAGAACATCAGCGGCACGAACGCCACCAGTACCAGCGATATGCCCATGGCGATCAGCGGCATAATCACCCGCTCATGGCGCTGATAGAAGGTGCCAGGCTCCTTGAGCGCTGCCACTACCTCGGCTTCGCCCACCACCTGCCGCGTCAGCAGGTGGTTCAGCGCCACCGGCGGACTCAGATAGCCCAACTCAAACGCCACCAGCGTCACCATCCAGAAATGCACCGGGTGGATGCCACTGGAATAGGCAATGGTCGCGACCGTCGCAGACACCAGAATGACCGCACCAAAGGCGTCCATGATCATACCGAGGATCACCAGGATCACCACCATCAACAACATCGCCGACCAGGCACTGTCAAACGACTGAGGGAAGCTCTCCATAATGTGGGAACGCTCAATCACCCCGCCGATACTGACTGACAGGCCAAGCAGCAGCAACAGCGCCCCGATCTCTGCCGTGGTGTCATTGGTGGCACCTCGTACACTCCGCTCCAGCCCCTGGTGGTTGAACTCAGCACCGTCACGGTCTTTACGGCCCTTGAGGCTGAAATGTTCGTACAGCAGGATGGCAAACATGATCACCGGCAGCAGGCGTGGCGCGGAAAACTCGTCCATGCGCACGTCCAGCGCCCAGCGGTAGAAAAGCACCACCGAAATGATCACCAGGACATAGGGAATCAGTGGCCGCAGCGCAGCCAGCATGGCGGGCATAGCTTCGTTCACCGGTGCCAGGTTGAACTGGCTCTGGCGATTCACCGTCAGAGCCACGGTGGTAAACATCAGCGCCGTCAGCGCAAACACCCAGATTCCCCAGCCAAACAGCTCGTCGGTGGTCACTTCCCGGTTCAGGTAAGCAATGACCACCACCAACAGGCAGGGCCGGATCACAACCCCTAGGGAACCGGACATTGCCGTTGCGGCCAACGCCAACTGACGACGTGCACCCGCGGCACGAAGCTCGCTGTAAATCACCGCGCCAGCGGCAATGACGAAGATACCGGACGCCCCGGTGTAGGCCGTCGGAACCACAGCCACCAGCACTGCCACCACGGCCAGCATTTCCGGAGGCAAGCGCCAGGGCCGAAAGACGTTGAACACCAAGGTCGCCAGACGGGTTTGCTTCAGCATCATACCCACCCAGACATACAGGCCAACGTTCAGGAACATATCCGCCAGTTCCATCATCTTGCCCAGGTAGATCCCAATGCCGGAGGCGTGACCGATCATCGCGAAGTAGGTACCGGAAATCAGGCACATGACCGTATACAACGGCACGGCCAACAGCGCCTTATTGAAGCTGCCGCCCGGCGCCAGCCCCTCCGGCACCCGTATCAGCCGATACAGGCTGGCCAGGGTCAGCACCGCAAACCCGGTGATCCACAAGTTGTGCAGCAGCATTTCTTCCGCGGAGACCGACGCGTCGGCGCCCACAGTGTTGGCACGGAAAATCAGACTGGAACCCAGCAACATGGCGTTGGCAATGGTCTGGAGGGTCAGTGACACCTTGTGATCCAGGGTCGTCTCCATCGCCCGCATGGCAATGTGGTGACGGGTCAGCGTGGCGGTTACCGCACACAGCATCACCAGAATGATCAGAATGTAGCGCTGGGACTCCAGGCCAAACGCGATCACATCGGCCACAAACAGCTCTACCGCCCGATAGGCCCGAACACTGGGGGTCAGCTTGTCTTTGACCTCCTGATAGACCGCATGGCTGGCCTGACAGTCCGCCACCGAACGCTCAATGGAGCGACGAACGTCGGCGGGATTCTTTTCAACCGCTCCCAGCAGGTCGGCCATCGCCCCAAGATCACTTTCCCGGGCCATTTCAGCGGCCACCGCAGCCTCAATGTCCCGGTTCGGGTTACAGGTCGGTTCTACCGGGTCGCTACGCAGCTTGTAGTAGCCACTCCAGAGCTGTTCACCTCCCCGCAACATCTGGTTATGGATGTCGCTGGAGGTGGAGAAGAGCACAACAGCCAACAACAGCAGGCAGGCCGGCAGTGAGGAGAACCATTCCCGTACCGTACGGCCACCGGCACCAACCGATGCCCCTTGGGAACTCAGGGTATTAACGGACATATCAGACGCTCTTGAGTTCGTGACTTACAGCAGGTCATCCAGATTCATGACTTCAGTGGCTTCGGGCCGGTCGTCCCAGAAGGTACCAAGCTTGCCGAACGGGGTCCGGTGTCCGGTGTTTTCTACCCACATCCGATCAGAAATCGCCACAATCATCTGGGTAGCCATACTGTCGACCATGTTCCAGTCTTCATTGGAAGGCGTTGCATCAAGCGACTCAGCATGACGGCGGATCACATCCCTCAGCATCTCATCGTCACCCTTGTTCATCGCGGCGAGGGCATGGAACACATGACTGAGGCGCACCCCGGCCTCTTCCCCTTGCAGGTCAGCCGCATTCAGGCGCTCGAACGCATTTTCACCCTGCGGCAAGGCACCGGGGATCATGGCCCATACGGTCGCACGCAGGGCCATCGGAGCCCCCCACCACTTGTCATTGTTCAGGCAGCTGGTGGCCCGGGAAACGGTAGAACCCACGTTCTTGGGCACACCAATCGACGAGGTCGACTGGATCTCGGCGTTCAACGCCTGCAGGCCAGACAGCAGTCCAGCCATATAGATGAACTCATCCATGTCGTCGTCAAAGTCCGGGCACTCGCTTTGATCCGGATGACCGTAATAGGCATTATGGTGCTGCCAGCCCAGGAAGTAGCGCTCTGCGGCCAGGGCATGGGCCCGCTTCTGACGGATCATGGCGTCTTCCGCCTCTTCTGCCCGCAACGCACGCATGGCCATCAAGCTATCGAGTTCATACTCTCGCGCCTGTTCGTCGATACAACCGCCAGAAGTAAGGTAGAGCATGACCGCCAGCTGATCGGGCTCATCGGTCACCCGGCCAAACGACATCAGCAGTGGCGATGTTGCCTGGCTCATGGCACAGCTCATGGAGAGGTCATTACTCTCAAGCACATAGGGAATGGTATGACTCTTGGCAAAGCCCTGCATGACGTCGCCGGTGGTCTTGTAGATCATGTTGTTGACGACACCACAACCGCTCATTGCGACACTGACTGCAACCCCTGCCGCCACACCACGATAACGATTCCACACCTGACCAGAACGCTGGACGAACCCCTGGATACCCGCCATATCACCTATTACCTTTTCTTATTTATTGTGAATAACCCGCCCCGGGCGCCATCACCAAATGTTACGCATTGTAACCAGGCGATGATTATCCCCCGAAACCGGTTCATGTTGTGAGACCAGCGCCTCAAAGCTGGCGCTGAGCCTCGCTTGGCCCCGACAATCCATTGACTTTGTCCGGGAAAGCGCTAAACCTGTGTTTGATGGGGCGGCCCGTTGCCACTCCAAGAAACGTTAAAAACAACAAGGAGCACTTGATGCGCAAACCAGAACTAGCCGCGGCTATCGCAGAACAGACCGGCCTCAGTAAGGACAAGGCCAGCGAGGTGATTACTGCGTTTACCGATCAGGTATCGGCCGCCACCGCCCGGGGAGACGACGTCACCCTGATTGGATTCGGCACTTTCAACATCCGCACTCGTAATGCCCGCACAGGACGTAACCCGCAAACCGGCGCCACCATTGAGATCCCTGCCAGCAAGACGGTTGGTTTCAAAGCCGGCAAAGCCCTTAAAGACGCCATCAAGTAACTAAGCACCACGTAACCAGTAACTACGTCAGGGCCCGCTTGTGCGGGCCCTGAATGACTCAACTTCTCAGGAAGAGCACTCTGCGCGGGTGCCGTCGACCCGACAGCGAATCGCCCTCATCAAACGAATTGCCCGCTCGTCGTATACACCATCCGCCAGCAACGACAGACGCACTTCCTGCAGCATCTTGTCGTATTCAGCCACATCCTCAGCCGGCGGTGTCATCCACACCTGCTCCGGTATTTCGGCTTCTGCCTGAGCAATAATCTCATAGGCCTCATCAATGCGGCGCATGGCCTCATCACGCACCACCTGGCCAGCGTTTTCCGGGAAACGGTCGCGATGGATGATCACCTGGAAGTTCATGTAGGCCAGGGCGTAGCGGAACACACCACCGTTAGGGCTTACCCCCTTGTAGAGTTCCAGCGGGGTGTAGGCAACGGCCGGAGCGTAGGCGAGGTCAACACTGCCGTTGTTGAACTTGCCGGCAAAGTTGGCCGAGTTGGAGCCAACCACAGAGGCCCCCACGTGGCGAACCATTCGCAACGAGGCTTCGTCGAAATCCAGGGTCGCAATCTTCTGCCCCTGCAACTCTTCAACTGTATCGATGTTGCGGTCACGAGTATGGAGGTACACCGCGCCCCCCGGGAACACACCCGCCACCTCGTAGTCGCCCTCAATCAGGAACTGACGGGCGTTGGGCTGCGCCAGGGTGTTGTACAACAAGCGCATTTCTTCTTCGCCAGGAACAGCACCCATGGCTTCCAGGCTGCCGGTGAAACGGTTGAACTCCCGCGCCCGGGTTCCCGTCAGCAGGACGGCGTCACACTGACCGGCCTTGAAGTCCTCGGCGGCTACCTTTTCGTCGGTATAGGCACGCAGGTTCAACTTGATGCCTTCACGCAGGGCAACAGGCTGGAAGGTTTTGGTGATCGCAAACAACGGCCCGTTTGCGCCCACTGGATCAAACACGCAGAAACTACGTTCGATTGGTTCCTGCGTGGATTGAGCCATTGCAGGAAGTGCCAGACTGGCCAGCAGCGCAGACGCCGCCGCCACCTTGCGGAAAGGGTTTCGAGATTTCACGGGGAATGACTCCTGATTATTTTTGTAGGCAGCTGGACGGCCATCGACCATCAAGGCGACCGCTACCGGCGCCCAGCACATCCTTTTGGTTCAGCCTAGATTGGCCATACATAGAATACGTTGGCACAGGTGCCTGCTTTCAAGGGCGTTAAAGCAAAATAAGGGAATCTGTGACAGGCTCGACAGGGGCCTGACTACCCCTGCCACATTCCATGTCGGCGACCTCAGTCGCCACCTGGCCCCCAGGCCTCATTGCCAGCACACAAGGTATGCCGAACCACCCCTTTAAGGGGGCAATGGCGAACGGGGGCATGCTTGCCGATAGACACCAGCGAACTGTCGTCAGCCTGCCAGCTGGCGTCCGGGTCGAAGATACACAGGTCTGCACGCTGCCCCACCCTGAGCGCGGAGGTCTCACCGAGCACCCCCGCCGGCCCATAGGTCAGCGAACTTACCAATTGCTGCAGGGAGAGCTCGCCGTCATTGACCAGCTCAAGTCCCATGGAGAGCACGCTTTCCACTGTCGACAAACCCGGCTCCGTTGCCCCAAGTGGCGCCTGCTTGGCGGCCGAATCATGGGGTTGGTGCTGGCTGACAATAGCGCCGATGACGCCATCGCGAACACCCGCCAGCAGCCCCTGACGATCCGCCTCCGTACGCAGCGGTGGGCGGACATGGAAACGGCTGTCAAAGCCCGCCAGAGCGTCTTCGGTAAACAACAACTGGTGCATCGCAACATCGGCCGTGACCGCCACACCCCGTTTCTGGGCGTCAGCCACCATAGCCACCGAGCGTCCGCAGGACAGCTGGTTGAGGTGAAGGCGAACCCCGGTTTCCTCCGCCAACAGCAACAGCTCCATCACTGCCGTGGTTTCGGCCACTTCCGGAATACCCAACAGGCCCAGACGTGACGTCACCAGGCCGTCGTGGGCATAGCCGTCTGCGGCCAGCGCCTGATTGACCGGCGCCAGCATCAGAGTCAAATCGAAGGTCCGGGCATAGGCCATGCAACGACGCAGGATGCGTGAGTTGCGCATCTGGGCACCCGCATTGCTGAGTGCCACACAGCCGGCCCGGGACAGCCCGGCCATATCACTCAGTAACTCGCCCTCCAGGCCCCGGGTGGCAGCACCCAAGGGCAGTACCCGGATCGGGGACTGGGTTTCAGCAACGTCACTGATGAGATTGGTGACGGCACTGGAGTCATTGACCGGTGACGTGGCTGGTGACGCGCAGACTGTGCTGAATCCACCCCGGGCCGCAGCCAGGGTTTCCGAGGCGATGTTGCCCTTCTGACCGTTACCGGGCTCCCGCAGGTTGCAGTTGAGGTCAATAAATCCAGGGCTGACCAGACAGCCACTGGCATCGATCACCCGGTCGACGTCGCCCAATTCGGCTTCCGCTCCGATGGCGGCGATATGACCACCCTGAAGCAGCAGACTTGCGGTGACGGAGCCATCATGCTCCGCGTCCAGCAGGCGCCCATGAATAATCCGAACCGTCGTTTGCTGTTCCGACATTAGCCCTGCTCTCCCACTGCCTGAGTCCGCTCTGAAACCTGTCCACTCATCGCCATGGACATCACCGCCATACGTACCGCGATGCCATTGGTGACTTGATTGAGGATGACCGACTGAGGGCCATCCGCCACCGCGGATTCAATCTCGACGCCACGATTGATCGGCCCCGGATGCATCACCAGGCAGTCCGGGCGTGCCAGCGCAAGCTTGTCCTGGCTGAGGCCGTACAGCCGGTAAAATTCGCGCTCACTGGGCAGCAAAGCTCCTTCCATACGTTCCTTTTGCAGTCGCAGCATGATCACTACATCCAGGTCGCGCATCCCTCGGATCATGTCGTACTCCACCGTGCACCCCAGGCTCTCGACATCACGAGGCAACAGGGTGCCGGGAGCAATCACCCGCACCTCTTCGGCGCCCAGGGCATTCAGGGCACGAATCTGGGATCGGGCAACCCGGGAATGGAGGATATCGCCCACAATCGCCACCTTGAGCCCCTCAAAGCCGCCCTTGTGCTGACGGATGGTCAGCATGTCGAGCATGGCCTGTGTGGGGTGGGCATGGCGGCCGTCACCGGCATTGATGATGGCAACACCCGGGGTCACCGACTCCGCGATAAAGTGGGGAGCCCCACTCTGGGAATGCCGGACCACGAACATGTCGCTGGCCATCGCCTCCAGATTCAGCAAAGTGTCGGAGAGCGACTCCCCCTTGGAGGTGGCCGAGGTGCTGATGTCAAGATTGAGCACATCAGCAGACAGCCGCTTCGCCGCCAGCTCGAAGGTGCTTCGGGTGCGGGTACTGGACTCGAAAAACAGGTTGACCACGGTTTTTCCCCGCAGCAACGGCACCTTCTTGATGGTGCGTTCGCCAACCTCAATAAACGAGTCGGCGGTATCGAGAATGTCGGTCAACAAGGCCCGTTCGAGGCCATCCAGTGTCAGAAAGTGCTTGAGCTGTCCGCTGGAGGTCAGCTGCAGGGAATGCGAGGAAGGGTCGTGTGCCGTCATCAGTGTGCCTGTGTGAGTTCTGTCTTGCACCGATTTACCGGAGCGGGGGGCGGTTACTCGGTTTCCCGCATTTCAATGCGTAGCGGATCGGGTCCACGCAGTTTGACGCGCTGGGTTTCCTTCAGGGTCAGCGTCTGCGCCACCACATCCGGCTGGATGGGCAGCTCGCGGTTGCCGAGATCAATCAGTGTGGCGAGGATGATACTCGCTGGGCGGCCATAATCGAAGATCTCATTCATCGCGGCACGAATGGTGCGGCCACTCATGATCACATCGTCCACCAACACAATATCCCGACCCTCCGTTTCAAACGGAAGGTGGGACGGCTTGACCCGGGGGTTGAGGCCAATACGGCTGAAATCATCGCGATAAAACGAGATGTCCAGCTCCCCAAACGGTTCGTCCAGCCCCAGCCGTTTCTTCAGGGCATCGGCGATCCAGACCCCGCCGGTACGAATGCCAACCAGCGCTGGCGACTCGATACCACGACGGGCCATCAGCTCCCGCAAACCAGCTTCGAGCTGATCCAGTAGTTGGTCCATGTTGAGCAATGCCGTCATTCCATCCTCGCTTCTGCCTTGCGGTTAACCCCGGCAAACGCTGCCGGAGCGTCAATCAACCTGTCGCCTGCTGGTTAAACCAGGTTTCCAGGATCAGCACAGCGGCCAGGTCGTCGATGCCGTTACGTCCAAAATCCTGATGGCCACGGCTGGCCATAACCTCGCCCTTGGCCTCGAAACTGGTCAGCCGCTCATCCACCATGTCCACCGGCAAGTGGAAGCGCCCATGCAGGCGTTTGCCAAACTTGCGGGCTCGGGCGCACATGTCGTTTTCGGTGCCGTCCATGTTCAGTGGCAACCCGACCACCAACAGGTTCGGTTGCCATTCCTTGATCAGTGCCTCAATGCGCTCCCACTCCGGCTTGCCATCACGAGCCGGCAGCATGGTCAGCGGGCGCGCGGTACCCAGCAGTTGCTGACCAAACGCGACGCCGATGCGGCGGGTACCAAAATCAAACGCCATCACCTGGCGCGTTGCTGGCTCAGGCATGCCCCACCGACTCACTCAGCTGGTTCAGATCAATCCCCATATCCGCAAGAACCGTCTGATACAGGTCCTGCCAAGGGGTGGAAAACAGCAGTTCGGTCTTGGCCGGACAGGTCAGCCAGGAGTTGCTGGCAAGCTCCTCCTCCAGCTGACCCTCGCCCCAGCCGGAGTAGCCCAGGGCAACCAGAAAGTCCTCCGGCCCCTGCCCGCGGCCAATATCCTCGAGGATGTCCCGGGACGTGGTCAGCGCGACGCCGTCACTCACCACCGAGGTGCTCTGCCAGTGACTGCCAGGACCGTGCAGCACGAAGCCCCTCTCCGGCTGCACCGGGCCACCGAGGAAAACCGGCAGGTCGAGATCCTCGCCTTCCATACCCAGTTGTTCCAGGATCTCTCCGAGCTGGATGTCCAGCGGCCGGTTCAGCACCAGCCCGAGCGCGCCATCAGAGGCATGCTCACACAGGTAGATGACCGAACCGTGGAAGCGGGGGTCGGCCAGGTAGGGCGAGGCGATCAGGAAATGATCGCGCAGGTTGTCGCCAACATTGGACTCTGTCATCCCGATGTCAAACCTTTTGGCTGGAAAGACCAGGTACGGATAATCTCGATTTCATCGGTCTGCTCCTGCATGCGTTCGGTAAACGCCTGGAAGGGTGACGCCATTCGCACAATGCGGATAGCGGCATCATCTAACACCGTATAGCCCGAAGACTCGAGGATCTCCACCCGTTTTATGGTGCCATCCTTGCGCAACAGCACCAACATCCGCAGCTGTCCGTAGATGCTGTTCTGACGCGCCTCCTGCGGGTAATTGATGTTGCCCACACGATTGATCTTGTCGACCCAGTTCTGTACGTACCAGGCATTGTCCGAACTCAGTGTTGAGGCCGCCGTCACCCGCAACACCCGGGGGCGGCGGGCATACGCCTGTTGCTGCTGGGCAAAGCGGGCTTCCAGATTGGCGATCTCCAGACTGCGCTCCATCAGGCTGCGCCGTTCCCGCACCGGCAAATCGTCTTCAAATTCATCGGCCATCTCCGGTTGCGCCACCTGACGGCCGCTGCGGCCTTCAGTTTGGACCAGCTCACGCTCGGTCCGCCGCGCCGGGGCCACCTGTGAAGGCGCCTCCAACTGCACCGGCTGGTCACTGGCATCGCTCATTTCCATCGGCTGTGGACTGGTCAGTTCACGAACCTCTGCTTCCGTACCGCTGCCCTGCTGACTGGTCTGGGCCAGGAAGTCTGCCTTATCGGGCGCCTCCTGATCATCAAACTGAGCCAGAGTGATCTCCATGGTCTGCGCTGATGTGCGGGGCAGCTCTGGCGCAAAGGTTACCCCCAGCACCAGCACCGCATGCACTGCGAACGCCAGAAACAGCATAAATGAAAAGCGATCAAAGTCGCTGACCTGCGCAGTCATGCCCGTTAACTACCCTGCATTCCGATTGTTCCCATAACGTTCCGCTATCCCTTTTACTTCAATCGACGCGCAATGGCATCCATCAACTGGCCGGCAATGTCGATACCAAACGCCGCATCCAGCTCACGGATACAGGTTGGGCTGGTGACGTTAATCTCAGTCAGGTAGTCACCAATGACATCCAGGCCAACAAAGATCAGCCCCTTCTCCTTGATCACCGGCGCCACTCGCGCACAGATCTCGCGGTCCCGGGCGCTCAGCTCGCGACCCTCACCGCGGCCACCAGCGGCAAGATTGCCCCGGTTCTCGCCGTGAGAAGGAATCCGCGCCAGTGCATACGGCACCGGCTCACCATCAATCAGCAGGATGCGTTTGTCACCGTCGCTGATTTCGGGGATGAACTTCTGGGCCATCGCCTGGTGTTCACCATGGTTGGTCAGGGTTTCAATGATCACCCCCAGGTTGGCATCGCCTTCCCGCACCCGGAAAATGGAGCGACCGCCCATACCGTCCAACGGCTTCATGATGACGTCGCCATGCTCGGCATAGAATTCCCGCAGTCGCCGGGGCGAACGGGTGACGATCAACGGCGGCGTGCAATCCTCAAACTGGGTGGCGAACAGTTTTTCGTTGCAGTCCCGGAGGGCCGCCGGAGGATTCACCACCAGGGCACCCTGCTGTTCAGCGGCCGACAGGATATAAGTGGCCATCAGAAATTCGCGGTCCACGGGCGGATCCTTGCGCATCAGGATCACGTCGAGATCCCCCAGCGCCCGGTCCTGACTCCCCCCCAGGGCAAACCAGTTTTCCGGATCATGATGCACGGTCAGATCCCGGGTGTGGGCGCGAGCCTGGCCACCAGCCAGGTAAAGATCCTGCAATTCCATATATTCCAGCTGCCAGCCACGCTCCTGCGCAGCCCACAACATGGCCAGAGAACTGTCTTTCTTGTAGTGGATCGCGTCGATGGGATCCATCACTATTCCGAGTCGGACGGTCATAAAACCTCTTACATCCAAATATTCCAAAACAGGAACCGGTCAGCAGAGCGCGAACCTGGATAGCTGCTATGCTGAGAAACCAGGCATTCTGAATCCATTGAAAACCGACATCGGCTGTCGGCTCAGGCAGACTTGATCCAAGCCAAGATTCAGGAATCCCCTAGATGGTAGTGTACCCGTGTTTTGAATGCACCCGGTCAATACGTTTGACTATGGCGTGAACCCAGACGCAGGAGTACATTTAGTCACAAACTTATGCTTTTTCTCTGGCCGTCGATACTCTATAAATAAGCGTGGTTTATAGAACACCCTTAAATAGTGTGTTAAAACCCAGACCCAAAATAATGACATTTTCTGAGCGCAAGGCAGTTGGACAATGGATGACAACTTCGAAAACCTGAAGATCATGGTGATTGACGACAGCAAAACCATCCGTCGCACCGCCGAAACCCTCCTCAAGAAGGTCGGCTGCGAGGTGATCACCGCCACCGACGGCTTTGACGCTCTAGCCAAGATCGCCGATTCCCAGCCCAACATCATCTTCGTTGACATCATGATGCCCCGGCTGGATGGCTATCAGACCTGCGCTCTGATCAAGAACAACTCTGCGTTCAAGAAGACGCCGGTCATCATGCTCTCCAGCAAGGATGGTCTGTTCGACAAGGCTAAAGGCCGGATTGTCGGTTCCGACCAGTACCTGACCAAGCCGTTCAGCAAAGACGAACTGCTTAACACCATTCGCCAGTATGTTCCGCAAGCGGAACAATAAGCCGACTGACGCAAGAAATACTCTGAGGAAAACATGGCCCGCATTCTGATCGTTGACGATTCCCCGACCGAGGTTAAGAAAATCTCAAGCATCCTTGAGAAGCACAACCACGAAGTGATGACCGCTGACAATGGCGCCGACGGTGTAGCGAAAGCCCGCTCAGAAACACCGGACCTGGTGCTGATGGACGTGGTTATGCCGGGCCTGAACGGTTTCCAGGCAACCCGTCAGCTGACCCGTGCTCCGGAGACCGCGTCAATCCCGGTGGTTATTGTCACCACTAAAGATCAGGAAACCGACCGTGTCTGGGGAACCCGGCAAGGTGCCAAGGGTTACCTGGTCAAGCCGGTCAACGAAGACGACTTGATCAAAACGATCAACAGTCTGATCGCCTGATTCCCACAATCACGGAGTAAGCATGTCCGCCCAGGCCGCCCCCTTTGCCGTTCTGACGGATATCGCCCAACGCAGCCGCTCCCTGGCAGCGGGTCTGCCGGAACAACAGGAAGCCATTGAACTGTGGAATGGCATCGGATTTGTTCTGGCCGGGAAGCGCTATGTCGCCCCCATGGGTGAGGTTGTCGAAATTCTCCACGTCCCCCGGTACACCCATATTCCGGGGGTACGCTCCTTCATGCTGGGCGCAGCCAATGTTCGCGGACGTCTGCTGCCGCTGGTTGACCTGGCTCACTTCTTTGACTTGCCCCACAGTTCCCGCAGCATGCGCGAACGCCGGGTGCTGGTTATCGAACAGGACGACGTGTTCAGTGGTCTGGTTGTCGATGGCGTACTGGGTATGCAGTACTTCTCCACCGAGAGCTTTGTTGACCAGCCCAAGGATGTCCCCCCAGTCGTTCAGCCCTTAGTCCAGGGCGGTTATGAGCGAAATGAAGAAATCTGGAATGTGTTTTCAACCACCGCGCTGGTGGAAGACGAACGCTTTCTTGACGTTGCCCAGTGGTGATGGCGATGGCAGGAACATCACCCTCCAAACGTGCAACCCCCAGAACCTAAACTTGCCAAACAAAAGGCCGGGAGCCAGAAAATGAAAAAGAGAGCCGGAAGTATCAGCATGGGACAGGGAGGCAACAAAACGGTTGTCAGCCTGATCGCAGCGCTGATCGCATTGACCGTCCTGCTCGTTGTGGTCCTGTTCATTATCAACAGGGACAGCCAACACGACCAGGAATACATCACTTATGCCTCCGAGCTGAGGGTACTTTCTCAGGAGATCGCAAAGAACGCCACCGAAGCGGCTGGCGGTACTGAGGAAGCCTTCGACCAGTTGCGGCGCTCCCGTGACGAGTTTGCGCAGCTCTGGGGCTACATGGTCAACGGCAACGAAGACACCGGCCTTCCTGACAGTGAACTGGCTGCAGACAGTGGCGTTCAGCAGAAATGGGATGCGGTACGGGCCAACGCCGACAGCATCCTGTCCACCCGGGAAGCCGTACTCGGCCTGCACCAGGTCGCCCAGACCCTGAACGAAACCATTCCTCAGCTGCAGGTGGAATACGACGACATTGTTCAGATCCTGCTGGATAACGGCGCTCCTGCCGAGCAGATCTCCCTGGCCCAGCGTCAGTCGCTGCTGGCAGAACGGATTGTCCGCTCAGTCAACAACGTACTGTCCGGTGACGAAGACGCGGTTATCGCTGCTGACCGTTTCGGTCGTGACGCCAGTCTGTTCGGACGGGTTCTCCAGGGCCAGGTCGAAGGCAACCCGGCCATGGGTATTTCACGGGTAAATGACGAAGACGCGATCTACGGCCTCGAAGCGGTAGATGAGCTGTTCGAATTCGTATCGCAAAACGTAGACGCAATCCTTGACGCTTCTCCCGACCTCTTCAAGGTGCGTACCGCAGCCAGCGACATCTTCCAGAACTCCCAGACCCTGCTGGACAACATTTCCGTCCTGGCCGATGACCTCCGTCACCAGGCAGATTCCCGTCTGGTTGGACCGACCCTGGCCTTTGCCATCCTGGCTGGCATGATTGGTATCGTTGTCCTGATCGGTATCTCCATCTACCGCGAAGCGCAAGAGCGTCTGTCCACCACCCAGGAACAGAACGAACAGAACCAGAACGCGATCCTGCGACTGCTGGATGAACTCGCCGACCTCGCGGACGGTGACCTGACCACCGAGGCCACGGTAACCGAGGACTTCACCGGCGCCATCGCGGACTCCATCAACTACGCGATCGACCAGATGCGCGGACTGGTACAGGCCATCCGGGGCACTGCGGTACGGGTTTCTTCGGCAGCCCAGGAAACCCAGGCCACGGCCATGCACCTGGCCGACGCTTCCGAGCACCAGGCCCAGGAAATTGCAGGCGCCTCCGCCGCGGTTAACGAGATGGCGGTGTCCATCGACCAGGTATCTTCCAACGCCGCCGAATCTTCCGCGGTTGCGGAGCGGTCGGTAGCGATCGCGAAGAAAGGCGCGGAAGTGGTACAGAACACCATCCGCGGCATGGACAACATCCGTGAGCAGATCCAGGAAACCTCCAAACGGATCAAGCGTCTGGGTGAATCTTCCCAGGAAATCGGTGACATCGTATCGTTGATCAACGACATTGCCGACCAGACCAACATCCTGTCTCTGAACGCGGCGATCCAGGCAAGTATGGCCGGTGATGCCGGTCGAGGCTTCGCGGTAGTTGCGGACGAAGTTCAGCGACTGGCGGAACGCTCCTCCGCAGCGACCAAGCAGATTGAAGCTCTGGTTAAGACGATCCAGTCCGATACCAACGAAGCGGTTATCTCCATGGAACACACCACCGCCGAGGTGGTTCGTGGTGCCCGTCTCGCCCAGGATGCGGGTATTGCACTTGAGGAAATCGAGAACGTATCGATGAACCTCGCGGAGTTGATCCAGAACATCTCCAACGCGGCACGTCAGCAGTCTTCGTCCGCGGCCCACATTTCCAACACGATGAACGTTATCCAGGAAATCACTTCGCAAACTTCCTCCGGTACCAATGCGACCGCGAAGTCCATCGGTAACCTGGCAGAGATGGCGTCTGAGCTGCGGTCTTCGGTAGCAGGTTTCACCCTGCCGGAAGAAGAAGCGCTGCACAGCGAAGAAGAGGACATGGAGGACGTGCCGGTCGTGAGCTGATCACGACTGGCGAGGCAAATGACAGTTCATGGCTGAAGCATCCAACAATCTGTCATCCGCCAATGGCATCTGGTCCGTACGCCGACTTCCAGAAATGGATGAAGCGCAGTTCACCCAGTGGCAGACACTGCTTGAACACCGGACCGGCATTACCGTGGCTTCAGGGCGCAAGTCGTTCCTCGAAACCAACCTTGGCATCCGGATGCGGGAAATTGGCTGCAACAGCTATCAGGCCTATTACGAAAAGGTGGTCTCAAGCCCAGACGCGGTTGTTGAATGGTCGACTCTGGTGGACCGCCTCACCGTACAGGAAACCCGGTTCCTTCGTGACCCGGATGCCTGCAGACTGGTCTCCGACTACATCCTGACCCGGCCCCGCGAGGCCTTGCGCAGGCGCCCGCTGGCGGTCTGGAGCGTTGGCTGCTCTACCGGCGAGGAGCCCTACACCCTGGCGATGCTGCTCAATGAAAGCATGCGGCAGCTTGAGCTTCCGCCGCTGTTCGGGGTAACCGGCTCAGACATCAGTACGCCGGCCATCGAAAAGGGGCGCAGAGGCCTGTTCAATGCCCGTAAGCTTGAGGGCATGGATGAACTGTTGAAGTCACGGTATTTCCGGCCAGCCGAACGGAACTCCGTTGAGATTATAGAAAGCATTCGTGAGCGGGTGTGCTTCGCCAGGCTGAACGTCCTGGACCTGAAGCAGGCCCCCATGCACGGAATGAACATTATCTTCTGCCAGAACCTGCTGATTTATTTCCGCCGCTGGCGGCGGCGAGAAATAGTCACGCGACTTGCAGAGCGACTGGCGCCTGGGGGACTGCTCGTCCTCGGCCAGGGAGAGCTGACCGACTGGCAGCCTCCCGGCCTGCAACGGGTACCCTCAGAGAAGGTGCTGGCGTGGATTCGACGCCAGTCTGACGAAGAATAACCGGAGTGGTTATGGGCAATCACCATGACAGCATCGCCCTAGATTGGGTTCGGGGCGAAATACAAGAAACGCTGATTCGGGGTCAGCAGGCGTTGGAGGGGTTCGTCGAGAACCGTGACGACACCGCGCGCCTGCGGTTCTGCCTGAACTACCTCCACCAGGTCCACGGTACCCTGCAGATGGTAGAACTCTTTGGTGCAGCCCTGCTCACCGAAGAGATGGAAAAGCTGACTCAAGCCGTTTTGAATGAGTCTGTCGCCAGTGTGGACGACGCCATCGAAGTACTGATGGAAGCCATTCTCCAGCTGCCTCAGTACCTTGAGCACCTCGGTTCCAGCAGGGACGACTTCCCGCTGGTACTGCTGCCGTTGCTGAACGACCTGCGGGCTGCCCGAGGCGAGTCTCTGCTCTCGGACACCTCCCTGTTCAAGCCAGACCTGACTCAGGCCCAGAAGCCGGCACCCGCCAACGCCTCTCAGCGCCTTCAGGATCCCAATGTGCTGGGCCATATCCGCAAGTTACGGCAAATGTATCAGTTTGCCCTGGCTGGTGTGGTTCGGGAGGAAGACCTGCCGTCCCAGTTCGATTACCTGCAGAAGGTGATCCAGCGGCTGATCAAACTGTGTCAGAACACCCCACGCGAGCAGCTATGGCTGGCAGCCGGTGCTTTTGTAGAGTCCGCACAGAGTGGCGACAACCCGGTCAATACCGCAGTTAAATCCATTCTCCGCAACCTCGACACCGAGCTGCGCAGGCTGACCGATGAGCACGCCAACATCCTGCAACAACCGGTTCCGCAGGCTCTGTTCAAACACCTGCTTTATTATGTCGCCCGCGCCCGTGACCTGAATACTCCCTACGCCACTCGCCTGCGTGCGGACTACAAGCTCGACGAAGCGCTTCCTTCCGAGGACGATGTCAGCGAAGCCCGCAGCCGGGTGTCCGGCCCGGGACGGGAAGCCATCCACTCGGTGGTCAGCGCCCTAAATGAAGAGCTGGCAAAGCTGAAAGACCAGCTCGATCTGTTCGTACGTGCCGAATACCGCACCAACGAGGAACTCGAGGAACTACTACCCGGGCTGCACCAGATTGCCAATACCATCGCCATCCTTGGCCTGGCCGAAGCCCGCCAGATGGTGACCGAGCAACTGGATACCGTGACTCGCCTGGTCAACCAGTCCGAGCCGGCGGATGACGACATCCTGATGGACATTGCCGGCGCCCTGCTCTATGTCGAAGGCCGGTTGGCCAAACTCGACAGTGATCGCGCAGACGAGCCTGAAGAAGAGCTTGAAAGCGGGGAAAGACCCCGCATGGGCAGCCTGGAATTCAGCGATGCCAGCCACGCCCTGTTGCGGGAGTCCCGCACCACGGTTGAACAAATCAAAACCGCACTCGTCAACTTCCTGGCGTCCCAGTGGGATCAACGGGAAATCCAGGATGTACCAAGCCAGATACACAGTATCTGTGGCGCCCTGCGCCTGATCCCGATGGATCGGGTCGCCGACATACTGGATGCCGCCAAGAACTACATCACCCAGGTGCTGTTCAATGAGACACTGACCCCGGAGTGGGAGCAGATGGAGTCGCTGGCCGACGCCATCTCCAGTGTCGAATACTACCTGGAACAACTTGCGGACGGAGCCAACAACGAGACTATCCTTGAAGTTGCCGAGGACAGCCTGAAGCTTCTCGGCTTCCCCCCAGGCGAAGAACCCACCTGGCAGGAAACATCGGTAAGCAACACCGAGGCTACGCCAGCGGAAGCCCCTGTCGTGGCCAACGACGCACCGCAAAGTGTCGAAAACGAAGACGAGCTGATCGACGATGAAATCCTCGAGATATTCGTTGAAGAAGCCACCGAAGTTCTCGAAACCATCCACGACTTCTTCCCGCGCCTGTACCAGAACCACGACGACCGTGAAGCGCTGACCGAAGTCCGTCGCGCCTTCCACACCCTCAAAGGCAGTGGCCGCATGGTCAATGCCCACAGCTTGGGCGAGCTGGCCTGGTCTGTGGAAAACATGCTGAACCGGGTCATCGAGCAGACCGTCAAACCCACAGATGCGTTGTTCAACCTGGTTAGCCAGGTGAATGACCGGATTCCCCAGCTGATTGAAGAGTTCCGCAACGGCAACGCCAATGGCGATGTGGCCGACCTGATGCAACAGGCCGAAGCCCTGGCCACCACCAGCAAGGTGGCGGCGGCACCTGAGCAGCCCGAAGAACCGGAAGAGCCCGAAACAGCAGAGACTGACAACATCGACACTCTGGAAGCGGAAGTGCCGGCACCCGCGCAGGTCGAAGCAATGCCAGCACCTGCGGAGCCTGTTGCCACTGGCAATGACTACGATGACCTGATTGACGACGACATCCTCGAAATATTTGTCGAGGAAGCCGGTGAGGTTCTCGATACCATTCGCGAATACCTCCCGATGCTGGTTCGCCAGCACGATGACCGCAGCGCCCTTGCTGAAGTCCGCCGCGCCTTCCATACCCTCAAAGGCAGCGGCCGCATGGTCGGTGCCCTGGTGGTTGGCGAGCTGGCCTGGTCCGTTGAGAACATGCTCAACCGAGTGATCGACGGCTCAATCCTGATGAACGAAAACATCGTCACCCTGTTGCAGGATGTCACTGCGATACTGCCTTCGCTCGTCAAAGACTTTGAGGAACGCCGGCCAGCCAGCCAGGATACGGCACCGTATGAAAGCCGGGCCAATGCCCTCGCCAGTGGTGACATCCCCGACACCAAGGCCATGCCTGCTGCCGACGAAACGGACGAAGCCGAAGAGCCGGAATACCTTATCGATGTTGACTTTGATGCCGGTGCCGACAGCGAAGACAACGTCGACTCGGTGCTGCTGGGCATCTTCGAAAGCGAAACCGAGACTCACCTGCAAACGCTCCAGGCCTTCCTGGCTAACGCCGGTGAAAAATCGGCCGTGGCGTACACTGACGATGTATCCCGCGCACTGCATACCCTCAAGGGTAGTGCCCACACCGCATCGATCACGCCGATCGCCAACGTCATTACACCGCTGGAACGCTACGTCAAAGACGCCCGCGCTGCCGGCCTGAAGGCAGATCGTGAGGGCCTGGAACTGATCAGCGAAGCTTGCCAGTTCCTCACCCAGGGACTCGCACAATTGCGGCAGACGCCCCAGGCCAGTCTCGAAGGTACCGACGAGTACCTGACGCGCCTGGAAGAGCTCGCCAACCGCTCCCTCGGGCGCGCTGACGATGTCGAAGCCGACGTCACCGAAGCACTGCCGGATGCACATTTGGTGCAACTGTTCCTCAGCGAAGGTCTCGATATCCTGCTGGATGCCGACCGGATCCTTGATCAATGGGCGCAGGCACCCGAGGACTCCAGCCCCCTCGACATCCTGGGTCACGAGCTCAACCAGCTGGCCATCGGTGCCGCCCAGGCCGGCCTCACCGACGTCTCTGACCTGGCCCGAATCCTCGCGGACGTATACTCCGGGCCCAAGCAAGCCATGGGATCCCTGAATGCAGAAGCCATCCAGACCATTCGGGACGGCCACGAGCACCTGATCAACATGATGGACCAGGTCGCCGCGGGCCTGGCCACTAGGTCCGACGCGCTCCTCAACGATGCCCTGAAAGGGCTTCTGGAAAGCCACGCCGCAGCAGATCCGGTAACGGAGAATGAACAGCCAGCCGACGTTTTCAATGACGAGTTCGGCAACGAGCTTGAAGAAATCGACCTGAGCTTTGAGCTGGAACTGGCGGAGCCCGAACCAGAAGCGGAAGAACTGCCGCAGCTGATGGAGGTGGACGAAGACGACCAGGAGCTTGCCGACATTTTCCTGGAAGAAGCCCGGGAGTTGATCGACAACACCGCCGAGTCGCTCCACCGCTGGAACGAGAACCCTAGCAATACCGAACTGCTGCAATCCCTGCAACGGGATCTTCATACCCTGAAAGGTGGCGCCCGGCTCTCCGAACTCGCCGCCATCGGTGATCTTGCCCACGAGCTGGAAACCCTGTTTGAAGGACTCTCAGATCATCGACTGCTGGTAGACGACTCCCTCGCCGATCTGCTGTTCCGAAGCCACGACCGGCTTGCCAGCATGATCGAAGCCCTTGAGCAGTCCCAGCCGCCCCGACCGGCCCCGGACCTGATCTCCGAGATCCAGATCTACATGGGCGGCAGCGGAGAATCCCTGCCTGTTGAGGAAACCGCAGAGCTGCCTTCGGTAACAGAGGAACTGGTGGAGCTCACCGATTTTGAGCCCGCACCGGCAGAGCCTGCCGTTGAGCCCGAGCCTGAAGAAGCCATCCGTTTTGAAGAAGCACCTTCAGCGGAAGAGCCGGTCCTGGTTGAAGAAAGCACCATGGCCGAGCTGGACCCCGAGCTGGCCGAGATTTTCCTCGAAGAAGCCGGCGAGATCATCGACACCACCGCTGAGCAACTGCATCAATGGCAGGAAAACCCGAATCAGCCGGAGCTGGTCAAGGAACTGCAGCGCGAGCTTCATACCCTCAAGGGTGGTGCGCGGATGGCGGAAATCGCCGCGGTTGCCGATATTGCTCACGAGATGGAGACCCTGTTCGAACGTATCGTCGAGGGTCGCATCCCCGCTACCACAGAACGCACTGAACTGGCCCTGCGGGCCCACGATCAACTGGCCGCTCTGGTTGAATCCATCGCCGACAGTGGCCGCTGCCCCACCGTGCCAGCGTTGGTGCAGGAGCTTCGCCATGCCGCAGAAGATTCAGCAGCGGCGCAGCCAGCCGAGCCCGAGTTTGAACTGCCAACACCGGTGGTTGAAGCTGACAGCACCACTCTGGACATCGAGCTTGACGGTCTGGAGATGTCCGAGCTCGAACAGGACATCCACGAGCTGCTGACCCCGACGGACGAGATCCCAATCGTGGAACCGGAACAGCCGGTTCACGACCTGGCGGCACTGGATCCCGAGCTAGTCGGCATCTTCCTGGAAGAAGCCTACGACCTGATCAATTCCACCGGCAGCTCCCTGCATGCCTGGAGTGAACAGCCGGACAATCGTGACATCGCCACTGAACTGCAGCGGGAAGTACATACCCTGAAGGGCGGTGCCCGCATGGCCGGGGTCGCTGCGATTGGCGACCTGACCCATGTCCTTGAGGATCTGTTCGAGAAGGTTGCTGAAGGCCAGATTGCCGCCACACCGCAGATGATCGATTTGCTGTTTGCCTGCCACGACCGGCTGGCGCAGATGGTCGAGCAGGTTGCCACCCAGAAGCCGTGCCCGCCTGCCGAAGAACTGGTGGCCGAGGTCACCGCGATCCTGACCGGCGACCAGGCGGCTAATGCCGGCGAAACAATCGTTGTGGACGCCCAGCCAGCCGACGGCGCCGAAACAGAGTTGCCAGCAGAAGAACCCGCCAGCGCAGCGCCCACTGATGACCTGATGGGCGTGTTCCTGGATGAAGGCCTGGAGATCCATGCCGCCATCACCGACTGCCTGGATCAGTGGAAATCAGCGCCGGAAGAACTGACCGGCATTACCCAGCTGCAGCAGGAAATTCATACCCTCAAGGGCGGCGCCCGTCTTGCCGGGGCGGATTCGTTTGCAGACCTCGCCGATCATTGGGAGTCCCTCCTGGATTCCGTGGTTCGGGGAAGCGGCGTACAGGCCACCGTACTGGCACTGAGCGAGCGCGCTGTCGACGAACTGCAGAAGATGCTGAACGCCTTGGAAGAGGGGCAGAAGCCAATCCCAGCGCCAGCGCTGCTTGCGGACATCGCCGCCGCGGAAGCCAGTGCCCAGGAAGCGGAGGGCACCGCCGAAGCTGCTGAGCCGGTGGACCCGGAAGTTATTGAAATTTTCTTGGAAGAAGCGGGCGAACTGTCGGATCAGCTTGAGCACCTGCTCGCAGACTGGCAGAAGGATCCGGGCAACCATCACTTCAACCAGGAAGCCCAACGGGTCCTGCACACCCTCAAGGGCGGCGCCCGTCTCGCCCAACTCAAGATACTGGGCGACCAGTCCCACGCGCTGGAAACGCGACTGATCGATCTGGGGGGCAACCAGCCGGACGCCGAGGCGTGGCAAGCCATCACCAACGATTATGACGCCATCGTGGCGCAGGTTGCCGAGGTCAAGCGCCAGTTTGAAGCGGGTGCGGAAGCCCCTGAAGCAGCCGCCCCGGCCAAAGCGCCCGACATCACGACCGAAGAGCCCGTCGCAGCCATCACCCCGGCAGTACCGGAACTTCCGGTCGCTGAACCATCCCCGGAGCCAACTGATGCCACGCCGGCCCCGGTCGTCCAAGCTGAAGTGAAGGCCACGCCGCAACCGGCGAAAAAGGCCGCGCCCAGCCCCAGAACGGGCACCCAGGAGTCGATCCGGGTTTCTGCACCGCTGCTTGATGAGCTGGTCAACCTTGCCGGTGAAACCAGTATTACCCGTGGCCGCCTGGAACAGCAGACCAGTGATTTCGGCTACACCCTTGAGGAAATGGCCGCGACCATCGAACGTCTGCGCGAACAGCTGCGTCGCATGGACATCGAAACCGAAGCCCAGATCCTGTTCCGGGCCGAGCGGGAGCACGGCCCAGATTACGGCGAGGACTTCGACCCTCTGGAAATGGACCGTTATTCCTCCATCCAGCAGCTGTCCCGGGCCCTCGGCGAGTCGTCATCGGATTTGGCGGACCTGCGGGAAACCCTGGCCGAGCGGATTCGCGACACCGAAACCCTGCTGGTCCAGCAGTCCCGGATCAATACCGAGCTGCAAGAAGGTCTGATGAAGACCCGGATGATCCCGTTCGCGTCGATGGTTCCCCGACTGCGTCGGATTGTTCGCCAGATCAGCGGTGAGCTTGGTAAGAAGGTTGAATTTGACGTCCGCAACGCCGAAGGCGAAATGGACCGCAACATTCTCGAACGGATGATCGCGCCACTGGAGCACATGCTGCGGAACGCGCTCGACCACGGTATCGAGATGCCCGAAGACCGTAAGGCAGCGGGTAAGCCGGAAACCGGAGAAATTACCCTGTCGCTGACCCGTGAAGGGGGCGATGTGGTATTGCGGATGATGGACGACGGTAAAGGTATCCCGGTCCCGGTCATCCGTGACAAGGCCATTCGCCAGGGCATGCTGCGGGAAGACGAAGAACTGAGCGATCGGGAGATCCTTCAGTTCATCCTGCAGCCCGGGTTCTCCACCGCCCAGAAGGTCACCCAGATTTCCGGCCGTGGCGTCGGTATGGATGTGGTCGGCAGCGAAATCAAACAGCTTGGCGGATCCCTGGATATTGACTCGGCACTGGGCCGTGGCAGTACCTTCACCGTTCGGCTGCCGTTTACCGTATCGGTGAACCGCGCATTGATGGTCACCACCGGTGAGGATTTCTACGCCATCCCGCTCAATACCATCGAGGGTATTGTGCGTGTCAGCACCTACGAGCTGGAAGAGTACTACAAGCCGGACGCCCCGATGTACGAGTACGCCGGCCAGCAATACCGCCTGCAGTACCTCGGCAACCTGCTGCACAGCGAGCACCAGCCCAAACTGCAGGGCCAGGCTTTGCCACTGCCGGTGATTCTGGTTCGCGGTGCGGAGCAACCCATGGCCCTTCAGGTGGACAGCCTGCTGGGTAGCCGTGAAATCGTCGTAAAATCCCTGGGACCTCAGTTCAGTTCGGTGAGAGGGGTATCCGGTGCCACCATTCTCGGTGACGGTAATGTGGTCGTGATTCTCGACCTGCCGGCGATGATCCGCTCCGACATTCTGTCCGAGCGTCAGCGTCAGGCCCGCCTGCTCGAAGGCGGCCAGGAATCGGCACGTCGCGAACAGCGGCCGACCATAGTCATGGTGGTGGACGACTCGGTCACGGTACGGAAGGTCACCTCACGCCTGCTGGAACGGAATGGCATGGAAGTGGTTACCGCCAAAGACGGTCTCGATGCGGTGGCCCAGCTTCAGGACCATCGCCCCGACATTATCCTGCTCGATATCGAGATGCCGCGGATGGACGGTTTCGAAGTGGCCAGTTTTGTTCGCCACGACGACACCCTGCGCGACACCCCGATCTGTATGATCACCTCCCGTACCGGTCAGAAGCACCGCGAGCGTGCACTGTCGATCGGGGTTAACGAGTACCTCGGCAAGCCCTTCCAGGAAGCCGAACTGCTGGCGACCATCGAACGGCTGACCGGTGACCAGTGATGGCCGACAGCACTGGCCGGCCTGCGGTCGGGATCGTTTCGGACGATGTCCTGCAACGGCACCGACTGCAGGAAGCGGTTTCCCGCTTCGGCCTGAGCGCCAGCTTCAGCGGCGCCCCTGACCGCCTGGAGGGTTATCCGGAAATACCCTCAGCCGACATCTGGCTGGTCACCCTGGAAGATGAGGCCGATCACCCAGACCTGCTGGAATTTCTTCTGGAAAGCACCGAAGCACCGGTGCTGTTTGGGGTCGCTTCGGCCCCTAAACCCGGGACCACCGACTACTTCCGCTGGGAACGTCGCCTTCAGGACAAGCTGGAAAAGAACCTCGGCGCGCTCGAACAACTGGATTCCGTCGACAGCATTACTGAGTTAGAGCGAGGCGAGTCCACCGAAGCGCCGACGCTGTCCCAGTGGGTCACGCCTGCTGAAGCCGGCCAACCGGCACAGGACATCTGGATTCTGGGCGCGTCCCTGGGTGGGCCGGCGGCGGTCAAATCCTTTCTGGACCATCTGCCAGCGGGACTCCCGGTGGGTTTTATTTACGCCCAGCACATTGACGGGAACTTTACTGAAGTACTGACTCGGGTGCTGGGCCGGCACGCCCACTACAAACTCCGGCATGCCGCCGTGGGTAACAAGGTCAACAACGGTGATGTGGTGCTGTTGCCCGTCGAGCATGAATGGTACATCAATGACGACGGCAGCCTTGCCCGCAAGGATACCCCCTGGCCAGGCCCTTATGGCCCATCCATTGACCAGGTGCTGCTGAATGTCGGCGATCATTATGGCGCCCGCTGCAACGCCATCCTGTTCTCTGGCATGGGCAATGACGGCGCCATCGCGGCGCCGTTACTGAAAGCCCACGGCAGCCGGGTGTGGGTGCAGGACAGCGCCAGTTGTGGCAACAGTTCAATGCCTGACTCGGTGGCCGCCACTGGTTGCACCAGCTTTATCGGCACCCCCGAGCAGCTGGCAAAAGAACTCGTTAAAACCATTGAAGAATCCTGCCTGCTTAAACGCCGGCAACAACGGGATTCCGCCTGAGGAACTGAACCATGAGCGAAAACAGCCAACTCCTCCCCTGCGTTATGATCCCGATGGCCGGGCAACAGCTGTTACTCCCCAACGTTTCCATCGCCGAAATTGTCGATTACGCCAGCGTGGAACGCCGCGACAATGCGCCGCTGTGGCTGTTGGGTGATATCCAGTGGCGTGGCCTGACCCTGCCGGTTATTTCCTACGACATTGCCAATGGTGGCAAAGCCGGCGCGCCTGCCAGCAGTCGTGGCCGGGTAGCGATCCTCAATACCATTGGCGAGCACCATAACTCTCTGCCCTTCCTGGCCATTGTTACCCAGGGGATTCCCAGCCAGGCCCGAATCGCCAGCAGCCAGGTACAGGAGCGCGAGGGCGAACCCGGTCCCGCCGACCTGATGCTGGTTGACGTTGACGGCGAAGGCGCCCGCATTCCGAACCTCGAATACCTGGAAACCCTGGCGCTGCAGGCGCAACAAGGCTGACATCAACAACCGCGGTGACGGCACTGATGGCAAACGTTATAATGTTGCATTATTTGAACGGATACCGTTGCCATGCCAGACAGTGCCCTTCCTTACCGGCCCCACAACCACACCGCCTGCGTCCAACAGGCCCTGGCCGATGCCCGTGAGATCTGCCAAAGCCAGCAGGCGCGGCTGACACCTACCCGGGAGCGGGTCCTGGAGCTGATCTGGCAATCCCACAAGCCACTCGGTGCCTATGACCTGCTGGCGGCACTGGCGGAGGATGGTCACAATGCGGCACCGCCCACGGTGTATCGTGCCCTCGACTTTCTCCTGCAGCATGGCCTGGTTCACCGGATTGCCTCCCTCAATGCGTTCATTGGCTGCACCCACGCCGGCCAGAACCACACCAGTGTTTTCCTGATCTGCCGCAACTGCCGCAATGCCCTGGAGCTGGCCGCCCCCGAGGTTGAACTCGCCGTCCACCAGGCCGCCGCCGCCCAGGCGTTCACACCGGAAGACACCACCATCGAGATTGCCGGGCAGTGCCCCACCTGCAAGGCGGCCAATGCTGATGACTGAATGCCTGGTTACCCTCAAGAACGCCACCGTTCGCTTTGACGGCCCACCGGTCATTGATGGCATCAACCTGACGCTCAACCGCGGCGATATCGTCACCATTATCGGCCCCAACGGCGCCGGTAAAACGACTCTGATCAAATCCATACTGAGCATCCAGAAGCTGTCAGGCGGCGAGATCTGGCTCAAGCCCGGTGCCCGTATCGGCTACGTTCCCCAGCATCTGATCCTGCAGCCCACCCTGCCGCTGAGCGTTCGCCGGTTCCTGATGCTGACCGGTGAACCCGAGGCCCGCTGCCGCGAGGCGCTTGCGCAAACCGGGGTCAGCCACCTGTTTGACGCATCGATCCATCACCTGTCGGGCGGCGAAAAGCAGCGGGTGCTGATCGCCAGGGCGCTGGCCCGGAACCCGGACCTCCTGGTTCTGGACGAGCCCGCCCAAGGCGTCGACATCAATGGCCAGGCGGCACTCTATGACCTGATTCGCACCCTTCGGGATCAGCTCCAGTGTGGCGTCATCATGATTTCCCACGACCTGCACCTGGTCATGGCGGCCACCGACCAGGTCATCTGTTTGAACCAGCACATCTGTTGCAGCGGTCGCCCGGAGGACATTTCCGCCGACCCCGCGTTCATCGAGACCTTTGGTCAGCAGGTCGCAGAAAGCCTTGCGGTCTACCACCATCACCATAACCACCAGCACACCCTTCACGGCGACGTGGTCGCTGGCGACGGTGACGCCTGCCAGCACGAGGACTGCCACAGCCATGGCACTCATTGATTCAATCCTGGACGATTTTTTCTGGCGCGCACTGATCGGCGGCCTTGGCGTCGCACTGGTTGCGGGCCCGCTCGGCTGCTTCGTGGTCTGGAGGCGGATGGCGTATTTTGGTGACACCCTGGCTCATTCGGCCCTGCTGGGTATCGCCCTTGGCTTCCTGTTCCAGCTGCCACTCAACCTGGCCATCGCCGGCACCTGCGTGGCCCTCGCGATCGTGCTGGTGATTCTCGCCCGCAGCCGTACCCTGGCAACCGATACCCTGCTGGGCATACTTGCCCACAGTGCCCTGGCCATTGGCCTGGTCACCCTCAGTTTCATGCCAGAGGTGCGCCTCGACCTGAGCGGTTACCTGTTCGGCGACCTGTTAGCGATGAGCCGCGACGACCTGCTATGGATCTACGGCGGCGCCGCCATCATTCTCACATTGCTGTACCGGCTCTGGCGGGGACTGTTGATGACCACCATCCATGAAGAACTGGCTCGGGTAGAAGGCTTTCCGGTTGAACGTCTGCGCCTGGCATTGATGCTGATGTTTTCCCTGGTCATTGCCGTCGCGATGAAAATCGTCGGCGTGCTGCTGATCACCGCCCTGTTGATCATTCCAGCGGCTACCGCCCGGCGCTTGGCAAACACCCCGGAACGTATGGTGCTGTTGGCCGTGGTGATCGGCATGCTGGCGGTGTCCGGCGGCCTGAGCCTGTCCTGGCTTTCCGACAGTCCAGCAGGGCCCTCGGTTGTGGTTGCGGCCTTTACCATGTTCCTGCTGGTGTACGGGGTGGTGCGGCGTCCCCAGGCCTGACCGGCGCTCTGGCTTCCCTGATCCCGGGACGTGGGCTAAAGTGAGTCTGAGGTCGGTCTTGCCATGCCCATACCCAGCCGGAGACTCACATGCCCCGCGCGCCCCGACAAGGATTCCGTTTCCCGCGTCGCCTGCTTCTGCTGCCAGGCTTACCGCTGCTTTTACTGGTCATCATCCTAGTCGCAACCGCCTGGCTTGCCCAAACCGCCAGGGACGAAGGGCGAACCCTCACCAACCAACTGCTCGCCACCCGGCAACTGGGCCACGCCGCGCGCTTTGATGCCCATTTCTCATTACTGGTGGCCAGTGCCCGAGGCATGGCTGCTGGCCACATTGGCAATGCCACTGAGTTCCGCCAGCGGGCCAACGCACTCCTGGCCCAGCACCCGACCCTGCTTGGCGTTGAGCTGATCCGCCGGATTCCCCATGACCGCCGGGAACAGGTTGAGCAGCAGATGTCTGCGGAGCTGAACCAGTACGTGCCGTTTCGACAGTGGCAACAACTGGTGGCGAACGTCCCCCTTGAACCCCGCGACGACTACCTGGTGGTGCGCTGGAGCTACGCCCGCAGCGACATTGAGGAAAACGGAATCAGCCCGGGCCTGCTGGCACTGTCAGTGCCGCAGTGGCGCCGGGACCTGCAAACCGCATTCGAACAGCAGACGGTGACCACAACACCGTTGACGGCCCTCGACAACGAAAGCCTGAACGGCCATAGCCTGCGCATCTTTGTGCCAGTGAGCCAGGACGACGTGATCAGCATCGACATGGACCCAACCCATTGGCTGGGGGGGCTGTTCGGCGCCTATCAGGACCCCCGCGTCCGCTTTACCGTGCATGACCTCAATCAGCACAACAAGACACCGCTGTACCTATCCCCCGCCGAAGGCTCTGTGCTGTCAGAGCGCGCCCTGCGCTCCGAAGTGGCTGCGGGTAACCGTCACTGGATGATCACCACCCTGCCCACCAAAGGCCTCTACCTTCAGGCCAATACCCAGACCGTTCGGCGGGTATGGATGACAGGCCTCATCATCGCCCTGGCCGCAGCCGCCGCCCTCACCACCCTGTTGCTGCTGCGACAATTTTACCGGCGCAGGCTGACCCTGGCCGAAAAACGGCAAAACCATCTCGATACCCGGCAGCAAAACCTGGAAGTCGAAAAAACCATCCTGCACAAAGCGCTTGAAGAATCCGGGCACCGCACCCGCGACCTGATTGGACTGGCCGGGGGCTTTGTTGCGGAGCTGGATGAACGTGGACGTACCGGCTTCGTCTCCGAGCAGGTCAGTGACTTGCTCGACCTCCCTCCGTCGACATTGATGGAACAACCATTTGAAACCCACGTTGCTCCCGATAGCCTGGAATCCTATCAAGCCACCCTGGCCGCAGCCCGGGAAACCAGAGCCATCGAACGAGCCGACCTGAACCTGCTCACCGATACCCGCCGTGCCCTGCCGGTCACCCTTCGGGTCAAGGCCATTGCGGATCCGGTACACGGGTTTACCGGGTATCGGCTGTCAGTGATACCCCGGCAGTAACGCATCAGTAACCCCGTACGATCACGCCAAGGTTTTGTGAGTGCCATCGCAGCACGGCGGCGTTGCCGTCTGCTTGCAGCCACAGAACCACACCCACTCTTCTTTCTCAGCGCGAAACCGCACCGGGCGAAACGTCGTGCCGCGGTGGGAGCCGTCACAGAAAGGCTGACTGGCACTGCGACCACAGGCACACCAAAAGTAATCTTTACCGGCTTCCACCTTGACGGCGTAAGGCCCAGTTCGTGCAACCCGAGCAGCATCGGTCTGCGTCATGGCTCTCTCCCACGCTGAATTCACCTCAGTATAGTCCGCTGCTCTGGAATCATCGTCTTGCTCTCAGACAAACATGCAACTATCCTTATATTCCTTTTTTGATATATGCAGAGAAAAGCATGCAGGATCGTCGTCGAGTCCTTTTTGTCTGTTCCGCCAACAGCGCCCGTTCGCTGATAGCGGAAGCGTGCCTCAAGCAACTGGCCGAGGATCAGTTCGAGGTTGCCAGCGCCGGTACCAAGCCAACTGAGCCGCACCCACTGGCATTGCAGTGCCTGCAGGAGGAGGGAGTGGACACCAGCGGGCTCAGCAGCCAGCCATTGGCCGCCGTAGCCGGGCAACCGTGGGACTACGTCATTCTGCTCTGTGACAAGGCCGCCGATGAGTGCCTGAATGTGCCGCTCTCAGGCCAGGTAATCAGCTGGGATTTTCCAGACCCGGCCACCACCAATCGCCTTGCCACCTTCGCCATGGTGATGCACCAGATTCTGGAGCGGGTGAAACTGTTTGTTACCGTCCATCAGAAAGTACCACCGCTGGCACTGCACACATCCCCTGCCAGCCTGTTCAAGCTGCTTGGGGATGAAAACCGGTTGGCGATCGCCCTGTTACTGGTGAGCGAAACCGAACTGTGCGTGTGCGAATTCACCGACGTACTGGAGCTGTCACAGCCCCGGGTCAGCCGGTTGCTGGCCCAGCTTCGAGACCAAGCCCTGGTGGCTGATGAACGCCGCGGTCAATGGGTCTACTACCAGCTGCACCCGGCCTTGCCAGAGTGGATTCGCCAGGTTCTCGACAACACCTACAACGCCCATCAACACCTGATTGCGCCGATGCTTGATCGGCTGCACAACCTCGCTGACCGCCCGGATCGCCGCTGCGAGACCAAGGAGAACGAAGCATGACTACCCTGAAGATTGGCATTAACGGTTTTGGCCGGATGGGCCGCTTGGCTCTTCGTGCCGCGTTTGACTGGCCGGACGTGGAATTCGTCGCCATCAACGACCCCGGCGCCGATGCAACGGTGCTCGCCCACCTGCTCAACTTCGACAGCGTGCACGGCCACTGGCACCACGCCGCCCGGGCCGAAGACGATGCCCTGGTGATCGGTGACCAGCGCATCCGGGTGACCGCCAATCGCACCATTACCGAGACCGACTGGTCCCATTGCGATGTGGTTATTGAGGCCAGCGGCAAGATGCGCAAGGTCGAGCTGTTGAACGGCTATCTCGACCAGGGCGTTCAGCGGGTGGTGGTGACCGCGCCGGTCAAAGAGGCCGGTGCCAAAAACATTGTCATGGGCGTCAACGACCACGAGTTCGACCCAGCAGTTCACCGGATTGTCACCGCGGCATCCTGTACCACCAACTGCCTGGCGCCAGTGGTCAAGGTGATCCATGAAAAACTGGGCATCAAACACGGTTCCATAACCACCATCCATAGCCTCACCAACACCCAGACCATTATCGATGCCCCCCACAAGGATCTTCGTCGTGCCCGCGCCTGCGGCAGCTCGCTGATCCCCACCAGTACCGGATCGGCCACCGCTATCATCGAGATTTTCCCGGAACTGAAGGGACGCCTCGATGGCCACGCCGTGCGGGTGCCCCTGACCAATGCCTCGCTAACTGACTGCGTATTTGAAGTGGAAACGCCCACCGACGCAGACACCGTCAACCGCCTGCTGAAGTCCGCCGCGGAGGATGAACTCAACGGCATCCTTGGCTACGAGGAAAGGCCACTGGTGTCCATTGACTATAAGACCGACCCCCGCTCGGTGATCATCGATGCCCCTTCGACCCTGGTGGTGAACGGTACCCAGGTGAAGCTCTACGCCTGGTACGACAACGAATGGGGCTATGCCAACCGCACTGTGGAACTGGTCCGCAAGGTGGGAGCCGCCGGCGAATGAGCCCTGATGTCCGCCAGTACCTGATCATTACCGGCAACTACTGGGCCTTTACCCTCACCGATGGCGCCTTGCGCATGCTGGTGGTGCTGCACTTTCACCAACTCGGGTACTCCCCGCTGGCCATCGCGCTGCTGTTTGTGTTCTACGAGTTCTTCGGGGTGGTGACCAACCTGGTGGGGGGCTACCTCGGCGCTCGCCTTGGCCTCAACCGGACCATGAATCTGGGACTTTTCCTGCAGATTGTAGCGCTGGCGATGCTCGCGGTGCCCGCCGCCGCACTGGCCGTGCCCTGGGTGATGGCGGCCCAGGCGCTGTCCGGCATTGCCAAGGACCTCAACAAGATGTCGGCCAAAAGCGGCATCAAGCTGCTGGTGCCGGGGGCGCAACAGGGCCGTCTTTACCAGTGGGTCGCCCTGCTGACCGGCTCCAAGAACACCCTCAAAGGGGTGGGGTTCTTCCTCGGTGGCGCCTTGCTGATGCTGGCCGGCTTCCAGGGTGCGGTCATCGTCATGGGGGGTGCCCTGCTGCTGGTGTGGCTGGCGAGCCTGATGCTGCTCAGGGCGGAGTTGGGCAAGAGCAAGGCCAAACCGAAGTTCACCGACATCTTGTCCAAGAGCCGGGCGATCAACGTGCTGTCCGCCGCCCGCCTGTTCCTGTTTGGTGCCCGCGACGTCTGGTTCGTCGTCGCCCTGCCGGTTTACCTGCACACCGTATTTGGCTGGGATTTCTGGACCGTGGGCGGCTTCATGGCCTGCTGGATCATCGGTTATGGGCTGGTTCAGGCCCTCGCCCCCAGGCTCACCGGTCGCCATCGCGGAGCCCCCCCTGGTGCTGGGGCCGCAACGACTTGGGCCCTGATCCTGGCCGCCATTCCGGGGGCCATCGCGCTGGGCCTGGCGGCAGGACTCAGCCCACAGCTTGTGGTGATCACCGGCTTGTTGCTGTTCGGGGTACTGTTTGCGATCAACTCGTCCCTGCACAGTTACCTGATCGTGAGTTATGCCCGGGAAGACGGCGTGTCACTGGATGTCGGCTTCTATTACATGTCCAACGCCGCCGGTCGATTGCTCGGCACGGTGCTGTCCGGCTGGGTATACCAGCTCTATGGTCTGGAAGCCTGTTTATGGATTTCCGCCGCACTGGTGGCCCTGGCGGCGCTGTTTGCAGGTATGCTGCCCAGGCAGGATGCGGTGCACGCCTGACCGGGCCAGCCTCAGTGCTTGCCTGACAACGGACGCACCACATCCTTCAGGCGCCCGCTTTCAACCAGCTCGAGGAACTCGTCCCCCAATCGCTGGCTTTCCGCGACCGCTGCCCGCCAGGCTTTCTCGCGACCGGCATCATCGCCCATGTATCGCTCAAAATCCTTCCGGTCCGGCAGCTTGCCATCCGGCAAGGACGCCAGGTATTCCTTCGAGGGCGCCACCAGCAGAACGTCCTGCAGACGGGTGGCATCGCCCCGGCGCCAGGGTAACGACTTGTCGAACCAGCCCGGAATCACTTTGTCGGTGAAGTGGGGGTACAACACCACCCCGGGCTGTTCATAGGGCAGGTCCAGGTGGTAATCCAACAGTCCACCGTCACGGTAAACCCCTTCCGGAGCGCCTGGGATATTACTGACGCCAGACATCACCATGGGAATGGACGCCGAGGCCAGCAACGCCGGAATCAGGTTATCACGGGTCAGTTCAACCTGGTGGCTGGGAAAATCCACCAATTTGGCCACGGGCGTGGGCAGGCGGTGGTCATGGATAATGCCACGCTCCATAAACCGCCCCAGATGCCGGCGACTCACCATGTTGGCGCTGATCGCACTCATCAGCCCCAGCACAAGACGCCCACGGGTATCGTGCTCCAACAACCCGCGACTGCGCACTACCACGATATTGAGCCGGTAATGGGGGTGATTCAGCAGGTAGTCCTCACGGCCTTCCAGCAACGTCTCCAGAAACTCCACGCTCTTGCGGGTGATATCCGCAATGCTGCTACCCTTGGGGAAACGCTGGCTGGTATACAGCTCCGCCAACCGCGCCAGCTGGGCCCGAGGATCGTCACTGGAGGCAATGGCGGCAAAACGCCAGCTGCCAATTGAGGCACCGATCAACGCCCGCTCCTGGGGCACCCGCAGTAGCCAGTCGCCAAAGATGGCCTGGTCCAGCCCGGTCAACCCCAGGGCCTTGGGGCCACCAGCCGCACCGGGGATCACATGAACATCGCCGGGGTCCAGGTCTTTTTGGCGCAGACGCTGAATGGCACGACGGCCAGCCAGCACGGTCAACGCCGGGGGGCGCGTATGTATCGCTGTCATTCTACCTCCTTCGAGACAAGCCGGGAGTGTAACCAACCGGTCATATCACCGCTACCACCCTTCCGTACTGGAACAGAGTAACCACCAACCGATTTCGGGGAAGTCCGAGCCGTTTCTCACGTTGTTGTTTTCAGCCGTGCTAGACTCAGTTGAATTCTTTTCACGATGATCAGTAACCCAAGGACTGGCAGGAACTTATCGTGGTACGCTCACCTCTATCGCTGACATCCAAAGCCATGGCAACCAACCCCAGCCTGGTGGTCCTTGGGTTCCGCCGCCAGATTGTCTACCACCTGCACTTCTGGGCGCTTGTCGCGGTACTGCCCCTGGTGATGGTGCAGTGGGAACAGGGACACTTGCTGCTGTCGGCCCTGTTAGCCCTGTTCTGTGTCAATGCCGTACTCGTCATCGTATGCCTGCGCTGGTGGAAATTCTATTTTCTTCAGGGCTGGCCATTTGTCTTACTGGCGATCCTGTCATCGACGTACTCCACCGTCATCAATGGCCATGCAGGGCTGTATTGGGCATACCCGGCCGCCGCCGCAGTGTTCTTTTTACTGCCACTGCGATCTGCCATAGCCTGCAATGCCCTGTTTGTCGTCACCATGTCGGTCGTTTCCTTCCAGCGCTTCCCCGAAGCCGACTTCTGGCGGATCACTTTCTCTCTGGGGCTAACCTGCATCTTCGCGCTTATCTTTGCCTGGCTGGTTGGACGCCTCAAGGAAGAACTCGTCCAGATTGCAACCACCGATCCACTGACCGGCTGCCTCAACCGCTCCCAGCTGGCCGACATGCTCAACAGCCAGATCCAGATGCGCGAACGCTACGAGCGGGTATCCAGCATTGTGCTTCTGGATCTCGATTACTTCAAAGACATCAATGATCGCTGGGGACACGTCACCGGCGACCGTGTATTGAAGGAAATCTCGGCGCGAATGAAAGCCCGCTTGCGGGAAAGTGACAAAATGTTCCGCATTGGCGGTGAAGAGTTCATGCTGGTGCTGCCGGAGACCCGCCAGCGGGAGGCCGAACAGCTCACCCAGCAGTTGCTGATCAACATCGCCTCGTCCCCCCTTATCGACAACATCATGGCGACGGCCAGCGCCGGCGTCACTGAAGTGAAAAAAGGCGATACCTGGTCCACCTGGCTGAACCGGGCTGACCAGGCGCTCTACCAGGCCAAGCACCGTGGGCGGAACTGTTTGGTCGGTGGTCAGGAGCCGATTCAGGCGTCAGCCACCATAGTGTCTCCCGCCTCCTGACTGAACCTCAGGACGGATGCCGGAACGCCTGATAGGCTTCGAACACCAACTCAGGTGCTTCGTAATGCGGGTAGTGACCCACCCGCGGCAGGCAACAGGTGTCTGGGGCATCGCTCAGTTCGTGATATCGGCGGGCCATGGCAACCCCGGAAATCGGGTCCGTCCGGCCAAAAATCACCCGCACGGGCATATCGGCCTTGAGCAGTGCGGAAACCCAGCGGTTCCGGTGGCAACGGCGCTCTTCCATGAAACGGATCAGGCGGTGAAGGATGCCTCGCCCGTTGTTGTAGGTCAGCAGGTACCAGAAATCGTCCAGCTCTGCCTGGGATGGCCAGTGACGGCCACCAAACAAGCGGCGGAACTGAACATCGAACATGCGCCGGGACAGCCCCCGGCTTACCAGCCCCCCCATCGGGCCGCTCAGTAGCTTCTGGATCAACAACGGGCGATGCACTTCAGGGAAAAGCGCGCCGTTGAGAAAACAGACGCTGGCGATGGTAAAACCGAGACGCCCTTCCTGGGCACGGGCCATCAACTCCTGGGCAACGCTGCAACCATAATCGTGCACCAGCAGGTGAACCTGTTTTAGCCCCAGTTCTTCGAGCCAGCCCTGATGCAGGTCCGCCTGGTCGTCAATGGAGTACCGACGCTGGGCGGGTTTGTCGGAGAAGCCAAACCCCAGCATATCCAACGCCAGGACCCGGTAATGAGGAGTCAGGTAGGGCCACAGCCGGCTCCAGTCCCAACTGGCAGTCGGGTAGCCATGGATCAACACCAGCGTTTCTCCCTCACCCTCCATGCGGCTGAAAATGGCATGGCCGTCGTAGTTGAACCATTTGCCTTGCTGTTGCCAGGCATCCAGGGTCAAACCCTCCGACGATACTGGCTGGCCATCCACAGCAACGGGAATCTCCTGCTCCATCAGTCTCCCTCAGATAAAAATGTAAACCGCAACTTTAGTTCAAAGTTACCACCACCGTCATCCACCCAGTCGGCAAATTCCCAATCCGGCCCAGTATGCCCCCTTGCGTTCGAGGTGCGTCCTGGCGCGCTTTATCATAAGCTGTAGGGCTCGACGGTTACTGAGCCAGTTTCAGGCCGCTTCAAAAATAACGACACAAACGGGCACCACGCCATGGCTGATAAGCTGAACGCCATTGCCGGACACTACCGGCAGATCATTCAACACTTGGGTGAAGACGCCGAGCGGGAGGGGCTGCTGGACACCCCGACCAGAGCCGGAAAAGCCATGCAGTTTCTTACCAAGGGCTACCAGGAATCGCTGGAGCAGCTGGTGAATGGCGCAGTCTTTGAATCGTCCATGGATGAGATGGTGGTGATTCAGGACATCGAACTCTACAGCCTGTGTGAACATCACCTGTTGCCGTTCATCGGCAAATGCCACATCGCCTACATGCCTCAGGGCAAGGTGCTCGGGCTGTCAAAGTTTGCCCGCATCGTCGATATGTACGCCCGGCGCCTGCAAATCCAGGAGAACCTGACGCGGGAAATCGCCGAAGCCATTGAGCGCGTCACCAACGCCCGTGGGGTGGCCGTGGTCGTCGAAGCCCAGCACATGTGCATGATGATGCGCGGGGTGGAAAAGCAGAACTCGCTGATGAAGACCTCGATGATGCTGGGTTCCTTCCGCACGTCCCAGGCGACCCGGACCGAATTCCTTACCCTGATTCAGAAACGTTAATTCCAGGAGACACCATGCCCGCTTCCGACGTCAGTCATCTGGCAACGGTACGTATCAAGGACCTGATCCTGCGCACCTACATCGGCATCAAAGACGAAGAGATCAATAATCAGCAGGACGTTCGGATCAATGTCTGCCTGACCTACGATGCCTCTGACGCCATCCGCAACAACGAAATCGAGTCGGCGCTGAACTATCGCACCATCACCAAACAGATCATTCATCACGTGGACGGCAATCGCTTTGCGCTGCTGGAGCGCATGACTCACGAAGTGCTCTCCATCGTGATGGACCATTCAGCGGTACGTTGGGCGCGGGTCGAAATCGACAAGCCCCACGCCCTGCGTTATGCCGAATCCGTGTCGGTATCACTGGAAGCCCGGAGGGAAGTCTGACGATGCCCAGCAACAATCCAGAGCAGATCCGCAACCTGCTCACCACAATCAACACCATTGCCCTGGTGGGCGCCAGTGACAAACCGTCCCGCCCCAGCCATGAAGTGATGGCGTTTCTGCAGGGGCATGGGTACCGGGTCATACCGGTCAATCCCAGACTGGCAGGCCAGCTCCTGTTGGGGGAAACCGTTTATCCGGACCTGGCGTCCGTTCCCGTTTCCATCGACATGGTGGACCTGTTTCTCGCCCCACAGTTGACCGACCCGGTTATCGACGACGCCATTCGCCTGGGGATCGGCGCCGTCTGGTTACAGATTGGCGTCATCAATGAGGCCGGGGCAGCACGAGCCGAGGCCCATGGAACAACCGTGGTGATGGACCGTTGCCCGAAACAGGAGATCCCCCGCCTGGGCATTCCGCCACGCCCGGGCGCGAGCACAAGCAATGACAAAACTGCCGAAGAGATCCGCTAAAGAGGACGATTTATGTCAGTAGGTCATTGATAAGAACAGGAATAATAAGGATACTCAACAGCACCTGGTTCTAACGATATTACCAGCCGCAATTGGCAATCTACATGCACAAACGATTTCTAAACATTCTACTCAGCCCTGCTTTACCAGCCATCGTTATGCTGGTCTTCCTCACAGTGGCGCTGGGACTGAAACACAGCATGGACCGCCAGCAGAACCAGCAGATTCAGAGCATTATCACTCAGGAAGCCGGTAACCTCTCGGCCGAATTGGGCGAGCGTTTCAAGGCACACCAGCAGGCAATCAAGCGCATGGCCCAGCGGCTGAGGGCGACGCCCGACATGACCGAGGAAACCTGGCGCGAAGATGCCCGTAATTACCTCAACGACTTCGGCATCTACCAGGCCATTGAATGGATCGATCGTGATTTTATCATTCGTTGGCTGGAACCTCTTGATGGCAACGAGAGCGCGGTGGGGTTCAACGTTGCCTTCTCCGATCAACGCCTCCACGCACTGACGACGGCAGCGGCAGAGGGCACCCTCGATACCTCAGGCGTGATCACCTTGCATCAGGGTGGGAATGGGCTCGTGGTCTATGCACCGGTGGGCCATGGCGAACACAATAACGGCTTTATCGCGGGCGTGTTCCTGCTGGAAAACCTGGCTGGCACCCTGTTGTCCGAACAACTGCGTTCGGATTTTCTGGTCGTCATCGAGGACAACGGTCGCCCGGTGTACCGGTTAACACCGGATGAACCGGTCAGCCAGCACTTCACCACTGCCGTCGACGCCCAGTTCCTCAGCAGTAACTGGCGCCTGACCCTGAACCCCACTCAGGCCTGGCTGAAGCAACACCAGAGCGCGCTTCCCGGCGTTACCCTGTACACCCTCCTGCTGATGGGCGGGCTGGTCAGTCTCGCTGGGCTGCTGATCCAGCTGGTACTGAAGCGCAACCAGGATTTGCTGAAAACCCGTTACGAACTGGACCAGGAAATCCAGCAGCGGCAAATCGCCCAGCGAGACCTGGCCCGGCTGGAGTCCACCGACAGCCTGACCGGGCTGGCCAATCGCCGGTTCTTCATGGAAGACCTCTCCCATACGCTGATGCTGGCAGACCGTCATAACCGTCAGGCGGCCATGGTGATGATTGATCTCGACCGCTTCCAGATGCTCAACGACTCCCTCGGCCATCAGTTCGGCGATGAGCTGTTGATTAAAGTGTCTGAGCGCCTGAAGGCCCTTGGCAATGAACGGGTCATGATTGCCTACGCCGGTGGCGATGAGTTCATGGTGTGCCAGCAGCATGTCGATAACGTGGATGACGTGATCCACCTGCTGGGGCAGATCCAGAAATGCTTCGCAGAGCCCTACGCCATCCAGGGTCACATCTACAGCATCACTGCCACCATGGGCATTGCCATCTACCCGCAAAGCGGCACCGATGCCGATACGTTGTTGCGCAACGCCGACATTGCCCTGCACCGGGCCAAGGGCAATGGCCGCAACTCCTACCAGTTCTATACCGAAGGCATGCTGGATCAGGAAGTGCGACGGCTGGAGCTGGACAAGGACCTTGCCAAAGCGCTGGAGCAGGATCAGTTTGTTTTGTACCTGCAGCCCCAGCTCAACCTCGAAACCATGGAAGTCGCCAGTGCTGAAGCGCTGATACGCTGGAACCACCCCGAGCGCGGTCTGATTCCGCCCATTGAGTTTATCCCCCTTGCCGAGGAAAGTGGTCGCATCACCGATATTGGCCGCTGGGTGGTCATGGCCGCCTGTCGTCAGCTGGCGGCATGGCGCAACGGCCCCCTCAGCCAGATCAAGATCGCCATCAACCTGTCTGGCCGCGAACTCGACAACGAAGACCTGGTGGATCATATCCAGCGGGCGCTCACCCTCTACCAGGTGGACCCCCGTCAGCTGGAGGTTGAGCTGACCGAGGAAATCTTTATCCAGAACATCGAGCACAACCGCAACCAGCTGATGCGACTGCACGAGCTCGGCGTTCACCTCGCCATTGACGACTTCGGCGTAGGCTACTCGTCGCTGGCCTACTTGCGGGATTTCCCTGTTGATCTGCTGAAAATCGATCGTTCGTTCATTACCAACATCACCGAGCGCCCTGATGATGCCATCATTACCCGGGCGGTCACCAACCTGGCCCACAACCTGGGGGTCAAAGTGGTCGCGGAAGGTGTTGAGAGCGAGGAGCAACTGGCGTTCCTCAAGGGCCTCAAATGCGACTTTGCCCAGGGTTACCTGATCAGCCGCCCGGTAGAAGCCCGCGTTCTGGAGCCCCTGTTGCAGGACAACCCGCAGTTTAAACTGGCGCTCACCGAGCAGTCATGACCGGCTCCCAACCCCCGATGAAGGCGAATTCTATGCAAGCCCGCTACCTCACCCCCGAACAGAACCGCAAGATCCGCCGCTGGGAAGCCTGGAACCGTAGTTACTTCATTTTTGCGTTCTTTACCCTGTTGCTGATATTGGTCTTCAGCAGTCAGCTCGGCCTGTCGAGCGGTGACAGCTGGGGCCCATTGGGCCTGTTGCTGACGCTCCTGGTCAGTCCCATTGTGGTCCTGCAACTGCGCCTGGCCTGCCCGGCCTGCGGCAAACGAATCGGCTGGCAGGCCAAGCTACTGGCTCCCGACCAATGCTCCGGCTGCGGTGTCTTTCTGAGCAGCAAAGACAAACCTTGACCTTTGAGTAGCTCATAGGTTTTAAACTGACTTCATGATCGATCCCGCCCACTGGAGGACGATGAATGAAAGTCAATGAACTGGCCAAAGCCGCCGGAACCAGCGCCGACACCGTGCGTTTTTACACCCGGGAAGGCCTGCTCAGCCCCAGCCGCAACCCCGACAACAACTACCAGCAGTTCAGTCCGGACGACCTGCGGCGGCTCAAGTTTGCCCGTAAGGCCCGCACCCTGGGGTTCTCTCTGCCCGAGATCAAAACCATCCTGGAACAGGCGGATGACCAGCACTCGCCCTGCCCCATCGTCCGCGAGGTCTTTGAACAACGCCTGCAAAGCGTGGAACAGCAGATCGAGGAACTGACCCAGCTTCGGGACCGGATGCAGGCTGCCCTCGGTGCCTGGCAAACCATGCCAGACGGTACCCCCGACGGACACACCATCTGCCGTCTGATCGAACACTGGGACGATCCCAATGGCCACCTTGAAAACACGGAGGGCTGCTGCCATGACTGATACCCCGCTTGCACCGGTACGCCTTACCATCAGTGGCGCTTCCTGCCAGGGCTGCGCCCGCAAGATCCGCACCGCGCTGACGGACCTGGTCGGCAGCCCCGAGGCCGTCGAGGTTGATATTGAGCATCAAACCGTCACCTTGCCGCCAGGCACAGATCCAGAGCAGGCCGCCAAGCGGGTCACTGCGGCCGGTTACCCGGCAGAACCCCTGGAAACCACCCTGTGCCCGATACCAGCCAGCCAGCCGGAAGCGCCTGTCTCAGAGCCCGTCGAAATAAAATCCGATGTGCCTCAGGTGCAGCTTGCGGTGACAGGCGCAACCTGTGCCTCCTGCGTCCGCACCATCGAGAAGGCCCTGATGTCGGTTCCCGGCAGCCAGGGTGCGCACATGAACCTGGCCGATAACACCGCAACCGTCTACGGCAGCGTGGAAGTCCCGGCGCTGGTTGCCGCCGTCGAAAGCGCCGGCTACGGCGCCAGCGAAATTGAGGACCCGGACAGCGCCGATGAGCGCCGGGAACAGGAAGACCGCCGTCATTACCGGGAATTACTGGTCAAGATGGCGGTCAGCCTGGGCCTTGGTCTTGGCCTGATGATCTGGGGTATGGGGTTTGGCGACATGATGGTGACCGCCAGCAACCAGACCACCTGGCTGGTGCTCGGTGGCCTCACCCTCGTCGTCATGCTGGCCACCGGTGGCCATTACTTTACCGGTGCCTGGAAGGCCTTTCGTCACCACAACGCCAATATGGATACGCTGATCGCCCTGGGTACCGGCACGGCCTGGCTGTACTCCATGGTAGTCGCCAGCGTCCCGGGACTGGTGCCGGAGATGGCCCGCCACGTCTACTTTGAGGCATCCGCCATGATTATTGGCCTGATCAACCTCGGTCAGGCGCTGGAGTTACGGGCCAAGGGCAAGACCTCCCAGGCGGTACGCCGGTTGCTGGACCTTCGCCCCAAGACCGCCCGGGTGATTCGCGACGGTCGGGAGCTGGACCTCCCGGTAGCCCAGGTGGTGGTTGGCGATCGCCTGCGGGTTCGTCCCGGCGAGCAGCTCCCGGTGGATGGCGACATCCTTGAAGGAGAAACCCGCATCGATGAAAGCATGCTCACCGGCGAACCTATGCCCGTGGCCAAGGGCGTCGGCGATACCGTTTCCGCCGGCACCCTGAACGGGCATGGCGCCATCGTCTACGCCGCCAAACGGGTCGGCAGTGACACCGCGCTCGCCCAGATCATTGCACTGGTCAAACGAGCCCAGGGCTCCAAGCCCGCCATTGGGCGGCTGGCTGACCGCATTTCGGCGGTGTTTGTGCCTACGGTCATGCTGATTGCCGTATTCTCCGCCCTGGTCTGGTACAACGTCGGCCCGCAGCCCGCTGTGGTGCACATGATGGTAGCGGCCACCACGGTGCTGATCATCGCCTGTCCCTGTGCCCTGGGACTGGCCACCCCGATGTCGGTCATGGTTGGCGTTGGCAAAGCAGCCGAGTATGGCGTGTTGATTCGCCAGGGCGACGCTTTACAGAATGCCGGCAAGCTTGACCTGGTCATCCTCGACAAGACCGGAACCATTACCGAAGGCCATCCGGCGGTGACCGACCTGGAAGCCTGCCAGGGTGACGAAAGCCAACTGCTGGCCCTCGCAGCCGGGCTTGAGCGTCACTCCGAGCACCCGCTGGCAGAAGCCATCGTCGCCCGCGCCGACGCCGACCGGGTGGTTCCGGCGAATGTCAGCGGATTTGAAGCCAGCAGTGGCAAAGGCGTGTCCGGACAGTTTGAAGGCGCGACCCTACGCCTGGGCAACCGCCGCTGGCTGGAGCAGCAAGGCGTCGACCTGTCGCCTCTGGCGGAAGCGGAGCGCCGCATCAGCGCCAATGCCGGGACCCCGCTGTTTCTTGCCCGGGACCAGCAAGTGCTGGGCGTACTGGGCGTCGCCGATGCCATCAAGGCGGATTCCCGCGAGGCCATCCAGCGCCTGCACGACGCCGGTATTCGGGTGATGATGGTGACTGGGGATGTCGAGGCGACCGCTAACGCCATCGCCAGCCAGGTTGGTATCGACGACATCAGGTCAGAGGTACTGCCGGAAGACAAGGCGGGTATCGTCACTGACATGAGCCGCCAGGGCTTCCGGGTCGCCATGGTTGGGGATGGCATCAACGATGCCCCGGCGCTGGCGGCCGCCGACGTCGGCTTTGCGATCGGTACCGGCACCGATGTGGCGATCGAAAGCGCCGCCATCACACTGATGCGAGGTTCACTGCATGGGGTTGCCGATGCCATCGAAATCTCCCGGGCCACCGTACGCAACATCCACCAGAACCTGTTTGGCGCCTTTATCTATAACAGCCTTGGCATCCCGGTTGCCGCCGGACTGCTCTATCCACTGTGGGGCATCCTGATGAACCCGATCCTGGCCGGCGCCGCCATGTCATTGTCATCCGTGACCGTGGTCACTAACGCCAACCGACTGCGCCTGTTTCGCACCAGTTCCGGGAGGAAATCCTCATGACAGACCTTTTGATCAATGGCGGCGGCCTCCTGCTCATGGCTGCCATCGTCTGGTGGTTCTGGCTCGCCGGCGACAGTAAAGAAACACCCACGGATTCCCAACATCACTGAGAGGAACACACACCATGAAACGACTGCCTCTGGCCTTCGGGCTCGCCCTCGGACTGTCCCCCATGGCCCCGGCCCTGGCTGGCGAGACCGTGACGGTCTATAAATCCCCCAGCTGCGGCTGCTGCACCGATTGGGTGAAGCACATGGAAGACAATGGCTTTGACGTCGAAGCCATCAACACCCAACGGATCAACCAGATCAAGGCGGAAGCCGGCCTGCCACAGGGCCTGGCCAGCTGCCATACCGCCTTTGTTGGCGACTACGTCATCGAAGGCCACGTTCCGGCGTCAGATGTCCAGCGCCTGCTGGCGGAAGCCCCGGCAGCCCGGGGCCTTGCGGTACCGGGCATGCCGGTTGGATCACCCGGCATGGAAATGGGCGACCGTCAGGATGACTACACGGTGATCCTGTTCAACGAAGCAGGCCAGACCCAACCGTTTGCCCACCACCCCTGAACAGTCCGAGGCCTGATCAGCCGCCCTGACTGTTACAGAAGGCCCGGAACTCCAGCTTGCTGATCTTCTGGTCCTTGTTGAGGTCCATGATGTCGAGCAGCCGACGGCCCTGGCGAAATTGTTCCCGGGACGATGGCTGCTCACTCATCTCATCGGGAATATCGCCGCAACGCTGCCCCTCCCGAACCCCACACTGAACCAGGAACACCAGCTCCGCGCTCTCAATAAACTCATTGCCATTGCGGTTGGCACAGTCAAACTGGGCCCTGGCCCCCTCTGTCAGCGCATCGTCACCCATATCCTGGCCCCCGGTTCCGTATCCGGCACAACCGCTGATCACAACACCCAGCGCCAGCGTCAACGCCAGCAACAGCCTAGGCTTGCTATCCTTTTTCATGTTGCCCCCTGCTCTTCCTATCGCTCTACAGTCCCTCAAACTATCCGCTATCCGAAGGGAATCTGCCAACACCCTTGTCGCTCTGACGTTCGCCCGGAAAACCGGTATACTGCCAGACCAATTTTTCCCATCCCGCCAGTCAGGTTCCATTGCATGCTAAATGCCGACGCGCTCAGTCAGTTGCGCCAGCTCAAATCCGACATCAAAGACAGCAAAGTCACCTTCGCCGGCACGGTAAAAGCCACCAACGGCCGGTTTGGTTTTGTTGCCCTCGACGAAGGCCGTGATGTCTTCCTGCCACCCGAAGAAATGCAAAAGGTCCTGCCTGGCGATCGCATCAGGATTACCGAGCAGACCGATGACAAGGGCAAGCTTCAGGGCGTTGTCGATGAGCTGCTGGACACCGGCCTGACGACCTTTGTGGGCCGCTACCTGGTCAAGGGCAAAGGGCATTTTGTGGTACCGGAAACCCCCGGCATCAACCGCTGGATCTTCATCCCGCCCAAGGAACGCATGGGCGCGGAACAGGATGACTTCATCTACTGCCAAATCCACCGCCACCCAATCCGTGACGGCAAGGGCCAGGCGAAAGTCCTGCACATCATCGGTAAAGCCGGTGCACCCGGCATTGAGCGCGCCTTCACCCTGGCCTCGTTCGACCTGGCCGAAGACTGGCCCGACACGGTCACCCAGCAGGCGGACCAGCTGGACGAAGCCGCCATCGACGCCCTGGCGGGTGAGCGGGAAGACCGCACCGAACAGCCCTATGTCACCATCGACAGCCCAGGCACCCAGGACATGGACGACGCCCTGATGGCGGAGCCGAACGCAACGGGCTGGAAAGTGTCGGTTGCCATTGCCGACCCGACTGCTTTGATTCCGGGCGGCAGCCCGGCTGAACGGGAGGCCCAGGCCCGCGCCACCGCCATCTATTTCCCGGGCGAGCCACGCCCCATGTTCCCAGATGCCATCAGCACCCGTTTGTGCTCGCTGGTACCGGATGCCCATCGACTGGCCCTGGTCTGCGACATGCAGGTCAATAACGACGGCAGTCTGGGTGACTACAGTTTTCACTCAGCGGTCATCCGCTCGCAAGGCAAACTCAGTTACGAGCAGGTTGCCCATGTCATCGAAGGGCGTGAAGGTGACGACACCCGCGACCTTTCAGAGACCGTCAGTGCCAGCCTGGACCAGTTACATCAGGCCGCAACGGCGCTGCGCCGGTGGCGGGAAGCCAATGCCCTGCTTGGCACCGAGCGCCCGGAATTCCGCCTGCGGCTTGATGAAAACAAGCACATTCGCCAAATCGAGCCGGCGGTTCAGAATGAGGCTCACCGCCTGGTGGAAGAGTGCATGGTGGCCGCCAACCGCTGCGCCGCAGGCTTCCTCAGTGGCCTCAGCCATGGCCTGTTCATTACCCACCCGGGTTTGCGTGCAGACCGTGCCGACAACATCCGTAGCCTGCTGAGCCAATTCGCCCCCGACTTGGCCGGGCTTGACCCCGCCTCCGCGGATGGCTTCCGTCAGCTGATGCAGCAAGCGGATAGCGTCACCGCTGAGGTTCCGCTCAAGGCCATCGTATCCCGCCAGCTGGCACGGGTGGAGCTGGCGTTTACCGCCGCGCCACACCAGGGCATGGGGCTTGGAGCCTACACCACGTTCACCTCCCCACTGCGCAAATTCAGCGACTTTTACGTGCACCGAGTCATCAAGTCAGCGCTCTGGCAGCAACCACTACAGCCGCTGGACGACCGCCAGCTGGAGACCCTGCAGGAAACCCAGATCAAGGCCCGCCAGGCCGCCAACAGCCTGGAGAACTGGCTCAAATGTGAGTTCGCTCCCAGCCTGGGCGAGGCGCCACAAAGTGGCGTCATCAGCCGTACCGTGCCGGCCGGTTTCTTCGTGCGGCTCGACAGCAATGGCCTGGAAGGCTTCGTCAGCTGCAAGGACCTGGAAGGCAAATACAGCTTTGATCCGGTCACCCTGCGCCTGACCCACAACAAGAACGGCCGCCTGTTCCAGTTGGAGCAGACCGTGAACGTTGCCCTGCTGGGCGTCGACCGCGAGCGCAAGCAAATCAATTTCAAGCTGGTTGAAGATACGGCCCAGGACGGGCAGACGCAGGAGGCTTCCCCGGCGGCAGAGGCTTAACGCCGCCAGGGACCGCCGGGTTGGCGGGGGATCAGCGGAGCATGTCGTCCAGCCGCTGGTCCTTCGCGGACCACAGCTCGGCCAGCCAGTCTTTGACCCGCCGGCGCTGTTCGCCGTCGGCGCTGTAGTCCTTGCCTTTGAGATCTTCGGGAATGGCCACGGTGTCAATGTGCAGCTTCACCGAGGTCATCCGGCCACAGAGAAAGTCCCAGAACGTGGGCGAGCCACCCGGGTAGGCAATGGTGACGTCCACCAGAGTCTGAATCGAATCCCCCATCGCATCCAGTACAAACCCGACACCGCCCGCCTTGGGCACCAGCAGGTGCTTGTAGGGTGATTTCTGGTGTTTATGCTTGGCCGGCGTGAAACGGGTACCTTCTACGAAGTTCATGACACTAACCGGAGTATCGCGGAATTTCTCACAGGCCTTGCGGGTTGCCTTGAGATCTTCACCACGTTTCTCCGGATGCTTGATCAGGTATTCCCTCGAATGACGTTTCATGAACGGGAAATCCAGCGCCCACCATGCCAGGCCAATGACCGGTACCCAGATCAATTCTTTCTTAAGAAAGAACTTGAGAAACGGCGCCTTGTGATTGAGTACCCGCTGCATGGCCAGGATGTCCACCCAGCTTTGGTGATTACTCATCACCAGGTACCAGCCTTCCCGCTTCAGCTGATCCGCGCCGGTTACCTGCCAGTCGGTGTTGTGGGTCAGTTTCATCCAGCCGGTGTTGCAGGCCACCCAGGATTCAGAGATCCAGATCAGCACACGGGACAAGAACACCCGCGCACCCCGAACGGGAATCACCAGCTTCAACAGCACCCAGGGGAGTAGAAGAAGGCACCAGAACAACGTATTGATACCCAGTAACAGGGCATTGATCACGCCAATCAGTGGCGCAGGAAGGAAACTCAGCATGTATTTATCCGTTATTGTCTTTGCCTGAAAGGCAGGCATGATAGCAACCCAGGTTCCTGAAGGGCAGAGCCCAACGACGGCATATTCGGCACTTCAGGTGGCCAATATGCCAATTGACCTGGACGAATTTGCCATGGCGCCCAACGGCGTTCCACCGATATTCTGGACGTCGTCCTACCCGTTTCCAGAGAACCCGATGAACAGAGCCATGCCAAACCTCGCCAGGTCCGTAATTGACAAAGCCTCCGGACTCTCCCGTCGGAGCCGCCACTACGCCAGCAATGCCTTTGACCGGGTTTTCCGGTCCGCCAGCCTGGTCCAGGCCGGCCAGACACCCTTCGATACCTTGCACAGCGATGGTCTGGTCACCCTGCGCTACTACCCACCCCTGCTGGAGGACGCCATCGAGCTGGAAGGCATGACCATTCCGGTCGAGCGCCAGACCCACAAGACGCCCATCGTCATCGTGCCGCCACTGGCCGTGAACATGCTGATCTACGACCTGTTCCCCCAGCGCAGCCTGGTCCGGTTCCTGCGGGCCAAGGGCTTTGAGGTCTACCTGATTGATTGGGGCGTACCCACCCGGGACCACACCCATTACAACATGCACACCTACGTTGCCGAACTGCTGCCGGACTACCTCAACCGGGTGCGCGAGCACAGCGGCGAGCGGGAGCTCTCGCTGCACGGCTGGAGCATGGGTGGCATGTTCACCCTGTTTTACTCGGCGCTGAGTAAAGACCAGCACATCCGCAATGCCATCGTGCTGGGCTCGCCCATCGACAGCCATGCGTCCGGGGTACTGGGCCTGATGTACCAGCGGATCTCAGATGTTGCCGAATTCGTGCGCGCCCGCACGGGCTTCCGTCTGCACGACCTTCAGCCCCACTGGTTCCATACCCCCGGCTGGGCCAACACCATCGGCTTCAAACTCAGTAACCCGATTGGCAGCGTGAAAGGCTACTGGGAACTGGTGGTCCGCCTGGGCGACCGCGAGTTTGTTCGTGACCACGCCACAACATCGGCTTTCCTCGACCGCATGGTGGCCTACCCGGGCGGCATCATCCAGGACACCGTGGTCCGTATCTGGATCGACAACCAGCTGTCCGAAGGCGAGATCCAGATCGGCGACGATGTGGCCCGGCTGGAGAACGTCAACGCCAACCTGATGGCCGTCGCTGGCAGCAGCGATACCCTGGCAACGCCGGATGCCGCCCGTCGGGTGATGGACCATGTCAGCTCCGCAGATAAAACCTTCCGGGTCATCCCTGGAGGCCACATGGGCATTCTCGCTGGCAGCAAAGCCCCCCATGCCAGCTGGCTGGAGCTGGCCGACTGGCTTGCACAACGCTCCGACTGACCCTCACGACGGTGGCGGTTCTTCCCGTCACCGTTTTGCCCTACACTGGGATCCATGAATCCCATTGATACGTTCAATCTCGATGCCCGCTCCCTGCGGGTGCTGCTTGCGGTACTCGACGACGGCAGCGTGTCCGGCGCCGCCGTCAAGCTCGGGCTTAGCCAGTCCGCGGTGAGCCATACCCTCGATCGGCTGCGTCAGGCGCTCGGGGACCCACTGTTCGTCAAATCCGGCCGTGGCATTGCCCCCACTCACTACACCCTCCGCATCGGACCCCACGTGCGTCAGATCCTCGACGATCTGCGTACCCTGTCGGCCGGCCCGCCCTTTGTTCCCCGCGACGCCGACTTTACCGTGACCATTGCCGCCAACGACTACCAGCGTGACCTGTTGCTGCCACCGTTGATGCAACGGCTGCGGGAGCAGGCACCCGGTATTGGCCTGCAGGTCATTCCGTCGGGCATTCCCAACGCCGATATGCTGCGCAAGGAAGTCTGCGACCTGATCATCTCCCCTCACCCCCCGGCCGCCAGCGATATCCTGCAAAGGCGACTGCTGGATGACCAGATGATGATTTTCTACGATCCTGCGCATCGGACGGCACCCACGTCCCTGGCCGACTACCTGCAGGCTGAGCATGTTGCCATCCTGTTCGGTACCGGCGAACCCACAGCACTGGAAGGCTCCCTGAGCGCCCGGGGCCTGGCGCGGAAAACCCGCGTCACCGTCTCCAACTTTTCCGGACTCGCTGGTTTCCTGAAGGGCACACAACTTCTGGCAACCGCGCCCTCCATGATGAGTAAACACTTACTTAGCAACTTTGCTTCCGCCCCACTGCCCTTCGATTACAAGCCCTTTACGCTGATGATGCTTTGGCACCAACGCAACCAAAGCGACCCGGCCCATCGCTGGCTGCGGCAGCAGTTGATTGAGGTGGCCGACCAACTCGGAGACTGACAACACGACCTATCGATATTGTTCATAGGTCGTATGAAGGCGACGGTCGTTATTTGTGCGATCCGGAGGCGTACACTGTTCCTCCGATTCAACCGATTCCCGGAATGCCCATGCTCGCCCTCACCAGTGTCTGGACCACCGTACTTCTGGCTGCTGCTGTCGCCCTTGGTCCACTGGCAACCGATATGTACCTTCCGGCCCTACCTTCCCTTGGCGGCGCCTTGGGCGCTGGCACCGATCAGGTTCAGCTGACCCTGAGCATCTACATGGCCGGGTTTGCCCTGGCCCAGCTAATCTGTGGCCCGCTGGCCGACCGCTTCGGCCGCAAACCGGCGATGATTGGCGGTTTTGTGCTGTTTGCCGCGGCCAGTATTGGCTGTGCGCTGGCCAACAACATCGAAACCCTGATCCTGTGCCGTTTCCTCCAGGCAATCGGCGGTTCCGCCGGGCCAGTACTGGGTCGCGCCGCCATCCGTGATATCTACACCCCGCGAGACGCCGCCCGGATCATGGCACTGCTGGCCAGCATCATGGCCTTGGCACCAGCCCTGGCACCGACGCTCGGCGGGCTGATGCTGAACCATCTGGGCTGGCCCTCCATCTTTATTGCCCTGGCTGGCTACGCCCTGGTGATGGCCCTGGTGGTCGCGGTAGGCATTCCCGAACCAATGGCGTCCGAAAACCGCCAGCCGCTGAAGCTGTGCACCCTGATGGCGAACTACCGATCTATTGGCTCTGACCTCAGCTTTGTCGGCTATACCCTGACCAACTCGCTGACCTTCGCCGGACTGTTTGCCTTCCTGTCGGGCTCATCGTTCGTGCTGATAGATTTCCTCGGCGTCGAGCCACAACTGTTCGGGCTGTATTTTGGTGTCATGGTGCTGGGCTACATCTCCGGCAACCTGACGGCGGTTCGCTTGGGCAAACGCCTGCTGCCCGACCAGATCCTGGTTCGCGGTCTGGTGATCGCGGTGGCTGGTGGCAGCCTGATGGCCGGTCTCGCCATTATGGAGGTGTTCCGGGTCTGGGCCGTGATTTTGCCTCAGGCAATCTTCATGATGGGCGTTGGCATGGTGCTGCCCCAGACCATGGCCGGAGCCCTGGCCAATTTCCCCCGCACCGCCGGCTCTGCCTCGGCGCTGTTCGGTTTTGTCCAGATGGCGGTAGCCGCTGGCATCGGCGCCCTGGTCGGCCACCTTCATGACGGCACCTCGCTGGTTATGGCCGTCATCATCGCGGCCAGCGCCGTTGCCGCTCTGGCAACCTACCTGCTGCTGGTACAGCGCCACCCGGCAGCCGGGTTCGAACCGGTATCAGGGGGCGTACCGGGGCAAGCGTCCTGACATTGCCTCCTTCCGGTTCGTGACGGATAGCGGGGAATGGGCTACACCATAAGTGGACCTGATCATTTCCGCACAACCACAACCGGGAGATACCGATGAGCAAAGTCACACTGGATGGGAACCCGCTGGCCATCAGCGGCAGCTTTCCCACCACCGGAAGTACCGCACCGGCCTTAACCCTGACTACCCAGGGCCTAGAGGATGTTGGTCTCGATACCTACGGCAGTCGCCGCAAGATCCTCAACATCATCCCCAGCGTTGATACCAGCGTCTGCGCCACCTCCACCCGCAAGTTCAACGAAAAGGCCAGCAGTCTCGACAACACTGTGGTACTGGTTGTTTCCGCTGATTTGCCCTTTGCCGCCGGCCGTTTCTGTGGCGCCGAAGGCCTGGATAACGTCGTTACCCTGTCCACCTTCCGCCACCCCGACTTCCTGAAGAACTACGGCGTCGCCATTGCCAGCGGACCGCTGGCTGGCCTCTGTGCCCGGGCCGTGGTGGTGCTCGACGGTGACAACAGGGTCATCCACAGCGAACTGGTCAGCGAGATCAAGAACGAGCCCGACTACGACGCCGCCCTGGCCGTGCTCTAACCTCAGTTCGACCAAACCCAGGGCGCTTTTGGCGTACCCGGCCCTCAGGGGTACTCGTACCAGGGGCGCCCTGCTAGAATCAACGGCCACATTTCCAGCCAGCGCCGAGCCCCTCCTGTGACCACCCAAACCAGCGCCACTAGCCTGCCCAGACAGCTGTTCAGCATGACCTGGCCGATGCTGTTCGGCGTGCTGTCACTGATGACCTTCCAACTGGCGGACAGCATTTTCATCGGCCAGCTCGGCCGCGATCCACTGGCCGCCCTGGGCTTCACCCTGCCGATGCAGCAGTTGATCATAGGTCTGCAGGTCGGTCTCGGCATTGCCACCACCGCCATCATTTCCCGCACCCTGGGCGCGGGCGACCCACTTCGCGCGGAGCGGCTGGGCGGGCTGGTGGTCACCGTTGGTGCTGTGCTGGTACTGGTGCTGTGCCTGCTGCTCTGGCTGCTACGCAATCCGATCATGACCCTGTTGGGGGCCGATGCCGCCCTGCTGCCACTGATCCACAGCTACTGGATTCCCTGGCTGGTCGCCGCCTGGCTCGGGGCCATGATGTATTTTGGCTACAGCGTCTGTCGCTCCCACGGCAATACCCGCTTGCCCGGCTACCTGATGGTCTTTACCAGCCTGCTCAACATCGCGCTCGACCCACTGTTCATTTTTGTCTTCGACTGGGGCCTGCCGGGTGCAGCACTGGCCACCATCGCGGCCTTTAGTATCGGTTGCCTGATGGTCTATCCGAAGCTGCTGGGCTGGCAATGGCTGCGTTTCGACCTGGTCAAGCTGGAGCTGGCACCCGCCCTGAAACAACTGGGGGGCATCATGGCCCCGGCCATGGTCAGCCAGCTGATGCCCCCGCTTTCCGCCATGCTGGCGACCGCGCTGGTCGCCGGATTTGGCTCAGCAGCTGTGGCCGCCTGGGGGCTGGGCACCCGCCTGGATTTCTTCTCCATTGTGGTGGTACTCGCCCTGACCATGTCCTTGCCCCCCATGATCGGCCGCCTGCTCGGCGCCGGTGACATCGACACCATCCGCCAACTGGTGCGTTTGTCGGTGCGTTTTGTGGTGGCCTGGCAACTGGCCATCGGCCTGCTGTGGCTTGCGGCGTCCGGCTTGGTGGCACAGTGGTTCAGTGCCGATATGACCGTCAGCGACGTGCTTGAAGACTATCTGGTGCGAGTGCCACTGAGCTATTGCGGCCTGGGGGTCTGCATGCTGATGGTGTCGATCTGCAACGCGCTGGGAATGGCGATGCGGGCGCTTATGGTCTCTACCCTGCGCCTGTTCCTGTGCTTTCTGCCGCTGTTGTGGCTGGGGGGCGAGCTGGCCGGCCTCACTGGTTTGATGACCGGCGCCTTGCTTGGCAATCTTGGCGCGGGGGTGATGGCCTACAGCTTCTATCGTCAGGGCATGCAGGCGCTGGTGTTGCGTTCAGCCGAAGCGTGACCGGAAACCTTCGGGCATGGGAATGACCTGCTTCTGCTGATAGTTGAAGAACACAAAGCCATACTTCGCCAGCGCCACCGCCTGATCGCTGTCCGCCTTGGTCACACGGAACACGATGTCGCCGCCGTACTTGTTGAAATCGGTCATACCAACTTCAAACCGCAGTAACTCGGGAAAGAACGATTCCGCCTGATACATGGTCGCCAGGTCAGTGACAATGATGCCATTGCCATCGTCATCGCCTTCCTCCACCCCCAACGACACCAGAAACTGAGCACGCGCTTCCGACAGCATCGAGATCAGGGCATCGTTACCCAGATGACGGGCGCCGTTGATGTCAGTGATGCGTACCCGCATCTCCGTTACAAAGGTAAACACCTCATCCGCAAAAGAAAGAACGACTCGCGCCATGGGAAATCACCGTAGGTCTGGGTTGCTTGGAGTCAGTAAAAGCTGACTGGGGCGCCATGATACCCCGACCTTGGTTGAACCATCACCCGAAAACGGCGCTTTCCCGGGGCAACTGTGGTAGAAAGGTTGCTTACTAACAATAAACAGCCCTGATTCGACGCCATGAAGATTCGCCCTGCTGCCACCATCGCTCTCACCCGAAACTCCACCAATGGCCTGGAAGTCCTGCTGCTGCAGCGGACCTGGAAGGCCGCCTTCATGCCCGGCTTCTACGTCTTTCCGGGTGGGGCCGTGGACGCGGGCGACCGTGCCTGCCTTGATCATCTGCAAGGCACAGACGACCAAGCCGTCAGCCAGACCATGAGCCTGGATGAAGGGGGCGCCGACTACATGATCGCCGCTATTCGCGAATGCTTTGAGGAAGCCGGGCTGTTACTGGCCACACAGGACGGAAAACCGGTATCGGCGTCCTTACTGGCCACCCTTGCCAATCAGCGCCAGGCGCTGGACCAAGGTACCCTGACCCTGGACCAGTTGTGCCGTCAGCATGGCCTCACCCTGCCGCTGGACCGGTTGGGTTACCTCAGCCACTGGATCACCCCGGAAGGTGCGCCCCGCCGTTTCGACACCCGCTTTTTCATTGCCACTGCACCCGATGGCCAACAGGCCAGCCACGATGGCAACGAAACCATCGACCACGTCTGGCTGACACCCCAGCAAGCGCTGGACGACCACCAAAATGGCCGCCGCCTGATCGGGCCGCCCACCTTACGAACCCTGCGCCAGCTCAGGGACTTTGCCAGCAGCGAAGCCGCGCTGGCTTACGCCCACGCCAATCCGCCACCAGTTGTGCCCACCGCACCCTGGCCGGCGCGTAAGGGCGGCAAGGCAATTGTGTTGGAGTCCGGCAGTCCGGCTTATGGTGAGGTGGTCAAACTGGACCCCGGTCAGGATGGCCAGGCGCTGGCCGAAATCGTCGCCACCCAGCCGGTCACCCTGGCACCAGGACTGATTCGCCTGACCGCCAACAACGCCGGGCTGATGACCGGCCCCGGTACCAACAGCTATGTGCTCGGCCAGCCCGGGGACTACACCATCATCGACCCCGGTCCGGCGGACGAGGCCCACCTGGAACAACTGCTGCAACTGACCGATGGGCAGATCCGCCAGATCCTGGTCACCCACACCCACCGGGACCATTCCCCTGCGGCGATGGCCCTTAAACAACGAACCGGGGCAACGCTGGTCGGCCTGCCGGCACCAACGGACGCAAGCCAGGACCACAGCTTTGTTCCCGACCTGGCACCTGAGCACGGTTCGGTGATTGCCACGGCGGCCGGTGACCTCAGGGTTCTGCATACCCCCGGGCACGCATCCAACCATTTGTGTTTCCTGCTCGGCGGAGAGCAGATCCTGTTCTCCGGCGATCACATCATGCAGGGTTCTACGGTAGTCATTAATCCACCCGATGGCGACATGAGCGCTTACCTGAAGTCACTGCAGGCGCTGTTGCTGGAGGACATTCATTACATTGCCCCTGGCCATGGGTTCCTGATGACCAACCCCCATCAGGTGGTGGACTACCTCACCACTCATCGACTGGCGCGGGAGCACAAGGTCGTACGTGCGCTGACACAGCAAGGGCCAGCCAGTGCAAAAGAGCTGACCCCGTTTGCCTACGACGACGTGCCAGCGGCTTTGCACCCCCTGGCCACCCGATCCCTGCTGGCACACCTGGAAAAACTCCGCACCGATGGCAAAGCCCGGCAGGATGGACAACACTGGTTATGGTCGTCGGGCGACGGCCGCTAGGCCGGGCAAGCTGAACGGGGCATTAAACCTTCGTCACAACCGTACCCCGCAAGCTCCGGGCACATTATCCTTGCCTCCCCAACTGATCAACGGCGCAAGCGAGGTCCTATGCCTACCCCCCACCGAACCTGTCGCAACTGGCTGACGGCAACCCTGGCAGCCCTGGCCCTCGGCCCCCTGGCAGTCTCTCCGGTCTGGAGCCAGGAGCCGGACGAAAGCGACGGTGTAGAGGACATTGCGGACGACGAGAACGTTACCGATATCGTGACCTCCGAACCGCGGCATGACGCGCCGCCGGAAGAGAATATCGCCACCACCCCGGCGCAACCACTGTCATCCGAGACGGCCCCTGAGCCAGAGGAGCGTGCCACCCAGGTCGCACCAAACATCGACCTGAAAGACGTGGCGCCCGCACCGGAGCTGCCGCCCGAGCCCTCATCACCCGAGGACAACGAGCCGCTCCCGGCTACCGGCGCTGAACCGGAACCCGAAACCACTACGGGTGTGGCCCTGGATAACAGCGCTGATCCAACGGAAACCACGCCGGCGGAGCTTGCCGAACCTGAAGTGGCGGAACCCGAGCCAGTGGCAACCAGCCTGATGCTGCTTAATTCAGAAGTGCTGCCCGGCACCGCGACCCGCCTGGCCTGGGCTCCCGGTATCCAGATGGCGGGGCTGTCGAGCCCCACACCGGTGCTGGTGATTAACGGTGCCAAACCTGGCCCCACCCTGTGCCTGACCGGCGCCATTCATGGCGATGAACTCAATGGCATCGAAATCGTCCGGCGTACGGTTTACGCCCTGGACCCGGAGGAATTAGCGGGGCGGGTGATCGGCATTCCCATCGTCAACCTCCCCGGTTTCGAGCGCGGCAGCCGCTACCTGCCGGACCGCCGTGACCTCAACCGGCATTTTCCCGGCAACCTGTATGGCAGCCTGGCAGACCGCATCGCCCATTCCCTGTTCCACAAGGTGATCCGGCACTGTGACATGCTGGTGGACATCCATACCGGTTCCCAACGCCGTACCAACCTGCCCCAACTCCGGGCGAACATGAACCGGCCGGAAGTGGCCGCCTTTACCCGCGGTTTTGACCGCATGGCCGTGGTCCACAGCACCGGCACCGAAGGCATGCTCCGCACCGCCGCGGTCAATGCTGGCATCACCGCCGTCACTCTGGAGGCGGGCGAGTCCCTTCGTATCCAGGAGCATCAGATCAAGGCCGGGGTGAACAGCCTTAACAGCCTGATGGAAAAGCAGGGCATGATTTCACGGATGTTTGTCTGGGGTGAACCGGAGCCGATCTACTACAACTCGTTCTGGATTCGTGCCGAGCACGGCGGCATTCTGTTCAGTGAGGTGGAACTGGGCGATCGGGTCAGCACTGGTGAGGTGCTGGGATACGTTAGCGACCCCATCACCAACGCCCGCCATCCGATTGAAGCGCCGGCCAATGGTCGGGTGATCGGTATGGCTGTCGACCAGGTAGTGATGGCCGGGTTTGCGGCGTACCACATCGGTGCCGTCACCGATATGCCGGTGGAAGAAGACGAACAGGTGGAGGATTAAACCGCTGGGGGCCGATCGGCTCCCCAGCGGGCATCAATGACGATCGATGAAGCAGCTTACGCGGCTTGGCGCTTGCGACGTGCGCGAGCACCCAGGCCCAGCAAGCCCATACCCATCAGCGCCAGGGTGGCCGGCTCGGGTACTGAGGCGGTCGCCTCTCTCACCAGGGTAATGGTCGCCTCAACTTTGGCACCGTTGCAGAGCCCTTCATACAGGCCCCACCAGTAACCTTCGTTGAAGGTCTCGTCGGACAGCTCGATGGTGATCAAACCATCGTTGTTGTCGCCGAACACGAGGTTGAGGGGGCCATTCCAAGTCAGCTGACCTTCCTGATAGAAGCCACCCAGTCCCCAGGTATCGCCAACGGTTTCGCCGTTGACACTGCCGGTGATCGCCTCTGGCAAGGTGAGGTCAAACAAGACGGAGATCGGCTGAGCGGTCTCGTCGTCGCCGTTCACCGCTGATTCGTCTGTCCAGATCTTGAACAAATCAAAGGTAACACTCTCACCTTCATTGAGGTCAAAGCTGAACGGGTTGGCGGCCAGATCCTGGCTGTTCACCACCAGACCGGGGTCATTCTCGTTCAGATCAACATCGTAGGATCCGGAAATCATGGTTGCGCTGGCCAGGGACGGCGCCAGGACGGCTGCCGTCAACAAAGCTGCAGAAGCAAGCTGCTTCATAATAGGTTTCTCCTTGAAAGCCCTTCGTAAAGTCAGCCACTCCATTGTGTGTGGCTTGGCACCGATTAAGCACAAATCAATCCAAACCTATTATTTTTATTTAATATCAATAACAAAAAAAACAAAATCATTATCTAAATATGGCTACATGGAAAGTTTATCGACACATTACGGTGAACAATTAATTCAGCTTATAAACTATCCCAACCGATGAGCGACCGCTTCATTGAGTTGATCAAGCGCCTGCTTCAGCACCGCCCTCGAGGTCCCCAGATTCAGCCGCATAAAGCCCGAGCCCCCTGAGCCGAAGGAAGCTCCCGGGCTTAGCCCAACCCTCGCTTGCTGAACAAAGAAGCGCTTGAGCTCGACGTCGCTCATGCCCAGCGCACGGCAGTCGATCCACAGCAGGTAGGTGCCTTCTGCCTGGGTCACTGAGAGTTGTGGCAGGTGTCTGGCCAGATAGTCACACACGAAATCCCGGTTGCCGGTCAGGTAGGCAAGCAACTGGTCCAGCCAGGGCCCACCCTGGCGATAGCCCGCTTCCAGCGCTGCCGCACTGAAAGGGTTACAGGGCAACAGGTGCAAACGATCGAACGGGGCCATCAATGCTTCCCGGTGCGCGGGGTTTGACGCCACCAAAACCGACAGCCCCATCCCCGGCACGTTAAAGGTTTTGCTCGGAGCCACCGCGGTAATCAGGTTGTCGTGCGCCTCGGTCAGAGACGCAAGCACGGTGTGGGAATGGCGGTCCGGGTAGACCAGATCGGCATGGATTTCGTCCGCCAGCACAATCAAACCATGGCGGCGACAAATCCCCAGCACCGCTTCCAGCTCGTCACGGCGCCAGACCCGGCCAACCGGATTGTGGGGCGAGCACAGGAACAGAACTTTGGCGCCGTCGGCGGCACAACGCTCCAGGTGCTCAAGATCCATCTCATAGCCCCCGCCTCTCAGCTGCAGCGGGTTTTCCACCACCCGCCGGCCGGTCTTTCGAATGGCACTGTAGAACGGCGGGTAGACCGGCGGCTGGATAATGATGCCCTCGCCTTCGCCAGCAAAGGCCAACGCCGCCGCATGCAACGACGGCACCACACCCGGCACCATCATCAGCCAGTCGCGCTCAATGGACCAGCCATGGCGTTCCCGGAACCAGTCGATGACTGATTCGTAGAGGCTGTCGCGGAACAGGGTATAGCCGTACACCGGGTGCCGGGCTCGCTCCACCAGCGCCTGGGTTACCGCCTCCGGTGCTGGAAAGTCCATGTCCGCCACCCACAACGGAATCACCTCTTCGGTACCGAACACAGCCTCTCTGGCGTCGTATTTAACGGCACCGGTTCGTTCTCGCTCAATCACCTGGTCAAAATTCACAGCCACCTGATGGTTCTCCCTGTTAGTCCAGCCTGTCAGCTCTCCCGAACCTTAGCACACTGGCACCTGCGCCTTAGGTCGCAATGACGGCTGCGGCGCGGATGATCACAATTCCACTGTGTCACCACTCCCGGTAGCCCGGAACAAGCTCTGGATTATCGTTACTATTCAGGGTTCACTAGAGCCTTACCCAAAAGGACCCAGCCTGCCATGCTGACGCAGATTCTTGCCACCCTGTTGCCAGTGTTCCTGATCGCCTCCTGCGGCGCCCTCTATGGCCGTTACCGCAGCCCGGATATCCAGGGCATCAACGCCCTGAACATGGAACTGTTTGTCCCCATGCTGGTGTTTGCAGTGCTGGCCGACCAGAAGGCGCCATTGCAGGACTACGCCTGGCTGGCTCTGGCCGGCACCATCGTCGTGTTGGGTTCGGGGCTGCTGTTGTGGCCGCTGGCGCGGTTTTTCAAGATCAACCCCAAAACCTTCCTACCCCCGATGATGTTCAACAACTCCGGCAACATGGGCATTCCGGTGATGGTACTGGCCTTTGGCGAAGCGGCGCTGCCGGCCGCGGTGGTGCTGTTTATTGTCGAGATGATGCTGCACTTTACCGTCGGCCTGCACATGCTCAACCCACACGAACCGCTGCGGCGTTTACTGAAAATCCCGGTGGTGGTGGCCAGCATTGCCGGTTTGACCCTGAATCTCGGTGGCGTGGCCCTGCCGTCCTGGCTGCTGGAATCCCTGAACATGCTGGGCGGTGTCTGCATCCCGCTGATGCTGTTCACCCTCGGTGTGCGAATGCTGGACGTGGATTTCTCCGACTGGAAACTGGGACTGCTCGGCGCCATTGCCTGCCCCGCCAGTGGCCTGCTGCTGGCCTGGCCGCTGGTGGGCCTGATGGACCTGCCCGGGCTGCAACTGGCGGCATTGTGGGTATTCGCTGCCCTCCCCCCCGCCGTACTGAACTATATGGTGGCGGAACAGTACCGCCAGGAGCCTCACCGGGTCGCGTCGCTGGTCCTGATCGGTAACCTGGGCAGCCTGGTGGTGATGCCTGTTACCCTCGGCCTGATCTTTTCTTCTGGCCTGCTATAGTAAACATTACCTGTCTTCCTGTTCAGTCCGCCGGTTCTGAACATCCTAACCGGTACAGGCATGCCGGTTGCAGTGGTTGTCGATGTAGACACAGTGTTGTCGGCGAGTGGTGGTCACGGTTCCGTAACCAACACAAGGAGCAACTACATGAGAGCCTATCGCTGCCAGTGGCACGCCGCTTGCGCCCTGGGTCTGGCTGCCATGCTTGCGGGATGCGCAAGTCAGGGACCACGCCCGGATTCCGAACTGATGTCCGCGTCTTCCGCGGTGGAACAGGCCGAAGCGTCCCTTGCCCGTCAATACGAACCCGTCTTGTTGAACGAAGCCCAGAACAAGATCGCCGATGCCCGTGAGCTGATCGACCGGGAAGAAAATGATCAGGCCCGTGCTTTGCTGAAGCAGGCCGAAGTCGATGCCCAGCTTGCAGCGGCCCGTTCGGAAACCGCCAAGGCCCGCCAGGCCGTCGAGGAAATCAACAAAAACATCGAACAGCTGCGCATGCAGATGGAAAGTTCCGCCCAATAGGCCGGCTTCAGGAGGACACATCATGAAGATTCGCACTCTTATCGCCTGCGTTGCGATGGGCACCGTGGTGCTACTGACTGGCTGTGCCAGCGCGCCCCCGCAGAACGCCACCTACGACCAGGCCCAAGCGCTGTACGACCAAATCCGCAACGACCCGGCCGTCGCCCGCAGCGGTGCCACCCAGCTCCGCAGTGCCAGCAAGAATCTGGAGGACGCCAGGAACCTGCTGGCCGACGATGCGGACATGAGCGAAGTCGAACAATCCGCTTACCTGGCCCTGCGTCACGCCGAGATTGCCCAGCAACAGGGCATGCGCTCGGAGCTGGAAGCCCAGGTCGCCCAAGCAGAGGAACGGCGCAACCAGCTTGAGCTGGCCAGCCGCACAGCGGAAGCCGAAGCCCTGAGGCAGCAGATGGCCGCGATGCAGGCAGAACAAACCGAACGCGGCATGGTGCTTACCCTCGGCGATGTCCTGTTCGATGTGGGCAAAGCCGACCTTAAGCCTGCTGCGGAGCGGACCATTACCCGGCTCGCTGACTTCATGGGGCAGTACCCGGAACGCCGGGTATTGATCGAGGGGTATACCGACAGCACCGGTGATGCAGGCTTCAACCAAAAGCTCTCGGAAGACCGCGCCAACTCCGTTCGTGATGCACTGGCCGGCAATGGCATTGTGCGCAGTCGCATCGACACCATGGGCTACGGCGAAAATTACCCCAAGGCCACCAACGACACTTCCAGCGGCCGCCAGCAAAACCGGCGGGTGGAGATCGTGATTTCCGACGAGAAGGGCAACATCCCGACTCGGTAATGCCTTCAATCAGGCCCTTTCAGTCCGGTGTCACTCCTTAGGCTCCGGACTGTTTTTGTTATGGCCAGCCGTCATCACAATGCTGTCACCGTGAGCAGGCATGGTCAAAAGTTGTCGTACATCGAGAAGGATTTTGGAGGTTGCCGATGAGTGTATTGCTGTTACTCGCCAGCATACTGGTGTTGATCTACCTGGGCATTGGCGGCACCACCGCCGCCATTGTGTTGTGCCTGGCTACCGTGGTCGGGCTGTTCTATGACCATTGGCACTTGCTGAGCCTGATCGTTTCGGGCGCCCTGCTCGCGGTGAGCCTGATCCTGCTCTTGGGTGGAGACCTGCGCAAACAACGCTTCAGCGGTCCACTGTTGTGCTGGGTACGAAGCCGGTTACCCAGGCTCTCTGATACCGAAGCCGAGGCTCTCAAATCCGGCACCGTGGACTGGGACGGTGAACTGTTTTCCGGTCAGCCGGACTGGCAACGATTGCTGGACGCCACCCCTGGCCACCTGAGCATTGAGGAACAAGCCTTCATCGACGGCCCGGTGGAGGAGCTCTGTGGGATGCTTGATGACTGGGCCATTACCCACGAGCACTACGACCTGCCAGCACCGGTGTGGAAGTTCATCCGCGACAACGGCTTTTTTGGCCTGATGATTTCCCGGGAGATGGGAGGCAAAGGGTTTTCCCATACGGCCCATTCCGAGATCGTCATGAAGATCTCCACCCGCAGTGTCTCCGGGGCCGTCACCGTGATGGTGCCCAACTCCCTGGGTCCCGGCGAACTGTTGATGGAATACGGGACCGACGAGCAGAAGAACCACTACCTACCGCGGCTTGCCTCCGGCAAGGAGATCCCCTGTTTTGCCCTGACCTCACCGGTGGCAGGCTCTGACGCGGGCGCCATTCCCGACAAGGGCATCGTCTGCAAAGGCGACTGGAACGGCGAAGAGGTTCTGGGACTGAAAGTCACCTGGAACAAGCGCTACATCACCCTGGCCCCGGTGGCGACCCTGATCGGGCTCGCCATCAAGGTCTACGACCCGGACCGCCTGCTGGGCGGTGACGACGACATCGGTGTTACCTGTGTACTAATTCCCCGTGACCTGGACGGGGTCAACGCCGGCGCCCGCCACCTGCCGATGAATACCGTCTTCATGAACGGTCCCACCTGGGGTACCGACGTCTTCATTCCCATGGACCAGATCATTGGAGGCCAGGACATGCTCGGCAAAGGCTGGACCATGCTGCTGGAATGCCTGTCCATCGGCCGCTCCATTTCGCTGCCGGCACTGGGCACCGGCGCCGGTAAGGTGGCGAGTCTGGCCACCGGTTCCTATGCGCTGGTCAGGGAACAGTTTGGTCGCTCCATCAGCCAGTTCGAGGGTGTGCAGGAGGCCCTTGAGCCCATCGCCGGCTACACCTACATGATGGATGCCGCCCGTCTGCTGACCGCCGGTATGCTCGACCGCGGCGTACGCCCCTCGGTGCCATCCGCGGTGCTGAAATACCGCAACACCGACCTGATGCGGGAAGTCATCAACCATGCCATGGACGTGGTGGCCGGTCGTGGCGTCATCACAGGCCCCCGTAATTTCCTGGCCCGGGCCTACCAGGCGGTGCCCATCGGCATCACAGTGGAAGGCGCCAACATCCTGACCCGCAGCCTGATGATCTTCGGCCAGGGGGCCATCCGCTGTCACCCGTTCATTGTCGAGGAAATTGAAGCCGCCGGTATGGAAGACAAGCGCGCGGCCACCGACCGCTTCGATGGCGTGTTCTACCGTCACCTGGCCCACACCGCTCGCAATGCCCTGCGAGCGTTCATCGGCGGGCTGACCTTTGGGCGGCTGGAATCCGCGCCACGGTTGGGTGACATTCGCCCGTGCTACCAGCAACTGTCCCGCTTCTCGGCGGCCTTCGCACTGATGACCGACGTCACCCTGCTCAGTGTCGGCGGTGGCCTGAAAGCACGGCAGCGCTTATCCGGGCGTATGGCCGACTGTCTGGTGCAGCTCTACTACGCGTCGGCGGTGATCAAGCAGTGGCATGAAGAGGGCTACCCACCGGACCAACGCCCCTTGGTGGAATGGGGACTTAAAACCTGTCTGAACAACCTGCAGCAGCAAATGCGCGAGCTGATCATCAACTTCCCCGTAGCCGCCCTGCGCTGGCCGCTGCGGTTGCTGGTCTTCCCCCTGGGCGCCACCGGCCTCAATGGCCCCGATGACCGCCTCGGCACCCGGGTGGCAGAAACCATTGTCCGCGACACCCCGGTACGCCACCGCATAAGCCGCGGTTGCTACGTCAACGACAGCCCTGACGACCCATTGGGTCGGGTCTTGAATGCCTACCGTCTGGCCAACAAAACCCACGACATGCGTGAGCGCCTGCACACGGCCATCCGCAGCCGCAACGAGGACGAACTCGATGCCATTGCCCTGTTGATGGGCCATCAGCGTCAGGAGTTGGTGGACTGGGCCTGCGAGCAGCAGATCATCAAGGACGAAGAGTGTGGGCAATTACTGGAGGCGCTGGAAGCGCTTTACGATGTGATCCGGGTGGATGCGTTTGATGCGGAAGGCATCAAGAAACTCGCCCGTTGTGCCAAGGGCAAACGGCAAGTGGTGGAGCGCCCGCCCAAGGAAGAGGACTAGAGTCTCCTCAGCGGACCAGGCAAGCGGGCTGGCGTAGAGTTCAGCCCGCGCGGTCTGTCAGTGGTCCAGGATGTCAATGATTTCCCGGGTACCACGCAGGATGTAGTACGCGCGACCTTCAATTTCCACCCGCTCACGACGATCGTCGATATCATAGCTCCGGCCGTACCGATACAGCTCCTCCGGTAGATAGTCGCCACGGTTCATGTTCAGGCGACGCTGCCATCCCGGCGGCAGCGGCTCACCACGAGCCCCTTGTCGCGCCAGCCCCGGTGGCAGGTTCAAGCCGCGGTTGTCGTAGTGGTCGTAGTGGTCGTAGTGGTCGTAATGATGATCGCGATGGCTATTGCCCGCCGTAGCCGGTAGCGAACCTGTCGCCAAGGCCAGGACAATCAGTGCGGTTGATACTACCGTCTTCATAGCACGTCCATCCATTGTTGTTGTCTGGTTAACGCTAGCACAGTGGTGTTCGCGGCAGCATTTACGGTTGTTAGGAAAATCGTAAGGTTTCGTGAATCCCAGATTGAACAACGACCAGATATTTAATTAGTTAACTATTCGTGATTTTCCTAATAAACTATTGCGCAAGCGGTGTCCCCGCTGTCCAAAATCACAATGATAACGAACGACAAGCACGCGAAGATTACGGAGTCCCCGATGCCTTCAGAGCAGAGTACCCCGGCCCCCCTCACCGCCAAAAAACGCAAAACCGGCCCAATCCTGCTGGTCAGCATTCCTCTGGTCGTTGCCCTCGCCTTTGCCCTATACCTGGTGTTTGGTGGCCGCTACGTCAGCACTGAGAACGCCTATCTCCAGGCGCCAATGGTGAACCTGACCGCCGAAGTGTCCGGGCGGATTGGCACCGTACTGGTCCGGGAAAATCAGTCGGTGAAGGCTGGCGACGTCCTGCTGGGCATCGACACCGAGCCTTTTGAAATTGCCGTTAGCCAGGCCGAGGCGCGGCTTCGCCAAGCGGAATTCGCCATCCAGACGCTGAAGGCGAGCTACGCCTCCAAACAGGGGGAGCTGGCGCTCGCTGATGAAAACGTCGAATTCGCCCGCCGCGAGTTGAACCGCCAGCAGGCCCTGGCGGCCCGAGACCTGACTTCACGCTCGGAGCTGGACGCACTGCGCCACCAGCTGGCGACGTCAGAGCGCCAGAAAGTCACCATCACGCGGGAGCTGGAACAGATCGCCGCCACCCTTGGTGGCAACCCGAACCTGCCGCTGGCGCAGCATCCGGATTACCAGAGTGCCTTGACCAACCTGCGCTCCGCCCAGCTGGATCTCGAACGCACGCAACTCAAAGCCCCCTTTGGCGGGGTTGTAGCCAAGGTTCCGGAACCGGGCACTTACGCCAGCCCCGGCGTTGCGCTGATCAGCCTGATCGGCACGGAGGAGCTCTGGATCGAAGCCAATTTCAAGGAAACCGAACTGACACGGGTTCGCTCTGGCCAGCGCGTGAACGTTGACGTTGACGCCTACCCGGACCAGCCGCTAGTCGGCACCGTCGACAGTCTGGCCTACGCTACCGGCGCCGAGTTCGCCATCCTGCCCGCCCAGAATGCCACCGGGAACTGGGTCAAGGTGGTCCAGCGCATTCCGGTACGTATCCGGCTGGACCAGTTTCCTGACAACCTGCCCCTGCGTTCGGGCATGAGTGTCCATGTAGAGGTCGATACCGGCTACCCGGACACCGACACCGGCAGCCCCATCGCCTGGGTCCGCAGCCTGGCCAGTACCGCTGAGGCCAATGAAGGCCAGGGCGAATGACCGCTAACGAGGCCCCGTATAGCGGTCTCGATCCCCGCACCCGCGGCATGATCACGGTCTCGATCATGCTCGCCACCATCATGCAGGCGCTGGACACCACCATTGCCAACGTGGCCCTGCCCCATATGCAAGGCAGCATGGCAGCCACCGAAGAGCAGATTTCCTGGGTACTCACGTCCTACATCGTGGCGGCTGCCATCACCATCCCCCTGACAGGATTCCTCGCAGGGCTGATCGGACGCAAACGTCTGTTCATCATCTCGATCGTTGGGTTCACCCTGGCCTCGGTCCTGTGTGGCATCGCCACCAGCCTGACGGAAATCGTCCTGTACCGCGTCCTCCAGGGCATTTTTGGGGCTGGTCTGGTGCCGTTGTCCCAAGCAGTACTGCTGGACACCTACCCCAAAGAAAAGCACGGCTCGGCAATGGCAATCTGGGGTGTGGGGGTGATGGTAGGCCCGATTCTTGGCCCTACCCTGGGCGGCTACCTGACCGAGTACATCAATTGGCGCTGGGTCTTCCTGATCAACCTGCCGTTCGGCATTATTTCCCTGCTGGGAATTCTCACCTTTGTGCCGGAAACAGAGAAAGAACAGCGACGCTTCGATCTGGCGGGGTTCGCCCTGTTGGCCATTGCCATCGGTGCCCTGCAACTGATGCTCGACCGTGGCCAAAGCCTTGACTGGTTTGCCTCTTGGGAAATCCTGGTGGAAGCGGTTCTGGCCGCGACAGCCTTTACCATGTTCCTGGTACACATCACGACCACCCGCACCCCCTTCATGGAGCCGGAGCTGTTCCGCGACCGCAATTTCTCCCTAGGGCTGGTGCTGATGTTCGTAGTTGGCATTATCCTGCTGGCCACCGCAGCCTTGCTGCCGCCCTTCCTCCAGGGCCTGATGGGGTACCCGGTGGTGACCACGGGATTGGTGCTCGCGCCCCGGGGGCTGGGCAGCATGATCGGGATGGTGATCATCGGACGACTGGTCAACCGGTTTGACCCGCGCCTGCTGATCCTCATCGGCCTGCTGACGACGACGTTCAGCCTCTACCAGATGGCAGCGTTCACCACAGATGTCAGCGAAACAACGCTGATCATCAGCGGGATGATCCAGGGTTTTGGCCTCGGTTTTACCTTTGTCCCCCTGAGCACCGTCACCTTCGCCACCCTCGCTGCCCGCTACCGTAATGAGGGGACCGCCCTGTTCAGTCTGGTGCGCAACATTGGAAGCTCGATCGGGATCTCCATCATGGTGACGCTGGTCGCCCGCCTTACCCAAACCAACCACGCGGTCCTGGGCGAGTCACTGACCCCTTTCCGGCCGGCGTTCCAGGCCCTGACCCAGGCACACCCGGAAATTCTGAACACTGACAGCGGCTTAGCCATGCTAAACAACGCCCTGACCCAACAGGCCGCGACCATCGCCTACCTGAACGACTTTCGACTGATGGCCTGGATCACCCTGGCGACAATCCCGTTGTTGTTGCTGATTCGCTCCCAGCCCGCAACGGTAAGCCGCTAACCGCTTACCCCGGGTCGGCGTCCCCGCGCAGCCCATCCGCAATCGCCTCCTGCACCAGCCAACGTCGCAGCAACTGGATGCCCCGCTCGCGCCGGCGGGAGGTCTTCCAGGCGAAATAGAACTGGTAGCCGGTGGCCAGGGGGAGGCAGGGTAACCGTACAAACTCGTCGGCATCGCCACGATTGCCGATCATATAGTCATTGGTCAGGACAATGCCCTGGTGGTAACGAGCGGCTTCCAGCGCCAGCAGCATATGGCTGAAGTGCTGAACCCGGGCGTCCTTTGGCAGTACCTGTCCGGCGGCGGAAAACCAGTGATTCCAGTCACCCACGGCGCGGTCGTAGATACTGTAGGTGGATAACAGGGGGAAGCGGGCCAGCTGGGCCGGCTCCAGGTTGATCCGATCGTCGCCTTCCTGGCGGTCCAGGTTCAGCTCCCGGCAGATCCGCTCCCAATATTCGGTGCTGCACACTGGAAACATCCGCTCCTGGTACAGCAGTTCGTAGCTGAAGGCCTGGTGTGGACGGTTGATACAGATAAACGCATCGGCGACCCGGTCCGAGAGCACCGGGTTCTCGGTGGTCATCTCCAGCGACAGATCCAGTTGCGGATGACTGCGTTGCAACTCCGGCAAGCGCGGCACCAGCCAGCGCACGGCAAAGGAGCTGAAACAGGCCAGCCGAAGCCTGGAGGTTTCCTCCCCCAACAACTGCTCACTGGCACGCTCAATCTGGATCAGCGCCGTGGTCACCGCTTCCAGGTACTGGCGGCCTTCGTCCGTCAGCGACAGGCTGCGCCCGGTACGCAGAAACAACTGCTCCCCGAGGTAACTTTCCAGCTGCTTGATCTGGTGGCTGACCGCACTCTGGGTCACCGCCAGCTCCTCGGCCGCGAGCGAAAAACTGTTGAGACGGGCGACGGCTTCGAACACCGGCAATGACTTCAGTGGAGGCAACTTCATATCTAATTTTCTAATAGATACCAACGAAACATCATTTTATACGATAGCAGCCAAGACCTACACTTGCCTCCCAGTCACCGCCCGCGAAGGGAGCTAAACCATGTCCGGCAAAACCGTCAGCAGCGCCATTCTTCTCCTGGTCATCGGCAATGCCCTGGCACTGGTCTCCGATGTCTTCGTCAAACTGCTGGAGCCGGGCGCACCAGTGTTTCAATTTGCGTTCCTGCGCTGCCTGATCACCCTGCTGCTGTTGCTGCCTCTCTGGAAACAGGTCAATCCACGTCGGCTGTTTCAGGGCGGCAAGGTTCACTTTATTCGTGCCCACGTTCATCTTGGCGGCATGTTCTGCATGGTGATTGCCCTCGGCGCACTGCCGTTGGCCACCGCCAACGCCATATTCTACGCGGCCCCGATCATGGTCATGGTGCTGTCTGTGCTGGTGTTTGGCGAGCGGCTGAGGCCGTTGAGTGTGCTGGCCGTGGTCAGTGGCTTTGCCGGAATCCTGGTGATTCTTAGACCCGCTGATTTCAACTGGGGGGCGGTTGCCGCCTTGGGCTCGGCGGCAGCCCTGGCCATCAATGCCGTCATGGTGCGGAAACTGCCCAAGCGGCAATCAACGGTGCATAAACTGGCCTTGACCTATGTGATGATTCTGCCCGCGAGCGCCATCCTGATGGTGGTGGAAGGGGCACCACTAGACCCGGCTATCCTGGCCAGTGCACTCGGCTCTTCGCTGTTTATCCTCGGTTACAACATCACCGTGTTGCTGGCCTATCGCCAGGTGGAGGCCAACCAGGTCACCAGCGCCGAATACACCGGGCTGGTCTGGGCAGTGGTTATCGGTTGGATGTTCTTCGGCGAAGCCCCGGACCTGTGGTTCTTCGTTGGCACCGCCATGATCGTGGTGCCGCTGATTTTGATTGGCCTGCAACAGCGGCAGAAGTCGCCGCTCAAGCCCGCCGTGTTAGCGAATGATGGCAAGCGCCCTGAGAGCGCAGGCTGCGAGGCATCAGGCCAGGCCTGATGCCTTGATAAACCCGGTAATGCCGGTCAGCACAATTTCCGCCGCCATGGCGGAGAGGATCAACCCGCTGACCTTCGACAGGATGTTCAGCCCGGTCTTGCCCAGCACCCGCTCCAGATAACCGGACAGAAACAGCAATACCGCCAGGAACAACAAACCCGTCACCAGGCCCAGTACGCCACCGGCCATTTCCGGAACCGTCTTCAGCTCCGCACCGTACACCAGGATGGCCCCGATGGTAGCCGGGCCAATCATCACCGGAATCGCCATGGGAACCACGGCGATGTCGTCCCGGTCTTCCTGGGGCAGCCCGGTGGCATGGTTACGGGTACCGCTGTTGACCAGGCTGATGGCGGTCAGGAACAGCAACGAACCGGCACCAATCCGGAACGAGTTCAGAGTGATGCCAATGGCCTCGAACAGCACTGGACCGGCAAAGAACAGCACCAATCCCAGCACCAGCGCTGAAAAGCTGGCCCGGCGGATGATCGAATGCTTTTCGGCAGCGGGCTGGCCCCGGGTCAACGCCAGGAACATGGTGACCACAAAGAACGGCGCCAGCAGGAAAACAAAGCGGACGGAACTGCTCAGGTAGGTGGAGAGAAACTCGGATAACATGGGTCGGATTGGGCCATCTCAAATGCTAAAACGCGATGCTACTCCGAGCCGGACCCGCTGTCCGTACGCACCTTAACCTATGCCTCTACCTTGCGGGCCCAACGGGCCGGCCAGCGCCCGAACAACACCAGGTTGCCCAGCAGGGCAAGACCTGCCCCCGCCACCGCTGTGGCTGTCCAGTCAAAGCCCTCCAGCCAGGTCGATACCGACAGCGCCACGACAGGAAACAGCACCGTGGCATAGCCCGCCCGGTCCGCGCCCAACCGCTGGATCACGGTGATGTAGCAATAGAACGCAATGATGGACCCGGGTATCGCCAGGAACAGGGTCGCCCCCCAAAACGTGGTGCTATCCGGCAGCGTCCAGCGAACGCCCTGGATCAGGCACCAGACGCCAAGAACCACCGCGCCGTACACCATGGCCCAGGCGTTGGCTACCACCAGTGGGACATCGGCCTGCCGTACCTTGATGCTGATGAGGTTGCCCATGGAAAACCAGAAAGTACCCGCCGCGGCAAACAGGATGGACGCCAGGGTCGCATTGCCCAGGCTCAGGTCATGCCAGAACAGCAAAGCCACACCGGTCACCCCCAGCGCCACCGCCGGGTACAGTCGGGCCGTGGGCCGTTGCCGCAACCACAGCCAGCCATTGAAGGCATTGAACAGCGCCGCCAGAGAGAACACCACCGCCAGCAGGCCACTGGTCATGGACTCCGCAGCCCGGTAGATCAGCAGGAAATTAATGCTGTACAGGGTCAACCCCTGCAGCACCAGCCAGCCATGCTGGCGAAGGCTCAGCCGGGGCAGTCGGCGCAGCAACGCCAAAACACCCAGCGCCACCACAGCGGCCATGACAAACCGATAGAACACGGCCAGATCCACCGCCGCACTTTCCACCTGCAAGCGGATCGCTGTCCAGGTCAGCCCCCAGATCAGCACAGTGGTTCCATAATGAAGTGCAACGGGCATGACAATCCTCTCCCAACGCTCGGAGCTATCGAAACGTCTACCCTAGCGCGGGATCAAGCGCGGGGCTTGTCAGATCCTGCGTAAGGGTGGATGATTCTTGCGGAGGCCCCCTATGAACACCGATACCCCCGCCAGCCAATTGGGCACTGCCCAGACCACGCCACAACGCCACGACATTGCAGAAACCCTGCAAGCTGCCGGTGTTGCCCCCAAGCGCGTGTTGGAACTGGGCCAGGGCCGGACGCTTGCTCACTGGCAGAACCGCAAGGGCCTGATCCACTACGAAAAACCAAATCACCATGCCTTGAGTATTTACACCCAGCGGGGCGACAAGGCCGCCAGGGTGGTCGATGGGCAGGCGGTAAGCCATGGCTTCCCCGGAGCAGCCTGCCTGTTTCCGGCTGGCAGCCAGTCTACCTGGCTGATCGACGGGCCATTTGAATTTTTCCACCTGTACTTCAGCGACCGCGACATCGCCCGTTGCGCGGCTGAAACCTGGGATTGCGAGCCAGACCGGGTCCGGCTTAGTGAGCTCTACCACGGCAACGACCCGCTACTGGCTCAGGCTGGGCAGTTGCTGAGTCTGAGTGACTGGCAGGCGGCCGGACAAACCATGGCCATGGACCATCTTGCCCAGTGGCTGCTGCTGCAGATCGTCAGCCGCCACTCCACTGTGCAGAAAGCCACACCGGAGCTGACCGGCCAGCTCTCCCAACGCTACCAGCGATTGCTGCAGGAACGCATTGATGCCGAGCTGGATCAGCCCCTGACCCTCGCGGACATGGCCAGCTGGGTCAACCTCAGCCCCTATCACTTTGCCCGCCTGTTCCGTGCCAGCTTTGGCTGCGCGCCCTACCAGTATGTGCTTGAGCAGCGGTTGATACGGGCACGGCAGCTGCTACGACAGCCGACCAGCAAGATTACCGCCGTGGCACTGGCCTGCGGGTTCAATGACCACAGCCAGTTCAGCCGTGCCTTCCGCAAGCGTTATGGCGTCACGCCGTCCGGCTTCCGCGCGACATCCGGCCTGGTGGATTAGCCGTTACCGGTGTCTATACTGGCTGGCGCCCGAGGTGCGAAAAAGCAGATATGAGCTAGCGAAGGTAGCTATCGAAGGTAGCCTTCGATGGCAAAAACGTGAGGGTCGTCATCCCCAAGCTGGCGAAGGGCCTCTGCCAGCTTCAGCAGATACTCATCATTACGGCCACTGGGGCCTTGGGAAACGGCAATTTGGCGAGCGATATCGGCCTCGTCGGCCGGGCCCAGAAACGCCGCATTGTGCGCATCCGCGATATACACCAGCCCTTCGGCCTGGCGGCCATCATTGAACGTCATCGTCGTAGTGAAGCGCAGGTAGCCGTTCTTCTCCCGCACGTCGAGGTGTTCGAAGACATCCGGTGCCACCCGGTAAGCCATGCCTTTGCAGCAGGCACCCGGTTGCTCGATCAGGGTCACCACCCGGCCCGGTGAGTCCGGAGTCCCACGGTGATCATGGGAGCCCTGCCAGAACCGCCGGGCCCAGCCCTCAATCATCGCAGGGCACTGTTCCAGGAACGGGAAATCCACTTTGTAGATCAGCGATCCATAGCCAAACAGCCACACCGACGAAACACCGTCGAAACAGTGGCGGTGACGATTGTGTTCGGTGGTGTCAAAGGACATCGGTAACCCCGGGGCAGCAGCAATAATGTCTGCATCATAAACACCCTCCCAACCGGCTGCCAAGCCGTCATTCCGCCCTGCCAAAAACCACAAATGCCGGGGATTCCCCGGCATTTGTCTGCATCGCCGTGACCGCTACCCGCTGATCAGGCGGGTGCTGTAACCGCGTCCGGGACTTCGGCAACAGCCGCAACCGGTCGGCACTGGTACTGGCCGGCATCGAAACGCCGGGTCTGCTGACGGAACTGCCAGGTAAAACCCGGCCACAGGGTAGTGTTCTTGCCATTCTCATTGACATACCAGCTCTGGCAGCCGGTCTGCCACACCGAATCGCCCAGCTTGGACTGCAATGACGCATTGTACCGGCCCTGGGCTTCGGCCTTGACCTCCACGCTCTGCCAGCCCTTGTGCTCCATCTGCTTGAGTGCGTCAAGGACGTACTGAATCTGCGACTCGATCATGTACACCATGGAGCTGTGGCCAAGCCCGGTGTTCGGCCCCATCAGCATGAACAGGTTAGGGAAGCCCGCAATGGTGGTGCCTTTGTAAGCCTCCGCGCCACCCTGCCATGCCGCCAGCAGGTCCTGCCCATCGCGACCGAAGATCATGCCGCCGGGCACCGGATCCTGCGCCTTGAAACCGGTGCCATAAATGATGCAATCCACTTCCCGCTCGACGCCGTTGTTATCGACCACCACGTTGCCACGAACTTCGCGGATACCGCCGGTAAGGACATCAACGTTATCCTGGGCCAGGGCTGGATAATAGTTGTTGGAGATCAACACCCGTTTGCAGCCGAAATGGAAATCCGGGGTGACCTTGCGGCGCAGTTCTGGGTCTTTGATCTGGCTGCGGATATAGCGACGGGCCTGCAATTCACCGATTTTCAGGATACGCGGGTTACCGACAAAGCCCAGTACACGGGCTTCCAGGTACCAGTAGATGGAGTTGCGCAACGCATTGAGTGTCTGCGGAACCTTGCGGAATGCCAACCGCTCCAGGGCAGTGATTTCCCGATCCGGCTTTGGCATGATCCACGGTGGCGTGCGCTGGTAAAGGTCCAGCTGAGCCGCTTCCTTGGCCACTTCCGGGACGAACTGAATGGCGCTGGCACCGGTCCCAATCACCGCGACGCGCTTGCCCTTGAAGTCGTAATCGTGGTCCCAGTCCTGGGAATGGAAGCTCTTGCCGGTGAAGCTGTCGATACCCTTGATCTCCGGATAGGACGGCGTACTCAGGCCGCCCATGCCGGAAACCACCACCTGCGCCTCCAGGGTCTCAAACGCCGGCAGGGCCTTGTCCTTGCGGTTCAGGGCATCGCCGGGCTTCAGGCCTTTCTTCTGCATGTATTGCCACAGAGACGGGCTGTCGCAGGTTTCTACAGTCCAGTTCTGACGCTGCTCGTCAAAATGGGCACCGGCGACGTGGGTGTTCAGGCGAATGTGGCTGGTCAGACCATACTTTTCAGCACAGTGTTTGAGGTACGCCTTGATCTCCGGCTGAGGCGCGTACATCCGCGTCCAATTGGGATTCTGCTCGAACGAAAATGAATACAGTGCCGACTGAACGTCACAAGCGCAGCCCGGGTAATGGTTCTCGTGCCAGGTCCCACCAATATCATCACTCTGCTCCAGAATGACGAAGTTGTCATAACCTGCCTGTTTCAACTTGATACCCATGCCCAGACCGGAAAAGCCGGTTCCGACAATGGCAATCTGCACTCGCTTGTTCATAATCCATCCTCGTTGTCTGCATTGGCGGCTGTGTAACTCCGCCGACCTCTTGTTCTGGTGGATGAGGCTCAGCCCCGACCGGTATACAGCCGTATACTCGGCACGTAGACAACTGTATACACCCAGAAGTAGACGGATGTATACTTCGGAACTGCAATCAATGGCTGAATGACCCGAACTGACAACAAGGTGTCCCAATGAACGTCATGACTGGCGGCAAACTCAAGCTGGTGCAGGCTGCCCTGAAACTGGCCACAGAAACCCGCAGCCTGACCTCCCTGAAACTGCGGGAACTCGCCCGGGAAGCGGGCCTGAACCCCAACACCTTCTATCGTCACTTCGAGAACCTGGATGACCTGGGATTACAGGTACTGGGGTACATCGCTGCAGAAATGAAGGCCGGAGTACGGCAACTGCGACTGGTGGCGGAGTCGTCCGAGCAGGCCGCCAACACCACCGTTGCCTTCGTTTACCAGTATTTTCTCGAGAACAAGGCCGCCACTACAGTGGCGGTGCGGGAGCTGTACGGATCATCGCCGTTGCTACGCCGGGCCCTGGAAACCCAGCTGGATGCCAGTGCCCGGGAAATGGCTGAGGATCTGATGCAAAGGGGCTTGATACCCCGCCATCTGACGGAGCAGACGGTGGTGGAAATTTCTCACATGACCATCCGTTACATCCTGTTCCGAGCCATGGACTACATTGAGAAGCCCCACCAGCGGGAAGCAATCCAGCAGGAGACCGAACGCTTCATCAACCGCCAGTTCCGCGGCGCCACCCTCGACCAGCTCAGCAACGAAGAGTTCGACGCCCTGGTCGCCGCGGTCAGGCAGCCCGCTTAGCCGGCTGCCATGACACAGCGTCGTCATCACAGGCTCAGGCCGTAGCCCGGAGGCGCTTTCGCAACAGTCCTCCAAAAAAGAACACCACCAGCCCCGCCATGATCAGGCCAGTGCCCTGCAACATCGCCGGCGATAGCTCCTCGTCGTTGAACCAGAACCCCAGGTACAACGCAAACACCGGCGTCACCAGGGTGATCAGCGCCACGGTGGTCGGGGCCAGATAACGAAGAATGTGATAGTAGCTGACGAATCCCAGCAACGATCCGAACAACGCCAGGTACAGCACCGCCCAGGGCGATGGGCTCGCCCAGTCAATGACCGGCATCTGACCGTCCATCAACCACCAGGCCACCGCAAACAACGGCACACTGAGGATCAGCGAACCGACGGTCTGGGCCAGCGGGTGCATCTGGGCATCGGTCCGCTTCACCATGACGGCACTGACGCTGAACAGCAGCACTGCCACTAACAGCATCACGAAGCCCCCCAGCATATCCGCCGTCAACAGCACATCGTCCAGGAACAGAACCGCCAGCCCAAACAGCGCCAACAGGCAGGCAGCCCATTTGTACAGAGGCATCGCCGGCTCATCGAGCAGCCATTGCGCCAGTATCGCCGACAGCATGGGCGACAGGCCAAAGAACACCGAAATCAGCCCGGATGGCACTCGCTGTGCGGCCATGTAGCTGAGCCCCAGTGCACCAAAAATTCCGACCAACGCCCAGCCATGGCTTTTCAGTTCCCTGGCGCGCCAGCACATGGGAATGCGCAGGAGCTTCACCAGTACCGCACCCAGCACCGCCGCGATGAGCATGCGCAGGCCTGCAGCCAGCATGGGGTGCAAGGTAGCGCCACTGAATGCGATACCAATGGGGGTAGTGGCCCAAACCAGGACCACCGTCAGATAAGCTGCCGGAACGGACATGAGACTCCTTCTCCTACATTGAGGATTCCACAACCATCAACCCCGGGCACAAAAAAGGCCGCAGGGCGAAAGCGCTGCGGCCTTTGGGGAAATACGGTTAATTCGTCAGATCACAGTTCCCCAGTCCGCAGCCACAGCCACACGGCGCCACTTGGCCACCAGGGCCATCGGTCGTTTTGCGTGCTTACAGGCAAGGATCGGGGCGAACATTGGATTTCCAGTATCGGGATAGAAAACAACTGACGAACCCGCAGCATGCCGGGGATTTATAAAGACTGTCAATGTTAAGTTTTTTACCTGCAGGCCTATCACTTGAGCTCGATAGTGGCCGATGGCGGGTCTTCCGTAGCAGCGGCATGGATGCCGCGGTGCCCGACAGGTACATGGACGTACCTTAGAGGGCAGCAGAGGAAGACCCGCCATCGGCCACTCACCTCTATACTCGCTGGCTAATAACATCCCCCAAAAAAGCCCCGCCAAATGGCGGGGCAAGAGGCGTCTACTCTACGAAGGAGTCAGACCGTGTGATCAGTACAGCTTGGTCAGGGATTTGCGGGCAAACGGCTTAACGTCGTCGAGCCGGCCATCCTTCACCTTGACCAACCATTCCGGGTCCTGCAGCAGGGCACGACCCACAGCGATCAGTTCAAATTCACGGTTGTTCATGCGCTCCACCAGCTCGTCGATGCCGGACTGCTCCACCGACTCCTGCTTGCTGGCAAAAGTGCCGCTGATAAAGTCATCAGTCAGGCCCACACTGCCCACAGACATGGTCGGGATGCCGGTCAGTTTCTGGGTCCAGCCGGCCAAGTTGAGGTTGGAGCCCTCAAATTCCGGTTCCCAGAAGCGCCGGGTGGAGGCGTGGAAGATATCCACACCCGCTTCCGCCAACGGCTTCAGGAACGCTTCCAGCTGCTCTGGAGAATCCACCAGGCGAGCATCGTAGTCCTGCTGTTTCCACTGGGAGAAGCGCAGCATGATCGGGAAGTCCGGCCCTACGCGCTCACGCACGGCCTCAATGATTTCAATGGCGAAACGCTGACGATTGGCCATTGAACCGCCGTACTCGTCTTCCCGCTGGTTGGTGCCTTCCCAGAAGAACTGGTCGATAAGGTAGCCGTGTGCACCGTGAATCTCAACACCGTCGAAACCAATGGCTTTGGCATCCTGGGCAGCATCGGCGAAGGCTTTGACCACATCATCAATGTCGCCCTTGCTCATCGCCCGGCCATTCGGTTTACCTGGCGCAAACAGTCCGGAGGGGCTGTATCCCGGTACATTCGGCTCCGGCTCAACGCCTTCCTTACGGACCGCGCCCACGTGCCACAGCTGGGGGAAAATTTTGCCACCCGCTTCATGAACCGCATCCACCACTTTCTTCCAGCCCGCCAGCGCCTCGGTGCCATGAAATGCCGGCACGTTGGGGTAACCATTGGCAGCGGCATGGTTCACGGTGGTGCCCTCTGTAATCAGCAGACCCACACCGCCCTCGGCACGACGGCGATAGTAATCCACCACATCGTCACCGGGCACATTGTTGGGCGAGAAATTACGGGTCATCGGCGCCATGGCCACACGGTTGGCCAGGGTCAGGGATTTCAACTCAAACGGCTCAAACAAAGGGCCCAGGTTCATGGTCATGTTCACTATCTCCACGCTTTACAGTGGCAAGGATTGGATCACCCGGCGCATGGCCAGGCACCGTCAATTAGGTTTCATAATGCAACCCTATTGAATCTGGTTTTAGTTTGCAACCCTTTTAGGTAGACTTACCGACATGGCCAGAAAACGTTTTGATGATTCCAGTTGTTCCGTCGCCCGCGCCCTCAATGAAGTGGGGGACTGGTGGTCGCTGCTGATTGTGCTGCAAGCCATGTACGGCACCCGCCGTTACGTGGATTTCCAGCAACAGCTCGGTATTGCCAAGAATATTCTTTGTGACCGCCTCAGCCGGTTGGTTGAGAACGAGGTGCTGACCAAGGTGGATGTCGGTGAGCACGGCTCACGCTTCGAATATCGGCTGACCGACAAGGGCCGCGACCTGTTCCCGGTGGTGATCGCACTGCGCCAGTGGGGAGATAAGTGGAATCCGGCCCCGGACCGACCGCCCCTGGATCTGAGAGACCGCGACAGTGGCCGCCCCATCAAACAGATACAGGTTCAGGATGCTGACGGCAAACCGCTGTCTCTGCGTGATGTCTTCCTGCCAAACCTGGACAGCGGCCCCGCTGACTAGACGCTTCGGCATTCCCCTATGGGCCAGGTGTGCAAACCTTTGAGCCAGGTCAATTTCACCCCCGCCGACCAACCCTGACAACATCGCACTTGTCTTAGATCAATTTAACTCTGCCTCAGCCGGGTAAGCTTCGAGTCATCCAATATTTCATTGCATGTTGACCAAGGAGTTTGCCATGTCCAAATTCATGAAAACCAGTACCCTTGCAGGCTGCCTGCTGATGACCGGCGTGGCCCAGGCCCACGAAGCCGGTGATTTCCTGCTGCGGGTTGGCGCCGCCCTTGTCGATCCGGACACCTCAAGCGGCAATGTGATGCTTGGCGGCAACGGTGTGGGTGATGGCAACTGGCAGGTGGACGTCGACTCCGACACTCAGCTCGGTATTACGGCTACGTACATGCTGACCGACCATATTGGTGTTGGCCTGCTCGGCGCAACCCCGTTCAGCCACGACATCAACGCCGCGGGCTCCATCGACGGTGCCGGCAAGCTGGGTGAAACCAAGCACCTGCCGCCGACCCTGACTGCACAGTTCTATCCGCTGGACAGCACGTCACAGTTCCAGCCGTACGTTGGTATCGGCATCAACTACACCAATTTCTTCGAGGAAAAGACCACTGCAACCCTGACTGGCGCAGTGGACTCAGCGCTGGGCGGCGGCGTGATTGACGGCACCGCCCTGCGTCTGGACGACAGTTTCGGCATTGCTGCCGAGCTGGGACTGGATGTGAAGCTGACCGACCGTATCGGTCTTAATGCCTCCATGTGGTGGATCGACATCGACACCACCGCCAAGATTGATGCCATCCAGAATGGCCAGACCATCGGCACCGCCGAGGTTGATGTGGACATCGACCCGATGGCTTACATGGTTGGCCTGAGCTACACCTTCTAGGAATACCAGTCCGTCACTTATCGTGTACGCTGTGGTTTGGGCCCGCTGGAAGCGGGCCCCTTTTTTGCCCCGCCGCTGTTTGATCGACCACCATTGCCTCGACCCCCAGCCAACGTTTTGCGCAGGCCATCGCCACCATTTCTGGCACCACCGCCATTTTTAGCACTCGCACCAGCCCCGTTTCTGGCGCCACCACCATTTCGGGACTGACCGCCGCCGGAGCGGTTACGTGCTTTTGACGGATCGGCCTTTGCCTTGGGCTTCAACGGCAGGTTGTTGATCGGCTCAAACCCGTCCACCATTTCCCGGGGGATCTGCTGGCTGATCAGCCGCTCGATACCCGCCAGCAACTTACCTTCGTCGGCACAGACCAGCGACACGGCATGGCCTCGTTCACCGGCACGACCGGTACGACCGATGCGGTGGACATAGTCCTCCGGCACATTAGGCAGCTCGAAGTTCACCACCTGGGGCAACTGCTTGATATCCAGCCCACGGGCAGCGATATCGGTGGCCACCAGAACGCGAATTTCACCATCCTTGAAGTTGCTCAAAGCCCGGGTGCGAGCGCCCTGGGACTTGTTGCCGTGAATGGCCGCGGCACTGATGCCGTCTTTTTCCAGCTTCTGGGTCAGGCGATTGGCGCCATGCTTGGTACGGGTAAAGACCAGCACCTGCTGCCAGTTGTTGTCATGAACCAGGCGGCTCAGCAGCGCTGACTTGCGGCTCGGATCCACCGGGTACACCGTCTGCTTGATGGTCTTGGCGGTAGTGTTGCGCGGAGAAACCTCTACCTGGACCGGATTATCGAGCAGCCCCTGGGCCAGCTTGCGGATCTCACCGGAGAACGTCGCGGAGAACAACAGGTTCTGGCGCTGTTCCGGCAACAACGCCAGAATCTTGCGAATATCACGGATAAAACCCATGTCGAGCATGCGATCCGCTTCATCCAGTACCAGGATGTCGAGATCGTTAAAACTCACCACACCCTGCTGGTGCAAATCCAGCAACCGGCCCGGCGTTGCAATCAGCACTTCCACGCCCTGGCGCAGACGGCGAATCTGGGGGTTGATCTTGACGCCACCAAACACCACCGCCGAAGACGTAGGCAGATACTTGCTGTACAGGGCAACACTGTCACCCACCTGGGCCGCCAACTCACGGGTTGGTGCCAGGATCAGGGCACGAACACCCTTGCCTTTGGGCTCACTCTGGGACAGGCGCTGAAGCAGCGGCAGGGTAAAACCTGCGGTCTTGCCGGTGCCGGTCTGGGCGGCAGCCATGACATCACGACCGGAAAGGACCGCCGGAATGGCCTGGGACTGAATGGGGGATGGACGATCGTAGCCCTGGTCTGAAGTTGCACGAACCAGCGCCTCAGACAGGCCGAGGGAAGAAAAACTCATAGATTTAAACTCTTGAATAAAAGCCCGGGCATAGCCGGGGACACCCGGGGAAACAGATCCGGGTGTACTGGACGACTACGGTCACTCGCCGCAATAAAGGGGGTGCCGTCCTCTGACAGGTCGTATCGGATGGGTCGCAAGCCGGTGTTTGAGCCGGTAACTGCGGAGTCCTTCGAGGCAGGATGGCGGGCACAGTACCAGAGCGGTCAACAAATAGCCAGCGCCATCGGTTACAGCACCCGGCCGCGCAGGGACTTGGTTTTGCCGCGGTGGCTCTTGCTGTCCATGCGACGCTGGCGGGCCGCCCGGCTGGGTTTGGTCGGACGCCGGGCCTTGTCCACCTTCACCGCGGCCAGGATCAGATCCCGCAAACGCGCCAGGGCATCGTCCCGGTTCTGATCCTGGGTCCGATAACTCTGGGCCTTGATCACAATGACCCCGTCCTTGCTGATGCGCTGATCCGACAGGGCCAGCAGCCGCTCTTTGTAGAACGCCGGCAGGCTGGAGCGACGAATGTCGAAACGCAGGTGGATCGCTGATGAGACCTTGTTGACGTTCTGACCGCCCGCCCCCTGGGCACGGATCGGGTTGATCTCGATTTCCCAGTCAGCCAGGGTAACGGCGTTGGAAATCTTCAGCATGTCCACTCCGTTGCCTCATTCGTAACGGTCAACGTGAACAACCGTCTCCAGCGGTTTACGCCGGTCCCAGGCCAGGCGTTCCAGTTCCGGGGTATCGAAGAACTGACGGACATAGCCCAGGCAAAGGTACCCAACCAGCTTGTTCTCTGGCGGGGCATTCAACAGCTGCTTGACCGTATCCGGGTTGAGGATACTCACCCAGCCCATCCCCACATTGAGTGCCCGGGCCATCAACCACATGTTCTGAATGGCACAGACCACACTGTACTCGCCCACCTCAGCCATGGACGTCTGGCCCAGCACGGGGCCTGCCGAGGGTTTGTAGAACACGGCAATGTTCACCGGCGCTTCCAGGATACCTTCCAGTTTCAGGCGGGTATAAAGGTTACGCCGATCGCCGGAAAAGCGGGCCTCGGCTTTCTGGTTCTCAACCTCAAAGTCCGCCACCACCTGACGGCGGATGGCTGGGTCACGAACCATCACGAACTCCCAGGGTTGGGAGTAGCCGACGGATGGGGCCAGGGTAGCCGCCCGCAGAATCTGCGACACCACCTCATCCGGCACCTCGTCGGCAAGGAAGTTGTTACCTCTCACATCCCGCCGGTGCAGCATGATGTCCACCAGCAGGTCCTGATCAGCGTCGGTAAACTTCCGGTTCTCCATGGTTTGCCCTACTGCTTAACGGAACACACAATGCTTGGCGTAATCCCCGGCATCGTTAGCGCTCCACTCACCCTTGGGGGTTTCGTCCATATTTTCACACCAGGCTTCACTGCCAACTTCCGGCGAACAGCCCGTCAAAAGTGCAGTAAACAGGCCAGCAAACATCAGTGCAGTCAGTTTTTTCATGGTTCTCGCCTTCATTGGATTTATTGTGCTGTAGTTACGTATTTCAGAATCTCGACCACCTGTTCCGGGGACTGGGCCCAGGCCATGGCGGAGGCATCCACTTCCTTCAACGGGTGGACGATATCATCCCCGTGCAGAGTGATGTACGGCGTACCCAAGGCAGCGCAGTAACCAGCATCAAACGCCGCATTCCACTGCTTGTACTTGTCGCCGAAACGGATAACCGCGATGTCGCAGGATTCAATCAGGGTCTTGGTGCGGATGCCGTTGACCTTGGATGATTGGTGGTCACGCCAGAACGAGTTCTCCGGAACACCAAGCACATCACCGGCGGCATCGCTGGCTTCATGGTTGGTCACCGGCGCCGTGAACTCCACGGGCAGGCCGGCCGCCTCGGCGCCAGCCTGAATCTGCTCTCGCCAGTCAGTATGGATTTCGCCAGAAAGGTATACGGTCCAGATCATCGGTTCTCTCCTGAAAATTCAATTCATCACCTTGAAACTGACAGGCATCATACGCGAGCCATGGACAGGAATCACATCACCGCCCCGCGGACGACCCTCGTCCCTGACGCCGCAACCGGCGCTCGACCCAGGTATGGTAAAGCCAGGACAAACACTGGCGCAGCCCCGGCAAACCGATCAGCCAGGCCAGAGGCTTCAGCCGCGGGACCCGGGACATTAGCAGGATGTAAGCATCCAGCTCGCGGTGGATACGCCCACCGGCATCCTGCACATGCAGCTCCCGCAGCGCGGCATCGGGATCGATGCCCAAGGCCCGGAGCTCGTCATCGCGACCGGTAATGTCCAGCCAGCGCACCGACTCACCCGCCTTACCGGCCCATGCCTGATACCAGTGTCGGTCCCGGATACACGCCGGACAGGCGCCATCGTAGAACACCGTCAAGGGCTGCCGGGGTTGGGGCTTTGTCGGTATGGGGGAGGATTGAGCCATGGCCACCTCACGCAGTCAGTCCGGCCTCGATACGCCCATTGTAGTCCTGTTCGGGACGGTATTCCCGACGACAACGGCGCTTATCCAGCCCGCTCCTGGCAGACCCCAGGCTTTGAGATTCAGGCCCAACCCTAAAAAAAACGGGAAGTCCCTGAGGACTTCCCGTTTTTGCTGCTAGGGCCGTGCGGTTACTCCGCCAGCTGATGCTCTGCCAGGCGCGCCCGAATGTCTTCGGGAATGGGCATGGATTTCTCGGTTTTGTAATCAAAGTAAATCAGCACCGCCACGCCGGTCGCAACCAGCTTGCCATCCTGCCAGGCCTCCTGGACGACCTGGCACGATGAGTTGCCAACCTTGCCAATGTGGGTGCGAACCTCGATGGTCTTGCCCCAGTAGCTCTGGGCTTTGAGATCAACCTCGATACGGGCCAGGATCAGCGGCCAGGTCTTGAGGTCGAGGGAGGGGTGGAACAACTCGAACACCGGCGAGCGGGCCTGTTCGAACCACACCGGATAGGACGTGTTACTGATGTGCCCCAGGGCATCGGTATCGTTAAAACGGGGGTCAATCTGGCATTGGAACATGATGGCAGGGTCCTGCTGTGTCTTTAGCAATTGGAATATAAGCCCGACATCAAACCACGACCGCCCCCAACAGGCAAAACGACTTTGGTGGCAGCGAGCCCGTTACGCGGACCGGCTGCGCTTGATGGAGGGTTTACGCGCCTTCTTTGGTCTTGCAGACGCCGTCGGCTTCCGGGACTTGTTCGCCCCACCGGGACCGGACGATTTCCGGAGCGGGTGGTTCTTGCCCGCCGGCCCGCCTTTGGTTTTCGGCGCGGCTTTGCCCGGCGTTTTCGCCCCGGATCTGGCGTTCGGTTTCTTTGGCTTCCTGGCCGTCGCCGTCGGAGTCGCAGGCGCTTCCGACGAGGAGTGCTCAACCGCTTTCAGCAGCACCGACAGTTCTTTTTCGGTCAGGTCTCGCCACTCACCGACAGGCAAGCCTTTCAACCCGACATTCATGATCCGGATGCGTTCGAGCCTGGTGACCTCATAGTCAAAGTGTTCGCACATCCGGCGAATCTGCCGGTTCAGGCCCTGAACCAGAATGATCCGCAAGACATTGGCCGATTCCCGGGTCACCTTGCACTTCTTGGTGACGGTTCCAAGGATCGGCACCCCTTGGCTCATGCCCTCGATAAACGCATCGGTTATCGGCTTGTTGACGGTAACCAGGTATTCCTTCTCATGGTTGTTGCCCGCCCGCAGCACCTTATTCACCAGGTCACCGTTGTTGGTCAGAAAAATCAGTCCCTGGGAGTCCTTGTCCAGCCGGCCAATCGGAAAGATCCGGGCGCTGTGCTTCACGAAATCGACAATGTTGTCCCTCTCGCTGCTCTCGGTCGTACTCACAATGCCTACGGGCTTGTTCAGCGCTATAAACACAAAATGCGCTTCGTCCTGCGGCTCGATCAACTGGCCATTGACCCTGACCGTATCCCCCGCGTTAACCCGGTCACCAATGGTCGCGCGCTTGCCGTTGATATACACATTGCCCTGTTCAATGTAGCGGTCGGCTTCGCGCCGGGAGCAGATGCCGCTGTCGCTGATGTATTTGTTCAAACGGGTTGATGAGGCGTTAAACATAGCGTGTCGTCTTACAGGCCTGGGCTGGTGGGGTTACATTGGCGTCAGGGTAGCATATTCACCCCGCCGGAGATTCAGATTCCGCCCCGGAAGTGCAAACAGAAACAGCAACGCCATCAGGTCAGGCGGAACGGGCTCGATACCTGTGAGTGCGCAAGGGTCTTATCTTCAGTTCGGTCTTTAAGCTGCACTCCAGACAACTTGCGCTGGCGGGATTCGGTCAACAGGTACAACAATCGCAGACTGGCCTCGGTCGGCTTCAGCCCGGCCGGTCGCACGTTGGAAATACAGTTCCTATGGGCATCGGTGAGACCCTCACGGGGCCCCCAGGTCAGGTAGAGCCCCAGGCTGTCGGGCGAGCTCAATCCTGGCCGCTCCCCCACCATCACCAGAACCGCATTGGCATTTAGCCGCTCCCCCACTTCATCCCCAATGGCCACCCGCCCCTGCTCCACGACCGTCAGCGGGGCCAGTCGCCAGTGCTGTGAATCGCTGGTCAGCGCTTGGGAAAAGGCCTGCAGGAACGGCAGGGCGTTGTCCTGAATTGCCCGGGAAGACAGGCCATCGACAATGACTACGGCAAGGTCATATGGGCAGTCTACCTGGTTGCCAAGCAACGACTCCTGCAGGTGCTGACGGGAGTCATCGTCCAGTCGCCGCCCCAGGTCCGGTCGCTGCAGGTAAGTCATCCGGTCCGCCGCCTGGCTGTGCAGCACGAGGGGCCGTCGAAAGGGCTCGGACAGGGTGCCTTCGGCCAGCTGGTGACACAGTGTTGGCACATCCAGCGGCAGGTGAACGGCATCCTGGGCCTGGGCGTGGGCCAGCTGGAACGCCAGCAGTTCCGCGGTTGGTATGCTGACCCCGGCCCGGCCAAGGCCAATCCGGGCATCGGTGAAGGCCCGCAACGGGCGCCAGGGGTTGTCCACCACCCCGCCATGATCCTTTGCCGACGGAGCCTGACCCAACGGTTTCTTACTCACCATGGCACACGCCTCCCGACAGGTTTTTCAGGGTGCCGGCAAACGGACCAGGCACCGTGTCATGAAGCTGGTAGCCGCTGCCGTCACGGATGATCTCCATCTGCGCCAGCCAGCGTTCAAACTCTGGAGCCGCCCCCACGCCCAACACTCGGCGCAGGTACAGGGCGTCGTGGAAGGAGGTGGTCTGGTAGTTGAGCATGATGTCGTCGGAACCGGGAATGCCCATGATGAAGCTGCAACCCGCCACCCCCAATAACGTCAGCAGGTTGTCCATATCATTCTGATCAGCTTCGGCGTGGTTGGTGTAGCAAACGTCGCACCCCATCGGCAGCCCCAGCAGCTTGCCGCAGAAATGATCTTCCAGGCCGGCGCGGAGGATCTCCTTGCCGTCAAACAGGTATTCCGGACCAATAAACCCGACCACGGTGTTGACCAGCAACGGGCTGAACTTTCGCGCTACCGCGTAGGCCCGCGCTTCGCAGGTTTGCTGGTCAAGACCATGATGGGCATTGGCAGACAGCGCACTGCCCTGGCCGGTTTCGAAATACATGACGTTATTGCCCACCGTCCCCCGGTTGAGGGATAACGCCGCCGCCTGGGCTTCCGCAAGGTTGGCCAGGCTGAACCCGAAACTCCGGTTGGTGGCCTCGGTGCCGCCGATGGACTGGAACACCAGATCCACCGGTGCGCCCTGTTCGATGGCCTCCAGGGTGTTGGTCACGTGGGTGAGCACGCAGGACTGGGTGGGAATGTCGTACTTGCGGATCACCTCATCCATCAGTGTCATCAACTTGATGGCCTGGGCCACGTTGTCAGTGGCCGGGTTGATGCCGATCACCGCATCGCCATTACCGTACAACAGACCGTCGAGGATGCTGGCAGCAATACCGGAAATGTCATCGGTGGGGTGGTTGGGCTGCAGCCGGGTGGATAGGTGCCCCGGTAGGCCGATGGTATTGCGGAACGCCGTGGTGACGTGGCATTTCTTCGCCACCAGGATCAGGTCCTGGTTCCGCATCAGCTTGCTGACCGCCGCGGCCATCTCCGGCGTTATCCCGGCCCTGACCGACCGCAGCACCTGCGGCGTGGTGGCATCGTTCAGCAGCCAGTTACGAAAGTCCCCCACGGTCAGATGGGAAATGGGAGCAAAGGCCCCGGCATCGTGGTCGTCAATGATCAGCCGGGTCACCTCATCGTCCTCATAGGGCACCAATGCCTCGTTGAGGAAGGTCTTCAGCGGTACCTCCGCCAAGGCCATCTGCGCCACCACCCGTTCCTCCGCCGACGCCGCCATCACCCCTGCCAGACGATCACCGGAACGGGCCGGGGTGGCCTTGGCCATCAGCTCAGCCAGGTTGCCAAACCGCCAGGTCCGGCTGCCAAGGGCGTAACGGTATTCACGTGTCATCGCTTAGCTACCTTCCTTGTCAATTTCAAGCGGCGGGGGTTCTCGCCTCTACGACCACTGTGGCGTCAAAACGTCGTCTTGTCCAAGGCAATCCCAACTCGGGTATTAGCGGGTACCGACCAGACATTACACGCCCGTAACCGCCCAAATAGAGAGATCAACACCCTCAAAGGGCTACACTAATGTGGCCCGCTGCCTTTTCCACGATGAACGAAGGTGGCCGAACCCGATTCAGGAGTAACGTTATGGTTGGTTCCAGATTGATGATTCGCCCGGTTGCTGCAATGATGGTGATGGTCATGACACTCTGCACCCTGTGGACAGCGCCCGCAGCGGCGGCCATTGTTGGCACCGACGAGCTGCTAACCGAGCAGAGTTCAGAGCTGAAAAAGCAGGAACTGCTCACCATGCTTGAACAGGACGACGTCAAACAGACCCTGTTGGACATGGGCGTTACCGAACAGCAGGTCCGTGACCGCATCGACTCCCTGACCCCCACCGAACTGGCGTCGTTCCAAGCGCAACTGGCTGAGGCCCCGGCCGGTGAAGGCGTGGTGGGTATCATCGTGTTGTTCCTGCTGGTGTTCATCGTAACCGACATGCTGTGCGCCACCGACATCTTCCCCTTCGTCAACTGTATCCGCTGATTGCTGATGGCGGTTAGTGTCAGGGTACCGCCGGTAACGTGGCTGTTGCTGGCGGTGGTACTGATATCCGGTTGTGCCAGCCAGCCACCCTGGCCGGCTGACGTGCCTTCGAGCGGGCGCCCGGTGCTGGTGTCTGACGTCCCATTCTACCCTCAAGAGCAGTACCAGTGCGGACCAGCGTCGCTGGCCATGATGTTGAACAGCCAGGGCATCGGCACCCAGCCGCAGGCTCTGGTGGACCGGGTCTACCTGCCTGACCGGCAGGGCACCCTGCAAATCGAGATGGTGGCCACCGCACGGCAGGCCGGGTTGCTGGTCTATCGCCTCGCCCCCGCCTTGTCTGCAGTCTTGAAGGAATTGCAGGCAGGGCACCCCGTGCTGGTGTTCCAGAACCTCCGCTTCAACTGGTGGCCACAGTGGCACTACGCGGTAATGATTGGCTTTGATGCCCGCCAGCAGGAACTGATCCTCCACTCCGGCACCCGTGCCCACTACCGGCAGCCGGTAGCAGCCTTTATGACCACCTGGGACCGTGCCGAACGCTGGGCAGTGACCATGTTGCCGCCAGATGAACTCCCGGCCACCGCCACCCCCCTACCGTTCCTGAGCAGCGCCCATGACCTGGAAGCCACGGGTCAGCTGGAGGCTGCAGCCAGGGCCTACCGCACCGCCTATGAACGTTGGCCCGACCAGCCCGCGGCTCGACTAGGGGCCGGTAACGTCGCCTATGCCCAACAACACTGGCAGGAAGCCACTGAGCACTACCGAACCCTTACCCAGGATTTCCCGCAGCTGGCAGCAGGGTGGAACAACCTCGGCGAAGCCCTCACCCAGCTCGACTGCCCGGTGGCAGCAACCGCCGCCCGGCAATGCGCGACACACCTGCAGCCACAACGATTTCCGCCACCACCGGCCATCAATACCGGTACCCCCAATCCACACTGCCCGGTGATTCGCTGCCCGGAACCCTCACGGTAGGATCTAAAAACCATTACGGCATAGCGCCCATTTTTTTAAAGCGTATCTGTCTAAAATTAGACCGCCACCCGCATCCCTGCCTCACCCCCGGCTTCTATACTAAATAGTTGTTAACTCTATCCGGTGGAGGTGAATCATGAATCACCCGGACTGGCGTATCGAAGGTTTTGAGTTTGTAAACTGTAACTGTGATTTCGGTTGTCCCTGTCAATTCAACGCCCTGCCGACCAAAGGTAATTGCCAAGCGCTCGGGGCTGTCAGGATCGACAAGGGGTACTTCGGAGACACCCGACTGGACGGCCTGGCGTTTGCCATGACCCTGAAGTGGCCCGGGGCGATTCACGAGGGAAATGGCGAGGCCCAGGCCTTTATCGACGAAAATGCCAATGAAGCGCAGCGGGAGGCGATTCTGGCCATTTTGTCCGGTGAAACCTCGGAGCCCGGCGCCACGTTTTTCAACGTGTTTGCCAGCACCATGACCAAGATGAACGACCCCGTGTTCTGCCCGATTTCGATCACTGGGGATGTCGACGCGCGCCAGGCGTCGGTCAAGGTTGGCGATCTTATAGAGGCCAAGGGCGAGCCCATCATCAACCCGGTTTCCGGGCTGGAACACCGGGCGCGGATTGACCTGCCCCAAGGGTTTGAATACGCCGTGGCGGAAGTGGCCAGTGGGCGCACCAGCGCAAGAGCCGCAATGCCCTTGGAGCTGGCCGGCAGTCACAGCCATATGACGCATCTCGACATTGGCCCGCAAGGCGTCTTTCGCTAAGGAGAGCCGATGACAACCGATGCCGCCCCCCAGACGGTAAGGCTGTCCCGTGACACAATCACCACCCTGCTGGCGTTGGTGGTGGTTGTTTCGTTGTGCTGGTGGTACCTGGTGGATATGGCCATCGGCATGGACGCCATGCCCATGATGGACATGATGACTTTGCGGCCCTGGACCGCCAGCTATTTCCTGATGATGTTCCTGATGTGGGCCATCATGATGGTGGCCATGATGCTCCCCAGCGCGGCCCCGATGATTCTGCTGTACCGCCAGGTAGCCCGCCATAACCGTTTGTCTCACCCGGGCCTAGGCACCGCGCTGTTTGTCACCGGCTATGTGATTGTCTGGACCTTATTCAGTCTGGCGGCAACCACTGCACAGTGGCAGTTGGAACAAGCGGCGCTGGTCACCCCGATGATGAAGAGCAGCAGCGTTCCGCTCAGTGCAGGCATCCTGATTCTGGCCGGGCTCTATCAGTGGTCGCCCTGGAAAGACACCTGCCTGCGCCATTGCCGCGGTCCCTTTGCCTTTGTCATGCAACACTGGAAGCCAGGGCTCCGGGGAGCTCTGGCCATGGGGCTGCACCATGGCGCCTATTGTGTTGGGTGCTGTCTGTTGCTGATGATGTTGCTGTTTGTGGGCGGCGTCATGAACCTGATGGTCATCGCGCTGATTGCCGTTCTGGTGCTGCTGGAAAAGGTGTTGCCGTGGGGCCGTCTGGTACCCAGGGTCCTGGGTACCGTAGCGATAACCGCTGGCGTGGCCTTGCTGGTCTGGCCGCAAAATTGAATGAGCGGACCGATCGCATGACCTATTCGGCTTGGGATGACCATTTGCTGGCTGGCGCCTGGTAGGACCGCAGTGCCTTCACAACCGCCTCAGGCTCCTTCTCCACAATCAGCATCTCGGCATACCTCGGGGCCAGAAAGCCTTCGTTGACCATGTGGTCGACGAACCCCAGCAGGTGGTCGTAGTAGCCATAGGCATTGAGCAGAGCGCAGGGTTTCTGGTGATAACCCAGCTGCGCCCAGGTCCAGGCCTCAAACAACTCATCCATGGTGCCCGGTCCTCCGGGCAAGGCCACAAAGGCATCCGCCAACTCGTTCATACGCGCCTTGCGCTGATGCATGTCGGCCACCACATCGAGGCGGGTCAATCCCGGGTGGGCAAGCTCACGCTCACGCAGCGACTCTGGAATCACTCCATAGGCCCGGCCACCACCAGCCAGCACCGCATCGGCAACGACTCCCATCAAGCCGACCTTGCCTCCCCCAAACACCAGGTCGATGCCCTCACTCGCAAGGTGGCGACCAAAGGCTTCGGCAATCTGTTGATAACCCGGGGCATGTCCAAACCCGGAACCACAGAATACTGCAACGTTCATTGTCCACCTTCCTCCATTTGGGCAGCCCCAACCGGCTGCACCAACAGTGATTTGAGATAATCTGTTGATGGTCGAACCAGGAAGAAGCATTCGCCGTCAGTAAACACATCGCTATGGGGCTCCACCGGCACCAATCGCTCGTCGCCGGTCAGCTCCCATGTGCCGGATTCGACGCAGCCCGCACCTTGCAACGCACCCATATCAGACACGCGCTCTCCCGCCTGAAGGTAAACCGTGCCATGGACATAGCTCTTCAGTCCGCCCTCAGCCACCATCCAGTAGGTGCGCCCGGCCTCCAGCGGCACCTGAATCACCGTGCATTCCTCCGGCATGGTCAGGCACGACGCCTGATTGTCGGCCAGCAGGCTCAGCAGTGACTGTGGTAACTCGGTCCCGGCCGGAACCACCGCAAACATGTCGGCCACCGCCACCGGGTCGTTCACATCCACCACGGGGGTATCCTGCCAGCGACTCTCCTGGAGCAGGATCGCATCAATGCGGCCAACCACCGCCGGGTTGGCTGCGGCAAAGTCGCTGTCACGCAGGCGGCGCAGCTCCCTCACCCCATAGGCCGCCAGATCGAATCGCAGGTAGGCGTAATCGAAGTCCTCAACGCTGACCTTCCCGGCCTCCAGTCGGCCGGCCTGGCTGGCCGCAGCCCAGGCCCGCAGATCCGCAACCGGTGTATTGATCAGCACCAGCACCGTGGCCATCACCAGCGCCATGACTTTGTTGGTGCGCTGGATTGAGGCCAGTGCGTGGCTGCGCTTCCAGACCACCAGTACGGCATAGCTGACGGTAAAGCCGGCGATCAGCAACTGGAGTGTCGCGGCCCACAAGCGATCAACCGTCAGACCGTACTGTTCGATTCGCAGCCCCAGTGCCCAGGCCGCCAACAGGGAGTTGAACGGCAGCAGGGCCACCGCGAGGTACACCAGGGTCCGTAACCAGACCGGGTAAGGCGCTTTATCCGGGTTCTCACTCAAGGCCGAGTTAAAGAAAAACAGCAGGATCAGCGCCAGCCACATCATCAACAGGGCCGCGTGGCCGGTCTCCCAGATCCGTTCAAGCCCGGTGAATGGCAAGGCCGCCAGGAACAGCACCATGATCAGTGCGGCCAGTGGCAACAGCGCCTTGGTCAGCCCTTCGCACATGGCCTGTACGGTGGCAATCAGGCGAATCCGCTCGCGGATCAGCACCAGCCCCCAGCCGCCGACCAGGGCGGTCACCGGGTAGACAAACAGCAGCTCCTCAAACAGTTCGCTGAAGAAATCAATGTCGATGACTTTGAACAGCCCGGCCCAAAGCAGCAGCAGGCCCCAGAACACAGCAATAAACAGCCACAGCTGGACCAGGGTCAGGGCATTCTGCCAGGACAGCTCCAGCAACTGGCGATAGTCAAACCGCGCCTGCTGGTTAATGCACCATACCCGGAAAAACAGCGCCAGGATGAACAGCGTCACAACCGTGCTGACCGTCAGGACAAAGCCAAAGTAACCTCGGGTGGGCCCAGGTAAGGCGGCGTCCCAGTTCAGCCACCCCAGGTGCCAACCCAAACCACCCAGCAGGAGCAGCAACGGCCCCAGTACCCAGGCGTTGCGACGGTCCGTCAGCCGCTCCAGCCCCAGGTAGTAGAACAGGGGGACCCCGATCGCCATGCTGTAGAACAGGAACATCCAGCGTGGATCGGTGGCTGGCCACAGCTCGTTATCCACAGCAAGGTGCAGGAAATAAAGGGCATAGCCCTGGATCACGGCCAGGATGATCAAGCCGTATCGGCTGACGGAATCAAGTTTGCTGGTTATGGTGGGGATCAAGGAATAGGCCTCCAATGCCTGTCAATCAATGCGGGTCACGCTTGGCGGCTCAGGTGCCAGTCAGTAATCCGCTGCGCGCCGTATTGCCCCCAGAGTGTGTAAGCGTCACGACCGGGGTGAAAACCGTCGCTGGCCATCAGGTTAGCGTCCAGGGGAAACGGCACGGCCAGGTAATCACAGCCCGCCTCAGCGGCGCATACCGACTGCAACAGACCGTTCAGCTGATCGGCCCGTAACCCAAGATACCAGCGCAGGGGCTGTGGTAGCGCCGGGAATCGCCCCATGGGCGGGACGGCCGTAAACAGGATATAACGGACATTCAGCCGGGTACGAAGGTCAGCCACCAGCGCCCCCAGGTTGGCTTGCCAGTCCCGGGTCCCGGTGCGGCCGGTGACATCATTAACCCCCACCGAGACCAGCGCAACGTCATAGGACTCCGTTGGCTGTTCTGCCAGCGCCGTTAGCACATCACTGCTGGTTCGCCCGGTCTGTGCCAACAGTGTCCAGCTGACCCGGTGGCGTTCAGCCAACGCAGTGACCAAGCGCCCCGAAAGTGCCTCGTCCTGGTGCCGGGCACCCACACCCGCCGCCGCAGAATCTCCCAGGATCAGCACCCGTAACGGAGCGCCCTCCCCCTGCTGGCCATGGCGCTCCCCTGGGGGCTCTGGCAACCGCGGGGTATCCCGCCGGACACGGCGCCCCTGGATCAACAGGAACGGCAGCAACAATAACGTCGATAATGGATACAACACGGGCTAGTCCTCCCCGTCGGCCTGGGGCAGGCGGTAGGCATGCTCAAGCGCTGCCTGCCATTGCCTCTGCAACTCCGGATCCTCGCAGTCCAACCCGTCCAGCGGCGCCAGCTGCTGCATAGCCCCCCAGTCCAGGGTTCCCTCTCGGGTCAGGTAATCCACCAGGCGCAGCCGGTAATGGCCAAACCGGCAGTTGTCAGGGTCGCGCTCGGCATTGGCAAACACCGGCACCTCAACCAGGCTCGGCTGCTCTGAGCGTGGCGGCGCCAGGGTGCTGGTGGTAAACGCCGCATCCCCATAGCCAGCATGGCTGATCACCCAGAACTGGGTGTCCAGGTAGCTGGCCGGCATCGCCATGTGAAACGCAAGGTGCGATTGTCCTTCGATGGAAAATTCACCGACAGCGCCGGTCTCCGCAACCAATTCACTCTGGTGAAGGTTACGGACCACCGCACCGGTCACCGGTGCGCCGTTGTCGGCATCGAACACCATTCCGGACACTGGCTGAACCGTCCACATGTCCGTAACCATGGGCACACAACCAGCCAGCAATAACCCGATCCCTAGCCCTAAAACCGCTCTCACGAGGCTCTCCACGAACTCTGTTTGTATCTCCCAAAGGTATACAAAACAAAGGAATTTAGCGACTACTCGTCAGTGTGACAACACGGAGGGCACAGGCGAAACAGCGGACGCCACGTAACTGAAACGGCGGCGGTACTGTTCCATGGTACAGCCCACCGTGCGCTTGAACAGGCGACGAAACGAACTGGCGTCTTCGTAACCCACCTGCCAGATAATCTGGGCAGTCTGCTCCCGGCTCGATTCCAGCAGGTGCTTGGCCGCCTCCACCCGCAACTGCTGCAGGTACGACAGTGGGGTTTCTCCCGTGGCCTCTTTGAAGCGACGCTTGAACGTACGGTGACCGAGACCGGCGACTTCGGCAACCTCATCAATCACTACCGGTTCGGAATAATGCTGCTCCAGCCACTCCTGGGCCCGCTTCACCGCCGTATCGTTATGGGCCTTGTGACCAAAGAAGCTCATATAGGGCATCTGCTCCGAGCGGCGGTTATCCATCACCAACAACTTGCTGCAGGCCAGGGCGAGAGCTGGTGAGGCCAGCCGCTCCACGAGGTACAGGCACAGGTCAACAAAGGCATTGGCACCACCGGCGCAGATTACCTGGCCATTGTCTACGAGCAGTTGCTCCTCATCCAGCCGCAGCGTCGGGTAACGTTTGCGGAATAATGAGGCCGCGCGCCAATGGGTTGTGGCCACTTGGCCATCCAGCAAACCGGCCTCCGCCAGTACAAAACTGCCGGTGCACACACTGGCCATCACAGCACCACGCTGGTATGCCGCCTGCAGCCACGGAAACAGCGGCGTCAGGCTCCGCAGGCTCTGATCCAGCCGTTGCGGCGAAGCCACTGCCTCACCTCCCGAGCCCAACACAATCACGTCCGGCTGGAACGACGCCCGTTCACAGGTCGGCACCACCAAAACCCCGCTATACCCCCGGACCGGTTGATCATCCAGAGTCACCAGCTGACAGTCGAACGTGCTGGTGGCCGCTTGCCCGGGCAGGTGGGCACAGTAGTTGGCGGTCGCGAGGAAATCCATCACGCCGTAAACCCCGGACGCATGGCAGTTGGGAAGCGCAACAACAGCAACCTTGATCATGACCATGTCCTTTTTCGCATCTACAATGTCAAATATGACACTCCTTTGGGATGCCGGCAAGCCCTAACCTGAAGCTGTCATCCATTACGGCCGAAAGGCCGAATCAGGGAGGCTAAGGCCATGACCATCCATATGAGAAACCTGAGTACTGCCACGGCACCCCAGACCCAGCCACGCAATTTCCAGCATGAGGCGCTTCGCCTGGGCCTGCAGCTGTACACCCGGCTGTCTGCCGAGGGAGCAGCAAAGCTGGTGGAGCGGCTGGCGTTTACCCCGGATCGGTTGCCCATGCCGTCACGCTATGAGTACCTGCTGGATCTGGCCGACAGCCACACCCAGCTCCACCATGGCCCCCATACCCTGCCCATTTACAGCTGGGGCGATGGCCCGACCATCCTTGGCGTTCATGGCTGGTCTGGTGCCGGTATCCAGTTTGGCGCCTACATCGAACCTCTGGTCGCCGCCGGTTACCGGGTGGTGCTTTACGACGCGCCCGCCCACGGCCGCGCCCAGGGCGAACGCACAGACCTGTATGAAATGACCGAGGTACTGGCCAAGGTGGCCCATCAGGTTGGCCCGCTGCATGCCATCATCGCCCATTCACTGGGCAGTATTGCCGCCGGTCGCGCCCTGGTGGACGGCCTCGACGCCAGCAGGCTGGTGCTGTTGGCGCCACCCGCCAGCCTGTCGGAGGTGGTCAACGAAATGGGCCATCAGATGGGGCTGAGTACGGATGCCCTGGCGGAGCACCGGAAGCGGATGGAAACCCGCTTTGGGGGTGATGTCTGGCAGCAGCTATCTCTGGAAGAACTGGCGCCTCAACTGAGGCAACAGGGACTGGTAGTGATCGACAGCGACGACGCGGATGTCAGCGCAGACCAGAGCGCACGGGTCTACCACAACTGGCCCGACTCAGAACTGATGTCAGCCGACGGCCTGGGCCACCACCGGATGCTGCGAGCGCCGCAGGTGGTTGACGCAGTCGCCGATTTCCTGACCCGTGACCGAGTCGTTCCACACTAATCTCAGAATCGCACCCTTGCCGCGGCTTCGGCCGCGGTCTTTTTTTCGCGTTCAGCCCACCCCCGCAACAACCTGCGCCCCATCAAGCTCCGAACACTTCATTTAACTAATATTTACAAACGCGAACACTAAGCAAAATATATTATTTTTCATAAAGCTACAGACAAATTAGAACAGAGAAATACACCCGCCTCCGACTCCACCCCCCATTTTAGGGATGTGCCCCGATGTTCCCCTGGCTTACGTTCTCTGGCGTTAGCTCATTGATTTGTGGACAACGAGGATTGTCATGGAAAACTTCAAGAAACTGGCATTGGCAGCAGCGATCTCTTCATCAATTGCACTCACCGGCTGTGGCGGCAGCAGCGGCGGTTCTTCCAGCGATACCGGAGGCACAGGGGACACTGGCGGCGGCAGTACAGCCACTGAAACCGGCGTGTTTGTCGACAGCGCGGTGATTGGGATCAATTACACCACCTCACCAAGCGGCCAGACGGGTAAAACCAACGACCTGGGCGAATACGACTATGCCCCGGGCGATACGGTTATTTTCAGCATCGGCGGCATTGATCTGCCAGCGGTAGAGGCCACCGGCCGGATCACTCCGGCGGATATGGGCAACGGTGGCACCGACTGGGGCAACGACCCCACCGTCATTAACATTCTGCGCCTGCTGCAGACCCTGGACGCTGATGGTGACCCCAGCAACGGCATCTCCATCACCGAAGCAATCCACACCGCGCTCCAGGATATCGACCTGGACCCGGCCATCAGCAAGTCCGACTTTGAAACCCAGGCCAACAGTGCCCTCGGCTCCACCGGTGCAGGCCTCATACTGATTGACGAAATCGACGCGATCAACCATTTCCAGGACTCCCAGTCCGGCGACTTGATCGGCAGCTGGAAGTTTGTTGAAGCCAATGGCGGTATCAACGTCCTGACGTTCATCAATGACAGCGAATACCTGATTGCCCATTCCCACAACGACGGCGAGGAACAGCGGGCTGCCAGCGCTGAGTATGGCTCCTACGAATGGGACAGCAGCGCAGGAACCCTGACGCTGACCCGCATCGATCAGTCTGACGGCAGTGGTGGCCTGGCCGATAACTTCGACACGGCTTCCTGGACCATGCAGTTGCAAGACGGCGCGATGGTTCTTGCCAGGGATGGCGAAGAAGCGGTGTTTACCCCCGTCCGTAACGCCAAGGACAGCCTGGTGGGCAGCTGGTACATCAGCGACGGCCCGGATCAACACAACGTACTGACTATTCTTGATGACACCAGCTATGTGGTCGCCCACAGCGCCAATCAGGAAGCCTACGGTTCTGCAGAGCCAGAGGCAGTATCCTCGGAATGGGGCAGCTACAGCTTCAGTGGTTCCACCTTTAAAGTAACCGCCGTTTCAGCAGAACTGGATGGCCCTGGCGGCCTCTATGACGCCCCATCCGAGGGCGGGGTCGGAGCGGTAGACGGTCCGGCTCGCCTGCATCCGACCGGGCAACTGACCCTGGCGGATAACGGTGCTGACGGTAACTTCACACTCCGCCGCCTGGGTCGTTACTCGGTCACCCTCAAGGACTTTGAAGGCGACACCAAGCAGGTCTATGTCGAGGCCAGCGGGAATGATTTCATGGATGTGGTCCAGGTGTTCAGCTTTGCCGATATCGACGGTGGTGCGCCTACGGTATCAGGCACGTTTGACATGACCGCCTCAGAGAGCGAGGAGATTACCATCACACTGGACGTCGACGGTGCCGGCGACATGTACTTCGAGCACGTGGGAGAGACCAATGTCATCGACAACAACTGGTCGGTATGGACTTCCGGCGCCCTCAGTTACACCGAAGGCGGGGTGGAATGGACGTATCTGCCGGTCAAGGGCAATGGCCCCTACACCACGCTGATCTACCAGGCCGACATGGACCTGATGTTCATTACAAACCTGAACTTCGGCCCCATGTAACAGCAGTAGCACTGAAAAACGAGAGCCCGCGATTGCGGGCTCTTTTTGTTGGTCCATCCAGTGCTCACGGCACCACCAGGCGCCGGGCCTGGGAGTAGCGGGTACGCCAGTAGCTGCTCTGTAGCGACGACTCTGTCACCCCCTGCGACGAAGACGCATGGATGAAGCGGTCATCGCCCATAAAGATACCGGCATGGCCGTTGCGGCCGTTGCTGTGGAAAAACACCAGGTCGCCGGGTTGCAGCTGGCTGCGCCCCACAGCCTGCCCCAATCCCACCATCTCACCGGTGGTTCGGGGCAACGGGTGGTCAAAGGCTTCGCGGTAGGCCGCGCGGATAAAACCGGAGCAGTCAAAGCCGGACGAGGTGGTACCGCCATAGCGATAGGGCACACCCTGATAGCGGCTAAAGACCTTTTGCAGCATGACCAGCTTCGCCAACGCATCCTGCTCGGCAAACACTGCCTCCTCTTGAGGCTGCCCCGTTGCGACACCGGGAACCACCGATACCGGCGGCAACGTTTGCGGCTGACTGGCACAGCCCGCAAGCACGAGCGCGCCAAGCACCAGCGCGGCCACAGTCCGACGGCTGTTCCTCAGCTGTGTTGTTGTCTCTGCCATGGCCATGCCCCGTTCGTACACCCTGCTCTCCGCCCTCAGGATAGCGCGGAACGGTTAACGCCGAAACAATGCTGGAGTGTTAGTCCAATACAATGCCAAAAGTACCGTTGTGATGGCTTTCGATGCACCACCGGGACGTCTTACTGATAATCCAAGTATCGAAGTCCTGATCAAACAAAGAGGAGGCAACGGATTCCACATCCGCCAGCGGCATCAAAACTGCGGGGCGATCCGCGTTGCTCCAAATCACGACGACCGGTTCATCGTCCAGCCCGGCGATTTTGATTATTTCCTTCAGGAGCTGCGGGCGCTGCTCCTCCGACTCCCAGTTAAACTGGATTTTTCGAGTGGCCAAGGTCCAATCTATGCCGCCCCAGCTGGTTACGGGGAAATGATCTCTAACCCATTCCCAGGATGTATCAACAAACTCTAACTGGTACTTAATCCCCCGAGCGTCCAACTCCGCAATAACATCGGCAATCAGCGCTGCGCGGGCACGGGCCTCGGTGGCAGCTTTCAGTTGCTTGCGCTTTCGTTCTAATAGGGTTCGACGCTCTTCATCCACAGTATTGCATTCCCGAATTAGTTAAACGACCTGAGAAGCCTCTCAAAGTCCCTTTCTGTCCCGGGGAACTCAATTGCATGATTTACAACCATATCGTTCCCTTTCCCGACTTTTACGTTGATATGCAGCCCTTTTTCAGGATCATAATCGATCCGGTACTGCTTCCATACACCATCAGCCTTTGTCTCAAAGCCAACAACCTGACCATACCCTTTGCTGGTAGATAGTCGACCTACTATGTTACGACGAGATGCCGGATCTATAGGCCCAAGCAATTGAAGAGCTCGATTTCTAGCCGCTTCATATGAATGCATTTGAACACGCACTTCTTTCATTCGGCACGACGAATTGTGGCTGAGCACACCGGAACGACCGACATAGTAGTTATGATCATTCGCTACGGTAAGGTTATATACGACCGTATTTTGGGTTCGACTTGTCAACCCAAAGATGCTCAGTAATTCGCCATCCCTACTCAATAGAGACTGAGTCTGAGTCAACTCACCAGCGCTAATCCATTCGCCCAGGTTTGGCTCAAAAAATGGATGCCCAGCTGTTGCTTCTATTACTTCGCCATTTGGCAAAGAAATATCCACAATCTCTTTTTCGCCCTCTCCGACAATCAAGTGCACTACTTCTTGTAAGGATCGTAGGCCGGTCTCTTCATTGTATGACCACACAAGGTCACCAACCTTAATATCCGATATGGGTATCAGGCCGCTCTCAGTGGCAACTAACGTATCGCCATCAAAGCTATTCTTCCCACATATTCGTGTAATCAGCTTTGAGGATAACTTCGTCGGCAACCGGCTCAATATGATGGATGTGCCCATACTCACTGCGTCAAAAGACTCTTCCCCAGAAGCAATCCGGAATACGGAGTCAAACAACGAGTAAGCGTTGTAAGCCCTCATTGCCAAATTACCCATCACATTGATCCCAGACATCACTGATCCAAGGCTAAAGTTCCCTGTAGGGTCGATATGCGTGACCGGGTCTGCATTTGCATATAGGTATTTATGTAACGTAACTGGATCATGATTCACCCCCATCCACGTATCCATCTGCGTAAACCGTCCCACACCCTGATCGTAATAGCGTGCCCGCAGGTAGTACTGCTCCAGCCCCGCATCCCGCTGTTCGCCGGTGTACAGATAGTCGTTTTCGGTATCACCTGCACGGGCCAGCAGAACGCCGAAGGCGTCGTAGTGGTAGGTGTCGGTGACGGTACTACCCTCGTCTGCCAGGGCTCGGGTTGAGCCGTGGCCGTCGTAGAGGTAGTAGGAGGTGGCGCCTGAGCGCTGTTGCACCAGCAGGTCGTCGCCGTAGGTGTAGCTAACCTCGGTGGTGCCGTTGCTCACTTCCGCCAGCACCTGGGCGTAGTCCCTATTACTATCCACCACGAACTGGGTGCTGGCGCCGTTCTCGGTGCGGCGTGTGCGGATGCCATCGGCGTTGTAACCATAGCTTGCGTTGTAGCCCGGGCGGGTGGTTTCGACCAACATGTTGCGGGCGTCGTAGGTGTACCGGGTCACCTGGCCGTCTTCGGTCTCGGTCAGGGTGTTGCCGTTGGCGTCGTAGCTGTAGCTCACCCCGCCCTGTTGCGTCAGGCGATCGTTGGCGTCGTAGCTGTAGGCGGTGTGGACGCCGTCGACGATGCTGTAGGTCCGGTTGCCCACCTTGTCGTACTGATACTCGGCGCTGTAGCTACCGTTAACCGGATCGGTGACGGTCTCGCCAATCAATCGATACAGCTCGTCGTAGCTGTAACCTGTACTGCGACCATTGTGCAGCTCCTGCACACCGGTACGGCGGCCGGTGGGGTCCAGCTCATAGCGGTAGTCTGCTACTACGGCATTGGAAACGTCTATGGAAGTCAGGGCCACCAGCCGGTTGAGTGCATCGTAGCTGTAGCTGGTAACGTTGCCATTGGGGTAGCTGACACTGGCTCGGTTACCTACCTTGTCGTAGCTGTAGACGGTTTCACCCAGGCCGCCATTTACCGTCGCAAGCCGGTTAAGCTTGTCAAAGCTGTAGCTGGTGCTGCGGGTCTGATCGTCGGTGGAAACATCCAGCTGCACCCGGTTTCCGGCCTGGTCGTAGCCGTAGGACAACACCGAACCGTCGGGCTGGATCTCTTCCAACAGCCGGTTCATGGCATCGTAACGGTAGCGGGTGGTGCCGTCCGGCGTGGTGGCGGTGAGGCGGTTGCCCACGGCGTCGTAACTGAAGGTTTCCACCGTGCCGTCGCCGTAGGTGACGCGGGTCAGGTGGTCGTTCAGGTCGTACTGGTAGCTGGTGGTCTGACCGTTAAAGTCGGTGTGGCTCAAACGGTTGCCTGCGGCGTCGTAGCTGAAGCTCTCGGTCTGTCCCATCGGCAGGGTCCGGCTCAGCACCCTGCCTTGGCTGTCGTAGGTCCAGCGGGTGGTACGGCCTTCTGCATCGGCCTGGGTCAGCTTATTACCGACAGCGTCGTAGCTGAAGGAGGTGGCACCTTCGAGGGCATCGATCACCTTGATGAGACGGCCTAAGGTGTCGTATTCATAGGTGGTGATACGGCCATTCTGGTCCGTGTGAGAGGTACGGCGCCCCATAGCATCGTATGCATCGGTCACCTTGCTGCCATCGTGGTACACCGTTGCCGTACGCTGATCCAGCGCGTTGTAGGTATATCGGGTGGTGTGCCCGTTAGCGTCAGTTTCGCTGGTGAGGTTGCCATCCGGATCGTAGCTGAAGCTGTGGCGGTTGCCCAAAGCATCCACCACGGCAGTGCGACGACCCGCAGCGTCATACTCATAGTGCGTCACGCTTCCGTTGCCGTCGGATTCGCTGATCACCCGGCCGGCGGCGTCGTAGCTCGTGGCAGCGTGACTGCCGTCGGCGTAGTCGCTACGGATTACCCGGTTCAGGGCATCGTAGGTGTAGCGGGTCGTGCGGCCCAGACGGTCGTTTTCGGCATCTACATTGCCTTCGGCATCGTAGATCCTGGTCGCCACGGAGCCATCCGGGTAATAGGTCTCAGTGACCCGGCCGAAAGCATCATAGGCATACTCGGTGCGACGGCCCAGAACATCCACCATAGCGGTCTGATTGCCGGCGACATCATACTCAGCATGGACCGTGGTGCCATCCGGATGGTGGGTCTCAATCACCCGGTTGTTGGCGTCGTAAACGTAGCGGGTGGTCTCCGCTACCGTACTACCATTGACGGTGCGCTCACGGGTTTCGCTTAGCACATTGCCGTTGGCGTCGTAGGTGAACCGGGTGGTCGCACCCAGTGGATTGGTCTCGCTCAGCTTGTTGCCGTCACCGTCGTAGGTGTAGGTGGTGGCGTTGCCCTCAGCGTCTACACTCTTCGATACCTGACCGTCGGCATTAATGTTATTGCCGGCCACGTTGCCCTCAGGATCGGTAACGCTTAGAAGGTTACCTACGCTGTCGTAGGTATTCCTGTACAGGTTGCCACGGGCATCCGTGATGGTCAGTTCCTGACCGCGGCTGTTATAGGTGTACGCCACCGTGTGGCCCAGCCCGTCTGTCTGGGTCAACTGGTTGTTGCGTTCATCAAAGGTGGCCGAGGCGCTGTGCCCCAGCGGGTCGAGCTGGCTTAGCTGGTTACCACGCTCATCGTAGGTGTACTGCCAGGTCTTACCCGCAGCATCTACCCTGGTGGTGATGTTGCCACGGTCATCGTAGTAGTACAGCGTCGTGTTACCACGACGGTCGGTGACCACAGATTGGCGGCCTTCGAGGTCATGGTTGAACTCCGTGATATTGCCTTCGTTGTCCTCTTGGGCAACCAAACGACCATCGTCGTCATAGATATTGCGAACCAGGCGACGCCCCAGCGGATCAATGACCTCCAGCAGGCCATGACTACGGTTGTAGGTGTACTCGGTAGTGTTGGCCATGGCGTCGGCGCTGGCCACCAAGTCTCCATTCGCTGTGTAGCTGTAGTTCAGAACATCGCCGTTGGGGGTGGTAATGGACCGGATGCGACCATCGCTGTCACGGTTGAAGGTCACCGCCTTGCCACTGGAATGGAAAATGCCATCGTTGGTGTAGCGCAGGGTGTGACCGTTGGGGTCCACCACCGTGTCGATGCCAAAATCCTGGTTCAGGTTGTAGACGTAGCCTGCCTCGGTGGTGAGCTGGTAGCGGCTCGGATCCACCGGACCCGAGTAATAACCGGTCTCCAATAGGGTGCCACCCTCATAGCGGGCGGTGCTGTCGTTCAGCGCCACAAGTTCGGACTGGGTAGTACCCACCGGAGTAAACTCCAGCGCTACGTCTTTGATCACCTGGTAGGTGTTGCACCGCGGCGACACGCCCACCTCGAATCGTTCTACATCGCCAGTAGGCAACGTTACGGTAACCACCGGCGCCCCCAGGGGCTCAATGCAGAAGTCAGTGATCATGTTCAGCGGGCCGCGTTTGTACTGGTTGATGGCCCAGTAACTGCCCAGTGGTCGGGACTCTTCTATCTTGACGTCTTGGTAGCCAACGCTCCAGCCATGGCCAAAATCGAGGTCTTCGAATCGACGGCGACTGTCGTAGGTACGAGTCACCCGGATGGGTAGACCTGCCATGGGAATCGCCAGGTCTTCCAGCGTGATACTGAAGTTACCCACCTTGAGGTCACCCTCGACCTGCAGCGACAGCATGTCAGACGCAGACTGGCCGTTCACATCCAAGGCAATGACGGCCACATCCCATTGGCCATTCATCAGCAGGCTAGGATCAAACACGGCGACCGGCGCGGACACCTGGCTGGTGCCGCCTTCAGCAATAACCTGCCAGTTATCATCGCCCGATGGAGCAATCAGCACCTCGTAGGCCACCAGGTTATCATCCTGGATGGTGGCGATGATGTCCGTGGGCGCGGTTACGATGGATCCGGTTGCCGGCCCCTCCAGGGTGACCACCGGCGCAACGGTGTCGCCGTCATCCTGAATCGTGACGTAGGCTTGTTCAGTGACAGTGGTGGAGCCATCACTGACAATGGCAGTCACGGTGTGGCGACCGGAACCGACAGCTGTCCAATAGGTCCGCCCGTAGGGACTCACCGCCAGCTGCTCGCCATCCACGTCCACCCGGATATCAAATTCGCCTCGCCCACCCTCGGCAAATACATCAATGGTGACGGTGTCACCGGCACTCACACTGTCTGGACTCACCAGCACAGTGATCTCTAGCGGCAGGGGCTCTTCCTGCACCCGAATGCTGGTACTTTGCAGGGTGCGCCCCTTGCCATCATCGGCGAAATACACCACGTCGTGCAGTCCAAGCTGTTCCGTGGCAGGCGTCCAGGTCACGAGGCCAGCACTGTCCACAGACAGCCCAGCCGGCTGGGTCATGGCGCCATAGGTCAGCGCATCACCATCCGCGTCGGTGGCCACCAGCTGGTACTGGTAGGTTTCGCCCACTACAGCCTGGAACGTCGGCCGGCTGGTAATCTCCGGGTAGCTATTATTGCTGTCATCCACCGCATCGAGGATAAAACCCTGAGTGACATAGGACTTACCGTCAGACACCCGGATGCGAACGTTGTGAGCGCCCACCTGGTCACTGACTGGAGTCCAGCGCAGGGCACCGTCTCCAGACAGCGTCATACCGGCAGGGCCGGTTTCCAGCGCATAGCTGAGCTGGTCACCATCGGCATCACGAGCAACGACATCATAACCATAGGTGTGGCCAACCATGGCCGGCGACGTAGGCAAGCTGCTGATCTGAGGCGTTTCGTTGGCTTCCACAGGCGCATTGACGCCTATGCCGTAGCTCTGGGTTGAGGCCGCACCGCGGGCATCGGTGACCCGCACTACTACATCATGCACCCTGCCAGCCTGCGCCGCAGAAGGCGTCCAGCTGACCAGACTACCGTCCAGGGTCATGCCGTTGGGTGCTAAGTCCAAAGAGAAGCGGTAACTGTCGCCATCACTATCTGTCGCTGTCAGCGGATAGCGATAGAGGGTTTCCGCCAACGCCTGAGTACCCGGCGTGCTGGTCACCAGCGGCGGATGATTAGCGCTTTCGTTTACCGGCAAAGTGAGCTTCTGGCGGGCCTGTCCGCCACGACCATCGTCCACCTGGATCTCAACAATGGCCGTATCACCAATCCGGTCCGCTGGCGCAAGCCAGGAGAACAGACCGCTGCCCGATAGGGTCATGCCGTCTTCGGATTGGGTCAGTGAGAACGTCAGTGAGTCACCGTCCGGATCATTCGCGGTCACCTGGTAGTCAAAGCGCTGACCGGCATACACTGCGCCGTTCGGCGAGCTGGTGATAGTCGGTGGCTGGTTGCCTGCGCTGGGGTCCACGACTTCGATCAGGAAATACTGCCGACTGGACGCACCCCGGGTATCCAAAGCCGTAACTTCGGCGGAGAACACGCCCGTCATGCCAGCGTCCGGCGTCCATCGTATCTGGCCGGTGACACCGTCAATGGTCATACCGGGCTGGGAACGGCTGAGGAGGTACACCACCTCATCGCCATCCGGGTCAGTCGCCTGAGCGATATAGCTGAAGGTCTCGCCCGGCTGAATCACCCCCTGAGCTTCAGACGTAAATTCCGGCGGCAGGTTATCGGACGCCGTTACCGTGACCACATGAGTCTGCTCAGCAACCGCCCCGGACAGGTCCGTTGCCCTCAGGTTCAGGGTATAGAAACCTTCGGCCAGCCCTTCGGCCTGCAATTCGCCGGTACGCTCATTGAGTTCGAATCCAGCCAGTCCATCCACCAGCTCGAACCGATGGGCATCGCCTCTGTCGGGATCGCTCACTTCAAGCTGGAAGCTGAAGCGCTCACCCACGACCGCAGTGCTTGAGGCGGGACTGGCGAATACCGGTGCATCATTAGCGTCGGCGATGGATACTGCATACTTCTGGGCATCGAACAGCCCCGCCTCGTCAAATACACGGACATCCACAATCGCTGCACGGGTGTGGTTGTTGTCAGTATCACATTCCACAAGATCGGCGGGACCGGAAACCGTCACCATCAATGCCTGGATGATCTTACTGTCATCTACAGCCAACGAAGCCTGGGTGGTCTCTCCCGGCAGCAGCCCGTCCACGGTGACCTGGCCAAGGGCTTCTTCGCCAGTCCAGAAATGGTCGTGAACAAAGGACACCGTCAACGGTCCGACAACCGGGGCCAGACCGCGGTTATAAACAGTGACACTTGCGGTGCTGGTGGCCTGGTCATAGGTGATGCCAGATACTGAAATGTCCGCAAGCGACAGGGCATCCCGGTCAGGGAAGGTATTCAACCGGAACGTATTGTGGCTCAACCAGCTCGGCATCGGACGGGCTGGAATCGTCAGGTCATCATTGATGTTATTGATGCTGTAGGCGTGCTGGTTCCAGATGGAACGAGTGGGGGCCCAAGCGTCAGCTTCGTCTTCAAAAACTCTTACGCCAGCGTAGTTGCCACGACCATAGCTGTTTGAAATAACCACAATCTCGGCATGATTGTCATTGTCCACGTCTGCAACGACGGGCAATTCGTAGGTCGTACCGCTGGTGTTGGCGATCTCATAGATAACCTGACCGGTGGGGCCATCGTATATCCGTAGGTAATACTCATCAGCGTAAACGACTTCGGCACGTCCGTCGCCGTTGAAATCGAACACCGAGGAGCCGGTTTTGTGGGACGAGTTGTCACGGGTCGGCGACTGCCAAACAATGGCGCCATCAGCATTGAAGACAACATAACGGTTAGCGCCTGCCACCCCGATGTCTGGAACGCCGTCACCAGTCATATCCGCAATTGTCGGAGCCCCGCCATTACCACCCCCGGGAATTGACTTACCGCTCCAGACAAGTGAACCATCATGGTTAAGGAGTTTGACTTGGCCGCTACTGACCACAACAATCTCGGGCATGGCATCGCCATCAAGATCACCAACAGCCGCAAACCCTTCACCGTGATTGAAAAGGAGCTGCCCGTCGTAGCTGTAGGCGGCACCGCCGGCAATAACTTCCTGATAGCCATCGCCATTAATATCTGCCGCAAACGATAACGGGCCTGCTCCATTGTTGCCAGAGGGACCGGAACCCTGCCAGATCAACTGGCCGGTATTGTCGAAGACCGCATTGCCAACAACAATCTCAGTGATGCCATCACCGTTGAGGTCGGCAAAGCTTGCACCTCCCCAGCGGATGGTTATACGGCTACTGGATTCCCATTCCACTTGGCCATCGTGGGAAAATGCGATGATACCGCCACCGTATCGGGGTGTGACAATCTCAACAAAGCCATCGCCATCGATATCGGCGGCAGCTGGAGATCCTTCAGGCAAGATTGATGCACCGGCTGATGTCCAGACGGGCTGACCATTCTTGGCCCACACCGCTCTCAGGTAACCTTGCCCATAGTAGTACCCGCCACGGAAAGTCTGGAAGATGATCGCGATGTCATCATTCACATCAACCCGGCCATCGCCGTTGGTGTCGTACAGGGGCACAGCAATCGGCGCGTGCATGACCTGGTTGTAGTTGGCCGCAGGCTGGCCAGCCACATCCCAGCGCCATTTCTCCACCGGACTCAACGTTCCCAGTTCTTCTTCCGGCTCAGCAATACAGAGCCCATGAGAATCTGTTCGGTTATCCACCCAGTCGCCACCGGCAGACCATTCAATCAACCCAGTGTCCGCTACAATAGCCATCCCTTCCGGGGCAAACTCAAGACCATAAGACAATTCATCACCGACATTCGGGTCGGTCGCATCAACGTCATAGCGGTAACCTGAGTCTTCCCCTCCGGCAACCACCGCCGGAGTAACAATCTGTGGGGGCAGGTTTTCGTGGATCACCAGAGTGAAAGTCTGCTGCGTGGTAGCTCCGCGGAGGTCCGTAACCAGCACAGTAATGCTGTATTCACCAGGTGCGATACCGCCAGGCACGGAGGTAAACCGCCCGGTGCGTTCATCCAGGTACAACCCTTCCGGCCCCGACAACAGACTGTAGCGATGGGCATCACCAACATCACCATCCGTCACCTCAATTTGGTATTCGAAAGACTGGCCACCCTCAAGTACCGCGGCAGGCTCGCTGTTGATAACCGGAGCCTCGTTCACATCTTCCACATTAAGGGCAAAGAGCTGGTCATCCGTCAGCCCGTCCGGGTCGGCCACTTCTACCCTCACCAGGGCGGCTCGGGTCGCGTTATTGGTGATTTGGCATTCCTCGATGTCCACACCAGGACGGAGCACCACAGTCAGGTCATCGGTCAGCTGGTTGTCGAAAACCGTGATAGCGGGATAGGCCGTGCCCCCACTGTCCAGCTCATCGACTTGCGCTGTCCCCAGCAGGACACCCTCCTCGGAGGTACCGGCATAGAAGTCCATAGCGAGAGGTACACTGATGTCAGCCAGCCCCCGATTACCCAGCTGAACACTCAGTTCGTGCTGTTCACCACTGCCTTGAACGAGGCGGACATGCCCCAGTCGAACATCCGGATTTCCAAGGTGGTCCAAAGCAACCGGCAGATAAGCCATCACCAGGCTGGTGGTAGCCAGCTTGGTACTGAAGAGCCCGCTGTTGGTGTTCCAGGTACCGTTCGCCTGTTGGGTGTCCAGCAAGTATTCGATATTGGCCAGTACCACCGGATCGGTGATAGCAGGGTTGCCATAATCCAGGGCCAAGCCAACCCACGCCGACGTCAACGGATCACCCTGGGTACCGGAGACATTCGGCGCCCAGCCACCCACCTCCAACTGGCGATCACGCAAACGACCATCAATCAGCTCAACAGCTTCATCGATACGCGCTAAAAGGCTTTCATCGGTGATCATCGTCACCAACTCTGCCAATCCGATCAGCCGGAACACCTGCTTCAGGTTATCCGACTCATTGGCCTCAACACCTGCCAGTAAATAGTCGGCCAGGTTTGGGGCCAGCTGACGGTAAAAATCGGCCAGCTCCTGTTGCTCGGCAGTCAGGACGTCCAGCTCCTCAAAATCCTGCAACAAATCAGATGAGGCCTGTGACACCAGTGCCGTAATTGCAACCGGGTTCCTCAGCCAACCACTGGCGTGATCATTGGTCCAGTAGGCCCGCTGACCACTGAGGCTCACCCGGTTCGTAAAGAATTTCAGTCCCTGTTGCCGGACCGATAGTGTTCGTGCCCGATCCGGCACGGCATTGAGCGCCCACAGGGCAAATGCAGTCTGGTTCTTGGCATAACCTGGGTGTGAACGACGGATAGAGCCGTCTGAAAGCTGACTGGCGAGAATCTCTGAAAGCAGGTACTCCGCCGCGGTTTCATCCACATCTGCCTTTTCTCTGGATGCCTGCAGTCCAAGTACGCTCTGGGTCTGGACGTGACACCCCAAACATTGGTGCTGACGGTGCCAAGCCACCGATTGCGGCGCCACATAATCGCTGGCATCAGCAATGGCTTCCCGAACCCTGAAAAACAGCGGAGCGATATAGGCCACACCCGCGGCGTCGTCACCCTCTTCGTATTCTTTTACCGACCCGGTGGGCACCACGTAGCATTGGTCGTTAAAGGTTGGCACGGTTTGCGTGAACTCTGGTGAAGGTAACCATTGGATCACGCCGCTCTCAGCGCCAATGCCCATCTCCGCCGGTCCACGCAGTAGAGAATACGTCAGAACATCATTCTTGTTGGGGTCCTCAGCCAGCACCGGGTACTGATAAGGCGACTGCTCTGGTGTTGTCACCATTGGGGGGCTGGTTATAACCGGAGGCAAATTCGGCTGAATCACATTGATGGTAATGGTTGCCGTTGCAGATAATTCACCGTCCGACACCTGATAAGTGAGCGTCTCCACACCTTCGAAATCCGGGGCCGGGGTATAGAACAGATCCGGGGCATCGCCGGTCATCGTCCCGTGGGAAGGGCTATCCAGCAGACTGTAGACCAGCTCATCGCTATCAATATCGCTGCCCACCAGCATGATTGCCACCGGATCACCGCCCTCAGTTTCAGCGTAAACATCTTCCGCCACGGGAGGGTCATTCACAGGAATAATCGTCAAACCATGCACTGCTGGTGCTGAATCAAGCTCACCATCGTTGGCAACGTAGGTCAGTTGATCTGGGCCAAAGTAGTTCTCATCAGGCAGATAGGCATAACCTGTAGCAGTTTCCACGACCGATCCATGGGTTGGCGCAACGACTACGGTAAAGGTGAGCGGTGATTCCTCAATATCAGACCCCGAAAACTGCAGAGGGATTAGCGTGTCTTCAGGGCCACTGGCATGAGCAGGGGTGGCGACAGGCGCATCGTTGACCGGTGTGACATCGATGGTCACCGTTGCCATTCCGGACAGCTGTTCATCATCGTGCACCTGGAAGGTCAGGCTATCCGGGCCGTAATAATTGGCGTGGGGGCTGTAGATCACCTGGCCATTGTTGTGCTCAATGACACCATGCTGGGGTGCACTCAGGACCTCAAAGTTGAGCTCGTCGCCATCAGCATCCTGTGCCTGCAACAAGAAGTCGAGAGGGGTATCTTCAGGTGTTGTAACCTGGCTGTCCAAGGCTTCGGGTCTTACGTTGTAGCAGCGGGTAAACCTTTCAAACGTGAAGCTGATATAACCCTGACCACTAAGCTTGTAGTCCGTCAGCCGAACTACCGCAAACTGGGCTACTCCGTAATCCAGGTTGGCTCCCTGGCCGGAATATTCACCCCAAACCGGAATAATAATGTTGTCGCCCAGCAGGGCATCGAGATTGGATCGAATGCCGCGGCTATTCATTACGCCTGGCGCACCTTCGACCAAGTCACCAATATTCAATTGGTGATCGGACGCACGGCCCGGGTTGATGTAGGTACGACTGGTTCCAGGCGGAACCAAGGCGGCCGCCAGCAAAGGCGCATCATTATCACCCTGCCACGTCAGCCAATTGTATTGGCCTGGGCCTGTACCGAGGGGGATATTCTGAAAGGTTTGTCCGGGAATCGCCGAATCCAGCAGTGAGCTGGAAACCGTCAGAGGGTAGAGAGAGCAGAAATCCGGGCTGATAACGATGTCTTCTGTCTCCCGGAATGTTCCCGCAGAAACGGACCCAGCAGACACAACGAACCACGCAAAAGCCAGCCCTAAAGCGAACTTCATAATCACAACTTCCCTGTCGGTTATGTGCACTACCTATGCACAACTCATATGTGCAAAACTCATGCACTACTGCAAACGTTTCGCGAAACTAACAAATCGGCAAGAAACCTGCCCAGCAAAAAATCACAATCTTTCAAAATTTTACAATATGTTACACCCATTCCGGGAGACTCAACGCCGAAACTTCGTCTCCAGCACTACCGCCGAGTTGGTGCGTTCCACCCCCTCCAGGTTGCCGATGTCATCCAGCACCGCACTCAACGCTTCCAAGGACTGAGCCTGAACTATGGCCAGCAGATCGTATTCGCCACTCACCGCATAGAGCTGGGCCACATTGGGAATCTGTTCCAGCGCACTGTTGGTACGGGCGGTGAGCTTCTGGTGAACCTTGATCGAGACGTGGGCTTCCACCTGGTTGGCGGTGTACTCGCCGCCCACTTCCACGGAATACCCCTTGATGATGCCGCCGCTTTCCAGCCGAGCAATACGGTTTTGCACCGTCGAGCGGGAAAGATGCAGCGCCCTGGCCAGGTCGGAGACACTGGCCCGGGCATTCTGGCGCAGCAGGGCAATCAGCTGCTGATCCTGCTTGTTGATCATTTTGATAAACCAGGTCGTCAATTTGACTTATCAATACCACATATCGATCAATTCGCAACTGCAATCTGAGCAACCCGCCCTTCATAATAACCTTATGTGATTGCCAAGGCCGACACTTCGGTCGTCCCATCGCCTGACCAGCGGTCCCAGACACGGAGCCAAGCCCATGATCATCCGCCCGATTGCCCATCGAGACCTTCCTGCTTTGCAGCAGATTGCGGTCGAATCCGGTCCGGGGTTTACCTCGTTGATCGACGATCACGATTTTCTCGTCAACAAGATCCAGCATTCCATCGACAGCTTTGCCCGAGACGTGGCGACCCCAGGCCAGGAAAGCTACCTGTTCGTTCTGGAAGACGAGGCCACCGGGGACTTCATGGGCACAACCGGCATTGAGGCATCGGTTGGGCTCAGCAGCCCGCTCTACCACTATCACCTGAGCCGGGTGGTGCATCATTCCCGCGAATTAAACCTGTTCAGCAGCGTTGAGGTGCTGAACATGTGCAACCACTACACCGGCTGCACAGAAATCTGCACCCTGTACCTGCGCCCCAAGTTCCGTCGCGCCTACGCTGGCAAACTGCTGTCGAAGGTACGATTCCTGTTCATGGCCCTGCACCCGCAACGTTTCGCCGACACCGTGATCGCGGAAATGCGTGGCGTCTCCAACGACGCCGATGAATCGCCCTTCTGGGACTGGCTGCGTGAGCACTTCGTCAACCTCGATTTTGCCACGGTGACCCAGCTCTCCGGCGCCGGCAACAAAGGCTTCATCGCCGAACTGATGCCCAAATACCCACTGTATACCAACCTGCTGAGCCACGACGCCCGTGCGGTGATTGGCGAGGTTCACCAGCACACCAAGCCCGCCCTGGCTATGCTTGAGAAGGAAGGTTTTCGCCACAAAGGCTATGTGGATTTGTTCGATGGCGGCCCCACCGTAGAGGCGGAGCGAGACCAGATCCTCAGTGTTGCCAGTTCCGTCAGCTGTCGGATTCAGGCCATTGCCCACGATACCGCCGTGCTCAACCGGGGCCCGGTCAGTGGCCGGGGCGATGTGCTGGCCATCGCCAACACCCGCACCACCGGCTTCCGTGCCACCGTGACCGACCAGGCCGTGTACCTGCCTGAACATAACGTGCTGCAGGTGCCCGCCGAACTGGCCAAAACCCTGGAGCTGGACGAGGGCGCCAGTGCCCGGTTTATCCGGCTTGCGGCGGCCAACACCGCCAGCCAACCCGTTTCCCACGACCAACAAGGGCTGGCACTGCCGCCCCAGAAGGAGTTCCGCTATGCACTCTGACCGCAACACCCTGTTTCGCGACCTGTGGGACAACTACAAGGCGGTGACCCCTTCGGCCGACAGGATCCACCAACTGCTCGGGGATACCCAGGGCGACGATATCGTTAACGACCACATTGCCTTGCGCACCTTCAACCTGGGCAAGGTCGGCCTCGAAAAACTCGCGGCCCACTTCCTGGCACTGGGCTACCGGGAGGGTGGCGAGTACCACTTTGAAGCCAAGAAGCTCTACGCCAAACATTACGAACACCCGGATCCCACGGCTCCGAAAGTGTTCATTTCAGAGCTGCTGGTCGAGGCATTCTCACCGGAGTTGCAGGCCATCGTCAGGGAACTGGTCGCCCAGGTACCGGAAGACGCCGTCACCGCCGACAACTTCCTGTACTCGGGTACCCACTGGAACGTGGACTACGCCACCTACCAGCGTCTGTTGGAAGAAAGCGAGTACGCCGCGTGGCTCGCAGCCTGGGGCTACCGCGCCAATCACTTTACGGTGAACATCAACCTGCTGGCCAAGTTCGACTCCGTGGCAGAGGTCAATGAGGTTTTGAAAGCCAACGGCTTTGCGGTGAACAGCTCTGGCGGCGAGATCAAGGGCTCCCCGCAGGATCTGCTTGAGCAGTCGTCCACCATGGCGGACAAGGCCGAGGTGCGATTCAGCGACCGTACCGTGGCCATTCCCAGCTGCTTCTATGAATTTGCCAAGCGCTATCCGAAAGCCGACGGTGAACTTTACAGCGGTTTTGTTGCCGCCTCCGCCGACAAGATCTTTGAGAGTACCGATGCCAGTGGTGCGGCCGTCGGCATGTAAGTAGCCGTTAAGAACCTGTCACCAGCAGAAGATGATATCCGCCCAGCCCCCTCACCGAAAGCGAGGGGGTCAGCCTGTCAGGACTTGCGGTAATCGGCGTCAACCCAGCAGCGGGGCAGCGGCTCCCCGGACGGAAACACCAACGTATTCTTGTCGTAAGGCTCCGGATCCTGGGCTTCTTCACCGAAATGCAGGCAGCCGGTCACCCGACTCTCAAACGGATTGAACAGTGCGCCAAGGTCCAGGACCTCGATCATATGACCAGTAGATTGTTCAGCCAGCAGCATGGTGCCCTCCCCCATTGATTGCCCGCCAGACATTGGCGCCATAGATAGAGCATAGACCCGATTTTGCTTTCGGGAATCCCGCCACCATGTCACAACCGCCACTCCTGCTCCGTCTAGTCTTTGAAACCAATCAAACAGGAGAGGAGCCCCATGCAATCACACCAGAAGGCAGGCGCCCGTTGCCGCGGTATACTTAACCGGGACGGACAGGTAACCAGGGAGCGGGTGTTATGACAGAAACCTCACTGAGCGCGTTCGAGAGCCACCGGAACTACCTGATGGCACTGGCCTACCGCATGCTGGGCTCGGTTAGCGAGGCGGAAGATATCCTGCAGGACGCCTGGTTGCGCTGGCATCACAGCGACTGCGCTGGCGTGCGCAACCCCCGGGCCTACCTTGCGCAAGTGGTCAGCCGCCTGTGCCTGGACCGATGGAACGAAGCCAGCCGACGCCGGGAAACCTACGTCGGCCCCTGGCTGCCGGAGCCGCTGGCCGTTGCCGCCGAAACACCCTCCCCTGAAGACAGCCTGGACTGGGATGTCTCCTACGCCCTGATGCTCGCCCTGGAACGCCTGTCGCCCCTGGAAAGAGCGGCCTTTCTGCTGCACGACGTGTTCGGCGTGGGATTTGCCGAAGTCGCCGAAACCCTGGCCCGAAGCGAGCCCGCCTGCCGCCAGCTGGCGAAACGGGCTCGCAGCCATATACGCCGTGGACGCCCCCGATTTGAGGTAACCTCGACGGACAATCGCCGGATCGCAGAGGCTTTCTTCACGGCGTCCCGACAGGGGGATGAGTCGGTCCTGCGCGACTTGCTGGCCGATCACGCCATGCTACACAGCGACGGCGGAGGTGTGCGCTATGCCGCTCTGCGGGTCATTACCGGAGCCGACAAACTGACTCGCCTGTTTGCAGCCCTGTCGCGAAAAACCGGCGCACCCGAGCCACTGTGGGCACGCTTCCTGATGATCAACGGCCTACCCGGCCTGCTGACACTTGAACAGGACGGACTTCCGCAAACCGTTGCCGTGGACATTCGAAACGGCCAGGTCCGGCACATTTACCTCACCCGCAACCCCGCCAAATTGCTCCACCTCAGCGCCCTGATGCCAGACAGCCCCTCGCCCCTGCACTGAATGAACAGGCATTTTCGCGAAAATCGACTACGCTGGTGTTCAGTTGGCATGCATTCCAATACACGTCAGGGTAAGGGAGATTGCGGGTCACATGGCCAAACATACCCAGTGGGTCGATTCCGCGTTGGCACCACCACCTTTCCAGCGGGCCCATCTCAACGGCGAGGCCCTGCAGGAACTTCACCGCAAACGCTGGGGGCAGGCCCGGGTACGGCGCTGCCAGATCAACGGCCAGGATTGGGTAGTCAAGGATTTTGCCGAAAGCACGGTGGCCCGTTTTCTCTGGGGACGCTGGTTACTGGCTCGGGAACTGAGGGCCCTGCAACGGCTGGAAACCGTCCCTGGTGTGCCCCGGGACGCCTTCCGGCTGGACCGTGATGCCATTGCCTACCGCTATGTCGCCGGAGAAACCTTGCGGGCACTGCGGACTCGGCGAGCCAAGGTGCCTGACAACTTTTTCCCACAATTGGAAACCACCGTTGAACAGATGCACCAAGCCGGCATCGCCCATCTGGACCTGGGTAACCTGCGCAATATTCTGAGCGTCCAGGGCCAGCCCCACCTCATCGACTTCGGCTCGTGCCTGTTTCTGGACAACCTGCCAGCCCCCCTGAGCCGGCGAGCCTGCCAGGTCGACCGCTCCCGGCTCTACAAGTGCTGGGCCCAGCTTTCACCAACGACACTGGGGTCGGTGCGAGCCCGTTACCTGGCCGACCATTACCATAAACACCACTTCAAACCGAAACACTGGGGTAGCCAAATGCTGACCGCCGTTCGCCAGAGCTTTCACAATCCGTCGTTTCGCCGCTGGTTCCGGAAATCCAGGGTTCTGCTTGGCATTCTGCTGCTGGTTCTGGTCATGAGCCAGATCAAGGCCGCGTGGTATTGGCCCGGCGCAGCGATCGCCACCGTTGGAGCTCTCCTCCAGGCCTGGTGCTTTGCCTGCATCGACACCCAGACCACCCTAGCCGACCGGGGCCCCTATAGCCTGGTTCGCAATCCCCAGTACATCACGCGCTTTTTCCTCATACTCGGGATCGTGCTGATGACCGGCAACCCCTGGCTGGTGGCCGGAACCGCCGTGCTCTATTACTTCTATGCGGTCACCCGCGTCGAGCGGGAGGAAGCGCTACTCCCCGAAGCCCTGGGGGACGATTACCGGGACTATTGCAACCGGGTGCCCCGCTTCCTGCCCCGTCTTGGCAAACTCAGCCGCCAGCAACTTTGGCACTGGAACCCCCAGGCCTTTCGCAAGAACCACGGCCTTGCCAACCTTGCCACGGTCTTCACCGCACTGGCCCTGCTGTACGTCTGGGCATTCCTGGTGAGTTAACCTGCCCCGCAGGGCGTTAAGCCCGGCCAGGAGCAACCGCAGCCTCATCATCGCGGCTGCTGGACAACCACTGGAACAGCCCGGAAAAATCCCGTGGCTGGGCAGCCAGCAACTTGGACATGAGTTCCAGACCCAGCTGGCGATAACTGTCAAACTGCATCTCGTCAAAGAACTGATCGGTCGTAGTCTGGTCAGGGAAACTGGGGTTGGCGCGCCAGTAGGCGTAGATGTCCGCACTCAAGCCAGTACACAGGGCGGCCCGCAGGTACAGGATGTCGCCCTCCGAGCCATCGGCATAACGCACCTTGCCGGTCGCCCAGGCCCGGGACATCATGCCGTCGCCGTTCTTGCGGGTCAGGTCATCGGCACACAATTCCACCTCTGCCCCAAAGTCTGCCCTTACCCGCTGGATCGCCCGGCCCAGATCAAACAGGGTGTCACTGGGGTCAGCACCGGCGTCGCATACCACCAGGTAACGGCACTGCCGCCGGACCAGCTCATACAGCCCCAGATTCTCGAAGTGACCGCCATCCGACAGGTGAACTTCGGACCGAGTTTCCGACAACCCCAGTCCGAACATTTCCCGGAACATGTACCGGTACCAACCCGGGAGCCAGGGCCGCTGCCGCTCCATCCTGGGGTTACGGGTCCAGAAACCCAGCCGCGCATTGATCAGGGTCATCAGGAAGCTGAGTGCCCGTGAACGGGTGACGTAGGTATTGGGATCAACCGCCGCCCCGGATACTGAAAAGGCGGTGGAAAGGGTCAGCTCCCCGTCCAGGTAATCCGACGTGCGACGATAGCCGGTTGCCGTTGAGCCGCAGTAGACCGGGCTCAGCACCATCGACTCCCCTTCCCGGCTGCGTAACTTCTCACGGTGGGAGTTGGTGGTGTTCAGGGTGGTGTTGATCAGGTGCAGAGGGCCGCCGGAGCCCGCCTGCATTTCAGTCAGGCGGAAATGCAGCGGGTCCACCGGCCAGTCGGACCTGGGCTCCGCTGACTCTGGTTCGGCAACAACAGGCAGGTACGCGTCGGCCAGCCGGCCCCGGTAGAAGCTGTGCAGGGACAGGGTATTGACGTTGCCGATCAGGGCCAGCGTCAGCGACAAGCCCAGCCAGCCAAAAAACAGGCTCGACCCCACCAGTTGGGTGTGGGCACAGATGTGGTAAAGCAGGGTCAGGAAACCGAACACCAGCAACGACAGCCCTGTGACCGCGAGGGCACCCCCGGTCTTGTTCGCGGCCCGCAACGACAGCAGCCCGCTGACAATGGGTACGAGGTAGGTGAAATGGCGGGTCAACCCGGCCAGCCCCTGGTGGTCAAAGTAGTGCAGCACCGTCTCTTCAAGCTCGGTGAAGACCGGAAGCAGGCCCACGCCCAACGCCATAATGGCGACCGCCAGAAACTGCCCCATCAGTGAGCGGATACGGCGCTCAGGAATCCACTCCAGCACGCGGCTGGAGGATGTCACCAGCACAAACAGCAGCATGCTTGCCAGGTACAGGGCCAACGCTGCCGCCCCCAGAATCAGCAGCAGCATGAAGCCATCGTGACCAACAATCCCGCCGGCCCCTGGCAGGTGCAGCCAGGCCGGCCAGTCAACGGCCCACCAGTCGGTACTGGCCACCGCCACCACCCCGAGCAGTATCGGCAACAGCACCAACAGGTTAAGCAGGGTTCCGCTCAGGATCGACGCCCCCAGGGTCCAGCCCGATATGCCCTTGCCGTTGATCAGGTAGTTGCCATGGGCTCGCAGCCAATCCAGTACGGTGCCTTCGCCATTGGCCAGGGGAGCGCCACCCACATCGCGGTGCTCCCGCACCGGGAAATGGGCCCGTAACCAGCTCAGGCACGAAGCGATGTAACCACCGCCCGAAACTGAGGACAGATAATCCACCTGGTGCAGCAGCTTGCCGCGGGCCAAGGCCTGCAACACCCCGAGGTTGAAGGTGGCAGATCGGATTCCTCCACCCGACAGCGCCAGCCCCACCACCGGGGCGTCATCTGGCATCTCTCCGGTTGCCCGGCGACGCGCCCTCAACCAGCCCTTCTCAGCCTCCAGCACTTCACTGAAGTCATCGGTGAACGGGTGCCCGCTGCAAGGAGGAGGCGATGTGCGGGCGTTCACGATGCGGTCCCGCTTGCGGTACAGGACGCGGGTGCCGCCTGACCACCATAGTTCTCATCCGGCGTATCACGGTGAACCTTCAGGTACTCCAGCACCGCCATGCGTTCGTTATGGGTCAGCACCGGGCCAATCACTCCCTCGGGGAGCGGTTCCGAGGCCGGGTCGGCCCGATGCCGTGCCCACAGCTCCGGGTCTGCAGCAAAGGCGTGACCGCTGTTATGGTTGCCGGACAGAGAGGTATCAAGCCAGAACCCCTTGGTGTCGCTGTCTTCTTCTGTGACCAGACGGTAGCCGAGGTGTGTCGGGTCATATTCGCGGGAACCGACCAGGAAGCGCTCGCTGCGAGTTTCCGGCGGCGACAGCAGCTGGTAAATCGAGGGCACCGAACCATTGTGCAGGAACGGTGGTGTGGCCCAGACCCCCGCCAAAGGCCGCGGTTTGTACCCCAGAATCTGTTGTGGCAGGTCGAGGGTGCCGAAACCTTCCAGGCATTGCTGCTGCTCGAAGGTCAGTTGGTGGTCCTGAAAATAACGGTTCTTCACCAGCAAACCCACCACGTTCAGCGCCTCGCCTTCGGTCAGGCGGGTCACGTCCAGGGCATCCATCGCAATGGCGGCGTAGTCCTGGCCATGATCCAGATTCCACAACAGCGCAACCGTCTGGCAATTCAGGTCGCAGGTTAACGGGTCAGGCGCCGGGGTGCGCACGTCCGGTACCGTGGGTAATGGGCTGGCAACGGCTTCCATTTCCTGGCGAATGGCCGCAAAGGCATCCACCGGCACCATCGCCTCGGGCGAAGCGTGCGGGTACTCGGCCAGCAATTGCGGCAGGTTGCCCAATGGCAGCCCCTGAGACCGGCGCAGATCAATCACCTCACGCAGACGGTAACGCACCTGTCGTGTCAGCTGACGATTGAACAGGGGCGTAAGGGTCTGTTCCAGGTCATGGTCGGTTAGCCCGGTCCGCGACAGGTCATAGCGACGGTCCAGAAAGCCCTGGGCGGTGGCAGGGTCGGTCCCAATGTGCCTGACCGGAATGACTTCAATCCGCCATTCATCCTCTGGTCCAGGCTTCTGCGGCGCCTGGGCTTGTTGACGTGCCTCACTGGCGATGTGGGGGCCATGGCAGCCCTGGCAGTGCTGGGCAAACAGCGCCTTGCCTTTGTCCGCCAGGCCGTTGTCCACCGCGCCGAAGATCGGCTCAGGCCAGGTCGGTGGCTGAAGGGAGTGCAGGGTCTGCTCAATGGCGTGCAAGTCTTCGATACGGACGGAACTGCGGAAGCGTTCTGCTGGCGGCAACGGCCCCCCGGTGTCGTTGAGTAGGGGGATCCGCGCCCCCACCCCCATGGCCTCGCCAATATTGCGGGCCAGGGGCTGGGACACCGAACCGTTGTACTGTACCCAGTCGAATTTCCAGATCTCCCACAGGTAGGGATAGCTCACCGGTGCGGCCGAGGTCTGGTAGTTGGCGTCTACCAGATGGTCACCAAACACGGTGTTGCCAATACGCCCCAGGGCATCGGTACGACCAAACCCTTCTTCAAGGGGGTACAGGTGGCCAAACGGGTTATTCTGGGGACTGCTGGCAAACCGCTTCAGGGAATCCCACAGGCGGTCCTTGAGGGCGTCCCGACCCTCGGGATAGCGGCTTCCCAGAACGTTGCGGGCAAACTCATCAAACTTGAACGGGTTGATGGCGGTGTAGAACAGCGAGACCACCAGCATCGGCGCAAAGGACCCGCGGGTGGTGTCACTGATGGCATGCATTGCCTGGCCACCGTCGATGCGCACGGCGTAGCGGCGGTTGTCGCGAGTGTAGTGCAGCTCTCCGGTATGACAGGCAGCACAGGTGATATCCAGTAGCTGGTCGCCCGTCACCGGATCGAAATGCCGGGTGAAGCCAACCGGTAACTGGTCCGGGTTCGCTGCGGTGGCCGCCGGATCAACCAGGAAGCGGTACCGGCGCATGTGCTCGGGGTCGGCGAAGCGTTGGTCCGAGAACGGCAGTCGCAAATGGACAAACCAGTCGTACCGGATGGCCCCCCGGCTTTCTCCCTGGGGCATCGTGGTGCCCTGGGGCGTGTAGTAGTAAAGCTGACGAGGGGCCGCCTCCCGCTGCACCCCCCAGCCCTGCTCCAGGTAGACCACTTCGTCCACCACTTCCAGTGGCGGCAACGACTTCTCCGGCCACAGCACGTACCAGACGAAACCGGCAACCGCCAGTATCAGCATCGCCAGGACGGCGATACACAGCCACTTCAGGATTTTCCCGCACCACCCCCAAAGCCGGAGTGAGGTCGACATTGTCATGATCATTCCTTGTTATTGGTTAGCCTTGTCAGAGGCTTTTCAGATACTCGATCAGTGCCCAGCGTTCGGCGTCCGTCAGGTCGGTTCCATAGATATGGCCATGGTTACGGTTACCGGGCAGACGGGTGTCGAACAGGGAGGTTTCGGGCCCGGCGGTGATGTCGAAGCCGACCTTGTCGGGGTCCAGCTGGTGACTGCCGACGTGGAAGCTCTGTGGCCGCTCCGCCGGAGGCAACAACAGGTCGTACAAAGTGGGAACCGAACCGTTATGCAGGTAAGGCGCCGTTGCCCAGATACCGTTTAACGGTCGCGCCTTGTACTGGTCAGGCACCTTGTTGGGGGTGCTGGAGAATACTTTGTGCAGGTCTTCCAGTGCCGCCCCGGTCGCTTCCACCGGGTGGTGCAGCGTGACCCCCAGGGCGGCGTGGATCACCATGTCGATGGTGCGGGCCTCAGCACCGAATGTCGGCCCAGCCAGAACAAATCGTCGGCGCCCATCCAGCATACCGGTCTGTGCCTGTGCCGCGATAAAATTGGTGGCCATCCGCGGGTCGGTGCCAATTTCAGTCCGCGGCACCACGGTGACCTTGAGGGCTGCGGGCGGCTGGCTTCGGTCAGCAATGGTATGGCAGGCCAGGCAATTATCCTGGTAAAGCTGGCGCCCCTGCTCCACCTTGGCTTGATCAAGCAGGCCCAGCAGCTCCACCGGCCATTGCGGTGAACGAAGCTGGTCATAGTGTTTCTGCAGGATGCCCAGGTTGGTGATCAGTGCAGAACTGGGGTACCCCGTCAGGGCACTGTGGCCACTCAGGTCGGCACTGCCATACACCGCCAGTGCTGTGGTGACGTTCTGGATCAGCGGGCCGGGACCGAGATTCGGCGCCGAGCCATTCCACTGCACCAGATCAAGGTAAGGCGCATCCCAAAGGAACGGGTAGCTCACCGGGGCATCCGCCGGGCGGGCATTCGCCGGGTTGGCCAGCAATTCCGCAGCAACGGTGTTGAAAATCTGACCAAAGGCGTCGAGACGGCCGTGGCCATAAGGCACGTCGGAGTGGTTGATGCTTTGGCGCTGGCGTAAGTGCCCCAAACGCTGCTGAACCCGCACCCGCAGGTCAGCGGGACTACTTGCCCCAACGGCATCGGCAAACTGGTCAAAACGCTCGGCATCGGCCAGGGTCAGCGCCAGGGCATCAATCAGTTGCTGTTCAAAGGTGGAAAAATCCATCAGGGCCGGCGCCCCGTCAACAATCAGGGTGTCGCCCTGATAGCTCACCAGGCCGGTGTGGCAGGCTGAGCAGGTAAAACCGACCCAGGCTTTGCCGTCAGAGCCTGCCGTGCGGCTGAACCCCACTGGAAGGCCATCCGGGTTCAACTCGCTGGCCTGTGCGGGAATAAACCCGAGCGCGGCGAGGTTATCGTTGTCCCGCAGCAGGCCCGCCCCGTCCGCCCGCTCAAGATGGAGCAGCCAGTCATACGGCAGCATCTGCGAGCCAAAGCTGAGATGGTGCATCTGTTCCCGCACCGTGTCATCCCAACCCTGGGTCAGTTCAATGAAATCCGTATCCGGCGCCGGTTGCGGTTTGGACTGCCCCACCCCTGCTGCCAGGGCCGCCACGATCGCCAATATCACAAGGACACTGCTTATTAGAATTGTTTGCTTCCGTCCCATACCACCCATCCGTCCTTTACGCTTTATGGGTTGGTATATTAGATCATTGATTTGTTTAGGCAATTAGAAGCAAGTAAAACAATCCGTCACTCTTCCAGAATAAACGCGGTTTTTTCCAGGGTGTTTTCGTTCTCGTCCACAAACCGGAACAGGGTCCAGCCAATACGGATCATGTCGTTGCTGTTCAGACGCTGACGGCCATTCAGCCGGAGATCGTTCACGAACGTGCCATTGGTGCTGGCACTGTCGGTGATGTAGTAATCGACCGCGCCATCGAGATAGGCATTCTGCTCCCGCTCCACAATGGCATGGTGGCCACTGACCGACATCTCATCAATGCGAAGCTCGCAATCCGGGTGCCGCCCGATATGGATCAGGGGCTTGCTCAGTTCGTAGGTGTTCACCACCACGTTATCAACCAACTGCGTGAGAACCGCCATCAGCTACTCCTTGGGTTAACAAAATCAGGTTAACGAAACTGGATCATCATGACTGAAACATTGTCACCGGCCTGGTTCTCCAAGCTGGCGTCGATCAGGCGCTGGGCCTGCCCCTCCAACGCCTCCTCACCGGCCAGCAACGCCGGCCAGTTGCTGTCCGCCACCGCGCCGCTCAGACCGTCAGAACACAGGATCAGCCGGTCCCCGGGCGCCAGCGTCAGCTCGCTATAGCTGGCCCCGGCATCACGGGAAACCCCAAGGGCACGCGTGAGGACATTGCGAAACGGCACCCGTGGTACTTCCTCCCGGGTGATCGAGCCGTCGTCCACCATGTTCTGGGCCACGGTGTCATCACGGGTCTGTTGGCTCAGGCGTTCACCCCGCAGCAGGTAGCACCTGGAATCGCCAATATGCGCAACCCAGGCCCGGTCTCGCTGAAGCCAGGCCAATACGACCGTGGTGCCCATTTTGTCGAGCTCGGGGCGATCGCATCGAGCCTGTTCAATACGCTCGTTGGCCAGATTCAACGCGGCCTGCACCCGGTCTGCGATGGCGTCATCCGCGACCCCTCGCTCGACCGCGGGTTTTAACACCGTTAAGAGCGTATCCACCGCGATCCTGCTGGCGATCTCGCCGCCCTGATAGCCGCCCATACCGTCAGCAATCACCCCCAGCAAGCGCTGGCCATCGCTGGACTGGTACCAGCCCACGCTGTCCTGATTGCTGCTGCGACGGCAGCCGACATGGGTTATTCCGGCAATACTGAGGCTCATCCGGCCACCCCCTTGCTGGTTTCCCGGCTCGCCGCCCGATTCAGGGCCTGGGCCATTTCACCTGCGCTGGCAAAGCGCTTGGCCGGGTCAGACTGAATGGCCTTGTTGATCAAGCGGACCACCGCCGGTGGCAGGTCCGGGTTAAAGGTCTTCACACTGCGGGGGCGTTTGTTGAGGATTTGATAGGTCAGGTTGGCCAGGGTGTCACCAGCGTAGGGCGTTTCGCCGCTGACCAACTTGTACAGGGTCACCCCGAGGCTGTAGATATCCGAGGCACCGGTCACCTTCTGCCCCTTGAGCTGCTCCGGCGACATATACAGGGGACTTCCCATCACACTGCCAGTGCGGGTATGGGCATCATCGGTGATCTTGGCGATACCAAAGTCGGTGACCTTGAGCTGGCCACCGGCGGCATCGTAGATCAGGTTTGCCGGCTTGATGTCCCGGTGAACGATCTTCTGGCTATGGGCGTAGTCCAACGCCTCCGCGGCCTGCGCCATCAGTGTCAGCACCACCGGCAACGGCAGTAAAGAGTCACTCCGGCTATAGGTGCTCAGCGGCTTGCCGGCGGCAAAATCCATCGCGATAAAGGCCAGGTCCGCTTCCTCACCCACATCAAAAACGGTCACGATCGCCGGGTGGTTGAGACGGCCGGCAGCCTCCGCTTCACGAAAGAAACGGGCTTTGAGTTCCGGCAGTTCACCGGGGTCGTACTGGCTGTAGCTCAGGGTCTTGATGGCAACGGTGCGGGCAATTTTCGGGTCCTTGCCCAGGTACACTACGCCCATGGCGCCCCGGCCCAGTTCCCGCTGGATTTCATAGCGGCCCAGCGTGGGCCGGCTGACCGCCAGCTCCGGCATCACCAGCGTTCGGGTCGCCTCAAAATCGGTCGCACCCGCCGCCTCGCCGGTCAGCCTTGCGATTGCCTCAAGACGCTCGGCCACGTCACGATAGCGTTTGCGGTCGTGTTGAATGGCCTGAAAGGTCTGACGCGCCTGGTCGTACTGACGCCGACGCTCCTGGTGAATGCCAGCGTCGTAACGCAAAGTCAGGGAGTCATCGTCCACGGGACACCCGTCAACCACCGCCAGCGCGCCGTCGGCATCGCCCTGGTCTAGCAGCATCCGGCCAAGTTGCAGACTACGCTCACGCACGGTCGTTTCGAGGCGCCGGATCATACGGCGGGGCTGGAACCAGAACAGCATGGTGATAAAGCCTGCGGCCAGGAACGTCATTACCTGGCCCAACGGCAGCCATAGCGACTGGTACAGCATGACCACCAGCTGACTGACCACAAGCGCGGTCAGCAGGGTAAAGGTGGCCAGCGTAGCCATGGTGGTGCCCAGTTGCGGCAACAGCCACACCAGGAACAGCAGGCACAACAGCACACCGACCTGACCAGCCAAGGGGCTCCAGGCAGGAATAGCAAAGCCTTGATCCTGTACCAGGGCGGCGAAAGCCGCATCGGACATTGCCGTTGTCGGCATCGCGATCGCCTGCGCCGCCGCCGGATGAGTCAGCTCGAAGAGCAACCGGTCAGGCAGCGAAAAGCCAGGCAACCCTCCTGGTAACAACACCAGGGTAACCGCAAGAATCACAAGTAACAGGCGCAGGCTGAATAAACGGGACAACAGGAACTGGATAGCCACAACTCCGTCCACTTCAGCTTGGGGTAAGTGTGCCAGTTTAGGAACTGGAGCACTTGGGAGATAGCGTTGGATGCCTGCTTTTTTGTAAGGGAATGTATGTTCGTGAACGGGTCGAGCCTGTGACCGTGCAGGGCACCCAGTCCCCTTACAGAGAGAGCTCAAACACCAATGGCACCAGGGTCCACATGGCCAGGTAGACCAGTGCAATGGTAAGCAGGTTCAGCCAGAAACCCGCTTTCATCATGTCGGCGATCTGCATTTCCTCATAGGAAAACACAATGGCGTTAGGCGGTGTCGCGACTGGCATCATGAAGGCCATCGAGGCCGACAGGGCTACCGGAACCGCCAGCACCATCGGGCTCTGACCCAGGCCCACGGCAACCGCTCCCATAATCGGCAGGAAGGTGGCCGTGGTTGCCGTATTGGAGGTGATTTCCGTCAGGAAGATAATCGCCGCAATGGTGGCCAACACTATCCAACCAATGGCAATACCCGACAGGCCACCGACGCCCTCCCCAATGGCCTCCGCCAAACCGGTGGACTTGAACGCAGCCGCCAGGGCAAGACCGCCGCCAAATAACAGCAGCACGCCCCAGGGCACCATCTTCGCCGCCGACCACTCCACCGTAAAATGCCCTTTCTCGATGGAGGCGGGCAGCATAAACAGCACCGTCGCCGACGCCAAAGCAATGGAGGTATCACTGATGGGCAGCCCGGTGATATCCACAAGAAACTTGCGGGTCATCCACAGGGCCGCGGTTGTCAGGAACACCACCATGACAATTTTTTCGCCTTTCGACATAGGCCCGAGCGCGTCCAGCTCCTGCTTGATCAACCCACCGGCACCGGACAGATCCAGCCCCCGCACCGGGAAGACCACGCGACACAGCAGCAACCAGGTTAGCGGCAGCATGATCACAACCAGCGGAATGCCCACCAGCATCCAGGTACCGAAATCGATGCGAATGCCGTAGCTGTCATTGAGGAAACTGGCGAGCAAGGTATTCGGCGGGGTGCCAATCAGCGTGCCCACCCCACCAATGGAAGCGCTGTAGGCCACCCCCAACAACAAGGCAATACCAAACCGGCGAGCCAGGGCGCGATCGTCGGTACGACTGGCCATGAACTCGACAATGGAGATGGCCACGGCGTACATCATGACGGTGGTCGCCGTATTGGAAATCCACATGGAAAGGAACGCCGTTGCCAGCATGAACCCGGCAATAATGCCGGAGGGACTGGTGCCTACCACCTTGACGATGCTCAGGGCGATCCGCCGGTGCAGGCCCCAACGCTGCATGGCTGCGGCGATGAGGAAGCCACCAAGGAAGAGAAACACCAGCGGGTTACCGTAACTGGCACCCACCGCTTTCTGGTCGGCGATGCCCAGCATCGGCATCAGGGTGATTGGCAATAGCGCTGTCACCGGGACTGGAACCGCCTCCGTCATCCACCAGACCACCATCCAGGACGCCAGTGCCACCAACCGCCAGGCTTCCGGAGACAGCGCCTGAGGCCCGGGAATTGCCAGCAGGACCAGCATCAAGACCGGGCCCAGTACAATGGCCATCAGCCGTTTTGACGAAATCCGGTCACCAACATCGGCCGGTGTTTGGCTAGCCCCCGAGTCGTCAGCCATGGCAATCACCCACTTCCGCAGTTGCGTTTCCTATAACTTAGCAGGTTCCGTTCATCCCGCACGTTGCAGCGGGTGCGTCTGCGAGCCACCGGGGAAATGGACAAACGCTCAGCGACAGTCTAAACGTTAATAAGCCTCTGAACGGCACAGTAGCTGTTCTGACAGGGCCAGTTCAGGGCTTTTTTAGACTCAACTTGGCATAGGAGACCAGGCTGATGATTCGATCCATTTGTTCGATGACAGCATTCACGTTTCTCCTGATGTCCGGTGCGGTGTTTGCAGGCAGTGACAGTGGCCTGTACGTTGGTGCATCGGTAGGTTCTTCACAGCTGGATTACAGCGACAACGACCCCGATCTGGGTGAAGTTGATTTCGACGACGATGATGCCGGTTACAAGATCTTTGCCGGTTACAACCTTGGGTTCGTTCCCCTGGTTGATGTCGCCGTTGAAGGCGCCTATGTGGACTTTGGCGAATTTGGCGGCAAGATCAACAACGTAGGCGGCAACGACCTGGAGGTGACCGGCTGGACCCTGGCCGGACTGGCCGGAGTCAACCTCGGGCCAGTGGGCCTGTTTGCCAAAGTCGGCGCCATTGACTGGGACGGCGATATCGACGGCAGTGTTGGTAGCGGTTCCGATGACGGCACAGACCCCTTGTATGGGATTGGCGCCAAGTTTCAGTTGATGTCCTTCCAGGTTCGGGCCGAGTACGAGCTGTTCGACCTTGATGAGGTGGATATCGACTATTTCTCCGTCGGTGCGGCTTTCACCTTCTGACCCCTACGGTGACCCAGGCTCCAGACGGGTGTCGGAGCCCGGCTCACCCTCTCGGACAATTCCGAGCTTGCTGCGCTCAGCTCTCCTGAACCACCATGTCAAATCCGCCAAAGATCATTCGTTTGCCATCAAACGGCATGGGGTTGGTATCCGGCTGCAGACGCGGGTCGGCCATGACTTTTGGTAAACCGGTATCCCTCACCGCCCGGGATGGCCAGACAATCCAGGAAAACACCACCGTCTCCTCCGGCTGGCACTTCACAGCCATCGGGAACGAGGTGACCGTGCCCTCCGGCACGTCATCGCCCCAGCACTCGACCACCTCAAGTGCCCCATGGGCACGAAAAACCCCGGCCGCAATGCGGGCATGCTCAATGTAGGCGGCCTTATTGGCCGTCGGTACTGCAGCAACAAAACCATCAACGTAAGACATGGTCTATTCCTCCTTCAATCTTTGGGCGGTAGTTCCCGGATCGGCCGCACCTCAATACTGCCGAGTTGTGCCGGTGGGATGCGGCTGGCCAGCTGGACAGCTTCATTGAGGTCACGAGCATCCAGCAGATAAAAACCAGCCAGCTGCTCCTTGGTTTCAGCAAATGGGCCGTCAGACACCAGCACTTCTCCGTCCCGGACCCTGACCGTGGTTGCCATCTCAACCGGCTGCAGGGCCTGGCCGGCGAGGAAGTGGCCCTGTTCACTCAGGCGCTCGACGCAGCCGATGCATTTCTGGTTGAGGTCATGCCATTGCTGGTCCGACATGGCGTTGATGATGCTTTCCTGGTAGTACACCAGGGCCAGGTATTTCATGGTTCAAGCCTCCTTGTATGACAACAGTTTCCAGTAAGTCGTGCCGGACACCGCCATTTCGACACCACCCTCAACTTATTTCTTCAGAGCCTCCCAACCCCAGTTCAGCCAGCCGCCGTTCCAGAAAGCGCCGTTCCGGCGCCTGCCGGGTCAGGGTCAGCGCCCGCTGATAGGCTTTGGCGGCCTCCCGGCTATCGCCCTGCCTGCGCAGCAGATCGGCCCGGGCGGCGTGGTAAAGGTGGTAAGACTGGATCAGCTTCTGACCCGCCAGCCCATCAAGCAGTGCCAGCCCGGCCGCCGGGCCATCGCGCATGGCAACCGCCACCGCACGGTTAAGGGCAATCACCGGGGAGGGCTCCTGCCGATAAAGCACGTCATAGAGCCCGACAATCTGGGGCCAATCGGTGTCTGCAGGCTGCGGTGCCTCAGCATGAACCGCGGCAATCGCCGCCTGCAGGGTATAGGGCCCCACCGGTGGACGCTGTAACGCCTGCATCAGCCAGTCCGTGCCCCGCTCAATCTGCGAACGGTTCCAGAGGCTTCGGTCCTGATCCTCCAGGGTCACCAGGTCCCCGGCCTGGTTCTGTCGCGCCAAACGACGGGCATCATGCAACAGCATCAGGGCCAGCAACCCGAACACCTCGCTATCCTGCTGCAATTGAGTCAGGGTTTCCGCCAGACGGATCGCTTCACCACTCAGGCTGGCGTCCAGCAGCCGGTCGCCGTCACTGGTGCCATAGCCCTCGTTGAACAGCAGGTAGATGACCCGCAGAACCGAACGCAGTCGTTGCGGCAGCTGTCTGCCCTCAGGCACTTCATAGGGAATACCGGCGTCACGGATCTTGCGTTTAGCCCGGACAATCCGCTGGGCAATGGTGGCCGGCTTCTGCAACAACGCCCGTGCTACCTGCTCGGTAGTCAGCCCACACATTTCCCGCAAGGTCATCGCCAGCTGAGCTTCCTCGGACAACGTCGGGTGGCAGCAGGTGAAGATCAGCCGCAAGGGGTCATCCGGCAGCGCGTCCAGTGCAGCGCTCGTGTCCGGTACGGCTTCGCTGGCTTCCGCCTGAATCAACAGGCGATGGTGATCCGCCGTCTGCCGGCGGCGGATCTGGTCAATCGCCTTATTACGACCACAGCGAATCAGCCAGGCCAGCGGCTTGTCAGGTACACCGTCCACCGGCCACTGGAGCGATGCGGCCAAAAATGCCTCCTGCATCACCTCTTCCGCGAGGTCAAAATCCCCAACCAGCCGAATCAAGGTGGCCAGCACACGCCGCGAGTAACGCCGGTAGTCGTCTTCAAGATCCATGAATGAAGCAGTCCTGTCCCTGTTATTACCCTCAAGCCAAAAGATACCACCACGGACTACTGTGACGGGCAGTCTGCTGACGTCTTGATGCCGCAGTTGATCATCCACCCGACCCCAAACCGGTCCACAACCATCCCGAAGCCCTGAGCCCAGAAGGTTTCCTCGAACGGCATCCGCACCGTACCGCCCTGGGCGAGGGCCTGGAAGATCTGCTCCCCCTGAGCCACATCGTCGAACTGCAAACAGAGGTCATGGCCTGCCGGTGCCTGGTATCCATCCTCGATAATGTCAGCCGCCATCGTGTCTGCCCCCATCACCGTGTAGCTGCCAATCACCAGCTCGGCGTGGCAGATGCGGTCCCGGAATGACTCCGGAACCTCTTCCGCCATAGGGGTATCGCTGAAGGCCAGCATGGCACGAACCTCGCCACCCATCAGCTCCGCATAGAACGCCATGGCCTCACGGCAGTTGCCGGAAAACGTCACATGACTGCAGACGGCCGTCGGTCGGCGGCTGAGCTGATCACAAAGCTCACGGTGTTTGTCGATCGCTGCGCCCGGTGCGAAATCGTCCAGCTCGAAGTACCGGCGCAGTTCCAGGCGGACGTTGCCGTCGCTGTCCTCAACCGGCCATTGTCGGGCCCACTCAATCGCCTCCTCCGGCGATCCGACCTCAAGCACCGTATAGCCGGCCACCAGGCCTGCAGGCTCAGTAAAAGGGCCGGCAATCACTTGGGGCCGGCCATGGGTAAACTCGATGCGATAACCATCAGAGCTGGGTTTCAGCCCATCCCCAGTAACGAATACCCCGGCTTTCACCATCCGTTCATTGTAGTCAACCATGGCCTGCAACAAGCCTTCCGATGGCATGACGCCCTGCTCTGTCTGATCATCCGCTTTGCGAATCAACATGAATTTCATGATCGTCTCTCCGTGATTGTGACTGGGTTTCGATAGGTTAGTCGTTCCAGCGCCACTGCAATCGACAATGCCAGCACATTTTTTTCATTGCCCTTGGTCTGTCTCAAATGAAAGCCCTGTAACCAAGTGATACCCCGGGTCATCATCAAATCGGTTACGATTTGGGGTAAACGTTACTGATGAGATCGCATTCCATGACCAAGCATCACTTATTCACCGCGGTTCTGGCCGGTTCCCTGCTGATCACCGGTTGTTCAGGCCCGGAAACCCCGGAGGAGGTCAGCCAGGCCTTCTGGCAATCCGTCATCGACGGCAACGCCTCAGACGCCAACGGTTACTCCACCCTCGTCAACGATGCCGCCTTCGACAGTTTCGAACGCGACTGGCAGGGTGTGGACATCCAGTGGGGACGGGTGGTCATCGATGGCAACGAAGCGTCTGTCGATACCGTTATTGAAGGTCTTGAGGGCAACAGCGAAGCCCTGGAGGCCACCACTTACCTGGTGAAGAAAGACGATGAATGGCTGGTGGACTATTACCGCACCGGTGACGCCCTGGACCAGCAACCACTGTTCGGCAACATGCTCGGCAAGCTGGAACAGCTGGGGCAGGATCTGCAGGCCCGCTGGGCCCGGGAATCCGACCAGATGGCCGTAGACATCGAACGCATGACGCAGGAGCTGGAACAGCAGGCCCAACAGGCCAACGAACGCTTCTCGATTCTGCTGGAGCAATACGGCGAACAGCTGGAGCAGCACCTGGACGACCTGTCCCGCTCCATTGAGGAGGCTCTGAAAGAAAACCCGTCGGCAGCCCCCAATGATCGCCGCACCCTCAACCAGGCAGTGATCCGGCTCGACGAGCAAAAACAGCAGCTGGACGAACCCAACCTGCAGGCCGTGGCCGAAAGCACACAGGTGGCAGCAGAGACTCAGCTCGACCTGAGCCGCCTCGGTAACGAATTCGCTGGCTACAAGGCCGAATGGCAGCAGCGCGTGGCGGACATGGAACAGGAGCTTAAAGGGTTCCTGCAGCAGCTCCAGCAACCGGAAAACTGAAGATCCACTGAAAAAGGCAAGCACAGGCTTGCCTTTAACGGACATCCCGGTTGACTGACAGCGACATCCGCCCCGAGCCAGGTGACAGGCTCGACTGCCCCGATTACTATGACGGGATACTTCGTAACTGCAACTTCATGTCGGTAAAAGAGGTTTTCAGCGACAAGCACGGAGTCATGCGCGAAGTACCATCGTAAAAGCAACGAGGCTGCGATGATAAAAACAACAAGCGTCAGTACCATAGATCAGCGTGTCGAAACCTGGAACCAGTCCATTGCTACAGCGGTGGGCGGCCTTTGCACCCAAGTGCGGAACCGCGAGCTCTTTGATGGCCAGATTCGCCGGTTCTGCTCCTACGGCATGGAATTCACCAAGCTACGGGCCAGTGGGCTGACCCTGCAACGGCAACGCCACGACGCGGACAACCGCGACAACCAGTATTTCTACCTCATCTACCAGCGTGACGGTTCCGCCCGGGTGCAGCAGCGCCACAGCCAGGCCGCCATGCGCCGAGGCGACCTGGTGCTGCTTGATTCCAACCAGCCTTTCTCCATCGAGTACCCGGATCATGGCTACCAATACTGTTTCCATATTCCCCGTGAGATGGCCCTGCGCAACTGGCGCCACACCCGGATTCTGACAGCCGAAAAAGTATCCGCGGAAACCGACCTCGCCTCTCTGGTCACGCCGCTGCTGCAAAAGACCGCCGTCGTCGGACATACCAGCCCGTCAGGAAACACCGAAGACTGCCTGCTCAACGCCGTGCTTAGCCTGGTACAACCCCTGTTTACCCAAACCCGTGACCGGGCCAAGGAATACCATTCCATTTACCTGCAGAAAGCGATGACGTTCATTGAACGCAATCTCCGCAATGAAGCCATCACCACGAAGACGGTGGCAGACCATCTGGGCATCTCGCCCCGCCACTTGCAGAGGATCTTCAAGACCCTCGGTACGTCATTCAACAAACTGATACGTGAACACCGCCTGTGCGCCTGCGCCAGCGACCTCACTGATCCCAGGCTGGCCCATGTGGACGTTACCTCGGTGGCTTTTTACTGGGGCTTCAAGGACTGTGCGCACTTCAGCCGGGTCTTCAAGGACTACTACGGTGTCCCGCCATCCCAGTACCGCACACAGCATTTGACCGGACACTGAGGGTGCTGACACCGGCTATGTCGTTCTGACACAAGTCCGGTGTCCGCCACCAGCAAGCCCTCACCGATTGCCATTGTTAACGTTTCGGGGCAGACCGCCAGAATCAATGATTCCGGTCACCCCAATAACAACAACGGTGAATCACAATGAACACATCTGTCCGTAACCTTTGCTGCGCCATTGCGACCCTGCCCCTGCTGACACCTGCGAGTAGCCTGGCCATCGATGTCGATCCCAGGGACTACACCGCCCTGCCGGAAGGCGCCAACCTCAACGTCCTGTATGCCCGCCAACTGTCTGCCGATGACCTGAACGTCAACGGCCAGTCAGTAACCGACGACCTGGATCTTGATGCCACGATCGGTATCTATCGCTACGTTCACTTTACCAAGGTGATGGGCCTGACGGTCGATCCCCAGGTGCTGGTGCCCTTCGGCACCCAGGAAATTGGCTTGCTGGATGACTCCAGTTCAGGCATGGGCGACGCCATCTTCGCAGCAACCGTCTGGCTCCATGAAGATCCGGAAAAACAGAGTTACTTCGGAATCACCCCTTATGTGATCGCTCCCACTGGCGAATACGACGCCGACAAGGCGGTCAACCTTGGCACCAATCGCTGGAGCTATATTCTGCAGGCGGGCTATATGACCCGGCTAACCGAGAAGCTCGCCCTGGATCTCGTCGCCGACGTGCAATGGTACGGCACCAACTCCGACCCTCTGGGAGGCAATCGCCTGAAGCAGGACGAGGCCTACCAGGTTCAGGCCATGCTGTCCTATGACCTCACCCCCACCACCTACCCCAGCCTGCGCTACAGCTGGCGCAGCGGTGATGAAACCCATCTGGACGGGGTAGCCATGGGCAACGAGGTCGACACCTCCACCATCACTGTCGGCCTCAACCACTGGCTGGTGCCCGGCAAGTTGCAGTTTCAGGCCCAATACGTGAGAGACCTGGACGTCAGCGATTACGGCCCTGAACTCAACGCCTTCCAGCTCCGTTTCCTTCACCTGTTCGGGCTGTAAGGCCAGCCAAGCCCCCCAAGGAGAACTCACCATGCAAAATTTCAGGCTGCTCATTAACGGTCGGCTGGTGCCGGCCCGGGAAACCATCGAGGTAATCAACCCTGCCGACGAAAGCGTGCTTGCGCACTGTCCAAAGGCCTCCATAGAACAACTGGAGCAGGCTGTTCAGGCGGCTAAGCAAGCCTTCCCCTCGTGGAGCCGCACACCCATTGCAGAACGCCGTGTGCAATTGATCCTCATGGCCAACGCCCTTCAAATCCACAAGGAAGAGTTGGCGCTGCTGTTGACTGGCGAGCAGGGCAAGCCCTTGGCCCAGGCGCGGGCAGAGGTCGATTACGCCCAGGCGTTTTGCCGCACCATTGCGGACATGCGGCTGGACTCCGAGCGATTGATTGATAACGACCAGCAGCACGTTGAACTGCAACGCCGCCCACTGGGTGTGGTCGCCGCCATCACGCCCTGGAATTTCCCGCTCCTGATTGCCTGTTACAAGATTGCACCAGCCCTTCTCGCCGGTAATACACTGGTGCTGAAGCCGGCACCGACTACCCCGCTGGCAACCCTGAAACTCGGTGAAGCCATCCTGAATATCTTCCCCCCGGGCGTGGTCAACATCATCACCGACAATAACGATCTCGGGCCGGTGCTGACCCGGCACCCGGATATCCGGAAAGTCTCCTTTACCGGTTCCACCGAGACCGGCAAGGCGGTGATGTCCAGCGCCGCTGCCACGCTCAAGCGACTCACCCTGGAACTTGGCGGCAATGACGCCGCACTTGTACTGGACGACGTTGATGTCGCCTCCGTGGCCGAGGGTATTTTCAGCGCCGCCTTCATCAACAGCGGCCAGGTCTGTGTGGCCATCAAGCGCGTCTATGTGCCCGACAGCATTTACGATCCGTTCTGCGACGCCATTGCTACTCTCGCGGCCAACGCGGTGGTGGGCAATGGTATGAACCCCGCCAGTCAGTACGGGCCGGTGCAGAACCGTGCTCAGTTCGACAAGGTTTGCGGCTACCTGCACGAAGCCAGGCGCCACGGCACCATCATCGCCGGTGGCGAGGTGCCAGACCAGCCAGGCTTCGTCATCCCGCTGACGGTGGTGAGAGACATCAAAGACGGCAATCCGGTGGTCGATGAGGAAGCTTTTGGCCCTCTCCTGCCCATCGTGCGCTACAGCGACCTAGACCAGGTTGTTGCCAGCCTCAACCGCTCTCCCTACGGCCTTGGCGGCTCGGTGTGGTCATCCAGTCTGGCCCGCGCCGAGTCGGTGGCTAACCAGCTGGATACCGGCACGGTATGGATCAACCAGCACTGCGCCTTTGGGCCTCACATTCCGATGCCCACCACCCGGGCGTCCGGTATCGGGGTCGAGTGGGGACAGCAGGGGCTTGAAGAGTTCACCACCCTGAAAGTGATCAATATGAACCGAACGGCGGCAGCCGGTCACTGACGCTATCCCCGGTCAACAACGAGGTAAAAACAATGACAAGAACAGCACGACTATGGCCAGTCGCCAGCCTGCTTTCACTTACCCTTGCAGTGGGTTGCAGCCCGGTCGCCGAACAGCAAACCACAACCAGCAATGGCAATACGATCGCCGCCCCCGCTGGTGTAACCGACACCCGCTGGCGACAGGCAGACCAGGAGCCCCAGAACTGGCTGGGGGTGGGTCGAACCTTCGAGGAGCAACGTTTCAGCCCGCTCACCCAGGTCAGCGCCGACAATGTGGCGGACCTGGGTCTGGCCTGGGTCTATGACATGGGCTCAAAACAGGGAGGCTCCGCCACTCCGGTGGTGGTGGATGGCGTGATGTATATCACCGGCCCCTGGGGCAAAGTCTATGCACTGGATGCGGTGGCCGGTAAACCGCTATGGACCTACGATCCCCGGGTGAACGCCGAGGCCGGTGCCCGCGGCTGTTGCGGGGTGACCAACCGCGGCCTTGCGGTGTACCAGGGTAAGGTGTACGTCGGCGCCTTCGATGCTCGCCTGATCGCCCTCGATGCCCAAACCGGTGCCGTGGTCTGGGAAGAGGACACCAACGAGGACAACAACGCCCGGCGTACCATCACCGGCGCGCCGCGGGTAGCCAATGGCCGCGTCATCATTGGCCATGGTGGTGCCGAGTTTGGTGTGCGCGGTTACGTCACGGCCTATGATGCCGAGAATGGCAAACAGCTGTGGCGCTTCTACACCGTACCCGGCAACCCTGAGCAGGGCTTCGAGAACCAGGCCATGGCCGATGCCGCCGAAACCTGGAGTGGCGACTGGTGGACACAGGGCGGTGGCGGAACGGTATGGGATTCCATGGTCTTCGACCCCACGACCGATGTGATCTACCTTGGCACCGGCAATGGCTCGCCCTGGAACCGGCGTATCCGCAGCCCCGAAGGTGGTGACAACCTCTACCTGTCCTCGATTGTGGCGGTCAACGCCAGGACCGGAGAGTACCTCTGGCACTATCAGACCACCCCCGGAGAGTCCTGGGACTACACCGCCACCCAACCGCTGGTGCTGGCCACCCTGGAACTGGATGGCAAGTCCCGTGAAGTGATTATGCAAGCTCCCAAGAACGGCTTTTTCTACGTCCTTGACCGCCATACCGGCGAGCTGCTGTCCGCCAACAACTTCACCAAGGTAACCTGGGCGTCCCATATCGACATGACCACGGGCCGGCCTGTGGAGACCGAAAACGCCCGTTATGACAACGGCCCTCAGCTGGCCTTTCCGTCGCCGTTCGGCGCCCACAACTGGCACCCGATGAGCTACAACCCCCAGACCGGACTGGTATACATTCCGCACCAGCAGGTGCCTTGGGTGTACAGCGATGACGAGAACTATCAGGCCAGGCCAGGCAATGTCTTCAACCTTGGCCTGAAATGGCCGGATTTCCCGGAAGACCCCGAGGTGCTGCAGCAGGTGCTGCCACTGATCAAGGGCAGCCTTGTGGCCTGGGACCCAGTCACCCAGCAGAAGGCCTGGGAAGTGGAGTACCCAACCATATGGAATGGCGGCACCGTCACCACCGCAGGCAACCTGGTGTTCCAAGGGACTCCCACCGGCCAGCTTTACGCCTACCGGGCGGATACCGGTGAAAGGGTCTGGAGCTATGACGTGGGCATTGGCATCGTAGCAGCCCCGGCCGTGTATGCCATCGATGGTGAGGAATATGTGAGTGTGCTGACCGGCGTTGGTGGGGCCCTGTCCCGGATTGCCGGCCCCTTTGCAGCAGCCTACCAGGCCCGCCACAGTAACCGGATCTACACATTCCGGCTGGGCGGCACGGCAGCCAACCCACCGGTGCCAGAACGCCGGCCACAACCACCCCTGAGCCCTCCGGAGCAGACCGCCGACGCAGCGAACGTGGATTCAGGCCGCGCCCTCTATAACCGGTACTGCATGCGCTGTCACGGTGAAGGTGCCGTCGCCGGACTGATGGACGACATCCCCGACCTGCGCCACAGCCCTCTGCTCCATGCGGGCTTCGAACCAACGGTGCGCTATGGCCGCCCGGGCACCTACATGCCCGCATTCGACGACCTGTTAACCGACGCGGACATCGAGCAGGTCCGCAGCTACATCGTCAAACGGGCCCACGACGCCGTCAACGAACAGGCCGCCCGGTGACCCTCAAGCTACTTGCCCCACGACGGTAACGCCCAGCCTCCTAGGCATTACCGTCTCCTCTGGTGGTCCGGGGTAATACCGGGCCACCCTTTTTGCCGCTCGCTTATTCTGGAGCCGAGTTTCGGATCAGGTAGTCGAATGCACTCAGCGCCGCCTTGGCGCCCTCACCCATCGAGATCACAATCTGCTTGTAAGGCACCGTGGTCGCGTCCCCGGCTGCGAACACCCCGGGTACAGAGGTCTCGCCGCGATCGTTGATGATGATCTCTCCGTGCTGACTCAACTCCAGGTCGCCCTTCAGCCACTCGGTGTTAGGCACCAGGCCGATCTGAACGAACACCCCTTCCAGTTCCACCTGATGGCTTTCACCGCTGGCGCGGTCGGTGTAGCTCAGACCACTGACCTTGCCATCGGTACCGAGGATCTCCGTTGTCTGGGCCGACACGCGAATGTCCACATTGGGCAGGCTGCGCAGCTTTTTCTGCAACACCTCGTCGGCCCGCATCTGGTCACCGAATTCAATCAGGGTGACGTGGCCGACAATACCGGCCAGGTCGATGGCGGCCTCAACGCCTGAGTTTCCGCCGCCAATCACCGCCACCCGCTTGCCCTTGAACAGTGGGCCATCGCAGTGGGGGCAGTAAGCCACGCCCTTGTTGCGGTACTCGGCTTCACCGGGAACACCCAGCTGACGCCACCGGGCTCCGGTGGACAGGATCACGCTACGGGACTTGAGCGTTGCACCATTGGCCAGACGAACCTCGTGGTAGCCACCGGGCTGTGCCGCCGGTATGAGCTTTTCGGCGCGCTGCAGGTTCATCACATCCACTTCATACTCAGCAACGTGCTGTTCCATCGCCGCCACCAGTTTCGGACCCTCGGTATAGGGCACCGAGATCAGGTTTTCGATACCCATGGTGTCGCCGACCTGGCCACCGAAACGCTCAGCGGCGATACCGGTTGCGATGCCTTTACGGGCCGCATAGATGGCCGCTGCGGAGCCGGCCGGACCACCACCGATCACCAGCACTTCAAACGGTGCCTTGGCGTTGATCTTCTCGGCCTCGCGAGCGTCAGAGTTGGTATCCAGCCTGGCGACGATCTCTTCCAGGGTCATGCGGCCCTGGCCCCAGGGCTGGCCATTAAGGTACACACTCGGTACCGCCATCACTTCCCGCTGCTCCACCTCATCCTGGAACAGGGCACCGTCGATCGAGGTGTGCCGGATGTTCGGGTTGAGTACGCTCATCAGGTTCAGCGCCTGCACAACGTCCGGGCAGTTCTGGCAAGACAGGGAGAAGTAGGTTTCAAACTCGAACTCACCGTCCAGGCCCTGCACCTGCTCAATCAGTGCCTGTGCCGCCTTGGAGGGGTGCCCCCCAACCTGCAGCAACGCCAGCACCAGCGAGGTGAACTCGTGACCCATGGGAATGCCCGCGAAACGAACCCCGATGTCGGTACCCACCCGGTTGATGGCAAAGGAGGGACGGCGTACGTCGGTGTCCCCGTCTTCACGCACAGTAATCTGCCCGGACAGGGAGGCAATCTCCTGCAACAGGGTATGCAGTTCCCGGGACTTGTCACTGTCATCCAGTGCAGCAACCAGCTCAATAGGCTGTTTGACGTTCTCGAGATAGGCTTTCAGTTGATCCTTGAGATTGGCTTCCAACATGTCGTTGTCCCCTTATATAGCGGTCCGCATCCGCTGGATACGGTCGTGAAAATGGTCAGTACCTTGAAGTTGTGACTAGGATACGGCGCCACTTCTATTTGATCTAATTAATTGACGCAAAAAATACCATAGCAATTATCTATAGAAGTTCGTGGCGCCACAAAAAAGGGCCCGCGCTGCGGGCCCTCCTTGCAAGGCAGTATTAAAACCCGCCTTAGATCTTGCCAACCAGGTCCAGGGAAGGAGCCAGAGTCTCCTCGCCTTCTTTCCACTTGGCCGGGCACACTTCACCCGGATGGTTGCGAACGTACTGGGCAGCCTTGACCTTACGCATCAGGTCGTCTGCATCACGGCCGATACCTTCGGCGGTGATTTCCATGGCCTGAATCACGCCATCCGGATCGATCAGGAAGGTGGCGCGGTCTGCCAGGCCCTGGCCTTCACGCATCACACCAAAGTTGTTGGTGATGGTGCCGGTCTGGTCGCCCACCATGTAGTAGTTGATCTTGCCGATGGTGTCGGAAGTGTCGTGCCACGCTTTGTGGGTGAAGTGGGTGTCGGTAGACACAGAGAACACTTCCACGCCCAGCTTCTGCAGCTCTTCGTACTTGTCAGCAACGTCGCCCAGCTCAGTCGGGCAAACGAAGGTGAAGTCAGCCGGGTAGAAGAAGAAAACGGCCCACTTGCCTTTAACGTTGGCTTCAGAGATTTCAACGAACTCACCCTGTTTGAAGGCAGTGGCGTTGAACGGTTTGATTTCGCTGTTGATGATACCCATGTCCAATAACTCCGATTAGTCAGGTTGGTTGGTTAACTTGGGTTCTAACCTTAGGCGGTTATCAGAAAAGGCTCAAATTGATAGTTTTTAGGCGACCGATAGGAAATACCTATTCGATATCTGACCGACCGGCTGGCATCCGCGGAAGCGTTCGCTCCGGCCAGGGTTCGGGTCCATATTTCAGGCACTGAAGGTAGGCCTCCGGGGGCGTAACGAAGCGGCATTCGTATCGGCGCTGTTCGTCCGCCAAGGACGATATGTCTTTGCCGACACAACCAGCTCCCATCAGGGCAGCCACCCCTATGGCAAAGCCGCCCCAAAGCCCACACCGTCTCAACCGAGCATCCGATCTGTCCAACCGGCAGCCCTCCCCGGATTACCCCAACAGGATCACCATACACCCTCAGGCCATCCAATGCTGCCCCCGTCAGTCCGCCACCGGAACGGCCTCCGGAGGCAACCCTTGGATATACAAGATCCGTTGCTGAACGCCCCCGGCACAATGAGGCCCACCCAAACCGGTGGTGCCGTGATACACCTCGACACCGCCCTCATCGTGGTCGTACTTGAGCGGGATGCGAACGGCATGAACTTCCACCGCATAACGGTAAATCCCGTTTGTGAAGCTCAGTGACCGAGTCATGATCGGCCCCGGTTTGAGCACATTACGGACAATGACCTCGGAACGTGGACGACGCAGTTCCATCTCGGGTGCGGTCAGATCCGCGCCAAACTGATAGACCAGTTCATTGCCGTCTTCGAGTACCCGAAGCGCCTTGTCGTCGTCGGTCATGCAATAGAACAAAGGCTCATCAGCAGCCAGCACCGGAGTGGCCGTAACCAATGCAGCCCAGACCAAAGCATTCCATAGCGGTCGTTTCATACCTGTCATGCCCCCGTTAGCGACCGGATTCCTGGTCCGGAACGTAACCCCAGGGGCGAATGCCCTCGACGACCAGAAGCCTCTGGACCATGTTCTTGGGGGTGCAGTTCTTGTCTGCCAACATAGACTTGTTCAAAGACACTTGCACCCCCGCCAAATCCCGATAGTCACCTTCCATCGGGCGATGGGCCTCGACCATAATCTGGTAGTCGTACTGGCCATTACTGAACGTCAAGCTCTGCTGCCAGGCGGGCCCTGGCAGCAGCACGTTCTGGACTCCGACTTCATCACGCTGGCGACTCAGTTCCAGTTCCGGCGTGTCGATGTCATCACCGTACTGGTAGATCAGTGTGTCGCCGTCGGCAAGCAGGCGCAGTTCCTTGCTGTCTTCAGTGATGCAATAGAACAGGGTTTCGGTATCGGCCATCACCGGCAGGGCAGTGGCAGACAGGATAGCCGAGGCGGTCAAGGCTGTGACTGTGCAGCGCATAATTGGGTCCTGAGTCTTTTCAACAACCGGCCAGTCTGATCAAAAATCAGACAAATGCCATGAAAAACAGGCACATATCATCAGGGCAAACGACAAAACTCAAACCTATTTCAGGGCTGTAGGTACAAAAACGGACCGTTCATCACCAGTACCGCAATTTTATTCAATACCCCACCCAACCACTGCTGCAGACTTCGGCCATGGCCAGTAAGGAGGATGACCATGAGCCTGTCCATGATTTTGCCGATGTCGGCATTTGCCCTTGCGGCGTCCATTTCACCAGGTCCGGTGAATCTGATGTGCCTGAGCAGCGGTACCCGCTACCGCCTGTCCCAGGGTCTGATTTTCGTCACCGGCGCTACCCTGGGGTTTATTGCCCTGTTCATCGCCGTCGGCATGGGACTGTATTCGCTATTGGCACTGGTGCCCGGCCTGCAGGACCTGCTGCGCTGGGGGGGAGTCGCCTTCCTGCTTTACCTGAGCTACCGGCTGGCATTCGATAACGGGGAGTTATCCACAAGCGACAGCAGCCAGGCTCCCGGCTTCATGACCGGCGCCCTGATGCAATGGCTAAACCCCAAGGCCTGGCTGGCTTCGGCTTCTGGCATAGCCGCCTACACCGATGGCAACAACCTGTCTCAGGTCACGCTGTTTGCTTCGGTGTACCTGCCCATCTGCTGGCTATCCCTGGGTACCTGGGTCTATGCCGGTGCATTCCTGCGCCGCTACGTCCAACGACCGGTGGTCCTGCGCTCCGTTAACCGGATACTGGCGGTCTTACTTGCGGCCAGTTGCCTTTACCTCGTTGATAGCGGCCTCTCACCGTGACACTCTCCACAGGCTGCTATGATTTCACTTTATTTCTCAACAACCTGCCCCACTCTTTATCGACGTTTCCGGAAAATTGAGTAAGATAAGGCGACATATTCACTCAGGAAACGGTTGAGAAAGGAGTCCCATGAAGCGCATTCTGCTCGTTGTTGTTGTCACCCTTGTCGCTGGGCTGGGCCTGGCCTATTACAAGGTCACCAGCTCCGTCAAAGAAGGCCTGGATAACGCCAACGCCGCCATGGCAATGATGGGCGCCCGGCTGATCTACGAAGGCGTATCCATCGCCCCCAACGGCGACCTTCAGGTCAGCGGTCTGACCTTCCTCAGCCCCACTGGCGATAAGCTCAGCATTGATCAGGTCGCCCTGGGCACCGGCAACCCGCTGGATTTGCTCAACTTCACCAGCCAGGTCGAGCAGCGCCAGATTCCGGAAAAACTCCATGTCCGGATCGACGGTATGGCGGTGGATCTGGATACCCTGCTCGGCGAGAGCGGTAACCCTGCCGAACAGGGCCAGAACGACAACCCGCTTCGCCACTTCGAAGCCATCGGCTGCGGGGACCAGCGCTTCTTCAGCGTTCAGGACTGGAAGGCCATGGGGTACACCGAGATGCGCTGGAACGTGGATTTCGACTACCGGCTTGATCAGGGTGGCGCACGCCTGTTCCTGAATGGCAACCTGGAATCAGAGGATCAGGGCGCCATTCACCTGGATACCGTGTTCAGCCAGAGCCTGACCGTAAATCACCTGACCTTCTCTCCGGAACTGGTCGAGTCAGTCCGCTTGGTGTCTGCCCGCATCAGCTACCGCGACGATGGCTACATGATGCGTACCCGCGATTTCTGCGCCCGCAAGACCGGTCTGGACAGTGCAGCCTACCGCGACCATCACCTGGCCGCCTGGCGCAACGTCTGGACCAACAAGCTGGCACTGCTCCCAAGCGACAATGTCCATTCCGTCTATGAGGACTACATCGACAATCCTGGCAACACCATTACCCTGGAGATCGAGCCCTACCCGCCCCTGGATATGGACGACAACTATCTGAGTTCCAATCCGGAATACCTGACCCAGCGCCTCAACCCGAAAATTGGCAGTGATAACCAGCCGCTGGCAGCCTTCACCGTTGCGACGGCAGAGCATAGTGAGAACGCGGAAACCACCGCAACCGCCAACAACCCAAGTGATCGCGAGGCCACCCCTGCGCCTGCAGCCGCCTCCACCGGACCGGCCGCGATTACCGTCAGCACCCTGAACCAGCACCTCAATAAAACGGTGGTGCTGACCCTGACAGACGGCCGTATCCTGGATGGTCGTATCCAGTCCGTCAGCGGTGGCAACCTTCAGCTGCGCCGCCACCTCTATGGCGGCGTGATGGATGTTCCGGTCGAGCTGCGCACCATCCGGGCGGTCCGCTTGCAGTAAGCTGCCCGGCGGCCACTACCGTTTGAGTACCGACTGCCGGTATTGATTCGGAGTGGCCGCCACCAGCCGTTTGAAGGTGCGCTGGAAGTGGGGCTGGTCGGTAAAACCGGCGTTCAGTGCCGCTTCCGCAATGGGGGTGCCACGTTTGAGCTCCTGCTGCCCGAGCTGGACCCGGCGATTGATCAGGTAGGCGTGGGGCGTGAGCCCGAAGTGCTGGCGAAAGGCCCGAATCAGATGGCTGGCGCTGTACCCTGAACGTTCACACAGCGCATCCAGAGAGACCTCCTCGGCCACATTCTCGTCGAGATACGTCGCCAGCGCCAAGATCCCTTCCGGGGTCCTGGCCGATGACTGAACCGGCTGCCCGGCCAGTTCCTGCATCAAACCGGACAGGTATTCCACCACTTCGGTCTGCTTGTCCAGCAGGTCCCGCTGCGGGTCCAACAGGCAATCCGCCATCTGGCAATAACCTTCATACCACAGCGGCGCGGTGACCATCGGGGTGGCGATATCCTGCCATTCGGCGGTACCGAGCACGCCCGCATCAACCCGTAACCGGGTCAGCCAGTCGGTATCCACATACAACATCAGGTAGGACCAGGGCTGGTCATCAATGGGGTTACAGGCGTGGACCCAGTCCGGGTTCATCAGCACTAGGGTGCCGGTACGGACATGGTAGCGGTCGTCCCGATAGACAAACGTACTCTCGCCACCAGTGATGGCCCCGATGGACCACTGGGTATGACTGTGGGGGGCATAACAGACCTTACGACCGTCCTGGACTTTGCGCAGCTCCACATGGGGCATGCGATCGTCACGCCAGAACACCGGCTTATTTGAATCCATCATGGTCGGCTCATCCTTTACTCAGGCTGCATCCTGCCAGATTACCATGGCTCAGCCCGTCTGTGTCGGGTGCCGCTGCCAGCAGGTCAGCCGCACCTCCACGGTGACGGTCAGCTCCGTCAACGCCGCCGCCCTCGCCCTTCCTTCTGGTTTCGCCCGGTACAGGTGGGGAGTCATCGCCAGCAAATCGGCAATGGCGCCAGCGTCGGTCAGTGTCAGATCAAAGCGTACAATCTCTGTGCTGGTGAGCCGAAACCCTTCCGGCTCGACATTATCCACAGCCGGTTTCGACCTGAGTTCTGGGTAGACAATCTCCCGCAGCTCCCTCAGATGATCCGGGCCCGCATCCACCTGAACCAGCAAGCCACCAGGCTTCAGCACCCGGGCAAACTCCTGGTACACCGGAAAACCGAACAGGCACAACAGCCGGTCCAGGGATGCCGCTTCCACCGGCAGGTTGGCATTACTGCCCACCACCCACGCGGTGCGTTTGTCCTGTTTTGCCGCCGCCAGCACCGCCCACTTGGAGATATCCAGCCCCAGCAGCGCCAGTTCGGGCCCGCTTTCCGCGGCTTCGGCCAGCTGTCGCAGGTAATAGCCTTCGCCACAACCGGCATCGAGACAGCTCAGGGTGTTATCGGGTGTGGCCGCCAGCACCCGTCGGTTCACCGCTTCGGCAATCGGCTGGTAATGACCGGCATTGAGAAAGCGACGCCGGGCCGCCACCATGTCCTTGCTGTCACCGGGGTCGCGGGAACGCTTGTTCTGCACCGGCAGGAGATGGAGATAGCCCTGGCGGGCCTGGTCAAAGCTATGGCCAGCCGGGCACCGCCAGCTGACACCCTCACGGGACAGGGGGTCGCCATCCAGTGGGCAGGTAAGGGCTTGGAAGGGGGTAACAGTCATGGCTTCGCCGGGTCAATGTCTGGGGCGCTCAGGATACCGGGGAACGCCCCAAGGTCAAAACCGCTCGTTGCCCGGCTGTTTCAGGTTGTTGATTTTGCGCTTGCCCAGCAGTTTCAGCAGCAGGTTACGAGCCCATCGCAGGATGGGATAAGCCACCGCTGACAACCGGGGCGACCGGAACATCCAGTAATTCAACCGGTTGAGCACACCGGAGCGACTGCTGATCAACGCCAGCGCATGAATGGCATCGGCGCCGTAGTACAGCTGTCCGTCGAGTTTCAGCACCATGCCCTGATCGATATCGAGGCCCCGTGCGGTAATTTCAGCCATTACCTCGCTGTCTTCCCGCGCATCCACCAGCCGCAAGGTACCGATGTCCTTGCGGATTCGCACCACCCGGCAATAGTTATCACAAGCCGGGCACTCCTTGTCGTAGACCAGCAGAACCTCAGGGGCGGTCATACGCTCAGGATGCCTTTTCGGGGGCGTTCGCTGCCATAGCTCTGGGCGCTGATGGGCGCCCCGGCGTCCTGCAGGGCCTCGCGGTGCTGAGGAATGGCGGTGCGCATACAAAGTTCCTCATAAGGCCGCAGGGCCGAGAAGCAGGGCAACGCCAGGGTCCGGGTCACAAACGCCGCCGTGCGTGGCCAACGCGCTTCATCAAAGGGGTAGCGGGCAAACTGCAGGTTCCGGAAAAACGACGCCAGCGCGATATCCGCGGTCGACAGCGCACCCAGCACCGCCCCCGTCTCGGGTAGCTGGCTCTCAAGGAAGTCAAAGACCTGGGGCAAGTCCTGCTCTGCAGTCTGCCGCAGAACGGCCTCATCAGGACTGTTCCCCCACACAAATCGGTTGATCACCACCTGATTGTAGTAGCGCCAGATAAACACCTCTCCCATCACCGAGTCGGCATATTCCTCCAGCCAGCGGGCGCGGGCTCTGTCGGCCGCAGCGGTCGGCAGCAGGGGCGGCTCCGGGTACTGTTCGTTGAGGTACTCGATAATGACGCTGGAATCCAGCACGGTGTTGTCGCCGTCAATCAGCACCGGGATACGGCGGGCCGGATTCAGCTCGGTAAACGCGTCATTGCCGAAAAAGGGCACGATGGGGTCGATCTGATACGGAATCCCTTTGAACTCCAGTACCGCCAGGACTTTCCGAACGTAGGGCGACAGGTAGGAACCGATCACCAGGGCGGGTTGTTTCATCAAGCACTCTCCTGTTCTAAAGCCGCCGGTTAAATCCCTTCCGGCTCACGGTAGGTTTCCAGCCGTGCCAACCAGCCGGGCAGCCAGCGCTCCCGCTCTATCGCCCTCTCGGCATGATCGGCACGGCGGGTCAGCACCTCGGCGGCGCCCTGACGAAATGCTGCCAGGGCGGTTAGGTCCGGGTCCTGAGGCATGGCCAGCAAGACCTGAAGCAGCCCCCAGCCTTCGCCCTGATAGGTCTCATCCGGCGACAACCCCTCGCCCTTGAAGTTGACGTAGTCCATCAACGCGTAAACTCCGCCCGGAGTAGCCGCCAGCGCCTCAAGGTTCCGCAGGAGCTGGTCCCGGCGTGATTCCGGCGCCGCCGCCACGATGTGAACAAGCGACGCCTTGGCCCGCTCAAAGATAAACGCGACCTGCTCACCCCGGGTCTCGCCCAGGAACTGCCGTAGCGACGTTACCTCCCCGGCCTCCTGAGCCGCCAGGAAGGAGGCCCGGTCCGGCCAGGGTGCATCGAAGGGCTCCAGGTTTTTCAGCCAGCCAGGTAGGTTGACCGAACGCGAGTCCATAAAGGCGACCAGCGCTGGGAAGCTTTCGACAAAGCGGTCGTCCACACCGGCGGGATACCAGATGAAATGACCGATCCCGAGGGAGGGAAACGCTTCCCCGTCATTCCAGTGCACCAGGCAGGCCAACCGACCACTGCATTCATTCTGGAAGATCTGTTGCCCGACCCAATCCAGTTGCTCCGGAGTCAGGTCAAGATCCAGCTCCGGCTCGGCACTGGTGCAGGCCGTCAGCAGCAACACCAGTAAGAGCAGGGCACCACGGACAGATCTCACCCTGCGCTCTCGGTTCCCGGCTCAGGCCAGACCGGAGCCAGGGTGTAGCCATGGCTGGGCAGGTGGACGTGGAGCCGGCCTAGGTCGTCCTGGTTTCGCTCCAGAATCCACTGATCGGGACCTTCCGCAACCAGTACTCCGTAGGTTGGCTCCTGCGCGTAGTCAGACGGCGCGATGCTGACTTCCCGGCCAATCAGCCGGCCCCGGCGCCAGTCATGGGGCACCGCTTCCGGCTCGGCCTCCGAGGCAAACGCCAGCGCCTGCTCCGCTGTCAGCTCCTGACGCCCACCATGACCGAAGTCGCGAATACGGTCCATCCACGCCAACAGGTGATCAAAGCCATCCAGTTGGGGCGATTCGGCGTATTCCCGCATAAACCAAAGCGAGTGGTAAGTGGCGAAGTCGGCGTGGCAAGGCGATTCCCCAAACAGGAAGGGCTGGTCACGAAGACGCTCTTCGGTGGCCAACAAGTGCTCCCGCACCCGGGCTTTGGGGTTGCGCAGCCCGCGGGCCTTCACCGATGACTGCCGGCCTACCTTTATGCGATCCCACAGCAAACGCCCGACATCCAGCAACGACATCGACGCCAGCACCTTTCGCGACAGCGCCCAGGAGCCACTGGTCATCAGGCAGCAGAGAAACACCTCCAGATCGACGTTCTGCACGTAGGCCTGGATTTCGGGATCACAGTTTTCCAGCGCCAGTTCCGGCTTGCCGGATAACCTGGCAATTTCCGTGGCAATCGTACGGGTATCGCAGAACACATCAGCACCCCGCTGGGCCACCGGGATCTTGCGGTAACCGCCGGTTAAACGCTCCAGCTGGGGCCGGGGGGGCATTTCCCGGGTTGTCACCGAATACCACTCCAACCCGGCGTACCCAAGCATCGCCCGGATCTTTTCGGAGAAGGGCGACATCGCGTAATGGTAAAGAATCAGGTCTGGCATTCCGGCTCCCTGGTGCACAGGTTCATTGGACGGGGCATCCACCCATGAACAAAAATTGATCTGAGATAAGGCAGACACGACCGCCCTATCTTACTCTGGAGAGTATAAGAATATCGATAACAAGGGACTGACTATGAAAACGGTCTTCAGCATCAGCCTGGGTACATCCGACGACGACTACACCCTGGAAACGGACATCCTGGGGCACGCCCTGCGGGTTATCCGGATAGGCGCCAATGGCGATCTTGATCAGGCCGAAGCGCTGCTTCAGTCGATCCACCCCCAGGCCGATGCCGTCGGCCTGAGCCTGGCCAACGACCACTACCATACCGGCCAGCAACAGCACGAGCATCCGGACACGGCCCGACTCAAGGCGACCGTCCCCGACGTCTCGGTGACCACCGGAACGGCCCTGCGTGGCATTCTCCAGGAGTGGGCCATTCGCCACATCCAGTCAACCCTGGGCCACTTCTTCGACAATGCCCGGGTTCTGTTCATGAATGGCCAGTCCGGCTATCGCATTGCCAAATCCCTGAGTGAGCACACCGACAACCTGTTCTTCGCCGACCCCTACACTGACTTTGGCGTACCGCGACTGCTGACCTCCCTGAAACAGCTCGACAGCTACACCCGCCTCACCGCCCCCATCACCGTCCAGCCACTGGCGAACCGGGTGATCGATTCGGTCCTGCACAGCCCCCTGTATCGACTCGGCGAGGGTCTGATCCAGGGTTCGCTGCACAACGCGGTCAAGGATTCCCACGTCATCGTCGCCAGCATCACGGACCTGGAACCGTTTGGCCACCAGGAACTCGATGGCAAAACCGTGATCACCTCACGGGTGACCGAAGCCGCCATGGACTGGCTGCGGGAACGCCGTGTAGCCATGGTGGTGGATTACAGCCCCTGGCTGGAAGGGCGCCCGGTGGGGGTCAACGTGCTCGAAGCGATGATCAGCGCCGCCCTCTCCCGCAGCCCTGAGCAGCTTGGCCCGGACGACTACCTGGAGGTGATCGAAGCCCTGGGCATTGAACCGCGGGTGCTCTACCCCAACGGGTACCGCCGGGTGAATCGGTTTGCCTTTGTGATCCACCCCCTGTCCCAGCAGTATCTGACCAAAACCCCGCCGCTGGACTGGATTGCCCAGGTCTCACCACCCACCGTCATGAACCTGGTGGAAAAGGCAGTCGCGTATACCCCACCCTTCGTCTACTCCAAGATATCGGGCATACGCTCGCCTACCGGCGACGAGGTGGAAGGCTGGCTGATTACCGTGGGCGGCACACCCCGGGAAATCATGGCCCATGGTCCTGAGTTCACCTATAGCCGACTGCTCGCGGCCGCCAGGCTGGCCAAGAAACTGGGCGCCCAGATCATGGGGCTTGGGGCCTTCACCAAGGTGGTGGGCGATGCCGGCATCACGGTTGCCAAACGAGCCCCGCTGCCCATTACCACCGGCAACAGCTACAGTGCCTCCGGGGCGTTATGGGCAGCCCACGACGCAGCCCAACGGATCGGCCGGGTGCATATTGGTGACAGCGGCAAGATGGCGGGCAAGGCCATGGTGGTCGGCGCCACCGGCGCCATTGGCTCGGTCTGCGCCCGGCTGCTGGCCAAGGCGGTGGATGAAATCTACCTGGCCGCCCCGGAACCGGCCAAGCTGCTGGCGCTGAAAGAAAGCATTGAGCAGGAAACCCCAGGCGCGACGGTGCACATCGCCGGCTCCGCCGACCGCGACGTGGCAGATATGGACATGATCGTCACCGCCACCTCCGGTGCCGGCAAACGCATTCTCGACATCATGAAGGTCAAGCCCGGCTGCGTCATCACCGACGTCGCCCGTCCCCTTGATATTCCCGCTGAGGACGTTGCCAAACGGCCCGACGTTCTGGTGATCGAATCCGGCGAAATCCAGCTGCCGGGGGATGTTCAGATGAAGGATATTGGCCTGCCCAAGGGCATCGCCTATGCCTGTCTGGCGGAGACCATCGTACTCGCCCTGGAAGCCCGCTTCGAAAACTTCACCCTTGGCCGCAACATCGAATGGGAAAACGTCCGGGAGATCTACAAGCTGGGCCTGAAACACGGCATGAAACTGGCGGCCATCTCCGGCGTGAACGGTGTGTTCACCAGCGACGACTTTGAACGGGTGCGGACCCTGTCGGCGCACGCCGACCAGCCAGACCCCTGATCACCGCGTGATGGTCAGCCAGCAACTGGCAGGCCGTCAAAGGCCGGAACCTGCTCCAGGCCACCGTCCCAACCCGCCTTGCTGCCCATGAAAATATGGGCCGTGGGCCGGATGGCGATAGCGTCATCAAGGCTGCCGGCAGGCACCACGATGAAGTTGAGTTCCGCCTGCTCAGTCGGAACCGCCGAACCGCAGGTCGAGCAGAAGCTCTTGGTGTGGCGGCTTGATGGCAACCGATAGGTGGTTACCCGGTCGGCTCCCGAAAGCCACGTCAGCGTGGCTTTGCTTGAGAAGAGGTTTGCCCCATGGGCGGAACCGGTGTCCTTACGGCAGTGCGAGCAGTGGCACAAAAAGAAACTCTCGAATTCACCGTCAATATCAAACGTCACCTCACCACAGAGGCATGATCCTTTGGTTGTCATGGCATCTCCTTTCAGTAGCTATGAGCCAGCGCATCCTCAAACGGGCCGCCGGGAAAGCAGCGCCCAAACCCCGGCGGACGACAGCAGCGAGCCCCCAATCACGTTGAAGCGAAGCCGGGCCTTTGGCGATATGAGGGCTTTGCGGGCAGAAGCCGCAAACACGGTGTACAGCGTTGCATTCAAGGTGGCCAAGCCGACGAAGGTGGCCGCCAGAATCCAAAGCTGATGCCCAGTATCGGCGTTTGGACTGATGAACTGGGGCAGGAAAGCCACAAAGAACACGATCCCCTTCGGGTTCAGCGCTGTCACAAGGTAGGTGTTGGCAAACAGTTTCCAGCGCGAGTTCGGCGTGGCCCCTGTGGATAACTCGGTGGGTGACAAGCCTGCGAGCAAGAGCCTGACCCCCATGAACAAAAGATACAAACCGCCCACCCACTTCACCACCGTAAACCAAAAGGCCGAGGCCGCCAGAACCGCACCAAGCCCGAGAATGGAGAACAGCAAGGCGGTGGAATCCCCCAATGCAACCGCAGCAACAAGCGGAGTATTCGCGCTCCGGCCATGGGCGATGGAGTAGCTGATCACCGTGAGAATCGTCGGCCCGGGAATAACCAGCAGAACCGAAGACGCAACGGCAAAGGCAAACCAGAGTTCGACTGACACAAGGAACCTCCCCATGGGCGATTAATACGGTGCGCGCTGAATCAGCATAACGCGTTCATACTCCAACATCATGGTTACCTGGAACAAGAGTAACCGGCGCCTGCCTGCCCTAGTAACCTTCCGGTTGTTCCAGCTCCTGCAGGACGTAACCCACCTCGTCCATTTTCTCGTTAAGCACCTGTTGGGCATCAAGGAGACCACGGTTGTAGAAATGGGGCCCCAGCTCCTTGGAAAGGAAATCGATCAGAAACTCCGCCTCAAACCCGCCGATGTCCTGCTGCAATTCGTCGCTGAAGTAAGTTTTTATCTTACTTACCATGCGCTCCTTCTGTTCTCTCGAAAATGCGATGTCTTTCATGGTATCAGCGGCTCTCCTTCGAACTAACCCCCCGTTCATCACCCCGACACAACTGGCATTCCGTTATGCCAACCGCCCGTGGGCCTGGGGCAGCAACGAGGGGGACAGGACATTGTCAGGCTACGCGTTAGTACTCTCTACTGGTGACTGTAAACGGGTAGGTAAAATCCGCGTGATAATCAGGCTTGGATTCTTTCCGCTCCAAAAGAAATTCGATGGTCGGTTCCCAACCGCTGTCCTGCAAGGTCTCGCCGCATAGGATTTCCACGCTGTACCAGCCATTTTCAAGATCGAAATACGGCCTGTTGGCCTGTATAAATTCGACGTTTTTAGACCAGTGCCTTAATAACGGCATCGTCAGAAGGTACAGGCGCGATCCCGTTACCTCCAGAACATACCCCGCCTTCCGATGTTGAACGTCACTTTCCAGTGCGGAAAAGGCACTCTTTGACGATTGGTTGAAATAGACCGTGTAAGGAAAGTTCTCGATCCCCCGCAGGGGGATCATCACACCTTGATTCACGGCGAGATCACCGTAATCGGTTGTAGTGAACTCAGTGATCAGGTCATCAGACAACGAATGGTCCGCAACGAACCGAGATAACCGCTGAATATCCGCCAGGATAAAGTAGTCCATTAAGTCATTCAGGCACTCAATGTATTTTTTTGAGCCTGCTTGCGTCATATCTCGTCTGCCTAACAGTGAATGGAAGCCCACGGTGGTAATCACCCTCTTGTTACGAGTGATACTCCATCATGAGCTCAGGGTGCCCGGTGTGCTCATCGATTTGCTCTCCAAGTACAGCGAATCCGTGCTTCTCATAGAACTTGATGCTCGATGTATTTTCTTTGTAAACAGTGAGCTGCAAGCTATCTCGTTTGTTCTTAGCGTCATCAATCAGCACTGAGCCCACCCCCTTGCCCTGTGAGCCTGGTGTCACAAAGATTGCAGCAAGATTGTTTTCATAGAGGCTATAGAACCCAACGACCGCTTCCTCAGCTTCATACACAAACGTCTCCGATGCAGGGATGTATACATCACGCATCGCGCTAATCTTCGATTCCCAAAACGCAGATTCGATGAAGTCATGGGCTTTAATCGATGCAGATAGCCAGATTGCCAAGATTTGATCGATATCGGCTGCTCGATAATCACGAATCATTTAGTTTCTCCCAGGTACTCGTAGCGCCCGCCATCACGCACTCGTCGCGTGGATCGCCTTGTTAGCATCCGCAATCTCATGTTGGCTAAACACTTGAATACCATGCCGACGCAGCAACGCGACCGTAACTCCCATACCGGGAGTCCGGTTACCTGAAAAACCACCGTCATAGATAAATGAACTACCGCATGAAGGACTGGACTCAGCCAATACCGCTATATCAATGTTGAACTTTTTACACAGTTCCAAGGCAATAGCGGCACCTGCAATAAAATCGTCGGTGACGACATTTCCGCCCTTTTCAACAACGTCGGTTTCACCCTCTAACACCATATTCCCGTTACCTCCGAAAATTTCCGCAGGTTTCCTGGGGATGCTCATTCCGGCCTCAACTTCCGGGCAAACTGAAACAACCCGGCCTTCGGATATCCACCTCTCTACAAGCTGATCATGCACCGAAAGGCTTCCACCGTCGTATCTAACCTTTCTCCCTAAAAGGCAGGCACTCATTAATACTTTTCTCAATTTACTAGCCCCTAGGATTGTGGTGCTAACGCTTCAAACAGCCGCGTGCATTTTGTATCGGCGGCTTTGGTTTGTTATGAGTTCTTGACAAAGTGTTGCTCCGCTAATAGGAGAAGCACTTTCAAGCCGTAAGTAAAACGCCGGCTATATTTGTCATATTCTTCTTGCGGCAATGGCCCCAAATTCTTGAAGCCCTGGATAAGATTTCCGGCCTCGAATTGTGGCAATGGTCTCAAACCATCATCCCCTAATGGCTTAAAGCCAACAACTTCACCACCAACATGGCCAATTGAATTTATATGCATAACACCTTGTTCAATGATTGGGCAGTTATGAATGTCTTTAGCCGTTGGTTTCTCACTCCCAGTCCAATCATGTAAACCGACAAGAATACTTTTAGTTTTCCTACCACTCTTCTTTTCGATTTCAAGAAGACGCCCACAGGCGAACCAGCCATTACTTAGTGGAATGTAGTAAAAATCCCCTTCTTTAACGTCTGACGCTTTCTTCGGTATAAGTGGATACATGCTATGACTCATAGCCATTATGACTCCCGACTAGGGCGTCCGGTGGAGGCACATTCTTTTGGGGCCTGCTCCCCCATTTGAGACAAAGAGTTTTTTCACGTCATCATGGGTGTAGAGGGTATCTTTGTAGTAAAAGCCCTCCTCGGTCACGGTGAGAAGGTGCTTTGAGAAAAAGCCCAGATGTCTCAGGCTATACACTTGGTTCATTATGCTACCTGCACACCCGAGTTCGACAAATTGAGCTGCCAGGAAACACCATACCTATCATTCAACCATCCAAATCTTTGGCTAAAACCGTAGTCATCCAAAGGCATTAGCTCTGAGCCTCCTTCGGCGAGGGCCCGAAATACCCTCTCTATTTCGCTCATTGATTCACACTCAACGTACAATGACATCGAAGGTGTAAAGGTAAATTGGTGTTCAAGATGGCTGTCCAGCGCAATAAACTCGGTGCCGTTTATCGTAAACCTGGCCATCTTGGTAGAGCCTTCTGGCTCCTGCTCGCTAGCTTTGTAGCGCTGAAGATCAATGACCTTTGAACGAGGGAATAGAGAGGTATAAAATTTGATCGCCTCCTCAGCTTTTCCTGCCTGTTCCCCGACAAACATGAGCGAGGTCTTAATGGATTTCATCAGTTCCTCCGTTCTATCTTGCACACATAACGATGAACGAAGCAGCGCGTTTCACGCGTCCGCCTTCCGTGACTTGTCATAAATTCTTATCAGCGCGCAGTGGCAGGCCAACCTGAGAGGCCACCATACCTCCGAACTCCATTGCTTTCGATCTACCTGCTTCTGTCATTGGGTATTGGCCCAAAAACATATTTATTTCAAAGCCTTCGGCATGGTCACTTGAACTATTCTTTCCAACCAAGTTCACATCGTAAAAATGCCGCGTAGAATCGCCACCTCCACCGCCAGCCAATCCCGATTTGTATTCTGAATTTTCAATAACGCAAATATACTTGAAAAACCGCAACGGAATTTCCTCCTTGGACTGGAAGAAAAGCCACCGTTTGCGCTTTATCACCAATCCGAGCTCCGTATCTATAAATCTTTCTGATCTGGCGAAGAACGTAACTATTCCAAAAATTATTAATACAACGCCAATAGCTGACAGGAAATAATTATTATTCTTAATCCCTGGTAGCAGAAATCCAAATATGCCTAGGCCGAACGGGAAAATCGAGACAAGTTTTGGATGAACATTGTTTCCTGGTTGATAGATTTTCATCTCTGGATTTCTAACGCGAAGCTTTGCGGCAATTTTGGAGCCGCGAAGCGGTGGAAAAATTATCCGGCAACAGCGGCTGGTTATGCATTATTCGTAGTGGCTCCAGAGTCTGAGGACTTTCACCACACGCTCGTCCTCTAGCACTTGGTAGACCAGACGATGCTGAATATTAATGCGGCGTGAATAGGCCCCCGCAAGATCACCAATGAGCTTCTCAAACGGAGGCGGCTTGCGGTATGGATCTTCCGCTAGCAGCGCTAACAGTTCCTGGGCTTTTGGTTTGAGGCCGCTGGAGGCCAACTTCCTTGCATCTTTTTGGGCTTGCTTGGTGTAAACCAACTTCCATGTCACCAGTCCAGCTCCTCATCGCATTCATCCACGGGGGTATCCATCCCCTCACGAATAGACTCCCGCATACCTGGTACGGAGAGCAGGTAAAGTGTCTCCTGAATTGCAGACCAGTCTTCCTCGGAAACCAGAACAGCTTTGTTCCGCTTACCCATGATGACGATTGGTTGGTGGGACTCGGCAGTTTCGTCAATCAACCGATAAAGGTTACTGCGCGCCTCAGTTGCTGTGATTCCGGTCATGACGCACCTCTTGCGTGTTTAACTTTTAACCAACTGTACGCCTATAAGTACGTACGTCAAGACGGACGTTTCTGCATAACGCATTGCTCATGGAAATTTTTTAGTTGGCGACTTTTTTGCTGCGTCAGCGCGAAAAAGTCGCCAACTAAAAAATTTCCTATGCAGCAACTTGTATGGACAATTCCATCCGTGTTCTGGGTAAATTGAGGCCCACCCCCAGTGGCCGCTGGGGGCCTTCATGCAGTAGCTCGGTGTTGCGCCGGCTCCTCTTACGAGAGACCGATAACAAGTGGGTAGCGCTGCATGACTCTCAAGCGATAACTCGAACAGTCATCGGGGCCTCGAGCCCGTATAGCAAGGCAGAGTCAGCTTATTATGAACAACACGGAAAACCAAATGTCCCTCAACATTGGTGTCGACGTCGGCAAGGCTCAACTCGATATCGCCCTTCATCCCACCAATCAACATTTCACCATCCCCAACTCCGCCGCCCACATCCGTAAAGCCATCAAAATCCTGTCCGGCTACCCCATTCAACGGATCGTCGTGGGAGCGACAGGGCGCTATGAACAGCCCTTTGTGAATGCCTGTCGGGATGCACAACTTCCCATCATCGTCGTCAATCCCATCAGTGTTCGCAGGTACGCCCAAGCCATCGGCGTACTCGCCAAAACCGACAAGATCGATGCCCAGGTGATTGCTCGCTACGCTGCCACCATTCAGCCTGAGATAAAACCCATTCCAGACAATCAGAGCCAGCTAATCAAAGACTTACTGGTTCGTCGAACCCAGCTCCTGGAGATGGCTACCATGGAGAAAAACCGTTTACAGATTCTCCCCAAGGCTCTGCACCGCTCCATCAAGACACTGCTCAAATCCCTACAAACCCAGATCCAATCCATCACCCAACAGATTGAGAAGGAAGTCGCCAAGGTTGAGCAATGGAAAACCAAAACCGAGATCCTCACCAGCGTTCCCGGAGTCGGCAAAGTCCTCGCCTATACCTTGCTCAGTGACTTGCCAGAGCTGGGGCAACTGAACCGCAAAGAGATCGCCGCCCTGGTCGGGGTCGCTCCGATGAACCGGGACAGTGGAGCCCTGAAAGGGAAGCGACGCATCCGAGGAGGACGGCACCGGATACGCACCGTGATGTTCATGGCCATGCTCTCAGCTATCCAGTGCAACCCGGTATTCAAGAGCTTCTATGAGCGTTTGAAAGCCCAGGGCAAACTGCCGAAAGTGGCGCTCATCGCGTGCATGAGAAAGATGATTGTGGTGCTCAACACAATGGTGAAAAACCAAGTATCGTGGCAGGAACAATTGGCTTAAATATATGGTTTGACACCACAGTCACTTGTTATGTTGTTTTTGATTAGACTGTACATAATATTATGCTTCAGCATTAAATTTAAAGCCTATGATCCTTCCCCATTGTATAAAATCTTTTACCAAAGATTCATATTCATTTTTATCAGTGTTTGAACCAGAAATTACCTTTGTACCAAATTGATTCGTAGTAAGCGTAGCATCTGAGAAATATGTGGTGAACGCTTCCCACCTTAGACAATTAACCCCCATTTCTGGAAACCCAAATATGTTTTCAAATAATGAATCTTCATTTACCTCGGCGACAACATTTTTTGCCACCATCCAATCTAAATCTGAACAGATAAATTGCCAACCGTTAATTACATTAACTTGAGTTTTCTTAGCACCAAAAATTAAAGCAGTTTCTATAATAGCCGAACAAATTGTGTCTGGGTTAATTCCTCTACTACCAAAATACATCTCTGGTCTTTTTTTGATTACATCTTTACCTTTCAAAACCTTTATATCTTCTTCTTTGTACATATTTGGTACCAGTTTTCGCACATAACGCCGAGCACAGCGGCGACCTTGGAGTGGCGACGAAGGAGCCACGTAAAGGGCGTCCGGCGGCCACCGGCCGCGTACTGCTGCGATTGGTTATAACGCCTGCCGCAAATGTTCAGCATTCTGGTTGATGGCCTCTACTAGGCCCGATACCTCGTACTGCTTGCCTCGAGAATCCTCAACAACCGCCTTTTTGATGACTGACGAACTCCACTCTTGGAGTTCTGAGTTCTGTGTGTTCAGCTGGAACTCACAATCTTCGCTTTCCAGGAGCCTAACCGGATTGCCGTTTTCTCCAATACGACGTTCTATCTCTTTGCCATCCTCGGTGGTAATCAACAAGCGCCGTATTGTGACTGGGCGTCGCCCTGAATTGACGATATGGACGTAAACCCCATCTGACATATGCTGATAGCTTTCCAGGTATCTCGCAGCTGCCGTTATTGTCCCTCGATCTCGGAAGGCAACAATGACCGAGACGCCGAGACTGACCAAGGCAATTGTGATTGCAATCCCAGACACAGCACAGTCACTCATATCTATATGCCTGCGTTATAACGTCCGGCGCAGCGGGCCAGTTGTAGCGAGGAACGAGCGGAAAATGGGTCCGCCTGCCGCCGCTTGTTAACTCATTTCCGGGCAATGGATTTCAGATCCACCGCAGCAGGAAAAGTAGACCGATAACATCTAGCCTTTTCTTCATCCAACCCAACGAGGATTGTTGCGCTGCTGTCCCAGCACGCGATTTCAAAGCTAGCCCCGTCCAGCTGAGGCTCGAGTTCAGAGCCATCCCAGTAATACGGATTACCATCAACATAGGGGGCCTCCCCTACAGTTGGTCTCTCTCCCCTAGGAAAGGCGCTAAAGACGGCCCAGATGAACTGGATGTCTTCGCTTGCTATCTGGAGCTCGAGCTCACTGCCGGAATGCCATCCCTCGTCAAACTGAAAGCCATTCGTCTCGACATCACTCACATACCAATCGTAATCAGAGCTGCTAATGCCCAACGCCACTATGACTTCACGCATATTTGTGAAAAAGCGTACTTGGTCACTCCGCTCTAGTATCAGGTTCATAGTGGTTCCACGAGTTAACGCCAGCCAGCATGCGCGGCTGCGGAATGGAGGCGAAGCCGCAATGTAGTAGGCGTCGCCGTGACTGGCCTGGTTATGTGTGGCCAGATATTTCTTCCAGCTTAATAATTGAGTCCTGCCCTACCAGCCTTGTACTGCCGTCAGTTCTCTCAACACGATATGATTTCGGTGTCTCTTTTATGCATTTAACGCGGTTTTCGTACTCGATTTCATAGCGGCCCGTTGAGAAAACTACATTGTAAGTTTTGCCTACTTCCATTTGAAACCTCCGTAAACCTGGATCTTTTTGACCATACCAGATTTTCTTAACGGAGAATTTTTTGCTGGTAACTGTGCCGACTGACACCATTAATGAAATTTAATAAGACCTGTGTGGTGATCACATAACGCCCAGCGCAGGCGCAGCCAGCGCGGAGCGCATTTTGTGTTAATGTTTGAGCGCCAGCGAGTAACACAAAAGGTGCGTAGCGTTGGCTGTCGCTCTGCCGCTGATTGTTAGTGTTGCCCCACTGCGGGATCTAAAGTTACCACCCTACCTCCGCCAAGCGGGTTCTCACACAGCAGGCCAGGAAGCACGCAATCTTTGAGGTCCGAAATTAAATATTGTTGAGTGCGTAAATTTACGGCTTTAACCACAAGATACTCTTCAAATTTTATTTTTGTAGAATACGAGCGACAGTATTTTTCACCACGATAACTCAAGCACTCGGTGGTGCTAGCATATTCTTTGCCCCAATTTGGATCAAATGATATGACAGTCTTGCCGTCCGCTTTAGTTACTTCAGCGATACCTGAAAGTTCTCTACCATTTTCATCTACAAATGAAATACTTAGCCCACCATCAGGCTGAGTTGAATGAAGCAACTCCACTTTAAGATTACCGTATGCGATCGCGAACCCATGATCAGAAGTAGTTTCCTTTACAAAAGCACATGCTGACATGAGTAACGTCAGAAAAATTACGATGATCTTCATAGCTATAGAACACTAACAGCAATTAGATAGCGCGCTTCGATATTGCACAAAATTGACTGCGTCATGATTACGCAATTTCATAGCAACAGCACCCTACCAAGTTTCAGTTAAAACATGAGCTTAGCCAATCACTAAGCGCTTCGCTATGGAATCATTTGACTTCCACGATTTGTTCTCACAATAATACTGTATAAATATACAGATACCGGAGATCGTCCCATGGAAGGGAAACAACTTCGTTTGCGTGATCAGTTCCGCGACGTTATTCGCGTCAATCACTACAGCATTCGTACTGAAAAGTCCTACTGGTACTGGATTCGGTATTTCATTCGCTTCCACCAGATGAAGCACCCACTGGATATGGGCTCCAGGGAGATCAATGAATTCCTAACCTGGCTTGCTGTACATCGGCACGTTGCAGCAGCTACCCAAGACCAGGCTTTGAACTCGCTGGTGTTCCTTTATGACAAGGTTTTGGACAGGCCTTTGGGCGATATTGGTGATGTGGTTCGGTCGAAAAAGCCTCGAAAATTGCCTGTGGTCCTTACCCATGACGAAGCCATGCGCATTATTGAGAGGCTAAATCATCCTGATCACCTTATTGCCTCGTTGATGTACGGCTCCGGTCTACGGGTGACCGAAGCCTGTCGTCTCAGGATCAAAGACCTGGACTTCAATCACCAGGTAATTACAGTGCGTGACGGCAAGGGTGCGAAAGACAGGACGACGTTGCTACCGACACCACTTGTTGTGCCGCTGCAAAAGCATATTGGCGACTTGCAGAAGGCCTGGAAGCAGAAGGATGAGTTGTACCAGCACCCGGTCAGCTTGCCGTACGCTTTGGCCAGGAAATACCCTAACGCCGGTAACTCTTTGGAGTGGCAATGGCTATTTCCATCGCCGTCACTCAGTACCGACAACCTGGGTAATGTTGCCCGCCACCACCGCCACATTTCTTCCGTACAACGGGCAGTTCGTCGGGCGGTAAGTGAAGCAGGGGTTGGCAAACGGGCGGGATGCCATACCTTCAGGCACACCTTTGCCACTGAGTTACTGAAACGTGGCAATGACATCCGCACCGTACAGGATCTGCTCGGCCACGCGGATCTGCGCACCACCCAGATTTACACCCATGTGCTGGGCCAGGGCTTTGCAGGCGTGCGCAGCCCCTTGGGTTGACGGTCAGTAAGCGCTTACCACTCCAGCGACGCCCCGGTCTGATACTCGATCACCCGGGTCTCGAAGAAGTTCTTCTCCTTGCGCATAGTCGCCTGCTCGTCCAGCCAGGGGGAGACGTTTTTGGCGCCGGGGAACGGTTCTTCCAGGCCGACGGTGCGGGCGCGGCGGTTGGCGACGAAACGGAACTGTTCGCTGTGGTATTCGGCGGAATAGCCGAGGATCGGGTCGCGGAGGATGTAGTTGGCGTAGGCTTTCTCGGCGGCTTCGGACTCGTCCCACATCTCGCGCACGGCTTTCGGGTCGAGGGTGAGGTTTTCCTCTTCCAGGATCTGGTTGACCACCTTGAGGCCGAAGGAAAAGTGCATGGCTTCGTCCCGCAGGATGTACTGCAACTGCTCCCCGGTACCGCGCATCAGGCCCCGGCGCTGCAAGGCGAAGATGGGGCTGAAGCCGTTATAGAACCAGCAGCCTTCAAACACCGCCGCGAAGAACAGGTAGGACATGATGAATTCCTGCAGGTCATCCGGGTTGCGCAGGTTCATGTCGGAGCGCATGGCGGCGTCGAGACGGCGGTTGGCCACCTGGATTTTCTGGTTGATCTGGGGCACCACCCGGTAGCGGTTGTAGATCTCGCTCTGGTCGAGGTTGAGGGTCTCGATGCAGTGCTGGTAGGTCCACGTGTGCAGTGCTTCTTCGTAGACCTGGCGGGCCTGGTAGATCTGCAGTTCCGGGGCGCTCATCTTCTCCATCACCGCCAGGCCGATGTTACGCATGGCGAGGATGTCGGAGGTGGTGAGGTAGGCCAGCACGTTCTCGTAAACGTGCTTCTCCGGCGGGGTCAGGCGGTGGTGGTAGTCGTGGACGTCCTGGGCCATGTTGATGTCCAACGGGGTCCAGTGGTTCTTGTTGGCGTTCATGAAGTACTCCCAGGCCCAGGGGTACTTGAACGGCGCCAGCTGGTTGATGTCGGTTTCGCCGTTGATGACGCGCTTGTCGTCAACGTTGACCGGGCGTGGGCCGTCCGGGTTGCTGGCTTGTGGTTGCTTGGGGGTGGAGTCGTCGTCCCAATCGAGCATGGTGTTCGTCCTCAAAATTTATGTGGCTGGCATTCGGGCGGTAGCTGAGATGTGCGGAGAAGTTGGCCGGGGGGGCTCTTTCGGGACCGTCGCTGGCCATGGACGGCCAGCGTCGAGCCCTACAGGGACGTACTTGTGGGCGTGTCCCGAAAGAGCCCCCCCGGCCTGCTTCCAGCTCCGGAATCAGACCGCCTTCTCCGATAACAGATTCGACTTACTGACAAGCCTCACAGTCCGGGTTGTCGATGGAGCAGACCTGCGGGGCCGGGGCGGCCTGTACCGGGGCACTCTTTTCGGCGCCGGTGGCCCCCAGGGAACGCAGGTAGTAGGTGGTTTTCAGGCCCCGCTCCCACGCCAGCTGGTAGAGGGCATCCAGCTTCTTGCCGGAAGGTTCGGCCATATACAGGTTGAGGCTCTGGGCCTGGTCCAGCCACTTCTGGCGACGGGCGGCGGCTTCCACCAGCCAGCGGGCGTCCATCTCGAAGGCGGTGGCGTAGCGGGCCTTGATCTGCTCCGGGATTCGTTCGATCTGCTGCACGGAGCCGTCGAAGTACTTGAGGTCGTTGACCATGACGTTGTCCCACAACCCTTCGGCTTTGAGGTCCGCCACCAGGGACGGGTTGACCACGGTGAACTCGCCAGACAGGTTCGATTTCACGAACAGGTTCTGGTAGGCCGGCTCGATGGACTGGGACACGCCGACGATGTTGGAAATGGTGGCGGTGGGGGCAATGGCCATGACGTTGGAGTTACGCATGCCGTGCTTGGCCACCAGCTCACGCACCGGTGCCCAGTCCAGCTTGGCCTCGGTGTTGAGGGTGAGGTCGCCGTCCTGGCGGGCGTCCGCCAGCAACTGGATGGAGTCGATGGGCAGGATACCCTGAGACCACAGGGAACCTTCGTAGGTCTCGTAGGCGCCCCGCTCCCCGGCCAGCTCGGCGGAGGCGCGAATGGCGAAGTAGCTGATCTGTTCCATGGCCAGGTCGGCGAATTCCACCGCCTCGGCGCTGGAATAGGCCAGCTTGAGCTGGTAGAGGGCGTCCTGGAAGCCCATCACGCCCATACCCACCGGGCGATGGCGCAGGTTGGAATTGCGAGCCTGGGGCACGGCGTAGAAGTTAATGTCGATGACGTTGTCGAGCATGCGCACCGCGGTGTTCACGGTGCGTTCCAGACGTTGCACATCCAGCTCGCCGTCCTTGATGTGGGCGGCCAGGTTGACCGAGCCCAGGTTACAGACGGCGATTTCCTCGGCACTGGTGTTGAGGGTGATCTCGGTGCACAGGTTGGAGGAATGCACCACACCCTGGTGCTGCTGGGGTGAACGCAGGTTGCAGGGGTCCTTGAAGGTGATCCAGGGATGGCCGGTCTCGAACAGCACGGTCAGCATCTTGCGCCACAGCTGTTTGGCGGGGATGGTTTTATGCAGCGGCAGTTCGCCACGGGCGGCCATGGCCTCGTATGCCTCGTAGCGGGTGCGGAAGGCGTTGCCGTAGAGGTCGTGCAGGTCGGGGGTATCGCTGGGGCTGAACAGGGTCCAGTCCTGATCCTTGCGCATGCGCTCGATCAGCAAGTCCGGTACCCAGTTGGCGGTGTTCATGTCGTGGGTGCGGCGGCGCTCATCGCCGGTGTTCTTGCGCAGCTCGAGGAATTCTTCGATGTCCAGGTGCCAGCTTTCCAGGTAGGCGCACACCGCGCCCTTGCGCTTACCGCCCTGGTTCACCGCCACCGCGGTGTCGTTGACCACTTTCAGGAACGGCACCACGCCCTGGCTCTGGCCGTTAGTGCCCTTGATGTGGGAACCCAGTGCTCTGACCGGTGTCCAGTCGTTGCCAAGACCACCCGCCCATTTGGACAGCAGGGCGTTGTCGCGGATGACGCCGTAGATCTCTTCCAGGTCGTCGCCGACGGTGGTGAGGTAGCAGGACGACAACTGGGAGTGGCGGGTGCCGCTGTTGAACAGCGTTGGCGTCGATGCCATGTAATCGAACGACGACAACAGGTTGTAGAACTCGATGGCGCGGGCGTTGGGATCGTCTTCCCGCAGCGCGAGCCCCATGGCCACCCGCATGAAGAACACCTGGGGCAGTTCCAGGCGTTGGCCCTGCCAGTGCAGGAAGTAACGGTCGTACAGGGTTTGCAGGCCGAGGAAGCCAAACTGCTGGTCCCGCTCGGGCTTCAGGGCGGCGCCCAGGCGCTCCAGGTCGAAGGCGGCCAGAGCCTCGTCCAGCAGTTCGTACCGTATACCGGCCTGGATAAAGGCATTCAGGGCCTGTGGATAAACCGACTGCAGCGGCTCCTGACGGGGCAGTTCCAGGGCTCCGCCAGCTTCGATGCGCAGCTGTTCCAACAACAATCGGGCGGTGACCTGACTGTAGGCGGGCTCCTGTTCGATGCGGCCACGGGCGGTCATCACCAGGGCGGACAGCACATCGGCCTCGGGGATGCCATCGTAGAGGCCTCTCAGGGCATCGTCCACCACCGAGCCGGCGTCCACACCGTCCAGCCCCTCACAGGCCTGCTCCACCTGGTATTTCATCAACCCCAGATCCAGCGGCGCCACCAGGCCGTTGGCCTGCTTCACCGTCAGGCTCGGATGTGCTTCCACCAGAGTCTCGCGGCTGGCTCGCTCCTGGGCATGGGCTTCCCGGTAGAGCACATAGGCTCGGGCCACCTTTTGCTCTTCGGCCCGCATCAGCGCCAGTTCAACATGATCCTGGATGTCTTCGATGTGCACCTTACCACCGGCCTTGAGGCGACGGCTGATCGCCTGCACCACCTGCTCAGTCACCCGTGCCACGCTGTCGTGGATGCGCGCGGAGCCTACCGCTTCCGGCCCCTCCACGGCGAGGAAGGCCTTGGTGACGGCCACGGTAATCTTAGCCGGATCGAAACTGACCAGGGTGCCATTGCGTTTGATGACCTGAAGGGATGAAGCCGGGGATTGGGAATCGGCCAGGGCGGCGGTGGACATGCTGTGTCTCCTGAATACGCGTGTAGTCCAAGGCCTTCGCGTAGGCAGGAGTGCGAGATAGGAATCCAAGAGCAGCGCGGGGACAGATTTCAAATCTGTCCCCAAACAAAGGCAAACCCCATGCTGAATCCTGTCCTGCTCACCTGTAGCGCGAAGGTGCAGAGGGAGCCTCTGGATACTTCCTAGTACGTCTCTGCGTGATTTTAAGCCTGCAGGGGCAAGGCGCAGTTCGCAGCAAATGGCCGTAGCCCTTTGCAAGAGCTGCAACGCTGCAGATGCAGGCTTAAAATCACGCCCGGCGGGGCAGACAGGGCGATCCACACTCTGCGTTTCAACTTTTTGGAAGGTTCTCGACATTCCGGCAAAGTTGCGCCTTGATTGTGAAACGCCCTGTCGGCCAGAGGCGCGCTAGGAAGTATTCAGAGGCTCCTAGTTCCCTTGGCAGGTCTTCGGACTCAGGGGTTCGGTTCGTTTTCAGAACCACCTCGCTTGGCGACTTCCCAACCGTGTCCGGTCAGTGTCTGGTGTCTGGCACCATGCCTCGCTCGTTCCCCAATACCGCTGCGCGTCAGTTCCGGAGTCTCACCGGATTCCCGCTACAGACGTTGCACACAAAACAACCACAACATCTAGTAGATAACCAAAGGTTGAAACACTATATACACAAGCTGGACGATCAACAAGACAGGGTACGAGAATACCCAGGATACCTGCCGCCTTGACACCATTCGCTGTTTCCGGCGAAATAGCGCCGCTCGATTTATTGAGAGCTTACCCGCGTAAACAAACTGGCCACGGACTCGGCTATGCAGACAGTATTCCCTCGCGTGCAACACCACGCACATACTCACTCCACCACGTGTGGCGTTAGTCCCTACCCAGTGCTCCGGAAAAGCCGAAGCCAGTCCTCAATAACGACATTCTTCCGCCACCGAAAGCACCATTGCTGATGCCGATACTTCGTAAACTACGCAAGCTCTTGTCCGGCTACCTCACAGAACTCACCGGCTATAACCTCGCGGCGATGCTCCTGGGTTACATCGCCTTAGCGTGGTGTGGATTGCTAATCGCCGGCGAAACAGACCTGGTGCAACCAAGCCGGTTTATTTACTGGTTGGTGGTCACGGCATCGACGGTTGGATACGGCGACTTTTCGCCGGTTACCGCGTCTGGAAGGGTCTGGACCGCTGGCTTCATCATCCCTGCTGGCTTGAGCCTGTTTGCGATCACACTTGGTCGTATCGGGGCCTTCGCCGTGCACCACTGGCAAAAAGGAGTTAAAGGCTTGAAGGACTACCAAACACTGTCTGACCATATCGTTGTGATTGGCTGGAACGACGCCCGCACTCTCCACCTGCTCGAGCTGCTGCTTAAGGAGCAGCTGCTGGGTAAAACGGACAAGCCCATCGTGCTGGCAGGGAGTGCGCCCGAAGAAAACCCCATGCCGGAGCGAATCCAATTTGTCCGGCTGAAGCAGTATACCGACGAGCAGGAACTGCAACGGACCGGACTGGGAAAGGCCAGCTGCATCATCATTGATACACCTGAAGATGACATCACCCTCACCTGTTCCCTGCTTTGCTACCAGCTCAATCCGACCGCTCATATGATCGCCTATTTTAACAACGAGCGATTAAGTCAGTTGTTAACCCACCACTGTCCTACCGTCGAGTGTACGCCATCAGTTGCTGTTGAAATGCTGGCAAAGGCCGCCGCTGATCCAGGCTCCAGCGCGCTTCATCACGACCTGTTGAATGTAGAAGGCGGAATGACGCAGTTTTCACTGACGGTTCCCGAAGACCTACCCGCTGTAACGGTCGGGGATCTGTTGCACCCATTAAAGGCAAAATTTGACGCTCTGATCATTGGTGTCCAGGCGCCCACGGTCAAATCCATCGAGATCAACCCAAAGCTCGATTACACCATCCAGCCCGGCACCAGAATCTATTACATCGCCAGCCACCGTATCGACATTTCCGACTGGAATGCGTTGGTGGCCAACTAATTGAGCGCAGGCTCCCTGTTTTTATCTGACCAATAAGGAACTAGCTATTTATGGACGAATTTACATTACCCCAGTCTCTCGCCGGTATTTCCGACTTCCTTCTGGCATTCGGTACCTCCCTGCTCCTGTTATTAGTGTTCAAGTGGGTGTATCCCCTGGTAACCCCACACAAGGAATGGCAGCTTGTTCGAGAGGAGCGTAACACTGCAGCAGCCATCGCTTTTACCGGCGCCATCCTCGGGTTCAGTATTGCACTGAGCGGTGCAGCGGCCTTTTCGGGCTCGTTTCTTGATTTTTTAGTGTGGGCGACGATCGCTCTCGTGGCTCAAATTGTGGCTTACGCCATTGTCTGGTTGATGATTCCAGGTCTTTCCAAGCGCTTGGTCGAACGAGAAATTAGCGCCGGGGTTCTTGCCGGTGGTACCGCTGTGGCTGTTGGCCTGCTGAACGCAGCCTGTATGAGCTACTGAGGGAGCTGAAATGAAAAGGACATCCACGATCAACCTGCACCGGATGCGCAAACAGTTCCGGGCACGGTCATTGGCGCCGTTAAGCGCCGCTATCGGCGTTATCCTCAGCGGTTGCAGTTCTGAGGAAAATCTGCGGGGTTATGTGTTCAATACTGCGGCGGACTGCACTGCACGGTTACCCCAGCAGGCAAATCAATGTGAGTATGTCTACAAAGAAGCGCTGCAATCCGCCTCGCGTTATGCGCCTCGCTATGGCAACAACGAAGACTGCGAATCAGAATTTGGCGAAGGCAATTGCGATAACTATACACGCCCCAGCTCGAGTTATTATTCATACACCAACTACTCCCAACCACGAATGAGCGGGTTTCTCGCCCGCCCCCTTTATAAAGGCTCGACCAGCCTCGTCGCAGAACCACTACTTCGATACGACCAAGGCTCCCGCTCTGGATTTGGCCGCTATACCATTGATGGAAAAAAGGTCGAACTTAACAACATGGGTGAGGTTGACCATGCCCAACGCTATGGAACTCGCTCATTTAGTACAAGTTCTCACACATTGTCCCGGGGAGGGTTTGGCCAAACGGTTAGCCGTATGAGCAGTTCCCGCAGCAGCAGTTGGAGTTCAGGCAGCAGTTCCCGTAGCGGCGGCTGGAGCTGGGGCGGCTAAATGTTTCGACACCCAATCGCCGAACGCACCGACTGGCGTGAACTGGCCAAGGATTTTGGTTTCAATTTCCACACCCTATACGGCCAGCCTTACTGGGACGAGCGGGCATACTATCAGTTCAGCCTGAACCAGATTGAGCAGCATCTCGAAGCCCCCTCCGCCGAACTCCACCAAATGTGCCTGCATGTGGTGGATCGGGTGGTTCAGTCTGAGCAGTGGCTGGAGAAGTTCAAGATTCCCACGCATCACTGGGATACTATCCGCCGTAGCTGGGAACGCCAGGACCCCAGTCTCTATTCCAGACTGGACTTCGCTTACGACGGTCGCAACCCCGCCAAGTTGTACGAGAACAATGCCGATACCCCCACTAGCCTTTACGAGTCGGGATTCTGGCAATGGCTATGGCTGGAGGACAATGTCGATCAAGGCCGGCTGCGGCGGGACTGCGACCAGTTCAACAGCTTGCAGGAAAAACTGATAGCCCGCTTCGCTGATATCGCCAGGCAAAGGCAGGGACAGGTCTTGCACTTATCATGCTGCCGCGACAGTGACGAGGATCGAGGAACGGTCACCTACCTCGAAGATTGCGCTCGCGATGCAGGCATCGAGACTGAGTTTCTTTACATCGACGAAATTGGCATTGATGCCCAGAATCGCTTTACTGACAACAATGACCGAGTCATAGACTGGATATTCAAACTGTATCCGTGGGAGTTCATGCTACGGGAAGAGTTTGCTGATCATTTGGGGGGCAATGAGTGCCAATGGCTGGAACCGCCGTGGAAAGCCATTCTTTCAAACAAAGCTCTGCTGCCTGCACTGTGGGCTCTGTTCCCTGACCACCCCAACCTGTTACCGGCCTTCTTCACCGAAGAAGAAGCCCGGACACACCTTAGGGAATATGTCCGTAAGCCGCTGTTTTCCCGAGAGGGGGCCAACATCACCATATTTCGGGAGGGTAGGCCTGTTCGCAAGGCCGACGGCCCTTACGGCGCCGAGGGTCATATCTTTCAGGCCTATCATCCACTCCCCCGCTTCGACAGCCACTATACTCTCGTTGGCTCATGGCTTGTGGACGACCAGCCGGCAGGCATATCGCTACGAGAAGACCAAGGCCCTATCACACAGGACCTTTCCCGATACCTTCCCCATGTTATCCTTGACTGACAATATTTGGGGGCAATGACCCCCACCTTCCCGCTACTGGTTTGAAGAGGCTATGACACGCTGCTCGCTATTGGCATTTTTCGCGCTGTTTTCGCTGATCTCCGTCGCTGAGCCCTCACATCTGGTTCAGCCTTTTTCAACTGCCACAACACTGAACGACAGCTGGGAACCCCTCGAGTTTCCCAAAATCGACCGCCACAGCCAGTACCAGCTGGTCACCGATGGCGATGCCCAGGTGGTGATGGCGCGTGCAGACAACAGTGCCTCGGGACTGATCGCGCGGGTGTCCGTTCAGCCCGGTGAGCGGTTGATCCTGAGCTGGCGCTGGAAAGTATCCAATGTCTATGAGGCTGGAGACGCCCGCCGTAAGTCCGGAGATGATTACCCGGCGCGGATTTACGTTGCGTTCGAGTTTGAGGAGGACGAGGCCGGCTTCTTCGAGCGAGTGAAGCGCGGTGCGGTGAAGGCGTTGTTTGGCGAGGAGCTGCCAGGGAATGCGCTCAATTACATCTGGGCCAACCGGCTGCCGGAAGGCGAATTCGTTGCCAACCCCTATGCCGAAGAAACCGTTATGGTGGCCGTCAACAGCGGCCCGGCCCAGACCGGCCAGTGGGTGACCGTGGAGCGGGACATTGTCGCTGACTATCAGCAGGCGTTTGGCAAGGCACCGCCGGCCATTGTAGGCATTGGCATCATGTCAGACGCTGACAATACCGGGGAATCCGCCACCGCATGGTATGGCGATATCCGTCTCGAGTTCACCCCTGCCGGTCAGTGATCAACCGGTAGCCCCGGCAGACTAAAGTCCGGAACCCGCCCTTCTTCCGGCGGCACTTCCCCGCGGGCGACCAGGCGGCGAAAGGCCTGGTCAAACGCGTCCCGTAGCGCACTGCTGTCCGGGTTATTGCGGGTGAACAACCACGACGTATGGCGAGTGCGAACCGGCTGCTCCCGCAGACCTTCGAAAGGTTCCTGTTTGAGGATTTCACGGACCGGAAGCTGGTAGTCCAGCAGGTAATGGCCCCGGCCTCGTTCCAACATCTTGAGGGCCGCCAGATGGTTGGGCGCAAAGGTCAGGCTGACGTCGTTATCGGCTTCCAGCTGATAAAGCAGGCCGCCGTAGGTGTAGCCGGAAATCAGGATCAGGATTTTGTCGTGGAAGCTTTCGTAACGGGTGACCGGCGGGGTTTGCGGCGTAGACCACACCGACAGGGTGGCTGAAATCGGGCTGACGGCACTCTCCAGGACATAGCCATCCAGTGCCGGGATTCCGGTCAGTCCCATCCACATATCCACCATGCCGTTACGGAGATAGAAGTAGGTACGGCTGATGGGTAAGTAGATGAATTTCAGGTCATAGCCGGCTTCTTCGGCCACTTTGCGGGTCAGTTCGACGAATTCGCCCGCCGGCTCGCCGTCTTCGGTGATGTATTCCAGCGGGGGGAACTCAACATAGGCCACCGTCAACTCGGTGCGCGGCGCCATCATCAGCGGGGTATCAACCGTCGTTGCAGCCACCGTACCGGACAGCGAGGCCATCAGGGCAATCAGCAACGCGGGCCAACTGAGCCTCCTTCGCCACCGAAATCCCTTCGAGAAGCCTGCCTTCATCCTGATGGTCACACGTTACCCCGGTTATCGTTATTATGGTGCAGTGTCGGAAGATTAACAGATCGGTTCGCAAAAGCGGCCAACCAGATCATATTTGGCGTACAAATGTGCGCTCAACACCCTCATTTCACCGCAGAATAATCAACGGCGTTGTCGAGGTTTTCAGCATGTGGGTAGTGGTGCTGCCCACCAGAAACTGGCGAATCCGTGAGTGGCCATAGGCCCCCATGATCAGCAGGTCAATGTCCTGCTCACGTTGATAGCGGTGCAGCTCTTTCTCAACATCCCCGGCACGAATCGCCAGATGGATGTCAGAACCCAGCGCTGACAGCGCCTGCTCAGCCTGTCGCAACTGCTCCCAGCGGTCGGCGGTATCGGCACCAACCATCACCACATGAACAGGCAAGCCCCGAAGAATCGGGCTCTGCGCGAGCATTTCCAAGGCTTTGAGGGTGGTCGGACTGCCATCGAAGGCGAACAGCGCACTGCGCGGCGGCGCGAAGGCGTCCGGCACCAGCATGATTGGCCGGTGCACACTGCGAATCACCGTCTCAAGCTGGCTGCCGACGTGAATATCACGGTCACTGCTGCTTTCCCCGTGCAGGCCCATCACCAGCAACCGTGTCGTCTCCTCGATTGCCAGCAGAGAATCCGCCAGATCGCCATGGCGCTGACGCAGATGCACGTCCTCCACCCCCTGCTCCCGCACCCGGACTTCAGCGGCTTCGAGCATGTGGCGGCCCTGCTCCATCGCCACCCGGCTGCGACGCTGGTCCAGTTCAGCCAGTTCCTGCAGCAGGTGCTCCCGGCTGCCCAGGCCAATACTCCCGGCAAGGTCGGTTTCAGCCGGGTACCGCTCCTGGTCCAACACATGAAACAGGGTCAGGGGTGCTTCCAGCCGCTGGCTGGCCCATGCGCCATAGTCGCACACCGCAGTGGCAGCCCTTGATCCATCTATGCATCCAACCACTTGTTTCATGGCAACCTCATTAGCTGGCTTGTCAGGGTTCATGTTAGCGCTCTGGGCTAGCCGGTCAGTGACCCATCAACTGATCCACCGCTTCCGGCTTGTCATGAACACCGAAGCGGTCAACGATGGTAGCACTGGCTTCATTCAGGCCAAGCACCTGCACCTCGGCACCTTCACGACGGAACTTGATCACCGCCTTGTCCAAGGCCCCGACGGCGGTGATGTCCCAGAAATGGGCACGGCTCAGGTCTATAACAACATGATCCAGCGCTTCCTTAAAGTCGAATGAGGCCATGAACTTCTCGGAAGAACTGAAAAACACCTGCCCCACCACCGTGTAGGTACGGGTACGGCTGGCTTCGTCCAGCGTTGATGTTACCAGCATAAAGTGCCCGACCTTATTCGCAAAGAACAAGGCCGCCAGCAGCACACCGGCAAACACCCCAAAGGCCAGGTTGTGGGTGGCCACCACCACCACCACGGTCACCACCATGACAACATTGGTGGACAACGGATGCTTGCGCAGGTTAACCACCGATTCCCAACTGAAGGTACCGATGGACACCATGATCATCACCGCTACCAGCGCCGCCATGGGAATCTGGACCAGGACCTCGTCCAGCACCAGTACCATGATCAGCAGCACAACACCGGCGGTGAGGGTCGACAACCGTGCCCGCCCTCCGGATTTCACGTTGATGATGGACTGGCCAATCATGGCGCAGCCGGCCATTCCGCCGATCAGGCCCGCGCCGATGTTGGCAATACCCTGGCCACGGCACTCTCGGTTGCGGTTGCTGGTGGTGTCGGTCAGTTCATCAACAATAGTCGCGGTCATCAGCGACTCCAACAAGCCAACAACTGCCATCGATGCAGAATACGGCAGAATGATCCACAGGGTTTCCAGGGTCATCGGCACATCCGGCCACAAGAAGATAGGCAGGGTTGTTGGCAGCTCACCCAGGTCACCAACGGTGCGGACATCGAGGTTGATAAAGTAGGCAAACACCGTCAGTACGATGATGCACACCAGCGGAGATGGCAGCACCTTGCCGACCTTGGGCAACAACGGGAAAAGGTAGATGATGCCGAGACCGGCAGCGGTCATGGCGTATACATGCCAGGTCACGTCAGTCAGCTCCGGCAGCTGCGCCATGAAGATCAGGATCGCCAGGGCGTTGACGAAGCCGGTCACCACCGAGCGGGAAACAAACCGCATCAGTTCCCCCAAGCGCAGGTAACCGGCAATGATCTGGAGCACACCGGTCAGGATGGTCGCTGCCAGCAGGTATTGCAGGCCATGATCCTTGACCAGATCCACCATCAGCAGCGCCATGGCGGCGGTGGCCGCGGAAATCATACCCGGGCGGCCGCCCACAAAGGCAATGATCACCGCAATACAGAAGGAGGCGTACAGGCCAACCTTGGGGTCCACGCCCGCAATGGTGGAGAAGGCAATGGCTTCGGGGATCAGCGCCAGCGCCACCACAATGCCTGAGAGCACGTCGCCGCGAATGTTCGACAGCCACTCGTTATTAATGGTTTTCAACATAACCGGTTCCGGGAATTTCTGGGGTACACAACGAACAATGCCCACCGGTGGTCACAGATTAACCAGCGGCGGGCATTCAGAGAGGTGAGATTTTAACTCATCTGGATGACACTAAACAGGCCAACCGAGCCCATCACCAGGGTATAGGGCACCGCCATCACGACCATCCGGCCATAGGACAACCGCACCAGCGGAGCAATGGCCGAGGTCAACAGGAACAGGAACGCGGCCTGCCCGTTCGGCGTGGCGACACTGGGCAGATTGGTGCCGGTGTTGATGGCCACTGCCAGCGCCCGGAAATGGTCTTCGCTGATTTCACCGGCATCCAGCGCGGCCTTGACCTCACTGATATACACCGTGGCCACAAAGACGTTATCACTGATCATGGACAGGACGCCGTTAGCGATGAAGAACCAGCCCGGCTGGGACGCCTCCGGGAGGCTCAGTACCGCCTCGATGATCGGTTTGAACAGGTGTTGTTCGTGGATCACCGCCACAATGGCGAAAAACACCACCAGCAATGAGGTAAACGGCAGCGACTCCTGGAACGCCTTGCCGATCTGGTGCTCGTCAGTCACCCCGGTAAAGGACGTAATCAGGATAATCACCAGCAGGCCAATCAGTCCAACTTCGGCGAGGTGGAAGGCCAGTCCGACCACCAGCACGGCCGCTGCCAGTGCCTGCACCCACAGTGCGGCCTTATCGGCCTTGGTGCGCTTGGTCCGCTCGTTTTCAGCGAATTCCTCCAGCACCTGACGAACCGGTTTCGGCAGACGGGTGCCGTAGCCGAACCAGCGCAGCTTCTCCAGCAACCAGCAAGTGGTCAATCCCGCCACCAGCACCGGCAGGCTCACCGGGGCCATGGCCTGGAAGAAACCGACAAAGTCCCAGCCCACCACCTTGGCAATCAACAGGTTCTGCGGTTCCCCCACCATGGTGGCCACGCCGCCCAGAGCGGTACCGATGGCGCCGTGCATCAACAGGCTGCGCAGGAATGCCCGGAAGTCCTCCAGATCCTCACGGTGCAATTCGATCACGTGGTCATCGCTCTGAGCGTTGTGGTCCTTGTGCTGGTAGCCCTTGCCAGAGGCCACTTTGTGATACACCGAGTAGAACCCCACTGCCACGCTGATGATCACTGCGGTCACGGTAAGGGCATCAAGGAAGGCCGACAGCAGGGCCGCGGCGGCACAAAACAGCAGCGACAGTGCCGATTTTGAACGCACCCCAACCAGGATCTGGGTGAAAGTCACCAGCAACAGATCCTTCATGAAGTAGATGCCGGCCACCATGAACATCAGCAGCAGGATGACTGGGAAGTTATTGAGCACCTCGTGGTACACCGCCTCTGGCGAGGTCATACCAATCAGCAGGGCTTCCAACGCCAGCAACCCACCCGGCAGCAACGGGTAGCATTTCAGGGCCATGGCCAGGGTGAATATGAACTCACCCACCAGCAACCAGCCGGCAACACCCGGGCCAAATAACCAGACCACCAACGGGTTGGCGATCAGGAACAGGATAATAATCTGCTTGTACCAGACGGGCGCATTGCCCAGGAAGTTGTGGGCGAAACCGCCCATGACGGTCGATGGCATGGCTAGTTCACCTGAGCCGGAGTGAATTGGGGGGACAAAAACGCCGGCATACTAACAGATCACGAAATGGCTGTGTCGCCGCCCCCGGGCAGCTGACACCAAAGAAGCAGGCAACCACGACTATTCGATGAACAAACTGTCAATCAATCGCATTCAGACTTTCGGTTGCAAACGGCTCAATCCCGACCATAGTTACAGATAAATCTGACGACTTGCGTCCAAAGGATTGACCTACGTTTACGCAGGGAGGCGTCGCTATGCTCAAGGGCATAAACCAGCAAACGTTGCCGCAGATACTGTTGCTGTGCATTCCCATGCTGGCACTGATTCTGTTAATTACATGGCAGACCTATCAGCAATCGCGGCAACAGGCAGAGCTGGAAGCAAACTATACCGCGTCTCGTCTGCTGGCCGAGAGCCGTACTCATTTGCGGGATGCCCTGAGCGTGCCATTGCGAGACCTCACTGGCATTGTGAAGTCTCCCCTGGTTCAGGCCGCGATTGACGAACCGGACCTGCAACGGAAACGGGAGCTGCTTACCCAGGTCCTGTACCCGCTGGCCTACCAGAACCCCGACTATTTCCAGGTACGCTGGATTCGGTCTGATGGGCTGGAAGGTGTACGCCTGGATATCAGCCCCGACCACACCACGGTCGAAGAAACGCCCTCCTCAGCCCTCCAGGACAAAGGCGACAATAGCTACCACCGTGAAACCATGGCGCTGGCTCCGTATCAGGTCTACGTCTCCAAGCCGGACCTGAATCGTGAACACGGTATTCTGGAAACACCGTTTCGCCCTGCCCTGAGGGTCGCGCTTCGGTTGCCCGAAGGCGCAGGTCAGGATAATGGTTATCTGATCATCAACATCGACATCGGCCACGTGCTCGCGCGCCTGAACGAATTCACCAGTAGCGATTTCAGTATCCTGGTGGCCAGCAACAGCAGCGACTGGCTGTTGCACCCCGACCCCAGCCAGCCCTGGGCCTCGGTCCTGAAGCACGATAACACCCTTGCAAACACCGCCCCCCAACTGTGGCAAGCACTGCAATCCAAGAACAACGGGACCGCCAGCCTGGCTTCCGGACGCTGGTTCTGGTCATCAGTAACGCCAGCCCCCGCAGAGGCAGACTCCCCCAATCCTGGCAGCCTGCCCACCTTCTACCTGTTGATCAACGAGCCCCCGGCTGCCATTGCTGCCCGCAATACCAGTGCCCGGCGAGTGGCAGGCACCGCACTTATAGGGCTGCTGGTGGTGTTTTCAATTCCCGCCCTGATGTTCTACCGGCGGCAGGTGCAAGCTCACCAGTTACAGCACGAACTCGAGCAACAGACACAGGAATTGACCGACTACAACCTGTTTATCAAGACCCTGGCCAATGCCCTGCCCGGGCTGGTGTCGGTCTGGGACAATGCCGACTGTTGCCTGTACGCCAATGCGCCCCATGAGGAATGGCTTGGCCTCAGCCCCAAAACACTCCGGGGCATGAGCCTGGCAGAGGTTCTGGGCTCATCCACCTATCTGCGATACCGCTACCACCTCGACGGTGTTCATGAAGGGAAAAAACAAAGTTTTGAGCTTTCCCTACGTCTTGCCGACAATCGGGATCGAGCGGTTCAGGTCAACCTGATTCCCTTTGTCGACAGCCAGGGTCAACGCCAGGGCTTCATCTCCCTAACCACCGATATGACCGAATCAATGCAGGTTCGGCAAACCCTCCAGTCCCTGAACACCACCTTGCGCGAACGATCGCTGGCGGCTGAACATGCGGCCGAGGTGAAGAGTGCCTTCCTCGCCAATATGAGCCACGAAATCCGCACCCCGATGAACGCCGTTCTCGGCCTGCTGTCCATCCTTGCTGACACGGGGCTGACCCGGCTTCAACAGGACTACGTCGACAAGATCAGCGGCGCCGGCAAAGCGCTGTTGCAGGTGCTGAATGACATTCTCGACCTGTCAAAACTGGAAGCCGGCAAACTGACTGTAAACCCCCAAAAGATGTCCATTGAGGAGGTCATGAAAAAGTCCATGCAGCTGTTTGAGCTTGGCTTCGCCAACAAGCAACTCGAACAACTGGTGTGGATTGACCCGGCACTTCCAAGAACCGTATTGGGTGATGAACACCGCCTCAGCCAGGTACTCAACAATCTCCTCGGCAATGCCCTGAAGTTCACCGAAACCGGGTCGGTAACCTTGTCGGCGACGCTGGCAGCGCAGGAGAACAACACCGCTCGCGTCCACTTCTCGGTCAAGGATACCGGCATTGGTATCGCCGCCGACAAACAGGGCTATCTGTTCGAAGCGTTTGACCAGGCCGACAACTCCACCACGCGCAAGTACGGCGGCTCCGGGCTCGGGCTGGCCATCTGCAAGAATCTGGTGCAGCTCATGGGCGGCGCGATTCAGCTCGAGAGCAAACCCAATGCCGGCAGTGACTTCCACTTCGACCTCTCTTTCCCGATCGTGGAATCCGTGACCGACTGGAGCAACCGGACGCCACCCGTGCGACGAATGCTGCTGATTGAAGACAACCCGGCATCGGCAGCACTGCTGATGTCCTATCTGGCGTCGTGGAATGTGGTCTGTGAACACGTCGCCACCGCAGAGGACGGCCTTACTCGTTACCTGGACTCGGTCCGGGCAGGTTCTCCCTTCGAAGCGATCCTGGTGGACTGGATCCTGCCGGGCAACGACGGAGTCTGGCTGGTCAACACCCTGCAAAACCACCTGTCGCCCGAAGCACCGCTGCCGGTGATTATCGTAGTAACCGCCCACGAACAGGAGCAACTGGAGCAGGCACTGAGCCGGGTTCTGACACCGCCAGTCACCACCCTGCCATCGATCCTGATCAAACCCATCACCCCGTCAGCCCTGTTCAATACCCTGACCCAACTCGGCCAGAATCTGCTGACTTCCTCCGCTCTGTCAGCCACCCAAGACCCCACCTACGACCTGGCAACCATGCAGTCGATGGTGGCCGGAAGCCGTTTGCTGCTGGTGGAGGACAACGAGCTGAACCAGGAGGTCGCGCTGTCCCTGCTGGCCAAGCTGGGACTGACAGCGGATACGGCCGGCAATGGCGAAGAGGCCCTGAAACTGGTTAACCAGCAGGACTATGACCTGATCCTGATGGATCTGCACATGCCGGATATGGACGGTTTCGAAGCCTGTCGGCAGCTGCGCAAGGAGTACTCGTACCGGGACCTGCCAATCATTGCCATGACCGCGGCCGTTATGGAGGAAGACGTCAAACAGGCCAAAACCGCCGGCATGAATGGCCACATCGCCAAGCCCATCGACTTTCAGGTATTGGCCACAACACTCTGCCGCTGGCTTGGTAGCCAGCACCCCGGAACGCCCATGCCAGCGCTGTCCGGCTCCATGTCAAATACCCCACCACTGGTCCTTCCTGCCGGTCTCGGGGTCAATTCACAGGATCTGTTGGACCGCTTCCAGGGCGATAATGAGCTGACCATCCGACTCCTCGCCAGCTTTGTAAACCAGTACGGTGACGGCTTGCCCTCAAGCCATTCGGACGGTTCCGCCGACGAAATGCCCCGGGTACTGCATACCCTGAAAGGTTCGGCGGCCACACTCAGCCTGCAGCCACTGACAGAGTTGACCAAATCCGCTGAAAAGAGCTGCCGCGAAGGGGTTATGCACTTCCCTTTGCTGGAGGAAGAGCTGAAGCGCGTAGTGTCAGTGTTGAAGCCCTGGCTTAAGCAGGCACAGGAGCTCCAGCAGGATCAGTCGGCGCCGATGGCGGAGACCGACATCCAACTCCAATTGACGGACATTGAGCAACAGATCATCCGTTCCCGCCTGCCCAAGGCGGAACATATCAGTGGCCTGAAAAGCCAGGTGAATCACCCAGTACTGGGTAAGCAGTTCCGGACCCTGTTGATGGAACTGGACGAATTCCGATATCAGAGTGCCCTTGTCACCCTGAACGACATTGTTCGTCACCTTGAAGGTGAGCCCAAATGATTGGCACTGGCAGAAAATGGTCTAACCTTTACTAATGGCACAAACGTACAACTTTGGAGATTTGCCATGGACGACAGCAAATTGCCGGACAAGCCCCTGATATTGCTGGTCGACGATGAACCCAACAACCTGCGAATCCTGACCGATACCTTGCGCTTTGACTACGAACTGGCCATCGCAACGAGCGGTGCCAATGCGCTGCAGTTCATCGAAAGCGACTCCATGCCGGACCTCATCCTGCTGGATGTGATGATGCCGGGCATGGACGGTTACCAGGTCTGCCAGGCCCTGAAGAGCAATCCGGACTACAGCCACATCCCGGTGTTGTTTGTCACTGCCGCCACCGACAGCGAGTCCGAAGAAAAGGGCTTTCGGATGGGCGCTGTGGACTATATCCACAAGCCATACAACCGCTCCGTCGTCATGGCCAGAATCCGCTCTCACCTCTCGGTACATGGCATGATGGAGCGCTTGTCTCATACCGCCTCCAAGCTGGACGCCTCCATAGCCAGCGAAGTGCAGACCGGGCGGGCAGGGCCCGATGGCCCGGCCTTCTCGCCCCAGGGTGTCCTGCTTGACGCCGTGTTCAGTCAGGCCATGGAGGGCATCACGGTGACCGATGCTTCAGGCGCCATTAAGGCGGTGAACCCGGCCTTTACCCGCATTACCGGCTACACGTCCGAGGACGTACTCAATCGAACCCAGGAAGAACTTAGAAAGGGTTTGAAACGCCCCGAGCTGTCAGCGGAAATCTGGGAGCGAGTACAAAAAACCGGCTACTGGCAAGGTGAGCTGATCAACCTGCGCAAGAGCGGGGAAACGTACCCGGAGCTGCGAACCATTCGTGCAGTCTCTGATGAACAGGGCCGGACCTCTCACTATGTATCGGTCTTCAGTGACATTTCATCGACCAAAAAGACCCAGAACACCATCGATTTCCTGACCTGGTACGATTCCCTGACCTCACTACCCAACCGGATGCTGCTCCTTGAACGCCTGGAGGCTTCGGTGCAGCTGTGTAACAGCAGTGAAAACGTGGCGGCAGTGATTATTGTGGATATCGACCGCTTCAAGGCCGTCAACGATTCCCTGGGACTCGAAGCCGGCGACCGGGTGCTGACCATCATTTCTGAGCGTTTGCTGGAGCTGATGAGTAGCAGCGAAACGGTGGCGAGGATCGCCGGGGATAAATTCGCCGTCCTGCTGTCGCCCCGAACCTGCCAGTGCCAGCGTAAGGCGAGCCGGGCGCTGGAGATCGCCACCCGTATTCAGGAACGGCTGGGTGAGCCCATCGTTATGGACGACGAAAAGCTCAAACTCAGTGTAACCCAGGGCGTTACCCTGATCCCCGGCACGGTTCCGGAAAGCGCCCATGATGTGCTCAGAAACGCCGAGATGGCCCATGCCAAGGCCAAACAGGAGAAGATGGGAGACATTGTTTTCTTTAATGAGCGCATGGGGCGGGAGGCCATGGAACAGTTCCAACTCAGTCAGGCACTGCGCAATGCCATTCCCGGGCACGAACTGATCGTCTACCTGCAGTCCCAGCACGATATCCATGGTCAGGTCGTCGGGGCCGAAGCCCTGCTGCGCTGGCAGCATCCGAAACTTGGCATGGTCTCACCCGCAGACTTCATCCCCCTGGCGGAAGCCGAGGGCACGATCAGTGAGCTCGACCGCTGGGTGCTGGAGCAGGTCATGGCGATCACCAGGGCCCATCAGAAAAACCTGGGGTTAATACGACTGGCCGTCAATATCAGTCCCAGCCACTTTGCCCGCGACGACTTTGTCAGCCATATCATGAGCGGTCTTCGCAAACATCGTATCGGTGGCCACCATCTCGTCCTGGAACTGACGGAAAACCTGATGATCCAGGAAATCACAACGGTGGTCAGCAAGCTGCGCGCCCTGGCAGGGCTGGGCATTGAAGTGTCGATTGACGATTTCGGCACCGGCTATTCCAGCCTGAGCTACCTGCAACAACTGCCCATTCAGGAACTCAAGATTGACCGCTCCTTCACCCAGGCAATCAGCTGCCCCCAGACTGGCCACCCCATCGTCTCGATGATTCACAATATGGCAGCGGCACTGGATTTGCGTACCGTGGTCGAAGGTGTAGAGACCGCCGAACAACTGAGTTACCTGAAGCATTACCCCAACACGGTGATTCAGGGCTATTACTTCAGCAAACCACTGCCCGCCGATCAGTGGGTTGAGGACAACCTGAACCCACAAAATCTACAACAGCCGGGCCTCCAGGCGTAGGTTACCAGCAAAGTCCTCAGGGGCGGCCGTTTGAGGATGCAGCGGAACACCGGGCGAGCACCTTGGCGAGCTTTTTGATGGCAGCGTCCAACTCGTAAGGAGCGTGGGCCGCAAACCCCATCAAAAACCCGGCCTGGTGTTCGCTCGACGCATGCAATGCGGTCAGCCCCAACAGGTCAATGCCGGCCAAGCGTGCCGACTCCACTACCTCAGCTTCGGGCATGTCGCGAATGAACACGCATGGCATCTGAAGCCCCCCGGCCGGTACTCGTGGCTCCACGAAGTCAGACAAGTGCTTCCGTACCAGCTCCGCCAGCACGTTGCGCCGTTCGGCGTAAATGGCACGCATGGTCCGGACATGCGCGCCGAAATGACCGCCCTCGATGAAGCGCGCCAGGGTAAGTTGCGGGATCGGGGCGCTGTGGCCATCCAGCAAGGTACGAGCCACCGTCATGGGCGTCACGAGTTGCGAAGGTAGGACCATGTAGCCGATACGCAATCCCGGAAACAGGGATTTGGTGAAGGTGCCGATATAGACCGTCCGCTCGTAGGGGTCCAGCCCCTGCACACAGGCCGTCGGCTTGCCTGCGTAATGGAATTCGCTGTCGTAATCATCTTCAATGATCCAGCTCTGGTTCTGCCTGGCCCATTCGATCACCGCCAGGCGCCGGTCCAGGGACAGCGTTGCTCCGGTCGGGAACTGGTGCGACGGCGTCAGGAACACCGCCCTTGCCGGTTCACCGGGTGCCTTCGCGGCCTCAAGCAACTGCGCCACCTGTAAACCATCAGCATCCAGTGGCACTGGCACACATGCCAGTCCGGCCGCATCGAAGGCTTTCCGCGCCCCGTGGTACACCGGGTCTTCGATAAAGATCCGGTCGCCGGCATCCAGCAACACAGTGGCACACAGTGTCAGGGCCTGCTGAGTGCTGGTCAGTACCAGTACCTGTTCGGGGCTGGCCCGAGCCCCGCGTTCAAGGTTGACGTAATCGGCGATAGCACGCCGCAATGGCTCCATGCCCTGTGGCGGACTGTGCAGCAACGCCTGGGTGCCATACTCCTTCAACACCTGTCGCTCCAGCCTCTCCCAGGTTTGTAGAGGAAAGCTACGCGTTTCCGGCACACCAGGGGCGAAGGGGCGAGACCTCAGGAAGTCTCGCACCCCCCCACCCTGAAACATCGCCGTACCCCGCTGGCTAAGCCGTGGTGTTTCGTTGCCGGCTTGCGGACGCCTGGCTCTACCACGTCCCGGCATGCGCTTGGCCCGTTCCGAGACGAAACTGCCGCTGCCCACACGGCGTTCGATGAAACCTTCTGCATGTAACTGGCTGTAGGCCGACTCAACGGTGTCGCGGGAAACCCCCAATGATTGCGCCAGGGTGCGTGACGCGGGCAAGGGTCGGCCTACCTCAAGCGCGCCATCAAGGATCAACTGGCGAATGGCCCGCTGCACACGCGCATGCAGGGGTAAGGCGCCATGAACCGGGTCACCCATCCAGGCTTTGACGGATTCAAGTTGCGCGTGTCTGAACAATTGGTTGGTATCTCTTCGTAAAATTGGTGGGGAACATCCAGCCATTTTACGGCTAAAAATACCGTTTACAAACCGCCCACTACGAACCACACCAAAATCCGCTGCTATGCCCACACAACCCCGCAGGAGGGATCGCTGATGTCAGTACCCCCTGACATACAGACCGTTCATGACAAGCACGGTCGTTACCCCGAGGCCACGTCAGTGGAGGATTTCACGCAGAACCTGGCTGAGGTAAAGGCACGCATTGAGGCCGCCTGCCTCCGTGCCGGCCGTGATCCAGCAACGGTGCGTCTGTTACCGGTCAGTAAAACCAAGCCCGAGACCAGCCTCCGCCAGGCCTATGCCGCCGGTTGCCGGATGCTGGGTGAAAACAAGGTGCAAGAGGCACAGTGGAAGTGGCAGGCAATGCAGGACCTGAGTGACCTGCAGTGGTCGGTCATCGGTCACCTGCAAACCAATAAGGCTAAGTTGGTTGCGCGTTTTGCCAGCGAATTCCAGGCACTGGACAGCCTGCGCGTGGCGGAAGCGCTGGATCGCCGACTGCAGATCGAAGGCCGTTCACTGGACGTGTTCGTTCAGGTCAACACCTCCGGCGAAGCCAGCAAGTACGGCCTTTCCCCCGAAGACGTACCGGCCTTCATCCAGGCCTTGCCGGCGTTTACCGCATTACGCGTACGAGGGCTGATGACGCTGGCACTGTTTTCCAGCGAGGCTGAACGGGTACGCCAATGCTTTGTGCGGTTACGCAACCTACGCGACCGGCTGCGGCAGAGCGCGCCGGCAGCGATCGGGCTGGATGAGTTGTCGATGGGCATGTCCGGCGACTTCGAGATTGCCATTGAAGAGGGCGCCACAGTGGTCCGTGTCGGCCAGGCCATCTTTGGCGCTCGCCCTCTGAAGAATAGCCACTTCTGGCCCGGCGAAACCAGCGCCGAGGAGCCACCATTGTGATCCTCCCCTTTTCCACTCCCCGCCAGACCAAGCACGGTCTGGGCGGGTGCTACGTCAATTTACGACCGATTTGAACGTGAGGACTCTTCGATGCAAACTGCCACTTCCCACCTGATGCAGGCCTATGACCGCCAGCCCGTTTCGTTCGTACGTGGCGACGGTGCGCGGCTGTGGGATGAGCAAGGTGAGGAATATCTGGACGCCATCGCGGGTGTCGCAGTCACCAGTCTTGGCCACGCCCACCCGGAAATCACCGCCGTCATTGCCGAGCAGGCCGGGTTGCTGCTGCACACCTCCAACGTCTTCCGAATCCACTGGCAGGAACAGCTGGGCGAGCGCCTGTGTGCACTGGCCGGTATGCAAAAGGCCTTCTTCTGCAACTCCGGCGCGGAAGCCAACGAAACCGCCCTGAAGGTGGCCAGGCTGTATGGCCATCGCAAACAGATCCCGGAACCCAAGATCCTTGTTATGGACAACGGCTTTCACGGCCGTACCATCGCAACGCTTTCCGCCACCGGCAGCCCCGGCAACCACCAGGGCTTCGAGCCATTACTGCCAGGCTTTCTGCGGGTGCCCCACAACGACATCGAAGCAGTGCGGCAGGCGGCTGCCCGGGAGTCCGGCATCGTTGCAGTGCTGATTGAGCCTGTACAGGGTGAAGGTGGCATTCGCGTGGCCAGTGCCGACTACCTGCATGAGCTGCGAGAGGTGTGCGACCAACAGGGCTGGCTGCTGATGCTGGACGAGATTCAGACCGGCCTGGGCCGCACCGGCACCCTGTTCGGGCATGAGCACGCGGGCATCACCCCCGACGTGGTGACGCTGGCGAAAGCGCTGGGCAATGGTTTTCCCATCGGCACCTGCCTGGCCCGTGGCGCAGCCGCAAACCTGTTCTCTCCCGGTCAGCACGGCTCCACGTTTGGTGGCAACCCGCTGGCCTGCCGCGTCGCCTGCACCGTGCTCGACATTCTGACCCGCGACAGCCTGCCGGAGCGGGCCGCCAGGCTGGGTACTCGCCTGTTATCCGGGTTACAGGCAGCCCTGGGCGATCACCCGGACATCACTGCCATCCGCGGTAAAGGACTGATGGTCGGGATTGAGCTGAACCGGAATTGCCAGGAACTGGTGGCGCGGGCACTCAAGGAGCAACACCTGCTCATCACGGTAACCCGCGACCGTGTCATCCGGCTGCTCCCGCCGCTGATTTGCGATGAAAAGCAGATCGACGACATCGTGGTGCGGGTGAGTGACTTGCTGTCCACCAGCACAGCGACCAAGCCGCCCCTCGCCGAAGCCGCAGCCAGCTTCCAACTCAACGTTTCCGAATGATAGGCCCTAGCCCCATGTACGACGCTTATATAACCCTCGCTGACTTCGACCCCGAACTGGCCGAAGCCGTCCGGCATGAAGAACGCCGCCAGGAGGATCACGCTGAACTGATCGCCTCCGAGAACTACGCCAGCCCGCTGGTCATGGCTATTCAGAGCTCGGTGTTCACCAACAAGTACGCCGAAGGTTATCCCGGCAAACGCTACTACAGCGGCTGCGAGCACGTGGATACGGCGGAGCGCCTGGCCATTGAGCGGGCCCGGGCGCTGTTTAACTGTGACTATGCCAACGTCCAGCCCCATTCTGGTGCCCAGGCCAACGCAGCGGTGTTCCTGGCGCTGACCAATCCCGGCGACACCGTGATGGGGATGAACCTGGCTCAGGGCGGCCATCTGACCCACGGTAATCCGTCCAACTTTTCCGGTCGCCACTACAGGATCGTGCCCTATGGACTCGACCCCGAGACCGGGCTGATCGACTATGACGAGATGGAGCGCATTGCCCTGGAGGCCCGACCCAAGATGCTCATCGGTGGCTTCTCAGCCTATTCCCGTCACAAGGACTGGGCGCGGATGCGCGCGATCGCCGACAAAGTGGGCGCGATCTTCTGGGTAGACATGGCCCATGTTGCAGGCCTGGTGGCGGCCGGCGAATACCCTGACCCACTGCCCCACGCTCACGTCGTAACCAGCACCACCCACAAGACCCTGCGGGGCCCCCGGGGCGGAATCATCCTCGCGAAAGGACAGGACGAGGATTTCTGCAAGAAGCTCAATTCAGCGGTCTTTCCCGGTATCCAGGGCGGCCCGCTGATGCACGTGATTGCCGCCAAAGCGGTGGCTTTCAGAGAGGCGCTGCAGCCTGAGTTCAGGGCCTACCAGCGCCAGGTCCTGAGTAATGCCCGGGCCATGGCTGCCGTGATCCAGAGCCGGGGCTACCGGATCGTGTCCAATGGCACCGACAACCACCTGATACTGATCGACCTCTCCAGCCTGCCGTATACCGGCAAGGATGCTGACGCCGCGCTGAGCGACGCCTATATCACCACGAACAAGAATTCAGTCCCGAACGACCCACGGTCGCCCTTTGTGACCTCAGGGCTGCGTATCGGTACTCCGGCAGTGACGACACGGGGCCTTGGCGTGGCTGAATGTGAACAACTTGCCGGCTGGCTGTGCGATGTACTGGATGCCTTGACCTCAGGCGAACAGGCGTTGGCAAAGGTTCGTCGTCGGGTACGCGAACACGTGGTGGCGTTGTGTCGCCGCTACCCGGTGTACTGAACGCTGCCAACCGATACCGGGTGATGGGCCCAAAGCTCTAGCTGGCTCTTCACCCCGTGCGGCATCCCAGACCTCCCCTCCCAGACCCTCGTGTCGGCAGCGCTGCTGCTTGGAGCCGACGGCCACCCCGCAATGCCAAAAATTGGCCTGATCGGCCAGCCTCTGCCGCGCCAAACGTCATGGAAGCGCCACAAGTCACCGTTAGCATGCGCACCACATCTTCCAGCCCGTCATGCAGTAGTTGAACGGTGAGAGACGTCAGTATCTTCATCCGCTGAAACAGACGCTCCGGGCTTGGTAGCAGCTGCCAACTGAAGAATCCGGAGCGCCAGAACCATGAAGACAACCGAACAATCCGTCAGTCCGATCGACCGTACCCGACGAACCCTGGTCGCAAGCATGGGTGGCATGGCCGCCCTGGGCTTGTCCGGATGTGGTGGAGGCAGCGATTCAAGCAACCCCGAAGCTGGGGGGACAACGCCAACACCGCCAAAAAACAACGGGAATGACCCCACGCCTCCGGTTGATAACGTGGTTCCGGATATCCCCGACACCGACCTGTACCCGTCCGACGGCAGCCATCCCCCCCGAGGGGTGCATGCAAGCATAACGGGCGACCCACATACTTCACGGACCATCACCTGGTTTACCGATGGGCTGGAGCCTCCGCTTTCGTTCGTTCGGTTTTCCCAGGATTCGTCCATCTTCGACGCCCAGGGCAACCCCCGGGTGCCGCTGGAACACAGCGTGACCAGTGAGGAAAGCGATACCTTCGGCGTTGCGGCCAAAACTCATCGGGCCACGCTCACGGCCCTCGATCCCGAGCTGCCCATTTTCTATCAGGTGGGTTCGGATATCGGCGGCTGGTCGAGGATCTACACCCTGCCTCCCCTGCCGACAGAGCAATGGACATTTGTACATTACGGCGACCAGGGGACAACCGACAACGCGCAAAAGCTGCACGCCGAACTTCTCCGGCACCCCAAACACCTGTGCCTGATTGCCGGTGACTTGTCCTACGCCAATGGCGACCAGGTGATCTGGGACCTGTGGTTCGACCAGAACGAACCCCATATGGCAAGCACCGTGACGCTGGCGGCCCCAGGCAACCACGAGAATAAAGATGGTGCTCTCCTGGAGTCCGCCGGTGGCTTCAAGACCCGGCTGTCGCACCCACAGCCCGACATTTCCGTGGTGGCGTCCAACCCAGGCAGCACCTTTTACAGCTTCGACATCAACCGGGTTCATTTCCTGGTCAGCAGTGCCGGTGCCGTTATTGAAGACTTCTCCCTTCCCGAGGAGCTCATCAACATGGAAGTGGACCTGTCCAAGGCGGCTTTGCGCCGCCTTGCCGGAGAGATTGACTTTATTGTCGTGGTACAACACTACCCAATCTGGACCGATCAGGAAGGACGGTCGCCCGCCAACTTTACCCTGGTCGCACTTCAGGAGCAGATCCTGGTGCGCTACGGCGTGGATTTGCTACTGGTCGGACACGATCACATCTACCAACGCTCAGCCCCGATGTTTTACGGCATCCCGAACCCCCAGGGTTATGTTCAGGTGCTTGCCGGCACCGGTGGAGCATCCGTCCGTCTCTTCGACGAAGCCCCGCAGGCCTGGAGCGAATCCGAGTTCGTGGGCATCGGGTTTGTCACCTACGACGTCGAGCCCGGGCGAATCCGGGCCAACTTTTGGGGAGCCGGACCCGAAGGCCTTGATGACAGCTCCCGTCAAACGGTCACCGAAGCCTTCTCAATCCGCGATTCCTTCGAAGTCCACAAGCGGTCGTTGCTTTCAGCCAGGGAGCACGCCGTCCTGCCGAGGGACAAGTCTGAAATCCTGAAAAACTATGCGCTGGTGGCCTACGACACCAAGCAGCGCAACCACCGGGACGAGCACGAGTGCTGATGGCGCGCCGGATTGCCCGATGGGTGGGCACTGTCGTTGGAGGTAGCCGCTTTGTGCTACTGACACTGGCCATCGTTGCCCAGCCCGTGTCGGTGCAGGCTGAGCCCCGTCTGCTTGGTTGGCAGGACCTGGTCCCCCTTGGGTGGCCCGACCGCGACCCACTGGATGGCCAGGATATTTCCCAGCTGGACGATGGTGACCCGGAAGCCCAACGTCTGTATGCCGTGCTCAGGGAGTATTTGGACAACGCCCCGGTCGTTCCATCGCTGGACAATGAAACCGTTGCCATACCCGGCTTTGTCGTTCCTCTGCGCTTCGAACCTCAAACCCAAACGATTCAGGAATTCCTGCTGGTTCCTTTCAGCGGCGCCTGTATTCATGTGCCACCACCGGCAAGCAACCAGATCATTCTGGTAAACGCCGAGCTCGCCGCCAGGCAGTTCCCGGCACATCCAGACGCACCGGTTCTGGTCACCGGCCGGCTCAGCATCGAACACGCCGAATCCGAACTCGCCGTTTCAAGTTATCGGCTGGATGCCAGCCAGATTACCCCTTACCGCTAAAAAACTGACACCTGGAACCTAACCTCTCTGGAGACATCCATGCACCGTTACTGGACCATCGCATTGCTGACCGCCACCTTATCCTTGACCGGCTGTGGCGGCTCATCGTCGGACAATGAACAGCCCCAGCCCCCGGACAAACAACAGCCCGCCCAACCCGATCCGCCTCCAACCGATGGAACCGCCGACATCAGCGTCAACGCAGGCGCGGACCTCACCGTCAATGAGGCCGATGAATTTACTCTCTACGGCAGTAGCGAGCTGACCGGGCAGAGTGATCAACCCGTCGTGCGGGTGCTCTGGACGCAGCTCGAAGGGCCTTTTGCCGCGGTACTGACCCAGCCCGATCAGAACCTGGTTAGCTTTAGTGCGCCCCAGGTGGAAGGCAACGGCAACACACTGGTGTTCCAGTTCGAGGTCGAAACACTGGACGGCCAGATCTATACGGATAAGGTCACTGTGACGGTGCGCGATGTAATTGCGAATACACTACCGGAGGTGTTTGCCGGGCAAGACCGCTCGGTGATTGGCGGCGAACCCTTCACCCTGGTGGGCACCGCCGCGGACGACGATGGCATAGCGTCAGTGCGTTGGAGCCTGGTCGACCCCGTCGAGCCGATATCGATCAGCGGTGCCGAGACCCAACAGGCAACCGTTACCCTGCCCAGGGTCTCCGAAAACCGGACCTACCGCTTTGCTTTCCAGGCTGTGGATAACCACGGCGGGGCGTCCGTGGACGTGGTTGCCGTGACCGCCCAACCTGCGGTCACCAACACCGCCCCGGTACTCCAGGGTCTGCAAGTGAACCCGGGCGTAGCAACCGGCGGCGAATACGTAGCGCTTCAGGCTCAGGCGATAGATGCCGAAAACGATGCCATCCAGTATGAATGGACGCAGTCACCGAACGACCCATTCCCCCTGGCCATCCGCGAAGCCTCCGCCGCCAACGCCCAGATTGTTGTGCCGGAGTTGAGTGATCCAGTCACCCTGAACTTTACCGTGACGGTCACCGATGGCGCCCTCCAGGACAGCCGTTCGGCAGAGCTTCAGATTGTGCCCCGAGCAGAACCCAAGCCCGGCTTTTTCGACTGCCTGTTCAACCCGTTTCAGGCGGACTGCCCGCTGCAACTGATTGGTGACTTGATCGGGGATGGCGGTGTGCTGCGATGCGAGGATAACCCATTCTCGCTCGACTGCCCCTTGAACACCCTGGCCCGGGTCAGCCCGCCGATTGCGGAATGTCTGGTCGAGCCAACTCTGGAAGGATGCGCGCAGGTTCTCGGACAACTAGCAGACCCACTGTTCGTTTTCCGTACCCTGCCCAGGCCGGATATGGCTTCTGAATGCACCCCAGCTTTTGATGAGCTGAGTTTTGAGCATTACGCCGGGGTTATCCACGGTCACACCGGCTATTCCGATGGCGCCATCGGATCCCGCCCTGCCACCGCATTTGATCGTGTGGCCCAGCAAGGCCACAGCTTCATGGCGGTCACAGACCACTCGGACAATGCCCGCCTGCCCCTGACCGTCACCGGCGACTGCTTTTCCGAACAGTTCCTGGACTGCCTGATTGCCGATGCGGAAAACCCCGAAGACAGCTTCCGTAAGTGGTACGCCACCCGGGATCAGGCGCTGGAAGCTTCCAGCCCGACATTCACTGCGCTGCGCGGGTTAGAGTGGACCTCTGACCGCTTCGGGCACCTGAATGTGCTCTTCTCCGATCACGTGATCAATGCCAAGACCGGTCCCGGCTACCTGGTGTCCATGGGGCTGTTCTGGCAGTGGTTCCTGTACCCGGATTTCCTGGGTGGTGGCAATGACGGCGTATTGGTGTTCAACCACCCCGGCCGGGAAGACCTGTTTGAGAACATCCTGTCGACCATCCCCGGTGGCGGTGACCCGGCCTTTGCCTTTAACAACTTCGAACACGTTCCCGGAGCAAACATGCGGGTGGTGGGCCTTGAGGTGTTTGGCAAAGGCTCCGAGTACGACAGCGCCGGGCGAGGCGGCAGCTGGCTGTCTTACGCCCTCGACAAAGGCTGGTACCTGGGTGCCGTCGGATCGGAAGATCACCATGGCACCAGCTGGGGCGCTCCGTCCTTACCGAAAACGGTGATGATTGCCCGTTCCAACAGTGTCAGTGACCTGAAAGAAGCCATGCTGGCCCGTCGGTTCTATGCCGTCGCCCAGAACTTCAATGATATCCGGATGGATTTCCGCATCGACAACGCCCCCATGGGTTCGCGACTTGGCCGCTCCGAGGGGTTCACCCTGCAGGGACGGTTCGAGGTCAATCGCGGCCCCGAAGCGTTTAACAGCGTGGTGGAAATGGTGACCCGGGGCAATCGCGTGGTACAGACGTTTTCAGGATCGCAGAGTACGTTCAGTATCGATGTTTCAGCGGATGAGCCGTACTACTTCCTCAGGGTCAGGAATCCTGAAACCGGGCGTCCGGTGGCGTTCTCCAGCCCGATCTGGGTAGAAGCGGATGCGGCACCGAAGCCGTTGTGCCGATACTAGGCCAGGACAAGCCTGCCGCTAACACGAAAAAGCCTTCTACCCCGGCTGGGGGTAGAAGGCTGTTCAGGCACTGCGATGAGGGTGACCGGAGTGGCCCTTTGCCAACCGGCAGGCCTTATTCCACGGTTACGCTCTTGGCCAGGTTCCGCGGCTGGTCCACGTCGGTGCCCTTGAGCACGGCAACGTGATAGGACAGCAGCTGCAGCGGCAAGGTATACACGATGGGCGCGGTGATGCTGTGAACTCCGGGGATCTGCATGACATGAATGCCAGGTTGCTCTTTCAGCTCCGCGTCACCGTCAGCAAACACAAACAGCTCGCCGCCCCGTGCCCGGACTTCTTCCAGGTTCGACTTCAGTTTTTCCAGCAGCTCATTGTTGGGAGCCACCGTCACCACCGGCATTTCGCTGTCGACCAGCGCAAGCGGGCCATGTTTCAGCTCACCCGCCGGGTAGGCTTCGGCGTGGATGTAGGAAATCTCCTTGAGCTTGAGCGCCCCTTCCATCGCTACCGGGTACATCGCGCCACGGCCAAGGAACAGGCTATGGTTCTTGTCGATGAAGGCACGGCTCAATTCGGCAATCTTGCCATCCAGCGCCAGCGCATCGTCAATCTGACCCGGCAGCTGGTGCAAGGCCGTTACGATATCCGCTTCCCGTTCCTCACTCAGGCCGTTATGACGGGCCAGTGCCAGGGTAAAGATCAGCAGCGACACCAGCTGGGTAGTGAACGCCTTGGTGGAGGCCACACCAATCTCGGGTCCGGCATGGGTCATGATCACCAGGTCGGATTCCCGTACCAGCGAGCTTCCCGGCACGTTACAAATGGCAAGCGCAGCACGGAATCCCGCCTGCTTGGCCTGGCGCAACGCCGCCAGGGTGTCTGCCGTCTCCCCGGACTGGGAAATGCACAGGAACAGGGTGTCTGGCTGGATGACGTGTTTGCGATAGCGGTATTCCGACGCCACTTCCACCGAGCAGGCAATCCCGGCCAGCTCCTCAATCCAGTAACGGGCCACCATGCCGGCATGGTAACTGGTGCCACAGGCAATGATCTGGACATGGCGAACATCGGCCAGCAGTTCATTGGCACCGGTGCCAAGCGCCTGCTCCAGCACCCGGCGGTCGGTAATACGGCCTTCCATGGTGGCTTTGATCACCTTGGGCTGCTCGTAGATTTCCTTGAGCATGTAGTGACGGAACTCGCCCTTGTCGGCGGAGTCGATGCCGTGTTCGAAGCGGGTGACCACACGCTCAACTGGTGTTCCCTCCCGGTCCCAGATCGTCACGCCGTCACGACGGATGTCCGCCAGGTCACCTTCTTCCAGGAACATGAAGCGGTCCGTGACCGGCAGCAGCGCCAGTTGATCCGAAGCGATGAAATGCTCACCGATACCCACGCCAATCACCAGTGGGCTGCCCTCACGGCACACTACCAGATGATCCGGCTCATCGGCGTGCAAAACAGCCAGCGCATAGGCCCCACGAAGCTGGGCAATCGCCGCCCGTACCGCCTGCAACACATTACCGGCAACCCGATACTCTTTCTCGATCAGGTGCACAACCACTTCAGTGTCGGTCTGGGAGGTAAACTCGAAACCCTCCGCCATCAGGGCCTCGCGCAGCTCCTGATAGTTCTCGATGATGCCATTATGGACGATGGCCAGACGCTCACCGGACATATGGGGGTGAGCGTTGATCTGGGAGGGTTCACCGTGGGTGGCCCAACGGGTGTGAGCAATGCCCAGCGGGCCCTTGCAGGGGTTCTGCTCGACAAAGTCAGCCAGTGCCGAAACCTTGCCCACTTCCCGAGCCCGGTTAATCGATCCGTCCGCCTGTCGCACGGCCATGCCGGCAGAGTCATACCCGCGGTACTCCAACCGCCGCAGTCCCTCAAGCAGAATGCCGTGAACGTCCCTTTCCGATACCGCGCCTACAATGCCACACATGGGGTCTTACCTGCCTTTCGATCAATCTGAATAATTACGATGCTATCACGCTTTCTTTTCGGGACGCTGCCAGTTCTGCACATTACGTTGACGGCCCCGCGCCACGGCCAGTTCGCCCGCCTCAACTGCGCGGGTAATGGTCGATCCAGCACCAATGGTGGCTTTGTCCTCTACTGTAACAGGTGCCACCAACGAGGTGTTGGACCCTACAAAAACGTCATCGCCAATCACCGTCTGATACTTGTTGACGCCGTCATAGTTGCAGGTGATGGTACCGGCACCGACGTTCACGTCCCGCCCCAGGGTCGCATCGCCGACGTAGCTGAGGTGGTTGATCTTGCTGCCCTCGCCCACCACGGCCTTTTTGGTTTCGACGAAGTTGCCCACTTTGGTGTTGGCGGCCAGCCGGGTACCCGGACGCAAACGGGCAAACGGGCCAATCTTGGCATTGCAGCCGACCTCAGCCCCATCGATCACCGAATGGGCTTCGATCACCGCGCCGTCACCAATGGTCGCATCGCGGATGACACAGCCCGGGCCGATGGAAACATGACTGCCGAGGCTGACGTCTCCCTCAAACACCACATTGACGTCTATCAGGATATCGTTCCCGATCTCCAGGTTGCCACGCACATCAACACGGGCCGGGTCCGCCAGGGTGGCGCCTTCGGTCATCAGTCGGTTGGCCTCGCGGCGCTGGAACCAGCGCTCCAGCTCGGCCAGTTGCAGGCGGTTATTCACGCCCTGAACTTCAAATTCGTTGTCCGGCTGGGCGACGTTCACCGCCAGCCCATTGGCCACCGCCATGGCGATGATGTCTGTCAGGTAGTACTCACCCTGAGCGTTGTTATTGGACAGCTTGGGCAGCCAGTCCTTCAGGAATCGCGCTGGCAGCGCCAGGATGCCGGTATTCACTTCGGTGATCCGGTGCTGGTGTTCGTTGGCATCCTTCTGCTCAACGATGGCCAGAACCCGATCACTCTGGTCACGGATGATCCGCCCATAGCCATGGGGGTCTTCCAGGGTGACCGTCAACAATGCCAGTGACTGCTCACTCACCTCGGAAACCAGTCGCTTCAGCGTATCGGCGCTGGTTAAAGGTACATCGCCGTACAACACCAGGACATCCGCATCGTCAGGCACATTGGGCAACGCCTGTGCCACGGCATGACCGGTACCCAGTTGCTGTTCCTGCAACGCCCACTGGAGATCGTCCGCCGGGGTTGCTGCCCTGACCTGATCAGCGCCATGGCCAATGACCCCGTGGATGCCTGCCGCGCCTAACGTCCGGGCGGTGTCGATGACATGATGCAGCATCGGTTTGCCCGCTACCTGGTGCAGCACCTTCGGTAGTGAGGATTTCATCCGCGAGCCCTGGCCGGCGGCCAGAATGACGACGTGAAGCGGGTTCATGGCAGTACGGTCTCCTGTTTGTACGGTGACTCTGGTATCGCTCAGTTATAAAAAAAAAGCCGCAATCCCTGGTTGCGGAAACAGTTACAGAAACCTGCTTCCGCCCCATAAGGATGCGGCTTTGGTGATCAGCAATCCCTGACCGTAAGGACTTACTTCATCTTACGGCGCAGCTGCTGGATGGTCCGAAGCTGAGCAACAGCTTCGGCCAGTTCCGCAGCAGCACGGGAATACTCGAATTCACCGGTCTTGCTGGCGAGCGCCTTCTCGGCGTCGCGCTGGGCTTCTACAGCCGCGGCTTCGTCCACATCCTTTGCACGAACCGCAGTATCAGCCAACAGCGTGACGAGGTTCGGCTGAACCTCGAGATAACCGCCGGAGACGTAAAGAATCTCTTCCTCACCGCCTTGCTTGACCACCCGGACAGGGCCGGGCTTCAATGCAGTCAGCAGCGGAGCGTGACCCGGGGCAATACCCAGGTCACCCTCTGAACCAGCCGCGATCAGCATTTCGATCAGGCCGGAATAGATCTTCTCTTCGGCACTCACCACGTCACAATGCACGGTAATACCCATGTCAGTTGCCTCTTTGGTCGATCCGAAAATTTTGGCTCAGTGGAATTAACCCTTGGCCTTCATTTCCTTCGCTTTCTCGACCGCTTCCTCCATGGATCCTACCATGTAGAAAGCCTGTTCAGGCATATCATCGTATTCACCGTTGAGGATGCCCTTGAAGCTGCTGATGGTTTCCTTCAGCGACACGTACTTACCGGGGGAACCGGTGAATACTTCAGCAACGTGGAACGGCTGGGACAGGAAACGCTCGATCTTACGGGCGCGGGCAACAGTCAGTTTGTCGTCTTCTGACAGTTCGTCCATACCCAGGATCGCGATGATGTCCTTCAGTTCCTTGTAACGCTGCAGGTTGGTCTGCACGCCACGGGCAACTTCGTAGTGCTCTTCACCAATGATCAGCGGATCCAGCTGACGGGAAGTGGAGTCCAGCGGATCGATCGCCGGGTAGATACCCTTGGAGGCGATGTCACGGCTCAGTACCACAGTCGCGTCAAGGTGCGAGAAGGTGGTGGCTGGAGACGGGTCAGTCAAGTCATCCGCCGGTACGTAGACCGCCTGGATAGACGTGATAGAGCCGTTCTTGGTGGAGGTAATACGCTCCTGCAGCTCACCCATTTCCTGGGCCAGAGTCGGCTGGTAACCTACTGCGGAAGGCATACGGCCCAGCAGTGCGGATACTTCAGTACCGGCCAGGGTGTAACGGTAGATGTTGTCTACGAACAACAGTACGTCACGACCTTCGTCACGGAACTTCTCAGCCATGGTCAGGCCGGTCAGTGCCACACGCAGACGGTTTCCTGGGGGCTCGTTCATCTGGCCGTAAACCATGGCCACCTTATCGAGAACGTTGGACTCCTTCATTTCGTAGTAGAAGTCGTTACCTTCCCGGGTCCGCTCACCAACACCGGCGAATACGGAGAGACCGGAGTGCTCTTTCGCGATGTTGTTGATCAGTTCCATCATGTTTACGGTTTTACCAACACCGGCACCACCGAACAGACCAACTTTACCACCCTTGGCGAACGGGCAGATCAGGTCGATAACCTTGATGCCAGTTTCCAGCAGGTCGGCAGAAGCTGACTGGTCAGCATAGCCAGGCGCTTTGCGGTGGATCGCCCAGCGCTCTTCTTCACCGATGTCACCCTGTTCGTCGATGGGACGACCCAGAACGTCCATGATGCGGCCCAGAGTCTGGGTGCCGACCGGGACGGAGATCGGTGCGTTGGTGTTGGTTGCGGTCAGGCCACGCTTGAGGCCTTCGGTGCTGCCCATGGCGATGGTACGAACAACGCCGTCGCCCAGCTGCTGCTGAACTTCCAGAGTTGTGTCGCCACCTTCAAGCAGCAGTGCGTCATACACTTTGGGTACGGAGTCACGTGGGAATTCCACGTCGATAACCGCGCCAATGATCTGAACGATTTGTCCGCTACTCATGCTCGGTTCCTCGTTATCTATATAGTCAATAAAACCAGTAGGACTGTGGGGCAGGATCAGACCGAAGCCGCGCCGCTCACAATCTCCGATATCTCTTGGGTAATAGCTGCCTGACGCGCCTTGTTGTAAGCCAACTGCAGTTCGTCGATGATGCCACCGGCGTTGTCAGTTGCGCTCTTCATGGCGATCATTCGGGCGGCCTGTTCACATGCCAGATTTTCTACCACACCCTGGTACACCTGGGATTCAATGTAACGTGGCAGAAGACCTTCGAGGATCTGCCTGGCATCGGGCTCGTAGAGATAATCCCACTGGCTCTTGATCTCTTCTTCGTCCTTTTCACCTTCCGGCAGGGGCAGCAACTGCTCTACCTTCGGGCTCTGGGTCATGGTGTTCACGAACTCGTTGTGTACCACGTACAAACGGTCGATCTTGCCTTCGTTGTAGGCATCCAGCATGACCTTGACGTTGCCGATGAGTTGGTCAGAACTCGGGCTGTCACCCAGATGGGTCAGCGCCGCAACGACGTTTCCGCCGTAGTTCTGGAAAAAGGAGGTTCCTTTCTGTCCGATGGCGCACAGATCGGTGTCCACACCTTTTTCTTTCCACGCTCGCATTTCACGGACAAGCGCTTTAAACAGGTTGACGTTCAGACCACCGCAAAGGCCCCGGTCCGTCGATACCACGATATAGCCCACACGCTTTACTTCGCGCTCGACCATAAACGGGTGACGATACTGAGCATTTGCCTTCGCAATGTGTCCGATAACCTGAAGCATCTTCTGCGCATACGGGCGAGTGGCCTGCATGCGGTCCTGAGCTTTACGCATCTTACTCGCCGCAACCATTTCCATGGCGCTGGTGATTTTCTGCGTGCTCTTGATGCTGGAAATCTGGTTACGTATTTCTTTTCCGACGGCCATAACTCACTGCCTTCTCAAGTTAGACACTCGCTGACACAAAAGCCGGCCTGCGACTGATCGCAGGCCGAATTCCGTTACCAGCTCTGAGTGGTCTTGAATGTCTCAAGTGCAGCTTTCAGGCCGGCAGCGATTTCGTCGTTGAAATCACCTTTCTCGTTGATCTTGGCCAGAAGCGCGGATTGCTCCGCACGCATCCAGTCCAGAAGCTGGGCTTCGAAAGCCACAACTTTCTCTACGTCAACGTCGTCCAGGAAGCCTTCGTTGGCTGCGAACAGAACCGTACCCATTTCAGCTACAGACAGCGGGCTGTACTGGTTCTGCTTCATGAGTTCGGTAACACGCTGACCGTGCTCGAGCTGCTTACGAGTCGCTTCGTCAAGATCAGAAGCGAACTGTGCGAACGCAGCCAGTTCACGGTACTGGGCCAGAGCCAGACGGATGTTACCGCCGAGCTTCTTCATGATCTTGGTCTGGGCCGCACCACCAACACGGGATACCGAGATACCGGCGTTCATGGCCGGACGGATACCAGAGTTGAACAGGTTGGTTTCCAGGAAGATCTGACCGTCGGTAATGGAGATTACGTTGGTCGGTACGAATGCAGATACGTCACCGGCCTGAGTCTCGATGATCGGCAGAGCGGTCAAGGAACCGGTCTTGCCTTTCACTTCACCATTGGTGAACTGCTCTACGTAGTCAGCATTAACGCGGGATGCGCGCTCCAGCAGACGGGAGTGCAGGTAGAAAACGTCACCTGGGTAAGCTTCACGGCCTGGCGGACGACGCAGCAGCAGGGAGATCTGACGGTAAGCAACGGCCTGCTTGGACAGGTCATCGTATACGATCAGGGCATCTTCACCGCGGTCACGGAAGTATTCACCCATGGCGGTACCGGAGTACGGAGCCAGGAACTGCATCGCAGCAGGATCAGCCGCACCGGCAGCAACCACGATGGTGTGGTCCATGGCGCCGTGCTCTTCCAGCTTGCGCACAACGGCAGCAATGGAAGACTGCTTCTGACCAACGGCAACGTAGATACACTTGATGCCGGTGTTCTTCTGGTTGATGATCGCGTCGATAGCGACAGCGGTCTTACCGATCTGACGGTCACCGATGATCAGCTCACGCTGGCCACGACCGATGGGAACCATGGTGTCGATGGCTTTCAGACCCGTCTGTACCGGCTCGTCAACGGACTGACGAGCGATAACGCCCGGAGCAACCTTTTCGACCGGAGAGGTCAGTTCGGTAGCCAGGTCGCCTTTGCCGTCGATCACGTTACCCAGACCGTCAACAACACGGCCCAGCAGTTCCGGACCTACCGGTACTTCCAGGATGCGACCGGTGCAACGTACTTTCTGACCTTCGGCCAGATCGTCGTAGTCACCCAGCACAACCGCACCAACGGAATCACGCTCCAGGTTCAGAGCCATGCCGTAAGTGCCGTTGGCGAATTCAATCATCTCACCGTACATAACGTCGGCAAGACCGTGGATCAGTACGATGCCGTCAGAAACGGACAGGATCGTACCTTCGTTCTTTGCTTCGGAAGAGATATCGAGCTTCTCGATTCTCTTCTTGATGATGTCACTGATCTCGGATGGATTCAGTTGCTGCATGCCTTTATCCTCAAACCTTGTGCTGAAGTCAGGAGCCCAGAGCCTCGGCCAGCTTTTTCAGCTTACCGCGTACAGATGCATCAATAACCAGATCACCGGCGCGTACAACCACGCCGCCAATCAGAGACTTGTCCATTGATGCGGAGAGTGACACTTGACGCTCGAGTTTAGTCGACAGTGCCTGGGCGAGCTTCTGCTGCTGTTCGTCCGACAGCTCGAAAGCTGTGGTAACGTCGATATCAACAGTGCGCTCCAGTTCAGCGCGGTACGTGTTGAAGAGCGCTGCAATCTCGGGTAGCAGAGCGAGACGACGATTCTCAGCAAGAATCGTGAAGAAGTTGCGGATACCTTCAGACACCGATACTTCGGTGGTCTCAAGGATCAGGTCCGCTTTCTTCTGCTCGTCCATTCCCGGATTAGCGAGAAGCTGTCGAATTACTTCGTTCGCTGTGATTTGCCCTGACACCGTCAGCACTTCAGCCCATTCAGCCAGCTGTTGCTGGGCTTGAGCGGACTGAAAAGCAGCCTTGGCGTAAGGGCGAGCCAGCGTTCTCAGTTCTGCCATGATGAACCTCGTCGTTTACAGTTCTGCTGCCAGCTTTTCCAGCATCTCGCTGTTCTTGGAGGCATCGACAGAGGTTTCCAGGATTTTCTCAGCACCAGCAATCGCAAGTGCGGCAACTTCTGCACGCAGTGCGTCACGAGTCTGATTGCGCTCCTGTTCAATTTCGGCCTTGGCTTGCTCAATCAGCTTCTGACCTTCCTTGCGGGCGTCCTCTTTGGAAGCTTCCACAATTTGGGCGGCACGCTTGTTGGCCTGTTCGATCAGAGTAGCAGCCTGCTGCTTCGCTTCACGCAGTTCCTGGGCTGACTTCTCTTGAGCCAGTTCCAGGTCACGCGCGGCGCGATCAGAGGCAGCCAGTCCGTCCGCGATCTTCTTTTGACGCTCCTGCAGGGCAGCCATGACCGGCGGCCATACGTACTTCATGCAGAAGACAACAAAGATAAAGAACGCGATGGCTTGACCGATAATCGTCAAATTAATGTTCACGTCTTCACCTCTCGCCTGTCGTTTAGTGAATCAACAAACCGGGGCGGGCCCCGGAATGGCGACTCGATTAGCCAGCTACCTGGGCAACAAACGGGTTGGCGAAGGTGAAGAACAGGGCGATACCAACACCGATCATGGTTACGGCGTCGAGCAGACCAGCAACGATGAACATTTTAACCTGCAGCATCGGGGTCATTTCCGGCTGACGCGCAGCGCCTTCCAGGAACTTACCACCGAGGATACCAAAGCCGATAGCAGTACCCAGAGCACCCAGGCCGATCAGCAGTGCAACGGCAATCGCGGTCATTCCAACTACAGTTTCCATGTTAACTCCTAGTTTTACAGTTAAGTTTTCAGTTAATGGTTAGGGTTTAATTCAATTCAAAACGGGTATTACGACAACTCTGTTTCTACTGCCTACTCAATCAGTGACTGTCTTCGTGCGCCATGCTCAGGTACACGATAGTCAGCATCATGAAGATAAAGGCCTGCAGGGTGATAACCAGAATGTGGAAGATCGCCCAGGGCACGGACAGTGTCCACTGTGCCCACAGCGGCAGCAGTGCAATCAGGATGAAGATAAGCTCACCGGCGTACAGGTTACCGAACAGACGCAGAGCCAGGGAGATCGGCTTGGCGATCAGGCTCACGCCTTCCAGCAGGAAGTTCACCGGAACCAGCAGGATCTTCAGGAACAGGTTGTCAGAGGAGAAGGGATGCAGGGTCAGTTCGCCCATGAAGCCGCCCACGCCCTTGACCTTAAGGCTGTAGTAGATGATCAGTGCGAATACCGACAGGGACATACCCAGAGTGACGTTAACGTCGGTGGTCGGTACCACTTTCATGTAGTCAAGACCTGCCATGTGGAACAACTGGGGCAGGAAGTCGACCGGCACCAGGTCCATCAGGTTCATCAAGAAGACCCAGCAGAAGATGGTCAGTGCCAGCGGGGCAATAACCTTGTTGCGACCGTGGAAGGTTTCCTTGACGCTGTTGTCAACGAACTCAACCATCACTTCGACGAAATTCTGCAAACCGCCGGGGATACCACTGGTGGCACGCTTGGCAGCCATACGGAACAGGAACAGGAACAGGACGCCCAGACCAATGGCCCAGCCCATGGAATCCACGTGGATGGCCCAGAAGCCCATGTCGCCGGCTTCTTTAGCGGTTTGAGCCAAGGTCCAGGTACTTTCACTCAGAACAGTGCCATCGGCGCGCACATACTCGGCCGGCAGTTGTCCATAGGTGAGGTTCTGGAGGTGATGCTGGATATATTCAGATGCACTGCCTGCCATAACGTTCTCTCAGGTCCAGTTAATTTCGCTGCGCTCTGCCGTTCGCAAGGAACGGGGTTACCAGATTGGTAACCAGCATGATCGCAAAGGTTAGAAAAAGTGCCGCTACATCAAGCGGCTGAATCCATTTGAACACCATCGTAAACAGGATGGCGCAGAGGATGAGCTTGCCGGCCTCACCCTGATAAAAAGAACTCATGATCTGCTTGGCCGCCCGCGCGCCGGAGTAGCGGAAGGCCTTGAACGCGAAATAACCGTGGGGAAGCAGGAAAACCAGGCCTCCCAGAAAGGCGGAATAACAGGCTACGGGGCTTCTCAACGAGAACGCCAGACCGACGAAAACCAGCACCGCACCCTGGATCAAAAACCATTGTCCAATGGGCGGACGGCGTATGCCGTTCCTGTGTGCCATCGTCATTTATGCCTCAAAAAGTGTCCGCCTAACGGTGGTGGCGAAATAAAGTGCGCACAATCACACCGTAATTAAGCGCGGCAGATTATATGTGTTCAATCCTCATGAATCAATACAACCGCCGGGGCCAGAACCCCCGTAACCGGGCGAAAACGCTAGGCTGGCGGGGAGGCGGACACAAATGGGTATCTGATCCTTTTTTAACCACTATATGTAGTGGTTGCCACGCTGAGTAGACAATTTGATGCCCTACTCAAGTCTCATGAATACAGCACCAAAATGTCACAAAGATGAAACGGGGGGAATTTGTTACTTGATATGGCCCAGAATGCCATCCAGCTCATCAAGCGAACTGTATTCGATCACCAGCTTGCCTTTGCCGCGCTGGCCATGGGCGATGGACACCCTGGCACCCAGACGTTCCGAAAGGTCATCCTGAAGGGCACGAATATTCGGATCGAGCTCGCCGGAGCCGGCGGGCTTGGCGGTTTGACTTTGTTGCTGGAGGCGGCGAACCAGTGCCTCGGTCTGACGAACCGACAGCGACTTGGACACCACCATACGGGCAACCTGCAATTGCTGCTCCGGCGGCAGGGTAAGCATGGCACGGCCATGGCCCATTTCCAGGTCACCATGCTCCAGCATCAGCCGGACATCTTCGGTCAGGCCGATCAGGCGCAGCAGGTTGGTGATGGTGGTGCGGGACTTACCCACAGCTTCCGCGACCTGGGCCTGGGTGAGACCAAACTCTTCCTGCAGGCGCTGAAGCGCAAACGCTTCTTCGATCGGGTTGAGGTTTTCCCGCTGGATGTTCTCGATCAGCGCCATAGCGATGGCGGCTTCGTCGGGCACCTCGCGGATGATGGCCGGGATACGGTCGAGCTCTGCCATCTGGGTGGCGCGCCAGCGACGCTCACCGGCAATCAGTTCATAACGGCCTTCACCAATGGAGCGAACCACCACCGGCTGCATGACACCTTGCTGGCGAATCGAGTCTGCCAACTCCTGCAACGCCGCCGGGTCCATGTCCCGGCGGGGCTGGTAACGGCCACGCTGAATGAGGTCTACCGGCAACTCCCGCAGCTCGCCATCCCGGTCGCGGCTGTCCTGCTCCAGATTTACTTTGGAGCCTGCCAGCAGGGCACCCAGCCCGCGTTCGCCCAATCCTCGTTTTTTCGCCGCCATGGTCTTTATCATTCTTCCGGATTAAATCAGTCAGGTCGTTATGTTACACGGCAACTGCGGCCGATGTCTTTTGCAAACCATGGCGGCGAACCATTTCACCCGCCAGGGCCAGGTAGGCTATGGCGCCCTTGGAGGCGCGGTCGTATTTCAGGGCCGGCAAACCGTAAGAAGGGGCTTCCGCCAGCCGCACATTGCGGGGAATCACCGCGCGGTAGACCTTGTCGCCAAAATATTCGTTGAGCTGGCCGGAGACATCCAGCGTCAGGCTGTTGCGGGGGTCGTACATGGTCCGCAGGATACCCTCTACCTGGAGGTTGGGGTTCACCGTTTCCTTGATCTGCTCAATGGTGTTCATCAAAGCGGCCAAACCTTCCAGGGCATAGTACTCGCACTGCATCGGTATCAGCACCGAGTCGGAGGCCGACAAAGCATTGACGGTCAGCAGGTTCAGCGACGGCGGGCAGTCGATGAGGATGTAGTCGTAGTTGTCACGGACTTCATTCAACGCCATTCGCAGGCGGTGTTCGCGGCCGATCTCGTTCATCAGCTCAACTTCCGCTGCGGTCAGGTCGCCGTTGGTGCCGAGCAGGTCAAACCCGGCGGTGTCGACGTGAATGATGACCTCTGCCGCTGTTGCCCGTTTGGTCAGTACGTCGTAGCCAGACACCTGGAGCTCGTTCTTGTCGACGCCGCTGCCCATGGTCGCGTTACCCTGAGGGTCCATATCCACCAGCAGTACACGACGCTTGGTGGCGGCCAGTGAGGCGGCAAGATTGACGCAGGTTGTGGTTTTACCCACCCCACCTTTCTGGTTGGTGACCGCAATCACACGCGCCATGGTTCGCCTCCTGTGCAGGGATCGTGTTTGAACGTCTTCAAAAATGGAAAAGCCGGGCTCAGTCGGCCTTGGACCGGGCTACCGTCAGAATATAGCGCTCGCCATCACAGCCGGGAACGTCCAATGGCTGGTGCGAGACCACCTGCCAGCCGACCGGCAGCGCTGCTATCTCATCATCCGGAAACTGGCCTTTCATGGCAAGGAACTCGCCGTCATCCTGCAACAGCTGACCGCACCAGCTCACCAGGTTGGCCAACGCCGTAAAGGCCCGGCTGGTGATCTGGCTGAACGGCTGCTCCGGCTGGCAGTCTTCGGCACGCCCGTGGATCACCTCGACGTTGTCGAGCCCGAGCTCCAGGACGCACTGATTGAGGAAACGGGTTTTCTTGCCATTGCTGTCCAACAGCGTAAACCGGCGCTGTGGAAAAACAATGGCCATGGGGATACCGGGAAGCCCGCCACCGGAGCCAACATCCAGTATTCGATCGGCCTTGATGAAAGGCAGGATGCTCAGGCTGTCCAGCAGCTGGCGCGACACCATTTCCCGCGGGTCCCTAACAGCGGTGAGGTTGTAGGCCCGGTTCCACTTGTTGAGCAATGCCAGAAAGGCCAGCAATTGCGACTGGGTCTGCTCTGGCAGCTCCAGTCCCATCGCCACCAGCCCTTCCTGGAGCTGACGGCGCCAGAGTTGGTTATCGGCGGTGGTCATCAGGCGGATTGCTTCTTCAGCAGGTCACGTTTCTTCAGGTGAACCAGAATCTGGGATACCGCCGCAGGCGTCACCCCCTGAATGCGCGATGCCTGGGCAATGGTTTCCGGTCGCACGGCGGTGAGCTTCTGCTTGATCTCGTTGGACAGGCCGCCGACGACCTCGTAATCCAGATCCTCCGGCAGGCGGGTGTTCTCGTTGCGGCGCAGGCGCTCGATCTCATCGGCCTGGCGCGAGATGTAGCCCTCGTACTTGATCTCGATTTCCACCTGGTCGGCTACCGCGTCGTCGTCGGCACGGGCAGCACCGATCTCGGCAATCTGTGGATAACTCATCTCTGGCCGCCGCAGCAACTCCGCCAGCGACTGGTCACGGGTCATTGGCTGATTGAGGTGGCCATTGGCGATGTCGCCCTGGGCAGTGCCCGGATGAATGCGGGTGGTTTCCAGGCGGTTGCGTTCGGCGGTAATGGCGTCGCGCTTGCGATTGAACAAATCCCAGCGGTGGTCATCCACCAGTCCCAGCGTGCGACCGGTCTCGGTCAGGCGCAGGTCGGCGTTGTCTTCCCGCAGGATCAGCCGGTACTCGGCACGGCTGGTGAACATGCGGTAAGGCTCGGAGGTGCCCATGGTGATCAGGTCATCCACCAACACCCCAAGGTAGGCCTCATCCCGGCGCGGATACCACGGTTCTTTGTCCTGAGCCCGCAGCGCCGCATTAATGCCCGCCAGCATGCCCTGGGCGCCGGCTTCTTCGTAGCCTGTGGTGCCGTTGATCTGGCCGGCGAAATACAGCCCTTCGATGAACTTGGTCTCCAGGGTGTGGCGCAGGTCCTGGGGATTGAAATAATCGTACTCGATGGCGTAGCCCGGGCGGGTAATGTGGGCATTTTCAAAGCCCGGAATCGAGCGCACCGCCGCCAGCTGGATATCAAACGGCAGGCTGGTGGAGATACCGTTGGGGTACAGTTCGTGGGTGGTCAGGCCTTCCGGCTCGACAAAGATCTGGTGAGAGTCCTTGTCGGCAAAGCGGTTGACCTTGTCTTCGATAGACGGGCAGTAACGAGGGCCAACGCCCTCAATGACGCCGGCAAACATCGGCGAACGATCGAAACCGCTGCGGATGATGTCGTGGGTCTGCTCGGTGGTGCGGGTGACGTAACAACACACCTGCTCAGGGTGCTCGTCACGGGAACCGATAAACGACATCACCGGCGTGGGTGCATCGCCCCACTGCTCCTGCATGACGGAAAAGTCTACCGTGCGAGCGTCAATCCGCGGCGGCGTGCCGGTTTTCAGGCGGCCAACATTGAACGGCAGCTCCCGAAGCCGCTGCGCCAGTGCGATGGATGGGGGATCACCGGCCCGGCCACCGTTGTGGTTCTGCATGCCGATGTGGATAACTCCACCCAGGAAAGTACCGGTCGTCAGCACCACCGACTGTGCATGAAAGCGAATGCCGGTCTGGGTAACAACACCGGCGACACGCTCGCCTTCCATGATCAGGTCATCGGCGGCCTGCTGGAACAGGGTCAGGTTGGGCTGGTTTTCCAGCATCTCCCGGATGGCGGCCTTGTACAGCACCCGGTCCGCCTGGGCACGGGTTGCCCGCACGGCCGGCCCCTTACGGGAATTGAGCACACGGAACTGGATGCCGCCACGGTCGGTGGCACGGGCCATTGCGCCGCCCATGGCATCAATTTCCTTAACCAGGTGGCTTTTGCCAATACCGCCAATCGCCGGGTTACAGGACATTTGACCGAGGGTTTCGATGTTGTGGGTCAGCAGCAGCGTCGCACAGCCCATTCGGGCCGCCGCCAGTGCGGCTTCGGTGCCGGCATGGCCACCACCAATGACAATGACATCGAAACGGGTTGGAAAGTCCACACGTCACCTCGGAACTCAGGGAGAAAAAATTGGGCGGGGAGTATAACGCCTCGCCCGCCAAAATGCAGTTTTAATGTGCAAATTTTAACCAGAATAGCCCGGGTCCGGGAATTTGTCGTATCGGGCCAGCGCCCTGGCCCGCGACTCAATTCATTCTGATCAAAAATCACTCATTATTTCAGTGGCTTGGAAAGCCTAGTTCAGAAAAGTTTTCAAAAAGTTATCCACAAATAAATCGTTTTCCAAAACCCGCCAAAACAAAAACAACTATTTGATAAATAACAATTTTATAAAATTAACCCACGGATTATCCGGTGTTTATCCCTGAACTTATCCACACGGCGGGGCCGTTATCCTCAGCGTCGGTCACCCCGTAATTTGGACACCTGCTGATAAAGCGCGTCGGCGCTGGCCTGCTCGGGTGGAACCGGAGCTGATGCCACCAATTCAATGCGCGACCAGAACCGTTTCGGCAAATGCGAGAACGCCGGGCCACCACAATGACTGAAGAAACTGCCCCACAATCCCCGTAACGCCATCGGCACCACCGGCACCGGTCGCCGTTCCAGGATGACCTCAACGCCGCCGCGGAAGATATCAATATCGCCGTCTTTGGTCAGCTTGCCCTCCGGGAAGATGCACACCACATGGCCGGCATCGAGTTCCTCGTCGATACGCTCAAACGCCCGGTCGTAGATCTCCGGTACCCGATTGCGGGAGCCGATGGGAATGGTCTTCGCCAGCCGGAAGAAAGCTCCGAGGACCGGCGTCTTGAAGATCCGGTAGTCCATGACAAACCGCACCGGGCGACGCACCGCACCAGCAATGACCAGGGCATCCATATAGGAGACATGATTGCAGACCAGCAACACTGGGCCTTCCTCAGGAATGTGGTGGAGGCCCTGGTGGCGAACCCGGTAGATCGTATGGGACAGAACCCAGATCACGAAACGTAAGGCAAACTCCGGCACCTGCTGGTACACGAAGCCGGCCACGATCAGGTTCATGATCGACAGCACCAGGAAAAACTCGGGGATCGACAACCCGATGATGCCCAGCATCACCACCCCCAGCAGCGCGCTCACCACCATGAACAGGGCGTTGAACACATTGAGCGCGGCAATCACCCGGGCGCGCTTGGGTTCTGGCGTCTCCTGCTGGACAAACGCATACAGCGGCACGATGAACAGGCCACCAAACAGACCAATGCCCAGCAAGTCCAGGGCAATGCGCTGGTACTCCCAGTGGGTCAGCACATACCACCAGTCAACCGCAGCGGTGGCCACCGGCATGTTCAGATAGATATCCACACCGAACAGGCTCAAACCGAGGGAGCCAATCGGCACGATACCCAGCTCTACGCGGTGACCGGACAAACGTTCACACAAGGTGGAACCCAGGGCGATACCGACGGTGAAAATCGCCAGCAACAGGGTGACCACTGACTCATCCCCCAGCAGCTCTTTCTGGGCGAAGTTGGGGAACTGGGTGAGGTAGGCGGCACCGAGAAACCAGAACCAGGAGATCGCCATGATACTGAGCAACACCGAGTGGTTTTCCCGTGCCATGCCCATCAACCGCCAGGTTTCCCGAAGCGGGTTGAAACGAACCTTGAGGTCGGCATCGCCAATCGGGGTTGTCGGTACCTTGCGGGCCACCAGGTAACCCACCACGGCCATCACCAACACTCCGATGGCAGCCACCCGTTGCGGCTGGTCACCGGCCATGATCAGGCCGGCAGCCAGGGTACCCAGCAGGATGGCCACGAAGGTGCCCATTTCAACCAGGGCATTGCCCCCCACCAGCTCATCGTCCTTGAGCACTTCTGGCAAAATAGCGTACTTGACCGGGCCAAAGAACGCCGACTGGGTGCCCATCAGGAACAGCAGCAGCAGCAAGACTTCATACCAGCCCTGCCAGAGTCCCACGGCGGCGATCGCCATGATGGCGATTTCCAGCAGCTTGACCCGGCGAATCACCATGGATTTTTCATACTTGTCGGCAATCTGGCCGGCGATGGCGGAGAACAGGAAAAACGGCAGGATAAACAGGAACGCCGCCAGGTTAACCACTACATCGGTGGATAACCCCAACAGACTGCCGGTGGTGTAGGTCACCAGCAACAGCAAGGCGTTCTTGTAAAGGTTGTCGTTGAACGCGCCAGAAAACTGCGTCAGGAAAAACGGTAGGAAACGGCGCTCCCGCAATAACCTGAACTGACTGTGATCGGCCATAGAACCTGTCTCCTCCTGACTGAGAATGTCGCCAACACCTTGATCTGATTACTTGATCTGATTAAGAGTGCAACCATGCGACAAACTCCTCATGGGAGCAACAAGAATTGCTTCGAGTTCCGTTGGCTGCATTGTGGGAATCCGGGCGGGTGCCGCTGGGTCAGGCAGCTGGGCGGCACTTTCAGTCAGTAGCCGCCCAGACTCTCCAATACACAGTGGCGACGCTAGAAATCTTCCGGCCGGGGGGATTGCGGCATGGCCGTGTGACCGCTGCCGCCGCCCTGCCTCAGTGCCTGTCGCTCCAACTCCTTCTCGACGGCGTTGGCGGGTTGGGCAAAGCGGGCCAGCAGCTGGTAGAGCACCGGGATGATGAACAGGGTCAGGGTGGTGGCAAACACCAGACCACCGAGGATGACCATACCGATGGCGGCCCGGCTCTCGGCGCCAGCGCCCGTGGCCAGCACCAGCGGAACCGCCCCGAACACCGTCGATACCGTGGTCATCAGCACCGGCCGGAAGCGCAGGATGGCGCCCTGGAGAATGGCTTCATGGAGTTCGTAACCGCGATCCCGCAGCTGGTTGGCAAATTCGACGATCAGGATGCCGTTCTTCGCCATCAACCCAAGGAGCATGATGATGCCGATCTGGCTGTAGATATTGAGGCTGATACCGCTCCACCACAACGCCACCAGGGCACCGGTGACCGCCAGCGGCACCGACAGCATGATGATCATCGGATGGATCCAGCTCTCGAACTGCGCCGCCAGTACCAGGAATACGATCACAAAGGCCAGGGCGAAGGTGACGTAGATCGCCGCCGACGATTCCTCGAACTCCCGGCTCAGGCCCTTGTAGCTGATTCGGGCCTCCGGTGGCAGCGTATCCACGGCCAGGTCCGAGAGGTACGCCAGCGCTGTCCCCAGGTCGTAGCCATCGGCCAGCGAGCCGCTGATCACCACCGCCGGCAAGCGGTCAACCCGGCGCAGGTCCGGGTTGGCGCCCTGCTCCGTCACCTCAACCAGCGCCTGCAACGGAATCAGTTCACCACCGCTGCGGGCCCTCAGGAATACCCGCCCCAGGTCTTCCGGGGTGGCCCGGTCGGCATCCGCCGCCTGGACAATCACATCGTATTCCCGGCCACGGTCCAGGTAGGTTGTCACCTGTCGCGAGGCCAGCATGGTCTGGAGCGTTGTGCCGACGTCTTCGATGGTGATGTCCAGGTCTGCGGCACGATCCCGGTCAATGCTCACCCGCAACTCCGGCCGGGTCAGCTCAAAATCGGTTTCCAGGTTGAGCAGGTTGGGGTTCGCCTTTGCCCGTTCGATCAACTCCTCACTCCAGGCCTGGACGGTGGCGTAGTCCGGACCACCCACCACCAGTTGCAACGGCTGGTTGAATCCCCGCTGGCCCAGCCCTGGCGGGTTGATGGCAGCGCCCCGTACCCCGGGTACGCTGGCCAGAATAGGCCATAGCTGACCAGTGATGGCCTGCTGCGGGGTGTCGCGCTGCTCCCACGGCGCCAGTCCCAGAATCATGAACGCCCGATCCTGCTCATCACGAAAGCCGACGATGGAAAGCTGGCGATCAACGTCACCGGACTCCAGGTACGGCAGCAACTGGCTCTCAATCTTGCGAACGTGATGATCGGTGTAGTCCACCGTGGCGCCCTTTGGCGCGCTCACCGGCATGATGATGACGCCACGGTCCTCGGTGGGCGCCAGTTCTTGGGGCAGACGGGGGAACACCACCGCCGCCAGCACCAACCCGGCCAGGCCAAGACCAAGCAATAGGCCCGGCTGGCGCAGTGACGCCCTGAGCAGGCGCTCGTACCCGCGGTTCAGTGCCGACAGCGCCCGTTCCGTCGCCATCCACAGGCGGTGACCTTCGGCGGTTTCCGGGCTGTGGCGGAGCCACTTGGAACACAGCATCGGTGCCAGCGTCAGTGCCACCAGACTCGACACCACGACGGCCGCGGCCAGGGTAAAACCAAACTCGGCAAACAAGCGGCCAATATTACCGCCCATGAACGAGATCGGTACGAACACCGCCACCAGCGTCAGGGTGGTGGCAATCACCGCGAACGCCACCTGCTTGGCGCCCCGGAACGAGGCCAGCAGCGGCGGCTCGCCCTCATCAATACGGCGCTGGATGTTCTCCAGCATGACAATGGCATCGTCCACCACCAAACCGATGGCGAGGATGATCGCCAGCAGGGTCAGGACGTTGACCGAGAACCCCAGTGCGCCAAGCCCGATAAAGGCGCCCACCACCGAAACCGGAATGGTGACCGCCGGGATCAGCGTCGCCCGCCACGACCGCAGGAACACGAAAATCACCAGGATCACCAGACTCACCGCCATGGCCAGGGTAATCATCACCTCCCGGATCGAGGCGCGGATAAAGATGGATTCGTCGTAGCTCTCGGCAATGGCGACTTCCGGTGGCAGGGTCTGGCGGATTTTCTCCAACTCTTCCCTTACCCGGTTGGACACCGCCACGGTATTGGCCTTGGACTGACGGATGATGCCCATACCAACCGCGGTCTGGCCGTTGGCCCGCAGGCGGCTGATGTCGGACTCCACTCCCATCTGGACATTGGCGACATCCCCCAGTCGCAGCAGCTCGTTGCCATCGCGGCGGATGATCAGGTTGCGGAACTCTTCCACCGATGACAGCCGCCCCTCAGCCCGCACGGTAAAATCGCGAGTGGTGGATTCCACCGATCCGGCCGGGTATTCCACATTGTTGGCCCGCAGCGCCCGCTCCACTTCGGCCACGGTGATGTCCCGGGCCGCGAGGCGTTGGCGATCAAGCCAGACCCGGATGGCGTAACGCCGTTCACCGCCGATCTGCACATCGGCGACACCGTCCAGCACCGAAAGCCGGTCTGCCAGCACCCGGTCGGCATAGTCACTGAGCTCGGCACTGTCCCAGACATCACTGCGCAGGGTCACCCACATCATGGGCCGGGCATCGGAGTTGGCCTTGCGGACCACCGGGGCATCGGCCTCGTCCGGTAACAGGTTACGAACACTCGCCACCGCATCGCGGACGTCATTGGCGGCCACATCAATGTCGCGGGAGGTATTGAATTCAATCGAGGTCCGGGACTCACCCTGTTCGGTGCTCGACTCGATACTGCGGATGCCTTCGATACCACTGATCGCCCCCTCAACCACCTGGGTGATCTGGGTATCCACCACTTCCGCCGCGGCCCCTTTATAGTCCGTGGAAATGGACACCACCGGTGGATCAATGTCCGGGTATTCCCGCACCGGCAGCCCCAAGAGCGCAGCAAGGCCAAACACCAGGATCAGCAGGCTGAGAACGGTGGCGAAAACCGGTCGTTTGATGGAAACGTCTGACAGGATCATGGTGCCGGATTCGCTCCGCTGCTGGCCCAGGTCCGGTCCGCCAGATGATGATCCAGCATCGCTTCATCATCGGTGCTAACCTGGACCGATTCACCATTGCTGAGACGGTCCTGACCGGTCACTACCACCGCATCGTCCGCACTCAACCCACTCTGAATTTCCACCAGCCCGGGCTCGCGGCTACCAAGTGTCACTCGGGTTCGCTTTGCCACCCCGTCTTCCACCACAAACACAAAGCTGTCGGCTCCCCGCATCAGGATCGCCTGTTCCGGAATCACCAGTGCCTCGCGCTGGCCCAGGGTCAGGCTGACGGACATGAACTGCCCCGGGCGCAGGCGGCCCTCGGAGTTATCCACAAGCGCCCGCACCGGCAGTGTCCGGCTCAGTTCACTGACCCGGGCTCCCAACTCCACCAGGGTTCCATGGAAGACCTGTCCGGGGTAAGCCGGGGTTTCCCCCGCCACCTGCTGGCCCTGAGCCAGTTGACCCAGGTAGCGCTCCGGCACAGAGAACTCCAGCTCCATCTCACGGGTATCGTCGAGGGTGGTGATCGTCTCGCCTTCACTCAGGTAGCTGCCCAGGGAGATATCGGTCAAACCGACAATCCCGGCAAATGGCGCTTCGATCCGGTGATTCTCCAGGCGGATTCGCGCGGCCACGCGCTGGGCCCGGGCAACATCGAGGGCGGTACGCAATTCATCGAGACGGGACTGGGCAATGCTGTTGTTGGCGACCAGGCGGCTGGCGCGGTCGTACTGACGCTGGGCATCGGCAAACTGGGCATCCGCTACCTGCAGGTCGGCCTGGGCCTGACGATCATCCAGCCGAACCAGCAATTGACCTTTGGCCACTACCTCACCGGGTTGAACGTTCAGTTCGACAACCCGGCCACTGACTTCCGCCGTTACCGCCACGGCCTGGCGGGATTTCAGGGTTCCCACGGCAGTCAGGGCATCAGCGACCACCTCCACCAGCGGAGTCGTGATATTGACCAAGCTCGGTGGACGGCTGCGGCCAGTCCCCGCCTCTTCCGTTGGCGCCAGCCACTGATAACCCATGGCCGTGATCACAGCCACCATCAGAATCGCCAGTGCGATCAGCCCTTGTTTCACTCCCTACCCCTTATCGAAAATCGTCGCCTGGAATTGGCATTTCAGGCCATAGATCTTGGATGACCTGAACTCGGTCAAATAGTTCAAACAGTGCTGCCAAGCCCATCCTGCCACGGCTAAGGCCCCGTTTCCGCTGTTTTTACATGAAATTTACCCGCTTCAATATGCCCCCTCATTTCAATCCATTGTCTTTCCTGACAGGCGCAAAAGCCGATGGGTCAATGCCTGCATCCCTGGCGCGCCGTAAAACTGACGCCAATGAATGGCCAACGCTGCGCCATTCCCGCCAATGAGAAGAATGACAGAGGTTGTTGACTATGCCGGCTTACAAGGCGCCCCTGCGCGACATGAAGTTTCTGCTCAACGAAGTTTTCGATTACCCCAAGCACTATGCCTCCCTCGCCAGTGGTGAAAATGCCACTCCGGATATCGTCGACGCCATCCTGACGGAGTGCGGCAAATTCTGTGAGGAAGTGGTCGGTCCTTTGAACCAGATCGGTGATGAGGAAGGTTGTAAGTTTGAAGATGGCGAAGTGACCACCCCGAAAGGGTTCAAAGAAGCCTACAACCAGTTCGTGATGGGCGGCTGGCAAGGCCTGTCAGCACCGGAAGAATTTGGTGGCCAGGGCCTCCCTGCATCCATGGGCCTGCTCAAGCAGGAAATGATGGGCACCGCCAACTGGTCCTTCTCCATGTACCCGGGCCTGTCCCTCGGTGCCATGAACACCATCTACCTGCATGGTAACGATGAGCAGAAGCAAACCTATCTGGTACCGCTGACGGAAGGCCGCTGGGGCGGCACCATGTGCCTGACCGAGCCTCAGTGTGGCACCGACCTGGGCCAGGTCAAAACCAAGGCGGAGCCCCAGGCGGACGGTTCCTACAAGATCACCGGCACCAAGATCTTCATTTCCTCCGGTGAACACGACCTGACCGAGAACATTGTCCACATTGTTCTCGCCCGCCTGCCGGATGCCCCCAAGGGAACCCGGGGTATCTCGCTGTTCATCGTTCCCAAATTCCTGCCGGATGGCAACGGTGGTATGGGCGAGCGTAACGGGGTGAGCTGTGGCAGCCTGGAAAAGAAAATGGGCATCAAGGCGTCCGCCACCTGCGTGATGAACTTCGACGACGCCACCGGCTTCCTCATTGGCCCGGAAAACCAGGGCCTGGAATGCATGTTCACCTTCATGAACACCGCCCGCATCGGTACCTCGATCCAGGGCGTGGGCGCCGCAGAGCTGTCTTATCAGGGTGCTCTGGAATACGCCAAGGATCGCCGCTCCATGCGTGCGCTGTCGGGCAAAAAGGAGCCGGAGCAGATCGCTGACAGCCTGATCCACCACGCCGACGTCCGCCGCATGCTGCTGACCCAGAAGGCCATCGCCGAAGGCGGTCGTGCCATGATGTATTACGCCGCCCGCCTGGCCGACCACATGGTGGAAGGACACGAACAGGGTGACACCGCGAAGGCCGAAGCCTACGACGACAAACTGGGCTTCCTGACCCCGATCCTCAAGGGCTTCCTGACCGAGATGGGCTTTGAAGCGGCCAACCACGGTGCCCAGGTGTTTGGTGGTCACGGCTACATCCGTGAACACGGCATGGAGCAGATCATCCGCGACACCAAGATTGCGGTCCTCTACGAAGGCACCACCGGCATCCAGGCCCTCGACCTGCTGGGTCGTAAGGTGCTGTTGATGACCCAGGGCGGCGCCGTGCGGGAGTTCACCCTCAAGGTGGCCAACTTTGCCCGTAAGCAACTGACCAACAAACGCATGCGCCCGTTCGCCCTGGAGCTGCTCAAGCTCACCGCCCAGTGGAACGTGCTGACGCTGCGCCTGATGCTGACCGCCCGCAAGGACCGCGACGCCATCAGCGCTGCCGCCTACGATTTCCTGATGTACAGCGGCTACGTCACCATGGCCTACATGTGGGCCCGTCAGGCCGCCGTTGCCACCAGCAACCTGGCCAGTGGCGAAGGCGGCGAATCCACCGAGTTCTACAACGCCAAGCTGGCCACCGCAGAGTTCTATTACGAGCGCCTGCTGCCCCGGGCCCAGAGCCATGCCACCAGTATGCTGTCGCCTACCAGCAACCTTATGCAGCTGGACGTTGAGCATATGGCCTTCCACGGCTGATCTCTCCGCTTGGTCACTGCCGGCCGGGGCACAACAGCTCCGCGCCGGCTTCCTGCATCTGGCCGCTTTTTCACCAAAACATGAACCCGTCAGCAAAGCCCCCCTCGCCGATCACTGTACGTTTCCTATACTGAGTCCAATAAGAAAAACCATCCCTCAACAAAGGACGTTACTGTGACGCGACTGTTTTCAGCCCTGACCCTGTTCATCACCTGGCTCGCTGTTTTTCCCCTGGCTCAGGCCGATACTCTTGACGATATCCTCGAACGCAAAACGCTTCGCGTTGGCGTGTCGATGTTTGCCCCCTGGACGATCGAGGCTGCCGATGATCAATTGATCGGTTTCGAGGTGGACTTGGCCAACAAACTGGCTGGCGACCTTGGGGTTGATACCGAGCTCAAGGTCTATGAGTGGGACAAGATCATCGCCGCCCTGCAGCAGGGCGAAATTGATGTGATTGCCGCTGGTATGGCAATTACGCCTCATCGCGCCCTTCAGGTGAACTTTTCCCTGCCTTATATGACCTCCGGTGTCACGCTGGCGACCAATACCGGCAAAACCCAGAGTATCCATTCCCTCGAACAGCTCAACCAGGAGTCGGTGGTGATTACGTCGGTTACCGACAGTTTTGGCAATGAGCTAGCCGCGACCCTGTTCGACCGGGCCACACAGCTTCCGTTTGCCACCAAGGAAGAGGCCCAGCAAGCGATAACCAGCGGACGGGCCCATGCTTATGTTGCCAGCGTTCCGGAAACCCTGTACCTGGCTCTGGACAACCCCGGCACCATTGACCTGCCCCTGGGCAAACCGCTGGTGGCCTCCAAAGCCGGACTGGCCGTCCGTAGAGGTGAACAGGAATGGCTCAATTTCCTTAACGCCTGGGTAACCGTCCATCAGGCCGATGGCTGGCTCGATACCAACTACGCTTACTGGTTCAAGAGTCTCGATTGGCAAACCCGAGTTGCAGCTCAGTAAGGAGACACCATGACACATACCATGGATGCCCGGTTCTGGCTGGCCGGGTTACTGACACTGTCCGCTTCGCTGGCAGTGGTGGCGGCGGAACGACTGAGCGACCTGGACCTATCGCAAATGTACGGATCTACCTTCCAGAATCAGGTTTTGGAAACCCAGAACGAATGGCGCTCTGACGGCAGCAACGCCAACTGGCGAGCCAGTGACGACGACCAGACCGGCGGCCGCATAGAATTTGGCTACGATGAGATACGTGAACACCAGCGGGTGCAAGAAATGCTGGAACAGAGTACCCACGATTTCCGCCCCTCGGCAGCCACCGTGCTGCAGTATCAGTTCTGAATCATCGTGGTGCTGACTCCTTGCTATCTCAAAGGAGTTATCCACAGGCCTGGTTATCCACAAAAAAGGAGCCTTTAAGGCTCCTTTTTGACAGACCCGATCCACAATCTCACTTACAGACCGTACTTATCCACAAGGGTCTCTAACAGGCCGGACGCCTTCACTGCCTCCAACGCCTCATTCAGCTGGTCGACGACCTCATCTGAAGTCTGCGGGTTGATGGCCAGATAGAGCTCCGAGTCATTGAAGGAATACAGTGGAACCAGGCCTTCAACCCCCTGTTGCGCAGCAAAGTAGGGTCCTGCCTGGCGGTCGGCAATCCACAGGTCAATCTGGCCCAGGGCCAAACGCTTGGGGTTCAGGTCATCACGGTCAAATTCGATGACATTAAAACCGCGCTCCTTGAGATACTGCGCCCTGACATCATTGCGGTAACTGCCAACCGTCATCTCCCCGATATCCTCCAGTGCCCCGATCTCGAGATCCGACCCAGGGGGACCAAAAATCGTCCACTGGTGAGTCGCCAGAGGCCCTACCCACTTGAACAACGGAGCCCGCTGCTCGGTATAGGTGGTGCAGAAAATACCGTGATTGGCCCGTTCCAGAGCCCGGCCATAGCCATAGTCCCAGTTCCGTAACTTGATCACGTAATCCAGATTGGTCCGAGCAAGCATGGCCTTGACCGTGTCTGCGCAGACACCCTCAACATTGTCGCCGTCGTGCTCAAAGGCGTTGCCGGTGGAGCTCATGTTGTAGGGCGGAAAGTTTTCGGTATAGAGATAAAGCTTTTCGTCCGCCTGGGCCACGGCTGCTGACCCCAACACGGCCAACACCAACAGCGCTGCTGCAAACAATCGCATCAAAGCCTCCTGATGCCTTCGGGCATGGTACAAGGGTGAAATACGGATACCCTGAGTTTACTGCAATTGGCCAGGAGAGTTTTGTCGCGCCACATACGCATTTGTCGTTACCCGGATAGCCACCAGGCTGCAGAAAGTACGCTGGGAATTAAGCAGGCGGCACCAACCCGGCTGGGCCCTTTATGTGAATTGAATTACAATTTGATGATCATCATTTGTGTTACTTTTCCGGAATCATAAAAACCATGGAAACCAAGAGCGCCCGCCTGACCGTACTGATCGATCCCAGCAAGAAACAGGCATTCGAGCAGTTATGTGCCTCACAGGATCTCACCACCTCCCAGGTCGTCCGTCAGCTGATTCGTGACTATCTGGAAAAGCACCAGGTGTCCTACGGAGCAGACGCACCTGCCAGGAACCCCCAGGTCAAGTAGCCTCCCTGGCATAGACGGCCAGAGCTTGCCCCAGGTCGTCGTAGACCGCGTCTTCGCCTACCAGGTCGATGATTCCGGCCCGACGTAATTTGCCAGTCACCCGAGCGTTGGCCCCGGACAGCACAACGCTGACACCGCGGTGCTGCAGGTCTGTAATAACCTCTTCCAAAGTCTGTAGTCCGGTGATGTCAATAAATGGCACCCATCGCAGTCGGATAATCAATACCCTGGGGTCACTATGGGTTCCCGCCAGGGCCCGTTCAAAATTTTCCACAGCCCCGAAGAAAAACGGCCCCTCTACGTTGTAAACAAGTACGTCCGGCGGCAACTGGCACTGCCCGGACTGGTCGATCTCCCGGCACAGCTCCTCTTCTGTTGCCTGGCGAACCTCCACACTGGTCGCCATCCGTCGCAAAAAATGCAGGGTTGCCAGGATCACCCCGATGTTCACCGCCACAACCAGGTCTGCAAACACCGTCAACCCGAACGTTACCAGCAGGATCACCACGTCAGCCCGGGGCGCCCGTCTGACCATTTTGGCGAAGTGCTTCACCTCACTCATGTTCCAGGCAACCACAAATAGAATCGCAGCAAGGGCAGCTAGAGGAACGTTCGTTGCCAAAGGCGCCAGGAACAGCAGCATCAGCACCAAGGTAATCGCGTGAACGATACCGGACAGTGGTCCGGTACCGCCATTGCGGATGTTGGTCGCCGTACGTGCAATCGCACCGGTCGCCGCGAACCCGCCAAACAACGGCGTTAACATATTCGCCAAGCCCTGCCCGACCAATTCCTGGTTGGAATCGTGACGGGTACCCGCCATACCGTCCGCAACCACGGCCGACAGCAAAGATTCAATCGCACCGAGCATGGCAATAGTAAACGCCGGCCCGATCAGTTCGACGACTTTGTTCCAGGTGATGTCTGGAACCTGGAATCCCGGCAACCCCTGGGGGATACCCCCAAACGCACTGCCAATGGTGGCAACTCCGGCCGGGGCAAATACCACCTGCAGCAACGTTGCCACCACCAGCGCCGTGAGTGGCCCCGGCACCCGGCTCAACCCCGGAATCCTGGGGCCATAGATAACCAACACCAGAGAAAGCACCGCCAACGAAGTGGTGGTCCAGTGAAGCTCCGGCAACACCTGGAGGGTCTGCCACAATTTTTCATGGAAATGCTCGCCGGTGACTTCCGGCAGGCCAAAGAACGGTTTCCATTGGCCAACCCAGATAATCACGCCGATACCGGCGGTAAAACCAACGATAACCGGGTCCGGTATGAATTTGATGATCGAACCGAGCTTGGCCATGCCCAGTAGCATCAATATGATGCCTGCCATGAGTGTGGCAATTTGCAGGCCCTCAATCCCATATTCCGCAGTAATTCCTGCCAGGATGACGATGAAGGCCCCGGTCGGCCCGGCAATCTGGAGGCGACTGCCACCAAAGACCGATACCACGAAGCCAGCGACAATGGCGGTATATAACCCCTGTTCCGGCTGCGCCCCTGAGGCTATGGCAAACGCCATCGCCAAGGGCAGCGCCACGACGCCAACTATCACCCCGGATATACAGTTCCTTAACCAGTGATCCCGCCGCAGAAGTCCAGCTTTCTTGGCTTCCCAAAGTGCCAGCATAGCAACCTTACCAATGATGGAAACGTGATAATTACATGTTAATCATATGATCATACCGCACCCAAACACCTGTGGAAAACCCATACCCCGAATCCGGAGAGTTATCCACAGGCGCATCCGGGCACAGGGGCGCCTCAGGCTGCCGGATGTGCAGCCCGATAACAGGTGGAATAGTTTGGGGTTAACCGGGCTAAGGCTTATTTGCCGATGCAGAAACTGCTGAAGATTTTGCCCAACAGGTCGTCCGGGGTTACCGCACCGGTGATTTCACCCAGCGCATCCTGGGCAGCGCGAAGGTCTTCAGCCAGCAATTCACCAGCACCATAGCCGTTGAGCTGGTCCTGCCCCTGGATCATGAACTCCCTGGCCCGCTGCAGGGCATCAAGGTGGCGGCGGCGCGCCAGGAAACCACCTTCGGTGGTACTGACAAATCCCATGCATTGTTTGAGATGGTCACGAAGCTGCTCCAGACCCTGACTGGACTTTGCCGCCAGGCGTAGCACCGGAGCCGAAGAGTTATCCACAAGCCCGACCGCTTCACCTGACAGGTCCACTTTGTTGCGAATCACGGTGATTGGCGCCGAATCCGGCAGATGGTCTATGAAGTCTGGCCAGATTTCATGGGGCTCAATTTCCGGCGTGGTGGTGGCATCCACCATCAACAGTATGCGGTCGGCCTGGCGGATTTCGTCCCAGGCCCGGGCAATACCGATCCGTTCCACTTCGTCCGGGCTTTCCCTTAGCCCAGCGGTATCGATGATGTGCAGCGGCATACCATCAATGTGGATATGTTCCCTCAGCACATCCCGGGTGGTGCCTTCGATGTCGGTAACAATGGCTGCTTCCCTCCCGGCGAGGGCATTGAGCAAGCTGGATTTACCGGCGTTTGGCCGTCCGGCAATCACCACCCGCATGCCATCGCGGAGGATGGTGCCCTGCTGGGCCTCCGCCAGAATGCCATCCAGCTCCGCCATCACGCCGGACAGGTCTTCAGAGACCTTGCCGTCGGCCAGAAAATCAATTTCCTCTTCGGGGAAGTCGATGGCAGCTTCTACGTAAATCCGCAAATGCGTGAGGGACTCCACCAGGGCATTGATGCGGCGCGAAAACTCACCCTGCAAAGAACGAACCGCGCAACGAGCGGCCTGCTCCGAGCTGCTTTCGATCAGGTCGGCAATGGCTTCGGCCTGGGTCAGGTCCAGTTTGTCATTGAGGAACGCCCGTTCTGAAAATTCTCCGGGGCGAGCCAGTCGGGCCCCCAATTCACACACCCGTCGCAGGAGCAAATCCAGGATCACAGTGCCACCGTGGCCCTGGAGCTCGAACACATCCTCACCGGTAAACGAGTTGGGGTTGGGGAAAAACAGCCCGATGCCTTCATCGATCACCAGCCCGTCACCATCGACGAAAGGCCCGTAATGGGCAAACCGCGGGCGGGGTTCAAAGCCCAAGAGGTCGATAGCAATCGCCTTCGCCCTGGGTCCGGACACCCGCACAATACCAACGCCGGCCTGACCGGGTGCGGTGGCAACAGCGGCAATGGTGTCGGTACTTGGTTGCATGGTGAGCTCCGGTCAGTGAACGAAAAGAGGCCCCAAGAGGGGCCCCTGTGGATAACCTGACAGTGTCAGTGGCTGCGTCAGCTCTTCTTGGTGCCGCTTTCAGCTTCAATCTGTCGGGTAATGTACCACTGCTGGGCAATGGACAGAATATTGTTCACCAGCCAGTACAGAACCAGGCCTGATGGGAACCACAGGAAGAACACCGTAAAGATCAGCGGCATCATCTTCATGATCTTGGCCTGCATCGGGTCAGGCGGCGACGGGTTCAGGCTCATCTGAATGAACATGCTGGCACCCATCAGGATCGGCAGGATGAAATACGGGTCCATGACCGAAAGATCCTGAATCCACAGCATGAACGGCGCATGGCGCAACTGGACACTTTCAAACAGACACCAGTACAGCGAAATGAACACCGGCATCTGCACCAGAATCGGCAGGCAGCCACCCAGCGGATTGATTTTTTCCCGCTTGTACAACGCCATCATTTCCTGGGACATACGCTGACGATCGTCGCCATAAAGTTCCTTGAGCCGCGTCAGCTGCGGCGCAACAGCACGCATTCTGGCCATGGAGCGGTAACTGGTCGCGGAGAGGTGGAAGAACACCCCTTTTACCAGCACCGTCAGCAGAATGATGGCAACACCCCAGTTACCCACCAAGCTATGGAACCATTCGAGGATCCAGAACAGCGGCAGGGCAATGAAGAACAGGAAGCCGAAATCAACGGTACGGTCGAGGTTCGGGGCAACCTGTTCGAGGCGGTCGATGATCTTTGGACCCACGTAAGCAGTCGCACCCACTTCGCCCTGTTCGCCAGGAGCAACAACGGTGGCGGGGCTGACAAAACCAACCACGTTGAGGTTGCCACGGGTGGTGCTTTGGAACTGCTGCTGGGCATCCGGCTGGGGAATCCAGGCAGTCAGGAAGTAGTGTTGCAGGAATGCCATCCAGCCATTGGTAACGGCCTGGTTGATTGGACTTTCCTTGAGGTCGTCAAAGGTAAATTTCTCATAGGGGTCGTCCGGGGTGCTGACGACCAGGCCGAGAAATGCCTGGATACCCAAGGAGTGCTGGGCGGTTGGGTCCTGACTCAGGTCACGGACAATCTTTCCTGAGAAATTACCTTCCCAGGGAGCGTTGGACTGGTTATCAATCAGGTACCGGACATCGATTTGGTAGCTATCCCGTGCCAGCCGGTACTGTTTGGTGACTTTTACACCGTTGTCGGCAACAAACACCAGGTCAACGACCAGTTCGTCCTGGCCTTCGGTCAGCTCAAAGTCGGTGGCGCTGGTCTGGTATACCGGGGTTGGTCCATTGCGACGGCTATCAAAGCCGTTTTTTCCAATCAGACCGCTTTCCATCAGGTAGGTACGGACGTTGGAATTTTCCAGCAGTTTCAGTGGCTGGCCACTGTCGAGGCTGTCGTCGTACTGGAGCAACGCCGTTTCGACCAGGTTGCCGCCAACCCGGTCGATTTTCAGGCTCATTACGTCAGTGGTTACGGTGATCAGTTGATCGCTGATCTGACCATTGCCTGTGCTGTCCGTCAGGCTTGTGGTACCGGACGCGTTTTCCGGGGTTGAAAACTCTTCTCCAGCGGATGAAGAGACCCCTGAAGAACCGGCAGTCCCGGACGCGAGAGCAGGCGTTTCACCTGAGGCCTGACTGGTAACCGCCACTGGTTGTGGCTGGTTATAGTCTTCGTTCCAGGCCAAAACCATCATGTAACTGACAATGGCGAGGCCGGCGAATAGCACTAAGCGTTTGATGTCCATAAACCTACTGTGTCGTCTTGTTGGCGTGAGCAGCATGGGTTGAGTGGGTCACCGACTCCGGATCTGGGTGGTGCTGGCAGGTACCCGGAACAGGATCATAACCGCCTTCTGCCCATGGATGACACCTTAACAAACGTTTTGTTGCCAGAAACAAACCCTTGAGGGGGCCGTGGTGTTCAATGGCTTCAATCGCGTAAGCAGAGCAAGTGGGGTAGTGGCGGCAGTGACTGGCCATCAGGGGACTGATCGCGTACTGGTAAAAGCGAATGGGCAGAAGCAGCAGCTTGCGCATTGACCCGTTCCTTTATCCGTCACCAGGAGGTGGCTGGTCAGTTTGGGAGTCGTGTCGTTTGGCCGATGCTGAGTCCGGCCTGGGGTGTTCCGGTTGTGCCTTTCGTTTCAGGCGATGCCAGAGTTCATTGAGGATGCTATGAAGTTGCGGATTCTCAATGCTGGCAAGACCTTGCCGTCCAAGAACAACAATGTCCAGAGACGGCAGATCGCTCTGCTGCCGAAATGTTTCCCGTACCAGTCGCTTGATGCGATTGCGCTGTACAGCAAGTTTCAGGTTTTTCTTTGAAAATACCAGCCCGACCCTGGCGTACCCAAGCTGATTGGGGGTTGCCAGTAGTAAAAAGTGTCGGTGAGGTACCCGAACCTGAACATTATCAAAGACCTTGCCGTAGTCCCCTGGACGCAGCAAGCGTACGTTCTTGGGAAAAGACAAGGCCTTCATGGCAGCAGGTTGTCTGATTATGCAGACAGACGTGCGCGACCCTTGGCACGACGACGGGCCAGAATCTTGCGGCCGTTGGCAGTAGCCATACGGGCACGGAAGCCGTGGGTGCGCTTACGCTTCAGTACGCTCGGTTGAAACGTTCTTTTCATGGGAATGCTCTCACATAACAGAAATTGATATTCAGTGGCTGGCTGCAAAATGAACAGCCAAAACAGGAGCGGCATTCTATGCAAACTGGCGCGGTAATTCAATGGTTGAAAACGAGGAGTTTGTAACCGGTGTTGTCGGTGGCCGGCGAACGGAAGACTGAATGGAAAACTAATAAGTTTAAAAAGTTCTTTTGAAATTTTTTTTAAAGATTATTTATTACTGTTATAGAGCATCTTGGTTTCTGTGGAAATGTCAAAAAATCTTAATAGATCCAAGTTGTTGGATGAATGACAACCAGGTTGAAGAGTGCCATTGAGGGCTGTGAGTAACGATCTAAAGAAATGGGGAAAAGTCCTGGTTCCGAAAATGGCCCGGGTTGTCCACGTTTTGTTAGGGGTGCTGATAACAGGGTTCTATGCAGGGTGTTAACAACCTGCTGTGGGTAACTTTTCACAATAATTTTTCTGTACACAAGGCTGTAGGTAAGTCTGTAATAATATGATAAATATAAGAATAGATTTCCACAGGCTGTTAGTTACTTTTGTTTTGCCCTTTTACTGGACCGCCCTGCGAGGTAGAATTCGGGATCATCTTTTACTCGTTCCCCCGTTCCTTTATGTCAGGAAGCGGCGGGCTATGTTTAGCATCGGAGGCAGGCTCGTGCCGCAGACGATTTGGCATCAATGTCTCGAAGTACTCCGGGATGAGTTTCCCGCGCAGCAATTCAATACCTGGCTAAGGCCGTTGCAGTCTGATCATCGCGAAGGGCAGCTGATGCTGTTCGCCCCCAACCGCTTTGTGATGGACTGGGTCAATGAGAAATACCTGCGGCGTATAGAAGAAGTACTTAAGGATTTGCTGGGCGGCCAAGCGCCCAGGGTTAATATGAAGGTGGGCTCTGCCCCTAAACCCGGCGACAGTTCCGAACCAGCGGCGGAACCTGTCCGCAAGGCCGTGCCTGTACGACCGGCACTGACCGAGGAATCGGTATCAGTGACGGAAGAGGAAAAGGGCGTGGCGGCCACGGTGGCAGAACCGAAGGTGAAGCCCAAGGTTGAGGATCGCCGGTCGGTCCAGGTTGAAGGGGATATCAAGCACCAAAGCTTCCTTAATGAAGGCTTTACCTTCGAGACCTTTGTTGAGGGTAAGTCGAACCAGCTGGCCAGAGCGGCCTCCATGCAGGTGGCAGAGAATCCCGGCGGTGCCTATAACCCACTGTTCCTTTATGGTGGGGTTGGTCTCGGTAAAACTCACCTGATGCATGCCATCGGCAATGAAATCGTACGCCGTAATCCCGGAGCCAAGGTGGCCTACCTGCGTTCGGAACGGTTCGTGGCGGATATGGTCAAGGCGTTGCAGCTCAACGCGATCAATGAGTTCAAACGTTATTACCGCTCTGTTGACGCGTTGTTGATCGATGACATCCAGTTTTTTGCCCGCAAGGAACGCTCCCAGGAGGAGTTTTTCCACACCTTTAATGCACTGCTTGAAGGTGGCCAGCAGGTCATCGTGACCTGTGACCGCTTCCCCAAAGAGATCGTGGACATGGAGGAGCGCCTCAAGTCGCGGTTTGGTTGGGGACTGACGGTGATGGTTGAGCCGCCGGAGCTGGAAACACGGGTTGCTATCCTGATGAAAAAGGCTGAGCAGGCGAATGTCCGACTCAGCAGTGAGGCGGCTTTCTTTATCGCCCAGAAGATCCGCTCCAACGTCCGGGAACTGGAGGGAGCGTTGCGGCTGGTGATTGCCAATGCCCATTTTACCGGTTCGGAAATAACCCCACCCTTTATAAGGGAAAGTCTGAAAGACCTGTTGGCTCTGCATGAGAAGCAGGTCAGCATCGACAATATTCAGCGTACCGTGGCCGAGTATTACAAGATCAAGGTGGCCGATCTGCTGTCGAAGCGGCGAACCCGTACTGTCACCCGTCCGCGGCAGGTCGCAATGTCCCTTGCCAAGGAACTGACCAATCACTCGTTGCCAGAGATTGGTGATGCCTTTGGTGGACGGGATCACACCACGGTGTTGCATGCTTGTAAGAAAATTGTCGAATTGCAGGAAACGGATCCGAACATCCGTGAGGACTACCAGAACTTCATGCGTCTGTTGACGACTTGATCGCCAACTGACCGATACTGTGAATTGCTGTTTGACCCAACGCTAACTTAATTCATTGATAACAAAGCCGAGTGCCATGAGACTGACGATCAGCCGCGAGTCCCTGTTAACCCCCCTGCTCTCCATTGCCGGGGTTGTGGAAAAAAAACAGACCATGCCCGTGCTGTCCAACGTGTTGTTGGAGGCTGAAGGTAATACCCTGACCCTGACCGGTACCAATATGGAAGTGGAACTGGTTGGCCGGGTGATGCCGGTTCATATTGATCAGCCCGGACGCATTACGGTGCCGGCTCGTAAGCTGGCAGATATCTGTCGGGCGCTTGGCGATGAGTCGCCGATTGAGCTGGCCCTGGAAGGAGATCGCCTGCACCTGCGTAGCGGCGCCAGCCATTTCACGCTGTCTACGCTGCCGGCGGAACACTTTCCCAATGTGGAAGATGAGCCCGAAAGCTTCCGACTTGAGCTGCCGCAGAAAGAACTCGGGCGTATGCTCGATTCAACAGCGTTTGCCATGGCCCAACAGGATGTCCGCTATTACCTCAACGGCTTGTTGCTGGAAGTGGACCAGGATCATGTCCGCGCGGTGGCGACCGACGGTCACCGTCTGGCGATGGCGCACCTGGATATGGCAACGGGCTGCCCCGAGCCGCGTCAGGTGATCGTGCCGCGTAAAGGTGTACTGGAGCTTGCCCGGTTGCTGGACGATGTTGAAACGCCGGTGACCTTGGTGATTGGTGATAACCACCTGCGCGCCACGGTTGGTTCGTATACCTTTACCTCAAAACTGATTGAAGGCAAATTCCCGGACTACAACCGGGTAATTCCCCGGGGCGGCGACAAGGTTGTGTTGGCAGATCGCGCGACGCTGAAAAGTACCCTGCAGCGGGCCGGTATTCTGTCCCACGAAAACATCCGTGGGGTTCGCCTCAATCTGTCGTCCAACCAGCTTCAGGTGTTTGCCAACAACCCGGATCAGGAACAGGCCGAAGATGCGTTGGCGGTTGAGTACCAGGGCGAATCACTGCAGATCGGCTTTAATGTAGGCTATCTGGTGGATGTGCTGAACGTGCTGGATGAAGAGCTGGTCAAGATCACCCTGGCGAACCCCAATAGCAGTGCATTGTTGGAGGCACAGAACGACAACCGGAGCCTGTACGTGGTCATGCCCATGCGACTGTAGCATTGGGCGCCATGGATGGCTCTCACTTGTGGCCCGGAAATCCCAGTTGCTGTGGGCGCTGGTTTTCCGGGGTCACGTCATAGAGGACACTATGTTCAAAAGGAAGGCTCTTATGACTGCGGTGACCAACACGTTAAAGGGCGCATTTCGAATTGGCCAGACCCTGTCAGTACTTGGTCGCACCGGCGTCAACTGGATGCTGGGCGAACGCCCCCCTGCGCCAAAGCTGTTACGACAAACGTTCGAATCCCTCGGGGCGACCTATATCAAGCTGGGTCAGTTCATTGCCAGCTCCCCAACCTTTTTCCCCAAGGCTTACGTTGAAGAATTCCAGTACTGCCTGGACCGCACGCCCAGCCTGCCATTTTCGGTAATCCGCCGAATCATTGCCGAAGAACTCGACCGCCCTATTGACCAGGTGTTCGCGGAGATCGACCCCGTCGCGTTGGCGTCTGCCTCCATTGCCCAGGTTCACGCTGCTCGTCTGGTTACCGGTGAAGACGTAGTGATCAAGGTACAGAAGCCCGGGGTGGAAAATACCCTGCTGACCGACCTCAACTTCCTGTACCTGTCGGCTCGAATTCTCGAAACCCTGGCACCGAAGCTGTCCTGGACGTCGCTGTCCGGGATTGTTGAGGAAATTCAACGGACCATGATGGAAGAGTGTGATTTCATCAAGGAAGCGAACAACCTCAAGGTATTCCGCGATTTCCTCCACAATACCCATAATGAAGATGCGACCGTACCAAAGGTTTACGAACACTGCAGTACCCGACGCATTTTGACGATGGAGCGCTTTTACGGGGTACCACTCACGGATCTCGAAAGTATTCGCGGCTACGCCCGTGATCCCGAACGTACCCTGATTACGGCGATGAACACCTGGTTCGCCAGCCTGACCCAGTGTGAGTTTTTCCACGCTGACGTTCACGCCGGTAACCTGATGGTGCTGAAGGATGGGCGGGTCGGCTTTATCGATTTTGGTATTGTCGGGCGTATTCGCCCGGATACCTGGCAGGCGGTATCGGATTTTATTTCCGCGGTCATGGTGGGGAACTTCGATGGCGTTGCCGATGCGATGATCCGAATCGGCATTACCCATGAAACCGTCGTGGTGTCCGATCTCGCCAACGATCTGCGCAAACTGTATCAGCAAATGGACCGGATGGTGCCGGACGAGGTGCCCTACCAGCCTGAGCAGGCTGATGACGACGTCAATAATATCCTGATGGAGATGGTCAAGATTGGGGAAAGCCACGGCCTTCATTTCCCAAGGGAGTTCGCGCTGCTGCTCAAGCAGTTCCTATATTTCGATCGTTACGTTCATATCCTGGCGCCAGAGATGGATGTGTTTATGGATGAGCGTTTGAACATGTTGCATTGACCGGAAATCGTTGGGCCACGCGTGTGGTTCTGACGAACACCAGGCGCTGACAAGAAAGGCCATCGGGTATCCCAACCGATGGCTTTTTTTATTATGGGTGTTTTGTCGGGGGGCTTTGACATCTAGGTATCGTCGATGAGCAGGTTGTCGGCGTGCTGACTTTCGTAAACCCCCCGTGTAGGTAATAATGACTCGGCTCGTAGCCGTTCCAATCTTGAAACCCACCACCTTTCCCAGCCCAGGACTCTATGGCTCTGCTCAAGCTTCAGACGGACCAGTTCCGTAATCTCGCCGGAGACCCGGTTTCATTTTCCTCATCGTTCAATCTTCTCTATGGTGAAAATGGCAGCGGCAAGAGCAGTGTTCTCGAAGCCATCGGCTATCTTGGCCTGGGGCGTTCGTTCCGGATCAGTCGTCACCAGGCGGTGTGCCGCCACGGTCAAGTCCGGTTTACCGTGTTCGGAGCGGTTGATCCTGGGCGCAACGCCGCCGAGCAGCAAGCGGGTGGTGTGGCAGAGGTTCACCGGCTCGGGTTTGCCCGCGACATCCAGGGCAAGGAAACACTGCTGAGGGTCGATGGGGAGAACGTACGGAATCTTTCCGCGCTGGCGCGGTTGCTGCCGGTATCAGTGATTGATCCTGGCGTGTTTGAGATTGTGTCGGGGGGGCCAAGCCAACGGCGCCAATTTCTAGACTGGTCAGTGTTCCACGTGGAACCTTCCTTTGCTTCACTGTGGCAGCAATGCCAAAGAGTCACGTCACAGCGGAATCAAACGCTGAGAAATGGTAGACTAGACGAGCATCTACTCCGGGCCTGGGACGCGCAATTTTCAGCATTGGCAGACCAGATAACGGAGGCACGGCAATCGGTGGTGGCCCTGTTTCAGGAGGCGTTTCATAGCCTGTTGAGGGAGATAGAGACCCCTTGGGTCGAAGGCTTCAAGATGGATTTCTATCCCGGTTGGGATCGGAAACAACCGCTACTTGAGGTGTTGGCCAGGCATCGAGAGCAGGAATTAAGAATGGGACATACGCTGTATGGTCCCAACCGGGCAGATCTGCGCTTGCGATTTCAGGGGCGCCCGGTTGCTGAAACTTTTTCCCGTGGTCAGCAGAAAACACTCGTGATCTTGATGAAGATTGCCCAAGGCAAGGTATTGGCTGACCTGGGCAAACAAGTGACCTTTTTGCTTGACGATATCAACGCGGAACTGGATGCCGAACATCGCGCCATGTTGGCGCAAAAACTGTACGAGCTGCGATGCCAGGTATTTGTGACCTCCATCGAACGGCCCCAGCCAGAATTGTTATGGCGGGAAACCATCCCCGACTTCCGAATGTTCCACGTGGAACATGGCCGGTTGACGGAAGAATAAGACCCGCGCTTTTAGGGAGCGTCTAATGACTGAATCGAACTACAACTCCTCCAGCATCAAGGTCCTGAAAGGGCTCGATGCGGTCCGTAAGCGGCCTGGAATGTACATCGGTGACACCGATGACGGGACCGGTTTGCACCACATGGTTTTTGAGATTGTGGACAACTCCATCGATGAGGCGTTGGCCGGCTATTGCTCGGAAATCGGCGTGGTAATCCACCCCGATGAGTCGGTGACTGTTCGTGACAATGGGCGTGGTATCCCGGTGGATATGCACGAGGAGGAAGGGGTTTCCGCGGCGGAGGTCATCATGACGGTACTGCACGCCGGCGGTAAGTTCGATGACAACACCTATAAGGTCTCTGGCGGCTTGCACGGTGTTGGGGTGTCGGTGGTTAATGCGCTGTCCTCCAGCCTCAAGCTGACCATCCGCCGCGCTAACAAAGTCCACGAGCAGACCTACACCCACGGTGTACCTGACGCGCCTCTCGCGGTGGTTGGCGACACGGATCGAAGTGGCACCGAGGTGCACTTTATCCCGTCACCTGAAACCTTTACTAACATCAAGTTCCACTACGATATCCTCGCCAAGCGCCTGCGGGAATTGGCCTTCCTGAACTCCGGCGTACGTATTCGTCTACAGGATGAGCGTACTGGCAAGGAAGAAGTGTTTGAGTATGAAGGCGGTCTGCAGGCGTTTGTTGAGCATCTCAACACCGCCAAAACGCCCATCAACCGGGTATTCCACTTCTGCCGTGAGCGTGCAGACGGGATCGCTGTTGAAGTGTCTATGCAGTGGAATGATGGCTTTCAGGAAAACATCTACTGCTTCACTAACAACATTCCCCAGCGCGATGGTGGTACCCACCTGGCAGGCTTCCGCTCTGCCCTCACCCGCTCCCTGAACACCTACATCGAGCATGAAGGTCTGGGCAAGAAGTCCAAGGTCAGCACCTCCGGCGACGATGCCCGTGAAGGCCTGACGGCGATCATCAGCGTCAAGGTTCCAGACCCCAAGTTTTCTTCCCAGACCAAGGACAAGCTGGTTTCTTCGGAAGTAAAAACGGCGGTGGAGCAGGAGATGTATCAGTCGTTCGCTGACTTCCTGCAGGAGCAACCGAGCGAAGCCAAACTGATCGTCAACAAGATGATCGAGGCTGCCCGGGCTCGGGAAGCTGCCCGTAAGGCCCGTGACATGACTCGTCGTAAGGGCGCACTGGATATTGCCGGCCTGCCCGGGAAACTGGCGGACTGCCAGGAGAAGGACCCTGCCCTTTCCGAACTGTTCATTGTGGAGGGTGACTCTGCGGGTGGCAGTGCCAAACAGGGCCGTGAGCGTCGGACTCAGGCGATCCTGCCGCTGAAAGGTAAGATTCTTAACGTCGAGAAAGCCCGCTTTGACAAAATGCTGTCCTCCGCTGAGGTTGGCACCCTGATCACCGCACTGGGTTGTGGTATCGGTCGCGAGGAGTTCAACGCGGACAAACTGCGTTACCACTCCATCATCATCATGACGGATGCTGATGTCGACGGTTCCCACATCCGTACCCTGCTGCTGACCTTCCTGTTCCGCCAGATGCGGGAAATCATCGAACGTGGCCATGTCTTTATCGCCATGCCTCCGCTGTACAAGGTCAAACGGGGCAAACAGGAGCAGTACCTGAAGGATGAAAAGGCGAAAGAAGCCTACCTGACCCAGACCGCCCTGGAAGGCGCTCAGCTGTTCGTCAATCCGGAGGCACCTGCCATCAAGGATTCCGCGCTTGAAGGCATGGTGAAGGACTATCAGGCGGTGATGGCAATGATCGAGCGGCTGTCCCGTGCCTACCCGGCTAAAGTGCTGGAGCAGATGCTACAGGCTCCAACCCTGACGTCGGACGCCCTGAAGGACGAGTCTGCGGTAGCGAGTTGGGCGAAGGTGCTTGGTGAAGGCCTTACTCTGGACACGCGCACTGGCACCAAGTTCGAGTTTTCGGTGAAAAAGGATTCCGAACGCAACCTGTTCCTGCCGCAGGTTGTCATGTATACCCACGGGATCCCCCATGAGCACGTGTTCAGTCACGAGTTCTTTGAGTCTGCGTCTTACGGGGCGATTGCCCGGATGGCCGAAACCCTGTCTGGTTTGATCGAAGACGGCGCCTTTATCCAGCGTGGCGAGCGCAAGCAGGCGGTGCTGTCGTTCGAAGGTGCGCTGGCCTGGTTGATGAAGGAGGCTCAGCGAGGCCTCAATATCCAGCGCTATAAGGGCTTGGGCGAGATGAACCCGGAACAGCTGTGGGAAACCACCATGGACCCGGAAACACGTCGTATGATGAAGGTGACCATCGAGGATGCGATTGCCGCAGACCTGATCTTCACCACCTTGATGGGCGACGACGTCGAACCACGGCGGGAATTCATCCAGACCAACGCGCTGGAAGTGACCAACCTCGACGTTTGAGGTCTGGTTTTCCCCAAAAAAAAGCGACCCGATTGGGTCGCTTTTTTTATGCCTGTGGATAACTGGCTATTTCGACGAGGATTGGTCGCCGCCCTGTTCCTGGTGTTGGTGCAGGTGGGGCGACATCACCTCTTCGAGGGTGTAACCGGTGAGCCGGCGGATGGTGCGCCACAGGTAATAGAAAATGCCGATCATCATGATCATGGACGGAATGGCAATCATTGGATAGCTGACCAGGGTCATCTGGCCGAGTTCCTCATTGAATGCCTGGGTACCGGCGGGACTGGTGACGATCCACTTCGCCAGGATGTAGTTCATGGCGGAAGAAAAGAAAAAGGTACCGCTGAACAGGTAGCTGGCATTGAGCAGGCGGCGTTCAAACTCCACTTCGGCGTCCCTGGCCTCCAAAGCCTGCTGAATCTTATCCACATCCAGCACCGATGGGTTATAGAGCAGGGTTCGCACCAACGGGTACTGGGTCCTTGTGGATACTAAAACGGCGAGGCCGATCAGCAGAGGAACCGCCGCTTCCTTGATGGCAAGCCACTGTGCATCAAGCTCCATCAGTCCGATACTGCCGGTCAGCCCGACGCTGATGACCCCCAGCACGGCGATAAAGTTGTACTTGCGGTAGCGGATCAGCTCAAACAACCCCCAGCCCAACGGGAATGCGAGTCCGACGATAAGTGCCCAGGTACTTCCCAGGTACTCGTCACCGCTGAGCTTCATCAGAATAACCGAGGGAATGACGATGCTGACCAGCAGGTCAACCCAGGGACGGGGTTTGTGGTTGGGACGTGGTGTTTGCGACACTTGGTTCATAAAACGGCCTGTGGATAACTTTCTTATCATGTCCGAAACAGTGTGACGGGGTAGCGCCCAACCAGTATACGATGGACGCCACGGTGACCGAAGGGGCTTTTTGTGACCCTGGGGTTATTGCTGTGTGCCGAGTGAAGAAGAACGGGCTTCGTCACCGATGTAGAGAAAGTTGGTGTAACGTCGGCGAGGTCCAGTGGTCTGTACCGCGGTCTGGATAGACACCACGGCGTTGGTGTCCGCAGAGCGAAAGCGGGAGGCATAGCCGTCGGTCTGGCCATTTCGCTCACGCCAATCTCCTTCTTCCCGCCAGTCCGGGCCAAGACAGGCACGAACCGAGGTGAGTGACTGTTGGTGACGTTGCTTGGCGACTTCAATATCGGGGTCGGATGCGGAGCAGAGGTACACAGAGTCGCCAGCACCCCAGTTCCAGATTTGGCAATGACGATGCACCAGTTCGATCTTGGCGTCATAGACTGTGCTCAACGGCATGGTGGTGCCCTTTCCCCGGAAACTGCTAAAGCCGGTATCGTAGTCAGCAATCAGCTGCTGCAGGCCGCCGCACACATCGTCGGTACCAGCGGTGAGTTGCTGCAGGCTGCTGCAGCCTGAGAGGCCCATCAAAGTCACAGCAACCAGAGAAAGCGGACGAGCAAAGCGCATGATGAATCCCTTATCAGATGTCGAAGCGGCGTCAGCCACACAAGGTACGGGTGGGCTATACAGGACAGATGCTAAGTCTAGCGTGCTTTAAGGCGTTTGTGGGGACTTAAAGTGGGGATGATCAGGCAAAAAGAAAAACGGACAGAATAATGCAAGGGGAGATATTGGTCGGCGTGAGAGGATTCGAACCTCCGACCCCTTCGTCCCGAACGAAGTGCGCTACCAGGCTGCGCCACACGCCGAATCAAGGCCGCCATTATACGGAATCGCCGGACGAATTCCAGTGCCCCGAGAGTGAAATTTACAGGCTGTTGTTAGCGAGGAGGTGGTCGGTGAGGCTGGCAAGGTTATCGAACACGCCAACGCCCTCAAGTGGTCGTTCCTGTAGGTGAGCTTCGGTTTCGACCCCATTTCCGGTTCTTACCAGATAGGTCTCGCAGCCGACAGCAAGCCCGGCTTCCAGGTCCTTGCGACTGTCCCCGACCATGATTGCGCCTTCGAGCGTAGCCAGACCAAAGTGTTCACGAATCTGGTCAAACAGACCGGTTGCAGGTTTGCGGCATTGGCAACGTTCGTCGGGATGATGTGGACAGAAAGCGATGAAGTCGATGACACCGCCATGCCCTTTCAGTAACTGCCGCAGCTTGTCATGCATGGCCTCCAGGGTGTCGAGGTCATAGTAGCCCCGCCCGACCCCGGATTGGTTGGTGGCAATGGCGACGCGATACCCGGCGACACAGAGTCGGCCGATGGCATCCAGGCTGCCGGGAAGGGGGTGCCACTGAGTTGGAGAACAGATATAACTGCCATCGTACTCATTGATGACCCCATCCCGGTCGAGGATGACCAGCATCGCGCCTAACGCCCCGCCCTGTTAACCAGCCGTGGGCAGCAGTGAAATATCCGCGACCCGCAGGAACAGGTTGCGCAGACGGTTCAGCAGTGCCAGGCGGTTGTTGCGGATCGCTTCGTCGTCGGCCATGACCATGACTTGATCGAAGAAGTTATCCACAGGTTGACGCAGGTTGGCCAGGGAACTCAGGGCGGCACCGTAGTCGCCCTGTTCGAACAGTGGCAACACCGCTTCAGATTGAGCCGCAACCTGTTCGGCCAGGGCCTTCTCGGCGTCATCCTGCAGCAGGCTGTTATCCACAGCTTCACCGATGGCTTCACCACCCTGCTTGGTCAGGATGTTGGACACCCGCTTGTTGGCCGCGGCCAGGGCCTGGGCCTCTGGCAACTGGCGGAAGGCTTCTACGGCCTTGATCCGGCGATCAAAGTCGAGCGGACGGGTCGGTCGGCGAGCGTGAACCGCGAGATACACTTCCGCGCCGATGCCCTGCTCTTCGTAATGGGCTCGGAACCGCTCCAGCATGTAGTCCACCACCGTGGTGGCGGTGTTCTGCTCGGTCAGGTTGTCGAAGTTCTCGGCAGCCCACTCGCAGCAGGTTTGCAGATCCAGCGGCAGTGCGCGCTCGATGATGATGCGAAGTACGCCGAGGGAGGCCCGACGCAGACCGAAGGGGTCCCGGGTTCCGGACGGCGGCTGGTTGATGCCGAACAGCCCCACCAGGGAGTCGAGACGGTCAGCGATCGCCACTGCGCAACCGGTCAGGGTTGTCGGCAGGTCATCGCCAGCAAAGCGGGGCATGTATTGCTCATTCAACGCCTTGGCGACATCGGCGGGTTCACCGTCGTTATCGGCGTAGTACTGACCCATGATGCCTTGGAGATCGGTGAACTCCAGCACCATCTCGGTAACCAGGTCGGTCTTGGCGAGCATGGCTGCACGCTCGGCCAGGGCGGGATCACTGCCAATGGCATCGGCGATTTTTGCCGCCAGGGCCGCGACCCGAACCGATTTGTCGTAGATGCTGCCGAGCTTTTCCTGGAAGACGATCGGCTTGAGCCGGTCGATGCGGTCTTCAAGACGAACCTTACGGTCGGTGTTGTAGAAGAACGCGGCGTCAGACAGACGCGGGCGAATCACCTTTTCGTTACCGGCAATCACCTGGGCCGGATCATGGCTTTCCAGGTTGGCCACGGTGATGAAGAGCGGCAACATCCGGCCGTCGTCATCGACCACGTGGAAATATTTCTGATGTTCCTTCATGGAGGAGATCAGGGCTTCGGACGGCACCTCCAGGAAGCGCTCCTCGAAGCGGCCCAGCAGCGGCACCGGCCATTCGTTGAGGGCGGTGACTTCATCCAGCAGGTCGTCGTCAATGACGGCCTGGCCGTTGCCTTCTTTCTCGGCAATGGCGGCGACACCGGCGCGAATGGCATCACGGCGTTCGCTGAAATTGGCAATCACATGGCCTTCTTCCCGCAGCACCACTTCATAGTCTGCCGGGGTTGGGACAATCAGCTCATGGGGGCAATGGAAACGGTGGCCGCGGGTCTGGTTACCAGCTTGCAGGCCCATCACCTCGGCATCAATGACCTTGTTGCCATAAAGCAGTACCAGCCAGTGCACCGGACGAACGAATTCCGTGCGGTAGGCGCCCCAGCGCATACGCTTGGGAATCGGCAGGGCGGCCAGCGATTGTTCGATCAGTTGTGGCAGCAGTTCGATGGTGGGTTTGCCCTGCTCCACGGTGCGGTATACCAGCCAGGCACCCTTGTCGGTTTCCATGGTGTCGAGCTGATCGGGGGTGACACCCAGTGAGGTCGCGAAGCCAGTGAGTGCCCGGGTCGGGTTGCCGGAATCGTCAAAGGCCGCCTTGACCGCAGGGCCCCGCTTTTCAACCGCTTTGTCTGGTTGGGCATCGGCCAGGTTGCGGATGCGCAGTGCGAGACGGCGTGGTGCGGCGAACGCTTCCACGGCGCCAAATTCGATACCTGCGTCTTCAAGCCCCTTGGTAATGCCTTGGGTGAACGCATGGGAGAGGGTTTTCAGCGCCTTGGGAGGCAGCTCTTCGGTACCCAGTTCGACCAGAAAATCCTGTGTTGCCATGATTATGCGTTCCCTTTACCGGAGTCTTTCGCTTGTTCGTCATCTGCGTTGGCCAGCAGTTCCTGGCGCAGGGCTTCGGGTGCCAGCGGGAAGCCAAGGGACTTGCGGCTGTCGAAGTAGGCCTGGGCGACGGCGCGGGCCAGGGTACGGACCCGAAGAATAAAACGCTGACGCTCGGTAACCGAGATGGCATGACGGGCATCCAGCAAGTTGAAGGTATGAGACGCCTTCAGCACCTGTTCATAGGCTGGCAGTGCCAGGCCGGCGTCGATCAGCCGTTTGCTTTCCCGCTCATGGACATCGAAGCTGTGGAACAGGAACTCGGTGTCGGCCTGCTCGAAGTTGTAGGTCGACATCTCCACTTCGTTCTGGTGGAACACGTCGCCATAGGTGACAACCCCTTCAGGGCCTTCGGTCCAGACCAGGTCGTAAACGCTGTCGACGCCCTGCAGGTACATGGCGATTCGCTCAAGGCCGTAGGTCAGCTCGCCGGTGACCGGGTAGCACTCAAGTCCTCCCACCTGCTGGAAGTAGGTGAACTGGGTGACTTCCATGCCGTTGAGCCAGATTTCCCAGCCCAGGCCCCAGGCGCCCAGGGTTGGCGACTCCCAGTTGTCCTCGACAAAGCGGATATCGTGAACCAGTGGATCCAGACCCAGAGCCTTGAGGGACTCCAGGTACAGTTCCTGGATGTTATCCGGGGAGGGCTTCAGGACCACCTGGAACTGGTAGTAGTGCTGCAGGCGGTTGGGGTTTTCACCATAACGACCGTCGGTGGGGCGGCGGCTGGGCTGCACGTAGGCGGCGTTCCAGGTTTCCGGTCCGATGGCACGGAGAAACGTGGCCGGGTGGAAGGTACCGGCGCCGACTTCCATATCCAGTGGCTGGAGGACTACGCAGCCGTGCTGCGCCCAGAAGTTCTGCAGTGCCAGGATCAGGCCTTGGAAGGTCTTGACGTCCTGGGATGCATTGAGAGTTGCCTTGTCTGTCACGACGATTGCCTGCTAATCGGTATAAGTTTTGTGCGCCAGGCCTGCAAGAAGCCGGCGAACATTGAATGAAAAGAGGGGCATTATACGCTGCCCCTGCAAGGTTTTCTAAGTCGGGTATGTAACCTGTGGATAACCTTTAATATAAATTGGGAACCGCATCAGAAAAAGGTCAGACCCACCTGGAACAGTCGCTCGACATCACGAATACGGGATTTGTCCACAAGGAACAGGATGACATGGTCATCCGGTTGCACGCGAAGGTGGTCGTGGGCGATGAGAACCTCGTTATGGCGGACAATGGCGCCAATGGTGGTCCCTTCCGGAAGGTTGATCTCGTCAAGCCGTTTACCCACCACTTTGGAGGACCGGTGATCGCCATGGGCGATCGCTTCGATGGCCTCGGCAGCTCCTCTGCGAAGTGAGTGAACATTCACTACGTCGCCACGGCGCACGTGGGTGAGCAGGCTGCCAATGGTGGTCTGCTGGGGAGAGATCGCGACGTCGATGTCACCGCCCTGGATCAGGTCGACGTAATCCGGGTTGTTGATCAGGGTAAGCACCTTGCGGGCGCCCAGGCGCTTGGCCAGCAACGAGGCCATGATGTTGGCTTCGTCATCGTTGGTGACCGCGCAGAACACGTCGGTGTTCTCGATATTCTCTTCCAGCAGGATGTCCTTGTTGGCGGCATTGCCTTCCAGCACCACGGTCTTGCGCAGGCTTTCGGACAGCATCACACAACGCTCGCGGTCGCGCTCAAGCAGTTTGACTTGATAGCGGCCCTCCAGGGTGTGAGCGAGACGCTGGCCAATGTTGCCACCGCCACAGATAAAGATTCGTTTGTAAGGCTTGGATAGCGGCTGCAGTTCGCTCATCACCGAGCGAATGTGGTCAGTGCCGGCGATGAAAAACACCTCATCCCCGTCTTCGATCACGGTATCGCCCTGGGGCATGATCGGGCGGTCTCGGCGGAAAATGGCGGCAACCCGGGTGTCGATTCGGGGCATGTGGGTGCGCAGGTAGGACAGTTCATGGCCCACCAGCGGCCCGCCCTTGGTGGCCCTTAACGCGACCAACCGCACCAGGCCTTTGGAAAACTCCAGCACCTGCAAGGCACCGGGGTATTCAATCAGACGGGTGATATGGCGGGTGACCAGGTGTTCCGGGCTGATCAGTACGTCCACCGGAAAGCCCTGCTCGGCGAACAGTTCCTTGCGGGCGAGGTAGGCATTGGCCCGCACCCGGCTGATCTTGGTTGGGGTCTTGAACAGCACCCCGGCAACTTGGCAGGCCACCATGTTGACTTCATCGCTGTTGGTCACGGCGATCAGCATGTCGGCGTCGTCGGCTCCGGCCTGGCGAAGAATGGTGGGATAGGAGCCGCGCCCCTGCACGGTGCGGATATCGAGCCGGTCCTGAAGCTCACGTAGCCGTGTGCTGTCGGAATCGATGACCGTGATGTCGTTGGCTTCGTTCGCCAGGTTTTCTGCCAGGGTGCCACCAACCTGGCCGGCACCGAGAATGATGATTTTCATGGATCGGATTCCTGCTCGGGCCCTGTCCGGCCGCTGTTCACGAGTCGCTTTTGGTCAGTACCGCGTAGAAAAAGCCATCATGGCTGTCAGGGTCCGGCAATAACTGCCGGCCAGCGCCCATATCCCGTCCCCAGGCAACATCCGGTGCCAACAGCTGGGCATCCGCCTGCTGCTTGAGGAATCGTTGAATTATACGGTGGTTTTCCTGGGGGAAGACAGAACAGGTGGCGTACACCAGTCGCCCGCCGGGTTTCAGGATGCCCCACATGGCTTCCAGCAACCCGATCTGGATGCTGGCCAGGGGGGTAATGTCCCCTTCCCGCCGCAGCAGCTTGATGTCGGGGTGACGGCGGATCACGCCGCTGGCGCTGCAGGGTACGTCCAGAAGAATTCGGTCGAATGGCTGGCCATCCCACCATTGTTCGGTGGCGCCGGCATCGGCCGCCTTGAGGGTGGCATCCAGGCCGAGCCGGTCCAGGTTCTCTGCCACCCGGGGAAGACGCTCTTCCGATTGGTCAATGGCGACCACTTCCGCCAGACCCTCGCAGCTTTCGAGAATCGCGCAGGTCTTGCCCCCGGGGGCGGCACAGGCATCCAGTACCCGCTGACCCGGCTCCAGGTCAAGCAAGGTGGTGCACAGCTGGGCGGCTTCATCCTGGACACTGACGGTGCCGTCGGCAAAGCCCGGCAGGCTGTCCACTGGCAGCGGTCGTGCCAGCTGAATGCCATGGGGGGCGAAGGCGGTGGCGGTGCCTTCGATACCGACATCGGCCAGGCGTTGGAGGTAGTCGTCACGGCTGATCTGACGGATGTTGACCCGCAGGGTCATGGGTGCCTGGACATTGTTGGCCGCCAGGATCGATTCCCAGTCGTCGGGCCAGTTGTGACGGAGCTTGTCCACCATCCATTGGGGGTGACTGAGCTCGGCGCCGGGGTCGGTGAATTCTGGGGACCCCTGCCGTTCGGCGCTGCGCAACACCCCGTTGACCAGGCCGGTGAGATGGGGCTTGGCCAGCGCGCGACAGGCCTCGACGGCTTCATTGAGTACCGCATAATTGGCTTGCTGGCTGAAGCGCAGCTGGAACAGCGCCACCAGCATCAGGTGGTGAATGACCCGGTCCTGTTTGCGCAGGGGCTTCTTCAGGCGTTGCTCCAGCTCCGCATCCAGCTTGTGGAACCAGCGGCAGGTGCCATAACACAGCGCCTGAAGTTCCGAGCGCTCGTTGTCGGCCACCCGCTGCAGTGCCGGTGGCAATGCCTGGGACAGTGACTGACCGTCTTCGACGGCCAGTATCACCTGGGCGGCAACGGCCCTTAGTGGCTGGGTATGGAGTGTCATATCAGTGCAGCTCCTGGCCGACCAATAGCAGCGCCTTGCCGCCATTGATCAGGTCATTGACCGATTGCGCCCGGGCACCGGGCAGTTGCAGTTGCAGGATACGCAGGCTGCCTTCGCCGCAGCGGACGTCGATGCCATCACGGTCGCGATGGACGATGGTACCCGGTGCCGCCTCGGGGCTATCACCGGTAAGCACTTCTACCTGATGGACCCGGATGCGCTGATCATCGCTGGTATCGGTGTAGCTGCCAGGCCAGGGGAAAAAGGCGCGGATCTGCTGGTCGATCTGCTGCGCCGGGCGGGACCAGTCGATGTGGCCCTCTTCCTTGCTCAGTTTGTGGGCGTAGTTGGCCTGGGCGTCATCCTGGGGTTCCGGGTCGAGGGTACCCTGAGTCAGCTGATCAAGTGCGGTCACAATGGCTTCCCCGCCCATGTCGGCGAGGCGGTCGTGGAGGCTGCCGCCGGTGTCTTGGCTGCTGATCGGTGTGGCGGATTTCAGCAACATAGCGCCGGTGTCCAGCCCAACATCCATCTGCATGATGGTAATACCGGTCTCGCTGTCGCCAGCGGCAATGGCTCGCTGGATCGGCGCGGCGCCCCGCCAGCGAGGCAGCAGAGAGGCGTGGATATTAAGGCAGCCGTGGCGGGGAGTATCCAGTACGGCTTTGGGCAGGATCAGCCCGTAAGCGGCGACAATCATCACATCGGGTGCCAGAGCCGCCAGTTCATCGCGGGCTTCCTGGTCTTTGAAGTTCAGCGGCTGGAACACCGGGATACCGGCGTCGAGTGCAACCTGCTTGACCGGGCTCGGCGTCAGCTTGCGCCCGCGGCCAGCGGGACGGTCGGGCTGGGAGTACACGCCGACGATCTGGTGGTCGGTCTGCAGCAGTGCCTTGAGGGCAACGGCGGCAAAATCGGGAGTTCCTGCAAATACGATGCGCACGGATGATGGATCTCTGCGTCAGTGAATACGAAAAGACCGGGCCTGCAACCCGGTCTTGTTAATCTGCTCTGGCTCCGTCCTGCCAATCAGGCACGGACTTTGTGTTGTTTCTCCAGCTTCTTGCGAATCCGGTTGCGCTTCAGCGAGCTGAGGTAGTCAACGAACAGCTTGCCGTTGAGGTGGTCCATCTCATGCTGTATGCACACTGCCAGCAGACCGGTGGCTTCGAGTTCAAAGGCCTCGCCATTGCGATCCAGGGCCTTGACCCGGACGTGCTCGATACGTTCGACGTCCTCGTAGAAGCCGGGCACCGACAGGCAACCTTCCTGCATTTTCTCGGCATCGCCATCCAACACCTCAACCTCAGGGTTGATCAGCACCAGCGGCTCGTTGTGATCTTCCGACAGGTCCATGACGATAATCTGCTTGTGGACATCCACCTGGGTGGCCGCAAGACCGATGCCGGGGGCATCGTACATGGTCTCAAACATGTCGTCGATCAGCTTGCGGGTCTCGTCGGTCACTTCGGTGACCGGCTTGGCGATCGTGCGCAGCCGCGGGTCCGGGTACTCCAGAATCTCTAAAATCATGGTCTGTGGTTTCGTCTGCCGTTTGCTAGCGAAAAATAAACCCCAATGACGGTGTGATCGGGATGCCAGAAATGCGACCGCGTACTGCGCATTAATGCAGCACCGTCTATTATGATCTGGGTATAACCGTTCAGGATTCAAATGAATCCGGGGCCTGACGGCGCTATTATCCCTTAACTTCAGTGCTGAGTACAAACTGACCAGGCACCGCGATCCAGCGTTGAGTGCCGGGGCTCAAGCCCTGTTTGCAAATAGAATTTACTGGAAGAACAAAAGATAACATCACAATTTGCTAGAGTTCTTCTATAGTATGGGAACAAGCAACTACCAGTCGGTCGGAAGACCTGCGATAAAAACCATCGATTAAGGCACGCGATCAAGGACTTACACAATGAGGAAACTGCTGTACGCTCTGGCAGCGTCGATGCTGCTGTTAACTTCCTGGGCACAGGCGGCGCCTGACCTGAGGACCGATCATCCCGAGCGTTACACCGTTGTGAAAGGAGATACGCTGTGGGACATTTCCTCGCGCTTCCTGAACAACCCCTGGTACTGGCCGGAAATCTGGCACGTTAACCCGCAAGTGGCCAACCCTCACCTGATTTATCCGGGCGACGTTCTGGCGCTCGTCTATATTGACGGTCAGGCACGGGTCACCAAAGTGGGTAGCAGCGACGTGGTCAGGCTGTCGCCGTCTATCCGCTCCGAGCCGATTGATACCCCGATTCCGGCGATTCCGCTGGATGCCATTGGCAGTTTCCTGTCCGATACCCGTATTGTCAGCATCGAGGAGCTTGAGGGCGCGCCCTATGTGCTCGAAGGTGAAGGTGGCCGTATCATCACCGGTGCTGGTGACCGGGTTTATGCCCGTGGCGAGAAACCGGCCGACAGCGTTGGGGTGTTCCGTCGCAGCAAGAGCTTCGTTGACCCTGAAACCGGCGAATTCCTCGGTCTGGAGGCCCGCGCCATTGCCCGTGGAGACGTGACCGCTGAGAACGGTGATGTACTGACGGTTGAGCTCAGGAGCTCCAATGAGGAAGTACGCATTGCTGACCGCTTGCTGGTGAGCGAAGACCGCCGCATCAACACCAGCTTTGTGCCCAGCTCACCGGCCACCGAGATTTCCGGTGAAATGATTTCCGTGGAAGACGGCGTCAACAACATCGGCCAGTACGATGTGGTTGCCATCAACCGCGGCCAGCGTGAAGGCCTGGTACCGGGTAACGTCCTGGCGGTTCTCAAGGCCGGCAACGTTGTCCGTGACCCGGTCACCAACGAAGCCGTCAAGCTGCCGGACGAGCGCGCCGGTTTGCTGATGATTTTCCAGACCTACGAGAAGATGAGTTACGGTGTGGTCCTGCAGGCTCTTCGCCCGCTGGCCCTGGGTGATCGGGTTCAGAACCCCTGATCACTGCCAGCCAGGGCGGCAATTGGGTCCTGGCAATGCACTCTCGTAAAGGAGCCGGGTAACCCCCGGCTCTTTTTTTGCCCGGATGCCGGCCCCTGGGCGCCGGTAGTGTTGATCTTCGTTGGCCAGGATGGCCGATGTTTCAGAAAAGGAATTCCCATGACAATACCTGGCGCAGAGGTAGCCGGTAGCTCCCTCCTGTTTACTGAATCGGCAGCGCCCTGGTTGGTGCTGGCTCACCTTCCCGGTATGGGGCCGAAACGCCGGCTGGCCCTGCTTGACTATAGCGATGGCCCCCTGGCGGTATTGGCAGCGCCGCCAGCGGCACTGAAGCAGGCGGGCTTTCCGGCGACCGCAAGAGCGGTGATCGAGGCCTGGCAGCAGCGTGACCTGGGCCACCCCCACCTGCAGCGGTTGAACCGCTACCTGGAAACCTGCCGCGATCGTGATATTGACCTGATGACCTGGGGTGACAGCGATTATCCCGAGCCCCTGCGGCACATTCATGATGCGCCCCTGGTGCTTTACCTGCGGGGGAACCGCGCTCTGCTGACGCGGGAACAAATCGCAATCATCGGTAGCCGCAACGCCAGTCGCGCCGGGCTGGATCATGCCCGCCAATTTGCCCGTGCACTGAGCGACAAGGGCTACCTGGTGACCAGCGGTCTGGCCCTGGGTATTGATGGCAGTGCCCATGCCGGAGCCCTGGATGCGGGTAATGCCACCGTCGCGGTGATCGGTACCGGGGTGGATGTGATCTACCCCAGCCAGCACCGGGCCTTGACCGAACGGGTGATCGAGCAGGGGCTGCTGGTGTCCGAATTACCGCCGGGCAGCCAGCCCAGGGCGGCCCATTTTCCCCAGCGCAACCGCATCATCAGTGGCCTGAGCCGCGGGGTTCTCGTGGTTGAGGCCAGTCTTCGTAGTGGCTCGCTGATCACTGCCCGACTGGCCCTGGAGCAGGGGCGTGAAGTGTTTGCCATCCCCGGATCTGTGCATAACCCCCAGGTTCGCGGTTGCCATGCCTTGATTCGTCAGGGGGCACGGCTGGTGGAGACGGTCGAGGACATTGAAGAAGAGCTGGGTGCCTGGTGGTCATTGCCGTCGCCACTAATGCCACAACGCAAGCCACAAACCAGGTCGTCAACGCCAGCGGCCAAGCATTCGGCCCCCCGTGCGGAAGCTGCTGTGGATAAACCTGCCGAAGCCCTCCTCCCGGCCGGGCTGGATGCTCGGGAAATCGCGGTGCTGGAGGCTTTAGGGTATGATCCGCAGTCAACCGATGAGCTGTGCCAAGGCACCGGCCTGTCAGCGGATCAGTTACTGCAATCGCTTATGTTGCTGGAGATGCAGGGATTGGTTGGCGACGTTCCCGGAGGCTATGTGCGGCTGTCCTGAAGGCTAACCCCAGCAGCGGTCAACATGAGATACGAGTTAGCGATGTCCCTGAATTCCTGGCAACGCCGAATGGCCAGCCATACCGTTCATCATGGCGGCGTGATCGCCTACCCCACCGAGGCTGTCTGGGGGCTGGGGTGTGATCCCTGGAACCCGTCGGCCGTTGAGCAGATCCTCGAGCTGAAACAGCGTCCAGAGCACAAGGGGCTGATTCTGGTGGCGGCGACCATTGACCAGGTCCGTTTCCTTCTGGACCCCTTGCCGGAGTCGTTACAGGCGCAGGCCAAGGCTCACTGGCCGGGGCCGGTGACCTGCCTGATTCCGGATGTGTATGGCCAAGTGCCCCGTTGGGTTCGCGGTCAGCACGACACCGTGGCGGTCCGGGTCAGCGCGCACCCGGTGGTTCAGTCGTTGTGCCTGGCTTCGGGTATGCCCTTGGTATCCACATCCTGTAATCCGGCCGGTCGTCAGCCGGCCCGCTCGGCGTTGCAGGTTCGCCGGTATTTTGGCGGAGGGATTGATTGGCTGGTCCCGGGCGCCCTTGGTGGTGCCCAGCAGCCCAGTAAAATTCTCGACCTGGCCACCGGCCGCCGTCTTCGTTAGGAGGAAATCATGACGCAATCTACCATCCCCGATGTCGCAGCCGTTCGCCAGTACCTGCTGGATCTTCAGCAACGTATCTGTACGCGGTTATCTGAGATCGATGGTCAGGCAACATTTGCCACCGATGCCTGGGACCGACCGGAAGGCGGCGGTGGCATCAGCCGGGTGATTGCCGAAGGTGCAGTGTTCGAGAAAGGGGGCGTCAATTTCTCCCACGTGATGGGCGACACCATGCCACCCTCCGCCACCGCGCACCGCCCTCACCTGGCCGGTGCACCCTGGCAGGCCATGGGGGTATCCCTGGTGATTCACCCCAACAACCCCTATGTGCCAACCTCCCATGCCAACGTTCGGGTGTTTGTTGCGACGCCGGAAAACGGCGATCCGGTGTACTGGTTTGGCGGTGGCTACGACCTGACCCCTTATTACGGCTTTGATGAGGACTGCGTGCACTGGCACCAGGTGGCCAGGCAGGCGTGTGAACCGTTTGGTGATCAGGTCTATAGTGATTACAAACGTTGGTGCGATGAGTACTTTTTCCTCAAACACCGCAATGAGCCGCGGGGAATCGGCGGGTTGTTTTTCGATGACCACAACAGCGGTGATTTTGGTCGCGACTTTGCGCTGATGCAGGCGGTCGGTGACAGCTACCTGGAAGCCTACGCGCCGATTGTTGAGCGCCGCAAAGACCTGCCGTTCGGCGACCGTGAACGGGACTTCCAGCTGTACCGGCGTGGCCGTTATGTTGAGTTCAACCTGGTGTATGACCGGGGCACCCTGTTTGGCCTGCAGTCCGGTGGCCGTACCGAGTCCATCCTGATGTCGCTGCCGCCTCTGGTGCGCTGGGATTACAGTCGGGTGGCCGAACCCGGCACCGAGGAAGCCCGGCTTACCGACTACTTCCTGACCGGGCGTGATTGGCTGGAGTTGAATGATGAGTGACGATCTGTACGCGGTGGTGGGCAATCCCATCAGCCATAGCAAGTCGCCGAAAATCCACAGCTTGTTTGCCAGTCAGACCGGTGAGGCGGTGGACTATACCGCCATTCAGGCGCCAGAGGATGGCTTCCGCGAGACGGTGAGCGAGTTCTTTGCCCGTGGTGGTAAGGGGCTCAACGTGACCGTGCCGTTCAAGGAACAGGCCTGGGCGATGGCCGATCGACGCGCCGCGCGGGCAGAGAAAGCGGGTGCGGCCAACACCCTGTATCGGGACAGCGACGGTCAACTGGTTGCTGACAACACCGATGGTCAGGGCCTGGTGAGCGACCTGACGGCCAACCACGGTTTGGATCTGGCGGGCTTGAACATTCTGGTGCTGGGCGCTGGCGGGGCGGTTCGTGGGGTGCTGGGGCCTATTCTCTCCCGGCGACCGGCGCGGCTGGTGATTGCCAATCGCACAGTGGCCAAGGCCGACGCGTTGGTGGCGTTGTTTGCCGATGAGGCCGGAGACACCGAGTTGGCAGCCTGCGGGTTTGAGCAGCCAACACAGCCGTTTGACCTGATCATCAACGGTACCAGTGCCAGCCTGAAGGGCGACCTGCCACCTTTGGCGCCGTCGGTGATTGGCAGCGATACGGTGGTCTACGACATGATGTATTCGGCCACCACAACCACCTTCAATCAGTGGGCCCTGGATCAGGGCGCGAGCCGCGCCATTGATGGTCTGGGCATGCTGGTGGAACAGGCGGCTGAATCCTTCCGGATCTGGCGGGGGGTGTCTCCTCAGACGGACGCGGTGATCAAAACCCTGAGGGAGTAGACAGCCAGCGGCGTATTTTTGCACTATGCTTGACCGGTAAGTGACTGTTTCCGCGTCACAGTTTTGTCAAAAGGCTCCTCATGGACATTCTTACCCTCGTTGGCCTGGTTGCAGGCATCCTGATCGTCATCATGGCCATGCTGGCCAATGCGACCTTACTGACATTCCTGAACCTGCCCGGCCTGGCGATTGTGGTCGGGGGGACCTTTGCCGTTACCCTGATCAAGTTTCGCATGAGCTCGGTGATGAGTGCCTTCCGGCTGGCGTTCTCTGCCACCTTTACTGACCGGGTGGAACCGCCTGCCAGCCTGGTTCGCGAGGTGAGCGATCTGGCCCGGCTCGTGCGTAAAGAAGGCATTCTGGGGCTGGAGAGTCATGAAACCAGCAACCCGTTCCTGCGCAAGGCGGTGAACCTGTGCGTGGATGGCCATTCTCCAGAACTGGTGGAAGAAGCTCTGGCCCAGGAAATCCAGCAAACCGCCGAGCGTTATGAGGTGTCGGAGCGGGTGTTCCGTGGCATCGGGGATTCGGCGCCTGCCATTGGGATGTTGGGGACGCTGGTGGGGTTGGTGCAGATGCTCAACACCCTGGACGACCCTTCGTCCATCGGACCGGCGATGGCCATCGCCCTGTTGACCACCTTGTACGGCGCCTTCATTGCCCAGTTAATGGCCCTGCCGCTGGCGGACAAACTCCAGCTCAAGGCCGAGGATGAACAGCGCAATCAGTTGCTGATTGCCACCAGCATCCGCAACATCATGCGTGGCGAGAACCCCCGGGTGATGGCCGAGCTGCTGTCGTCATTCGTGCATCCCGAGCAACGCAAGGGACTGGTGGCTGAGCGGGAGGCCTGATCCCGGTGCCGTTACCCAAACCTGCTCCCAGGAAGCCCAAAGGCAACAGCTCCCCGGCGTGGATCGTGACCTTTGCCGACCTGGCGACGTTGCTGCTGACTTTTTTTATCCTGCTGTTGTCCTTTGCCGAACTGGATGCGGCCAAATACCGCATGATGGCCCAGTCGATGGCGGTGGCCTTTGGCAGCAGTAATGTTCTGGCGGATGGCGTTGGCGGCTCCCCGCTGACCATGATCGAGTCCGACACAGTCTCCCTGCCAGAGCCCACCGAAGCCGAGACGCCGGAGCTGATCGACGAGCGCTCGCCATCCGGGGCGCCAACCCAGGTGCCGGCCGGTATCATCGAGATGGCGTCCCGGCTGATTCAGGAGCTGGAGCCGCAGGTACGATCGGAGGCGCTGACGGTCAGTTACGATACTGAGCAGGTGGTGATCCGGTTCTCTGAGGAAGCCACGTTCCGTTCTGGCGAAGCGGCCATCAAGCCTGAGACGGTACCTATTATTGACCGGGTCGTGGATGTGCTGGCCGCCTGCAGTGGCGATGTCCTGGTGGCGGGGTATACCGATGACCGGCCGATTGTCAGCAGCCGCTACCGTTCCAACTGGGACCTGTCGGCGGCACGGGCGGTATCGGTGGTCCATGAACTGGTGCTGAACCGGAAACTGCCGGCTGAGCGGGTCACCGCGGCTGGTCGGGCGGAAACTCACCCTCTGGCCCCCAATGATTCTGCGCTTAACCGAGCGCGAAACCGGCGCGTGGAAATCTCCGTCCGTGACCCGCAATGTGATGCCTTTGATCCCGAGCCCGAACCGCCAGTGGAAATCCTGCCCTGAGGGGAGTGGATGGTTTTAACTGACTTTTGAGTTGCTTATGACCTGGAGACAGTTGCTCATAGGCAATTCATATAACCAGCACCCGATTAGGCCGTTATACTGTCGCCCTTCTGAAATTCTGACTTTTAAACGTTGAGAGAGACCATGAGCGGACCCGAAAAGCCCAAAGTCATTGGTGAAGAGCTGAACGACGAGCGCATCAAGGACTTCCTGAACCTCCGTCCTTATAGTGCTGACGACAATCCTGACTATTTTGTCCTGATTCGGGCCTATCAGTCGCTGCGTGCTGGCGACTTTGAGCGTTTTGTCGGCTTTTTCAAAGAGGCGGGGCGTGATCTCAATGCGCTCAGTAACGATGGCCAGACTATCCTTGATCACATTTCCGAGCACGGTCGCAGCGCAGAGTATGTGCCGTGCCTGGTTAGCGCCGGAGCTGGCAAATCGGAGCAAGCCGCCCACTGAGGGTGAACGGCTTGCCACGGTAGTTGGGGTCAGGCGTCCGGTTAGCGGACCTCGACCTCAATGGCCTTGGGCTCCTGAGGCTCCTGCTTGTTGAGGGTCAGGGTCAACAGGCCATCTTTGAACGAAGCGCCGATATCGGTCTGGTTAACGTTATCCGGCAGCGTAAAGCGGCGAGTGAAACTGCCATAGAACCGTTCGATGCGATGATGTTTCTTGTCGCCGCTTTCGTCCTCCTTCTTGCGCTCCCCCTGAATGGTCAGAACGCCATCATGGACCGTCACCTTGACGTCTTCCCGGTTCATACCGGGTAACTCGGCTTCGATGGTAAAGGATGAGTCGGTTTCCTTGATGTCTACTGCGGGGGCCCAGTCACTCCTGCTCAACAGCCCTTCCCGTTCGCCATTACCCCGGTTGAGGCCAAAGTAACGATTGTACCGGTTGAACATGTCTTCAAATTCCCCCATGGGGTTCCAGCGTGTCAGATTGCTCATAACGAAACTCCTCCTACGAACCTGAAATCCGGCGAGGCTGCATGGGCAGCCCCAGTTGGGTTTGAGATCAGCTCCGTTCTCGGAACAGCTCCATCACAGTGGCGCCTACTGGACGGTTCTCCGTGAACTGCTTCTAATTCGGTTTATAGGAACGCGGCATGAGTTTTTCAACGGTGTTTTTTTGACCAGTGTCAACATTCAGCCAGGTACTCATCCTTCAGCTTCACATAGTTCGCCGCGGTGTATGTAAAGAACGTGCGTTCCTTCTCGCTTAACGCCCTGGCCTGCTTGCAGGGGGAGCCGACATAAAGGTAGCCGGATTCAAGTCGTTTGCCCGGCGGTACCAGGCAGCCGGCGCCGATGATGACTTCATCTTCCACCACCGCCCCGTCCATGACGGTAGCGCCCATGCCCACCAGGACCCGGCTACCGATGGTGCAGCCATGAAGCAGGGCTTTGTGACCAACGGTAACATCGTCGCCGAGGATCAGCGGCCAGCCGTCGGGGTTGTAGTCGCTGGCGTGGGTGATATGAAGCACCGAGCCATCCTGAATGCTGCAGCGGCTGCCAATACGAATGTGGTGCATGTCACCGCGAATCACCGTCATCGGCCAGACTGAACAGTCGTCCCCCAGTGTCACATCCCCAATCACTACCGCACTGGGGTCAACCCAGGTGCGCTCGCCGAAATGTGGCGTGGTACCCTTGTGAGAACGAACATTCGCCATTACATATACCTCTATATGTGTTTGAATCAGCCGCCCCGGCTTAGGGGGAACGGCTGCTTCAACTTACACGACATGACACCGACTGAGAAGGGGACCTATGACTAACCCACTGCTGACCGATGACCTGCTGCCCGCGTTTGGCCAAATTCGTACCGAGCACATGGAGCCGGCCATTGACCAGATTCTCAGCGACAACCGGGCACAGATCGAGCAGCTGGCCAGGCAGGACGCGCCAACCTGGGATACCCTGGCGCAGCCCATGCAGGCCCTGGATGACCGGCTCAACAGTGCCTGGTCGGTGATTTCGCACCTGAACGGTGTCATGAACAATGATGAACTGCGGGATGTCTACAAGCGTTGCCTGGAAAAACTGACCCAGTACAGCACGGAAGTCAGCCAGAATGCGGAGCTGTGTGCCGCCTACAAGGCGCTTGCAGAGCGCGATGACTTTTCCGAACTCAGCGAACCCCAGCGCAAATCGGTGAGCAACACCCTGCGGGACTTTCACCTCGGTGGTGTGGATCTGCCGCCCGAGCAGAAAAAGCAGTATGCCGAGCTGACCCGTGAACTGGCGGAGTTGTCCAGTAAGTTTAGCGACAACGTCCTTGATGCAACCCAGCACTGGTTCCGCCAGGTGACCGATGTGAGCGAGCTTGCCGGTCTTCCAGAAAGCGCCTTGGAGGGTGCCCGTCACGTGGCGGAGCAGCGAAGCCTGGAGGGGTATGTCATTACCCTGGATTTCCCCAGCTTCTACCCGGTCATGACCTACTGCGATAATCGTGAGCTGCGGCGGGAAGTTTACGAAGCCTTTGTGACGCGGGCGTCGGACAAGGGGCCCGATGCTGGCCAATGGGATAACTCCGACGTCATGGCGAATATTCTCCAGCGCCGTCATGCCCTCGCCCGGCTGCTGGGTTTTGCCAGTTATGCGGAGCGGTCACTGGCTACCAAGATGGCCCGTAATGTCGACGACGTTATGCATTTCCTGACTGAGCTGGCGGCCAAGTCCAAACCGGTGGCCGAACAGGAGATCTCCGAGCTGCACGCCTTTGTGAAGGAAACCTATGGGGTGGACGAGCTGGAGGCGTGGGATATTGGCTATTACAGCGAGAAACTGCGACAGCAGCGCTACGATATTTCGCCGGAAACCCTGCGGCCATGGTTCCCTGTGGATAAGGTCGTGCCCGGCCTGTTTGCTGTGGCGGAAAAATTGTTTGGTATCCAGATTGAGGCGACGCCGGAGGTGGCCACCTGGCAGGCGGATGCCAAGGCCTATCGTATCCGCCGCAATGGCCAGACCATTGCCTGGTTCTACCTTGACCTGTTTGCCCGGCAAGGTAAACGGGGGGGCGCGTGGATGGCGGATTGCAAGGTGCGCTGGCGTAATCTCGATGGCCACCTGCAGTTGCCAGTGGCGTTTCTGACCTGCAACTTCACCCCGCCGGTCAACGGCAAGCCGTCGTTGCTGACCCACGATGAGGTCACCACCCTGTTCCATGAGTTTGGTCATGGACTCCACCACATGCTGACCCAGGTGGAGGTGGCGGATGTATCCGGCATCAACGGTGTCGCCTGGGACGCGGTGGAGCTGCCCAGTCAGTTCCTGGAGAATTGGTGCTGGCACGAAGAGTCGCTGGCGTTGATCGCCGCCCACCACGAAACCGGGGAGCCATTGCCGGAAGACCTGCTCAACAAGTTGCTGGCGGCGAAGAATTTCCAGTCCGGTATGCAGATGGTCCGGCAGCTGGAGTTCTCGTTGTTTGATTTCCGCCTCCATGCGGAGTACAACCCTGACGCGCCCGCCAACCCGCTGGAGGTTCATCGCCAGGTCCGGGATGAGATTGCGGTGATCAGGGCTCCGGAATTCAACCGTTTCCCTAACAGCTTCTCCCACATCTTTGCCGGTGGTTATGCGGCGGGCTATTACAGCTACAAGTGGGCGGAAGTGCTGGCGGCGGATGCGTTTTCGTTGTTTGAGGAGCACGGGATCTTCGATCCGGAGACCGGCCACTCGTTCCTGGCGAACATTCTGGAGAAAGGCGGGTCACAGGAACCAATGGAGCTGTTTAAAGCGTTCCGTGGCCGTGAGCCAGAAGTGGATGCGCTGTTGCGGCAGTCGGGTATTACCGACCACGCCGCTTAAACACCCTGTTTGGGCCTTGGGGAGCCTGTGCTCCTCACGGCTCAATTGATAAAGCCATTAATGAGAGTTGAGTCATGGCGAGTCCCAAACGTTTTATCGCCGGTGCCGTCTGCCCACGTTGTGCGGAGATGGACAAGATCGTGATGTATGCCACCGAGGAAGGCCAGTTCCGTGAGTGTGTGGCCTGTGGCTATAAAGACCGGCAGGGAGATGCCGAACCTGAGGTGGCGGAGTTGGATACCCGGGTGAATAGCAAGAAGAACGAGGATGATCACACCGTAAAGCAGGTGGTGTTTTTTAAGGCGGGTTCTGAGGAGTAGTTTGTTCGGAGTGGGCGCCTGCTGTTCAGAGGGAGTAGAAAGGGAGTCGGGACACCTTCCAAAACGAGAAACGTGGTTTCTCTGATTGTTTTGGAAGGTGTCCCGACTCCCTTTTTTTAGCTCTTGGGTTTGGACTGGTTAATAAATCCAAGAGTTAACGGGTTCCATCTGGGGAGTCCGGCGTGGGGGTGGTAGAGGGGTTCAAAACAATCAGAGAAACCACGTTTCTCGTTTTGAATCCCTCTACCATCCCCGCAACACCGCCAGTGAGCCTAAAGCAATCCGTCAAAGCACCATCGCAGCAACCCAGCCAAACACCAGTAGTGGCAGGTTGTAGTGCAGGAAGGTGGGCACCACGGTATCCCAGATGTGGTTGTGCTGACCGTCGACGTTCAGGCCAGCGGTGGGGCCGAGGGTCGAATCAGAGGCGGGTGATCCCGCATCCCCCAGGGCACCGGCGGTGCCAACCAGGGCAACAATCGCCAGAGGGCTGAAGCCCATCTGCAGGGCCAATGGAACGTACAGTGCGGCGATAATGGGAATGGTGGAGAACGATGAGCCGATACCCATGGTGATCAGCAGCCCCACCACCAGCATCAACAGGGCCGCAAGCGCCCGGTTGTCACCGATAGCGGCAACGGAACTCTCAACCAGCGACTGAATTTCGCCGGTTTCCCGCATAACTTCTGCAAACCCTGAGGCGGCGATCATGATGAAGCCAATCATCGCCAGCATCTTCATGCCTTCGGTAAACAGGTCGTCGGCTTCCTTCCACTTGACTACGCCGGACAGATTGAACAGCACAAAGCCGGTGAGTGCGCCGAGGATCATTGAATCCAGCCACAGCTGGACAACAAAAGCCGCAACAATGGCGATCAGCGCCATAACCAGAGTTAAGCCGTTGTAGCTCACGGTGACTCGTTCGGTGCGGGAGATGGCTTCCAGGTTGTAGCTGCGGTCGCCCCGATAACTGATGAAAACCGCCACCAGCAGGCCGGTAAGCATGCCCAGTGCCGGCAACGCCATGGCGGTCATGACGTTAAGGCCGTCGGTGCTGATGCCGTTGTTGGATACGTTGGCCAGCAGGATTTCATTGAGGTAAATCCCCCCAAAGCCCACCGGCAGAAACATGTATGGGGTAATCAGCCCGAAGGTGAGCACACAGGCCACCAGGCGACGGTCCATCTTCAGCTTGGCCATGACATAGAGCAGCGGTGGTACCACCAGCGGAATAAAGGCGATGTGGATGGGCAGGATGTTCTGCGAGGACATGGCAATGGCGATGAGCACACCGACGATCAGCAGCCGGATGCCATTGGCTGCTGCGTGGTCGTCCTGGCGTCCGACAAGAGCCAGGGCCTTGTCCGCCAGTGCGTGGGCCAACCCGGATTTGCCGATGGCCACGGCAAAGGCGCCGAGAACCGCATAGGACAAGGCGACGGTCGCACCGCCACCGAGGCCGCTGTTAAAGGCATTAATGGTAGCTTCGAGGGACATGCCGCTGACCAGGCCACCGGCAAGGGCGCCAACAATCAGGGCGACGACAACGTGAATTCGGCACAGGCTCAGCACGAGCATGATGGCGACCGCGGCAACGACGGCATTCATGGCTAACTCCGGTTTCTACGTGGAAAAGACAAAAAAGGCGACACTCTGCCAAGCCGGATCGGTGCCGTCAAAGCGGGATTGTACCTAGGGGGGATGCGTCTGCGGCGACTAGCAATCCCCGTCGCCAAGGAAGGCGAACCGGGGTACCAGCTCCCCGGCCACATCGACCGATTCGCAGAACATTGCCAGTGGCCGAACCCAGAGGCTGTGATCGCCGTACAGGCACCGGTAAACCACCAGCGGTTCTTCGGTTTCACTGTGCCGGGCCAGACCAATCACTTCATAGTCTTTGCCCTTGTAATGGCGATAACGGCCGGTGGGCAGGTCTTTGGTCATGACGAGTGCTCCGGTGGCATCAGTTCTTGAGTTTGTATTTGCCGGGGCCGAGGAATATCAGCGCCAGGGCGGTAAACAGGAAGAAGCCCTGAAGTTCCAGTGCCCAGCCGCCATTGCCGCCGAGAGTCAGCAACTGGTGACCATGAACCAGTGCGATGGCGACGAGCATGTTGAACACGATGATGATGGCACCAATACGGGTCTGATAACCAAGCAGCACCATCAGCGGCGCAATAATTTCACCGATATAGACGCCATAGGCGAAGAATGCCGGCATGCCGTGGCTGGCGAGCTGACCTTCAATGAAACCAATGCCGTTGATCAGTTTCGATATGCCATGGAAAAGCATCAGTCCCCCCAAGGTGAGACGGATAATCAGTTTTCCCAGGTCAGCGTTGTCGAGCACGGGTTTCTCCTGTTTGCGTAAGCGGTTACGTAGCTTAGCGTGAATGGAACTGGCTTCCCAGTGTCGTGAATGGTGTCGTCAATACAGGGATTATAGTCGGGTATTCAGGGTGAAGTAGATGTGGTTGCGAACCAGCAGGTTCTCCCAGTAGTTTCGCATCCAGCCCCAGGCGGCGTGCTTGGCCTGTTGTACAAACGGGTTCAGGTCCAGTTCGTAATAATCAGGTGACCCGGCGATCTGCATGACGCTGCGAGACACGGCCTCGTCCAGCTCGTTGGAGAACGGCTCGCCGATCAGCTGGTGGATCAACAGGTTGGCCAGGGTCGCTTCCACATCCACCAGCTGGGCGGTGCGGATGGAGCGGTTGTTTTCACACATTTCTTCCATCAGCCGATGGCACATGTAGGCCCGGTTGAGGAGGCCGTCGAGCCCTTCGTAACGGGCCAGAATCATCGACGGCTGGGTGAAGTAAAAGGTGGCGGCCTCGATGAACGGCGCAAACAGCGTCGTGCAGTCGGCTTCCCGTGCGCAGGCATCGACGCATTCGATCAGGCGTGGTGCCATCTCGATGTATTCGACCGCGAACTGGAACAGGCAGGTGGCGGGCTGATAGCCATCCACGGTAATGCTGGCGGGCAGCGAGGCGGCCCGTTCCTGCATCTGCCGGAGAAACTCTCCGGAACGTGCTTCCTGCCGGCGCGCATGATCGATGATGTTAAGCACGACTGCTGGTGTCATATCGGGAGATGCCGTTTGTTGAACTGAAAATGGTCCCAAGATGCCTCCGGTGCTGAGGTAGGGTGAACAAAGCACTGTGCTTCGAATTTCTACCGCTCTTGAACAGAAGTGTAGTTTAGATTTGCCAACGTGCTCGTGGTCACGCGGCTACGTGAACCAGGTGTCATTTTTAGAATGTTTTACAAAGAGCCAGCCCATGCTGGCGGCTCGCGCAACCATCAGGCCAATAAGGGAAAACCAGAGGCCATGGTTGCCCCAGCCGGTCGAGAGCCACCACAACGGCAGGAACACCAACAGGGCCGCAAACAGCATGGTGTTCTGCATGTCACGGGTACGGGTGGCACCGATAAAGATGCCGTCAAGCAGAAAGCCCCCGGCGGCCGTGACCGGGAGCAGCCATAACCAGGGCAGGTACTGCCAGGCGGTTTGGCGGACGTCGGTGATACTGGTCAGCAAGGCAATGAGCTCGGCACCGGCCAGCACGAACGCGGCGGTGAACAGCAGAGCGCCCCAGACCGACCAGCGCAGGGCCGACAGGCACACCGAGCGGAAGTAGGCGCGGTCGCCCTGGCCGACGGCCTCCCCCACCATGGCTTCGGCGGCATTGGCAAAACCATCAAGGCCATTGGAAATCACCATCAGAAACGTGATCAGCACTGCATTGGCGGCCAGAATCACATCCCCCTGACGAGCACCCTGGGCGGTGAAGAACGCCAACACCAACAACAGGGTCACCGTACGAACCATCAGGAAGCGGTTCACCGACAGGATGCGGCGGTAGTCCGCGAGGGTTCCCAGTAGCGCCCGGCTGAGGTGTTGGCCTGCGGGAATGCGGCCCAGTACCAGCCAAAGGCCCAGGGCGGTTGCCGCATATTCGGCGATTACGGTGGCCACGGCGACGCCGCGGCTGTTCCAACCCATCACCGTGACGAACCACACATCCAGCAGGATGTTCAGGCCGTTGGCAACCAGCAGCATTAGCATGGGGCCGCGGGGAAACTGGGTGCCGATGAGCCAGCCAACGAGGGTGTATTGGCACAGGACCGCCGGGGCGCTCCAGATACGGATGCTGGCGTACTCCGCGGCGAGGCTCGCTACCTCGGGGCTGGGGTTCATCAGTGCCAGGCCGATGGTCACCAGGGGCCGGTGAACGAGGATCAGGAGAATGCCAATAACCACGGCCAGCAGCAGCGAGCGTACCAGCAGTGCGGTCTGACCAAAGCCATCTCGTCGTCCATAGGACTGGGCTGCCAGGCCGGTGGTGCCCATACGCATGAAGCCAAAGGTCCAGTACAGCAAGGTAAACAGGTTGGCACCAATGGCCACGGCGCCAAGGTATTCCGGCTGGCTCAGGTGGCCGAGCACCGCGGTGTCCACCAGCCCCAGCAGGGGAACCGTCAGGTTGGTGAGCATCAGCGGCCACGCCAATGCCCACAGGCGACGGTCGATAACGTTAAAAAACGGCGTGGGCGAGCCGGACCTGGGCATGGGATGGGGAGTCTCGGTGGCGAAGGAAATCGCTATAGACGATACCGTTATAAAAAATCGATGTTAATAGTCGGTTATCGTTTACTCAATTTTTAGCAATTCACTAACCCCTGTCTATACTCATAAGTGGTTAATCCGTGAGCAGACTTTCTCTTTGTCAGGTGTAGATGCCGCGATAGACGGCCATAACGCATCAGGTGTTTAGGAAGCAGTAACAAGTTCAACAAGAATAAAACTCTACGGAGATACACATATGGGCGTGCACACGATGAGGGCTGGTGTCCTCACGGGCGGCTTGTTATTGCCTGCCTGGTCGATGGCTGACTGGGCGGTAAACATGCCGCCTGGGGTAACCGGCACCAGTCAGGATATATTCAGCCTCCACATGACGATTCTCTGGATCTGCGTTGCCATTGGCATCGTGGTGTTCGGGGTGATGTTCTGGTCGATCCTGGCCCACCGGAAATCGGAGGGGCACGAACCGGCCCATTTCCATGAAAACACCACGGTCGAGATTCTCTGGACCATCGTGCCATTTGTGATTCTGGTGGCGATGGCAATCCCGGCTACGGCCACTCTCATTGATATGTACGACACCGAAGAGTCCGACCTGGATATCCGGGTGACCGGCTACCAGTGGAAATGGCGCTACGACTATATCAATGACGACTTCGGCTACTTCTCTAACCTGACCACGCCCTTGGACCAAATCTATAACCGTGCCGACAAGGGCGAGCACTATCTGTTGGAAGTGGATAACCCCCTGGTGATTCCCGCCGGCAAGAAAGTACGGCTGCTGCTGACCGCTAACGACGTGATCCACTCCTGGTGGGTGCCGGAGTTCGGGGTCAAGAAAGACGCCATCCCCGGTTTTATCAACGAAACCTGGACCCGGGTCGACGAGCCCGGCATTTACCGTGGCCAGTGCACCGAGCTGTGCGGTCGAAACCACGGCTTTATGCCGGTGGTGGTCAAGGTGGTGCCTCAGGAGGAATACGACGCCTGGGTGGTTGAGCAGGTGGCGGCTGCGGAAGCTGAGCGTCAGTTGACCCAGAAGGACTGGACGCTTGATGAGCTGATGGTTCGCGGCGAGCAGGTATACAACACCGCCTGTGCCGCCTGTCACCAGCCGGATGGGACCGGTGTGCCACCGGCCTTCCCGGCACTCAAGGGCAGCGCCATCGTAACCGAGGATATGCCCGCTCACCTCGACCGGGTCATCAATGGTGTCGCCGGCACGGCCATGCAGGCGTTCGGGCCGCAGCTCAGCGAGGTCGATCTCGCAGCGGTCATCACCTACGAACGGAACGCCTGGGGTAACAACACCGGTGAAATGGTGACACCCATGCAGGTCTTCGAGTTCAAAAGCCAGCAGTAATCCGACGTCTGATCGTGCCGCCGGCGATGGGCCGGTGGCTATAGGGGGTTAGCAATGAGCGCGGTTATTGATACCCACGCCCAGGATCATCACCACGGTCCCGCCAAGGGCATTACCCGGTGGCTGTACACCACCAACCACAAAGACATCGGCACCATGTACCTGGTGTTCAGCTTCGCCATGTTCCTGCTGGGCGGCACCATGGCGATGGTGATTCGTGCCGAATTGTTCCAGCCCGGCTTGCAGATTGTGGAGCCGGAATTCTTCAACCAGATGACCACCATGCACGGCCTGATTATGGTGTTTGGTGCGGTTATGCCAGCGTTTGTAGGCTTGGCCAATTGGATGCTGCCGATGATGATCGGGGCGCCTGACATGGCCTTGCCACGCATGAACAACTGGAGTTTCTGGCTACTGCCCTGCGCCTTCCTGATCCTGGTGTCCACCCTGTTCATGGCCGGTGGCGCTCCCAACTTCGGCTGGACATTCTACGCACCGCTATCGACCACCTACGGGCCGCCGAGCACCACCTTCTTCATTTTCGCCGTCCACATCATGGGGATCTCGTCGATCATGGGGGCGATCAACGTCATCGCCACCATTCTCAATTTGCGGGCGCCAGGCATGACCATGATGAAAATGCCGCTGTTCGTCTGGACCTGGCTGATCACGGCCTTCCTGCTGATTGCGGTTATGCCGGTGCTGGCGGGTGTGGTCACCATGATGCTGATGGACATCAACTTTGGCACCAGTTTCTTCAACGCCGCCGGTGGTGGTGACCCGGTGCTGTTCCAGCACGTGTTCTGGTTCTTCGGGCACCCCGAGGTGTACATCATGATCCTGCCAGCGTTTGGGGCGGTGTCTCACATCATTCCGGCGTTTGCCCGCAAACCGCTGTTTGGCTACGCCTCGATGGTGTATGCGGTCGGTGCCATCGCGCTGCTGTCGTTCGTGGTCTGGGCGCACCATATGTTCACCGTGGGTGTGCCGCTGGCCGGCGAACTGTTCTTCATGTACGCCACCATGCTGATTGCGGTACCCACCGGGGTGAAGGTGTTCAACTGGGTGGCGACCATGTTCCGTGGTTCGATGACCTTTGAGGCACCGATGCTGTTTGCGGTGGCCTTCGTCATCCTGTTCACCATTGGTGGCTTCTCCGGCCTGATGCTGGCTATCGCCCCGGCGGATTTCCAGTACCACGATACCTACTTTGTGGTGGCTCACTTCCATTATGTGCTGGTGCCGGGTGCCATTTTCGGCATCTTTGCCTCGGCCTATTTCTGGTTGCCGAAATGGACCGGCCACATGTACGACGAGTCCCTGGCCAAGACCCACTTCTGGCTGTCGTTCGTCGGCATGAACCTGGCCTTCTTCCCCATGCACTTTCTTGGGCTGGCGGGCATGCCCCGGCGGATTCCGGACTATGCGCTGCAGTTTGCCGACTTCAACATGGTCTCCAGCATCGGTGCCTTCATGTTTGGCGCAACCCAGCTGCTGTTCCTGTTCATCGTGATCAAGTGTGTCCGTGGTGGTGAGAAGGCACCGGCGAAACCGTGGGAAGGGGCCGAAGGCCTTGAGTGGACGTTGCCCTCTCCGGCGCCGTACCACACCTTCTCTACGCCACCGGAAGTGAAATAAGGGAGCTGAGCTATGGCGGAGTTACCGGAATCCAATCCCCAGCCGCCCCGCTCCAACGCCCGTGTCATTGGGTGGTGTCTGGTTGGGGTGGTGGGCATGTTTGCTTTCGGCTTCGCCCTGGTGCCTTTGTACAACGTGTTCTGTGAAATCACGGGTATCAATGGCAAAACCGGGGGCCGTTATGAGGCCAGCGAGGCCATGCAGACCGACCTGAACCGCACGGTAGAGGTTCAGTTTATTGCCCAGAACGGGCCCGAGATGCCGTGGGTGTTCCGGCCTATGGTTCACAGCATCAAGGTGCACCCGGGTGAGCCGACCCAGGTTGCCTTCTACGCTGAGAACCCGACCGGTGCAGCGATGGTGGCCCAGGCGATACCGAGTCTGGCGCCGTCGGAAGGCACACTGTATTTCCACAAGACCGAATGTTTCTGCTTCAACCGGCAGGCCCTGGCCGCCGGAGAAATCACCGAGATGCCGCTGGTGTTTATTGTGGACACGGCCTTGCCGGAGCACATCACCAAACTGACCCTGTCTTACACCCTGTACGACCAGGGCGAACCGGAGACGGTGTCCGCGGTCACGAGCGAACGAGCGACAACAACAAGCACCAATAACGGATAACCGTCGGAGGCTGGCATGGCGACAGATCAGACGTACTACGTTCCGGCACAGAGCAAGTGGCCGATCATTGCTACGGTGGGACTCGGCACTACCTTGTATGGGGTGGCATCCATCATGGTGAATGGCTCCCAGGGCGAAGACACCGGAAGTGCCTGGACGGTGTTTTTCATTGGCGCGCTGATCATGGCCTACATGTTGTTTGGCTGGTTCGGCAACGTCATCCGGGAGAGCCGGGCGGGTCTGTACAGCCCGCAGATGGATCGCTCCTTCCGTTGGGGGATGAGCTGGTTCATCTTCTCGGAAGTGATGTTCTTTGCCGCGTTCTTTGGTGCCCTGTTCTATGCCCGGGTGTTTGCCGTGCCCTGGCTGGGTGGCGAAGGCGACCGTGCCAGCAGCAACATGCTGTGGGAGGGCTTCCAGGCCACCTGGCCATTGATCAATACCCCGGACCCGGAGGCGTTTCCCCCGGCGAAAGAAGTCATTGGCCCCTGGGGGCTACCGCTGGTAAACACCATCCTGCTGGTGACGTCCTCGTTTACCGTCACCGTTGCCCATCACGGCTTGAAGCAGAACAACCGCACCAAGGTGAAGATCTGGCTGGCCGCGACCATCCTGCTGGCACTGGGATTCCTGGCGTTACAGGCTGAAGAGTATGTCCATGCTTACACCGAGCTGGACCTGACCCTGCAGTCGGGCATCTATGGCAGTACGTTCTTCATGCTGACCGGGTTCCACGGTGCCCACGTGCTGCTGGGAACGCTGATGCTCTCCATCATGCTGGTTCGCATCTTCAAGGGACACTTCTCGGCGGACAAGCACTTTGGTTTCGAGGCGGCCAGTTGGTACTGGCACTTTGTGGATGTGGTGTGGCTGGGGCTGTTTGTTTTCGTCTACATCCTCTAGGCCACCGCGGTGGCAGGTTCGCTAATGGTACGGCGTCGGATGCATGGAAAGGTCGCCGTGCCATAGGGCAATCAGAATCAGTGCGAGGAGTGTCAGGCTGAGCCCAACCCGGACAGCGAGGGAATTCACCACGCGATTGGTTTTTCCGCCATCGCGGATCAGGAACACCAGGCTGGTAAACAGACTGGCGATCACAGCAAGCAGAAGTACAACAATGACCACTTTCAGCATGGCAGACCCCCTTTGGTTGAACCGCAACTTCGGGCACGGCTGGAGTCAATATAGCAGAGCATGAGCGAGTCCATGGTGTTGCCCCGTCGGCACTGGCAGTTCAATCCCAGGCTGCTGATTTTCAGTGCCAGCCTGCTGCCCCTACTGTTGGCGCTGGGCGTATGGCAGGTGCAACGGGCGGCCGAGAAGGAAGCGTTATTGCAGCAGTGGCAGCGACAGGCGGTGACCCTGAGCTGGCAGGAGCTGGCTGGCCCGGGCCTGGGAAATGAGCAGGAGAATGGACTGGAGAGCGGGCAGCCGGTGACCCTGACCGGCCACTATGACGAACGCAGCTGGCTGCTGGATAACCGCACCCGGGACGGCGTGGCGGGGTACGAAGTGCTGACCCTGTTCCAGCCAGACCAGGGGCCAGCACTGGTGGTTAACCGTGGCTGGCTGAGAGCGCCTGCCAGCCGTGATGTGCTGCCGGTGTTTCCCTCTCCGGGCGGCGAGGTAACGATTCGTGGCCGCCTTGCCGACTATCCGGAACCGCCGGTGCTGGCACAGAGCGACGGTGCCCAAGGGTGGCCGCGACGGGTTCAGGCGCTTCACCAAGCTGATGCAGCGGCTGAGGCAAGCACGGTGGTCAGCAAGGTGCTCCGGCTCAGGGGCAGCGATGAGCCCGGGGCTTTCCGGGTTGACTGGCAGCCGGATTACATGGGACCCCAGACCCACTACGGCTATGCCGTGCAATGGTTTTCACTCGCGCTGGTGTTGGTGGTACTGACCATCGTTGCCAGCTACCGCAAGACAGGAGCCAATAATGACAACGACAATGGCTGATTCCATGACTGATAACGACATCAACCCTCGCACTGCGGAGCAGGCCCGCCGTGGCCGGCGTATTGCCCTGGCGCTGTTTGCCATCGGTTTCGGCCCGATGTTGCTGGCCACCGTGATGTATTTCACCGGATGGTTGAACCCGACCGGGCAGGCCAACCACGGTGACCTCATCCAGCCGCTGGTACCCATCAGCCAACTCAACCTGGTGGGTGACGACGGCCGCCGCCTGGCCGACCGTTTCACCTCGCCTACCGCCCCTCGCCAGTGGCTGATGCTGGTGGCCGCAGAAGGCTGCGACGCCGACTGCGAATCGCTGCTGTACCTGGCCCGGCAGGTCAACATTGCCCTTGGCAAAGACGCCGACCGGGTGATGCGGGCGGCTTTCCTGGCTGGCATAGCCCAAGGCCAACGTAACCAGGTGGCTGCTGAGTACGGAACGATGGAACTGCTGAGTCCAGGTGCCAGGGAACCGATCTGGCCAACCGGCGCCGACCCGGCCACCGCGCCGAGGATCTTGCTGGTCGATCCGTTGGGCAACGTGATGATGCAGTACACCACCGCCAACAGTGGCGAAGACATGCTCAAGGACCTGAAACGCCTGCTCAAACTGTCCCAGCTGGGGTGATGCCATGACCGCCATGTCGCAATCCGCCTCAATCCATCGCACCTTATATCGCACCCTGGGACGCTGGGCCCTGCTCGCCACCCTGTTGGCGGTGGTGGTGGTGATGCTGGGCGCCTGGACCCGGCTCGTGCATGCCGGCCTGGGCTGTCCGGACTGGCCGGGCTGCTACGGCTTCCTGACTGTCCCCGGCAGCGCAGACCAGATCGCCATCGCCGAGGCGCGCTTCCCGGAAGTGCCGGTTGATACCGCCAAGGGCTGGCCCGAGATGATCCACCGCTACGCCGCGGGCACCCTGGGGCTTTTGGTTTTTGGGTTGGCCGTCGCCGCCATTCGCCATCGCCGTGCTGGTGTCCCGGTCAAGCTGCCCTTGTTTATTGCCGGTTTCATTGTGTTGCAGGGGGCGTTTGGCATGTGGACGGTCACCCTGAAACTGTGGCCTCAGGTCGTGGCCCTGCATCTGCTGGGCGGCTTTACCACCTTGAGCCTACTGACCTTGCTGACCCTTCGGCTGCGTACCCGGCCAGCTCGGGTGGACAACGAAGCCGGTCACCGGCTGGCCCGCTTGCGGCCCTGGCTCTATGGCGGGTTGATGTTGGTGGTGATGCAGATTGCCCTGGGTGCCTGGACTGCTGCCAACTACGCGGCGGTTGCCTGTACCGACCTGCCGACCTGTCAGGGTGAATGGTGGCCGGAGATGGATTTCCAGCACGGTTTCGACATTACCCAGCACGTGGGTCCCAACTACTTGGGCGGGCAGCTGACCGCCGCCGGGCGGGTGGCGATCCATGTCAGCCACCGCTTGGGCGCTGTATTGGTGCTGGCATATTGGCTCATTTTGCTGGCACAGCTGTGGCGTTGCGGTGGCTCGCCGTTGATTCGCCAGGCGACGGCGCTGGTCGGCGTGGTGCTGCTGGCACAGATTGCTCTGGGGCTGGCCAATGTCGCGTTCCATATACCGCTGCCGGTAGCGGTGATCCATAACGCCATGGGCGCCGGCTTGTTGTTGACCGTTATTCACCTGATCTGGCGTCTGCATCACTGTTATCAGCCCGTTCTGTCCACTTCATCCAACCTGATCAAGCGGGAGGTTGCCGCATGAGCCAACATGCCAAGACTCTGTTCGACAAAGCCAGCCACGCCACCTGGCGGGATTTCCTGGAGCTGACCAAACCCCGGGTGGTAGCGCTGATGATCCTGACGTCGGTGATCGGGATGTTGCTGGCGACTCCCCAGCTACCGGGCTGGCAGGTGCTGCTGTTTGGTAACCTCGGAATTGCGCTGTTGGCTGGTGCGGCCGCCGTGATCAACCATGTGGTTGACCAGCGCATCGACACGGTGATGGCGCGAACCCGCAAACGTCCGGTGGCTACCGGGCGGATTGCCCCGCTGGATGCACTATTGTTTGCCACCAGCCTTGCCCTGGCCGGGCTACTGGTACTGGTGTGGCAGGTCAACAGCCTGACCGCCTGGCTGACGCTGGCATCACTGGTGGGCTATGCCGGTGTCTATACCCTGTTCCTGAAACGGGCGACGCCCCAGAACATTGTGATTGGTGGCCTGGCCGGTGCCATGCCACCGTTGCTTGGTTGGACCTCGGTTACTGGCCAGGTGGATGGCCATGCGCTGTTGCTGGTGCTGATTATCTTTGCCTGGACGCCGCCCCATTTCTGGGCCCTGGCTATCCACCGCAAGGAGGAGTATGCCAAGGCCGGTATTCCCATGCTGCCGGTCACCCACGGCAATCGTTACACCGAACTGCATATCCTACTGTATACCCTGATGTTGCTGGCGGTCAGCCTGCTGCCGTTTGTGACCGGCATGTCCGGTCATCTGTATCTGGTGGGCGCACTGGTACTTGGGGTGCGTTTCCTGCACTATGCGGTGCTATTGCTCAGGGGCGACGACCGGCGTGTGGCTTTGGCGACCTTCAAGTATTCCATCACCTACCTGATGGTTTTGTTCGTGGTCTTGCTGGTCGACCACTACCTGCGCTTCTGACACTCATCAATCGCAGGGAGACCTAATCCAGCCATGGATCGATCCGTTCGCAATACCGTTGTTGTCCTGCTGTTGGCGGTGGTTCTGGTGTTTGGGCTCGTGGTGGGCCGCCAGGTGTTCCTGGGGGACAGCCAGGCACCATTGCCAGCACCGGAGCTGAGTGAACTCAACACCTTCGTATACGATCAGGGACGGCCGGTTGCCGCTTACCAGTTGGTGAATGAACAGGGCGAGGCGGTCACCCAGGAGGACCTCAAGGGCCACTGGACCTTTGCCTTCGTCGGTTATACGTTCTGCCCGGATGTGTGCCCTGCGACACTGTCCAACCTTCGTCGCGCCAATCAGCTGATTCCGGCAGAGTTGCCGCGCCCCAGCTACCTGCTGATCTCCGCCGATCCGGAGCGGGACACGCCAGAGCGCTTGCGGGAATACCTGGCGTTTTTCGGCGAAGACTTCCAGGGCATTACCGGTGACCTTGATACCTTGCGTAACCTGGCGAAAAGCCTGAATGCAGTGTTCATCCACCGTCAGGAGGGCGACCTCAAACTGGTGGATCACAGTGCTCACCTGGCTCTGATCAACCCGGAAGGAGAGCTGGCCGCCGTGATCCAGCCACCCCACAAGCCGGAGGCGGTCGCCGAAGCCTTTGGTCGTATCTATCAGTGGGCGCGGCAGAACCGTGAGCGGGCCGTTTCGCCCTAAGGTCGTCTTTGCAAGCCGCCGGGAAGGCCGTAGACTGACCGGCCATTTTTCCCGGTGACCCCTCCATGCCTGCTAACCAGCAACATTGCACCTCCCCCCGTGAACTCTTGTCGGTATTGGCTGCCGGCGCGACTCTGTTGCTGGTAGTCCATACCCTCGGGCGTTTTATCTATACCCCGTTGCTGCCCTATCTGGTGGCAGACGGCCAGATCGATGCCCAGCAGGGGGCCGCGGTAGCAACCTGGAATTATCTGGGCTACCTGATGGGGGCCATGGTTGCGATCCGTTGGCACCGAATTGATCACATCCGGCTGTTGCTGCCGTTGTCCCTCACTGTGCATGTGCTTACCAGCCTCGCCCAGACCCAGCTTGACCAGGTCACCCTGGTGTCCGCGTCTCGCTGGATCAACGGCGTTGCTAACGGTGTGGTGTTTGTCCAGGCGCCGGCGCTGATTCTGGAGTGGCTGGTCCGGCGTAATCGTGCCAGCCTGAGTGGTCTGGTTTATCTGGGGGTGGGTATTGGCCTGCTGGTGTCCAGCGCCCTGGTCACGCTGACTGCGGATTGGCTGAGCGGCGCGGACCGTTGGTGGCCGGCGGCGATCCTGTCGATTCCGCTGGCTTGGTGGGGCACCGCCCGTCTGCTGTCACTGGATGTTCCGGTGCGCCCGGAACAGTCTGGAGACGGCGCTACCCAGAAAGGCCGGCTGCTGGACCGGGCCAGTGTGCCCTTGTTCCTGTCCTACGCCGGCGCTGGTCTGGGCTATATCCTGCCCATGACCTTCCTGCCGCTGCTGGCCAAGCTGCAGTTGCCTGATGGCCACTGGCTGCTGGATGGCAGCTGGCTGATCGTGGCCCTGGCGACCTTGCCTGCGGCCTATATCTGGAATCATCTTGGCGCGAAAATCGGCGATCTCCCCGCTATTCGACTGAACTACGTGATACAGCTTCTGGGGGTACTGGCCGCTGTTATCTGGCCCGGTCCGGTTGGTTTGGTGTTGTGTGGCATTCTGGTTGGCACAACGTTCCTTGGCACCGTACTGTTGACCCAGCGCATTGGCCGCGCGCTGCACCCGCATCAGGGTCCACGGATATCGGCCGCCCTGGTGGCACTGTATGGCTTCACTCAGATGGTTGGCCCTTGGCTGACCAAGCAATGGCTGGAGCTGGGGGGAACACTCGACAGCGCCTTCTGGATCGGCGTTGCAGCCCTGGTCTGGGGATTGCTGTTTGCCTGTCTGGTGCCCAACCCCGAGGCCTGGCATAACCGCCAGTCCCGATAGCCGCGAACTGGTCCAATCCGATGCTGCCCATCGACGCTCTCCTCCCGGACCTGCAACAGACCCTGACGACCCAGACCACGGTACTGTTACAGGCGCCCCCGGGTGCGGGTAAAACCACCCGGGTACCGCTGGCGCTGATGGAGGCGCCCTGGCGTCAGGGCCGCAAAATCCTGATGCTTGAGCCCCGTCGCCTGGCCGCCCGCTCTGCCGCCCGTTACATGGCTGGCCAGCTTGGTGAGAAGGCTGGCGAGACCGTGGGCTACCGTACCCGCCTGGATACCCGGGTATCGCGCCAGACCCGAATTGAAGTGGTCACCGAAGGCATTCTCACCCGCCTGATTCAGGACGACCCTGAGCTGAGTGAGTATGCCGCGGTACTGTTTGACGAATTCCACGAACGGTCGTTGCAGGCTGACCTGGGCCTGGCCTTGATGCGAGAGTCCCAGCAGGCTCTGCGGGAAGACCTGCGCCTGGTGGTGATGTCGGCGACCCTGGATACGGCCCCCATCGCCAGGGTGCTGGGTGAGGTTCCGGTGCTGACCAGCGAAGGACGATCGTATCCGGTGGAGACCGTCTACCGGCCGCTGCCCCGGGAAGCCCGGCTGGTGGATCAGGTGGTGGCGGTGATCCGTGAGGCCCTGGCCGAGCAGGACGGCTCCCTGCTGGTGTTCCTGCCCGGTGCTGGTGAAATCCGCCGGGTGGAATCCGCGTTGAGAGCGCAGCTTCCGGCAGGCGTCCGGCTGGCACCGCTGTACGGCAACCTGCGCAATGACGATCAGGACAAGGCCATTGCCCCGGCTCCAGCGGGGGAACGTAAGGTGGTGCTGGCCACGGCGATTGCTGAAACCAGCCTGACCATCGAAGGCATTCGCGTGGTGGTGGACAGCGGCCAGCAACGGCGGGCGGTCTTTGATCCCAACAGCGGTATGTCCCGGCTGGTGACCGGTCGTTTGTCCAAGGCCTCGGCGGAGCAGCGTCGTGGCCGCGCCGGGCGTGTGGAACCGGGGGTCTGCTACCGCCTGTGGAGCGAGTCGGACCAGTATGGCCTGGCCGATTTTTCCCCGCCGGAAATCGCTGAGGCTGACCTGGCACCGTTGGTATTGGAGCTGGCCCAATGGGGTGCCCGTTCCCCGGCTGACCTGGAATGGATTGACCCGCCACCTGCCGCGCACTGGCAGCAGGCAACCACCTTGCTGCAGTGGCTGGACCTGCTCCATGGCGATGGCAGTATCAGCGACCACGGAAAGGCCGCACGGCGGCTGGGGCTTCACCCCCGCCTGGCTCATATGGTGTTGCGGGGACGGGCGTCAGGCCTGCCCCGGCTGGCGGCGGAGCTCGCCGTGTTACTGGAAGAACGGGATCTGCTGGGCCCCCGCGCCGGGGCGGACCTTTACCTTCGCTGGCAGTTGTTGCGGGGCGAAGCCCGCGACCCCAGAGTGGACAGTCAACGGCTGCAGGCGCTGAAGCGATCGGTGCAACGGCTGGCTGATGCCGACGACAACGGTCGGCCGGGTCATCACGATATCGGTCGTCTGCTGGCGCTGGCCTACCCGGATCGCATTGGCCGCAAACGCCCCGGGGCGGCCCCTCGCTATCAGCTCAGTAATGGTCGTGGTGCCGTTCTGCAAGACGATGATCCGCTGGCGCGGGAGGAGTGGCTGGTGGCGGCGGATCTGGATGGCCAGGCGCGGGAATCGCGTATCTACCTGGCGGCGCCGGTGAGCCTCAGTCTGCTGGAGCAGGACCTGGCCGAACACATCTCCGGCTATGATGAGTGCCTGTGGGATGACCAGCGTGGACGGGTGGTGGCGCGGCGGCAGACACGCCTCGGCCAACTGGTGCTGGCGGAAGCGGTTCTGCCCAACCCGGATGCGGCCCAAGTATTGGCAGGGTTGCTGGCGGCGGTGCGCCAGAAAGGCTTGGACAGCCTGCCCTGGGATGACAGTGCCCGCCAGCTCCGTGGCCGGTTGGCGTTGCTGCACCGGTTGTGGCCGGAGACCTGGCCAGCGGTGGACGACGAAACCCTGTTGGCCGGACTGGAGCAGTGGCTGGCGCCATTCCTGGTGTCAGTGAGCCGTTGGGCTGAACTGCAGAAAGTTGACCTGTCGATGGCGCTGACCAGTGCCCTGGACTACGGCCTACAGGCCCAGTTGCCGGAGTTGGCGCCCGCAGCGCTGACCATCCCCACCGGCCAGTCGGTCCGGCTCGATTACAACGCCGACAACGGTCCGGTACTGGCCGCCAAGTTACAGGCACTGTTTGGCTGGACCGAAACCCCGCGGATCGCCCGCGGCCAGGTGGCCGTGGTGATCCATTTGCTGTCGCCGGCCCAGCGCCCGCTGGCGGTTACCAGCGACCTGTCCAGTTTCTGGCGTCATGGTTACGTCGACGTGCGCAAGGACATGCGCGGTCGCTACCCCAAACACCCATGGCCGGAAGACCCCCTGACCGCCGAGGCCAAACAGGGCACCAAGAAGCAGGGGCACTAGCAGGCCGGGCCTAGCCCGAGCCGGTTACTCGGTCCAGGGGCGGGCATCCTCCAGATACTGGTGGGCATGGCCGGGCAGTGTGTCGGCGGCGGCATACTCTGAATCTTTATGCACCGACTCCAGGGTTTCTGACAGTTGCTCGAGCGCTTCCTGCATTCGTTCCAGCGCATTTTCCAGGGTATACGTCAGCTGGTGGATCTCTGCCATGGTAGCGACATCCATGGGTTGCGCCAGCAAGCTGGCCAGCTGGGTGTTGTACGCCTCAAGGTGTTCGAGGGCCTGTGGCAGCGAGTTGGACGGTATGCCGTCAAAATGATCGGGCGAGTCGTTGGCAGTGGCCGTGCCGGTGACGATCAGCAGGGCAAGGGCGGCGGTCCTGATCTGATGTTTCATGAGGTGATCCTTAAAAGTTGATAACGGGAATTATTATCATTTAAGGATTGGAAAGCGTCCTTGATTTATCGCAAAGGACCGTCAGACGTGAATATCAATCAGGGAGCCGATGCGGCTATCGCCGGCGGCGACTGGCTGAGGCGACGGGATGGCCTCCAACAGCTGCAGGGCCCCGGCTGCCGCCAGATCCTGGGCAGTTTTCAGCACGCTGAGCTGGGCCTGCTGCTGAACCTGTGCCTGGCTGAGCTGGGTGCTGTAACTGGCGAGAGCGGTAACGTCCATTGGATTAACCTGTGTTGCGCGGGTGGCGGTGGCAAGGCTTTGTCGAACTGGGTGATCAAAATATCACCAGTCTGGCGTCAGGGGAAAGCCCCGGACGCCAAACCTTGCAAACTGTTACAGCGGCTTACAGGCGCTGAGCGACAGCCATACGGTGGTGTCAGTCTGCCAGGTTATAGGAACCGTCTTCGTCGTGGGTTTCGCGGCCGGTGACCGGTGGGTTGAAGGAACAGATCAGGCGCATGTCCTCGGAGCCACCGCGAAGAACATGGCGGTCGTGCTGGTCGAGCGCATACAGGGTGCCGTCGGTAATTTCATGGGTTTCGCCAGTGGCCAGGTCGGTGATGGAGCCATTGCCGGCAACACAATAAACCGCTTCCAGGTGGTTTTTGTACCACAGGTTCAACTCGGCTCCGGCTGGAATAATGGTCTCGTGAAACGAGAAGCCCATACCATCCTTTTTCAGAAGCAGGCGACGGCTGGTCCAGCCCGGCCCTTCCACTTCACGTTCGGTTCCGATGATGTCCTGTACTCGTACAATCTTCATGGTTGTCCTCATGTTGGTTGGAATCGGGCCACAGTATAAACATCCAAGGGTGGTGGGATTCAACCGCTGGCCAGACGCCACTGGTGGTAACGATCCAGTGCCGCTTCAATGGCGCTGGCCAATTGAAGGCGCTGGTCGTCGCTCAGTGAACGCTGTTTGCGGCAGCGGTTCAGGGCACTCTGGATAAGGTGGCGGGCTTGGCTGTCGAGGTCGGCCAGCCAGTGGCTGTCGGAGGGTTCGAGGTTCAGTGGCAGGCGACCGGCGTGGTTGCGGTGGGCGATGTGCCACCAGTGATCCACCGCCCGGCCCAGAACCACATAGCCGAACTGGCTGTCCTGGACCGGCCCGAAGCTGACGGTTTGCAGTCCCTGTTGCAGGGCCCCGATGCGCAGCACCGGCAAAACCAGCCGGTCACCATAGAAATAGCTGCCGGCGGCGCCAATCAGACCACCGATCAAAGCCCCGGTACCGAGGGAGGAGCCCAGAGTGACGGCATCGATCCCTGCCCCACCCACAGCGCCGGCACCGAAACCGGCGGTGGCGAGGTAGGCCCGGCTGACCCCCCAGATTTGCCGGCTGTTCTCGCTAAACAGGTCGTGTTCGCTGTGCCAGCTCAGCTCGGCTTCCTGGCGCTGGACCCGGTGGTGCTGATACAGCGTCTCAACCTCGATACGCAGGGACTGCTCCCGTTGGCGCTGATGCTGGTACCAGCGCTCTCTCAGTTGGTCGGCCAGGGCCTGCCGGGACTGTGCTTCGAGTTGCCCGGGGGTCAGGGTGCGTCTTTCCTGCCACCCCATCATGTCCTCCAAGGCCGAGGCGATCAGGCGCGCAGCCTGGGACTTGCGTTCGGCGCGCTGATCGGACAGGTGCATGACCGCCGCGTCGAGCACCTGTTCCCAGGCAGGCTCCAGCTGGCCAAAGGCCTTGAGCAGACTGAGGTGTTGGTTGAACGGGGCTTTGACTGCGTTGAATTTACGAACCACCTGGAAAAACTGGCCAAGGGCTGAGTGCCAACGTTCGCTGTAGTCGTCCGCCCCAATGCTGTTGATCAGTGCCAGGCTGGGCCGGCCAGTCCAGCGCAGGATTTCCATCTCACTCTCGTTCTCGGCGCTGTAGGGGACCGAACCGTCAACGACGTAGATGATGCCGGCACCTTCAATCAACGGCGTCAGCAGCTCGCATTCGTCATGGAAGCGGGGGTCGCTGCGGTGCTGGTGAACAAAGGCGGCGACGGTTTCGGCGCGGTCAGACGCCGATAGACTGTGGGCCTCCAGCCAGGCCAGAACCTGCCGCGGACGCTGAAAGCCGGGGGTGTCTATCAGGGTGTACTGAACCTCACCGTCCACGGTCAGGGGATAGGCCTGGCTGTGGCGGGTGGTGCCGGGCTCCAAAGCAACGGCAATGCTGTCGTTCTGGGACAAAGTGGAGACCACGCTGGACTTGCCCTTGTTGGGGTGCCCGACCACGGCAAAGGTGGGTGCAGGACGAGTCTTGGTGGTCATGACAGCGCCTCCCCATTACCCGTGGTCGCATCCACGTTGGAGTATCGCGCAACGTACAGGCGCTTGTCCGCCAATCGCTCGCAGAAGCGCAGCCATGGCGCCAGCTGCTGATCAGACGCTGGCTGGTTCGGATCGGTGGCCAGTGGCACCAGGGTTATGCGGGTGTTGGCTGGCCAGTGGGACCGGGCATCGGTGATGAAATCTTCCAGTTCCGCCGTCGGCGGCTCCCAGGCCCGCGCCAGGAGCGTAACCGAATGACGGCTGTCATCGCTCAGGTGCCGACCGGCCTCGGCGATGGCCGTCTGGTCCTGGGCCAGACTTGCGGCGCCCCCGGCCTCAACCACCAGCCGCTGCTGGTGACCCTGGAATTGGGCCGGAACAGACGCCTCGCCCGCGCCGGCCCAGCGCACCACCACCGGGCTGTCTGGCAGCGGGTGCAGTCGGGCATTAACCGCAAGTTCCGGGGTTACGTTGACATCCGTGTTCTGGTGTCCGGTGTCCACTTCCGGGGTTTCCATGCGGTAGCGCAGCGCCAGCAGTCCCGGGTGGCTGGTTAGCACGTGCCTTGCGCGAAGCCTGAGGTGGAGGCTGCTGAGAGCGGTCAGGATCAACCGCGGCAGGATGACGTAGCAGCACCAGGCCAGGGTGACAAACGGCCACCACTCACCCCAGCGACCTGCAGTTACTGCTGTGTCGGCTTCGATACGGAAGAACCGGGTCTGGCTGACCAACTCCAGGTCCGGAACCGCTGCCGGCCACAGCGTATGCCACGGCCACGCCAGGGTAGCGACGAACCGGTAGTAGCTGTCGGCGCCGGTGCTGAGGGTGGTGCTCCAGCCAAAGGCGAGGTCCCGAACCACCACCAGGGTTAGCAGGGTGAGCAAGCCGGCAAGCGCAAACATCAGGCCGCCGCAGTGCGCGGCCCGAGCCATCAGCTGGGGTTGCAGGCGATTGATCGCCATGGCGGATTCTTCGGCTGGGTGCAGGTAGCGCTCGATCAGCCAGCCCCAAGGACGCCAGCCAACCAGGGCCTGTAATGAGGTCGCCAGGGCCAGCATCAGCTGCAGCAGCATGAACCCCAGCATCACGGTGACATTTATTCGTCCACTGCCGTCGTAGTAGAGCAGCCCCAGCATGGTAACGATGCCAAGCACGGTGCCAGTCACGGCGAAGCCGAGGGTGATGCGACGCCAGCGGCGCAAGGGCTTCAGCGCTGCGTTGGTGTGTCCACCACTGAGACGCTGGATATGGTCGAGCCAGGCTCTGGGGGTATGAGGTTCGGTGGCCTCCAGGGCAAAGCGGCGATCACGCCGGTGCAGGAACGCCGGTGGTTGGTGGTGGTCGCGACGTACCTGGTCATCAAACTCCAGCAGCAGCGTCAGGGCTTGGTTGGGCATTCGGTATCCTTTGCCGATGTTCAGACCGGCCAATGGCCGGGTTTTCCTCTAGAATATAAGGATCTCCGCTACCGATGCCATAGTTGTCATGCCACATCACCTGATGAACCTGCGTCATGTTCCCGATGACGAAGCCGATGAAATCCGCGAGCTGTTCGAGCGAAACGAGGTGTCCTACTACGAGACTCCACCCAGCCGCTGGGGCATCAGTATGGGCGGGTTCTGGGTTCATGACGACGATGAGGCGGCGCGGGCACGGGCGCTGCTGGAGGAATATCAGCTGCAGCGTCAGATCAAGCAGCGCGAACGTTACCGCCAGGACCTGATCCAGGGCAATGCCGGGGGAATCTGGTATCGCTTGCGGCAAAAACCGGTAACGACGGTCGCTGCCAGCCTGGCGATTGCCGCCATCATCTTTTTGAGCCTGATGCCGTTCATCCGTCTCTGAGCCTAGTCCGGCTCTGCCCTGCCATTGTTGGTCGCCACACCGACTTGATTAAGATCAAGTGCCGAAGGCGGTGTCGGGTTGCGGGTTGGCGGAATCTTGCCCTAGCATGAGCGCCCTTTTTTTGTGCATACAGAGTGGCTGGGCATGGGCGTCCAAAACGATCGCGTTCGTTGGCAATTGGTCAGCGGCGTACTGCGAACTTTGCATCTGGAGCGGCTGTCCGAGCGCTACAGTCGCCAGACCGTGTTGGCGGGATTCAACCTGATCAATGGCGGGATCAGTATTGCGTTGATTTCACTGGTGGCGCTGATGACCCAGCAGGCGTTCATCTTTCCGTCCCTGGGGGCCACCGCCTTCATCCTGTTCCATGTTCCGCTGGCCGAACCAGCCTCTCCCCGTAATACCATGTGTGGCCACCTGGTTGGGGCCCTGACGGGCCTGTTCAGCCTGTACCTGTTTGGCCTGCATGACGCGCCTTCGGCCCTGGCCTCCGGCGTGGATCTGGCCCGGGTTGGAGCGGCGGCAGTGTCGCTGGGATTGACGGGGTGCCTGATGGTGCTGCTGCGGATTCCTCACCCACCGGCGGGTGCGACCGCGCTGATCGTTTCCCTGGGCTTGATGCCTCATCCGGCCCAGCTGCCGGTCTTGATGGCGGGGGTATCCTTGTTGGTGGCTCAGGCGTTTGTCATTAACCGGCTGGCGGGTATTCCCTACCCGGTCTGGCGTCGCTCGCAGGACGAAGGGGTGGTCAGCAGCGTCCCTTCTTGAGCCGGGAAAAGGTGGCTGGCACTACGCCAAGCCAGGACGCCAGCTGAAAATCAGGCACCCTCGCCATCAGCTCGGGATAGTCTGTCACCATCTGGTCGTAGCGCTCCCTGGCAGACAGGGTCTGGCGGTGGAACTCCCGCTTGGTGGCCAGCTCTGCCAATTCTTCAGTCAATGCCAGGGCGAAGCGCGCCCACTTGCCTTCACAGTGGTTTCGCAGCACATCACGAAATGCATGGAAGTCCGCCACCCACAGGGTGCAGGGGGTCACGGTGGACAGGCACAAGGTATTGCGCACGGTGCGGCTGCGGCCAAAGACCGGCCAGGCAATGTCGCCCTCGGCAAAAAAGTGGTGGATGGAGACCTTACCCGAAGGTGATTCGCGGAATAGACGCAGTACACCGTGTTGGACCAGGTAAACCCGGGACCAGGGGCGTTGGTGGCGCTCAAGCTCGGTGTCGGCGTCCATCACGTCCTTCTGGAACAAGGTACAAAGCTGGGTCAGCAAGAGATGGTCGCCATTCAGTGTGCCATCCGGTGGGCGAACGCCAAACACCCGGCACAGGCTGTGCATCACGGTTTGCTGTTGGGCGGCTGGCTGAAGCTGTGCCAGTTCCGGGTCCTGCTGTGTCAGCAGGCAGGGGGAGGAAGACAGGGATACGATGTCGCTGTCGATTGCGTCTGTCATAGCAAGCAACCTGTCTGAATAATCACCGGTAACGTGTATCTCCGGTACTGTTTATCTTCGATACTATGCCACCTTTTCGTAACACCAAAAAACGTTTTGTTTGATTATTATCAATCGACAGAATCGATTTAAGCCCCAATTTCCTTTCCTTTCAATGCCCCTGTTCCGGTGGTCTGTCCGATATACCGGACACAGTCCGGTTTTCCAGACGTTCTTTGTTGATTCCCGGTAAGCCCCGGCGTTCGGGCCTTTGCTAAGCCATGGTCAAGCGCCGGTTGGCTACTCCGGGTGTCCGAGATCCCGGACAAGGGGCTCATAGGTCTTTGGAGAAAAACTCTAACCTATTGTTTTTGTTGTGAATTAAAAATTGGCATGGGATGCGCATAAGCCCGGCAGCGCCCGGTGTTTTTCGCGTCTTCCTTTTTCCGGTGCGCCTTTTTAACAACAATAAAGACTGTAAGGAAACGACCATGACTATTCGCGCACTGCTCGCCGTACCGGCGGGACTCGTTGTCGCACTCTCCCTCAATGGCTGCAAGCAAGAGGATATTCCCGGAGCGGCCTTCAATCACAAGCCAGGGTTCCTGACCGGAACCATCAGCCAGCAACACTACGATGGTGTCACCGATGACCTGCTGACCGCTGGGCTGGGAGCGAGCGGATTGGCCAGTGCGGTACCGCCGGCGTTTGCCGACAGCCTCAACCCAACCCCGATTGAACTCCGCCGTATGGCCATTTACAACAACTACCGTGCCCTGGTCGATACAGCGCCCGGTGGTGGCTATGGCACCTGGTTCGGTCCTCAGGTTGGTGCTGAGGGTGAGGGGTTGATCGCAGGTGACGAGTACCTCGCCTTCATCGACTCCGGCGATGAACTCGCCCCGGTGACGGTCATGGTTCAGGTTCCCGACAGCTTTGACCCCGACCAGCCCTGTATGGTCACTGCTCCGTCTTCCGGGTCCCGAGGCGTCTATGGGGCTATCGGTACCGCCGGTGAGTGGGGGCTGAAAAAGGGCTGTGCGGTTGTCTATACCGATAAGGGCACGGGCACGGGCAGCTATAACCTGGAGACGGGTACCGCCCAGCGCCTGGATGGCACCCTGACCGCCAGTGGCGATGAGCCGGTCCAGTACCGGGTCCGGCTGGATGATGCCGGCCGGGATGCCTTCAACGCCGCCTACCCGGATCGCATGGCTTTCAAGCATGCGCATTCCGGCGCCAATCCGGAAGCGGACTGGGGGCTGAATGTACTGCAGTCCATCGAAGTCGGATTTTACGTGCTCAATGAGCTGCACGGTCAGGAAACCGGTAACGGCCAGCGGGTGGTGACCATCAAACCGAACAACACCTTGGTGATCGCCTCCAGTGTCTCCAACGGCGGTGGTGCCTCGGTTCGGGCGGCGGAGCAGGACGAGAAAGGGTTGATTGATGGTGTGGCGGTGTCCGAGCCCAACGTCAACCCACTGGTTGATGCCGGCTTTACCATTCGCCAGGGCAACGGTGCGGTGATCAGCGACCATAGCCGCAGTCTGCTGGATTACACCACCGCGTTGGCGGTGTATCAGGGCTGTGCCAACCGGGCCCCGGCAATCCGTGACCTGGCGCCGTTCAATGCCATCCTGAATGACGTCACGGTCAATGAAAACATCTGTACGGCCCTGGCCGCCAAGGGGCTGGTGACTGGTGCAACCCTGGATGAGCAGGCAACGGATGCCCTTCGCATCCTGAATGACGATTTTGGCGTCCAGCCGGAGCAGAACCTGGTGGCACCCAGCCATTTCGGCGCCTCGGTGGCCCAGAGCATTGCCATGACCTACGCCAACGCCTATGGCGGATTTGCGGTCACCGACCGGCTTTGTGGCCTGAGCCTGGCGGCGACCGATGGCAGCGGCCTGGTTACGCCGCTGGGAGCCGCGCAGGAGGCGGCGCTGTTCTCTGCCAGCAACGGTATTCCTCCTACCGCTGGGGTTAACCAGGTCTATGACGACGCCAGTGGTGGCGCCACCAACCTCAAGCAGGCGGTGTCCAACAGCAGTGGCCTGGCGGATTTTGGCCTGGATGCGTTGTTGTGCCTGCGCAGCCTGGCAGCCGGGACCGACGCGGTCAGCGGTGAGGTATTGACCGGGACGGCCGCTGCACAGGCCCAGGCCATTGCCGATGGCATCGAAGGTATCCGTGCCAGTGGTGACTTGCAGGGCAAACCCGCGGTGTTTGTGACTGGTCGTGCCGACGCCATCCTGCCCATTAACCATACCTCCCGCCCCTATGTGGGCTTGAACCAGCGAGTGGAAGGGGGCGACTCCGGCCTGCGTTACTACGAGGTACTGAATGCCCATCACCTGGATGCGTTCAATGCGTTCCCCGGCTTCAATGAGCGTTACGTGCCTCTTCATCACTACTACATCCAGGCCCTCGATCTGATGTGGTCGCACCTCAAGGACGGTGTCGCCCTGCCGCCCAGTCAGGTGGTTCGCACCGTGCCCCGGGGGGCTGGCGCACCTGCGCTGACCGCGACCAACCTACCGCCGGTGCTGGCGGAGCCGGAGGAGTCTGACCGCATCCAGTTCGTCGACAACCAGGTTCGAATTCCAGACTGATTCACCCGGTGCCGCCGCACCCCCCTGCCGCACAGGCAGGACAGAGAGGACGGGCCGCGGCGGGGCCCGTCCTGACCGGCTGGTGGTCGCCACCGGCATTACCAACAAGAAAGGAAAACTCGAATGCGAAACAAAAATATCGTGCGTAGCTCTGTATCCCTGTTGGCTCTGGCGATTGCCAGCCAGGCCGGAGCGATCGAACTCAGTGCCGGTGACTACAAGGCAGAGCTGTACGGCTATGCCCGCTTCAACGCAACCTACGATATCGACGAAGACATTGGCATCTCCACCCGGGCTGGTGCTTTCTCAGCCATTAACACCGGTGCGGCCGAAGACAATGAAGTGACCGGCCATTTTGGCGCTGACGCCGTACAGACCCGCCTGGGACTGCGGGCAACCTCGCCGGAAGGGGTAAAAGTAGTGGTGGAAGGGGACTTCCGTCCCGGCACCCTGCGCCTGCGCCATGGTTTTGGTGAGTACAAGGGTGTGTTGCTGGGTCAGACCTGGTCCAACTACAACAGCTTTGTGGGTAACACTACCACTCTGGACTTCGACTCCCTGGCCGGTCTCGCCGGGCTTCAGGGCCGCATCGCCCAGGCCCGCTACACCACCGGCGCCCTGTCGATCTCCGCCGAAGAGCCGATCACCAACTTTATTGACGGTGCAGGTGTCACCTCTGGCGGCAAGCAGGGCCTGCCCACCCTGACCGCACGCTTTGAAGATTCTGCGGGCGGGCTTTCCTATTCTGCGGCAGCGCTGGTCCAGGAAGTCGGCTATGACACCGGGACTGCCGACGACAGCATCATCGGCTACGCCGCCTTTGCGGCTGCCAAAATGGCGCTCGGTGACATGATGACCCTGCAGGGGACCGTGTCCTACACCGACGGCGCCAACTCCTACCTGTACCGTTCCGGCGAAAACTTTGGTGCCGAGGATGCCTATGTGCTCGGTGGCGACCTGGAGAGCATTGCCGGTTATGGCGGTTCTGTCGGCGTGGGTCTGGATCTGGGCGGCGGCAATAAGGCCAACATTGGCTATGGTCTGGTGACCGTGGACTGGGATGACGCCGAGGCCGATGGGGTTGCTGTCGGTGGCAAGAGCGAAACCAACCAGAACCTGATGGCCAACTACCTGTGGAGCCCGGTGAAGAACGTGATGATGGGCGTGGAATACGCTTACTTCAAGCGTGAAAACGTCAACGGCGACGATGGCGATGCCAGCCGAATCATGTTTGCCGGCCAGTACAACTTCTGATCCGGCCACTGTGAAACCGCACCCGCCCCTCCACTAAAGTGGGGGCGGGTTGCGATTGCCAACCCCACTTCCCCCATATACTCTCTGGACAGTGTCAGTGTTTCCGGACAACTGATACGGCAGGTTTGCCAACATGACCGACTTTATTCCAGACCGCAGCCAATTCATGCCCAAATCGTTTATCGATAACAATAACATCGGGCCGACGCGAGATTTAATCGAGGCCCTGTTCCCACTGTTCGAGCAGGCCAGTGCCGGGGCCATTGCTGTCGACAGTGACAGCCGTATCACCTGGATTAACGCCAGCTATGCCTCGTTGCTTGGGCTGAAGAACCCGCAGGCGGCGATTGGCAAGGACGTGCGTGGGGTGATTCCCCAAACCCGCATGCACGAGGTGGTCAAAACCGGCCAGCCCCTGCTGCTCGACATCATGGAGCATGACAGTCAGCAGCTGGTGGTGACCCGGCTGCCCTATTTCGACGAGCAGGGAGCGATCCTCGGAGCCGTCGCCTTTGTGCTCTACGATGACTTGCAACCACTGACGCCACTGGTCAGCAAATACCGTCGTCTCTATCAGGACCTCCTTGCTGCCCGCAAGGCACTGGCCCGCAAGACCCGGGGCACCCGTTACAGTCTGGGTGACTTCGTTGGAGCCAGTCCGGCGGCGCTGGAAGTCAAACGTCGTGCCCGCCTGGCGGCGGGCCGTGACATGCCCGTGCTGCTGCTGGGAGAAACCGGAACCGGCAAGGAAGTGTTGGCGCAATCCATCCATGCCATGTCTGGCCGGGCCGACAAGCCGTTCGTCGGGGTCAACGTGGCGGCCATTCCGGAAAACCTGCTGGAAGCGGAGTTTTTCGGTGTTACGCCGGGCGCCTATACCGGTGCCGATCGTCGCAACCGTGACGGCAAGTTCCAGCTCGCCAATGGCGGTACCCTGTTCCTCGACGAAGTGGGTGATATGCCGCTGGCGTTGCAGGCGAAGCTGTTGCGTGCCCTGCAGGAAGGCGAGATTGAACCTCTGGGGTCCAATAAGGTGGTGTCCGTGGATGTGCGGGTGATCGCCGCTACCAGTCGCAACCTTGAATCGATGATGGCCGAGGGCAGCTTCCGCTCGGACCTGTATTACCGCCTTAACGTACTGGAAATTGCCATCCCCCCGCTGAGAGACCGGATCCCGGACCTGGGGGTTCTGTGTGAAGCGATTCTTGAAGACCTGTGCCAGGGCCATGAGCTGCGGGGTGAGATTACCGACGCTGCGGTCGCGGCCCTGAGCGGGTATGACTGGCCGGGTAATATCCGGGAGTTGCGTAACGTTCTGGAAAGGGCCCTGACCATGGGGGAGGACAACGGCTTGCTGGATGCCGATGCCATCTTCAAGGTGCTACCCCGCAACGGTGCTCGAAAGGTTCCCTCGGCGGTACCCCGCCCGATTCGGCCGCTGGCCCAGACCCTGGCGGAAGCCGAAGCCCAGGCCATTGAAGACGCCCTGGTGGCCAGTCGTGGTAATCGTACCCGTGCCGCCAAACTGTTGGGCATCTCCCGGTCGGTGCTCTATGAAAAGCTGGCGAAGATGCCCTGAATTCCGGACAGATGTCCGGGAATCCGTACAGCTCATTACGACTAGTGTCTAAGGCTGTCCGGTGAGCCAGACAAGCGGTTACTGAATAAGATTTCAATATTTATATAACGCATTGTTTTTGTTTGTTTTTCGTTGAATGGCACAGCCCCTGCATTTGTCGGTGTGCAGGACGTCAGTACAACGAAGAAAACAATAAACGGCGCCAAACCCAGGATTATCTCCTTTCCGTCTTTTTTGTTTCCTCTGTTGGCTGACTACACTCAGTCCAGGCCCGTCGGGATTCTCGAACCGGCTGGCAACATACAAGAACAATGTTAGGAGACTTATCGATGAAACTTGCCAAGGCCATCACCGGGGTTGCTGTTGCGGTCGCCCTGTCCACTGGTACCGCCTACGCCGATAACCTGCGCTGGAAAATGCCTGTCGCCTTTGCCACCAACCTGCCCGGTCTGGGGTCGCCCGCAGCCTGGGTTGCCGAGAACCTGACCACGGCCTCCGATGGCAGCATCCAGGTGCGTGTCTACGAGCCCGGCGAGCTGGTTCCCCCTTTCGATATTCTTCAGTCAGTGTCTGACGGCAAGGTGCCGACTGGCTACACCTGGATTGGTTACGACCAGGGCAAAGTCCCGGCGGTACCCCTGTTCGCCGCGGTTCCCTTCGGCATGAAGCCGTGGGCCTACATCGGCTGGTACTACTACGGCGGTGGCCACGAAATGCTGCAGGAAGTCTATGCCAACAAGGACTTCAATGTGCATGCCCAGCTTTGCGGCATCATCGGGCCTGAAACCGCCGGTTGGTACTCCGACAGGATCGAATCCCTGGACGACTACGAGGGCATGAAAATCCGCTTTGCCGGTCTTGGCGGCAAGGTACTGGAGCACCTGGGTGCCTCCGTCACCATGATGCCCGGTGGCGAGCTCTACCAGGCCCTGGAGAAGGGCACCATTGATGCGACCGAGTTCTCCATGCCGGCCATTGACCAGATCCTGGGCTTCCAGCAGGTGGTCAAGTACAACCTGTTCCCCGGCTGGCACCAGCAGTTCACCGCCCAGTACCTGCTGATCAATGGCGATGAGTGGGAAAACACCACGGCCGCCCAGAAGGCGTTGGTCGAGGCATCCTGTACTGCAGCCACCACCCGTGGCCTGGCCGAGGGCGAGTACCTGAACGGCGCGGTTCTGGCCGGCTTCCAGGATGAAGGGGTTCACGCTGACCAGATTCCCCGGGAAGTACTGGAGCAGCTGAAGGAAGTTACCCAGCAGGTGCTTGAGGAAGAAGCGGAAAGAGATGCTGACTTTGCCCGGGTCTACCAGAGCCAGCAGGAGTTCATGGAAACCTATCAGGTGTGGGATAGCCGAGCGTATCTGCCGAGCGACCTCTGATCGCGGATATCAACACCGTCGCACCGGGTCATTCCGGTGCACCTCACCCCGTGTGGATGGTGGCTGTCGCCATCCACACCTTGTCGTAACCGGATAGTAACCGGAACCTGCCGTACCTGGGTTCCGAGAGAGGATTGATTCCATGACCGTGCCCGAGCATGCGTCTGTGTCCGACGCCGATGAACTTATCCATCACCACACCGAATTACCCGATACCCGCCTGAGCCGGTGGGTCGACGGCCTGTTGACCGGCATCGGCAAACTGGCGTCGTGGATGTGGATCGTGGTGACTCTGATCATTATCTATGCGGTGGTTAGCCGCTACGTCTTTGGCCAGGGATCGGTGATGCTGGAAGAATTGCAGTGGCACCTGGCTGGCGTAGGCTGGCTGCTGGGCCTGGCCTACACCCTGGTGGTTGATGACCATGTCCGGGTGGACGTGATCCATGAACGGTTGGGGCTTAAAGCCCAGGGCTGGATTGAGCTGTTTGGCATCCTGCTGTTGCTGCTGCCGTTCCTGGTGATTGCCATCTACGAGATGATCCCCTACGCGGTGAGTGCCTACAACGTGAGTGAAACCAGCCCGGCACCGGCAGGGTTGTCCCACCGCTGGATTCTTAAGGCCATCCTCGCCATTTCGTTTTCGCTGATCGCCCTGGCGGCGGTGTCACGCCTGCTCAAGGTCACCGCCCTGCTGTTCGGCTTCCCGCGCCCGATCCGGCGCACCAAGACAGATAATCAGTCCGGGGAGGCTGTCTGATGGAGTTGGAAACCCTATATGTAATCGGAATGTTCCTGACGTTTGGAGCGTTGTTGATGTCCGGGTACCCGGTAGCCTGGGTGCTTGGTGGGACCGCGGTAATCTGGACCGTGATCGGCGTGGTGTCAGTGGAGCAGTTTGGCGCCAACCTCTGGTTCGATTACTCATCGTCCATGGGGCTCGCGCCGGAACGGATCTGGGGAATAGTCGATAACGAAACCCTGGTTGCCCTCCCCATGTTCATCTTCATGGGCATCATGCTGGACCAGTCCGGCATTGCCGAGCGTCTGATGAAAAGTATGGTTAGGCTGTTCGGGGCGGTGCGCGGTGGCTATGCCGTCACGGTTATCGTCATCGGGGTGCTGCTGGCGGCCACCACCGGTATTATCGGCGCATCGGTGGTGCTGCTGGGCATGCTGTCGCTGCCAGCGATGATGGAGAGCAAATACGACAAGGGCTTCGCTGTCGGTACCGCCTGTGCCACCGGAACCCTGGGTATCCTGATTCCCCCTTCCATCATGCTGGTGCTGATGGCGGACCGGCTGGCCATGCCAGAGGCGTCGGTTGGTGACCTGTTCATGGGGGCCTTTATGCCTGGCCTGCTGCTGGGGGCCATGTACGTGGGTTACGCCATGATCCGACCGCTGTTCCAGCCCCATATCGCTCCTGTGCCGGAGGGCATGGAGAAGGTCAACCTGGCGGCGTTGTGGGACGTGTTCAAGGCGGTGATTCCGACTGCGGCGCTGATCCTTGGAGTGCTTGGTTCCATTTTCGCCGGAGTAGCGACGCCGACGGAGGCCTCAGGGGTTGGCGCCCTGGGTGCGATGGTGCTGGCGTTTGCCGCCGGCAACCTGAAGCTGGGTGTGGTGAAATCGTCGCTGTATCAGACGACCCGAACCGCTTCGTTCATTTTCGCTATCTTCCTTGGAGCGACGGCTTTCTCGGTGGTACTCCGGGGGCTGGGCGGCGATGAGGTGATTGAAGGTGCGCTGCTTGGCCTGCCTTTCGGGCCTTACGGTGTGGTGCTGACCATCCTGCTGGGGGTGTTCCTGCTGGGCTTCTTCCTCGACTGGGTCGAAATCACCCTCATCGTGCTGCCGTTGGTGGCGCCGGTGGTGCAGCAGCTGGGTTTCGATCTGGTGTGGTTCACCATCCTGTTCGCCATGTGCCTGCAGACCTCGTTCCTGACACCGCCGGTGGGCTTTGCCCTGTTCTACATCAAGGGCGTGGTGCCCCCGGAGATCAAGGTAAGCGACATCTACCGGGGTGTGATGCCCTACATTCTCATCCAGCTTGTGGCCCTGGTGATTGTTTTCCTGGTGCCGGAGATTGCGACTTGGCTGCCAAGCGTGGCGTACGATTAAGGAGAACAACAATATGCGTTTGAAGAATCAGTGTGCCCTGATTACCGGGGGCGCTCGCGGCATTGGCCGCGCCATTGCCGAACATTATGCCCGTGAAGGGGCCTGGGTGGCCGTCGCCGACCTGGATGGCGAGGCCGCACAGAGCGCCGCCCGTGCTATTGAAGCCGACGGTGGAACCGCCATGGCGCTGGCGATGGACGTTACCAACGAGGAAGCCGTCAATGATGGTGTCGCGGCGATTGTGCGGGAGTGGGGCAAACTTGATATTGCCCTGGCCAACGCCGGTATCCAACATATCGACCCGGTGGACAAACTGGCCTATGCCGACTGGCAGAAAGTGATCGATGTGCATCTGGGTGGGGCGTTCCTGGTCACCCGTGCCGCTTTGCAGCAGATGTATGCCAATGGCGGCGGCACCATGTTGTACATGGGGTCGGTGCATTCCCTGGAGGCTTCGCCGCTGAAAGCTCCCTACGTGTCGGCCAAGCACGGTATGCTGGGCCTTTGCCGCGCGGTGGCCAAAGAAGGCGCGGAACACGGAGTGCGCAGTAACATCATCTGCCCGGGCTTTGTCCGTACGCCATTGGTGGACAAGCAGATTCCGGAACAGGCCCGGGAACTGGGTATCTCCGAAGAGGAGGTGATCAGCCGGGTTATGCTGAAGAATACGGTGAACGGCCAGTTCACCACCGTTGATGACGTGGCCGAACTGGCGGTTCATCTGGCGGCCTTCCCATCCGCTGCCCTGACCGGACAGTCGGTGGTGGTCAGTCACGGCTGGCACATGCAGTAGTCCGGTTACCGAACAAGAGCCTGAGCAGGACAGGCATTACGCAGGAGAAAGGAATGAGCAATACCGAACAGTCGCCGGTGGTGTGGACACCCTCCAGCGAGGTGCTGGCGAACAGCCAGATGGCCCGATTCAAACATTCACTGGAAGGCCAGGGGCATGGCCCGTTTGCTGATTACCATGCCTTGCACCAGTGGTCGATCGACAACCTGGAAAGCTTCTGGCAGGCGGTGTGGGACTTCTGTGGTCTGCGTTGTGATACCCCGGCTGAGCGGGTTCTGGGCAAGCGGGATATGCCGGGGGCGGAATGGTTTCCGGGCATGCGGCTGAACTTTGCGGCCAACCTGCTGCGATTGGCCGAGGGCGAACACGCGGACAAGGAGGCGGTGGTCGCCTATTGTGAAACCCGGCCGGTACTGCGTCGCAGCTACGCGGACCTGAAACGGGATTGCGGTGCCCTCGAAGCCTTCCTTCGCGCCCGGGGAATCGGTGCCGGTGACCGGGTAGCCGGTGTGGTGACCAATGGTTATGAGGCGCTGGTGGGAATGCTCGCGACAACCAGCCTGGGCGCGGTCTGGAGTTCGGCGTCACCGGATTTTGGTATCGGCGCGATCCAGGACCGTTTTGGCCAGATTGAGCCGTCGGCACTGATTGTGGTGAACGGTTACGGCTACGGCGGCAAGGTATTTGCCCGCCAGGCCGATTTTGAAGGGCTGGCAGCGAGCCTGCCCAGCCTGAAGGCGGTGATCAGCGTCCAGCAGCTGCCAGACCAGCATCACCTTCAGGGTGAGAAAGTCACCCCCTGGGAGGAGGCCCTGGCCTTTGGTGAGGGACAGGCGCCTTCGTTTACTCCAATGCCGCCTGAGCACCCGGTGTACATCCTCTACTCATCTGGCACCACCGGAAAGCCCAAGTGCATCGTCCATGGCAACGCCGGCCTGCTGGTCAACCATGCCAAGGAATTGATGCTGCACGGTGACGTGGGGCCTGAGGACCGTTTCCTTTACTTCACCACCTGTGGCTGGATGATGTGGAACTGGCAGGCATCCGCCCTGTTAACCGGCGCTACCGTGATCACTGTGGATGGCTCGCCCGGTTACCCCAGCCTGGACTTCCTGTGGCAGACCGTGGCTGATGAGAAGGTGACGCACTTTGGTACCAGTGCCCGCTTCATTGCCGGTTGTCGCAAAGCCGACCTGGCCCCGGCCCGGGAGTTGGATCAAAGTGCCCTGCGGGTGGTGTTTTCCACCGGCTCGCCGCTGTTGCCGGAGGACTACGACTGGATCTACAGCGACGGTGCGCCGACCGCCTTGCTGGGATCGATTGCCGGCGGAACCGACATCTGTGGCTGTTTTGTTGGTGCCACACCGCTGCTGCCGGTACGTCGCGGGGAAATCCAGTGCCGTTTCCTGGGCGTGGATGCGGTGGCGTATGGTGACAACGGTGAACCGGTGAGTGAGGGCCGGGGCGAGCTGGTATGTCGGCAGCCCCTTCCATCCATGCCGGTGTCGTTCTGGAATGATGCCGATGGCAGCCGCTACCACGACGCCTATTTTGACACCTACCCCGGGGTCTGGGCGCACGGCGACTTCATTGAATTCACCGAGCACGGCGGCGCTATTATCTATGGCCGTTCTGACGCCACCCTCAATCCAGGCGGTGTACGTATCGGTACGGCAGAAATCTACCGTCAGGTGGAAACCGAACCGGCGATCAAAGACAGCCTCGTTGTTGGCCGCCAGATCGATGGCGATGTGGAAGTCGTGCTGCTGGTGGTGGCCGCCGATGGCTGCTCCGTTGATGAAGAACTGGTGGCGCGGCTGCGCAAGCGTATCCGGGAAGGCGCCAGTCCGCGGCATGTGCCCAGGCATATTGTGCCGGTGGCGGATATTCCCTACACCCGCAGCGGTAAAAAGGTGGAACTGGCCGTGGCCCGGCTGATCAACGGTGCGGCCCGCAGCGACAACCGAGATGCCCTGGCCAACCCCGACGCTCTGGACCAGATCCGCGAGCAGCTGGCGTTGGCAGAGCTTCTGCCCCGGAGTTGATGCCTGCCGGGCCCCGGAACCTTCGGGGCCCGGATTAACGGGCCCGTGCCAGAACCCGCTGAAGGAAATTCAGCAGGATGTGGTTGTTGGCGTGGGCGATGTTGATTCTCAGGGCCGATGGACGTCGGTTTTCGGACAACTCAAACAAGCTGCTCGGCGCCAAAAAGATCCCTTCTCTGGCGGCGGTGTGAGCCAGCTCGATGCTGTCCACCCCTTGGGGCAACGGGCACCAAAGGTAATACCCCCCGGTTGAGGGTTCGATGTTGTCGAACCCGATCTCTCTGAGCGCGGCCAAGGCGTCTGTACTGGCATTGGCGACCCGGTCCCTCAGGCGTTTCAGGTGGCGCCGGTAGCGGCCGCGGACGATCATTTCGTGAACCAGGCGCTCAGTGGTTCCTGAGGTGCTGACGACGGTCAGCATTTTGATGTCGGTCAACGAGGCAATGAGGGCGGCGTTGGCAGCGATGTAGCCGCAACGAAGGCTGGCCGACAGGGTTTTGGAAAAAGTGCCAATATAGATCACCCGGTTCAGGGCATCCAACGAAGCCAGATGTGGCGTTCCCGTCGGCAGAATATCGGCGAACGGGTCGTCTTCAATAATCACCAGGTCGTATTTCTCCGCCAGCGTGAGCAACCGATGCATTTTCTGGAGCGACATCGATGTGCCCGTGGGGTTGTGCGCCATGGGCTGCACGAAGAACAGTTTCGGGCGATGCTGACGAACCATCATCTCGAGCATATCCAGATCCGGTCCATCGCTGAGTCGGTCAATGCCTACTACCTGTGCTTTCTGGAGCTTTAGCTTGCCGAACATGGGGTAATAACCAGGGGTTTCCACCAGCACAGTGTCGTTGGGCTGAACGAAATGTCTGACGATCAGGTCCAGGGCGTGGTTGGCGCCGAAGGTCATCAGGATCTGGTCGGGATTGGCGAGTATGGCGCGGTCGGTCAGCGCCCGGGAGATGTCTTCCCGGAGTACCAGCAGCCCCTGCGGGCGACCGTATTCAAAGTCGTCGCTATCATCGCTGCTGCTCGTCGAGTGCTTGAGGTAGCGAGCCATTTCCGAACTTTCCATCCAGGCGGTGGGCAGCCGGCCGTCCCCGGCCCGGACTTTGTAATGTTGGTTCAGCTGTTCCCGTAGCAGGGACACCAGATCAATCGCTTCCGAGACGTGCCCGGTGAGGGGCAGCGGTTGGCTCGGGGCGGCGGACTGCACATAGAAGCCGGAACCACGACGGGGGCTGATGTAACCGGTCGCGACGAGCCTGTCATAGGCGTCGGTGGCGGTATTTTTTGACACCCCATGGCTTTGTGCGGCGACCCGAATGGATGGCAGGCGGGCGCCGGGGGGTAGCTGTCCGGATTCGATCTGGGCGATCAGTGCGTTTGCAATTTGCTGCGCTTTGGACGTTTGCCCCGCCATCGTCTTTTCTCCTTTTCTGGGAAGTGTACCAGCTTTATGACTGGTACAGTCCGTGGTACAGATGCCATAAGTGTCACTTGTTCATTTTATACAACTGTCCTAATTTCACTGTGTGCTTTGTACCATAAGAATTCAATATCTGATGTTCTGTGACTAACAAGAATAAGCCGCTGCCCGAACCATCATGACGATGCCGGGCGCCAACATGAAGATGGAGAAAAATAATGAAGCTGCCGCTGATTCAGCGCCTGTCGGATTGTGTCCGGCACGTTCCTGCGCTTGCCCTTGCCGCCACCATGGCCCTGTCCGTTAATGCCCATGCCCAGGAAAACCCTGAGGTCAGCTGGCGCATGCAGGCCCTATGGGATGCGGGAACCACACCCTATGAATTCGAACAGAAATTTGTGGCCCGGGTGGCCGAACTGACCGATGGTAAGTTCACCATCCGCCTGTTTGGTGGCGGCCAGTTGGTCCCTTCCTCCGGTGCCTTTGAGGCGGTGCGAGGTGGCGCCTTTGAATTGATGAAAACCTTCGATGGCTACGAAGCCGGCGCAATTCCCGCCTTTGCATTCACCAGCACGGTGCCGTTCGGGTTTCCGGAGTCAGACCAGTACGAAGCCTGGTTTTATGAGCGCGGTGGCCTGGATATGGCTCGGGAAGCCTATGCCCAGGCCGGGCTGTTCTACATAGCGCCAACGGTTTATGGCCAGGAGCCCATTCATGCCACGTTCCCGATCCATAGTCTGGACGACATCAAGGGTAAGAAAGGTCGGTTTGTGGGGCTGTCCAGTGCGGTCATGGGCGCGTTTGGTGTTTCCACAACGCCATTGCCAACGGCAGAGGTCTATCAGGCCCTGGAAAAGGGCGTGATTGATTTCGCTGACCGGGGAGACCTGACGGCCAACCTGGAAGCCGGACTGGATGAAGTGGCGAACTACGTCATTGTCCCGGGCTTCCATCAGCCAACCACCGCAACCAGCTACGTTGCAAACCAGCGTGCGTACGACCGGTTGCCGGATGCTTACAAGGCGGCGCTTGAGACCGCTGCCCGGGAAATCTCGGTGTCGCTCCGGCAGCACATAGTGGCGCAGGATGCCGTGGCCCTGGAAGCCTTTGAGGAGCGGGGTGTGAACGTCATTCATCTGGAGCCGGAGGTGATTACCGAAGGGCGCCGCGAGGCGGTCGACGCCTGGAGACAGGCGGCCGGTGACAATGAGCTGGCCAAGCGGGTGTTGCAGAGCCAGGTCGCGTTCATGCAAGAGCTGGGGCTTCTTGACTGACGCCTGACCCGGACGCTCGACTGATGCCCGGCAATCCTGCCGGGCGACTCATCCCGATTGAGGACTTCCGATGTTTATTCTTCACGGTTACTGCCGGGCGGTGACCTGCCTGAACCATTGGTTGGCGGTGGCTGCTTCGCTCCTGGTATTTGTCATGGTCGGTGCCATCGCCTATGAAGTGGTGGCCAGGTATTTCTTTGATGCGCCTACGGTGTGGGCGCTGGAATTGTCGACGCTGTTGCTGGGCCCCTACTTCATGCTGGCGGGCCCCCACCTGCTGCATACGGCTGGCCACGTTAACGTTGATATTCTGCACAGCAAGCTCCCTGCCCGGTTGGCGGGCTGGGTGGATGCGGTGATCTATCCGCTAATCGCGGTGATTTGTGTGATTGTCATAGATCAGAGCATTCCGGTGGCGATGAATGCCCTGGAGTCCAGGGAAACCTCTTTTTCGGCCTGGAACCCTCCGGTCTGGCCTGTGAAGGTTTTGATCCCCGTGGCGTTCCTGTTGTTGCTGTTACAAGCGCTGGCGGAAACCTGGGGGGCTATTCAGCGAGGCCTGAAGTCCGGGCCAGACGCCGGCACGGAGGCGCTGTCATGAGTTCAGGCTTGGTTCTGTCCCTGATGTTTGCCTCCCTCCTGCTGTTGCTGTTGAGTGGGATGCCACTGGCGTTTGTGCTGATTACCCTGGCGGTGGTGTTCACCGTTGTGCTTTGGGGATCCGATGCCCTGGTGCTGTCAGTCCTGCAGACCTACGACGTGATGACCTCGGATGTGTTGCTGGCGATCCCTCTGTACGTTCTTATGGCTAGCGTGCTGCAACGATCAGGCATCATTGATGCCTTGTATCGGGCCATGGAGCTCTGGTTCCGGCGGCTGCCCGGTGGTCTGGCCGTCGGCACCGTGGCCATCTGCACGGTCATGGCCGCGATGACCGGCATTGTCGGGGCCGCTGTGGCGGCCATGGGCATTCTGGCGTTGCCCTCCATGTTGCGCCGGGGGTATGACGAGAAGCTGGCGCTGGGCACGATCTGCGCCGGTGGCACGCTGGGAATCCTCATTCCGCCCTCGATCATCACGATTGTGTACGCCGCAACGGCGCAGGTGTCGGTGGGTAAGATGTTCGCCGCTGGCATTGTGCCCGGTATGGTGCTGGCGGGGCTGTACATGTCGTACATCGTCATTCGGGCCATGCTCAACCCGGACCTTGCGCCGAGGGCGGCGTCCGACGAGGTGTCGCTGATGGAGCGGCTTGCGTCCCTCAAGTCGTTGATTCTGCCCACTCTGATTGTGTTCAGCGTTCTCGGCAGCATCTACACCGGTATTGCGACGCCCACCGAGGCAGCGGCAGTGGGGGTTCTGGGGGCTCTCGTTTCGGCGGCCCTGCAGGGCACCTGCACTCCGGCCAACCTGGGGGCGGCGGCGATGGACACACTCCGGGTGACCACTATGATCATGTGGATCACCATCGGGGCTAAAATCTTTGTGTCCATTTTCACCGGCACGGGCGGAGCCGATTCGCTGTTGTCCTTCATCGACAACCTGGAGGTCAACCGTTGGCTGGTGTTGCTGGCGATGATGAGCATTCTGGTGTTCCTGGGGCTGTTTCTGGACGAAATCGGCATCATATTGCTGTGCGTACCGGTCTTCATGCCCATCATCCATGCCTTTGGCTTCGACCCGATCTGGTTTGGCGTGCTGTTTCTGATCACCGCCCAGATGGCCTACATCACCCCGCCGTTTGGTTACACGCTGTTCTATATCAAGGGCGTGCTTCCTGAGGGGATTGGGATGGGCACGGTGTATCGGGCCATTCTTCCCTTCCTCGGCCTGCAGATTAGCGCGCTTGTTCTGTTCCTCCTGTTCCCCGATCTGGTGACCTGGTTGCCTGACCAGCTGTCCCAGCGGCTGACCCACTGATGTTTTCTGGAGACCACATTATGCAAACCCACAGCTCCCGTATTTCGGGATTCCACAATCTGCCGATGGCTGACCGGCTGGCAAAGCTGGTGGACATTTCCGGACTGACCCCGGATGCGGCGGAGCATCTCGCCAATACCGGTAATCTGGAAGCCGCCATCGCCGACTCCATGATTGAGAATGCCATTGGCACCATGAACATCCCCTTGGGAGTTGCCACTAATATGATCGTGGACGGCCGCGACGTCCTGATCCCGATGGCGACGGAAGAATCGTCGGTGGTGGCCGCGGTGTGTAACGCGGCCAGGCAGTGCCGGGATTCGGGCGGGTTTGTGACGTCGATGTCGGGCTCGTTGATGATTGCCCAAATTCAGCTGACCCAGGTACCCGACCCGGAATTTGCGCGGCTACGGATCCTGGAGCAAAAGGCACAGATACAGCAGGTGTGCGATGACACCGACCCAGTGTTGCTCAAGCACGGTGGTGGTTTCCGGGATCTTGAGGTGCGGGTGCTCAACGAAGCGCGGGGCGGAGCGATGGTGGTGACCCATCTGATCGTGGATACCCGTGATGCCATGGGGGCCAACGCGGTGAACTCCATGGCTGAGGCCGTTGCTCCCTTGATCGCGCAATGGACCGGTGGCCGCCCTTACCTGCGTATCCTGTCGAATCTGGCGGACCGCCGGCTCGCACGGGCCAGGGCGACCTGGACTCTGGACGCCATCGGGGGCGAAGCGGTGCGTGACGGCATCATCTCTGCCTACGAATTTGCCCACATTGATCCCTATCGGGCGGCCACCCATAACAAAGGCATAATGAATGGAGTCAGCGCGGTGGTGTTGGCATCTGGCAATGATACCCGGGCGGTGGAAGCCGGGGCTCACGCCTACGCGGCCCGGTCCGGACAGTACCGTTCGCTGACCCATTTTGAGGTGGATCGGGACGGCAACCTGGTAGGCACCATCGAAATGCCCCTGGCGGTGGGCCTGGTGGGTGGTGCGACCAAGTCACACCCCACCGCCCAGGTGGTGCTGGACATTCTGGGCGTGGACAGTGCTGACCAGCTGGCCAGGGTGTTTGCCGCGGTTGGGCTGGCCCAGAACTTTTCGGCCCTGAAAGCGCTGGCGACCACCGGCATCCAGAAGGGCCATATGGCGTTGCATGCGAAAAATATCGCGGTGATGGCCGGGGCGGTCGGGGCTGAGATTGAGGCGGTTGCCCGTGAGCTGATTGCCCGGGGCAAAGTCCGGGTGGACATCGCCGAAGAGTGCCTCCAGCAGATGAGGGCGTGACCAGGGTATGTCATTTCCAGACCAGGTGACGATTGTCGAGATGGGGCCCAGAGACGGGCTCCAGAACGAGCGTGGGGTGCTTTCGGTTGAGACCCGGATCTCGTTGATTGACCGGCTGGCGGCCTGCGGCCTGAGCCGCGTTGAATCGGGTGCATTCGTTTCCCCCAAATGGGTGCCTCAGATGGCCGGAAGCGCAGAAGTGCTGGCCGGCATTCGGAAGCCAAAAGGAGTCCGCTTTCCTGTGCTGGTACCGAACTTGAAAGGGCTGGAGCAGGCGCTGGAGGCGGGCGCGGAAGAGATTGCGGTTTTTGGCGCGGCCTCGGAAAGTTTCTCGCAGCGAAACATCAACTGCTCTGTGGCGGAGAGCATGGACCGGTTTGCTGGGGTGCTGACCGCCGCCCGTTCTCACGGTCTTCGGGTGAGGGGGTACGTGTCCTGTGTTCTGGGCTGTCCGTATGACGGTGAGGTGGCTCCAGAGGCGGTGGCAGAGATGGCTGGAGCCCTCTACGACCTGGGCTGTTATGAAATATCGTTGGGGGATACCATCGGAGTGGGAACGCCACTGCGGGCGGCCAAGATGGTGGACGTGGTGGCGAAGCGGGTGCCGGTTGAGGCGCTTGCCGCCCATTTCCACGATACCTACGGCCAGGCTCTGGCGAACCTGTATGCGGTGATGCAGCAGGGTGTTTCCATTATCGACAGCTCGGTGGCCGGCCTGGGCGGCTGTCCCTACGCTCGGGGGGCAGCGGGTAATGTGGCGACGGAGGACGTGTTGTATCTTCTGCAGGGGCTGGGGATCCAAACGGGGGTAGACCTAGAAGCGCTGGCGCAGACCGGCCACTGGATTTGCCAGGCTCTGGGTCGGCAAAACCAGTCCCGGGTAGGGTTGGCGATGGCCGATGTTGGTAACTATTGAAGGTGCCAGATCCGCGAGGCTCTGTCTGCAGTCAGACTGCTGCCCTCTTCCTGAGCATGACATGCCCCGTACCAGTGCCTATGCTTGGTATTGGTGCGGGGACTGTTCCCGCCTTTTCGTAAATATTCCGAAAGTTTCGTAAAAATCGGCGATTTAACCGGATTGTCACTCCCATTTGGGACAATAAGTAGGTTGTTATACTAATTTCTAAGTCTTTTTTATGTAAAAACTGGTATCTTAATACGCCCACGAAAAGTTCGTACTCAGTCTTTGTCCCGGCCGAGCGTTCATAAGACACCCGGTCTGGCCCTGACCGTCCTGAACTCCAACATTAAGCCAGAGGACGAAAATGACCGCATCAAAATCCAAGATCGTGTATACCCTCACCGACGAGGCTCCCGCCCTAGCCACGCACTCCCTGCTTCCTATCCTGGAAACTTACGCCAAGCCGGCCGGCATTGAATTCGAAACCAGCGATATCTCGCTGGCGGCCCGTATCCTGGCGACCTTCCCGGATTACCTGACAGAAGAGCAACGGGTGCCGGATGCCCTGGCTGAACTGGGCGAGTACACCAAGGACCCGCAGGCCAATATCATCAAGCTGCCGAACATCAGCGCGTCCATCCCCCAGCTGCGTGCCGCGATCAAGGAATTGCAGTCTCAGGGCTATGCCCTGCCTGAGTACCTCGAGCACCCTGAAACCGACAAAGAGGCCGAAGCCAAAGCCCGTTACGCCAAGGTACTGGGCAGTGCGGTCAACCCGGTCCTGCGGGAAGGTAACTCCGATCGCCGGGCCCCGGCGGCGGTGAAGGCATTTGCCCGCAAACACCCTCATTCCATGGGTGAGTGGAGCCCGGCCTCCCGCACCCACGTTGCCCACATGCGTGGTGGCGATTTCTATTCCAGTGAGCAGTCGCTGACCCTGGACAAGGCCACCAATGCCCAGATCGTGTTTGAGAACACCAAGGGCGAGAAGACCGTCCTGAAGGCGGACCTGCCGTTGCTGGAAGGCGAAGTTCTCGACGCCATGTTCATGAGCAAGAAGGCCCTGTGCCAGTTCTTCGAGGACGTCATTGCCGACTGCGAAAAGACCGGCGTGATGTTCTCCCTGCACGTCAAGGCCACCATGATGAAGATTTCCCACCCGATCGTGTTCGGTCACGCGGTGAAAATTTTCTACAAGGAACTGTTCGACAAGTACGGCGACCTGTTTGACGAAATCGGCGTGAACCCGAACAACGGTCTGTCCAGCGTCATGGAAAAGATCAAGCTGTTGCCGGAGTCCAAGCAGGAGCAAATCAACGAAGACCTGCATGCCTGCTACGAGCACCGCCCTGAAATCGCGATGGTGGATTCCGTTAAAGGCATCACCAACCTGCACGTACCGAGTGACGTGATTGTCGATGCCTCCATGCCGGCGATGATCCGTAACTCCGGCAAGATGTGGGCCCGTGACGGCAAGCTCAAGGACACCAAAGCGGTGATGCCAGAGTCCACCTACGCCACCATCTATCAGGAAGTCATCAACTTCTGTAAGACCCACGGCGCCTTCGACCCGACCACCATGGGTACCGTTCCCAACGTTGGCCTGATGGCCCAGAAGGCTGAAGAGTACGGCTCCCACGACAAGACTTTCGAGATGACCGAAGACGGCGTCATGCGCGTTGTCGATGCCGATGGTCGTGTACTGACCGAGCATAAGGTTGAGGAAGGCGACATTTGGCGCGCTTGCCAGACCAAAGACGAGCCGATCCGTGACTGGGTCAAACTGGCGGTTAATCGCGCCCGCGCCAGTGGCATGCCGGCTCTGTTCTGGCTGGACGACGAACGTGCCCACGATGCCCAGTTGATCCAGAAGGTGGAACTGTACCTGAAGGATCATGACACCGAAGGCCTGGATATCCTGATCAAGAGCCCGGTGCGCGCCATTCGCTGGACCATGGAGCGTCTGATTCGCGGTCTCGATACCATTTCCGTGACCGGAAACGTTCTGCGTGACTACCTCACCGACCTGTTCCCGATCCTGGAACTGGGCACCAGCGCCAAGATGCTTTCCATCGTTCCGCTGCTGGCCGGTGGTGGCCTGTACGAAACCGGTGCGGGCGGTTCTGCGCCCAAGCACGTCCAGCAGTTGCTGGAAGAGAACCACCTGCGTTGGGACTCCCTGGGTGAATTCCTGGCCATTGCGGTTTCCCTGGACGAACTGGGCGAGAAAGAAAACAACGCCCGCGCCCGTCTGCTCGGCCAGACTCTGGACAAGGCCACCGAGCGTCTGCTGGAGAACAACCAGTCCCCATCCCGTGTAACCGGTGAGCTCGACAACCGTGGCAGCCACTTCCACCTGGCGCGTTACTGGGCCGAGGCACTGGCCAAGCAGGACGAAGATGCGGAACTGAAGGCCTACTTCGCCAAGATTTCCGAGCAGGTTGAAGCCAACAAGGACAAGATCCTGGACGAAATGAGTGTTATCCAGGGTCACCCGGCAGAAATCGGCGGCTACTACCACGCGCCAGAGCAGCTGGTGAGCTCCGTCATGCAGCCGAGCGAAACTTTCAATGCCATCCTTGCAGGAGCTCGCGCTTCTGTTGAGTGAATGTATTGACAGCATTTGATTGCTGACCGATAAAACCCGAATGACTGAAAGGCTGTTCGGGTTTTTTTGTGCCTAACAATAACAATGACCTCATGGGAGGAGCGTGCACCTGTGAAAGACGAAATCCGTAATGACATCGAAATCGCCTGTACCCCCGCCGAGTTGTTTGGCTATGTCACCCAGCCCTGGCTATGGCATGAGTGGCATCCCAACTCGAAATCGGCCAAGGCTGTGGTTGAGACGCTGTCTGAGGGGGATTGCTTTGATGAAGTCATTGAGCTGCAGCCGCTGTCGCCCCTGCCACTGACCTTGCGTCGAAAAACCCACTATAAGGTGGTAACGGTGGAACCTGGTCACCATTGGCTGGTGGAGGGGGAAATGTCCGGGGGCTGGTTGCAGATCGATTACCGGTTCGAGCCGTCTGAGACCGGCGTACGGTTTATCCGGACCCTGACTTACGAGGCCCAGGGTGCTAACCGGCTCTTTGCCCCGTTTCTCAAGTCGCGGATGAAAGCGATGTCCCTATTGGCCCTCCGCAATCTGAAAGCGCATTTGGAGGCCCGGGCGTAGATGTCGGGTTGTCAACCGGCGACCTGTCTGGCTTTCTGACTCTTCAGCAAGCTTGTGGCGGCCACAGGAACAGGCCTAGAACCTCGGCGCACCGGCCACAGTTTTGTTTGGCACAGCTTGTGGAATCGTGCACGTACACTTCTGGGTTGCCGGGGATCGCTGATCGCGTGTTGATTCCCCGGTGGACTCTGATGTGCCGGACCAGGGCCTCATCAGCTTCGCGACGGGTGGGAAATGGGCCCAGGTCATAAGGCTCACGAGTCAGGGCATACCACCCAACGATGGTTTTCAAAAAGCGGTTGCTGTTGTGACTTAGGGGAAGCGCGTCGACCGTCATCTCTGGTTACTTCTTATAGTTATTTTGGTTTCCGGCCCGTGGCTGGCGGTGTCTGCTAGCAACACTAGTCTTATGCATCCGTTCAGGCATTGGCAAATGTGACGGGGGTCACGGTCAAGGAGGTTCAGCCTACCTTCACGCATTTCCCCTGGCCCGCAACCACGATTGCCATAACAGGGCCTTGCTCTGGTCCCTGAAGCGGTTCAGCCCTACGGGTGCGGGGGTCAGGTTCAAAGGCTTTAACAGCTTCCTGGCCCGGTGGTTAAAGTTGAGGGCCCGGCGCCACATCATGGTGGTTTCCGTGTTGAAAATAATGGACATGGAGATCGAGATGTCTTCCGGGCCGTTCTTGACAAAATGACCGGATACGAAAGGAATGTGCAGCGCCTCGCCCGGGCTGAACTGGTAGCGTTCAAACAGCTCTTTGCGGTCGTCGCTCCAGGGCAGTTTGGTGTTGGCGTAGGATACGTAAGCCTCACAATCCGGGCCTGAGACAACCCGCGTATCCCAGGGCTTTGCCACTCCCACCTCTTTCGAACCCCTGAACTGGAAGAGAAAGGTGGAATAGCGGTCAATATGGAACGGCGTGACGCTGTTTGGCGATGCAATAAACAGATACAGCGTGGGCATGAGAATCCGTTTCTTGCGGTCTTTCTCCGAAACCAGCCCAGCCACACTCTCGATGATTTCCTCGTATAGAGGTTTGAACGCGGGGTCAATTTCCGGAGAGTTCACCATAATCAGCGAGTCGGAGAAGAGCATGTCTCGCAGGGTGGTCTCCAGCGAGCAGTTGCCGTGATCCTTCCTGAAGGTCGCTTCAAAGTTATCGGCGGTCTTCAGTTGGCGGTTTGAATACCTGACATGGCTCCGGGGAAGTCGCAGAAGCGTTTCTGTCAGGGATTCCAGCTCAAGGGCCTGATGCCCCAGAAGTGAATGTCGAACCTTGAACGGCGATGTGTCCAGCTTGTTAACATCGATTCCTTCCGAAAAAACTCCCTTCATAAAGGCTTCCTGCGAACGTCGTGTATTCCTTTGGTCTTCGTGATCTTGCCAGAACGGGTGTCAGTGTATCGTTGCAAAAAGCAATTGTCCCCTATCATGCGGGTCAGCCCGGTAGCCGTTCCGCTAATGGTTAGGGTTTGGTCCTGAATTTCCGGGTTATGGCCAGATAGTCGTTGGCCATATCGGGCGTCAGCAACTCAATCATGACTTTGTTCTCGATCCAGAACTCGATAACGTTAAAGCCACCCCGTGGCAGCTCCAGAGCCCGCCATCCTTCCTGACGGGCCACCTCGAAGATTTCCTGCCTTGACCTCTGGATCGATATCGCGGCGTGGGTACTTGTGAACCCGGTATGCGTCGTATTGTGGACAAAGTCTGCCTGGCTGCCCTCACCCCCGGGAACCATTTCGGTACCGGCGGGGTAGAGCTCAATGGCAGAACCGTGTTCGTCACCAAACCAGACGATGTAGGAGTCGTGGTAAGGCCCGAACCGGGTGATGGTACCGTTGAACAGGTGTGCCATGACCTCGGCCACGTGTACAGTGTCGGCAACGGGGATGGAGTAGTGGTGGATCATGGCTGGGCCCTTGTCCCTGGGAGTTGAATGATCATTCGCCGGGCGTTTTCTGTCGTTACATGATGGTTGTTTCCGGCCGGAAACACTATTTATTGGTATGGTGTTGATGCACGTGTTGCTGATCCGGTCCAATAAGATGCGACACACAGAGTCGATAGGGTAGCAGCGTTTATGGATCCAAGAGTCATGCTCGACACCATACCGGATGTACGCGACGGCCTGACCCGCACCGAGAGAATCATCCTCTACGTGCTCAGTGAAGCCCAGAAAGAATTGGGTGGCCGTTCGGTGCCGTCAGCGATGGTTTATGGGCGTGTGCAGGAGTACATCGATATCGGCGAGGTGGAACTTCGCCATTACCTGGACAGGCTGGGGGTGCGTGAACAGTAGCTTGTGCTGTTGGTGTGCTCTGTCCCAGCCGGTGGGATGGTTCGTTGCCGGCTGGGACAGTGTCTCGGTATGCCGGTCTCTGTCAGAAAGACCAGCCCAGAGAGGCCATGGCGCCCAACTGGTACATAGTCAGTTCGATTTCCTGACCGGGGCCCAGCGGGTTGGGACCTTTGACGTGCTTGGGTGGTGAATAGAACAGGGTGCCGGACAGGTCCAGCTGTGTGCTCACCTGGCGAGTAAAGCCGGCGGTGAAGTGCCACTCCTGGACGCCTGGGGCGAGAATGTTGAACAGAACTTCGGAATCCGGAATCGGCTGTTTGCCATAACTGGCGCCCGCTCGCCATGCCTGGGCCTCGTTTTGCTGCCATTGCCAGCCAAGTTTGACAACGGTTGAGGCGTCCCAGCCAAACCCTGCGCCGTTCTCGTCTCCCAGCGGAGCCGTCATCAGGTTGGGCAGGAGCGGATTGCCAACGCTGTTAATCTCATCAAAGCGGAGGTGCTGAACTTCCAGCAGCCACCACTGGTTCTTGAGACCTGACCAGGCGATTCCGGCATTGAACAGCTGGGGAATGTCGAAAGCCCCCTGCTCAGCGAACAGTCCCTTGTACTTGTCGAAGGTGTCCATCTCCAAGATTGAGCGCCAGCTCGCGCCGGCCCGCAGGGTATCTGTCAGTTCGCCCTGCCAGCCGATCTGGAAACCGTAGCCCCAGGCATCGTCCACGCCGCGATCTGTCAGCGCTGTGGGGTCGGAAGAGAACGCGGCGAAATTACCGAGCCCCTTGGCCTCGAACCGTTGATAGGCAATGACGGGCGAGAAACCGATCGCCTGATTGTCGGCAAACTTCCAGGACCAGGTGGGCGCAATAAACACCTGCTCCAGGTTGACGCCGGTATGGCCGTCGTAGAAAGGGCCGCCATTGGTGTCGGGATACTCGGTATTCATGCCGCCATTGGCGTAGATAGTGAGGCCAAGAGCGACGGTGTCGGAGACTTGCCGGTTGTACCCGAAGTGGGGAATCAGGAAGCCGTTACGGTGACTTTCATAGGTGCCTGGCTGCAGGTACAGCGTTCCTGCTGGCGGGGTGGGGTTACTGCCCTCCACACTGTATTCCCGGCGAGGGGAGAACACTTCGAGGCCGCCGTCGAGCCGGCTTCCCACAAATGCCATGCCTGCCGGGTTGGTGGCGGCAGCGATGCTGTCTTGGGAAAAGGCCGTGCCGGTTCCCCCCATACCTGCGCTGATGGTGCCATAGCCGTGCTGGAAATAACCGTTGGTGGCCAGTGCTGACACAGGCGTTATGGCCAAAAGACCAAAGGCAAGAAGGTGTCGCTGGAACATCGTGAACCCCTGTTCATATTTTTAGTCGTCTGGCGCGACCTTATACCGAAAAGGGGTTATCACCAAAAGGAATATATTTCGATATATTTATTCCATTTTGCTCTTCCATTGACGGAAAGGGTACAGAAACTGGCCAACAAGCCCTTCCGGCACATCGTTTGAGCGGGTGCCGTAGCGACTGGCAACGGTTGATGGCATATACGAGGTCCGGAACAGCACGTCGTAAACCGGCAGGAACCCAGCGTAGTTCTTGTCGACGGCTTCGTCCTCAGAGGAATGGTGCCAGTGGTGGAACTCTGGTGTGGCCAGGATCCAACGCAGGACCGGAAAGCGGAAGCGAACATTGGCGTGAATGAAGATCGCATGGAACGACACAAACACCAGGTAGGCGTAGACCGCCGACGGCGCGAACCCGAGGATAAAGATCGGCAGATAACCTGCGAACCGGTTGGCCAGGATTTCGAAGATGTGCAGTCGGGACGACGCCAGCCAGTCCATCTGTTCGGTGGAATGGTGCACCGCATGAATTTTCCACAACGCCGGAATCTCGTGCATGGCCCGGTGAATCCAGTAGGTGCCGAAATCCACCACCAGCAGGATTGCAATGAACTGCAGCCAGATCGGCTGGGCAGAAACCCATTGTTGTAGCTCCCACTCGGACGCCTGGTGCAGGTAGACCTGGATCGGGATGATGGTGAAGAAACTGATCAGCTGGATACCCAGGTGGCTGACCATAAAGTATTTGAGGTCGGTGACCCAGCCCTTGCGCAGGACCTTCTGCTGCGGGTCTTTGGGGAAGGCTCGCTCAAGCGGGATGAACACCAGCGCCAGGATCACCAGGGTAAGGATGAAGTAATCCAGGCCCACATACAGGTTACGGGTGTCGATGCCGGGGGCTTCGATCTGCCCGGACCCCACCAGCGCAGCGCCGGTCGCCAGCAACATGCCGGTCAGCCCGAACCCCATCGACTGATGCCGCATGATGGAATAAAAACCAAAGCCGAAGCTGATGGCGATGCTGGCCTGAAGAATCAGTGTCAGGGCCTGGCTGTCGTAGAAGCCACGAAACTCCGGGGTGGTGAAGAGCTCTGGCCACAGGAAGCAGAATGCTCCCAGCAGCGACAGAAAGCCGATGCCAATGGACAGCGCGGCACTGCCCTTACCCTGGCCTGGGGTCAGGTCCACGTTTTCGTAATGTGTCCTTAGCGTCTTGCTCATGGGTCAGGGGCCTTTCCTTGGGTGTGTGTCTGGACCGTGCCGTTGTCGGCAGGTCCATTCAAGCACAGGGTGAGCCTTTTACCCAGCAGTCGCTTAAAAGTCGCATCTGCAGGTGCTCATGGTATTAATAAATGATACCTGGAGGTGGTGCAGCGTCGGGGGCAATTAATACCCCCGCACCGCCTTCACCCGATCCTTCACTTGCCGTGACCGGTCGTTGTCGAACACCGCCAACAAATGACCAGACAGCGAGCGTCTACCCAGAATATCCACCAGCGTCGCCCGTTTATCGGCGTTGATCTGTGCCAGCAACGGTTTGAGTTCACCGGAGTTGGCCATGTCTTCCAGGAACCGCTCCGTCTCCCAATAGGGGTAGTCGATGGCGAACAGAACCAGGTGCAAGCGGTTGATGGGCAGTTCCCTCAACCAGCTCATCAACCAGTTGAAGGCGGCGGACTCGTGGTCGTCCTCGCTTTCGTCGAGGCGGGCCATCAGGTCCATCTTGCCCTCCCGCACCTGCTGGTCCAGGTAGCCTGCCTTCACTTCCCCGTGGATTACCTTGTAGCCGCTGTAACTGTGGTTGGCCAGCAGACGCACCAGGCGTTCACGACGTTCGGCGTCGATACACCAGAGGAACTGGGCCAGTGTGTAAGTGCGGAACTCGTCCAGGTCCGGGTCCAGCTCGGGTGACAGACAGGCATGGAACCGCACGGCAATGTCATCGTAGCTCATGTCACCGTTCAGATAGGCCCACAGGTCATTGCTGAGCCGTTGATCCCGTTCCTGACGAGGCGGTAGCGAGTCCAGGGATTCCAGCAGGGTGGCACCCTCGATGCTGTCATCGAACACGATCAGGTGTCCGGACTGCCCCAACTGCTCCGCGGTCGGCACGTCCTGCCACTCGCCACGCAGCAGCACCAGTTCATCCCCTTGTCTTTGCAGCAGGGTCGCATCGATCCAGTCAAAGTCCTCGCAACTGAACAGCTGCAAGGCCTCGGGGCCGGCCAGTCTGACAGGTAACTGGAGGCTTTTAGGCAGCGGTTCGCGGGTGCCTTTGTACAGCAACGCGGATCTGAAGTGCTGGGCCAGCACCTCTTCCCGGCCATGGCTGTTGAGCTGGATGAAAATGTCCAGCGCCCGGCGGAAATGCTGCTCGCCGAGGAAGCCCTGTTCCGGGAACAACAGGGCGCCATGGTTGAGGTAGTCGATTCGGATAGACTCCGGAATGTGCTCGATGCCCCGCAGTAATGCCTCTGCGCGGCGACGGTCGGCGGCCCCGAACATACTGCGGTCGTCGTTGGCGAGGTCGCCGATACGTTCCACCAGGCCGTGGTAGGCGCCGATCCGTTCGCTGTTGTAGCGCAGCCGCTCAACCTGAAAAGCATCGGTGTAGGCCTGGTCGATGCCGTGACGGTTCATCAGTTCGTAGAATTCGATTTCCTGCAGCACGTCTTCGAATTCCACGCGGTAGTCGTCGATGCTGTAGAGTCGGCTGAGGTGGCGGATCACCTTGGTGGGCGCCATAGCCACCAGCATCTGCCACAGTCGTCCGGCAATCGGTCCCTCCGGCAGAGGCAGCTGCTTCAACCAGAAACAGATCAACACTACCCGCTGGTAGTCGTCATCGAAGTCACACAGGAAGTGATAGCTGATCTGCTGTTCGCCCAGTTTGGGGAAATAGCGGTCGGCACGACGGCAAACATCGTCCCGGTGCAGGTGCTGGTTCAGCAGGGCAATCATCGCTGCCTGGTCCAGCTCGGCTTCTGCCTCGGTGAAGTAGTTGCGGATCTGCACCATGTCCTCCGGGCTGAAGCCCACTGACTCGTCTCGGCCTTCTCCCGGAACTTCTGCCCGTCGCAGCATCAGTGTCAGGGCGCGCTGGAATACACCGTCCTGCAGGCGGCTGTGCAGGGCCTGGGTATGAGCATCGCCGACACGGTTGTGGAAGTCTTTGTAGAGCAGGTAGGCGGCAAGACAATCGGTGCCCAGGCTGGGTTCCGGCCAATAGTTGAAGTCGATCAGCTCGCGGCGGGTGAAACTGGCGTTGACCTGTTCCAGCAGGTCCCGGTGGATGTGCTCGTCCATATCTTCGAACTCGCCGAGGGCCTCGGCAAGCTGGCGCTGTTCGCGGCGACTGAGGCTGGAATCCTCCTGGGCCGGCACATTACCGTCGGGATCAAAGCGAGCGAGGAAGCCTTCCCGGGTAAGGACGGGGTGGTAATCCTCGTGCTCGGTGAGCAGTGCGCAGACTTCCTCCGACAGCGGTTGCTTTCCCAGCAGGTGGTGGAAGATCTCCACGATCCGCACCATGATACCGGCGTTGATCACGTCGCGTACGCGGTCCTGGTCGGGGATAACCCGGACCCGGGAAATCATGCCGTTCTCAAACTCGGTCTCCAGGTACTCGCCCTTGTGCAACAGGTCGTGGGCGGGGTATTCCAGCACCTCGTGCAGGTTCTCCAGCAGGTTGTCGTGACTGCCTCGGTTCCAGCAGGCACTGTCGATGACATCGTACAGGGTGGGCGCGTGGGTCTTGCTGTAGGACCACAAGTTGATGTCCGGCAGGCGTTCCAACACATCGCGCCCTTCGCCGGTGCGGGTGTAGTGGATCAGGGCCTGGCCTTCCTCAAAACTGCGGAGGAATTCGTTGACCATGTTGATGCCGCCCAGGAAGCGTTGCAGCTTGAGTTGACGGTCTTCGTAGGCCTCGTACTCCGCCTGCTTGCGACGGGCCTTTTCCGAGATCGTCATCAGCGGTCTGCCCAGGGCGCCTTGCACCAGGTCTTGCAGGTCCATCGCCTCGTTCTCGAGGGTGTCGTGGATGAAGAGCTGACCCAGCAGGGCTTCTTCATCGGCCTCGTCGGGATTGGCGAACTCCGGGAACAGGGTGCGGTAAATCCACAGTACCGGGTTGGCCTTCTCCAGATCATCCTCGTCGTCGTATTGCGCCAGCATCGGTTGGGCGGCAAAGCGTTCGCGAATGAGTTGCTGGAACCGAGGGTAGACGTCCGGGTTGGCCTTCAGATAGTCGCCGAGGGGTTGGTACTGAGCCTTTGAGCTTTCCCAGGAGCAGCCGTAGAAACCAAAGCGGAAGGCCTCGCTGTCGCACCAGACAAAGGCCTTGATCATGTCGTCGCACCAGCCGTAGTGCCTGATCAGCGAAAACAGCATGTTTTCGTAGCCCGTGCAGTGCTCATCGTCCCAGTAAGGAATGAAGAACTGGGCCAGGTAGACCGCATCGGGGCTGTCCAGACGGGCCATCACATACAACGCTTCGGCACCGAACACCCGCATGTCGTCCAGCCACATATCGTTGGTGTCGTTGCAGCGGCGGGCGTGGTTGACGATGGCCTGGGCGGTGTTGCGTACGTCGTCTTTAAGGCAGTCGTGTTCCAGCGCCAGGGCAAACAGGACCGGCTCGGACAGGTAGTAGTCGTCCCGTGAACAGAGCTCGTCCATGGTGAACGGGCCGTCCGGGGTCAGGCTGACGGCGTCGACCACCAATTCGCCATAACGGACTTCATTCGGCTTCAGCAAAACCGGCTCACCACCGCTGGTGTCCATGAAGGCCACGTCGAAATGGCGATAGAACTCGTCGCCGGCGAAGGCCTGCTCGTCGTCCAGCAGTTGCTGGTAATGCTGCAGCGCCTGGCGGATGCTGTCGGTATTGTGGCGATCGAAGTGAATGATCTTGGCTTTGTCGAACTGGTCCATTGGTACGTCTTGCTCCAGATGTCCATGGTGGGCAGGCGGTGATTGGCGCCCCAAAATGGTGCCATTGTGCCCATGTTGTCTGGAGCTGGAAATCCCTGTAACCAATTGAAATCAAATAGATTGAAAAGCTAACTGGTCACTTTGTCTACTAAGTTGGACTGGAGGGCCAACGCCAGCCATTATGACTACTCAATGGTGGATCTGTGGATTTGGTGCCGATAAGGGGGGTGAATGACGAACAAGCCTGTGAATTATGAGCGGAAAGGCTCAGTCGCGGTTATTACACTGGACGATGGCAAATCCAATGCCTTGTCCCCGGTTATGTTAACCGCGCTCAGCGAGGCGTTGGACCGAGCTGAACAGGAGCAGGCGGTAGTTCTGCTGCAGGGACGTGAGGGGATCTTCAGCGCCGGTTTCGACCTCAAGGTACTCAAGCGAGGTGGAACAGATGCGATCGCCATGCTGCGGGGTGGCTTTGACCTGGCGCTTCGGTTGATGTCGTTCCCTACCCCGGTGGTGGTGGCCTGCACGGGCCATGCGATGGCGATGGGGGCGTTTGTGCTGCTCTCCAGCGACTACAGGATCGGGGTGGCTGGTGACTTCAAAGTTGCCACCAACGAAGTGGCCATCGGCATGACCATGCCAAAAGCCGCCGTGGCGATCTGCCAGCAACGGCTGAACCCGGCGCATTTCACCCGTGCGGTTCTGTTGGCCGAAACCTTCACCCCGGAGTCCGCTGTTGCTGCCGGCTTCCTGGACCAGGTGGTGGCGCCGGAAGACGTGCACACGGCGGCCTTCGAGGCGGCGGAGGCCTTGGCCAAACTGGATATGACGGCTCACCACCAGAGTAAGCTGCGCAGCCGGGGACAAACCCTCCGGGCCATGAGAAAAGCCTCGCTCAGCGATACCGGGGATTTTCTATGGGCTGGAGCCAAGCGCTACGCCGGCAAGCTGGTCAGCCGCTAGGCGTACGGGGAGACCTGCCGTCGGCCGTCAACCTTTTGATTTGAATTGCGTTTGGTGGCTATGGACTATACTTGCTAGTTCTTGAATCCGAAATCAAGGATGGGTGTGATGACTCAAATATGGAAGACACTGCTATTGGCCACCCTGACCCTGGGCGCAAGTCTGGCTCAGGCCGCAGAGCGGCCGAACATTCTGATTATCTGGGGTGATGATGTCGGCATGTGGAACATCAGTGCCTACCACCGGGGCATGATGGGGGGCGAAACCCCCAACATTGACCGCATTGCTGCTGGTGGTATGACCTTTATGGACCACTACGCCCAGGCATCCTGTACTGCTGGCCGTGGGGCCTTCATCACCGGCCAGTACCCGCTGCGGTTGGGTTTGTCGACAGTTGGCCTTCCGGGCTCGGACATTGGTCTTCAGGAAGAGGACCCGACACTGGCTGAAATGCTCAAACCGCTGGGCTACGCGACCGGCCAGTTTGGCAAGAACCACCTGGGTGACCGCGACGAACACCTGCCGACCAACCATGGTTTCGATGAATTCTTCGGTATCCTCTACCACCTGAATGCCGGTGAGTACGAAGAACAGGAGGACTACCCTACAGAGGCCATGGCGAAGGCGGGTCTTGGCCAGCGCGGAGTGATTCATGCCCGTGCCACCGGAGATGGTGGTCAGGAGATTGAGGACTTGGGGGGCTTTGGTCGTGAGCGCCAGCGTAACCTCGACCAGGAGGTGTTGGAGCAGTCGGAACGCTTCATCCGCGAAGCGGTGGCTGCGGACAAGCCCTTCTTTGTCTGGCACAACACCACTCGCATGCACTACCGCACCAACCTCAACGAGGATTACGACGGTGTCACCGGCCTTGGCCTCTATGCCGATGGCATGAAGGAAATGGACGACGATGTTGGGGAGCTGCTGAACCTGCTGGAAGAACTGGGGGTGGACGATAACACCGTCGTTATGTTCTCTACCGACAACGGGGCTGCTTCGAATAGCTGGCCTGACGGCGGAAATCATCCGTTCCGGGGTGAGAAAGGCGTGGGAGGTTACGAAGGTGGCTTCAAGGTGCCGATGCTGGTGAGGTGGCCGGGACTGATTCCGGCGGATACCACCACCGGTGAACTCATGACCATGGAAGACTGGGTGCCCACCATCATGGCCCAGCTTGGCCAACCGGATCTCAAGGAGGACCTGCTGGAGGGGCTGGACATCGGTGATACCGAGTACAGGGTACACCTTGATGGCTACGACCAGACCCCCATCCTGACCCAAAGCGGACCGAGCAATCGCCTGGAGTTTTTCTTCTTCACGGAAACCACTTTCCATGGATTACGCTATGGCGAGTGGAAGTTCTTGTTCACCGAGCAGGACCAGTGGTTTAACGGGGTACAGAACCGGTTGACCAGCCCGTTAATCACCCGGCTCGACCTGGACCCGTTCGAGCGCTTCCATGACGCCCGGGGCTTTGATGAATGGCAGGAAAACCGCTCCTGGGCGCTGACACCGGCCATGGCGGTGGTACAGAGCTTTTTCAAATCGTTTGAGGAGTTCCCCCCGCGGCAGCGAAGTGTCGACTTCAATACTGAGCAAATCGTGCAGGACATGATGGCGAACGGTACCCGCTGATCGATACTTTCTGACTGATGCAACCCCCCAGGGCTGCCGCTCAGGCGCGGCCCTGGCCTGCCGAAAGCACTGATGCCAGCGCCTCAACGCAGCCGTCGATTTGCGCCGCGTTGGCGCTGGCAAACCCCATGACCAATCCCTGGCGGCTAGCGGTGCCAATGAAATGAGCACTGAGCGGGGTACTGCCATAGCCCAGATTGCGCAGCTTGCTGCTGACCTCGGCATCGTCGAAGGCGCCCTCCAGCACCAGATGCATGCCGGCGCTTTCCGCCACCGGCGTGACCAGTCCGCTGAGGTGTTCCGTAACCCGTGCCTGGAAATGGGACCATTTGTCCCGGTAAAGCTGGCGCATTCGCCGCAGGTGTCGGCTGAACTGACCGCTGTCCATGAACTCGGCAATGGTCGCCTGGCTCAGCAACGGGGTTTCGCCGCCACTGATCCGTTTATGCCAGACAAACGCTTCCACCAACGCCTCCGGCACGACCAGGTACCCCACCCGCAAGCCCGGTAGCAGGGTTTTGCTGAAACTGCCGACGTACAGCACCGGCGCGTTGTCGAACATACCCTGGATGGCAGCAAAGGGCTTATTGTAGAAGTGGAACTCACTGTCGTAGTCGTCCTCAATGATCCAGGTCTGATTGCGCATGGCCCATTGCACGAGGGCCATGCGCTGGGAAATATCCAGGATGCCGCCCATGGGGTACTGGTGCGTTGGGGTGCAGTACAACAGCTTGGCGGGTCCGAGGCGGGTGAGCGCCTCGACATCGAGCACCTGCTGCTTCAGGGGCACCGGAATCAGGGTGCTGCCATGGCGTTCAAGGGCATAACGGGCTCCGCGATAGCCAGGGTTTTCGCTCAGCACCCGGTCACCCGGCTGCAGGAACACATCGGCAATCAGGGACAGCCCCTGCTGGGCGCCATTGGTGATAATGACTTGGTGTTCGCCGCAACGCAGGCCGCGGGACGATCTGAGGTAGCTGGCAATTGCCTGGCGCAAGGGGCGATAGCCCTGAAAGTCGCCGTATCCCCGCAGGGCTAACCGGCTTTCCTGATGATGCAAGACCCGGTTCCAGGCCCGAATGGGAAAGGCCTCCAGGTCCGGAAGCCCAGGCGAGAACGGCAGGCAGGCTTTACCATCGGCACGTAGTGTACCAGCGGGAGCACCAAGGCGGGGGTCGGGCAACGGCGGCAGGGCGGCGCTGGCGATGGGGCTGGTGTCGGCCTGTTGCTCAAACAGGCGTCGATGGTTGATGTCTTCGTGGACAAAGATGCCCTTGCCTGCCCGGCTTTGCAGGAAACCTTCGGCCTTGAGCTGGTCGTAAACCGCATTGACGGTGTTGCGGCTGATGCCAAGGTCTGCGGCCAGGAGACGGCTGGCGGGCAAGCGACTTCCCGGCGGAAAGCGCTGGTGAAGGATGCGGGCACTCAGCTGCTGGTAGAGCTGTTGTTGCAGGGGCGCGCTGCCCTCAAAACGGATGTCGTCGATCATCGGGCATGCTCCACCAACTGGTCCCATGGTTATTCATAATCTGGATCTTCCGATGGTATCAGATGTTGCTTCTAATAGAGCTATCCCACATCGACAAGGAGTATCTGATGACAGCCATGGAAACGATCCCGAAGACCTCATCGCCATTGAGTTGCTGCCCCCGCAGTCGGGTCAAGCGGGCAGCCAAGCGGGCCAGTTATGAGCGTGAACCGGCCTATGCTCTGATAGACCGTCTGAAGACGGGACATGTGGCCTTCGTTGAGGATGGGGAGCCCAGAATCATCCCCATGACGGTATGGCGGCGGGACGACACCCTTTACTTGCACACCCTCAACGGTGGGCGGCTATCGCAACGACTGGATGCCGGTGACCAGCTGTGCATTTCCTTTGCGGTGACTGAGGAATGGGTGATGAGCAAGTCGGCCTTCCATCACAGTGCCAACTACCAGTCCCTGGTGTTGTTCGGTCAGGCGGCTCGGGTTGTGGATAACGGGGAGTTTGATGAGGCCTTCAAAGCGATCATCAACCAGCTGGAACCCGGTCGCTGGGATCAGGTACGGGAACCCAACACCAAAGAGCGCAAGGCGACCGCACTCTATCGGATCCCCATTGAGGAAGGTGCTTTCAAGAGCCGAACCGGCGGCCCCAACGAGGAGCCGGAAGACATGGCGCTGCCGGTGTGGCACGGAACCCGGCCGGCAGCACTGGAGATCTGATTCAGTTCAGCTTGCTAAGCCACCGTCTCTTGGCTTTCTCCACCAGCCCCCGGGCGTCATGGTTCCAGGGGTGGAAGCTGGGGCTGTAGTACTTGAAATAAGACGGCAGCAGTTTGCGGAACACACCGGGCTTGCCCCACAGGTAGTTCAGCAGGCTGCTCCAGGCTTTCAGGTTGTAAAGCTGGCCGTCTTCTCTCATCAGCTGCGTCAGGTGAATACTGGTGAACACCGGAAACACCACGCTGACCACAAGCATTTCCGACAGACGTACCCATTCGCTGCCGCCAATGGATTTGTAGACGTCAAAGGCGACCGCCTTGTGCTCCGATTCCTCAATGGCATGCCAGGCCCAGATTGGCGCGATGCGTGGGTCCATCTCGTCAAGGGCGTCGTACTTGAGGAGGAACTCCTCGGCCATTAACGCGGTGAAGTGTTCAACGGCCACGGTGTGGGCCAGCTGACGTTCCGGCGTGAACTTTTCCCGCATCCAGTCCATGAAGTCCTGGATCTCGCGCTCCAGGCGTTGCAGGTTGATCCCCTGCTCCTGCAGGTACCCGTTCAGCGCCTTGTGCTCTTTCGAGTGGTGGGCCTCCTGGCCGATAAAGCCCCGGATGGCCTGTTGCAGTTCGGGGTCGGTGATGCGGTCCTGATAATGGCGCACGGAGTCGATAAAGAACCGTTCACCCGGTGGGAAGCCCGAGGACAGAGCGGCCAGCAGCAGTGTTTTAGCGGGGTTGTTGTCCCACCAGTATTTGGGCATGTCGCTGGAAAAGTCGAATTCCGGGCGTCGGATCTGGGGAATCATACCGACAGGTGTGGCGGACTTCAGACGGGAACCGGCGGCACGGGCAATCGTTGCGATGGCGTTCATGACAGGACTCCTGAGAATCTCACATTTTTTGTAGTCTGGCCCCTACAGTACTGGTAGGTCCTTCTGGTGCGTGAGATGCTGCGTGGACAAAGCTCTTGTCATTGGTGGCCAGTGTGTCTGAATTGGACGTCTTGAATGGCCTGGACGTCCAGCCTCCCTGGATGCACCAGGTAAACCAACCTGTGACCTATCCCCGCATGTTTGTGGAGGTGGCGCAGGATTATGGCGTGAGCCGGGAACAGGTGCTCAGGTACGCGGGCCTCCCCGCCAATATCCTGGATGACCCCGCCGGTCGTTTGTCTCTGCTGGAAACCTGGAAGGTTCTCCTGGCCAGCCTCTGCCTGACCGGCGATCCGACCCTGGGGTTCCAGAATGGTTTACGGTTGCCCCTGACTGCCCACGGCAGTTTGGGTTATGCCCTGATGTGCGCGTCGACAGCTCGGGAGGCACTCACCATCTTGGAGCGGTTCTGGCACGTTCGGGGCCGAGGCGTATTGCTGATGGTGTCCGAAACCAATGATGCCCCGTTCTTTGAGCTGGTGCCGGAATTGCCCATGCCGTCAGCGCTTCGGGACCTGGCGTTCAGTTCCATGTTGACCAGTATGTATAGAGGAATGCAGTTCGTGCTCCCAATGCTGCCGGCCAGCAGCGAAATCTGGCTGCAGGGAGCAGAGCCGGCCGGTTTCCAGCGTTGGCAACCGCAACTGCCGGCCGTTCATTTTGACATGCCTCGGGCAGGGATCGTGTTACAGGGCGACCGCAGTTGGCTGGACCAGCCGCTCCCGACCGCCAACCCCGAAGCCCTGGCCCAGGCCATCGCTCAGTGTGAGCGGGAAAACGCCCTGCTTGATGCGGTGGACGATGTGGTCCGGCAGACCCGCGCGGCGCTTTCGTTAGAGGGGGGTGGCTACCCGACGCCGGAACAGTTGGCGGACAAGTTGCACCTGACGCCGCGCACCCTGCGCCGACGTTTGCAGGATCAGGGTCAAAGCTACCGGGATATGCTGGAAGAAGCTCGCTGCCGTGATGGCTGCCAGCTGCTGGCTAATCCCGACTTGGAAATCCAGCGCATCAGTGAATTACTGGGCTACAACGACCCGGCAAACTTCACCCGTGCCTTCAAGTCCTGGATGGGGGTGACACCCAGTGAATGGCGGGCACAACGGTTGTGAAAGGAGTGTCGCTATACCTGCGAGTGCAGCCACTTGCGCAGCAATTCCAAGCGTCGGTCTTCCCGTAGCCCGTCCGGGTACACCAGGTAAAACCCCGCGCCGTCATTGACCGGGTTGTTGAACACCGATTCCAGTCGTTCGGCCCGTACCGCACTGTGGGCCAGCTCGCATACCGCAATCGTGACGCCAACTCCATCGGCCGCCGCTTGCAGGGTGAGGCCGCCGGAATCCACCGTAGTGATCATGCCCGGTTCGACGGGACCGCCAGGCAGGTTGTGTAACCATTGTCGCCAGTTCAGGCAATGGCGGGAGATAAACAGATTGGCGGACTGGATCCTGGCAACCCGTTCAGCGTGGCTGCCCGTGGCGAAACCGGGTTTGGCGTAGAGGTCGATTTGGGCCTCGAACAGCAACTCGGCATTCAGCCCGGGCCATTGTCCGGTGCCATACCAAATGCCGGCATCTGCTGCGCCTGCTGCGAGGTCGACGTCGTCCTGGGTGGTGGAGATATCGAGGGAAAAGCCTTCTCGCTCGAATGGGTAGCGGTGAAGCCTGGGGGACAGCCAATTGGTGGCGAAGGCCGGTAACATGTTCAGCCGCAATGGGCCGGACTGGCGCTGATCCCGCATCTGGGCGACGCCTTCAGCAATGCGCTGGAAGCCCTGGTTGAGCGACGGTGCCAGTTGCCGGCCGGCTTCGGTCATCTGCAGCCCGGCCCCGACGCGCCGCAGCAGTTCCACCCCCAGGGTATCTTCCAGCGACCGGATCTGGTGACTCACCGCCGATGGCGTGACACCGAGTTCTTCCGCCGCGCCCTTGATGGACAGGTGTCGTGACGCCGCCTCGAAAGCGCGCAGGGCGTTGAGTGGAACAGGAATGCGCATGGGCCGATCCGTCTCCCGAGTGTCTGGATGGTGTGGATAGAGCGTGTGGATGGATAGATTACCCCATTCCACGGGGCCTGGCCTGTACGTGAGTTTTTCTCACCCCTGACTGAGACTTTCTCGCTCGGCCTGCCTCAGGTCGCGGCGTACTCTATTGCACTCACTCTCATTCCCCAACTCGAGGCAGGCAACCATGGACGCACCAGCACAAACCCGCAGCCCTTCCCCCACTCCTTACTGGAAAAACGGCCAGATGGTCGGTACGGCTGATGCCGTGGTGTCGGTGTTTGACCATGGGCTGCTCTATGGGGATGGCTGCTTCGAGGGCCTGCGCTTCTATGGTCGTCGTCCCTTCCGTCTGGACCGCCACCTGCAGCGCCTGCGCCGGTCACTGCGGGCGTTGGCCATCGACATTCCCTACAGCGAGGACGACCTGGCGCAAGCGGTGGCCGATTGCATCGACCATTCCGGCCAGGATCAGGGCTACCTGCGCATCCTGGTGACCCGGGGCGAAGGGGATCTGGGGCTGAACCCGGCCAACTGTCGGTCGCCGAGCGTGTTCATCCTGGCCTCGCCGTTGGCCCTGGTCAGTGACGAGGCGCGCCAGCAGGGCATTACCCTGATCACCAGCAGCATCAAACGAATGGTGGGCTCTGGCCTGGACCCGCGGGTGAAGACGCTCAATTACCTGCACTCCATCCTCGCCCGGGCCGAGGCCAATGCGGCAAAGGTGGATGAAGCGATCCTGCTCAACCAGTTTGGCCAGGTGGCCGAATGCAGTGCCGAAAACCTGTTTATCTTTGATGGCACGCACTTGCTGACGCCTCCCCTGCAAGACGGGGCGCTGGGCGGCATTACCCGGGAAACGGTGATGGAGCTGGCGGTGGCGGAAGGCATTCCCTGTCGTGAGCAGTCACTGACCGGCTACGACCTCTACAACGCCCGGGAGTGCTTCCTGTGCGGGAGCGGGGCCCGGTTGATTCCGGTCAGAGCGATCGATGGCCGGACGCTGGCAACCTGCCCAGGCGATGTCTACCTGCGGGTGAGCGGGGCCTTTCAGGCACTCATCGCCAAAGCCTGCGGCTGATTCCGGCACGACGGCTCAGGCGCGTAGGTTGTTGCTCTGATGGGCGATCTCGATGAACCCCTGGATAAAATCCAGGTCATTGTCGTCGGCGCGGACGCCAACATGAATCTGCTTCTGGATGCCCTGTGCGCCCAGGCGCAGGGGGGTGACCGGCACTTTGTGCCGGTATTCATCCACCAGCCAGTTGGGGAACGCGGCCACGCCGCGGCCCGCCGCCACCATCTGCATGATGATGTCGGTGGTTTCCAGGGTCTTGTGCTGTTTCGGGCTGCATCCGGCCGGCAGCAGGAACTGGTTGAAGACGTCCAGCCGGTCGATCTCGACCGGGTAGCTGATCAGGGTTTCCGAGGCCAGTTGCTCAGGCAGCACCCGGCCTTTTGAGGCCAACGGGTGGCCGTTGCCCACCACCAGCACCTGTTCGTAGTCAAACACCGGGGTGAAGGCAATGCCGTCCTTGAACAGCGGGTCCGGGGTGATCAGTACATCAATGTCGTAGCCAAACAGCGCCGCCATGCCGCCAAACTGGAAGGCCTGCTTCACATCCACGTCCACATCCGGCCAGGCCGCCAGGAACGGAGTGACCGTTTTCAACAGCCACTGGTAGCAGGGGTGGCATTCCATCCCGATGCGCAGGGTACCGCGCTGGCCGGCGGCGTACTGCTGCATCAGCACCTCGGCATGCTCGAACTGGGGCAGCAGCCGGTTGGCCAGTCCCAGCAGGTAGTGGCCGGCGCGGGTGAGCCGTAGCTGCCGCCCCTCCTTCACCCACACTGTTGTGCCCAGCTGCTGTTCCAGTTTCTTGATGGCGTGGCTGAGGGCGGACTGGGTCAGGCACAGTCGTTCGGCGGCGTCTGTCAGTGTGCCACAGCGGTCCACTTCCCTGAGGATTGCCAGGTGAGATCGTTCCAGCATCGGGTGCCAGGCCTCCATTCCGATGAATTTTATTCATTGATTGATGACTAATTACCATTATTTTTCATCGATTAAAAACCCTAACCTGATTTCCATCTTCAATAACCCCTTTTCAACGGGATGGATGGATCATGGCAATTACACACAACCTGGGTTTCCCGCGCATTGGCGCGCGGCGAGAGCTGAAATTTGCACTGGAAGACCATTGGCGCGGCGGTCTGTCTGCCGATGAGCTACTGACGCTGGCTGGCGGCCTGCGGAAAGACCACTGGCAGTTGCAGGCCGGCCTGGACTGGCAGCCAGTGGGGGATTTCTCGCTGTACGATCAGATCCTCGATATGAGCGTGACCCTGGGCAACCTGCCGCCTCGGGTGCGGGAGCTGGGCGGCGATGAACTGACCGCCTATTTCCGTACCGCCCGCGGCCGGGCTCCGGCAGATTCCAGTGAGCGGGTGGTGGCTGCCGGCGAGCTGACCAAGTGGTTCGATACCAACTACCACTACATCGTGCCAGAGTTCTCCGCCGACACCACCTTCACCCTCAATCCGGCACGTCTGCTGGCCCAGATTGAAGAGGCCCAGAAGCAGGATGTACCGGTCAAGCCGGTGATTATTGGGCCGCTTACCTATCTTTGGCTGGGTAAGGCCAAGGATGGCAGTGATCCATTAGCGCTGCTGGATAACCTGCTGCCGGTGTATGCGGACTTGCTCCAGGCAATCGGCCAGGCGGGTGTGGAGTGGGTGCAGGTGGACGAACCGATTCTGGTCACCGAACTGCCGGAAGCCTGGCAGCGGGCCTTCCACCTGGCCTACAAGGCTCTTGCCGGGGTGGGGCCGAAGAAGCTGCTGACCACCTACTTCGGCCGCTTGGCGGATAACCTTGAACTGGCCCGGACCCTGTCGGTCGACGGTTTGCACCTGGACGCCTTGGCCAACCTCGACCACGTTGAGCGCCTGGCTAATCAACTCCCGGACGAACGGGTGCTGTCGCTGGGGGTGATCAACGGTCGTAACATCTGGAAGAGTGATCTCAATGCCCTGCTCAATCAGCTGGAGCCGCTGCAACAAAAGCTGGGTGACCGATTGTGGCTGGCCCCCACCTGTTCCCTGCTGCACGTACCGGTGGATCTCGATTCGGAACAACGGATCGATCCGGAGATCCGGCAATGGCTGGCCTTCGCCCGCCAGAAGCTGGATGAGTTAACGACGCTGGCGACGGCGCTGAACCAGGGCCGGGACGCGGTGCAGGAAGTGTTGGCGGCCAACGCCGAGGCGCTGCGTAGCCGCCGTGAGTCGGACCGGGTCAACCGGGCGGCGGTCAAGGCCCGTTTGCAGTCGGTGGATGGGCGCTGGGGTCAACGGCAGAGTGTGTTTTCCGAGCGTATCCGCCTGCAGCAGGATCGGCTCAGCCTGCCGCCATACCCAACCACCACCATCGGTTCCTTCCCTCAGACCGGTGATATCCGTCAGATTCGTCGCCGCTACCGTCAGGACGAGCTGGACGAGCGCCGCTACCAGGCCTGCATCCAGCACGAGATTGCCCGCTGTATCCGCGAGCAGGAAGCGCTGGGGCTGGACGTACTGGTCCATGGTGAGGCGGAACGAAACGACATGGTGGAGTACTTTGGCGAACAGCTGGACGGCTATGCCTTCAGCCAGTTTGGCTGGGTCCAGTCCTACGGCTCCCGCTGCGTCAAGCCGCCGATCCTGTATGGTGATATTCAGCGCCCGAATGCGATGACCGTGGACTGGATTCGTTATGCACAGGCGCTCACCGACAAGCCAGTCAAGGGCATGCTCACCGGTCCGGTCACCATGCTCAACTGGTCCTTTGTCCGCGATGACCAGCCACGCTCGGTCACCTGTATCCAGCTCGCCCTGGCGATCCGTGATGAAGTGCTGGACCTGGAACGGGCCGGGGTGAACATCATCCAGATCGACGAGGCCGCCTTGCGGGAAGGTTTGCCGTTGAAGCGGTCGCAGTGGCAGGACTACCTGGACTGGGCGGTGGATGCCTTCCGTCTGGCGGCCAATGGTGTGGCGGATACGACCCAGATCCACACCCACATGTGTTATTCGGAGTTCAATGACATCATCGAGGCCATTACCCGGATGGATGCAGACGTCATTACCATCGAAACGTCACGGTCGGATATGGAGCTGCTGGCGGCATTCGACCGCTTCCAGTATCCCAATGACATCGGGCCAGGGGTGTACGACATCCATTCGCCGAACATCCCCAGCCACGATGAGATTGTCGGGTTGATGACCAAGGCCGCCCAGCGGATTCCCGCGGAACGGCTGTGGATCAACCCGGATTGCGGCCTGAAAACCCGGGGCTGGCAGGAAGTGGTACCAGCCCTGGAGAACATGGTGGCGGCCGCCCGCACCCTGCGTGAAGCCGCGGTTTAGTTGGCGAGGTTGACGCCATAGGCGTCGCCGTAGTGCTCGACCACGAAGTCGATGTCCTTGTCGCCACGTCCGGACAGGTTCACCAGGATGCTTTCACCCGGGTGAGCCTTGGCCAGTTTCAGGGCGTAGGCGACCGCGTGTGACGACTCGATGGCCGGGATGATGCCCTCGGAGCGGGACAGCTCGAAGAACGCGTCGATGGCTTCCTGGTCGTTGATGGCGTCGTAGCTGACCCGGCCACTGTCCTTGAGGAAGCTGTGCTGGGGCCCGACGGAGGGGTAGTCCAGGCCACTGGCCACGGAGTAGACTTCCTGCGGTTCGCCGTCGGCATCTTTCAGCATGTACGACTTAAAGCCATGCATGATGCCCGGCTCGCCTTTGGTCATGGTGGCCGCGTGTTCACCCTCGGTGTTCAGATCCCGGCCAGCGGGTTCAACGCCCCAAAGCTTGACGGACGGATCATCAAGGAATGCGGAGAAAATGCCCATGGCATTGGAGCCGCCACCGACACAGGCCACCACGTTATCCGGCAGTTTGCCGGTCTGTGTCTGCATCTGGGTACGGGCTTCGTTACCGATGATGGACTGGAAATCCCGCACCATCATTGGGAACGGATGGGGCCCGACCACGGAACCGATGGCGTAGAGTTGGGTAATGGGGTCTTTCAGGTAGGCTTCGAACGCCGCATCGACGGCTTCTTTAAGCGTCTTGCGGCCATGAGTGGCGGGAATGACCTTGGCGCCGAGGATCGCCATACGCACCACATTGGGGTGCTCTTTTTTGATATCCACTTCACCCATGTAGATATCGCACTCCAGGCCCACCAGCGCAGCGGCGGTCGCCAGTGCCACACCATGCTGACCGGCACCGGTTTCGGCAATTAACTTCTTCTTGCCCATCTTCTTGGCGAGCAGGGCTTCACCCAGGCAGTGGTTGATCTTGTGGGCACCGGTGTGGTTCAGATCTTCCCGCTTGAGGAAAATGTCGGCACCGAACTTGCGGCTGAGGTTCTTGGCGTGGAACACCGGGCTGGGACGGCCAACGTAATGGCTGTAGAGCTCAGCCAGTTCGCGGCGGAATTCAGGGTCTTCACGGATCTCCAGGTAGGCCTCGGTGATCTCGTCCATCACCGCCTTGAGCTGGTCTGGAATAAAGCTGCCACCGTACTCGCCAAAGTAGCCATCGGCGTTGGGGAGAGTGTGGTGAAAGGTATTGGTGATGGTGTCGCTCATTGCGCGCTCCTGAAAAGTGGCCCGTTGCCCGGTTTGTTGTTCGTTCCGGCGTTGACTGCCCTCGGCCCGAAGATCAGGGCCGAGGGCTCAACAGTATATCGGATTGCGCAAAGCAGGTGTTGGGCCTGTGCGTGGGACAGGTCCCGGACAGCCCTGGGAAAGGGCTACCGGCGCCGTTTGCGGAACCACAACAGTGGCAGCAGGCCGAGGACCAGCCAGTGGCCTGCTCCGCCGCCGCCATTATTGGTTCTATGGGGGGCAAACGCCTGACGTTCGAGTGCTGCGACCTGGGATTCGATGTCGTCCAGCATTGATTCAATATCATCGGCCGTGGCCTGCTGTTCGGTGATCAGGCTGGCTTCCATCTGGGACTTGATGACCACATCGGTCTGGGCGATGGCGTTAGCGATCTGGGCCAGGCGACGCAGGACCGTGTTGCTGCCGACGCTGACTTCGCCATCCGCCAGCTCGCTGTCACCCCCAATGGACACGCCCCCGTTGGCGGTACTGGACAGTTCGACGCCGGTGAGCCGGGCGTAATCGGTCAAGGGAGCGCAATTTGCGGCTTCCGCCTGCTGCCCGGCCGGGATGGTTCCGACGACAACGGGGTTAAATGGGTCACTGCAATCGTAATCCGGCGCGGTGCCGTCACTGATGACCGCCACTTTTTCGGTGCCATAGAGCTGGATGTAGAACCGGCTATCACCACCATTGGCCGACTCGTTAGCATCAACGCGCCAGGAATTGCCCAGCTCGCCGTCGAGGTAGCCATTTTCCCGGTCGTGGCGAACGGTCTCGGTGGTGGCGGAAGTATCCAGCCAGCGAATGCGCAGGTTGTTTTCCTTGAGCACCAGGCTGTGGTCGGTGAAGGCTTCGCCGTTTACGCAGTCAATGCCAAGGCACTGGTTGCCCTGTACCACAACATCGTCAGCCTTGATCACGTCTGCGGAAGCTGGGGCGCCAAGCGCCAGCACCATCGTTACCGCCAGGGTGCGTGTCAGTGCCATGGGTCACCGTCCTGGTCGATGGCCTGTGTCTGTGCGACTTTATCCGCAACACGATCCAGGCGATCCAGCAACGCGGCCATCCGGGCCTCAAAACCGTCCAGGCGGTTGTTCAGTGCCTCAATGTCCTGTTGTGTCGCTGCCTCGGCGGTTGTCTGGAATGCCTCGAACTGGCGCAGGTTGACCGCGTCGGTGTCGTTGACGGCATCCGCGACGTGGCTGACACGCCGTTCACTGCCCAGGTTACCCACCGAAACAGCGCCTTCAACCAGTTCGGCACCAGTGCCCAGGGCGACATCGCCGTCCGGCGAGATCACCAGGACGTCCTGGCTGGCCGTTTCACTGCGAATAAAGAACGAGGTCCGTGATGCCATGCCGCCGTCGGTGATGCCCATGCTCCAGTCTTCCGAGGGAAAACTGGCAGAATTGCTGGTATCCCAGAAGTGGATTTGCGGGGTGGGTGATTTCAGTCGCAGCGTATCGAAGTCGAAGTCTTCGCCATCGACACAGTCCGCTCCCACGCACATGCTGCTTTGGACGATGAGGTCATCGACGATCACTTCATCGGCACTGGCCACCATCGTCAGGGTCAGTGCCAACCCACCTGCTATAAAACGTAACGCGCCCATTGCCTATCCCTTCTGAGTTAAACGAATCCCTGAACCGGTGGTTGTACGGTCAGCGTCCTGGAAAATAAGCTGGGAAATTAGCGGATCATGCTAAAGGTTACAAATGCTAAATTGTTAAATATCAGCCTGGTTGGCAAGCGGCATTGGCGGCGGCCGTTCAGGTCTCTGCCTGTGGGGCCAGTTGCAGCTGTTCCGGCAGCGTTATACGGACCGGCCGGTGCCTTAGCGGGCACTGGAATTCCAGTTCAACGGCAACCAGCTGCAGGGGCTGTGGTGTGCCCTGGCCATACAACCGGTCGCTCACAATCGGGTGGCCAATGCCGGCAAGGTGACGGCGAATCTGATGCTTGCGTCCGGTTTCGATGGTGACGGAAACCAGGGTTTGGTTGTCGGCCTGGCTCAGGGTGCTTACTCGGCTCACCGCGGCTTTACCCTCAACCGGCGCCTCAATCAGCCGATCGTCTGCCGCAAGTTGTCCACAGACCCAGGCCTGGTAGACCTTGCGGATGGTGCGGCCCTGAAACAGCTTGGACAGTTCTCCGGCGGCCTTGGGGTCGTGGGCGATGACCATCAGACCGGCGGCATCGGCATCCAGCCGGTGTACCAGAAAGCAGTCGCGGCCGGTTTTCTGTTCAGCCCAGCGCAGCAGGCTGCAGTGATCGCCCCACTGGGAGCCCTGGGCGAGCATGCCGTGGGGTTTGTACCAGACGCTGTAACGCTTGTTGTCGAGCAGGCATTCAGCGGGCGAGGGCTTCAGTGCCAGCACCTTGTCATCGTAGTAGAGGGTCATCCGGATACCGGGCTGCATCGCCTTGGTCGCCCGCCTCAGTCGCAGCTGTTTCCCTTTATAGGTCCACCAGCAGGCGCCTTTGGTCATCGCGTCCTTGATTCGCCCCTTGGACAGGCCAGTGTGTTCTGCCAAAGCGTCGGCGGCGGTCTGGGGCTCGGTGACGGTAAGTTCGAAGGTTTGTCGCATGGCTCGGGCCGGGTTTGATTAGGGCCGACCATTTTAAGCGTATTGGGCGGGTTTGTGGGCAATGATCTTGTCTTCGCGCCGGTCATGGCGATAAAAGCGCGTACCGGGGTAGATAGTTTTCCAATTGTTGAGCCAGATCAATGCCTCTGGTGCGGGTGAAACACATCCTTACCGCCGCTTTCGATCTGTTACCCAATCTTCCACCTAAGTCCCATTGTTGGTTCGCTACCGGGTGCTGACACTAATCGATCGAATAAGGAACTATAAATGCTGACAACTTTGGCCGGCTGAGAGGTGCAGGAGCGGGTGGTCAGTCGTTGTTGCCAACTGGAGACCTGCCAACATGTATTTTAGAAAGCTGCTCTTAACGGTTTGTCTGCTGGTGATGACCAGCACCGGTGTGACCGCCGAGCCCCTCAAGATAGGCTTCAATTATCCTCAAACTGGTCGCTACAAAGACCAGGGCCTGCAACAACGGCTGGGGGCATTTCTTGCTGTGGAAGAAATCAACCAGGCGGGGGGGGTAATGGGCCGCCCTTTGGAACTGGTCATTCGCAACACCCGGGGCGAGCCGGATCAGGGAGCGGACAACACCGCTGAGTTGATCGATCGCGAGGGTGTGGAGATGGTTTTCGGCGGTGTTTCCAGTGCGGTCGCCATCGCCTCGGGACAGGCTGCCCGCGAACGGGATCGGCTCTATTTCGGTACCCTCACCTATTCCAATGCCACCACTGGTAGTGAAGGCCACCGGCACATGTTTCGTGAGCCCTACAATGCCTGGATGACGGCGCGGGCCCTGGGCCAGTACCTCAACGTCAACCACGCTGATGATGACTACTTCTACGTGACGGCTGATTACACCTGGGGCTGGTCGGTGGAAGAGTCGCTGCGGGCCTTCTCGAACACCACCGATACGGCTCAGCATCCGGGTGTCCGTACACCGTTCCCCCGGGCGCTGACCAGTGATTTCCGTGGTGCCCTGGAACAGGCGCAGGCCTCCAATGCGAAGGTGTTGGTACTGGTGCTGTTTGGCGACGACATGGTGCGGGCGGTGAACCTGGCTCATGAACTGGGGCTGACCGAGACCATGCAGGTGGTGGTGCCCAACCTTACCCTGGGCATGGTTCGCCAGGTTGGCCCAACGATTATGGAGGGGGTTGTCGGAGGCGCGCCGTGGGTGTGGAACCTGCCTTATGAACATAATTATGAGCGCGGGGTGGCATTCGTTGAAGCCTTCTCCGAGCGCTACGACATGCGTCCGTCATCCGCTGCAGCGTCGGCCTATAGCATTGTCTACCAGTACCGGGATGCGGTGGAGCGGGCGCGCAGCACGGATACCCGTGCGGTGACACGGGCGCTGGAGGGGCATCGTTACAGCCTGCTGAAAGACGAGCAATATTGGCGTGATTTCGATCACCAGAATGTTCAGACTGTTTATGTGGTGCGGATCAACTCCCGAGAAACGGTAATGGCGGACCCTTATGGTTCAGGTTACTTTAGCATCATCGCTTCGCTGTCCGGTGATGAGGCTGTGCAAACTCGGGAGGAATGGGTTGCACGGCGCCGGGAGGCGGGTAAACCACCGACGTTGTAGCACCATGAGGATGTGGCGCCGTGATCGATCTTCACCAATTCCCATTGGCCTGGGGAGTGAATGCCAGCCCTTTCTGCCTCAAGGTAGAAACCTATTGCCGGCTGGCCGGGATTGATTACCGGCTCTGTCCAACACCGCCGTTCAAGGCGCCGAGGGGCAAGCTGCCGTATATTGTTGATGACGGTCGCACCATTGCCGATAGCCGGGAAATCCTGGCGTACCTTGGCCTACGGCGGGATTACCCCCTTGGCAGTCCTCTGACCGACGAGCAGATCACCACCGGGCACCTGTTGCGCCAGCTGTGTGAGGAGAGTCTGTATTTTTCCATGCTCTACTCACGTTGGATGGACGATGCCTACTGGGCGGAAACCCGTGTCGAGTTCTTCCAGAGCCTGCCGCCGGGCGTCAGCAGTCTGGTGCCCCATGTTGCCCGTCGTGGGGTGATTGCGGCCCTGAAGGGGCAGGGTTTTGGCCGCTGCCCGACGCCGGAAGTCTATGCCCGTGCGGCGGCAGATCTGGACGCTCTGGCCTGGGCGTTGGGTCGCCACCCGTTTGCAGTGGGCGGGGCGCCAACTGAGTACGACGCCACCGTCTACGCCTTTCTGTTTAACCTGTTGCGGGTTCCCCAGGATACTCCCATCCGGCGTCACGCCCTGAATCACCCGGTATTTGCCGATTACCTTCAGCGTATGGACATGCTACTGGCACCCCAGCCTTGCGCCCTTTGAGGCGGCAGCGGTTGGCGGGCTGTACTAGACTTACAGTAAGGGTTTCGAGGCGTGCCAGCCGAACATTGGGGGTGGCTTATGTTATTCATCTGTCAATGGACCCTGAATTCCGAAGACCGAAACGAGGCCATCAAGCGCTTCCTGGAAACTGGTGGCAAACCTCCCGAAGGTGTCGCCCTTCTGGGGCGTTGGTTTATCGCCGGACAGAGCGCTGGCTTTGCGGTTCTGGAATCGGACAGTCCCGTCGCATTACAGCAGTTTGCCCTGGAATGGAATGACCTGCTGCATATGGAAATCAGCCCCGCCCTGACGGACGAGCAGGCAGGACCACTAATGGCCGCTGCGGTCAGTCACTGATCGTGGGGGTGTAAGGCCGCGTTGGACTGGCTGGCGCAACAGAGGCCGGCCAGTCCAACGTTGCAGGGTCATTGCTGAGCTGCTGCCAGGGATGTGTCTTGGTCGCCGCTTGTGGCCACTGAGTCCGCGATGGCCCGGAACATCGACACCGTTTCCCGCATGGAGCTGAAGTTGTCTTCCGTGAAGTGGGTGTTGGCTGAGTTTTTGACGATCACCACACCGGCCTTTTGGTTGACGTAGATAAACTGGTCATAGATGCCGATGGCCATGAATTCCTGGTCGGCATCTTCCGGAATCCACCACTGGTAACCGTAGCCCAGGCTCAGGTCGGAGGTGTCCCGCTCTCCGGGCATCAGGTGCGGGGCATCGGGTGTGACCGAGGCGGCCACCCACTCCGGGGTGACGATCTGCTGTCCGTTCCAGAAGCCATTGTTCAGGTAAACGCTGCCAAAACGGGCGAAGTCCCGGGTTCTCATATTCAGTCCGCCCAGGACCATCGGTTCGCCAACGGCGTCGACCAGGTACAGGGTGCTGTCTTCAGCCCCCAGGCGGGACCAGAGTTTATCGTTGAAATAGTCCGTGATTTCCCGTCCGGTGGCGGCCCGCAACACCATGCCCAGAACGTGAGTGTCGATGCTGACGTAGTGCAGGTAGGTGCCGGGTTGCCGCTCCCGTTCAAGGGTGGTGGCGAATTCATCCAGTGACCCACCGAGGGCCATCAGACGGCCAAAGCGGTTAATGTCTGAATTGAAGCGGGCATAATCTTCGTCAAAGCGAACTCCGCTGGACATCTGCAGTACATCTTTGATGGCAACGCCGTCGTAGCCGGTGCCTTTGAGGCTGGGGACATAGTCACTGACCGGGGTGTCCAGGCTGCCAATGCTGCCCTCGGCGACGGCAACGCCAAACAGAGCAGACAGGAAGGACTTGGCAACTGACCAAGAAATCCGGCGGTCCCCGGCATTGGTGCCCCGGTAATACTCCTCGAAGGTGATGTCGTTATCTTTCAGTACCAGCAGTGCGGTGGTGTTGGTATCGGCGAGGAAATCCCGGGTAACGCGGGGTGTGCCGTCATGCTGGAACTCGCTGGGCAGCGGTTGCGGTGAATGGCCAAAAACCGTAACCGGGGCGCTGGCATCTATGGTGACGGCGTCGAACAGCTGGTCCATATTGGAGAAGTTGCCAACGATAACGTCGTCATCAAACAGTGTGACGGTGTGGTAGAGGCGGCGCAGAGTCTGGGCATTAATCGCGGCTGCCACCAGGGCGACGGCCAACAGGGAACAGGTGAGGTAGAGCAGCTTTCGCTTCATAAGGGCTTCCTGATACTTTCCATGTGTGTTTTTATATTTATCGATCGATATATTTTGGATCATATCGGCCGAATCCGATACTGTCTATAATCGGCAGCCGGATTTTCAGTGGAGTAGGCAGGCCCATGGCGCGGCAGAGCAAATCGGACGAGCGACGACGGCAAATTCTCGACGCCTTTGAACGGGTGGTCTTGCGTGACGGGTACGCCGCAGCCTCACAGCGGAAGATTGCGCGCGAGGCGGGGATGAACCAGCCGATGATTCACCACTATTTCTCCGGTGGCGAGGCACTGCTGGATGCATTGCTGGAACGGGTGGTCGAGCGTTACACCTCTGCCCTGCTTGAGTTCCTGCAAGGGTCAGACGTGCCGTCCCTGGAGCGCTTGGTGAGTTTCCTGTGTTCGACGGAATTTCACCAGGTCAGCGAGCGAAATGGGGTGTTCTTCGCGTTGATCGCCCAGGGGGGGCACAACGAATCCACCAGCGCCAAGCTGACAGGGCTGTATCAGCACTTCCTCCAGCAAATCACCGAGTACCTCGGTTGTGCTGGTGTCGATAACCCCGAACGTATTGCTTATACCCTGATGTGCACGGTCATTGGCCATGACTGGGCCAAGAAATTGGGGTTTGGCGAAGCGCGCAATGCCGAAATCGCCGAGGTGCTGGTGAGTTGGGCAAGGCGCTGAGCCGCCTGCCCTCCAATCCCCTAACCCCGCTCCAATACCGCCACGCCAAGGAACTGCGCGATGGCGTCGGCGTCCTGCCGCAGCCGGTCGTAGTTGCCATGGTCCATGACATTGAGACGGCGGCCATCGCTCAGCACCAGGTTCAACTCGTAACTCCAGTAAGAGCGGCTGCCGCCACTGCTACTGCGGCTGGTGATCCGCTCCTGCAGCAGTTGCAGTGCCTTGATGTCCTGGAGCCAGGCCCATTCGGCTTGGGCTGCCAGTGCCTGAGGGTTGCTCAGCTTGCCGGAGCCCCGCCAGTAGCCTCCCAGCGTACGGTCGAACACACGACGCTTGCTGGCGGATCGGAGCAGCAGGGCTCCGGTCAACACGAAGACCAAGCCAATCAGTCCCGGCATCAAAGCCTGCACCAGGTCACCGCTCCGCAGACCGGAGACAATGAACACGCCACCGACCCCGGCACCCAGGGCGATGAACAAACCACAGAACAGGATCATCTGCACACTGGTCCGTACCTCCAGCCGGTGGGGATTGGCCACGACCAGGTGGTGGGTTCTGAAGTTGGCGCCACCCCCCTTCAAAGGAGTCCAGTCTATGTTGGTGGGGGTATCCCCGTTTTGCGGCGCGTCGGGAGGAGCCTGTTGCAGAGCGGTCACCCGCTCGGCCTCCACCCTGGCCTTTTTGGCGCGGGTGATAACGGCCAGTACCTGGCATCCGATTCCCACTCCGATCAGTACCTTGGCCTGGGCAACGAGCAGTTCAGCGAGTCCCGCGGGCAAGACCTGTAGAACGAGTGACGGCATGAACAGGGCAATAAAACCGGCCATGAGCAACAGCGTTCCGAGGGCATTGAGCACGGGGTGCGAGCGGGAATGGCGGCGACTGCCTGGTGGGGGGAATGGCATGGGGCTCCTGAGTGTTGGGGACAAACCGACATTTTAGGCGGTGGTGCTACAGGCGCAAGTTTCCCCCAGAACCTTGGGGCCAGTCCGGGCGCCAGCGACTATGGTTAGTAGAGAGGTGAGCGCAGGAGCGAGTGCAGGACTTGGCCCGGACAGTGGATGAGGAGGATGCAGACCATGAACAAGCTAGAGATTTCGGCTTACGAACTGGCGCAGCGCTTCGTTGGCGTCAGCGAGGTGCCGGGCACTACTTCGAACCCTCAGGTGCTGGCGATGTTGCGGCTGGACAACAAATGGCCGGAGGATGACTCGGTGCCCTGGTGTTCGGCGTTCACCAATTATATTACCTGGCTGCTGCGGTTGCCCCGCTCGAAGAGCCTGCGGGCACGTTCCTGGCTGCTGGTGGGCGAAGTCATCGAACTCGACAAGGCAAGGGCCGGCTTTGATGTTGTCATCCTGAAACGGGGAAAAGGCACCCAGCCGGGCCCGGACGTAATCGACGCGCCTGGTCATGTGGGGTTCTTTGCCGGATCAGAAGGAAGCGATGTGCTGGTCTTGGGGGGCAATCAGGGCGATACCGTCAGTATCGCGCGTTATGCGAAAAGCCGGGTGTTGGGTATTCGCCGGTTACGTTGACGACCGTCACTCCTCCTGGGTCAGGGCGGCCAGTCGGGCGCCGGTGAGCTTTTGCAGGTCAGCAGGCGCAAGCTCGATCTCAAGGCCCCGCCGCCCGGCGCTGACAAACAGCGTGTCGAACCCGGCAGCTGATTCATCTATGAACGTCTTCAGGCGCTTTTTTTGCCCCAGTGGACTCACGCCTCCAAGCACATAACCGGTGGTGCGCTGGACTTCCGCCGGGTCCGCCATGGTGGCTTTCTTGCCTCCGGCGGCTTTGGCAATTCGTTTCATACTCAGCATGGCGGTCACCGGCACCACCCCTACTGCCAGTTTCTTCCCATCGATCGAGACCACCAGGGTCTTGAAGACCCGACGGGGGTCCACGCCCATCTTTTCTGCGGCTTCAGAGCCGTAGGACTCGCTGGAGGGGTCGTGGCTGTATTCGTGGATGGAGTGGCTAACCTTGGCCTTGCGGGCAGTATCGATGCCTGGGGTCATGGGGTGTCCTTGCTACGGTGAACATTGAACCTGCCAGTAATCTACCATGAATCCACCCGGTAAAGGCCGCAACAATGGGGATGTTTTGGTTGGTCGATGGCGATACAGTGAAGCGTCAACAAGGCAGAACCGGTCGGTCGGGAGCGAAACGTGGGGATACAGGGGGCATCTGGCGGCGAACCGCGCCACCTGGAGCTGGTGGCAGGCTTGTGCCGCGTGATCGAGCAGGCGGAAACGCCACCGACGTTGGCTGAACTGGCCGCAGAGGCCGGTATGAGCCGTTATCACCTGCAGCGGGTGTTCAAATCAGTGACCGGTATCAGCCCGGCGGCGTATGCCCGGAGCCACCGCCACCAGCGCTTGTCACAGGCGTTACGTGGGCATGGCTCCGTCACCGACGCGGCCTATGCCGCCGGTTACGAATCCAGCAGCCAGTTCTACCGCGAAGCCGGTCAGGCGTTGGGCATGAACCCGAAGAACTATCAGCGTGAGGGCGCCAACGTGGTTATACGATTTGCGGTTGGCCAGTGCTCCCTGGGGGCCATTTTGGTGGCCGCCAGTAACAAGGGTATCTGTGCCATTGCCCTGGGAGATGACCCCCAGGTCTTGCTGGACGAGCTTCAGGGCCAGTTCCGACAGGCCGAGCTGATCGGAGGCGACGCTGATTTTGAGCAGCAGGTGGCCGCTGTGGTTGGTCTGGTGGAGCAGCCCCGGTTGGGCCATGACCTGCCGCTCGATATTCGTGGCACCGCTTTCCAGCAGCGGGTCTGGCAAGCGCTGCGCACCATCCCGCCAGGACAGACCGTCAGCTACCGTGACCTGGCCTGCAAGATCGGCGCGCCCAGTGCGGTGCGGGCGGTGGCGGGGGCGTGTGCCGCCAACCGGCTGGCCGTGGCCATTCCCTGCCACCGGGTCGTTCGCACCGACGGTGGCCTGTCCGGTTACCGCTGGGGCGTGGCGCGAAAACGGGCCCTGCTGATGCGGGAGGCTCCCTAGCCTATCGCCAGAGCAGTCCAACGGCGCGATGACCCAGGACCGGCCCATCGAAGACCACCTCGGCGGCCTGACTGCTGGCAACGCCGGCACACAGGTGCAGTGGCAACAGATGCTCCTCCCGCGGATGGCACAGACGGGCCCCGGGCGCTTGATCCCAGTGCTGCAGGCGCTGGCTCCGGGCTTCGGCATCCAGTTCGGGGTTGGTGCAGGTGTCCAGCAACCAGTCGTGGAAGTGGTTAATATCGCCCTCGTAGCGGTTGTCTCCACTCCGGAACAACTGCATGTTGTGGAACGACAGTCCAGAGCCGATGAAGAGGATGTTGCGGCTGCGCAAGGGCGCCAGCGCCTGGCCAATGGCGAGGTGTTGCGCTGGATCCAGGCTGTTGCTCAGGGATAGTTGGATACAGGGTATGTTGGCCGCCGGGTACATCAGCTTGAGTGGAACGAATACACCGTGATCGAAGCCCCGTTGCGGTTCTTCGGCGGCGTCTATACCGGCTTCGCGGAGCTGCTGAATCAACGCTTGGGCCAGTTCAGGTGCTCCCGGTGCCGGGTAGCTGAGGGTATAACTTTCATCGGGAAAACCGTAATAGTCGTAGATCAGCGCCGGGTTGGGGGCGCTGGTGACAGACACGGTGTCAGTCTCCCAGTGGGCGCTAAACACCACGATAGCCTCGGGCGTTCCGAGTTGTTCGGGGATGGCTCGCAGGAACTCAGTCAATTCCCGGTGGCCCGGGTCACCGAGTAGCGGCAGCGGGCCACCGCCATGGGGCAGAAACAGAATCGGGGCCTGGTGGCTGTTTGCCATGGAACATCTTCCTCAAGGGTTGCCAGTATCACTCTTCATCATGGCGGTTCCGCTCGGGTGTGGATAGCGGAACCTTGTGATTAACACGGTCAGTATTACTGAAGGTGGGCGGAGTGTGGTTTCCCTGACCTATAATGTGCGCATCAACCTTTCAGCCAACCACTGTAGACCGACATGATCCGAGACATACTTCGCCCTTCACTGATTTTTCTGTCTGAACTTTGGGAGCGCCTGCTGATTGCCTGGCCGATCCTGGTGTTCCTGATGGTGATCATTGCCCTGCTCGGCCTATGGGTTGGGCGTCGCGAAGGGTGGCGCTGGCAGGACAGCCTGTATTGGGCGGGCATTACGGCGACCACGGTAGGCTACGGTGACATTCGTCCCAAGCGCGGGGGATCCCGCCTGCTGTCATTAGTGATCGCCATGGTCGGGCTGGTGTTCAGCGGCCTTGTGGTGGCCCTTGCCGTGAACGCCGGACAGTCCATGGCGGACCTGCTGATGTGATGGTGCGGCTACAGCCAGTCGTGAATCATGATGCCGACGCCAATGCGGTGAATGCGTTCGTTGTAATCCACCAGACTCTCGCCATAGCCATTGAAGTACTGAATATACCCCTTGGTGGTTTTACTCAGGGGGAAGCTGTAACCAAGCTCGACGCTGGTTTTATTGTCACTGGTGCGGAAGTTGTTACGCAGCCGGAGCGACATTGAACGGGCTTCATCGAACTTGAAGATGGCCCAGTAATCGCCATAGCCCACGTAACGGTCGATGTCGGGATTGTTGTCGTCGCGGCTGCTCTCTGGAAGGCGGTACCAGGGATTGGCAATGAACAGCCAGCGGTCGACGCCATAGACCAGGTTGGCGGTAAGGCGGTTCCAGCTGCGGGATTGTGGCTCGGTTTGGCCATTGGATTGATGGCTGAGACCCAGGGTCACGATATCCAGGCGGCCTGGCCCGAGGTCCAGCCGGGCATCGTAGCGAAAGAACAGCTCCGGTTCGTAGTTGGTTTCCCGGAATGGCGCGGAATCATCGGTGTTATACACCTGCCAGAAACTGAGCTGGGTGTAGCCAAACCACAAGGTGGAGCGTTTATCGAAAATGCCCGACAGCAGGGGGACCTTGAAGCTGATCTGGAATTTGGCCTCATGGTCGTGGACGTCGTAGTCGTAGTCGGTAAAGCCCAGGGAGGGACTGTAGGGCCGCTGATTCGGCGTTGAGACGTAGGAGTACGGCATCAGGTAGGTCTGCTTGTGGGGCAGGAAATTACCGGACAGCGACAGGAAGGCATCTTCGGAAGCAAGGTGGCGGCTGACCAAGGCTTCGGCCATGCCGTCTTCTTCAGTGACGCCCACATTGCCACCGGTTTTCGGGGCCAGCAGCGTGGTGGCCTGTTCGATGCGCTGGCGCTGCTCCGGGGTGGCATTCGCTGCCCGCTCATCGCTGCCGATGGCACTATCAAAACAGGCCAGACGTTTGGCGCCATTTTCGATCAGGGCACAGCTTTCCACCGATAGAGGTGTTTCAGGTTGCTGGGGTTCGGGCTCTGACAGGTTCAGGTCGCCCTCGGTTTCCGCCATGGTCAGGCCTGGCAGTACCAAGGCTGCGGCGATGACTAGCCCTACTCTGCGATACCTGTGTTCTGTGCCCACTGCGGCCGCCCCCGTCATACTTTTGCCCCCGGTCGTTTGTCATTCCTGGCGGGGAGGTTACCACCAACCGGGTGTAAACCGAATGACGAAAGCGTCAGGCGCGCGCCTAAACCGAGTGCTGTCGCAAAACCGGCCAATGCCCGGCGAGCTGGTGACGGGCACTGTCGTAAGCTTCGATTCCGTTAAACTCCAGAAACACCTGCTCGCTCTGGGTTGGGCGTAGAAACACCCAGTCGTCGGGTACCAGTGCGAAGTTGGCACCGGCATTGAGCATTTCCTGGTTGGTGGAACGACCGTAAACCGGGTTGGTCGTCAGCCCCGACGGCGATTCCGGATGTGCCTTCCAGTATCCCCCGTAAATAAAAATCGCTTTTTCCCGGTTAGGGTTCCACCACCCCATTACCCGGCCAAGCCCGGGAGCGCCCGGAATTTCAGTGCGGTCGAGTACCTTGAGCACGGGCGTGGCAATAAAGGCGGCCGGTTCGTGGTGCGATAAGGTTGGCAGGTCGAAATCCGTGGGTTTGACCAGCACCGACCCTGCGGCTATCTCGTTGGGGGCAATGTGATCCTGCAGGTCGCGGTAAAGTGGGTATGTGGTGCTACCGCCGGTGTTCAGGGTGAGGTCGCGGATGGAACGGCCCAGGGTCTGTTCGGCCTGGTCGACAAACGCCTGGTAACGGGCCATGGCCTGATCCCGCAGCCAGTCGTTGGCGCCTGGTGCTTTTACGATATGGGGTTCGTAACCCATGAACCCCGAGAACTGTAACCGGGGCGACTGCTCGATCCGGCGAAGCATCTGATCCAGCTCGGCGAGCGCCTGAACGCCACCCCGGTGCAGACCAATGTCGATCTCAATGTTGATTTGCAACGACTGGTCCAACTCCCGGGCGAGCTGGTCATACTGCGCCAGCCGCTGGGGCGTATCGACCAGCCATTGCAGTTGGCGGGCCGGGTCAAAGCCTGGGTGACCCTCGACTCTTGATTGCTCCCGATAGAACCGTCGGGCGGCCTGCACCGGCATGGGCTTGCCCATCAGTACATCGGCCTCGGGAATGTCGGTGGCCACCTGATTGAGGAAAGGCTGGTGGAACACCATCAGTCGACGGGTGTTGGCCCGAGCCATCACCAGCTTGAGCAGCGGGATCGACGGCAGCGATTTGGCCACGATGCGGTAGTGGTATTGCCCCGCCAGCTGCTGGCTCAGGGTGTCGATGTTGGTCAGCAGTCGTTGCCGGTCGATGACCAGTAACGGCTGGTAGCGGTCTTGATGGCGCAGCGTCTCATTGAGCCCCTGGAAATAGGCGGAGTGCTGACCATTGGCCCTGGCCGGTCGCAACCAACCGGCGCCTCCGGCCAGGGCCAGGGCGCTACCCCCCAGTAACAGACGGCGGCGGCTGCGGGAAAAGGCGTCGCTCTGGCTCATCCGGTAAACAGTCCTTGCAGGTAGGGGTTAAGGAAGCGGCCGTCCGGGTCCATTTCCTGCCTGACCGCCTTGAAATCGCCCCAGTGTGGGTAAAGAGCAGCAAAATCTTGGCCGTTCAGGGTGTTGAGTTTGCCCCAATGCGGACGGCCACCGTATTTACGGAAAATCGGCTCCACCGCCTGGAACAGCGGCTGGTAATCCTCTTCGAAGAAGCGGTGCACGGCAATGGAGATGGTGTCGCGCTGGTAGAACGGGCTGAGCCAGATGTCGTCCCCTTTGACGAAACGAACCTCGAACGGGAAGAACACCTCCGGGAAATTGTTTTCCACCACGTCGCGGATTTCCGCCAGGGCCTTGAGGCCATCCTCCCGCGGCAGGTGGTATTCCATCTCATTGAAACGCACGTTGCGGTCGCTGGTGTAGTTCTGCCAGGACGATGCCACCTTCACTTCACGGTCGATGGACTTGAGGATGCCCTTGAGCACCATCTGGCGCAGGGTGGTCGACCAGCTCAGCATGTCACGGATGTTCTGCAGGTCGCGGGCACCGTCGTTCTGGTCGAATTTCTCGGTGCTGGATACCGGCTCGTCGGTGATTTCCTGGGTGTCGAACAGGCCCATCCCGGAGAACGGGATGTAGAAAAATTCGAAATTTCGATGGCGGTCAGCAGTGTCCTGGGCGCTGGCGAGGATGTCCTCGATGGGCTGCCACTCGGAGACCCGTTTGAGCCGATAGGGTCGGGTATTCTGCAAGGTCACGTCCGTCACGACGCCGAGGCTGCCGAGGCCAACGCGGGCGGCATCAAACAATTCGCGGTTGTGGTCGCGGCTGCAGCGGACCTGGTCGCCGCTGGCGGTGACCAGTGACAAAGCCTCGATGCTGGCAGACAGACACTGCAGATTGGCGCCGGTGCCGTGTGTGGCGGTGGCGAGTGAACCGGCCAGGGTTTGTTGGTCAATGTCGGGCATGTTGATCAACGCCTGGTTGAGCGCTTCCAGTGGCTGCCCGATCTGTCCCAGACGGGTACCGGCAGCAATGGTGGCCTGCAGACGGGTGTCGTCATGGCTGAGTATGCCACTGAGCCTGTTCAGGGAAATCAGGGTGTCGTCTGTGGGCACCAGGGCTGAGAATGAATGGCCGGAACCGACCGCGCGGATCACCCCGGTGGCGTTGCGTACCTGTTCCTGTAGCTCTGCCACCGACGCTGGTGCCAGTCGGTTGACCGGGTAGCTGATCTGGCTGCCAGACCAGTTCTTCCAGGGCAGGCGATCGGAGCGGGCGGTTAACTCGCCGGTGCCGGCAAACACGTTTTCCATGGGGAGATAGGTGGAGGCGGCCACGGCCACCAGACTTTTCAGGAAATCCCGACGGTTCGGCATAGTTGGCAATCCTGCAGTACTCAAGGGGCTTCTGGGTAGTGCGACATGAAGGCAATCAAGTGCTCAAACTCGCTGGCGGAGCAGTCCATGCACAGGCCGTAGGGCGGCATACCGCCAAAGCCGTCGACAACATGGCTCAGCAGGGTGTCCATGCCCTGCTCCAGCCTAGGTTCCCAGGCCGCTTCGTCGCCGGTCAGCGGGGCACCGGTGCTGCCACGACTGTGGCAGGCCTGGCAGGACCGCTGGTAGATGTCGGCCAACTCGGTGTCTGCTGGCATGGCGGTGCTGGCGTATTGCTCCAGGGCGGCACGGTCCGGCCCCTGCTGACAGCCGGCCAGGGTGAGTATCAGCAGAGCCGGTAACAGCAGGTGTTTGAGCAACGTCTTGGTCCTCACGTCGGGCTTCCCATTGTGATCGTTTAATGCAAAACATGATTTAGTATCACGTTTTGAAAGTCAAGACGGCTGGAAGGCCAATATCAGGTGGTCGAGACGAGGTCGCTCCAGGTCCCCGGGTCAAGCCGGTAGAACCCGGCCAGGCAGTCATAGAGGTCGGGCTCCTGTTTGGCGAGCAGACCAGGGTGGAGAAAGAAGGCTTCGGTGGCCACGGCAAAAAATTCCGCCGGCGAGGTGGCGCCGTATTCGTCGATGATGCTGTTGCCGCCGTGTCGTTGACGGCGGCGCTGCCAGGCGTCGGAAAACACGTCCTGCCAGTGCCGGGCTATTTCTCCTGACGCCAGTGGTGGGGCACCATCGGAGGCGCCATCTACCTGGTCGAGCTGATGGGCGAATTCGTGCAGCGCGACATTGCTGCGGCTGTTGTCGTCTGCGGCTTCTCGCACCAGGGTGTCCCAGGCGAGCACCAGTTTGCCGGTTTGCCAGGACTCGCCAAGGCGGGCCTGGTCATGGTCGTGGAGTACCGGGCCATCCTGTTGTGTCTGGTTGACCCGGTAGGCTCCGGGGTAGACCAGAATCGACTGCAGTTTGTGGTAGTAGTCTGGTGACAGCTGGTTGATCAGCAGAGCTCCATGGGCGGCGATGAGCACCTTCATCGGCTCGGTCAGCTCCAGGCCGGCGCAGCCATAGAAGTCAACCTGCTCAAGCAGCACCCGCATGTGGGTATGGAGGCGGGTGCGGGTGATCGGTGGCAGGCGCCGGTAGAGCGCCATCTCCGACCGTAACTGTTCAATCCAGTCCATCGGCACCGGGATGCGGGCCAGGCTTTCCAGGCGCCGCCTGGGGCGGATGAACAGCCAGTAAAAGGCAAACACAACAATGGCGATGAGCGCTAGTCCGTAGCCGAGCATGGGGAATCCTGTCAGTCGTTGAGGCAGTTGCCGTTAATCTGGAGGGCGGTTCGGCCAATGCAACCGCGGCGGTCAACTAGAATGATTAGGTAGCCTTTGAATACGATAAATCAGAAATAAACCAATAACAGCTGCAACAAACAAGGTTATCTGAATGAAACAACTTGCCCGGCATGCGCTTCACACCTGTGCGATCCCCAAAAACCTGGAGACAGTCACCTATCGCGACCAGGCCGGAGAGAACCCGGCAGCCGTTGGTGTTCGTCAGGACTCGGTGGAAGCAATCTGGCGCAGCGTTGAGCGGTTGTACCGGACCGGCGTTCACCCGGGTATCCAGCTGTCTGTCCGCCACCGGGGTGAGCAGGTGTTGCACCGGGCCATCGGCCATGCGCGGGGCAATGGTCCGGGGGACAAGGCAGACACCCCGAAAGTGGCGATGACCACGAATACCCCGGTGTGCTACTTCTCTGCCTCCAAAGCGGTGACCGCGCTGCTGATGCATATGCTGGCGGAACAGGGGCTGGTTAACCTGATGGATCCGGTGGCCTACTACTGCCCGGAATTTGCGCAGAATGGCAAGCGCACCATCACCGTCCACCAGGTTCTGTCACATCGTGGTGGCATTCCGGCCATTCCCAAGGACACCCCCATCGATGTGCTGTGGGACAAGGACGAAATCTGGCGCCTGTTGTGTGAGGCACGGCCAGTGGAAGTGGATGGTGCCAAGGTGGCCTACCACGCCATCACCGGTGGCTTTGTGTTGCAACGGGTACTGGAAACCGTGACGGGGGACAGTATTGACGCCTACCTCGACCGCCACCTGCGTCAACCGATGGGCATGAACTGGTTCACCTACGGCATTGAACCGGCGCGACTCGATGAGCTGTCGTCGACCTATGCCACCGGCCCTCGCCCCACGTTCCCGGTATCTTGGGTGGTGAAGCGGGCGTTGGGGGGGGATATCAAGACCATCGAAGAGGTGGTGAATGATCCCCGCTTCCAAGCGGCGGTGATTCCTGCCGGTAACCTGTGTGGTACCGCCGAGGAAATGGGCCGGTTTTTCCAGATGATGCTGAACGGTGGTCTCTGGAATGGCAAACGAATTTGTGAGGAAGTGACGGTGCGCCGGGCCATCCAGCAATTTGGCTCGCTGCAGATCGACCGGACCATGCTGGTGCCCATGCGTTTCAGTGCCGGCTTGATGCTGGGTGGCAACCCGATTGGCATCTGGGGGCCCAAGAGTCGCTATGCGTTCGGTCACCTGGGGCTGATCAACAAACTGTGCTGGGCCGATGCCGCCCGGGATATTTCAGTCAGCCTGCTCAATACCGGCCTGCCCATCGTTGCCCACCACGTCCCCGCGCTGATGGGCTTTGTCCAGACTGTCTGCCGGGAGTTCCCGCTGATTCCTGAAGGTGAACGGCCCCTGGTCTTGGCCTGAATCGACTCGGGGCCAGCGCTGGAGGAAGCTCAGACGGCGGTTAGCTGGGCTTCCAGGATGCCCAGCACCGAAGACACCACATCCCGGAAATCGGTCAGGGTCTGGGTACGCTGGATCACGCTGGCCCGTTCGTCATCCAGCTGTTCCAGCTTGGGGACCACCCGGCGGATGCCCTCGGTAATCACCTCATAGGGATAGTGGTGGTCCATGATGCTGAGCTTGTTCAGTTCAGCCACTTCCTGATGAAAGATGCTGATGATGTCGTAGATCATGTCCTTGTGGGCAATACTGCCGGCTTCCCAGTAGGCATCGTCCAGCAGTTCAATCAGTGACAGGTATTCCCGAAGGGTATCGGCGACAGACGTCTGGTTCATCAACTGGGCTCCAGGGAAAATCGGTATTAAGGGTGATCCTTGCCAACGGTCGTGACCGTCAGTTAGGACTATAGCAGCAGATGTGGTGGTGCCGCCTGTAAGATACTGAAAGGTTGTTCACTTTTGTTGCCGGGCGCATGAAAAATAGGCAGAATTGCAGCGCAGCCGTGTTGCAATAGCTGTAGCTGCTATACTGAAAATGCTTGTGCGAAGAGGTGCCGGATGTACGGTTCCTGATGGGACCGGGTGATGATCCGGTTTGGGAAATGGTGTTCCCCTGACCTGACTGATGACTCAATGGATGAGACCGATGAAGCATAACGAGAACAAGACTCTGCAAAGAGAGCAAAGCGACCGAGCCGTTGAGCTTGGCCAGCATGAGAGCGTTCGCTCCCATGTTCACCGCCGCCTGAATGATGAGGTGGACCGGCTGGAACGCCGCATCGAAACTTTACGGCTGACCAAAGCCCCCCACACCGCCATCATGATTTCCGCCTATGAGCGCATGATTGACCGCAAGAAGGGCTTCATTCAAAGCCTGGATTCCGGAAGTCTCAACTGACTACTGACGTTCCGCCAGGGTGATGGCGTCATAGCGGTAGGCCTCGTCACCCGCCTGGAGACGACCGCAATAGGCTGGGTTATCCACGTCATCCGTGTCAGGGTTTGCATCGTCATCGTATTGGTTGGGCTCGCCGTTGGAGATATAGATGCGTACTTCCGAGAGGGGGTAATCCAGCTCGACGCGGATGCAGTCCAGCGATTCGGTATCCAGGATGATGCCGCTGTCCTTGAGGAACAGGGTGTCGGTCTTGTCCATCACCAGATCTTGACGCAGTTCCATATCACCCAGGGTGCGGCTGGCGAAACTGACGATGGTGTACTCCGGGGCATTGTAGCCGAGGCTGCTGAACTGCAGCGCGTCGAACTGGCTGCTGGAGGTCAGGCTGGTCAATTCCTGGGTGCTGGCCAGATCGTCCCCGTCGTTGTTTCGCGCCACATACTGGATCACCCGGAACACTTTCTCATAACCTGCCGCGCCGTTGGCGTCGCTCGGCGTGTAGTTCCAGTAAAGGGTGTCATAAATCCACTGACGGTTGGCGAGCGGTTCGCCGGTATTGGTGGCGGCCTGGTCGGCAAAGCGAATGGCTGCACCGTTGGCGCGGGTGTTGTAAGTGCCGGGTACGGTCGCGTCGATCAGGTCTTCAATGTGCTGGCGTCCGACGTTGAAGTTTTCGACTTCCCGGGAAGCAATCACCTGGTTCATCAGATCCAGCGGGTTGCGTACCCGCTTGAAACCGTCGTCACTGGCGTTGCGGGTGTGGCCCAGAAAATGGTCAATATGGTCCCGCAGTGCGGTTGCCAGATCCTTGCTGGTGGTGTCGGCACCGTCAGCCGGTTCCAGTGCCCGGTAGACATCATAGAACCGGGTATGCTCAAGGTTGGCAGGTTTCCCTGCGGTGTCTTCGATGTCGAAGGTGGAGAACACCAGGTCCACGTTGGTGGCCGGGTTGAAGGCCGACTCACCACCATCGCTGCCGCCACAGCCGGGGGTCAGGGCAATGACGATGGGAAGGCTCAAAAACAGTGGGGAAATTCTCATTCAAGGCATCCCTGAGGTGCGCAGGCACCAATTACGCGCTAAAGTGGTGAAGGGCGTGATGAATCATAATAACAGGCGCCCGGTTGCTATCCGTAACCCTAGAGAAATAATCGGGTATCTTCCCGCGCGGAGATCACATTTTGCATTATCGGGCCTTCCCCGCTGGCTTGTCGTGGCTGATGTTATTGCTGTCCCTGTTCGTGACAACAGCTGTTGCTGGCGAAAACTGTTCCAGCCGACCACTGGTGCTGTCCGACCGTGATGCGTCCTATAACCTGAGTCACTGTGTCTGGTACCTGGAGGATCCGGGGCAATCCCTGACCCTCGCCGATGTCCGTGACGAGCAGCAACACCCGTTTACCCTCCACGAAGGCAGTGTGCTGAACTTCGGCTATACCGAATCGGCCTATTGGGTCCGCTACGACCTGCTGAGGCGGGGTTCCAGTAGCGCAGACGAGTGGGTGCTGGAGCTGGCCCTGCCGCTAGTGGACAACGTTGAGCTCTACGTCGTTCGTGACGGTGTGGTGGTTGACCGGCAACAGGCAGGGTATGCGACGGACCTGAAACAGCGGGCACTGGCGGTGCCGAACCCGGGCTTTGTGCTGGAGCTCGAGCGGGATGTGGAGACTCGGGTCTATCTCCGGGTATTCAGCAAGAATACTTTTCGGCTGCCAATTACTGTCTGGCACCCTGCCCGTTACCTGGAAAAAGTGGCGGTTGAGGAGGCTTTCCGGGGCATCCTGTTAGGTACCATCATAGGCATACTAGCCTACAACCTGTTTGTGGCAGTGTCCGCCCGCGAACGCAGCAATATCTACTATGTACTCTATCTGCTGATCGCCGTTACCTTCATCATGACCGAGCAGGTTCACGGGCTCCAGTTGTTTGGCGAGCGCCCCTGGTTCCTGGACAAGCAATACCTCCACCTGCAAATCATCGCGACCTGGTTCTTCGGGTTGCTGATGGCTCGCTCCCTGCTGGAAACCGAGCGGCGATCCCCGGATCTGGACCAGGTGATCCGGGTGTGTATGTACACCGTGGTGGCAAGTTTCCTGCTGGCATTGGTTGTGCCCTACCACACCGCCATGCAATGGACGGTCCTGATGTCCATCGCGCTCAGTGTGGTGATGATCATCGTCAGTTTCCTGTCCTGGCGTCATTACAACCCGGCGGCAAAATCCTACTTCTATGCCTGGACTGTCGCGCTCACCGGGTTCTGCATCTACGCCTTCACCGTGATGGGCTTTCTGCCACTCAATATCTTTACCGCCCATAGCAGCCAGATCGGGTTGGCAGGCCAGATTATCCTGTTTTCATTTTCCCTGGCTGACCGGATCAAGCTGGTTCAGGGCGAGGCGCTGAACTGGAACCAGCGGGCGGTAGCCAACCTGCGGCAATACCGCTCGCTGTTCGACAACGCAGCCGAAGGCCTGTTCCAGATGTCCATTGGACGGCGGTTTTTGACCGCCAATGCCGCCATGGCGGACCTGCTCGGCTACGCCAGCAGTGCGCAGCTGTTGGCCGCCAACCCGGATGTACTGGATACCTGTTTTGTTGACGAAACACTGCGTCGGCAGATTGTGGATCAACTGCAGGCAACGGGGGGTGTAAAGGGTGTTGAGGCCCGCTATATCACCTGCCAGGGTGAGGAGCGCTGGGCAACCATTTCCCTGCATACGCTGTATAACGAAGACGGTGAGCCGGTCTGTCTGGAAGGCACCTGCATCGACGCCACCGAACGCCACCATCGCCAGAAGATTGAGAAGGAACGGGAACAGGAGCGTCTGGAAAAAGAGCTGGCCCGAAATTCCGCCGCTGCTAAAAGCCAGTTCCTGGCCAATATGAGTCACGAGATCCGAACGCCGCTGGCGGCCATCATCGGCTATGGCGAAACCTTGCTGGACCCGGAATTGAGCGACGAGGAAAAGCGTAACAGCGCTGAAACCGTGGTACGTAGTGGCCATCACCTTCTGGAGCTGGTGAATGACATTCTTGATCACTCCAAGATTGATGCGAACAAACTGGCGGTGGATGTGGTGACCGTGAACCTGCCGGAGCTGCTGGATGAACTTCGCGCCTTCTTTGAGCCCAGAGCCCAGGAAAAAGGCTTGGAATTCAGCATTACCTGCGAATTCCCGTTGCCCGAAACGATCCATACAGACCCGACAAGATTTCGCCAAATTGTCATTAACTTGTGTGGAAATGCGCTTAAATTTACGGAAAAAGGTTCTATTTCCCTGGCGGTTCGCTGTGAGCGCGAGGCCAGGAAGCTGTATGTCCGGGTGGTGGATACCGGCATTGGCATGAAGCCGGAGCAGATGCAGCGGCTGTTTGACCCCTTCGCCCAGGGCAGCGCTGCGATCTCCCGCCAGTATGGCGGTACCGGCCTGGGCCTGAGCATTTCCCGGCGTTTGGCGGAGTTGTTGGGCGGCTCCATCGTGGCCGACAGCACCTACGGTCAGGGCAGTGATTTTGAAGTCAACATAGCGACTGGCCCGCTTGAGGATGTGAACTTCCTCCGTAATTCTTCAGAATTGAGCCAACGCCGGCAGTTGTCACTGGTGGCGGCGCCAAAACTGGCCGGCCGGGTGCTCTGTGCCGAGGACAATGAGGTGAACCGCAAGCTGGTGAGCCTGTTGTTGGAGCGGACCGGGGTTGAACTGGTGCATGTTGGCAACGGCGTGGAGGTGCTGGATGCGGCTCTCAACGAGCGCTTTGACCTGATCCTGATGGACATCCAGATGCCAGTGCTTAACGGCCGTGATGCTACCGTGGCCCTGCGGGAGGCTGGGGTCAGTGTGCCAATCATCGCCTTGACCGCGAACGTCATGGCTGAGGATATCGAAGACTATCGCAAGGCCGGGTTCAACGCACACCTGGCCAAGCCAATCGACAAGCGCCGTTTCTACGAACTGTTGTCCCGTTACCTGAGGGTGGCCATTGAAAATGGTCACCCGTCCGACCGCCATTATCAGGGCCTGGTGCTGGTGGCGGAAGACAACAATGACAATCGTGCCCTGGTGACACGCTTGCTGACCCGGCTAGGGCTGGAGGTTTTGTCAGTTGCTGCTGGGGATGAGGCGGTCAAGACAGCGCTGGCGAAGCCGGTCAAACTGGTCCTGATGGATCGCCATATGCCGGGTATGGATGGTGTGGCGGCAACTCGCCTGATGCGGCAGGCGGGCTTCCGTCGACCGATCATTGCCTTCAGTGCTGGTGATGAACGGGAAATTGATGAGCTGGTTCAGGCCGGCTGCGAAGGTGTGCTGACCAAGCCCATAGACCAGCGGCGTCTGGTGGCCATCCTTGACCGCTACTTGTCGCAGCAGGCCGTGGCTCCGGTTGATGACGCCTGCGACGAGGGCATTCAGCGTCTGGTGGAGCAGTTTCTCGCCGGGTTGGGTGAGCGTGAGGCGGTGATGCAGGCCGCGTTGGCGGCCAAGGATAAGCAAGCGCTTCAGCGTGAGTCCCATCAGATCAAGGGTACCGCTGGGGCCATGGGGTATCCGGCGATGACTCGCCAGGCCGGCGCGTTGGAGCAGCGCCTAAAATCCGAGCATGTGGACTGGGACGAGGTCGGTGAACAGTTGGTGGTGCTCAGCGGAATGATCGATCAGGCCCTGAAATCTGGTGCTACCAGGGCGTGAACCGTAACGACAGGATAGGATAAAAGGAAGGCAGAGTATGACAGAGAATCACCCTCGCCAGGACGGGCAGTCGCTGAGCATGATGTATGGTACTTACGCTGACGTGCTGTTCGTGCTGTTTCCGTTTCTGGTCATTGTCATGCAGCGGTTGTGGGACGGCGAAGTGCAGGATGTCTTGCTCCGCCCGGACCTGAGTATAGCTGCAGCCATTCTGGGCGGGCTGGCCATCGGTAAGTTCGTCCTCGGGCTGGTCACCGAGCGGAGCTTGGGGCGCTATAAGGAACGCATTGTTTTCTTCATCGCCCTGACCCTGTTCGTGGTCATGGGGCCGGCGATCATTCTTCTTCTCAGCATCGTTGGTGGCACTGATGTTCCAGGGTTTGTGGCGTTCCTCCAGCCGGTGTTACTGATTGTTTCCATTTCGCTCTACACGACGGCAATCAGCATCAGTAACATGCTGACTAAGGATAAAGAGGTTCCTGGAGCTATGCCTGACCAAGGCAATGCTCCAACCCCTGCCACCCATGCCGTCGTCCACGAGCCGCTATCCATTCCCCGCCGAAACAACAGCGATGGGGTCTGAGTGGTCCGGCAGGGAAAAAAACAAGACAGAGGTAGGTTTTATGCATAATTTGAAAGTGATGGTGGTTGAGGATGAACCGGTCATGCGGGAGATGCTTCGGGACATGCTCTACCAGGCCGGCGCCTGCCGGGTTGTGGAAAGCGAGGATGTACAGGGCGCGCGTGAGGTCTTTAAGGCAGACAGCTATCAGATTGTGATGCTCGATCTTGGCCTACCGGATGGTGATGGCCATGAACTGATGAAGGAGTTCAAAGCTGTTAATCCGGGGCAGCATGTGGTGCTGGTGACCGCCGACGACTCTATTGAAAGTATTCAAAAAGCCATCAGTGCCGGTGCCAATGGCTACGTGGTGAAACCCTACTCTCAGGAAAAGATCCACGATGTAATCAACAACTATGCCATGATCCACGGCGGGGATCATGGCATCGGTATTCCGGCTGGTCTGAACCGGAAGCATTAAGGGGTCAGGCGACCTGGCGTGCAATCCAGGAGTTGTATCGGGTGGCCAGGGCCCGGACGTAGCGTGCTTCGTCACCGTCCAGTCCGCTGAGCACGCCCTTGAAAATCCAGCCCCGCTCGTACACGCCGAGCACCCGTTGCTCGTCATCGAGGTTGACTCGCTGATTGAGTTTTCCACAGATGGCGTCCAGCAGCGGCAGCTTGTTGGGGCGGCGAATCGGTGCCTGGCGCTGACTAACCGTTGTGCCGGTGGTGCGCTTGGTAGGTTGTCTTCTCATGGCGTTCTCCTTGTTGTTTGCTGCTGCAAATATCCCCGTGCGTTTACAACCGGGGCTTAACAGGGAGAAGCTTGACCCGGTTGCTCGACGGCTCCCGGGATTGACCGAAAGCCGCTAGTTTTCCAGCACCATGGCACGAACAATCTGCCGGTTGGGGCAGAGCTCGTTCTGGGCGATGACTGGATGGTTTAAAACTGTTGGCATTGGTCTCTCGTTGGACGTCTGGCAAAAATAGCGTTCAGTTGATCCGGCAGTGTATCGCTTGCACGTTGGTTTGCAAGTGGGCAGTTGTACGCACGCTGATGGCATCGGTTTTTCCGTAGCGGCAAACCCGTACAGACCTGCTTTCGGGGAATGACCATAATTCGTCCTGTCACGTGTTTTACGTTGTGCAATCCTCGATGCTCTCCGCAAGGCGTCGAATGGATCTCTCCTTTTGTAACGCAGCCGCCTGGTTGCGTTTTTTTTTGTCTCGGGTTTCCCGTAACGGCTACTGACTACATCCATTGGCAGCTCGAATGGCGATAATGTGATCACTTGATTCATTAATCGACGATTGAGGTTGAAACCGAAAAAAATGGAAAGTGAGCGGGGTTCCGTCAGTAAATTTCGCAAATTCCGTAAAGACCTGTTAATTGAGGCCGTCCTGTTTCTGGTGATGCTGGGCTATTTCCTGGCGGCAGAAAGCCACAGCGTGGGCGAGAACCTCAACATGACCGTGGTAGGCGCAGCCATTATTGCGGTTTGGACCTGCTGGACGCTGGCAACAGCCCGAGATGGGCTGGAGTGGGTTGCAGCCCGGGTTCGTCGCCGGGTCGTTTAGGCCGGTTGGCTGTGGTTTGACTCACTGTTGCCACCGAGAGGTGGGACGGTGAGTTCACACCAGGTTTCCCGCAGGATCAGTGCGTCGTTGGCCGCGCGGTGAACCGGCAGAGACAATCGCTGGATAACCTGCTGCCGTGTGGCAGACCAGGCTTTGACCTCTGCCGACGTCAGCAGCAGGGAAATGGATTCGAGCTGGAAGGCGGGCTGGAGGTTCGCTGCCCGGAAGAGCCGGTGTAACCAGAAGCTGTCAAAGGTCCAGGCATCACAGAACACATGGCCGTCCAGCAGGGTGTTGAGCTGGGTGGCAACCTCGGTGACCACGACGCCCTCCCGCTCGAGGGTTTCCCGGCTAATGCCGTGGATGCGCTCAGCGCTTTCCGACCAGTCTTTCCAAAGCACGTGGGGGCGAATCAGCCAGCTATGCAGGGTACCATCCGGCAGGCACAGCCCAACCTCTATCGGGTAGCTTGCAATCAGATCCAGGCTGGATGCTTCGAAGTCGATAAATGCCGGGCTATGTTCGGTAGTCATTCCGTAAGTTTTTTTATTTGTTGTGGAGCCGTCCACAGAGTGTAACCGTCCTGTCAAAGAGACGCGAATCCTATGCGGTTTTTCTCTAGGACCTGAATCCTGCCACAGCACTGTTACAATATGCGCACTGATCGCTTCATCGGCTGCACGTTGGCAGCTCAACCGTTCCGTAAAGTGGGTCTTCCATGAAAGAAACCGTAGTCGTCATCTATTCCGGGGGAATGGACTCCTTCACCCTGTTGCACAAGGCCCGGGCTGAAGGTTATGACGTCCATGCCCTGTCCTTCAATTATGGCCAGCGCCACGTCCGCGAATTGGATTGTGCCCGCGCGGTGTGTGAGCAGCTGGGTATTCCCCACCGGGTGATTGATATCCGCTCGCTCAGCGAAGTGATGGCCGGATCGGCCCTGACCGGCGAGGTGGAGGTGCCCGAAGGGCATTACCAGGAAGAGAACATGAAGACCACGGTGGTGCCCAACCGAAACATGATCCTGCTGTCGCTGGCAACCGGTTATGCGGTGACGGTTGAGGCACAGGCGGTATGGTTTGGCGCCCACGGCGGTGATCACGCCATTTACCCGGATTGTCGGCCGGAGTTCATGGAGAAGATGGATGCGGTTTGCCGGGTCGCTAACTACCACCCGGTGGCCATTGCCGCGCCGTATATTCGTGCCGACAAGAGCGAAATTCTGGCGGAAGGACTGGCTCTGGGACTTGATTACAGCCAGACCTGGACCTGTTACAACGGTCGTGACAAAGCCTGTGGCCGATGTGGCTCCTGCGTGGAACGGCTGGAGGCGTTCGCCAGCAACCAGTTGCCGGACCCGTTGAGCTACGAGGATGGAGTTCGCTGATGTATCGGGTCAAGGAAGCGTTTTATACCCTGCAGGGCGAAGGCGCCCAGTCTGGGCGGGCTGCGGTGTTTTGCCGTTTCAGCAAATGCAATCTTTGGAATGGCCGGGAGCAGGATCGGGCGGCCGCCGTCTGCAATTTCTGTGATACCGATTTCGTCGGCACCGATGGCCAGAATGGTGGTCGTTTTGAGACGGCTGACGCATTGGCGAACCATATCCGTCAGCTCTGGCCAGCGGGCGAAGGGCGGCCCTACGTGGTCTGCACTGGTGGCGAACCGCTGTTGCAACTCGATGAGGCCCTGATCGCAGCGTTTCATCAGGCCGGGTTTGAGGTTGGCGTGGAAACCAATGGCACCCTGCCGGCGCCCGCGGGTATCGATTGGCTGTGCGTCAGTCCCAAAGCGGATGCGGAGGTGGTGATCCGCGAGTGTAACGAGGTCAAGCTGGTGTACCCTCAGCCTCTGGCGCTTCCTGAGCGCTTTACCGACATCCAGGCTGAGCACTACTTCCTGTCACCCATGGCGTCCCCATCCTTACTCGAGGGTGGTCTGGACCCGGTCAAACAAAGCAATACCCGCAAGGCAACGGACTACTGCCTGAAACACCCACGCTGGCGCCTGACCCTGCAGATGCACAAAATCGTCGGTATCGACTGAGTTGGCCTCAGGCCGTTGCTGGCACCATTGACTCGGCGTCCTGCCTGGCCTTCTCCGCGGCTTCCCGGTATTCGTTGCGGAACTGGCTGGGGCTGACGCCGGTCCAGCGCTTGAACGCGCGGGTAAAGTTGGCGGCGTCCGCGTAACCCAGGGAGTCGGCAATCTGACTCAGGTTCATGGTGGTGTTTTCCAGCAGTTCTCCAGCGCGTTCCAGCCGCACATCATCTACCAGGTGCTGAAAACTGCGTTCCTCTTCCTGCAATCGGCGCTTCAGGGTGCGTTCGGACACAAACAGGGTGTTGGCGACTTGGGCGAGCTTGGGGGGAAACGGGTGGCTGGTTTCAATGACCCGTCGCACCCGGCAACCAAAGCCGGCGTCCTCGGTGAGCTGTCGCAACGACTCTTCACACTGGGCGCGGGAGGACGCGGCGAGTTCCTCATCGCTGAACTGGATTGGCAAATCAAGAACGCTTGTCGGCAGGACAAAGGCATCTTCACGACTACCGTAGGTGACCGGTACCAGAATCTGTTGGCGGAAACGCTGGAAGTAGCCTGGCTCGGGCCCCATGCGGCGGATCTCCGCGCCTTTGATTGGGGTGCCCAGCAGCTGGTAGCCCATGGTCACACAGCCAAACAGCATGGCGTCCAGAATAAAGCTCTGCAGGGGGCCAAGGTCGATGTCACATACCAGGCGGAACACGGCGCGGTCGCCTTCGCGTTGCTGGTGCACGCGGATATGGGGGGCGCGCAGGGTCAGGTAGCGGGTGACTAGCTCCAGGGCTTCGCCGAGGGTTTCGCTGCTCATGACCGCGATGCCCAGCGCGCCGTGCAATGGTAGCTTCATTTCCCTGGCCAGCATGATGCCGAGGCCGGGTTCGCCACTCTCAATGATGGCCCTGGTGACGAACTCACTGGCCTGCGATTGGCTGACGCGCAGTTCGGTGGATTTCAGTCGTGCTGGATCGAGCCCTACCCTTAACAGCAGCGCATGTTCATCAACATTCAGGTTGTGCAGCAATTCAGCCAGCAAGTGTAGATAAATGGCTGGCAAACCGAGGTCCTGGGCCTGGGATGCGGAGGCTCGCATGTCTGTTTCCTCGTTTGGTCTGTTCTTATTGTTTCGTTACTTTAGGGACGATTGATTATGACTTGATCAATTGTCCGGCCCCATGACTTCGCTGACGGGGGCTAGGGATATGCAGGCCAATTGGCGTTGATGGCCTGCTTGAATATTCCTTTATGTGTGCTGTGCACGGACAAAACGAATCAGTGCTGATGCGGAGCGCCTGGGGGTTTCCAGCATCGGCAGGTGCCCGACACCCCGGAACAGATGAATGTCTGCGTCAGGCCGGGCACGGTGGAAGTAGTCAACGCACCGGGTGGGGGTAATGACGTCGCGGTCGCCCCACTGAACCTGGAGCGGGGTTGTCTGGCGATCCAGATAGCGGGCAGGAGCCAGACCGTCGGCGACCATATCGGCAAAAATGTGACGGTGGGCCTGTTCGCGCCGGACCAGGCCGGGACCGAGAAGGCCGGTGATGGCAAGGGCGCCGGGATTCGTGCGGCCATTGCCCACTGAGGTGAACATCCGGTGAACTTCTGCCAGGGAGGTCGGCACCAGAACGCTATCCCGGTCTGAGGTAAAAGGCGCTTCGACATCCACATCGGCATGCTCAGGAATACCGGCGCTATTGAGCAGGGTCAGTGACCGGGCTGCCGGCTCCAATCGGTCTGCAAGGATCGAGGCAATTGCTCCGCCCATGGAGCTACCAACCAGGTGAACGTTGTCGAGGTGCAGGCCGCTGAGCCAGTTTCGCAGGCGGGATGCCTGGGTCTCATAGCGGTAGCTGGCGTTGCCATGGTACTGGCTTTCGCCGAAACCGGGGAGATCCGGTACCAGCAGATGCCAGTCACGGGGCAGCAAGGGAAGCCATAGCCCCCAGTTCTCTTTCATGGACGCAAAACCATGCAGTAACACCACCGTAGGGCGCCCAGCTCCGGGCTTGCCCCGCTCCAGCCATACCAATCGGTGGTTATCGACCGTGGTCTCGCGGCGTCGGGCCTGCTGCAGCCAACGATGGCCAATGCGGGCCATGGGCCACAGGTCTGGGGTAGGTACTTGCATGATACAGCCTCATCAATCATTCACCCCTTCAGTGTACCGCCCTGTCGCCGTCAGGCGTTGGCTTCCCCGCCCTGGCCCATGCGGCGGCGGGGGTAACAGCAGGCACCTGTTCAGAGCTGAAAGTCGGTGATCAGCGGGTCATGGTCTGAGCTGCGCCAAGGTACGGAGACAGTAGTTGCAGCGTTGCTATGGGCGTCCTTGTAACTCAGGGCGCGAGGTTCATCGGCGTTGATGGCCCAGACATGGGCGGCAACCACCGAGGGCGTCAGCAGACCGTTGGCTAGGCTGTAATCAAGGGTGCCCTGGCGGCCCTGATAGCGGTAGGTGGAGGCGGACTGGAGCGACCCTGAATGCTGGTTGAGCAGGTCAACAAAACCGGCGGCCCGGAGGTTCTCAAGAGGCCATTCGCGGGCATAGCTGTTCAGGTCTCCGGTAATCAAGGTACCGGCCAGCCTCTCTGGAACCGCGTTGTTCAGCCAGCTGACCAGGGCTTCGGCCTGCCTTCGGCGCCGGTGGGCGAAACAGCCCTGACCATCGTCCTGATCCCGGTCAGCGCCCTGAGCATGTTGGCAGCGTTTGGACTTGAAGTGGACAACGGCTATCCGCACCGACTGTCCGCTGGCGCGCGCCTGGAATTGCTGCATCAAGGGCCGCCGGCCTAACCCTGACCACTGTTGTGGAGAGGGCCGCAATGCGGGACCAACCGTTTGAACCCGGCTTGACCGGTACAGCAAGCCAACGCTGATGGCGTCATTGGAATCCTGGTCCGCTGGAACAACGTAACGCCAGTCGCCGCCAAGGGCCTGAGCCAGGGCGGCGATGGCGCTGCTGGCCCCGTAGCCATCGTTCTCAAGTTCGCTGGCGGCCAGCACGTCGGCCTGGCTCTGATGGATGGTCGCGGCCAGTCGTTGGGTCTGGCGCCGCCACTGATCCGGGTTGCGGGCACCCCGACTGGTTCTGTAGTCGCCTTGGTCTCCGTTGAAGTAGTTGGCGAGGTTCAGGGTCAGCAGTCGCAGGTTGGTGGTCGTTGCCCTTTCCGGTGGCGCGGGCCGTGGGTTACTCGCTTCGAAGCTGGGCGTCGTCAGTGGCTGTAGACGCCACTGCTGGTAACGGTAGTCAAGGATACCGTCGAGCTGGGTGACGCGGGACCCGGCCCGAAGGCTGTTATCCATGCTCAGGCCGCCTTCAGGATAGGGCGTCGGCGTGGGCCCCCGCTGGTGACTGCCGTCATCGAGAATCAGCCGCTGCTGTTCCTGGCGTCGTGCCAGGGCTTGGGCGTCCGGCCCGGGCGGCAGGATCTGGGTTGGCGTGGGCTGCTGCCCTGGTGCCAGGGTGACCGATCCGTAGTCGGCGAGGTGGTCGAGGCTGATGACCTCCAAAGGGTGGTTGAGGGTGATGCGCATACCCTCCAGCGCCTCCCGCTGGTCGTCGGACAGCGGGAGCTGAACGGTCACCGGTGGCGGCAGCTGGCCCGGGCCACAGACTGAAACCTGTTCAACCTGGGTCAGTTCGGTCAGACCATAATATTCTGCGACCGTACCAGTAACCTGAACCCGTTGACCAGGTTGGCCTGCCGTCCGCCGGGTGTAGACAAACAGTGCCCGGGAGCCAGGATGCTGGTCGGACTGGTGTCCAGGCTGCTGCAGGAAAAAGCCGCCAAGGCCCCCTGGCCCGCGGCCGTCATAGGTGATGACACCGTTCACCGTGACTCGTTCGCCGATCTGGGGCGAGGATCGGCCCGACCCCTGAATGGCTGAAATAGTCTGGGCCTGCCCATCGCAGGCGTGGGTTGGCAGGGTAAAGGCAAGCGCAAGAAGGGCACAGGCCCAGCTGTTGGCGAACGGAGTCATGGTGTTACAGTCTTTCTTTGCTGAACAAGTGAACCCGGAAGGAGCATAGTAACCGATGGGCAACGGATTATGGGTTGTGTTGGTGGTGGTAGTTATCGCGGTCGGCCTGATCTGGTATCAGAAAACCCGCACTGACCGTACGTTGCAGGCCCTCACCGAAAGCGGCTTTGAAGTCTCCCGGCAGTGGCGTTCAAACGTCCTGGTGGTAGCGGATGATGGCAAGGGCCAGCTAGCAATCGTCTGGCCTCAGCGCTATACCACGGTTGACGCCACAGCCTTGGTCGGCGTGGAGGTGACTGAACAGGAATTGGAGGCCAATCGCCACCGCTACACGGTGGTTCTGACGTTCGATCACCCCGATGTCCAGCGTATCGGGCTGGCGCTGAATCAGCGGGGCGATCGAGCCCGTGCCTGGGCCCAGGAGATTGAGCAATGGCGCGCCCGCTACCGCTGACGTTTGCCAAGCGCCTTCAGTAGCAAGCCTCGGGAGTTGAGTGATAGGCCTTGTCGGTAACCTGTGGTGCGGTGATTTCGGTGGCCACTTCCAGTGGGTGTAACAGGGGGTTGCTGGATGCGCTTTCCGGGCCGAGGCCCATCTGCCGCAGCAAGTGGGGAACCAGTGCGGCACGAACGTCCAGTCTGAGCTGATCTGTCGGCATCCCGTAATCGTGCGCAATCAGTGCGCGCTGGTGGCTGTCCAGCCGTTGGTTAGGCTGCAGCACGAGCGTGACCCGCCGATTCCATTGCTCATCGCGCTGTTGGGTGTGTTCGCTGCGTTCGGCCAACAAGGCCATGGGGGCGCGGAAGCGGGTGACCAGGAAATCCCGGTAGTCCTGGCGGTTGTGACACCAGCCACGAACATGCCAGCCCCGGTCACTGCAGACCAGTGTGTGGGGCTCCAGAATACCGTGTTCCGGGTTGGGTGTGTCCAGGGACATATAGACGGCACTGAGCTGGCGCCCCTGACGAATGGCGGCGATCAGCGGGCGCACCAGTTCCGGCCGGGCCAGGGGTTGCGGCTGCCGGAGCAGGTGGCTGTTGGGGAGGCCGATGTCGAGGCTTTCGAAGGTTTGACTCAGGTTCTGGTGACGGCTGACCAGATCAAGGTATTCACTGGCCAGGCCCTGTGTGACCACCGGTTTGAATCCGTCTGCCGGGATATAACCCTTGAGGTGGCGGTCATAGACCAGGTTGTTGGGCGCAAGCTCTCGCAGATAGGTGTTGATGTCCTTGGAGGCCTGCTGGCGCCCGATGCCGAAACTGTGGCAGATATGATTGGTGGTCAGCCGACCTTCCCAAAGCGCAATGATTTCAATCAGGCGGTAGCGTAGCAGCAAGTCCCAGCGAATGGGCCACTCCGTTTTTTTCATGTTGCTTTGCTCTTCTTGCTCTGCTCTTCGTTTAAGCGGTACCGGAGTGGGTAAGCCCCGGGTTTTCGGCCATGGTAGCAGCTTTGCCTGAGCGTCGTGTGTTACGTCACCTTAATGTAAAACAATGTCAATTGACCCGTGGTCCATGGCCTGAGAGCACGCTACAACCTGTCGTCTTTCGGTATCCACGGATAGGGAATACACCTTCTGATTCTAGGTTCAAATCAGTCAGTAGCTTATTATTAGCTGTTACGAGCCTCTGAGTGGCCATCGCTTATTTGAGGTCCACTGAATGGGAACCGATGGTTCCTGGTGTTATGGAGTACGAGATAATGAGAGACCAGTTTCCTTTTGCCGTAGCGCGTGTTACCCGGCGGTGGCGTAAGCTGCTGGATGAGCGCCTGAAGGATCTCGGTGTCACCCAGGCCCGCTGGACCACCATGGTATATCTGCAGAAAGGCGGTGAGGGACTTACCCAACGGGAGCTTGCCAGCCTGATGGCGATTGAGAACCCGACGCTGGTTCGCTTGCTGGACAGTCTGGAAGAGCAGAGTTTGATTGAGCGTCGCCCGTGTCAGAACGACCGCCGGGCCAGACGGTTGTTCCTGACCGAGAACGGTGAGCGTTTTATGGATGACCTGAACGCCCGTGCGGTGGAATTGCGGGATGAAATGCTGGAAGGCGTCACCGACGAGGAGGTCGCCTGCGCCCTCAAGGTGTTCCAGAAGATCATGGTCAATGGTGATAGCCAGAAGTAAGTTACTGCTATCGGGGAACGCCAAGGAACGACATTGACTCGAAATACCGTCGGGGACTTGAGGGAAAGGTATGGTGACCGCTGGCGCTGGCTGGCAGTCACTACCGTCATGCTCGGGACCATGGCGACGGTATTGAGTGCCACCGTCATCAACGTGGCACTGCCTGACATCATGGCCGAGTTCGGTATTCGCCAGGGCACGGCTCACTGGCTGGCCACCGGTTACATTGCGGCCATGACCACCACCATGCTGGCGTCGACCTGGTTGCTGGATCATCTCGGTGTTCGCAAGGCGCTGGGATGCGCCATGCTGGTATTCTCGGTGATTTCGGTTCTGGGCGGCTTCAGCAGTTCACCTGAAATGCTGATTGCGGCGCGGATTGCCCAAGGGGCCATCGCCGGGCTGATGCAGCCCATGGCGATGTACCTGATCTTCCGGATTTTCCCCCGCGAACGTCGGGGGCAGGCCATGGGGATCTATGGCATGGGGGTCATCCTGGCGCCTGCGCTGGGGCCGGTCCTGGGTGGCTTCCTGGTTGATCATTTCGACTGGCGTTACGTCATGTATGCGCCGGCCCCGGTCACCCTGATTGGGGTCTTCATGGCCTGGAAGTTCCTGCCAGTCCCGGTATCGCGGCCATCTCCCTACCCCTTCGACTTGCCCGGCCTGGTGTCCCTTGGCGCCGCTCTGGCGCTGAGCCTGGACGCCCTCAACCGACTGCAGTCCGTTGCCGGGGAATGGGCCATGGTTGCGGCCGAAATGCTGGGTGCAGTGGTGATTGTCGTATTGTTCGTTCGTCGCCAGCGTCGCCTCCCAAACCCCCTGCTCCGGCTGCGGCTGATGCGGCGATCTTCATTCCTGTACGCAAATCTGGGAGCCCTGGCCCTGGGATTGGCGTTGTTCGGCTCCACCTATCTGATTCCCTTGTTTGTCCAGGCGGCGCTTCATTACTCGGCGTCCGAGGCTGGCCTGCTGATGTTGCCGGCGGGCATTGCCCTGGGGATCACCTTCCCGATTGCCGGGCGCCTGGCGGATCGCTACAGCGCCCGTTCACTGACACTCTACGGTATCGTCGCCTTTGCATTGTCGGCCATGCTGTTTGCTGTGTCTGATCTGACCCTGGGCTTTATTTGGCTGGCCACCTGGGCGGTCATTGGGCGGATTGGTCTCGGTTTCATGCTACCGGCACTTTCCACCGCGGCTCTTAACCCGCTGGAAGTCGAAGAACTGAGCGCCGGATCGGGCATCATCAATTTTTCTCGCCAGTTGGGTGGTGCGTTTGGCATCAACCTGGTGGCCCTGACCCTGGAGTTTGGGGAGCACGCCGGTGATGTACCGACCCTGTCGGCTTTCCACCATGCCTGGTGGTTGGTCGCTGCGCTGGTGTTGGTTGCGACGGTGCCGATATTACGTATGCGGGAATGATTGAGGATGGCCCAGGCTCTGGGTATAATGGCGCCACTCTCGGGGGAGTAGCCTTCACCAGGTTCACTGGTGAGTGGTGGTCAACACACTTGGAGCTCATCTCCATGGCCATCACGTCCCACCGTCATTGACGGGGATTGGCAAGACCTGGGACAGTACCATCTCCCGTGGGCGGAGGATGGCACTGTCTCATGTCAAAAATCCGCCCTGGAGATCGTTTAATGGATGCCTTTCTAGCCTCTTCTGTTGCCGTATTCATTGCTGAAATCGGTGACAAGACCCAGTTGCTTTCACTGTTCCTTATCAGCCGGTTTTCCCAGCGTACACCCATTATTCTCGGTATCCTGGTGGCTACCCTGGTCAACCATGCCCTGTCGGCCTGGCTTGGCGCCTGGGTGGCCCAGTGGATTCCGGAAGCCTGGCTGCCGTGGCTACTGGCTGGAAGCTTTATTGCCATAGCGCTCTGGCTGCTGGTGCCGGATAAGGACGACAGCGAAGACTCTGGCTTCCTGGGGTTGGGGGCGTTTGCTGCCACCACCATCCTGTTCTTCCTGGCGGAGATCGGCGACAAGACCCAGATTGCGACAGTGGTATTGGCGGCGCGCTTCACCGAGACCTGGTGGGTGATTGTCGGCACAACGGTTGGTATGCTAGCAGCCAACGTGCCGGTTATCATGGCAGGTAAATGGTTGATGGATCGTATGCCTATGGCAACTGCCCGCATCGGCGCCAGTGTGCTTTTCCTGGTGCTCGCGGTAGTGACGCTTTGGAGTGTTTGGGCATCGGCCTGAGTGTGGGGGTGATACCCCGGGATTGAACAAGCTGGTAGCGGATGAACCGCTGGATGAATGCTATGACTGTGAACAACCTGGTGACTGGCTGGCGTTGGCTGACCGCCAGCGCGCTGCTGATGACATCAATGGTGGGCTTTGCCGGTGCTGAGCCGGAATTGCCGCCGGAGGCTCCGGGAGAGCTTGCCGACCAAGCTCCCAGAGTGCCCCTGCTGCCCATCACTGGTGACGTTGCGGGTGATCTGGCGGTGCTCCATACCAGCTATGACGATACCTTTGCCCAGATTGGCAGCCGTCTGAGCCTGGGTTACCTGGAGTTGGTCAAGGCCAATCCCGGGATTGACCCTTGGCTGCCGGGGGAAGGGACCTTGATCACCCTCCCCCGTCAGTATGTCATGCCCGAAACCCGGCGTGAGGGCATTGTCGTCAATCTCGCGGAGTATCGGCTGTACTACTTCCGCGACGGCGGTGTCGAAGTCTATCCGGTTGGGGTCGGTACTGATGATAACCCGTCACCGCTGACCGACGCTGAAGTGACCATGCGTCTGGAATCGCCCGCCTGGTATCCGCCCGCGAGTATCCGCGCGGAGTATACCGCCAGGGGGGAATACCTGCCGCGGATGATTCCACCTGGCCCCGAGAATCCGCTGGGTACCCACGCCCTGGCTCTAAGCGAGGCGGGTTACCTGATTCACGGAACCAATAAGGGGTTCGGCGTCGGCATGCAGGTCAGCCATGGCTGCTTCCGTATGTACAACGCGGATATCGCCGGCTTGGCGTTTTCAGTGGCCAAAGGCACATCGGTTCAGGTGGTTGATCAGCCCGTCAAGTTGGGGCTGAACGATGGCGAAATCTGGCTGGAGGTTCACCGCGGGGAGGAAGAGTACTCCGAACAGGACCGCAGTGTCCTGTGGCAGCAGGTGTCTGAGCGCCTGGAGCAGCTGCGCGAGGAAATGCCTGGCGTGGAAATCCAGCGTGAGGCCGTGGAGCTGGCGGTGGATCAGGCCGACGGTATTCCCCGACTGATTGGTGAACACGTTGCCCGGCTGGCGGCCGATGGCAGCGAGGCCGACGCGGCGGCGAGCTCTGATCAGAATAACAATAACTTCCTGCAGCTGTGGTTCTGAGCTAGCGGCAGGACAGGAGTATCTTATGACCCAGACAGTACTGATCACCGGTGCAAGCTCGGGCCTCGGTGAAGGCATGGCCCGGGAATTTGCCCGCAAGGGTTGTAACCTGGCGCTGTGCGCCCGGCGCACTGAGCGACTTGAGGAGCTGCGTGAGGAACTGGAACGCAGTTATCCCGGTCTCACTGTGAAAGTGCGGGCCCTGGATGTGAACAATCACGACCAGGTCTTTGAGGTTTTTGAGGATTTTCGCAACGATTTCGGCGTTCTTGACCGCATCATTGTGAACGCAGGGATTGGCAAGGGCCAGCCTCTGGGTTCCGGGAAGTTCCGGGCCAACCTGCAAACCGCGGAAACCAATTTTGTGGCGGCGCTGGCGCAGATGGAAGCGGCGATGGAAATTTTCCGTGACCAGAACCGTGGCCATTTGGTGGTGGTGTCGTCGGTAACGGCGGTCAGGGGCATGCCCGGTAACGTGACGACTTATGCGGCCACCAAGGCGGGTATTGCTGCGCTGTCGGAAGGTCTGCGGGTGGAGCTGGCGAAAAAACGCTCACCCATACGGGTAACGACCCTGTATCCGGGCTATATTCGTACTGCTATCAATGAAAAAGTGAAGAACACACCGTTTATTGTCGATGCCAAGACCGGCTGTGCGGCCATGGTCAAGGCCATCGAATCGGAAAAGCCTGAGCTGTATGTGCCGGGCTGGCCATGGACGCCGCTGGGCTTTGTCCTCAAGCGGTTGCCCGTGGGAGTGCTGGCCCGCCTGTTCTAGCGGGTCAAGCCGACGGTCACAGCCAGGCTCACCGGGAAACGATCCGGGGAGGTGGCATGTTGGAGACCGGTCCCAGACGATTCAACCCTTTCTGCCGGCCCGCGCTGCAGGTCTTGGCGCTGACTTTGATGTTGGCGCTGCTGTTCACCGGGCTCGGTGCCCTTTCCGCTGAACCTGACCGTCGTACCGGTCTGGTACTCACCATCGATGGTGCCATTGGCCCGGCGACCATGGACTACGTGGTGCGTGGTATCGAGCGCGCTGAAGACGAAGGTGCCGAGCTTCTGGTGCTTCAGATCGACACCCCGGGTGGCCTGATGGAATCCATGAGGGTCATCATCAAGGCGATCCTCGCTGCTGACATTCCCGTTGTTTCCTATGTGTCCCCTGCCGGTGCCCGAGCTGCCAGTGCGGGCACCTACATCCTCTATGGCAGCCATGTTGCCGCCATGGCGCCAGCGACCCATCTTGGGTCAGCAACGCCGGTGCAGATGGGGGGCTTCCCGGGTTCCGGTGAGCCGGAATCCGATCCTCAAAAAGAACCCGCCAATGATGACGGTGAGGCTGTGGACGCGCCGGCGCAGGAAGAGGTGCGCCGGGGTAATTCGGCCATGGAGCGCAAAGTTCTGGAAGATGCGGTCAGCTACATCCGTGGCCTGGCCGACCGTCATGGACGCAATGCGGACTGGGCGGAAAAGGCCGTGCGGGACGCGGTGAACCTCGGTGCCGAAGAGGCCCTGGAGCAGAACGTGATCGACCTGGTTGCGATCAACCTGGACGACCTGGTGAGCCAGCTGGATGGCCGGGTGGTTCAGCTGGCGGCGGGCGAACGCACCCTGCAAACCGAAAATCTCGCGCTGGTGCCGGTGGAAGCCGGCTGGCGTACCCGGCTGCTGGCGGTCATCACCGATCCCAACGTTGCCTACTTCCTGATGATCATTGGCTTCTACGGCATCATCTTCGAGCTGTCGAACCCCGGCGCCATCGTCCCGGGTGTGATTGGGGCCATTTGTCTGATACTCGCACTGTTCGCCTTTCAGGTGCTGTCGGTTAATTATGCCGGCCTGGCGCTGATTCTTCTTGGCCTGGCATTCATTGTTGGCGAAGCCTTCATGCCGAGCTTCGGCATGCTCGGTATAGGCGGCATCATCGCATTTGTTACAGGCTCTATCATTCTGATGGATGGCAGCCACAGCGAAATTTCCATTCCTACCATCGGCGGTATCGCCGTGGTTGCCGCCGGTTTCATCCTTTGGACCCTGTTACGGCTGATGAGCCTGCGGCGACGTCACCCGGTCAGTGGGCGTGAACAGATGGACTTTGAAGAGGCGCAGGCCCTGGATCAGTTTGCACCATCGCAAGGTGAGTATCGGGGCCATGTACGCCTGAGTGGTGAGCGCTGGAACGCGGTGAGTGCCACACCGGTACAGGCCGGCCAATTACTTCGGGTGTTGGGCGTTGACGGTCTCACGGTCCGGGTTCGGTGTACCCCGGCGGCCGACGATGAGCCAGCCAACTTGTGAGATAGACAAAGCAATATGGGTTACGCAAAACAACGTGAGTGAACCCCACACGGGGTAGGAGGCCTTATGATTGGCGACCTGATTCCCTACGCGGCACCGACCGTGGTGCTACTGCTGATCATTGGATCGGCCATCAAGATCCTGCCGGAATACGAACGGGGCGTGGTGTTCTTTCTCGGTCGTTTTCAGGGCGTGAAAGGGCCGGGCCTGATCATCATTATTCCGGGAATCCAGCAAATGGTGAGAGTGGATTTGCGGGTGATTACCATGGATGTACCGAGCCAGGACGTGATCTCCCGGGATAACGTCACCGTAAGGGTGAATGCGGTGCTGTACTTCCGGGTGGTGGACCCGGAAAGGGCCATCATACGGGTGGAGAACTTTACCTCAGCGACCAGTCAGCTGGCCCAGACTACCCTGAGGTCGGTGTTGGGCAAGCATGACCTGGATGAAATGCTGGCGGAACGGGACAAGATGAACTCGGATATCCAGGACATCATCGATGCCCAGACGGAGGAGTGGGGTATCAAGGTGGCCAATGTGGAGATCAAGCACGTCGATCTGAACGAGTCGATGATTCGGGCGATTGCACGTCAGGCCGAGGCAGAACGGGAGCGGCGGGCCAAGGTGATTCATGCGGAAGGGGAACTGCAAGCCTCCAGGAAGCTGGTTGAAGCTGCCGAGGTGATGTCATCGAACTCTGGCGCTATGCAGCTGCGTTACATGCAGACGCTGTCCGATATGAGTACCAATAACTCGTCGACCATTGTGTTCCCGTTGCCGCTGGACCTGCTGGAGGCATTCCGCCACCTGGCGTCAGACAGCAAAAAGAGTGGAGAGGCGAGCCCTACCGACGAACGGCAGGCATAAAAAAACCGGTCCAAAAGACCGGTTTCTCAGTAATGAAGCACGAGGCCTATTACTTCTGGCTGGCTTGCTCCAGCATACGACGAGCGCGCTCGTTGGCTTCGTCAGCGGAACGCTGAGCGGCCTGAGCTGCAGCCAGTGCTTCTTCAGCAGTCTGCTGGGCAGAGCGAGCAGCGCTGACAGCCTGGTTAGCAGTTTCCATGGCGTTGCTGGCAGTTTGCTCAGCAGACGCTGCGTTGGCGTTTGCTTCGTCCAGAGCGGCCTGGTTGGTGGCACAGCCAGCGGTCATAGCAGTGGCCAATGCAATTCCAGCGATGGTCAACTTACGCATATCCAATCCTCTTTTAAAGTCGATTTACTTCCTGTGGACCAATGTCCATAAAGCCAACATCCAGTTATTTCGTGCGCGGGTGGCCTCTACAACCGGAATCGTGAATTAGTGTAAATCACATTCAGCGACAATGTTAACTCAGTATAGACAAAAGTTTTCACGCGATGACAACAACTTAATAAACGGTAACGGCTAGCGTCGTCAAGCTTTCCGGCTTTTTAGGAAAATCCGAGGGGTCAGGGTACGATCTGAATGGGGGTGCCGTCGGCCACCAGCTGCCAGATTTCTTCCATTTCTTCGTTGCTCACGGCAATGCAGCCGTCGGTCCAGTCCAGGCCGAGAAAGGCAAAGGCGAGGTCGCCGGCGTTGTTGGGCAGGCCGTGAATCATGATGCTGCCGCCGGGGTCCAGGCCCCAGGAACTGGCCAGCTCGCGGTCGCGGTCATTGGGGTAGGAAATGTGGATCGATTTGTAAAAGTCGCTGTTGGCGTTGCGCCAGTCCAGGGTGTACTGGCCCTCTGGGGTGCGCTCATCGCCTTCGTAGAGTTTATGCCCTACCGGGTTGTCGCCGAGGGAAATGCGGTAGCTGCGGATGACATCTTCACCGGCCATCAGATAAAGGCGCCGCTCTTCCTTGCGGACAAGTACCTGGCTGATGGCGGGAATTTCCCCCAAGGCGCTGGCGGCCATCTCTGATGCCAGAGCGTGTGGCGTCAGAGTCGGCAACAGGGCAGTGGACAACAGCAAAAGGTGCAGCGGGCGCAAAACCAATCCTTACTAATCATTAATCCGGCATTGGAACTTTTTATAGCATAGGTGGTCGCCGGTACGAATAACGCCGTGTCGTGAATTTGTTACGTTTCTTGCCCGGTCATTTTCAGACCGACCTGTGTGACGCGGTCGGCATCGGTTGCCCGTGCCACCAGGGTGACCGGCCCCAGCAAGACCTTGTCACCCACCACCGGGTGGCCGCGGGTGCGCTTGGCGAAGCAGTCTGCCAGCGACAATTCGGGCGGCAATTCATCAAACTCAATACCATAGACCTGCTCCACATCTCCCAATAGAGCATCGCCATTGAGCACAAAGTCCCCAAAAAAGGCCCGTTCTGCCAGGTGTTGGGGTGGTTGTCGGCCGCTGAGGGACTTGCCGAGGGCCGTCAACTGGTCAGGCACCGCGAAGATGGCGACGACATCGCCACGGCTGACCATTAACTCCGGGCCTGGTTGCAGGCACACCTGGTGCCGGAAGACACCGGCGACGGCGGTATTGGCGGGCAGCTGCAGTTGCTTGAGGGGGCGGCTGTCCTGCCAGGAGTCGCCCCTGAGGGGAAACAACATCAGTTCATGGTCACCGGCAGCCGCTACATCCAACGGCATCCTTCGGTAAGGATCTTCGCTGGCGGGAACCTCCAGTTTCAGCTTCCGGGCCAGGGGTGCCATCGTCGCACCTTGGACCAGCAGCGAAACCAGCACAATAAAGAAGGCAATGTGGAACAGCAGCCGGGCTTCCGGCAGGTTGGCCATGACTGGAAACAGCGCCAGCACAATCGGTACGGCGCCCCGCAGGCCCACCCAACTGATAAACCCAAGCTCCTGACGGGTAAAGCCAAATGGCCAGAGGGTGCTGATCACCGCCAGCGGGCGTATTACAAAGATCAGCGCGGAGGCCAGCAGCAGGGCGCCGCCGGTCAGCGGTAACAGCTCCGAAGGGTTAACCAGCAGGCCGAGGATCAGGAACAGGCAGAGCTGCGCCAGCCACGCCAGTCCATCATGAACCTGAAGGATCATTGGCAGCATCCGCACATGGCGATTACCGATGATCACGCCGGCCAGGTAAATCGCCAGAAAGCCGCTGCCCTGCAGGGCGTTGGTGGCGGCAAAGACAGCCAGTCCAGAGGCAACCACCAGCAGCGGGTAAAGCGACGGAGTCAGCGGAATCCGGTTGACCAGCGCGACCACCAGGTAACCGCCGGCCACCCCAAGAAGCGCACCAATGCCAAACTGCTGCACCAGGATGGAGATGACCTGCCAGCCAGCACTGGCTTCCCGGGTTTCGACCATGGTAACCAGCATCATGGTCAGGAAAATGGCCATGGGGTCGTTACTGCCGGATTCGATTTCCAGGGTTGCACTGACCCGCTCGTTGAGGTGCAGCCCACGGCCCTGTAACAGAGAAAACACCGCGGCAGCATCGGTTGAGGAGATGATCGCGCCGAGCAGGAACGCGGTCATCCAGTGAAGGTCAAAGACCCAGTGAGCAATGAGGGCGGCACCAGTGGCGGTCACAAATACCCCGATGGTTGCCAGCATCAAGGCCGGCTTCAGACCGACCCGGAACGTATCGGCGCGGGTACGCATGCCGCCATCAAGCAGAATGACCGCGAGTGCCAGGTTGCCAACGAGAAACGCCAGCTCAAAGTTGTCGAAGCGGATACCACCGGCGCCGTCCTGGCCCATGAGCATGCCAACAGCGAGAAATATCAGGAGTACCGGCATTCCCAGGCGGCTGGACAGGGGGCTGAGAACAATGCTGATCACCAGCATCAGCGCGCCAATCAGAATGAGAGTAAAGTCCATTCAGTCTCCGTTGGTTGGACGGGTTGAAGTTGAGGTGGGTAGCCTGGGCCAGGTCGCTGTGCCGTCCGGTGGATGAGAGCTGGCAATCTGGTCCCGACCGTTGCGTTTGGCCCGATACAGTAAATCATCCAGGCGCTTGAGTGCTGTTTCCATGGTCTCGCCCGGAACCACCTCGGTCACCCCAAAGCTGGCGGTGACGTGTTCCTGGTGGGGCATCTGACTGGTACGGAGTTGCTCCTGCAGGGCCCGGGCCAGTGTCTTGGCGCCGTCCAGGTCGGTATCTTCACACACAATCAGGAATTCTTCTCCCCCAAACCGGTACAGCAGGTCGGTGCTGCGAATGGCTTGGTTGAGCAACCAGCTCAAGCGAACCAGCACATCATCCCCGGTACTATGGCCATAAGTGTCATTGATTGCTTTGAAGTGATCTATGTCGAGCATAATCAATGACACCGGCAGCCCGGTACGACGGTAGCGGGCAACGGCTTGAGGCCATTGGGCATTGAGGTGGCGGCGGTTGAAGGTTTTGGTCAGCGGATCGATGGTGGCCTGTTCGCGCAACCGTAACTCCAGTTGTTTGATGTTGGTAATGTCGCTGATATAGCCGTTGGAGACCAGGGTGCCGTCCGCCAGGGTGCGGTGGTGGGCTTCTCCCCGTAACCAGCGGATCCCCTTGGATGGTAGCTGAACCCGGAACTCGCTGACCCAAGGGGTGAGCTCTACTCGGGCAACATCCAGGTCCTTGAACAGCGAGCTCTTGTCATCGGGGTGGACCCGGTCGTAGAGGGCTTTGACGCTGTTACGTGCCTCCACCGGCGTCACCTCGAACACCTTTTCCACACCATCACTGACGAAGGTGTAGCAGCTACTGCCGTTGGGACGCATCAGGAACTGATAGAGCATGCCAGGGACTTCTGCTGACAGGTCCTTCAGCAGTTGATCACTGTGCTCGAGTGCCTCAATGGCCCGGACATAGTCGGTCAGGTCTATCCCGATGCTCAGGTACCCCAGAACGTCGTCCGTTTCGCTACGAATGGTGGACAGGGTTAATTGTACCTGCCTGGGTTCCCCGTTCCGGTGCTGGTAAACCCAATGCTGGGACTTGTGATGCCGGGCCTCAATAGCTGCGGCGTAAACCTCATTTGCCGGTACAGGGTGCCCCAGCTGGTCGCTCAGCTTTTGCTGCCACAGACTGAAGTCTTCGGCCTGGTGCAGGATCTGGGGGCGGGCCTGACCGACCAACTGCTCGGCCCGGTAACCAAGCATGTTCTCGGCGCCGGTACTGAAGAGCGTGATGAGCCCTTCGGCATCCGTAGCAATCACTGCGACATCCACGGCGGATGCCAGTAAGCCGGACCGGTAAGCATTGGCAACCTGGAGCTCCCGGGTACGGTGCTCCACCCTGCGCTCTGCGCGCTGGCGTTGCTGCAATACCATGAAAACGCTGAGTGCTGCGAACACCGACATCAGGGTGCCACTCACCAGGGCCACCTGGCGGTTGGACCCCGTCATCCAGCTTTGCGGGTTTTCCGGAAACGCGGTTAACCGGAACAGGTGGTCTGCCACTGGAATCTCCCGGCTGTAGCGAATGGGGCCAGGGGATGGTGGGACGGCTGAGTCGTTGCGGTAGAGCTCAAGCGGGGTCTGTTCGATACCAATATCGAGCAGCTGCAGCTGAATGTCCGGGATTTCCCGGGTGGGCAGATCATCGATCGCCAGCGGCGACGTCATGGCGGCCTTGATCAGCCCGCCGAGATCAACATGCAGGTAAACAAAACCCCGCAGGTTGCCGAAATGGCGTTCGGTGACGCCCTCGCCCGTGCCCGCCCGAAAGACCGGCTCAATCAGAAGCAAACCAGCGCCTTCCACGGTGCCCAGGTCGGACGTCAGTGGCAGCAGTGCGGTCTGGCGCGTCGCCAGGGCGCGGTTAAAGGCCTGTCTGCGCTCCGGCAGCAGGCGTACGTCGGCGCCCAGTTCGAATCCGTTGGGCAAATTGGCGGTCAGATAGGTGACTGGGTACAGCCGCACTTCTGTTGCCAGGGGGATGTTGACCGAATCGGGAGGGTGGTGCAGCCGGAAACTCGGCCCGTAGGTCGCATGCATGGCGGCCAGGTAGTTGTCGAGCTGGGAGCGGGGAACATTTTGTACCCAGCCTGCGGCGACGTCAAAACGGTTGGTGGTCGCTGCCATCTGTTGAAAGCGGCTGCGGTCGAGATGAGCTTCCAGTTCGATATAGCGTGCCAGTGCACCCAGCTCGCGGAGCTGGCCATAGAGCATCTCCTCCACCAGCTGCATATGATGGTGCGCGACCTGGGCAAACCGGGCCTGTGCCAATTTTGCTTCAGACTGTTCCAGGCGATGCGCCAGAAACAGCGTAAGCATCATGCCCAAGGTGAAGACTATGACAGCGGGCCACCCGTAGAAAAAGGTATCCCGGCTGAACAAACGGTGACTGTGCAATGGGGTGCCTCAGAACTCTGACCTGTTGAAAGTATTGCACAACTGGACGGAAGCCCCCTAACCTGAGGCGGCAAATGGATGGACGACAGGCTTGCCAGTTTTCCCCAAGGCTCTTATAGTCTGGCCGAGACACAACTGGCGGGTGTAGTTCAATGGTAGAACGGCAGCTTCCCAAGCTGCATACGAGGGTTCGATTCCCTTCACCCGCTCCACTTTCCCAGCGGTTGTTCGACCCCCAATCCGTGGGGGCCTCCTGATCCCTGTGTTTCTATCAGTGCAGTTTCAGACGGGGATGCATGGCCCGGCTGATCTTGTCCATGAGCCAGATCATGCCAGTTCGCAGGAAGCCGTGCAGAGCCACCTGGTGCATTCGGTACAGGGATACGTAGAACAGCCTGGCGACCTTGCCCTCGATATACATGCTGCGACCGGACAGGTTACCCATCAGGTTGCCAACCGTGGTATAGCGGCTGAAGTTGATCAGCGAGCCATGGTCCTTATAGACAAACGCCACTTCCTCACCGCCGTTGAGACGGTTCAGCAATGTTTCATACAGGGTGTCAGCCTGCTGGTGAGCGGCCTGGGCCCGCGGTGGAACCGGGCGGTCGGAGTCTGGCTGCGGGCAGGCGGCGCAGTCGCCAAAGGCGAAGATGTTGTTGTCTGAGGTGCGTAGGGTCTGGGTGACCACCAGCTGGTTGCCCCGGTTGGTTTCCAGGCCGTCGAGCTGGGTCAGGAAAGCCGGTGCCTTGATACCTGCCGCCCAGATGGTCATGGCGGATTCCAGTTCCGTGCCGTCCTTCATCACGATGCGATCAGCTTTCACTTCGCTGACCGGTTGCCCGGTCAGTACCCGGACTTTCTGTCGCTCCAGTTCGCGGGTGGCGGCTGCAGACAGACGTCCCGGCAGTGCCGGCAGAATGCGGTCGGCGGCTTCAATCACTGAAATGCTGACGTCGTTAGACTTCAGAGCGTTCATGCCATAGACCGGTAACTCACGGGAGGCCAGTCGTAGCTCTGCGGCCAGTTCAACCCCGGTTGCGCCAGCCCCGATGATGGTGATTGGCAACTGCGCCGGCTGGCCGTGACTGGCCTCGTGGTTGGTGCGCAGGAACGCATTGAGCATCAGGTTATGGAACTTGCGGGCCTGGGCCAGACTGTCCAGGAACAGGCAGTGGTCCTGGGCGCCGGGCGTGCCGAAATCGTTGGCGGTACTGCCCACGGCAATCACCAGGGTGTCATAGGACACTTCCCGTTCGGGAACGACTTCCAGTCCGTCATTGTCGTAGAACGGCTCCAGGGTGATGCGCTTGGAGGCCCGGTCCAGTCCGCTCATGCGGCCCAGCTGGAACTCGTAATGGTGCTTGCGGGCGTGGGCGCGGAAGTTGATCTCGTTGGTGCTGGCATCCAGCGAACCCGCCGCCACTTCGTGCAACAGCGGTTTCCAGACGTGCGTCAGCACCGCATCAATCAGGGTGATCCGCGCTTTTTTCTTCTTGCCGAGTTTGTTTCCCAGGCGTGTAACGAGTTCGAGGCCTCCGGCGCCGCCACCAACGACGACAATGTGGTGCAGGTTATCCATGGTATTTCCCTTAAAAGTAAAGACAGCGAAGGGCACTGGTGGTGGCAAAGCCCTTCGCTTTCTTCACTTACTTTCCGTATTGGGCACGTATGCTAACGGGGATGGGCGTGAGAGACAATTGAACTTAGGGACCTCTGACCCGCTTTTGCCCGGTGCTGAACCGCCCCGGGATCTGCTAATCTGGGAGTTGTTCAGCGTGTTGCTGGACAATAGTCGGTCCCCGTTGTTACAACCTGCTGCGCAGGTCATTGAAGGAGAATACCGTGAAAATCCAAGTTTCAGGGATTATCGAGGGCCAACCCATACCGGACCGTTTTGCGTTCGGTGTGTTTAATGCCGAAGACCGCATGAGTTTTGGTCCCAACCGCAGCCCGGAAATTGCCTGGGATGAGGTGCCGGAAGGTACCCGCAGTTTTGCGATTGTGATGTTTGACCCGGATGTGCCGAGCGTGGCTGACAACGTCAACCAGGAAGGCAAGACGGTATCCCGTGATCTGCCACGGGTGGACTTTTTCCACTGGTTGCTGGTGGACATTCCGGCGGACATGCGCCGCATTCCGGAAGGCGAAGATTCTGACGGTGTTATGCCCAAGGGTAAAGCGGTCGATGCCGGTTCGATTGGCCGGCGCGGTGTGAATAACTATACCCAGTTCCTGGCTGGCAACCCGGACATGGCTGGTACCTATGGCGGTTATGACGGCCCCTGCCCGCCGTGGAACGATGAGCTGCTGCATCATTACCATTTCGAGGTTTACGCCCTTGATGTGGAGTCCCTCGGGCTTGATGGAGAGTTTGATGGTGTCGCCGTGCGTGAGGCCATGAAAGGTCATGTCCTCGCCAGCGCCCGGGTGACAGGCACCTACACCCTCAACCCGGATCTGCGTTAACCACCTGCCACGATGACCCCATCCTTATTGCGATAGACCTTAACCGCCACCGTTGTCTCGGTGGCGGCGTATCCAGACTGTGAGGAAAGACGTGATACACGACCAGGTACAAGACTACTACGGCAAGGTGCTGCAAAAATCCGACGATTTGCAGACCAACGCCTGCTGCACCGACGCCAGCATGCCCGATTACCTCAAGCGGGTGGTTGGCCAGATCCACGATGAAGTGCTCACCCGCTATTACGGCTGTGGTTTGGTTTCGCCCCAACAGCTAGAAGGAATGCGTATCCTCGACCTGGGCAGCGGCTCGGGTCGTGATGTGTACGCCCTGTCCGCCCTGGTGGGTGAATCCGGTGAGGTGGTCGGTGTGGACATGACCGACGAGCAGTTGGACGTTGCTCGTCGCCATGTTGACTATCACGCTGAGGTGTTTGGCTACTCGGCGCCCAACGTTCGCTTCCTCAAAGGCTACATCGAGAAACTCGACGAACTGGACCTGGAGCCGGGCAGCTTCGACATCATCGTGTCCAACTGTGTGATCAACCTCAGCCCGGACAAACCGGCGGTACTGCGGGAGGCCTTCCGCCTGCTCAAGCCCGGCGGTGAACTGTACTTTTCCGATGTCTATGCCGATCGCCGTATACCGGAAGCCCTTGCCAATGATCCGGTCCTGTATGGTGAGTGCCTGAGCGGCGCCTTGTACTGGAATGATTTCGAGAACCTGGCAAGGTCGGCCGGTTTTACCGACCCCCGCCTGGTGGAAGACAGCCCGATCACCATCAACAATGCAGCCCAGGCCGCCAAGGTTGGGCCTATCCGGTTTTTCTCGGCCACCTACCGGCTGTTCAAACTGGAGGGGCTGGAGCCAGCCTGCGAGGATTATGGCCAGGCGGTGATCTACCGCGGAACCGTACCCCATCATGCCCACGGCTTTGACCTGGACAAGCATCACCACATCCCCACCGGCAAGGTCTTCCCGGTCTGTGGCAACACCTGGCGGATGCTCCACGACACCCGTTTCCGTGATCACTTCGAATTCATCGGTGATGGCCAGATCCACTACGGCCTGTTCGAAGGCTGTGGATCAGCGATGCCGTTCGATGGTGCTGGCTCCGGAAGTGAGGGTGGTCAGACTGATGGCGGTGGCGGTTGCTGCTAAATAAGGACGGGTTACCGATCAGAGGGGCTTTGCTCCTGATCGGCCAGTACCCGTGCGATTTCGTCATCGAGGCGTAGCAGGTAATCCGGGGCCGGGGTCTGGCTGGAGTGCGCCTTCATCAGCACGACCGTGTGGCGTAAGTTGCTGACAAACGCACGGCAGTGCCGGCACATCATCAGGTGGACCTTCACCGATATCCGTTTGCCGGGGCCCAGCCTGCCATCCAGATAGTCGCTGGCGATAGTGGCCAGCTCACGACACATCAACATTCGCCAGACTCCTGAAAGTGTTCCACCATAAGGAAAATTTTCTGTCGGGCCCGGTGCAACATAACCCGTAGGTTGGATGCACTGACATCCAGAATGTTACACACGTCTTCGGATTGACGTTGGTGGGCCTCATACAGCACCAGGGCCGACCGCTGGGTTTCCGGCAGACGAGACAGGTGTTTGTCGAGGCAATCGCTCAGGGCACCGTTCTCAAGTAGCTTTTCTGCAGATTCGTTTGTTGTCAATTTGGGAGGTATAGCCCAGCGCCCGTTGGGCTTGAAACGATTGGCCAGATCCGGATCAAGCATGTCGCTGAAGTCGGTGGTTTGTTCCCTGTGGCGGGCGCGAAGGACATTCTTGGCACGGTTGGCGACGATGCGGTGTAGCCAGGTTTTCAGGTTGGCCCGGCCTTCAAAGCCGTGGATGGCGGTTACCACTGTGGCCCAGCAATCCTGCACGATGTCTTCCGCGTTGCTAGCGTCGGTGTAGTAGCGGGCCACGGCCAGCATGCCCGGGGTGTAGCGGCGGACAGCGTCCCGATAGGCGTCCGCATCACCGGACTGCATGCGATGGACCAGTGCCGCGTCACCACCCATAGGGTCGCTGCTGCTCATTCATCCTGCTCCTGAAAATGCCTTGAATCTTGCGTATCAGTGGGCATTTGGCTGCAAAAGTTCCGGATTGTTAAGGGAAACGTTATAAATTTTTGAAAACCGGGTTGTAACATTCAAGGTTCAACAGTGTCTATGCTGCAAGTTTCCCCAGTGACAAGAGTTCGGACGGCACCATGAATAGAAAGAAACTGATCCTGATAGCAGTTATCGCCTCTCTGGTGGGGCTGTTTATCGCGTTTGACGGCCATAACGTCCTGTCACTGGAAAACCTGCAGCAACACCAGCAGGGCCTGCAGCAATGGATTCTGGCCCACCGGGTTCTGGCGTTAAGCAGCTTTGTACTGATCTACATCGCAGTGACTGCCTTGTCATTGCCTGGGGCTGCGATCCTGACGCTGGCCGGGGGCGCTTTCTTCGGCAACCTTTATGGTCTGGCGGCGGTGTCATTGGCGTCCACCGTAGGCGCATCGCTGGCGTTCCTGGCTGCCCGCTTCCTGTTTCGTGACACCTTGAGGGAACGCTACGCCGACACCATCCGGCGGATGGACCAGGGCATCGAAAAAGATGGCGGGTTCTATCTGGCGACTTTGCGTCTGGTGCCGGTGTTTCCGTTCTTCCTGATCAACCTTGCCATGGGGCTGACCGGCATGAAACTGCGAACGTACGTCGCGGTGAGCTGGCTGACCATGTTGCCCGGCACCTTCGTGTACGTGAACGCCGGCACCCAGCTGGCGCAAATCGAGGCTCTGGGGGATATCGTCTCCGCCGATGTGTTGGGCGCGTTCGCCCTGCTTGGGCTGTTCCCGCTGGTGGCCAAGTTCGTGATTGACGTCATTCGCCGGCGCCGGGTCTATCGTGGTTTCAGCAAGCCGGATCGCTTCGATTACAACCTGGTGGTTATCGGTGGTGGTTCAGCCGGGCTGGTGTCGGCCTATATCGCAGCGGCGGTGAAGGCCAAGGTGGTGCTGATTGAGCGGGACAAAATGGGTGGGGACTGCCTGAATACCGGCTGTGTACCGTCCAAGGCGTTGATCAAGAGTGCCCGGGCCGCCGATACCTTGCGCCATGCCGACCGCTATGGTCTGGAGTCGGTGCCGGTCAAGGGGTCATTCACCAACATCATGGCGCGGGTGAAGCGCATCATTGCCGAGGTAGAGCCTCACGATTCGCCAGAGCGTTACCGAACGCTGGGGGTGGACTGTTTGCAGGGGGAAGCCCGGTTTGTCTCACCCTGGGAGGTGGAGGTTCTGGGCGGTGATGGTAGCCGGCAACGGCTTACGGCCCGCAGCATCATTATTGCCACCGGTGGGCGCCCCATGATGCCAACAATACCGGGCATTGACGCAATGGATCCGTTGACCTCCGACACCTTATGGCAGCTGGAGGAGCAACCCGGGCGTCTGCTGATCATTGGTGGCGGTCCGATTGGTTGCGAACTTTCCCAGGCGTTTAACCGGCTTGGCATCGCGGTGACCCAGATCCAGCGAGGACCACGTCTGTTGCCGAAGGAAGACGAGGATGTGGCCGAGCTGATTCAGCAACAGTTCCTCAGCGAAGGCGTAGACCTGCGGCTGGAACATACTCCGGTGGAGTTTGTCGAGGAAGGTGGAGAGCGGGTGCTGTACTGCGATCATCACGGCGAGCGGGTCCGCCTGCCCTTTGATCGGGTACTGGTGGCGGTGGGCCGCCAGGGCAACACGGCGAGTCTGAATCTGGCGGCGCTGGGTATTGAGCCTGCGGCCAACGGCACTGTGACTGTGGCTGAGGACCTGAGTGTTGGCTATCCCAACGTGTTTGCCTGCGGCGACGTCGCCGGCCCCTATCAGTTTACCCATGCAGCGTCGCATCAGGCCTGGTACGCCGCGGTTAATGGTCTGTTCGGTCAGTTCAAACGGTTCCGGGTGGATTACCGGGTGATGCCCTGGGTGACGTTTACCGCGCCGGAAGTGGCTCGGGTGGGGCTGAGTGAGACCGAAGCGCGGGCGCAGGGGGTGCCCTACGAAGTAACCCGGTATGGCCTTGATGACCTGGACCGGGCCATCGCCGAAAGCGAGAACCACGGCTTCATCAAGGTGCTGACCCCTCCGGGTAAGGACCGGATCCTTGGTGCCGTTGTGGTGGGCTCGCGAGGCGGAGAGATCCTGGCGGAGTTTACCCTGGCGATGAAGCACGGCCTTGGCCTGAACAAGATCCTGGGGACCATTCACCCCTATCCGACCTGGAACGAAGCCGCCAAGTATGCCGCCGGTGAATGGAAGCGGGCTCATGCCCCCAGCGCGGTTCTTAACCTCCTCGAAAAGCTCCATCGCTGGCGTCGCGGCGGGTCGGGGGAAAACCGGGAATCAAAGACTGCGACGGTACAGCGTGAGCCAAGCGCGGATTAGTCGTGCGATAGAGCGTCGTAACAGCAAGACAATCGGGAGTTTGTATGCCTTTCAGTGATAGCAGTGCCCGACGCATCCCGGCGGTGGAGATTATCTCCCCACGGGTGGTCGACAGTTGGACCCACACCCGGGCCGGTGAACCCCGGGGCTATATCGATTCGGACCAGCTGAAGGAGTTGTGGATCCACACCGGTACTGCCTGCAACCTGGCCTGTCCTTTCTGCCTGGAAGGCTCCCATCCTGGCGACAACCGGCTGGCGGCCATGAAACTGGCCGATGTGACGCCGTTTATCGACGAAGCGGTGGAGTTGGGCATTGGCCAGTTCTCGTTTACCGGCGGCGAGCCTTTTGTGATCCGGGACTTCGTCCATATTCTCGACTATGCCAGCCAGCGCAGGCCCTGTTTCGTACTGACTAACGCCACGGAACCGTTGCTGAAACGGTGTGAACAGTTGTTGCCGCTCAAGGATAACGCCTACCCCATCCACTTCCGGGTCAGCCTGGATTATCCAGACGAAGCCCGCCATGACGCCGGCCGTGGAGACGGCAGTTTTGCCAAGGCCCTGGAGGGCATCCGCTGGCTCCGGGAACAGGGTTTTGTGGTCTCGGTGGCCCGTCAAACCGATGAGGGTGAAGACGCCGGGGCCGTTGAGGCGAGCTTCCGTGACATCTTCCGGATTCACAACGTACCTGACGACCTGCCATTTACCTCGTTTCCGGACCTGGGAACGCCCGGCTCGGAAGACGGCAGCCCGGAAATCACTGAAACCTGCATGGAAAAGTACCCGACCAAGGAAAGTCGCGCCCACTTTATGTGCAGCTACAGCCGTATGCTGGTGAAGAAGGGGGACCAGGTTCGGGTCTACGCCTGCACCCTGGTGGATGACGACCCGGACTACGATCTTGGTGAGACCCTGAAAGAGAGCCTGGACCCTCGCATCATGCTTCGTCACCATCGCTGTTTCGCCTGCTACCGCTTTGGCGCGAGCTGCGCTGAGCCAACCTGAAACCCGATACCGGAGGTAAGGCACCATGTCGATCACTGAAGCCAGCCTGTTCTGGGGGTTCCTGTTGGTATACGGGGCCCTCATGTACTGGCTCTCACCCCGCAGTACCAATGCGGCCTCGTTCTATCGGGGCGCTGATGACAAAGGCAATCCGGTCAGTCAGTGGTCACTGACAGCGAGCATCTTCATTAGCTGGATCTTTGCCAAGTCCGTTACCAACGCGGCTAACCTGGGGGCGGCCTACGGTGTGGTTGGTGGTCTTGCCTACGCCACCTACTGGCTGTCGATTCCGGTGGCGGGTTACGTGATCTACCTGATCCGCACCCAGACCGGAGCGAACAGCCTGCAGGATTTCCTCACGTCCCGGTTTGGCCGCCTGGCGGCGTTGAGTTTCGCGGCGGCCATCCTGATTCGACTGTATAACGAAGTCTGGAGCAATACCGCTGTGGTAGGCGGCTACTTCGGCCAGCCCGGGCAGTGGTCCTACTATGGTGCGGCCATGCTGTTCACCTTCTTCACCCTGGCCTACAGTCTCAAGGGCGGGCTTCGCAGCTCGATCTTTACGGACGTGATCCAGGCCGTGGTGTTCGTGTTCTTTGTTGGCGCCGTGCTGTTCCTGATCCTGCCCACCAACGATGTGGGCACCCTGGTCAGCACCGGCGAGTTCCGCCTGGGCGCAGGCATGGACCTGCTGCTGGTGGCGGGGCTGCAGATCTTCAGCTACCCCTTCCATGACCCCGTGCTGACCGATCGGGGCTTCGTCAACAATGAAAAAACCATGCTCAAGAGCTTCGTGGTGGCGGGCTTGTTGGGGTTTGTTGCGGTGTTCGTGTTCAGCCTGGTGGGTGTCCATGCCCAGCTCAACGGCATTGAGTCCATGGGCAATGCCCCCGCGGCCGTTGGCCAGTCCCTGGGGCTGACGGCGCTGTTCTTTATGAGCGTGGTGATGATGACCTCGGCGGGTTCAACCCTGGACTCAACGTTTACGTCGCTGGCGAAGTCGCTGGCGGTGGACCTGCCACGGTTGGCCCGCAACGCGGCTGAGCGTTTGCCGAGCCTCAAGGTCGGATCGGCGGTGATGGTGGTGTTCGCCCTACTTGGCAACATACCCATGTTTGCCGGCACCGATATCCTCAAGGCCACCACGATCTCCGGCACCATGGTGATGGGGTTGGCGCCGGTGTTCCTGTTCTATGGCTTTACCCGCTGGTCGCCCTGGAGCTTCCACCTGAGTTTCTGGACCGGTATTGGCCTCGGGGTGATGCTGGCGGCGGGGCTGGTTCCGGCGTCCTGGGCCATCGGTGACGGCAAGTATGCCCTGCTGTTGGGGGTGAACGCCTACGGGTTCCTGCTGTGCAGTGCCGGTTTCTTCCTGCCGCTCCTGACCCGCAGATTGCTCGGTCGGGAGCCTCAGCCTTCGCAGTCGGTGAACTGACCATGGCTGAACAGCCGGGACGAAGCTGCCCGCTGGCTTACCGGTACCGGCCGGAACAGTTGGGGGAGGAGCCGGAGGACTGGTCAGAGGACGTGCTCTACGTGGCAGGAGGGCTTTACGGGAACCCGTTCGCGCTGGATGCCATTGAGGCCATGGTTGCGGCTGAGCGCGCGCAGGGTCGTCGGGTTCGGCTGTTGTTTAATGGCGACTTTAACTGGTTTAACGCCCGCGAAGACCTGTTCCATGACATCAACCGGCGGGTGCTGCGCCACGATGCCATGCTGGGGAATGTCGAGTATGAACTGGCAAACCCCAGTGAGGCCGCCGGCTGTGGCTGTGGGTATCCTGATTTTGTCAAGCAGGGTGTGGTTGAGCGTTCAAATCGCATGATGGTCCGGCTGCAACAGCAGGCTAAGGGGGCTCCCGACGTGGGTCAGCAGCTGGCGGGTCTGAAGCGCTGGCGAACCGGTATATTTGGTGGACTAAAGGTTCTGATTGTGCACGGTGATGTGGAGTCCCTGGCGGGCTGGGGGCTGTCCCGGGAGGCGTTTGAGGCCGGTAATCAGGAGGCGCTGACGACCTGGTTCGATCAGACGGGCGTTGATGTTATTCTCTGTAGCCACACCTGCCTGCCCCTGTTGTGGTCTGGTGAGCTCAAGGGGCGTCGTTGCCTGGTGGCTAATAACGGCTCGGCGGGCATGGCCAGCGTGGCTGGGGATTCGTCCGGAATGGTCACAAGATTGTCATTTAAAACAGCTGGTTGTACTGGTTTTGCGCGAGCGGTCGTCGGTGCCGTGGAGGTCTCTCTGGTGCCGGTAAGCTTTGATCTGGAGGCGTGGCTTGGGGTGTTTGACCAGCTATGGCCGGCGGGATCTGATGCGGCTGTTTCCTATCGCCACAGAATGATTCATGGCACCTCCCTGGCGGCGGAGATGATTCACCTGTAAACAAAATTTAACCGGCCATAACGCCCTAACGTTGTTCGGTTTTTGAGCGTTCGCCCTGTTTTGGGGCTGGGCTAGCCTTGATATATATTTTGTGTTCAATATAATTCAACACTAACTTTTCAAGGCGAAGTCAAGAACGTAATGACCATAGAAGGTTCGACTACCACCGCCATCACCCTGCGCAAAGCGTCCAAGAGTGATGGCTTCCGGCTCCACCAGCTGGTGGCCCAGTGCCCCCCGCTGGACCCTAATTCCATGTACTGCAATCTGCTGCAGTGTACTCACTTCGCCGAAACCTGCGTCGCCGCCGAGCTGGATGGTGAACTGGTGGGTTTTATCTCCGGTTACATTCCGCCCCAGCAGCCTGACACCCTGTTCGTCTGGCAGGTCGCGGTCCATGAGAAAGGGCGTGGCCAGGGTCTGGCCAAACGGATGCTGAAGGACCTCGTATCTCGCGAGGTCTGTCGGAACGTGAATCATCTGGAAACCACCATTACGCCAGACAACGAAGCGTCTTGGGCGCTGTTCCGCTCCTTTGCCCGAGACCTGGGCGCTGAACTCAATCACCACGAATACTTTGAGCAAGAGGCCCATTTCGGCGGCCTCCACGCTTCCGAATTCCTGCTGCGAATCGGGCCCTTTCCTCCCCCCATTACCTAAGAAGCCGGCAGCTCGATGAGGTCGGGCTGCCATCGAGACTTCAAACCATCACCTCGAACCTGACATGCTAAGAGGCAAAATCATGGACATTTTCAAATCAACCGAATCCGAAGTACGTGTTTACTCACGCGCGTTCCCAATGGTGTTCAATCGCGCCAAGAACGCCCATTTGTATAGCAAAGATGGCAAGGAGTACCTGGATTTCCTGGCCGGTGCCGGGTCCCTGAACTACGGCCACAACAACGATATCCTGAAGAAAGCCCTGATCGACTATGTGGAGAGCGATGGCATCAGCCAGGGGCTGGACCTGTTCACCACCGCCAAACAGGAATTCATCGAGAGCTACAAGAAGCGCATTCTCGATCCTCGCGGTCTGGACTACAAAATGCAGTTTACCGGCCCGACTGGCACCAACTGTGTGGAAGCCGCGATGAAGCTGGCTCGAAAGGTGAAAGGTCGCACTGGCATTATTTCGTTCACGAATGGTTTCCACGGTGTGTCCCTGGGCGCGGTTGCCGCGACCGGTAACAAAGGTCATCGTGGCGGTGCTGGCCAGCCCCTGAATAACGTCACGTTCATGCCCTTCGACGGCTACTACGGTGACAACGTTGATACCCTGGCCATGATGGACAAGCTGCTGAGCGACAACTCATCCGGCGTAGACCTGCCGGCAGCGGTGATTGTCGAAGCGGTTCAGGGTGAAGGTGGTCTGAATGCCGCCAGTGCTGAGTGGCTGCAAGGGCTGGAAACGCTGTGCCGTAAGCACGACATCTTGCTGATCCTGGATGACATCCAGGCGGGCAACGGTCGTACCGGTGAGTTCTTCAGCTTTGAGTTTGCCGGTATCAAACCGGACATCGTCACTGCCTCCAAGTCCCTCAGTGGCTATGGCCTGCCCATGGCGGTTGTGTTGTTCAAGCCGGAGTTGGATATCTGGAACCCCGGTGAGCACAACGGCACCTTCCGTGGTAACAACATGGCTTTTATCACTGCCCGCGCGGCCGTCGAGACCTACTGGAGCGACGATGCGTTTGCCAATGAAATCAAAGCCAAGAGCCAGGTGCTTGAGGCTGGCCTGAAGGCCATTGCCGACAAATACGGCAGTGATTTCTACCTCAAGGGCCGGGGCCTGATGCGCGGTATTGCCTGCCCGGACGGCGAGCTGGCGGACCGGATCACCACCCTGGCATTTGAGAAAGGTCTCATCATTGAGACCAGTGGCCCCGACGGCGAAGTCATCAAGTGCCTGATGCCGTTGACCACCAGCGAAGCCGACCTGAAAAAAGGAACCGCCATCCTGGCTGAGTGCTTTGCCGAGGTGCTGGGTGAGCGTCTGAGTAAGGCGTCCTGAGGCCAAAGGAATGGGAGTAATGATGAGTCAACAACATACCGTGGAGAAGATCGGCGGCACGTCGATGAGTAACTACGAGGCTGTCCGGGACAACATCATTCTGGGTGGCCGTAACAAGGACGAGCTGTACCAGCGTATTTTCGTGGTGTCGGCCTATGGCGGCGTCACCAATGAGCTGCTGGAGCACAAGAAAACCGGTGAACCGGGAGTTTATGCCCTGTTTGCCGATGCGGAGTCGGACTGGGCCTGGGGCGATGACCTCAGCAAGTTGGTGAAGTATCTGACTGACCTCAATGCGGAACTGTTTGACGAGCCTATGCAGCGCAATCAGGCCGACCAGTTCATCACCGACCGCATCGAAGGCGTTCGTGGATGCCTGATCGACCTCCAGCGGTTGTGCTCTTACGGCCAGTTCCAGCTTGAGGAACACCTGCTGACAGTAAGGGAAATGCTGGCGGGTATCGGTGAAGCCCACAGTGCCTTTAACACCGCACTGAAGCTACAGCAGGAGGGCATCAACGCCCGTTTCGTCGATCTGACGGGCTGGCGTGATAGCGAGCTGTTGCCGTTGGATGAAAAGCTGGCGAGGGCCTTCGAAAACATTGACCTGAGCCGGGAGCTGCCGATTGTCACCGGCTACGCCCAGTGCAAGGAAGGTTTGATGCGGACCTTCGACCGGGGATACAGCGAGATGACCTTCAGCCGGGTGGCGGTGATGACCGGTGCCCGTGAGGCGGTTATCCACAAGGAATACCACCTCAGCTCCGCCGACCCGAAAGTCGTGGGCGAAGACAAGGTGGTACCCCTGGGGCGCACCAATTACGATGTCGCTGATCAGCTGGCCAACCTCGGCATGGAGGCGATTCATCCCCGTGCCGGTAAGGGACTGAGACAGAACGAGATCCCACTGAGGGTGATGAATACCTTCGAGCCGGACCACACCGGTACGCTGATCACGGGTGATTACGTCAGTGAGAAGTCCCAGGTGGAAATCATTGCTGGTCACAAAGGCGTATTCGCCATCGAAGTGTTCGATCAGGACATGCAGGGCGAGCCAGGATCCGATCGCCGTATCCTGGATATCCTCAGCCGTTTCAAGGTGCGGTTTGTGTCCAAGGACACCAATGCCAACACCATCACTCACTACGTGGACAGCACGCTGAAACACGTCAAACGGGTGGTGAATGCCTTGGAAGTCGAGTTCCCCAATGCCGACATCAACACCCGCAAGGTGGCTTTGGTATCGGCCATCGGCAGCGACATGAAAGTACCGGGCTTGCTGTCCCGCTCGGTCAAGGCTCTGGCCGATGAGGAAATCAATGTGCTCGCCGTGCACCAGTGCATGCGCCAGGTGGACATTCAGTTCGTGGTCGACGAAGACGTCTACGACCGTTCCATCGCGGCCCTGCACGCGGCGTTGATTGAACCCCACAACCACGAGTACGCCATCGTCGCGGCGTAACTGTGCTTCTGGACCGGCCCTCCTGTAGCCACAGGTGTGGCCGGCCCACTTCTATCAAATCCCCGTTTTACCCTTCTGCCAGTCGCCCTTGTTCATTGGTCGCCTCTATAGGCATTGCTAGTGCTTACTGGGGGATGTAGGAGCATTCGCTGATCAGGCTGTTGCAGCGTTGCTGGCAGGCTCCGACATCGCTGCTGCCAAGGCAGCTTGCGTTGCAGTTTTGCCAGGCCGTCACGTCACAAGCCGCATAGACCGCGCCGCTGATCATAAATAGTGAGGCAAGAAAAAAAAGAATGAGGGATTTCTTGTTGGATAGACGCATGCGCTCTCCTGATTAATCGTAAATGACCTGTCCGGTTTCACAACTAATGCTAGTGTCGGCCCTGAGTGGCCAAAACCCCCAAATGGGGGGTATCCGTTTTACCCTAACTTCCTGACGAACCGATAGAACGCACTGCTGTCACCGAAACCCAGCGCATCGGACAGCTCCAGTACGCTATACCCCTTGGCTTTAAGGGCCCGGTACTGTTCCCTGCGAACTTGCTCGAGGAGCTCGGTAAAGGTGGTGTTTTCCTGTCGGAGCCGCCGAAACAGCGTGGTCCGGCTCATGTTCACGGCGTGACAGCACGTCTGGATAGTGGTGTAGGCGGGCAGATTCTGGTTCAGCAGGGCTTCCACCTGGGACCGGACACTGCCGTTCGTTGACAGCGCCTTGGTCAGGTTACCGGCTTTCTCCCGAAGCAGATCCTTCAGGTAGGGGTTGGAGGAACTCAGTGGTAAGGCCAGTATTCGCCGGTCAAAGTACAGGCGCAGGCGATCGCCCTGAGTCGATATCTGTGCTGAAAAATGACGCTCAAGCTCAGCCAGTTGTTGTTGAAAGACCCCAGGAACCAAAAGGCGTTGGGGTGATACCGCTTTATCGGACAGGAAACGGACCCAGCTCAGCAGGGCTGCCGCGCTTCTGAGCATGGCGATAGCGGGATAGCCCTTGCCAACCCTGAAACCGATGTCGATGACGAGTTCTCCGGCGGTCTCTGAAACTAGCCACTGCTCGGATGGGTTCATCAAGCGGATGTTCTCGACAAACGTCGCGAGGGCTTCGCCCACCGACCCGCAATGGCTGATCCAGTTTGCTAACAGTCCGGTGGCCTGGGGTTTGATGGTTGAGCCGATGGCTAGCGCGTGGCGTACCTTCAGTTCGGGCGAGGCCGTACGTTCCAGGGTTTGCCACAGCCAGATGAAGTGGTGCTCCTGAATGCGTTGCTCCTGTATTGGCGAGGGCCCGGGGGGAGCATCAAAGCCCTGCTGGTGGCTGAGGTGAAGTTGCAGAGAGTGCCTGGACAGATCTTCCGGCTGCAGAAGCCCGCGATCGATGAGTTCACCGATGAGGTCCAGAACGGCGACTGCGGAGACCGTATCCCCTGTTGGTACCGTGTTCATTTCCGGCCCCTGGAGATTATGAAACCAGAATCCATTGTCCTGAAACCATACACCTGAGAGACCGCCCCCATTAAATCTAAGCTGGACTCGTTGCCTAAAGGAGTTCCGCTGATGACATCGATTATTTCTACAGAGAGCCAGCTGAGAAAACGGGTCCCGGATTACCCGAAGATGCTGGATAAACGGATTCTTTCATTTTTGGATAGCCATTGCATGGAGTTTATCCGCTATAGCCAGATCGCGATCCTGGCTGTGGCGGGTGTCAGGTTCTGCTTTCATGTACTTGCTGCTGATGACCAGCGGCTGAGGGTCCAAGCGGATGCTCTCACCTTTACGCTGGATGATCGAGACGGACCAGCCCTGTCGGATCTGTTGCTACCCGGCCAAGCCGCGGAAGCCAGCTTGCTGTTCGTCGTGCCCGGTGTCGGCCATGCCTTGCGGGTTAACGGCATGGCGGAATATTCCGGCTACCCTGGTAGCCTCTCCTTCCGGGTTCAGCAGGCCTATCTTCACTGTGCCCGCGCCATAGCCCGGGCAAAGCTGTGGCAAGCCGTGGAGCCGTCTGCCGATTGGCGCAATGATCCACCTAGAACGCTGTCCGGGTTCCTGGCGGCCTCACCCTATGTCTTGCTCAAGACAGAAGATGGCCAAGGGCACACCGAAATTTCCCCCCGGGGAGATGCGCCGGGCTTTGTGCGAACAATCGGCGGCCAGCAGCTGTTTCTGCCCGAACGCCCGGGCAACAAGATTGCCAAGAGCCTGCGGAACATCCTGGCCACCGGCCGGGCCGGCCTGCTGGGTTTTATTGCCGGCTCTCCGCACATCTGCCAGATATCCGGTCGGGCGTGGGTGTCTGATGAGGCAGCGTTGCTCGATGGCAGCATTGAGCAGGGAAAACGCCCAAAGTTAGGTATTATCTTCAGCGACGTGGAATGGCGCATTGATACATCGGACGTGCTTTTGCACCGGAGTCTCTGGGACATTCGTGACCATGTGGATAAAAACAAGCTGACCCCTTTTCCAAAGGCGCTGGCTGAGCACATGAATGGTACCGGGCTACTGGGTAAAGCGACGGGCCAGGTGGTCAAGGCGGTGGTCAGGCATGATATGAAGCATTTGTATTAAACCGGTCGTCAGCGACCCAATGCCCGGCAGGCCTCGTGTGCTGGGCAGTCAACCAGATGGTCGTTGACCATGCCGGTGGCCTGCATGAAGGCATACACAATGGTTGGGCCGACAAAGTTGAAACCGGCCTTTTTCAGGGCCTTGGACATCGCTTCGGCTTCTGGTGTGGTCACCGGAACCTCGGCCGGGGTGCGCCACTGATTATGGATCCGGCGACCACCGACAAAGGACCAGAGGAACTCGTTGAACGATTCGCCCCGTTCCTGGAATTCGAGAAACCCCCGGGCATTGCGGATGATCGAGTCGACTTTGAGGTGGTTGCGGATGATGCCCGGGTTGGCAAGGAGCTCGGCCTTTTTCTGATCGTCATAGCTGACAATCTTCTCCGCATCGAAGCCATCATAGGCCTCGCGGTAGCTGTGCTGTTTGCGCAGGATGGTGATCCAGCTCAGGCCGGCCTGCTGGCCGTCCAGGCACAGTTTTTCAAACAGGTCGTGGTCGTCGTAGGTGGGCCGTCCCCACACCGTGTCGTGGTAATCGACGTAGAGCGGGTCAGTACCGCACCACGGGCAGCGGCTATGGTCTGTGTCGGTCATGAGCGTCCTTCCCTGGTCTGAATAAGGTGGTCTGAATGGCGAATGGCCCGGTGAACGTGCCAACGGACCGGATTGGCGGCAAGGGACCGTGAGGCCAGCGATTCACAGCCCTGCGCCGGTTCAAGCAGGGCTGAGGTGGGCGGCTCCGGGTGGTCGGCGTGAAAGACTGCGGCAACGGTAAAGCCATCAAATGTCCCCACGCTGGCCTGCCAGTCACGGTCGGGCTGGTCTCCCAGCAACTGGCCATCTCCCAGCACCTCCAGTGTCTGCAGGTTGCCGGCAATGCCACGTCCGGTCGCCTTGAGCCAAGCTTCCTTGAGGGTCCAGGCATACAGGAAATCCTCAACCCGATCGTTAGCCAGCAACCACTGTTGCTCACGGTCGCTGAACCAGCGCCTGACTACCTTGTGCCACTGCCGGTGACGGCTGTGGGGCTCAATGTCGATGCCGACGCCGCTGGCCGTGGAAGCGACGCAGGCGACAAGGCCATGGCTGTGGCTGAGGGACAACGACCAGCCTGGCGGCGAGCTGGAAGCCACTGGGCGGTCAGCGACCGGGCGGCAATACTCCACCGGGTGGCCGGTTGCTGCGGCGAGGGTCTGGCGGATCAGCCAGCGACTGTGGATAAAGTCGGCCCGGCTGGTTTGGTGAAAACGCTCGGCGCGGGCACGCTCACTGGGGCTGAGCCAGGCTGGCATCGATTCACAGGCAGCGCCTCCGGTATGACTGAACCAGACGCCAATGGATGGGTCAGGGTTGCAGTCGTTGGATGAGCCAGTCATCGCCTTGCCTCAGGTATTCAAACCGGTCATGCAGGCGGCTTGGCCGGCCTTGCCAGAATTCGATGCGCTCCGGTACGACCCGGTAGCCTCCCCAAAAGCTTGGTAAGGGAACTTCTCCCTGGCTGAAACGTTGTTTGATTTCGGCCACTTTCTGCTCAAGCAGCCCTCGGGAGGTAATTACCTTGCTCTGTTCTGATACCCAGGCACCGATCTGGCTGCCACGGGGGCGGGAGGAAAAATAACGCAGCGATTCGGCCTTGCTGACCTTTTCCACCGGGCCCTGGACAATCACCTGACGATTCAGGGCAATCCAGGGGAACAACAGCGCCGCCTTGGGATTTTCTGCCAACTCCCGGGCTTTGCGGCTGCCGTAGTTGGTGTAAAACACGAAGCCCTTATCGTCGAAATATTTCAGCAGTACGGTACGCAGATCGGGTTGGCCATCCTCGCCGGCGGTGGCCAGGGACATGGCATTGGGCTCCAGCAGGCCAGCGTTGCGAGCGTCCTGGAACCAGTGCTCGAACTGGCGGAAGGGACTGGCATCGAGATGGTCTCGGTCCAGGCCTTCGCTCTCGAAATCACGGCGCATATCGCCTATATCCATAGATTCGGTCCTATTGGAATCGGTCTGGTCGGGGACGTTACGGACTGATTCTGAGTGCCCGTACATAGTACGATTGTATATTCTTTCAGGGGGTTGATGGGACCCGGAATCCTCCGCATGGGCTATGGACTCTTGCCAGCGGTGGGTCGACCATGGACAAAAGCAGTATCAGGGGAGTCAGCTGTGGCTAAGCAAGGCGAAGGAAAAGCGGTGTATAAACGGGCATGGTTCTGGGGGGCAGTGGTTGTTCTGCTGTATGCCCTGGCTGGGTTTGTCGGTCTGCCCTGGTGGTTGGAGCGAACGTTGCCCAAGCAGACCAGCCAGTACATGGGCTGGCAAACGTCGGTAGAGAATGTCTCGGTCAACCCGTTTGCCATGACCCTGGAGGTGACCGGGCTGGCGGCTCAGGATGCCAATGATGAGCCGGTGGTGGCCTTTGACCGTTTCTACGTTGACCTGGGCTTCTGGCGCCTGCTGACCGGCGTGCTGGCGTTCGACACCATCGAACTGGTGGAGCCCAACATCCGCCTGGATCTTCTGGAAGATTACAACATCAACTTCGCCCGCGACTGGCAGACCCATAACCCTGCGGTGGCGACAGAGGCGCCGGTTGACGAAGCCGCCGTGGAGCCATCCGCCCCGCCCAAACTCTATCTCGGCCGGTTCAGCATTGCCGGTGGCGAGTTGCTGTTCCGGGACTTCAGCAGTGCCCAGCCGGAATCCTTCAGCATTTCGCCCCTTGATCTGGAACTCAATGACCTGGCGACCTACTCCCGCGAGGGGGGTAATACCAGTTACACCCTGGATGGCGCCTTGGGCGGGGAAACCACTTTTTCCTGGGAAGGCAGCCTGAATGTGGTGCCGCTCCACTCCAAGGGTCACTTGCGTATTGGTAATGTCGACTCGGAGACCATTGCCCACTTTGTTCGTGGGGTTCTGCCTTACAACCTGGCTGACGGCGCTTTCAGTGTGGAATCCGACTATGAACTGGCTGGCGGCGAGCGTTTTTCCATGGTGACCAGCAACGGCACCCTGGGCATCAAGTCGCTGGCTGTGGCGGTTTCCGGTGACAGTGGTGAGCCCGAGTTGAGTATTGGCGATATCAGCGTCGATGGCGTCAGTTCCAGCCTGGTTGAACAGTTTGCCTCGGTCGGTACGGTATCGGTGGATGGCTTGCAGCTGTCGGCGGTCAAGGCGGCTGATGGCCAGTTGAACTGGCTGGCGCCCTTGGCCGGCTCTGGCGAGGGCGAAGCCCAGGAACCTGCGGAGACGGCCGGCACTGACGGTGGTTTCCGCTGGTCGGTGGATGAGATCAAGCTCAGCAACAGTCAGGTTCAGTGGCGGGATGAGCAACTCGACACCCCGGCGAATCTGGCGTTGCAGGGTATTGAGCTGACCATCGGCAAGCTCAGCCAGCAACTGGAAGAACCGGTGCCCTATGAGTTGGCGGCGGCCCTGGCTGGCGGCGGTAATCTGCACGCTCGTGGTCAGGCGACCCTGGTGCCCTTTACCCTGGAAACCGGCTTGTCGGCCAGTGCCGTTGCCCTGGCTCAGTTTGAGCCCTACGTCCAGTCCGCGACCAACCTGGCTATCCGGGACGGCAGCCTGACGGTGGACGGTAACTTGGACCTGGATGGGCAGAAGGACCCGATGACCGGAACCTTCAGCGGCAACGGTGAACTCAAAACCCTTGATCTTGGTCTGGTGGGTGATGAAGAGCCCCTGCTTGGCTGGCAGACCCTGCAGCTGGCACCGATTGAATACAACCTCGCCCCGGCACGGCTGGAAATTGGTACGGTCACCCTGGCCACGCCAAGGATCAATGTCACCCGGTCCGCCGACGGCCAGGAAAATGTTACCCAGATCGCCAAAGCCTCGGACCAGCCGGAATCCCAGGCCGGGGGTGACGCGGCCGACGCCGGTATGATTTTCCGCATCGGCGAACTGGTCCTGCAGGACGGTGGTCTGTCCTATACCGACCGTAGCATCTCGCCGACGTTCGTAACCCGCATGCATGAGCTGAACGGTACTGTGGCCGGTCTCAGCAACATTGCGCCGCAACAGGGCAGCGTTGCCATTCAGGGACGTGTTGGCGAGCTTGGACGGGTCGATTTCAGTGGATCACTCGGGGCCATTGGTGGTGAGGATACCACCCGGCTCAAACTGGACCTGACCCAGCTCTCGCTGCCGACCCTGAGCCCGTACTCCGGCCGCTACCTGGGGTACAACCTCGACAGCGGCAAACTCAAACTGGACCTCACCTATGAGATCGCCGGCAGTCACCTGAAGGCAGATAACCTGGTGATTCTTGACCAGCTGGAGCTGGGTGAGGAAGTGGACAGTGAAGACGCGGTCAATGCCCCCATTGAGCTGGGACTGGCATTGCTGCGGGATCGTGACGGCATCATCGAAGTCGATCTGCCGGTAGAGGGCAACCTGGACGATCCTGAGTTCCGGGTTGGCCGGATTGTCACCCGGGCCTTTGTGAACCTGCTGGTCAAGGCGGCCGCCTCGCCATTCAGCATGCTGGGCTCGGTGGCCGAGCTCGCTGGTCTGTCCGGTGAAGAGCTGGGCACCGTCTATTTTGACCCGGGCAGCCCGGCCCTGGATGGTGACGAAGCCCAGAAACTGGATGTTCTGGCCCAGGCGCTGAAAGATCGCAGTAACCTGCTGCTGAACGTGCGTGGCGCGGTTTCTCAGGAGCTCGATGGCCTGGCCCTGAAGCAGCAGCGGCTGGCTCGACGCATTGGTCTGGCGGATGACCTCAGCACTGAGCAGCGCCTGGAGCGGCTGGAGCAGGCCTACCGCCGGGACAATGGCAATGAGGCACTTGAGGTATTGCGAGGGGAACAGGGTGGCGATCCGCAAACCTGGGAAATTGCGTTGCTGAAGGCGTTGACGGCGGACATCACACTGCCGCCCGAAGCCCTGGGCAACCTGGCGGTGGCGCGGGGTCAGTGGTTGCAGCGCCAGTTGCTTGATCAATATGAAATTCCGTCTGGCCAGCTGTTCCTGAGGGACCCGCAGCTGAACGCCTCAAACAACGACGACCGCCAGGTGGCGGTGGAATTCACCCTGGACGTACGGTAAGCAGGAGATCAGCCATGGCGCAAAGGCCACTCAGCCATTTTTTTGCCTATATTTCCCGGCTGCGTTGGATCAAGCGTTGGGGCTTGATGCGGAATGCCATCGAGGAGAACGTCGCCACCCACTCCTGGGAGGTGGCCACCCTCGCCCATGCCCTGGCGTTGATTCGTAACCGCCATTTCGGTGGCTCGGTGGATGCGGACCGTGTTGCCGCGGCGGCGCTCTATCACGATGCCACCGAGGTCATTACCGGTGACATGCCAACGCCGGTGAAGTACCACTCACGGGTGATGCGGGAGGTGTTCGGGGATATCGAGCACAAGGCCCAGGACGAGTTGCTGGGGCTGTTGCCGGAAGCATTACGGGACGATTTCGCGCCGTACCTGAGCGAAGCCCGCTGGTGTGATGACACCCAGGAGCTGGTCAAGGCGGCGGATCGCCTGTCGGCGTTACTCAAGTGCCGAGCAGAGATTCAGGCCGGTAACGGGGAGTTTGAGCCGGCAGCAAAGCAGATCTACCAGCGCCTCCAGCAGGAAAACCTGCCGGAGGTTCAGTACTTTCTGGAGGTGTTTGCTCCAGGCTATCAGCAGCCACTGGATCACCTGCTGGAACAGCCGTTGTAACAGCTGGTGGCCAGCAGGTGGCGGCAGGATCAGGCGCCGGAGGCCGATCCGCCTACCAGGCCGCCGCGCAGACCGTCCTTGCGCAGCAGGTGGCGCGCGGCGTCTTCCGGGCTGCCTGCCAGTTCCCGGAACATGCCCATGGAACCCAGCAGGGCGGACGACTCGTACGGTACGAAAACCCGTTCGCCGTCTTTGGCCATGGTGGGCAGGGCCTTGATGTAACTCTGGCCGAGCAGGTAGCCGATAACCGCCTGTTTGTTCTCTTGCGAATCGCCCATGGCACTGAGTACCAGACGGATGGACTCCTGTTCACCCTGTGCCCGCAAGATGGCGGATTCCTTGTCACCCTGGGCATTGAGGATGGCAGACTCACGTTGCCCCTGGGCCATGGCAATAGCGGCGGCTTTCTCACCTTCAGCCTCGGTCACGGTGGCCCGGCGCTTACGCTCGGCGGCCATCTGCAGGCGCATAGCCTCCTCAACTTCCTCTGGCATGCTGATGTCCTGGACTTCCACCCGGGTCAGTTTGACCCCCCACTTGGAGGCGGGTTCTTCCATTTCGGACTGGATCGCGTTGTTGACCTCACTGCGGGACTCAAACAGTTTATCCAGCTCCATTTTGCCCACCACCGAACGCAGGGTGGTCTTGGCCAGAACCTCGACGGCCTGGCTCATGTTGGCCACTTCGTAGACCGCACGGCGGGGGTCGATAATCTGGTAGTAAAGTGCGCCGTTGATGGACACGGTGACGTTATCGGTGGTGACCACCGGCTGGCCGGGGAAGTCCATCACCGTTTCGCGGCGGTCGATGCGCACTTCATCGCTGGCCACCGGGTGGTATTCCTGGCCCATTTTGACGTAGCGGATGATGGTAATGGGACGCGGGCGTTCGATGAACGGAATGATGATGTTGATGCCGCTTTCCAGCACCCGGTTGAATGACCCCAGGCGCTCGATCACCATCACTTCGGACTGGCGCACAATGACCAGACCCTTGGCGATGATGAATACGCCCACCGCCAGGAAAATCAGGCTGAGGATCAGGCTTGGACTGAACAGGGATTCCATACGTTAATGCTCCTTGTTTGGATGGGTGCAGTGGACGACTGCAGTGGTGCCATCGAAGTGCTCAAAAACCACCTCGGTGCCTTCCGGCAGCTCAGTGGCGTTGTCGGGGGTGACTCTCAGACGATAGAAATCGCCGTTGATCTTGACGCCACTGGCGCCATCAAAGTCGCGCTTGATCGTTCGGTAGCGCTGGCCTTTTTCCACACCGGTACCGGTGGTGCCGTAGGCCACCCCTTTCGGGGAAAAGCGGGGTTTGATCCAGCGGATGGCTACCGGTACCAGAATGCCGGAGAACACGCCCATGGCGACCAGCTGCCACTCAAAAGAGGCTCCCAGGTAAGCCACCAGGGCGGTGAGTGCGGCGGCGATACCCAAGGCCAGCAGGAGCAGGACGCCCGATGCCAGTTCTGCCAGGCTCAGCACCAGCGCGAGTATTAACCACAGATGGGTAAGGCTCCATTCCATAAGACAGTTCCGTCCAGATTCGTGGAAACAACGAAAAACCGATTGTAACCAAAGGGATTGCCGGCGTCCTGTGAAAACCTGGCGGCCGTGAACTGACCGAAACGTCCGGTGGTGATAACCATTCCTGCCATAGGCCGACCAAGTCGAGGTGATACAGTGAATGAAAATTAGAGCAATTGCTTTAATGCGAGGGGAGCACGGGGTCGTGGTGGTTTCCCTGAGCGCCACAATCAAGCAGAACAACACGAGGTCACGGTCTATGAAAGAGTTGAACAACAAGGTTGCGGTGGTTACCGGTGCAGGCTCCGGTATTGGTCGTGCATTGGCAAAGCTACTGGCGGCCCGCGGCTGCCGACTGGCGCTGTCGGATGTTAACGAAGTCGGACTGAAGGAAACCGCGGAATCCTGTGGCGCCAAGGAGGTCCGTACCTACCTGCTGGACGTTTCCGACCGTGATGCCATTTATGCCCACGCGGATCAGGTGGCCAAGGACTTTGGTCAGGTCAACCTGATCATCAATAACGCGGGCGTTGCGCTGTCGGCATCGGTGCGGGAAATGACCGATGACGACTTCAAATGGGTCATGGATATCGATTTCTGGGGTGTTGCCCACGGTACCCGGGCCTTCCTGCCCCACCTTATCGCGTCCGGCGACGGTCATGTGGTGAACGTCTCCAGCGTGTTTGGCCTGATCGGGGTGCCGAAGCAGAGCGCTTACAACGCGGCGAAATTTGCGGTGCGTGGCTTTACCGAAGCGCTGCGTCAGGAAATGCAGGTGGAAGGCCAGCCAGTGGCGGTGAGTTGTGTTCACCCCGGCGGCATTCGTACCAACATCGCCAATGCCGCCCGCATGGGCAAATCGGAGAACGCCGATGCCCAGCGCAAGGGTTTTGACAAACTGGCGATGACTACCCCGGAAAAGGCGGCTGAAACCATTGTCAAAGGTATCCTGCGCGACGAGTCACGTATTCTGGTTGGTCCGGATGCGTGGGGAATTGATGCCCTCAACCGCTTGCTCGGTGCTGCATACCAGCCATTGGTGGCGCGTTTCTCCCGCAAGAATCTGTACGTGTAATTGCGCCCGCCCCTGCTAACGGGGGCAAAAAGCTGGCCCCGGCAATGGCTCCGGGGCAGGCTTTGGGCGTGGTTAACGGTGAGGGTGCTATTGTTCCATGGGACTGTTTTACTCTCTGGTCCAAGTACTTATACTGGCATCATTGCCTGGACCGAACCGTCATGACCTCATCTCACCAGCCCACCCCCCCTTTCCAGACCCCGGATACCCGTTCCGGTCTGAGTAACCGTCACCGCCGTGTCCTGGCGCGCTGGTTGTATGCTGTCACCGGAGTGTCGCTGATTCCCTTTGCCGTGCTCCAGATTGTCAGTGGGCATGTAATCCTGGCCGGCGCCGAACTGGTGGCTTCGGTACTGCTGTTTACCGGTTATCTGCGGGTGGCACGCAGCCCGCACCTTCAGCGTTGGATCTATGGCTACCTGATCCCGCTGTTTATTTTCTTTAACGTCATCATCATCGTGCCGGAGGCATCCATTTCTGCCTCGGTGTGGGTGCTGATGATGCCGGTGCTGTCGTATCTGCTCCTGGGTAAGCGCGAGGGGATGATTCTCTGCCTGCCGTTCATGGTGGCCGGAAGTATCGGTTACCTGTACTTCCTGGAGAACATCGACAGCGCACGGAGTGTGATTGATTTTCTCAATCTGGTGGTCGGTGGAACCCTGATGCTGCTGTTCATCCATGTCTATGAGCAGCGTCGTGAGGAGGCCGAGCAGAGGTTGATCAACCTGGCCCAGACCGACTCGCTGACCGGGCTGGCAAACCGCAACCGCTTCCAGGAGCTGCTGGCTCGCACAATTGCCGAAAGTCAGCGTAGCAACAGCCCCTACGCCCTGGTGGTGCTGGATCTGGATCGCTTCAAGCAGGTCAACGATACCTTTGGCCATGAGGCCGGGGACCGACTTCTCAAACTGGTTGGACAGACCCTGATTGAACGCTTGCGTGGCACCGACACAGTGGGGCGCCTGGGTGGTGAGGAGTTCGGCCTGTTGCTGCGGGATGTGTCCTGTGACGACACCACCCAACTGATCGAGCAGGTACGTGAGCGCATTGCCGATACCCAACTGCGCTATCGGGGCCAGGACATATCGGTGACCGCTTCGTTCGGCATTGCCCATTCGAGTCGCGATGGTCATCAGGCCGATGCCCTGTTTCGCACAGCTGATCGTCGGCTCTACCAGGGCAAACGGGGAGGACGCAATGTGGTGGAGAGTCATGACGAACCATCCAATGATGAGCTGACCACTACTCCCCCAAGGACCAGGAAGGGCACTGATGTGTGAATTGCTGGCGATGAGCGCCAACACCCCGACGGATCTTTGCTTCAGCTTCACCGGGCTGACACGGCGGGGTGGCGATACCGGCCCCCACCGTGACGGCTGGGGCGTTGCTTTTTACGAGGGCAAAGCTGTGCGGGCCTTCCATGAGTCCGGAGCCTGCGCCAGCTCGCGTATTGCCGAGGTCGTGCAGACCCACCCCATCAAGAGCGAAGTGGCGATCTGCCACATCCGCCAGGCCAATGTCGGTTCGGTGTGCCTGGCCAACACGCACCCTTTCATCCGTGAGCTGTGGGGGCAGTACTGGGTGTTTGCCCATAATGGCCAACTCACCGGGTTTTCCGCTGAACCGGGATTCTATGAACCGGTAGGCGATACCGACAGTGAAACCCTGTTCTGTGACATGCTCAATCACCTACGGGCGGGCGGCGGACGAGACCTTCCGCTGGCTGATATGGTTCAGATGCTGGTGCGGTTGTCGTCCAGCTACGCTGCTCGCGGCGTGTTCAATCTGCTGCTGAGTAACGGCGACTGGCTGTTCACCTTCTGTACCACCAAGATGGCCAGCATTACCCGGCGGGCGCCCTTTGGCCCGGCCCGGCTCAAGGATGCCGATGTCACAGTGGATTTCGAAGCCGAGACCACGCCTAATGACGTGGTCAGCGTGGTGGTGACGGAGCCCTTGACCACGGACGAACAGTGGGACGTTTATCAGCCCGGCGAATGGCGATTGTGGCAGGCCGGTGAAGTGGTGATGAAGGGCTCCGTTCCAGTGCAGACTCAGCTTGGTACGTAGTAAAGCTTGTCAAGCTGGGCGTCATCCAGGGCGATGACCTCCGCCTCAAGGGCATCCAGGTGTTTCAGGATGACTTTGGAGAGGGCGTCCAGTTCCTGAAACAGGGTTCGTGCCTGCTCGATATTGGCATCCTTGCTCTTCTTCTTGCCGAGCAGGCGGGAAAGCAGGCCGCCGGATGCGTTGCTGTCTTCGTCGAACAGCAGCTTGAAGATCTTGAGATAGGTATCGTGCAGGTCGATGTGAGGCTGTTCGATTTTGCGGTAGGACGGGAGCGAATTCAGTGCCTGCCCCGGCCCGTAATACCACTTCCCGAACTTGCAGTCTGTCCCCAGCACTGGGACGTGGTCCTTGAGCATTTCAAGGCCCTCAATCAGTGCACTGGCATACCTCACCCATCTTACGTGTCCCTGCTTGGCAGAGCGTAGTTCCTGAATTATGTTTGTTTTCTGAGTCATACCGACGTCTTTTGTTGTTAGCCCAAAGGGTTAAGTGGCAAGAAACGGCAGTCTGCTGCTGGAAACAGGTTAAGGCAAGCGAGTCTGGCTCCTAGATGACAAAGTGTCACTTAATTCCCGTCTGATGTAACAAATGCCATCCGGGAGCCATCGGAGAAGGCGTTACTGCAGGGTACGGCGATTGCCACTCTTGAACTGGGGGGCAATCTTGTCGCTGATCTGCGCCTTGAATCGCTCAATCAGTTCGCTGTTGTCGTGATCCCAGGGGTGGAAGCCCGGTTTAAAGTATTCCAGCCAGGTCGGAATCAGGCTGGAGAAGGCACCGTTCTTGCCCCACATCCGCCATAGCCCCTTGGCCGTGTCCTTCAGGCTGAACTGCTTCGGATCCTTCAGCATCATCTGGGCGGTGAAAGCGCTGGCCACAACACCCAGCATCGCTGTGGAAAACGCCAGGTAGAAGGTGCGCTCGGCGTAGGTGCCCCCGACCTGCTGGAAGACGTCGTAGGTGACGGCTTTGTGCTCGGTTTCCTCAATCGCGTGCCAGACCCAGATGGTGCGCATGGATTCGTGCATATCTTCGCGAATGTCATTCCGCTCAAGCAGCATGTCCGCCATCATCGCCGTCAGGTGTTCCAGACCGCAGGTAATGGCCAGCTGATGACGTTTGGGCAGCTTCTTGGCAATGCCCAGAATCACGCTGAGCTGCTTTTCCAGTTCCTCCACTGGCATGCCCTGATCACGAACGTGCTGGTTCATGGCAATGTGTTCCAGTGAATGCATGGCTTCCTGGCCAATGAATCCTCGGACTTCTTCCTTCATCTTTGGATCGGTGATCTGGTCGCGGAAGTAGCGAACCGAATCCACAAAGAACTGTTCGCCCTGGGGAAAGAGTACGGACAGGGCGTTCATGGTGTGACTGAGGATGTAGCTGTTGTCGAGCCAGTAGCGGGGATTTTGTTCGCCGAACTCGAACCCCATGCGTTGCGGCTTGATGGTGACGTTGTCCGGGGTACGTGTTTTGGCGGCTTCGGTGCGGCTTGTTGTCAGCATGTTGGTACTCCTGTCCTTTGGCGCATTTGTTGGTTTTTTAGAGAATGGATCTGCGCGCTGTGGTCATGGTTCCAGTGTGGAGAGGTTGCTGGCGACAAAACAGGCGAATTTAGGACGTTGGCCGTGGAGATTGGGCCAAGCAAATGCTTGGTTGGCCCGGGTGACGTTTTTCACGGGCGGGTTCGCCACTACACGGGTGGGTGGGACTTCGTGATAGCATCGGTGCGGCAAGCGCTGGTTTATTTTTTTGATGAAGCGCTGTCAGGCAAGGGCGACGACTCATCACTGATGAAGGATTGACGATGGCAAATGCAGGCCCTGAAAAAGAACGGCAGATGTTGGGACTGTTTCTGGTGCCCGGTGTGTACCTGCGGGTTCTGGCGGAAACCGTGGGCAAGCTGGGGCATAACGAGCGCCAGCTTTTCGAAGGCCTGAGTTTCTGCGCGGAGGACCTGAAGGCCAACGACAGCCGTATTTTCGTGACCGACGCCATTGTGATGGCCGAGCGGGCGTTGAAGCTTGCCGGGGATCAGGGCTTGAGCCTGATGCTGGCAAGGGAGCTGCGGGTCACCATTCACGGCACCCTGGGATTGGCGGCGCTGACCAGCCCAACCATGGGTGAAGCCATCGACTCGGTACGTCGATACCTGCAGCTGCGGGTACCGTTCCTGGCCATGAACATCAATGATGGCGGTGATCGGGTGCTGGTCACCCTGCGGGCGGAATTTGATGTGCCCGGGCTTTATCATTTCCTCGCAGAAACCGTGGGGACCACGCTGCTGATGCTGACGGATCAGCTGATCGACCGCTCCAGTGCCGAGGAGCTGGGCTTTCCGCTGACCGACGGTAAGATTCCTGGCATCAAGGTGCACCTGACGGGTCCTGAACCGGCTTACTTCAGACAGTTTGCCGATCATCTACCCGCAGAATTCCTGTACCAGCAACGGGAAGAGATGCTTATCTTCCCCAAGAAGCTGCTGGAGGCCCGAATGCGTCTGGCCGATGCCGACGCGTCGAAGATGGCGCGGGACCAGTGTGAATTCGAGTTGCAGAAAGCGCTCAAGGATCAGGGCGACATCACCTACGCCATTCGCAACATGCTGCACATCATGCCTGGGCCGCTGCCATCGCTGGAGGCCATGGCCGAGCGCTTCTGTGTCTCGTCACGGACCCTGAAACGGCGACTGGCGGAAAAAGACACTACCTACCGGGAAATTGTCGAGCAGGTTCTGAAAGACCGGGCCATCCAGCTGTTGCGTTACACCAACCAGTCGGTGAGCGAGATTGCCTACGAGCTTGGTTATGCGGACCTGTCCAACTTCAGCCGGGCTTTTCGCAAATGGACCGGGAAATCGGCCAGTGAATTCCGTGAGGGTGGCGCCGACCCTGCCCCGGAAATGGGGCCGTGATGGGTAAGCCTCCTGCTTTGCCAGGGATTTAGCGCTACACTGCGGTTTTCACAAGGAGATAGGGATATGCAACAGGATACCCACAGCAAGGTTTTTGGTTACCTGCTCTGGATCTTCGGTTTTCTTGGTGCCCATCGGTTTTACTACGGCAAGCCGGTGACCGGAACCATCTGGTTCTTCACCTTGGGGCTGTTCTTTATCGGCTGGATCATCGATTTTTTCCTGATCCCATCGATGGACCGTGAGGCTGACAAACGTTTCCGTTCCGGTGATACCAGTTACAACCTTGCTTGGCTGCTACTGACGTTCCTGGGTGTGTTCGGTGTTCATCGCATGTATATGGGCAAGTGGCTTACCGGAATCCTTTACCTGCTGACCGGCGGGCTGTTCCTGATCGGTATTCTCTACGATTTCTGGACGCTGAATGACCAGGTGTCCATCAAGAACAGCGAGCGTTCCGGGTACTGAGTATCCGTCTCCCCGACCCTGGGCGTTAACCCGCTCAGGGTGCCAGTCCCACCGCCTGCTCCAGTTCCGCCAGGCCCTCCTCCAGATAGTCCAGCAGCCGCTGCAGGCTTGGCAGGGTACGGCGGCAGCCGATGAGCCCGAACTCAATCTGATCACAGTAGCTGGTCAGCGTCATGTTCAACGCCAGGCGATCCATAACAATGGACACCGGGTACATCCCTTCCAGCTTGGCGCCGTTCCAGTAGCCTGGCTCCTGGGGGCCGGGTACGTTGGAAATCACCACGTTGAAGGTCTGCCACTTGGGGGCCAGGCCGGTTAGCAGATGGAAACAGGCCGGTGACAGGGTCAGCGCGGTGTAGTTGACGATTTCCTCCGCGGACATGCTGGCGTAACGCTCCTTGGCATCCCTGACCTCCTGGTGGATATGCCGCAGACGCTCGGCACCATCGCTCAAATGGGTCCCCAGGGCGGCGAGAATCATCCCCACCTGATTGCCCTCGGTGCTGTCATCCCGATGCAGTGACACTGGAACCATGGCCACCAGGGATTTTTCCGGCAGGGCGTCCTGACTCAGCAGATAGCTGCGCAATGCGCTGGCGCACATGGCCATCACCACGTCGTTGACAGTGGCCCCGAAGGCAGTGCCCACCGCCTTGATCCGGCTCAGGCTGTAAGACTGGGCGGCAAAGCGCCGGGAACCGGTGACCTTGCGGTTGAGGATGCTGTTGGGGGCATGGAATATGGAGTCGTACTCCGGATTCCGGCGGGCTTCGTTGATGGTTCGTAGTAACTCCCGGGCGACGGTGGGTACTGTGCCAATCTGCTTACCGGATTCCCCCAGCAAGTGGGACAGGCTGTTCAGCAGCGACGGCCTTGAGCTGTCCTGGTTCCGCTGCCTTGGCGGGAGGCTCCACACTGGCGGCATATCGCGCTCGTTAGGGTCTGCGGACAGCATCCGTTTCATCATGCGCATGGCGGACACCCCGTCCACCAGGGCGTGATGGACCTTGGTGTAGATGGCAAAACGGCGGTCTTGCAGACCCTCGATCAAATGGAATTCCCACAACGGCCGCTCTCGGTCCATCAGGTGGCTGTGTTCTGCCGATACAAAGGCGAGCAGCTCGCGGATGCGCCCCGGTGTGGGCAGGGCCTCGAAGCGGAAGTGGTGTTCCAGGTCGAACTGGTGGTCTTCAGTCCAGTAACTCTGGCCCATACGACTGGTCAGCCGCTGGTTGAACGGCGCGGTGAGTGTGGTGTGCTGGCGCAGCTGCTCGGCCAGCTGAGCGACGTAGTCATCAGGTGCATCGTCGGGAAAGGAAAACAGCTGGAGTCCGCCGACATGCATGGGTTGCTGGCGTTTCTCGAGCCACAGGAACAGCTGATCTGCCGGGCTGAGCAGTTTCAAGGGGGAGTCCTTTTTCGCTTGTTATGGTTTTGTTGTCCCTGATGGTACTGCAATTGCGATACAACGGAAGTGGTCATATCGACCTGGCGGGTTGCCGGTAGGGTCAGTGGGGCGTGACGCCGGGGGCTCCATGAGCCGCATGGGCGAAAGACACGCAGGGTGGCCGGAGCCGGCCACCCCGCTGGCAGGTGGACCTGGTGATCAGGCCACCGCCTGGTCGTGAGCCTTGATAGGCACTTCCAGAACCACCTCGTCGCCGTCGAGCAGAACCGGGTAGATGGTCACCTTGATGGAGGTGTCCTCCAGGCAGGCGCCGGTTTCCAGGTTGAAGTGCTGCTTGTACAGCGGTGACGCGACCACTGGCTGACCCTTGAGGTCGCCGGTAATGCCCCGGGCCAGCACGTTGGCGCCGCTGAACGGGTCGGTGTGGCTGATGGCGAACAGGCAGGGTATCCGGTTGGGCAGGTAGAACACCGCTACGGGGCCATCCTCGGTCCAGACGGCAATGCCGGAATCCGGAACCAGGTCATCGATGTGGCAAACACTCTGCCATTGGGTCTTGTTACTCATCGCTTTCTCCTCTTCAGGCGGTTTCGACGACAGGACGACGCTGGCCACGCTCCTGGGTCCATTGTTGTACCGGGTCCTTGCGTTCGTCGTTGACGAACTCGCGGAAGCGTTTGCGTTTCTCGGGATCTTCCACGGCGGTCTTCCATTCGCACTGGTAAGTGCCAATCACTGTCTGCATGTGGGCATCGAGTTCTTCACCAATACCCAGGCTGTCTTCCAGCACCACCTGCTTGAGGTAGTCGAGCCCACCTTCCAGGTTTTCCATCCACACACTGGTGCGTTGCAGGCGGTCGGCGGTGCGAACGTAGAACATCAGTACCCGGTCAATGGCGCGGATCAGTTCCTCGTCGCTGAGGTCGGTGGCAAACAGGTCGGCGTGGCGCGGGCGCATACCGCCGTTCCCGCACACGTACAGGTTCCAGCCTTTGTCGGTGGCTATGACGCCAATGTCCTTGCTCTGGGCTTCGGCACACTCACGGGTACAGCCGGAGACCGCCATTTTAAGTTTGTGGGGTGAACGCAGCCCTTTGTAGCGATCCTCCAACAGGATCGCCATGCCGACGCTGTCCTGCACGCCGTAGCGGCACCAGGTGCTGCCGACGCAGGATTTCACGGTCCGCAGCGACTTGCCGTAGGCGTGGCCGGTTTCGAACCCGGCGGCGATCAGCTTCTCCCAGATCTCCGGCAGTTCACTCAGGGTGGCGCCGAACAGGTCGATGCGCTGGCCCCCGGTGATCTTGGTGTACAGGTTGTATTCCTTGGCCACTTCACCCAGCACGATCAGCTTGTCTGGGGTGATTTCACCACCCGGTACCCTCGGGACGATGGAATAGGTGCCGTTCTTCTGCATGTTGGCCATGAAGGTGTCGTTGGTGTCCTGCAGGGCAACGTGGTCGGTGGCGAGGATATGCTCGTTCCACACGGTTGCCAGAATAGAGGCCACCGCAGGCTTACAGATATCGCAACCGTGGCCCTTGCCGTGGTCATGGATCAGCTGGTGGAAGGTCCGGATGCCGTTGATCTTGACCAGGTGGAACAGCTCCTGGCGGCTGTACGGGAAGTGCTCGCAGATGTCTTTGCTGACTTCGACACCGCGCTTCTCCAGCTCACAGTCCACCACGTTCTTCAACAGTGCGGCGCAACCACCACACCCGGTGCTGGCTTTGGTTTCACCCTTGACGCTGCCAAGGTCGCAGCAGCCAGCGTCAATGGCACCGCAGATGTCGCCCTTGGTGACGTTGTGGCAGGAACAGATGGAGGCGGTGTCCGGGAGAGCATCGGGGCCGAGGGTGGGGGCGCCGCCTTCGGATTCCGGCAGGATCAGCACTTCCGGGCTGGCCGGCAGGTCGATGCTGTTGAGTGCGTATTGCAGCAGGGTGTCATAGGGACCGTTGTCGCCCACCAGGATGGCGCCCAGCAGTTTCTTGCCGTCTTCGCTGATGACCATGCGGCGATATACGCCGTTGGCGCCGTCATTGAACTGGATGTTACGGGCGCCCGGCGTCTGGCCATGGGCATCGCCGATCGAGCCGACATCCACACCCAGCAGTTTCAGTTTGGTGCTCATGTCAGCACCGGTAAAGGCGGCCTCGCTGTCGCCGTTAAGGGCGCCGGCCAGGGTGCGGGCCATGGTGTAGCCCGGGGCAACCAGACCAAAGATTCGCTGATCCCACAGGGCACACTCGCCGATGGCGTGGATATTGGCATCGGAGGTGGTGCACTGGTTGTTGATCACGATACCGCCGCGCTCACCGATCTCCAGGCCGGAGCTGCGGGCCAGGGCGTCCTGGGGCCGGATACCGGCGGAGAAGACGATCAGGTCGGTTTCGAGGTGACTGTCGTCACTGAAGTTCATGCGCAGGCGGTGGTCTTCACCTTCCACGATGGCCGAGGTGGCTTTTTCGGTGTGGACCTGTACGCCCAAGTCTTCAATTTTTTTGCGCAGCAAGGCGCCGCCATCGGCATCCAGCTGAACCGGCATCAACCGTGGCGCAAACTCGACCACATGAGCTTCCAGGCCCAGGCTCTTGAGGGCGTTGGCCGCTTCCAGACCGAGCAGTCCGCCACCCACGACCACACCAACCTTGCCGCCTTCGGCGCTGGCACGGATCTGGTCGAGATCTTCCAGGGTGCGGTACACCAGGCAGTGGGGGTTGTCGTTACCCTGGATTGGCGGAACGAACGGGAAAGAACCGGTGGACAGTACCAGCTCATCATAGCTGTAGCTGCCTTTGGGGGTGATGACCTGCTTGTTGTCACGGTCGATCTCGGTGACCTGCTCGTCCAGGTGCAGATCAATGCCCTTATCGGCGTACCACTGGGCGGTGCCCATCGCCAGGTCGGCGTGGGTGGAACCGGTGAAGTACTCGGACAGGTGAACCCGGTCGTAGGCCAGCTGGGGCTCCTCGCCGAAGACCACAACATTGAAACCGGCGGCAGCGTCGGAGTCGACGAACTGTTCAAGGAAGTGGTGGCCGACCATGCCGTTACCAACCACTATCAGATTTTTCTTGCTCATGGTGTTTCCTCTCATCAATTCCGGGCTCGGTTCATGCTGCCGCGTTGCAGTAATCTTTCCCGAATGCCAGGTTGGCCCGGTATTCCGTAATGTCATCAGCGTGGCGGATGCGGTCGTGGTACCAGGGGCCATCACTTGTTTCGCCGAACAGGACGGCTCCGGTGAGGCGCTGATCACGGATCATCAGCCGGCAATAACGGTTGGTTTCGTAGTCCTGCCAGACCACGGATTCGGTGTTGTCGTCCGCCTCAGTCTGGCCGCTGGAAAAAATGGGGATGCCACTGATCTTGAGCCGGGTCGCAATGACGGACGGCTCAAACCGGGCGTGGGTGTCCTGGCCACTGAGAATCCGGGCCAGTACCTCAGCCTGCTCATAGCCGGGTTCGACAAGACCAAAGGTCTCCCGGCCCAGTTGGCAGCATTCGCCGAGGGCATAGATGTCGGGGTCGCTGGTTTGCATCTGGTGGTTGACCAGGATGCCGCGGTCGCAGGCCAGGCCGGCCTCACGGGCCAGCTCGGCGTTGGGTGTAATTCCCGCGGCAACAACGACCAGATCGGTGCTGATCAGGGTTTCATCATCCAGCTGGACGGCGCGGAGTTGCTGGTTGCCCAACAGCGCAATGGGGGTGGTACCGGTACGGACGGTGAGTCCCCGCTGTTGCAGTGCCTCGGCCAGCAGTGTGCCGCCCACCCGGTCGAGTTGGCGGTTCAGCAGATGGCGGCTGCGGTGCAGGACGGTGACCGACATACCCCGGCAGCGCAGACCCTCGGCCGCTTCCAGGCCGAGGAAGCCGCCACCGATGACCACCGCCCGGCGATGTTTCTGGCTGAGCTCAATCAGGGTCTGGGTATCGCGCAGGTCGCGAAAACCGACCACACCACGGAGTCCCTCTCCGGGCAGACCGAGGCTGGCGGATCGGGATCCGGTGGCGATCACCAGTTTGCTATAGCGTTCCCGGTGGCCGCTGGCGGTGATGACTTCACGGGCGCCGCGGTCGATGCGGGTCACCGGATCGCCGCTACGGCATTCGATCCCGCGCTGCTGAAACCAGTCGTCGGGCTTGAGTGTCAGGCTGTCTTCGCTGGCCTCTCCAGCCAGTAGCGATGACAACAGAATCCGGTTGTAGGCGGGGGTTGGCTCTCCGCTGAAAACGACAACCCGTGAAAACGACGACGCGTGCTCCTCGCACAGCCGCTCCAGCAGACGCTGGCCGACCATGCCGTGACCGCAGATTACCAAGGTGTTTGTCATCGCTTTTACCTGCCTGGTCCTGAATCCAACAAAAAAAGCCGGAGTACCGGCCCTTTCAGGGAAGGGGCTGGTAGTCCGGCAACATTGCCAACAACGAAGATTGGATGGCCCGTCCGGCTCCGGTCGGGTGACTCCATCCTGATTCAGTTACAGCGAGAACCGTGCCAACCTGTATTTTTCATTGAAAACAAAGGGTTGGTATAAGTGCAAAAAAGATTCCCGGAAACCGGCTGCCCCGCACTGGTTCAGTTGCACCAGCGTGGGGCGTTGCGGAAGGCCGGTTCCGGGGCGGAACGGCTCAGGCCATTGCCCGTTCTTTCGTGACCTCTTCCACAGCGTGGTCGGCGGATGTTTCCGGGAGGGCCGGTGAAGAGGTTGGCCCGGTGGTATCGGCGTCAGGTTCGGCCCTGGTGGGCTGAGACTTGGCCGGAAACGACTGTTTTTCGTAAAGGAACGACAGCACCGCCTGCCGGCAGTGGACGTAGGTGGCGTCGTCAGCCAGGGTTACCCGGTTTCGCGGGCGCGGCAGTTCAACCGTGAGTTCCTCACCAACGGTGGCCGCCGGACCATTGGTCATCATCACGATGCGGTCAGACAGCAGCACCGCCTCGTCAACGTCATGGGTGATCATGATCACAGTGCTGTTGAGCTCCTGCTGAATGCTCATCAGGGCATCCTGCAGGTGTGCCCGGGTCAGTGCATCGAGAGCCCCGAAGGGTTCGTCCATCAACAGTACGCTGGGTTTCATCGACAGGGCGCGGGCGATGCCGACCCGTTGTGCCATGCCCCCGGAGATTTCACCGGGGCGTTTGTCGATGGCGTGTTGCATGTTGACCAGGGCCAGGTTGTGCATAATCCACTCGCGTTTTTCGGCTTTGCTCATGGTCTTGCGGAACACCTGGTTCACTGCCAGTTCAACGTTTTCATACACCGTCAGCCAGGGCATCAGGGCATGGTGCTGGAACACCACGGCCCGCTCGGGACCCGGTGTGTTGACCTCGTGACCATCGAGGACACAGCCGCCTTGGGTGGCTTGCAGCAATCCGGCGACAATATTCAGTACCGTGGACTTGCCGCAACCGGAATGTCCGATCAGCGACACGAATTCGCCCTTACGGATTTTCAGGTTAACGTTGTCCAGAGCCAGGAACTCCCCTTTGGGGGTGTCAAAGGCCATGTGGACGCCGGTCAATTCAAGGTGTGGTTTCGTCATAATGAATTCCTCGCATGTGCGTCAGGCAATGGCTTATTCGTTCCAGGCGACTTTCTTCTGGATCACCAGCATGACCCGATCCAGCAGGAAGCCGATAAAGCCGATGGTCAGGACCGCGACCATGATCCGGCTCAGGGACTGACTGCTGCCGTTCTGGAATTCATCCCACACGAACTTGCCGAGGCCGGGGTTCTGGGCCAGCATCTCGGCGGCAATCAGCACCATCCAGGCGATCCCCAGCGAAACCCGCAGGCCGGTGAAGATCATCGGCACGGACGAAGGTAGGACCACCTTGCGGGTGTGGGTCCAGAAGGACAGGCGCAGTACCCGCGACACGTTGATCAGGTCCGGGTCGACCGCGGCCACCCCGAAACTGGTGTTGATCAGGGTTGGCCACAGGCTGCACAGGGTGACGGTGATCATGGACGTCAGGAACGCCTTCTCAAACATCGGGTCGTCGCTGACGTAAGTGGCGGATACCACCATGGTGACCAGGGGCAGCCAGGCTAGTGGGGACACCGGCTTAAACACCTGGATCAGCGGGTTGACCGCCGCTGCGAAGTGGCGGTTGAGACCAACCACAACGCCCAGGGGCACTGCGATCACCGTGGCCAGGAGAAATCCCGACAGCACGGTGACCAGGCTGGTGCCTATCTGGTCAAAGAAGGTGGGAGCCCCGGGGTAAGGGCGAATGGACACGTTGGCATCCGGGTTGTCCGCCAGGATGCGGGCGTTACGTGCTTCCTGCATCTCAACGAAACGCGTTGCCCGCTCCCGTTCACTGCTGTGTTCCTGCCAGAGCTGCCCGGCTTGTTCCCAGACATCCGAGGGTGCCGGAAAGCTTCCCAGTGAGGTCTCGACCTGGGGGGCGGACAATTGCCAGAACGCCAGGAACAGGCCAATACCGATGGCTGGCAGCAACAGGTTGCGGACTGTCTGGGTCAGTGCCTGCGGGGACAGGCGCTCTGCCAGGGCGTTCAGCCAGCGTGATACCGCCGATGGGTTTTGTGACTGGGTGATGGTGCTCATCTCAAGCCTCCGGTCATGTCTCGGATTAAGGTGTTTCCTGGCCCTTCAGGCCAATGGCGAAGCTGTCGATGTAGGCATTCGGCTCACGGGGCGTGAAGGCCACGCCATCGATCAGTTCACCCTGTTGCGGACGTTCGAAATTCTCTGCGCCCAGCTCGGGGAAGTCCTCGGCACTCATCAGGCCATCATCGATCAGCGACTGTGCCGCTGCTTCGTAGATGTCGGCGCGATAGACCTTACGAGCGGTTTCCATGTACCAGTCGTCCGGCTTGGCTTCCGGAATCTGACCCCAGCGGCGCATCTGGGTCAGGTACCAGATGGCATCAGACGGATACGGATAGGTGGCGTAGTAACGGAAGAACACGTTGAAATCCGGCACTGAGCGCACGTCGCCTTTTTCATACTCGAAGGTGCCGGTCATGGAGTTGGCGATGACCTGGGCATCGGCGCCGACATAGTTGGGGCGGGACAGGATCTGCACCGCTTCTTCCCGGTTGGCGTTGTTGTTCTCGTCCAGCCAGTAGGCAGCCCGGATCAGTGCACGCAACAGGTGCAGGTGGGTGTTGGGGTATTTCTCGGCCCACTCTTCGTTAACACCGAAGACCTTTTCCGGGTTGTTGGGCCAGATTTCGTAGTCGGTGATGACGGGGACACCAATGCCTTTGGCCACCGCCTGCTGGTTCCACGGCTCACCCACGCAATAGCCCTTGATGGTGCCGGCTTCCAGGGTGGCAGGCATTTGCGGCGGTGGTGTGACTGAAAGCTGGACGTCGGCCTGCAGGGTTCCGCTGGTGTCGCCGCTCTGGGGGGCGTAGTAACCGGGGTTGAGGCCGCCGGCGGCCAGCCAGTAACGCAGCTCATAGTTGTGGGTCGAAACCGGGAACACCATGCCCATGGGGAAGCGCTCGCCGCGTTCGGCGTAGGCATCCACTACGGGTTTCAATGCCGCCGCACTGATCGGGTGCTCGGGGTTGCCGTCGGCCTGGGTCGGAATGTGTGCCTTCATGTCTTCCCAGACATCGTTGGACACCGTGATGCCGTTGCCGTTCAGGTCCATGCTGAACGCGGTGATAATGTCGGCCTGGGTGCCGTAGCCGATGGTCGCGCCGAGGGGCTGACCTGCCAGCATGTGGGCGCCGTCCAGTTCGCCGGTGATCACCCGGTCGAGCAGAACTTTCCAGTTGGCCTGGGCTTCCAGCTCCACAAACAACCCTTCATCAAGGAAATAGCCCTGCTCCCAGGCGACGGCCAGCGGCGCCATGTCGGTCAGTTTGATAAAGCCGAGTTTGAGGTCTGGTTTCTCCGCCGGTGCCAGTTCGGCCAATGCAGGTGCTGCCAGCCAACTGGCGCATACCAGGGTTAATGCGGTTAAAGGCTTCTTACTCATCACGCTCTCCCTTGAGGGTCTTGAAACAAAAAAGCGCCGGCCTTCCGGAAGGGAAGACGGGCGCCTATGCCAAAGCTGGTACGAGTTGTCTATGTACTGACCGGTCCGTTGACGGGTCGTTTGATGAGAGTTTTGCAGACTCCGTGCCAGGTTTTTATTTATATTAAAAACAGTTAGTTAAAGAATTTTTCGGGAGGGACGGGGGAAAATGGACAGGCGCCGGTGCACAACTTTGACTCCGACGCCTCATCAATGGGCACGGCAGAGCGGTCTACCACTCGTGCAGTTGCTCACCGAGCAGGCTGTCGCTGGCGACGTTGACCGGACCATGGCGGCCGCTCAGGGTGAATGGCAGACGATGGCGGCCTTCGGTCTTGCCATCAATCAGTGGCGCATCAATGCCGAAGGTATCGGCCGCCTGGCGATAGAAATCCGGTCGTACGATCGCCTTGACAGTTTCGATCTCAACCGGGCCGAGCTGGCCATGGCACGCCAGCCGGGTAGCCAGCCAATGAGCCTGGGACAGCCAGGGAAAATTGGCGGAATTGCGGAAAAAGTGCTGGTGCAGGTGCGGGTGAAACAGGCTGAAAGGGTGGTGATCAAGGTTGTCGATCTGGCTGCCCAGGTAGTCCGGCCGTGCCAGTACCGCACGCAGCTCGCCATGGTTGGCCGGGTTGTCCAACCAACGGCAGGCGCCGAGCAGCGCGCGAATCAGTCGAAGGTGGATCGCCGGGTGCTGCTCTGACCAGTCCGCACGCATTCCCAAAACCTTTTCTGGCGCGTTCTGCCAGATCTGGTGCCCGGAGTGAAGGATACGTCCCAGACCCCGGAGTTCCAGCACACTGTTCCAGGGTTCACCCACACAGCAGCCCTCAACGGCACCGGCGCGGAAGGCATCGACCATCTGCACCGGTGACACCGGAATGATCTGGACATCGTCCGGGCTGACCGGGCCTGCGGAGTTCAGCCAGTCCCGCAGCTGGAGGTCGTGGCTGGACCAGGGGGCCACCGATGCCAGTCGGATCGGCCGGCCGCGATCGCGGGCCAGCTGAATGAGCTGGCGGGCCGAAGCCAGCGGGCTGTCTTCGCTGGCACCTTTCGCCATCAATTCATCGTAGAGCCGGGTGGTCAGAGTGATGCCATTGCCATTCCGGCTCAGCACCATGCCGGTCACCACCGGTGTCGCTGGCTGGCCCTGACCGAGGGACATGGTCAATGGCATGGGGGCAAGCATCTGGGCGCCGTCCAGCAGGCCAAAACTGACTTTGTCCCTCACCGAGGCCCACGATCCCTCACGAACCAGCTCCACATGCAGGCCTTCGGTGTCGAACAGGCCCAGTTCCTGGGCCATGATCAAAGGTGCGCTGTCGAGCAGGGGAACAAAGCCCAGACGAATCTGGAAGGCGGGGTGCTTATGCAGCGGGGTGGGTGCTGCCGGTGTTGGCTGGGTCATCGCAGCGCGTCTCCCTCAGGATGCGTGTTTCAGGCCTCGACGAACGGGTGCGATACCCGTTTGCTCATCCCCCAGGATCTCAATGACCCGCTGGGCGATGGTGGCGAGGCGTTCGCTATGATCCATGGCGGATTTACGCAGCACCTGGTAAGCGGCATCTTCGTCGCAGCCTTCCCGCTTCATGATCAGCCCTTTGGCCCGTTCGATCAGTTTGCGGTCTTCCAGTGCGGAGCGGGTTTCTGCCAGTTCAGTGCGCAGTGCCTGGAAAGACTCAAACTGCACCACGGCGGAGTCGATGATGGAGCGCACCCGGTCTGGCTGCAGACCATCCATGACATAGGCGCTGACGCCGGCATGGAGGGCGGCTTTGATGGTGGCACGATCGGCCGGTTCGTTGGCGCAGAACACGATGGGGCGAGGCGCATGTGCGTTCAGGGTGCTCATGTTTTCCAGGGTATCCCGGTCGGGCAGGTCCATATCGATAATGACCATGTCCGGTTCGTCCCTGGCGACCGCAGCGGTCAGCCCGGTTGCGTCGGGACGCTGGCTGATCACATCGTGGCCCTCCTGCTCAAGCGCCTGCTTGACCAGGTTGGCGCGTTCGCTGTCCTTGTCGATCAGGAGTATGCGGAGAGGGTCGGTTGAAGTCATGGTGGTCTTCCTCTGAAAACTGGGCTGTGCGAGCGCGTTGCGCCTTTCCCTGGTTCCTCAGCAATATTTTTGCCAATCGTTCGTTTTCCTCGTAACTGTTGATGCCTTCAGTCATTTTCCAGCCAGCTCAGCATCTTTCCGTTGGTGCCAGTGGTCCCTGGGGTGTGCGAATGTGGTGCACGCTGCACCAAATTGAGCGGTAAAACCGCTGGGGCGCCCGGTCAATTGGCGCTAAGTGGCTGTTATGCAGAGGGTGGCCCTGTTATTGCTTAGGCACACGGGTACGTTTATCAATGCGAATAGTTGTCTGGCAATGAAGTCCGATGCTTCGCGGTGTCTCCGGTTGTCCGGGGCCTGTCGAAACACCGGACTTTTTTTATGGCCGGCCCCAATATCAGGAGAACCCGTGACAGTGACTTCCACGGACTCGTGTCGAACCACCTGCCCTTATTGCGGTGTTGGCTGCGGTGTCTTGGCGCAGGGCGGTACGACGCCTTCGGTCGCCGGTGACCCGGCCCACCCCGCCAATGCTGGCCGGCTGTGCGTCAAGGGTGCGAACCTGCATGAAACCACCGGTCATGGTGGCCGTTTACTGGCGCCAAAAGTGGCGGGGCGCCGGGTGTCATGGCCGGATGCCCTCACCGCAACCTCCGAGGCCATTCGCCAAGCCGTGGCCGAGCATGGCCCCGGCTCGGTGGCGTTCTACCTGTCTGGCCAGTTGCTGACCGAGGATTACTACGTTGCCAACAAGCTGGCCAAGGGCTTTATCGGCACGCCCCATGTCGATACCAACTCGCGGTTGTGTATGTCGTCGGCAGTGGCCGCCCACAAGCGGGCGTTTGGCGCGGATGCCGTTCCTGGCTGCTACGACGACCTTGAGCTGGCGGACTTGCTGGTTCTGGTGGGCAGTAATGCGGCCTGGAACCATCCAGTGCTGTATCAGCGAATGAAAGCGGCGGCCCGGGACGGGCGACGGGTGGTGGTGATTGACCCCCGCCGCACCGCGACTTCCGAACTGGCCGATTTGCACCTGTCGTTGCGCCCCGGTACCGACACCGTGCTGTTTAATGGCTTGCTGGTCTGGCTGGCGGATCATCAGGGCGTCGACCAGGATTACCTGTCCCGCCACTGCGACGGCTATGAGCTGGCATTGGCGGCCGCCCGTGACGCGGCCCCGGACCTGGGCAGTGTGGCCCGCCAATGTGATTTGGCTGAGGCAGAGGTTGAGACCTTCTATCGCTGGTTCCTGGAAACCCCCCGCACGGTGACCGGTTTTTCCCAGGGGGCCAACCAGTCGGTGGCCGGCACCGACAAGGGCAATGCCATCATCAATTGCCATCTGGCGACAGGGCGGGTTGGACGACCGGGCGCCAGCCCGTTTTCCCTGACTGGTCAGCCCAATGCCATGGGTGGCCGTGAGGTGGGTGGCCTGGCCAATACCCTGGCCGCCCACATGGACTACCAGAGCGAGGCCGATAAGGCCCTGGTCACCGAGTTTTGGGGGAGCCGCCAGTTGGCCGATGGCCCCGGCCTGAAAGCCGTGGATATGTTTGATGCTATCCATCGCGGGGAGATCAAGGTGCTGTGGGTGATGGCCACCAACCCGGCGGTCAGCCTGCCGGATACCGTGCGGGTAAGGGAGGCGCTGAAACGATGCCCCACCGTGATTGTCTCCGATTGTATGGCCGATACTGACACCACCGCCTACGCCGATATCCTGCTCCCGGCGACCGGTTGGGGCGAGAAAGATGGCACCGTCACCAATTCGGAACGACGGATTTCCCGTCAGCGCGGTTTCCTGCCCCCGGCGGGGGAGGCTCGCCCCGATTGGTGGATCATCAGCGCGGTCGCGCGACAGCTTGGCTATGGCAAGGCCTTCGATTATCAGGCGCCGGCCGATGTTTTCCGGGAACACGCAGCGTTATCGGCGTTTGGCAACGACGGTCAGCGGGTGTTCAACCTGGCGGGCTTGGCGACCCTGGGTGATGATGCCTATGACACCCTGGCGCCGATCCAGTGGCCGGTGCTGGACACCGCCGCTGGGATAGTTACAGGCACCCCGCGACTGTTTGCCGACGGGGTGTTCTGTCACCCCGATGGGCGGGCCCGCCTGGTGCCCATTCGCACGGTGCTGCCGGTCAGCCAGCCGGATGCCCAGCGCCCACTGGTGGTCAACACCGGCCGGGTGCGGGATCAGTGGCATACCATGACACGCACGGCCAAGTCGGCCCGGTTGCTGCAGCATCGGGCGGAACCGTTTATCGACGTTCACCCCCACGACCTGCAACGGTTCGGTGTGGCTGATCAGGGACTGGCGGTGCTGGAAAACCGGGGGCAGCGCTATATCGGACGGGTGCGTCGGGCCGAAGGCCAGCGGCCGGGCGAAGTGTTCGTACCGATACACTGGAATCAATGCTACACCGGCGCCGGCCTGGCTTCCGCCCTGACCGAACGGATCACCGACCCGTTTTCGGGGCAGCCTGAATCGAAGTATGGCCTTGCTGCCTTGAGGCCCTTCCCCGCCCGCTGGCATGCCCGCTTGTTGTGTCGGACTGGCCGACCTCGTCGCTGGAAAGCGGACTATTGGAGTTATGTGCCCCTGGACCACTGTGACAGCTGGTGGCTGGCGAGCGAAACGGAGATGGACTGGGTTGGCCAGGCCGACTATTGGCTGGGTGGTGTTCCGCAACTGGTGATGAGCGATCCGGGCCAAGGCCGGTATCGGGCGGCGCGGATTGTTGATGGGCGTCTGGAGGCCATCATTCTGGTGGATCGGGAGGTCAGCCGGTTGCCCGAATCGGCCTGGCTGGAAGCCTGTTTTAGCCAGGACGCTCTGAGTGAACGGGACCGGAGGGCGCTGCTGGCGGCCCGGGACAGCGAAGCGGAAGACATTGGTGCCATCGTCTGCAGTTGTTTTCAGGTAGGCCAGAACCAGATTGAAGCAGCCATCGCGGATGGCGCCTCGTCGGTGGCTGCGTTGGGCCAGCAACTGAGGTGTGGCAGCAACTGTGGGTCCTGCATTCCGGAACTGAAGGCCCTGGTGGAAACACTGGGCGAGGCCGTCGAGCCCTAGGCGGTGAGCGCAGCTTCCTCTCGGCGCAGCAGGGACAGGGGAACCCGGTAGCGCAGTTCTCCGCGCAGGGCCGGGCAGGCCACCGTACAGGTCTTGCGATTCACCCGCAGGATGTGTCCGACCCGGTGGCTTTGGCCTTCGCCAAAGAAGACTTTGTCGCCCACCCGCCACTGCGCTCGGGCGGAGGTCGGGTCCGGCAGCCGTAACGGCTGATCCGACAAGGGCAACCCCCGCCTTTGTGCCTGCTCTGCCAGGAACCCCTGTACCCTGTTGCCCTGACCCTGGGCATGCAGATTGTCGAGGATCTGATAGAAGTGGCCGTTGTGGACGGAGCCGTGGTAGCGCTTGCCATCCTGTTGTTGCAGCAGGTGCGCGAACTCATGGCAACAGGTGTGAGCGAGCAGGTTCAGCGGGGATACGGTGCCGCCAAAGTAGCGGCGCCGGGTAATCTCCCGTGTGGACAGCCAGGCGGCGGCGGATTCTGCCTGCTGCTTGGCCTCGACCATCCGAACCCCATAGGTAATCTGGTGCAGGCCCTGGCGTGGATCATAGCGGTGATAGGTGGCCTGCCCATGGCCCACCCGGCAATGCAGTTTGCCCCGGCTGCGGCCCGAGGCGAGCGGCCAGAGAATTTGCTCAGTGGCATCACAGAGTAATTCGCCGAGTGGGCGATGGAGGGACGAACTTAACATGGGGCAGCCGGTTACCATGGACAACGGATTCGTGCGCCCATGATAGCGGCGAAGTGGCCAACAAAAAAGGCGCCCCGAAGGGCGCCCTTGTCTCGAATCCTGGAAATCAGGCTTCGATCGGCGCGCGCCAGTCGTCAGCACCAGAGGTGCCGGCAACAGCGTGTTCCCAGGTGACCTTACGGTAGGCCAGGGAAACTTCCACCAGCTGGGTGAACTCGGCTTTGGCCGGGTCCTGGCAGTGGGGCATGTTGCAGTCGATGTTGATGATGGTGGCATCTTCCAGGATGGTGGAGAAGAAGTGCTCCTGCTTGCCCTCTACAGAGGTGCGGTACCACTTCAGCTCAACCGTCGGCAGCATTTCGCCGGACGCCAGGGCGTTGTACATCAGCGGCGTGGCTTTGTTCAGGGCGGCAGTGAACTTGAACGGCTTGTGCACACGCTGACCAGAAGGCTGACCGGACTGAGGATCAGTCGGTACGGTCACAACGTGGCTGAATTCCTGAACCAGTACTTCGTTTTCGTGGCCTTCCACGTAGATGTTGCCGACGGAGTCGGAAGTAAAGGCACCGGCGGTGATGTTGCCCTGGGTTTGGCCTTCAATGCTGATATAACAAGGAGTTGGCATAGTCTGCTCCATGACTGTGATGAATTGGAAATGTCCTTTGGGTTCTCCCTGGACGACCAGTCCTATAGCGATCACTGTGCCAGTTCTTGAAAGTTCAACTTTATTAATGAGTTACGTTTTTTGTTGCGAGCTTGCCAGCTTTGTTTGAGCAATAACTTGCGAGTGGTTGGGCGAGAGTTTGCTGGCCGGGCAACTTATTGCCCAGGCCTCAGCGCAATCGGAACCGGACCGGCAGGGTGAAACTGAATTGGCGGCCGTTCATGGTGTCGGGAACCCTGGGTAACGGTTCCGCGGCTTTCAACAGGTCCAGCGCGGCCTGATCCAGCAGCACATGATTGGAGCCTTGCTCCAGTCGCCAGTTGAGCAATGTGCCACTGCGATCGAAGGTGAATCGGATGACTGGAGTCCCCTCCTGGCCTAACCGCTCGGCCCTGCGGGGGTATGCAAAGTGACGGCCCAGATGGCGTGCCAGTTGGCTGAGGTAGTCATCGACGGTGTCGGACTGGCCAGATTGGAGTTCGGTCGGGGCTGGTGGCGCCGGGGCCACAGGGGGCGCTGACGCTACGGGCGTGTCGGCCGGTGTCGGGACGGGGGGCGTGAGCTGCGTCTCTGGCTCTGGCTCCAGCTTGGGCTGGGGGGGCGGCTCCGGGCGCGGGGCTTCTGCCGGTTCAGGAATCGGGGCGGGTGGTTGTGGTGCCGCTTTGGGCGGGGGCGTTGGTTGCGGCTGCGGCGTCGGAACGGTTTCGGCGATAACCGGCTCGGGAGCCGCCAGTGCGATTCGGAGGGGGGTGGCCGCGGTTTCCACCTCGCCTGATTCGAGGGTCAGGGGGTTCTGAACGGTGGCGTGGGGCAACGCCAGGGCCAGGGTGGTGATTGACATGGCGATGGCCACCAGCAGCACCAGGTAACGTTGGGTGCCGGTCATGACGTTGGCTCCGTCAGCAGGATCACCTCGTCGTAACCCAGCTGCTCAAGCTGCCGCAGAAGTTGGTCGAGGGCCGCCATCGTCAGTTGCCCTTCCGCGGCAATCCGCAACGCTTGTCCTTCCTGCACCTCTGGCAGTGCTTGCCCCAGGGCCTCTGTGGTAACTGGCTGACCGTTGACGAGCCAGCGGCCGTCGGCGTGGACAACGAGGTCAGCGATGGGGGGCTGGTGCGGTTGCTCGCTGGTGGCTGTCGGCAGCTCCGGCAGCGGTGTTTCGGCAAGCTTGCCAGACACGATGAAGAACATTAGCAGCAGGAACACCAGGTTGATCAGCGGCAACAGGCTGTCTTCCACTCGGTCGAGCAGGGATTTCTGGCTTCTGGGCTGGTCGGGTTGCAGGGAGATCATGGCTGACCACCCTCTGCTGTCGGTTCCCGGCGCCAGTGGGCGCTGATGCCAGCGCGGTCCAGGGTGCTCAGGGTCTGAGTGAACTCCGTCAACGGTACGCTGTCGGCGGTGTCCAGGGTGATGGCCTCAACGCCCTGCCGCTGGACTTCCCTGATCAGTGTATCCAACGGCCAGGGGCGGTCCTGCCACCAAAGCTGCCCAGTCTCATCAAGGTGTATACGGGGTAACGGCTCACCGGAGTGGGCGGTGCCGCCGTTGCTGCGGTTATCCAGCTCGATCATGCCAGTCGGTAGCAAATGACTGGTGACCATGAAGAACACGAGCAAGATAAACACCACGTCGATCAGTGGCGTTATTCGTATCGGTAAGGGCCTCGGTGGCCTGGGGTCAACCAGCTGCATGGGCGAACGGCGTCTCACAGGTCATAGGCTCTGGCTGGGGAGTGCTGCGCTGGGGCTGGTCATTCGCGGAATCCCCGCGCTCACTGGCTGTGGTGGCGGACTCTTCGGATTGCTCTGGTAATTCAGGGGTCAGCACGCTCACCAGGGTGGCGTTAACCATGCTGTTCAGTCGTCGCAGGCGGAACTCGGCCCAAGCGGCCAGGGCCGCGAACGGAATCGCCAGGACCAGGCCAGCGGCCGTGGTGGTCAAGGCCTCGTAGATGCCTCCACTGAGCTGGCTGGCGCTGGCCTGGCCCTCGCTGGTTGCCATCGCGCTGAACGACGCCATCATTCCCAGAACGGTCCCGAGCAGGCCCAGCAGAGGGGCCAGGGCTGCAACCACTTCCAACACTTTCAGTGGCGCATCAAACGGTTCCAGGGCAGCGCGGGCGTCTCGGCTCAGAGCCTCCCTCAGGGTGTCTGGTGAACGTTGGGCCAGGCGCCCGGACATGGCCGTGGTCATCATCGCCTGCAGGGGATTCTGGCGGCTCAGCCAGGAGCTCTGACAATCCAGTTGATGGAGGCCGTCCGGGGTGGGCTTCTCTTGCCAGCTCGCCAGGGCCTTTTTGAGTGGTCGGGATAGCCGGGGAGCGAAAACGGCGGCGGTCAGCAACAGGTAGAAAAAGGCGATCAGGCCAACCAGGGCCAACACCAGCAAGACCACAATGACGGGTCCGCCCATGTCGATCAGCTGCTGTAAGGGGGTGGCGTAGACATCTGCCGAATTGGCCATGGTGATCCCGTCCAGTGATTGGTGGCAAGTGATAAATGAATTGCCAATGATAACCATTATCAAATAAAAAGTGAACGAGCGCCTGGAAAAGAGGGTTGGATGAGGTTAGCCCAGCCAGCCGGAGGAGGCGGCGGCCTGCCAAAGCAGCCGCAAAGCCAGTGCCGTCAGCAGGAGGTTGAATACCTGATTGAAGCGTCGGTTACTGAGACGTTTCAGGACATGCAGGCCAAGCCAGGTACCGGCCAGGCCAAACACAATCATTGCCAGGATAAACCCCAGCCATTGTGGGAAGACAAAGCCCGCTACACCAAACACCAGGGCCTTGGGCGCATGCTGAAGGGTCATAGCGGTGGCAAAGGTGGCAATGGTGGTGAATCGGTCCCGGTGGATCTGTTTGATAAACGCGGCCACGAGCGGGCCGGTTGCGCCGACAAACAGGCTGATAAAGCTGGTCAGTGCCGAGGCCATGAAGATTCCCGGTTTTCCGAAGGCCATGCCCGGCAGATCCGGCCCCCAGCATAGGTAGAGGACAAACAGCGCAATGGTCAGTTGCCAGACCTGCTCCGGGAGGTCAACCAGCAGCCAGGCGCCAAGGGCGGCGCCCACCACCACGCCTGGGGCAAAGGCGGCGATGACCCGCCAGTCCACCTTCTTCCAGGTCATGGCGGCCCGGCCACCGTTGGAGCCGAGCTGGACCAGGCCATGAACCGGAATAATGGCGGCGGGCGGTATCCACATGGCCATCAGCACCAGCAGCAGGACGCCACCGCCGGCTCCCAGGCTGGCGGTGATCATCGACGTTAACGCTGAGCAAAACAGCAGGATCAGCGCCGTGGTTGGGGTCAGGGCGTCAGGAAGCAGGGCGAAATCCACGTGGGCTCCTTGGCTGGCTTATTGATCGCCGGGGCTGTTGCAAAAAGCGTCGTTACGAAGCTGGCGGGTATTGCACAGGGCTTCGGTGGCGAGCTGGACATCGGCGACGTAGTACAGCGAGGCCAGGCCCAGGCGGTCGCGACCGAGGTTGTGGTAGACCATGCCAAAAGCGATGTCGCCGGCGGTGAAACGGTCGTGATGACGGGCGAAGTAATCCGCCGGCGCCGACAGTTCGTCACTGGTCAGCAGCGCCTGAACCCGCCCTGCTCCACCATGGTAGGCCTGGATCAGCAACAGCGTGAACAGCCTCTGCTTTTTGTCGTCAGGCAGGTTCCCAAAGCGTTCTTCAAAGGCTGGTCTCAGGTTACGGGCGTTCTGGTTCATCAGCTTGAGGGCGCAGTCCAGCTGAGCCAGGCGGTGCCAATGGTTGCTCGGGCTGATGCCGCAGTCACTCAGGGCTGAGGTCGACAATTGCAGGATACCCCGGGCGTTGGCGGTTGAATGGGCCTGGGCCTGACCGCCGCTTTCGATCAGCAGTTGTCCTGCGAGATAACGGGGCAACTCAGCCGGTAGCTGCAGGCGTTGCTGGGAGGTTCGGGTCTGGTGGACCAGTACGAGCGCATCGTGCAGTGGCCCCGGGTTGTCGCGGCTGCGATAGCGTATGTCGTCCCAGCTTCCCCAGATCCGGTCGCTTTCTGAAGTACCCAGGTAGCGCCCCATGGCCTCGTTGAGGTCGACATGCGGCTGATCGCACGCCAGGGCAAAGGGGTAGCCCGTGGTGTCGGCGTCGCCAGCGATCCAGGTTTCGACTTTGTCTCTGGCAGCCATCGACGCTCGGGCTTCGTTGAGGCGGTGTTGGGTGCCGACACGGGACACCCCGTTGTCGATGTAGCCAAGGAACTGGCCCCGGCGACCAAACAGGATGTGACGATTGGACTCGGAACAGAAGCCGGATTCGGTCAGTACCCACCGGCGGACTGTGACGATGTTGTTGTAGACCCCCTGGCTTTCCCAGTAGGGCGTGTCCCGGACTACCGACATCCAGCCGGGACTGGCCGCCGGGTCTGCAGCCAGCGGCAGGGACAGCCAGAGCAGCAGGCTGGGGAGAAAGCTTCGGATACGTGGGCTCATTGAGGGTTCCCTGAACATTCGCACCATCGACAGCATCCTAGCCAGAGTCGGCGCTGCCGTCCACGCCCCGATATTGCCAAAGGCCTGATGAATCCTTTTCTAATCCGTGAGTTGCGGTATTCTTTCCGATTATTACGAAAAGAACCGCCCGGAACCAGTGACATGAAAGAAACCGAATACCTGCGCTATGACGCCATCGCCCTCGCCGATCTGATTCGTCGTGGAGAAGTGTCTCAACAGGAAGTCTGTGAAACCGCGATTCGTCGCGCGGAATCGGTCAATGGGGTGATCAACGCCATTTGCCAGCCTCAGTACGACAAGGCAAGGGCTCAGGCGCCGGTCGCCGATCAGCCGTTTTCCGGCGTCCCCTTCCTGCTCAAAGACCTGGCTCAGGAGCAGCAGGGAGAATGGTGTTCCTACGGCAGTCAGGGGTTTCGTGGCAACATTGCCGACCAGGATTCGGAATTCGTCCGCCGCAGCCGCGACAGTGGACTGGTGTTCCTGGGCCGGACCGCGACACCGGAGCTGGGTCTGAAAGCCATCACCGAATCACGGCTGTGGGGACCAACCCGTAACCCCTGGAACCGCGGGCTGACGCCGGGTGGGTCCAGCGGCGGTTCCGGGGCGGCCGTTGCGGCAGGTATCGTGCCCATGGCCGGCGCCAATGATGGTGGTGGCTCTATCCGTATCCCCGCAGCCTATAACGGGCTGTTTGGTTTGAAGCCGTCACGCGGGCGGGTGTCGGTGGGGCCTCATGCCGGGGAATCCTGGACCGGGGCCTCCATCGATCACGTGGTCAGTCGCACCGTGCGGGACAGCGCAGCCATGCTGGACGTACTGGCAGGGCCGGCAGCGGGAGACCCGTTCCGGATTCCGGCTCCGGAGGTCCCCTACGCGGATGTGCTGCAGCAGACACCGCGTCCGCTGAGAATTGCGATGTTTACCACGTCACCTTACGGCACCGACGTTGATCCCGCCTGTGTTGAGGCCGTTGAAACCACCGCCCGCCTCCTGGAAAGTCTCGGGCATACGGTCGAATACGCCGAGCCCGAGTTTGATGGCCCTGCGCTGGCTCGCAGTTACCTCGGGCTCTATTTTGGCGAAGTGTCCGCCGCTATGGACCGGGCGGCCGAGCAGTGGGGGGCCAAAGACAGCGATTTCGAGCTGGAGACCCGTCTGCTGGGCATGCTTGGCCGGAGTTTGCCGGTGCCAGACTACGTCCGTATGCGCCAGCGTTGGAACGACTTTGCCCGGGCGTTGGGCCGGTTTTTTGGTCAGTACGACCTTTACCTCTGCCCAACAGCGGGCCAACTTCCGGCAAAAATTGGTGAGCTGGCAACGCCGGGCCACCTGCAACTGGTTGCCCGCTTGATGCTGTTGCTGAAAGCCGGCCGCCTGGTCCACCGCAGTGGCCAGGTCGAACATCTGGCGATGGAAAGCCTGGCCCGCACACCGTTTACCCAGTTGGCGAACCTGACCGGTACCCCGGCGATGTCAGTACCGCTGTCCTGGACCAGTACCGGCCTGCCCGTGGGGGTCCAGTTTGGTGCGCCTCATGGTGACGAGGCCACTCTGTTCCAGGTGGCGGCCCAGCTCGAAGAAGCCTCGCCCTGGTTCAGTCAGTATGAACGCCTGGAGGGGTTGGTCTAACCTCCTGTCAAACGGCGGTTTTTCAATAAGGTGGTGGATAGCCGTTTATCTTTGCTTTGGGAACAGGCTATGCTGGGAACAGGGAGTGTGCGAACTCCTGACCGACCAGACGGCATCGAGGAGGCGAGTGAGCGATGAACCAACCGATGGCAATCGAAGAGCTGGTGTCCGTTGCGCAGGCTGAGGCCATGGGAGAGCTGGATGCTCCGATGATGGCCATAGTGCTGTCCGGCGACCAAAGCTATGACCTTCCTATCAACTCATTGGAGACTGATGCCGACAAGGCCCGCTGGGGACTGATCCTTAGAGCCGCCCGCGAGCACGTAGAGGCGGATGCGGTAGCCCTGCTGTATCCGGCCTGGACCACCATCCGCCGTAAACCGGGTGCGCCCTCAGAGGCGTCAGAAGAAGCAGCCCAGGCGGATACCGCTGACCCGATTGATACCCTGTTCGTTCAGCTCCACACCCGCGAGCGCATATACTGGCGTGGCTTCGAGCAAATCCGTGATCCCCGTCATCAGCGCATCATTGGATTCCGCGGTATTGGTGCATTGTCCTCCGATTACGAACGGGGACGCGAGCCCAAGACCACGGAATGGCTGACCACTCTGTTCGAGCCGCTGCCCTGCGAGGGCGAGGAAAGCGAGGTGGATCGCGAGCTTGCCCTGTTGCTGGACGAGGACTCGGAAGTCAGTGCAGCCCTCTACCCCCGTCAGATGCGAGCGTTGCACTAAATTCGCCGGAGCCTGGTGTTGTGGAACACCTCGGGGTATTTGCTGCCCCGGGGCACCGGCCCCGCCCCTGTTGTCGCCCGCAACGCCCCCTCCTCAGTCGCAGCATAGATCCCGAGCCGGCTCTGGCATCCCCAAGACAGCAGCAGGAAACGAAGCATCGCCCCTTCCCTGACCAGTCCAAGTGGTGGGAATGTCTGTGTGTCCTATAGTGGCATTTAACAACAGCAAACATTCGGGATAGAACGTATAATGCTGCGCTTTTAACCGTTGCACTCACAAGGCTGCTCCGTGATTGAATTTGACCAGGTCCAGAAGTCGTACCAGGTGGGCGGTCGGGCGATCCCCGCACTGCACGCCACCAGTATGACGATCCAGGCGGGTGAGGTGTTTGGAATCGTCGGTCACTCCGGTGCCGGAAAGTCCACGCTGGTTCGCCTGATCAACCTTCTCGAACGCCCCACCGATGGGCGCATTCTCATTGATGGCGAGAACATCACCGATTACAGCGCCGAGCAGCTGCGCGCGCTGCGTCGCAAGGTCGGGATGATTTTCCAGCACTTTAACCTGCTGTCATCCAAGACTGTGGCCGACAACATTGCCTTCCCGATGAAGCTCGCGGGCAACTACAGCAGCAAGGAAATCAGTGTCCGGGTTGCAGAGTTGCTGGCACGGGTGGGGTTGAGCGACCACGCCAGCAAATACCCGTCCCAGCTCTCCGGTGGCCAGAAACAGCGGGTGGGTATTGCCCGTGCGCTGGCCTGCCGCCCTGCCATCCTGTTGTGTGATGAAGCCACCAGTGCTCTTGATCCCCAAACCACCCAGTCCGTCCTGCAACTGTTGGCCGATATCAATCGGGAGCTGGGGCTGACCATCGTGCTGATTACCCATGAAATGGACGTGGTGCGCCGGGTTTGTGATCGGGTGGCGGTGATGGATGCTGGCCGTGTGGTGGAAATGGGGGCGGTCAGCGACGTGTTCCTGCACCCTCAGCACCCGACCACCCGCGACTTTGTGTTCGAGAGCGAGAATATTGACCGCAATGAGATGCAGGAAGACCTGGATCAGGCCTCCGGGCGGATTCTGCGCCTGACCTTCCGCGGTGATGCGACCTATAAACCACTGCTTGGTCAGGTGGCACGGGATTCCGGTGTGGACTTCTCCATCCTCTCGGGCCGGATTGACCATATCAAAGACACGCCGTACGGCCAGTTGACGCTGTCGCTGGTGGGTGGCGATCTCGGAGTGGCGATGTCAGCGCTGGAAGCCGCAGACGTTCATGTGGAGGTATTGCGCTGATGGAAGACCTGTTGATCAACGTAGACTGGGTGGAAATCGGCTGGGCCAGCTGGGATACCCTGGTGATGGTCGGGTTGTCGCTGTTGTTCAGCGTGCTGATCGGACTGCCGCTGGGCGTGTTGTTGTTCCTCACCGGAAAACGCCAGTTGCTGGAACAGCCAGCGGTGTACTCGGTGCTGTCGTTCCTGGTGAACGTGCTGCGGTCGGTGCCGTTCATCATCCTGCTGATTGTGATGATCCCGGTGACGGTGATGATCATCGGCACCTCACTGGGGGTGGCGGGTGCGATTCCGCCGCTGGTCGCTGGAGGGGCGCCTTTCTTTGCACGGCTGGTGGAAACCTCGTTGCGGGAGGTGGACCGGGGCATTATCGAAGCCACCCAGGCGATGGGGGCGAACATCCGCCAAATCATCTTTGGTGCGTTGTTACCTGAGGCCTTGCCGGGCATTATTGCCGCGGTCACCGTGACCGCCATTACGCTGGTTTCCTACGCGGCCATGTCGGGCGTGGTGGGCGGCGGTGGTTTGGGTGACCTGGCCATTCGCTTCGGTTATCAACGATTCCAGACCGACGTTATGGTGATTACCGTTGCCTTATTGGTCATTTTTGTTCAGTTACTGCAGATGGCCGGAGACCGGCTGGTGCTGTATTTCAGCCGTCGCTGAGAGCGACGGATTCGGGAAACCACAACAAGAGGTTAGGACATGAAACTGAAAAACCTGCTGGCGGCCCTGACCGCCGTTGCCGCTTTCTCATCCGCGCAGGCTGCTGAGGAACTGAGCATTGCCGCGACGGCGGTGCCGCACGCTGAAATTCTGGAGTTCGTTAAACCCCAGTTGATGGAAGAGGGTGTCGAACTTGAGATCAAGGTCTTCACTGACTACGTTCAGCCCAACATCCAGGTGGCCCAGGACCGTATGGATGCCAACTTCTTCCAGCACCAGCCGTACCTGGATGAGTTCAACGCCGGCCGGGGCACCAGCCTGGTGAGTGTGGTGGGCGTGCACGTTGAGCCGTTCGGCGCCTACTCCCGCAAAATCGACTCCCTGGACGCTCTGGAAGATGGCGCCAAGGTTGCGATTCCCAACGACCCAACCAACGGTGGCCGTGCGCTGCTGCTGCTTCAGAAAGCCGGGCTGATTACCCTGGAAGACAGCAGCAAGATCACCGCAACACCACGGGATATCGCCGAGAACCCGAAGAACCTGGACTTCTTCGAGCTGGAAGCCGCTACCCTGCCGCGGGTGCTGGATCAGGTTGATGTTGCGCTGATCAACACCAACTACGCCCTGGAAGCTGGCCTGAACCCGGCGGAAGATGCGCTGGTGATCGAGGGCGCCGAGTCTCCGTACGTCAACATCCTGGTATCACGGGAAGACAACAAGGACTCTGAAGCCATGCAAAAGCTGGCTGCCGCGCTGACCTCCGAGGCCGTTCGCGACTTCATCAACGAGAAGTACGAAGGTGCGGTTGTTCCTGCATTCTAATGCGGAATCCGGTGCCTGGTTGAACAGGTAACGGCTAGAACTGAGGGCGCCGGCGGTATCCGTCGGCGCCCTTTTTATTGGCCTTTTCTTTCCCCGCCTATTTCTTTAAGCGCCAACCTGCCGCTGACGCTCAAAATGTTCCCGGGTGAGCTTGAAGACCACCGGGCTCAACAGGACCAGTGCAATCAGGTTGGGCAGCGCCATCAGCGCATTGAGGGTGTCGGCCAACAGCCAGATAAAGCCAAGGTCCGACGTGGCGCCAAAGAAAATGGCAACCACCCAAAGCACCCGATACGGCACGATCGCTTTGACGCCAAACAGGAATTCGACGCAACGTTCGCCGTAGAACGACCAGCCAAGAATGGTGGTGAAGGCAAAAATCGCCAGGGCAATGGCAACGATGTAATTGCCGACCCCCGGCAGGGCATCCGCAAACGCCATGGAGGTGAGAGAAGCTCCCTCGGCGCCAGAGGTCCAGGTGCCGGAGGTGATGATCACCAGGCCGGTGATGGAGCAGATGATGATGGTGTCGATAAAGGTCCCCAGCATTGCCACCATACCCTGCTTGACCGGATTGCGGGTTTGGGCCGCGGCATGGGCGATGGGCGCTGAACCGAGACCGGCCTCGTTGGAAAAGATGCCCCGGGCGACACCAAAGCGGATCGCTGCCCAGATAGCCGCACCGGCAAAACCGCCTTGGGCGGCGATGGGGCTGAAGGCGTGTTCGAATACCATCACCAGCGCCGCTGGCAGTTCGGCAGCGTTGATGGCCAGCACCACCAGGCCAGCAATCAGGTAGGAAATCGCCATGAACGGAACCAGGGCGCTGGCAACCTGGCCGATGCGCCGGATGCCGCCAATCAGCACCAGCCCTACCAGAACCATCAGCGCCACGCCGCTGACCCAGTGCGCTACGTCAAAATTGGTGGCCAGAACGTCCGCGACGGAGTTGGCTTGCACGGTGTTGCCAATACCAAAGCCGGCAATGGCACCGAAGATCGCGAACAGCACACCGAGCCAGGCCCATTTGGGCCCCAGGCCGTTGCGAATGTAATACATTGGCCCGCCGACATGGGCGCCGCGTTTGTCCACCTCCCGGTAGCGAACCGCCAGTACCGCCTCGGCATACTTGGTGGCCATCCCGACCAGAGCCGTCAGCCACATCCAGAACAGCGCACCAGGGCCGCCAAGGAACACTGCGGTGGCAACGCCAGCAATATTACCGGTCCCCACCGTGGCAGAAAGCGCCGTCATCAGGGCCTGGAACGGGGGAATCTCGCCGTCGTCGGCAGCGCCGGAGCGGCCTTTCCACATCAGCCTGAAGCCTTCGCCCAGGCGAAGGATGGGCATGAATTTGAGGCCGATACTCAGGAACAGGCCGACGCCGAGGATGAGGATCAGCATGGGGGGGCCCCAGGCGAGCGCGTTGATCTGCCCAACGATGGTTTTGATGACTTCCATGAGTCCCTCCTGAATGGCGGTAAGTGAATACGTAACCTTGGGGGTCGTAAACGATGTCTTCTCTGAGTCTAGGAGGAAAAAGTTGTTTGTAAACCGCTATTTGCCGAAGTGACGGCGGGGGCCGTCCGAGGGTGATTGGATTTTTCCCGTAGTGGCGTAAGCTGAAAGGGTCATTCAAGCATTCGTATGAGAACCGTTATGACCGCACCGGAAGTGTCCACCGTCAATGCCAATGGGCTGTCGTTTTGTGTTGAAACCCGAGGGAATCCGGAGGGGGAGCCGGTGATCTTCATCATGGGGTTGGCGGCGCAGATGACCCTGTGGCCGGAAACCCTGCTGGATGCTTATGCCCATGCCGGGTACCGGGTGATCCGCTTTGATAACCGGGATATCGGCCTGTCCAGTCACCTGCGGGAGTCGTTAACCGGGCACCCGTTGGCCATTATGGCGCGGCACCGCCTGGGTTTGCCGGTCACTGGCCCCTACTCGCTCTATGATATGGCGGCCGATGTGCAGTCACTGATGGCGGCGTTGGGCATCAACAGTGCCCACGTGGTCGGCGTGTCGATGGGGGGAATGATTGCTCAACTGCTGGCGGCGACCCGGCCACGGCAGGTACGTTCGCTGATGTTGATCATGACCTCCACCAACAGCCCTCGGCTGCCATTACCTAAGCCGAACCTGATCGTGCGTCTGGCCGGTATCGGTGCCAAAGGCCACGATGAAGCGTCGGTGGTAGCGCGCGGGACTGACTTCTGGCGAGCCATCCAAAGCCCGGCCTACCCTGTGAGTGACGTGCTGGTTCGCGAGCGCCTTACCCGGGATTTTCGGCGCAGCTATCACCCGGCCGGTATCCTGCGGCAAACCCGGGCTATCCTGGCCACCGGAAGCCTGTCGTCGCTGACCCGGCGCATTGAGGTGCCAACCACCATTGTGCACGGTAACGCTGACCCGCTGGTTCGCCCGGCTGCGGCAAAACAGCTGAAGCACTTGCTGCCCCATGCGCGCCTGGAACTGGTGGACGGTATGGGACATGACTTGCCTGAGCCTTTATTGCCGCAGTTTGCTCAATGGGGAATGGCGATGGATGCTCACCCGGGTGTGTTGCGCTGACTGGCCAATTAGAACTTTCTGTTTTGGTGGCTTTTGCCTATGTTTAAGGAAAGGCAGATGGCCATAGGAGGTTGCCCAAGATGCGCTCGCTGAAAGTGTCGGATGTTATGTGGAATCATATCGAGCCCATTCGGTGTGGTACGCCCCTGACCACGGTGGTCAAGGTCTTGCTCAGCAATCACGTCACCGGATTGCCTGTGGTGGATGACCATCGAAAAGTACTGGGATTTGTGTCGGAACAGGACTGCATCCATGCACTTTTGGTCAGCAATTACCACTGTGAAGGGGAACCGACTGTGGATGATGTCATGTACCAGACCCCGGTGACCGTGAGTCCGGAGATGGCGGTGGTGGATCTGGCCCAGAACCTGGGGGCGGGCAAGCCCAAGGTCTACCCCGTGGTGGACCATGACCGCTTGGTCGGCATCGTGACCCGCACAGCTATCCTGAAACAATTGGCCAGTTCTGGTTGTGGCGTGGAGCTGCCCCGCTATGCGGATGCTGAGTAAGGGCTGATGCCCGGTGAGTAGGTGTTTGTGCTACCCCCGACGACGCCGGGTTCATGCTAAAACAAGGGTTTTTGAACATGGTCTAAGGTTATGTCCAAACCCTTGAGAGCAAATCCCAGGGTCCGTCACCTGGTGTTTGCATTTTTCATGTCGGGCTTGATGTCTCTGCTCATGTCCGGTGTTATCACCTTCATCAACACTGGCTTTGCGTCAGGTTACCTGCTGCGCTGGATGCACGCTTTTGTCGTGGCCTGGGCAGTGGCGTTCCCTTTGGTATCGCTGATTGCTCCTCTAGCTCGCCGACTGACCGACCTGGTTCTGGGAAATCCGGTGCCCTCAGATGTCCAGCCTGTGTCAACGGAACCCCCACAATAGCCCGAAATCCATCGACGGCATGACGTCGGGCATTTCCAGGGCGCGGATGTTGAAATCCAGTTCACTGCAGTCACGCTGGAAGCTGCCGGGGTAGCGATCTCCGGCCGGGCCCAGTATGGCCTGTGCAAAGGGGCCGGTCAGTCGCACCGGTCGCCGGGTGACCACCGCAACCTCATTGTTGGCCAACCGGACCAGACTACCGGGTGGGTAGGGCGTCAGAGCCTCAAGCAAGGCCCTTCCAATGTAAGGCCGGAAGTCTTCCCTGCTCTGCTCAAGAATGGCTTTCTGAGCATCGCTGATGCTGCAGCGTTCGCGGTAGGCGCGCCAGGTAATCATGGCAATATAGCGTTCGGCATAGGACAGAATCTGTGCCTCTGGAAGGATATCGCTGCGGCTGAGTCCGCGAGGGTATCCGCTACCGTCGCTGTGTTCGTGGTGCTGCAGAACAATGTCGATCAGCAGGGGGTTGTCGATACCGGCTTTTTTCAGGGCCTGGGCACTGCGTTCGGGGTGTTTGTGGATCACCGTGCGCTGCTCGTCAGTCAGCAGCCGAGGTGAGGCATTGAGCTTGTCCAGGAACGGCAGCAAGGCGATGTTGGCGGTCAATGCTGCCGCCACCAGTACCGAGGTGCGGTTATCGTCGAGGCCAGCTTCCATCGCCACGAAATGGCAGATGATGGCGTAGAACAGGGTTTGTTCGTAGGCGGTGGGCTCCACCGAATAGAGATGGACGAGGGCCAGGCAGGGGTCCGGCGCTTCGCGGCAGACCCTGTCCAGTAACCGGCTCAGGCCCAGCAGTCGTTGCAGGGCGCTGTCCTCTTGCGAGGAAATGGCCGCGAGGGTGGTTTCGAGGGTGCGCAGCAGGGTTGGGTAGTCGGTGAACGGATTGCGTTCACGGGCGTCGTCAAAGGCTTCTTCTGCAGGTTCGGCCTGGTCCCGCTTGCGTGGCTCGAACAGTCCACGCTCGAATAGCTGTTCCAGCTGGGTCTCGTTCTGGATAACGTAGCCCTGTCGCAGCAGCACCTTGCCATCGGCGTCATAGACAGTCCACGGCAGGGGTTTGCCAATGACCAAAGCACCGGGGGCGACACGAACAAGGTTGGATGTGGACATAGTTTGATTGTGCTGGATTTTTCCACCACTTTACCTGATGGCAAGGGGGTCGGGGTAGAGGCGGGGCGGGCCGATCCCGGTGTTCAACAAGACAATCTGTCATTTTGTGTTACAGGCCATTTTTTTGCCTGATTTTTGGGCTAAGCTACAGCGATAATTTGCGGTACCGGCCGGTTGTGCCTCGCGTGGATTGTTCGAGACCCAAGAACAAATAATAAGAATGGATGCTCCGGTAATGTATTACCGATTAAGGAATAACTTTCGCCTTTCCATCATTACCCTTCTCGGTGCCAGTGCCGTTCTGGGTATTACGCCATTTGCCGTCTACCGGTTCTGGCAGGGCAACTTGCCTGCCGGGTTTGCCGACACCGGAATCCTGCTCAGCATCTGTATGGCGGTGGTCTATGCCTGGCGGACGGGTGATACTGACCGCGCCGGGTTTGTGCTGGCACTGGTGGCGGTAGGCGGTGGTGCCACGGTCGCTACACTGCTGGGTGAAGTGGGGCTGTTCTGGCTCTTCCCTTCCCTGATTACCAGTTTTTTCCTGACCTCTGCGCTGATCGCGGTGCTGGTGAATTTTGGCGCTCTGGGCTTCTTGCTGGCAGAGGGTACGGCGTTTTCCTCTCAGGAGCAGATGTGGTCGTTTGTGACGACCGCCATCGTGGTCAGCTGTTGCGCCTATGTCTTCGCGTTGCGCAATGACAGCCAGCGGGAGCGCCTTGAACACCTGGCGACGCTGGACCCCCTGACCGGTGTAAAAAATCGCCGCTCAATGGATCAGGAGCTGGCAGCGGCGGTGCTGGCGAGCCAACGCAATGGCGTGTCCTATGCGTTGGTGGTGCTGGATCTCGACCACTTCAAACGCATCAACGATGAATTCGGACACAGCGTGGGCGATACCGTGCTGGTGGAATTCGTTGACCTGCTGGTCACCCACATCCGCAAGTCCGATCAGCTGTTCCGCTTTGGCGGTGAGGAGTTTGTGCTGCTGATGCCAGGGGTCGATGAACGCGGCCTCGACGTGGTCATGAACAACCTCCAGCACAGCCTGCGGCGCTCACTGAAAAGTCCTGGCGGTCAGGCTGTGACAGCTTCCCTTGGCATTGCATTGCTGCAGGACGGGGAAAGCGCCGCCAGCTGGATGGCGCGGGCCGACGATGCCCTCTATCGGGCCAAGGCCAGTGGTCGCGATTGCATCATTTACGCAGACCTTTCGGCGGTGGCCTCCGGCTGAGGCGAAAACCAGAACAGGCGAATGCCAAGCAGGATACTGGCGGAGGCGAGACCTCCGGTCAGCCCCACCCAAAAGCCGGCGGCTCCCATGGCCGGAACCAGCCAGTCGGTAAAGGTCAGGGCATAGCCCAGTGGCATGCCCACCCCCCAGAACGAAAACAGCATGATCATCATCGGGATGCGGGTGTCCTTATAGCCACGCAAGGCGCTGATGCAGGTCACCTGGATGACGTCCGCAATCTGGAACATGGCGGCGTAGATGAGCAGGCTGATGGTGACGTTCTGAACGTCCACATCCCCGGTGTAGAGACGGGCAATGCCGTTGGCGTTGAGGACCAGCAGGGTCGCGTACACGCAGGCAATGGCCACAGCCAGGATCAGCGAACTGCGGGAAATCAGACGGGCGGTGTCCGGTGCCCCGGCACCCAGCAGAAAACTCACTCGCAGGGTCAAGGCCATACCCAGACTCAGGGGCAGCATGAACATCAGTGAGACCGCATTCAGGGCAATCTGGTGCCCGGCCACCACCACCGGCCCCAGCGGCGCCAGGAACAGGGCGATGATGGAAAACATACTCGCCTCGACAAAAATGGTGAAACCGATCGGCAGGCCAAGTTTCAGGATATAGCGGATGTCTGCCGGGTCGGGTCGGCACCAGTCGGCAATCAGGTGGAACTGGCGGTAGGCCTTGCTGCGGTTGAGGTACACCAGCAGCGCCAAGGCCGCGATGCCGTTGGACAGGGCTGTCGCCCAGCCACAACCTACGCCGCCCATGGCCGGCAGCCCCAGCTTGCCATAGATGAAGATGTAGTTGAGCGGCAGGTTGAACAGGGTGCTGAGCAGTGAAAACGCCATGATCACATGGGTATGGCCGAGCCCGTCGGTCAGGCCTCGCAGGGCGGTCATCAACAGCAGTGCCGGTACGCCCCAGGCGAAGGCGTCGAGGTAGCCCTGAGTAATTGACGCGGTGTGGGGGTCCAGCTCCAGCATGGCCAGTACCGGATGCACATTGGTCAGCAGCAGGATCATGATCACTGCTGCGCCGGCACCGATGTAAAGCCCCTGCCAGGTCACCGGCATGATGCGGCCGAGTTGCTGGCTGCCCCGGTAGCCGGAAATGATGGGTTGCAGCGCCTGCAATACTCCCATGAACAACAGGAACAGCGGCATCCACAGGCTACTGCCAATGCCAACGGCGGCCAGGTCTTCGGCGCTGGCGTGGCCGGCCATGACGGTGTCGATGACGCCATTGGCCATCTGGGCAAGCTGGGCAACGAGGATCGGCGCGCCCAGCAGTGACAGGGTTTTCCATTCGCTGAGGGTACGCTGAAGCAGTGGCTGGCGTGCTTGAGGAATGGGTTGGTGGTTCTCGTCCAGGGCGTGCACAGTGTCCAATCCGAATGATTCAGAAGGTTGAAGAGTAACGGCGAATAGTAACCTGTGGTGGATACATACGTGCATAAGGGAAGATGCTTGTGGATAATACCCGGTTTGTCATTGTTCTGACATGAGTCGGAGGCTTGGGTCGTCCCTCCCTGCTTTTGTTGTGTCAGGCGCCGTTGCAACTACCGGAAACCAACATGCTGAGCCCTGAAGCCCTGGCCGTGCAGGCCGCACTGATCGAGCGTGGACTGGAAACCCCGCTGAAAGAGAATGTGCTCGATCGAGACCAGAAAGTGGAGCGCATCACCGATCTGATGGCGCAGGTGGTGGCCACCCTGGGTCTTGACCTCAACGATGACAGCCTCGCGGATACGCCTTCCCGCATTGCCCGCATGTACGTCGACGAAATTTTCTCCGGCCTCGACTATCGCCAGTTCCCCAAGATCACCCAGATCGAGAACAAGATGGGGGTGGACGACATGATCCGTGTTCGGGATATCGAGGTGCTCAGTACTTGCGAGCACCACTTCATCACCATTGATGGCACCGCCCGGGTGGCCTATATCCCCCGCGACCGGGTGATTGGCCTGTCCAAGATCAACCGCATTGTGCGGTTCTTTGCCCAGCGCCCTCAGGTGCAGGAACGGCTGACCCACCAGGTGCTGGTTGCACTGCAGACCCTGCTGGACGTTGACGATGTCGCGGTCCAGATCCGCGCTACCCATTATTGCGTCAAGGCCCGAGGCGTTATGGATAGCGGCTCATCGACAGAAACCGTGGCGCTGGGCGGCGTATTCAGATCCGACCAATGTCGCAGGCAGGAATTTCTGGCGGGTTAATCCAGCGGTGCCCTGTCGTGGTAAAGTGGCGCCCGGATAACGTGGGGGAAGTGGCTGTATGGTCCTGCTGGTGTTGGTCACCATTCTGTGGGCGTTTTCGTTCAGTCTGATCGGTGAGTTTCTGGCCGGACAGGTCGACAGCGATTTTGCGGTGCTCAGCCGGGTCCTGCTGGGTGGATTGGTGTTCCTGCCGTTCCTGCGCTGGCGTGGTGTACCGCTGGGACTGAAAGCCGGGACCGTGGCGGTTGGTGCACTGCAGTTTGGCATCACCTACCTGTGCCTTTATCGCTCCTTTTCCTATCTGACAGTGCCGGAAGTCCTGCTGTTTACCATTTTTACGCCGCTTTACATCACCTTGATCGATGATGCCTTCAAACGGCACTTCACCCCTGTTGCCCTGCTCGCTGCGGCCGTCGCCACCCTGGGCGCGGGCATTATTCGTTACGATGGTCTCAGCCAGGACTTTGTGGTGGGTTTTCTGCTCCTGCAGCTGGCCAATATCACCTTTGCGGCCGGCCAGGTCGGCTACAAACACCTGATGCGGCACTACGCCGGCCACACCGCAGCGCGACGCACGTTTGGCTATTTCTTCCTGGGGGCATTGCTGGTGGCGCTGCCCTCGTTCCTGGTGTTCGGAAACGCTGAGCGATTGCCCGTGACGCCAATACAGTGGGGGGTGTTGGCCTGGCTGGGACTGGTGGCGTCCGGATTGGGCTTTTTCCTGTGGAATCGCGGGGCTTGTCAGGTCGATGCCGGAACCCTGGCGGTGATGAATAATGCCCTGGTGCCCGCAGGCTTGTTGGTTAATCTCCTTATATGGAACCGCGATGCGGATTTGGTACGTTTGGCGGTTGGTGGCGGAGTCATTGCCCTGTCCCTTTGGCTAAACGCACGATACCGGACCCGCCCAAACTGATACAGGGTGCCCCCGCCTGTGTCCCTGCCTGCCTTTGAGTGGCATTGGAAAGAAGTTTTGGTGGCCTTTGCTACACTCTTAGAACGTTGTTAATTGCAACAGATGCGTTTTATTCCCTGCAACATTTCCGTCAGGAATCCAACCTAATGCGCAAAAACTTACCTGTCACTCAGCGTGAAGTGCTAATGACAGAGGGAAGCCGTCTTATTACGACGACCAACCTCAAAGGTGTCATTACCTACTGCAACGACGACTTTGTTGAGATCAGTGGCTTTACCAGGGACGAACTGGTTGGGCAGGCCCATAACATTATTCGCCACCCGGATATGCCACCACCGGTCTTCAAGGCCATGTGGGACACCATTTCGGCTGGTAAGCCCTGGATGGGTATTGTCAAGAATCGGGCCAAGAACGGTGACCATTACTGGGTCAGCGCCTATGTAACGCCGATTCTGGAGCATGGCAAGGCTGTTGGCTTTGAGTCGGTACGAGTGAACCCAACCCGTGACGAGGTGCGGCGGGCTGAGAAACTCTACCGTGAGGTGAATGCCGGTAAATCATGGTCTGGGTTGATCGGTCGGCTGGCCTCCGTGCTGAAAACCGGCTGGCCTTTCCTGCTGTCTCTGGTATTGTCCGTGCTCGCGCTGGAACTGGACCAGAAAGCATTGGCCATCGCCCTGATCGTGGGTGGCCATGTTGCTGGCGCAGCACTGTTGTTGCGTTCGATGACCGGGCGTTTACGACGGCTGATGGACATTCGTCCCGACACCTTCCGGGACCCGCTGGTGGCGCGCACTTATTCGGATGAAAGCGGGCTGTTTGCCCAGCTCTCGCTGATGTTGGTCAGTGAAGGTGCCCGCATCAACACCGCGCTGACCCGGATTGAGGACCAGTCCGAGCAGTTGGTGGAAAACGCCGAGTACAGCAATCGACTGATTTCCGAAGGTGCCGAGGCGATTGCCCGCCAGCGGGCCGAGACAGATCTGATTGCCTCTGCGATCAACGAAATGACGGTGTCGATCCAGGAAGTGGCCGAGACTGTGGCCGACAACGCCCGCGTGGCGGAGGAGGCCAACGAACATGCCGCGACCGGTGGACACCTCAGTTCCGAGGCACTTGAGGCCATCGAACAGCTGGTCAGTCGGGTTGGTGCAATCGGCAGCGCGATCGGCAAATTGGGTGAGTCGACCGAAAGTATCGGTGAGGCCACCCGGCTGATATCCGACATTGCCGACCAGACCAACCTGTTGGCGCTGAATGCCGCGATCGAAGCCGCCCGGGCCGGTGAGCAAGGGCGAGGGTTTGCGGTAGTGGCGGATGAGGTTCGCTCGCTGGCGGCGCGGACCCGAGAGTCGACGATTGGTATCCAGGAGGTGATCGGTGACTTCCAGGCCCAGGTGGCCCAAGCGATCCACGCCACCAATGAGGGGGAGGCCATGGCTGGCCAAGGGCTGGATAAAGTACGCTCGGCGGAGCAGGCACTGCAGGACATCGTGACCTCCATTGCCCGAATTTCAGACAGCTTTATCAGCATGTCGGCGGCGTTTGAGGAACAGAGTCAGGTGTCGGAAGAGATCAACCAGCAAGTGGTGAACATCGCAGAGCTGGCGGATCACAGCAATGAGAAAGCCGAGTCGGCGAAGTCGTTCAGTGACCAGTTGCGAGATATGTCGGCGGGTCTGAAAGACCTTGTCGCCCGGTTCAATAGCAAACTGAAGCAATAAACAAATTCACAGAAAGATTTACAGGAATACCCTATGCCCCAATCTCCAACCACTGCCGGACAGAACCACACCGCGGCCCGAGGTCTGTGGTCATCAAGGCTGGCGTTCATCCTGGCAGCCACCGGATCCGCTGTCGGTCTTGGCAATGTCTGGAAATTTCCCTACATCACTGGCGAAAACGGCGGGGGCGCCTTTGTGCTGGTGTACCTGGCGTGTATTGCCATCATCGGTATCCCCATCATGATGGCCGAAGTCTATATCGGTCGTGCCGGTCGCCATAACCCCATTGCCAGTATGCGCCTTGTGGCGGAACGTAACGGCTGCAGCAGTGGTTGGCGGGTGTCCGCTGTCATTGGTGTGATTGCGGCCTTTGTGATTCTGTCGTTCTACTCGGTGATTGGCGGGTGGGCGGCGTCCTACATTGGCCATTCAGCCATGGGTGACTTCACCGGTCAGGATGCCGAAGTGGTCGGTTCGATCTTCGGCAACCTGTTGGCCAGCCCCGAAAAACTGCTGCTGTGGCACTCGGTCTTTATGTTGCTGGTGGTCATCGTAGTCGCACAGGGCCTGAAGTCCGGGCTGGAGCGGGCCGTCAACATTTTGATGCCGGCGCTGTTCGTGTTGCTGTTGATGGCGGTGGGCTATGCGACTACCACCGGTCATTTCGGCGAAGCGGCGAGCTTCCTGTTCTCACCGAATTTTTCTGCGTTGACCATGGACGGTGTGCTGATCGCCCTGGGTCATGCGTTCTTCACCCTGAGCCTGGGTATGGCCATCATGATGGCCTATGGCTCCTACCTGGGGAATGACGTGTCGATTGGGCGCACCGCGGTGGTGGTGTCGCTGATGGACACCATGGTAGCCCTGCTGGCGGGTCTGGCCATTTTCCCGGTGGTGTTTGCCAATGGCCTGGAAGCGGGCGCTGGTCCCGGATTGATTTTCCAGACCCTGCCCCTGGCGTTTGGCCAGATGCCGCTGGGCGCGCTGTTTGGCACCCTGTTCTTCGTGTTGCTGGTGTTTGCCGCCTGGACGTCGGCCATTTCCCTGCTTGAGCCGGTTGTGGAATGGGTTGAGGAGAAGGTCCTGATTGGTCGTGGCGGAAGCACCCTGCTGGTTGGCCTGGCCTGCTGGTTGCTGGGGATTGCTTCAATTCTTTCCCTCAATGTGTGGTCGGACGTGACCCCACTGGCGATGTTCGAGCGCTTTGAAGGCAAAACCATCTTTGATTTGCTGGATTACTTCACCGCCAACGTGATGTTGCCGCTGTCTGGATTGTTGACCGCCATCTTCGTGGGCTGGTTTGTGGCTAAGGAGTCCCTGGCCAAGGATGTATCGCTGTCGCCAGTGATGTTCTCGGTCTGGACAAACCTGCTGCGCTACGTAACCCCGTTTGCCGTGCTGGTGGTGTTCATCTACAACCTGATGAGCTGATGCCGCGGCTGCCCAGCCCCCGGGGAAACCCTGCAGGTTGGGCAGCCAGCCTTCAAGCTCTACTCACAAGCGGTAATCAGTCGTTGGTTACCCGGCGAAGTTCGTCCAGGTGCGGGCGCAGAGCGCGGATATCCGCCTCGGGCGCCTGACTTACCTGCTCCATCATCGAGATGGCGCCCTGCATCATTTGCCTCATCTGGGCTTTCTGCTCGGCGCTCATATTGGGATTGTTGTCAATTTCCGCCATGGCCTTGGCCATTTCCTGCCGTGAAGCCGAGCTTTGGCCCTGCATTTCGATGGCCATCCAGGCCCGGAATACCCGGTCTCCGGTAGCTCCCCAGTCAGCGGCACTGCTGAAACCGTTGTCCTCAACCACCTCTTCGAATCGCTCAAACTGAGGGTGCCCCTCCATGCGCCCAACGGCGTCAGAGAACAGATGTTCGAGGTCAGGCATGGATGGATTATTGCTATCGTAGTCGTTGTTCATTTCATCGGTGAGGTCGGCCAGCTCTCCTTCCATGGAGTCCAGCTCTGTCAGACTGCTGATGAAATTTTTGACGTCCTGCTCCGTCAGTGAATCGGCAAACGCGCTGCCGGCCGACAGCAACAGCATGGTCAGCAGGGCCAGCCCTGCTTTTCGAAAATGGTACATATGCACTCTCCCTAGTCAGTTAAGCCGCCGGCAGGTCAATGCCGGTTTCGGTCCGCCTACAACATAGAGCTGACGAGGGCCGGGAGCAAGTGTTGTCTGGGGAAGGAGGGGAAATGACTGTGTGCCCGTTTGTTGTTATCCGGCCTGCTGGTGGCCAGGTAGGCGATAACGCCGGTGTTTTGGGACACACAGTGGATGTCGATTAGTGTTGTTGTTTTGCCACGTGTCGTTGTTTTTTGATTCGTGCAAAAGCTAAACGTCAGAGGCCCGGTTTGGGTTCCAAAAAAGTTAGACTTTAGTCTAGTGTCCCGTCTGGCTAATTCCTTAACCTACTGCTTGCCTCTGAGGACACTGACCAAGGCGCCAGTCTGCAGGTGTGGTGGTTCCACATCAAGGACTGGCAACACAGGCTCAGAGTCCTCAGAGGCAAGCCCTTCGGGAGTTTCTGAAAAGCCGAATGGCGTCGTTCTGCTGTCTCGATTTGGAACCACCAAATCTTCACCAGCACGCCTAGCTCTTCGGCTTTTCAGAAGCTCAGTAGGTTAAGGAATTAGCCAGACGGGACACTAGTGCCCTGGGCATTGGCCGGAAACGGCCCATTGCTGCGCGGTCATCCGATACAGGCAATGCTGGCGCAGGGGGCTGTCCGGCGGCAGCGCCGGGTGCTCGAAGGTATCTGGCGTTGCCGACATACCAAGCCGTTCCATCACGGCGCGTGACCGGCGGTTGTTGACGGTGGTAAACGATACAACCTCAGCCAGCTGCAGTTCGTTGAAAGCGAACGACAGGGCGGCCTGTGCCGCTTCCGTGGCATAGCCCTGCCCCCAGTATCGGGCCGCCAGGCGCCAGCCGACTTCGACACAGGGGGCAAACGGTAAGCCGTCGTCAATCCGGTGCAAGCCCACAAACCCCAAAAAAGCGCCACTGCCCCTGTGTTCCACCGCCCAGAACCCCCAGCCATCACCGGCAATCATCTCCTCGCAGCGTGCCGCCAGGGTGTTGCTTTGCGATCGGGTCAGACAATAAGGGAAGTACGCCATCACATCGGGGTCGGCATTGAGTTCCGCGAACGGTGCTCGATCCTCCGGCCGCCACTGGCGCAGTAACAGGCGGGGCGTCTGCAATGATTGAGGCGGGCGGTTGTGACGCTGCTCTGGCATAGGCATTCCTTTAGTAATCGGTGTGGATTGCCTTGGGGCGGTACCACTGCCCGATACCGTAGCTGGCCAAGCTGAACAGGGCAATGCCGATCGCATCTGCTGCCAGGTCGAGGCTGTCCAGGGTTCGGCTGGGGATCCAGGCCTGGCTGAGTTCCTCTGCCACGGCGAACACGGTAACCGCCAGGGTGCCGACATAGACCTTCACCCTTTTCGTAACGGCAATCGTCTTCAGCTCCAGGGCCAGGTTCACCAGTAGCGTCAGCAAACCGTACAGCAGCAGGTGGCAGGCCTTATCGCCGTAGGGCCACTGTTGGACCAGGTAAAAGAACAGGCTGCTGTTGCCACTGTCGGCAAGGTAGATGATCCAAAGCATAAACAGGAAGAGCGTTGCGGCAAGTATGCAGACCAGTCGATACATAGCGGTTTCCGTCACAAAGGCATGGTGGCTGGAAGGATGACGGAGGGAAGTGGCACTCCCGGTGAGGAAATGTGATGAATTGTGGCCTTTTTAGCGGTTGGGACACCCTTTACGCCTAAAGAATAACCAAAAATGCTTGCGTCCAGTCACGCAGTTCTCCATAGCTAAAGGGCCAGTCATAGGCTCCCTGCGCCATAAGGCGTTCTTATCCAAGTAAAAAGCAAAGGAGAATTTGCGATGTACTACAAACAGTTAATTGCTGACGCACAGCTGACGTCGTTCAAAGAGGGGTTTGAGCAAGCGTCCGGTAACTCGGTGTCGATGGATTACCTTTACGGTGCCCGGGTCTTTGGCCTGTATCGCAAAGGCAAGATGATCGGCGGATTCGTACTGAACAACGGACCGCAGCTGCGATATGCCGCGATGCTGGGGCAGCAGTGTGCCCAGTTGCCGTTCAGCCTGTCGGAAGTGGTGGAAATCACCTGCTATTTCCTGACCGAGAAGTCTCCGTTCCATTGTTCCCTGGCCGGGCTGATCATTGCTCTGGAGTGCTGGCGCTCAGGACAGAACTATATCCTCGCCGGAACCCGGATCGAGAAGGTGTATCGGACCCACAGCCGGGTTATCCCTAACGTGTGCTATCAGGGTATGGTGGACACCGCCAATGGCCGTCAGCACTGGTGGTTCTATTGGGCCGAACGGAAGCAGATGCCGCTGACGGTGTTGCAGGAAATTGGCTTTCGCTACCTGCCCCGTCGCAAGCGCACGGTTACGGCCTGATGTAAGGTGGTTTGGCTTGGCGCATAGCCCCGGCTACAGGGATTGCACGGTATCCGGTAGATACTGGTCAATGAGGTCCCGTAGCTGTTCACTCTGCTCCAGTCGGTAACCACCAGCGTGGCGGTTGCATTCGCACTCCAGGTGCCGTTTGTAATCCGCCACGCTCCGGTCAATGCTGTCCAGCTCTTGCAGGAGCCGGGCAAGGCTTGTTCCACCGTGTTGGACCAGCAACAGCCGCGAGATGTTGTCGGCCTTATCGTATCCCCGTGATGGTGATTGGTACTGGGCATTGCGCTGGTTGATCAGCTCGATAGCCGCCTCAAAACGGCGGGCCGCTTCGGCGGGCTGAGACAGCTTGAAGTGGGCCCACCCCGCCATCTCATGCAGATGAGTCCGGTAGTAGTCGTAACCTTCCTCGTCGGGATAAGGGTTGGCCTCGATGCTATCCAGCGCCTGCTGATATTGCTGCTGGTCCAGGTAGAAACCCACCAGTGCGGTTAGCGCCTGGTCGAGGGTGTAGATGTCATCTGCACGGTTAGCCCAGCGCAGGCTCTCGATGTATTGGTGTTCTGCTTGCGGCAGATCGTTGAGCACAAGGTAAAGCTTGGCCTGAGCCTGGAAATTGTCGGCCAGGAACCAGCCCTGCTCGCCTGGATACTGCTGGCGATAGTCTGCCGAATGCTGCCAGTGCTGCAACGCAGCCTCCTGTTCGCCTCTCCTTTCGTCCACCGCCGCTTTCAATTCGTGGGCTTCAGCGAGGAAATAGGCCGTGTCTGGACCCTGTATCTGCAACTGGTAAATCTGTATTACCTCGTCGAGATCATTGTGTACCTGCTTGGCTACTTTTGGGGCTGCCACATCGCCGTATTCCAGACGGATGCGCGCCCGCAACGACAAAACCGCCGCCATCTCCAGCGTATCCTGCAGACCCTGCTCGTTCAGTAACGCCATGGCCTGGCGATTGTAGGCGAGGGCCTCGTCTGCCTGCTCGTTATAGAACCGGTCGTAAGCGGCGTGAGTGAGGATCTCCAGACGTTCCTGCGGATCTTCGGTACTGGCCAGTTGTGCCTCCCAGTCCGGCTCCTGGTAGCCGGCACGGTCCAGCAGGGAGTAGATCGGGTAGTAATCCCAGGCCATCAGTGTGGCGGGGGTGGCAAGCAGGATCAGCAGATAGAAGGTCAGCCCGGCTGTCGTTTCCCACAGGCGTGGCAGGGGGCTGCCAAGACGTTGCAGGATATTGCGGGTGGCCTGCTGGCGGGTGCAGAAATTCCAGGGCAACTTCAGGTCGCGAATGGCCTGGTAAATGGCCGCCATCTGGTTGGCCCTGGCGGCGGTGTTCAGCGTGGTGCTGGTTTGTCGCAGGTGGCTGAGAACCCGGGCTTCCCGGTACTGGTACAGCAAACCAAAGCCCAGCAGGAAACCAATGCCCGCCAGCAGGGGCGTGTCCAGGGCCCAGGCCAGAGCCAGGAACATCAACACACTGAGGCCGTGAAAGACGCCCTGCAGCCTGGGCCAGCGCTGGAACAGCAGGACATTGGCCAGCTGGCCGCCGTCCAGCGGCTGGATCGGGAGCAGGTTGAAAAAATTGATGAAGAACAGCATGGCGATCAGCACGGGCATCCAGTCTGTCGCGTTGACCAGCCCCATTTGCCAAAGGGCGAGGGCCAGTATCAGTCCGGGGACTGGCCCGGCGAGGTAGATAACGGCACTTTGCCAGGGGCGAACCTGCTGTTTTCGGCCGGTGGCCACCGCGCCGAGGAATGGAATAAAGAGGATCTGCAGGTCACGATAGCCAAACAGGGCCATGGCGGCGATGTGGCCCAACTCGTGGAACAGCAACACGGCGAGCAGAATAAACAGGCTGTCGAGATCCATCCGATAGCCAAAGCTGACCATGAACAGGATGACCGATCCTGCCAGCAGGAGGGTCTTACCCGCAGTAGAGCGGGAGGGTTTGCCAAGTATGGCTTCCTGACGCAGATGGGCCAGCACTTCCGCATCGGTGCTGAGCTCGGCTGCCGGAGTAGGGTCTGGCGTCGGATGTTGGCGCTTTTGCGTCCGTCGTATTGCCCGCCAGCAGCCGCCAAGAGTAAAGCGATAACAGGTGTCGCTGATGGCTTTGAGGTCACCTTGCGCGAGTAAAGCCTGTCGGTACTGTTCGAGGAAACGGTTGCCCCAATCGGCAAGCTCAGCCACGGAGAGCTCACGCCAGTCACACATCTGTTGATCAAGCCGCTGGCGGTGGTAGGCCCAGTGCTCAGCCAGGGTGGGGCTGTCCGGGTCTTCCCAGTCGTAGCCTGGAATGGCCATGCCGACCAGGTGCCATGTGCCGTTCGTGGTGTAGCAGTTGCTCCCGTCCTGGGCGACATTAAGGAACTCTACAGTGACACCGTGGCCTGACTCTGGCAGTGGGTGCAGGGAGACCTGGGCATGACTGCGAGTGCCCTGATGGTAGAGGCTGCGGACAAAGCTGGCCTGTCCGTTCTGGTTGTAGGGTTCGTGCACCCGATACCAGGCTCCGGGCTCAAACCCCAGGGCCTGTAGATTGTCGGTCGTATCCTGCAACAACCGAACCGTTATGGCGGGCACGTCGTCGGCCCGGGCTGGGGTGTAGTAGGTGCGCTGAGTCCAGCGCAATGTGCGTAGCTTGATCACCGCTGAGCCGACCATCACACCGTAGACAGCAACGATAAATATCAGGAACCCAAACAGGAACTGCATACCCGGTGACCCTTCCCTGAGTGCAATTGGTGATTGATCGTTCGGATATAGTAGCCGTTACCTGCTGGAATTGGCCGCCTGCTCTGTCACCGTTTGTAGTTTTTTGTGAGGCGGCCTGATCCTGGTAGGCACTAGCGGTGGCGCTGGTAAACCACGCCTTCGCGAATCACAAAGGCGAGTTTGGCCAGTTCGGCAATGTCCTGGGTTGGGTCGCCATCCACCAGCAGCAAGTCGGCTGGGCTGCCAGGCTGAATCCGGCCCAGGCCGCTGTTACCCAGCAGGGCGCCAGGGGCAACGGTCGCCATTCTCAGCAGGTCGGTGGGCTCAAACCCGTAGGATTGCAGCAACTGCAGCTCGCGGATGGTTGATGCACCGGGAGTCAGCCCGGGGATGCCGGTGTCGGTACCAATGACCTGGGGAACCCCGGCCTGGTAGAGCCGCTTCACGTTTTCAGCCAGGTTGGCGTTGAATCCTGACAGCCGCGAGAGGTAGTCCTGGGAGAAGGTTGTGGAGTGGTAATCGGCGGTGGCCTGGTGCCAGTCATGCCCCCAGGCCGTCAGCAGGCCCGGTGACGCCAGCTCCTGTTCCAGCGGGGTCAGCGGCGGCTGTTTGTCCAGACCGCGCTCGAACCACTCCCAGATCTGGGCGGTTGTCACCACCACCACCCCGGAGGCCTTGAGCTCAGCCAGGTCGTCGTCGCTCAGCAGGTCCACATAAGGCGTGTGCATGAGCACATCCGAGCCTGCCCGGGCTGCAATGACGGCATCCTGGGCGCTGCCTACGTGAGTGTATACCGGCTTGCCAGCGGCGTGAGCCCGTTCAACCACCGCACGTACGTCGGCCTCCGCCAGTCGTGGCGAGTCCCACGGGATAGCGCCGTCCAGCACCAGCTTGACGTGGTGACCAGGCCCGTTGACCAGGGCGTCGAGTGCATCCGAACTGGCGGCGGCCGAGCCAATGGGCAAGACCTGTTCGTTGATCGCCATTTCGGTCATGGGCCAGGGCACGAATTCACGGAACATGGGGATGGGGTGACCGTCTTCGGCGGTGATCATGCGCGTTGCCTGATAGATCGCGGGGGATGGCGCCAGCGCCTGGTCAAGGGACGCCAGTGCGTTGGGTGAACCTTCCACCACGGAGGTGACGCCGCTGTAGAGGAACGCTTCACGCTGGCCTGCTACCGAGATCATGTCGATGCCGTCCAGCGCCCAGGGAGGGCGGCCATCCGAGGAACCCAGGTGAACGTGAAAGTCGGTCAGGCCGGGTAACAGGGTACGGCCTTCCCCGCGCAGGGTTTCGACCTGGCTGGCAGGCACCTCGTCGCCCGCCCAGTAAACCCTGGCAATAAGACCCTCTTCGATGTCTACTGCCTCGGCCTGACGCAGTTGTCCTGAGTGGTCATCAAACACCGCAACGGACGTGATTCGCAGCCGTTCGCCGGACGACGACCAGGTGGTGACCAGATCGGCTGGTGCATTGACGGTAGCCCGCACCTGGTAGAAGCCAAGGGTTCCGGCCAGGGCCAGAACCACGACAACAAGGGCCAAAGCGGATACGACGGTCTTCTTCATTGTGATGCCTTCCTTGGTTGTGAACTCGCAGCCATCGCAAGTATGGGCCTGGCGGAACTCTGGGTCTTGTCCCTGCGGGCCTCGTGCTGTTTTTTGCAGATGATGTCCGGTTTTTTCTCCATGTCTCGTTCCTGGTTGTTAACTGATGGGGAGAGGCTTTCAGTCAACTAGACGACAGCGAGGATGGATATGTGACATGGCGCCGGGATGTTTTCCGGCCGGTCAGCCACTGCAACGTTGGGTAGGTTGTTGCTGAAGGGCGCGTGGTGCGAGGTAAAAGGGAGGGGAAGCCAGTGGGGCCCGCGTTATTGAGCAGGCCCCATGGCACCCATTCAGAAGAACAGGTCTGGCAGGTAGGTGGCAATCTCAGGGAATGCCATGATCAAGGCCAATCCCACAATTTCCACCACCACGAACGGTATGATCGACCTGTAGATATCACGCATGGTGATATCCGGTGGCACCACACCTTTGAGGTAGAACAGGTTGAAGCCAAAGGGTGGCGTCATGTAGCCGATTTCCATGTTGATCACGAAGAGGATTCCAAACCAGATGGGATCGAACCCCAGGCTTTCAACAATGGGGATGAACACTGGCAGTGTGATCAGCATGATGCCGACTGGGTCGAGTACCATCGCCAGCAGGAAGGTAATCAGCATCATGGCGATGATAATGCCCCATGGCCCGCCGGGGATCATTTGTATCAGGTTCTCGATCAAAGCCTGGGCGCCCATGCTTTGATAGGCTGCGCTGAAGGCGTGAGCTGCGAACAGGATCCACATGATCATACCGGTGAGCTTGAACGTGCGGACGGAGGCTTCCCTGAGAATTTCCCACTTCAGTTGGCGGTAGACTGCAGCGGAAAGCAACGCACCCAGCACGCCCATCGCGGCGGCTTCAGTCGGTGTGGTGATGCCGCCAATAATCGAGCCAAGAACCATGACGACCACCCCGATGGGCAGCAGTACCGCGCGCAGGGCGCGGAATTTTTCCGGCCAGGTACCGCGTTCCTCTTTCGGCAGCGCCGGTGCCAGTTCCGGCTGCAGATGGCTACGCACCAGAATATAGATGGCGGTGAGCACCATCAGCAGGATTCCGGGCAGGATTCCGGCAGCAAACATCTTGCCTACCGATACGCCGGTGATCAGGGCATAGAGGATCATCAGGATGCTGGGGGGAATCAGGATACCCCAGCCACCCCCGGTGTTGATGACACCAAGGGCCATATTCTTGTCGTACCCGCGTTCCAGCATTGATGGCAGGGCAATGGTGCCCATGGCTACGACCGCCGCACCACTGATACCGACCATGGCAGCAAACACGGCGCAGATGCCCAGGGTTCCAAGGGCCAACCCGCCTTTCAGCCCGCCGCACCAGAGGTGCATCATCCGATAGAGATCCCTGGCAACGCCGGTGCGTTCGAGGATCATCGCCATGAACACGAATAGCGGAATCGCCACCAGGGTAAAGCTGCCCATGGTGCCCCAGATCTGGGATGACACCATATAGAAGGAGTCAAAGCCCCAGGTGAAGTAAAGGAACACGACTGAAACGCCACCGAGCACAAAGGCCAGCGGCAGGCCCAGCAGCAGGAAGAACAACAGTGAGCCGAAGAACAGCAGCGTCAGGATTTCAATACTCACAACATCTCTCCTTCAGATGCCTCGTCCTGTGGCTTGTAGTAGCTGAGATTGCAGGCGATGGCGATGTCCTGCAGAAGTTTCACGATGCCCTGCAGGGTCAGTAGCGCTGTTGCGACCGGGATGGCCAGCTTGACCGGCCAGATCGGAGGGTTCCAGGCAGAGAATGACGTTTCCCAGCTGGAAATGGATTCCTGGGCCATGTCATAGCCGAAATACAGTAGGGCCAGCATAAATATGAAAAATACCGAAGAGCTCAGGATATCCACGACCGCACGGCCCCGAGGGGGAAGTTTCGCGTGCAGGAGGTCGACGTTGACGTGGCCACGGTGTGCCATGATGTAACCGCCGGACATAACCGCGTAGATTCCGAATAGCATCTGGGTCAGCTCATTGGTCCATACGGTGGGGGAATTGAGCAGGTAACGGAAGCCGACTTCCAGTAGCAGGAAGGCAAACATGGCGAAGACCAGCAGGGCGATCCATCGTCCAATGAAATCATTGAGACGAGTGATGCCGTTCATGAACGCAGTCAGGGCTTTCATGGCACTCTCCGGAAATGCGTGTTCAGGGTCAGACAACGAAACCGGGAGCCTCAAGGGTGACGCCCCCGGTTATGACAGGTTGATCAGTGGCTGTTACAGGTAGCCGAGTTCGGCCAGGTAGCCTTTGAGCAGGTCCAGCGCTTGCTGGGCCCGTTCGCTACGTTCACCTTCGGCATCCCACATGGATTGGGCGGTTTGCACCAGGCGCGCCTGAACCTCATCGGGCAGCACGTTGACTTGGACACCGTCATTGGCAATGACGTTGGCCAGCGCGACTCGCTCCTTATATTGGTACTCGTTGGTGCGGAACCAGAATTGCTCATCCAGAGTCTGTTTGACGATGTCCTGCAGGTCCTGGGGCAATTCATCCAGCGCTTTCTGGCTGACAATGATGACGTCGGTGCCGGCAATGTTCAGGGCAGGCTGAACGTGGTATTTGGCCACTTCATAGAGCCCCATGCTGGCGGCACCCTGGGCCGCGCCCCAATGGGCGCCGTCAACAATGCCGGAGTCCAGTGCTGAGTAGAGTTCGCCGCCCGGGAGGTAGGATGCTGCAGCGCCGGCTTCGGTAAGGAATTTCTGCAACACGCCGGAAGAGCGAATCTTCAGACTCTCAAAGTCCTCCCAGCTATTGATGGGACGACTGACCACCATTTCCGTAGGGAAGACCTTATCTGTTGCCCAGTAGACGCCAAATTGCGCGGCTTCGTCCTGCAGCATTTGCTCAAAGCCCAGGCCCTGGTGGAAGTAGGCGGCTTCCCAAACATTGCGGAACGCAAACGGCAGCCCGGAGGCGATGCCCGCCAGGGTCATTTTGTCCTGGGCATAGGACGGCGAAATGGTGCCCATTTCCAGAATGCCGCGACTGACCGCATTAAAGGTATCTTTCGGCTTGAACAAAGCGCCAGACTCATACAGCTGCAACTGCAGACGTCCGTCAGAGCGTTCTTCCAGCAGTCGTTTGATGCGCTCCAGGCTGTCGGTGTAGGAGCTGCTGGCACCGGGCCAGTGGGACTGTACTTTCCAGGTAAAGGTTTCTTCCGCCTGGGCATTCCCTGCCAGGGTGACCGACAGGCCTAGGGTAATGGTGGATGCCAAAACGGTCAGTTTTTTCCGTAGGGAGGTAAATGTCTTCATTGTTCAGCCTCAGGGAAACATTGTTGTGTTTGTCTTTATCATTCTGCAGTGCGGAATTCGCAATTGCAGAATGAAAGCTGTAAGCTGAATCTAACACAAGAATGGCGATTTGCAATAGGCTAGATGGCTAGTCGGATGAAACTTTCGATATGGCCACGCGTTGCTCCATCGTCTTTACCATGAGGATAGGTCATGATCAGAACGCAATCGTTTGAAGGAGTGGTTCACCTTGTTATTGCCCGGCCGGACAAAAAGAATGCCCTGAGCCGGGAAATGTACCAGACGCTGTCGGCTTCTGTGATTCAGGCGGACTCGGACGAAACCGTACACGCCATTGTGATCAGTGGTGAGGGTGGGGTCTTTACGGCAGGCAATGATCTCGATGACTTCCGTGCCCGGGCCACCGACCCTTCGCCACAGCCTTCAGCGGGACTGGCCTTCATCGAAGTGCTGATGCATTGTCAGACGCCGGTCGTTGCGGCCGTGGAGGGTCTGGCGATTGGTATTGGCACAACCCTGCTGCTGCACTGCGATGCGGTTATTGCCACGCCCAGCGCCCGTTTCAAGACAGCGTTTGTCGGTCTTGGGCTGGTGCCGGAGGCCGCCTCGACGGTTACCATGCCTCTGCACCTGGGGGCCAGGCGGGCGGCCGACCTTCTGTTGTTTGGCGACATCCTGAGTGGCGAGCAGGCGCTGGCGTGTGGTTTGGTCAGCGAATTGGTGGCCGATGGGCAGGCCACCGAGGCGGCCCTGGCCAAGGCCCGGAAGCTGACTTCACAGCCACGGGAGGCCTTGAGGGCGACCAAACGGTTGCTCAAAGCGCCCTGGCTCGGCATAGCGCAGGAGGCCTTGGAACGCGAGCGGGCGGTGTTTGCCGAGCGGCTTCGGTCTGACGACTGCCATCGGGCGCTGGCAAAACTCGGAAAGTAGTGCCGGGGCTTAGTCCCAGTAAGGCGCTTTCAATTCCCGTTTCAGTACCTTGCCAATGGTCGAGCGCGGCAGTTCCTCCCGCAGCTCGACCGCGTTCAGGCGCTGGCTCTTGCCCAGCCGTTCATTGGCCCAGGTCAGCAATGTCTCTGCGCTGGCAGGGTGTGAGCCGTTACAGACCACCAGGCCCAACGGTGTTTCGCCCCACTGATCGCTGGGAATGCCGATCACCGCCGCATCAGTAACCGCCGGATGTTCCAGCAGCACCTTTTCCAGATCGACCGCGTAGATGTTGAAGCCGCCAGAAATGATCATGTCCTTGCGCCGATCGAGAATGTGAAGGAAACCATCCTCGTCGATACGGCCCATGTCGCCACTGCGGAAGAAGGTTTCACCCTCGGGGCTGGTCCATAACATCTCCCGGGTTTGTTCGTCGCGGTGATAATAACCGCGCATCATCGCGCCGGCGCGACCGACGATCTCGCCAATCTCCCCCTGGGGCAGTTGCTGTCCATTGTCATCAAGAATCCGCACCACCGAGCCCTCGGTGGGCTGGCCTACCGAGTCCCATTTATCCGGAAAGGCGATACAGTCGAGGCTGGTGGATATGCCGCCTTCGGTCAGGCCATAGACTTCCCGAAGCCCGCCAGGCCAGCGTTTCACCACCTCGGCGATGACATCACTGCGCAGTGGGGCGCTGGTGGAGAGCTTTAGCCGGAAACTGGACAGGTCGAAGGTGTCGAAGTCCGGTACCGCCAGAATACGCTGGTACTGCACCGGTACCAGCATGGCGTGGCTGACCCGGTGTTGTTGTGCCAGTTCGAGGAATCCACGGGCATCAAACTTTGCCATCAGAACCAGAGTGCCACCGTAGTGCAGCGTTGGCAGGGCAGAAACCAGGGTGGTGTTGGAATACAGCGGCGTCGAGACCAGGTTGATGGCGTCCCCGTCCAGGCCGTAGCTGGCCATGCGCCGGATCTGCCGGGAGCGGAACCGGTAGTCATGGAGAATGCCCTTGGGGGTACCGGTGGTGCCGGAGCTGTAGATCAGGTTGAAGGGTGAGTCCAGGCTGACGTCGGCGGGGGCGGGCTGGTCATTGGCGCCCGCAAGCCAGTCATCCAGGCTGAGGCCGCTGGCGTCGGGGTGGTAATCGAGGCCGATGCAATGCTCGCTGGTGACACGGTCGAGTTGGCCAGTGACTTCCGTCAGCAGACTGTCATTGCGGCTCGAGACGAACAGCCAGCGGGTGTCGCAATCGTTGATCATCAGGGCCAGGGTTTCACCATTTGCCATGCCGGACAGCGGCACCATACAGCCGCCGGCAATCAGCACCGCCAGATAGAGGGCGACATAGTCCGCACTGTTTTCCGACAAGCCCGCCACGGTATCACCGGGTTGCAGTCCCCGTTCACGGAGCCGGTTGGCAATACGGTTGGCCCGACTGAGCAGTTCGGCCCAGGTCAGCGAACGATCACCATCGATGACTGCGGTCTTGTTGGGCTGCTGGCTGAGGTGCTCCTGAATGTGATGACCAATGGCATCAAGCTGTTCGTCAGCGTTGACCGGCGCGAGGTTAGGCATGTTCTGTCGGATATCTACCATGTCGCAATTTCCTGTAGTTTTGTTTTATCTGGCGAAATAGATTTCCGATATATTGACTCAAAACTCAATTTCGTGACAAATTAAATCCGCTTTCCGAAAAATGACGCGCCATTTGCGTCACCAAAGACAACATGAGGGAGCGGCAGATGAAACGTTTCAAAGGCCGGGTCGCCATAGTGACCGGCGCTGGCAGTGGGATTGGTCAGGCCTCGGCTGTCCGGTTCGCCCAGGAGGGCGCCAGCGTGGTGTTGGTGGATTGGTCCGATGTCGGGCTGGCTGGCACGGAAAGTCTGATGCCTGAAGGCACCCCGGTTATGCGCCGGGTGATGGACGTGGCGGACGAGACAGCCGTCGCTGAGTTGGTTGACGCTGTGATCTCAACCTTCGGGCAAATCGATGTGCTGTGTAACAACGCTGGCATTTCGGGCTCCCATCCGCCGATTACCGAGCAGGATGTAGCGGAATGGCGAAAAATTCTCGACGTTAACCTGATCGGCTCCATGCTGTTTATCAAGCATGTTGCGCCCTACATGCAGGTCCGCAAGCAAGGTGCCATCGTTAACACCGCCTCGGTGGCCGGCATTCGGTCCGGTGCAGGCGGCAATGCCTACAGTGCCTCCAAGGCGGGGGTGATCAACCTGACTCAAACCGCGGCCTGCGATCTCGGTGGTGACAATGTGCGGGTCAATGCGGTGTGCCCAGGGCTGGTGGAAACCGGCATGACCCAGAGGATCTTTGACTACGCCCGCGAGCAGGAGAAGGCCCACAAGCTCGGTTCCCGTTGCGAGTTGCGCCGGTATGGTGTGCCTGAAGAGATTGCAGCGGCGATCCTGTTCCTGGCCAGTAATGACGCCAGTTACATCACCGGTCAGGCTCTGGCCGTTGATGGCGGCAATACCGCTTCACTCAACTTACCAGGGATGAAAGTCTGATGTCTGAATCTACTGAGTTGGAGCTGGTAACTGATGCCAGTGAACTGGGCGGATTTCACTCGATCCTGGGGTATCGCCAGGCATCCTGGGATGAAGATTGCGCGGTCATTGAACTGGAACTGACGCCGCAACACCTGAACTTGGGAGGCGTTGTCCACGGTGGGGTTTTGTCATCGCTACTGGATATCGCCATGGCCCAGGCCGGTACCTACTGCCCCTATCCCAATCGCATGCGCAAGGCCATCACCCTGTCGATGACGGTAACGTTTACCGGTCAATGTTCCGCTGGCCTTATCCGTGCCACCGGGCGCAAGCGTGCCGGTGGACGCCGTATTTTCAACAGTACCGGTGAGGTTCACGACGCCGATGGCAACCTGCTGGCCATAGGTGAAGGTACCTTCCGTATCCGATCTAGCAGCGAACATCCTGAGGGCGAGCCCATCTGATGCTGGCCCGACAAAAACAAACAGAGGCACAAAACCATGTTTGAACTTTCCGATAAAGCGCAGCGCCTGCGTGATCAACTGATCGATTTCATGGATCAGCACATCTACCCCAATGAGCATGTGCACCACCAGCAATTGGAACAGGCGGAAAACCGCTGGGCGCCACTGCCAATCATGGAAGAACTGAAAGCCAGGGCCAAAGCGGCCGGGCTGTGGAACCTGTTCCTGCCGGAAAGTGAGTTTGGTGCCGGGCTGACCAACGTTGAGTATGCCCACCTGTGCGAGATCATGGGGCGCTCACACATGGCGCCGGAGGTGTTCAACTGTGCAGCCCCGGACACCGGTAACATGGAAACCATTGCCCGTTATGGCAACGCCGATCAGCAGGAGCAGTGGCTCAAGCCGCTGCTGGCCGGTGAAATCCGTTCCTGTTTCTCCATGACCGAGCCGGACGTGGCCTCATCCGATGCCACTAACATTGCCTGTGAGATTCGCCGTGAAGGCGACGAGTACGTGATCAACGGCCGTAAGTGGTGGTCCTCCGGCGCGATGACCACCACCAGCAAAATCGCCATTGTGATGGGCAAGACCGACCCCAATGCCCCGAAACACCAGCAGCAGTCGATGATCCTGGTGCCGCTGGACAGCCCGGGCGTAAAAATGGTCCGTCCGCTTACGGTATTCGGCTATGACCATGCCCCCCATGGGCACGCCGAGATTCACTACGACAACGTACGGGTGCCGGTGACCAACATCCTGCTGGGTGAGGGTCGGGGTTTTGAAATTGCCCAGGGCCGCCTGGGACCAGGTCGCATCCATCACTGCATGCGTACCATCGGGGTCGCCGAGCGGGCACTGGAAGCCATGTGCAAACGCGCCAATGCCCGTGAGGCCTTCGGTAAGCCACTGTCTTCTTTTGACTCCATCCGCAAAGACATTGCCCGCAGCCGTATTGAGATCGAACAGGCGCGACTGATGACGCTCAAGGCGGCCCAGATGATGGATACCGTCGGCAACAAGGTGGCCCGCCAGGAAATCGCCATGATCAAGGTTATTGCCCCGAGCATGGCCTTGAAGGTGATCGACCGCGCCATTCAGGTGCACGGCGGCGCCGGCGTCAGCCAGGACACCTTCCTTGCTGAGGCCTGGGCCAAGGTCCGTACCCTGCGACTGGCGGACGGCCCGGATGAAGTCCACCTGGACGCCGTCGCCAAACTCGAACTGCGCCAGTACCGCGACCAGTAACAGGAGACTGTCATGACCAATTCGAACCGACTGTTTGACCTGACCGGCAAGGTGGCGCTGATCACCGGCTCAACCAAGGGAATCGGCCGCTCCATCGCCGAGGAAATGGCCCGCTGTGGTGCCCGGGTGGTGATATCCAGCCGTAAGGCCGACGCCTGTGAGGCAGTGGCAGCGGAGCTGACGGAGCAGGGGTACGACGCCATTGCGGTGCCCTGCCATGTGGGCAAAAAAGACGACCTGCAATACCTGGTCGATCAGACCCTGGCCACCTGGGGGCAGATTGATGTTCTGGTATGCAATGCGGCCACCAATCCGGTCTATGGGCCAACCAGTGAGATGACCGATGACGCCTGGGACAAGATCATGGACACCAACGTCAAGGGCACTTTCTGGCTGACGAACATGGTGCTGCCGCATATGGCCGGGCGTGGCGAAGGCGCTGTGGTGCTGTTGTCCAGCATCGCGGGTATCCGAGGTAACACCACCATCGGCACTTACGGTGTGTCTAAGGCCGCAGAAGCGGCTCTGGCCCGCAACCTGGCGGTGGAGTGGGGGCCGAAAGGCATACGCATCAATTCCATTGCACCGGGGCTGATCAAGACCGACTTTGCCAAGGCATTGTGGGAAGACCCGGTGCGGGTCAAACAAGCAGAGGAGAAAACTCCCCTGCGGCGTATCGGCGAACCGGTGGACATTGCCGGTCTGGCGGTATTCCTCTCGACGCCAGCCAGCGCCTACATTACTGGTCAGGTGATTGTCGCCGATGGCGGCGAGACCATTTGCTGAGGTTGCCATGAGTATTGCCCCCCAGCTGGTGGACGTCCTGGACGCCCACCGCTTCGATGAAAAAGCGCTGTTGACTTGGTTGCAGGGCGTGTTGCCGGAGTTTGGCAGCAATCTGTCTGTGCAGCAGTTCCAAGGTGGTCAATCTAACCCCACGTTCCTGTTAGAGGCCGACAGCGGCCGTTATGTGCTGCGCAAGAAGCCACCGGGAAAGGTCCTGCCATCTGCCCACATGGTGGAGCGGGAATACCGGGTCATCCGAGCGTTGGCCGAACACACTGAAGTGCCGGTGCCGCGGGCCCAGGCGCTGTGCGAAGACAGCAGTGTGATTGGAACACCCTTCTACCTGATGGAGTTCATGCCCGGACGTATCGTCAGCCATCCGGCCCTGCGGGCACTCGGTCGCCAGGAACGGTTGCCAGCCCACCAGGCGGCTATTGATGCACTGGCGAAGCTGCACTCAGTGGACGTCAACGCGGTCGGGCTCGGTGATTTTGGCCGCCCGCAAGGTTATGTGGCGCGGCAGGTTGCCCGCTGGACAAAGCAGTACCTGGCGTCAAAGACCGATGAATTGCCCGCGATGGACCGGCTGATGGCATGGTTGCCGGAGAACCTTCCAGCCACGGATGAAACCGCCATTGCCCATGGTGATTATCGGTTCGGCAACCTGATGCTGGCACCGGATAAGCCCGAGGTGATTGGGATACTGGACTGGGAGCTGTCGACCCTGGGGCATCCGCTGGCCGACCTGGCCTACTACTGCCTGCCGTATCACCTGCCTTCAGATCTTGACGGTATGCGTGGATTAAAGGGCGACGACCTTGAAGCACTGGGTATTCCCGATGAGGAGGAAACCATCCGTCGCTACTGCCGTCAGACCGGTAGGGCGGCGATTGAGGATTGGCATGTGTACCTGGCATTTTCCCTGTTCCGTCTGGCCGCCATAGTCCAGGGCGTCTACGCCCGGGCGCTGCAGGGTAATGCCAGTAATGCCGATGCCCTGGAGGTGGGCAAGCGAGCCAGCCTGTTGGCAGAGGCTGGTTGGCGCATCGCCCAACGGGGAGAAGGAGGCGTGTTATGAGCGGACCCATGGTACGCCGTATCCTGATCACCAACGACGACGGCATCAATGCCCCGGGGCTGGTGGTCCTTGAACGGATTGCCCGGCGGCTGGCGGAGGAAGTCTGGGTGGTGGCTCCGGAGCACGATCGCAGTGGCGCGGGCCAGAGCATATCCATTCATTCCCCGTTGCGGGCATACCAGGCTGGTGAGCGGCGTTATGCCTTGTCTGGTACCCCGGCAGACTGCGTGTTCTACGCACTGGGGGAGCTGTTCGGGGATTCTCCGCCAGACCTCGTGTTATCCGGCGTCAATTGCGGTGCCAACATCAGTGATTCGGTTCAGTACTCCGGAACGGTAGGGGCGGTGCTGACCGCCCAGCACATGGGAGTGCCGGCCATTGCGTTGAGTCAGGCCTATTTCAGCCGCGAAAGCATGGATTGGTCGGCGGTGGAAACACACGGTGAAAGCGTGATTCGGAGGCTCTGGCAACCAGATACTGCCCTGTGCTGGAACGTGAATTTCCCTGCCTGTCGTGCGGATGAGATTGATCGGGCGAGTTGGTGCCGGCATTCCTCGGGCTCCATTCGCCGTGCTCACCTGCGTCCTGGTCAGGACGGGCGCAGCCTGCCGTACTGGTGGCTGACGTTTGAGCGCAGCTCCCGTCATATTGTGGCGCCAGACCTGGATGTGACGGTGCTGCGGGAAAAAAACATTGCCATAACCCCACTGCGCAGCAGCGACCCTCTGCCTGGTGGCCCTGATACGTTCAGCCTTGACGCGCCAGACCTCGGCGGTCCTTCACGATAACAACACTATTTACTTGGAGATCAGCAATCATGTTTACCAGGCACTACAAGGTATGGCCGAAGGACCTGCCCAAGACCATGACGCTGCCACAGACCAGTCTGTTCACCAACCTGGCCATTACCGCCCAGCGCTATCCGGACCATAACGCCATCATCTACTACGACACGGCCTTTACTTATCGGGAACTGCTGGCGGATGTGGAGGCCATGGCCGGTTACCTCCAGGAAAAGGGGGTGAAGAAAGGCGACCGGGTGCTGTTGTACATGCAGAACTCACCGCAGTACGTCATCAGCTATTACGCCATCCTGCGGGCTGATGCGGTGGTGATCCCGGTGAACCCGATGAACCGGGCTGCGGAGCTGGAGCACTATATCGCCGATACCGGTGCCCAGGTATGTCTTGCCGGCCAGGAGCTGGCTAGCTTTATCACCCCGCTGGTGGCGAACACCAACCTGGACACGGTGGTCATCGCGGCGTACAGCAGTTATCTGCGGAAGCCAACAGACCTGGAACTGCCGGCTGAAGTTGCGGCATCTCCGGCCCCGATCTCCCAGCCGGGCTGTGTGGCCTGGGAGGCCGCGCTGGCGCTGAATATCTCACCATCAGCCCATACCGCCGGGCCCGACGACCTGGCGGTGTTCCCCTACAGCTCCGGCACCACCGGCGCGCCGAAAGGCTGTATGCACACCCATCGATCCGTGATGGCGACCGCTGTGCATCGGGCGTTCTGGAACCTTAGCACCGCGGATACCGTACAACTGGCCACATTGCCATTTTTCCACGTCACCGGCATGACCAGTTCGATGAACAGCCCCATCTACAGTGGTTCCACTGCCGTCATCATGACCCGCTGGGACCGCACCACGGCAGCACGGCTAATTGAACGCTACCAAGTGACGGGCTGGACCAACATCGTCACTATGGCGGTCGACTTCCTGTCCAACCCCGACCTTGGCCAATATGACCTCAGCAGCCTGAACACCATCGGTGGCGGTGGGGCGGCAATGCCCGAGGCGATTGCCGCCAAGCTCAAAACTCTCACAGGGCTCGATTACATTGAGGGCTATGGGTTGTCGGAAACCATGGCCGCCACCCATATCAACCCAACTGGCCAACCCAAGGCCCAGTGTCTTGGCATCCCGGTCTTCGACGTCGACAGTCGTATCATCGACGTCGAAACCCTGGAAGAGAAAGGGCCGGGGGAAGTGGGGGAAATTGTCAGCCATGGCCCACAGGTCACTGTGGGTTACTGGAACCGTCCTGCCGATACCGAGGCGGCCTTCATTGAAATCGATGGCAAGCGCTTCTTCCGTACTGGTGATCTGGCTTACTACGACGAGGATGGCTACTTCTTCATGGTCGACCGGGTCAAACGGATGATCAATGCCTCCGGTTTCAAAGTGTGGCCGTCCGAGGTGGAAGGCCTGATGTACCGTCATCCGGCGATTCACGAGGTCTGCATCATTTCCTCTCCTCATGAGAAACGGGGGGAAACCGTCAAGGCGGTGATCGTGCTGTCACCGGATTCGGAGGGGGCAACCAGCGAGGAAGACATCATCGCCTGGTGCAAGGAAGAGATGGCCGCCTACAAGGTCCCTGCCATCGTGCAGTTCGTTGATGAATTGCCCAAGTCCCCCACCGGTAAGCTGATGTGGCGAGCCCTGCAGGAAGCGGAGTGGCAGGCGCAGGGCTAACATTCCGCACCTGAGAGTGAAAACCCGGGTTATTTCATTTTTCTAAGTAAAAATGCCGATAATCCGGGTTTATTTTTGCCTATATGTACGCATAGCGAAACAACATTTTATTATATTGACACGTTAGACGATTGATGTAATTGTTTCACGACACGATGCGGAAAAGACTTTTACTGCGTTTGTGGCCTCACAACGACCGACAACAACAACAGCGGAGGGGCAGAATTGAACCTATTCTTCCAACAGATCATTAACGGCCTGACGTTAGGCAGCATCTACGGGCTGGTAGCCCTGGGGCTGACCCTGGTGTACGGCATCCTGCATATTCCCAACTTCGCCCATGGCGCCCTCTATATGGTGGGTGCTTTCATGTCCTACTTCCTGATGATGGACCTGGGGGTGCATTACTGGGTGGCTATGGCGGGTTCTGCTGCGATAGTGGCCATCCTGGCGGTGCTCTGTGAGCGCCTGGTCTTCCACCCACTGCGTAACTCGCCACCCATCCACGACAAGATTGCCGCCATCGGCATCCTGTTGTTCCTGGAAGCTCTGGTCCAGATGTTCTGGGGTGCGGACTTCCGCCGCCTGAGCTCTCCGTTCACTGGCATTCTCAACTTCGACGGTCTGATCATCCCGGAACAGCGGTTGCTGATCATCGTTGGTGCATTTGTGCTGGTGGCTGCGCTGCAGCTATTCCTGCGCAAGACCATGATCGGAGCCACCATCATCGCCATGGCCCAGAGTCGTGACGGTGCCTTCCTGGTGGGTATCGATGCCAACCGTGTGGCGATGATGACCTTTGCCATCTCTGGGGTGCTGGCGGCCATTGCAGCCACGCTCTATGCACCGATCAACCTGGTGTACCCGGCGATGGGCCACCTGGTGATCATGAAGGCCTTCGTCATCATCATCCTTGGCGGTATGGGCAGCATCCCCGGGGCCATCGCCGGCGGCATGATCATTGGCTTCGCCGAGGCCTTTGGCGGCTTCTATATCTCCACGGCTTACAAAGACATCATCGCGTTCGGGCTATTGGTTGTGATTCTGTCTGTTCGTCCGCAGGGCCTGTTTGCCAAAGGAGCGCACTGACATGTTCAAGTTCGGATCTTTCCTGATGACACCCATGGCCAAGTATCTGATGCTGGCCTTCGCCCTGGTGTTCCCTTTGCTCGCTAAAAACGAGTACCAGGTGTACGTGATGGCATCCGCTTTTGTCTGGGCGATTGCGGTCTACGGCCTGAACATCATCACCGGCTTCTGTGGTCAGCTGAACCTGGCCCATGGTGGCTTCTTCGCCATCGGCGCCTATACCCTGGGCCTGCTCAGCTCAGACTATGGTTGGAGCTTCTGGCCAGCGTTTGTAGCAGCGCTGGTGATGACGGCAGGGCTGGGTTTCCTGGTGGGGGTGGTGTCGCTGCGGCTGAAAGAGCACTACTTTGCCATCTTCACCCTCTGTGTCGGTTTCATCATCTACCTGCTGATGGATAAGTGGGAAGAACTGACCCACGGCCCCATTGGCGTCCGTGACATTGCTGCGCCGTATGGGTTTGGCCTGGTGGACTTCACCAATACCGTTCCGTTCTATTACCTGGTGCTGGCGTTCCTGGTGTTTGCGATCTGGTTCATGGGCCGGCTGTCCCGGTCCCTGCTGGGGCGTACCTTCATTGCCATCCGCAACGGCGATGAGCTGGCGGAGTCCCTGGGCATCAACCTGATGCGCAACAAAATACTGGCATTTGTGTTGTCCACGACTTACGCCGGTCTGGCGGGTGCGCTGTACGCTGGCATGGTGCGGTTCATTGGCCCGGAAGAAGCCAACATTAACCACACCTTCGACATGATCACCTACCTGCTGGTGGGTGGCATCGGTACCATCACCGGCCCATTGCTGGGCACTGTCGGCATTGTCTGGATCACCCAGTCGCTGCAGTTCCTCGAAGAGTACCGGATGATCATCTTCGGCCCGCTTCTGGTGCTGCTGGTGATTTTCTTCCCCCGCGGCATCACCGGGTCTTTCCTCGGCTGGATGCACCACAAACGCCAGCAACCGCAAGCGACGGCCAAGCGCCAGGCTTCCAAGGCCACTGCCGCAACGGAGGTGGAGAGCAATGCTTAAGATCGAACACCTGACCAAGATGTTTGGCGGTCTGGCTGCCGTCAATGACGTGTCCGTTGTATTCGAAGCCAACAAGATTAACGCCATCATCGGGCCTAACGGGGCCGGCAAAAGCACCTTCTTTAACCTGGTGTCCGGGCTGCATCAGCCAACCTCCGGGCGCATCCTGCTGGACGGTGTTGACGTTACCCAGATGCGTTGTGACAAGGTGGCTCAACTGGGCGTGGGCCGAACCTTTCAGACCACCAACCTGTTTGAGCAGGCCACGGTGCTGGACAACCTGATCGTCGGCCACCGCCTGCGGACCCGTTCCGGGCTGTGGGATGTGCTGATCAATTCCCGGCGCTTGCAGGCGGAGGAAAAGGCCAGTCGGGACAAGGCTCGGGAAGCACTGGATTTCGTGGGTTTGTCCCATGTCGAGAACCAGTACATTGCCGACATCACCCAGGAAGAGCGCAAGCGGGTGGCCTTTGCCCTGGCGTTGGCGACGGACCCCAAACTGGTGCTGCTGGATGAGCCTGCTGCCGGAGTCAACCCGGAAGAAACCGATGGCCTGGCCGAGCTCATGAAAAAGATGGTGGCCAACGGTCTGACGGTGTGCCTGATCGAACACAAGATGGACATGATCATGGGCATGGCCGACAAGATCATGGTGCTGGACCACGGCGAAAAGATCGCAGAAGGCACTCCGGCGGAAATCAAGAGCAATCCAGTGGTGATCGAAGCGTACCTGGGGAGTGACGAAGATGCTGCAGCTTAAGAACGTGGATGTCTGCTACGGCAGCTTCAAGGCACTCAACAACATTTCGATGACCGTGGACACCGGGGAGCTGGTGGTACTGCTGGGCGCCAACGGTGCCGGAAAATCCAGCCTGTTCAACGCCATCAGTGGCCTGAACAAGCCCAGTGCCGGCGATGTCGAGTTTGAAGACCGTCGTCTTAATGGCCTTAAGCCCAATGCCATCGTCAGCGGCGGCGTCGTCCAGTGCGCCGAGGGCCGCAAATTGTTCCCGCACATGAGCGTGCTGCAGAACCTGATGCTCGGCGCCTACGTCCATCGTCGTGACCGGGCCGGGAATAAGCAGCGTCTCAACGAAGTGCTGGAGCTGTTCCCCATTCTCGAAGACAAAGCCCAGCAGCCAGCCGGTTCGCTGTCCGGTGGACAGCAGCAAATGGTGGCTATCGGCAGGGCCATGATGAGCCGCCCCCGATTGCTGATGCTGGATGAACCTTCGCTGGGACTGGCACCGCTGGTGGTCAAGCAGATGTTCGAAATCATCAAGCAGATCAACAGCCTCGGCACCACCGTGTTGCTGGCGGAACAGAACGCCTTTGCCGCCCTGAAGATTGCCGACCGTGCCTACGTCATGGAAAACGGCCAGCTGGTCATGGAAGGCGATCAGGAAACCATGCTCGGTAACGAGCAGGTTCGTCGGGCCTACATCGGCGCCTGATGAGCATTCATTCGACAAAGCAATAATGACAATAGTTGGAGAACGCAATGACACCGAAAAACACGCTTAAAGCTGTGATTACCGCTACCTCCTTGGGTCTGGTGGCAACCTCCGCCATGGCAGAGAGTATCAATATCGGCTTCACCGGCCCGCTTAGCGGTGGGGCTGCACTTTATGGCGAAAATACACTGTCCGGGTTGCGCATGGCGGCCGAGGAGATCAATGCGGCAGGTGGCTTTGACCTGAATGGTGAGCAGGTGACCATTAACCTGGTAGCTCTGGATGATCGTTACTCTCCTGCCCAGGCGGCCACCAACGCAAAACGCCTGAAACAGGACAACGGGGTGTCTGCCATCTTCGTTCCTCACTCTGGCGGCGTTTTTGCGTTGCAGGATTTCAATGAGAAAGACGATTTCCTGGTCATGGCTTACACCAGCGTGCCGACGGTGACGGAAAAGGGGAATACCCTGACCCTGCGCATTCCGCCGACGTTTGACGGCTATGTTCGCGCCTTTACCGATTATGCAATGAACAACCTGGGTACAACCCTGGGTATGGCTGGTGCAACGCACGAATACGCGAAGATCTGGGATGAAATGATCCAGCAGACCTGGGAAGCACGGGGCGGCACGGTCGTGGCCGACAACCCGATGGATTACAACAAGTCCGCCGATTTCTACACCGGAGTCAGCCGGGTTATTGCTGAGAACCCGGATGTAATGTTCGTTGGTGGCGCCTCGGAGCCAACCGGACTGGTTATCCAGCAGGCTCGTCAGCTGGGTTTCCAGGGTGGGTTCATTGTGATGGATCAGGCCAAGATTGATGAAGTGGCTCAGGTTGCTGGCGGCATGGACATGGTGGAAGGTGCGGTGGGCGTCGTGCCGCTGTCTGTCTACGAGACGGAGGCGGCGACCGGCTTCATCGAGCGTTACCAGGCCAACTACGGCAAGGTGCCGGGGTCTGAAGCTGCCTACAACTACCTGGCGCTGCACGCTCTGGTCGAAGCGATGGACATGACCGAGTCGACGGATCCGACCACGGTTCGCGCTGCCATTGGTGAGGCCCTGCTAAGTATGGACAGCAGCAAGAACCCGTATGAGGTCCACAGCGTTACCGAAAACGGTGGTTTTGTGACCGTGACCACCCTGGCAGTGGTGGAGAACGGCGAGATTGTTCGGAAAGAAATCGAATAACACCCTGCTATCCGGACACGTCCAAATGAAAAAGGAGCGGTTATCCGCTCCTTTTTTTGTCGCTTGAGAGTGCGGCCTGGCCGTTCACTTGGATGAGGCCACAAAGTGCGGGTTCAGCACGTTTTCCTTACCGTAGCGGAGCGGCTCGCCATCCAGCGTATTGACCTTGCCGCCGGCGGCCAGCAGAACGGCATGGGCGGCACCGGTGTCCCATTCACAAGTGGGGCCAAGCCTGGGGTAGATGTCAGCATGGCCTTCGGCAATGCGGCAGAACTTCAGCGAGCTGCCGGCCTGAACCAGTTCGTGTTCGCCGAGGTTGTCGATGAACTGGCGGGTCTCATCGTTGAGGTGGCTCTTGCTGGCCACCACCCGTGTTACCGCTTTGGGCACCACCACACTGATGCGGTGAATCCGCCCGGTACGGTCGCGCTTCCAGGCACCGTCTCCCTTTGCGCCCCAGAACGCCTCTTTCAGGGCGGGAGCTGTCACCACCCCCAGGACCGGGACACCGTGTTCGATGAGGGCGATGTTAACGGTAAACTCACCGGTGCGTTTGGTGAACTCCTTGGTGCCGTCGATCGGGTCGACCAGCCAGAACCGGTGCCAGCGCCGGCGCTGTGACCAAGGCTCGTCAGCACCTTCTTCAGAGAGAATGGGAATGTCGTGGCTCAATTGCCGCAGCCCCTCAACAATGATCCGGTGTGACGCGATATCAGCGGCGGTGATTGGTGACTGGTCGGCCTTGTAGTCAACCTTGAAATCGGTCAAGTAGATGTTGAGCACTTTCTCGCTGGCGGCGTCGGCAATGCTCAGAACGTCAGGAAGGAGATCGCGGTAGTGCATCGGGCGGGCATCCTGTTCCGGGGAGTCTGTATTGGAAGAATCGTGAGTGTAGCGTAATTCCGGCCGGATTGACGCCGCTAGCCAAACAACTGGCTGGCGGAAAAGGCGGTCAGGAATCCGATGGCGGCAACCGGGCCGGTAAAACCGTGCATTTCCTCAAAGGCTTCGGGAATCATGGTCTGGATGATCATCACCAGTATGGCCCCGGCGGCTGTCGCGGTGGCGAAGGCGATGTAGGTTGGTCCGAGTTCGCCCAGGAAGGCATACCCGATCCAGGCTGCGAATGCGGACAGCATCGCAATACTCAGCCAGAGGCCGAAAATGTAGCCGGGCCCGCGTCCGGCCCGCCGCATACCGGCCGAACTGGACAACCCTTCGGGCACGTTGGAGATGAAAATGGCAAACACGGTGACCAGAGCCACCCCATTGCCATCCAGCAGACTGACCCCGATCGCCGCTGACTCCGGTAACCCATCGAGCAGTGCGCCGAGCGCAATGGCCACACCTGCTGCCTGGTCCTTTGATACCACCGGTGCCCGTGAGCGTTTACGGTGCCGGGCGCCATACAGCGAGAGTATGGCATTGGCGCCGGTGTAAAGGACTACGCCAAACAGGAACCCTGCGGCCGCCGCGGGCAGCCCACCTACCGCAACGGAGGACTCCATCAATTCGATGGACAGAGCCGATATCAGCACGCCGGTGCCAAAGGCCATGACGCTGGCAACGGCGCGGTGGGGCAGGTTGAGGAAATAGCCAACCAGAGCGCCAAGCACCAGGGCAAGACCGGAGATACCACCCCACAGGGCGGCCATTAACTCTGGGGGCAGGTTGATCACCGTTGTGACTCCGCCTCCGGTGCGGCCAGCACGTCGGAACGAAGACTCAAACCATGGACCAGGAACGAGGTTTCGGTCTGCGCCAGGGTGATCAGAACCCTGGCGTCACCTTCACGAAAGTGGCCGAGCAGCGAGAACCTCAGCAGGTCGTAGACGCCGTCTCCGATGGCCACCTGGGAGTCGGCACCGACGTACTGCAACTGTTCAAACGACTCAAACTGGCCAAGTTGGCTGAACTGCTGGAAAGCCTGCTGGCCCTCGTGTGAGCGAAATGCCGCCTTCAACGAAGACGATAAGAGTGGCTCCAGCTTCTGGTAATCCCAACCAACAATCACCGGCAGTTGTTCTTCAAAGTACGGTTGGGCGATATCGGTGTTTCGTGAAGCGTTGATGCCAAACCAGACCGCAGTGCCTGCGGCCAGGATGATCGCCCCTACGAGCAGATAGCCTATGGTTCTGAGCGCTGTATTTGCCATGATGTATGTTGCCCCTTTCCTCAAGCGGTCGATCATACACCATTGTTGTGTGGTTACTCTTCGCTCACGTACATCACCAGGCTTTCCACGACGCAGGCGGGCCGGTCTTCACCAAGGATTTCCACGGTTGTGCGGTAGCAGGCCAGTACACGGCTTGCGTCCTGAGGCTCGGCGCTGAGCAGCTCGACGTTGCTACGGACCTTGGCGCCAACTTTAACGGCTGACGGGAATCGCACCTTGTTCATACCGTAGTTGATGCTCGCGGCAGTACCGGTAATGGTAAATACCTGCTGGTTTAGCGCTGGCAGCATCGACAAGGTCAGGAAGCCATGAGCGACCGGGCTTTTCCACGGTGACTCCTGTGTGGCCCGGTCCACATCCACATGAATCCATTGATGATCGCCGGTTGCATCGGCAAAGGTATTCACCCGCTCCTGAGTAATGCTTGTCCAAGGGCTGCAACCCAGGGTGACACCGGTGTAGTCGGTCAGAACATTCAAGGCGATGGTTAGCATTGTCGTTGTGTCCTTGCCTGAAAAATGAGGGGGCTACACCGCGTAGCCCGGATTGCGACTGTCCAGCAGTCGGAGCACCGCAGGCCAGGTCAAGGCCGCGGCTTTACCCAGGGACTGGGATTGTTCTGCCGTGGTCTGAATGGCTTCCGGCGATGGCTGATAGGTGGGGCCGCAGGCCAGCGCCCGAACCTGAATTTCGCAGGCTTTCATCAGGAAATACAGGTAGGTGAAACATTCGGGCACGGTCCTCCCGACGGTCAGCACGCCGTGATTGCGGAGCATCATCATGGACTTGCTGCCAAGGTCACGGATCAGGCGTTCACGCTCATCGAGGTTGAGTGCTACGCCTTCGTAGTCGTGATAGCACAGGTGATCGAGACAGAGCATGGCTGTCTGGCTCAGCGGCAGCAGACCCTCCCGGTGAGCAGAAACCGCGACCCCGTCAGGCGCGTGCAGATGCATCACAGCAGCAGCGTCCTCGCGGCCCATGTGCACGGCACTGTGGATGGTGAAGCCGGCCGGGTTCACCCGGCTGACTCCACCGGCGTCTATCACCTGACCCTCTCTATCCACCTTCACGAGGGATGAGGCCGTGATCTCGTGGAAGAGCAGGCCATAGGGGTTGATCAGGAAATGGTGCTCAGGGCCTGGCACCCTCGCTGACAGATGTGTAAAGACCAGGTCATCCCAGCCGAAATGGGCGACCAGGCGGTAGGCTGCTGCCAGCTCTGTACGAACCTGCCACTCTGCCTTGGCGAGGGCGTTGGTGTTGTTGTCAGTGGTGCCGCTCATGATGTTCTCCATTGGCAAGGCCGAAGGGCCTGAGACAAAAAAGGGTGGCCAAGAGGCCACCCGAAGGAGAGGTTCCCGACTGGAGAGTGTGAAGGCCTGCGAAACCGACTGAGAAAGTTTGCAGGCATTCAGGAACCCCTGGACTCACACTGGGTGCAATCAGCTGGCCTGAAGCAGGGTGGCGTACTGTTCCAGATGGAAGTCGTCGTCGCCGAGCTGATGGTTGATCATGACGAGGCGTTTGGCGTAGTGGGCAAAGTTGTACTCCCAGGTCATGCCAATCCCGCCGTGGGACTGGATAGCCTTCTCGGAAATAAACTGCCCGGCGCGGCCAATCACGTTCTTGGCTGCGGCCAGGGTGCGACGGCGATCATCACTCTGTGGCTCATCGGCCACATTCGCCGCCAGGATGACCATGGAACGGGCCTGTTCCAGTTCGGACATCATGTCGACCATGCGGTGTTGCAGAACCTGGAACCGGCCAATGGGCACGCCGAACTGCTTGCGGGTCTTGAGGTATTCCAGGGTCAGTTCGGTGGCTGTTTCCATCACCCCAACGGCTTCTGCGCACAGCGCGGCGATGGCACGCCCTGCCTGGTACTCAATGACGTCGGCTGCTTGTCCCTCCGCCCCCAGCAGGGCATCAGCGGACACCTGGACATTGTTCAGGGTGATGTCGCAGCCTTTGGTGCCATCCATGGTCGGGTATACTCGACGCTCGACGCCGACGGCGTTGGGATCAATAGCGAACAGGCTGATGCCCTTGTCATCGCAGGCATCGCCGGCGGTTCGTGCGGACACAACCAGCAGGCCGGCAGTGTTGCCGCCAATCACAACCGCCTTGCGCCCGTTCAGGACGTACCCGTCGCTGGTCTTCTCGGCACGGGTGTCAACCTGGTTCAGGTTGTAGAAGCTTTGGGGCTCCTGCAGACCCACGGCAACCTGGAGCTCGCCGCTGGCGACTCCCGGCAGCCACCGTTCCTTCTGGGCGTCGTTACCAGCCTGACTGATCAGACCACCGCCGAGTACGACCGACTGCAGGTAGGGCTCCAGACACAGACCACGACCGAGCTCGGTCATCACCATCTGCACTTCCACCCCGGTACCACCGAAGCCACCCAGTTCCTCAGAGAACGGCACGGCTGTCAGCCCCAATTCGGCCAGCTGCTTCCAGAAGTCGACGCTGAACCCGGCTTCGCTCTCACTGAACTCCAGGCGTTTCTCGAAGCTGTACTCACCGCGAACCAGACGTGCCACGGTGTCTTGCAGCATTTGCTGCTCTTCATTCAGTTTGAAATCCATGGTCGTCTCCTCACAGGCCGAGAATCATTTTGGACACGATATTCTTCTGGATCTCGTTAGACCCACCGAAGATCGACAGTTTGCGGTTGTTGAAGTAACTGGCGCTGAGTGGCGCGGCGAACTCATCGGAAAGGTATTCGCCGTCGTAATCCAGCTGGAATTCCTCTTCCACAAACGGAATGGCGTAGGGCCCCAGAGCGCGACGGGCCAGGTCGTTGATCGCCTGACGAATCTCTGTGCCACGTACCTTGAGCATGGAGCTTTCCGCACCAGGCACCCCGCCGCCTTCTACCGCAGCGATAATTCGCAGGTTACTGATGGCAGCCGCCATCAGGTCGATTTCAACCTGAGCGATGCGCTGGCTGAACCCCGGGTCTTCGATCAGCGGGCGTCCGTTTTTCAGGCGCCGACTGGCCAAAGCTTTCAGGTGCGAGAGGGCGGCCTTGGAAATGCCGATACCGGCGATACCGGTGCGCTCATAGGTGAGCAGGTATTTGGCGTAGGTCCAGCCTTTGTCTTCTTCGCCCACCAGGTTTTCCACCGGGACCTTGACGTCCTCGAAGAACACCTCGTTGACCTCGTGTTCGCCATCGAGGGTGATGATCGGGCGCACGGTAATGCCCGGTGTGTTCATGTCGATGAGCAGGAATGAGATACCTTCCTGGGCCTTCACCTCGGTGTTGGTGCGCACCAGACAGAAGATCATGTTGGCGTGCTGCCCCAGGGTGGTCCAGGTCTTCTGGCCGTTGACTATGTAATGGTCACCGTCGCGGACGGCGCGGGTTTTCACGGAGGCAAGGTCGGAACCGGCACCGGGCTCGGAATAGCCCTGGCACCACCAGTCTTCGCCACTGAGAATGCGCGGGAGGTACTGCTGTTTCTGCGCTTCGTTACCGAATTTGATGATGACCGGAGCGACCATGTTCACCCCGAACGGGATGGTACGGGGAACCCCATAACGGCAGGACTCTTCGTCCCAGATGTGCTTCTGCACCGCTGACCATTCAACACCACCGTATTGCTCCGGCCAGTGTGTGGCGTACCAACCCTGGGCAGTGAGTATTTTCTGCCAGCGTAGATGATCTTCTTTTGACAGTTTCCGGAAGCCTTTGACCTTCTCTGCAATGTCGGTCGGCAGCTTCTCGTCCAGGAAGGCGCGCACTTCATCGCGGAAGGCGAGTTCTTCGGCCGTGTAGTTAATGTTCATTGTTCCTACCTCTCGATGCTTGATAGCGAAAAGATATACCGCATAGCAGAATCGTTCCATGATCTCGTACTGCTTTTGTGTTTGTCAACGTCTGCAGAACTATAAAACGCTCTGCAACTTCTACTTTTGTCAAAAATTGATTCCGAAAACTTGTTGTATAAAAAATCTATGTATATAGTCCGTAACACAGAACCTGGTACTGCTAGGCGGAACTGGATTCGATTTAAATACCGCATTGCGGAACAAGAGTGAGTAACCAATACGAGGTTTGTGATGACAAAAACAACAAAGTCCTTCAGAGCACACCCCTTGGCCAATGCCGTTGCGTTGGCTGCGCTGCCGTTAGTTGCGTTGGGGGCATCGGTCGCTCAGGCTCAGGACTCTGAATTGGAACAGTTGCGGCAACGGGTTGATCAGCTGGAGTCCCGGTTGGCGGGGGCGGTGTCAACGGCACCAGAACTTACGGAAGAGAACCCCTATATCCTTCGCGAAGGCGACGGTCTGAAAATTGGTGACACCACGCTGTCTTTCGGTGGCTTTATCAAGGCGGACGTCATTTACGGCTCCAACGGCAATGGTCACAAAAACGGTTATTCCATTGGCTTGCCCCGCTCGTTTGCGTCTGCAGCCGCTACTGATAATGACTGGAAGGTCGGTTTTACAGCGCGGGAAACCCGCTTCAGCATTGGTACAGAAACCGACGATGTGGCTGGCCACACCCTGAGAACCTATCTGGAAATGGACTTCAACCAGGCGGCGGATTCCGACGGTAACGAGATTGTGTCCAACAGTTATTCACCGCGTCTGCGTCAGGCTTACGGCAACTGGAACGGGTGGAGCTTTGGTCAGACCTACACCACCTTCAGTGACCTTGCGGCAATGCCTGAAATCCTGGATCAGGGCAAGATGGCGGGCTTTATCTATGTAACTCAGCCGCAGCTGCGTTACACCACCTCAGCACCCGGCGGTTCATTCATGGTGGCGCTGGAGAACCCGGAGGATGGCTTTGGTTCTGTTTCCTATGACGACCAATCCTACCCGGACCTGACAGCCCGCTATCAGTTCCGTGGCCACTATGGTGTGTACTCGGTGTCCGGTATCGTCCGCAACCTGGAAGACGACGCGTCCAACGACACTGAGCTGACGGGCGCTGTGGGCTTTAGTGCGCGCATTCCCACCTACGGCAAGGATGATCTGCGCCTGCAGTACAACTATGGTGCACTTGGCCGTTATATGGGGCTGTACACCTACCCCGATGTCGACCTGGCAGCCCAGGCTGCAGGAAAGGTGGAAGCTCTCGAATCCTACGGTGTGACAGCGGCTTACCGTCACTTCTGGACGCCAAGCTGGCGTAGCAGTCTGACCGTATCTCATACCGAAATCGTCAGTGACCTGACCAACCCGGTGGCAACGCCAGTGGCCAACGGCACCCTCAGCTACTTCGACTCCTCCTCGTCAGTGCACGCCAACCTGTTGTGGTCGGCCCACAAGAACCTGACGTTGGGTCTGGAATACGCTTACTGGGATTTTGGAGTGATCGGTTCAGCCAGCAGCAACCAGTACGAGCAGGTGATGGCATCCGCCAAGATGACCTTCTGAGCCTGCTGACCCCGAGCGTCTCGGGGCTTGGCGAGAGTTAGCAAAGGATACCCAGGCATGACGCCCTCTTGCCCCGGAGCTTCCACGTCGAATCTCCGGGGTTTTTTGTGCCTGTATGGAAAACCGCTGTACGAACACTCGGGGCGAGAAGGTCAGGGCGTTGGGCAAAAAAAAGGCAGGACCGTAGTCCTGCCATATAAGGATGATGGCCTTAGCTGAAGGCTTGAATGCCAGTCTGACCGCGACCAAGGATCAGAGCGTGGACATCATGGGTGCCCTCATAGGTGTTGACGGCTTCAAGGTTCATGACATGACGTATAACGTGGTACTCGTCAGAGATGCCGTTGCCGCCATGCATGTCGCGGGCAACCCGGGCGATATCCAGGGCTTTGCCGCAGTTGTTTCGCTTGAGCAGTGACACGGAATCCGGGGTGGCTTCGCCGGCGTCCATCATCCGGCCCAGCTGCAATACCGCCTGCAGGCCCAAGGTGATCTCGGTCTGCATGTCGACCAGCTTCTTCTGGATCAGCTGGTTGGCAGCCAGTGGTCGGCCAAACTGTTGACGTTCCAGCGTGTAATTACGCGCGGCGTGCCAGCAGAACTCGGCCGCACCCAGTGCGCCCCAGCTGATGCCGAAGCGGGCCTTGGTGAGGCAGCTCAGCGGGCCTTTCAGTCCCTCGACTTCCAGGTGGTTTTCCTCCGGTACAAAGACCTCATCCATAAAGATGGAGCCGGTGTCTGATGCCCGCAGTGAGAACTTGCCTTCGATTTTCGGGGTGTCCAGGCCCTTGGCGCCTTCGCGTTCGATGACGAAGCCGTGGACCGCGCCGTCCAGCTTGGCCCACACTACACAGACATCGGCGATCGGTGAGTTGGTGATCCACATCTTGGAACCGCTGAGCAGGTAACCGCCATCCACCTTCTTGGCCCGGGTTTCCATGCCGCCAGGGTCGGAGCCGTGGTTGGGTTCGGTGAGGCCAAAACAACCCACCATTTCACCGGAGGCCAGCTTGGGCAGAATTCGCTTCTTGAGGGCTTCCTTGCCATAGGAATAGATCGGGTACATCACCAGGGACGATTGTACCGACAGGGCAGAACGGTAGGCTGAGTCGACCCGCTCCACTTCCCGGGCAATCAGGCCGTAACACACGTGGTTCAGGCCAGGACCGCCGTACTCCTCTGGCAGGGTGGCGCCCAGCATGCCCAGCTCGCCCATCTCGTTGAAAATGTTACGGTCAAATTTCTCGTGACGGTTTGCTTCGGTAATACCTGGCATCAGGCGTTGGTCGCAGAAAGCGCGAATACTGTCGCGAACCTGGCGTTCGGTTTCGTCCAGCTGCTTGTCGAATTGCAGCAGGTCATCCCACGGAGCGGAAGCCATGCAGTTTCTCCTGTTAGGCAAGGAGGCGGTGAGGTGTCACCGCCAGTGTTATGTGACCGGCCGACAGGGCCGGGGTTCAATCAGTCGGTGACACGCTCGATCACGGCAGCGATGCCCTGGCCAACGCCAATGCACATGCTGAGGAGTGCGTAACGGCCAGAAATGCGTTCGAGCTGGCGTGTGGCTGTCAGCGCCAGACGGGCCCCGGAGGCGCCCAGCGGGTGACCGACAGCAATAGCTCCGCCGTTCGGGTTCAGGCGCGGGTCGTCGCCGGCGATACCCATCTTTGCGGCGCAGCCCAGTACCTGGGCTGCAAACGCTTCGTTAATTTCGATCACGTCCATATCGTTGATGGTCAATCCGGCCCGTGCCAGGGCTTTCTCGCTGGCGGGTACTGGGCCATAGCCCATAACCCTGGGCGCGACACCGGCGATGGCGGCTGACACGATGCGGGCCCTTGGTCGGATACCGGCTTTGTCGCCCGCTTCGCGGGAGCCAATCAGCAGTGCGGCCGCGCCGTCATTGACGCCTGATGCGTTACCGGCGGTCACTACGCCTCCGTCAAACAGCGGCCGTAGCCCCGACAGTGCATCAAGCGTGGACTGAGGGCGGGGGTGCTCATCCCGGTCGACCGCGATCGCCGGCTTCTTGCGTCCCTGGGGCACGTTGATAGCGAGGATCTCTTCATCATAGAACCCTGCGTTCATTGCGGCATCGTAACGAGCCTGGCTCTGTGCCGCAAAACGGTCGACGGTGTCCCGGTCCAAGCCCAGTTCACGGGCGATGTTATCGGCGGTTTCCGGCATGGTATCGGCGCCGAACGCGTGTTCGATTCTGGGGTTGGGGAAGCGCGCTCCAATGGTGCTGTCAAAGGCACGAAAATCCCGACTATAGGGGGTTTCACTTTTGGCCATCACAAAAGGTGCCCGGCTCATACTCTCAGCACCACCGGCGACAAACAGCTCGCCTTCGCCGCACTTGACCGCCCGCGCAGCATCGATGATCGCGGCGAGGCCGGACCCGCACAGGCGGTTGACGGTGAGGCCACCGGTTTCAATCGGCAGTCCCGCCATCAAGCCGGCATGACGAGCCAGGTTGCGGGCGTCTTCGCCGGCCTGATTGGTGCAGCCGGCAATGACGTCTTCGTAACTGGCGGGATCGAAGGGGTTGCGAGCGACCAGTGCCTGGATGACTGCGGCGAGCAGATCATCGGGGCGGACCTTGGCGAGAGCGCCAGCGTGGCGCCCGAAAGGGGTTCTCAGACCATCGTAGATATAGGCACTCATGACACCTCCTGATCGGTAATAGGGTGGTGGGTGATGTTACTGCCGAATTTGAGCTCATGGAAACACAAAATGCATTAAATGTTTCGATATGCGAAACTGTATTTTGTAATTTGTGTTTGGGAAGACTAATATTCGCTCAAAGTAATTGCAAGTCACCCATGGGTCCAAGGTGGTGCCAATATGATTCGATACCTGCTCCCGCTGGCGGTGGTACTAGAGCTGGTGACCCTGTGTACGGGAGAGACGAAGTTCAGCGTGGTATCCGGCTGTGTGCTGCTGGTGTATTTCCTGGCGACGCTAACAGCTATGCAGAGATATACCCGCTGGCTGGTGATAATCACACTGCTGGTGTCCGTCGGGCTGCTTGCTGCCGGTCGGCTGGGGTCTGCAGAACTGTTGGATGCGGCGTCCAGTGCCGCCTTCTATGCGGCGTTTCTGGGCAGTCTCGGAACCATGCAGTGCCTGGTGCGGCGGTTCGAAGTTTTGCGGCGTATCCATGATGTACTGCTGGGAGGGCCGCCGGTCCTGCTCTACCCCAAGTACGCAGTCACCAGCTGCCTGGTGGCGTCGGTACTAAGTTTCGGCATGATGAACCTGCTGTGTGGCAGTTTGTCGCAAACGCTGTCCCAGCGCGGGATTACCGGCCAGGCCCGGCTGGGTTGGATTCGCAGTGTCCTCATCAGTGTGTTGCGTGGGTTCGCCTTGGTGCCGTTGGTTGCTCCGACGTCAGTAGCGGTCGCCATCATCACCCGGGAAATGCCCTCGCTGACCTGGTCCCAACTGTTGCCATATGGACTGGTGGCTGCGTTGCTGATGGTCGTGGTTGGCTGGGTGCTGGAGCACCGCCGTTTCAGGTTGGTCAGTGAACAGCGGGTCAACTTGTCCGGTTGGCCACCTGGCAGCGGTCTGCTGTGCCTGGTCGTTGTTGCCGTCCTGGTGGTGATGGGGATGTTGGTGGCGACCACGCCCCTCAACGTGTCCCGGGCCGCCATGCTGGCTGTGCCTCTGGTCACCCTGTTGGTGATGCTGTGGCAGGACCGCTCGCCACGGAGCGTGCTTGATGAGGCTGCTGACAACGTAAATGCCATGGCTAACGAAATGGCCATTTTTGCTGCTTCGGCGGCTTTTGGGGTGGTGTTGATTGCCCAGGTGCCTGAAGGCCTGGTGAGCCTGGTGACCGGGTATGACATCAGCCCCTACCTGTTGGCGGTGGCCGGATTGCTGCTCTTGCCCCTGTTGGCGGCACTGGGTGTCATACCCATCACCACTCTCAGTGTCATTGCCGGGTTGTTGCCGCCCCTGGCAGCGATGGGAATGAACCCGTTGTTGCTGGCCGTGGGGTTGGTGATTGGGTTTGCGCTGGCGATGATGTTGTCGCCGTTTGGGCCTTCGGTGATGTTGCTGTCCAGGTTCGGGCAGGTGTCCCGCTGGCTGGTGGCCTTCGGTTGGAACGGATTGTTTGTGCTGATCCTGCTGCCCCTGCTGGTGGCCTTGCTGGGGGGGTGGTACTGGCTGATGTAACGGCCGGCCCGAGGGTGCCCCGGGCCGGAAGGGGCAAACCGGGGGTCAATATCCCTGGTTGACGTTCGCCACGCCAGTTATCGGCTGGCCTTGGTTGTGGGCACGGATCTTGGTGGTGATCTGCTCCAGCGTGTCGTCGCGCTGGGTGCGGGCAGAGACATGAGGTGTGATGGTGATCTCGGGGCATGACCAGAACGGGTGGTCGTCCGGTAATGGCTCGGACGTAAAGACATCCAGGGAGGCGTGCTTGACTGAACCGGCCTCAATAGCGGCCAGCAAGTCTTCTTCCACGAGGTGCTCACCGCGGCCAACGTTGATCACCACAGCCTGGGGGTGCAACTTTGCCAGTGTGGTGGCGTTGATAATGCCGCGAGTATCGTCGGTCAGGGGGAGTGTGTTGATCAAGACCCGGGTTTGGCCCAGGAATTCATCGAACTGGTCCGGGCCGGCATAGCAGGTCACTCCGTCCAGTTGGTGCTGGCTGCGGGCCCAGCCACTGACCTTGTAGTCCAGGTTGGCAATGGTCCGGGCCACACGCTTGCCGATATGGCCCAGGCCCATCACCCCAATCGGCCAGTCCTTGCGCCGAATCGGGCGGTGAATTTTCCAGGTGCCGGCGGCCTGCTGATCTCGGTAGATCTGCATATCCCGGGTGATATCCACCAGTTGGTGGACGACGTGTTCGGCCATCTGCACCGACATGCCTGCATCCTCCAGGCGTACCACAGGTACCCCCGCCGGCAGGTTGGGGACCTTGAGCAAGCCGTCGATGCCAGCCCCCAGATTGAAAATGGCCTTCAGATGTTTCTCGCGCTCGAACAGCGCCTGAGGGGGTTGCCAGACGATGGCGTAGTCCGCATTGACAGCCTCACCTGCGGGATCCCAGGCGTAGACCTCGGCCTCTGGCAACAGGCTCTGGATCGGGATGGTCCAGCGTTCGGGTTTGGGGTCTCCGGCAACGAAGAGTACTTTCATGAAGCACCTCGATTATTGGCTGTTTGTTGTGAATGCGAAGCTTTTTGTTCCGCTTGTAGAAATCGAATATCGCAAGAAGCTATCAAAATCGGAATTTGGTGTCACTAATCAGAACAGATAATGAAACAAAACGAAGTAGTGTTTCATATTTGATTCATAAATTGATCTATTCAAGTGGTGCTGGGTTGATTGACGATCTAAAATACAGGGAAATTTCAAAGAGCAGAATCCTGTCACAGCTGCGCACTGCGAAGCGCCATGGCGAGGTCTGTGTCTGCAACGATTGAATTATCTGGAGGACGCCAGTTCTATGGCAACTGAAGCAACCAAGAAAACCCGTGCAAAAAAGGCGGACCTGTCGGTCAACAATGAAGTGCCCGTCAAACCGGAAAAAGACCGAAAGTTTGTAGAAGCCCTGTCCCGGGGATTGGATGTGTTGCGTGCCTTCAGCCAGGGATCTGTGATCCTGGGGAATCAGGACATTGCCCGTATCACCGGTTTGCCGAAGCCGACTGTTTCGCGCATGACTTATACCCTGACCAAGCTGGGTTACCTCAGCTATAACCCGATTCTGGAAAAGTACCAGCTCAGTTCCGGCGTTCTGGCCCTGGGGTATGCGTATGTTTCCAACCTCAAGGTTCGCCAGCTGGCCAAACCTTACATGGACGAATTTGCCCGTCGCACCAACATGTCGGTGGGGCTGACCTGCCATGACCGCCTGCATATGATCTATGTGGAAAACCGGATGCCACCGGAAGCCACCCTGCTGCGGATGGAAATCGGCTTGCGCCTGCCGATGGCCACCACCGCTGCTGGCCGTGCCTATTGCGCCGCGGTCAGTGACGGCGCCCGCAAGATCCTGATGGACGGCATGGCGAAGAAGTACGGCGACCAGTGGCCGGAGAAGAAAGAAGGTCTCGACCGGGCCATGGAGGAGTACAAGACCAGCGGCTTCTGCCTGTCCCTCGGTGAATGGGACCGCAACATCAACTCCGCCGGGGTGCCGGTTCGCCTGGAAGACGGGACCATCATGGTGCTGACCTGTGCGGCACCTTCCTATCTGATTTCCGGTGAGAAACTGCGCGACTCCATCGCACATCAGCTGGCTATGCTGGCGAGTGATATCGAATCACTCGGCGTTTGATGGCGGCAGGCCGCTTGCCGGTTTTGAGAGCTTGACTATGCTGAAAGCCGCACCCTTCAGGTGCGGTTTTTTTGTGCCTGAAAAGAGTGAATTTTGTATTTGGTGCGTATTGAATGGTTGAAAATTGATCCCAACTTGTATTAAATCGACCCAGCTGTTTCGCATATTAAAACATGATTCCGTGTTATTCAGGAGGCAATATGTCTGAGGTCGTTACCTACAGCCGCGAAGGCGCCATTGGTGTGATCACCGTAAACTACCCGCCCGTCAATGCATTGGGCCACGCTGTCCGGTCCGGGTTGCTGGCGGCGGTGGAACAGGGGCAGGCCGATGGTGAAGCCCAGGTTCTCCTGCTGGTGTGCGAAGGTCGTACCTTTATGGCCGGCGCCGACATCCGTGAATTTGGCAAGCCCATGCAAGAGCCAGGATTGCCGCAGGTGATTGACGCCTTCGAAAACTGCCGCAAGCCGGTCGTAGCGGCGATTCACGGCACCGCACTGGGTGGCGGTCTGGAAACTGCCCTCGGTTGCCACTATCGCATTGCCCTGACCAGCGCCAAGGTGGGACTGCCGGAAGTCAAACTGGGCTTGTTGCCCGGCGCTGGCGGTACCCAGCGGTTGCCGCGACTGACGGGTGCCCAGAAGGCCCTGGAAATGATCACAACCGGAGACTTTGTGGCAGCGCCTCAGGCTCTGGAGCTGGGTATCGTGGATGCGTTGGATGATGGCAAGGATGCGAAGGCCGCGGGCTTGGCCTTTGCCCAGAGCATTGCCGACGAGGGCAAACCGGTGCGCCGGGTCCGCGATCTGACCGACAAGGTTGAGGCCGACAAGGGCAGTGCCATCTTCGATCAGTTCCGTGCCGGGTTGCAGAAGAAGGCTCGGGGTCTGTTCTCGCCGTTTAAATGTGTGGATGCCGTCGAAGCCGCCTTTAACCTGCCATTTGATGACGGTATGACGCGCGAGCGCGAATTGTTCATGGAGTGCATGGAATCCCCTCAACGTGCTGGCCTGATCCATGCCTTCTTCTCCGAGCGGGAAGTGTCCAAGGTACCGGGTCTTGCTGCAGACACTCCGGTACGTGACGTCAAGTCTGTCGGTATCATCGGCGCCGGCACCATGGGTGGCGGCATCGCGATGAACTTTGCCAACGTTGGTATCCCCGTCACCATCGTGGAAGTCCAGCAAGAGGCCTTGGATCGGGGCCTGGCCATCATTCGGCGTAATTATGAGAACAGCGCCAAGAAAGGTCGCGTCACCCAGGCCCAGGTGGAAGAGCGCATGGCGCTGATCAAGACCAGTCTGAGCTACGACGACTTCAAGGACGTCGACCTGGTGATCGAGGCTGTGTTCGAAAACATGGCCATCAAGAAAGAGATCTTCGCCAAGCTGGATGAGGTCTGTAAGCCCGGCGCCATCCTCGCGTCCAACACCTCCACTTTGGATATCGATGAGATCGCATCCGCCACCAAGCGCCCGGAAGATGTGGTGGGTATGCACTTCTTCAGTCCGGCCAACGTTATGAAACTGCTGGAAAACGTTCGCGGCAGCAAGACGTCCGACGAGGTAAAGGCGACCGTCATGGCCGTGGCCAAGACCATCAAGAAAGTGGGTGTACTGGTGGGCAACTGCCACGGCTTCGTCGGCAACCGTATGCTGCACAAGCGCGGTGCCGAAGCTATGGCCCTGGTCAACGAGGGCGCTACGCCTCAACAGGTGGACAAGGTGCTGACCGATCTGGGTTACCCGATGGGGCAGTTTGCCATGTCCGATCTGGCGGGCATCGATGTCGGCTACCGTATCCGTGAAGAGCGCCGCAAAGCCGGCGAGGATGTGGAAGCCAGCTGGATGGACAAGCTGGCCGAGCAGGGCCGTTTGGGCCAGAAGACCCAGGCCGGTGTCTACAAGTACGAAGACGGTAGCCGTGCTCCGGTGGTTGACCCTGCGGTTGACCAGATCATTGCCGATTTCCGGACCGAACAGGGCATTACCCCCCGGGAAATCAGCGATCAGGAAATCCTCGAACGTTGCATGTACGTGATGATCAATGAGGGTGCCAAGATCCTGGAAGAAGGCATCGCCGACCGCGCCCTCGATATCGACGTGGTGTGGATCTATGGCTATGGCTTCCCCGCCTATCGTGGTGGCCCGATGTTCTGGGCCGACCAGGTAGGTCTCGACACCATCCTCTCCGCGGTGAAGAAATACCACGACAGCATCGGTGGCGAGCAGTGGCAGCCATCAGCATTGCTCGACAAGCTGGTTAACGAAGGCAAAGCCTTCGGTGATCTGTAACTGGCTGGTCTGACCACCTGAATTGCCCGGGGCCGGGCTGGCGGGGTTCCCCCTCACCCCCGCTGGCCCGGCGTTCGGGCTTCTCACTCCATGCGTAACCGCGCACTTTTCCGGAGGACATTTCCATGTCTGATGCAGTTATCGTTTCCACGGCCCGTACCGGCCTGGGCAAATCCTATCGCGGCTCCCTCAACAACACCCACAGTGTGGACCTGGCAGGCCATGTGATCCAACACGCGGTTCAGCGGGCGGGCATCGATCCGGCCATCGTTGAGGACGTCATCCTCGGTGCCACCTTCCACGAAGGTGCCCAGGGCAAGAACATGGCTCGCCTGGCGGCGATTCGTGGCGGCCTGCCGGTGACCACCGCAGGCATGTCCATCAACCGGTTCTGCAGCTCCGGTCTGCAGGCCATTGCCCTGGCTGCCCAGCGGGTGGTTTCCGAGAAGATACCGGCCATCGTCGCTGGTGGCGTCGAGTCCATCTCCCTGTGCCAGAACGACAAGATCAACCAGTTCCGTGCCACCAATGACTGGCTGATGCAGCACAAACCGGAACTGTACCTGTCGATGATCGAAACCGCCGACATCGTTGCCCAGCGTTACAACGTCAGCCGGGAATCCCAGGATGAATACGCCCTGGCCAGCCAGCAGCGCACGGCAGCGGCCCAGCAAGCGGGCAAATTCGATGACGAGATCGTGCCGATGGACGTCACCATGCTGGTGAAGGACAAGGAAACCGGCGAGGTCAGTGAGCAACAGACCACCATCGACCGCGATGAGTGTAATCGTCCCACCACGACTCTCGAAGGACTGGCTGGCCTGGAGCCAGTGCGTGGCCCCGATCAGTTCATCACTGCCGGTAACGCCAGCCAGCTTTCGGATGGTGCGTCGGTATGCACGGTGATGGACAGCGTTTACGCCGAGAAGAACAACATTGAGCCAATGGGTATTTTCCGTGGCTTTGCCGTGGCCGGCTGCGAGCCGGATGAAATGGGCATCGGTCCGGTGTTCGCCATTCCGCGCCTGCTGGAGCGGAACGGCCTGACCATGGACGACATCGGCCTGTGGGAATTGAATGAAGCCTTCGCCTCCCAGGTGGTGTACTGCCGGGACCGTCTCGGTATTCCGATGGAGAACCTTAACGTCAACGGCGGCTCCATTGCGGTTGGCCACCCCTACGGGGTTACCGGCTCACGGCTTACCGGCCATGCGTTGATTGAGGGTAAGCGTCGTGGCGCCAAGTATGTGGTGGTCACCATGTGTATCGGCGGCGGTCAGGGCGCCGCCGGCCTGTTCGAAGTGGTGTAAAACCGGTGAGGGGCGAACGCAGGTTCGCCCCTTTTCTTTAGGCGGAAGATTGCTCCCCATTTGTCACAGCCACCAACAGAGGCAACGAACCGTGCAGCAGAAGATCATCAATACCCAGGACCTGGATTTTCAACTGTTTGAGTTTCACCAGGTAGAGCAGGTGTTGCAGTTCGAGCGTTACGGCGACCACAGCCGGGAGACGCTACAGGCCGCCCTCGATGTGGCGTTGAAAGTGGCGGCGGAGGAGTTTGCGCCCCATGCGAGGCTGGTGGATGAAGAAGAACCGACCTACCAGAACGGTCGGGTGGAGATGCGTCCAGAAGTTAAACAGGCTCTGGATGTGCTGCGGGGCACCGGGTTGATGGCCGCCGGTCAGGACTACGAACGTGGAGGGATGCAACTGCCTGCCGCCGTGGCGCAGATGTGTGTTGGCCTGCTCAAGGGCGCCAATGTGGGCACCCAGGCCTATGCCGGGCTGACCATTGCCGCCGCCAACCTGATTATGGTGCAGGGCTCGGAAGAGCAGCAGCAACGCTACGCCGAGCCGATGATGGCGGGCCGTTTCTTCGGCACCATGTGCCTGACGGAACCCCATTCCGGCTCCTCACTCGGGGACCTGCGTACCCGGGCAGAGCCTGCTGACGACGGCAGTTACCGTCTGTTTGGCAACAAGATCTTTATTTCCGCTGGCGACCATGAGCTCAGCGACAACATCATCCATATGGTCCTGGCCCGTCTGCCCGATGCGCCCGCCGGGGTCAAAGGCATTTCCCTGTTCCTGGTGCCCAAGTTCCTGGTCAGTGACGATGGTAGCCTCGGCGAGCGCAATGACGTGGCCCTTGCCGGGTTGATCCACAAGATGGGCTACCGTGGCACCACCTCCACCATGCTGAACTTTGGCGAACAACAGGGCGCGGTCGGTTACCTGGTGGGTAAGCCGCACCAGGGGCTGGCGGCTATGTTCCATATGATGAACGAGGCCCGCATCGGCGTGGGCCTGGGGGCGGTGATGCTGGGCTATACCGGCTATCTGCACGCGCTCGATTACGCCCGCGATCGTCGCCAGGGCAGGCCCATGGGGGAGAAAGATCCGGCGTCGCCCCAGGTCCCATTGATCCGCCACGCCGACATCCGCCGCATGTTGCTGGCCCAGAAGGCTTATGTGGAAGGCGGCCTGGCGCTGTGCCTGGAAGGCGCGATGCTGGTGGATCAGAAAAAACACGCCGGGACGTCCGAAGCGCGCGAACTGGCCGCTGGCCTGCTGGACCTGCTGACCCCGGTCATCAAGTCGTGGCCGTCGCAGTTCTGCCTGGAGGCCAATAGCCTGGCGATCCAGGTCCATGGCGGCTATGGCTACACCCGGGAATATCCGGTTGAGCAGTTCTACCGGGACAACCGGCTTAATCCGATCCATGAGGGCACCCACGGTATCCAGGGCCTGGACCTGCTGGGCCGCAAGGTGTCCATGGCGGACGGCCGGTTCTATCAGGCACTGCTTGGCCGTATTGAGGACTGTATCGCCGAGGGGCGGGCGGATACCCGTCTCGCGCCTTGTGCGGAACAACTTGCGGATGCGCTCCAGACATTGGATCGGGCCACCGGAGTCGTCAACTCGGCGAAGGCCCGTGGCGAGGTGGAACCGGCACTGGCAAATGCGTCGTTGTACCTGGAAGCCTTTGGCCACCTGGTGGTGGGCTGGCTCTGGTTGCGTCAGGGGCTGAAGGCAGCGGCAGGCCTGGCCGGACATGGCGCCCAGTCGGGTGATTTCTATGAAGGCAAGCTCAAGGCCTGTGAATACTTTGCCCGCTATGAACTGCCACGGGTGCGGAGCCTGAGTGAGCTGTTGCAGTCGGTGGACACCACCGCGTTGGCAATGAGTGACGCGGAGTTCTAATGGACCTGCCCGCCCAGGCGGAAGGGGCGGGTCACCTCAGGGTTTGCCTCCAAGCATCACCCGAACCGCTGTACAGGCGTCTTCCAGTTCGGCCTCTTGCGGTTCTCGACCGCAGATGATGTCGCTGTACAGGCAGGACTCGGCCAGTCTCACCATGAAATAAGACAGGCTGTCGATGCTCAGGGGCGGATCGATTTTTCCCCGTTGCACCTGGTCACGCAGAGTGCGGGAGTTGGCCTCAACCGTGCGGGCATGGACCGTTGAGTGTGTCGACGTCAGGATCCGGAGGGCATATTCCGAATCCTCATGAATGAAACGTCGCAACGGTTCAAAGTGCAGCAACACCGAATTGACGTGACGGTATACGCCGACGACAAAATCCACCCCATCGCCGGGGATTTCCTGCAGGGCCTGCATTCGCAGTGGCTCATACAGCGACCACATGACCTCGCCCAACAGCAGGTCCTTGTTGCCTACCCAGCGAAACAGCGTCGCACGACCAATATTCAATTCTGCGGCAAGTGATGCCAAATGAATTCGTTCACCCTTGAGCCAGTGACGACGGGCTCGTCGCAGGGCTTCGGCGGGCGTCGCTTTTAGAGTTGTATTGTTGTTATCCACTGAAACCTCGAATTGGCAGCCATTCCATTCTATACACAATACTTTGTCCTATACACAATCCGACGTTGGTTTCTCTGGGTGGTGCAGGGCACGGTTCATGGTCTTGGCATGCGCCGTGATGGAATTGTGAACTTTACTTTATAGAGTGTTTTATACCCCGTTAACGGGCCGTGAAGGCCCGGGTGCACTCTGGGCCCTGAAACCTGCAAACGGTTTGCAGGTGCTCCGATGGGGAAACGCACAATGACGATCACCAAGAAACGTACTCAAACACATCGTAACTCGTCCTGGCTGGCGGCGATGGTGATGCCGATCGCCATGATGGCTGGTCTGGTGCAGGCCGGTGACATGGCCGATAACGGTGGAATGATGGACGACAGCACCATGGAGTCCGGTAGCCACAGCATGGGCATGGGAAGTGCTGGCATGGGCCACCCTCCCATGGCGGCTGATGGCATGGCCGAGGGTAAAATGGCAGATGACATGGCCGGCGACATGGGCGATGGTATGAAAAGCAGCGACGACGGGATGGGCGACAGCATGGCCGCCCCGATGATGGATGACAGCAAAACGATGATGGGTGAACCCGCGAACCAATGACGCGAACGGTACTGATAATCGAGGATAACCCGGGGATTGCCCAGCTGGTGCGTATGCACGTGGAAGACCTGGGCATGACGGCCGTCCACCGGGACCGTGGTGATACCGGGCTGGAACGCTATCGCCAGGGTGGTATCGACCTGGTGGTTCTGGACCTGATGCTGCCGGGGCTGGATGGCCTGTCGGTGTGCCGGGAGATTCGCAGCGGTCCGGGCTATGTGCCGGTGCTGATGCTGACGGCTAAAACCACCGAGCTGGACCGGGTGCTGGGGCTGGAAATGGGTGCGGATGATTACCTCACCAAGCCTTTCAGCGTGGCGGAGCTGGCGGCCCGCATCAAGGCCCTGTTCCGGCGGGTTGATGCCATGGCTGGGCCAGCGGTTGGCAATGATGAGGACACGGTGATCCACAGCCAGGACCTGACCATTGATCCTGCCCGGCGCAAGGTGAATGTTGAGGGCGGGGATGTGGACCTGACCGCGCGGGAGTTCGACCTGTTGCTGCATTTTGCCCGCAACCCTGGACGGGTGTTCAGCCGCACCCAGCTGCTGGATGCGGTCTGGGGCTACAACCATGAAGGCTACGAACATACCGTCAACACGCACATCAACCGCCTCCGCAACAAGATCGAGGCCGATCCGGCCAACCCCCGTTTCATCCAGACGGTGTGGGGCGTGGGCTACCGATTCGGGGACTGACCATGCTGAATACCCTGTACACACGCCTGGCCCTCGGCCTGTGCCTGCTGCTGGTGGCGGTCGGCCTGCTGTATTCGTTTATCAGCCTGTATTCACTGCGGGAGTACAATGCCTCGGTGAACCAGGAGCTCTATCGGGGGCTGGCGAGTCGGCTGGTGCAGGACCGTAACCTGGTGGATCAGGGCCACCTGGATGAAACCGCGCTGAAGGAACTGTTTGCCCTCTATATGACCATCAACCCCAGCATTGAAATCTACCTGCTGGATGGCGATGGCAAGATCCTGGCCTACTCCGCCGACCCCGACAAAATCAAACGCAATTCGGTATCACTGGCGCCGATCCGCACGCTGCTCAGCGACATGGATGCCTATCCGGTCCTGGGGGATGATCCTCGCAGTCACGAGCGCCAGAAAATCTTCTCGGTGACTCCGGTTCCCTCTGCCGAACACCCGGAAGGCTACCTCTATGTGGTGCTGCGCGGAGAGGAGTTCGACAATGCCGAGATGATGGCGCGGGATGGCCGCTTTATCGAGATGAGTGCCTGGGCTGTGGCGGTCAGCCTGGTGGGTGGCCTGCTCGCAGGACTGTGGCTGTTCCGTCTGTTGACCCGTCGCTTGAGTGAACTGACGGATCTGGTGGAACAGTTTGAGACCAACGATATGGCCCCCCCGGATCGTCAGACCTGGCAACAGCGGCGACCGGTGGTGCGGGACGAAATCGATTACCTGGGGGTTGCCTTTGATCGTATGGCTGAGCGCATCGCCAGCCAGATTGAGCAGCTTCAGGACAAAGACGCCCTGCGCCGGCGGCTGGTGGCCCAGGTGTCCCACGACCTGCGCACGCCCCTGGCGTCGATACAGGGTTATGTGGAAAGCCTGAGAATGAAGCGGGCCAGCCTCAGTGAAGCCGAGCAGCAACAGTTTCTCGATGTCGCCCTGGCGGAGTGCCGTCGTCTCAGCCAGCTGGTGGACGAGCTGTTTGAACTTGCCGCCCTGGAGGCGCAGGAGAAACAGCCTCGGCCAGAACCCTTCCCACTGCCGGAGCTGCTTCATGACGTGGCCCAGAAGCACGCGCCCAAGGCCGCTGCCTCTGGTATTACCGTGAGGGTGGAAGGCTCGCCGGCGCTGCCACTGGCCTTTGGTGATCTGGCCATGACCGAACGGGTTCTGGACAACCTGATTGGCAATGCCATTGCCTACAGCCCGGCAGGTGCAGAGGTTGTGCTCACCATGGCCTCGCGGGATCACGGGGTCCAGGTGCGAGTGCAGGACAACGGGCCGGGTATCCCGGACGCGGACCTGCCCCACATCTTTGATGCCTTCTACCGCGGAAGTTCAGGCACGGTGGTTGGTCATGCCGGGCTCGGGCTGGCCATTGCCAAGCGCATCATGAGCCTGCAAAACGGCCAGATTGAAGTGGCCAACCGGCGCCCTTCTGGGGCGGAGTTTTCGATGTGGTTGCCCAAGGCCGGTTGAAGGGCGCTGGGTGACCGATGGCCCTATCGTCGGATGTTATGGAATTGTGAGAATTTGCCCATCAGGGTGTGAAGTGACAGCCGCATGCTGGAGTCTGAAGACAACAGACAGGCCCAGGGTAGGCCAGAGAGGTAAATAACATGAAACGTTACGCAGTCAGTTTGGTATTGATGCTGGGCCTGGTCGTCCTGGGCTGGAGCCTGGCCAGTGATGACACCATGGCGGAACCGTCCCGCTATGCACCGGATAACCCCAGCCTTGCTGTGGCCACGTTTGCCGGTGGCTGCTTCTGGTGCGTGGAAGCCGGGTTTGAAAAGATACCGGGCGTGGTGGAAGCGGTTTCCGGCTACACCGGTGGCGATGTGGCCAACCCCACTTATCAGCAGGTAGGCACTGGCAGTACCGGTCACACCGAGGCCGTACAGGTCTACTACGACCCTACCATCATTACCTATGAAGGGCTGTTGCAGGGGCTTTGGCGCATGATGAACCCGACCGATGCCAACGGCCAGTTCGTTGACCGTGGCCTTCAGTACCGCCCTGGCATCTTCTACCACAACGACGAACAGCGTGAGCTGGCGGAAGCCGCCAAGCAGGCCTTGCAGGCCTCTGGCCGTTACGACGCCCCGGTAGTCATTGAGGTTACGCCGTTTGAGGTGTTCTACGACGCCGAGGACTACCATCAGGACTACTACAAGAAGAACCCAATTCGTTACAAGTTCTACACCTTTAACTCCGGCCGCTACCAGTTTGTCGACGAGGTCTGGGGCGATGACCGGTACCTCGACTTCAGCCAGTTTCATCCGGCACCCGCCGCTGGCGCCGTCGGCTTTGACCCGGCCACCTTCACCAAACCCAGCGATGACGAGCTGAAGCAGCGTCTGACCCCGCTGCAGTATGACGTCACCCAGGACGATGGCACCGAACGGGCCTTCAGCAACACCTACTGGGATGAAAAGCGGGCTGGCCTGTACGTGGATGTGGTGTCCGGCGAGCCGTTGTTCTCCTCCGACGACAAATACAAATCCGGTACCGGCTGGCCCAGCTTCACCCGTCCCATTGAACCGGGTGTGGTGGTCGAACGGGAAGACCACAGCCTGTTCATGACCCGGGTGGAAATACGCAGCCACTACGCCGACTCCCACCTCGGCCATGTCTTCGAAGACGGCCCGCTGCCCACTGGCCTGCGCTATTGCATGAACTCCGCCGCCCTGCGGTTTATCCCAAGGGAGCGCATGGAAGCGGAAGGCTATGGTGCCTATCTGGACCGAGTCAGTCCGAAGGCGACCGAGATGTAACGTGCCCCACCGGCAGCACCCGCCCGGACCGTTGCACAACGGCTCGGGCTTTTTTCTGCCCGGTGTGCGCGCCATGAAACTGTGTAATCATGGCGCGGTCACTCGTTGTGTTAGGAACAGGATAAACAGTGCTCAAGCAGATCGAAGAATGGATTCGTCAGGTTAATCAGTCCCATGCACCGCAGCGGCAATCCTGCTCGCGTTTCGAAGAGCCTTTCAGCGGTTTTTATTCGCCCGGATTCCTGAACTCAGCGTATTTCGTTGTTGTCGACCAGATCCCAAAACCCGATCTTCCCGGGCTCCGTGCTGCCGGGTTGGGTGATTTTATCGATATGGACGTGGCCGGCATCACGTACGATGACACCTATTACGTTCAGCGGTCTGTCGCCAACGAGCTGCGCTTGCACTTCCACGAGCTGGTTCATGTTGTGCAGTGGAGACAGCTTCAACCACTGGGGTTCATCACGCGTTATCTCGATGAAATTCAGGCCCATGGGTACAACGACGCCCCGCTGGAAAAAATGGCCTACCGCCTGGATGGGCACTACCAGGCGAATGGGAAGAGCTTTGATGTGGAAGACTACGTCCGCACAAACTTGTAGCAAGGAGGCCGTGTGGCATTTTCGGATTTGGAAGGAGACGCTCTGTTGTCGGTTAAGGGCGTTGGCGCTACTGTCGTGAAAAGGTTTGAGGAAATTGGAATAGATACGTTTTCTGATTTGGCCACTTACCAGGCGGATGACATCGCGGAAAGGGTGGCCTCAATGCTGAAAACCACGTGCTGGAAAAACAGCCCACAAGCCAAGGCGGCTATCGAGGCAGCCATTTTACGGGCGCAAGAAGGGCTTTGAACAACACCTACACTCACCCCTCAACGGGCGTTTTCCCGCGGTTGTTTGAGGCTCTGTGCAACTCCGTTGTTCTACGGCGGGTGCGAAGGAGGCTGTTCCGGTTGCTCCCGTTCCTGCGTTTAAGCAGTGATGTCCGGGACGTGGTGTATCTGAACTGGGTGGTTGATCTCGACAAGGTCAAGCATCTGGTGCCGGAGGGGGTTACGGTGATGACCTTCAATGGCAAAACCCTGCTCTCAGTGCTGACCTACCGTCATGGCCACTTCGGCCCGTCCCTCCTTGGCCCGCTGCGCCGGTTGTTTCCCAGCCCCCTCCAGAGCAACTGGCGGCTGTACGTGGATGCAATTAGCGGTCAGGAAGTGCAGGGCACGGTGCTGTTTCTCAAGAACATCATGAACAGCAAGCTGTTTGTTTGTGGTACCCGGCTGGCGAGTGATTCGATGCTGACCCACTATGCCGACTCATTCACCCATGAAACCAACAATGGTCAGGTTTACACCGCGATAGCTCCTGCTGGCGGGAGTAGCCCCGACCTGGTAAGCCTGCTTCACCGTGCGCCTGAGATCGCCATACCGGCGAGCGTGCTGGACCATTTTGGAACTCGGGATCAGGCCTTGGCGTACCTTTGCCTCCAGCATTCGGCGATCACCGATGTGCCCGATGCCGGTTGCTTGTGCCAGGCTGAGATTGACTTACCCATCGGGCTGGACACGCTGGTTGGGTTGCAGGTGGATGAGCTGAAGAGCGCATGGCTGGGTGAGGTGATTGAAGGGGCTCCGGTATTTGCGTTCTCGGTGCCGGAAGTTGGGTTTGAGGTGATCAGTGAACGCCTGATGGCGGGTTAACCGCCCGCGGCAACCGCAGGTATCGACGGTGGCTCTGGTGCTACAGGCCTATCGTGACTGCGGTGGTGTTATCTATAATGCGGGCGGCGGCCCTGGCCTGGAAGGCTGAACAGCGGCCCCGAATCAAAGACTTCATTCTCAAGGAAAGCCAATGAACGTTCGTCCTCGCTCCATCACCATCATCAGTTGGTTTCTGATTATTACCTCGGCCCTGTCTGTGGTGACGTTTGCTGTGGTCTACAACAATCCCGACGTTGTCAAGCTGATGGAAATGAATGCCATGCGGCTCTGGCTGCAATACACCCTGAACGTTGTGGGGGTGGTTGTATCGTTGGGGTGTGGTGTACTGATGCTTAAAGGCAAGTCGTTGGGCCGGATGGTCTACGTTGGCTGGGCCCTGGTGTCGATGGTGGTTGGGCTGCTGACGACACCGGCAAAGCTGACGCTGGTGCCTGGGCTGGTCTTCCTGGTCGTTATCCTCTTCTTCCTGTTCCGGCCCAAGGCGAACGAATTTTTTTCACAACACCAGGGAGGGGCAGTGAGTGGTTCGTAATATCTTCGGTATTCTCTGTTTTATCGTTTCCGGCTTTTTTGTCTACATGGTGGGCCTGATGGCCTTCTTCGATTTCTCCGCGAACGGGGCCGATAAAGCCGGGATCATGGGGGTCTTCTGTATCCCGGCGGTGGTGTCGCACCTGATTGGTCTGTTGCTCTATCGGGGGGGGAGCTGGCAAACGGCAACCGGCATCACGCTGATCGGTGGTTCGGTCCTGAACGTATTCGTTGTGATTGCCATGTTTTCAATCAAGGCATCTCCCGAGATCGCGGGGACGGTAGACACCCGTGGTGTGGACAGTTTCAGTGATTACCTGGCTGGTTTCTCGGTTATGTCAGTGGCGATTGGCCTCGGGTTGTTGCTGATGCTGGCGGGCCGGTCTGCGGACAAACGCCGGAAACTGGCCATGGACGATGCCGCAGCTTACCCCAGGTTTTAACGGTTACCTGACGGGAACTCCCAGCCTATACGCTAGAGCCTTATCCGATCAAAGCCACAGGTCACCCAGCGGGGTTTCCGGGCTGAAGTGATGCTGCAATTGGGCCTGTAACAGCTCTGCGGTAGCCAGCGCGTCTGTCAGGGCATGGTGGGGTGGGTAGTGAGGCAGGTGGTAGCGGGTTCGGCTGTCGGCCAGGCGAATGGAGATCGGTTTGTCGCCCCGTAATTTCTGCCACCAGCTGAGGCGGCGGTTGGGGTGCAAGTGCGCTTCGATAGCCATGGTGTCGATCACCGGAAAGGTGATGCCTTCCCCCAGGCGGTGCTTTACCGCCACATCAATAAATGGCCGCTCAATGGCCTGATAGTGCACCACAGCCACCCGGCCGGCCATACTGTCCAGCAGCTCTTCAAGGACCACTTCCAGGTCCGGCGCATCGCCGATGTCGGAATGGGTAATGCCGTGAATTTCAACCGACTGGCGGTGCAGGGGCTGCAGCGGATGCACCAGCCAGTGGCGGGCGCTGTGCCCCTGGATCCGGTGGTAGTCGAACTGCACCAGCCCAATGCTGACGATCGAGTGCTCGTCAGGATTGAGGCCGGTGGTTTCAAAATCGACGGCCACCATCGGTACATCGGCGATGGGGGTGTGGCCGTCCGGGCAACCCGCTTCGAAGTAGCGTTTCAGCCGGGGGTCACTGGCGGTGCTGGCCCGTTGCGCCAGCTGTTGGGGCCAGGCTGGAGTGTGGTCGCAACTTATTGGCTGGCTCATGTCACGGCCGCCGCTCGTTGGATCTGGGACGGCCGGACGACGCCTGATAGCGGTACCGCAGGAATTTCTGGGCGTTGCTGACCACCTGGAAGGCGTCTTTGAGGTGGTTGCGCTCGAACGTGGACAGGTCTTCCGGTTTGACGTTGTTGTCGGGTTCGCGGTCATCCTCAATGGCCAGGGCCTGGTGGCGTATGCGGACGATGGAGATGAACTCCAGGGCATCCCGCAGGTTCTCCACCCCCCCTTCTGGCAGCAACTGGGTGGTGCCGATGTCTTTGAGGCGCTCGAAGGAATTTTGTGCCCGGGAGCCAACGGCAAGGGCATGGATGCGAATCAGGTCAGACAACGGTGCGGTACCACGGCGTTTGAGGTTGAAAGTGTTGTTCTGCTTGCCGTCCTGCTCCATCACAAAGGTGCGGAAGAAGCCCAGTGGTGGCGTCCGGTTGAGGGCGTTGCGGGCAAGAAATGCCAGGAAGCGCGGGCTCTCGCCGGCCTTGTCGGCGATCAGTACCTTCAGCTCCTCGGCCATGTCGATCCGGCCATAGATGCCGTCCAGGTCGAAGAAGATGTTGCTGTTGAGCAGGGCTTCGGCCTTGGGGTTATCGATCCAGTCACTGAAGTAGTCTTTCCACACCCGCAGCGGTTGCCGCCATTTCTGGTTGGTGGCCATGATGTCGCCAGTGCAGTAGCTGTAGCCGCATTCGGCCAGCCCGTCGCTGACAAAGCGGGCAAGGGCCAGGAAGTAGTCGTCGTGCAGGGCTGGGTCAAAGCTGTCGTCCAGGATCATGGCGTTGTCCTGGTCGGTGACCACCAGCTGTTCGTCCCGGGCCATGGACCCCAGCGCCATGAAACAGTAAGGCACTGGCGGTGGCCCCAACTGCTCTTCGCCAAGTTCCAGCAGCCGCTGGGTAAAGCTCCGGCCGATACCGGCCATGGCACTGCCGATCATGTGCGAGTTGGCGTCTTCGTTGACCATGCGGACAAAGCTGGCGCGGACGTCCTTGCTGACTTTCTTCAGGGCCTTGACGCTGTTCTGGTGGAAAATATTGCTGACCAGGTAGAGGCTGTTCTGGGACTCGTACTTGATCACATCGCTCAGGGAAATCACCCCCCGGGGCTCCCCTTTGTCCACCACCGGCAGGTGATGGACGTTGTTGTGGAGCATGGTCAGCATGGCTTCGAAGATGTACTCATCGGTGCGGATGGTGATCAGGTCTGCGGACATGATGTCCTGAATGGGGGTCTCCGAAGGCAGTGCGTCTACCAGGGCGCGGGTACGCAGGTCGCGGTCGGTGACAATGCCGGCCATGGCCGGTGGTGTCTGGCTCTCGTCCATCAGCAGCAGGGATGACACCCCTTGCTCCGTCATGATCCGGGCGGCTTCCTGCAGCCGAACGGTGGTAGGGGCGGTGACCGGGGGGCGGCCTATCAGCCGGCTGACCTTGGCGGTCATCAGGTCGTTGCCCTGCTCCCGGTTGGAGATGGCCGAACGCAGCCGGGTGCGATCCTCAATTTCCACGTAATCGGCAAAGTTGTCGTCACTTTCCCACAGGGTCTGGAACACCGCCGAGGGAATCAGGTACAGCAGGCTGTCTTCCAGGGCATTGGCGGGAAAGCGCACGGTTTTGTTCATCATCAGCCCGAACTGGCCAAAGAACTCGCCTTCTTCAAGCCGGTTGTATAGCTCCCCGGAACGCCGGTAAATCTCTACCGCGCCACTGCGCAGGTAGTAAAGGTGGGTACTGGGGTCACCGAAACGGCTGATGGAGCTGCCTGCCCTGTAGTAGGCGACGTCGACATTACGGGCCACCAGGTCCAGTAGCGGCTCGGGAAGTTCATCGAACGGTGGGTGCTGGCTCAGATGGTTGCGGATTTCGATCAGTTCGGCCTGCATGCCTTGCCCCGGTTTGTGCACCTGTGGATGTGTTTGATGTCACAGGCAATATAGCAGCCAACTTGCAGGAAGGGCCATGGGGGTATCCCCCCATGGCCCTGTCGCAATCGTCAGCGCGCGGCCTGTTCCGCCCGTTCCCACATGCGCAGGTAGGCTTCGGCGGAGGTAAACAGCTGGTTCACCGCCTCGTTCACCTGCTCGCGGGGGCTGTCGCTGAAGCGGATCATGTCTTCAATCTGATCCGGATAGAGGCCGTAATGGGCGACGCCGCGGCCGTCATAGAGCCGGAACTCGTGGTCGCCGGTACGCTGGGGCTGGAAAATTACCCGGCCGTCAACGGAGGCGAACGGGTAGAGCTCCTCGGCCTGCTCCGGGCTGCCAGGATTACCTGCCAGGGCGGCGATGCCGTTAACGTCCGAGGCCATGCCAGCGCCACCATAGGGGCCGACCATGAATGCTTCATCGCGCACCCGGCCACCATCCCGGTTCAATTGCTGAACCCAATGTTCCCGGACACTGGCAAAGGAGCTGGTCACCCCGCCCTGGGCCGCAATCCGGTCGCGCAGGCGCTCGGTGCCGCCCCAGCCGCCATGGCTGTTGATCACCGGGTAGTTGAAGTTGCCAGTCATTTCGAGGATGCGGGCGGCGGCCTTGCGGCTGATGTGATCGGTTTCGATCATCATGCCGCGACGCATCAGTTCCTGAACAAGGAACTCACCCAGATCACTCAGGCCACGGCGGTTACACAGGTGGTCTGTGCCCGCACGGGGGTCGTACTCGGCAAACTCCTCCGGGCTTTCCGGGAACCGGTCACCCAGGTAGTCGAGCTGGAACAGCAGCTGTTCCATCAGCCCGAGGGGGCCAAGAGGGTTGGGATTCTGATCCGGCTCCAGTCCGCTGTATTCGTCAGCCTCCGCCGGGCAGGTTTCAAACTCGATAGGGTGGCCGGTTTCCGCCAGGTTGCCGGCATACAGCACAGGACCAATACCCACGCCTTCACTCAGGTCCGGCAAATGCCCGGCGAAGGCGTTGTCGAACTTGTGCACCGGGAACAGGTTTCGGACACCCATGGCGTAAAGCCGGTCCAGGCGTTCGATGATCTGGTCCCTGGTGCATTCAGCGATGCCCTGGAACTCACCGCAATTGAACACCTTGGAGGTTTCTACCCCGAGCACCACGGCAAGCTTGCCATCGGCAATCACCTCGCGGGCCTGCGCGGGACTGGTCACGAGACGGAACCAACCCTTGCCGGGACCGCCGTTCTGGGCATCAATGTAATCCTGCATCTCATGCATGCGCTGAGCCTGGAGTTCCAAGGCGGGCATGGTGTCGCAGTCGTTCTGCTTCTGCGGGTTGAGTTGGCAGAGGATTTCGTTGTGCACCAGATGGTTGACCAGCACTTTCATGCCAGCCAGGTGGGTGCGCTCAATCCAGCGGTAATAGCTCTGGTGGTGCTGAAGCGAGTTGTTTCTGGGCCAGTAGTTGAACGTTGGCCAGCCCTGGGTTTCATGGGGCCCCAGGGTACTGGTGACGTGTTCTATGAGACCGGTGAGACCCTCGGGGCCGTGATTCACGGCACAATCGTCCAGCGCATGATCCACGCCGAATTTGTGGAACGGGTCGCCGTAATTCACCCGGCCACCAATGAACTCGTAGGCGGTGATATGGCTGTGGGCATCCACGAACCCATAGATGTCGTCGTTATCGATGCCGGGAGTTCCCCGGAAACGGTCAACCTCCCGGAGGTAGATGGCCGGTGGCTTGTCCGGGATGAAGGCATTGAGTTCCGCCTCCGGATAGCTCGCGCAGCTGTTTGCAGGCACCAGGCTGAATTTGCTGGTCTCACCGGCCAGAGACGGGGAGACCAGTCCGGTGCCCTCGTCGGACGCGGTCAGCAGCAGCCCGGTGACCTGGGAGGAAAGCTGGAAGCGGTCATCGCCGGTGGGGAGAAGTTCCCAAACGGTCAGGTCACTGGCCTCCGTGACCAGGCCAAGCTGTGGGTTCACGTTAATATCGCCGATGCGGTCGCCGCCGAGCTCCAGGCTTTCACCGAGGTCACGAATGGCGTCTCCCAGAGGAGAAATCGGGTCCAGAAGGAAGTTGGCCATGTCGCCCAGGCCGGCGACGAGGTAGCTGACTTCACCAATGAAGTTGCCGGAGCCGTCGAGGAATTCCCCCACGGGGTCGCTGATGCCCAGCAGGGCCTTGCTGCCTTGTTGACCGGCACCGCGCTGGTAGTCTGAAAGCAGCAGGTAACGCCCGAGGGACGTGGGTTTGAAGTAGAATTCGGTCGCTTGGGCGGGATCGCTGGTGATGGAGTACTGGTCTTCGGCGGCTGTTGTCGCCAGGTAATGGTCACCCTGTTGGAGTTGGTAGCAGCCATTGGCAAACTGGTAGCGAGTGATTGCGGCCGGTTGCTGGATGGTCTCGCCGGCGACCTGGCCGCCTTGAGAGGCGTCTGGCGCGGTTAGAACCGGATCGGGCGCGTTGGCCGGTTGTGGAGTATCGGCGTCTCCGCCACCACCACAGGCTGAGAGCAGAAGGGTGCTGCCAAGCAGCCACGCCTTGAAACAGGGCTGGATAGAGTGTGTCATTGTTGCCTCGTTTTTGTTGTTGTCGGGCTTAGGAAGTCTGAGGTCTGGTTCCTAAAACGTGAGAACCTCTCACAAGGTTCCTTTTTTATTGGTTGGATTTTTGTCGTGCGGGCCAAGCATTGATCGCGCGCCCACAAGACGTGACAGGTTGTAACATAATATTTAAGTGTGAACTGCATCACAAAAGGCCAATTTATGGCCTGGTGCGGTTTGTCCGGTTCCGGTGAGGAACCATGCACGGGAGTAAGACGAATTGAGCGCACGTACCTTGGTGTTGGGGGGGATCCGTTCCGGTAAAACCGGGATGGCAGAACGGATGGCAGCGGAACACCCCGGCGATGTGGTTTATGTGGCCACGGCGACGGCGGGGGACGCTGAAATGGCGGACCGGATTCGCCGTCATCAGCAGGCGCGCCCTGACAACTGGGGGCTGCGGGAAGCGCCCGTTGAGCTGGCGTCGGTGCTGGCCGAGGCGGCCGGTATGACCCCGGCGCCCTGCCTGCTGGTGGACTGCATGAGCCTGTGGGTCAGCAACTTGCTTCACGCCGGCGACGATGTGCTGGCCGGGGAAAAGTCCGCGTTCCTTGAGGCCGTTGCGAACTTCCCGGGCGCGTTGGTCATAGTCAGTAATGAGGTGGGGCTGGGCACCATAGGGATGGACCCGCTGACCCGGCGCTTCTGTGACCAGCTGGGCTGGCTGAACCAGGCGCTGGCCGAGCGTTGCGACCGGGTGGTCATGAGCGTGGCGGGCCTGCCCCTGGTGCTCAAGGGCTAAGGCCTGCGTACCTCAGCGGTTCAGGGTAACCTCAAAACTGCATGTTGAGGGCCATGAACAACTGGAACTCCGGTTGGCCCGGGCCACGGTCGGCGATGGAAAACTGGGGCTCGATGAAGGTGTTGTAAACCACCTTAGGGGTGGGAAACACCTTGCCCAGGCGCAGACCAACGGGCACGCCGTAGTTGTCGGAGGTCAGATCATAGTTCCAGAGCGGGGCGGTTCCAGTGTACCAGCCCTCGCCAAGCTGGAGGAACCCAAAGGGCTGCAGCGCCACCAGGTTGACCCGTTGGCGGCCGTTGGTGTCACCCACGCCGCCCCGGTAGATCAGCAGGTAGCCGTACTGGAACTGGGCCGACGTCGCGTTGAAGTAGACATTGGCCAGCCCTGCCTGCCACTGCTCGCTACCGACGGCATCTTCAGACGCGGTTGGTGCTACGACCTGGGGACCAACGCCGAAGCTGATGGCGGGGTTGCCGGTATCAATAAGGTAGGCGGCAAAAATGTCGAAATCCCCCATGCCAGCCTCATGGGCACCGTTAACCCCCACCGGGTAGGAGTTGAACGGTAGTGAAGCCCGCATCACCCAGTTGGCATCGCCCAGGGTCATTGGCTTGGCGTAGCGCAGGATGAGCTGGTTGGCATCCTCATTGGTGCCGGTGAGTTCATCAATGTAGTAATTCTGGATGTTGAACGCGGTTGTGTTCGCCAGCGGATTGTTGGCTTGGGCGGCCGCATTGTTGCCGCTGTCCTGTGCGTGTGCTGCTGTCGTTGTCAGGCCAAGGGTGAGTGCCAGTACCAACGAGTGAAGAACCCTGCTCATGTCCATCCTCCCTAATAGGTGCATTGCCAATGAATGCGCTCCCCATTTGTTTCCCCATTGAATAACAAAGCTCCTGACCAGCGTTTTAGCAAGTCTGACCGGGATGATGCCTGCTCTTGCCGTTCCGAAAATTGTGGTCCATGCTCATTGCTGACGCTCGCAGTTCAGAGGTGGTTATAACAATCAGGTAGTTGTCGCTTTTCAGGGAATGCCGACCTTATCAGGGAGTATTACAAATGCGACTGACTCACCCCCGTGGACGGCTGGCTGCGGCCATCATGTCCTGTCTGCTTGTTTCGACGTCGGCCTGCACGTCGGAATCCGACAGTGCTGAGCAAGCCACGGCAACGACCCAGACCCAGACCCCACAAACCGCGTTGACGGCTGAGCCCAAGCCCGCCTCGGAAGTGACGCGGGCGGCCAATGCGGCGCTGCTGAATACCCTGCCATTTGATGACACCAGGGATTTCGAGGATACCGACCGCGGTTTCATTGCCCCGCTGCCAAACAACGGTGTGATCCAGGCGGAGGATGGCCGCACGGTATGGGACTTGTCGGCCTATCAGTTTGTTCAGGGGCAGGATGCGCCCGACACTGTCAACCCGAGCCTCTGGCGCCAGGCCCAGCTGCTGACCAAAGGCGGCCTGTTTGAAGTGACGCCGGAAATCTATCAGGTGCAGGGGGCCGACCTGTCCACCATTACCTTCATTGAAGGCGAGGCTGGCATCACCGTGATTGATCCCTGCATTTCCAGGGAAACGGCCAGGGCGGCCCTGGACCTCTATTGGGAGCACCGGGGGGAGCGGCCGGTGGTTGCGGTCATTCATACCCATAGCCATATTGACCATTTCGGCGGCGTCCGCGGGGTGGTGGATGAAGCCGACGTGCAGTCCGGCAAGGTCAGGATCATTGCCCCTGAACACTTCGTCGAAGAGGCAGTGAGCGAGAACGTCTACGCCGGTAACCACATGAGCCGTCGTGCCAGCTACATGTATGGCAACCTGCTGGAAAAAGGCCCACAGGGCAGTATGGGTACGGGCCTCGGGCTGGGTACCTCGACCGGGGAACCAACCCTGATTACACCCACCGATTTCATCACCGAAACGGGCCAGACTCTGGACATTGATGGGCTGACCTTCGAATTCCTGCTGGCTCCGGGCACGGAAGCACCCGCGGAGATGCATTTCTACATTCCCGAGCTGAAAGCGCTGACGGCTGCAGAGAATGCCACCCATACCCTCCACAACCTCTACACCTTGCGGGGGGCAAAGGTCCGTAACGCCGCTGCCTGGTCTGGCTACCTGCATGAAACCATCGAGCGTTGGGGGGACGACGTGGAGGTGCTGTACGCGCCACACCATTGGCCAACCTGGGGCAATGACCGGGTGCTGGAACTGCTCAAGAAGCAGCGAGACATGTACAAGTACCTGAACGACCAGACCCTGCGCCTGGCCAACCAGGGCTACAACATGGTGGAAGCCGCTGAAATGATCGAATTACCGGATGAGCTGGCCAACTTCTGGCCGAACCGGGGTTACTACGGATCGGTGAACCATGACGTAAAAGCGGTCTGGAATTTCTACCTGGGCTGGTTCGACGGCAACCCGTCGCGCCTGCATCCATTGCCGCCGGTAGACGCAGGTATAAAGCTCGTTGAATACATGGGCGGCGCCGACCGGGTCATCGAAATGGCGCAGAAGGACTTCGACGAAGGCAACTATCGTTGGGTGGCCCAGGTGATGGACCAGGTGGTGATGGCGGAGCCGGACAACCAGTCAGCCCGCTACCTGCTGGCGGACGCCCTCGAACAGATGGGCTACCAGGCGGAAAGCGGCCCCTGGCGTAACTTCTACCTGAGTGGCGCCCAGGAACTGAGAAACGGCATTCAGGAGTTGCCGGTTCCGAACACCGCGGCACCAGACATTGTCCAATCGATGACGATGGATATGTTCCTCGATTTCATGGCCATCAAACTCAATGGGCCGAAAGCCGCAGGCAAGGTCATCCGGATGAACATCACCTTGCCGGACATTGACGAAGATTACGGAGTGGCCATCGAAAACGGCGTGTTGAACTACTACAGCGAGACCTTCGGTGACGCGGACGTGTCGTTCACCGTGGATCGGGCCAAGTTCAATGAGGTGATCCTGGGCACCTCAAAACTGACCGACCTGGTTGAGTCGGGGGACGCTGAGCTCGAAGGCGACAGCGGCAAGTTCGACGAGTTCCTGTCGCTGCTGGATTCCTTCGAGTTCTGGTGGCCGCTGGTTACCCCGAAAACCTCATGATGTAGGGCCTTTGGTCTTGTCGAAAACCGCATCGTGCTGATTTGGGCGATGCGGTTTTTTGTTGGCAGCCTGTCAGATTGGAGCAAGTGTCTGGTGGTGGGGCTTTCTCCGCCGCCCTCTAAGGCACATCCATGTGCCTGCCGGGCTGCGCGGCATCCATGCCGCTGCTACGAAAGCCCCACCACCAGACACCCATAGGAAATGGAGATATCTCACAGGCGTCTGGAACGGCATCTTGCGATATCGGAAGTGCTCGGGCTGCGGTCAGGAGGAGCGCTTGTGGAACAGCGGCATGGATGTCGCGGTCTCCGACAGGTACATGGATGTACCTTAGAGGAGAGTGGAACAAGCGTTCCTCCTGACCGTTTACTCCGAACCTCTCAGGCTACAGTCTGCTATCCGTGACTATGCAAACTGGTCAGCGTACCGAAGTCGGACTGATCAACCCGGATACGGCTGCGACAGGCAAACGGCACGGAAACCGCACCAAAGGACTTCTGCAGCGGAATGCCCATGACGTCCGCCAGGATCATGCGAATGACCCCACCATGGCAGACTACCAGCGCCCGCTGGCCCGCCAATTGGTCGCGCCAGTGTTGCCAGCCCTCAACAACCCGTTGATTGAAGTCGATGATGGTCTCGCCGCCGGGTGGGGTGTTGGCGACCGGATCTTCCCAGAACCGGGACAGCTTGTTGCCTTCGGCAGCGATCACCTCGGCGGTGGTCTTGCCTTCCCAGGCGCCAAAATTCACTTCCCGCAGCCGGTCTTCGACATGCAGGGGCACATTGCGCTGTTTTGCCACTTCGGTGGCAAATTCGATGCACCGCAGCAGTGGCGACGTCACAATGACATCCCACTGGTCTTCGTCCTGAATGGCCGATCGCATCTGCTGCCAGCCGAGCACGCTCAGGGGGTCGTCCTGGCTGCCCCGGAACTTGGGACCGCCTTCCGGTTCGCCATGGCGAATCAGGTCAATGGTTGTGGTCTGGTGGTTCATCTCACGCTTCCTTGTTGCTGACACCGGCACCGGCGAAACTGGCCATGTCGTTGTGCAGGGCACAGGCGGAGCGCAACAGCGGCAGGGCAACGGCAGCGCCACTGCCTTCCCCCAGACGCATGCCCAGGTCCAGTAACGGTTGTGCTTCCATCGCCGCAAGCACGCGGTTGTGCCCCGGCTCACCGGAGCGGTGGGAGAAGTGCAGCCACTGCCGCGCCACTGGCTGCTGGCGAACCGCCACCAGGGCGGCGACCGAGACGATAAACCCATCCACCAGCACCGGAATCCGGCGGGCGGCACAGCCGAGAATGGCACCGGTGAGCGCCGCAATCTCCAGGCCACCCAGCGATCCGAGAACGGCCAGTGGGTCGCGGTTATCGCCATGGCGGGTCAGGGCCCGGCCAATGACCTCGGCCTTGTGGCTGACGCCCTGGGCATCGAGACCGGTGCCCGGCCCGGCGAGGTCGCTGGCGGAGGCATCCAGCAGAGCGCAGGCCAGCGCGGCGGCGGTGGTGGTGTTGCCGATGCCCATGTCGCCACCGATAAACAGCTGGGCACCGGCTGCTGCGGCTCGCTCCGCCACATCGTCGCCGGCCTGCAGTGCGGCGCTGACCTGGTGTGGGGTCATGGCCGGTTCAACGGCCAGGTTGGCGGTGCCTGGTGCGATCTGCAGCTGGTTTACGCCCTGCAGATCCGGGACCGGCGTCACCGTGCCCAGGTTGATCACTTCCAGGGTGGCATCCAGATGGCGGGCCATGACACTGATGGCGGCGCCACCATGGGCGAAGTTGGCAATCATCTGGCCGGTCACTTCCTGGGGAAAGGCGGAAATGCCTTCGGCACAGACGCCGTGGTCACCGGCGAAAATGGCGATATGAACCTGATCGACCGAGGGCCGCCCGCTGCCTTGCTGGCCTGCGAGCTCAACCGCAACCTCTTCGAGTCGGCCCAGTGAGCCCGGAGGTTTGGTGAGCACCGCTTGGCGCTCCAGCGCTTCGTTGCGGAAACGGTCATCCGGCAGGGGTGGGGGAGAGGTCCAGCTCGTGGGCAGCGTCATGGTTGGGTTCCAGGCAGGGAAAAGTGGTCACGATGGTGGTGCCTGGTCAAAACCGTGTCAAGGTCGAGTAGACTGGGCGCCGAACTGGTAAGGGCAGATGTGACGTTGGAAGGATTAGGTTATTCCGTATTGGCCTGCGTGGTCGCGGTGGTGCTGGACCGGCTACTGGGTGAACCGAGCCGCTGGCACCCGCTGGTGGGTTTCGGGGCGATGGTCTCCCGGGTGGAAGCAAGGCTGAACCGCCGCGATGGCTCGACGGTCGGTCGGGGCTTGTTGGCCTTTGTGGTCGTGGTGATCCTGCCACTGGTGTTGGCGGTGGTGGTGGACGCCCTGTTGCCCCAGCCCTGGCTGATGGTGGTTGGAGCCGTGGTGTTGTGGCTGGCGATGTCTTTACGAGGGCTGGCGGAGCACGGTGAGGCTGTTGCTGCCCCGTTGGCGGCGGGTGACCTTGAGCTGGCGCGAGAGCAGGTTGGCCGTATTGTCAGCCGCCAGGCCTCAGCGCTGGATGAAGCCGGGGTCGCGGCGGCGGCCAGTGAATCGATGCTGGAAAATGGCGCTGATGCGGTCTTTGCTAGCTTGTTCTGGTTCCTGGTGGCGGGCATTCCCGGCGTGGTGTTGCACCGAATGGTCAACACCCTGGATGCCATGTGGGGGTATCGCAATCAACGTTTCCTGAAGTTTGGACGAGTGGCTGCCCGGGTTGATGACGCCATGAACTGGATACCGGCCCGGCTGACGGCGCTGACCTATGCCCTGCTGGGTAACACCCGTCTGGCCTGGCAGTGCTGGCAGCGTCAGGGGCGGGTCTGGGACAGCCCCAACGCTGGCCCGGTGATGGCGGCCGGTGCCGGAGCCCTGGCGGTTACCCTCGGTGGCCCCGCGCCCTATGCCGGCGGAATTAAGGAACGGCCGCACCTGGGGCAGGGGCCAAAGCCCGGTGCGGCCACGGTTTACCGTGCCATCGCACTGGTGCGCCGTGGCGTTGCGCTATGGCTGGCGGTGTTGGTGCTGGTTGCGCTGTTGGCCTTGGCCGCAGGAGGTTGGCAGTGACAGAACCTGCGCGCCCTTTCCACGGTGGCCGGCTGAACGAAGCGGCCCGCACCTGGGGCATTCCCCGTGACCAGTGGCTGGATCTGTCCACCGGGATCAATCCTGAGAGCTGGCCGGTTCCGACGCTGCCGCTCTCGGTTTGGCAGCGTTTGCCGGAAGACGATGATGGCCTGGACACCGAGCTTCGCCGCTGGACCGGGGCACCGGCCCTGGCGGAATGTGTCCCGGTCCCGGGGAGCCAGTGTGCGATCCAGACCCTGCCGCGGCTGCGTCGCCCTGGTCGTGTCGGAGTGGCGATGCCCGGTTACCGGGAGCATGGCCATGGCTGGCGTTCGGCTGGTCACGAAGTGGTTGGGGTAACCTCCGCGATGGTCGAAGGTGGCGACGACTGGCTGGACGAGCTCGACGTACTGGTGTGGATTCAGCCCAACAACCCAACCGGTCAGAGCGTTCCCGTTGAACGCCTGCTGGCCTGGCATCAGAGGTTGGCGGCTGACGGCGGCTGGTTGGTGGTGGACGAGGCCTTCGCCGAAGGGGTGCCGGGTATCAGTGTTGCAGCCTACACCGATCGCGCCGGGTTGGTGGTACTGAAATCCCTGGGTAAGTTCTATGGCCTGGCTGGGTTGCGGGCCGGGGTTGTGCTTGCGGAGCGGAGCGTTGCAGAGCCGCTAGCAGCCGCAGTCGGGCCCTGGGCGGTGAGTGGCCCTGCCCGCTATGTGATGGCGCGGGCGGTGTCGGACGAGTCCTGGCGAACAGCCATGGCGGAGCGGCTTGCCAGCCAAAGTGGGCGCTTGCATACCCTGCTGAGCGATGCCGGGTTAACCCCCACCGGCGGCACCCTGCTGTTTCGCTATGTGGTGACTGAGCAAGCGGCCGACCTTGCCGAACAGTTGGCCCGCCAAGGCATCCTGGTGCGTGAGTTTGAACACCCACCGGCACTGAGGATTGGGTTGCCCGGATCAGAAGCGGAATGGCAGCGCCTTGCCCAGGCGCTGGCAGACTGCAGTCTGGGCGGCAAAGATCGTTGACCAATTAATCATCAGTTGGTAGCCTTGCCGCGCGTTTTCAGGTGCTCCCGGATAAGCCATCCGGAAGTGAAACGGGAAGCCGGTGACAATCCGGCGCTGCCCCCGCAACGGTAATTGAGTCAAGGTTGATCGAACGCGCCACTGTACCCCACGGTATGGGAAGGCGGTCAGCCCCGAACCCCTCAGGGTTCTGCTCATAAGCCCGGAGACCGGCCTGATGACACACCAGACGTTGCGGTGGGCAGCGGTGGTGGGTAAATCCGGCCAGTGTTTTCCCCAAGTCCGCATTGTCAGCCCACCTCCCGTCCGTTTCATCGCAGCACCAGAAGACTCTCCGTGCGGGTGCGCACGGGATGCCAGCGAGCTGTTGATTATGCGTTTTCCCAAGAAGTTTCCGGTCCTTGCCCTGACCGGCTGTTCCTCCTCCCTGCTTTTGTTCACGGCCCCTGCCATGGCCGAAGGTGCCGACGCCCCGGTATCTGAAATGGAAACCATCGTGGTGACCGGCACCGCCGGGCCAATGACCATCGGTGAAAGCCTGTCCTCGGTCACAGTGATCCGCGAAGAAGACATCAAGGCCCAGAACCCGGCTGAGCTGCAGGACCTGCTGCGGGGGCAACCGGGGATCGACATCGTCTCCAACGGCTCGTTTGGCAAGAACACCAGCGTTTACACCCGTGGTACCGGCAGCGACTCCACGGTCTTTATGATTGATGGCATTCGTCTGCGTTCCGCCACCAGTGGCGGGGCCCCCTGGCAGTTCGTGCCGGTGGAGCTGGTGGAGCGGATTGAAATCGTCCGCGGGCCGCGCAGCTCCCTGTACGGTGCGGATGCGGTGGGTGGTGTGGTTCAGGCATTCACCGTCGATCCCCGGCCAGGCCAGCACGGCTGGATCGAGGGGGCTGCCGGCAATTTCGATACCCAGCGGGTCAACGCCGGGGTTGCCGTCAGCACTGGCCGTACCCGTCTCAGCCTGAACGGACTGCACAAGGAATCGGACGGAGCACCGTTGGTCGAGGGAGGGGAAGATCAGGGCTACCGTAACTCCGCGGGCGTTGCCCGTATGACCCATGAATTCGACAACGGTGGCGAAGCCGCGCTGGTCTTTATGGAGTCCACGGGGAACACTGAATTTGAAGGCGGTGAAACCGACTTCACCATCCGCACAGCAGGCTTCCGCCTGGATACCCCGGTCAGCGATTACTGGCGTTCATCAATCCAGTTTTCCGAAGCGCGGGATGAACAGGACAACGTCACCAGTTACGGCGCTTCTACCTTCAATACCCAAACCCGCACCGGGCGCTGGGAAAACACCCTGACCATGAATGTCCACGAATGGGTGCTGGGTGCAGAGTTGCAGGATGAGTCGGTGGAAAGTACCACCGCGTTTGACGAAAACAGCCGCTCAAACTCCGCCCTGTTTAGCCAGTTGCGCCTGCATTTCGGTCCCACCGACGTCCAGCTGAGTCTGCGTGGCGATGATAACGAAGCCTACGGCAAGAACGAGACCGGCGGCATTGCCCTGGGCCACTCCATCGACCGTTACCACCGGGTACGAGCCAGCTATGGCACCGCGTTCCGGGGGCCCACGTTTAACGATCTGTACTACCCGACCGAAGTGTATAACGACGGCAGTGCCTATTCCGGCAACCCGGACCTCAAGCCCGAGGAGTCCGATGCCTATGAAATTGGGGTTGGCGGTAGCTACCTGAACTGGTTCTGGGACCTGGCGCTCTACCAGATGGACGTCGACAACCTGATTGAACTGCACTTCGATGTACCGACCCTGACACTGTCCCCGGCCAATGTCAGCAAGGCCCGGATTCGTGGTGCCGAACTGGCGGCTGGTTTGAACGTTGATGGCTGGCGGCTGGCAACAGCGCTGGCGTACACCGACCCTCGTGATACCGAGACCGACAACCGCCTGCGTCGCCGCAGTGACCGTTCCATGCGGGTCGACCTCGATCATGACTTTACCAACTGGTCCGTGGGCACCACCTACCACGTCCAGGGCGAACGTTACGATGATGCGGCCAACACCAAGAAGCTGGCGGGTTATGCCACCCTGGATCTTCGTGCCAGCTGGGCATTTGCCCGCAACTGGTCAACCCGCCTGACCGTGGCCAACGTGTTTGATCGTGAATATGCCACTGCGCAGCGTTTCAGCGGTGCGAAGTACATCGCCGCCGGCCGTACCGGCATGCTGTCCGTCCGTTACGACTTCCAGTAAGTCGTGGTGCGCCGATTCCCTGCCGGCGGGTTAGCCGGCGTCCTGGCTCTGTTGCTGGTACTGGTGCCCGTGTGGGCCAGTGCCGCCACCCTTGTGGGCGTGGTCTCTGACCGTTCGGCGGCGGAACTGGCCGCGGGCGCCCATGCTTTCGTTGAGCAGCACCCGGATCACCGGGTGCTGCTGCGCACCCCGGACCAGCTCGCCCTGTTGACCGACCACGATCTCGACCAGCTGCTGGCCGGGGCCGATGCGTTGTTGCTGGCGGCGGTGTTCGGTGACCAGGTCGAACGCCTGGAACGCCGGATACGCAGCCGGGTGGCTACCGGTGCCGTGCCGGTGCTGGCAATCAACAGCGACCGGCGGCTGGTCAAGCTGTCCCACCTGAATGGTCAGTGGCCACTGGCAACGCTGGACAAACCACAGTTTGATGCCGTGGTGGCGGCACCCGCCGCCAACGTTGCGCCGCTGGATCACCTGCGCCAGCAGCAGGCCGCCTTTGCGGACCAGGCGCAATGGTTGGAAGGACGGGCCTACTACCAGGGCCGTACCCCGGAGCACCTGGCCAACCTGATGACCTGGTTGCTGGTGCAGGCCGGGGAATCGCTGACCGTGGCAGCTCCGAGCCCTCGTGCAGCGATACGGTATTACCGACAGGGCAAGACCGTGGTGTCGAGCGGAGACCTGGGCCTCAACCCCGGTCCGGTGGTTGCCTTGCTGGATCTGGACAGCGGCGATCGCCCCGGTGACCGTGAATTGCTCAACCAGGCTTGCTGGGAACTGGAGAAGCGGCGCATCCAGTGCTTTGGCGTCCTCGCCCGCTGGGGCGGTGCCAGCTTGCAGGCGGTCGAAGAATTGCCCCGGGCCATTGGCCCAGCGACCTTGGCGGGACTGGTCAGCCTGCAGGACTTTGTCGTCGGTGGTGGCGATGGCCGGGAAGCGGTAACCGCCGCCCTGACCCAGCTGGATGTGCCGGTGATCAAGGGCATTCGCCTGCCAGACCGGACCGAAAGCCAGTGGCGGCTGTCGGTGGATGGCTTGCCGTCTGACTCGATCCATTACCAGCTGGCGATGCCGGAACTTCAGGGCATCAGCCAGCCGATGGCGCTGGCGGTGGCACGACCACCGGTCATCGATGAACAAACTGGTGTACGGCTTACCCTGACCGTGCCGGTGGCGGAGCGGGTCACGGCCTTAGCAGAGCGCCTGGGCAAATGGCAGCGCCTGCAAACCCAGGCCAATGCCGACAAACGGGTGGCCCTGATTTACTACAACCACCCGCCCGGACGTCAGAACATCGGTGCCGACAGCCTGGATGTTCCGGCCACCCTGTGGGAAATGCTGCACTGGCTGCAAGCCGAGGGCTACCGTACCGGCCCCCTGCCGGAGTCTCCACAAGCCCTGCTGGACATGATCCAGCAACAGGGCGTGAGCCTGCCGGATGACCCCCGGGCACTGCGGGAGATGGCTCCCCGTGCGGCATCCATGACCGCAGACGCCTACCAGGGTTATTTCAATACCCTGCCGGAGGTGGTGCAGGCGGAAATGGAAAACGGCCCGGTGGGCTACCTGCATCAGCGTCTGCAGCAGGCCTTTGAAGCCGGCGAGCACGACATCGCCCTGGCCCTGCTGGATCGGGGCGTGCGGGATCTTCGTCACCTGCTGGAAAACCTGGACCATCCGGCCCGCCCGCTGGCGGTGAGCCGGCTGGACGACTACCAGAGCCGATGGTTGCAGCGGCTGAATGAAGGCGGCAGCCGGGCTGAGGTAGAAGCAGCCAGGGACGCCTTGCTGGCAAGTGGCTTCCCCGGGTTGTCTGGCTGGGGCCGTGCGCCGGGTCAGTCGATGGTGGTGGACGACGCCCTGATCTTTCCCGGACTGCGTTTTGGCAATGTCTTTATTGGTCCCCAGCCACCCAGAGGCTGGGAAGTGAATGAAGAACTGCTGCACGCCAACACCACCTTCCCGCCGACACACCAGTACGTGGCCTTCTATCACTGGCTGCGGAGTCAGTTCCAGGCTGACGCGCTGGTCTATATCGGTCGCCACTCCACCCGTGAATTCCTGCCCAGGCGGCGGGCGGGGTTGACCAACGACGATTATCCGGAGCTGCTAAGCGGCAACCTGCCGCTGATCTACCCCTATATCGTGGATGGTGTTGGCGAGGGCATTCAGGCCAAGCGCCGGGCGCTGGCCGTGATGATCAGCCACCTGACGCCCCCGCTGGCCGCCACCGAGCTTTACGACGAGCTGTTGGAGATCCGTCAGCTGGTGGAAACCCACGAAGCCGCGGTATCCCCGGACAGCCCGACCAGTCGCCGGGCGGTGGAGCTGCTGAGACAGAAAATCCGTCAGCTCAACCTGGCGGAAACCATTGAACAGACCATCGCCAGCGAAGCCGGACTGGCCGAGGACGAAGTGTCGCTGGACACCATTTCCGAAGACATCCTGGTCCATGAAGCCGGCCACTACGTCACCGACGTTCAGGAGCAGTTCATGCCCCTGGGGCTGCATGTGTTTGGCCGCGACTGGGATGCGCAGGCCATCGATACCATGCTGGCTTCAATGGCGGGCGACGCCGGTACCGTTCCAGAGCAATGGCAAGCTGGACTGGCGGCGTCGCCCGCGTCGGAAAAGGCCAGTTTCCTGGCGGGGCTGGAGGGCCGTTTTGTCGCACCGGGGCAGGGCAACGATCCCTTGCGCACCCCGGCAGTGCTGCCCACCGGCCGTAACTTCCACGCACTCTCCGGCGACCTGATCCCAACACGGGTGGCCTGGACCCTGGCGGAAGAACTGGCCAATGAGGCCCGAAGCCAGGACCAGGCCGCCGATGACGGCAGCGAGGCCCTGGTGCTTTGGGCGTCCGACACAGTTCGTGACGAAGGGGTGATGGTGGCCTTTGGTTTGCACCTGCTGGGGGTCCAGCCGGTCTGGAACAGCCGCGGTATCGTCAAGGGGCTGGAACGCCTCCCGGTAGGGCAAGGGCAGGTCCGTGGCGAACGCCGTGACGTCCTGTTCACCACCTCCGGCCTGTTCCGCGACCTGTACGGCAACCAGCTGCAATGGCTCGACCAGGCGGTGTTGCTGGCCCTGGCCGGTTCCGCCGACACCATCCGCCGTCACTATCCCGAGCTGGATACGGCGCTGACCCAGACCCTGGCCACATTGCCGGAGGGCATGGACAGCACCGATGCTGAGCCGCTGGCGATCAACCGGGTGGCGGCGCGGTGGGTGGAGGACACCCGCGCGATGCTGGCAAACGGTGTTGCCGCCGGTGAGGCAGGGGCATTGGCGGCGCTGCGGGTGTTTGGAACCGCGCCCGGTGCCTATGGCGCCGGGGTGAACCGGCTGGCCACCCGTACTGGAGCCTGGAGCAGCCGCGACGAGCTGGCCAATGCCTACCGCCGGCGGATGGGCCATGCCTATGGCAGCAACCGTCTGGGCGAAGCGGAACACCAGGCCTTTGACCGGATGCTGGCGCGGGTTGACCGCACCTACCTGGGCCGGGCCAGTCACCTGTACGGTCTGATCGACAACGACGATGGCTTTGACTATCAGGGTGGACTGTCCAACGCCATCGAACAGGTCAGTGGCCAGGCGCCGGAGAACCGGGTGTTGCAGTACGCCAACCCGGACAACCCCAAGGTACAAAGCCTGCAGCGGGCGTTGCTGCTGGAATTGCAGTCCCGTAACCTCAACCCCCAGTGGATCCGGCCGTTGATGGACCACGACTACGCCGGTGCCCGCACCATGGGCAGCGATTTCCTGGACAACCTGTGGGGGTGGCAGATCACCAGTCCCCAGGTGGTGAAGTCCTGGGTGTGGGATGAGGTCAACCAGGTGTACTTCCAGGACCGTCACAACATTGGACTGGATGATTTCCTGTCCCAGGGCAACAATGTGCACGTCAAGACCCATATGCAGGCAACGGCACTGCTCGCAGCCAAGCGTGGCTACTGGGACGCCAGCTGGCTGACCCTGGAACCGCTGGTTCGGGACTTTGCCCAGAACATCATTGACCATGGCCTGCCCGGCGACGGACACACCCGGCCGGACCACCCCCTGATGGACTGGGTGGCCGACCAGCTGGAACCGGCCCAGAGGGAAGCTTTCGACAATGCCCGTCAGGGCGGCGCGCCCCTGGGCACTGAGCCACTGCAATCGCAACTGTGCAGGCAAACTGGAAACCGACTCGACCTATGCCAAGCAAACTGATCAAACACGCCCTTGTGGCCCTGCTGCTGGTGGCGACCCTGCCAGCCCGGGCCGAGGTCTGTGCCACCGACGATATCGGCGAACAGGTTTGCCTGCCGTCACCGGCCCAGCGCATCGCCGGGCTGTCGCCGGGGGCATCGGAGCTGTTGTGGTCTGCCGGTGCCGGCGACCAGGTGGTGGCGGTGGTCGCCTGGAGTGACTACCCGCCAGAGGCGAAAACTGTGCCGTCGGTTGGCAGCCATACCCGCCTGGACCTGGAAAAACTGGTGTCGCTGCGCCCGGATCTGGTGATTGCCTGGGTGACCGGCAACCCCCAGGAGCAGATCAGCACCATCCGTGCCTTGGGCATACCGGTGTTTTCCATTGAGCCCCGTGACTTTGACGCGGTGTCGTCGGTCATCGAGCGGCTGGCCACCCTGGCCGGCACGGAAGAACAGGGCTGGGCCGAGGCCGAGCGGTTCCGCCGGGGCATGGCAGAGTTGTCGGCGCGCTACAGCCAGCGGGCACCGGTACCGGTGTTCTACCAGGTCTGGGATGAACCCCTGATGACAGTGAATGACCAACACCTGATTGGTAAGGTCATCACCCTGTGTGGTGGGCGCAATGTGTTTGGCGAATTGCCGCGACTGGTTCCCCGGATTGGCGACGAGGCGGTTCTGGAAGCCAACCCCGAAGCCATCCTGGCCGGTGGCATGGGTGAGGAAAACCGGGATTGGTTAACCCGCTGGGAACAGTATTCCAGCCTGAGTGCGACCCGGGCCGGTAACCTGTTCTTTGTGCCGCCCTCGCTGATCCAGCGGCCCACCCCGCGAATGTTGCAGGGCAGCGAACTGTTCTGTGAAAAGCTGGAGATTGCCCGTGGCCGCCGTTAATCCAGCCCGTTTACGCCAACGAGCGTCCCGGGCATGAGGGGATACTGGCTCCCGCTGACCTTGCTGGCCGTTGCCGCGGCCATGTCGTTTCTGCTGTCGGTGACCGTTGGCAGTGCCTCGGTTGCGCCAGCGGATGTGTGGGCGGTGCTGACCGGGCAGGGCACGGAGCTGCAGCGGACCCTGATCCTTGAATTGCGGGTGCCGCGAACCCTTGCCGCCCTGGCCACTGGTGGCCTGCTGGCGGTCGCGGGCGCGCTGATGCAGGTGCTGTTGCGAAACCCCCTGGCTGACCCCTATGTGCTGGGGCTTTCCGGCGGTGCAGCGGTGGGGGCGTTGCTGGCCATGTTGGCGGGGCTTGGTGGCCTGGTGGTGTCTGGTTCGGCGTTCGCCGGGGCGATGATCGCGACCGTGCTGGTGTTCGGGCTGGCCCACGGCACCGGAAGCTGGACGCCGTCCCGTCTGTTATTGACCGGTGTGGTGGTGGCAGCGGGCTGGGGCGCGATTATCACCCTGATGCTGGCCATTAGCCCGGCCCAGCGCCTGCCGGGAATGCTGTACTGGCTGATGGGAGACCTGTCCTACGCCGGTACGCCCTGGCTGGCGATCACGGTACTGGTGGTGGCCTGCCTGCTGGTCCTGCCCCTTGGCCGCAGCCTGAACGTACTGGCGCGTGGCCCCATGCAGGCGGCAGCCCTGGGGGTCGCGGTCCGGCCCCTCGAATGGGGGATCTATGTGGTGGCCAGCCTGCTGACCGCCGTCGCGGTGACCACCGCCGGCAGTATCGGGTTTGTCGGGCTGGTGGTGCCCCATATGTTGCGGCTGGTGTTGGGGAACGACCAGCGCCTGATCCTGCCGGCCTGTGCCCTGGCCGGAGGCATCCTGCTGGTGCTGGCGGATACCCTGGCGCGAACCATCATTGCCCCGGAACAGTTACCCGTCGGGGTGATCACCGCTCTGTTGGGGGTACCCACGTTCCTGTTGCTGTTGTACCGGAGCCGCTGATGACCCGGTTACAGACCACCGAGCTGATCATTGATGTCCCCGGCCGCGACGATGGCCGGCCCCTGAGCCTGAACATCGAACCAGGCCAGGTCTGGGGCGTGCTTGGGCCAAATGGCGCTGGCAAGACCACCCTGATGCATACGCTGGCGGGCCTGCGGGCACCCCGCTCTGGCGAGGTGCTGCTGGATGGTCAGCCACTGCTGGCGCTGAAGCGCCGGCAGATTGCCCGCCATTTGGGGCTGGTGTTCCAGGAACGTCAGGACGGTTTCCCGGCCACGGTACTGGAAACTGCACTCATTGGCCGTCACCCGTTCCTGTCGAGCTGGCAGATGGAGTCTGCCGATGATCTCGCATTGGCGCGGCGGGCGCTGACCCGCCTGGATGTGGCGCACCTGGCGGACCGGCTGGTCAGCACCCTGTCGGGGGGCGAGCGCCAGCGAGTTGCCATTGCGACCGTGCTGACCCAGTCACCGGCGATCTGGCTGGCGGATGAACCCACCAATCACCTTGACCTCCATCACCAGATTGCAGTGATGGAGTTGCTGACGGAAGAAGCGGTCAACGGCCGGGCGGTATTCATGTGCCTGCACGACCTCAACCTTGCTGCCCGCTGGTGTAACCACGTGCTGTTGCTGTACCCCGATGGCGAAGCCTGCTGGGGACCAGCACAGCAGATGCTGGTGCCCGAGGCACTGGAAAGCCTCTATGGCCAACGACTGGCCACGACTGAACTGGATGGTGCCCCGGTGTTTGTACCGGTGCGCTGAGGAGACCCTGTGACTGACATGATCACCGGCCAGGTACCGGCCGCCCTGATTACCGCCCCCGGCTCCGGCCAGGGCAAATCCATTGTTACCGCGGCGTTGGCGCGACTGCATCGTAATGCCGGCCGCAAGGTGCGGGTATTCAAGCATGGGCCGGATTACCTCGACCCGATGGTGCTTGAGGTTGCATCGGGCCAGCCGGTGTACCAGTTGCACCCCTGGATGACCGGCGAGGACGAGTGTCGCTGGCGCCTGGCCGAAGCCGCCCGGGACGCTGACCTGGTGTTGGTGGAAGGCGCGATGGGGCTGTTCGATGGCGACCCGTCCAGCGCGGATCTGGCGGCCCTGGCGGGCTTGCCGGTGCTGCCGGTGATTGATGCCCGCGGTATGGCGCAGACCTTTGGTGCCGTGGCGCTGGGGCTGGCCAGTTTTCGCCCCAATGTGCAGATTCATGAGGTCATTGCCAACCGCATTGGCAGTCCCCGCCATGGTGAAATGCTGGCGGACAGCCTGCCGGACGGTATCGACCTGCTAGGCGCGATCCCCCGTGACGAGGCCATGGCCATTCCGGACCGCCATCTGGGACTGGTCCAGGCCTCTGAAATTGCCGATCTGGATCGCCAGCTCGACGCCGCCGCTGCAGTGCTGGCCAAGGCCGGACTGGACCGCCTGCCCGCGACCGTCAGCCTGAGTGCGCACCGGCCAGCGGCACCGGAGCAGACCCTGGCGGGTGTGCGGATTGCCATCGCCCGGGACGCCGCCTTCGCCTTTATTTACCGCGCCAACATCGACCTGTTGGAGGCGCTGGGAGCGGAGCTGGTTTATTTTTCTCCGCTGGCGGATGCCGCTCTTCCCAACGCCGACGCGTTGTGGCTGCCGGGGGGCTACCCTGAACTTCACGCTGCTACCCTGGCGGCCAATACCGGGCTGCTGTCAACGATCCGCGAGTTCCATCGCGCCGGCAAGCCCATCCTGGCGGAGTGCGGCGGCCTGATGGCCTGTGCCGAGGCTTTGGTGGATAAGGCGGGTGACCGCCACTCAATGCTGGGGCTGCTGCCCGGAACTGCGGTGATGGAGAGTCGGCTGCAAGGGCTCGGGCTGCAAAGCCTGCGGGCCGACGAAGGCGAGCTGCGTGGCCACACCTACCACCATTCCCGTCTCGACACCGAGCTGCCGCCCCTGGCCCGCACCCGCAAACTGGCGGGCACTGAGGCCGAACCTGTGTTCCATGTTGGCAGCCTGACCGCCACCTATTTCCATGGCTACTTCCCCTCGGCACCGGCGCTGGTGACAGCCCTGTTCCGTGGCCAGCCGCTATCTGCCTATTAATCCAGTACAACATAATCCAGTGCAATCAGGAGCCTGACATGCGCGAGAATGCTAAAGACCCCGAACGCCACGCCCGCCGCATGGCGGCCAAACAGAAGGTTATGCAGGACCGTATTGCCCGCGCCCAGAATGAGAAAGGCGTGTTGCTGGTGTTGACCGGCCCCGGCAAGGGCAAGAGCAGTTCCGGCTTCGGCATGGTGGCCCGGGCTCTCGGCCATGGCATGAAAGTCGGCGTGGTGCAGTTCATCAAGGGCAAGTTCACCACCGGCGAAGACACTTTCTTCCGGGATCTGCCCAATGTGGATTATCACGTGATGGGCGATGGCTATACCTGGGACACCCAGGATCGGCAAAAGGACGTCCAGGCCGCCGAAGCCGCCTGGGAAATCGCCAGCAACATGCTGAAAGACCCCAGTTACGACATGGTGCTCCTGGACGAACTCAACATCGCCCTGCGCTACGAGTACCTGGACCTCGACCGGGTGCTGGACGACCTGTTCAACCGCCCGGAGATGCAGCACGTAACGGTGACAGGGCGCTATGCACCCAAGGAACTGATCGAACTGGCGGACACCGTGACTGAGATGAAAGTGGTCAAGCACGCCTTCAAGGATCAGGGCATCAAGGCCCAAAAAGGGGTAGAACTCTAACCTCATGACCACCCTAATGATCCAGGGCACCACCTCGGATGCCGGCAAGAGCACGGTGGTGGCGGCGTTGTGCCGCTGGCTGCATCGCCAGGGCGTGTCGGTGGCACCGTTCAAGCCCCAGAACATGGCTCTTAACAGCGCGGTGACCGTGGACGGTGGCGAGATTGGTCGCTCCACTGCCCTGCAGGCCCTGGCCTGCGGCCTGGAACCCCACAGCGACATGAACCCGGTGCTGCTCAAACCGCAAACCGATTGCGGTGCTCAGGTGATCCTGCGGGGGCAGGTGTACGGCAATATGAACGCCGTCGATTACCACGCCTACAAGGCCGAGGCCCGCAAGTCGGTGCTGGCCGCATGGCAGGCGTTGAGTGCTCGCTACGACGTCATCATTGCCGAAGGCGCGGGTAGTCCCGCCGAGATCAACCTGCGGGCCAACGACATTGCCAACATGGGCTTCGCCGAAATGGTGGACTGCCCGGTGCTGCTGGTCGGCGACATCGACCGGGGTGGCGTATTCGCTCAGTTGGTGGGCACCCTGGAACTGATTTCCGAATCCGAGCAGGCGCGCACCAAGGGCTTCATCATCAACCGGTTCCGTGGCGACATTGCCCTGCTGGAGCCGGGTCTGGATTGGCTCGCCGAGCGCACCGGCAAACCGGTGAACGGGGTGTTGCCCTACCTGCATGGCCTGGTGCTCGACGCTGAAGACAGCGTGGGCACCTCCAGCGAGCACGAAGCGGGCGCCCTGAAAGTGGTGGTGCCGGTGCTGCCGCGCATCAGCAACCACAACGACTTCGACCCGCTGCGGCTTCACCCCGGTGTCGAACTGACCTTTGTCGGCCCGGACCAGACCCCGCCTCCGGCAGACGTGATCATCCTGCCCGGCAGCAAACACACCCGCAGTGACCTCGAATGGATGCGGGCGAACGGTTGGGATTCGGTGATTGAGCGCCACCTGCGCTACGGTGGCCACGTCTTCGGCATTTGCGGCGGCTTCCAGATGCTGGGGCAAACCGTCAGCGATCCTGACGGCCTGGAAGGCCAGCCCGGCAGCTCTCCCGGTCTGGGTTGGCTGGACATCGACACCCGCATGGTGGCGGGCAAGCAACTGACCCGGGTAAGCGGCACCCTGAGCGCGCCGGGCACCGGGGAGGCATCAACGGTGTCCGGCTACGAAATCCACAACGGCGTCACCACGGGCCCAGGGCTGGAACGGCCCCTGGTTAACCTGGGGGATAAGGTGGATGGCGCCATCAGCACCGATGGCCGGGTGATGGGCACCTACCTCCACGGCGTGTTCGACGACCCGGCCGCCTGCGCATCGCTGCTGGCCCACTGGGGCCTGCGGGACCAGGGTAAAGCGGTGGATTACGCAGCCCACCGGGAGCGCCAGCTCGATCGGCTGGCAGACTCGGTGGAGCAGTGTCTGGACACGGGTTGGTTAAAGGCGCTGCTGGGAATTTGAGCAAACGCCCAGCGACCCTTCGTCATAGCCTTGCCGGAGGGTAGCGATATCAAGTTTCTTCACTTTCGGCATCGCCTTGGTCACCCTGGCCGGTGACCGCCGTTTTACGAACCCGTCGCTTGAAAGGCGATCAGCAATCGCCGTAGCGGGTGGCAGCCAGCGATTACATAGTGATCCCATAGAAAGTGGACTAAGCTTTTGTTATGGCACCTGTACGGAACCACCGGGAGGTAGCCATGAGTGAGTCCGAAAAGCGCATACCCGAAACCGGCACACCCCATCCGCTCGTTGAGTCGGCCTGGCTGGAGGAACACCTGGATGATTCCGACCTGCGCGTGGTAGACGCAACCGTGCAGGTGAAGCTCTGGCCGTTTCCACATGTTAAGAGCGGTAGGCGTGGGTTTAAGCGGGTCCGCATTCCAGGCGCAAAAAACGTCGCCGTTTACGACGGCGGGCGGCTTTCCAAGGAAAGGGAGTGACATGAACGAATTGACGATCTGGACCTACGACTGGGTGCCCGAAGGGCCACGTGGGTTTGTACGCGACCTGAGATTGAGATGGGCCTGCGAGGAAGCCGGGCTTACCTACACGGTGCAAACGATCCCGTTTGATGGCCGCGAAACCAATCACCTGGAGCGCCAACCGTTTGGACAGGTTCCGTTGTTGAGTGACGGAGAGCTGCAGCTGTTCGAAAGTGGCGCTGGTCTTTTGCACCTTGCCTGCAAATCCGACACGTTGATGCCGCCCGATGCCGTTGGTCGCGCGCATACACAGCAATGGGTTATTGCCGCACTCAACTCAATTGAAATGGTCAGCGTACCCTGGTGGTTTCTCGCCATCTCTGGTGATGCCAATAATGGACTCGCCGGATGGATGGGCAAGCGTCTTGATCAACTTGAGGATGTTTTGTGTCAGCGAGATTGGCTTGTCGCTGATCGCTTCACCGTTGCGGATTTGCTGATGGCTGACGTGCTGCGTGTGCCGAAGGTACGCGCTTTCGGCAACCGACCGGCTACAGAAGCCTACGTAACCCGAGCCACTAGCCGTCCGGCGTTCAAGAAAGCCTATGCGGACCAGCTGGAGCATTTCGAGCTGGCTGACGAGAAGCGCACGTAGTCGGCGGTCCACCAGGGTTGCTCAGCATTCCAGGTATGACCCCATAGTTTTTGGACAGAGTCCCAATCAAGGGTTTGAGGCGGTTTGCGAAGATATTGTTACCCACGGCTATTGGAGCGAAACCAATATCCATGGAGAGGAAGTAGGAGAGTCTTGGGCCATAAACGAAAAGTTTAATTTGACGCGGGAATTCAACTTTACTCCCCCTGATATCATATTGATTGATGGCAAACCTAGATACGTTCTTACGCAGACTCCTGCGGTGGTAGTTGCCGCCGAGGCTTCTGGCTATAACGGAAATGCCGCAGGTATGTGACTCTATGCGATTCATCTAGGGATGAGGAATGTGGTGGCATCTCAAGTAAACGCGTTTGGAGGGTTTGATCCTAAAAGGTCGCAAGTGCGCTTGGTAGGTACAAAGAGTTCTTCGAATCAGGAAGGATAGGGATTTCGTACTATGCTTTCTTAGTTAATTTATATGGCCGAATAATGATCAATCGTCAGGAAGATAGCTGGTTTTCAATAATACTGTCGCTCTGTATTGTTTGCACGTTTTGGGGGGGTGTGATCTGGGCAGGTTATACAGCGATGTTCACAAATCAGTACTATTTTTTGGTATCTGAAGAGCATGCTCTTGAAGAGTATCTGCTTGCAGGCAGCGCGCATTCACAGAGTGAGTGTCGAGAGTTAGTGGAATACTGGACCAATATCGGTGTTAGAAATGCACAATGCCGACGCGTTCCCACATGGAAGCACTGGGCTAACGTAGGACAGAACCTGCTATATCAGTGGGATCTTCTGATTAATGATGATTAAGGTAATGAATTGACTGGAGCTTTTTACCAAGAATTTGAATTTTACCAGCAGCGTAGAGGACTCACATCGAACTGCGCCATCAAAACTCCCTGAATTCGTCGCCGAAGCATCCATGTTGTTCGACAAAATCGTTGTAACTTTTTATCGCAGCGCGATTCTCGGCAACCCATTGTTCGGCTTGGCGTTTGGAGAGCTCTTCTTCTCGGGCTCGTTCCAGCGTCGCAGACAAGTTAAGGTTCAGGTCACGGGCCTTACGCAGCAGATCGCTATTGATTGAAAGGTTGGTGGCCCTATGGGGTGCGGCGGCGTTGTAGAGTTCGGCCATTAGGGCCTCCAGGTGACGGTTTAATGCGTGATCTCAGTCTATGCGCACACCAAGGATGTGGCTAATAACGGTTGTTGTTGGATGCACCTGTGCTGGCATTCTGTGTACACCAAAAAGCTAACCATCCCGATTACTACGTGGCTTCTTTCTGGCCCCCGGCTGTAACAATATCGAAGCGCGGCCTCCGTCCGGATCACGTTCTAGCTACGGCCAGCAAGCGGCGCATCACCAGGGCCTTACCCTTTGATCGGTGGCAGGGCGGTGACCAGCTTCTGGAGTTCCTGGGCAATCTCAATCAGTTCCTTCAGCAGCTGTGGGTTAACGTCCATATGGCCTTCGTATTCGGCCAGGTTGCGGGCCGAGTGGCATTTGTCGAGTACACGCCACTTGGCATTCGGGAGCCCGAGGGTGTGCTGCAAACACTGGAAGACGATGTAGCGGCTTTCCGAACGGTAGCCGTGCCAGCGGAGGGCGGCGAGCGAGAGGGCGTGGGCCGCGCCGTAGGCGAGTGAAAAGCGGCTGTCTTCCGACAAGCCCTCGATGCTGGCGTCTTTCAGCTTGGTTTGGGCCGCCCGTAGCATGCCGGCGAACTCATTGGCGTCCGGCGGTTCGGGCTTCAGTTTGCGAATCTTGACCAGGTTGTTGAGGGCGTCCATGCGGCGTGCTGTCAGTGCTCAAAAGTGAGGTTGATCCGGGGCTGTTCCAGTACCCGGGTGATAAAGCTCTGCCCTTCGGCCAGGCGTTTGGCGAAGTCGTCCGGGGAGTATAACGTGGGATTGATGGTGCGTTGAAGCTGGGTTTCCACGGGAGCCAGCAGCTCCATGATGTCGCTGTAGCTCAGGTCGTTACCCACCAACATCAGGTCAACGTCGCTGGCGGCATGGGCCTCGCCTTTGGCCACCGACCCGTAAATAAACGCCTGTTCCAGCTGGTCCGCTAGTGGTGTGAGAGCCACCTGGATCAGGTCAGCGATCCCGAAGGTTTTCTGGACCAGCTGTGAGAGTTCCTGGAATACCGGATTATTGGCATTGGCCTGGTAATGATGCTGGTTGCCCTGGCGGGTCACGGTCACCAGTCCGGCGTCGGTGAGCTTGGCCAGCTCACGGCTGACGGCACCACGGCCAACCTGGGCCAGCCTTACCAGCTCGTTGAGGTACAGGCTTTGGTCCGGGTGACCATACAGCAGGGCCAGCAGGCGTTGCTGTGTTTTGGTAAAGAGTGCATCGCCGATACTGGTGGCAGGCATGGTCGGTAACTCCCTGGTTGAAGACCCATTGTGGGTACTATAGGCCTCAATTCGGGGATTTTAAACCCCAATATGGGGCTTAAGAGTCCCTTATTGGGGATTTTTATTACTGTGCCGCCAGTCCTGCCAGTAGAACCAGCTCCGAGATAACCACGCTGGCGCCGAGGGCGTCGCCGGTATACCCGCCCAACTGACCTTGCAGCAGTTTCCCCCAGACGACCGCCGTACCAGCGATGGCAACAGTCGCCCACAGCAAAATCAACCCGGACCACAGGCTGGCCACCAGACCCACGGTGACGACGAATACGGTAGCGGCCAACAGCCGGTCGGCGGAGAACGACTGGGCCACCGGTTTGCTTTTGCTCTTGTCCGGATCAGAGACATAACGGAGGTAGCGCATCAGCAGGAGCGGGGTCAGCCTTGCCAGGCAGGGCGCCAGCAACAGGGCGAAGGCGGTGGAGGGTACATCCAGCAGCAGTGCCGCCTTCAGCCCGAGGGCCATCACCAGGGCGACGGTGCCGTAGGTGCCAATGCGGCTGTCTTTCATGATCCGCAGTTTGTCACTGACCGTGAGCCCGCCACCCAGGGCGTCGGCGCAGTCGGCCAAACCGTCTTCGTGAAAGGCACCGGTCAGCCACAGGTGGAGGGCGATCACCAGACCGATGCTGATGGCGGGGCTCCAGACCAGCATCAGGACGAGGTAAAGGGCCGAGTACAGCGCACCGAGCAGCAGGCCCACCAGCGGGAAATAGACGCTGCTCTCGTTCATCAGTTGCGGGCTGTAGTCGATGCGCACCAGCATGGGAATGCGGGTCAGGAACCCGAGTGCCAGCCAAAAGGCCTGCCATTCCCGGTTCAGGAAGTTTTTGTGGTTATCCAAGTTGATGCCCCCAACAGGTTAGTGGAGGCATTCTAAAGGGAAATGGCGCCCGAATCAGTGACCGGATGGCAACCAGCGGCCTGGCGCAGCGGTATGGAACTGCTGCCGTTGTGCCGGGGCCGGACAATGGGCGGCACGTTGTGCCGGGCCCATCAGTAGCCAGCGTTCACGGTGGGCGACCCCCAGGTCGGCTGCGCCTTCTTTCAGGAAACACTCAAGCTCATGGCGATCGGCCACCAGTACGAAGCGGTTGCTGCCTTCCCCCATCCACTGCCAGGCATTGCGTTCATCCTGTTGCAGGCTGGCGCCGAAGCCGAAGTGGGTGACATCACGACGGGAGAACAGGATGAACTGCTCGCTGAAATCGATGATGCCGAAGGTGGCGTTGGCGGGCACCGAGGCTTCGGCGGCGGCGAGCACATTCCGTGGGGTTCGCAGCGGTTCCATCAGGCTGTAGCCCCAGGTGCTATAAAGTAGCCAGGTTGCCATCAGGGCGATGAACAGACGCAGCAATGCGCCACGTCGCCACAGGGCAAGGAGCGCGGTGGCCCACACCAGGCCGATCACCAGGACAAAGGTGCCTGCGGCGTGAAGGGCCGATGGGTCCTGGCTGTAGCGGGCCACTTTGCTGGCCAGTTTGGGGTGGTCGGTCCAGGCCAGTATACCGACCGCGATCAGCGCGATGGCCGCCAGCAACTGGAGGGTGCTGATCAGGGGCGCAAACCAGCGCGCCGGCGCGCGATCTGTACCGATGTGGGCGATGGCCAGGGCCAGCATGGGCAGGGCAGGTAGCACGTACACCCCCCGTTTGCCCGGGCTCAGGCTGAAGAAGGTGATCACCAGGGCCACCCACACCAGCAGGACCAGCACTTCGGGCTGCCGCCGGAGGGCGTCACGGGCGGGTTTCAGCAGCGCCAGTAACAGCAACGGCAGGGGGAACCACAAGCCGGGAATGACATTGACGAGGAAGTAGTACCAGGGCTGGATGTGTCCCCAGGAATTGGCGTAGCGCTCGCCGGTCTGCTTGAACAGGATGTTATCCCGGTAGGCCAGTGCCTCCGGGGTGTGGATAGCGTCTACGTACAGCACCATTGGGACCAGCCAGGCTGCAGCGACGGCCAGCATAATCAGCGGGCCGAGGGCGGCGGGCCAGCGCATGGACTGAGGAAACCGCTCGCGATCCCGCCAGTGTAACCACAGCAGTGGGGGCAACATCAGTACCGGCAGGAACCCCACCCCCTTGGTGATGATCCCCAGCCCCATGAAACCCCAGGCGGCAAAGTACCAGCTCCAGGCGGGGCCCGCAAAGAAGTGCCGCAGCAGGCCATAGCAGCCGAGGGTAATCCAGCAGGTCACCATGGCATCGATCTGGGCCAGCTTGGCCTGCATCAGGAACTGGGGAGCCAGCAGCAGCAAGAACGCGGCCGTCAGCCCGGTGCGCTGGTTCCATAGCCGACAGCCCAGGTCGTATACCGCCGCCAGGGTAAGCAGACCGCAGAGGGCGTTGGGCAGCAGGAACGCCAGTTTGAGGTTGCCGGTCAGCCAGTAAAAAAAGGCGATAGTCCACATGAAGACCGGCGGCTTGTCCGGGTAGAACTCACCACCGCGCATGGGAATCAGCCATTGGCCAGAGTCCACCATTTCACGGGCAATTTCCGCAAAGCGGGGTTCGTCGGCAGGCCAGGGCGAGCGCAGGCCGATGCCGGCGAAGATCATTGCGGCGGCAAACGCCAGCAACAGCAGCATCAGGCGTTGCCGCGGCAGGGCTTGCAGACTGTCGTAGAGACTTCGGGAGAGTGTTTGGGTTGTCATGGGTCTCAGCTGTCCTCGGACAGGGCAGACGACAGCGCCTGGGTGCGCTGCTGGTGATAGAGGTATCCGCCCAGCAGCGAGGCGATGATGAACAGCGCGACGCTTACGAGGAACTGGTTTTGGTTAGCATGGCCAATGCCTGCGCCGGCGAGGGCGAAAATCAGCATTTGTGGAAGGTAACCAAGACCACTGCCCAAGGCGAACGCCGGGAAGCGGATGCTGGAACAGCCCGCCAGCAGGTTGGTGATCAGGTTGCTGCCCACCGGCAGCAGCCGCACCATCAGCACCTTGGTAGTGGTGTGATGCTGGAACAATCGGTTGAAGCGGGACATGCGATGGCCGAAGCGCTCACTCAGGCTGTGCCGGAGCAGTAAACGGGCGGAGTAGAAGCAGGTGGCGGCGCCGAACAGGGTAATCAGGGTGGAGAGCAGGGTGCCGTACACCGAGTCCGTCGCGAAACCGAGCACAAACGCCAGCAGTTGCCTCGGGCCGCCAACAGCGGTGTAAAACGTGCCGGAGGCGGTCACGATCAACAGGCCCATCAGGCCATGGGTATTCAGATAGGTGGCGACCTGGTGTTCATCGGTCAGGAATGACAGCCAGCCTTGTCGTACGGCCATCAGGGATAGCGTACCGATACCGGCAAACAGAACCCAGCGAAACCAGTGTTGCATGTCAACCGGGCTCCGTCTGGTGATGTTCAGTGACCTGGGCCACCCGGGTCCGGTGCAGCAGCCACATGACGCCGGCAAGGTCGAGGATACCGGCCCAGGCCCGGTTCCAGGCGTTGTACTTGGATGTGCCCAGGGTGCGGTCACGGTGGTTGACCTCCACCACATCAATGTCGCCGCCAATCCCGCGTACCAGCGCCGGGATGAACCGGTGGCCGTGGTTGAACCAGGGCAGCTTCAGGAAGGTGGCACGGGGGAACAGTTTGAGGCCACAGCCCGTGTCTGGCACCCCATCCCGCAGCAGGGCGCCGCGGATGCGATTGGCCAGCCGGGACTGGAAACGCTTCCAGGCGGTGTCCTTGCGCTTGCGCCGGTATCCGGCAATGCAAAAGTCCCGGTTTTGATGAGTGGCGGCTCTTTGCAGCAGCGCGGGGATATCGGCAGGGTCGTTCTGGCCATCACCATCCATGGTGACGATCAGGTTGCCGCGGGCCTGGCGGATGCCGGTCAGCAGGGCTCCACTCTGGCCGATACTCTGGCCGTGGCGGATCGCCTGGATCGGGCAGCCCAGGGTACGTGCGGTTGCAACCGCGGTACTCAGGGTCTGGTCGCGGCTACCGTCGTCAACGACGACCACCTCAAAGTGAGGGTAATCCCGGAGCACATGGTAGATCTCATTGATCAGCTGACCGATGTTGTCCTGTTCATCTTTGGCGGGAATGACGACTGACAGCGAATGGGTGGTTTCCATGAAAGCAGGCCCTGATACGGAACATGACGATGAAGTCCGCTCAGTCTCAGCCTATATGCTTAAGCTAACCTTAATGATGTATGTTTGCGATAACTCCAAGGGCGCTCCGCTATGCTGATTTAGTGGGCAGCACCAGCACCACGCACAGGCCTGAATGGCCATCCTCGCGGTCGGTAAGGCTTAGGGAGCCGCCATGCAGCTCGGCTACCCGCCGTGCGATGGCCAGGCCCAGGCCCGCTCCGGAACCCTGGCGCTGATCCAGCCGGACGAACCGCCCTGCCGCCCGCTCCCGGTCCTCAGCTGCGATGCCCGGCCCCTGGTCACAGACGCTGATACGGTAGCCGTCCTGCGTAGCCTCCAGGTGGGTGGAGACCACGGTGCCTGACGGGCTGTACTGAATGGCATTGGCCAGCAGGGAACGCACCATGGTGCTCACCAGCGCGCTGTTGCACAGGATGATGGCTTGGCTGGTGTCGTCCAGCAGTTCCGGCTCGATGCCTTTTTTCAAGGCCAACGGGGCGACATCGGCAATGCTCTGGGCGAGGATCTGGGACAGGTTGTGGTAATCCGGCTTGAAGTCCAGGCCACTGTCCACACGGCTGAGCAGCAGCATCTGTTCCACCAGGTGCGACATGCGGTCCACCGCCTGGATCAGGCCGTCGTAGCGGCCGGGGTTCTCGTCGCAGATGCGTTCCAGGTTCAGCCGCAGGGCGGCCAGCGGTGTGCGCAGTTCATGGGCGGCATCGGCGGAGAACCGGCGTTCCCGGCCAAGGGCGTCATCAAGGCGCTGGAGCAGGCCGTTGATGGCCAACACCAGACCCCGGACTTCCTTGGGCGCGGCCTGATCGTCCAGAGGGTGGATGGCCTGGGGCGCCATGTCGCGGACCGGGGCTTCCAGTCGCCGCAAGGGCGCAAATCCCCAGTGAATGGCAACGGCAATGGCAACCCCTAACAGCGGCAGTACCAGCAACAGCGGCAGGGTGTTGCCCAGGGCCAGTTGCTGGCTCAGTTCGCCACGGACGTCTTCCCGCTGTGCGGTCTGTATCCACAGGCCCGTCGCCGGGTCCTGCAGGTTGTAGGTGCGCCAGGAAAACCCCTGGTAATCAACCCAGCGGTAGCCGGGGGTAGGGTCGAACAGCTGGTTGCGTAACCGGGTACTCAGCAACAGCTCCCCTTTAGGGGACCAGATCTGGAAGGCGATCTTCTTCTCGTACTTGTGCCCGGCGCCATCTGGCAGGATCTCGCTGCCTTCGCCCTCTTCCTGTGCCGGGGCTGGGAGCGTCAGGGTTTCGCTGAGGGTGCGGGTCAGCTCCTGCAGGGACTGGCTGCGGGTGAGGTGGCGAACCAGGCCCTGAACGATGCGGGTGCTTTGAGCCAGCTCGGCATCGAACACTTCCTCAAGCTGGTGGTTGCTCTGTGCGTAGCTGAAAATCCCCGCCAGGGTGGCGGTGGACAGTACGGTGACCGCAACCAACAGGGTGACGGTGCGGGTCAGTGAAGGGGAACGCTGTGAATGCATCAGGGTTGGCCCACCTGCTCGGCTTCACGGCTGTCGAGCAGGTAACCGACGCCCCGCACGGTACGAATGACAGACTTTCCGATGCGTTTTCGCAGGTGGTGAATGTGAACCTCCAGCGCATTGCTTTCGGCGCCATGGTCCCAGCCGTAGAGCTGTTCTTCAAGGCGCCGCCGGGTGGCGACCTGGTCGGGGTGTCGCATCAGGTAGTGCAGGATCTGGAATTCACTGCGGGGCAGCGTCAGTGGATCGTCCCCCAGCCGCAACTGGCAATGCTCGGGATCAATGGTCAGAGAACCTACCTTAATGCCGGTGTCGGCCTGGCCACTGGCGCGCCGGGTGACGGCACGAATGCGGGCTTTCAGTTCGGCCATGGCGAATGGCTTGGTGAGGTAGTCGTCGGCGCCGGAATCCAGTCCCTGCAGTTTCTCGGCCAGGTCTGAGCGGGCGGTGAGGATAATGATCGGCGTTGCGACGTTCTGCCGGCGGGCGTGCTTGAGAATGTCGAGGCCATCCACCCGGGGCAGGGTGAGGTCCAGTATCGCCAGGTCAAAATGTTCATCCGTAATGGCGGTTAGCGCCTGCTGGCCGTCGTCGAGCCAGTCAACGGTGTTGTGATCATCACGAAGCATGCCGAGCATGGTGTTGGCCAGCAGGTGATCGTCTTCAACAAGCAGGATGCGCATGGGGGTGTCCTTGGCAAAGGTACGTCTAAAAAGTAAGGCAGCGGTAAGCCTGTCATAGAAACCTTAACCCCGACTTAAGAATTCTGCACTTCGTTATTAAGTTCCGATTAAGCCTCACTTCGTAACCTGATCCTGATTTCAATCAGGAGAGATGGTGATGTTTGAGCCCATCGTATTGTCCACATCGTGCATTCCGGAGTCCGGCCAGGTCTATCCCAGCCTGAGTTGTGCCGGGCGCCTGCTGTGTGAAGTTGAGCCGGGATCTCCGGTCGCCGGCGCAGTGGCTGACTTTATCCGCCGCCGTTTTCGACAGGCCTACGATGCCCTGCCGACCCTGCGGATTCCCCGGCTGCTGGCGCTGACCACCCGGCACGGCTCGCTGCTGGCCGCGGTCGGGGTACGCAATGCGCAGGCAGAGGCGCTGTTTCTTGAAGACTATATCGACCAGCCGGTCGAACAGCTGATTCCTGCCATTAGCCAGCCTGAGCGCCACCAGATCGCAGAAATTGCCCACCTGGCGGGAGTGGAGGCCGGAGTCTCCCGCTTCCTTTTTCCGGCATTGACGGTGTGGCTGAAGGCGCAGGGATACCAGTGGGTGGCGTTTACCGGCACCGATCAGCTGCGCAACAGCTTCCAGCGCATGGGTATCCAGATCCGTGCCATTGCCGATGCCGATCCCGCCCGTCTGGCGGATGGCGGCCGTGGTTGGGGCCGGTATTACGACAGCCATCCGATGGTCATGGTGGCCAACGTGGAGGAAGCCTATGTGGCGATCAAGGCGTCCGGGTTTCTGAACCGGATTCATCCCTACGGCCCACAGGTGCAGGCAGAGGAGGACCACTATGGTCACATTGCCTGAAACCCTGGCCCGCCATGCCGATCAACAGCCGACAGTGGTGGCACTGCAATCGCCGTCCCAGGCCGTTACCTACGGCGAGCTGTGGCGTACGGTCAATGTGCTGGCGCAACGCCTGCGTGATTCGGGTTTTACCCGTTTCGGGCTGATGGGTGATAACTCCATTGCCTGGGTACTGGCGGACCTGGCCTGCCGGCTCGCCGACCGGGTCTGTGTGCCCATTCCCGGGTTCTTCTCCCAGGCCCAGGTTGAGCACCTGATGGCCCGGGCGGGTCTGGATGCACTGCTGATGCCGGTGACCGAAGCTGACAGCCGTTACCGGCTGGACGAACAGGTGGCGTTACAGCCCTTACCGGCCACCCCCGGTGCGTTAGCCATGCCCGACCAGACTGGCAAGATTACCTTCACATCCGGCAGCACCGGTACCCCCAAGGGCGTGTGCTTGGCGCACCGGCATCTGGATGCCACGGTCAATGCCCTGGCCCAGCGGTTGGCGCTGGTGACGCTGCAGCGCCACTTGTGCGTGTTGCCACTGGCGACGTTGCTGGAGAACGTTGCGGGGGTTTACCTGCCACTGACGCTGGGGGCGACGGTGATGCTGTGGCCGCTGGCAGAGCTAGGCTTCAAGGGCAGCAGCGAGCTGGATCTGGGGCGCCTGCTTACGGTGCTTCAGGACACCCGGCCAGATTCCATGATTCTGGTGCCGGAGCTGGCTGCCGCGCTGGTGCGGGCCATGGAGCTCGGATTGCTGGCAACCGACAGCTTCCGCTTTGTGGCCGTGGGCGGTGCGCGGGTGTCACCGGCGCTGCTGCAGCGGGCGAGAGCCTTGGGGCTGCCGCTTTACGAAGGATACGGGCTGTCGGAGTGCGGGTCGGTGGTGGCGCTGAACGTTCCCGGCGCCGAACGGGCCGGCACAGTGGGGCAGCCACTGGGTCATGTCGATATTGTCGTCGGTGCTGACGGCGACATTCGGGTCAGCGGCAACACCTTCCTGGGCTATCTGGGGGATGAGACCGTGACGGAGCCCCGCCTGGACACCGGTGACCTGGGGGCATTCGATGACGACGGCTTCCTCCGTGTCAGTGGCCGACGCAAGAACCTGCTGATCACCAGTTTTGGTCGCAACATCAGCCCCGAGTGGCTGGAAAGCGAGCTGCAACAACGTTTGGGCGTTCGTCAGGCCTTGGTCTTCGGCGACGGTGAGCCCAACCCGTCGGCGCTGGTGGTGACCGATGACCGGTCGCCGGAGCAACTGCGTGAGGCCATCGGCAAGCTCAATGAGACCTTGCCGGACTATGCCCGCCTGCATCGAATTTATGTGCGCCGGACACCGTTTACCCGCGCCGAAGGCTACTTGACCGCCAACGGCCGCCCGGTCCGCGCCAACCTGATGAATGATCTTCCGAAACTGCTGGCAAACGCCGAGTTCGCCAGCTGCTCCCAGGGCCGGCATGAAACGCCGGCCGCGTTACTGGAACCTACGAATCACAACGATGAATCACAACGAGGGAAACGTCCCATGGCATTCTTTGACACTCTGCAGAACGAAACCGCACAAGCCCGGCGCCATGTGACCGAAGCACCGGTCATGAGCGCTATCCCCAAGGGCCGCTTTGACCTTGGCAGCTACCGGTATTTCCTGTCCCAGGCGTACCACCACGTCAAGCACACATCGCCGCTGATGATGGCCTGTGGTGCCCGCATTCCGGAACGTCTGGAGTTCGTCCGCAAGGCACTGGTGGAGTACATCGAGGAGGAATACGGCCACCACGAGTGGATACTGAACGACCTGGCCGCCTGTGGTGAAGACAAGGACACCGTCCGTTACGGTGAGCCGGACCTGCCGATCAAACTGATGGTGTCGTACCTCTATGACCTGATTAACCGGGGCAACCCGATGGGTCTGTTCGGCATGGTGCAGGTCCTGGAAGGCACCAGCATCGATTTGGCGACCCCCATGGGCAAAGACATCCAACAGACTCTGGGATTGCCGAACAAGGCCTTCAGCTACCTGTACTCTCATGGTGAGCTCGATCAGGATCACTTTGAGTTTTTCCGCGAGCTGATGGACCAGGTCACAGACCCCGACGACCAGCAAGCCATTATTGATACTGCGAAGGTGTGCTACCGCCTGTACGGCGACATGCTGCACGCCATCCCGCTGCCGGCGGCTTCCGGCCAGCAGGGTGACGGGGAGGTGAGCCATGCAGCTGCGTGATCGAACCTTCCTGTTGTTGGGCGGGACCGGTGGCATCGGCCAGGCCCTGGTCCAGCCATTGCTGGACACCGGAGCCAGGGTCGTGGTCGCCAGCCGAACGCCCGAGAAAATCAACGATGATGGTGTCGACCGGGTACGGCTGGACCTGGCGGCGGATGATTTGCCCGAACAGCTGGCGTCGATCAGTAGCCTGTACCCGCAGCTTGATGGCGTGATCCATTGCGCGGGCCAGAACCAGTTTTCGGCGATTGATCAGCTGGACCCGGCCGAGCTGGATGACCTGCTCCGGGTCAACCTGCGTAGCGCCCTGCTGGTGGCCAGGCATTTTGTGCCCCGGTTCAGCGCGATGGGGCGGGGGGACCTGGTGTTTGTGGGCTCGACCTTTGGCAGCATCGGTTTCCCAGGCTACAGCGCCTATTGCGCGAGCAAGTTCGGCCTGCGTGGATTTACCGAAGCGTTGCGACGTGAGCTGGCGGATACTCCTATCCAGGTGCTCTATGTCGCGCCCCGGGCTACTCGAACCGACATGAACCCGGAACGGGTCAACGCCCTCAACGAGGCGCTGGGTAACCAGATGGATGATCCGGCCAATGTGGCTGGCCAGATCATTGCCGCGATGAAAAGCGATCAGCGCCGCCGTTACCTGGGCTGGCCGGAACGGTTCTTTGTGGTACTGAACAGCCTGCTGCCCCGGCTGGTGGATAAAGCCATGTTGAAACAGCTGCCGGTGGTTCGCCGGTTCTTGTCAGGAGCCTCACAATGAAATCATTCACTCTGGCGACCATCTTTATGCTCCTGGCTTCCCAGGCCTGGAGTGACAGCTTTGATGACCAGCTACTGGTGGTCCAGCACCGCTGGGCGCAGATCCAGTACCAGCTGCCAGCAGACCAGCGGGAGGATGCCTTTGAGGCTCTGGCGGAGCAGACCGCCGGGCTGGTGGAGAGCAACCCGGAACGGGCGGAAGCGCTGATCTGGCAAGGCATTGTGCTGAGCACGTATGCCGGGGCCAAGGGCGGCCTTGGTGCGCTGTCCCTGGTCAAGCAGGCGCGTAGCTCGCTGGAAACGGCACTGGCTCTGGATGAGACGGCTCTGGAGGGCTCTGCCCATACGTCACTGGGCAGTCTCTACTATCAGGTGCCCGGATGGCCGTTGTCCTTCGGTAACGATGACGAAGCCAAGCGCCATCTGCAGGCGGCCCTGAGGATTAACCCTGAAGGGATCGACCCCAACTATTTCTTTGGTGAGTTCCTGATGCAGCAGGGGGAAACGGAGCGGGCCAGGGTCTACCTCAATAAAGCGCTGACGGCGCCACCGAGACCGGAGCGGCCGCTTGCTGACCAGGGCCGCAGGGCCGAGATCCGGGGCCTGCTTGCCGAGATGCACTGACCCGGCGTGCCTGCTGGCGACCTTGCTGACAATTGCCGCTATCATGGCGGCAATGGCAGGCTCCCCGCCTGCCCGTTGATCAGCAAGGTTTCGTCATGGGAATGACCCTCAATCTCCTGTCTTCTTCCCAGTGGGTGATCACCACAGGGTTGTTTCTGGTCATCCTGTGGCTGGCGGCCGGACGGGTGGACTGGCAACGTCTGAAGCGGGATCAGGCGCTGCAGCACACCCTGTTCGGAGCTGCCGTGGTGCTGGGGGTTTTATGGCAGATTCGGGCGGGACTGTCGCCTGGGCTGACGATTCACATTTTTGGGATGACGGCGGTCACCCTGATGCTGGGGTGGGAACTGGCGGTCTTTGCCGGACTGATGGCGTCGTTGGCGGTGGTGGTGACTGGCCGCGAGCCGTGGCAGTTATTCGCCGCCAACAGCCTGATCACCGTCATGGTGCCGGCACTGGTCAGCCACGCCATCATGCGCTGGGAGCGCCGACGCAGCTTCCGTAATTTCTTTGCCTACATCTTCTTCTGCGGTTTCTTTGGCGCGGCCATCTCGGTTGCGGTTGCTGGCGTCAGCATGGTGCTGATGTTGTGGAGTTCCGGTACCTACAGCTGGTACGACCTGGTCCACGAATACCTGCGTTACCTGCCGCTGATCATGCTGCCGGAAGCCTTCGTCAATGGCACCGTCGTGACCGGGTTTATGGTGTTCCATCCTGAGCGGCTGCTGACGCTGGATCCACGGCGGTATCGCTAGGTTCCTCACCTTCGAAGTCGCTGGGTGGCGCGCAGGGGGGCTCCCACAACAGTGGCCGGGTTTGCCGTTGTGGATTCTTGTGCCATTGGGCAAGCCACTGGGTAAACCTGCCCGGCGCCATGGGGCGGGCAACGCCATAGCCCTGGATGTAGTCGCAGCCAATGTCCTTCAGCAAACGGGCGTGAGCGGCGGTTTCCACCCCTTCGGCCAGCACCGGTCGGTTAAAACGCTTGGCGAGGAACACCACGCTCTCGACGATGGCCCGGTCGTTGTCGTTATCCAGCAGGTTGCGGACAAAGCTCTTGTCGATCTTGATCAGGTCGATCGGCAGTGAGCGGAAGTAGGCCAGCGATGAATAGCCGGTCCCGAAGTCGTCCAGGGCGATCTCGAAGCCCATGGCGCGGCAGGCCTCAATGACGTTGCCGGCCCGCCGGGTGTCGTCCAGGGCGGTGGATTCCAGGACTTCCAGCGTGATGCTCTGGGGTGACAGCCCGGGATGGGTTGCCAGTTCCGCCGCGAGGAATTCCGGGAAGTCCGGTGTCATCAGATGGTGGGCGCTGATGTTGACGCTGACCTTGAGGTTCAGGCCCGCCTGGTGCCATTGCGAGCACTGCCGGAACGCCTCGCGGACCACCCAGCGGCCCATCGGGGCCTCCAGATCGGAGCCGGTGACCACGGGCAGGAACTCGGCGGGGGAGAGCAGGCCTTGCTGGGGGTGCTGCCAACGGATCAGCGCCTCGGCGCCAATGATCTCGCCGGTGGCCATGTTGAGTTGGGGCTGGTAATGCAGCACAAACTCATCGCGGGCGATGGCGGAGTGCAGTTCCCGCAGCCGTTCCCGGCGCTTTTCCCGGTAGCGCAGCATGCTGGGATCGAAACGGTGGTAAGCGTTGCCGCCACTGTCCTTGACCAGGTGCATGGCCTGGCCGGCATGGCGCAGCAACTGATGGGGGTCGCTGGCATCCTGCGGGTAGTGGGCGATGCCCAGGCTGGCATTGAGACGAACGCTGGTCGGACCGACCACAATGGGTTCGTGCAGCAGCGTGAGCAGCCGTTGTCCGATCTCGCCCTGGCGGCATTCTGGAAGCAGCAGCAGGAACTCATCGCCGGTGAGGCGAGCCACGGTGTCGTTCTCGCGGACGGCGGCATTCAGCCGTCGGCCGACTTCGTTCAGGACATGGTCGCCGGCACTGTGGCCAAAATGGCTGTTGATCAGACGGAATTCGTCGAGATCAATATGCACCAGGGTGAGGTTTTGGCTATCGGCACGGGCAATGTCGCGGTTCAACCGCTTCAGCAGCAGTTGCAGGTTGGGGAGACCGGTCAGGTCGTCATAGTAACTGACCCGGTTGAGCTGCTCGGCGTGGTTTTTCAGCTCAGTGATGTCCGAGAACACCGCCACGTGGTGACGTTGGGCCGGGCCATCGATATGGACCCGGGTAATCGACAGTAATTCGGTGAACAGCTCGCCGTTCTTGCGACGGTTGGTGATTTCGCCCCGCCAGAACTGCGTTTCCTCAATCGAATTCCACATGTTCTTGTAGAACGTCCTGGAGTGGACGTCAGAGCTCAGAACCCTGGGGGAGCGTCCGATCACCTCATCTTTGCTGTAGCCAGTAATGCGGCTGAACGCCGGGTTGACGTCGATGATCAGGTTGTCCTGATCGGTAATCATGATGGCGTCGTGACTGCGTTCGAACACGCTGGCGGAAATTCGCAGTTGTTGTCGGGACAGCATCAACCGGGTGATGTCGTTGAGGATGGCGACGAAACCGTCGTAGCCCGACTCCGCTTCCTTGAGCGGGCTGCAATTGATGTTAAACCACAGCGGCTGGCCAGACTGGCTGTAGATCATCACCTCGCCATCAAAACCGGTGCCCCCGGAAAGCCCCTCGTCGATGCGGCTGGCTGACAGCGGCTGGTTGGGGGACTGCTGCAACAGTGATTGCAGGTCGCGACCGATGATGTCTTCTGCCGGTATCCCAATCCGCTCAACGAAACCGTTGTTCACCCACTGAATCTGGCCTTGGGGGTTGGTGACCAGAACGGCGTTTCGGGTATAGCTTGCAAGCGGCGCAAGGCAGTTTGCTACGGGGGGCGCCGAAGCGGGCGGGTTTGCAGGGGATGGCATGGTGTAATCGCAATGGCATGTGGATAGGCGTGTGCATTATATAGACACTTGTTGCCGAAAAAACGTTGTGGTTAGCACTAACGCTCCGCGCTTTGACAAGGGTCAATTGGGCGTCACATCACTGCACTACCTTAGTGTCAGCGGGTTGGCCAGTAGCGCTGCATTTCAACAAACAGGAACGAGGCACTCCAGGTGATCAGGATCAGGCCGGTGAGGGCCTCAATGCCCGTCAGGTAACGAATGGCACCAAACGGCTCGATGTCCCCAAACCCCAGAGTGGTGAAGGTAGTGAAGGAGTAGTAAACGCAGTCCAGCATGGAACCGCTGAAGTTGCCTTCCAGATGGCCCCAGCCTTCGCTGTTGTTCATCAGGTAGTAGGCAATGGCGAAGATCCAGACTTCCACGGCGTTGGCGATCAGGGCGCCAACGACCGCCAGGAGTATGCGGGCGCGGTGAAGGCGCTGGCCAAAACGGGACATGATATCGCTCAGGTTACGCAGGAACTCGTAGTGAAGGCCTACCACCAGCAAAACCACAACGGTGTTAACCAAAATTATCTGGGTCACGAGACAGTTCCGGGTTTTCAGGAGGAATCAGTGTAACTTATAGTTTGTAGCCAGTTGAAAGCTATATCGATATAACCCGCCCGTCGGACGCTCATAACGATGACAAAAATGCGCAAACGATTACTGCCGGTGGTGATACTGGCCATCGGTATCGCCGGATTCCTCCTGCTCAAGGCCACCCGCCCCGCCCCCCAGATGGTGGCGCCGGTCGAACGGAGCTGGCGGGTTGATACGCTAACCGTGAACCTTCGTGCCTATCGGCCTGAGCTGGCCTTGTATGGCGAGGTCCAGGCACCGGAACTGATGACCTTGGCGGCGCCGGTTGCGGCCAGGGTGGCCGAACGCCCGGTGCACGATGGCCAGTGGGTGGCTGAGGGTGACCTGTTGGTGGCGCTGGAAGCGGAAGACCTGGAGCCACTGTTGGCGGAGGCCGAAGCCGATGTGCTGGACCTGAACGCCCAACTGCGCTCTGAAAACATCCGCAATAACAACGACCTCAAGGCGCTAGAGAACGAGCAGGCCATCGTGGCGAATGCCGAGCGCCAGCTGGAACGTACCCGCACCCTGGTGAACCGTAACCTGGCCTCCCAGGATCAGCTGGAAAGCGCGGTTGATGTGTTGGCGAAAGCCCGCCTGACCCTGACGGCACGGCAGCGCGCGCTCGATGAACATGGAGCCCGCCGGCAAAGTCTTCAGGCCCGCTTGGCCCGGGCCGAAGCCCGGCTGGAGGCAACCCGGCGGGATCTGCGTCGTAGCGAGGTGGTGGCCCCGTTTAATGGTGTGGTTACCCGCATTGGGGTGGCTCCCGGGGATCAGGTGAGCAAGTACCAGTCGCTGTTGGCGGTGTACCCGATTGACGGGCTGGAGCTGCGGGCCCAGGTTCCCAACGCCTACCGTGACGAGCTGGCCGAAGCCCTGGTGCAGGGCCGGCGCCCGTTGGCGCTGTCGACCCAGAGCGCCCATGAGTTTGAGATGCAACGTTTCGCCGGAGAGAGCGACCCTGCCGGTACCGAGGCCATCTTCCGGCTGGTCAGCGACGCCGGCGCATTAAGGCCCGGCGCCATGGTTCCGGTGGTGTTGCAACGCCCGGAACTGGCCGGGGTGCTGGCCGTTCCCTACAGTGCCTTGTACGGCAACAACGGCGTCTATGTGGTTTCTGACGATCAGCGCATGCGGCGGTTACAGGTCGAACAGCGTGGTGAGCTGCTTCAGGGCAATGGTGAGCGCTGGGCGCTGATTGCCGGGCCCGAGCTGGTGGACGGCCTAAAACTGATTGTGACTCACCTACCCAATGCGATTGAAGGACTCAAGGTTGAGATCGCGGAGGCCGCAGATGCGTAAGCGCCAGGGGGTGATCGGCTTTTTTGTCCATCACCGGGTGGCGGCCAATCTGGTGATGCTGGTTATGCTGCTGGGCGGGTTTCTGGCACTGAACCGCATGAACATCCAGTTCTTCCCCACCTTCGCGCTGGACCGGGCAACGGTGCAGGTGGTGTGGAGCGGCGCCTCGGCCGAGGACGTTGAGCAGGGCCTGACGGTGCCGCTGGAGCAGCGGCTGCGGAACATTGACGGCCTGAAGAAGATGACCTCGACGTCCGCCCAGGGATTGTCGCGGATATCGCTGGAATTTGAGGAAGGCACCGATCCGATCCAGGCCCTGGACGATGTGCGTCAACAGGTCGACGAGTTCGACAACCTGCCGCTGGATGCGGAAGAACCGCTGGTGTCCCGGGTGGAACGCTATGAACCGGTGGCCCGGCTGCTGGTTTACGGCGACCTGCGCCAGGATGAGCTGAGGATGCTGGCCTATCAGTTTGAAAACGAACTGCTGCAGGGCGGCATCGACCGGGTCACCATCAATGGCCTGCCGGAGCAGCAGATCAGTATTGAAGTGCCGGTGGAGCGACTGGACGCCCTGCAACTGTCGCTCGACGAGATTGCCGACCGGGTGCGCTCGGTATCCCGTGACTTGCCGGCGGGGTTGCTGGGGCATCAGGACGCTACCCGCGAACTGCGTGCGGTGGAACAACGCCGCAGCCCGCAGGCCTTTGCCTCCATCCCGCTGGTAAGCAGCGACCGGGTCAGGATTAACCTGGGGGATGTGGCGGTGATTCGCCAGGAATCCCGGGCCAGTCAGGCCACCCTCAGCCGCGACGGCTATCCGGCCATCGAGCTTCAACTCAGTCGCTCGGAGAACGGGCACTCGCTCCATGCCGCCGAAGCGCTGGATCGCTGGCTGGAGGACACCCGGCCCTCGTTGCCGCCGTCGGTTCAGCTGGAGGTGTACGACGAGAACTGGCAGCTCATTGATGAACGTATATCTCTGCTGATCAACAACGGCCTGGGTGGGCTGGTGCTGGTGGTGCTGGTGCTGTACTTGTTTCTACCGGGCCGGGTGGCCTGGTGGGTGGCGCTGGGTATCCCCACGGCGTTCCTGGCGGCGATGGCGGTCCTGTGGGGCATCGGTGGGTCCATCAATATGGTGTCGCTGTTCGCGCTGATCATGGCCTTGGGGGTGATCGTCGACGACGCCATTGTGGTGGGTGAGGACGCTGATGCGCATTTCCGCATGGGCGAACCCTCCATGCATGCGTCGGAGGGCGCGGCCAAGCGCATGGTGTGGCCGGTGCTGGCATCGTCCCTGACCACCGTGGCTGCCTTCATGCCCCTTCTGGTGGTGGGTGGCATTATCGGCAACATTCTCAAGGACATTCCGGTGGTGATGATCTGTGTGCTGGCGGCGTCCCTGCTGGAATGCTTTATCGTCTTGCCGGCACACCTGCGTCATGCCTTTGTGGTGAAACCCAAGGCGACCGGAAGCGGCGGCATGATTGAACGCTTCCGCCAGCGCTTTGAGGTCGGTTTCGACCGTTTTCGGGAGGGCTGGTTTCGTCGTCTGTCGCTGACCACCCTTCGCCACCGGGGCATCACCCTCAGCGCCGCCCTGGCCCTGAGCCTGGTTACCGCTGGCTTGCTGGCCGGTGGGCGGCTGGAGTTCAACTTCTTTCCAACCCCCGAACCGTCGGTGTTTTACGCCAATGTCAGCTTTGTGGCGGGCACCCACGAAGACACCGTGGCCGCTTTTCTTGGTGAGATGGAGCAGGCTCTGAACGACGCCGACGAGGCGCTGGGCGGGGGGCTGATCCTCCATGCGGTCACCAACCATGGTCGAACCCTGGTGCCGGATGGCCCATCCCGGACTGGCGATGAGGTGGGGGCGATCATGGTGGAGCTGGTCGGGCCGGACCAGCGGGACGTGCGTAACCCTGAATTCCTCTCCGCGTGGCGGGACCGGCTGACACTGCCACCCGGCCTTGAAACCCTGGCGATTGATGAACGTCGGGGCGGGCCGCCGGGCAAGGACGTCAATATCCGTCTCAGTGGCACCGACGCCCTCAGCCTGCGTCAGGCGGCCGATGAACTCGCCGAGGCGATCGGCTCGCTGCCGGGTGCCCTGGATACCACCGACAATATGCCGTGGGGGCGTGAACAGCTGATCTATGGCGTTAATGCCTTTGGCGATGCCCTCGGACTAACCACTGAAAGCCTGGGGCGGCAGTTACGGGCGGCGTTTGATGGTCGTATCGCCCAGGTCTACCAGGATGGCCGCGATGAGATTGAGGTACGGGTACAGCTGCCCCGTGACCAGCGTGAACAACTGGGTATCCTGTCCCGGTTGACGGTGCGGGTTCCGGACGGTCGCTTTGTCCCCCTGGACCAGGTCATGACGCTGGACCACCGCCAGGGCTTCCAGACCCTCCGCCACGCCGACAGCGAGCTTGCGGTGGATGTCAGCGCGGCGCTGAATACGTCGGTGATCACCGCCGACCGGGCACTGGAGAGCCTGGAGGCCTCGGTGCTTCCTGACCTGAGCCGTCGTTACAACCTGCACTACAGTTTCGAAGGGCGTTCGGCGGATCAACGGGAGACCATGGCGGACATGAGAACGGGCCTCGTCATCGGGCTCGGCTTAATGTACGTGGTGCTGGTCTGGGTGTTTGCGTCCTGGAGTCTGCCGCTGATTGTCATGGCCATCATTCCCTTTGCTCTGGTAGGAGCGTTACTGGGGCACTGGTTGATGGGGCTGCAGCTGACGATCCTGTCGCTGTTTGGTCTGTTCGGGTTGTCAGGGATCGTGGTCAACAACGCGATTATTCTGGTGGCGTTCTATAACCAGCAGCGGGCCAAAGGCCTGTCCATCGAAGCGGCGCTGAATGAGGCCGTGGTACAGCGGGTACGGGCGGTGTTGCTGACGTCGCTGACCACCATCGGTGGGCTGCTGCCGCTGCTGTTCGAGACCTCGTTGCAGGCGCAATTCCTGATTCCGATGGCGACGTCGATTGCCTTTGGCCTGGGCCTATCGACCATGCTAGTGCTGGTGGTTATTCCGGCGTTGTTGTCGTACCTGGAAGGATTCCGGGAACGCTACAAAACCCGGGGTGATACGCCGGGAGCGGTTGCCCCGAACGGCGAGTTGAGCGAGCCCTCGGTGTAAACACAGCTGCGCCCGGCAGAGCCGGGCGCAGGTCATGGCTGTTCAGGGATTGATCCCCGGGTTTGAGGTTCAGCATTACTCGATGGCGGTGGCACCGATCCGGTGGATGGCAAGGTCGGCGCCATTGAACTCTTCTTCTTCGCTCAGGCGCAGGCCGGTGACGGCGTTGATGATGCCGTAGACCAGAAGGCCGCCAACAAACGCGATCACAATGCCCGCCACGGAACCTATGATCTGTGCCATCAGGCTGACGCCACCCAGGCCTCCCAGAGCTTCCTGGCCGAAGATACCGGCAGCGAGTCCGCCCCACACACCGCACACACCGTGCAGTGGCCATACCCCGAGTACATCGTCCAGGCGCTCGATCTTGGCCTGGGCCCATTCAAACAGGTAAACGAAGATGGCGCCGGCGATGCCTCCGGTGATCAGCGCACCGACCGGGTGCATAAGGTCAGAGCCGGCACACACCGCGACCAGCCCGGCCAGGGGACCGTTGTGGATAAAGCCGGGGTCTTTGCGGCCCAGCACCATGGAGACCAGCACACCACCGACCATGGCCATCAGGCTGTTGACCGCCACCAGGCCGCTGATGCCGTCCAGGGTTTGTGCTGACATGACGTTGAAGCCGAACCAGCCCACCGTCAGGATCCAGGCGCCCAGCGCCAGGAACGGAATGTTGGAAGGGGCGAAGGCAACGACCTTGCCATTGCGGTAACGACCTTTACGGGCGCCCAGCAGCAGGATGGCGGCCAGTGCAACCCAGCCCCCAACGGCGTGCACCACGACAGAGCCGGCAAAGTCATGGAAGCTTGCACCAAACTGGTTCTCCAGCCAGCCCTGGAAGCCGTAGTTGCCGTTCCAGATGATGCCTTCGAAGAACGGGTAGACCACGCCAACAATCAGGCCGGAGGCAATCAGCATCGGGTAGAAGCGGGCACGCTCGGCAATGCCGCCGGAGACGATGGCGGGAATGGCGGCGGCAAAGGTCATCAGGAAGAAGAATTTGACCAGCTCGTAGCCGCTGTTGGCGGTCAGTTCACTGGCGCTGGCCATGAAGTGATTGCCGTAAGCGATGTAGTAACCGAAGAAGAAATAGACCACGGCGGAAACGCCGAAATCGGTCATGATCTTGACCAGCGCATTGACCTGGTTCTTGTGGCGGACGGTGCCCACTTCAAGGAATGCGAAGCCGGCGTGCATGGCCAGAACCATGATCGCGCCCAGAAGGATGAAGAGGGTGTTGGCACTTTGGGTCAGCGTGTGTACTGCACTCGTGATATCCACGGGTTGTCGCTCCTGGTTATTGTCCGCCCGGTGGTTGTCGGGGCGGGTTGTGCATGAGAACGAAGGGTAATAAGCAAACCCTGTTCCAGATTGGAGCGTGGTCAGTGTTTACGGGCTTCAGGTGCCGTTTTTTGGGGCGGGGCAGGGAGCGCCCCCGAGATCGCGGGATCACTTCGCCCCAAAATGGGGCGTAATGAGGGGTGGCAGGGTATTTGGGCGCTCAAATGGTGCAGTGACGGCCTCGTTATGGCCTTACCACTGCAGATTGGGTGCGGGGGTGGTCTGGCGTTCCAGGTCGGGTGCCAGTGGCTGACCCTGATGGGACTCAACCAGCTCCCGCAGGCGGGCCTCTTCTTCAGCCATCGGACCACTGAGGTCGACGATGATCTCAACCCGGCGGTTCAGGGCGCGAGAGTCTTCAGTGTCGTTGCTGGCTCTAGGGCGGGTATCGGCCAGGCCTTTGACCACCAGTCGCTGGGGCTCAACGGCACCGCTTTCGAGCAACACATTGGCCACCGACGAGGCCCGAACCGCTGACAGATCCCAATTGCTTTTGAAGCGGTCACTGCGAATCGGGATGTTGTCGGTGTGGCCTTCGATGGTGAGCTTTCCGGGGATGTCGGCAAACACTTCGGCCATGTCCAGCAACAGGCCTTCAAACTCCCAGGTCACGTCCGCAGAGCCCGAGGGGAAGGAACCCCGTTCTTCGATACGGATGACAATCCGGTGTTCGTCCTCAGCCAGCTGTACCCGGCCATCACGGATGGCCTCATCCAGCACCTGCTCCACCTTGGCCGTGGTTTGCTGCATCTGCCGCTCCAGCTGCTGCTGGATCTGGACTTCCGTGGTGGTGCGCAGGGTTTCCAGTTCCGGGGCCTGCTCCGTGGTGGACTGGCGAACTTCGTTGACCAGGCTGGGTTCGGGAGGCGCCGGTGAAAACTGGTCGAAGACCGGGCTGGTGCCCATGGGAATTTCCAATGCGGGCACTTCCCGCTGGACGCCAAATGCCTGGGACAGCTCGCCAGCGATCTGTTTGAACTTCTGGGCGTCAATCTCGGAGAACGACAACAGCAGAACAAAGAAGCACATCAGCAGCGACATCAGGTCGGCGAAGGTCACCACCCAGGCGGGAATACCCGGCTTTTCCTCTTCCGGTAGCTCGTCCATACCTGTGGTTACCCGGCTGCCTGTTCGGCGTTGCCGTTTCTGTCGCGTTTATTGGGGGGCAGGTAGCTGGTCAGCAGCTGCTCAATGATGCGGGGGTTTTTGCCTTCCTGGATGGCCACCAGGGCATCAATGTACAGCGACTGCATGCGGGCTTCCTCGGTCATTCGCAGGGTCAGCTTGTCGGCCAGTGGGCCGGCGATCATGGTGGCCAGCATGGCTCCGTACAGGGTGGTCAACAGTGCGACCGCCATAGCCGGTCCGATCGACTTCGGGTCTTCCATGTTGGAGAGCATCTGCACCAGGCCGACCAGGGTACCGATCATGCCCATGGCCGGACCGACATCGGCAAACGCGGTAAAGACCTTGGCGCCGGAGCGGTTGTGGTCGAGGGTCATCAACCGTTCCTTGGACAACAGTTCCTTGATGGTGTCCGCGTTCTGGCCATCCACCAGCATCTGGATGCCCTGCTGCAGGAACGGTGAGCTGGCTTCCCGACCTTCCAGGCCAAGTACGCCATCCTTGCGGGCGATCTGGGCAATTTCGATAATTTCGTCAATGCTGGCTTCGGTATCGGGGAGTTTGAATTTGAAGGCCCGGACGGCGACTTTGAAGGCGCCGAAAAACTGGCCGAAACTGAACTTCGCCAACACCACCAGCATACTGCCGCCGAGCACGATCATCAGCGAAGGCATGTTGAGGAAAACATCCGGTGAAACGCCAAGGATGATGGATGAGGCAATGAGAACGATGGCCCCCACCAGGCCAATCAGGGTGGCAAAATCCACAGCGACTCCAGTGAACAGGACAAAAGAGACAACAGCATAAAGTCCCCACGGTGGGGGCGCAATGCTCAGCTGCGGTTGAGGTGGGTGGCTTTCCACGCGGCGTAGCGGTGCAGGTCGGCCTCCACCAGGGTGAGACAGGCGGCGACCACGCCAGCATCGTCAATCAGGCCGAAGCCAAGAATCAGGTCGGGAATAAGATCCATGGGGTTGAGGACATAGAGCAGGGCACCTGCAACGGCCGCAATGGACTTCCAGGGTACCGCCCGGTAATCACCGCGCCAGTAGTCCCCCACCATGTCCATCATCAGGCGGATGTCGGTGCTGAAGCGGGACAGTCTGCCACCGCTCTTTACCTTCTGTTCAATACGCGCTTGCTCGGCCAGCAACGTTTCCATCGTGTCCGGGCGAACGTTGTCGGACTCCTGGTCCAGGGCGGCACGGGCTTGTTTGGGGCTGATCTTTGCCATGGGCGGTTGCCTTCAGGTCTATACTCTTCACTATGACTCTTTCTATGGCACTTTACCGCAAAATCAATGGGTCACCCTACCCGGATTCGCTGATCCTGGAGGCGAAAGGGCTGGCCTTGCTGGCTCAGGGGCTCGCAGACGCAGGTGTGAGCGAGGTGCGGGTTCCACGGGTTGAGTCGGTCTCGGAACAGGAGCTGGCGATGGAGCAGGTCGAGGCGATCGCGCCAACGCCTGCGCTGATGTCCGGCCTTGGCCGGGGGCTGGCGTGCCTGCACCGGATGGAGCAGACGCGATACGGTCTCGACTACGACAACTGTATCGGGCTGTCGCGCCAGCTGAACCGGCTGAGTGGAAACTGGGGCGAATTCTTCGTCGAGTCGAGGCTGGATTACCAGGTCGGGTTGATTGCCGATGATGCCGTGCGGTCGGGATTCGCCGAGATCCTGGCCCGCCAGAAAGGCCGCCTTGCGGCATTCCTGAACCGTCACTGTGACTACCCGAGCCTGGTGCACGGCGACTTGTGGTCTGGCAATGTGCTGTTTGGGGAGTCTGAGGTCTGGCTGATTGACCCGGCGGTCTATTACGGTGATCGCGAAGTGGATCTGGCCATGACCGAATTGTTCGGCGGCTTTAGTGAGGCTTTTTATCAGGGCTATGATGAAGGCCTGCCACGCAGTCGCGCCTACCCGACCAAGAAGTCGATCTATAACCTCTATCACACCCTCAATCACTACAACCTGTTTGGCATTAGCTATCTGCCGGCCTGTCGCCGTCACCTGAAGGTGATTGAAAGCCTGTAGACCGGTGGGGGCAGAAAAAGCCCCCGGCGAGGCCGGGGGGTGGACAATGAACTTGGCGATCAGTGCTGCTTGCGACGACGCGCCATCACCAGGCCGGCGAGGGCAATACCCAGCAGCGCCAGGGTACCGGGCTCAGACACAGTGGCGTAGGCGTGGTTGTCGCTCTCAAAGGCGTAGCCGTCGCTGCCAAGCTGAACCTCATCAAACCGCAGGTCACCAAAGAAGAAGTTGATGAAACGGTTGGTGGCCGAGGCCAGTTGGTTGCCATCGGCTGCCACGCTGACATCGTTACCGGTGAAGGTGTCCACCAGCACGCCCGCCAGGAAGAATGAAATGGTGTTGTAGCTGTCGATGGAGCCCCAATACAGGCCGAAGTAGTTGGCGGTCTCGCCCAGTTCAAGAACGGCCGTGCCGCTGCTGACGGGGTTGGGGACGCTCAGGTAGGGGTTGTCGCTTTCGGTGCCTGCGGGTGCCGCATAACGGCCGCTCAGGTCTCCGGTCACAATCTGGAAGTCACCACTGCAACTGGCATAGCCGCAGCCGTTGCCGAAATCGATTTCAGTCGCGCCGGCAATATCCGTATGCATTTCGCCGGGGTCTGAGTGGGTGATCACCGTCGCTTGCGCGCCGGTAAAGGCCAGGGTCAGGGATAGGGCGGTCATCCATTGGCTGAATCGCTTCATCGGTAATTCCTCATCCAGATGCTGTGTTCGTTGGGCCGGGTTTCTTCAGAAGGAACTGCAGGATGAGTGCCAACGCTTGATTGTTGTTAGTAATCATTAGGATGGCGCTTTGACGTCGGCGGGGCATTCTCTCTTGACTGTAAAGAATGCTGACGAAATTGGTGGTGCTAATCAAAACTTCGTAAAAAATTTGGACAGATATGGCAATCAACTGTTTAACAAATTTTACATTCTGGTGATTCGTGGCCAATACAGATTAGGTTTCGGTTGAATAATTGACCGGTACAGTTGCGCAGTGCCAGGCCATGTTTGAGTGGCTGTGTGGGTCGAAAGTTTTACATAACGGGAACATGGAGGAGAAGTAACATTGTGTCACCTGAGTTGAAGGAGGTGCCCCTGATGTCGGTGGTTGGTAACAAACGCTGAGGATGTGAAAACGCTGGCGCAACAATGTCATTCAATGGATTCAAAGGATGACAATTTATTACAAATCACTGTCTTTAAAGGGTTTGCGCGGCTACCGCTCGGGGGGCATAGTTGCGATATATGGATGAACGAGTACAGATGTACAAAAAAGGTGACTGACGATGAAATTGACAAGTGTTCGTAATGCGACAACCAAGGCCTTTGTTAAAGCGCAACTGGCGATGACTTCTCCGAAGCAACAGAAAGGCGCGACTGCGCTGGAGTACATTGTGCTGGCAGCGGCCATTATCATTGTCGTGGGTGTGCTGGCTAGTGACGCTGGTGGGCTCAAAACTGCAATGTCAGACGCCTTCACCGGCTTGTTTGATAGCGCCGAAAACGCAGGCCAGTAAGCCCCTTTCAAGGCAGTAGGTTGTCGATGATGACTGGTTGGAAAGTGGCAGTTTCTCAGCAAAATCGCCAGCGGGGGGCTGTTGCCCTGGAATTCCTGATGCTGTTCCCGCTGGTGGTGGCGATGCTCTATGCCGCTGCAACCTACGGTGTGCTGTTTTTCAGCAAGTATCGGATGCAGGATGCGGTGGACCAGGCGGTGACCAGTGCCATGACGATTGACCGCAGGGCCTACTCCAGCGCGGACTTGGGCAATGCCGTTGTGACCTTGTCCTCCGCTACACTGGCGACCATGATCGATGGCCTGCCTGAGGGTGTGGCGGCGGGCGTGGATAGCAGTACGACCCAGTGTGGGATGGTGGCCAGTGGCGGGGTTGACCTGCTGCAGTGCCGTATCACGGTAAACAGTGGCGAGCACCCGATTGTACCGACCCTGAGTTTTGGCTTCCTGGGGGCGTTTCCACCACTCCCGGATACGCTGAGTGTCCAATCGGTGATTGCCATCTGACGGCACAGGCCGTCTCTGTCTGGTCTTAGACGTTGATTGCAGGGAGCAGTGACAAGTATGAATTCCAGGTTGTTGTTCGCGTTGCCGGCGCTGGCCCTTGCGTTGATAGCGGTCGTTCTGGCCATCATTGGTTTCATGCGAGCCCCGGCGCCAGTATCCAGTCCCGGCTCCGGTTTATCACCCGTGGCCGCTCCGGCGGAGCCACAGCCCGCTGCACCGCCCCGTCACGAATACCTGGTGGCGACGGTGGCCATGTCCCCAGGCGATGAGCTGGATGCCGAGCATTTCCAGAGCATCAGTTCAGACACGCCGATCGAGGGTGCCATTCCCGCGGATGCTGTGACGTTTGGTCAGCCCTTGGCGGCGATGATTCAGGCCGGGGAGCTGTTGCGCCAGGAACAGATGGAGCCCAGCAGCCTGGTGCGGTCGCTGCTCAAGCCCGGGACCCAGGCGATTGCGATACCGGTGAATGATGTGTCTGGCGTGGGCGGTTTGCTGAAGCCGGGTGACGAGGTCAACGTCTATGCCTCCTTCGATCGTTCAGACAAAAATGAACCGGCTGCGTTGACGGTGTTGCGGAACGTCGTGGTCATCGCCGTTAAAGGCGTCGCCTATTCCGGCGAAGGGGTCAGTGAGGACGAGCGACGTCGTAATGCCTCGGTTGTGCTGGCGGTGCCGGATGATCATGTCGCGGCACTGTTGCTGGCGTCCAACGAAGGTGATGTTCGCCTGGCTGCCCTGGCCGGGGCGGAGAGCGACGCCCAACCGGCGACGGCCCAGGCCATCGTCGATGCGAATAACCCCGATCCCACCTACCTCAACGATCTGTTCCCGACGCCCCCTCCGCCGCCGCGAGCGGCGCCAAGCCGGCCGGCCGGCAGTCGCGTTCAGGTGTTTGAAGGGGCTGAGCAAAGGAGTGTCTATGTACGCTAACGCCATTGGCCGTGTGTTGTCGGTCGTAGTCCTGTTGTGTTGGTGCGCAGCAGCCCAGGCGATCAGCGAGGGCGCCCCGTTGGCCCTGAGCAAGGGTGAGCAGAAAGTGCTGTCATTCCCCCAGCCACTGACCAAGGTGGCGATGTCCGATCCTGCGACAGCTGCGGTCTCGGTATCCGGGGACCGTGAACTGATTGTAACGGCCCTTGAGGAAGGTGTTGCGGTGTTGTCGGTCTGGCAGCGCGGCAGCGACCAGCCGCTGCGTGCGCCGGTAGTCATTGCGCCGACTCTTGGTGACACCATGCCGTTCGGCACCCAGGTTCAGACCGATATCCGTATTGTCGAAGTCAACCGTAGCCGGTTGAATTCCCTCGGCTTCTATTATGCTCGTCTGTTTGATGGTGGTAACTCGGCGGTCGGTGTGGCTCCGCCAGGCCAGGGCTTCCGCGGCTTCCCCGGACCGGGTGCCGCGCTGGCGCCGCTGTCCAGCGATGGCTTCAACCTGTTCAGCCTCGGCGCCAACTCGCTGACGATCATCAATGCACTGGAGTCGGGTGGTTTTGCCTACACCCTGGCCCAGCCATCGTTGACCAGCCTCAGTGGTCAGTCGGCAACGTTCCTGTCCGGGGGCGAGTTCCCGGTTCCAGTGGCCAATGACAACGACTCCGTCAAAATCGAATTCAAGGACTTCGGTATCAGCCTAAGCCTGACCCCAACGGTGGTCAGTGAGCAGCAGATCATCGTCAGGGTGGCACCGGAAGTCAGCGAGCTCGACTTCAGTAGCGGCGTTGAAACTGGTGGTGTCGCAGTACCTGGTCTGCGGGTTCGGCGAACCGAAACCACGGTGTCGATGGGCCCCGGCGAGACCTTCATTATCAGTGGTCTGGTGAGCCGCAATACCATCAACAACAGTGATCGCATCCCGGGGCTGGGTAACATTCCCATTCTTGGTGCCCTGTTCCGCTCAGACCGCATCGCCCAGGAAGATAAAGAGCTGATTATGGTGGTGACACCGCACATCGTGTCGCCCTTCGGAGCCGACCAGCAGGCCCCGGCCAACATCGGTGCGGAGTATCACAACAGCAGTATCAGGTGGCTTGATATGGCGACTGGCTCAGCCAGTGGCTCCGAGCCGGTCAAGCACGGACTGAGTTGGTAAGCTATGGAAAACCAGGACATTATCGTTTGTGTTGCCGACGACCTGGGGCTTCGGGTCTGGCTGGAGCGGACGCTGGATGGCGCTTGGCCCATCGAATTCGTTGCCAGTTCCGACCTGAACCGGGTCATCAAAATGGTGGAGGCTACCCACAGCTGCCTGGTCTTTGTGACCTTCGACGAGGCCCAGCCGGACCGGTCGCTGCGGGTGATCAGTGCGCTGGTCAAATCCTACCCCAGCCTGAACGTGGTCACCCTGGCCAAACGGGTGACTCAGGAACAGTTACTGAAATCCATGCGGGCGGGCGCCCGGGATTGCTTCCTGTCCGACAGCGACACCGAGGAAATGCGCGCCCAGGTCAAGGCCCTGCTGACCCGCGAGAAAGCACCGGCCGCCAGTCAGGGCAAGGCCAGCGCCCCCAGTCACCGTGCGGTAGTGAACCTGTTGACCGGTGTCAGTTCAACCGTCGACACCCGCTTTGTGACCCAAAGCTACGCCTTTGCTGCGGCCAAACGTCATCCCGGCAAACGGATCCTGGCGATTGACACCGCGGCGACGGAACGCCACGTGTTCTACCTGGATTCCAACAACCGGCTGACCCTGAATGATCTGCTGGTGAGCTCCGATACCCTCGATGAAACCCTGGTGGATACCGCCCTGGAAGAGTATGTGCCAGGGTTACGGATGCTGGCCGGCAACCTGCCACTGAAAAGTCTGACCGAAGAGCGGAGCACCGATCTGTTCATCGCGTTCAGCCAGTTGATGCAGATGTTTGACTCCATTGTGATCAACGTTGACCCGCTGCTGGCGGACTTCTGGATCAAGGTCATCGGGTTGCAGGTCTCCAACCTGGTTATGACCATTCATCCGGTGGTGGAGCAGGCGCACCTGGCCCGGGAAAAACTCCAGTCCTGGGACGCGGAACTGTCGGAGCGGTGTAACCGGCTGTTGCTGGTGGATGGCTATGAGGACAAGGTGCCCCCCGGGCTCGACCAGCTGGAAAGCGCCGTCGGCGTGCCGTCTCTGGGCGCCCTGCCTCTGGACTGGGCCAACCGTCTGTTGGCGATGAACGCGGGTATCCCGGTGCACACCCTGCCACGGCGCTCGGCCTTCAACCGCAAGTTTGAAAGCCTGTTGAAACGGGCGGATGAACAGCGAGCGGCGCAGCGCAAGCAGACACGTTCGAAAGAAGCCCAGGGGCGGGCCTGAGGGAGGGATGACCGTTGGCTCGAATTGACCCGGAATTTCAGGAACTGAAAAAGCGCGTCCACTATTTTCTGGTGGAGCGGCTGGATGAAGAAGGCATTGAGGTTGGCAAGATCCATCGCGACGCGCTGTTCGATTTTGTCGAGACCAACATCACCGGGTTTATCAGTCTGCACCGGGTGCCTTTGTCCACCAACGACCTTACCAGCCTGGTTCGGGAGCTGTTTGATGAAGTAACCGGGTTTGGCCCGTTGGAGCCGTTGCTGGCCGACGAACGGGTCAACGATATTCTGGTGAACGGCCCGGAAGACGTCTTTGTCGAGATTTCCGGTGTCCTGCAGCGCGCCAATACCCGTTTTATTGATGATGACCATGTGACTCGGGTGATCCGCCGAATCATATCGCCCCTCGGGCGACGGCTGGACGAAGCGAGTCCGATGGTGGATGCCCGGCTGCCGGACGGTTCGCGGGTCAACGCCATCATCCCGCCCATTGCATTGGACGGACCCTCCATCAGTATCCGGAAGTTCACCCAGAACCACCTGACCGCCAATGACCTGGTCAACAGTGGGTCGATGACGCCGGAATGCCTGTCTTTGCTGATCAAGGCGGTGGAATCGCGGCGAAATATCCTGGTCAGTGGCGGTACCGGTACCGGTAAAACCACCATCCTTAACCTGCTCAGCCAATACGTTCCTCGTGATGAACGGGTGGTGACCATTGAGGATTCCGCCGAACTGGCCCTCAACCACCCCCATGTGGTGCGCCTGGAAACCCGTCCGGCGAACACCGAAGGCAGCGGCCGGATCAGTGCCCGGGAGCTGGTTATCAATGCACTGCGGATGCGTCCGGACCGGATCGTTCTGGGCGAGGTTCGTTCCGGTGAAATTATTGAATTGCTCCAGGCCATGAACACCGGCCATGAGGGGTCGATGAGTACCATCCACTCCAATACCGCCCGGGATGCCATCATCCGTATTGAGACGCTGCTGGCGGTCAACGGTTACGACGCTGGGGAGCGGGCCATCGGGCGGCTGATCGGTTCCTCCCTCGACCTCATCGTCCAGTTGGTCCGGTTGCCCAATGGCCGCCGCTACATCAGTGAAGTGGTGGCCATGAAGCCAACCCCGGATAATCCCTGCGATATGGAATACCTGTACCGGAGCGACCTCAATGAGCAGTCTGGGCTGGTATAAGCTGGCGTTGCTGGCCGCCCTGACTGCTTTGTTGCTGTTGGGTGGGCAGATGCTATGGCACTGGCTGCAGTCGCGGCGGGCGCTGGCGCAGCGGGTACAGGGCCGGTTGACGCCGACCCAGGAACTGGGAACGAGCAACGTTGCCCGGGTAAGGCTGGGGCCGCTGGAAAAGTTTCTGGTTCAGGCCGACATCAACCTGTCTCCCCGTAAAGCGCTGATGGTTGTACTGGTAACGCTGATCGCGGTGTTCCTGGTCGCAGTGTTTAAGGGTGCCGTTGTCACGCTGGTCACCGTGTTTTTCCTGGTCTCGGTCTGTGTCATGTACTGGAAGGTCCGGTTCCAGAAGCAGCGCCGGATTATCCATGAAGAGTTGCCCGGAATCGTTGATTCGGTGCTGCGGAGCATGGATGCAGGGCGGTCATTGGAACACGGTTTGATCCATGCCTTTGAGGATGCCTCGCCGGTTTTTGAACCGTTGGTGTTCCGGCTGCGCAGTGCCGTAGAGGCCGGCCGGGACTATACCCGGTTGTTTGAAGATTTTGCGGCCATCTACCACATTCCGGCGTTGATTATGGTGTCGATATCGTTGCGGACGGCGTCCCGCTTTGGTTCGTCCATTCGTCCGGTGTTGCAGCAGGTGGCTTCGTCCCTCCGTTCCCAGCAGGAGATGCGTCGGGAGTTCCTGGCGGCCACGGCGGAAACCCGCTTTACCGCCGTGACCTTTGCGATCCTGCCGCCAGGGCTTGCACTGTATATGGTCACCATCAACGACCAGTATTCGCGGGTGCTGCTGGAGACTGCGACCGGCCACACCATGTTGATCGTGGCCGGGGTGCTGCAGTTGCTGGGTGTGGTGCTGATCTGGCGCATGATCCAGGGGGTGGGCCGTGAATAACCTGCTGTTTTCCCTGTCGCTGTTGTTGGCCTTGGCGTCGGTCTGGATTGCCCTGGTCAAAGTCCCTGAGTGGCGATTGAGATCCCGGGTACTGGCCCGCCTGCGTTTCCGCGGGGTCCGCAATGATGAGGTGGCCGACAGTTGGCTGAGTTCGCTGGCGGAGCGTTTCACCGCCCACCCGGCGATCCGGGGAGATTATGAAGAAATGGGCGAAGCGCTGGAAATCACCGGGCGCACGGAGGAAAAGGCCCGCATCGATTACCTGTTGATGTGCTGGGGCATGCCTGCGGTTGCCATTATTGCCGGGTTTGCCTTCTCCGGAGTTGTCTGGGGCAGCCTGGTGGCTGTTGGGGGATTTCTGTTGCCAAGGCGAATTATCCGCTCCATGGCGGTGACCGCTGAGAAGGCGCAGAACCTGGAAGCCATTGAATTGTGCCACATGACCCGGATGTTGATGGAGGCAGGACTGTCCATTGAGCGGTCACTGCGGCTGATTGCGGCCCAGGCCAGACCCGTAATGCCAAGGCTGTCGATACGCCTGGACCGGTTCAACCGGATGATGGAGGCGGGTGCCGACCGCTCCCTGGCGTTGGATGAGCTCGGCCGGAACAAGCGCATCGTGGTGTTGAGAAATTACGTCGCCCTGATGAAACAGAGCAGCAAACTGGGGGCGGGGGTGTCCCACAGCCTGGATCAGGTGATCCAGGAAGCCCAGCATGCGGAGCGCAGCCGGCTGAAGGAAGACACCAACCGGATTGGCGCCAAGATGACGATCATCATGATGGTGTTCATGCTGCCCGCTCTGTTTACTTTGATTGGTGGTCCGGCGGTCATATCGATCGCCGAAACCCTGTCCCGATAAGAAAAAGGAAGTCCACATGCAACGAAACTGCTTACGGCGCCTGGCCACCCTCTCCCTGTTGGGGGTGATGATGTCCGGGTGTGCCACCACGCCGGTAGAGCCCCGGGAGCCTGCTTCGGAACCGCTGGCCGTTCGTTGCAACGCCAATATTCAGCCGGAAGCTCAGGTACACCTGGATCTGGTGGACCGTCTGGCGGACGCTGGCAAACCCTATGCGGCGCTGGCGCAGCTGGAGAGCGAGTCGTTGTCGACTCCGGATCACTGGGTTCGCAAGGGGCGCTTGCTGGCATCCACCCAGCAACTGCAGGCCGCCGAAAACCTGTTCCGGGCACTGGCGGAAGAGTGCGACACCGCAGAAGCCTTTCATGGCCTGGGGATGGTCCTGCTGAAGAGCTGGCGTACCGAAGCGGGGGTGACCCAGCTGCGCATCGCCCGCGCCGAGGCGCCGTCATCGGGCAACATTCGCAACGATTACGGCTATGCGCTCCTGCTGAACGGCGACTATGAGCAGGCCGCTTATGAACTGCGCACGGCGCTTGAACTGCTGGACGGTGAGGGACCCGTGCGCCAGAACCTAGCAGCGGCCTATCTGCTGACCAACAACGACGATGGCCTGCGGCTGCTCACAGAACGCTATGGGTTTGGGGTGGATGAAATCGCCCATGCCCAGCGGCTGGCCGGAACCCTCAGGAGGTAAACATGAAGTATCGCTACGGACTGATCATGCTGGCGCTACCCCTGGTTGGCCAGGCTGGCGGATACCCCCATGGGTTGTCGGACACGGTAATCGAAGCGAAACCCCGGACCCAGACCGAGCAGGCACTGCAGCGTCAGCGCGACTCCGGGCCGCCAGAGCAGGGCGAGTTGTCCACCCAGGTCTATGTCGATACCCAGGAGCGGATTTCGGAAACCTTCCGTCGCCCGGTGCCCGAACGTATGGCGGACCTGAATACCAAGGACGAGTAACAGGAGAAGCGCAATGTTGCAGCGGCAACGTGGGGCGTTCATTTTCATCACCCCGGTGATCCTGACCCTCATCGTCCTGTTTACGGTGATGGCGGTGGACGGTGCCCGTATCTACGGCGTCCGCAATGACCTGCAAAATCAGGCGAATGCCGCGGCATCAGCGGGTGCCGAGGCGACCCAGGCCTGTGGTGGCGTGAATGTCAGTGTCGCTGCAATGAAATCCCGGGCGCTGGCTGCGGCCCAGGCCCAGGGCTTCTCCGGGGCGGCGGAAGACCTGGATCTGCGAGTGGGTGTGCTGGTACCAGATCCGGACAGCCCGAGTCAGCTGCTGTTCCAGGAGGTTAACGACATTGCCGCGAGTAATGCGGTGCGGGTCCTGCTGAGCCGGGAAGAATCGATCTCCCGACTGCTGCCTGAATCCGTGTTGGGCTCGATCACCCTGTCGGCTTCGACAGCGGTGCGTAAGGAAGTCAGGGCTTCTCTCAGTGCTGCCGGATCGACCCTTGCTGTCCATCAGGGTGTGCTGGGGGGACTGCTGGGCGCGGTGTTCCAGGATCCATCGTACACCCTGGATCCAACCAGTCTGAGTAGTCTGGAGAACACCTTTGTCGAACTGGGTGAGGTATTGTCGTTGCTGGGTGTTGATAACCTGGAAGACGCTTTGCCCCTGGGCGCGGACGAACTGGCAGCAGCGTTACGGGAAATTGCCGGCAACGCCACGCCGGCCGGCGAGCTGCTGGATGATCTGGTGGGCGCAGCCGGGATTTCCACGTTGCAGATTTCCGACATACTGACCGCGCTGGGGGATACCCGGGTTCCCGATAACAACCCGGTTGAGTTGCTGGGGCTGGTGAACAGTCTGCTGCTCAATGTCATCCGTGAACAACAGCTGCTGAATGGGGCTGCGCTGGCGCTGACGAACCTGGGGGCGCTGCCCCTGATTTCCGCCATTGACGGTAACAGCCTGGAAGTGAACCTGTACGTAAACCGGGCCCCCAAGTACATTTTCGATGTGCCGGCCCGGAAGAACCTGGACGGGGAATGGGAAGGGGTGTTCTACGCCCCGGATATCAGTCTCGAAGTGATTGTTCAGGCGGGTATCCCGCCGCTAGACCTGCTTGGGCTAGTGAAGCTGGAGCTGGCCGACCTGACCATCCCGTTGGCGGTGGACCTGGGTGGCGGCAGTGGTTACCTGTCGTCGGCGATGTGTGCCCGGGGGGTGAGCAATGAGGTGCAGTTTGGCATGGAACTCGAACGCCAGCTGCTGGAGTTGGGAACTGGCACTATCGACCCTGACACCGGTGATGTGGTGATCCAGCCGATTGATGCCAATATTGGCAAAGTAAGCCTGCTGGCTGGGCTGTTGACTATCGACTCGTTATTGAATCTGGAAGCCGAAATCTCCGGTGGTCTGCCAGGGGAGTCGGCATCGGTGATGCTTGAACCCGATTACCCACTGTACTGTTCGCCGCAGGATGGCTGCAGCCGCCGAACTTATGAAGATCCCGGTGCGGGGCTATCCGGCCTGGATCTCGATGTGGATGTGACCCGCCTGGCGCTGCTGGAGACGCAGTTGGGCGCGGTAGACCTGACGCCACTGGTCGGCCTGGTTACCCCCCTGGTATCGGACCTCCTGTACGACGTTACCCAAAGTCTGACCACGGTGTTAGTGAATCCGTTGCTGGAGGTGCTGGGTGTCGGGGTTGGTGGCATCAATGTGACGGTGACTGCTGGAGATCAGAGCTATACTCAACTGATTGAAAACGTACGGCTGGCCAATGAAGGCGAGCCGCTATAGGACCACCTGGACGGGCCATATGGGTAACAATGATGACTGAGGCTTCATCCCTGATCCCGTTGGCCGCAGGCGCCCTGGTGGCCGTTCTGGGAGTTTTGCTGGCCTATCGGGAATGGCGGATACGGCGGCTGCGGATGGAAAACCTGGGGCTGCTCCAGGAGCTCGGTGACGCCCAACGTCGATTCAAGGACAGTAGCCGGGAACTGCGGGGGCTGTTTGACCATTCCGCCATCTCGGTGATGCTGTTCGACCGTTTTGACCGCACTGTCCTGTATGCCAACGACCTGGCCCTGGAGATGTTCGGGGTCGATTCCATGGCAGCCCTCACCAATGATGTTATGCAGCGGCCCGATGCCTGGTCGGGCTCGCCCTATGGGCTGGCGGACTTTGAGGCCTGGCTGGAGAAAGCCAGCCGCCTGGGTATGCAGCGTTTTGAATGGAAACTTCTCAACCAGACCGGCTTGCCGGTTTGGCTGGACGCCACCCTGGTTTCCCTACCTTATGAGGGCAAGCAGACGCTGATGTTTACCGGGGTCAACATCAGCGTCCGCAAGATTGCCGAATCAACGGACTGGCTTCGTAACCGGGCCATGCTGGCAATGACCGGTGACCGGCCGTTGGCCGCCAGTCTCGACCTGATCGTGGCGATGTACCAGTTCACCTCGCCCAACGCCCGATGCGCCATCATGATCCTTGATGAGAACACCCGGACCTTGGGCTGGGGCAATCGGCCCGTTTTCGCCCCGCCTTTTAATGAGGCGCTGGACAACCTGCCGGTTCGCTACGGAGCCGCTACCTGTGGCACGGCGGCGTCGATTCAGGGGCGGGTGGTGACGGAGGATATCGACAAGGATGATCGCTGGGAACGGTATCGCGATGCGGGGCATGCGGCGGGGGTGGCTTCCTGCTGGTCGGAACCGGTGTTGGGCAGCGACGGCAAGGTACTGGGAACGTTCGCGGTTTACCACGACAACCCCTGGACACCGGGGGAGCCGGACATCGAAGCACTGACCGGTCCGCTTTATCTGGCCAGCCTGGCCATTGAGCGTTACCAGGCCCGGGATCGCCTGCAACGAATGGTGGCTGCGGAGAAAACCATTCGCGAGATCAGTGTGACCCTGCAGACCATGGACCCGGCGGCGACTGCACGGGGCGTTCGGTCGGTGCTGAAGTTCCTGCGTGAGTACCTGTCGGTGGATCAATGCCTGGTGTTGCAGGGAACCCAGGAGGGCAGCCTGTTTGAAGTCGCGCATGCCTGGCCGGAGCTGCCGTGCGATGAAGACGAAGAGCGCCTCGCACTGACCCGGGATGAGCTGGAGGAAGCCCTGTCGGAGATTCGGGAACAGGGTTATGGCGTGATCCGTTACGACGAGAGTGACGACGGTGATGAGCTGATCGACCTGTTGATGCCGGGGCAAAACGCGGGAAGCTGCCTGATCGCGCCCATTATTCAGAGTGATCAAGTTTCCGGTTTGCTGGTGTTCTGCAGTCGCGAAGACAAACACCACTGGCAGGCCTTTGACATCAATACCGTCACACCGGTTGCCGCTCTGCTCGGCAGCGCCCTGACCCGGCAGTCACTGTTACAGGAACTGACCCATCAGGCGCTGCACGATCGCCTGACCGGGCTCTATAACCGGGGCAAGACCGAGGACCGGCTGACGCAGGAAATCGTGCGATCGTCCCGCTACGGCAATACCTTCTCGTTAATCCTGTTCGATGTAGACCATTTCAAACTGGTGAACGATCGTTTCGGGCACAATGCCGGCGATGATGTGCTGGTGGAAGTGGCATCCCAGCTGAGTACAAACGTGCGCTCGGCGGACTTTGTCGGGCGCTGGGGCGGGGAGGAGTTTCTGGTGATCCTGCCGGAAACCGACCTCGATGAGGGTGGTGCGGTGGCGGAGAACCTGCGTCTGCACATTGCCGAACAGACGTTTCCAATACCCGGAGGCTCTGTGACCGTCAGTGCCGGGGTATCGGCGTTTCTGCCCGGTGATGACCTGCAGGAACTGGTCAAGCGAGCGGATACCGCGCTCTATCAGGCGAAGGACGAAGGCCGTAACCAGATCAGGGTATCGGCCTGATCGCCTTGCCTGCCTTCCCGCCTGAGAGCGCCTATACTCCAAAACCCAGGGCAGTTTTCCGAACAGCGGATAGACACGAAAGCCCGGACCGGACAGGGAGAGTGCAATGCGTGGTCTGATTCTGATTTTGGGGTCGCTGATGGTTTCCCTGTGCCTGGCTGGGGAAACGGTTCGGGTGGGGATTAACCATGCGCCGCCCTACCGGGTTGTTGATGGTGACCAGATCAGCGGCTTCTATGTTGAGGTGTTTGAAGCGATCGCCCATCGCATGGATTGGGAGGTGCAGTACGTCGAAGCGCCGTTTCGCCGGATTCTTCGGCTGATGGAAAGTGGGGAAGTGGATGTCATGCTTGGCCCACTGCGGACCGCCGAGCGGGAACGCTACATGGAGTATTTGGTAGACGCTTTTCCGCCTGAGCGCCGGCTGTTTTTCTATCAGCGTCCAGAGAACGAGATTCTTTCCTATCATGACCTGCGGCAGAAGCGGATTGGGGTGCTGCGGGGTAGCCACTATTTTCCCGCATTTGATGACGACACCGGACTGATCAAGGAAGCCGGCATTCGCTACGAGAACCTGGTGCGGATGCTGGACCGGGATTATGTGGATGTGGTTATCGCACCAGAACTGGTTGGGCTGTACACCCTGCGTCAGGAAAATGTGGAGGCGCAAGTGTCGCCCTTTTTTGTGCCCGGCGAACGTTCATGGATTGCGGTTTCCCGGAAATCAGCGTTGATGCATTACCAGGAGGCGATCCGGCAGAGCATGGCCGATATCCAGACCCAGCGGATCTATGACGGGCTGTTGCTCGAATACCTGCAGCGAACCACGGATGAGGAATGAGGTGGCGCTGGTGTTGACGGTGAGCAGAGAGTGCTGGAAATGAGGGGCGACTAGGGGAGAAGAAACGGGGCCGGAAAGATCCGGCCCCGGGCAGGATCAGTCGTTGCTGTTACCTTCCCAACGGGAAACCTGCTCGCGATCCTGGGGCTGTTGCAGGACGCCCTGGTCCTGATTGGGCAGCGTTCCCTGGGGATCCCTGGTCAGCCCTTGGGCAACCATATCGCCGGTGCGTCGGGCTTCCTGCTCCTGACGGATATAGTCCAGACGTTCCTCCCGGTCGGCCCGCTTTTCTTCCCGCAGCTCGTCATTACGCAGGCGGAACTGGTTTTCCAGGTCGCCCACCACGCTGTTGATGAAACCATCGCAGTTGTTCAGAGACAGCAGGTAACGAGGTTGCTCCAGGTTGTACTGGCCGGATACCGCAAAGGTCGAACTGACCGCTTCAGTCGCCAGGGCAAAGTAGGTGGCGTCGAAGCTGAAAACGTCCTGTTCGGACGAAGCGCTGTGACGGTCGGCACCGCGGAAATGGGTGGCCCGCATGACGGTGCCTTCGCAGTGCAGGTCGAACAGGTTCGACTTGAAAAAGATCTCCGACCAGAACAGATGGCAGATGCGCGCGATGGAGCGGCCAAAGCCCAGCAGCAGCAACGCCGCCAGGATAATGGCAAACGTTCCGCCCGCCGGCACCAGTACCTGCTCGATGAAGGCGGTTGAGCTGCCGGAGCCCTTGCCCCCGAACTGCTGCGTCACGCTGAGGTGATCGAGCACGCGCTCGACGCCCAGCCACAGCAGCAGTGCGCCGATGAGCATTAATACCTGACCGGCCACGGTGCCGCCGATGCGTGCCCAGCGCAGAACCTGCGGCTCAGGGATATCTTCGACGGTGGGCTGGATTTCGGCAATCAGGTCGCCATTGAACTGCTCGTTTTCACGGTTGGCTTCACCGGTATCGTTCTTGTCCAGATAGACCCGGTTCGGCAGTTCCAGCTGGCGCTTCTGCATCAGTACCAGATCGCGAAGGGTGGTGAAAATCTGGCGGGGGTGCAGATCAAAGCGCCAGCTGTTGTTGAGCTCGGAGCTGGAGGTGTTGATGCGTACCATACCAATACGGGCTTTCACCATCACTGCAGCCAGCACTGCGGTGATCAGGGCGCCAAAAATCGCCAGGGTCAGCAGGGCGCCGGTGTTGAACATCGGCTCCACCAAAGGCAGCCCTTCAGCCAGCCCGGCCTGGTCGCGGGACGACATGCTGTCCCAGAAGAACCCCCAACCCTGGGCAAACAGCACTGGGATGGCAATCGCACCGACCACCACCAGTGCCAGTCCGCCACTGTTGAAGCTATGCAGCTTGGTCATGTTGTTACGGGACAGCGGATTGCCCAGTTTGACCCAAACCAGGCCAAGGTAGATAAACAGGGCGGTTTGCATCAACAACGACACAACGGTGGAGCCGACTTCGCCCCCGGTGCTGCCGGAAAACGCCATGTACATGACCAGGCTGGCCACCAGGAAAGCGGCAATGGCCACCAGGCTCTTGGTCAGCTTCATCGCAATCACCTGGGCCATATTGCGAATGGGCCAGGGGGTGACGATCAGGTTAGGGAACACCGAATGAACCGCGCGGGCGAACCAGGTCTTGGGCTCAACAAAGGTCGGGTTCGACTTGCTCATCAGCATGTTGTGGAGGGTTTTGGCGGTGTAGAGGCTGGGCTCATGCTCAGCCACCGCTTCGCGGGCCACGTTCTGGGTCAGGGAGGCCGGGGCGGCACGGCCCACAAAGAAGCGCATCATCTGGAACAGGCCGCCGCCCAGGGCTTTCAGCCCGGCGCCAACAAACAGTCCGCCCAGAGCCAGGCTAACCCAGGCGCTGGTCTTGTCGGTGCTCAGCAGGGATTGAATCTGCAGCAACAGATATACGCCAATCGCGGTAACGATCAGGCCACGAATGGAACGCACTAGCCCCTCAAACCGGAACGGGTTGCGTATGTTGAGTTTCTGGGCACCGTACTCAAATGCCATGCTCGCTTTCCTTAAATAATAGGTAGATCTGAAAACGCAGAAGTCTAACGTGAAAACGTGACAGCGATCAGAGCTTTTTGAAAAATAATGCAAAATAGCAGTTAAGATTTGTCCTGCCTGCACCACCAAAGGAACCATACCATGAGCTGCCCCCCAATCGATCCCAGCCAGCCCTGCCCCTGTGGCAGCGAACGCCTATACCGGGCATGTTGCCAACCGTGGCACCAGGGCCAGCCTGCGCCAACGCCAGAGGCGCTGATGCGTTCCCGCTATACGGCCTTTGTTGTTGGCCTGGCTGATTATCTGCGCGAGACCTGGCACCCCGCCACCCGGCCAGCGGAGTTGGCCCTGGATGACAGCCCCGAGTGGGTGTCCCTCCAGGTTTTGTCGGCCAACGAAGGGGACAATAGAGGAAGGAATACAGAGAGCGACAAAGGCCAGGTCCATTTCCGCGCTATTTACCGGACCGGCAGCGGCTTTGGTTATCTGGAGGAGAACTCCGATTTTGCCCGTGAGCAGGGGCGCTGGTTCTATGTGGCCGGCGACACCCGCGAAGGCACGCTGAAACCTGGCCGGAATGAACCCTGCCCCTGTGGCAGTGGTAAGAAGTACAAGGCATGCTGTTGCTGATCCCGGAGGACGAGGGCGAGGGATTTACGCATAGGTTTTGATCAAAAAACGTGCTATTGTCCGCGCCCTTTTTGAGAAATATCAAACGGGCTCGCGTACAATAGCGTTTTATCTGCTGTACCAGCCATCATCAGGATTTCCGGTTACCCCCATGCAAGCTGCCAAGCCCCTGTTCGATCACCCCAAATACTGGGCCGAGTGTTTTGGTCCGTCGCCGTTTCTGCCGATGTGCCGGGAGGAAATGGATCAGCTCGGCTGGGATTCCTGCGACATCATTATTGTGACCGGTGATGCCTACGTCGATCACCCATCGTTTGGCATGGCGGTGATTGGCCGGCTGCTGGAAGGGCAGGGGTTCCGGGTCGGCATCATTGCCCAGCCGGACTGGAACTCGAAAGACGATTTCATGAAGCTCGGCAAACCCAACCTGTTCTTTGGGGTCGCGGCGGGCAACATGGACTCGATGATCAACCGTTACACCGCTGACCGTAAGGTTCGCTCGGATGATGCCTATACTCCCGGCGGCGAAGGCGGCAAGCGGCCCGATCGCGCCAGCCTGATCTACAGTCACCGTTGTCGTGAAGCCTATGACGATGTGCCCATCGTGCTTGGTGGTATCGAAGCCTCCCTGCGTCGAATCGCCCATTACGATTACTGGCAGGACAAGGTTCGCAAGTCGATCCTGATCGATTCCGGCGCTGACATCCTGCTGTACGGCAACGCCGAGCGGGCCATTGCCGAAGTGGCCTTCCGGCTGTCCTGTGGCGACGCCATTGAAAGCCTGACCGATATCCGCGGCACCGCGTTTGTCCGTAACGACGAAGCCGATGGCTACTTCGAGCTGGACTCCACCCGGGTGGACCGGCCTGGCCGGGTCGACAAGATCCTCAGTCCCTATGTGAACACCCAGGAGTTGCAGAGCTGCGCCACCACCCAGGAAAACGGTGAAGACGCGGCCAGCGATACCACCGTTGTGGTCGACCTGCTGCCCAGCTCCCGCATTGAACGTGACAAGACGGTGATTCGCTTGCCGTCCTACGAGAAAGTTCGCAATGATCCGGTGCTCTACGCCCATGCCAACCGGGTTTTGCACCAGGAAACCAACCCCGGTAATGCCCGGGCACTGGTGCAGAAACACGGTGGTCACGACATCTGGTTCAACCCACCGGCGATCCCGCTGACCACCGAAGAGATGGACTACGTCTTCGACCAGCCGTTTGCCCGGGTGCCTCACCCGAGCTACGGCGGCGCTCGAATCCCGGCGTATGAAATGATCCGCTTCTCGGTGAACATCATGCGCGGCTGTTTCGGTGGCTGCACCTTCTGTTCGATCACCGAGCATGAAGGGCGCATCATCCAGAACCGTTCACACGATTCCATCATCCGTGAAATCGAAGCCATGCGGGACGTGCCGGGCTTTACCGGTGTGGTCTCGGACCTGGGCGGGCCGACCGCCAACATGTACCGCATTGCCTGTAAATCGCCGGAGATTGAAGCTGCCTGCCGCAAGCCCTCCTGCGTCTATCCGGGCATTTGCTCCAACCTCAATACCGACCATTCCTCTTTGATCGAGCTGTATCGCAAGGCCCGTGAACTGAAAGGGGTGAAGAAGGTGTTGATTGCCTCCGGTCTGCGCTACGACCTGGCGGTGGAGTCCCCCGAGTATGTTCGCGAGCTGGTGACCCACCACGTTGGCGGTTACCTGAAGATCGCGCCGGAGCACACCGAGGAAGGCCCCCTCAGCAAGATGATGAAGCCGGGGATTGGCACCTACGACCGCTTCAAGCGGATGTTTGAGAAGTTCTCGAAGGAAGCGGGCAAAGAGCAGTACCTGATCCCGTACTTCATTGCCGCACACCCCGGCACCACCGACGAGGACATGCTCAACCTGGCATTGTGGCTGAAGCGCAACGGCTTCCGCGCCGACCAGGTGCAGGCGTTCTACCCGTCACCCATGGCCACGGCGACCACCATGTACCACACCGCCCGTAACCCATTGAGCCGGGTGACCTACAAGACCGAGAAGGTCGGTACGGTGAAGGACCCGGTGCAGCGCCGTTTGCACAAGGCGTTCCTGCGCTACCACGATCCCAACAACTGGTCGTTGCTGCGGGATGCCCTGATGCGCATGGGCCGGGCCGACCTGATCGGGCCGGGCAAGCACCAGCTGATTCCGAAAACCCAGCCCAAAACCGATGGCTACAAGAGCGCCCGTCGCAAGAACTCCACGCCGGCTGGCAGCCGCAAGTCGGGCCGGCCACTGCTGACCCAGCACACCGGTCTGCCGCCCCGTGACAATGGCAGTGGCGCTGGCAAGAGCGCCAAGCGGCGCCCGGTGAAACGTACCGCCCGTTGATGCGGGTCAGTCGATCAGTTGCTGCCACCAGCGGCTGATCGGATTCGGGAAGCGCGCGGTAAGCGGCAGGGCGTTGATGTGCCACTTCGCGGGTAGCGGCTCGGCCAGATGCACCTGCAGCACCAGGGTGACCTGGTTGGGCTTGAACGACGAACGCATGGCGGGCGGTAGCGGCCGCACCTGAGAGGGTTCACCGGAAATCGCTGCGTCCAGCCACTGGCCGTCTGGCAGGTGCAGCTGCAGCGGTTGCCCGGGTTGAGCCAGGTCGCTGTACTTGGGCTCCAGGAACAGCTCAATGGTGGGCGTGCCGTCGGTGGTCAGTGTCATCATCAGGGTTCCCGGACCAACGTTCTCCCCCTCTACCACGTCAATAGACAGCACCCGGCCGTTCCGGGGAGCGTTGATGCCCAACCGGGCTAACCGTTCTTCGGCCACTTTGCGGGCCTGGCTGGCCTGGGCCAGTTGTTGTTGCAGGCCAGGTGATAGCTGGTTGGCACTTGCCTGGGTGCGGTCGAAATCCAACAGGTCCAGCTCCGCCTTATCCCGCAGGTTTTCCGCTGCCAACAGTTCGCCCCGGGTTGCGGCACCGGCGGCGACCAACTGGCGCAGCCGGTTCACCCGGTTTTCGGCCCGGTTCAATAACTGCGCGAGGATCTGGCGTTGCTGTCCGCTGAGGGAACGCGAGCCTTCGCTGGTGAGGTTGATGGCGCCGGTTTCCGACAGCATCGAACGATAGGCCGGGTTATCCAGTGCGATCAGTGGCTGTCCGAGACTCACCGTCTCGTTAGTGCCGACCACGATCCGGTCAACCTGGGCGCTTTCCGGTGCCCGTATTTCCACCCGGGGCAACGACACCTGGGCGGGGGCGTCGAGCCGGATGGTCTCCAGGAACACCCGCCCCAGGAACCACAGGAACGGACTGGCCACCAGGGCCAGGATCAGGTACCAGCGCAGACGGTAGGCGGTGCGCTTGGCGGGGGCGTAGAGTACCCGCATACCGCCGTCTGATGCGGGTTCATCCCGTCTGGTATTTTTGAAACGAACCTTCACTCTGTCACTCCCATGGGGTCGGTCGTGGTGATGGATGACCAGTCCTGCCATTCCAGTGCCCACAGGCCCTGTTGCTGCAGCTCTCCCTGCCATTGCCGGGAAAGCGCGGATAACTCGCGGGCAGAGCGGCCCTGCCAGCTTTCAACCGGGCTCAGTGTTGGCTCGGCACTCTGTGCCAGGCTGAACTGCATGTCCGGCCAGGCGGTGGTGATGGACTGCACCAGTTGTGCACGCCGGGTCAGGTTGGTGGTGTAGATCATCAGCGACACCTGCTTGATACCCAGGGCCGGGAGCCGGCAGGGGATGCAGGTTGTCCCGTCAGTTTGCGGCTCGAACCAGCGGTAGTGGCTGGCAATGGACAGGGGCAGATCGGTCGATTCGGACACCGCTTGCAGTGTTGCGAGCCAGGCTTCGAGCCGCTGTTGGGGCACCGGCCAGCCCAATTGCTCCACTTCCAGGTCCAGGTGGAGGCCGTCGAAGGGCAGGGAATCGAAACGCCTGACCAGGTCTACCAGCCGGGGGCGGCCTTGCTCGCTGATCCAGTCCGGATCACCCAGTAACAGGCTAACCCTTAAATTGCTGCGGTGGGCTTCGGACAACAGTTGCCGTAGCCGGGACGAGGTCTCGGCGGCGTTCACCTGGGCGGCGTCGAGTCCGAGATAGACATGGTTGAAACCGAGCGCGACCAACTGGTCCAGTACCCTGGCGCGGCTGGCGGGGGCCAGCAGTTCGCGGCTGTTCCAGAGGTATACCCGTTGCTGCCAGGCGGTCGGTGGCGCAGTGGCGGTGAGCGGTGTTGGTATGGTTATCGCTTTGGCGGTAAAGACGCTATCCCAGGGAGCGCCGGTATCTTCCTGGATCGCCACCATGGTGGCGGACTGGGCCGCCAGCGCGCGCCAGCGATCATAAAGCTCAAAGTAACTCTCGATCAGGTCCAGGCGCGCCGATTCAATCCCGAAAAAAGTGCGGTCTCCGGTGATGGGCTGGCGGGCAAGGGTTTCCCGGTACTCCCGCAGGTGCTGACTGCGGCGGTCCTGGCGGTAATCAATCTCATCCCGCAGTTCCTGGTAGGTCATGACCTCGTGTTCGACATTGTCCAACAGTTGGTAGCGGGTAGCCTGGAGCTGTTCCTGGGCGGAGTAATAGCGGTGCTTGCGGGCGTCGCCGCGGGTGCTGCCGGAGAAACTGGTCAGTGGCATTTCCAGGCGAATACCGGCCACCAGGCTGTAGCCGGTATCGGAGTTGTCGTCGCGACGATTGAAATGGTTGGTGACTTCAAACCCGGCTTCGAGGTCGTCATACCAGCTGCTGTCGGCGGTGTCCCGGGTGAGGGAAACTTCGGCGCGGGCACGACTCATCGCCGGGTGGCTTTCCAGCAGCGAGCCCCAGTCCACAGGGTCGGCCAGTTCCGGCAGGGCCGGCGGTTCGGCCCGGTCGACGTCTCTAGTGTTCAGACCGGCCAGGCGGGCCAGCCTTTGGCGAACCTGGTGCTGGGTACGCCCCGCCCGGGTACAGTGGCGCTCCAGGCCAGTCCACCGGTTTTGCAGGAGCTGGCGCTGGGATTCCCTCAGGTCGCCGGCCCGGTAGCGCTCGTCGATGGTGTTGGTGATTGCGCGGGACTGTCGGCTCAGGTCCTGGCAGGTAGTGGCAAGCGCCGTCCAGTACCACCAGTCGTAATAGCTGGTACGAATTTGGCGGCGATGCTCATGGCCGAGAAGGGTTCGTTCATGCTCAAGCTGGACACTGGTCAGCTCACTGAAGGCTTCGGCTTCGCTGTTGTTGCGGTGGGAGCCAAACAATGGATGGCTCAGACCGATGTAGCCGCCATAGCCGGTGTACTTGTCGAGTCCCCGTGGCCCGTCCAGTTCGTTGAAATAGCCAGCATCGGCTCCGGCAATGGCACGCCAGCCGCCGCTGCCGGCAAGCTCACGGGTTTCGGCACCCTGCTGCTGGATACGGGCATTCAGGGCATTAACGGTGGGTGTATCCGACGCCAGCTGGAGCAGTTCGGTCAGGGTGATGGCCCTGACAGGAAGGGCGGCCAGGATGAGCAAACCGGCGACCAGGAGCTTTCGGGTACGCATCAGAATTTCTTCCCCCGTTTGATGACCCACCAGGGCGCCATGCTGCTTTCTTCGTGGCCCCGACGCAGGGCTTCGTTCAGTGTGCAGACCACACCCCAGCAGCGGATAACCAGCATAAACACCGGGAACAAAGGCACCAGGGGCAGTAGCTTCAGGTCTTCCCGTGGGCGCTCGGAGACCAGTAGCAGGCAGGCCAGGTAGAGCGTCAGAGTGATCGCGAAGTAGACCGAGTAGATCAGCACGGCCACGAAGGCGATGGTTGATAACGGCATCAGGATGAAGCCGACCACCAGGTAGCTGACAATCAGGAACGGCATCACCAGCTGAAAGAACAGGCCGGTGACCAGAGTCATCAGGAAGTCGGGCCAGCCCATCAGGCGAGGTGACAGGTTGCGCTGGTGTTTGCGCACAAACAGGAAGTACAGGTCACCATCCCAGCGCAATCTCTGCATCAGGAACTGGCGAAACGTCGTGGGAACGTCGGTATGACCGATGGCCCTGGGTTCGAACGGAATCCGGAAGTGGTGGCGACCGTAGTAGCTCTTGATCCGCAGGGTAATGTCGAGATCTTCCGCGGTATGGGTGTCCCAGCCACCAATACGGGTCAGCAGCTTCCGCCGGAATGCACCAAAGGCCCCGGAAATGTTGTTGATGGTATTCCACTCCCCAAGACCGATCTTGGACATCTGGATCGACAGCAGGTATTCCAGGGCCTGGATTCTGGCGACCAGGGAGTCATTGCGGTTGCGCACCCGCAGGTTACCGGAAACAGCCGGAACGTTGGGGTCGGCAAAGTGCTGCACGATCTGGCTGACCATGTCGTTATCGAACGAGGTATCGCCGTCCAGCGCCAGCACGATGTCGCCCGTGGCATGGTGAAGGCCTGCATTCAGCGATGACACCCGGCCACCGCGCTGCCACTTGGCCAGCGGTCGGATGGTGCGGCGCGGGTGCAAATGCGGGTCGACGCGGAAACCTTCAATCGCGGCCAGGGTCTCACGGTTAATGCTGGCGCCATCGACCACCGGGATGATTTCCAGAACCCCCGGGTAGAGCTGTTCGCACAGGCTCTTCAGGGTAATGACGGTCTCGGCCCCTTCGCTGTAACAGGTCACAATGCACGAGACTTTGGGGGTGTAGAGCCTGCTCGGTGGGATTCTGTGCCGTTCTCGCAGCTTCCAGCGCAGTACGCCCACAAAGATCAGCAGGTACACCGGGAGTTCCAGCAGAATAAAGAAAGGAAACAGCCGCAGCAGCCATTCGGACAGGCCACCGTTACCGAAAATCTCACCGGCAATCTGTGATGCGGCTTGTACGATCGTTTCCACTACGCCCCCAGCTTACCGGACAGTCTGGCCATGATCAGTTCAGCGTCCTCCTGGGGCAGCATCTCCATTGGCAGGGTGTAGCCATCGACCACGACGCGGAAACCACTGTGTTCGGCGATCGGCAGGAGTTGAGCCAGTTCCAGTATCCGGTTCCGCAGGGCTTCACGGCCCTCAATGTCGGTGTTGGGTAACAACAGCCAGAGCAGGTTTTCCTTCGAGCGGGTGCAGCGATCGGTTTCGCGAATGGCTTCGCGGATGCGGCTGACCAGAGTGTCGATGGCGGCGATGCCACCAGCTTCACCCACCTGTTCCATGGCGGCCTCCAGGTTCTCAAACTTGATGGCCATCAGTGAGGTGGCGTGAGACTTGTACCGGTGGGTCAGTTGGATCTGCCAGTTCAGGAGTGTCCTGAAGGCGCCGTTGTTGATCAGGTTGAGCTGATCAAAATGATCGTCCCGGAGGCTGGAGGTCAGGCCCTGGCGGCACTTCAGACGACCAAGTTCGGTCAGGCTGTAGCGCCGGATCTCCCGAACCTTGAGGTCTTCCGGTGCATTGATGTGCTGGCAGTCCAGACAGTGCGCTTCCACCAGCGGCTCTTCGAAAAACGCATTGCAACTGCGGCAGCGCAGGTTTTCCAGGGGCCGGTCGTAATCGCTGCCAATGTGCCGCAGTCGGGTCAGGCAGTTCGGGCATTCCAGGGTGCCGTTCTTCAGAAAGCTTTCCTGAGGTGCAACATGGCCACAGGTAAAACAATGCAGCGATGGCTGGCGGGTGATATCGATGGTCTGGCAGTCCGGGCACACGTCGATGTAGTTCAGACGAGTCGAGGAGCATTCCCGGCACTGCCGCAGCCGGTCCAGAAGTTCACCTTCCGCAAACAGGCCTTGTTGCTGCATCAGTTGCAGCCAGCTGAACGCATTGATGGTGTCGTCCTCGGTGAGGACATCCACCAGAGGGTAGTAGTAGGGAATGGCCTGACGAGGCGCGCGGACCGGAACCAGCGCGCTGCGGGGCCGGCTCCACAACCAGGCCAGCACACGCTCTTCGGTTGTGGTGGATGGCTGGCCACGGTTAAAGCTGTGCAGGCGTTGCTGCCAAAGCCTGTACAACGGCAGGACAGCATCCGTTGCCTCAGGTAGCATGCCATCGCCCAGCTGCTCGAACAGCGGGCCATTGGCAGGCCTTGCGGAAAAAATCAGGTTCAGCGGATAGATCGATTTGCGGAGTTCGATAATGGCCCGTTCCAGGCCTTCCTGCGGCAGGTCGATCACAATAACATCGCTGTTTGCCTGGGTGAGCTGCGCAACGGTTTCGTATCGCTGCCAGCCGTCAGGGATCTGGAAATCGGTGGTGTGCGGTGCCAGGAAAGCGATGTTGGGGGAATTCGTCATAACGCGTGTCTGCCGTACTTCGGTGATAACAATACGCGGTATTAATGACTAAAATTTGGTCATATTTTGAGCGCAGCGCCAATGTATCAGGGAGTCAGGGCGTTTCACAGTGGTGAATGCTGTAACAATGTAAAACATAATATTACATTTCACTTTCGTTGATCTGGATTAATTTTTTGGGACGTTGAGAGGGTGGTATGCAGCAGTCCATCGTGGGCTTTCATCGGGACGACGAGCAACACTGGGTTGCCGAGCTGGCCTGTGGACACGGCCAGCATGTGCGTCACGACCCACCCTGGATCAACCGGCCCTGGGTGATCACCGCCGAGGGCCGCAAGCAGCGCCTCGGTACTCCGCTGAACTGCGTTAAATGTGACCGGGGCGAACCCCGCGACCGTTGGTGAGTCGTTGCCGGGCAAAATCCCCTTGATTGTTAATGGCCTGCCCGCCCGGGATTGGCTATGTTAAGTGGATTGGCGAATTCAAAACCCGATGACTGGAGGCAGTAGGACGTTGGCATTGCTAAGACGGTTAAAGGTCACATGCTCAGAAATTTAAACCGGGAATCGTGGGTTCGCGTCTTGCTCTGGGGCGGCTGGGTTTGTGTGGCTTTGGTGACCACGCTTGGCGGGTACACTCTGGATCAGCAATACCGTGAGCGTTATCACCAGGAACGGCGGGCGGATGTGACCCAGCAGCTGGCGATCCTGCGAGCGCAGCTTGAAGGGACCGTTGGTAAGAATCTTCAGGTGGTGCAGGGGCTGGTGGCGGTGGTTTCGGCAGACCCGTCCATTACCCAGCAACGCTTTGGCGCCATCGCCAGCGAGATTCTGGCGCAGAAACAACAGCTCCGGAATATCGGCGCAGCACCGGATATGGTGATCCGGATGATCTACCCGTTGACCGGCAATGAGGCGGCCCTGGGGCTGGATTACCGCGCCAATGCCCATCAGTGGCCGAAGGTCCGCCAGGCCGCTGAAAGTGGGGAGCTGGTGCTCGATGGCCCGCTGACCCTGGTTCAGGGCGGACGTGGGTTTATCGGTCGGGTTCCGGTGTTCAGTCATCGCCTGAATGGCGATGGGCGTTATTTGTGGGGCCTGGTGTCAGCGGTGATTGACGTCGATGCCCTGTATCAGGAAGCCGGGATCTACGATGTTTCCGATCTCTTGATTGCTCTGCGCAAAGTGGAGTCGGATGGTCAGCCCGGCGCTGTTTTCTACGGTAGCGACGAACTGTTCGGCCAGGCACCGGTGACCATGCCGGTTGCGGTTGGCGGTGGCAGCTGGCAGTTGGCGGCCGTGCCTGCTGATGGGTGGCGGCCCCTTCCTCCCGATGTGGTCTCATTTCGTGGCCTGCTGTTCGCCGCCGCAGCCCTGATCCTGCTGCCGGGGCTGGGTATGGCCTTGTCGATCCAGCGTGAGCGCAAGAGCCAGCGACGGCTGCAGTCCCTGTTTGAATTGTCGCCCCTGGGGATGGCGCTGGTGGACGCCCAGAGCGGCCGCTTCCTGAGCGTCAATGCCTCCCTGTGTGCCATGACGGCAATGGATGTTGGTCAGCTTCATGCGGTGACCGTGAGTCGTATCCTTCCACCGCCCTTGCCCTGGGCCGATTTGGGGGGTGAGCCGCGTTTTGGTCCGCTAGAAAGCCTGTGCCTGAGTGCCGATGGGCACAGTATGCCGATTCTGCTGGCGGGTGCCCGGGTGCAGGAAGCGCGCAATCGCGAATTGGTCTGGCTGGCCTTGCAGGACATTTCCGAGCAGAAACGAGTGGAACAGATGAAGAATGAATTCATCTCCACGGTCAGCCACGAATTGCGCACGCCACTGACGTCGATTTCGGGGGCGCTCAAACTGACCTCCGAAGGCATGGTGGGAGAACTGCCCGACAAAGCCCGGGAAATGGTCGGAATTGCCCTGAAAAACAGCGAACGACTGGCGCAGCTGATCAATGACCTGCTGGATATGGACAAGCTGGTCTCCGGCAAGCTGGGGTTCAATATTCGTCCGCTGGCCCTGGCGCCGATGATGAAAACCAGCCTGGAGAACCTGGAGGTCTACGCCCACAATCACGACGTCGTGCTGGAGTACAGCAACCAGTCCAGCCGCTGTTCGGTGTTGGCGGATGATCTGCGGTTCCTGCAGGTGATGGATAACCTGGTGTCCAATGCCATCAAGTTTTCTCCGGCGGGCGGCACCGTGCGGGTAAGCAGCGAGCTGCTGGATGGGCAGGTCCAGATTTCAGTCTGTGATCAGGGCGATGGCATTCCAGAGTCGTTTCATAGTCGGGTGTTCGAGAAATTTGCCCAGGCCGACGGCTCGGATCGTCGGGTCAAAGGCGGCACCGGGCTGGGGCTGGCCATCTCACGGGGGTTGTTGCTCCACATGAACGGCAGTATCCGGTTTGATTCCGAGCCGGGTAAGGGGACCTGTTTCTACGTGACCCTGCCTCGGGCGGACTGACCGGAGTGTGCTTGCCAGCGTTTGGGATCGCCCTCTAACCCCGGTATGATTGGCGCCGCACCTGATTGGTTCAACAATAATACCCGAGGGATCCATGAGAAAAATCCGACTCCTGGCAACGGCCGCGCTGCTGTTTGCCGCCAGCCTGGTTACCCAGGCAGAGCAAACCCACGTTCTCCGACTGGCCGAGACCTGGGGGCCCAACTACCCCATCCTGGGTGATGCCACCCGTAACATGGCGGCGATGGCCGAAGCCATGTCCGGCGGCCGTCTGCAGATCCGGATTGATTCCTCCAACCGGCACAAGGCCCCCTTCGGTATTTTCGATATGGTCAAGGCCGGCCAGTACGACATGGGACATACCGCCTCTTATTACTATAAGGGCAAGATCCCCAACGCCATGTACTTCACCACCGTGCCCTTTGGCATGATCGCCCCGGAGCAGTACGCCTGGTTCTATTTCGGCGACGGTATGGCGTTGATGGAAAAGGTTTACGCACCCCATGGCCTGTTGTCCTTTCCCGGCGGTAATACCGGAAACCAGATGGGCGGCTGGTTCCGCGAGGAGATCAACTCGCTGGAGGACCTCCAGGGGCTGAAAATGCGGACCCCTGGTTTTGCCGGTGAAGTGATGGCGGAACTCGGCGTAGCCGTGACCAATATCCCGCCCGGTGAGCTGTATACCTCTCTGGAACGCGGCACCATTGACGCCCTGGAGTGGGTGGGGCCAGCCCTGGATTTCAGCATGGGCTTTCATCAGATTGCCGACTATTACTACTCAGGCTGGCAGGAACCCGGTGCGGAAGTTCAGTTCCTCATCAACCAGCGTGTTTGGGAGCGTCTACCGGCTGACCTTCAGGAGATCCTGCGGGTGGCCATGCGCACGGCGGCTTACGATATGTATATCCAGAGCACCCATGCCAGTGGTCTGGCCTGGAGCCGGATGCAGGAAGAGTACCCCAACGTTCAGCATCGCACGTTCCCGCCAGAAGTGATCGATGCGTTGCGTCAGACCACGGATCGCCTGCTGCTGGAAGCGTCGGAAAATGACCCGCTGGCCCAGGAAATTGTTCGCTCCCAGCAGGCCTATCTTCAGCAGGTCCGGCCATGGACCAACATCTCCGACCGGGCTTACCTGAACACGGTTGCGCCCAGCGAGTAACGCCGTTGTTAACGGTCGCTGGGATGGGACGTCAGGGTTTCCAGTGTGGACAGCAGTATGTCGATGGAGGCCTGGGACTTGGTGAAGGTTGCCTCCACCAGGTCCAGCTCCTGACGGGACAGGTGTTGTCCGGACAGAATGACCACGTTGGCCTGGGGTTGCTGTCGGTAGATCTCCGGTAGCAACTGCCAGCCACTGCCGTCGGGTAGCCCGATATCCAGCAATACGAGTTGATACCGGCGCGGGTGCTGCAACTGCTCCCGTGCGGCTGCAAGGCTGGTGGCAAAGTGCAACTCGAAACGGTTGCCCGCCGCCACCCGCATCACATCAATAAGGTCAGCGTCATCTTCGACATGCAGGACCAACGGGCGTGTTGGCGACGTGTCGATGGTGGCAGGCGCTAATACCTGACGGGGTGCCGGTTCGGTGGGTGCTGGGATAGACGTTGTGGCACTAGCCCCGGTGGCCAACGGAAGGCGGATATAGAACCGGGTACCCGCGGTCGGCGACGTCTCAAAGGTGACCCACCCCCCCATCTGTTCAATCAGCTCACGGGTAATGGCCAGGCCCAGGCCGGTGCCGCCTTTCTGGCGAGCATCGGAGCTGTCGGCCTGGGCGAACTTCTGGAATATCCGATGGTGGAAATGGTCGGGAATACCTGCGCCCTGGTCAATCACCGCGATGGTCAACTCGTCACCGTCCTGTTCTGCCCGAACCTCGACCGGACAATCGTCCGGGGAAAATTTGATGGCATTGGACAGCAGGTTGGACAGGGCCTGGATCAACCGGACACGGTCCACGCTGACGTCGATGTCAGGGATGGGGCCCATCAGCTCGACCGTGACGCCCCGTTTCCGGCCATAGGGCTGGTTCTGCTCGATGGCCTCGTCCAGCAGTGGCGGGAGTGCGCAGGTTTCGACGTGAAAATGCAGGTGCCCGGAAGCGATCTTCTGGATATCTAACAGGTCGTTGACCAGCAGGATCAGCCGCTTGGCGTTGTTTTCCGCAATGTTCAGCATCTGCCTCATGGAGTCCGGAACATGGCCAAGGGTGCCGTTGCGGACCAATGCCAGGGCGCCGGAAATCGACGTCAGTGGGGTGCGCAATTCGTGGCTGACCGTGGAAATGAACTCGTCCTTGAGGGTGTCCATACGCTGGCGCTCGGAGATGTCGAGGGCGATGCCCAGGTAACCGGTCAGCTCGTTGTTGCCATCGCGAATGGCGGTCACCATGAGCGACACCGGTATACGCTGACCATTTTTGTGGATGTAGGTCCAGTTCCTGATCTCAGCACCGCCGTCCGCCGTTACGCCGATGAGCGCGGTGAAATCCTCGATAGGCTTGTTGAGTCGCTGCCCCAATTCCTGTGCCCGGGCAGTGACCTCGTCGGCATCGTGGAACGCCAGTGGCGTGCATTTTCCCACCAGTTCATCGGCGTGATAGCCCAACAGGCGTTCGGCGCCGTGGTTAAAAACGGAAATCGTGCCGCGGGTGTCGGTGGCGATAATCGAAATCTCGGTGGCCGAGTCCAGCACACTGTTGAGCAGGGTATTGGCATGACTGAGCTCCGTGGTTTTTTCCGCCACGGTCTGGCGCAGGGTGTCCTGGCTGCGATTGATTTCCCGAAATGCGTTGGTCAGGGCGCGAGTGACTTCTGACAGGGTGTGCGACAGCTCGTTGTATTCCGCCAGCATGCTGTCAGGCAGCTGCGGCAGTTCGCCGGAAGTGATCTGGCGGGTGAGCCCGTGGCTGCTGCGGGTCAGCTTGGCCAGGGGGCGGGTCAGCAAAAAACTGAACAGGTAGGCGGCAGGGACACCCAGCATGATGATGACAAACAGGATGGCCAGCAATTGCAGCTGGTTGGTCCGGAGTTGCTCAACCACCGGGGCGGCCGGGTACTCCACCAGTACCTGGTCAACGCCGGGTACGTTCTGAACCGTAGCGGTTGTGAGGTAGCTGCCCTGCTGCCACTGCTTCAAGGCGTGTCTTTCCTGATACGGCTGCCACAGGCTGAGTCCATTGGCGCGTGTGGCGATGTCGCCGCCTTCTTCGGCCAAGCTGCGAATGGCGCCGATGCTGGCGATCACCTGCCCCTGATTACCCAGCAGGGCAATGCCAAAGTCGGGGCTGGTTTGGGCGATGGCCAGCTTGCGTGTCAGTGGTGCTTCAGACTGCTCCGGCTCTTGCTCCAATAAATGGGTGACGGTACGGGCATGTTCCTGAAGCTGCCTGGCGGTGAACTGCTCGTGGATCACCTGGTCACGGGCGCCTTCAACCACGATCGGCAGGGTGCCGGCGAGGGCAATCCCCAGGAGCAGGGAAATGAACAGCACCTCGGAAAACTCAAACCGTGATGAACGTAGGGGGCGCATGGTGCCGGATCGTGCCAGGGCTTCCAGGGCCAGCACCAGTATCACTGCCAGCAAGGCGTTCAAGACGCCGTTCAGTGGCTGCTTCAGGGCGATCAGTGCCGTGGTGGCCGAGTCATTGTCCAGTCCGAAGTAATAGAAGATGCCCACCAGCGGCATGCCGGCGACCACCCAGTACAGCATGTCCGCGAGCACCAAGTTGAGGTTCCAGTAGCGGTGGCAGAGGCCGACACAGAGGGCTTCCAGCGAGAAAATCAGCAGGGCATAGGGGTGTCCCCACAAAAACAGGGTGACCAGACTGCCGGATACCGCCACCAGTACCGCGGCCGGTGTGCCCAGCAGCATAACGGCGGTCATGGTGGCGATGGAGCCAAAGATCAGGTAGACATCGAACAGCAGCGGAATGTGGGTCAGGTTCAGCAGCGGCGCGATGGCTACCAATAACAGGGTCAGGATCAGGCGTTGGCCTTTACTGCCTACTCTGGTGGTGCTTCCAGTCATGGTCAATACTTATTGTTGGGTTAGCCTTAGCCACGTAGCTTGCCGCGCATCACAACGAACGGCAAGACGCTTCGCATAAAGCCAAGCATAGACACTGTTGGCGCAATCATCGGTCTTCCGTGGTTCGGGGGACGATATTCCGTGGTAATGGGCTGACACGCCCGGCCATTTTTGGAAAAATAGCGCGTTCAAAATTTCGGGAGTTTCCATGGGGCCTGGCACCGATGACACAGACCTTGCTTTCCCTGCGTAACGTCAGCAAACAGTTTGACGGAAAAACGGTGCTGGATGCACTGGATCTGGATATCCAGGACGGAGAATTTCTGACCCTGCTCGGACCATCCGGCTGTGGCAAGACCACCTTGCTGCGCCTGTTGGGCGGTTTCGAGCACCCGGACAGCGGCACCCTGGTGCTGTCTGGCGAGGACATTACCGCCAAGCCACCGGAACACCGGCCACTCAATACCGTCTTCCAGCATTACGCGCTGTTTCCCCATATGACCGTGTTCGACAACGTCGCCTACGGCCTCAAGATGGAGAAACGACCGGCGGATGAGATCCGTCAGCGTGTCAGCGAGGCCCTGGCCCTGGTTCAGCTCGACGATTTTGCCCGCCGCAAGCCCCACCAGCTTTCCGGTGGCCAGCAGCAACGGGTGGCCATAGCGCGAGCGGTGGTCAAGCGGCCCAAGCTGCTGTTACTGGATGAGCCCCTGTCGGCGCTGGATTACAAACTGCGGCGAACCATGCAGATCGAACTCAAGCGACTGCAGCGGGAGCTGGGCATTACCTTTGTCTTTGTTACCCACGACCAGGAAGAAGCCCTGTCGATGTCGGATCGGGTGGTGGTGCTCAAGGACGGCAAGGTTCAGCAATTGGGGACCCCACGGGAAATCTATGAGCGCCCGGCCAACCTGTTCACCGCGCGCTTTGTTGGGGAGACCAATTTCTTCCCGGGCGTGGTCTCCCGTATCGACGACGAACACATTGCCGTCGACGTGCAGGGCCTGCTCCGTCACCTGCGCAAGCCGACGTTTGACGTCAGGGTTGGCCAGCCGGTGCATGTGCTGCTGCGACCGGAGGACATCCGAGTGCTTGAGCCAACCGCTGACCACGGTTTCACTGGCAAGGTCATCGAGCGTAACTACAAGGGCAGCACCCTGGATTCGCTGATCCGTCTGGACAGTGGTCAGGAAGTGCTGGCCAGTGAATTCTTCGATGAAGACGACCCTACCTTCGACTACCGCCTGGGTGAACCGGTGCGGGTGAGCTGGGTGGATGGCTGGGAATGGCTGCTGCCGGAAGAGCTGAACGAGGCGGAAGTGCTGAGCGATGACCTCAACGCGGAGGCACCGGCGGGTGATGACTAAGGGCGCCCGACAGCCGTTCCGGACGGCGGTACTTATTCTGGTCTGGGGCTGGTTGCTGATGCTGGTGCTGGCCCCCAACCTGCTGGTGGTGGGAACCAGTGTGCTGAGTCGTGATCCGGCCGAGTTCATCCGGCTGCCGTTCACCCTCGATAATTACATCCGCCTGATGGACCCGCTCTATCTGGATGTGTTCCTGCACTCGCTGTACATGGCGGCGGTGACCACGATCTGTTGTCTGATCATCGGCTACCCGTTTGCCTGGGCGTTGTCCCGGGTTAGTAAGCGCCGACAGACCCTGCTGGTGTTTCTGCTGATTGTACCGTTCTGGACCAACTCCCTGGTACGCACTTATGCCCTCAAACTGCTGCTGGCCACCAATGGTCTGATCAACAACGCCCTGCTGGCCATCGGGGTGATCGACGAGCCGCTGACCCTGCTGTACACCGAATTGGCGGTGATCATCGGGCTGGTCTATCTGCTGTTGCCGTTTATGATTCTGCCCCTGTACAGCGTGTTCGATGACCTGCGTGACGAGTTGCTGCTGGCGTCCCATGACCTGGGGGCAGGGCGTTGGTCAACGTTTGTGCATGTGGTGGTGCCGCTGACCCTGCCGGGCGTGCTGGCGGGGGTGTTGCTGGTGCTGCTGCCGGCCATGGGCATGTTCTACGTGGCTGATGTCCTGGGCGGCTCCCGCAACCTGCTGGTGGGCAACGTGATCAAGAATCAGTTCCTCGATGCCCGCGACTGGCCCTTTGGCGCCGCCGCCAGCGTCTTGCTGACCGTTGCCATGGCGGTGTTGCTGTTCGCGCATCGGCTCAGCCGTCGCCGGCTTGGTGAGGAGGGGGGATAATGGAGCGTGTCATCGCGCGCTGGCTGCCGCGCACCTACCTGACCCTCGTCTATGTTCTGCTGTATCTGCCGATACTGGTGCTGGTGGTGTTTTCCTTCAATGCCTCCCGTACCGGCTATCAATGGGACGGTCTGAGCCTGCATTGGTATGAGTCACTGTTCAACAACCGCGCCATGGTCAAGGCGATGTGGAATTCCCTGTGGCTGGCGCTGGTGGCAGCCACCGTGTCCACGGTGATCGGCGCACTGACCGCACTGGCGCTGCACCGCTACCGCTTCCGTGGCAAGCGGATGCTGAATGGCATGCTGTTCGTGGTGATGATGTCGCCGGAAATTGTGCTGGCGATCTCGTTGCTGGCGCTGTTTCTGCTGATTGGTATGCAACTGGGCTTTATGTCGCTGCTGCTGGCCCATGTCACCTTCTGCCTGCCGTTTGTGGTTATTACGGTTATGGCACGGCTCAGTGGCTTCGACGAACGCTTGCCAGAGGCCGCCCGCGACCTGGGTGCCAGCGATTTCACCATGACCCGGACGGTGTTGATCCCGGTGATCATGCCAGCACTGATGGCGGGCTGGCTGCTAGGCTTTACCCTGTCGCTCGATGATGTGGTGGTGAGTACGTTTGTCAGCGGCCCGAGCTATGAAATCCTGCCCCTGCGCATCTATTCGATGGTGCGTGTGGGTCTGAAACCGGAAGTGAATGCCCTGGGCACCCTGCTGTTGGTGTTTTCCCTGGTCATGCTGATGTTGTCGCAATGGATACTGATGAGGAGCAAACGATGAAGAAACTGGCACTGACAGGCCTGATGGCCGTGACCCTGGTGGGTTGTGGCTCCAGCGAACCGCAGGTACTGAACCTGTACAACTGGTCCGAATACATGCCTCAGGAAGTTCTGGATCGATTCCAGGAAGAGACCGGCGTTCAGGTGATCTACACCACCTACGACAGCAACGAGGCCATGTACGCTCGCCTCAAACTGCTGGACGACAGTGCCCAGTACGACCTGGCGGTGCCTTCGACCTACTACGTCAACAAGATGCGTAAGGAAGGCCTGCTGGCGCCGATCGACCACAGTCAGCTGACAGGCTTCAACAACATGGACCCGGAGCTGATTAACCTCAACATCGATCCGGACAATGCCTACAGTGTGCCGTTCCTGTGGGGAACCACCGGCCTGGCCTACGATGCCGACGACGTCGAAGGCGAGCCAGCGGCCTGGGCCGACCTCTGGGATGAGGCTTACCAGGGCCGTATCGTGCTGACCAACGACATGCGCGAAGTGTTCCATGTTGGCCTGCGGGTACTGGGTTACTCCGGCAACAGCACCAACCCGGAAGAAATTGAAGCCGCCTACGAAAAACTGGCAGATCTGATGCCGGCCGTGCGTACCTTCAACTCCGATGCCCCGCGGATGCCCTACCTGGAAGGGGAAACCGACATTGGCATGATCTGGAACGGCGAAGCGGTGATGGGCAAGGAAGACATGCCGTCGCTGGAGTTTGTTTACCCTGAGGAAGGCGTGATTGTCTGGCTCGACAGCTTCGTCATTCCCAAGAACGCCAAGAACATCGAGGCGGCCCACCAGTTCATCAGCTTCGTAATGCGCCCGGATATTTCCGCCCTGATCAGTGAGGAAATCGGCTACGCGACACCGAATCTGGAAGCCCGTAACCAGCTGGAGGCTGAGGTGGCCAATGATCGCACCAGCTACCCGACTCCAGAAGATATGGTGAACGCCGAGTTCCAGGAAGACGTGGGCGATGAGGCGCTGCAGCTGTACAACAAGTACTGGGAACTGCTGAAAGCCGGTCGTTAATCCGCTGTGCCCGCCGCCGGAGTCTCCTGCTCCGATAACCGGAACGCAGTGAGGTGTTCGGCGGCCACCCTGGCTGGGGGGCAGTCTGAGTTGATGAAGATCTGTAGCGGGACTGTTAGCAGGGCCGCTTCAGAAAACTGAAACTGGCTGCCGTCGAGCCCCGCCTCCCTGATGGCGTGTTGCCCGCTGAGCTGATCGCCAAACACCAGGTCCACCCGCCTTTCTGACAGCATCCTGAACCCCTGTAGAACAGATTCCGTGAAGACCGGGACCAGGCCGGCTTCACGTAACTGATCCAGCAACAGGGAATGGGTGCCCGACCGGCGGAGTATGGCAACCCTTCGCCCATCCAGCTCTGCCAGCCGCTGCCAGCTAAAGGCTTCCGGCTGTTGCCGGCGGAATAGGCCGAGCCGCACACCCTGTTCACTGAGTCGGTGTATTTCGATGTTGGTTTGCATGACCGCTGGTGGGTAGAAACTGGCGCACCACTGGCCCCGCTCCAGGTAGTAGCTGGCGCGAGCCGGGGGTACAAACTGGGGCCGGACCTCCAACCCCGAAGCAGACAGTTGTTCCCTGAGCAGGTCGAATGCGGTGCCACCGGCCAAGGCTTTGGCGGAGGTATAGGGCGGGTATTCAATGGCGAGGACGGTGAGTTGCTCAGCCGATAGGGAAACAATCGGGAAACTGCCGCTCAACAGCGCCAATGAGAGGAGGAACGGTCGTACCATCGTGATCCATACCTGATTATCAGTCGGTATTATAGCAGGCAGGTGTTTGGCCTCATCATAAACGCGTCCGGTAGTCGTCACCGGTCACGTTTCTCCTTGTTTTTCCCGATTATTTTCCACTTTGCTTTCACAAATCTGTCATAACTGGTCTATACCTTCCTGATATCCGTGGGTTACTTCTGCCCCGAATCTGTCACTGGAAACAAGGAATGAGTATGGCCAGCAAGAACCGGACTAAACGTAACAGCGCCCAGGTGGTTTCTGCCGTTCTGGCGGGAGCATTGTCCACCATGGCAACGGCGGGCGAAGAACTGCGCCTGATTACCTGGGGCGGCTATGCCCCGGATGAAGTGGTGGCGCAGTTTGAGGAAGAGACCGGGATTGACGTCAAGGTGACGCTGTCCAACAACGAAGACATGATTTCCAAGCTGCGGGCCACCGGCGGTGCCGGCTTTGACCTCGCCCAGCCCAGCCAGGACCGCATTGTTGGCGTTCAGCGCCAGTTCAACATCTATCAGCCGATTGACCTGAGCCGGCTCGATACCAGCCTGATTCAGCCGTCCATGCTCAATGCCACCAACGAATCCACCGCGCTCAACGGTGCGGTCTACGGCGTGCCAGCCGTGTGGGGCACCAGTGGCCTGATCGTGCATCAGGACGTGGCGGATACAGTGACCGACTACACCGACCTGTGTGACAGCGCTGTCGCTGGTGATGTCAGCTACCGCCTCAAGCGGCCAACACTGATTGGTTTCGCCTTCGCCCTTGGGCAGGACCCGTTCGCGGCCTACGGCGACCCGGAACAGTACCAGTCCATCCTGACCCAGGTGGAGGATGCCCTGATCGACTGTAAGGCCAACGTGAAAACCTACTGGACCGGCGGTGACCAGTTGCTGGCGCTGCTGCGCACCGGTGAAGTCAAAGCGGCGATGGCCTGGGATGCCGGCGGCTGGAAGCTGAACGCCGAGAACCCGGAGATCCGTTTCGTAGCGCCCGAGTCCGGTGCGCTGGGCTGGATCGATACCTTCGCGCTGCCCCGTCGCAGTGAGAACCTGGACGCGGCATACCAGTGGATCAACTTCGTGATGCGTCCAGACATTGCCGCCAAGATCACTAATCAGTCCGGTAACTTCACCGCTTCCGTCGGCGCTGACGAGTATGTCGAAGCCAGCCTGCGGGATGCATACCGCCAGAGCTTCGATGAGGCAGCGCTGAATAACATCAAGTGGTATCCGCCGGTTCCGCCGGGACTGGAAGCCATGGAAGGGCAGGTGCTGGACCGCGTTCAGGCGGCCAACTGACTCCATGGGAATGGATTCTATGGGAAAGGATTCCGACCTCTGCTGCGATCAGCTGATCCGCCGCTTCGATCATATGACAGCGGTGGATCAGGTGTCTCTGGACGTACCTGCCGGCACCTTTTTCTCCATACTTGGCCCGTCCGGCTGCGGCAAGACCACCTTGTTGCGGCTGCTGGCGGGCTTTGACCGGCCTGACAGCGGCGACATTTTCATTCGTGGCCAGCGGATGAATGACGTCGCCCCCAACCGGCGCCCGGTCAATATGGTGTTCCAGCATCTGGCGCTGTTTCCCACCATGACCGTGGGCGAGAACATTGCCTACGGCCTGCGTCGGCAGAAGGTCCCGGCAGCGGAGCGCCGCAAGCGCATTGCCGAGGTGCTGGAGCAGGTCGGACTGCCGGGCATGAGCGACCGCAATCCCCAGCAACTCAGTGGTGGCCAGCGCCAACGGGTGGCTCTGGCCCGCTGCCTGGTACTACGGCCAACCCTGCTGTTGCTGGACGAACCGCTGGGTGCCCTCGACCTCAAGCTGCGCGAGCAGATGAAGGTGGAGCTGAAGCACCTGCAAAAGTCGTTTGGCACCACCTTTGTCTACATTACCCACGACCAGTCCGAGGCCATGGTGATGTCGGATCAGGTGGCGGTGATGCGCAACGGTCGTTTTGACCAGGTGGCACCGCCGGAAGAACTGTATCGCCATCCGGCCACCCCCTTCGTGGCGGGGTTTGTGGGCGACAACAACCGGCTGAGCGGCGAGGTGACCCGGGTCTCCGGGGATACCGTTGAGCTGACCCTGGCTGGTGGCGCGCAAGTGTCCGGGCTGGCGGTCTCGCCGGGGCTGACGCCAGGCCAGCAGGCTGACTTGTTCATCCGTCCGGAAGCGCTGCAGTTGCAGCCGACGGTGACGGGGGAGAGGCTGTCCCGATTGACCGCCGGTGTGGTCACCACCCTGTTTGATGGTGCCAACAGCCGGGTCGAGCTGGAGGTGGCCGGGCAGACCCTGTTTGCCCGTTTGCCCCAGGACGGCTCATGGACTTCGCTGGCGGGTGGTCACCCGATCCAGTTGAGCTGGGCACCAGCGCTGGCGCGGGTGTTTGCCGGAGCAACCCCATGAGGGCATCCGCCAATCGGCTGGCGTTGTGGCTGCTGATGGCGCCTTTCCTGCTGTGGATCCTGTTGCTGGTGTTGCTGCCCCACCTGGACATGCTGCGGGTTTCGTTCCAGGTGCGGGAAAGCTGGGACTCCCTGGCCTGGGGGCTGACCCAGTACCAGAACTTCTTTGAAGAGTCCTATTACTGGCGCACCTTCGTTCGTACCGGGGTGATGTCGCTGTTCACCACCGCCCTGACCCTGCTGATTGCCTTCCCCATTGCCTGGTACATCGCCCGTCTGGCCAGTGGCCGGGCCAAGGGTTTGTTGTTCCTCGCCTGCCTGGTGCCGTTCTGGGCCAGCGAACTGGTGCGTACCTACGGCTGGATGATCCTGCTGCGGGAAAGTGGGTTGTTCAGTACCACCCTTCAGGCGCTGGGCCTGGTGGATGGCCCGGTAGAGATGCTCTACAACGATGTCGCGGTGATCATCGGGCTGGTCTACAACGGCCTGCTGTTTATGCTGGTGCCCCTGGTGACCACCCTCGATGGCCTCGATGAAAACCTGGTGGAAGCGGGTTACGACCTCGGGGGCGGGCATTGGACCGTGCTGCGGGAGGTGGTGATTCCCTGGGCGATGCCGGGGATTGTCTCGGGCTGCATCGTGGTGTTCATGCTCACCCTGGGCAGTTACCTGACGCCAATCCTGATGGGGGGTAAGGACAGCGCCTGGTTTACCGAGCAGATCTTCACCCAGTTCATCACCCGCTTTAACTGGGAGCAGGGCGCGGCCCTCGGGGTGCTGCTGTTGCTGCTGTCATCGCTGATTGTCTGGGCGGGCCTGCGGGTGACCGGCCAGTCCCTGCGCAAGGTCATGGGGTGAGCCGATGATTCGTTCCGTACCCCGCTCACGCTGGTTCGACCGTTTGTACTTGCTGTACCTGGTGGCCTTTTTCCTCTACCTGGCGTTGCCCCTGCTGGTGACGGCGGTGTTTGCCTTCAACGATGCGCCGTTTCCATCCTTGCCCTGGAAAGGGTTTACCCTGGACTGGTACCTGGCGGACGGCAGCGCGGGCCGTACCGGCCTGTTCCATGACGATGGCCTGTTGTCAGCGTTGTGGGTCAGTGTTCAGGTGGCGTTCTGGGTGACCCTGGTGAGTGTGTCGCTGGGGTGCCTGAACGCGGTACTGTTCGAGCGCCTGGAATTCCGCGGCAAGGAATTGCTGTATCTGGTGATGCTGCTGCCCCTGGTGATTCCCGGCGTCATTCTCGGGGTGTCTATCCTGGTGTTCTACAGCGGCATGGCGAACACCGTGTCGATGCGCTGGCAACTGGAGCTGGATCTGTTCAGGCCTGGCTTGCCGCTGGTAGTGATGGGGCAGGTGGCGTTTATCACCACCCTCTCAACCCTGGTGATTGCCGCCCGCCTGCGCAAGTTTGACCGCCAGCTGGAAGAGGCTGCACTGAATCTGGGGGCAACTCCGGTGGTGGCCTGGTTTACCGTGACCCTGCCGTGGTTGCGCCCGGCGATCGCGGGCGCTGCTGCGATGGCATTCCTGATGTCGTTCGAGAATTTCAACACCACGGTCATGCTCACCGGCAGCGATACCCCGCTCACGGTGGCCCTGTTCAATCGGCTGCGGGAAGGCTCCACACCGGTGTTGAATGCGGTGGCACTGTTGCTGATGGTGGGGTCGGCCGCGCTGGCAGTGCTGGCGACGGGGCGTTCGTCAAAGACCGCCTGATCTCGTTATCGTGTTACGTCATCTACACCCTTCCTCATTCACGCCTCAACCTTCTCTCAGGCTTCATTGGTTCGATCGGGTCGGGTAACGGCCTGGGAAGCCGCTGCCGATCAGACTAGATCGTGGGTGGATTTCCACCCAAGCACTCTTGGATCAGGGGTCAATTTCCACCCATGCAGATCCGCGCTTACCCGGCGGAGGCTTTCTGCTGTGCGGGTTTCGGCGAGTTGGCCCGTTGGTTGCTGTTGAGCGGAGACAACAACCGGATGCAGCCGGTACTGACAACAACAGCAATACGCCAACCTGGGAGTTTCCTATGAGCCATAACATCCGTGTGCTGATCACCGCAGCGACTCTCTCTGCCACCGTTCTGTCTGCCAACGCCTTTGCCGGCGACCGGGCCGATTGGCCGGAGAGCTTTACCGTGGGTACCGCCAGCCAGGGCGGAACCTATTTTGCCTATGGCTCCGGATGGGCCAACTACATGGCTGAGAACCTGGGAATCTCCGGGGGCGCTGAAATCACCGGCGGGCCGGTTCAGAACCTGGCGCTGGTGCACACCGGTGAGCTGGCCTTCGGCCTGACCACCATGGGCCCTGCTGCCGAGGCGCTGGCAGGCAACAGCCCGCTGGCTCCGGGTTTCAAACTCGATAACGTCTGCGCTATGTTCCCGATGTACGAGACTCCGTTCTCCGTCACGGTACTGGCCAGCTCCGGCATCACTACCATCGCTGACATCCCGGCGGGTTCGCGCATTGGCTTTGGCCCTGCCGGCTCCACCTCCGACACCTATTTCCCCAAGATGATGTCCGCCCTTGGCGTGGACTATGAGCGCCGCAATGGCAGCTGGGCGGACCTCGGTGGTCAGTTGCAGGATGGCCTGATTGACGTGGTGGCGTTTGCGGCCGGTATTCCGATCCCGGCGGTGAGCCAGCTGGAAGTTCAGTCCGAGATCCGCATTGTAGAGTTCACGGCTGACGAACTGACCAAAGTCACGGCTGAGTTCCCGGTTGCCCCGTTCACCATCCCGGCCAGCACTTACAGCTCCCTGAATGACGATTCCCAGGCCGTGTCCATGTGGAACTTTGCGGTGGCTGGGTGTGATGTGCCCGAAGACCTGGTGTACGAAATGACCCGCCTGACCCTGGAGAACAATGAAAAGATGGTCTCCATTCACAAGGCCGCCACCACCAGTGTTGCTGAGAACTTCGTCAAGAACACCGTGATCCCCTGGCACCCAGGCGCCGCACGTTGGTTCAACGAGAACGGTTACACCATCGACGTTAGCCAGACCCGTTAATCGGGTCGCTTTTTAACCGGGGTTTTTGTCATGACCACCAATAACCAAACCATCACCGAGAGTGATGACCACATGCTGGCCCATGGCGTCGACGATGAGCCGGTGGAAGGTAACCGCCGCCTGTTCGATCGGCGCCTGCTGGTCGTTGTCTCTGTTCTGGCCATCGCCTACGCAGTTTTCCATCTCTATGCGCTGAACATCTCGCCGCTGGAGACCTGGTCGTACCGCATCATCCACGTTTGTGGTGCCCTGGTGCTGGGGTATGTGCTGTTTTCCGGCGCCCGTTTTATCGAACCCGGTTCGGTCACCGGCGGGTTCCGCTGGACCAGTTGGGCGGCGTTGATCCTGCTGGTTCCGGCCGGCTATGCGCTGTTCCAGACCCTGCACATGTATCAGCTGGTTCAGGACGGCGCGATGAGGCTGCCGGCTGAGCTGGAGACCTGGCACTTCGGCTGGCCGTTGTTGGCGGCGACCGGGTTTGGCATTGTGTTGAGCTGGTTGCACAAGCGTGAACGCTCGGCCTTCAGCCTGCCGGATCTGGTACTGGTGGTCTCGACCATTGCGACCGCGGCCTACCTGCTGGTGGTCTACAACACACCGATGCGGATGAGCACCGGTACGCCATTTGCGCCGGTGGGCATTTCCTTTGCGGCGGTCGCTGGTAGCGCGCTGATCATGGAAATGACCCGGCGGGTGGCTGGCCTTGCGCTGGTCATCATCGCCCTGGTGTTCCTCGGTTATGTCTTCGCCGGTCCCTACCTGCCCGGTTTCCTCGGCTACCCGGGGTTGTCGGTGCAGCGTTTCTTCAGCCAGGTATATACCGATGCCGGTGTGCTCGGTCCCACCACGGCGGTGTCGTCAACCTACATCATCCTGTTCATCATCTTTGCGGCCTTCCTGCAGGCCTCCAAAGTGGGTGACTACTTCGTCAACTTCGCGTTTGCGGCTGCCGGGCGTACCCGCGGCGGCCCGGCCAAGGTGGCGATCTTCGCATCCGGCCTGATGGGCATGATCAATGGCACCAGTGCCGGTAACGTGGTGTCCACCGGCTCCCTGACTATTCCGCTGATGAAGCGGGTTGGCTACAGCAAGCAGACTGCGGGTGCGGTTGAAGCCGCGGCTTCTACCGGTGGCCAGATCATGCCGCCGATCATGGGGGCAGGCGCTTTCATCATGGCGGAAATTACCGGTATTCCCTACACCGACATTGCCATTGCGGCCATCATCCCGGCGATCCTGTACTTCGCCTCGGTTTACTTCATGGTGGACCTGGAAGCGGCCCGCCTTGGCATGCGTGGCATGCGCGAGGACGAACTGCCGTCACTCAAGCGCTTGGCTCGTCAGGCCTACCTGTTCGTGCCTATCCTGATCCTGATTGTGGCGTTGTTTATGGGCTACTCGGTCATTCGTGCCGGTACCCTGGCGACGGTCTCTGCGGTAGTGGTGAGCTGGCTGTCGCCTCACAAGATGGGGTTGCGTTCGATTCTCAACGCATTGCAGCTCTCGGGGATCATGTCGGTCCAGATTATCGTGGTGTGTGCCTGCGCCGGGGTGATTGTTGGTGTGATCTCGCTGACCGGTGTGGGCGCCCGTTTCTCCTCCCTGTTGCTGGGCGTGGCTGAAACCAGCCAGTTGCTGGCGCTGGTGTTTGCCATGTTCATCTCGGTGTTGCTGGGCATGGGCATGCCGACAACGGCCGCCTACGCGGTAGCGGCGTCGGTGGTGGCACCGGGGTTGGTGCAGCTGGGGATTGAACCGCTAACGGCGCACTTCTTTGTGTTCTATTTCGCGGTGGTATCGGCGATCACACCACCGGTGGCGCTGGCGTCCTATGCCGCTGCAGGTATTTCCGGGGCCAATGCCATGGAAACCTCGGTCGCGTCGTTCCGCATCGGGCTGTCCGCCTTTATCGTTCCGTTCATGTTTTTCTACAACGGTGCGCTGCTGATGGATGCCGGCTGGTTCGACATCGCTCGTGCTCTGGTGACCGCGACCTTTGGGGTCTACCTGCTGTCCAGTGCGGTACAGGGCTGGTTTGTCCGCACCGCGGCCCCCGGGTTTGTCCGGTTGCTGCTGCTGGCAGCGGCACTGATGATGATCGAGGGTGGCATGATCACCGACCTCGCCGGTGTGGTGGTGGTTGCGGTGGCGTATGTCATGCAGAAGCGCCGTGGCGAGACCACGGCTGCGGCTGCAGCCTGAGGCCGGAACTCCCGGGCGTCGCACCGCCCGGGAACTTGCCATACACTGTAGAAGCCTCTGGTTGCCCTCGCTGGTAGCCGGGGCTTTCCTGTTTAAGGCTGAGCCATGGTGTATCGACTTGCAATTGCTGGGTTGTACTTGCTGACGACGGCGCTGTGCTGGTTGCTGGGCGGCTGGTATGGCTATTACCTGCTGGAAGAGGAGAGCCTGAAAGAGTCTTTCCGTTACCAACAGCTGGTGGGCAACGAACTCAACCGCTATCGCCCCATTCCGGAGCTGGCGGCCCAGCACCCGGCCATGCGGGCTGTACTCGAGCACCCGGAAGATGTTGGTCTGGTGTTGCAGAGCAATATCCAGATGGCACGCATGGCCGACATTGTCGGTGCCTCCGACGTCTATCTGCTGGATATGTCCGGGCTGACCATCGCCCACAATAACTACAACCAGGCCGACAGTTTCATCGGCCGGCGCTTTGATTACCGACCCTATTTTCAGGATGCGGTGAGTGGCCGGGATACCGCCCTGTATTTTGCCCTGGGCATCACCTCGGGCCAGCGCGGGCTCTACTTCTCCCACCCGGTGTGGTCAGCACGGGGCGACATGCTCGGGGTGTTGGCGGTAAAGATGCTGGTGACCGAACTGGAAAGCCAGTGGCAGCGCCCGGCGAGCTTTAGCGATGCTGAAATGGTGGTGCTGGACGGCGATGGAGTCAGCTTCCTGACCAGTCGTCCGGAATGGTTGTACCGCAGCTTTGGCCAGCAGATCGACGGCTCACAGATACCCCGTGACCTGCAGGAACGATACCCGGGCATGGCGCTGCAGTCGGTGCCCCGAATCGACCTGGGGCGGCCGTTCGGGGTATCGGAGCAGTCGACGCTGGTTCGCTTTCCCGAGGACAAAGGCGAGCTGGCCTATCTGGTGGTAGCTACGCCGCTGCCGCAACTGGACTGGTCGCTGCGGGTCATTATGGGCACCCAGCCAGTGCTGGTTTCCCGCATCCAGTTCGTGTTGGTGGGGTCGGTGTTGTTTTTCGGCGGCTTCCTGAGCTGGTTGTATCTGCGCGAGCGGTCCCGGCGAGAGGCCGAGCTGGCCGAGCGGGGGGTGCAACTGGAACAGCGGGTGGCCGAACGCACCGCCGATCTGGAAAGCTCCAACCGGCGCCTGCAGGACGAGGTTCGCCAGCGCGAGCGGGCCCAGAATGAGCTGCGGGAAACCCAGCAGGAGCTGATCCAGGCCGCTAAATTAGCGGTGCTGGGGCAGATGTCCGCTGGGTTGAATCACGAAATGAACCAGCCCCTGACCGCGATCCAGAGCTATGCTGGTAACAGTCGCCGCTTCCTCGAGCGCGGGGAGCTGGCCGCGGTGGATGAGAACCTGGCGGAAATTGGCGGCCTGTGCCGCAAGATGGCGGAGCTGATCCGTCAGTTCAAGGTGTTTGCCCGCAAATCCGAAGGTCCGCCCTCGGTGGTGGACTTACGACTGCCCATCGATGCCGCCATGAAAATTATCGCCACCCAGGACGCCTGTGCCGGTATTCGTTTTGGTTGGCGCCGGCCTGTGTACCCGGTGATGTGTCATGGCGACCTGATCCGGTTGGAACAGGTGATGGTGAACCTGATGGCAAATGCGGCCCAGGCCGTAGCTTCAGTGTCTGCGCCTGCGGTGGAAATAGATATTGTCGATGGTGGTGACAACTGGCTGTGCATTGTTCGAGATAACGGCCCGGGGCTGCCCAGCGACAGCGAGCAGATGTTTGAGCCGTTCTTTACCACCAAGTCCCTGCACCAGGGACTGGGCCTTGGCCTGTCGATCTCCCGGCAAATCGTCGAAGCGCTCGGCGGTAAACTCACGGGCCGTAACCGGAGCGTTGGCTTCGGCGCCGAATTCATTATCGAACTCACCAAGCGGGAAACCAAGGAATGACCCAAGCCACTGTTATTTTTGTGGACGACGATGCCGACATTCGCCGGGTTATGGCTCAGACCCTGGCGCTGGAGGACATGCCGGCCGAGTGTGTTGGCGATGGTGCCAGTGCCCTGGCAATGATTACCCCGGATTATGAGGGTGTGGTGTTGTGTGACTACAACATGCCGGGCATGGACGGTCTGGAGGTGCTGGCTCGGGTGCGCGCCATCGACGACGCCATTCCGCTGATTATCCTGACCGGGCAGGGCGACATCAGTACCGCGGTTTCGGCGATGCAGAAAGGTGCCTACGATTTCATCGAGAAGCCCTTCGACCATGATGAACTGCTGGAGCTGCTGCGTCACGCCCTGGAAAAACGCCATCTGGCCCTCGAGAACCGCCGCCTGAAGGCGCAGCTCAAGCACCTGGCCAAGCCTGGGCCCCGCTTGCTTGGCGATTCACCGACCATGCAGCGGGTGATTGCGACCATTGACCCGCTGCTGGAGACCTCGGCCAATATCCTGCTGAAGGGCGAGACTGGCGCTGGCAAGGATGCCATCGCCCGCTACATCCATGAGAACAGCCCGCGGCGACAGCAGAACTATGTGGCTATCAATTGTGGCGCGGTGCCGGAAAACCTGATCGAAAGTGAGCTGTTTGGCCATGAGGCCGGGGCGTTTACCGGCGCCGAGCGTCGTCGTATCGGCAAGTTTGAGCATGCCCATGGCGGCACCCTGTTTCTGGACGAAGTGGAAAGCATGCCGCTGTCGTTACAGGTGAAAATCCTGAGGGTGCTGGAAGAGCGCCGACTGGAACGCTTGGGCAGCAACACCCCGGTGGAGGTGGATGTGCGGGTGATTGCGGCGACCAAGGCCGACCTCAAACAGCTCAGCGACAGCGGTGAGTTTCGGGCTGACCTGTACTACCGCCTGAATGTGGTCCAGGTGGACATTCCAGCCCTGCGGGAGCGCAAGGAAGACATTCCCATGCTGTTCCACCACTTTGCCCTGATTGCGGCTGCTCGCTACGACCGTGAAAGTGTTCCCCTGAATGCGGCCCAGGCCGCCCGGCTCATGCAGTACGACTGGCCGGGCAATGTTCGTGAGCTGCGGAACCTGGCTGAGCGATATGTATTGCTGGGGGTGCTGGCGTTTGAGGAGTCCGGGGTGACCATGCCACCCGCAGACCATGATCAGGTCACCCTGGCGGATATGGTGGATGCCTTTGAGCGGAGTGCCATTATCAGTGCCCTTAACGCCAACCGGGGCAGCATCAAGGACACCATGGCCCAGCTCAAGGTGGCGCGCAAAACGTTGTATGACAAAATGAAGAAGCATGGCCTCAACAAAGAGGCGTTTCGCGACTGAGGCCCCTGCCATACCAGAAAATCGGCCGGCAGGGCCTTTGAAACCGGGACAGCCAGGCCATTGCTGTTTATACTCTCGGGCAGCAATGTCGCATTTCTAACTGTTTGGCCTGAACGCTATGCGCCAGCCCGTCCTTACTGTTATCTGGGTTCTTTTTGGGTTATTGCTGTCCGGTATGGCCGCTGCGCATTCTGCGGCGGTGGATGTGACGGACGGCTGGCAGTACCGCTGGGGCGACTCGCCCTTCAACGAGCAGGGGAAGCCACTCTGGGCTGAGGAACAGCAGCCGCAGGCCTGGGCCGACATCGGCTTTCCGTCCAATCCCCCTGACCGGGGCGACTACACCAATGTCTGGTACCGGGTGACGCTGCCGGGTGGCGACTGGAACGATCCGGTGCTGTACATCTACAGCGTGGACCTGATCGTCGAAGTGTACTTTCAGGGTGAACAGATCTATCACTATGGCACCTTTGATGCCAACGGCCAGGGCAAGTTTGAAGGCTGGCCCTGGCACGCCATTGACCTGCCCCCGAACTTTGCTGGGCAACCGTTGTATTTTCGAGTCTTTTCCGACTACAGCGATATCGGACTCTGGGGTGAAGTCCAGATTCTGGATCGTGAGGATCTGTACGTCTCCATCATCAAAAACTCCATTGAATCCTTGGTGGTCGCCGGTTTCAGCGGTCTGATTGCGCTGCTGGCCCTGGTGTTCGCACTGGTCCAGTCCGAGCGCAGGAGTTTTGCCACCGTCGCCCTGTTCTCATTCAGTGTCGGCGCCATGCTGGTGGCCGAAAGCCAGGCCGGGTTGCTGATTCTCTACGCGCCGTTGTTTTGGGACTACATTGCGGCTGGCTCCTATTTCATGATCCCGGTGGCGATGGCATTGCTGCTGTCCCAGTGGTTGACCAATACCCGCCCGATGGTGATGGACTGGATCTGGAAGCTCCATCTGGTCTATGTACTGGCTGCACTGGGTGCAGCGCTGGCAGGGCTAGTGAACCTGTCTGAAACCTTCCCGGTGTTTGACGCCATGTTTGCGGTAACCACCGGGATACTGTTTGTGTCGGTGCTTCGGCGCTGGCGAACCGTGAATACCGAACAGCGATTGGTCATTGCCGGTTACGCCGTGCTGGCGGTGTTGCTGATGATCGATATGGCGGTGGCCCACAGCCTGCTGCCGTGGGGGCGGGTGCCGGTTAACCTGGGAGCGCTGGCGTTCTCGCTGGCCATTGTGGCCATCTCCCTGGCGCATTATGGTCGCACCCAGCAAGCCATCCGCCAGCTGAATCAATCGCTGGAACATAAGGTCAGTGAGCGTACCGAACGGTTGGAGCAGCTGGCACGGCAGGAGCAGGTGCGTTCACGTCAACTGATGCTGGAAAATGAACGCACCGGCTATCTGAACGACCTGATTGCCGAACTCCAGGATTGCCGGAATCTCAAGGAAGGCTACGCCATATGGGCGAAACGGCTGCCAAGGCTGTGCGGTCCCCTGCGCGGCCAGGCCTACGTCAGGCTGGAGCAGGATGCTGGATTTATGCGGATTGCGCAGTGGGGCTCCCCCATGGACGAGATGGCATTGGCCGCGGAAACCCTGGTTTCCGTGCCGCCGCCATCGCAACTGGGGGCCGCGGCGGGTGATGCCCTGAACTACCCCTGGTGCTTTCACCTTTGCCTCCACAACCAGGACGGTGGGCGCTTTGTTGCGGGGCTCGTTTTGCTGGAGGAACCGTTGGCCCCGGGCGATGGGGATGCGGACTACAACTCGGCGCAGCTGTTCCTGTCATTGGAGCAGGCCATGCAGAAGACCTCCATTACCCTCTCCACCCTGGGGTTGAGGCAAGAACTGGAGCGGCTGTCCTACGAGGATTCGCTCACCGGGCTCAAGAATCGGCGCTTTTTTGAGGAGCTTCTCAACCACGAAGTGGCGTCGGCCCGTCGCAGTGAATTGCCGCTGTCCCTGTTGATCATCGACATCGACCTGTTCAAGCGCTTTAACGACCGTTATGGCCACCCCGCTGGAGATGCGGCCTTGAAGGCGGTGGCCAAGGTGTTGATGGACGGCGTGCGTGACAGTGATGTGGTGTGCCGCCTGGGCGGTGAGGAGTTCGTGGTACTGATGCCGGGTTCATCCAATCATCCAACGCTGGATCGTGCGGAACTGTTGCGGCGGTCGGTGTCGGAGCTGACGTTGGACTATGACGGCTCGGTGCTGGAGACCCTGACTATATCGGTTGGGGTGGCGACCTGGCCAGAAACCACCGAGGCGATTGATCAGCTGTTTCAGGTGGCGGATCAGGCCCTGTACCGGGCCAAGCAGAATGGTCGGAACTGTGTGTCGGCCGCCTGATCGGCGACCGACACGGCAGGGGTTACATCGCGGCGGGCGCGGGGGGGATGTAGGACTGGGTAGAGTAATCGTCCAGAGCCGGCTTGCTCAGGGTGCCCACTTCTTCAACGTAATCCACGAATGATTGGGCATAGTCGAGGAAGGTGTCGACGGCCCGGCCATCATCGCTGACGGTACCGAAGGTGACATAACCATCCCTGCCACCGGCGGTAAAGCTGTTGGTGACCACGTTCAGCTGCTCTGCGTCGGTCAAAGGGCGCCATTCGGTACCATCCCGGTCCTTCACTTCGATGTTGAACAGACGCTCACCGGCGGCAAGGTTCATGTCTACTTCCCAGCGCAGGCCGGCGGCATAGGGGTAAGCGCCGCTGGAGCCGCCGGGTGCGTGGGCAAAATCCACGGCTTCGTTCAGCACCTGGCGGATCTCCGCGCCGGTCATGGTCAGGTCCGTCAGGGTGTTGGCGAACGGCAGCAGGGTATAGGCATCGCCGATGGTGATGTCGCCCTGGGCGATGTCGGTGCGCACACCGCCGCCGTTCTGGATCGCAACGTCGGCGTTCTTGCTCAGGTAAAGGAACGCCTGGGCCACCAGGTTGGAGATGTCACTGCCGCGATCCTTGGTCTGGTCATCACAACCTGGAATTTCGCTACGGCCACCGGCGCCGGGAATTCGCTCCAGACACAGGTCTTCGGTGGCCATGCCGACCACTTTATTGCGGAAGGTATCGAGTTGGTCGGTGTAGACCTTGAGGGCAGCGGCGACGGTGATGTCGTCTGCAACGAGGCTGAGTTGGGCGTCGTCGGCAATGGCGTCAAGAATGGCCTGACGCTCGTTGCCTGAGGGCTCGTACTCTTCGCCGGCCTCAGTTTCCCGAACCATGGCATCACCCAACAGCAGGTGGGGCACACCGCTGCATTCACTGACCTTGCCTTCGGCATCCCATTTCACGTTCAGTTCACCCACCACCTGGGCATACTGCCAGGCCTGGACTACGCAGACCTTATCGCCATCGGCATTGATTGCCTGCGTGGGGTAAGCGCCCGCCGAGCCCAAGCCATAAGCATCAAAATCACCCAGCAGGGTGTGGGAGTCACCACCGACAATCACGTCAACGCCAGACAGGGCTTCGGCAAGGGCGATGTCGTTCTGGTACTGGTAATGGGTTAGCAGGATGATCTTGTTAACGCCGTCAGCCTGCAGTTCATCGATCATGGCCTGGGCGGTGGTGGTCTCATCCAGGAAGGTGGTGCTTGCCAACGGGCTGGAGCTGGCCTGGGTCTTGTTGGCGATGTCGATGCCAATGATAGCCACGCGCTGGCCGTCGATCTCCTTCACGGTGTAAGGCTGGATGTAGTCGTTTTCGGTGACCGGTGCCAGTGGCGTGCCGACGGCCGGTTTGACGTTGGCGGCGAGCACCGGTGTGTTGCAGCTTCCGCTGGCCAGCTGATCGAGGAACTGTTGGAGGCCCTCGTCGCTGCGGTCGAATTCGTGGTTACCCAGGGCAAAGGCATCGAAGCACACCAGGTTCATCAGTTCGGCATCGGCTTCGCCTTCAAACGAGGTGAAGTACAGGGTTCCGGTGATGGCATCACCGGCGTGGAGCTTCAGTACGTTATCCAGTGCGGCTTCCCGCTCCATCATCTTGCTGGCGACCCGTGGAAAACCGCCCGACGCAAACTCGGTTTCCTGACCTGCGATCATCAGGCCAAGGGAACCCGCCTCCAAATGGGAGTGGTGGTCGTTGATGTGAAGGATGTTGATTTCAAGGGGGGAGCTCTCTTTGGCTGGGGAGCTGTCATCATCGTTGCAGCCGGCCAATGCCAACAGGGGGATCAGTGCCAAAGCGGGTTTACGAACCATGTCCTTACTCCGTGGTTTGCTGGTTTTTTAAAAACCGAGCTTCCGATCTGGATATGTCAGGGACGTGATGGTTCTGTGGCGATTTGGCGACAGGGGGCGGCCAGATCTTCCCGGCGCTGAACACGGATGGTGTCATTAGCATCGGATGGGTTGACCGGCAGTCTCGGGAAGTTCCCCACAAGAGCTGACAATTGTTTAATCCAAATCTGTCCGCGACCACGGTATGTTGCCTGTAGAGACGCCTGGCAATGGCAGGTAGACACACTCGTTGACGAAGTAAGGGTTTGTTATGGATAAGAAACGGCTGTTGGTTCTGATGGCCGCGTGGTTGCCCGTAACCGCGCTGGCAGAGGTCACGGCGGTAACGCTGTATCCAGGTCAGGCAACCGTGACCAGGGAAGAGCAAGCTTCGGTTCAGGCCGGGGAGGGTGTGATCGAGATCCTCAATTTGCCGGCAGGCTTGATGGACCGGTCCCTGAGGGTGACGGTCAGCGGCGCCAGCGGTACGGTGATCCGGGATGTGAACCTGGCCACTGTGCAGACCACCGAAGCCCAGGCTCAGAAACTGACGGATTTACGAGCGGCGCTCCAGACGGTCGAAGACGACATCCAGGCTCACGATGACACCATTCGCGCGTGGCGCTATCGGTTGGAATTGCTGGATCGCTACACCCAGGGGAATGGCGAGATCACCCTGCCTGACAACGTGGGCACGGTGGCGGACAGCCTGTTCGACCAGGCGAGCAAGTCGCTCAGTAGCATTCGTACCATCGAGCGGGAAAAACGCGACCTTGTAGCCGAGCAGGATCGCCTGCAGCGGGAATTGGCTGCCATCAACCAGAGTCCGCGACAGGTGAAGAACCTGGCCATCGGCTACAGCGCCGGCCAAACTGGAGATGTGACGGTTCAGCTCCGGTACCAGACTCGCAATGCCGGCTGGAGCAGTGCCTATGAAGCCCGGCTGGATACCGCAGGAAACGAATTGGGACTGGTTCACCAGGCTGTGGTCTACCAGAACACCGGCGAAGACTGGGGTAATGTGAACTTGAGCCTGTCCACCGCCAATCCGGATGTGGGTGGGCGCCTGCCTGACCCGTCACCCTGGATTATCAGCCCGCAGCCGCGACCTGAACCGGTGCTGGGCAAGGCGTTGGAAATGGATGGCGTTGCCATGGCACCGGCTCCCCGAATGATGCAGGACGAAAGTCGGGCGGCCCCGGCCCAGATGGCGACCTTGGAGACCACCGGTCTGACCCAGAGCTACCGCATCCCTGGCCAGGTCAGCCTGGTGGACGGTACCCGGGACAAACGCCTCTCGGTGGCGGATTACCAGCTACCGGCGAAGGTCAGTCGTCATCTGGTGCCCGCGTTATCCAGCCTGGGTTATGTCTTTGGTGAGGCAACCTACGAGGGTGACGCGACGTTGCCGGCTGCCCGAGTAACCCTGTACCAGGATGATCAGTTCGTTGGCCAGAGTTGGCTGGAGCAGATCGAGCCCGGAGAGGCCCTGGCGATGTCGTTCGGGGTTGATGACAAGGTAACCGTGCAGACAGTTCGTGAGTCCGATCAACGTGGTGAGCGTGGCCTGATCAGTGGCCAGCCCTATCTGGAGCGAGTCACCCGTTATGATGTCACCAATGCCCACAGCATACCCATTGACCTGCGGGTGATGGAGCGCCTTCCGGTGTCCCATCATGACGACATCAAAGTGACCTATCAGGACATCACCACGCCGTACCAAGACAGCGTGGATGATAAACCGGGCATTATCGCCTGGGACCGGGTGGTGGCGCCGGGCCGGACGGTCACGTTCCGTGCCGGGTTTGAGGTGAGGGTGCCCGAGGGGCAGGATCTGCCTTACATTCCCTGATCTTGATGAGTGAGCGAATAGAAAGCCCGCGACGTGAGTCGCGGGCTTTTTTTGTGGTGGAGTCAGACCGGGCGGCGAGCCTGGAACAGGGCCTCCAGGTCGTCAAGGTCGACCCGGCCATTGGCGTCGATGTCGTAGCTGACGTCATCCGCCTGGCCAAACAGGTAGGCCAGGATGAAGCGGGCGACGTCACGACCATCAATGCGGCCATCGCCATTGAGGTCGGCACGCTCGGCGAGAGTGGACGTGTCCATCGTCAGGGCAACCAGTACCGGATCGTGATCGGAAGCGCGATACGGGTCAGCGGCGTACAGGCTGGCCTGTTGTTCGCTGCTCTTGAACTCCATGTTGTAGTCCAGGGCCCGGGGCTCGTCCGCGTTGATGGACCAGACTGCCGCCGCCACGACTTTCTGGGTCAGGGGTTGGTTGGCGAGGGCATGGTCGAGGCTGCCCGCCTGTCCATAGAAGACGTAGGTGTAGGCCTGGTCGCCGAGCAGGCTGGCAACCAGATTGTTATAGCCGCTGTCCTCCAGCGTGCGGATCGGTGCTTCCTGGGTGTAGCTGTTGAGGTCGCCAATCACCAGGACATCCGATTCGCCAGTGCCGGTGGCGTCGTTGGCGAGCCAGCTGGCAAGGGCCGAGGCGGCGTGGGTACGAACGGGGTTCCAGCAACCCTGGCCATCGCCCTGATCGGCATTGTCGCCCTCGGCATTGTTACAGCCCTTGGATTTGAAGTGGTTGACCACCACGGTGACGCCATCGCTGGAATCCAGTCGGCGGAACGTCTGTGCCAGCGGCTGGCGGTTGAGGGTATCAAAGGGGCTGGTGGACAAGGTGGCGGCATCGCCAACAACCGCAACCCGGTCAGCACGGTAGATCAGTCCAACGGTGATGGCATCGCTGCCCAGCTGCGACAATCCCGGGTCAACAAAGGCCCAGTCATCACCCAGTGCTGAGGCCAGTTCGGCTATGGCGCTGATCTCACTGTAGCCATCGTTCTCAATTTCCATCAGGCCGATGATGTCGGCATCCAGGGCCTGCATGGCGCTCACCAGTTTGTCGGTCTGGCGGGCCAGCTCCTCGGCGGTATGCGCGCCACGAGCGGTGGGGAAATTGCCGCCCAGGCCGTCACCGTTGAAGAAGTTGAGCACATTGAACGACGCGACCACCAGATTGCCTCGGTCACTCAGTTCCGGTGCCGGGGTGCGCAGGTTGTTCGGCTGGAACACGGGAGCGGCGGTGGGCTGCAGGCGCCATTCGCCGTAGCGGTAATCCAACACGCCCTGAAGCTGCGACACCGTGTCGCCGGCGCGAACGGTCTGGCTGGCGCTCAGTTCGGGCGTGGGGTACGGAATGGTGGCGGGGTTCTGGCGATTGCTGCCGTCATCCAGGATCAGCCGGTCGAGGGCGTTCATCTCGGCAAGGAGGGCGGCATCGGAGCCAGGGCTGACCACCTGGGTTGGAATAAAGGCACGCGCGCTGCCCAGAGTCAGGCTGCCATACCGTCCAAGGTCGTAGTTGTCATTCACCACCAGCGCCTGCGGGAACTGAACCCTCATGCCTTCGAAGGCTTCAGCGGCATCGGCAGAGGTCCAGGGCAGGGTGACCGCCATAGCCGGTGGCAGATCGGCACTGCCACAGTCAGCGATATCGGAGACTGGAGCCAGTTCGGTCAGGCCGCCAAATTCGGTGACCTCGGCGGCAATTCGCAACAGCTGGCCAGGGCTCGCGCTGGTGCTGGGGGCATAGACAAACAAGCCTTCAGACGTGCGTGGGTCGTTGTCACGATCCTCCAGCCGGGCCTCCAGGAAGAAACCGCCCAGTTCGCCATTGCCATTGCTAACCCGGGATACGACCGCTTCCACAACGACAGTCTGGCCCACCAGTGGGCTGGCATCCCCGCTGCCCTGAATCGCGTTGATCGGGGTGGCATCCGCGCCACAACTCATGTCCGGGCCAGCCGGTGGTTGTGAGCCATCGCCGCCGTCATTGGCTGCGCCCAGGTCGTCGATATTGTCCTGGGGAAAGCCATCGAATACCTGACTGGGGTCATAGCTGTCGAACGGGTTGGTGTCGGCGGCGGCGCCATCCCGGCGGCGCAGAGTGGCGTTCTGGGTGCGAATGTCGCCACTGCCCCAGTAACTGCCGGGGTCGATACCGATCTGACCGATGCTGTCGTGAACAGCGCCACCATTAAGAAGGGTGATGGCATCGTCGCCATTGAACAGGCCGGAGGTGGTGGTTTGGTCGGCGACAGCAAGGATGGCCGGGATCGCGGAAGCGTGGGCAAAGACAAAGTTGGCGCCGGGGGCGATGTCGCCTTCGAGGTTCACGGTGAGCCCGGGGGTCTGGCTGCCGTTAAAGTAGACCTGAAGCTCCCAGGCAGCCAGGTTGACACTGTCCGGTCCGGTGTTGAGGAGTTCCAGCGCCTTGTTGTTGCTGGAGCCTTCTACGTATTCGCTGATCACCACGGCGGCTTGGCCGGAGGCAGACAGACCGGCGCTCAGGGCGAGCGCCAGCCAACGCGTTGTCACTTTCATGGTTCCGTCCTTGTTAACTGGGGGTGGGTATGGCTGTGCCTAACCAGTCTGGACAGACAAGGTGACGACTCAGTGAGCATTTAATGACGGTGAGGTTGCGCAACGGAGACGGAATAGGGTTGTGTCATATTGGGCCATAGTGGTTATGGTGACGACAGTTGGTGAGACGTGGTCATGGTTTTTAAATGTGAGCAGTTGTTCAGCAATTTCCACTGGTTGTTTAATAAAGTGGCAATCGTGATGGGTCATCATCTCTTTGGTCGGAAATTTTGGCGTTGGCTCAGGATTGCGTGTCTCGACAATTCCAATAACAACGATTACGAAGGAAACGAACGATGCCTCATCGAAACCACTCTCTGCGGGCAGGCCTGCTGGCTATGGCGGCGGTTTTTACCTCCGCACCTGCGCTTGCTGACAGCTATGTGTACATCACCAACTCAACGCCCGAACCGGTGAGTGTCCAGATCAACCATTATGGTGACGACACCCTGAACGAGGGGAATGAATGGCAGCGGGAAGCCCAGGAAATTGCGCCCTATGCCACGGCACGGGTACTGGCCTTCAACCGCTATGAGGGTTTGAAGAGCGGCCGCACCTACTACTTCGACACCCAGGTAACCGGGGCCAGCTCAACCGTCACCCTGCAACAAAAAATGCGGGGCACCTGGTATGGCAGTCGCATCGAACACAGCGCTGAAGGTGCCGACTTCCAGGCGCCGTGGGCGGACGATCGTGATATCCACCGCTACGACAGCCAGTACGATGCGCGGGCAAGCCGGGTGGGGTTCAAGGCCCAGTACACCGGTGGCTACGATGACTTCTATTACACCATCCATAACCAGACCCAGGCGGAGCCACTCAGCGGTGACGACGCCCTCAAGGTCCTGACCTACAACATCTGGGCCCTGCCATTGCTTGCCAGCAACATTGGTGACCGGGTGGAAGAGCTGCCATCGGTACTGCATGGCTATGATGTCCTGCTGCTGCAGGAAGCGTTTGCTTCCGATGTTGAGGGGATGCTCAACACCTTGGCCTCGGAATACCCATACCAGACTGACGTATTGGATGCCCCTGGCTTCAACCTGTTCAACGGTGGGGTGGTGATCCTTAGCCGTTACCCGATTGCCAGCACCGATTTCGACATTTTCGAGCAGTGCAACGGCACCGAGTGTCTGGCCGACAAAGGCGTGGTCTATGCCGAGATCATTCGTGACGGCAAGGCCTACCACGTAACTGCAGCCCATACCTCGGCGTTCGACAGCAACGAAGCGCGTGCCCAGCGCCAGCAGCAGTTCCAGGAGATCCGTGCGTTGGTGGACAGCAAGCAGCCTGCGGCCTTTGACGCAGTGATCATGGGCGGTGACTTCAACGTCAACAAACTGAAGTTCCCGGGTGACTATCAGCAAATGCTGACCAACCTGGTGGCGGCGGCACCGGTCTCTACCGGCTATGCCGGCGCCACCTATGACCCTTCGATCAACCAGAACGTCGATGGTGACCTGTCCCTGGGTGTGGAGTACCTCGACTACGTGTTCTACAGCACCACTCATCGGACGCCGGTGTCGTCCCGCAACGATGTCCGGGTACCCCGCTCTGATTCCGACGACCTTTGGGGTATCTGGGATTACTCGGACCACTTCCCGGTTCTGGGTGAGTTCCAGTTCTGATGCGGTATCTGCTGACAGGCCTACTGGCGGTCGTTGCAGGCCTTGCGGTGGTATGGGCGGTGATGGGCCGGGATGCCGACCCCCAGCCGCCTGTTGCCGCCACGGAAAGCCGGTTGGCGTCACCGTCTCCTGACGCCGCCACGCCTGCGGCGGTTGCAGCCACCGGGGGCCCGGTGGTGTCGGCGGCCAATGGTGACGATGAGCGTGAGGCCAGTCAGCAGGCCCGGCGGGCGCAGGACCAGGCCTACTGGGCCGAGCGCCTGCAGGGGTATCAGGACCACGGCGGCAACCTGCAACAGTTCTTCCGCGAGTTGCTGGCCCAGTGTGGCGGTGAGCCCGATCTGTGTGAGGCCCTGCTGGACGATCGGCTTGAGGGCTACCCGGATGCCGGCTTTGCCGCTCAGCTGAGAACGATTCTCCAGCAGCAGTTCCAGTATCAGGCGCAGATGCAGAGCCTGACCATGCCGACAAGCCAGCCTCCCGAGCAGCGCTATCAGCAGCTGGATGCCTTGCGTGTCCAGCACTTTGGCGATGCTGCGACCGAACTGCTGTATGGCCAGGAACGGGCCTGGGCCAGCTACCAGTTTGGTTACGGCGAGCTGTTGGAACAGGCGCCCTACCTGACGGCAGAGCAACGGCTCCAACGCCTGGAACAGTTACGCAGTGACCGCTGGGGCGGGTATGGCGAAGCCCTGGCAGATCAGGAGGGGGTGTATGGTCGTTACCGGCGTGAACGGGAACTGCTGCAGGCCGGGGTGACCGATGCCAAAGAACGTGAGGCCATCAGCGAGGCCCTACGCTCGCAGTACTTCGATGACGAGCAGTCGGCGCTGATTGGCGAGCGGGAACGGGTGCGGGAGGAGCAGGCTCAACAGCAGCAGGACTACGCAACCGCCAAGCAGGCGTTTGACGACGAGATGACTGCCCTCAGGGGCAGTATGGCGGACGCTCAGTGGCAGCAGCTATACCAGCAGCGCCTGTCCGAACTGCGGCGCCGGTTCTTTGACTGAGCCCGTCAAACGGGCTCCCTTTTGGCGGGAGTTGGACTATCTTTAAGAGTGGGGGAGCTGCCGCTCCTGAACGCCACCGCCAAAGGAGGGAGTCACGTATGTCCATCAGCGACCATGCTTTGAATCTTGATTTTCCCGATTACAAAGACGCTATCCTGGAACTCCGCAAAACCGATCCCCAATTCCGTGAACTCAGTGATCAATACGACGCGTTAGACAAGAAGATTCGAGGTCTGGAAGTCCGCGATGTGCCCACCGATGACGACCATTTCAGGGACATGAAAATGGAGCGGGCGCACCTGAAAGACAAACTTTACCACCAGTTCTCCAACCACTCCTGAGTACAGGCGTCATGTTCGTGCGGACACCGCCCTGACGCGTCGGGCGGTGTCCGTTTTTCGATTTGCGATGAATGCACCTTGGGCGGACGTGTTACTCTGGTACAATTCTGCACTGTATTCCCCGCTAACCATGCCGTACAGGAATCGTCCATGAGGGCCGTTGTTTGACCCTGCTTCCTTTCCGAATGTCCAAAGCCCGGCGCTTTGAGCTGAAAGTGCAGCCGCATATGCAAGGCATGTACGCCTTTGCCTATCGTCTGACCGGGCAGCGTGACGATGCTGAGGACCTGGTACAGGACGTCATGGTGAAGCTGTTTCCCCGGCTTGAGGAAGTTGAAGCGGTTGAGCAGTTACGGCCATGGCTGAACCGGGTGCTGTACCGTCAGTTCATCGATGCTACCCGCAAGAAAGGCCGGCAAAATGAAGTCTCGGTGAGTACGCTGACCGATGTGGCGGACCAGGCTGGGTTTCTCGACAGCTTTGATTCGGACTCCGCTGATGCCTTTGACCACATCAGTCAGGAACAGTTGGGGCAAAGCCTGACACGGGTGCTGGGTAAATTGTCGCCGGATCAGCGGACCCTGTTGCTGCTGCATGATGCCGACGGCTGGCGCCAGGATGATATCGCCCAGGTACTTGATGTCCCGGTCGGAACCATCAAGTCCAGACTGCACCGCTGTCGTGCCAGGCTGCGGGAACTCTTGCAAAAAGAAGTGGAACCTTTTGGCCGCCGCGAACGTGTGAGTGATTGAGGTGAATGCCATGTCATGTGATCTGTTCAGTAAGCAGTTGGAGCAATACGCCCGTGGCGAGTTGGCGCCAGGGGTGGAGTGTGCGCTGGAAGCACACCTGGCTGAATGTACCTCCTGCTCAGATCGCCTGAACGCCGAGCGGCAGTTTCTGGACGCCTTGCGCCAACAGGCTGTTCCGGCGCCCAGTGTGGATTTCGAGGCCAGGGTGCTGGCGGTAGCTACTGGCAAACAGGGGGCGCACCGAGCCTGGCAGCACCCGGTTTTGGGTGGTGCTGTCGCGGCGGTGCTGGCCCTTGGGCTCTACATTGGTCTGCAGGAGCAGACACCTCCGGCAACGCAGTCCGCTCCGGTGGCGACTGCGGATCCAACTGCGGAAGTTTTCGCACCACAACAACAAACCGTCAAGCTGGCCTTTCATTCCAATCACGCCCTGGATGACGTGACCCTGACCCTGGACCTGCCACCGCATGTTGAGTTGGCCTCGTTCCCAGGTCGCCAGCGCCTGAGCTGGCAGGTGAGTCTGCAGCAGGGGGACAATGTGCTGTCCCTTCCGCTGAAGGTTCTGTTCCCTGCGGAAGGCGAGCTGGTGGCTCATCTGGATGATGGGTCAAGGCAAAAGACATTCCGGGCCCCCATTCAAGTTGAAGCGGAGCCTGCATCATGACGTTTCCCCGACGTTTTTTGCGGTATTTTCTGACCCTCGGCAGTGCCGTGTTGTTACTGCTGGGGCCAGCGTTGGTCAGCGCTGACGATGAACTGGACGTGACCATGAGAATGGTCACCGACGATGAAGCTCTGTCAGAGAGCTTCGTGCAGCAATTGGAGCTGCCGGATACCCTGCGTGACCGGGACAGTTTCGGTTTTGACGGTGACTACCCGGGCCGCGAACTGGCGGTTGATGCGCTGGACACCGGCCGTGAAGTGGGCGAGGCACTGGCTGAACAGGACCGGGAATCACGGGATGCCCTGGACGTCGAGCTGCCGGGTGAGACCATTGACACGTCGCCGGTGCTGGACCTGCCGCTGATCGACGGTCCAGGCCTGGATCTCCCCATTCTTGGGGAACCAGGCTTGCCGGTGATCGAAGTCCCCGATTTGCCACTGATCAATGAAGAGAACCTGACCGATGGCAACCTGCTGGATAACCCGCTGATCGACGGTAAGCTGTAATTGGGCAGTGATGGTGAGTTGGCCGTTTTTCATTGTTATGTGCATCTTTTGCCATTAATGTAGACCCCTCGGTACTGCGGATGTCAGTGCTGCGAGTATAAGAACCGTGAACGTTTGGCTGTGTTGAATACACCGCCGGAAGTATCGGATCCGGGGGTTGCCTTCTTGCTGCAGTTGTTCAAAACGCCTCTTGCTCTGGGGCTTGCGATGTTCCTGGCGAGTACGGGCGCATCGGCCCAATGGGTTGATGCCAATACCCTGTTTCGATACGGGGTCGAAGCGTTTCAGCAGGGCCAGCCGGACGAAGCCCGGCTTTATCTTGAACATGCCCGCAATCAGGGTATGAACTCCCAATCCCTCTACTACAACCTCGGCGTGGTCTATTACCAGCTGGAGCGCTACACCGATGCGTCGGCAGCCTTCCGCGAGTTGCTGGATACCGACAGCCAGGCACTTGCCCGCTATAACCTTGGGCTTATTGCCCTCAAACAGGATGACCCGACGGCGGCCAGGGCATCGTTTCGTGCGGTACTGGATGCCGATGCGGCAGAGAACCTGGCAACACTTGCCGAGCGCCAACTGGCTCGTCTGGGCGAAGCTGTGCCAGTGTCCGGCACTGAAAAATCCTGGTTTGGCTATACCGCCTTCAGCAGTGGCTATGAAACCAACATTGGTCTGTTTCCCGACAGTGCCCGCTCCGAAGTCGACGCGGCGTTTGCCGAAGCGGTCGTAGCCGGCAACGGGTTTCTCTGGGGTGATGCCGAGGCCGGCCTTCGTACCGATCTCGGTTACTACGGCCGGCACTACATTTCTGAGCAGGACTTTAACAGCGATGTTGGTCAGTTTGGTGTGAGTTGGGTCCAGGCGGCCGGACCGGGCAGGGTTCGTGTTGGTGCCGGGGGCAGTTGGCTGTTCCGGGCGGGCTCGGCCCAGGAGCGTCATGCCCAATTGCTGTTGGAGTATCTGCAGGGGGGCTGTCTCGGCTGGTTCCAGACTGAGTTTTGCCGGATCCGGTTCACCGCGACCGAGGTGGTGGCAGAGCCGGAGTACCAAGCCTACGATGGCCAGCTTTACCGCTTGGCTGGGCGCTATCAGGTCATTTGGCAGCGTTGGAAAGGACGCCTGGACTATCGTGGTGAACTCAACGACCGGAAAGACCTGTCGACCGCAAGGGAGTTCTACAGTCTCTCTCCAGAACGCCATCAACTGGAGTTGGCGGTGTCCTACCCAGTACTGTCTGAGCTGGAACTGGGCCTGAGTCTTGGCGCCCGCTACAGCGAATACCAAGACCCACATCGTCTCGCCGTGCCTGAGGGCACGCTGGTCATTGTACGTTCGGATACCCGCCTGCAGGCTGGGCTGGACGCACGGTGGCAGCTGGGCAGCGGTTGGGCACTGATTGCGAACTATCAGTACAAGCGCAACGCCAGCAATATTGACCGATACGACTACAGTAACCAGTTTGGGGATTTGGGGGTTGAGGTCAGCTTCTGATCAGAGGCTTAAAAAATACCCGCTCCAGGGGGGTGGAGCGGGTCAATATAATCCAACTGGCTTGGCCTTCGAAAACCAGTGGGACACTCTGTCCAGGCTTCCACTTGCTAAAGAAGCTGCCAGGGGTGCAAGGGTTCCAATACTCACAACCACAGGCATGCGGGCAGAGACCGGGAATGCCATTTGCTCTGGCAGAATGACACTCCCTTGAATCACACGATGAAGATCCGTCGCCGGTTCCATACTTTTTGCAGATTAGCCGCATATTTCCCCTGCGAATTCTTGGCTCAAAATGACAAGCTGGTTGGCGTCAATAGTCAACGGATGTAATAAAGCGTTAACGGTGTCACATTAAACTCTGTCACGTTTCTTTCAGACGTGAGTAGTAGTAATGAAACGACGCGACTTTATTATTAAGAGCAGTGCCACCGGATTGTCCCTGGGATTGCTGTCTGCCTGCGGTGGCGGTGGTTCTGCCGAGGCCCCTGCGCTACCCGATATCAACCCACCCGGAAACGGCAATGGCAGTAGCGGTTCCATCGATTCCATTCGTGACCGCATGCCGGCCTATAGCGGGCCAGACCCGTTCCAGCATGGCATTGCCAGCGGAGATCCTCTGGCCTACCAGGTGATTCTCTGGACCCGGATCACCGCAGAAGGCCTGGATGAGATTCCGGTAATTGTCGCGGTCGCCCGGGATACTGAATTCAACGACATCGTATACGAAGGGGTGGGCTACGCCCGGTCCCAGTCCGATTACACGGTGAAGATTGACCCCCTGCTGCCTTCGCCGGGAACGACCTACTACTACCGCTTCGAGACCCTGGGTCATTATTCGGCCATTGGCCGGACCCGCACCACCCCGGCGCCAAGTGAGTCCGTGGACCACCTGCGTCTGGCCGTCATGTCCTGCTCCAACTACCCCTATGGCTATTTCAATGCCTATCGCAAGGTGGCGTTCCGCGCTGACCTGGACGCTGTGCTGCACCTGGGGGATTACATCTATGAATACGGTCCCGGCGAGTACGACGATGCCGCAGTGGCGGCCGACCGCCCCGTTGATCCGCCCCATGAGATCGTGACCCTGGATGACTACCGTCGTCGCTACGCCTGCTACCGCCAGGACGGAGATCTTCAGGAATGCCATCGCCAGCACCCGTTTATCTGTGTGTGGGATGACCATGAGATCACCAACGATGCCTGGATGAACGGCGCCGAGAACCACAACGACGGTGAAGGTGATTATGGCGAACGCAAACGCGCTGCCGTCCGGGCCTACTTTGAGTGGATGCCGATTCGCCGGGTGGCACCGGACAATGAGGTTCGTATCTATCGGCACTTTGAGTTCGGTCAGTTGATGTCGCTGATGATGCTGGACACCCGCATCATTGGTCGCGACAAGCAGGTAAGTACGTCCGGCGAGGCCCGTGACCCTGATCGCCAGTTGCTGGGTGCGCCCCAGCAGCGTTGGCTGTTTGACCAACTGGATCATTCCCACAGCCGTGGTGCCCGTTGGCACCTGATTGGCCAGCAGGTGATGATCGCGCCGCTGACCCTGGGCACACTGCCGGATTCGCCGAACTGGAGCCTGGGCGGAGGTGCCCAGCTCAACTTTGACCAGTGGGACGGCTATGAAACCAGTCGCCGCGCTCTGCTGGGCCGTATCGAGGCAAAGGGCCTGGATAACACCGTCGTCTTGACCGGCGACATTCACAGCTCCTGGGCCATGGACCTGAGTATCGATCCGGGCAACCTGTCGGTCTATAACCCGTTCACCGGGGAAGGCTCACTGGCGGTGGAGTTCGTCACCCCTGCGGTGACTTCGCCGGCTGCTCCCACCAAGGGCTTATCGGACCTGGCGGCACTGGCGCTGGTTCCGCTTAACCCGCACCTGAAATGGGTGGACCTGTTCCATCGGGGCTACATCGTATTGGATATCACGCCCGAGCACTGCAAGGCCGACTGGTTCCACCTGGAGACGGTCAGCGAACCCAGTAACCAGGAAACGTTCGCCCGCGCCTACGCCACCACTGATGGAGCCAACCGAGTTAAACGGCTGGACACTCCCAGTGCGCCCAAACAGAACCCGCCGTTGCTGGCCCCGGCCCAGCAAGCAGTCACGGAGTCCGCAGTATGAGCATGAACCGACGTAAGTTTATTCGAAACCTCCTGGTAGGGAGTGCCACTGTCCCGGTGATCACCGCCTGTGGTGGTGGCGGTGGTGGGGACGGTGCCGGAAGTTCCGCAGGTAATGGCAATGGTGGCCAGGGTGGAACCGACACTGGTACAACCGATCCGGGCCAGACCCTACCGGAGCGTACCGAGGCGCTGAGCTTTATCGTCATCGGAGACATGGGCACCGGCACTATGGGGCAGTACTCGGTGGCAGCCGCCATGGCGAAGGTCGCCAAGGTGAAGGGGTGTGACTTCGTTCTGGGGGCTGGCGATAACATCTATGAGGATGGGGTGACTTCCGTGGACGACCCCCGCTTCCTGGACAGCTTCGAGTATCCCTACCAGAACCTGGATCTGCCGTTCTACATGTGTCTGGGCAACCACGACTGCGCCAGCACCATCTTTGGTGGCGGTAGTGATAACCAGCGTGGCAACCATCAGGTGGACTACCACTACAGCACCGAGCGGTATTCCAACAAATGGCGCATGCCGGCACGCTACTACAATCAGGTCTTTGGTGATGCCGGTGATGATCGGCCGTTCCTGGAGCTGTTTGTGGTGGACTCCAACCCGCTGACCAGCTTCTATACCGATACCGACTCCAACTTCACCTGGCAGAACTACGGCTATCCGCAGCAGAGCTGGATGAAAAAGACCGTTGCGGATTCCCGGGCTCACTGGAAAATCGCCATGAGCCACGTGCCCTACAAATCCAACGGCAAGCACGGCAATGCCGGCAATCTGGACCCCGGTATGCGCTGGATGTTTACCAACCCGGATGCCGATGGGCTGCGCTATAAGGCCTTCATGGAAGAGTGCTTTGCCGATAAGGCAGACCTGCTGTTCACCGGCCACGACCACTCCCTGCAGTGGATTGAGCCCGTCGAGGAAATGGGGCCGGCTCACATCATTGTGTCTGGCGCGGCCGGCAAGACCGACGACTTTGATGATGCCGAACGGAACCCGACGGTGTTCCAGCAGGAAAACGCCTTGGGGTTTGTGTGGGTACGGCTGACCGAAACCGAGATGCAGATTGAGTTCTACACCGTCGCTGAGGATGGCAGCGGTCACCAGCTGGCCTACAGCCAGACCCTCGACAAACCGGTAGCGGTGGAACCGGCACTGGCCTAACGGTGTTGCCGTTCAGCGGCTGAGCTATAGTGATAGGTGGTAAGGCATCATTTGCCCGTTATGGGGAGGCCTGAAGCCATGACAGCTACCTATCGCGACCGCGCCGATGCCGGGCGTAAGCTGGCGACAGCGCTGGCAAAAACAGAACTGGGCAAGCAGGCCCTGGTTCTGGCCTTGCCTCGGGGTGGGGTGCCAGTGGCGGCGGAAATCGCTCGCCGTTTCGGGCTGGAGCTGGATGTTCTCAATGTTCGCAAACTGGGGGCACCGTTCCAACCGGAACTGGCGATGGGGGCGATTGCTGAAGATGGCTCCCGTTACCTCAATGCCCGCCTGATCCTCAGCCTGGGGGTCTCGGAAGCGGACGTGGACCGGGTTCAGGCCCGTGAACAGCAGGTGCTTGAGCAAAGAGCCCAACGTTACCGGGGGGATCGTCCCGCGCCCAGGATCAGTGGCCGGCATGTCATTCTGGTGGACGACGGCCTGGCAACCGGGGCGACCATGCACGCTGCGGTGCTTGCGGTTCGGAAACAGCATCCGGCACGCCTCACGGTCGCCGTGCCGGTGGCCGCACAGGACAGCGCCGACGAGTTCCGGACCGTGGTGGACAAGGTCGTCTGCCCTCTGGAACGCTCCGATTTTGGTGCAGTGGGCTGTTGGTACCAGCGTTTCGATCAGGTCACCGACGAGGAGGTTTGCCAGCTGCTGGAAACCGATCCCGCCGGTTAACCGGGTTCAGGCCAGGAGCTGTCGGAACTGTGCCAGCGGGCGACGAACCTTGGCTTGCCCAGCCGTGTCGTCCCGTGTCTCGTCACGATAGCCGAGCGCCGCGATCACCACGCTGTTGAGGTTTTTCTCCGGCAGCCCCAACAGTCGGTCCAGTTCCTTGGGGTCGAAGCCTTCCATGGGCGTGGCATCCACCCCCTCGAGGGCCGCTGCAGTGAGGGTAAGCCCCAAGGCAATATAGGCCTGGCGGGCCGCCCACTGCTGCTTTGCCGCTGTGTCTCCCAATGTCTCCAGCGTGCCTTTGATGGCCGAACTGTAGTCGTTCAACTCGCTGACTGGTATCTCCCGTTCATTTGCTATCAAGGCGATGAACTCATCAACGTGGTGCTCGTCGAGCGTGGTCCAGGTAGCAAATACCAGCAGGTGGGAGCCTTCCGACAGTTGCGGCTGCTGGGCCGCCTGTTGTTGGACTTTCGCCCGCAGTTCAGGATCTTCAATAACCAGCAGAGTATAGGGTTGAAGTCCGTAGGACGAAGGGGCCAGCCGAGCCGCCTCGACTATTCGGTCAATGGTGGCCTGGGGAATGCTCTGGCCATTCATTCGCTTGGTGGCATAACGCCAGTTGAGGGCGTTCAGGACATCTGTGAACATGAGTGCTCTCCTTAACATGCTTTGCTGATTGGAGAGAGCACTTTGCCCGTGCAAGCGGGCGGGAACGAGTGCCAGTTTGGAAAAGCTCTTTTTACGGATTGGCTGGGCGGAGGCCCGCGAGCTCACCGGTGTGGGCTTTCAGGAAGTCAATGAACAACCTGGTACGCTTGGGCATGTGTTGCCGGCCGGGGTAAACCACGTAAAGGGTACGTGGGGTTGGCTGGGGGCGAAGGTGGATTTCGGTCAGGGTGCCGGCCTCCAGCTCAGGCAGCACGTAACCCTTCGGCACCAGTGCGATGCCCAGCCCGGCTTTGGCACCCTCCACCAGCATCTGGGAGCTGTCGGCGATCAGTGGGCCGCTGACCGGGACACTGCGGCGGCTATCATTACCGAACTCCCACTGCAGGCTGTCCTGGCTGAGACTGAAAATCAGGCATTGATGGTCACTGAGTGCCTCAATGCGATCCGGTACGCCCTGGGCTTCAAGATAATCCGGTGAAGCTACCAGGCAGCGGTCCATATGCCCGATGGCTGTCGCGACGAGGGAGGAATCTGTCAGGGTTCCGGTGCCGCGGAGAGCAACGTCGACCCCTTCGCTAATGACATCGGTTATTTCGTCGCTGAGCCTGAGCCGAACGGTGAGTCCCGGGTAGGCTTTCTGGAAACGGAACAGGACCGGTGCCAGGATCTTTACCGACATCGACACCGGGCAAGCCACCACCAGCTGGCCGGAAGCATTGTCGTCCTGGGCCATGACATCAAGAACCTGATCGGTACTGGCAAGGACATTGACACAGTAATCGTAGAAAGACTGGCCTTCCTCAGTGATGCTGATACGGCGGGTATTGCGATTGACGAGTCGCGCCCCGGTCCAGTCTTCGAGGTATTTGACGTATTTGGAGATGACCGCATTTGAGCAGTCGAACTCTTCCGCAACCGCGGTAAAGGAGCCCAGTTCGACGATGCGTTTGTAGTACTCAAGCCCTTTGAGTCGGTCCAAGGTATCCCCTATATGCTGGTCTGTTCGCGCCCAGTCTCTCACAAGTGAAAAGTGTTTTTCCAAAATACAGGGCGATACGCGCTGTGGCGGTGACGACAATGTCCGGCTGTTAGCTGCTGCTGGAGAACGCCCCATGTCTGTTATCGCAAATATCGTGCCCAGGACTCCCCCAATGGCTTACCTGTTGTTGATTGCGGTTGGTTTCATGGTGGCGTTGATGCTGCCATTGGCCAAGGTCGCAATCGCCGGGGGGATGACACCGCTTTCCTATGCTTTCTGGCAGGCGCTGGGAGGTGGTGGGTTGCTCTGGTTATGGTCCGGTCGAAGCCGCGGGGCGCTGCCGCTGCGAACGACTGGGAGGTATTTCCTGGTCAGCGGTCTGACCGCCATTGCCATACCCAATATTGTAGCGTTCCTGGTGCTGGAACGAATCGGGCCGGGGCTGACTTCGACGTTGTACGCAATGCCTTCTCTGATGACTTACGTCCTGGCTGTCACGGTGCGGATAGAGGGGCTTCGTGGCTTGCGGGTTGTCGGGCTTGGGCTCGGAGTGCTGGGCTGTATCCGGATCATGTCGCCGGACAGCAACGGTCTGAGCACTGAAAACCTGCCTTGGTTGCTACTGGGCTTGCTGGTTCCGCTGTCACTGGCGATCGGGAATGTATACCGCTCCGTGGCCTGGCCGGCGGGGGCGGGCGCGAAACAGCTGGCGCCAGGCATGCTGCTTGGCGGTGCCCTGGTGGTGGCCGTGGTCATGCTGGGCACCGGTACGCTGGCAGAGGTGCGAGTGCCCAGCGGTGACGTTGGCTTGGTGTTGCTGGCCCAGGCGGTCTTGTCTGCGGTGACGTACCGGGCTTTCTTTGAGCTGCAGCGGCGCTCTTCCCCGGTCTTTCTCAGTCAGATAGGTTTTGTGGTGGCTCCTGCTGGCCTGCTGTTGGGGTTCCTGATCTTTGGGGAACGCTATGGGCTTGGAGTATGGCTCGGCGTTGCGGTCCTGATGGCCGGCGTGTTACTGGCTAACTGGCGCAAATAAGGGGCGTTCAGGCCGCCCCGACATCCACCACGACCGGTTCGTTGTCTGGCTTGAACTGGCCGTTGCAGGTGCTGGCATTTACATACAGGCAGCGCCCAATTTCCTCACGGCCATAGCTTTCGTGGATATGGCCGAACAGGTGGGCTCGCAGCTTGAGCTGGGTTAGCCGCTCGGCCAGCGCCTCACAGCCAACATGCTGACCGCCAAAACGTTCGCCAACCTTATCCAGGATGTTCATGGGTGGCCCATGGGTGATCAACACGTCGGTGTTGTCCGGGATAGCCGCCCAGCGTTCGGCCAACGCATCGCCCCGGGGCAGGTTAAAGGCCCAGTCAAAGAACACCGGCGTCCAGGGACTGCCCCAGAAGCGGATACCCTCGATCTCGGTGCCACTGTCCTCAAGGTAGATGGCGTTGGTGACCCGGCGCCGGGCTTCCTCGGGGTCGTCCTGAAAACACCAGTCATGGTTGCCGGCAACAAGGATCTTGTGCCGGTGAGGCTGGCGGCCAAGCCACTCGTTGAGTGCCTCCAGCTGTTCCAGGGTGCCTTTGCCCATACTGTCACCGGCGTGGATGAGCACATCACCATCCGGGATGTGGGGGATTTTCTCGTGCATACCGTGGGTGTCTGAAATGACAACGAGTTTCATGCGTTGATTCTCATCCTTGAAGGCCTGGAACGAAAAGGTCGATCCCAACGCTAACACAGATTCTGGCTGGCTGCAGGTACAGGCTTCCGCTCCGAAATTCCGGTACAGTAACACTCTGGATTTCTTGCGAAGAACGCCTCGCATCACCTGGCTGAATGAGAGTTGTATGATGGTGACTGGATACCTTCGGATGTGGGGCCTGAGTGGCCTGCTGCTGGCATCCGGCCTGGCCACGGCGGCCAGCTGCCCGCAACCGGGCACCGACTACGAGCGGGTCTATTGTGAGATTGTTGCCCGGGGGGAGGGAGGCAGCCTGCCTTCGTTTGACGATTTTCGCCGTAACACCCCCCAGGTGCAGGCTTTGCTGCTCAAACGGCAGGCATCCCGCCTGGGCATTGAATTGCCCATGCCTGACCACAGTGAGCCGGTAGCCGCGGGGGCCTCCTCCCCGGAGCCTGCCAACCGGGAGCGCCCGGTGGCGCCGCAAACGGTGACTCAACCGGTGCCTGCTCCAGTCGCTGTGGGGCTGGAAGGCTGCGCTTTACAGGGCCCTGTAATCCGTTGCCCCCATCGCCGTTATGCGTTAGCCAATAACCTGCCAAATCGTGCCTTGGATGAGGGGGTCCTGGCTGACAGCAACACCCTGGGGCTGCCGGTATTCAGTGGCGATGCCAGCAATGACACGGCATTACGGCAATACCTGGCCAGCGCCTACGATCACTACATTCTCAAAATGCTGGATATTGGCCTGGGCGGCGCGACCATGAGCTTCAGCGAGTTCTACCATAACTATCAGCGCCATCGTGCCAGCGGCGTGGATTACGCTCAGCGTATGGAACAGACGTTTCAGTTGCTAAAGCATGACAAGCGCACGAGGGCGGTACCGGCACGACTGACCGACCGTCTGCCGGGAAGCCTTGAACACTGCTCGGGCATCGGCGCGCAGGTTGTGGTCTGTGACGATGTGGGAACCAACTGGGTGTTTGTGGACGACGGCGGAAGGTAATGCTCCGGTGGTGCCCGCCATAATGACGGGCACCACCGGATGGGTCACCGGAGGGGGACTCAGGCTGAGGGCTTGACCAGGATTTTTACATCGCTGTCCGGCTTGCTCAGACGCTCCACCGCCGAGCCAATGTCGTCCAGCGCCACCGTGTCGGAAATCAGAGCGGAGGCTTCCAGTTCACCGTTGGCCAAGTGGTGCAGGGTCTGGCCAAATTCCTCTGGCGAGTACAGGCTGGCAAAGCGGATGTCCAGCTCCTTCATGATGGGGAACGCAGGAACCAGCGCATCTTTCTCCATGCACAGTCCCACCACCAGGATACGGGCACCGTAGGGGGCTCCGGCACAGATCTGCTGGATCAGCCCGGGCACGCCAACACACTCAAAGATCAGTGATGGGCGGAGGTCAGCGCCACCAAACATCGGTGAGAACGGACCGGCCAGTTCCGGGTCGGAGGTTTGAGCGGCTTCTTTCCAGCTGTCGTAAGGCGAGTGTTCCGCCGGGTTAACGACGACGTCAGCGCCCATCTTTTTTGCCAGATCCCGGCGGGCCTGGGAAAAGTCCGAAGCTACGATGGGGCCGATGTTCATCATCTTGAGCACCGCAATAATCGCCAGGCCGATGGGGCCGCAGCCGATGATCAGCGGCACGTGGTTGCGGTTGGGTTCCGCGCGGTTGACCGCATGCAGGGCCACTGCCATCGGTTCGGTCAGGGCTGCTTGCTCAGCGGAGAGGCCATTGGGGACTTTCATGGTGACGCGGCTGTCTACCAGCAGTTGCTCGGAAAAGCCGCCAGGGACGTTTTCACCACCAAAGCCAATAAAGGCGATGCCCTCTTCCCGCATCAGGAACGGCATTGAGACCACCTGGTCGCCGCTCTTGAACGGCGAGCCGGGCTGGTTGCTTTCCAGCACTTCGCCAACGAACTCATGACCCAGCAGGATGGGACGCTCGGAGTCCACCATTGCGGTGCCCATGATCTCAACGCTGCTCTTGGCCAGTTCGTGAGAATGGTGCAGGCAGTGCAGGTCTGAACCGCAGATACCGCATACCAGAGACTTCACCAGCAGTTCGTTTTCCCGGGGTTTGGGGTCTGGCAGTTCAGTGATTTTCAGTTGGTTGTTATCGACAACAGCGCTACGCATGATAGGCCTCCTTCACGTTTGTTGTTGGGACAAGTCGGAGCGGGCCAAACCGACGGGCGGCGCTCCCCTGCGTTCAGCTGCCGTCAGGCAACCTCACCAATCTCTTTCAGCCACTCTTCGGACCTGCGGAGACCTTCCTCAAGCTTGACCTTGGGTTCAAAGCCAAGGTGCTTGCGGGCGTTTTCGATCGAAAAGCCACCCTTGCGGGCAAACATCAGCATGGCGTCGGGGGTGACCTCGTCATGGCGCTTGAGTTTGCGGTTTACCCACCAAAGCCCCTGGGTAATGGCCAATGCGGCACTCAGGGGAACACTGGGGGGGGCGCCTTTACGGCCAGCCCAGGCCCAGTGATTGGAGAAGAAATCGCGGCAGCTGATAGGCTCATCACCCCAGAGGATGAAGATGCGACCACTGCCTGTAGGCAGACCCGCGGCGAGTACGGTGCCATCGACGAGGTCATCAATGTAGACCGGCGTAAAGGTGCCTTTGCCGCCATCCGGCAGGATCAGCTGGCCGGCTTTGGCCATCTTCAGCGGTTCCAGCAGCCAGGGCCGGGAGCCAGGGCCGTAAACATCGCCGGGCCGGATGATGGTGCAATCGATTTCCCCGGCGGCGTGAGCGGCCAGTACTGTGTGCTCGGAAGCACCTTTGGCAACGCCATAGCGATAATGCTCGCCAATGACCACCGGCGCGGTTTCATCGGCACCGGGCTCGTAGTTGTAGCCCATGGCGGCGATGGACGAGTAGTGCACGAAGCGTTTGGCACCGCCACGGATGGCGGCATCCAGCGCGTTACGCACGCCAACCAGGGACACAGTGGTATAGGTTTCCCAGTCCGCAGCGAGAGACACCACTGCCGCAGTGTTGATGAACAGGTCACAGCCCTTGGCATGGTCTTGCCAGGTGTCAGGCTTGGTCAGGTCACCGGCGACCACATCTCGTGCTTCGTCGGCATTGAGGTCCATGCCTTTCACCTTGCAGCCCATGGCGATGTACCGTTCGGCAAGCTTGCGGCCGATAAAGCCGTTAGCCCCGGTGATAAACACGGTATCGGGCAGGTCAGGGGTTTGGCCGTTAGTGCCAACGGGAGGAATCTTGTTTGTCATGCTGGTCACGTCCAGAGTTGTTGTTGTCGTGAAGGTTTGCCGGGCTCACTGGCCCGGCGCTGATTCAGGCGGTAGCCAGGCCGGTTACGCCGGCTCCCGGAGATCTTTACGCAGGATCTTGCCCACGTTCGACTTCGGCATTTCCGCGAGCACGACCACCTCACGGGGTACCTTGTAGGCGGCCAGATTGGCCCGGCAGTGTTCAATGACGTCGTCTATGTCCAGTTCACCGTTGCCAGACGGCGACACAAACAGCTTCACCCGTTCGCCGGTTTTAGCGTCCGGTATGCCTATGCAGGCTGCCTCAGCCACGCTGTCCAGTTCGCAGACCACCCCTTCGATTTCGTTCGGGTAGACGTTGAAGCCAGAGACAATCAGCATGTCCTTCTTCCGGTCAACGATTTCGAACTTGCCATCGGGATGCATCACCGCCACATCGCCGGTGCGGAAATAGCCATCGCTGGTGAACACTTCGCGGGTGGCGTCTTCCCGCCCCCAGTAACCTTTCATCACCTGAGGGCCCTTGGCGCAGAGTTCACCAGCTTCCCCAGGAGGTAGCGGTTGATCGTCCGGGCCGAGGATCTTGCAGTCGGTCGAGGGTACGGGGTAACCCACGGTACCGCTGAAACCGTCGCCGCCCATTGGGTTCAGCGTCACGATCGGAGCGGTTTCCGAGAGGCCAAAGCCTTCCAGGATGTGAGCACCGGTTGTGGCGTGCCAGCGCTCTGAGGTGCTGGCAAAAATCTTGGAACCACCGCCAAAGGCCACCTTGTAGCCAGAGAAGTCGATGTTCCCGAACTCCGGGTGCTGGGTCATGCCGGCAAACAGGGTATTCACCCCGCCGATGATGGAGAAGCGGGCATTCTTGATGGCGCCGATAAAGGCGTCCATGTCCCGTGGGTTCGGAATCAGGATGGCTTTCGCCCCGATCGCGGCATAGGCGATGTAAATCATCAGTCCGAAAATGTGGTACATCGGCAGCGCCAGTACCAGACACTCCTCGCCCGGGCTGTTGGCACTGGGCACAAACGCCTTGAACTGGAGGGTGTTGGCAATCAGGTTGCGATGGGTCAGGGTCGCGCCCTTGGACGGCCCTGTGGTACCACCGGTGTACTGGAGAAACAGAATGTCATCACCGCCAATGGCCACCGGCTCGGGCCGGGCATCACGGTGCTTTGACAGCAGCTCGGTCAGCGGGGTGTGCTGGCCCAGGTTATCGGCAACGGCCGGGGCGGGGATGGGTTGGCCGGAGCCGTCCCCGGGGCCAACGGTAATCACGCTGCGGACCGTAACCTGGCCCCGGATGTCGGCCAGGGCTGCGGTTGAACCGGAATAGATAAAGATATGCTCGGCACCGGAGTCGTTCAGCTGGTGAGCCAGTTCCCGCGGGGTGTAGAGCGGGTTGACGTTGACCTGAACCGCGCCGGTTTTGAGGATCGCCAGCATCGCAATGGGGTAGGCAAACAGATTCGGCAGCATGACCGCCACCCGATCCCCTTTGCGGACACCAAAATCGCGCTGCAGCGCACTGGCGACGGCATCGGATAACTGGTCCAGTTGGCGATAATTCAGTTGGATGCCGAAGCATTCCAGGGCGACATGATCCGGGAATTGCCGGACCGCCTGGGCAAATAGCTCCGTAACGGAACCGATGGAGTCCGGGTCAATGCTCTGGGGAGTGCCGTTGGGGTAGTTCTCTAGCCAGGGTTGATGCATGGTGCGAGCTCTCTTGTTGTGCGACTAAGGGCGTTTCCCGGTTTTCTGGAAGGGTTCCCAGAAACCGTGCCGGAAAACGCCCGCTGACAATCGGTCTCTTACAGAGAAACCTTGTCAGAATAGTCCGGGAACGGAGCTTTAATATAGACCGACGGTTCGAGTTCACGTTCCTTGATGGCCTGTTCAATCATCGCAACGATGGAGCTGGCATCCATGGTGCTGTGGTACTCGCCGTTTTCATCGAAGTTGATGTTGGCACCCTGCACGATCATGATCGTTTCGGTCACTTCGGTGTTGTCTTCAGGCACCATGAAGGTGTGGATGCTGCCGCCGGGTTCGAACAGGTAGCAACCAGCGGTTTGTGGCTGGTCGGGGTGCTCAACGTAGTTCCAGCAACCGGACAGGGTCCACAGGTGTACGGTACCGGTGTGGTAATGGGTCGGCAGTCTTACGCCCGGGTGGAACCACACCCGCAGGCACCAGAGGCCATTATTGGGGTCGAGCATCAGCGGCTGCACGTCCAGGCCGGGCACCAGCATGTCGGTGTAGATCGGCGCATCGTTGGTATTCAGGGTCAGCAGCTTTTTGTGATCTTTGACGGTCAGTGGAAACATGATCTTGCTCCTCTTGTGGTTGTTTTCAAGACAAGGTTCATGTTGGCCCAGAGAAAGCCGGTCGGGTTTCTCTTTTCACGCCAAAGATTTTGCAATTACGACCATCACGCCGGGTGGGAATAGTCGCTTTTGGGGGGATCAGTCCGTGGCCAGCTGTTCGCGGATGGCGCTGGGTGACTTGCCAAACCAGCGGATACAGGCACGGTTGAACGAGCTCTGTTGGCCATAGCCCAGAAGCCCGGCGACCTGGCTCATAGCCATATCCTGTTCCTTCAGGTAGTCCGTCGCGAGTTCGTAACGAATGTCGTCCACCAGTTGTTCAAACACCACCCCTTCCTTTTTGAGTCCACGCTGGAGGGTGCGCTCGCTGACCGCCAGATGGCGGGCAATCCTGGAGACCGTACAGCGCTGGGTCAGTGGCAGCAGGGAGATCACCAGGGAGCGAACGTTGTCTTTCAGGGAATTCTGGTGCTGGGCCAGGGTCTGGGCGACAAACTCCTCCATGGTTTGCAGGAGCGCGGGGTCGCTGTGGCTGATGGGCTTGCACAGATCTGATTCGGAAATATAGATGGCGTTGGTGAGCTTGCCGAACTGCACCGGGGCTTGGAATACCGCCCGATAGCGGGGCAGCGGGCTGATCCGGGCGTGGCGGAAATGAACCTGGGAAGGACGGAAGTCCGGGCCCATCAGCACCTTCATGATGCCGTACCCAAACGCCAGGGTCATTTCGACGGTCTGCGAGCGGGCCTGACCCTGGACCATGCCGATATCAAAGTGAATGCCGCGACAACGATCATGGCTGCCGGTGGTCAGCTTCAGGGAGATGGCTGGGCTGTGGTAGCCGATGTACTTGATGATGTGGGCCAGTGCTTCTTCCGCAGTTGCGGAGTTTTGCGCGATTACGGCAATCGGGCCCAAGACGTTGAGATTCTGCTTCAGGCCAACCTGCAGGCCAAAGTCCTGGCAGTCAAACTGTTCGGCCGCCCGCTCCATGAGCTGGATCAGGCTCAGGTAAGGGATCATCTGCTTGGGGTTACCGATCATGTCCTCGTGCAGGTGAAAGGTGCCGAGAAATGCGCCGGGGTCGGCCCCCAACTCGCGGATGACGTCAGGGACTGCGGTCAGGGCTTTGGCTCGAATCAGGGAGCTGCTGATCATGTTTTGTCTCTTATAGTTATGTGTCGGGCCTTGAACGTCCTTGGGCTATCCATCTGCCATATCCGACGTCCCTATTCTCTATAGAACACCACTTTAAATTCAACCGCTCAGACGCGAAGCCCCGGGATTTGAGCGAGATGGGGTTCGGCCAGGGCGCAGTTGGCTGCTTTCTGGCGCGATTTGTTAAAAAATTTTCGTGATGGGTTAAATTGTGATGGGGGCGGCTTCGTATTATGTGACTCCGGTTTAAAGGCCAGACTACGGAGTACATCATGACAACAACAAACCGTTTATACCTTTTGAAAACCACCGCGTTGTCGGCCGCCTTGTTGGCTGCGGCTCCGGTGTCTGCGTCGGTGATCAGCGGCCAGCTGACCAATGCTGAGGGTGAACCCGTCGCCGGTGCTATTGTCCGCCTGACGGATGTCGGAGCCGGGGTGTCCGAATCGGTGTACACCGATGCCCGTGGCCGTTACGTTCTGGAGACCGGATTGACCGGTGAGCTTCGGCTGCGTTTCCGAGCGCATTACTTTGCCGACCGGGAAGAGCAGGTATCGCTGGCTGGGGACGATGCGACCCTCACCAGAAACGTCGGGCTGACGGCGCTGACCACAGACCGGGAAATCTCCGAGAGTCTGGCGGCCTCCTACCATTTTAACGAACTCCCGTTTGATACCGAGGAAGACCAGCCCTTCACCCGTGACAAATTCCAGCTGGAATGCCTGTCCTGTCACCAGCTCGGCAATCCTTTTACGCGGACAGTGCGCCCGGCCGAGTCCTGGCAGCAAACCGTACAGCGAATGCATGCCTACATGGGCGCCGTGGGGATAACCGATAAGGATCGCCGCCGGTCGGAAATTTTTGCGGAGGGCTTTGATGGTGAGCCAACCGAAATGCGCCCGGAGTTCCCGTTTGATGAAGCGCTGGCGCACACCAAGGTCTACGAATATCAGTTGCCCAGCTCCGGCGTGCCCCATGATGCGCTGGTGCACTCAGGCAATGGTCTGGTTTACACCGTGGACCAGTTCGCCGATGGCATGTATGTGACCGATCTTGCCGCGGGCACCACCCGTTTTGTTCCCCATCCGGAGCAGGACATGCCGTTGGGTGGCATCTTTACCGTGCTTGGCGTGCCACCGGCGATGAATAAGGTCAACGTGCGTCATGGCCCGCATTCGCTGGCGGAAGGGCACGATGGCAAGCTCTACGTGACCAACTCCTATTCAGCGTCGATCGGCGTCTTCAATCCCGAGACCAATACCTGGGAACAGAAAATTCCACTGCCGGGCAACGCCCCCTACCCGCACACGATTCGTGTCGATAAGGACGGTATCTTCTGGTTCAGCGTGGTTGGCACCGAGCAGATCGGCCGCCTGGATCCGGAAACCCAGGAGATCACGCTGATTACCCTGCCGGAGCCGCGCCCGGTGGCGATTACCCCGGCGGTACTCACCTACGGGGTGGCCGTCAGCACCCTGGACGGCTCAATCTGGTACAGCCGTTTGTGGGGCAACCGGATTGGCCGGATTGATCCGGAAACCCTGGAAGTCACCGAGATCGAGTCACCGGTGTTTGGTCCACGTCGCTTACGGTTTGCCGAGGATGGGGTGTTGTGGCAGGCCGGTTATGGCCACGGCCAGCTGGCCCGGATTGATACCAAGACCATGGCGATCGATGTCTACGACATGCCGGAGTTTGCTCCGGGTGCCCGGCCAGGTCCGTACTCACTGAATGTCTCCCCGACAACCGGTGATGTCTGGATCAATGAAACCATGACCGATCACATCTACCGTTTTGATCCGGCGACGGAGGCGTTCATCGCCTACCCAGCGCCCCTGCGAGGCACCTATACCCGGGATGTCAGTTTTACCGAGGAGGGTTGGGTATGCATGAGCAATAACCCGATCCCGGTGCAGGCGCTGGAAGAGTACACCGGTGTACTGATGTGCCTGGATCCGAATTACCGCCCGTAATCCTGTTGTTGTTATCACACTGACTTTGCCCAGGCTTCGGCCTGGGCTTTTTTATGCCTATTTCAGCCACGCAGGCTTCCTGCGGTGCTGTGGCAGCACTCTGGCCGGGTAGGTGATGCCGTGCTGTTTGCGCCACTGGCGCGGGCTCTGGCCATGCCACCGTTGAAAGGCCCGGGAAAAGGCTGCCAGGCCCGAGTAGCCCAGAATGGCGGCAAGCTGGGTCAGGCTGATGGCGGATTCGCTCAGGTATCGCTCGGCCATCGACTGGCGGGTTTCGTCCAGCAGGGTCTGGAAAGAGGTGCCTTCGTCGGTCAGGTAGCGCTGCAGAGAGCGGGAGCTGAGGGTCATATAGTTGGCAATGAAATCAACGGTGACGCGGCCGTTGGGCAGAAAATGCCGGATCAGCGTCTGGACATAGGCCGGCAGTTCGCTGGCAGCCAGCTCGTCCATTTTCTCAATATGCTCCCGCATCAGCGTATGGAGCTTCGGATCGGAATTGCTCAGGGGCACCTCCAGTAAGCGGGCATCAAATACCCAGCCATTGGTGGTGCTGTTGAACTGGGGCGTTAATCCCAAGATTCGTTGGTAGGCTTGTGGCGCACAGCTGGGGCCGCTGCGAAAATGAACGCCAGCCGGTTGCCACTTGGCACCAAGCAACATCTTGAGTAGCGCCTGGCCGACGCCAACGGCCAGTTCCACTGCCTGTCGGGTGGGCACACAGTCGCGCAGCCTGGGTTCGTAACTGAGAACCACCATGCCGCTTTCGATGGCTGCGGTCACCTGACCGCCTCTGGAGTGAAGGTGGTAATACAACATCAACTCCCGCAGTGAATCCCCAACCGTCTCCGCATTCTTGATCAGATAGAACAGCTCCCCAAGCATCGCCGCTCCCTGAAAAACGCCGTATTCCAGTGAAAACAGGGGATACCCGGTCTTCCTGGCACAGTTTTCCAGCAATTGGGCCATCAGCGAGTAGGAAATCAGGATCTCGGGCTGCTCCAGCAGGTCCTCAGGCAGCCCCACTTCCCGCAGCATTTCCCGATGGTCGAGTTGGTACTTCTCGCAGAACTCATCCAGCCGAGCCAGTGAGGACGCTCTTGATAGATCGGTGTAAGTCATAGTGCTCAATGGATTCTTGTTGTTTGGCAAACCATAGCAAGTGCTGGCGGAAATTATCAGCGGCTGGCGTGATATGAAAAATAGCATGCGGTTGCGGGTTGGAAGGTGGTTCGAAATGACAAGACTTTGACATGGGAAGTTAAGGCAGGGGCGCCGTCAACTGGTCATAGTTTTGGACAGATTTTGTTCATCGAGTTTGAGCTTGAACGATCCTTGCCACGTAAAACCATAACAATCTCAGAGAGACGATCCTGTATGAATCGCACAAAACTGACTCCACTGGATGCTGCTTTTGTGCAGCTGGAAAGCCCCGGCGTGCCTATGCACGTTGCCGGGCTGATGATTTTTGAACCGCCGGCGAAAGGCGGTGCTGACTTTGTCCGGACCCTGGTCAGCGACTGGCGTAAGGAAACCCGCATAGCAGCGCCCTGGAACCAGAAACTGGAGTCGCCGTCCCGTTGGCAGCTGGCACCTTGCCTGAAAACCTGCCAGGACCCGGACCTGGAGTACCACCTGCGGCACCTGGTACTGCCCAAGCCTGGCGGGCAGGTCGAGCTGGGGCAACTGGTTGCCCGTCTGCACAGCCAGCCCATGGACATGCGCAAACTGTTGTGGGAATGCTACGTCATCGAAGGGCTGGCGGAGAATCGCTTTGCCATCTACATGAAGTTTCATCACTCCATTGTCGATGGCATCAGTGCCAGTGTGCTGCTAATGAAGGGCCTGTCTGACAGCGCCAAAGACCGCAAGACGTCGCCGTTCTGGATACAAACGGCGCCGGAAAAGCCGTTCCAGCCGGCGTCGTTCAAAATGCCTTCGGTCCCGGCCATGCTGGGGGCGGCAAACAACGTGCTGAAGCTGTTCGGCCGCAGCGACTCCCTCACCACCCTGCGATCGGCTCCACGAACGCCGCTCAACGGCCCCATCGGTGCCCAGCGGCGTTTCGCCACCCAGAACTTCGACATGACCCGGCTTAAAGCGACGGCCAAAACGGCCGGTGTGAGCCTCAACGATGTGGTGCTGTGCCTGGTGGGTGGAACGCTTCGCAAATACCTGCAAGGCATCACAGCACTGCCGACCGAGAGCCTGACGGCGGCGGTTCCCATGTCCCTGCGTGCGGAAGGGGATCTCAGCCCGGGCAACTCTGTAGGCATGATCTACAGCATCATCGGTACCAATGTGGCGGACCCGGTCTTGCGGCTGAAGAAAATCAGCCAGGCCACGAATGTGGCCAAACAGCAGGTGCTGGGGCTTGAGCCGGAAATGCGGGTGCCGTACTCCATTGCCAGTTTTGCACCGGCCATTGCCCGGATGCTGACGGGCGTATCGGGGAAGAAAAAACCGATGTTCAATGCGGTGGTCTCCAATGTGCCGGGCGGGCGGGACGACAAATATCTCCGTGGCGCCCGGCTGCTGCACTGCTACCCTGCCAACATTGTATTCCCTGGCATGGCCACGTCATTCACCTGTTACAGCCATGCCGGCACCCTCAACGTAGGGATCACCGCCTGCCGCGATACCGTACCGAGCATGCAGAAGCTGGCTCTGGGGATGGAAGAGGCACTGTGTGAGCTGGAGCACGGGCTTGGTCTGGAGGCTCACGCTAACCCCCGTTCACTGGACGTTGTCGAGGCTGCGCTATGAACCTGCGACGAATGCCATTGATGGATGCAGCCTCCCTGCAGTTGGAAGGCCGCAACATGCCGATGCACGTGGCGGCGCTGATGACTTTTGAATACCCGTCATCGTGCACGCCGACCAAGCGAAAACGGTTCATCAGTGAACTGATTGCCCGCTGGCGCCAGGAGCCCCGGGTGTTTTACCCCTGGAACCAGGTGCTGACCCGTCCCACCCGCTGGCAGCTGACTCCGGCCACCCGGGAAGTCTACGACCTGGACCTGGAATACCACCTGCGTCACTGGTCGTTGCCGGCTCCGGGCGATGAACGGGAATTGGGGCAGATGATTGCCTGGATTCACGAACAACCGATGGACCTGCAACAGCCGTTGTGGGAATGCCACTTCATTGACGGGCTGGCGGGTAATCGGTTTGCCCTCTATGTAAAAATCCATCATGCCCTGGTTGATGGCATCAGTGGCACGCGGCTGGTTGTCCAGGGCCTGGCGGCCGGCCCGGACGCGCTCAGCACGCCGCTGTGGGCAAGGGAACTCCCGGCGGAGGCGTTGCAATCCGCCAAGGCGGAATGGCCGACATTGGGTGACCTCAAGGCTGCGGCTGGTGCGTTCGTTAAACTACGCCGACGGAGTGACCAGCTGACCACCTTCAAGTCCACCCCTGAAACCATCCTCAACGGCCCCCTGACCGCCCACCGCCGGGTCGCAACCCAGCATATCGCGATGGACCGGATAAAGACCCTGGCAAAGGCGAGTGGATCAACGGTGAACGATGTGGCGATGGCCATGGTGGGGGGCGCCCTGCGTGATTACCTGAGCCAGGCCGATGCCCTGCCGGAGGCGTCGCTGACGGCGGCGTTGCCGGTATCGACCCGCAAGAGCGGCGACCACAGCATCGGCAACCAGGTCAGTATCATGCTGGGCAGCCTGGGCACCAACGTTGCCGATCCGGTAGAACGCCTGGAGTACATCAAGGCGTTTACCCGGGCGGGGAAATCCCTGGTTCAGGATCTGCCGAAAAATGCGGTGCTGCCTTACTCGTTGATGACGTCAGGGCCATTCCTGGCCGCGGTGGTGATGGGGCGTGCCGGTGACAGCCGTCCGGCCTTCAATACCGTGCTGTCCAACGTGCCCGGGGAGCGGGAGGCCCGGTACCTGGACGGGGCGAAACTGCTGCATGTCTATCCGGTGAGCCTGATCATGCCCGGAGTTCCCCTCAATTTCACCTGCACCAGCCACGGTGATTTCCTCAATTTTGGCATTGTTGCCTGCCGGGCCAGGGTACCGCGGGTCCAACGTCTGGCGGTGGGGCTGACGACGGCGTTTGAGGCGCTGGAAAAAGCGGTGCTGTGAAAATAAAAAGCCCCGGCTAATGCCGGGGCAAGACGCTCCATCCCCTCATTACTGTGTTATCGGTCTTCGTACCGCTGATGCTTGAAGAACACGCCGGAGTCACCAAACTGCGAGGCGATCAGGTCCGAGGTCAGGGTCAGTTCGCCAACCTTGCGGGCGCTGTTGCGGCGCTCATTGGCCAGGCGGTTGTTCAGGGACGGGAAGATCGACGTCCGGATGGCAACATCGGTGGCGTACACGTCGTAGAGCTTGGTGCCCTCGGTGAGTGTCATCAGGCTTTCCCGGAAGTCATGGGGCTCGCTGGGAAGGCTGGCGGTCAGCGCCGAATTTGGCACAAAGTAGATTTGGGTGGGGGCTTTCGGGCTGGCCACCTCGTCACCATTTTCACGGACTTCCGCAAAGGCGTTCACCATCAGGCGGGTGGGCTTGGTGGTCACCATGGAGAACAGCACGGTGCTACCCAGGGTGTCGTTGGCTTCCGGCGAGACGTAATTCGACAGCTCGTTGGCGAAGAAGTTGTAGTTGCTGTCCTGCCCCGACAAGGTGTACAGCGCAGACACGTTGCGTGAAGGCTGGCCGTCGACAAACAGTTTAAGGGCGAGGCCTGGGGCGAAGCCGCGTTCTTCGGGGTCACCCGTGATGGACAGTCGCAACAGGCCATGCCCGGCACCTTCGAACAGGCCGGTAAAGCCGTGGCCGCTGGTGGCGTTGAACTGCACGCGGCCCATTACAGCTTGCGGATGAATCGGCTTTTCGTAACCCGCCGGGGCCACATCCGATTCCACTTTCACCTTATCCCACAATACCGAGCTGATCAGCCCGCCAATGTCCACATCCTGCTGTGCGGGCAGCTCACCGTCGCTGTACTCGGTGCGTACGGCGCCGTTCACCCACAGGTGCATCTGCTTCTGCTCCGCGCTCCAGCTCTCATACTCCGCCGGCATGTTCAGGCCCCAGGGTTTGAAGGCATTGTCCATACCGACCAGCGCGCCGCTCAGGGCGGGGTGGTGACGCTTGAGTACATCGACCATGGTATTGCCTTCGACCCACGCCATACCTTCCGGGGTGTAGACCTCGGGGGTGTAGTCGGTGGTGAAGAAGCGGTCGGTCATCAGGCGGCGGGAGGCGTTCAGAATGAAGATCTGGAATGACGTCTCTCCGAAACCGAAACCATCCGGACGGGTTTCTTCCGCCAGGGAGCCGACCAGGGTGTCGATCAGTTCGATGTCGTTGTTGTAGAGGCGCTTGAGGTTAGCCAGCAGGTCCGGATCCGAGGTCAGATCTTCGAACTGGGTGATCGGTTTGAGGCCAATCGCCCGGCGGAAGTCGTTGTAGCGGGGAACGCCACGCTCGCGGTCACGCAGCACGTCGATGGCCGCCATGTCGATGTTGCCGATCAGCGGCATGGACAGGTTGCGCAGGAAATCCGGGTAGTTTTCCAGCACCAGTGCGCCAGGGTGGGTGATGCCGAAGGAGTACCACAGCCGGTCAGCACCCACGCTGTCCAGAACGTCTTCGGCGTCGCCATCGCGGGTGTCCGGAATGGCAATGCGTTCGCTAACCACGTTGCTGCCGACGTCGTACACTTCAATGTCATCGCGCATCAGCGGGTGCATGCGATAGACCGACACGAACTCTTCGGTCAGGGTGTAGGGCACGTCGTAGTTGTTGGGGGCACGGGAGCCTACCAGGCCACCCAGGGCATGGTCGATCACCCCCGGTTCCATATTGGCGATGTCGGCGTCGATACCCAGCAGGGTGAACAGGTTGGCGATGCCTTCAATATTATTGGCCATTTCATCCAGGGCCTGCTGGAAGAACTCGCGGTTCTCCTGGTCGCCACCCACACCCCACCAGTTGGCGTACATGGCACGTTTGAGAACGGGGTTGTCGAGGATGGCGGGGGTCCATTCAACGGTATGGATCTTCGCCATCAGGGCGGCGTTGATTAGGCGAGCCTTGTCGTACAGCCACTGGTCCGTGGCGTCCGGGTAGCTCTGTTTCAGGCGTTCGGCAATGGCGTTGTGCTCTTGGGTGAACAGCCGGTGCATCATGCTCAGGCCTACCCACCAGTTCTCATTGAATCCAGTGATGGGTTTACCGCTCAGGAATTCGGTGGGCAGAGTGTTGTCGGCATCGACTTTCAGTTTGCCGTCTACAAAGGCCCGTACCCGGTCGCTGGTTTCCTTGTCGCTGCCATAGATCTGGGAGCCGTCCCACCAGTGGGTATTGGTGTTCTGATAGGTCGCCGGGCGGCCGGCTTCGGCCAGGGTGCGGCTGGGGTCGGGCTGGGTGCGCTGTACGCTCATGGTGCCGGAACCTAGCGGGTCGCCCGCGGGCAATGGGAACACAATATCGTTGCCGTCCATGCGAGGGCCGTGGTCAAACCAGTCATGCACCATGAACTGAATCCAGGCGGCCGCAGCAAAGTTGACAATGGTGGCCGGCTGCATGGTGTCGCCCCGGGCCATCAGGACGTTACTGACTTCCCGTGGGTTGGGCACCAGCAGGGTATCGTTTTCGGTTTCGGCGTAGGTTTGCTCCAGGGGAACATTACGGCCAAAACGGGTATAGACCGAACCTTCCGCCGGGTTGTCCAGGATGTTACAGGTTCCGTCCTCGGTGCGGGCGGTCAGGCTGCGTTCATCACAGGTGATGTCGGCATTGTGACGGTCCCAGTCTTCCACATCGAACATGTTGTTGTTGAGCAGTTCGGTCCGTTCCATGCTGAGTACCAGCAAGCCACCGAAGATGCCGATGGTGCCGAACTTGGTGAGTGCGGGCCAGGTGACCCAGGGTGTCGTACTCATGTTCCCTCTCCTTGTTGCAGGTTATTGTGATTGTTGGAACGGGAGCTAGGGTTACTGAGCGGTCAATAAAATGCCCCCTACCCGGGGAGGGGGTGGCGGGTAATCGAGGTGGGAACGTTTAAAAACGTGAACGGTTGAGCGTTTCTCGGGTCGTCTCAGACGTCATGTCGTGAGCGGTCAGACTGGCTGGCGAGAAGGACGGCTTCGGTGCGGTTGGCAACACCGAGCTTGGCGTAGATGTTTTTCAGGTGCCACTTGATGGTGGACACGGTATTGCCCGTTTGTTCGCTGATCTGGCGGTTATTGCAGCCTTCGAGCAGCAAGCGATAGATGGTTTGTTCCCGGCTGGTGAGCTGAGCCATGGGGGAGGGGTTGGTGCTCGCAGGGCTGGGACTGAGCAGGTCGCCGTACAGGGCCCGGTAAGTGTCTGGCAGCTCCAGTCCCTGGTCGGTGGCCGCTGACAGCAGGGTATTAAACCCCGGGGCTTCGTCGAACAGGTTGCGGGTCATGTTGTGCAGGCCGTGATCGTGCATAAGGCGATTGACGATTTTTCGGCTGTCTTCAGGGGCCGGGCCTTCGACGAGCAGGCGGTTGGTATCAATCACCAGTGCCCGGGACACCAGGCCGGTATTGGCCAGTTCCTGGCTCAGAACCCGCAGAATCCGTGCGGCAATGGCGGGTCGGCCGCTAGCCCGGAGCCAGTAGGAGGTCGCCAGTCCAAGCCGTTCCCGTTGCTCGGTGTAGCGCCGAGTCTGGTCCCACTCCCCGGCCTGCAATTTCGACGGCAGGCCTGCCTGTTGTGCCAGTTGCTCCGCCCGCTCCTTGTGGCCAGAAAGCCACGCCTGACGCAGACGCTCCGCCAGCAGGTGGCTCAGGAAGCGGTGATTATGGCCAAGTTCCAGAATGTGTTTCAGCTTGCCCAGAAAGTGGGCGGCCTTGTCGGTGTAGCCGGTCGCGAAGAGGCAGCGGGCATAGGTGAGGTAAACCGTGGCGGTGACCTCGATGGCAGAGGTCTTGTTGAGCTTGGGCAGCAGTTCGTTGCACAGAGCGCAGGCCTCGGTCAGCCGGTTCTGGTCGTAGAGCGCGACCACCATGGCGGTGCCCCGGAGGACGCGGTTGGCAACGTTTGCTGGCATGGCGCGGTAGGCCTGCTCAACGTCCCGTGTGGCCTGGCCGGGGCGGCCCAGGCTGCGGTGGCACAAGGCGACGATCAATCCGGCGTAGTCTGCCATGGAATGGTAGCCGGCTTGCTTCAGGGCCTCCTGGCTCTTGCCAGCGTAGTCCAGGGCCTGCTCTGGCCGGGCGTTCTGCAAATGATGATAAGCCGCCATGCACAGGCTCATGGGATAGACGTCATAGTGGCGGCTCTGGCGAACCAGGTCTTCGTAATCTTCACGGTGAATAAACTGGGTGTCGTTCTGGAACAGCTCAAGGTACAGCTCCAGAAACCTCACCAGCACCCGGTGATGATCGGCAGAGATATCTTCCGGCCGGCTCTGGCGAAAATTGTCGAGGATGGCGCCGGCCTGATGGAAGCGTCCGGAGAGGATCAGCGACCACTGTAACGGCAGGACAATCCCGGTTCTCATCAGCAGGGCGCTGCCCAAGAGCCGTTCATCCCAGAACAGGATCCGCGAGAAGTGGCCGGCCCGGGACCAGGCCTTGAATGCGGTTTCCAGGATGTCGCCCAGCAGCTGCGGATCCTTGCTGGCTTCCGCGTGTTGGAGTGCCTGATGGAAGTCGCCGGTGTCCATAAACCAGGCGGCGGCCCGCCGGTGCAACACCGGCACCAGCTCAGGTGACTCGCGCTCCAGGCGGGTTTGCAGGAAACCGCGGAGCAGGGGATGGAACCGGTACCAACCGGGGTCGTGTTCCATCGGCATCAGGAACAGTTGTTGCCGGGCGAGCTTTTCCAGCATCAGCGCACTGCCGGAATGCCGGAGCACCTGATCGCACAGCGGGCCGGTCATCCGGTCGAACAGGGAGCTTTGCAGGCACAGGCTGTAGAGGGAATCCGGTAATCCCCGCAAGACCATATCACCGAAGTAGGCCATCACATCCGGCTGATGGCCGGCAAAGGATTCCAGCGCTTCCTCGCCGTTTCGGCGCGCGGCCAGCAGGGCGAGTCGCAGTCCGGTCACCCAGCCCTCGGTAAGCCGCAACAGGTGATCCAGGGTATTTGCCGATACCGGCGTCTTGTCGAGGGTTTGGCATAGCAGCCGGATTTCTTCGGCATTGAAACGCAGGTCTTCGCTGGTCAGCTCGATCAGTTGCTGCTGCAGGCGCAGTGGGCTTAGCCGTAGCGGCGGCTCGGACCGGCTTGCGATCAGCAGGTGAAGGCAGCCGGGCGGGTCGGACAGCAGGTGATTAAAGGTCTCAATGATCAGCGGGTTGTTCGCCAGGTGCTGGAAATCATCAATCACCAGAATGACGGGGTGTTCGATGGCCAACATGCCCTGACGGAGGGCGTCGGCAATGTCGGCTGGCGCTTCATTGCTGCCCGAATCAAACGGGGTAAAGGCGGTGGGGTCAAACGCTGGTGCTTCCGCACGCAGGGTGTTGCCCAGGCGGCCAAAAAAACGGGCCTGGTTCTCATCCCGCTCATCCAGCGACAGCAACGCCGTGGCCGCGTTCGGGGCCGCGGCAAGCCAGCGCCGGATCAGGGTGGTTTTGCCATACCCGGCGGGCGCAGTTATTAGGGTCAAGCGCCCCGTGGTACCCTCATGCAGTTTTCGTATGAGGTCACTGCGTTCCAGGATGGACGGAAGACTATTGGCCGTCAGTGGTTCAATCAGCATGCTCTTTGTTTTTGTTATGGTGACTGTGATTGGTGAGTCAGTCTGTGGTGCTCAGGATAGTACGTCTGAAGGTGGTTGACGGTTGATCAATTCACATTGCTTAACATTGGTGGCGGGAGGAGAGTGACGCAGTGGTGGTTGGCTTAGGCGACGGGAGCGCAATAAAAAAGCCCACACAAGGTGGGCTCTTTCATTGAATAATGGCGCGCCCGAGAGGATTCGAACCTCTGACCTCTGCCTCCGGAGGGCAGCGCTCTATCCAGCTGAGCTACGGGCGCATTGAAAAGTAACGCGATACGTTAATTTTCGAGGCCGCAATGTTACGTGCGAAGCCCTGTTATGTCTAGCCCCAATGTGGCTTTAGCGCAACGCCATGGGTTCGGGGTCGATCTGGACGTGCTGTTCGCCGTTGCTGATCCCCACGCTGCCATCCTGGATGGTGACCTGAAGCTGCATCGAGCGGTGTGCCAGGGCGGCCAGTTCGGTGCTGGCGTCTTGGGGCAGGTTGACGATGCGGAGGTTGTCGAAGCGGGTCAGCTTGTTGTGGTGTTTGTCCCACCAGATGGGGACGGCACGGCCACCATAGGTGTAGAGAATCACCTGTCGGGCGCGGTTGCAGGCTTTGCGGATACGGCTTTCTTCTGGCAGGCCGAGGTCAATCCACAGCTCGATCTCGTCGCTCAGACTCTTCTGCCACAGGTCTGGCTCGTCGTCGGTGCTGATGCCCTTGGTGAACTCCAGGGTGTCGCTGGCGTTGAGGGCGAAGGCCACCAGGCGCAGCATCATACGCTCTTCGGTTTCTGACGGATGCAGGGCGAGAGTCAGGTGGTGGTCGGCGTAATGGGACCGGTCCAGGTCGGCAATGCTGAGTGTGGCCTTGTAAATCGTGGATTTGAGCGCCATTGGGGAGTCCATGTGAAATTGTTAGCACAGTTTACACCGGATCACCGGCCGGGTGTCGCCCCTCGTTGTGGTGAGCCGGTCGCCGCTTGAATCTGCCGGGTGTGCCGATCAGACTCAGGGCAGTGAATCGGAACTGTGGAACCAACCGGAGCAACATCGTGCCTGAACCTGATCTTGAGCAACTGCAACGCCAGCATATTGAAACGCTCCAGCAGCGCTATTCGAAGGCCCTTGTGGAGACTGGCTACGACGCCCTGTTGATCAGCTCCGGTGCCGCGCCCATGCGCTACGCCGACGACCACGGCTACCCCTTCCAGGGCTATGGCCCATTCCTGCACTGGACCGGTCTGACGGGATTGGAAAACAGTTGGTTGCTGATCCAGCCCGGGCAGGGCGCGCGGTTGCAGGTCCACACCCCGGACGACTTCTGGCACGCCAGTGCGGCGTTGCCGGATGAGGCGTGGGCACGGGACCTGGCGGTTGAGGGCTCGGTGGAGACCGCTCCACCCTTACCGGTGCTAAGCACGCAATTGGCGGTTCTGGGTGACCCCCTGACGCTGGCGGGCGTACCCGGTGACCACAATCCACCGGCTCTGGTGACTGCGGTGGAGGCGACCCGCATACACAAGACCGAGTATGAGATTGCCTGTCTGGCCGAGGCCAACAGCCGTGCCGCTGAGGGGCACCGTGCGGCACGCGCGGCTTTCCTGGCGGGAGAGAGTGAGTTCGGCATCAGCCTGGCTTACCAGCAGGCGACGCAGCAGCGGGAATCCGAAGCCCCGTACCACAGCATCATCGGGCTTAATGACCATGCGGGCATCCTGCATTACCAGTTCTACGATGTGGTCGCGCCTGAGGTCTCTCGGAGTCTGTTGATTGATGCGGGCTATCGTTACCGTGGCTACGGCTCTGACATTACCCGGACCTGGGCTGGCCCAGGCCAGGGGGAGTTCCAGGCACTGCTGGTGGGGTTGGAGGCCCTGCAAAAACGGTTGTGTCAGGCGGTGGCGCCGGGGGTGGACTTTGTGGCGCTGCACCGGAAGACCCATCTGGGACTGGCAGCGTTGCTGTCATCTGCCGGTGTGGTCAAGGGCATGGATGAGGAGGCGATGGTGGCTGAAGGCATCACCCGTGCCTTTTTCCCCCATGGTCTGGGGCACCTGTTGGGGGTTCAGGTCCATGACGTTGGCGGCAAGCCGGTTCCGTCTCCCGCAGATGCTCCCTTCCTGCGGCTGACCCGCACCCTGGAGCCGGGGATGGTGGTGACGATCGAGCCGGGGCTGTATTTCATTCCTTCGCTGCTGGCGCCTGTGCTGGCCGGGCCACTGAGGCATCACCTGAACCAGGGCCTGATCGATATCCTCTCTGGCTGTGGTGGAATCCGTATTGAAGATAACGTGGTGGTGACCGCCGAAGGTGGCCACAACCTGACCCGTGCCTGCCTGCCGTAAGGGCGGTAAGGATGGGGGCTGAAAAGCTGGGCGTTTTTTGTGCAAAAAGGACTTGCATTCGGTGATGCAAATAACAATAATTATCACTAACTTTTGTGACGCCGAGAGCTTTTCCCTATGTACGTATGCCTTTGCCATGGAGTGACCGACCGCGATATCCGTGCTGCCGCAGAAAGTGGCATTGATTCCATGCGTCAGCTGGGCAAGGAGCTGGGTGTCGGTCGCCAGTGTGGGCGTTGTGCCTGTACCGCCCGGGAAATTCTTCGTGAAGTCCGCACCAGCGATTATATGGCGATGGCCAATATGCTGGCTCAACCGGCCTGAGTTCCCGCACCACCAGATTTTCTAACCTCCTGAAGAACAGAAGTTTTCCTTCGCGCTTTTTTCTCGTCATGCTTTCGGTCTATGCTTAATTCTCATGCCCCAGAGATAGGAGACCCTGATGAAAGGTGACAAGAAAGTTATCCAGTACCTGAACAAGGTGTTGGCCAATGAGCTGACTGCAATCAACCAGTACTTCCTCCACTCACGGATGTACAAGGACTGGGGCATTACCAAGCTGGCGGCCAAGGAATACGAAGAATCCATCGATGAGATGAAGCACGCGGATGCGCTTATCGAACGGGTCCTGTTCCTGGAAGGACTGCCGAACCTGCAAGACCTCAATAAGCTGCTGATTGGTGAGAACGTCGAAGAGATGCTGGCGTGTGACCTCAAGCTGGAACAGGTTGCGCACAAGGACCTGATTGAAGCCATCACCTACTGCGAAGAAGTGAAGGACTACACCAGCCGTCAGCTGTTCCGCAGCATTCTCGATAGCGAGGAAGAGCACATCGACTGGCTTGAAACCCAAATGGAACTGATCAAACAGATGGGTATCCAGAATTACGTTCAGCTGCAATCCAGCGCCGCCGACTGATGTCGCTGTTGGGGGTGGCCGCAGCGCGACCCCCGTTGTTTTCCTGTTACCTTCCCGTTTAGTCCTCTCGTCCTACCTGAACTTGTCACGGCTCGTGGGTATAATGCCCGCTCACGGTGACCGGCGGCTGCTCGTCGTTGCCCGGAATGTTTAACCTGGAGAAGTGTCCCACTATGGATTTGTCCTGCTTTAAAGCCTATGACCTGCGCGGCCGTGTGCCGGAACAACTCAACCCAGAACTGGCGGAGCTGATCGGTCGGGCCTACGTGGCTGTGACTGGTGCCCGTAAAGTGGTGGTGGGGTACGACATCCGGCTGTCCAGCCCCGACATTGCCGAAGCCTTGACTGCGGGCCTGATGGCGGCAGGGGCTGATGTGTTTGATATTGGCCTGTGTGGCACCGAACAGGTTTATTTCGCCACGAGTCATTTTGGCATGGACGGCGGCATCATGGTGACCGCGAGCCATAACCCGAAAGACCACAATGGCATGAAAATGGTGGGGCCGGAGTCTCGCCCCATCAGCTCCGACAACGGCCTCAACGACATCCGTGACCGGGTCCTGGAGCCTTTTGAAGATGCACCGGTAGCGGGTCGCCGTGAGCCCCTATCCGCGCAACCCGCCTACATTGAACACCTGTTGGGCTACGTCGACCTGGCGACGCTGACGCCGATGAAAATCGTGGTCAACGCCGGTAACGGTGGCGCTGGCCTGGTGGTGGACGCGTTGGAAGACCAGCTGCCGTTTGAGTTCATCAAGGTGCATCACACGCCTGATGGCAGCTTCCCCAATGGCGTCCCCAACCCGATCCTTGAGGAAAACCGAGCGGCGACCGCCGATGCCGTGATCGCGCACCAGGCAGCCATGGGTATTGCCTGGGACGGCGACTACGACCGTTGCTTCTTCTTCGATGAGAATGGCCGCTTTATTGAAGGCTATTACGTGGTCGGACTGCTGGCCGACCAGTTCCTGCGTAAGGCCGGGGGTGGCAAGGTCATTCACGACCCGCGCCTGACCTGGAATACCCTGGATCTGGTGGCGGCTGCCGGTGGTGAAGCTGTGGAGAGCAAAACCGGCCATGCCTTTATCAAGCAGCGGATGCGGGATGAGGATGCCATCTACGGTGGTGAAATGAGTGCCCACCACTATTTCCGCGATTTTGCCTACTGTGACAGCGGTATGATTCCGTGGCTGCTGGTGGCTGAGCGCCTGTGCCAGTCCGGGCAGAGCCTGTCGTCACTGATTGATGCCCGTATCGAGGCGTACCCCGCCAGTGGTGAGATCAATCGCACCATTGCCAACCCGCCGGAAGTGATTGCGGCGATTGAGCAGCGTTATGGTGCCGACGCCAAATTGGTCAGCCATGTTGATGGCTTGAGTGTGGAGTTCGAAGACTGGCGCTTCAACTTGCGAATGTCCAACACCGAGCCGGTGGTGCGCCTGAACGTCGAGTCCCGCGGTGACCGGGCCCTGATGGAGGCCCGCACCGCGGAATTGCTGGCAGAGATGGAACGCCTGAACGGCTGAAGCGGCGAGGCAGGTCCGGAAGCGGGGCCTGCCTTTTAAACTATTCAGCTGCCCAGACTGTTCCAGGTGTTGACGATGCCGTAGCCCCAGACCGACAGCAGAGTGATGGCAAGGAGCGCAAAGATCAGGCGATGGCGGCCCTGGCGTTCCGGGCTGGCGGACGCAACCCAGCGCAGGTACATCAGGCCGATAAAGCTGGCGAACACCGCCAGACTGGCGGCGGCTGGAATCAGCAGCCAGCCCGGGTTAATCGGGTTTTCCGCTGAGTTGGTGTTGCCCAGCATGGCCATGGACGACACCAGTACGGCAAGGGCGATGAACTCCACGGCAAGCAGCCGTTTGCGCCAGGGGTGGGGGTTCTGACCAGTCTTGGAAGGGTCGATCGGCATTGCTGACTCCATGATTTGATTTGGGTTGGTTTTTTTGACCGGCTGCAGCGGCTATAATGCGCGCAGATTATAAAACGCTCTAATGCGAGGTGCATTGAAGATGAAGAGAGTCCTGGCTGTTGCACTGCTCGGTTTCGGTCTTTTTGCCGGTGCCGCGGTGGCAAGTGTAGAAGATGAAATTCGCGATCGGATTGCTCCGGTTGGCGAGGTTTGCCTGCAGGGTGATGACTCCTGTGGTGCGGCTGCAGCCCCGGCTGCTGCGGCGAATGCCGGCCCCCGCTCCGGTGAGGAAGTATACAACGCTGTTTGTGCCGCCTGCCACGGCATGGGCATCGCTGGCGCCCCGAAAGTGGGTGACGCAGCGGCTTGGGCACCTCGCATTGGCCAGGGTCTGGACACTCTGATGAACCACGCCCTCAACGGCTTCAACGCCATGCCTGCCAAGGGTGGCTGTGCCAGCTGTGCGGATGAAGAAATCCAGTCCGCTGTTGAACACATGGTCGAGCAGAGCAAGTAAGCCTGCCGCTGTGTGATAAAAAGGCAGAACCGAGGTTCTGCCTTTTTTGTGCCTGTTATTCAGACTCCGAGATCACCCAGTAGCGCGCTCAGGGTGGCCTTGCCTTTTTTCTGGTTGGCTTCGACATCCAGATCGCCCTGGCCCTCCCAGCGGATGTCTTCCTCCGGCAACTCATCCAGGAAGCGACTGGGAATGGTCTCGATCTTTTCACCGTACTGCTTGCGCTGGGCGGCGTAGGTCAGGCTCAGGGTTTCCCGGGCGCGGGTAATGCCGACGTACATTAGGCGCCGCTCTTCCTCGATGTTGCCTTCCTCAATGCTGGTGCGGTGGGGCAGGATTTCCTCTTCCAGCCCCATGATGAACACGTGCGGGAACTCCAGGCCCTTGGAGGCGTGGAGGGTCAGCAGCTGAACCTTGTCGCTGTCGTCCTCTTCTTCCCGCTGTTCCATCATATCCCGCAAGATCAGCTTGCTGATGGCGTCCTCAATACCGATCTCATCGGCGGTGCCCTTGCCATCGTCGAGCATGCGCTGGACGGAGTCCACCAGGTACCAGATGTTGGCCATCCGTCGTTCCGCCTGCTTTGGCGTGCCCGAATGCTGATGCAGCCATTCTTCGTATTCGATATCGGTGAACAGTTGCTTGATCACCGGAATGGGGTCTTCTTCGTGTAGCCGCCGGCAGGTGTTGTCTACCCAATGGGCAAACCGGCGTAACCGGTCCAGTCCTTTTTCAGTCACGTGAGATTCCGCGCCAAGGTCGCTGAGGGCACGGAACATGCTGACGTTACGGGAGCGGGCATAGTGACTGAGCTGTTCCAGCGTGCGTGGGCCAATCTCCCGCCGTGGCACGTTGACCACCCGCAGGAAGGCGGCATCGTCATCCGGGTTGATCAGCAGGCGAAGGTAGGACATGGCGTCCTTGATCTCGGTCTTGGAGAAAAACGACTGGCCGCCGGAGAGGCGGTAGGGAATCTGGTAGGCCTGCAGTTTCATTTCCAGCAGCCGGGCCTGGTGGTTGCCCCGGTAAAGCACGGCGAAGTCCCGGAACTCAAGCCCTTGTTTGAGCTTCTGGTCGATGATCTCGGAGGCCACCCGCTCACATTCGGCATCTTCGTTGCGGCAGCGGATAATGCGGATTTCATCGCCGATGGTATGCTCACTCCACAGTGCCTTCTCGAACACGTGAGGGTTGTTGGCGATGACGGTGTTCGCGCAGCGCAGGATGCGGCTGGTGGAGCGGTAGTTCTGCTCCAGCTTGGTGATCTTCAGGCTGGGGAAGTCTTCTTTGAGCTGGGCCAGGTTCTCCGGGCGTGCGCCCCGCCAGGCGTAAATCGATTGGTCATCATCACCAACCACGGTAAAGGCCGCGCGGTCGGCTACCAGCAATTTAACCAGTTCGTACTGACAGACGTTGGTGTCCTGATATTCGTCCACCAGCAGGTAACGGATCTTTCGGCGCCATTTGGTCAGGATATCGGGGCACTCACGAAACAGCTGCACCGGCAGCAGGATCAGGTCGTCAAAGTCGACGGCGTTGTAGGCCTTCAGGTACTGATTGTATTTGTTGTAAATTATGGCGATCCGCTGTTCCCGTTCGTCGGCGGCCTTGCTGAGTGCCTCGCCCGGGCTGCGCATGGCATTTTTCCAGTTTGAGATGGTCATCTGGATGTCTGACAGCTCATCGCCGGCATCGGCACTGCCATCGGTCAGCATCAGATCCTGCAGCAGGGCTTTGGCATCTTCGGCATCAAACAGCGAGAAGCCTGGGTGGTAGCCGAGGTGGGCATGTTCCTGGCGGATCATGTTCAGCCCCAGGTTGTGGAACGTGGAGACCGTCAGGCCCCGAGCCAATTTGCGGTCCACCAGCCGGGATACCCGCTCCTTCATTTCGCGGGCGGCCTTGTTTGTGAAGGTCAGTGCCGCTATGTTGCGACCCGGTATGCCTACTTGTTCAATCAAGTAGGCCATTTTGCGGGTAATAACGCTGGTTTTGCCACTGCCGGCACCGGCAAGCACCAGCAAGGGGCCGTCAACGTAGTGCACGGCTTCGCGCTGGCGGGGGTTGAGGTTGGACACGGGAAACCTGCCAAGGGGAAATCAGGGACCGGCTATTCTACACTACCCGACGACCCTGTACCTTGTTGTTCAATCGGCTATCCTAGTGAGGAAAGGAGAATAAATGCCCTTGGGAATGGAAAATCCATTATGAATCCAGTGCATGAAACTGCCGGCGAACACATCCGTGTATTGGTTCTTAGCCCTGAATATGCTGATTTCCTATGGTATCGCGCGTTCCTGGAAGCCGATGACGAAATCAAGGTTGATGCGACCTGGTGCCCGGACCTGGTGGATTGCGACGATCTGCTGAACAACGCCCTTTTCGATGTATTGGTGTGGGACTGCGTGTTCCATGGCGGTTCCGAACAGGATTTCCTGAGCTATCTTGCAGTCTCCGGCCACGATTGCCCGGTCCTGGCTTTGAGTTCTGAGTCTGCAGATGAGCGTGGCCAGGGCCTGAAAGAGCTCGGCGCGGCCGACTACCTGTGCAAGGCTCAGCTGGATCGCTGGTCGTTGAGCCGGGCGGTACGTTGCCTCTGGTATCGCCAACAGCTGGGTGAGGTTGAACAGGGTCAGTTGCGGCGGGAAGTCGCCAGTGGTTTCATCAACCGTGACCTGTTTTTTGACCGCCTGCAGCAGGCACTGCTGCGGGCTGAGCGAGGCAAACACCGCCTGGCATTGCTGCACATCAACCTCGATGACTTCCGCACCATCAATGAATCCATCGGGTACCAGAACGGGGACCAGCTTATCCTTAAGCTGGCAGAGCGACTGCGGGAGCGCTTGCGTCGGGTCGACTCGTTGATGCGGATTGGTGGTGATGAATTCGCGATCATCGTCGAAAAGGTAGAAGATTCCCTCGATATTACGCAGATTATTCGCAAGGTGGTCAGTGCCCTTGATGAGCCGGTGACCATTTCCGGTGAGCGGGTGGCGATCAGCGCCAGCCTTGGCGTGGCGACCTATCCGGAAGCCGGGGACACGCCGGAGAACCTGTTACGCCGGGCCAATCGGGCCATGTTCGAAGCCAAGCGTGATCCCGGAACCAGCTACCGATTCTACGACCAACAGCTGCATATCAGTGCCGGTTACCAGTTACGCCTGGAAGCCGATCTGCGCAATGCGCTGCGGGGCCAGGAGCTGGAACTGTATTATCAGCCGCGTATTGACCTGGCGACCGGTGAAGTTCGGGGCGTGGAGTGCCTGATTCGCTGGAACCACCCCGAGCGGGGACTGGTTAATCCGGACGATTTCATTCCTGCCGCTGAGCGCAGTGGCTTGATCGTTCCCATTGGCTACTGGGTGATCGAGCAGGCCTGCAGCCGCTTACGTGAGGCGGCCGAGCTGGGTTATCCGGGGCTGGTGTTTGCCGTCAACCTGTCGTTCCGCCAGTTCCACGACCGCAAGATGACGGAGACCATCTTCCGTATCATCTACAATGCCAATGTCGATACTAGCCTGCTGGAGCTGGAATTGACTGAAAGTGCCATGATGCACGACCTCAACTATGCTCGCCGGTGCCTGCGGGAGCTGAATCAGCTGGGGGTCAGCTTTGCCCTGGATGATTTCGGAACCGGCTTTTCATCTCTCAGCAACCTGCAGAACCTGCCCATCTCCCTCCTGAAGATCGACAAATCCTTTGTGCAGGAGCTCGGCCAAAGCGCCGATGCCGAGCACATCATCCGTGCCATCATCAGCCTCGCCCATAGCCTTCAGATCAGCGTTGTGGCGGAGGGTGTGGAAACCGAAAGCCAGCTGGAATTCCTACGCCAGGAACACTGCGACGAGATCCAGGGCTACTACTTTGCCCGTCCGATGTGCTGGAGCGACCTGGTTACTTTCCTGGAAAACCAGAGCCAGGCGGCTTGCCTGGAGCAATGACGCGCGGTACCTTTTGCGCTTTGGTTCCTATCCAGGTGGCTCCCGGGCCGTTTTGACAGTGGTCGGGAGCGCCGTGAGCGCAACATCGTAGAGGTGGCATGAACAGTATTTCCAGGCGCATTGCCGATGAACTCGGAGTCCGTGAGCAACAGGTTGACGCGACGGTCGCGTTGTTGGATGAAGGGGCAACGGTTCCCTTTATCGCTCGTTACCGGAAAGAAGTCACCGGATCCCTGGATGACAGCCAGCTCCGAACCCTGGAGGAGCGCCTGCGCTACCTGCGCGAACTGGAAGAGCGCCGTACGGCCATCCTCAAGAGCATTGATGAGCAGGGCAAACTCAGTGACGAGCTAAAAACCGCCATTGATGCCGCCGATACCAAGAACCGGCTTGAAGACCTCTACCTGCCCTACAAACCCAAGCGCCGGACCAAGGCCCAGATTGCCCGTGAGGCAGGCCTGGAGCCGTTGGCGGACGCACTCTACAACGATCCGACCCTGGATCCGGAAGCCCTTGCCGAAGGTTACCTCAATGCCGAAGCCGGTGTGGCGGATAGCAAGGCGGCCCTGGATGGCGCTCGCTACATCTTGATGGAGCGCTTTGCCGAAGACGCCGAGCTGCTGGGCCAGCTCCGTGATTTCATCTGGAGCGAAGGTCAGCTCAAGGTCACCGTGGTTGAAGGCAAGGAGAATGAAGGCGCCAAATTCCGGGATTACTTCGACCATGTCGAAGCGCTGAACAAAGTACCGTCCCACCGGGCTCTGGCCATTCTGCGGGGCCGGAACGAGGGCGTGCTGAGTTACGCGATCGTGGTGGGTGATGGCGAGGATGACCGTCGCCAGCCTCATCCGGCCGAGCTGCGCATTGCCGCGCGCTGGAACATCCGTGACCAGGGCCGGGCGGCGGACAAATGGCTGTCTGACGTGGTGCGCTGGACCTGGCGGGTAAAACTATCCACCCAGATTGAAACCGACCTGATGGCTCAGGTGCGGGAAGCAGCCGAATCCGAGGCGATCAACGTCTTTGCTGCCAACCTCAAGGACCTGCTGCTGCTGGCTCCGGCCGGCCCCCGGGCGACCCTTGGCCTCGACCCCGGCCTGAGAACCGGCGTCAAGGTGGCGGTAATTGATGGTACCGGTGGGGTAGTTGGTCATGGCGCCATCTTTCCCCACGCGCCCCAGAACAAGTGGGACATCTCCATCGAACAGCTCGCGGCCTGGTGCCGGGAATACAAAATTGAGCTGGTGGCCATTGGTAACGGCACAGCGTCGCGGGAAACCGAGAAGTTGGTGTCTGACCTGATCAAGCGTTACCCGGAGCTGAACCTGGCCCGTATCGTGGTCAACGAATCCGGCGCATCCATTTACTCCGCGTCGGAGTTTGCCTCCCGTGAACTGCCGGATCTGGACGTGACAATTCGTGGCGCGGTTTCCATTGCCCGTCGTTTGCAGGACCCGTTGGCGGAACTGGTCAAGATTGAGCCCAAGTCCATTGGTGTCGGCCAGTACCAGCACGACGTCTCCCAGGTTCAGCTTGCCCGCAGCCTGGATGCCGTGGTGGAAGACTGCGTAAACGGTGTCGGTGTGGACCTCAACACCGCATCGGTGCCTCTGCTGGCTCGGGTGTCCGGGCTCAATCAGTCGATCGCTCAGAACATTGTCGACCACCGCAATCGCAATGGCGTATTCCGTAACCGCAAGCAGTTGCTGGATGTGTCACGCCTTGGTGGGCGGACCTTCGAGCAAGCGGCCGGCTTCCTGCGTATTGCGGGCGGGGATAACCCCCTCGACCGTTCCTCGGTTCACCCCGAAGCCTATGGGGTTGTCGAGGCAATTGCCGCGAAGAGTGGCCGGGACGTGGCCAACATCATTGGCGACAGTTCGTTCCTCCGCAGTGTTAAGGCGGAAGACTACGTAACGGAACAGTTTGGTCTGCCAACGGTCAAGGACATTATTGCCGAGCTCGAAAAGCCGGGCCGGGACCCGCGTCCGGAGTTCCGCTTTGCCACCTTCGAAGAAGGCGTGGAAACCCTGAGCGACCTTAAAGATGGCATGGTTCTCGAAGGCACCGTCACCAACGTCACCAATTTTGGTGCCTTTGTGGATATCGGCGTTCATCAGGATGGCCTGGTGCACATCTCCGCGTTGTCCCATGAGTTCGTCAAGGATCCGCGGGAAGTGGTCAAGGCCGGAGACATCGTCAAGGTGAAGGTGATGGAAGTGGATATCCCCCGTAAGCGTATTGCCCTGTCCATGCGTATGGATGACCAGCCCGGAGAGAAAGCCAAGACCGATTCCCGTGGTTCGGGCCGGGGCGCACCTCGCGGTGGTCAGCGTCAGGGCCGTCAGGGGCAAGGGCAACCTGCCCAGCAAGGTGCCATGGCCGGAGCCTTGGCTCAGGCCCTGGCATCGGCTCGCAAAGGAGGCCGTTAACGGCCTTTACCCAATTTCCGGCGAGGGGCGGGCAGTGCCGTACCCTCGGCGCAGCAGGAGTGGCTCATGGGAGATTCCCGGCACCAGCTTTTCCAACAGTTTGCCCGCGACCAATGGGCAGGCTTCCATAAGGGGATCGAAAAGGAAGGTCTGCGGGTGGACGGCAACGGGTTCATTGCCCAGACGCCGCACCCGCGAGCCCTGGGTTCAACACTGACCCATCCTCGCATCACCACGGACTATTCTGAATCGCTGCTGGAGCTGATTACCCCGGTGTGCGACAGTACCGACGCGGTGTTGGCGTCGTTGTACGACATTCATCACTTCGTGCACCAGCATCTGGGCGATGAAGTTTTCTGGGCGGCCAGCATGCCCTGTGGCCTTGATGGCGATGACAGCATTCCCATTGCAGAATATGGCAGCTCGAACATTGGCCAACTCAAGCACGTGTATCGGCAGGGACTGGCGGTTCGTTACGGGCGGATGATGCAGAGCATTGCCGGTGCCCACTACAACCTTTCGCTGCCCGACAGCTTCTGGGCCCAGTGGCAGTCAGCGCTGGCCGATGAGCAGCCGCTGCAGGCCTTCAAGTCCCAGCAGTATTTCTGGCTGGTGCGCAATTTCCGCCGTCGTAGCTGGTTGTTGATGCTGTTGTTCGGTGCGTCGCCAGCGCTGGACCGGAGCTTTGTTGCCAACGTTCGGCACACGCTTAGCCCTCTCGATAGCTCGACCTGGTATGGTCCCGAGGCGACGTCATTGCGCATGGGCGACCTCGGCTACCACAACAATGCCCAGGCATCGCTGAATATCTGCTTCAACGAACTGTCGACCTACACCTCAACCCTGGCCCAGGCGATCCACACGCCCTGGCCGGAGTATGAGCGTATCGGAACCCGCCGGGGCGACCGGTTTATCCAGATCAACACCAGCATCCTGCAGATTGAAAACGAGTATTACAGCGCGATTCGTCCCAAGCGGACCACCCACCGCGGCGAGAAACCCATTCAGGCGCTGGATGCCCGTGGGGTCGAGTATGTTGAAGTTCGCTGCCTGGACCTGGACCCGTTCTCACCGGTCGGCATGTCTGCACCCCAGATTGATTTCCTCGACCTGTTCCTGCTCGACTGCCTGCTTTCAGACAGCCCAAAGATAGACGATCAGGAGTGCAGCCATCTCGATGACAACTTCAAGGATGTGGTTAACCGTGGCCGGTCGCATGAACTCAGTCTGGTGGACGGCGGGGGATCAACCAACGTTCAGGACGCTGCCCGTGCATTGCTGGAACGCTTGGAACCACTGGCGGCAAAGCTGGACGGGTTGTCGGACGGAGACCGTTACCGTCAGGCGTTGCTGCAACAGCGGCAAAAGCTGGAAGACCCCTCATTGCTGCCGTCGGCCAGGGTGATCGACGCCATGAACGGTGCCGGCCAGGGTCACCGGGACTGGGTGCTGGCCAAGTCTCGGGAGCACCAGCAGGCATTCCGTAAGGAAGGTTTGTCCCCGCAGGTTCAGGCTGAATTTGAGCGACAAAGTGCCGAATCGTTGGCTGAGCAGGAAGCGATGGAGGCGGGAGACACGCAACCGTTTGCCGAGTTCCTGGCGGCCTACCTGGCCGATGAGTAAGTGCACCATGACACTGATTAAAGCGGACCTGTCGCACAAAAAATAAACAGCCTCGTTGTTATATTGGCTGGCCACTGTTAGCTTTTGTTACATTATGTTCAGGTCGTTTGCCTGTACACGGTATGCCGTGACGAGCGTAACAAGGAGGGGGTATGGCTAGGGATGTAAAGCTGGGCTGGGATGTGGAAGCCCTCAACAAGGCTTACCGTCAGGGCTACATGGCTGCAGAGATGGGGATGGCACGGGAACGCTGCCCCTATCGCGGGGATGTGGTCATCGCGGCCTGGGAGGCTGGCTGGGAAGACGCCGCAGCCGTTGCCGTGGAAAATGCCGCCGACGACCTGTTCTCGCGTATTGCCTGATCTTTTCTCAAGGCTGGCAGCCCTGCTGAGGCAGGGCTTGCTTAGCGCTGTACCACAAACGTGGTAAAGACCACGTCATCGATTTGTTCCCCGGTTTGTTGCTCTTCCAAGACGGCGTTGATCCGTCGAACCGCCTCATCCTTCAGTGCTTCTTTTCCTTCATTGCTGGTCAGCCTGTGCAGGTCGGTTTGTTCACCGAAGAGCAGCACCAGTTCGTGGCGGAGTCTGGGCATGTGAGCCTCTACCGCCGCCCGGGTGGTTGGGCTGGAGGCGCGCAGTGTCACCGCAGCTTTCAGGTATTTGAGCTTCTGGTCCGGCGCACCCACGTTGGTGACAAAGTCCGGTTCCATCTCGATATAGTCGGTAACCCTGGCTTCCTCCGCTGTACTGTTCTCCTCGCTGTCATCAGGTGACTCGGCCAGGGCGGGTGAGGTGGTCAGCGGGAGCAGACAGAGCAAGGCGAGTACGCGGAAAAGTGACATAAAGTTCATAAGCTTGATGTTCGGGAACGTTTAGGGTTTATTGCCAGTCAATGCTGGCGGACGCCATCAGGATAGCAGGCCCGGCGCGCCCTTGCAGCGGCAAGGCGGGGCCTGTGAGTTTGTTGGCCATGCGAAGACGTTAACACAAGGGAGCAAGCCGTTGAATCGAAGAGGGGTGTTTGGAGTTGTCCTGGGCGTGTGTGTGGCATTGCTGGCCACTGCGTTCTATATGGAGCATGTGAAAGGGCTGGAGCCTTGCCCGTTATGCTGGTTGCAGCGTTATGCCTTCATGGCCGTGGCTGTCGTCAGCCTGTTGGCCGTCCTGCATAATCCCGCGGGTGTTGGTGCGCGGATCTATGGCTTCTTGCTGGCGTTGTTTTCCGGTCTGGGTCTGGGGCTGGCCGGGCGGCAGTTATGGCTACAGAGCCTGCCTGCGGACCAGGTGCCCGCCTGCGGCCCATCGGTGGAGTACATGCTGGAAGTGTTCCCGCTGACCGAGGTATTGGCAACGGCTATTCGCGGCACCGGCGATTGCGCCGCAGTGGTCTGGCGCTTCCTGGGGCTGAGTATTCCTGGCTGGACGGCGGTGTTCTTCAGCCTGCTGGTGGTCACCGGTTTGGTGCTGCTGCTTCGGGCGCCGGCATCCGACAAATAACCCGGAGTTTCCGGTTGCGGGTTGGCGCCGCCTTGGGGTAATTTGGTTGCAACTGATAACAATAAACCAGATCGCGTCAGTCAGGAGGCGTCATGCTTGAAAATTGCCACAATGCCAAGGAACGCTGGGGTGGGGTCAGTGACCTGATCGATCGCTGGCTCAAGGAACGCCAGGAGCTGATTGTTCACTATTGCGATCTTACGGGAACCGATGCCGCCATCAGTACCGAGGTGCTGGCGGGCAAATTCGTTAGACTCTGCGAAATCCTGGTGGACTATGTGTCCGCGGGTCACTTTGAAGTCTTTGAGCAACTGATCCGTGAAGCCAAGGAGTTTAATGACGGAGGGGTCGAACTGGCTGCCAAGGTTTACCCTCGGCTTGAGGAAACCACGGAGGTTGCCCTCAATTTCAATGACCGCCTGGACGGTGGTCAGTTAACGGGCGGGGATATTCGTACGCTGTTTGCTGAACTGTCTAAACTGGGTGAAACCCTGGAGAGCCGCTTTGAAATGGAAGACTTCCTGATCGAGCATCTGCACAACGTGCATGCTGACAAGGTCATGTCGTCGGCTTGAGCGCAGGGGTATTGCACGACAAGGGCCACCGGAACAGGTGGCTTCCGGCGAGAACTGCGTTCTACGCCGGAAGATAAGGGCGTATTACTCTGGGTTGATTTCCAGCAGTTCTACGTCAAAGACCAGGGTCTCATTGGGGCCGATGCCGCGATTGCCGCCGGGGCCGTAAGCCAGCTCAGAAGGAATGAACAGTTTGACGCGGCTGCCTTCGTTCATCAGCTGCAGGCCTTCAGTCCAGCCAGCGATGACCTGGTTCAGGCCAAACGTGACCGGCTCACCGCGATCGCGGGAGCTGTCAAACACTTCGCCAGAGAGCAGTTCGCCGGTGTAATGCACCTTAACGACGTCGTCAGCCGTCGGCTTCTCGCCCGTGCCTTCTTCCAGTACTTCATACTGCAGTCCGGACTCGGTGGTTACCACGCCGTCGCGCTGACCGTTTTCAGCCAGGAACGTCTCACCAGCGGTTTTGTTGTCTTCCGCCAGCTTTTCCATCTGGGCAACCTGCTCTTCCTGCAGCTTCTGCTGGTACTCCATCAATGCCGTCTGGATCTCTTCCCGCGTCATGCGCTTGGCGGCGTCATCGCCGGCGTGACCATGCTCAATGCCTTGGAGAAACTGATCCATTTGCAGGTCTGGCAGGTCGTTGCGCATCCGCTCGCCGAGGACCAGGCCCATGCCGTAGCTGACTTTCTGACTGTTTTCGGTCAGTTCAGGTTCTGGGGCTGCCTGGTTGGTTGAGGTACAGCCTCCAATGATGCCGGCAGTCGCCAGGGCGATCAGTGTCTTCTTCATTGAATCATCCTTAGTCTTGTTGAGCGGGTGTTGGATAATGGTCAGCAAAAGGTAACTGGTTCAGCGGCGAGATGCCACTGAACATGCGTTAATTGTTTGATAGTTGAGAGACTGGGAGCGGAATGCCCGGGTGGCTGGGCATAAGCGTTAGCTGTCTTTTTCCGGAGAGAGTGCAAACGGTGCGTGGTAGGGCGAGCGCCAGTCCTGAGCGGAGGGGCTGTCCGATGCGCCACTGCCTGGGCGGGAAGGCTCAATAGCAAGGGCGTTCCAGGCGCCTTGCGTCGGTGGGCGGTCGGCATAGTGCCAGCCGCCGTCGCTGTCCTGCCATTTGAAGACAATCTCAGGGCCTTCAAGAGGGATGGGGTTCGGTACCATGCCTTCAAAGGCCGGCATGTCGCCGCCTTCCGGTTTACTTTCCGGGGCGCTGGCAACCGGTTCGGGTTCGCTGATGCCAAATGAGATCAATAGCAGTAGTACGCCGAGGGCGGGAAAGGCAAGTCTGATTAGCCACCGCGTTATCATGGCTTGTCTGCTCCATATGAAGAATCCTGTGGCAGGTGGTGCACCAAGGCATCCAGCAGCCGACCGGTTTCCTGGTCAAAGTTGTGGGTAGGCGACACCGCCCGCAGGTTGGCTCGAATCCGTTCAGCCTGCGTCAGTTTGCCAGTGTCTGCCTTGCCTGGCCGCCTGAGCGACTCATATGCCAGGGCAAGCTCTACCCGTTCTGCTTCCAGCTCGGCATTGGCCAGCTGTTTCCTTAATGATGATAACGCCGGTTGGTGCCGGGGAATCTGTTTTCTGGTCATGCGCAGGGCGTTGGTCATCTGTTCACGCCAGCGCTGGACAATGGCCGCTTCCGTTTCGTAATCACGCCCCTCGACCGCGAGCCAGCCAGCCGCCAGGATGCGGGTAACGCTCCAGTTCCGGGCCTGAAGTTCAAGGCAGGCCTGTTCAACCTTGGGGCAGCTCCAGGCAATCAGTGCATAGCGCCAGAGCGGGTTGTCGAGCTCCAGCGGCGCTGGCAGGTTGTCCCAGTTGTCTGTCATTGCGCCCCCAACCTGGGCTCCTGTGTCTGCAGCTGTAAGCTACATCGGTGGCATAAAAAAGTAGCCAATCACGCTCTAGGGACTCTCACTGTGAACAAAGGTTCCCTGATAGAATGCCGCCATGCTTACGATATCGGATCTCAGTTTACAACGTGGCGGCGTCTGGTTGCTAGAAAACGCCAATCTAACCATCCAAAGTGGTGAAAGGGTGGCGATTGTTGGCGCCAATGGCGCGGGAAAATCCAGCCTTTTCAAACTCCTGTTGGGAGAGCTTGGGCAAGAGCAGGGTGACGTCAGTCTGCCCGGCGGGTGCCGTGTTGCTCATATGGCTCAGGAGGTGGAAGCGTCCCAGCGCTCGGCTCGGGATTTCGTCCTCGATGGCGACAAGGTGCTGCGCCGGCTTGAGGCGGAGCTGGCAGAGGCTGAAGCAGCCGGTGATGACAATGCCCAGGCACGGCTTCATGGCGAGCTCGATCTCCACGAGGCGTGGTCGGCACCGCGCCGTGCCGAAGCGCTGATCCGGGGGCTGGGTTTTGCGGATGCAGATGTCGATCGCCCGGTCTCTGCGTTCAGCGGGGGCTGGCGCATCCGGCTGAATCTCGCCCAGGCACTGATGCAGCCGTCGGACCTGTTGCTGCTGGACGAGCCCACCAACCACTTGGACCTGGATGCCTGCCTGTGGCTGGAGAACTGGCTGCGACGTTACCCGGGAACCCTGCTGTTTATCTCCCACGACCGTGACTTTATGGACCGGGTGGCCACCCACGTGGTGCACTTCTACAGCAAGAAGTTGGATTGCTACACCGGTAACTACTCGTCGTTTGAAAACCAGCGCAGTGAACGGTTGGCACAACAACAGGCTGGTTACGAGCGTCAGCAGGCAAGAATTGAGGAAATTCAGCGCTTTATCAGCCGATTCAAAGCCAAGGCCAGTAAAGCTCGCCAGGCTCAAAGCCGGGTCAAAGCGCTGGAGCGGATGGAAAAGATTGCGCCGGCGCACATTGATTCGCCATTCAGCTTTGAATTCCCCGTGGCAGACAAGGTCTCCAGCCCACTGCTATCCATCCGGCACGGCGCGGTGGGTTACGGTGACAAGGTTGTATTGAGAGGGCTGAATCTGAGCCTGTTGCCGGGCAGCCGGATTGGCCTGCTGGGTCCGAACGGTGCCGGTAAGTCCACCCTGATGGATGCGCTGCGGGGCTCGTCGCCGTTAATGGACGGCGAGCGGGTAGCCGGAGAAAACCTCGCCGTAGGGTACTTTGCCCAGCATCAGCTGGAGGCACTTGATCTCGATGCCAGCCCGTTCCTGCATCTGCAGCGGCTGGCCCCGAAAGCCTCCGAACAAAGCATCCGGAACTTCCTGGGCGGGTTTGATTTTCACGGCGATGAAGCACTGGCGCCGGTGCGGTCGTTCTCGGGTGGTGAAAAGGCTCGTGTCGCCCTGGCAACCATTGCCTGGCAGCGCCCGAACCTGCTGCTGCTCGACGAGCCCACCAACCATCTGGACCTGGAAATGCGCCAGGCTCTGACCATGGCCTTGCAGAACTTTGAAGGGGCCATCGTGGTGGTATCCCACGACCGTCACCTGCTACGCAACACGGTGGATGACTTCTGGCTGGTTCATGGTGGCCTTGTCGATGTCTACGACGGCGACCTGGAAGACTATGAACGCTGGCTGGCGGATCGGCGGCGTGATGAGGCGGAAGCGCCCCAGCGGGTCGAGCCTGGTGCGGCTGCGGCGAGTGCGGATGGCAGCCAGGGCAACGGGTCTGCTGGCGGGGATGTTGCCCGGGAAAGCGCTGAGGAGCGTAAGGCTCGCAAACGAGCGGAAGCCGCCCTGAGGCAGCAGATCAGTCCGTTTCGCAAGCGGCTGGCGGCACTGGAACAGCGTATGGAACAGTTGCAGCAGTCGCTGGCTGAGCTGGAGCAGGCGCTTGGCGAGCCAAGCCTGTACGACGCTGCGAGTAAAGATCGGCTCAAGGAACTGCTGGGCCATCAGGCGCAGCAGCGCGGCGAGCTGGATTCGACCGAAGCCGAATGGCTGGATGTCAGCGAAACCGTTGAAACGATGGAAGCAGGTCTGGGCTAAGGCGCCGCCCAGACCTTCATCGTCATTCGATGGAAAGGGTCAGCCCCTGCTTGGACAGGTACTCCTGCTCGTTGTTCAGGTCGGCCAGTGTCAGCGGGCGGCTTTCCAGCCATTGGTCCGGGAACGCCAGCGTCAGCCTGTCCGGGCCTGCGGTCAGGCGGAACTCGGGCAGGGGCTCGTTGTTGCGGGGATGATGCAACAGGACTGCCAGCCGGATCAGGGTGCACAGGTAGCGAAGGCGCTGGAGGTCATTGGGGTCGGTGTCTTCGAAGACCGCGGCAGAGAACTTGCGCCGGTGACCGCGAACCAAGGTGGCCAGATCGCGTTGGAACTGTTGGCTGAAACCAGCCAGATCCGAATAGCGCAACAGATAAGCGCCATGTTTGTGGTACTGACTGTGGGAAATGGTCAGGCCGATCTCATGCAGGCGACAGGCCCAGCGGAGAATGTCTTCGTCGTACTCGGTGTTGATTCCCCAGTCGTCCGCCACCTGCTGCCAGGCAGAAATCGCGGTTTCCTCAACAGCCCTGCCATGGGCCTGGTCAACGTGATAGCGCTCCTGCAGAGCGTGAATGGTGCGCTCCCGCACATCCTCATGTTGAATGCGCCCGACAATGTCGTAGAGCAGACCTTCCCGCAGGGCGCCGTCGGCAAAGCGCATCTCGTCAATTTCCAGTGACTCGAACGCACCCATCAGAATGGCGAAGCCAGCGGTGAAGATGGTGTGGCGCTCCGTGCGCACACCGATTTCCGAGAGCCGGTCGATGTTGCCCATGTCCACCAGGCGCCGGCGTAACTCCTTCATGCCCTGATAGGTGAGGGTGCCATCGGTGATTTTCAGGGCCGCCAGAACGTTGGAGATGGCCTTGATCGAACCGGAGGAGCCAACAGCGTCTTTCCAACCCAGCTGACGGTACCGGTTGCGGATGTGCAGAATTTCCTGATTGGCATGGGTCACGGCTCGGTCCATCTGGCGGCGGGTGATGCGGCCGTCAGCGAAATAGCGGTTACGGAAGGACACGCAGCCCATGTGGAGGCTTTCCAGTTCCTGGGCTTCGAACCGTTCGCCGATGATGAATTCAGTACTGCCGCCGCCAATGTCAATCACCAGTCGACGCCCCTTGTCATCAGACAGGGTGTGAGAGACGCCGAGGTAGATCAGACGGGCTTCTTCCCTGCCGGCGATGATTTCCACCGGGTAGCCCAGCACGGCTTCGGCGCGGCGAATGAAATCATTGGTATTACGGGCGACCCTAAGAGCGTTGGTGCCGACGATCTGCACCGCTGAAGGGGGCATGTCGCCGAGGCGCTGGGCAAAGCGGCCCAGGCAGTCGAGAGCGCGTTGCTGAGCCTCTTCTGTCAGGTTGTTGTTGGCATCCAGGCCTGCGCCGAGTTGGACCTTTTCGCCCATTTTTTCCAGCGTACGGATTTCTCCGTGGACCAGTCGGGCAACAACCATGTGAAAGCTGTTGGAGCCCATATCGATGGCTGCAAGTACATCGGGCTGAGTGGCGGTGTTTCGGGCCGTCACGAGTCTTGAATTCCTCTTGCGTGGCCTTATCTTGACTCAGTAGTCCTGAGGTAAGGGGGACGAGTCTGGCCTTTCTGTTGGGAGGCGCAGGCAGGAAGATAATGCCGGCCCCAGTGGCATGGGCTAACTATAAGCGAATTATTGGCAGACTGTCAGTAGTGGTAACGGTTTCCCCGGACCTGAAAGGGGGTGGATGCAGGCAATCCTTGATCAGCCCTCTTCACATTCGCTGGAGCAATCGCGTAAAGTATCGCGTTATGTGGTGGCGTCAGACTGCGGTATTGGGCTGACGCCTACAGAGTCAATCGCGCGCCAGGCAACGGGTTATGGGTAATTCGTACCGCCGGTGTGCAGGAATCAGGAAAAGGCAATGAGCGGAAATATCGTAAACGTAACTGATGCGTCGTTCGAGCAGGACGTGCTGCAGGCTGACACCCCCGTGCTGGTTGATTACTGGGCTGAGTGGTGTGGTCCGTGCAAGATGATCGCGCCGGTGCTGGAAGAGATTGCCGAAGAGTACGAAGGCAAACTGAAAGTCTGCAAGCTCAACATCGATGAGAACGAGCAGACCCCACCGAAGTTCAACATCCGCGGTATTCCGACACTGATGCTGTTCAAGAACGGCAACGTTGACGCCACCAAAGTTGGCGCCCTGTCCAAGTCCCAGCTGGCGGCATTCCTGGACAGCAATCTCTGATCCAGCCTTAGCTGGCTGATCCCAGGCCGCCCCTGAAGCGATTCACGGGCGGCCTGTTTGTTTTTGCGGAGGTGTTATGAATGCGATAGGCATTCTGTTGGCCGGCGGTGAGGCCCGGCGGATGGGCGGTGTCGATAAGGGACGCCAGCTGTGGCAGGGGGCGCCGATGGCTGACTCGATTGCTGCGACCTTCCGCGCGGTGTTGCCGGAGCTGATCGTCAGTACGGCAAAGCCGGATACCTACTACGCAGAGCTGGCCACGCAGCTGGTCACTGATGACCCTCATTTTCGTGGGCAGGGCCCCTTGGCGGGCCTGTTGACGGCGATGAGGCGGGCGGGGGAGCTGGGGTACAGTGAAGTGCTCGTGTGTCCCTGCGATACACCGAGGGTGAGTGCGGGGTTGTTGCAGCACCTGTTGGATGGTTACGCCGCAGGAGATGGGCGGCCGGTCATTGCCGATGTTGATGGCCGTGTGCATCCGTTGCACGGCGTTTATCCGGTCACCTTGGCTGCCCCCCTGGAGCGCCAGCTCCTGGCCGGCAACCGGCGGGTCTACCAGTTCGCCCTGGCCTGCGGCGCCCACCTGCTGGACTGTCACCCGTTCCAGGAAGACTTCACCAACTGCAACCGGTTGGACGACCTGCGCTAGCCGCTCAGTCCGACGATTCCCGCCACTGCTCGGCCTGTTCACGGTCGGAGTCTTTCTGCTCCACCCAGTGGTCGCCCTGCCTGCTCAGCTCCTTCTTCCAGAACGGCGCTGAGGTCTTGAGGGCATCCATGATGAATTGGCAGGCCGCGAAGGCGTCCCCCCGGTGGGCGCTGCAGACACCAACGAACACGATCTGGTCGCCCAGGGCCAGGGTGCCGACCCGGTGGATGACCCGTGCAGCACGCACGTCCCAGCGCTTTCCAGCCTCTGCAATCAGCCCCTCAATGACGTGTTCCGTCATGCCCGGGTAGTGTTCCAGGAACAGTCCGGTCACGTCGTTGAGGTCGCCGTAGTCACGTACCAGTCCGGTAAAGGTGGCGATGGCGCCGGTGCTGTCACCGCTGTCCCGTAACTTTCGGTACTCCTCGGCCAGGTCGAAATCCTGTTGCTGGATGATAACCATGTCAGCCTCCGGTCACCGGAGGGAAGAAGGCGATCTCGTCGTCCGGGTTCAGGCGGGTGCCGGGTTTCGCCATGGCCTGGTTGATCGCAACCATCACCGGGCGGTCTCCCGTCAGTTCCTGCCAGGCCTCACCGCGAGTGGCGAGGGTGGCGAGCAAATCGGCAACGGTGGTCTGCGGCTGAATGGCGACGGTCAGGGAGTCTGTGCCCAAGTGTTCACGCAGCCGGGCGAAGAAGCGGACGGTCACGGTGGCGGAAGTGTCTGCAGTCATCGCATTACCCCATCAGGTCGTTAAAGGAATAATAGGTAATGGTATCACCTGGGCTGACCACGGCATGTTCCGGGATGATTGCCAAGCCATCCGCCCAGCAGGCGGAACTGAGCATGCCGGAACTCTGATTCGGGTAGGCGGTGACTCGTGCTTCACCGTCGACAATTTCCTTCCGTGCCCGGACAAACTCACGGCGGATGGACGGTTTGTCGATGGCAAACGCGGCCGCTAATCGTTGCCCTTGAGGGCTACGACCATCCTGACCCTGGCAGCGGCGGATGAAGGGCAGGGCCACTACCAGGAACGTCACCAGCACAGCTGCCGGGTTGCCAGGCAGTCCGATCACCGGGGTTTTTCCCAGGTGGCCAAAGGCCAGCGGTTTGCCCGGTTTGATGGCCAGTCGCCACAAGGACAGTTTGCCCTGGCTTTCCAGGACGGCACGGACGTGGTCTTCCTCGCCGACGGACACGCCTCCGCTGGTGATGACCAGGTCGGCCACATCGGCGGCTGAGTGGAGCGTCTCGATGGTCGCGGAGCGTTCGTCGCGGAGGTTCTCGCAAAGCACCACTTCGCAGCCGGCTCGCTCCAGCAGGCCAAGCAGCGTAAACCGGTTGGAGTTGTAGATCTGCCCTGCCGCGAGAGGCTGGCCTGGGTCTACCAGTTCATCACCAGTGGTCAGGACCGCCACCCGGAAGCGCCGCAGGACCGGGACTTCAGCGATGCCTATGGACGCCAGCAGTCCCAGTTCCTGGGGCCGCAGGCGGGCACCGCGAGCCAGCGCCAGGCCGCCTTTTGCAAGGTCCTGGCCGCGCCGGCGAATGTTCTGGCCGGGGGTGTGCTCACCACTGATACGGATACCGTCGGGGGCAACCTCGACCCGCTCCTGCATGACCACCAAGTCGGCGCCGGCAGGGACTTCCGAACCGGTAAAGATTCGTGCAGCAGTGCCGGGTGTCAGTGGCTGCGGCGCATGGCCTGCCGGAATGCGCTCGGACACCGGGATGGTCGCGCCCGGGGTCAGGTCTTCGAAACGCAGGGCGTAACCGTCAACGGCGCTGTTGTCCGCAGGCGGAACATCCAGCGGGACGGTAATGTCCTCCGCCAGTATCCGCCCTAGTGCGCCGGTCAGGGCAACGGTTTCAATCTGCGCCAGCGGCGTTGCCTGGGCCAGCAGGTGGGTGAGGGCGTCATCGACGGAGGTGAGGTCGGCGTGGTGGCTCATCAGCGCTCAGCCTTGTTGCCGATGCGCTGCTGCAGGCGCTCGACCTGGCGGCCTGGCTTACGCAGCAGCAGTGCGTTGAAGTTGCAGGGCTTGCAGGTGCTGTTGAGTTGGTGGCTGAGGATGCCCTCCCAGCCGGTGCGGCAAGCGCCGGTGGAGCCCGGCAGACAGAAAATGGCGGTATGGTTCGCGAGCCCGCCAAAGGCCCGGGACTGGACGGTGGAGCTGCCGATGTCTACCTGGGACAGGCGGCGGAATTCTTCGCCAAAACCGTCGATGGTCTTGTCCAGCAGCGGCATGACCGCTTCGGGGGTGCTGTCGCGTTCGTGGAATCCGGTGCCCCCGGTTATGATGATGGCGTGGACGTCCGGTGCAGCGATCCATTCGGACATCAGCGCACGCACCAGATAGACATCGTCTGGCAGAATACGGCGGGCGATCAGCCGGTGGTCGGCTTCAAGGATGCGGTCCTCAAGGTACTGGCCGGAGGTGTCCTGGTCTTCCCCGCGGCTGTCAGAGACCGTCAGCAGGGCCACATTGAGTGAGCGGGATTCAGACTGGCTGTGGGTAGTCATCCGTTGTCGTGCTCCAAAAGTTGGGTGGCGGTAGGCGTTCTGCTCAGGGGGCCGCGTTGCCCCTTGTTAGTACCTGTTTTAGGTGTAATTTCCAAGTATCCCGGTCTCGACGCGGGATTGGAAGGGGTGGTATTGTCCCCCTGTGTTGCTATAATGATCAGCGAATTTCAGTCGCCGGTACTTGACATTACACAATGAACTGGTGAAAGATCAGTCTGTCTGACGGGCTGATGACTCTATTCGGCCTCTGGCCCAGCTTCACTTTTTCTATACTTTATATAGTGGCCCCTGATACATGGCCGGGTTGGCCTGTCAGGTTTTCCCCTGTCCTATCTAACCCTGATTATTTCCATTCTTGAATGCCAAACAACTTATGAATCTTACTGAACTCAAGCAGAAATCCGTGCCCGAACTGCTCGAAATCGCGCAGGAAATGGGGCTCGACAACCTGGCTCGTTCCCGCAAGCAGGATGTTATCTTTTCCATCCTGAAGAAACATGCCAAGAGCGGTGAAGACATTTACGGCGACGGTGTGCTGGAGATCCTGCAGGACGGTTTCGGTTTTCTCCGTTCAGCGGATGCCTCCTACCTGGCCGGTCCGGACGACATCTACGTGTCTCCGAGCCAGATCCGCCGGTTTAACCTCCGTACCGGTGATACCATCTCGGGCAAGATCCGTCCTCCGAAGGACGGCGAGCGTTACTTTGCGCTGTTGAAGGTCAACGAAATCAACTTCGACAAGCCGGACAACGCCCGCAACAAAATTCTGTTTGAGAACCTGACACCGCTGTTCCCGGACGAGCGCCTGGCGCTGGAAGCGGGTAACGGCAGTACCGAGGATCTGTCTTCACGGGTTCTGGACCTGGTGGCACCGATCGGTAAGGGCCAGCGTGGCCTGATCGTTTCTCCGCCGAAGGCCGGTAAGACCCTGTTGATGCAGAATATTGCCCAGTCGATCACCCGGAACAACCCGGAATGCTACGTGATCGTGCTGTTGATCGATGAGCGTCCGGAAGAAGTGACCGAGATGCAGCGTACGGTTCGTGGTGAAGTCATCGCTTCTACCTTTGATGAGCCGCCTGCCCGTCACGTTCAGGTTGCCGAGATGGTTATCGAGAAGGCCAAGCGCCTGGTTGAGCACAAGAAGGATGTGGTGATCCTGCTGGACTCCATTACCCGTCTGGCACGTGCCTACAACACGGTGATTCCGTCGTCCGGTAAGGTTCTGACCGGTGGTGTGGATGCCCATGCCCTGGAAAAACCCAAGCGCTTCTTTGGTGCGGCCCGTAACGTTGAGGAAGGCGGCAGTCTGACCATCCTGGCTACGGCTCTGGTGGATACCGGTTCCAAGATGGACGAGGTTATCTACGAGGAGTTCAAGGGCACCGGTAACATGGAGGTTCACCTGGATCGCCGTATTGCCGAAAAACGTGTCTACCCGGCGATCAACATCCGTCGCTCCGGTACCCGTCGTGAAGACCTGCTGATGGCTGAGGCCGATATCCAGCGGGTGTGGATTCTGCGCAAGCTGCTCCACTCCATGGACGACGACACCGCGGCGCTGGAATTCCTGCTCGACAAACTGCGGGAAACCAAGACCAACGACGAGTTCTTCCTGTCGATGAAGCGTCGTTAATTGGTTGTTCCTTGTCAGCCTCTTTGGCCTTCAGGTCTGGAGGCTGGCACTGCCGGGGAGAACTTCCCCGGACACGCCGTGAATACATCCATGTAGGCTCTCTGTTGCCATCCCTGGCAACAGAAGGTCCGGAGAAGTTCTCCCCGGCAGTGCCTTCTCACTATGCGTTGGCCTGCCGAGGGCTTCTCCCAAGCATACAACGGGGTGGGGGAGCACTATCCCAGCTCGTCCTTCTCCGTCATTAATAAGCCTGTATTCGGCAGCACCCTGAACAGGAACAAGGCCGTAAACTCCCATGAAATACCGCGACCTGCGTGACTTTATCGAGCAACTCGAGAAGCAGGGTGAGCTGAAACGCATCAGCGTGGAAGTCGATCCCTACCTTGAAATGACCGAGATCTGTGACCGCACCCTGCGGGCTGGCGGCCCGGCGTTGTTGTTCGAGAACCCCAAGGGGCACTCCATGCCGGTCCTGGCTAACCTGTTCGGAACCCCGAAGCGGGTGGCTATGGGGATGGGGCAGGACAACGTCACCGCCCTGCGCGAGGTCGGCAAGCTGTTGGCATTTCTGAAAGAACCTGATCCCCCAAAAGGCTTCCGTGACGCCCTCGAAAAGCTGCCGGTGTTTCGCCAGGTACTGAAGATGAGTCCCAAGGTGCTGCGTTCGGCGCCCTGCCAGGAAGTGATCATCGAGAAAGACCAGGTCGACCTGTATCAGATTCCCATCCAACACTGCTGGCCAGGCGACGCCGCACCGTTGGTGACCTGGCCGCTGGTGATCACCCGTGGGCCCCACAAGGAACGGCAGAACCTGGGTATCTATCGCCAGCAGCTGATTGGTCGTAACCGGCTGATCATGCGTTGGCTCAGCCATCGTGGCGGCGCGCTGGACTTTCAGGAGTGGCAGCAGGCCCACCCCGGCGAGCCATTCCCGGTCGCGGTTGCCCTGGGTGCTGATCCTGCCACCATTCTGGGTGCGGTCACCCCGGTTCCGGATACCCTGTCGGAGTATGCCTTCGCTGGCCTTTTGCGTGGTGGGCGTACCGAGGTGGTCAAAGCCGGACTGAGCGATCTTCAGGTCCCGGCCAGCGCGGAAATTGTACTGGAAGGGTTTATCTATCCAGAGGACATGGCTCCGGAAGGACCCTTTGGTGATCACACTGGTTACTACAACGAAGTGGAGCAGTTCCCGGTCTTCACCGTGGAACGTGTGACCCACCGCAGGAACCCCATATACCACAGCACCTACACCGGTCGCCCACCGGATGAGCCAGCTATTCTTGGGGTGGCCCTGAACGAAGTGTTTATCCCGATCCTGCAGAAGCAGTTCCCGGAGATTGTGGATTTCTACCTGCCGCCGGAAGGGTGTTCCTACCGGCTGGCGGTGGTGACCATGAAGAAGCAGTACCCGGGTCATGCCAAACGGGTGATGATGGGGGTATGGTCGTTCCTGCGGCAGTTCATGTACACCAAGTTCGTGATCGTGACGGACGACGATGTGAATGCCCGGGACTGGAACGATGTGATCTGGGCGATCACCACCCGGATGGACCCGTCACGGGATACCGTGATGGTCGACAATACCCCGATTGACTACCTGGATTTCGCCTCGCCGGTGGCGGGGCTGGGGTCCAAGATGGGCTTGGATGCTACCAACAAATGGCCCGGTGAAACCACTCGCGAATGGGGTACCCCGATTACCATGACCGACGAGGTCCGGACCCGGGTGGACGAGCTTTGGGATCAGTTGGGGATTGATATTCCCCAGCCCAAGCCCCTCGTTGCCGATTGCCCCGGCAGCGGCGATCCCGGCGTTGAGTGATACCGTCGTGCCATACCGGGTGACGCTGTCTCCTGCCGACGTGTCATTCACCAGCGGGCCTGATGAGGATTTGCTCTCGGCGGCGGCAGCGGCAGGTATTGCTGTTCCCGCCGCCTGTCGCAACGGAGTCTGCGAAATCTGTGAAGCCCGGCTAGTTGTTGGCCGGGCGGTGAATACCCGAAACCAACAGGAGGTTGCCCCGGGTGCCCGGCTGATGATGTGTCGAAGCCAGGCCAGGGCCACCCTCGAACTGGAGATTCCAGCCGTTATGTCCCCAGGACAGAACCCAGCAAAAATTTTTGAAGCCCGGGTCGTTGCGATTGAGGCGATCAGCCACGATGTACACCGGGTGGAACTCAGCCTGCCGCGACGGCGGGAGCTGAAGTTTCATGCCGGCCAGTACCTGGCCATCCTGCTACCGGAGAGTGAGCCGAGTTACTTCTCCATCGCCAGTAGCCCGCTTGCAGAAAACATCGAGCTTCACGTCCAGGCGTCGCCAGAGTGGGAGTCTGCCCAGCGGATCATCGATGCCCTGAGAACGGAAAGCAGCATCAAACTGGAACTGCCCCACGGCAAGGCCTGCCTGGCAGCGGCGCCAGATCGGCCAGTGCTGATGGTGGCCGCAGGCACCGGTTTCGCGCAAATGAAGGGGATGGTGGACTACCTTCGGGAAACCCGCTTCGACCAGCCAACCACTCTGTTCTGGGGCGTTCGGCGTCAGGCCGATATGTACCTGCGCTCTCTGGCGGAGCAGTGGCAACAGCAATGGTTGGGTTTTCGGTTTGTTCCGGTGGTGGGCGATGATGAGGACAATGACTGGGCCGGGCACCACGAACAGCTGGTGCAGGCGGTGTTGAATTCAGGGGCGGACTGGCAGAACGTGGAAGTCCATGCCAGCGGTTCACCCGCGATGGTCTACACGCTGATGGATGAGTTGTTGGCTGCGGGGCTACCGCAGCCTGCGTTCTTTTCTGACGTGTTGGAATACGCACCCCGGGGCTGATTCCTCAGCACCCGGGACAGGCCCGGTCAGGCCTTGGGCATGGGCAGGTCGGGCAGACCATTGTCCTGAACCAGCCCCTGCATCAGCAGCTTCACGCTGGACTGGTCTTCTCCCATGTGGGCATTGAGGCGGCTCAGCTCGGCCAGGGTTTCCTGACTGCGGCGCATCTTCAGGCTGGTCTCAAAGTACTCCCTCGCTTTTCCCCACAATTCATTGCGCAAGCTCAAGCGCCCCAGTGCCAGCAACAGCTCGGCATTGTTGGGGCGGTCCTGCAGCCAGCGTTCTGCCGCCAGCAGCTGCTCATCAGGCTGACTACCCTTGATGCGACCATAGAGGTTGACCAGCTCGTCGCTCCAGTGATTGCGCAGCACCTTGCGCAGCAAGGTTTCTGCCTGAGCCTCGTCGCCGAGTTCCGCCAATAGCTGGCCATATTCGCGAATGCTTTGCTCATCCCGACGAACCACTCCCGGAAGCTCATCCCACAACCGCGTCAGTGGTTCCAGGTTGGCCGTTGGGCTGTCGGACTGACGTCGGCACTCCGCAGCGGCCTTTTGCATCAGGTTGTGCCAGATGGTGCGTTCCAGTTCAGTACGTTCTTCCTCGCTGACCAGGCCGCGTTTGCGTAGCTCCGGCAGCAGCCGCGACAGCTCGCGCCAGTCTTCCAGCTTTACGTAGGTGGTTTTAAGCAGCTTGAGGACAAACGGGTGGTGCGGTGCCTGCTTGCGCAGCCGAAGCAACGTGGCGAGGGCCTGTTCCAAGCGGTTTCCCGCCAGCTGCAGCTGGGCCTGTGTGATGCCCACCGCCATGTCTGAACCCGGGGTGCTTTCGTAAGCCTTGCGCAACAGCTCATCAACCTGATCGTGCTCGCCACACTCAAATGCAGCCTGTGCGGCCGCCAGGTAGTTAATCAGCGGCGTATCGGCGCTGCTGGCGGAAGCCTCGAGGAGCTTGTGTGCCCGGGGCCAATTACCTTCGGCCAGGGCCAGCAGGCCCTGGGTGGTGCGGCGACGGGCGCGGCGTTGATTGCCCTGGGCCAGCCAGCCGGTGAGCAGGCCACTTCGGCGAGTCAGGCGACGGGCCATTGCTGCCAGAAACAGGAGGCCAGCAACCAGCAAGGTAATTAAGGCGGCTCCGACCCAAAAATTGGTCTCGACCAGATAGTGGCCGAGGCTAATACGGATATAGCCGAGGTCGTACTGGACCCCCATGGCCAGGGCGACGCCGAGAGATAGGGCAACCAGGACGATCAGCAGCAGGCGGATCATGCGTCGGCGCCTCCGCTTTGCGCCTCAGCCGGCGTGCTTTCGGTGTTCAGGCGGCCGTTAACCCGTGCCTTGAGCAGAGTGAGGGATTCGCTGATGTCGGGCAATTCCGGGTCAACCTGTCGCTGGGACAGTTCGGTGAGGGTCTCAAGCAAAGCTTTCACCCGCTGGTCACTGCCGTCGTACCATTGGGCCAGTGCGCTCTCGGCCTTGGCGAGGGCGCGGTTGTAGAGGGTCTGATTACCACGCAGTACTGCCATCTCTGCCTCTTCCAGCATGAGTTGCATGTTGAGGCGGGCATAGGCGCTCTGTTCGGGGGACATCAGCGGTTGCACCGGCTGATCAAGGCGCCGAACCACAACCACACCCTTGAGCGTGGTCAGGACTTTGTCCCAGGCTACCCGGAACAGGCTTGGCTCTCCTTCGCGGACCAGTGCGGCATCAGTCGCCGGTGTTTCTGCTTGTGGTGGTGCTGCCTGGTTCAGGCTGTCGTCCGTTAGCTGCTGAATGCGTTCGATGGTTGCTTCCAGGGTGAGGTAAAGCCCGGTCCGGTCGACACCTTCAATGGCCTTCAGGCTGAGGATTTCCCGGGCCAGCTGCTGGCGAACCGGGTAGACACCGACGTCATCGGAGTCCTTCAGTACCTCATCGGCGGCTTTCAAGGCCGATAGGGCGCCAATGATATCCTTCTCGATCTGCAGGCGCTGGTTGGCAATACGGATCAGGTATTCAGCCTCGGCGAGCAACCAGTCGGTCCGGGTGCGGTTGCCTGCGGCGAGCAGTTCCCTGGCATTGTGGTCGATCTGTCGCTGCTGGGTGGCTAGTCGTCCCTGCTGGGCTGACAGGCTTTGTTCCAGACTGCGTAAGCGTTCGGTACGTTCGTTGACGGTTTGGGAGGTGGAGCTTTGGAGCTGCTCGTTGGCGTCTTGCAGGTGGGTCAATGCCAGCTCAAGGCGTTGTTGGTATTGCCACTGTTGCCAGCTCCACAGCGCCATGCCTGCGCCAAGAATCAGGGAAAGGATGACCAGCAGCCACAGTGGCCAGAGCCGGGCGCGTGGAGCCGGGGTCGTCGGTGCCACTGGGGCAGGCAGTTGGGCATTAGATTCAGTCACAGGCGTCCTTACTTGCTAGGCTTGTCTGGGCCATGGGGTGGCAGTTCCCCTGGGTTAGCTGCGAAATACTCTGCGACGGCTGCGATGATGCCCTGATCGGTCAGGGTGTCGGGAACGCAGGTGTTCCGGAAGCCCTGGTTGGCAGCTTGCTCTGCAATGCGTAACGCCGGTACCACCATCAACCGTTGGTTTAGAGTATGGTCACTATTCTGACCCAGTGCGATGAAATTGTTCAATGTTTCCCCTGAGAGTACCACCACCGCGTCGGGTTCAAAACTGGCCAGTAGTCGTGGCAGCTGTTGTTTGGCCTGAGGCGGGCACTGCCTCCGATAGAGGGGAAGGATGGATACGTCGGCGCCGCGCTGGCGCAGAGTGTCGTGTATCAGCTCGCGGCCGGTCTCGCCTCGAACCAGTAACACTCGCTCTCCGTCTACCTGGTTCAGCGAGGGCATGGCCAGCAGCGCTTCGCTGTCGACACCCCCTTCCGGCCAGGAAGTTGCCAGGCCTGCCTCTGACAGAACCGAGGCGGTACCGGCACCCACGCCATACCAGTGAATGCCCATCGGGGGCTGGGGCCACCAGGTATCCAGCAGCTCTAGCAACAGACGGGCGGCGTAGGGGCTAACGGCGATGATGTGGTGAAACTGATCGAGGCTCTGGATGAGGGTTCGCTGTTCCGGGGAGTCCGGCAGGGCCGCCCGTTCCAGCAGGGGCAGCGCCCGAGCCTCTGCGCCAGCGGCTTCCAGGCTGGCAGTCAGGCGGCTGGCTTCGGGCTCGGGGCGGCACACGAGGATGCGACGCCCACTTAGCGGGCCGTGCTTATTCTGCGTTGCGGCCATAGATGTCGGCGAGAATTCGGTCGGCGCCCAAGGCGAGCAGATCTTCAGCCAACTCTCGGCCAAGGCGTTCGCCTTCCGCCCGGGGAGCGCGGCCTTCCACCCGCAGGATTTCTTTGCCGTCCACCGAACCAACCAGGCCTCGGAGCCACAGGGTGTTGTCATCCTCAAGCAGGGCGTAGGCGGCGATAGGTACCTGGCATCCCCCTTCCAGGCGGCGATTCAGGGCGCGTTCGGCGCGCACCCGGTCCCAGGAATCGGCGTGGTTGAGAGGGGCAAGCAGGTCAATCAGTTCCTGATCGTCCAGCCGGCACTCAAGCCCCAGTGCGCCCTGGCCCACGGCTGGCAGGGAAAGGGTGTCGGGGAGCTGACTGCGAATACGATCGTTAAAGCCAAGACGTTTCAGGCCGGAGCTGGCCAGGATGATGGCATCGTATTCACCTGCGTCGAGCTTGGCCAGGCGAGTGTTGACGTTGCCCCGTAGCGAACGGATCTGAAGGTCAGGGCGATTGGCCCGAAGCTGGGCTTCCCGGCGCATACTGGCGGTGCCAACCACCGCGCCTTGAGGCAGCTCGTCGAGATTACTGTACTGGTTGCTGACGAAGGCGTCGGTGGGGTCTTCCCGTTCGCAGATGGCGACGAGCCCCAGGCCTTCGGGAAACTCCATCGGGACATCCTTCATGGAGTGCACAGCGAGGTCAGCCCGGCCGTCGAGCATGGCTTCTTCGAGTTCTTTCACAAACAGGCCCTTGCCCCCGATCTTGGCGAGCGGGACATCAAGGATCTTGTCGCCCTGAGTCTTGAAGCCAATCAGCTCAACGCGGATGTGGCTGTGCAGGCGCTCCAGCTCGGCCTTGATGAATTCCGCCTGCCACAATGCCAGGGCACTGTTGCGTGTGGCGATGCGAAGTGTTCGTTGGGAAGGGGTCTGTTGTGACATGCTCGTTCGTATGGCCTGGTTGTTCAAATTTGAAGGGACAAGGTTAACCCGTTAGCGCGAAAAAGTCCCGTTGTGGCCGCTGCCGGGCGCGCCCTGATCTGGGCGTTGTCCACTATAGGGGACGGTGCTTTTCCAGCCACTCCCGGACCGAGCCGGCATGGCGGCGGCTGACCGGCAGCGCGGTGCTGCGATCACTCAGGTTGAGGAACCAGTGGCCGTCGTTGTTACGGGTCAGGCCCTGGATGTGGCGTACCCCCACCAGAGTGTGTCGGTGGATGCGCAGCAGCTCGTCGGGAAAGCGACCTTCGAGTTCCTTCAGGGTGTGATCGGTGACGCTTTCGCCATGGTGGTGGTGGATGGTGACGTACTTCTGATCCGCTTCGCAGTAGAACACCTGGGCGAGGTCGATCAGCTCTGTGCCTCGGTGGGTGCGAATGGCCAGTTGGGCGCCGCTTTCCTGATCCCGGCTCTGGATTGACTGCAGCTGCAGGCGGTTGACCCGGCCCGCTTTGGTCAGGGCGTCGGCCAAGGCCTCGCGGCGGACCGGTTTGAGCAGGTAGGCTACCGCCTGGACCTCAAACGCGGTTATGGCGTAATGGTCGTAGGCGGTACAGAAAATGATGGCCGGCGGCTGCTCGAGGGCGCTTAGCCGTTCCGCGGCTTCCAGACCGTCCATGCCGGGCATGCGAATGTCGAGCAGCACGACGTCAGGGCCATGTTCTGCAGTGAGTGACAGCGCCTCGTGGCCATCGCTGGCTTCAGCGCAGACGGTAAACTCCGGCAGCGCATCGACGAGCCGGTGGATTCGTTCACGGGCCAGGGGTTCGTCATCGGCTATGAGGACTTTTTTGTTGGTCATGTCGCCACTTGTCTGGGTTACGGTTAGTGCGGGCTGAGCCGGGTTTGCCGGCCCTGGCTGGGCACTGTGTGCTTTGGCAATCGCAGGGTCACGGTGTAGATGTCGTTCTGGTGGCTCTGCTTAAGCACCGCGGTTTCGCCAAACAGGGCTAACAGGCGTGACTGGATGTTGTCCAGGGCCATACGGTTGCCGTTATGCCGTCGCTGGTCGTCTGTTGGCTTTGGATTCTGCACCAGTACATAGACCGAGTCACCCCGCCGATAGCCAACAATGCGGACGGTTCCGCCTTTGGGGTTGGGTTGGATGCCGTGGTAAATCGCATTCTCCACCAGCGGTTGCAGGGTCAGTGGCGGAATAGCCTGCCGTTCGAGGCCCGCTTCGACCTGCCAGTCCACCTCCAGGCGATCGCCAAGACGCAATCCCTCAATCATCAGATAACGGCGGCACAAGGCCAGCTCTTCATCCAGGCTGATCAGGCGATCCTGGGTGCGCAGGCTGGCACGGAACAGTTCGGACAGATCCAGTACGGCATCTTCAGCCTGTTCCGGGCGAGTGCTGATCAGGCTGGCGATGGTGTTCATGCTGTTGAACAGGAAATGCGGATGGATGCGGGCCTGGAGGGCGGCCAGTCGTGCCTGCATTTCCGACTGCCGTTGCTGCTGCCACTGGAACTGCAGGTAGAAATATCGCAATACCATCAGGGTAATGATGAGTGCGGCCAGCAGTTTCTTGCCGATCGCCAGCCAGCCGGTGATGCCCGGTTCCGGGTTCAGTACGTTGTCGGCGAACAGGCTGAAGGCAAAAACATCGGCCAGCACCAGCAGTGTTATCAGGATCGTGGCCCGGGCGGTCGACAGGCGGCTGAACCAGGGGCGCAGGATGCAGATCAGTGCCGCGCTGGTCAGTACGGTCCACTGCACGAACAACGACAGCAGGCCGAAGTAATTCCAGTCGATCCACTGGTTTTGGGAGTGGACGACGGCCAGCAGCAGAACCATCAGTTCGCTGGTCACCAGGAGCATGAATACCGCGCGCACCCGGCAAAGGTCCGGCACAAAAAAGTCGTTGCTCAGGGCTTCGGCGGGTCTGGAAGCCGTGGGTCGTTTTGACATGGTTGTGGTTGTCGTCCTTGTGCTCTGGGTGACCGCTGGCCGTGGCCACCCCTGAGGGTGCTATAATCCCCCGATTTGACCCATATCCGCAAACCCATGTCCGTAAATTGGGAGACTCAGCCAATCTCCTGGATGCCGGGCTGTCAGCAGGAAAGAGTAGATCATGACGGATTCAAGCAAGACCTCCGAAAAACCCTGGGGTGGCCGCTTCAGCGAACCCACGGACGCTTTTGTCGAGCGTTTTACCGCCTCGGTAGGCTTTGACCAGCGCCTGTACCATCACGACATCACCGGTTCCATTGCCCATGCCACTATGCTGGCGGAAGTCGGTGTGCTGACGGATGAGGAGAAGCTGCAGATCATTGAGGGCCTGGAAGCGGTCAAGGCCGATATCGAAGCGGGTAAGTTTGAGTGGTCGGTCAGCCTGGAAGACGTGCACATGAACGTTGAGGCCCGTCTGACCGATCGTATTGGCATCACCGGTAAGAAACTGCACACCGGGCGCAGCCGTAACGACCAGGTTGCTACCGATATCCGCCTGTACCTGCGTGACGAAATTGATGTGATTGCCGAAGAGCTGACCCGCCTGCGCGCGGGCCTGCTGGACCTGGCTGAGCGTGAGGCTGACACCATCATGCCGGGCTTCACCCATTTGCAGACGGCCCAGCCGGTGACCTTTGGTCATCACCTGCTGGCCTGGTACGAGATGCTGGTCCGTGATGCTGACCGTCTGCAGGACTGCCGCAAGCGAGTCAACGTGATGCCTCTGGGTGCCGCGGCCCTGGCCGGTACCACCTATCCGATCGACCGAACCATCACCGCCCGCCTGCTGGGCTTTGACCGCCCCAGCGAGAACTCTCTGGACTCGGTCAGTGACCGTGACTTCGCCATCGAATTCTGCAGCTTTGCCGCGCTGTTGATGACTCACATGTCCCGCTTCAGTGAAGAGCTGGTGCTGTGGACGTCGGCTCAGTTCGATTTCATTGACTTGCCGGATCGCTTCTGCACGGGTTCATCAATCATGCCGCAGAAGAAGAACCCCGATGTGCCTGAGCTGGTGCGTGGCAAAACCGGCCGTGTGAATGGCCATCTGGTCAGCCTGCTGACCCTGATGAAAAGTCAGCCGCTGGCCTATAACAAGGACAACCAGGAAGACAAGGAACCGCTGTTCGATACCATCGACACCGTCAAAGGCTGCCTCAAGGCCTATGCCGATATGGTGCCGGCCATTACCGCCAAGGTGGACAACATGCGTGAAGCGGCCAAGCGTGGTTTCTCCACAGCCACCGACCTCGCGGACTACCTGGTCAAGAAGGGCATGCCGTTCCGTGATGCCCATGAAGTGGTTGGCAAGGCCGTTGCTTTTGGGGTGGCCGAGCGCCGTGACCTGTCAGAGATGACTCTGGCCGAGTTGCAACAGTTCTCGGACATCATCGCTGATGACGTGTTCGGAGTGCTGACCCTGGAAGGGTCTGTCCAGGCCCGTGACCACCTGGGTGGAACCGCGCCCGCGCAGGTTCGTGCTGCTGTAGCCCGGGCCCGGGCCGCGCTGGCGGGCTAAGCGCCCGCCTGGGGTACGTCCCATTGCACAGGCGCCAGCGCTTCCAGTGGCTGGGGCTTGTGCAGGCGGTAGCCCTGGCCAAAGTGCAGGCCCAGGGTTCTGGCTTTGCGCAGTGTGTCGTCGTTCTCAATGAACGTTGCGACCGTCAGCTTGCCTGCCGAAGCGGCGATCTTGTGCATCGCTTCCACCATCACCTGTTGCACCGGGTCTTGGTGCAGCTGGGTCATCATGCTGCGATCCAGTTTGATAATGTCCACCGGTAGTCGCGACGCCAGGGTGTAGCTGCCCACCGAGGCGCCAGCTCCATCCAGAGCTACCTGGCACCCCAGGTCATGGAGGGTGTCGCAGAGTACCGCCACCTCATCCGGATACTGGCTGGCGTGGCTTTCACTAATTTCCATGCAGAAACTGTCGTTGCTGAAATTGCTGGCGGCGAGCAATTCCTGAAGGAAATCGCCAAAACTGTCATCCAGGACGCTGGCCAGCGACAGGTTAAATCCGCAGTACTTCAGTCGAGGCTCCAGCAGCTTGTGTTCGCCTAACCAGGCCAGAGTCTGGCGAATAACTTCCCGGTCGATGCGCCTGGCGAGGTCGAAGCGTTCGGCGATCGGCAGGAACCGTTCTGGTTTTAACCATTCGTCGCCTTCATTGAGGCCGCGAAAGCGCGCCAGAATTTCGATGTGGTCGCCCCAGGTGGCACTGGCCACGGGCCTCAGGGCCTGATACGCAAGTTTCAGTTCACCCTTGTCGAGACAGTTCTGGATGTGAATAAAGAGCTTACGGGCTTCGCTTTCCTGCAGGGCCTTGGAGTCGGCGCTGGCAGTGTGCAGGCGGTTGCGACCAGCTACCTTTGCGGTGTGGCAGAGGTCAGCGGCCTGCGCCAGCAGCTGCTCCGGGTCTTCAGGGAGTCGCTCCTCCAATACCAACAGGCCAGCGCTGGCGGTGGTGTTCAGTACTTCGCCTTTCCATTCAAACGAGAAGTCCTGAACCAGATCGAGCAGGTTTTGAGAGACTTTACGGGCTTCGCTCTCGGAGCAGTTTTCCAATAGCAGCACGAAGGTGTCACCGGCCAGGCGGGCCAGGGCATCCCGTTGCCGGACCTTGAGGCCCAGGGCGCTGGCCAGTTCGCGCAGATAACGGTCACAGGTGCCGTTGCCAAAGTTGTCGTTGAACTTCGCAAAGTGGTCCAGGTCGATGTAGAGCAGGGCGCTGGCCGGGTGCTCTGGCTGATCCAGCAGGCGTCCCATCCGTTTGATCAGTTCGCGTCGGTTGAGCAAGCCGGTGATGGGGTCGTGGGTGTTGAGGTAATTGCGACTGCCACTGGTGCGGATGCGCTCCGTTATATCCCGGGCCACGTGCACGGCTCCAATCAGCTCACCATCGGCGCCGTTCAGTTTCTGATAGTGAACTTCGTAAACCTGGGCGTTGTCCTGCTGGCTGGTCAGCGGCATCTCAACCGCGAAACTGTCTCTTTCAAACGCCCGGTGCCAGAGTCGCTCCAGCAACCGACGTTCGTTGGGGAAGTCGCGAAGTTGTGTACTGAGGCTTTGGCCTTCGAGGGGCTCGCGGCCAAACGCCTGTTGGAAATGGCGGCTGTAGGCCTCGTTGTAACAGAGCAGGTTGAGGTCGGTGTCTACAGCAGCCACCAGGTCAGGGGTTGCGCCGACGATGGCTGACAGCAGGGTGCGGGCATTGTGGGCGGCCTTTTCCTGTTCCATTTCCCGGGTCAGATCCACCAGGGTGCCCCCCAGTTTGACGATCCGGTTGCCCGACTTGATCGCACGCCCGGTCAGTTGTACTCGCCGGGTGCGCTGGCGGGTGGTCAGCAGTTCGAAGGTAATGGTGAAAGGCTGCCCGCGGGAAATGCAGCGGCGGAACAGGGCGCGAATCCGGCTCTGTTTGGTCTGGCAGTAGAACAAGGCCTGTTCCGGGGTGATATCGGCACCGCTTCGAAGCTCCATCAGGTTGTACACGCCTTCGGTCCAGCTCACCTGGTTGGTCTGGAGATCCAGTTCCCAGATGCCCAGTTCGCCAGTGGCCTCCACCAGTTGCAGCAAGCGGGGGTCCAGGGAAGGTTGGTCCCGCAACAGGATCTGGGCGCTGGCCGGCTGGTCTGAGTCCTTCTCTTCAAGGCGGAGGGTGACTTCGGCGGTAAAGAAATAGCCGTCCTTGTGGCGAAGCGTAATCAGTACCGGTTCACCGCTCTTGAACCGATGGCGCTGGCTGCTGGCAAACGGGTCGTCCTGGCGGGTGGCGAGGATGCGTGCGATCGGGTGGTCGACCAGGTGTGGGGCATCAACGCCCAGAACCGCCTCGGCATTGCTGTCGGCGTAGGTAATCGCGCCTCGGTCATCGACGCGCACCAGGGTACGCCGGCCTTCGCCCTGGCCCGCTTCAGAACGGTAACGCCGGATGAAGAACTCTTTCACGTGTTGTTGTCCCTGCTGGGTTGTAAAGCCTGTCCAGTGTTACAGTGCTATCTTTGCTACTCTGGGCTCATAGAAACGGCAGGCCCTGCCCGGATATCATACTGATATTCAACCCAGAAAGAACCTTTCCCACGGAGTCGTCTTGAGTCGTCATTCCCCTGCCATTGCCTTTGATTTCGATGACGGCATTGACCGCAAGACCCTCCGCCGTTTGCGCGACCGCTTTGTGGCGGTCAACCGCTGCCGCTGGGAGCGGGCCCGCTCGGCGTTGGCGTACCGTCAGCAGGTGGTGCTGGATATTCTGCCTCTGGTTTTCCACGTCAATCATCCGTCCCTGCCGGGGTATTTCGAGCGCGACTGCCCCTTTGGCCTCAACCACTATCAACCTTGCGATGAGACCCTCGGCGCTGCGCAGCGGCTGGCGCGCACGTTCCGCCACCGGGACTCGGGCAAACGCCCACCGGACCTGACGGCGCTGTTCCTGATGGGGAGTCCCGGGTCGTTGGGGCATTCAGTGGCCAGTGATCTGGATGTCTGGCTCTGCCACAGGCCAGATTTGCCGGACCGTGCGGTACGGCTCCTGGAGCGAAAAGCCGACAAAGTGTCGGAGTGGGCCGCAGTGCTTGGTGTCGAACTCAATATCTTCGTATTTTCCGCGGACGATTGGCGTCAGGGGCGGCAGCGGGCGGAGGTCACGGGTGAAAATTGTGGCAGTGCCCAGCACTACCTGCTGCTGGATGAATTCTACCGCACCGGCATCCACCTCGGGGGCAGCTATCCCTTGTGGTGGTTGGTGCCGGTGGAGGATGAGTATCGCTATGACCACTGTGTCAAACAGTTGGTGGAGTGCCGGTTTATCCGGGCCAGTGAGTACATTGACTTCGGAGCGGTACCCGCCATTCCGCCGGCGGAATTTCTCGGGGCGGGTGTGTGGCAGTTGTACAAGGGCATTGATTCGCCCTGGAAATCCATCCTGAAGCTGCTGCTGATCGAGTGCTATGCCCGAAGCCCGGACCAGGAGCCGTTGGCGCTTACCTTCAAGGCTGCAGTGTACCGCGGGGAAACCGACCCCGACGTGCTGGACCCCTATGTGCAACTTTACCGCCGTTTGGAAACCTGGCTTCAGGAGGAACCCGAACGGCTGGAGTTGGTACGACGAAGTCTCTACCTCAAGGCCGGCTTCCCGCTGAGCCGGGCCGGGTTTACCGGTGAATTGTGGCGCGGACGATTGTTGCGGGCATTGGTGGATGGCTGGGGCTGGGATGGCGCAGCGCTGGGCTTTCTGGACAACCGCCAGGGGTGGCGGGTCGAAGACGTAATCACCTTGCGGCGCAACGTGGTTGGCGAACTGACCCACAGTTACCGGCTGTTGTCCCGTCTCGCCCGGGGCGACGACCAGGACAGCGCAATCAGCCGTGGTGACCTGAACCTGCTGGGGCGCAAACTGTATGCGGTGTTCCAACGCAAGGCCGGCAAGGTCGAACTGATCAACCCCAACCTGGCGCCGTCGCTGGCGGAGGAAAACCTGTCGTTCTATCACCAGTCCGAGCAGGGTGGGAACGGCGATGCCTGGTTGCTCTACCGGGATCTGGAGAATCCAGGCGACGCCTACTGGCAGCCGGTCATCCGTCGTTCCAGCAGCCTGGCGGAACTGGTGTTGTGGTGCCAGTGCAACGGTTTGCTCAATCGTTCTACCCGGCTCAATGTCCGTTCCGGAACCACCGCTGCCAGCGTCGCGGAAGCCCGGGAGCTGCTGGAGGTGCTCGACACCAACCTGCCGTCACCGATCGGCCCTCCTGGCCGGGAGGCGTTGGAACAGCCGGTTCGACCGCTACGCATCCTGTTGCTGGTGAATGTCGGTCTGGATCCTCAGGCTCGGTTCACCGAGCGAGGTTTGCAAAAGCTCAGTAGCCGGAACGACTCGCTGGGGTTCAGTGGTGGTCGCGAGAACCTTGTGCGGACGATTGATCAGGTCACGTTCAACTCCTGGTGTGAGGTGAGTCTGCAGCACTATGCCGCTGGTGACACCCTGATCCAGAGCCTGAAACATGTACTGGCGGCGGTGGCCGAAGACCCACGCTTTCCGCCGAAAGTGGTGGTGCACAGCCATAGCCCCGGGCATGGCCAGGGTATCGCCCGTCGTCTGCAGGAACTGTTTGGCGACCTGGTACGGCAGTTCTTTGCGGGCGGCCGCGGGCCTCACCCCCTGCGTTATGTGATTGAGGTCGATCGTCGTTACTTTGTTCTCCAGTTTGTCGGCAAGGATCCCGGATTTACCGTCGTGGATGGGGTGGCTGGCCTGCTCGATCACCTGCGCCGGCCCCAGGCAGAGTACGCGCCGGTGGTGGTGGATCGCTATGCCCTGGTTGATCATGGTCCGTTACGGTGTGTGTTTGATAACGGAGAGCCGGGCTGCGTTCAGGTGTTCTATCAGGTGGTGGGCAAGCGTGCGCATTTGTGGGTGCTGGATGAGACCGGGTCACTGTATTGCTGGCAGCGGGAGTACAGCGGTCGTCGTTATCTGCTGACACCGTTGCTTCGCTTTCTGGATAACCTGCTTGAGCGGCGTCAGCTGCGGCAGGCGCTCAACGGGCCACTGGCGACGACGGAAGTTCGATGCTGTGAGCTGGTGGCCAGAAACGGCCGCTGGTATGCCGAGCGGCGTGATTTTTCGGCGGACGATATTCCCTTGCACGGATTGCAGGTTCAGGCAGTGGGTGTCCGGGATGGCGAGGGCAAGGTCTGTTTTGATATTTACTGCGACGAACAGGAGTTTTGCGCCGAGGAATACGGTGACCGGTTGATCCCGGCGGTGGCCCATTACATTCATGCCCGGCGGACATCCAGCGAGTTCTATCCGGTGTACCTGACAGATTTGCACCTGCCCCATGACCTGGACCCGGAGGCCTACCAGCCTATCCTGCAGACAACGCAGTACTTGCATCATTGCGAGCAGTTGGAGCAGGCGCTGAATCGGGCACTCAGACAACAAGGCTGACCTCGCCCCCTGGCGTTGCAGTCAGGTATACTCGACGGTTATTGCAACCAGAGGGTAGTTGTCCATGGCACATCGCAGGGTATGTGTGACCTTACTGATGGTCGTCCAGGTACTGTTGGCCGGCTGTGGCCAGAAAGGACCGTTATATCGGGACGCCGGGCTGGCGGTGCCAGTGTCGGAGGTGTCGCCGGCGACTGCGGTTGAGGACGACGACAACGACAATGCCGGAGCCGGAGTGCCCCCCAGCGGTCACTGATCCGCAAACGCGCTAGCCCTCTCACATTTATTTCAGGATTACGAATGGACTACTTCAATTACCGCAGCGGCGAGCTGTTTGCCGAAGACGTACCTGTTGCTGATATTGCCGCTCGTTTTGGCACCCCGGCCTATGTGTATTCCCGGGCGACCCTGGAGCGTCACTACCGGGCCTATGACGAGGCCCTGTCTGGCCGCTCCCGGCTGATCTGCTATGCGGTCAAGGCCAACAGCAACCTGGCGGTACTGAACGTCTTGGCTCGCTTGGGTGCGGGCTTTGATATCGTGTCTGCCGGTGAGCTGGAGCGGGTGATCCGGGCGGGGGGCGATCCCGCCAAAGTAGTGTTCTCCGGTGTTGGCAAACAGCCTTGGGAAATGCGTAAGGCGCTGGAAGCGGGCGTTCACTGTTTCAACGTGGAGTCTGACACCGAACTGGACCGGCTCAATGAAGTTGCCGGTGAGCTGGGTGTGCGGGCGCCGGTGTCCCTGCGGGTCAACCCGGACGTCGATGCGGGTACCCACCCTTACATTTCCACGGGTCTTAAAGAAAACAAGTTTGGCGTGGACATTGGTCAGGCGCCGGACATCTATGCCCGCGCAAACGCCATGCCCAACCTTGAGGTGATTGGCGTTGACTGTCATATCGGCTCCCAGCTGACCACGGTCGAGCCGTTTCTGGATGCTCTGGACCGGGTGCTGGCGTTGATTGACCAGCTGGCCGAACAGGGTATCCGTATTCGCCATCTGGACATGGGCGGCGGGCTGGGTGTCCGCTACAACCAGGAACAGCCACCGGAGCCGGCCGAATATGTGGCGAAGCTGGCGGAACGCCTGGGTGACCGGGATCTCAAACTGGTGCTGGAGCCGGGCCGCTCGATTGCAGCCAATGCCGGTATCCTGGTTACCAAGGTGGAGTTCCTGAAGTGCACTGATCAGCGCAATTTTGCCATCATTGATGCTGCTATGAATGACCTGATTCGTCCGGCGCTGTACAGCGCGTGGCAGGAAATTGTTCCGGTGGTGCAGCGGGATGATGTGGAAGAAAAAGCCTGGGACCTGGTGGGGCCGGTGTGTGAAACCGGTGATTTCCTCGGCAAGGACAGAGCGCTCAGCCTGGCGCCGGGCGACTTGCTGGCGGTTCGCTCGGCGGGCGCCTACGGGTTTGTGATGGCGTCCAACTACAACACCCGCAACCGCCCGCCGGAACTGATGGTGGACGGCGACCAGGTCCATGTGGTTCGTCGCCGGGAAACCCTCGACGACCAGCTGGCCCCTGAAAGTTGCCTGCCGGAGTGACGGTTGCGATGAATCAGAACCGTCGTGGCCAGGGGCCACTGCTGACCTTTACCAAGATGCACGGGTTGGGCAACGATTTCATGGTTATCGATGCCATCAGCCAGCCGTTCCGGTTGCAGCCCGAGTTGATCCGCAAGCTGGCGGACCGGAACTTCGGTATTGGCTTCGATCAACTGCTGGTGGTGGAGCCGCCGGGGATGCCGGATGTGGACTTCCGTTATCGGATCTTCAACGCCGATGGCTCCGAGGTTGAACAGTGTGGCAACGGAGCCCGTTGTTTTGCCCGTTTTGTCCGCGACAACCGGCTGACCAACAAGAAGGTGATCCGGGTTCAGACCGCCAAGGGTGTGATTGAACTGAGAATCGGCCGTGAAGGTCTGGTAACCGTGAATATGGGGGTTCCGGAGTTGGAGCCAGCGGCGATTCCCTTCGACGCAGACGCGGCTCAGACCACCTATACGATTGCAGCCGGTGATCAGTCGTTTGAGCTCAGTGCAGTCTCCATGGGGAATCCGCACGGGGTGCTGGTGGTGGACAACGTTGACGACGCCCCGGTTGAGACGGTTGGGCCGCTGCTGGAAAGCCACCCGGCATTCCCGGCGCGGGCCAACATCGGTTTTCTTCAAGTGGTCGACCGTCGTCATGCTCGCCTGAGGGTGTTTGAACGTGGCGTTGGGGAGACTCTGGCCTGTGGCACCGGCGCCTGCGCGGCGGTTGTGGCGGGACGCCTGCGTGGCCTGCTCGACGAGCGGGTGGAGGTGGTGTTGCCCGGCGGCCGGCTGATCATAGAATGGTCGGGGGAAGGGGCCCCTGTTATGATGGAAGGCCCTGCTACAACGGTGTTTGAGGGGCAGCTGCGGCTGCCTTCGGAGGGGGCTTCCCCCCGTCCCCGGAAAAACAAAAAGCCCAGCGAGCGCAAAAAGAAAGGGCACGGTGGCTGAACAGGTAAGGAGAAGTCGATGACTGAGCAAACGGCCCGAGAGACGGCCGAAACACTGACCCACGAAGCGGTTGCCGAGTACCTGCGGGAGCATCCGGATTTCTTTCTCGGTCAGGACGAACTGTTGCGTAGCCTGACCCTTCCCCATGACAGCGGCCGGGCCATTTCGCTGGTGGAACGCCAGGTTCATTTGTTCCGCGAGCAACGGGATACGCTGCGGCGGGAGCTGGTTGAGCTGGTGTCCATTGCCCGTCACAACGACCGCCTGTTCGAAAAGAGCAAACGGTTGTTGCTGCATGTGATTGAGGCCGACAACCTGAACGACATGGCGGCTGCCATTGATGACAGCATCCGTGGCGATTTTGGCCTGGATGCCGCCTCGGTCATTGTGTTTACGGACCAGCCGTTGGCGGAAAGCCCGGAAGGTGCGCTGCAGGTGGTCAGCCCGCAAGAGGCGGATGAGCGTCTGGGAGACCTGCTCGCCGGTGACCGTGCTGTGTGTGGGCAGTTCCGTGAAAGTGAGCGGGCCTTCCTGTTCCCGGACCGGGACGAGCCGATCGCGTCGGTTGCCCTGGTGCCATTGCGTGACAACGAAGTCCGGGGCGTGTTTGCCATTGGCAGCTGTCAGCCCGGCTATTTTGATGAAAACATGGGGTCGCTGTTCCTGACCTACATCAGTGACACCCTGAGCCGCCTGTTGCCGTCGATGATGCAACGGTACTGTGAGCCTCCACTGGTCATGGATGTGGTGGCGGAGAACTCCTGACAGTGGCGAGAGGCCGTGTGCCCAGAGACGCGGAGCCGGCATCGGTAAGCGGTGAACCGACCGCGGAACTTGTTGGTCCCCTTGAGAGTTTTCTTCAGCACCTGGCGTCGGAGCGGCGTCAGGCCCGTCATACCTGCCTGAACTACCGCCGCGACCTGATGCGCCTGGCGGGTTATCTTGCCCGCCATACCCTCCACTGGACAGACCTTGATGGCCATGGCTTGCGCCGCTATGTTGCGGTGCTGAGCCACGAGGGGCTGTCCGGGCGCAGCATCGCCCGCCACCTGTCCGCCACTCGCCGGTTTTTTGATTACCTGATCCGGGAACGGCTGGCTACGGACAATCCGGCGTTGGACGTGCGGGCGCCGAAATCACCGAAAAAACTGCCCCAGGTGGTGGACGTTGATCAGCTCAACGGCTTGCTGGACGCCGCCCCTGACGATCCCCTGGAAGTTCGTGACCGGGCCATGTTCGAGCTGTTTTACTCATCGGGGTTGCGACTGTCGGAGCTGGCCGGTATCGATATGGACGATCTGGATCGGCAGAGTGGCGAGCTGCGGGTGGTGGGTAAAGGCGACAAGGAACGGGTGCTGCCAGTGGGGCGTAAAGCTCTGGCCGCGATTCAGGCGTGGTTGCCGGTTCGCCAGGGCCTGGTGGACGACCGTGAGGCGGCCCTGTTTGTGAGCCAGAGAGGTCAAAGGATCAGTGTGCGTAACATTCAGGCCAGGCTCAAACGCTGGGGGCTGGCCAAGGGGGCTGACCAACGCCTTTACCCTCATCTACTGAGGCACTCCTTTGCCAGTCACATGCTGGAATCCAGTGGCGATTTACGCGCGGTGCAGGAGCTGCTTGGCCACGCGGATATTTCCACCACCCAGGTCTATACGCACCTGGATTTCCAGCACCTTGCACACATCTACGATCAAAGCCACCCCCGGGCCAAACGACGCCAGGCCGATAGCCGCGATGTGTCCACGCCGTTCGATGAAGCACCGGGAAACGACTATAGTTCGTAACCATAAGCATACGCTCCGGGCCAAGATCACTTTTTAGATAACGGAAGTTCAACTGCACAGGGGAGTTGCATGTCGTCAGAAGATTCCTGGAAAGCCAAGTACCTGCAGGAACAGGAATATCGGGAAATCAGCGAGCAGGCCTGGGAGTCGGAGCGCCATCTGCTCGGTCGGTTGCTGGTTCGGACGAGCCTGGCATCACAAGGCCAGAGTCAGACGCTGGATTTGCTGTTGACGCAGTTGCGGGATGGTTTGAGGCAGAGTTCTTCTGACCTGGGCGGTTTGCGGAAACTGCAGGAGGCCATTGACCTGCAGTTAACCGAGCTTGATGACGAGCAAGCTGCCCAACGCGGCAAGCTGGCCGAGCGGGTAGAGCAGTTGATTGGCGTGGCCCAGGCAAACCCCATGTTTGCCGAGGAGAAAGATCGTCTGAAGGCGCTTGAGATGCGCTGGCATCAGCCGGTGACCCAGTCCAGTCAGTGGGCTCCTTGGTTCACGGAGCTGGCCGAACTGATGGTCCGGGCCCTGGCGAGTGAGGGCAACGGCGTCACGGAGCGCTCCGGCCTTTTGGGGCGGCTGTTTCGTAGCGGGCGTGATGAGTCGAATGACGGCAAACCCGGGCCTGCAGCTGCCACTGAACGAGCGGAGACTCGGCCGGGGGCGTGCGCTGAGGATCTGGAACAGCGAATCCAGATTGCCCGGCGAATATCCGAATTGCTCGGGCAGATGCTGTCGCAGCTCACTCTTGATGTTTCCGCCCACGCCCGTGCCGAGATCCTGCGTAACCATCTGGCTGAGAGCAATGACTGGCAGGAGCTGCGGGAATCGCTCAACGAGGTTGCTGATTTGTTGATCCTGGCGATCAAACGGGGGCAACAGGAGTTCGAGGCGTTCCTCAAGCGGCTGGATGAGCGGTTGCTGGCCTTGCAGGATCACTTTGTCGACCAGACCGATATTCTGGCCGGGGCAGAATGTGCCGCCCGGGCATTTGATGAGGGCCTGCGCAGTGAGCTTCGGGCGCTGGGCGAAGAGGTCGATGCCAGTAACGATGTGAGCGAACTGAAACGTTCAGTGAGCCAGCACCTGGAATCTATTTCTGACGCTGTATTCCGTTATCGGGAAGAGGAGTGCCAACGGGAGCGGCGCCTGTCGGAGCAGCTTCAGGCAATGAAAGAAAAGGTGATCGCGCTGGAAGCCCACTCGGAACAGATCAAGGTACGCCTGAAGGAAGAGCGAAACCGGGCGTTGACGGACGTGCTGACCCAGCTGCCAAACCGAGAAGCCTGGCAGCAGCGCATGTCGTTTGAAATGGCGCGTTGGGAACGCTATGGCCACCCGGTGACCATCGGCGTGCTCGACATTGATCACTTCAAGCGCATCAATGACTCTTACGGCCACAAGGCGGGGGACCGGGTTATCCAGCTGGTGGCGAAAACCCTGGAGGGGCGATTGCGGGCCACCGACTTTATTGCTCGATATGGCGGTGAGGAGTTTGTCCTTATGATGCCTGAAACCACGACTGATACGGCAAAGGCGGTGTTGGATGACCTACGCGGCCAGGTTGCCGAGTTGCCATTTCATTTTCGCGGAGAGCCCGTTACGATCACCTTTTCCGCCGGTTTGACGGACCTCCGCACTGGCGATGACCAGGACTCGGTCTTCGACCGGGCGGACAAGGTGCTTTATGACGCCAAGAGCGGAGGGCGCAACCGGGTGTGTGCTGACGTGGTGGACGCTGGCGCCTAATGGCGCAGCATGGCGTCCAGTTCGTCGATTAGCTCGGCCCAATCCGAGTCGTCAGCCAACCCTTCGCGGAGGAAGTTGGCCTGGCTCTCGCTCCAGAAAGGTGCATCGGCCAGGGTGAGCTCCCTGGGAAGCGGTCCGTACCGGGTGACAAACTGAGTGATGCTGGCGTCATCCGAGGCCAGGCCCAACTGCTCAAACAGGGTGCCCAAAGAACGCTTGCTGATATCCATGGTGGAGTCCTTCGTCTCGATGGTGCTTTTTTCTGAGTGCCTTTCTGTTTTTCAATGTAGTGGAAGTGATGGGGATATCCAGTGATTGTGCGTGTCATCGTTAGATTTCTGGTGGGGCTGGCAGCGGTGCTGTCCTGGCCAGTGGCGGCCGAGCCTCCACTGGTGTCACCGCAGCCGGTTCTGGGTATTGAAGACCTGCGCTGGCTGGATCAGCTCGATGACCTGAGCATTGGCGTGAGCAGTGGCCAGGTGCCCTTGGCCTTTCGTGCCTCTGAAGGCCAGATGGCCGGGACCTACATTGATTACCTCGATCGCATTGCCCGCAAGCTGGATGTGCCTCTGGTTCAGGTCGATGGTTCACTCCCGGAGTTGGAGCGTCTGCTTGACGCGGGTGAGCTTGATGCCGTGGTGGCCACGCGCCCGTTTGGCGAGTTGCCGCCGCAGGGGCGGGTGGTGACCGCGCCGTTGATGTCGCTGACTTATGGTCTGTTTGTGGATGCCGGTGATGCCAGCATCCGTACCCTTGCTGACCTTGAGCGGAGACGCATCGCCCTGGTGGAAAGTGACAGCAACCAGTTTCAGTTGCTGGAACCGGTAGAGAGCTTTCACCCCGTTCATGTTGCCAACATCAGTGAAGCGGTGAGCACGGTGTTGTCCGGGCAGGCGGATGCGTTTATTGGCCCGGTTCCGGTGGTCTCCGATTTCCTCCAGTCCGCGATGATCAACGGGATTGGCCTCGCCGTTCTGCTCGATAGCCTTCCGGTGGACGTGGTGCTGGAAGTCCGGAGCGATCAGGAGCAGTTGTTCCGGGTCCTGAACAGTGCTGTGGAGTCCATCAGTCACAACGAACACCGGGAAATTCGGCAGGCCTGGCTGCCGCTGACGATTCCCCATGCCGGCGAACAACTGGAAGTAAACCTGACCGAGGTTGAGCTGGCCTGGCTCAAGCGTAATCCCAATCTGCGGATCGCCTACCGTGATCACTGGCCGCCGTTTGAGTTCATGGAGGACGACAAGATTCGCGGTTTGGTACCTGATCTGGTCGGCCGGATTGAAGGGCAGCTGGGGGTCAAGTTTGCCCAGCAACAGGTCGAAAGCCTCACCAGTGCCGAGCAGCAGCTCGCCAATGGTGAACTGGATATCCTGCCGGCGTTGTCCCTGACGCCACAGCGGGAAGGGAAGTTCCTGTTTAGCCGCCCTTACCTGACACTCCCCATTTCCCTGGTGATTCGTGATGACGGCCGCTTTATCGGCGACTTGCGGGAACTTCGCACGGAACGGGTGGGGGTGGTCCGAGGTCAGGCCGGTTTCGATTATCTGCTGATCAACCACCCGGATCTGGACTTGTATCCGGTTACCAACGTTGAGGAAGGCTTGCTGGCGCTCTCCAACGGCGACCTGGATGTTATGGTGACGCAGATTCCGGCGGTCAGCTACACCGTGGCTCGACTTGGGCTGTCTAACCTTCGTATTACCAGTATCACGCCTTACCAGTATGAGCTGCGTTTCGCCGTCAATAAAAGCCGGCCAGAGCTGCTAAGGATCATCAACAAGACGCTCGGCAGCCTGGGCAGCGTTGAAACCGAAGAAATCTACAATCGCTGGATTCATCTGGATATCGAACAGGAAACGGACTACACCGTCGTGCGCCGGGTCATCCTGATCGCCCTGGTTGTGGTGCTGATCTTCCTGTACTGGAACCGCAAGCTGTCCCGGGAGGTGGATGAACGCATCCGTTCCGAGGAGGCGTTACGCCGGAGTGAAGATGAGCTGCGGGCGGCCAAGCAGGAAGCCGAACGCCTGGCCCGGGAAGCCGAGAGCGCCAACCGTGCCAAGAGCGAGTTCCTGGCGAACATGTCCCACGAAATCCGGACCCCGATGAACGCGGTGATCGGTTACAGCGATCTGCTCGACAAGAGCGTATCCGACCCCCGCCAGCGCAGCTATCTGGAGGCGATCCGGGCGGGCAGTCGCAGCCTGCTGATGCTGATCAACGACATCCTTGACCTCTCCCGCATCGAAGCGGGCAAGATGCGACTGGAGATTGGCCCACTGGCGGTTCGCCGTTTGCTGGATGATGTTCGCTACATTTTCGATCTGCGGGCCCGGGAGCAGGGAATCAGTCTCGATGTGTCGGTTGACCCCGCCATGCCGGCCGTGATGATGCTGGATGAGACCCGTTTGCGGCAGGTGTTGTTCAACCTGGTGGGGAATGCCATCAAGTTTACTCACCAGGGCGGCGTAACCGTCAACGCGGGTGTTGACCTGTGCCACGCCGACGGCGAGTCGTTGAGCTGCCGCCTGATGATTACTGTCAGCGACAGCGGTATCGGGATTTCGCAAGACCAGCAGGAGCGGATATTCGATGCCTTCGAGCAGCAGGAAGGCCAGAGCAGCCGTAGGTACGGCGGCACCGGTCTCGGTTTGGCCATCAGCCGAAAGCTGGTCGTGATGATGGGCGGGGAGCTGACCGTAACCAGCGAGCCGGGGCAGGGCTCGACCTTTACGGTGTCGCTGCCAGATGTTGAAGTATCCGAAGAGCTGGTGGAAAGTGAAGATGTACCGGAGGCGACCGAGCAGCCGCTGGTGGAAACATTGAACATGCAGGAACGGGGCTGGCTTCGCCACCAGCTTGCCGAGGATTTCGGCGACGAGTGGAAGTCCGTGCGGGAAAGCGGGGATCCGGAGCAAATGCGTTACTTTGCCAGCCGCGTACTGTCCTGGGGCCAGCGTTTCCGTTCCCGTACGGTGACCCTCTACGGGGAGAAACTGCTGGCCGACGTTGAGGCGTTTAACCTGGATGCCATCAATGCGGAGCTGGAGGGCTTCCCCCGGTTACTGGGTGAGGACTAGAACGACGTGATCAGAGGCAGTCGTACTGGCTTTGGCGGTCAAACGCGACCGAGACCATGTCGTAACCGGCATCGGATAACGAGCGGATCAGTTCGCGGTCGTGTAGCAGGGTCATGCAGGCTTTATGAACACTGGCCTGGAGTTGTTCCTGCCCGGTAGCCGGGCCGATGCGGAAGTCGACGATGAGGTATTTCCGGTCAACAGCAGCGGTGACGGGAATGTCAGTCCGTTCGACGCTCTGGAAGCCAATGTAGGTTGCTTCGTCGGTGGCGAAAACTTCACTCATCAGCAGGTCGATATTCTCAGCCTGGCTGGACATGGAAACCGACAGACCCGCCAGAAGCAGAGCGAACTGCAGGTGGCGCTGGAATCGTGGAAAGTGTCGCATCGTCTGACCCTACGTTGTGTAACGAACGGAAATATATCGTTACAAAGATTGTTGCAGATCACAGGTTATCTTTCCTGAATTTTTGGAAGGATTTTTCAATTGTTTGCGATTTGGTTAAAAACCAACCAGGTTTCTCTGGCGCTTTCTGGGCAACGGGGGATCAACTATGATGAATGTACCGTCGAACAGGGAGTGAACAACCGATGTTTCAGCTTGTTTTCAAAGGTGAATGTACGCCAAACACGGATCTGAATACGGCCCGTAATAATGCCCGGGCACTGTTCAAGGCTTCTCTGGATCAGGTCGACAAGATGTTCAGTGGCCAGCGGGTGGTCATTCGTAACAAGCTGGATGAGGCCCAGGCTGAAAAGTACCGCCAGGTGTTGCAGAAGCACGGGATGATTGCCCATGTCGAGCCTATGGTCGCAGCGGCCCCAACACCTGCGCCAGCACCGACGTCAACCCCTGAGTCGGCCCCAGAGCCACGACCGGCACCGGCCGCGCCGCAAGCGAGTGCACCGGCCGCAGATCCGGTGGCGGTGGAGCCGGGCGACCGGTTGCAGGTGGCCGGGGACAAGGTGGACAGTATTCTCTCTGGCTCAGGTCTCACCCTGGATCCGGTCGGGGTGACCCTGGCGGAAGCGGAAGAGGTTGAAGTGCCGATGTTTGAACACCTGGATGAGTGGACAGTGGCACCCGCCGGCAGTGATATCGGTGTGGAGCGGGACTTACCTCCACCGCTGGTGCCGGATACGTCGCACCTGTCCCTGGCAGAAGACGATAACCACAAGGACTGATTCCATTACCGTGACCCGCGCACTTATTCCCTTACTCCTGTTGTGCCCGTTGTTGGCCTGGACGTCGGCCAATGCCAATGAATCGGAACCGGGGGATGGCCTGGAACCCCAGCGACCCAGAATTGGCCTGGTGCTGAGTGGCGGTGGTGCCAAAGGCCTGGCGCATGTGGGGGTGCTTCGGGTGCTGGAGGAGATCCGGGTGCCGGTCGACTACATCGCCGGTACCAGTGCGGGGTCGGCCGTTGCTGCGATGTACGCGCTCGGCATGCCGGTGGACGAGATCGAACAGCGCTTCATCAATATGAACTGGAAATCCAGTTTCCAGGACACGCCGGGGCGGCATTACCAGCCGATTCACCGTAAGGATCAGGCCTGGCGCTATCCGCTGTCACCGGGCCTGGGGGTCCGCTCCGATGGCTTTCACCTGGGGCGAGGCCTGATCTCCGGTCAGAACCTCGGCTTTATCCTCAACGGCATCACGGCGGAAGCCGCGACGGTTCGCGATTTTGACCAGTTGCCCATCCCCTTCCGGGCGGTAGCGACAGATCTGGGCACTGGCGAGGAAGTGGTGATCGGGCAGGGCGACCTGGCAAAAGCGATTCGTGCCAGCATGAGTATTCCCGGTGTTTACGCGCCCGTGGAGCTGGATGGCAAGCTGCTGGTGGATGGCGGTATTGCCAATAACATCCCGATCAGCGTAGTTCGGGGCATGGGCGCGGACATCATTATTGCGGTGGATATCTCCGACTCACTGGCCCATGGCCAGAGCCTGAGAGAAGCGTTCTCGGTGGTCGGCCAGCTCACCACAATGTTGACCCGGACCAATGCCCTGGCCCAGTTGCAGTTGCTGGGGGATCAGGATGTTCTGTTGCAGCCGGACCTGGAAGGCCTGAGCTCGGCGGATTTCTATAAAGCGCCGTTGCTGATCGAGATTGGCGCGACGACAGCGCGGGCCCATGCCAGTGAGCTGCATGCCCTGGCTGTCGATGAAAACGAATGGCAACGCTACGTGGAGCGGCGGTCGGTCCGGGATTTCCAGTCCGGCCCCATTGTGGGGATCGAGGTCGCCGAAGGGAGTGGACGGGTATCCTCTGAATTCATTGAGGCGCGCATCAGCCAGCCCATCGGTGAACCTCTGGATGTGGCCCGTCTGGAGGAAGACCTGAAGCGTATCTACGGCCTTGGCTATCACGAAACCGTCGGCTACCGACTGTCGTCTTCGGACATGGGCTCAGTGCTCGATCTGGATGCCCAGGAAAAAAGCTGGGGCCCCAACTACCTCAGTTTTGGGTTGGGGTTTGAAGACAACTTCCGTTATGACACCCACTTCAATGCATCGGCAGAACTGCGTATGACCGGGCTTAACAGTCGCGGTGGTGAGTGGCTGACCGGTGTTCAACTGGGCACCGACCCCTACGTCCGTTCCGAATGGTTTCAGCCTCTGGATTACGGCTTTAATCGTTTTATTACCCTGGGGGCCCAGTACGAGCGGGAAAGTTTCAACCTGTTCGAGCCCGGTGGGCAGAGGGTGTCTGAGGCCGATATCAGTCGGCGCCAGGTGGATCTGTCGGCAGGGTTGGAACTGGGGGTCAATGGTGAGGTCAGGCTTCGCTATGCCCGGGGCTATACCAAGACCGAGGACCTGTTGGGTGCCTTGGTGTTCCAGGACGAACGGGTGGACCAGGGCAGTGTGGAGCTGCGCTTGGTGTATGACTCCATGGATGACCCGTTTTTACCGTCTCTGGGGAGCTTTGCCGGATTGAAAGGGCGCTTCGAGCGGCCTGGCCTGGGAGCAGACCGGGACTATGATCGAGTCTCGATGATGCTCTCCAAAGCGGGTGGCTGGAAAAACTACTACCTGATTGGATCGATCTATGCGGACGTGGTCACTCAGGGCGAAGCCGGCTACGAAGATTATATCTTGTTAGGCGGCTTCCGCCGTCTGACCGGCTTCAGTTACGGTGAGGTCAGCGGCCAGGACGCGGCGCTGGTTTCGCTGGTGGGCTACCGAAAGTTTGGAGGGCCCTTTGTGCCTTTCTTTGCCGGTGGCGCCTTTGAAGCTGGCAATGGCTGGGATTCGATCAGCGACGCCCGTTGGGGAAATACCCTCAAGTCCTGGACCCTGTTTGCCGGAATTGACAGCTTTTTGGGGCCGGTTCAGCTGTCAACGTCTCACAGCACTCAGGAGGATTGGACCGTCACCCTCAATGTAGGCTACTACCTGGGGCGCCTGTTCGACTGATCGTCTGGTTGCAGGCCAGCGCTCAGTATTCAGTGTCGAGCAGGGGGGCAACCAGATAGAGTTCCGGCTGACAGGGGCCAGTCATAGGTCGCCGCAAAAGTGCCTTATATTCATCCCCGGTATTTGCGCCTTGTGGCAGGCGATGGAAGACAATGTCGTCGCCGGGGAAAAATTGCCAGGTGGCGAAGGTCGGGTCTGTCAGGGCGCTTGTCGTCGACAGCAAGGTTGCAATGCCTCTGATCTGGCTCCAGGCGCACAGTGGCTGAGGGCGCGTGGGCTCGGGAGAGGTCTGGTGAGTACCTGCCTCGGTGGCACTGGGCAACGGGGTCGCCGGTTGGGGGCTGGTGGCACAGGCGCTCAGCAGTGTCGCTGTTAGCAGGATCGCTGGGAAACCGGTGAACTCAGGGTGATTCATGGTTGGCCTTGTTGGCGTCGATGCAGGCGATGACGTTTTCACACTGATGAGTGGCATAGCGTTGGATAATGTCACAGAGTCCTTCTTCATCGTGTCGGCCAATCGCGTCCAGTGATTGGCGCATATAAATCAGGTTGCCATTGAGAGTCTCGGGGCCACCGTGCTTGAAGGCCGCAAAGGCACAGCGTTTGGCGGACGGCCACAGATCTTCAATGGCAGAGACAATAAAGTAGTTATCCGCATAGGCCAGTGATGCCTGGGTGTACTGAATGCCGAGGTCCAGAAACGTTAGTAAGTCGTTGTTCTGGTAGCAGGTCTGCATGTTGCCGTAGAGCGACTCCAGGCGTTCCATATCGGCCGGTTGCCACTCCCGCGCAAGCTTTCGTCCTGTATGGCTCAGGTAGAGTGCCAGAGTGTCGTAGAGGCTGTGAATGAAAAAACGGTCGAGGTCGGTAACGAAAGCGCCTTTTCTCGGCACGTTCCTGACCATATGGCGCTTTTCCAGCAGCAACAACCCTTCCCGGATGGAACCGTGGCTGACATCCAGTTTCTTTGCCATGGTGCCTTCATAGATCCGCTCGCCGGATTTCAGTTGGCCGAACACAATCAGGGACTCGATATGGCGGGCAACTTGCTCGGTTAGGGTTTCTCGTGGTTTGAAGGCTGTCATGAACGGGCTTTTGTCGGATTTGGAATACACCTCGGCGGCACTGGCCGGGCAACCATGGTCTCACAATCATAAGCCCCGGAAAACGGCGGGGCTCTCACTGCTCATTGGTGGGCGTGCAAAGAGCCGCTCTCGAGGCCGCAGGCAAGGCAGCGGGTCACAGCAACGGTGCCAGCAGCCGCACCGCACGGCAACTGATCCGGAAGAGCAATGAACGGTCACGATAGTCTCTGGCGGTCATCAGCCGACACTCCTGCAAATCGTTGGTCAGCATGGTATCGACATCCTGGACAAAGGCGGCTGCCGTGGACAGGGCGGTGATCTCGAAATTCAGCCGCATTGAGCGATTGTCCAGGTTGGCGGTACCAATGGCTGCGTAGCGGTCATCCACCAGCACGACTTTCTGGTGCATGAAACCCTGCTGGTATTGATAGATACCAATGCCGGCCCGGCTGGCCTGAACCAGGTAAGAGTAAGCTGCCATCCGAATAAGCTGGTTGTCGGATTTTTCCGGGATAAGAATACGGACATCCACACCCCGCAACGCCGCCAGTTCAAGCGCGTTGATAATCTGCAGGTCCGGAACAAAGTAAGGGGACGCAATCCAGACTCGCTCACGGGCGTTGTTGATGCAGTTCAGAAAGAACAGGGTGCAGGTTTCATGGGGGTCTGCAGGTCCAGTCGGCAGAATCAGTGCCTCCTGGTCACCGGCAGGGTGGGCGTCCAGGGGCCAGTCCAGTTGCGGGAGTTCATTGCTGGCCCAGTTCCAGTCTTCCAGCCAGGCCAGCTGGAGGCCGAGCACGGCGGGCCCCTGAATCTGGCAATGAGTATCACGCCATGGTTCCTGGCCCATCGCCGTACCCAGGTATTCGTCACCCAGGTTGATGCCACCTACGAAACCGACGGTGCCGTCGCAGATCAGCAGCTTGCGATGGTTGCGGAAATTGATCTGGAAACGCCGCCGGCGCACGTTGCCGTCCCCGAATGAGGCTACCTGAGCACCAGCGGCGACCAGCTCTTTCAGGTACTTGGATGAGAGCGAAAAGCTGCCAATGTCATCGTACAGGAACCAGACCTTAACCCCATCGGCCAGCTTTCGTTTCAGGATGCTCTTGATGCGCTGACCGACCCGGTCGGAACGGATGATATAGAACTCCAGCAGTATGTAGTGGCTGGCCTTCTCCATGGCGTCAAACAGCGCCTGGAAGGTTGCCTCGCCGTCCTTGAGCACGGTGCAGTGATTGCCCGCGGTGAAGGGTTGGCGGGCGAGCCTGCTGAACACTTTGAGGTCATCGCTGAACTCGCCGTCGCCGGGAGAGAGCACTGTGTTGGGCTGGCTTTCGAACCGGTCAAACAGCGGCTGCAGTGACTGGTCGCCGGTACGGCGGGCGCGGACATAGCCGGTAAAACGATTGCGCCCGAACAGCAGGAACAGTGGCACGGCAACGTAAGGGGCGCCTATCAGGCCCATGATCCAGGCGATGGCGCCGGGCGCGGTACGGTAGGTCAGCAGCACCCGGTAGACGCACGATAGTGCCAGTGCGTAAAGCAGGAACAGACCAAGGGCAATCAGCGATGACAGATCCTGCGTCATGGCGGCGGCTCCTGGTGCTGGTGTTGGGCCCGATAGTGGGCCGGTGCCATGCCGGTCCAGCGTTTGAAGGCCCGGCTGAACGCGCTCAGTTCCGAGAACCCCAGCAAAAAGGCAATTTCCCCCAGCGCAAACTGGTTGCCGGCAACATACCTCAACGCCTTGTCCTTGCGTACGCTTTCAACCATGTCGTGAAAGCTGATGCCCTCTTTCTTGAGGCGCCGGTAGAGGGTCTGGCGGCTCATATGGCACTGCTGGGCGAGGGTGTCGGCGTTGATTCGATCGGTGGACATCTGCCTGGAAATCATACGCCGGACTTTGCGGCTGAAACTCTTTTGCGGTTGCCAGCGCGACAGCACGCTGTTGACCTGGCGGAGGACCGCCGAATAGATATAGGGGTTACGCCGTGGAATGGGGTGGCTCAGGTGACGGTTGTCGAATGCGACACGGGTGACGGTGGCATCGAAGCGAATATCCCCGCCCAGCAGGCGGCGGTATTCGCTGGCGTAGTCTGGCTCAGGGTGGGCCATTTCGATCCAGTCGGCGTGAAAGTCCGGGTGGATGAAATGGCGGGTCCGGGTCATAGCGGATGCCAGGGTCCGGTCCATGTCCTGGCGGCAATAATGCTGTCGGCTGTCGGGGAGCCAGCTCAGTATGGTTTGCTCTTCGGTCTGCTCCAGGCCTAGCAGGACGGACTCGTTGATCAGCCGGTGCAACCGGACATACTGGGTGACGGCGTCCCCCAGGGTGTCGCAGTTGAAAAACACGTGACCGACCAGTCCCATGCTTTCCGGGTCGACCGCCTCACCTGCATGAAGGCCGATGGCAGGGTCGTCACTGACACTTTCGGCATAGTGCCAGAGCGCGTAGTAGCGGTCTGCATCAATGTGCCGGTCAGGGCCCTGGAGCTGGTCTGGTGATGTACCGAGAATTTCCTCGATGACCTGGCGTTCGCCAAGGCCCTTGCGCTGAAGGTACGAGAGCAGTGCCAACGTGCTGGAGGCGGCAACCTGTGGTGGTATGTCGTTGATTTCTGAATCGCCGGTAGCCACGGTTGGTGCCCTATGGATGATGGATCATACCCGAAATGTTGTTACGAAATGTCAAGCGTATGGGACAGCCTGTCAAGGGTTTGTCACACCAATAACGATACCATTACTTATACGGTTAGAGACGTTTTGAATTCATCTGCGGGAGGTGGTTTGTATGGAAAGCACAATTTTCGTCCCTCATAACGAAGTGGAACGCGAAAACTGTAAGGCATTAGCTGAGTATCTGAGCTGCATGTATTTCTGCTGAGGACTCGCTTCAGACATAACCCTTCTTGGGGCCGGAGATTCCGGCCCTTTTTTTTGTCCGGTGGCCGGGCTAGTGGGGTTCAGGCGTGTCTTGGGGCTGGATCCGCTGGCGCAGGTTTTCGCTGCGGGTCAGGATGCTTTCGATACGTTCCAGTTGGGCAAGGGTTTGCTCGGATTTCATGGTCCGGCTGGCGCTAAAGTCGAACTCCAGTCCAAGAACCTGTTGGCCGTTTTCGACATCACGGATGTTCCGTACGGTAGCAATGAGGTTGTCGATGCTGAGATTTCCGGCTTCCATTGACAGCTCGGCGCGCAATTCTATGCTGTCGCCTTCGAGGATACTGGCGTTATCGGTGTCGATCAGCGATACGCCGTTGCGGCTGAAGTCCTTGCCAGCGGCAGGTTGGTAACGGTTGAACAGTCCTTTGCGTGGGCGCCAGGCCAGAGCCAGTTTTGCAGCGGGCATGCGACGAAGTCTGCGGCGTTCCGGCCGTTGTGTTTCATACATGTATCAAGGGTTCCTTGTTGAGTTTGGCGCATGAGAACCTTGCGCCAGTGGAATGGTCGATGGCTTCGGTTCGGTGGTAATGTATCGTGCGAATGTTTCCGCTAGCGGGACGAAATCCACAAAATGCTGCCAGGACAGGGACCTACGTCACAGTCCTGGAGGGAGAGTTAGGAGTTAGCATGACGGTCAGCCTCAATCATCGTATCAGCGGCAGTGGGCAACCCCTGATTCTGCTGCACGGCCTGTTTGGTTCGCTGGAAAATCTCGGGGGTATTGCCCAGCGTCTGCAGGACCAGTTTGAGATCCATGCCCTGGATCATCGTAACCATGGCCGTTCGCCCCATGCCGACACTATGGATTATCCGTCGATGGCGGCTGACGTCCTGGCCTACATGGATCAGCAGGGTTTGGAAACGGCCTGTCTGCTAGGGCACTCGATGGGCGGGAAAATCGCCATGCAGGTGGCGTTGTCGGCACCTCAGCGAGTGAGCAAGTTGATTGTGCTGGATATCGCGCCGGTCACCTACAAGCCGCGGCATGATGCGATTCTGGAAGGTTTGTCGGCGCTGTCGCCGGAAACCATCGACAATCGCCAGGAGGCTGACCGGGCACTTGCCGAGTATGTGGAGACTCCGGAAATCCGTCAGTTTCTGCTTAAGAATCTTCAGCGGGTTCCTGGCGCGGAGAACTTTCGGTGGCGGCTGAACCTGCCAGTCATCGAGGCTTGCTACAGTAACCTGGCTGCGGCACCCGTGGCGGAGGGCAGCTTTGCAGGACCGGTCCTGTTCCTGAAAGGCGAACACTCGGCCTACATCCAGGAAAAACACCGGCCCGACGTGGAACGGCTATTCCCGAATGCCACTTTGCGAATCGTGTCCGGCACCGACCACTGGTTGCATGCCGAGAAGCCGGACACGGTGGCTGCGCTCTGTCGCCAGTTCCTGCTGGACTGAATGCGAGATTCGCTCAGGCTTCGGCTTCGCAGGAAGAATCTGGCTTGCTGAGGTCGGCCATCTTGCGGTCAAAGAAGCTCTTGGCGCTGTAAACTACGCCGCCAAGCACCAGCAATGCGGCGAAGGTGAACGCGGTTGAGGTGAGTTCATAAAGCATGGTTAGCTCCGGGGAAACGTGGGTTTTGCGACGAATCGCTCAAAAAATGAGCAGCGACTATACCCGAGCCCTGCCCGAGCTTCAAGCGCCGAAGCGTCGACGGTTCTGGCCTGCTTGAGGCTGTTGAAGAAAGGTTTTGTTAAGGTAGGATTCGCCTGATCAAGTAGTTGATAACCATAAATAAAAAGGAACCTTTGCATGCGTTGGCTTCTGCTGGTTTTACTGGCTGTGTTCTTGATTTTGGGGGGCTTTTTGCTGGCTCCCACACCGATCGACAGCCAGGCCTGGCGCGCGCCGGTACCACCGGAGCTTTCCGGTGTCCTGGCCGCCAATGAGGCATTGCAGCAGGCCGAGTTGTTGGCACTTGGCGAGGTCTATGGTCCGGAAGACACCATTGAAGACAGTCAGGGCCGTCTCTACGCCGGCACCCAGGATGGCAAAGTGGTCAGGGTCTGGCCCGATGGCCGGGTGGAGGAGTGGGTGGTCACCGGTGGCCGGCCATTGGGCATGGTCTTTGATCGTCAGGGTAACCTGATTGTTGCCGATGCCTGGAAAGGATTGTTGAGTATCTCGCCGCAGGGCGACCTGCGGGTATTGTCGCGGGAGTCCGGCGGCGTGCCGTTCCATTTTACCGATGATGTGGATATCGCTCCGGACGGACGGATCTACTTTACCGATGCCAGCTCCCGTTTCCAGCAACCAGACTACAAACTCGACCTGTTGGAGATGCGGCCCCATGGCCGGCTGTTGCGATACAACCCGGCCAATGGGCGAACCGAGACGCTGCTGGACCGGCTGTACTTCGCCAATGGCGTTGCCGTATCGCCGGGTGGCAACTACCTGCTGGTGAATGAAACCTGGAAGTACCGCATATTAAAGTACTGGCTGAGCGGGCCGAAAGTGGGGCAGGTCGAGGTGTTTGCCGACAACCTGCCCGGGTTCCCGGACAATCTGGCGGTCGACGACCAGGGACGATACTGGGTAGCGTTTCCGTCGTTGCGGGACGACAAGATCGACTTCATGCACCGTTACCCGTGGCTTAAGGAGCTGGTGGCCAAACTGCCAGCGTGGCTCCAGCCCAAACCTCGCCCCTATGGCATGGTGGTCGCGTTTGACGAACGTGGCCGGGCCCTGGTCAGTCTCCACGACACCCAGGGACAGCACCTGCAAGAGATCACATCGGTCAATCCAAGCGGGGGCCACCTATACTTTGGTTCACTTCACAACGATCGTATTGGTCGGCTAGCGTTGCAGGCTGTTCCCGGCCTTGGAGAGAGTGGACGATGACTCGGACTGCCGAGCAGATTGCGTGGGATCTGCCCAACCCGTTTATCCTGGAGATCGACGTTGTCGATGCGGACACCGACCGTCTGGGACATGCCAATAATGTGGTTTATGTGCGCTGGCTGGAGGACATCAGCTGGGCGCATATTGAAAGCCTGGGCATGACCTGGGAGCGTCATGAAGCCACCGGAAAGGCAATGGCGATCACCCGTACCGAAATCGATTACCTGATGCCGGCCAACGCCGGAGACCGGCTGCTCCTGGGCACTTGGCTCACGGAGTTTGACGGCCGATTCCGTTCTGCCCGACAGTTCCAGCTGGTGCGCCCCGCCGATGGTAAGACGCTGGTTCGGGCCCGCTCCACCCATGCCTGTGTGGATCTGAAAACCCAGCGTCCCTCTCGGGTGCCGGCGGAGTATGGCGACATTCTCTCGGCGGCCATGGTGGCTGGCGGACAGGGGCTGCCACCCCAGGGCTGAGCGCGGAGCGGAAATTATCTGCTAGGCTGGAATGAAGCCTTCCCTGTTTGCGCTGGAGATCGCCATGGAGAACCTGACCGTGCCCCCTGAATCCAGAGAAATGCGCCGTATCGTGTACGATCGGTTTGGTGACGCGGACCAGCTAAGGCTGGAGCCTGCGGCCGTGCCACAACCGGGTGACGGGCAGGTCTGCATTCGCGTTGCCGGCGCCGGCCTCAACCCCATCGACTGGAAAACCCGCAAAGGGCTTGGTTTCGCCGCCCAGCAAATCGAAACAAAACTGCCCTGGACTCCCGGCTATGACCTGTCGGGCGAAGTGGTCTCGGTGGCCACGGATGTCCGCACCCTGGCGCCGGGCGACCGGGTCATGGGGATGGTCGGGTTTCCGGCAGATGGCGGCGCCTATGCGGAGTATGCCCTGGCGAGGGCGGATGAGCTTGCCATCGTACCTGAGGAACTGGACCTGGTCAGTGCCGGGGCGGTGCCTCTGGCGGCACTGACGGCCTGGCAAGCATTGTTCGAAGTGGCCAAGCTGGAGCCGGAGCAGAAAGTGCTTATCCACGCCGGAGCTGGCGGGGTCGGACACTTTGCCATCCAGTTCGCGCTGGTCCGCGGTGCTCACGTCATCGCGACGGCATCCGCCAGCAACAAGGATTTCCTGGATGGTCTTGGGGTGCATGAAGTCATCGATTACACCACCACCGACTTTGTCGATGAGTGTTACGGCCTGGATGTGGTGCTGGATCTGCTGGGGGGCAATGTCGGCAAGCGCTCCCTTCACACCCTGAGCGAGCATGGCGTGCTGGTGACCATACCCACCGTGACCGCCGACGAAATCATTTCAGCGGCCGAAGCCATGTCTCTTCGCGCCCATGGCATGACGGTCCGGCCTGAAGTTTTCCACCTGGAGGAAATCGCCGAACTCATTGAAGACGGTGATGTCCGCGTACACATTGACCGGGTGTTCACCCTGGCCCAGGCCGCGGATGCCCACCGGTTGTTGGAGCAGGGGCATGTGCGAGGCAAGTTGGTGCTGGACTGCCTCGCGCCGTAACGTCCCGTCTTACTGGGTTTTCTGGCCCTTGGGGGCACCTTGGGGCTCGTTGGTGACCTCTTTCTCTTTCCGCTCTTTGGGGGGTTGCGGTGGCACCAGGCAGATCAGTGTCCAGTCTTTTTCCGGCTTCAGGGTAGAGTCGTTGGTAACAGGCTGGATGCGGCCACGGCTGTCGATGGTGAACAGCACCAGGGCCTGGCCTTCGTATTGCGTCTGGAATGCGTCAAAGGTGAAGGCATCGCTTAGCTGCGGCGTCTTAACCGTGTAGCCCTTGCTCACCATACTGGCCAGCTTGGCGTAGCTGGCATCGCCGAACAGCCCCCGGGTACGTTGAATTTTCTCTGCCGTCTGGTGCCTTGCCAGCTGGTCCTGGTCGCCTTCTGACAGACTGAATACGTGGTTTTTGCCGAACCAGTCGAGGAAGTGGTAGGTCGCCAGGGTATTGAGCTGTTTGTACGGGGACATCACCAGCAGGTTGCCGAGACCGGTGAAATCGAGGTGTGTCGTGGCGTGTTCGGACACCGGGTTGCCGAAGTAGGTCTGAAGGTTGTCCATTCTCGCCAGACGGATATTTTCCCAGTTGGTGTCGGTGAGTGTGACCGGCACATCGTATTTACGCAGCGCCAGTGCCACCTGACGTGCCACCTGGTTGGCGCCAAGGATCAGGTAACCGTAATCGGCTGGCTCTGCGACCTTGAGCAAGCGGGCCAGCGGCCGTGCCGTCAGGCTCTGAATCGTAACGGTGGCGATGATCAGGATGAACACCAGCGGCACCAGCGCACCGGCGCTTTCGTAACCCACCTTTTGCAGCTGGAAGGCAAACAGGGCAGACACCGCCGCCGCTACAATGCCCCTTGGTGCGACCCAGCTGAGGAACAGCTTTTCCCGCCAGTCCAGATTGGTGCCAATGGCCGCCAGGAAAATGCTCAACGGGCGGGCGATCAGGATCAGCGCGCCCAGAACCAGCAACAGCCCCCAGCCCAGGTCGGCGATGGAGGCAAATTCAATTCGGGCGGCCAGGATAATAAACAGGCCGGAAATCAGCAGGACGCTGAGTGACTCCTTGAACTCCAGGACGTTGTCGATGGGGACCTGTTTCATGTTGGCCATCCAGATGCCCATCACGGTGACGGTCAGCAGGCCGGACTCGTGGGCCAGCTCGTTGGAGAGGGCATAGACGCCCAGCATGAAGGTCAGGGTGCCGGCATTGTGCAGATACTGGGGCAGCAAATGCTTGCGCAGGGCAACCCCATTGAGCCAGCCGGCAACGGCACCGATCAGGAAACCTACCAGCAGGGTCTTGGCGAAAATGAACAGGGAGTGACTGAACACATTGCCCTGGCCCCAGGACACAATTCCTTCGAACACCAGAACCGCCAGCAGGGCCCCCACCGGGTCGATGATGATGCCTTCCCAGCGCAGGATATTGGCCAGTTTGGAGGTGGGGCGCACCGACCGCAGCAAGGGCACAATCACTGTGGGGCCGGTAACGACGGCGATGGCGCCGAACAGCAACGCGACCTCCCAGGCCAGGTCCAGTGCCCAGTGGGCCGCCAGCGTACCGATGGCGCAGGTGACAATAGAGCCGATGGGAATCAGGTTGCGAACCATCTTGCCATGGTCCTTGATCTCATCGTAGCGCAGGGTCAGGCTGCCTTCGAACAGAATGATGGCGACCGCCAGCGAGATCATCGGGAACAGCAGTTCCCCGAACAGCGGTTGTGGATCAAGCCAGCCCAGAAGTGGGCCGACAACGATACCGCCGGCCAAAAGGAAGAGAATGGCGGGCATTCGTACGCGCCAGGCAAGCCATTGGCAGAACAGGGACATTACGCCAATGCTGGCGAGGAGCATAACGATGCTTACGGGCATAGGGGAATCAGATCCGTTGAAGTGGCAAAATTAATAGACGCACCTTAACTATCGCCAAGGCGTGCTTTCCGTGCAATGCGGTTGATCAACCGGGACGCAGCGACAAAGCCGAATGTGGCGGTCACCGGGCTGGCGGCTCCAAATCCGGTGGCGCAGTCCAGCCGGACCGGGCCTGCGGTATCCGGTTTTTGCAGGCAAACTTCGCCGTCGCCTGCGGGGTAGGTCAATTGTTCCAGTGAATACACCGCCTCGATTCCAAAGCGCCGCTTCGGGTTGCGGGAGAACCCGTACTCCCGACGCAACAGGTTACGTACCTTGGCGAGCAGTGGGTCCTGGGTAGTTCGGCTAAGGTCGGCGACCTGAATCTGGGTCGGGTCCATCTGGCCACCGGCGCCCCCCGCGCAGACCAGCGGAATCTTTCGGCGCTGACAGTGGGCTATCAGGGCCGCCTTGGATTTGACGCTGTCGATGGCGTCAATGACGCCAGTCACGTCATCGCCAAGCAGGTCGGCAACGTTGTTGGGGGTCAGGAAGCCGAAGTGTGGGCGAATATCGGCATGGGGATTGATGGCCCGCAGTCGTTCCGCCAGGGCATCGGTCTTGGTACGGCCATACTGGCCCGCCAGCGCGTGGGACTGGCGATTGGTGTTCGACACACAAATGTCATCCATATCCACCAGAGTGATGGTGCCGATACCGGTGCGGGCGATGGCTTCGGCCGCCCAGGAACCAACACCGCCGAGCCCGACAACCACAATATGAGTCTGACGAAAGGCAGCTTGCGCACGGCGGCCGTAGAGCCGTTCGATACCGCCAAAGCGGTGACTGTAGTCATCAGCGGTCATGCTGATCCCCAAAGTGAGTCTGAATGATGGGGGCATTGTAACGTAGCGGGCGGGCAGCCACTATCCATGAACGGGGCTGGCTGGAGCGCGGACATAAAAAAGCCACGCAAAGGCGTGGCTAAAAGCAAGATTGCTCAACTCGCTGAGAGCTGAGCCGGACTAGTTCAGAGACACTAATCAACGGCTTCATTGTCTGAGAAGCGGTCAATCTTAGGAAGGTCAGAAGCTGACAGGTTTCGGTCATTTTCGGACAGGTCCGGACTGACTGCGATGTCGCCCGTCTGTGGCAATGGGGTAATTGCCCACTGGCGCTTCGGCAGCTACTCTTGGTTTGGTGATTTTGGGACAGGGTAGCTGATGGTGTCGTCTGAATTTGCAGTGGATTTGCCAGTGATCAAGGCACACTACGCCGATATCCTGTGCCAGCTGGTGGAGGAAAAAGGCGGGTCTCGCCGTGCCGTGCTGGCAGAGGCGGATATCCGCCCTTCGGTCCTGAGCCATCCCGACAACCTGATCACGGTCAGCCAGTTTGTGGCCCTGAATCGTGCGGCACTGGGCCACAGTGGTGACCCTGCCCTGGGGCTGGAGTACGGTCGCAGGCTCAAATTCACCACCCATGGTGCGTTGTCCCAGGCCGCCATCAGCAGTGACACCATTGAAGAAGCGCTGAAGGTGCTGATCAAGTATTTTCGTGTGCGCTTTGTCTATATGGAGCTGGACTTCTTCGTCGATGGTGACGATGCGGTCATCCAGTTGACGGTCCAGCACAATCTGGAAGACCTCTACATTTTCAATGTGGAGGTGGTGCTGGCCTCGTTGATGGATGTCAACCTGCTGCTGTTTGGCACCCGCTTGCTGGAAGGTGGTTCCTGCCGTCTCAACTATCCCAACCCCGGCCACGACAAAGCCTATGCGTCCATGTTTGGGGCGTCGGTCAGCTTTTCTTCCGGCACCAACCAGCTGCGGTTCCGCAAAAAATATCTGGATTTGCCCATTGCCTTGTCCAACCCGGTGGCGCGCCGAGTTGCCGAGCAGCAGTGTGAAGAAGAGTTGCGCCACCTTGAGGCTAACCTGACCGTCACGAGCCGGGTTCAGCGGCAGCTTGAGTCGGTGCGCTGGGGGCGGTTGCCTGACCTCGAAACCATTGCCGACAGCCTGGGGGTATCGTCCAGGACACTGCGCCGCCAGCTCAGTGCCGAGGGCACCAAATTTCAGGCCATCCTCGACCAGGTTCGCCACGCCAAGGCCGCGCAGTTGCTGCAAGCCTCGCCACTAAGCATTGACGAAATTGCCGACCGCCTCGGCTACAGTGACCCGTCGAACTTCGGGCGTGCCTTCCGCAAGTGGGAAGGGGTTTCACCTTCCAGCTATCGTGTGGCCGCCAAGGCCGGCAGTGAGTAACGGCGTTCACCGGCCGGCCCTGTGGCCGTCTTAGTCTTCGAAATAGGTATAACCGTAAAGACCGCTTTCCAGTTCGGCCAGCAGCGCCTCCTGAGCGTCTGCTGACAGTGTGCTGTGGGCAAACTTGTGGCGGTAGGCCTGGAGCAGGTCATTGGGCTCGAAATTAACGTAGCGAAGTACCTTGGCCACGGTGTCCCCCTCGATGGTTTCGCTGATCTCGTAGCTGCCGTCGCCGGAGCGGCGGACATCGACGGAGTGGGTGTCGCCGAACAGATTGTGCATATCCCCGAGGATTTCCTGATAGGCGCCGGTCATGAAGAATCCGATCAGCTGGGGCTCGTCACGGGTCCAGTCCGGAATGGGCAAGGTGCTTTCCACACCCTGGCCATCCACATACAGGTCGATACGGCCATCGGAGTCGCACGTGATGTCCTGGATCACGGCCCGTCGGGTCAGCGGCTGGTCGAGGCCGCTGAGGGGCAGTACCGGGAAAATCTGGTCGATACCCCAGACATCGGGCAGTGACTGGAACAGCGAGAAATTGACGAACAGTTTGTCCGCCAGCTTCTCGTTGAGCTCATCCTGGATTTCCCGGTGGCCACGGTTGTTGCTGTTCAGCTGCTGTTGCAGCAAACGGCAGCAGGCCGTGTAGAGCTTCTCCGCATCGGCCCGGTGTTTCAGGGAGACCAGACCGTGGGCAAACTGGGCGTGGACATCGGTAATGGCATGGACCACGTCGTGGAAAATCTCCACCCGCGAGCGCGACGACGTTGGGTCCTCAAGGCTTTCGAGGTCGCGCCAGAGGTCGAGAAGCGGCGATGGGGCTTGCTCATCCGGTTGTGATACTTCGCCGGACTCGGGTTGTTCCCGGTCGATGACGTTGGTGATCAGCACAGCATGGTGGGCCGTCAATGCCCGGCCGGATTCGCTGATCAGGTCCGGGTGGGGAATGCCGGCCCGATCGCACTCTGCCTGCAGGGTGTGAATGACGTTATAGGCATACTCTTCCACACTGTAGTTCATCGAACAGCTACTGCGGGTACGGGTGCCTTCATAGTCCACACCCAGGCCGCCGCCAATGTCCACAGTGGAGACCGGGGCGCCCAATTGACGCAGCTCACTGTAGAAACGGGCGCATTCCCGCAGGCCTGTCTGAATGTCGCGGATGTTGGCGATCTGGGAACCCAGGTGGAAATGCAGCAGTTGCAGCGAGTCCAGGGCACCGGCCTTGGCCAGGGTGTCGGTCAGATCCAGCACCTGGCTGGCGGACAGACCGAATTTTGACTTCTCACCACCGGTATTCTGCCAGTTGCCTTTGCCGATGGTGGCTAGGCGAGCACGCACACCAATCAACGGCTTGACGTTAAGGTTGCGGGACTCCTCCAGGATCAGCGGCAGTTCCGACTTTTTTTCCACCACAATGAAGACCCGGTGGCCCACGGCCTGGCCGATCAGCGCGAGGCGGATGTACTCACGATCCTTGTAACCGTTGCAGACGATCACCGAGCCGGGTTGGCACAGCGCCAGCACCGCCATCAGCTCCGGCTTGCTGCCGGCTTCGAGGCCAATCTGATGCTGGCTGGCGGCAGGTTCTGTTCGGATCAGTTCCTCAACCACCCGCCGCTGCTGGTTGACTTTGATGGGGTAAACCGCGGTGTAACGGCCCTGGTAGCCCTGCTTGGTGGCGACGTCGTTAAAGGCGCTGCAAAGGCGGTTGACCCGATCATGCAGAATGTCGGTAAAACGCACCAGCACGGGTAGCTGGACTCCTCGGTCTGCCAGCGAAGACGCCAGGTGAGGCAGGTCGATGGCGCCGGAACTGACACCGCGGTCGGGTTGAATCTGGACATTGCCCTGGCCATTGACGGCAATATAGCCATCGCTCCAGTGGGGGATGTTGTAGGTCAATGTGGCATTGCTGGAAGCAGCGTCGGTCATCGTACGTGGTACCCAAATCGGAAAGCGGCTGGCCCGGTGCCAGCGTGATTGCGCCATTGTATGGCTTCCCGGGGATGGCTAAAAGATGGTGGCGGAAAAGTTCATGGTCAATCGGGTGACATAACGCTTCAGCTAAGCGGGGCAGGCACATACAATAGCGAACTATCGGCCCGGTTTGGCGGGCGTACACTGGGAATTGGAGACTGGCATGACCACGCTGAACGATGGTTGGTTTACGGAAGTGTTTCAGAATGAGGGAACGGCATTTTCCCTCAAGGTGCGCAGCAAACTGCATGAAGAACAGAGCGAGTTCCAGAAGCTGGAAATCTACGACACTGAGACCTTCGGTAACCTGATGGTGCTGGATGGCTGTGTGATGCTGACCACCCGGGACAATTTCCTCTACCACGAGATGATGACGCATCCTGCGCTGTTTACCCACAAGGACCCGCGCAAGGTGGTGATCATTGGCGGTGGCGACTGCGGCACCCTCAAGGAAGTTCTCAAGCATCCGGGTGTTGAAGAAGCCTGGCAGGTCGAGATCGATGAGCGGGTGACCCGGTTGTCCGAGAAGTACTTCCCGGAGCTGTGCGAGTCCAACGGCGACCCGCGGGCGAACTTCTTCTTTGGTGATGGCGTCCAGTGGATGCGTGACATTGAGCCTAACAGTGTCGATCTGATTATCATCGACAGCACCGATCCGGTGGGGCCTGCCGAAGGGCTTTTCGCTCTCGACTTTTACCGTGACTGCATGCTGGCGCTGAAGGAAGGCGGCATCGTGGTTCAGCAGAGCGAGTCGCCCCTGCTGCACGCCGAAACTATCATTCGCGACATCCACCAGGACATGAAAAAAGCCGGGTTGGCCCACGTGGTCACGTTGCCATTCCCGCAGCCGGTTTACCCCACCGGGTGGTGGAGCTGCACCATGGGCAGCAAGAGTAATCCGCTGCACTATTTCCGCGAAGAGGATGCGGCGGAGCGACCGTTTGTGACTCGCTACTACAATGAGGCCATTCACCGTGGCGCATTGGCGCAGCCCCAGTTCATGAAGGATGCGCTGGAGGACTGATCGTCGGTTAGCCGAATCAAAGCCCGCACCCTTGGGTGCGGGCTTTTTTTGCATCTTTTTTAGGGATCAGGAATAAACAGGCGTTTGTTATTCCTCCCGGGTGTAAGTTTTGTGAAACATAGTGAAATGTATCTGAGTTTGCCTGCTATGTTTCAAATTGTTACCTAGACTCTTTCTACAGGCGCTGGTTGGCCAGTCATTGGGTGTATGAGAGAGGTGCAGTATGGACATGCGGCAAGGGGAGGAACCAAAAAGCTGGTTCCGGAGCAGTCGGTTTGTGAGCGTAAATGGTCAATTCTTCTACCAGACCCGGGAAGGAACAACGGAGGGGCCGTTTGATTCCCAGAATGAGGCGGCGATGGACCTGCTGCTTTACCTTCGGCATGTCGAGGATACGGTTTTTCGCGGCGTGGCTTAGCGCTGACCGCAGACGAAAAAAAGCGCCCGGAGGGGCGCTTTTTTTGTTTTGGGTTTGTCTTACTTGCTGCTGACAAACTCCGGGTAGGCTTCCATGCCGCATTCGGACAGGTCGACGCCTTCATACTCATCTTCTTCGCTGACGCGCAGACCAATGACGGCCTTGATAATGCCCCAGGTTACCAGGCTGGCCACGAAGACCCAGATGAAGATGGTGATGGCCCCGATGATCTGGCCGGAGAAGCTGGAGTCACCATTGGTGACCGGTACCAGCAACAGGCCCAGCAGACCGCATACACCGTGAACCGAGATGGCACCGACCGGATCATCGATCCGCAGCTTGTCCATGGTCACGATGCTCAGCACAACCAATACACCGCCCAGGGCGCCGAACAGAGTTGCAACCAGGGCGCTCGGGGTAGATGGCTCGGCGGTGATGACCACCAGGCCAGCGAGGGCACCGTTCAGCAGCATGGTCAGGTCCGCTTTGCCGAACATGATGCGGGCAGTGATCAGTGCCGCGATGGCGCCGCCGGCTGCCGCCGCGTTGGTGTTCAGGAAGACCATGGCGACGGAGTGAGCGCTGGCGATATCGCCCAGTTTCAGCACGGAACCGCCGTTGAAGCCGAACCAGCCCATCCACAGGATGAAGGTGCCCAGAGTGGCCAGTGGCAGGTTGGCACCCGGGATGGCGCGGATTTCGCCATTCGGGCCGTACTTGCCTTTACGGGCACCCAGCAACAGGACACCTGCGAGGGCCGCAGCGGCACCGGCCATGTGAACAATACCGGAGCCGGCAAAGTCACTGAAACCGAGGTCACCGAGGGTGTACATGCCGAAGACAGAGGCGCTGCCCCAAGTCCAGGAACCTTCCAGTGGGTAGATAACGCCGGTCATGACCACGGCAAACAGCAGGAACGCCCAAAGCTTCATGCGTTCTGCCACGGCACCGGAGACGATGGACATGGCGGTTGCCACAAACACAACCTGGAAGAAGAAGTCAGACGCACCCGAGTAGATAGAGCCGCCTTCAAAGCCATCTTCACGGCCAGGAAATTCACTCAGAACGCCTGCGACATCAACCTCGCCCATGCCGGACAGGAAGACATTGCCGCCGTACATGATGGCGTATCCGCACACCAGGTACATGGTGCAGGCAATCGCAAACAGCGCGACGTTCTTGGTCAGGATTTCGGTGGTGTTCTTGGCGCGTACCAGTCCGGATTCGAGCATGGCAAAGCCAGCCGCCATCCACATGACTAATGCACCGCAGACAAGAAAATAAAAGGTATCTATAGCGTACTGCAGGTGAAAGATATTGCTTTCCATATGAAGCCCTCCGCACGAGGCTTTTCAGGTATTTAAGATTTTTTGCGTTGGCTGGAAATCAATCCGGGGAGCGGTTCAGACCGCTTCTTCTCCGGTCTCGCCGGTCCGGATACGAATCGCCTGCTCGAGTTCGGTCACGAAGATCTTGCCGTCACCGATCTTGCCGGTGTTGGCTGCCTTGGTGATGGATTCGATGACCTGGTCCAGCAGACTGTCGCCAATGGCCACTTCGACTTTTACTTTGGGCAGAAAGTCGACCACATACTCCGCGCCGCGATACAGCTCGGTATGGCCTTTTTGCCGTCCGAAGCCTTTGACTTCAGTGACGGTTACGCCTTGAACGCCAATCTCGGATAGTGCCTCACGGACATCATCCAGCTTGAAAGGCTTGATGATTGCTGTCACAAGTTTCATGGGTTTCTCCTTGGTAATGCCGCTTCAACAACTGGACCCTGACTGGTCGGTGTTGAACTCGGGATGCTGCTACCTCGCACACCAATTGTGCGGATTGCGTACGAGGCTATTAGCATCGTGTGTGCCAACGCAAAAAAGACATTTCAAAACAGTTGGTTGCGGATGTTCTGTTCCAAAATGGGACTTTCTGACGCTCCATTTTAGCGCACGACGATTTATCGTGAACTATCGTGGTGCAGCCGCCGCCCGCGGCAAATTGGCGCCCTGGGCGAAGTCCGGGCAACAGTATGGCAGGGTCGCCATTGTGTTACACTCCCCCCTTCGTAATATTGCCGCTCTCGCCCGATGCCAACACCAGGGCTCCGGCACACCAACCGGCACAACTCAGCCCAATAAAGAGGTGACACGTGAAAGGTCCACAGGATTTTCTAGCCCAGATTCAAGGTCAGATTGGTCAGTTTGTACCGGATATGGCACGGGCTGCCCGGGATGATTTCGAAGGGCACGCACGGGCTACCGTCATGTCAGTGCTGGCTAAGCTGGAACTGGTGACCCGGGAAGAGTTCGACGCCCAGCAGGCGGTGCTGATGCGCACCCGGGAAAAGGTGGATGCACTGGAAGCGCGAGTGGTGGAACTGGAAAAGGCGCTGACCAAGGGCGAATGAACGCCTGGTGCTGACAACGACCTGGTTCTGATAATGAATTGTATAGCCGCCCAAGGATCGGGCGGGTCATGGGCCGGCGCTGGATGCCGGCTTGTTGGTTTTGATACCAAGGATGGTCATCATGCTCGCTACTGTTCAAACCCGCGCCCGCCTGGGCGTTTCCGCTCCGTTGGTGACCGTTGAGGTTCATCTCTCCAACGGCTTGCCGGCACTCTCGATTGTTGGCCTTCCTGAAGCCGGGGTAAAAGAGAGTAAAGACCGGGTACGCAGTGCCCTGATCAATGCCGGATTTGAATTCCCCGCCAAACGCATCACCATCAACCTGGCGCCCGCGGATCTGCCAAAGGAAGGTGGCCGGTTTGACCTTCCCATCGCGCTCGGTATTCTCGCCGCCTCCGGGCAGTTGCCTGCAGAGGCTTTGACAGATGTGGAGTGCCTTGGTGAGCTGGCTCTGGACGGCTCCCTGCGGCCAGTGAAGGGGGTGTTGCCTGCCGTTGTGGCCGCGCGCGAGGCGGGCCGCCAGGTTCTTATCCCCGCTGAAAACCAGGACGAAGCGTCGCTGGCCGCCGCGGAGGGGCTTTTCGCCCCCGGTCATCTGCTGACGGCCTGTGAGCATCTGGCGGGCACGAACCAACTTCCCCCAGTGGCGCCCATGCCGATGGATCGTGTGGCGGTGGATGCGCCTGATCTGGCGGATGTTCGCGGACAGCATGTGCCGAGGCGGGCGTTGGAGATTGCGGCGGCCGGCAGCCATAATTTGCTGATGTTTGGCCCTCCAGGAACTGGCAAAAGCATGCTGGCAAGCCGCCTGCCTGGGCTGTTGCCCCCGCTTTCGGATGCCGCCGCGTTGGCGGTGGCAAGCATCCACTCCATCGCTGGCTTGTCCGTGCGCGCCGGTGGTTGGCGCCAGCCGCCTTTCCGCTCCCCACATCACACGGCCTCTGCGGCGGCATTGGTAGGGGGAGGCAGCAGCCCCCGGCCAGGGGAAATCTCCCTGGCCCATGAGGGGGTGCTGTTTCTTGATGAGTTACCGGAGTTCAGCCGCAAGGTGCTGGAGGTGCTGCGGGAGCCCATGGAGTCTGGCGAAATCGTCATATCCCGTGCCACCCGCCAGGTCACGTTTCCAGCTCGCTTCCAGGTTGTGGCCGCGATGAATCCCTGTCCCTGCGGCTACCGTGGCCATCCGGCCATTGAGTGTCAGTGCACGCCCCAGCAGGTTGTACGCTACCAGTCGCGCTTGTCTGGCCCGTTGCTCGATCGTTTTGACCTTCATGTTGAGGTGCCGGTTCAACAAGGTGAGGTGTTTATGGCGCGGAGTGGCAGCGGGGAGGCGAGTGCTCTGGTCCGCGAGCGGGTCGAGGCGGCGCGCCAGCGCCAGGACGCACGGGGCTCGGTCAATGCCCAGCTTTCCGGGCGAGCCCTGGAGGAGGCCTGCGCCCTGGATGCGGACAGTGAACGCCTGGTCACCCAGGCGATTGAGCGACTGGGGTTGTCGGCCCGCGCACTGCACCGGGTCCTGCGGGTCGGACGGACCATCGCCGACCTTGCCGGTGACAGCGAGCTTCGTCAGGGCCACCTGGTGGAAGCGTTGGGCTATCGCAAGCTTGACCGGCAGCCGGCCACCCGAACCTCGGCATCTGCCTGAGTCCGGTTCTCTGGTAAACTGCGCAGCCAGAACACATAAACGGCACTTGAACTCCAGTGGTTGAGGACTACGACATGACAGACCGGCAAGACTCGTCGGATCAATCCCCAGTAACTACCCGGCGGGGTATCCGCAGTTTCGTCTTGCGCCAGGGGCGTATGACGGTGGGTCAGAAAAATGCCTATGACCGGAATTGGGCAAAATTCGGGCTGACCCGCGAGCAGGGGATGATTGATCCTGCGGCGGTGTTCGGTCGGGAGGCACCGTTGAACCTGGAGATCGGGTTTGGCATGGGGCGGTCGCTGGTGGAAATGGCCGCGGCAGCGCCAGAGCAGGACTTTATCGGCGTAGAAGTGCATTTGCCGGGCGTCGGCGCTTTGCTCAAAGAAGTTGAAGAGCGTGGGCTGGAGAACATCCGGGTTTACAGCATTGATGCCAACGATGTCATCGACTTGTGCTTGCCGGAAGGCTGCCTGGATCGGGTGATGGTGTTTTTCCCCGACCCCTGGCACAAGAAGCGCCATCACAAACGCCGTCTGATCCAGCCTGAGTTCATTCAGCGGATTCGGCGTAAGCTCAGGGTCGGTGGTATCTGCCACCTGGCGACAGACTGGGAGAACTACGCCGAGCACATGATGGAGGTGATGGCGGTGGCAGAAGGATTCGCCAATACCCAAGCGGGCACGGAGTTCGCGCCGCGTCCGGAGCACCGGCCCATCACCAAGTTTGAACAGCGCGGTGAGCGTCTTGGGCATGGTGTCTGGGACCTGCTGTTCAAGCGCGTCGACTGAGCTTCAGTTGTTCAGCGCCTGGCCCCGTATAGGTAGTTAGGGGTGAAGGGGGTGCCGACGTTCCGCACGGATGACCAGCAGGCCGGCGGCACCCAGAATCAGGCAGGTAAACTTCACCAGCGCACAGACCGAGGCCCCGATACTAATGGCATCGGTCGGGTCGGTCAGGTTGTTCAATAGCAGCACGTTCTCACTGATGTCACTGAGCCCCGCACCAATGAAGGCCCCGCGAATCCAAAGCCCAATTTTTTGCTCCCTTACGCCGGGTCGGTCGGCCAGCAGGAAGTTGGTTAGCAGCAACAACGTCACCACAAAGGTCACGATAAACAGGAAGTCCAGCCAAATCGAGGTCTGAGCCCACAGCAGGCCATCTTCCCCCCAGCTGGCAAGTATGGCCAGGGTGCGCTCAGCTTCGGCCGCCAGTTGCAGGCTGACAATGCCCTTCGGGGCGGCCTCCGTGGTCAGCGCCTGATTAATGCCAAACAGTGCCAGGAACAAGGCAAGCGTTGCCAACGCGCCCAGCTTCAATGGACGTGGCAGGGGTGGCAGTGTGCGTTCGTGTTTCAAAGAAAGCGCTCCAGCAGGCTGTTCAGATAGCGTTGCCCCAGTTCTGTGGTTTGCAGGCGGTCGGCGGTAATCAGCCCCTCCTCTCGCAACTGCCCCAGTAATACCGCAATCGTCGCTAGCGGTAAACCTGTACGCTGACTGAACAGTTCTTCCGCCACCCCTTCCCGCAAGCGCAGGGCATTCATCATGAACTCCAGTGGCCGTTCGTCTGGCTCCAGGGTCTCGCTGCCTGCAGTTCGGCTGCCGATGCGGCCAAGGTAGGCTTCGGGTTGCCGGGTTTTCCAGTACCGCCGAATGCTCCCGTCGGCCCCGGTCAGTTTGCCGTGGGCGCCAGCGCCGAGGGCCAGGTAGTCGCCGAACGTCCAGTAATTCAGGTTGTGGCGCGACGCCCGCCCGGGGAGGCTCCAGGCTGAAACCTCGTAGTCGCTGAAGCCCTCTTGGCGAAGCCTGTCCGCGCCGGCCAGGTAGATTTGCCACAAATGATCATCATCGGGTAAGTCCGGGGGACGGCTGTAGAACTCGGTGTTTGGCTCCAGGGTGAGCTGATACCAGGACAGGTGGGGAGGTTGCCAGCTCATGGCCGCTTCCAGGTCAGCAACGGCCTCCTCAGGGGTTTGCCCCGGCAGGCCGTGCATAAGGTCCAGGTTGAAGTTATCGAACCCTGCCTTTCGGGCGGCTTCTATGGCGGTGTGAGCGGCACGGTCGTCGTGAATGCGGCCCAGAGCCTTGAGCTGGGCTGGGTTAAAGCTCTGGATGCCGAGGGACAGGCGGTTGATCCCGGCTTGCCGAAAGCCCTGAAAACGTGCCTGGTCCACGGTGCCCGGGTTGGCTTCCAGAGTGATTTCGGCGGAGGGGCTGAAAGTCAGGTGCCCGGCGAGGGTGGTGAACAGGCGATGGTAGAAGTCCGGCGACATCAACGAGGGCGTGCCGCCGCCGATAAACACCGTCTGGATCTCACGGTTTCCGGCCAGTTCCAGGTCTGCTTTTAGGTCTTCCTGGATGGCGGCCAGGTAACGCTCCTCCGGCGGGGCGTCGTTCTTGAGCGCGTGGGAATTGAAGTCGCAGTAGGGGCATTTGCGAACGCACCAGGGCACGTGCAGGTAAAGACTCAGCGGCACCTGCTCTGGTGACAGCCCCGGGGAAGACGTGTTCATGGGGCTGAAGCGTTACTGCCGAGTTGGGCAACCAGCAGTTTCAGGGCCTGACCCCGATGGCTGATGCGCCCTTTGTCGGCGCGTGACAGTTCGGCGGCGCTGCACTGAAGTTCGTCCACCCAGAAAACAGGGTCGTAGCCGAAGCCCCCGTCGCCCCTGGGGGCCGGCAGAATACGTCCGGACCAGCGGCCATGGCAGATGATCGGGGTTGGATCGTCGGCGTGGCGGAGGTACACCAGGACGCAATGGAACTGAGCAGTACGAGCTTCGTCAGGCGTGCCTTCCAGTGCCGCCAGCAGCGCCTGGATGTTGTCACTGTCGCTGGCATCGGGGCCTGCGTAGCGGGCCGAACGCACGCCCGGCATACCGCCGAGGGCGTCCACCGCCAGCCCGGAGTCGTCCGCCAGCGCTGGCAGACCAGTGGCCCGGGCAGCGTGGCGGGCTTTGAGAATGGCGTTTTCAACAAAGGTGACGGCGGGTTCTTCCGTCTCATCGACGCCAAGCTCCCGCTGGGCCGTGGGCTTGAGCCCCAACGGTGCCAGCAGTTCGGTCAGTTCGGCGATTTTACCCGCATTGTTACTGGCGATAACCAGCGGCTGCGCTGTGGTGCTCATGGTCTACTCAGTCTTCGTTATACAGGGTATGGGCAAAGCGAATCGGCAGATCGCTGGGGTGTCCGGTAGGACGGGCCGTCACCTTGAACGTCAGCAGCTCGCCGGAGCGGTACTGGAACTCGGAGATAAAATACACGGCCTGGCCTTCTTGTATACGACGGAACGCCAGGAAACGGCTTTGCTGGATGTCGTTAAGTACCTGGCCTTCGACCTGGCCACTCACGGTCTCAAGGCCGCCCAGCTCATTCTGTCGCATGATGCTGACGTTGAGGATGCCGATGGCATTGCTGCGGTTCAGGTTGTTCTCAGCAGCGACCTCCGGGGTCAGGAAGGTGCTGGGAAACACGCTGTAGTGAACTTCGTACTCCCCGAAGTCGACGCTCTCAGCGAGGCTCTGGGTCGCTGTCAGGCTCAGCCAGAACAGGATCAACAGGTTCAAAATAGTGCGTGGGAACGTAGTCATGATCAGTCCTCCTTCCGGGTGATGCGATAAATCGCGATCTGCCCGAGCATATTGGGCCAAAGGCGGCTTAACCAGCGGTCCCGGTGCTGGCCATCCACCACCGTTCGGTTTTTGATCTGGAAATTCTTCCGATGGCAAAGGGCCTCGAAATCCTTAAAGGTGCACAGGTGGATGTTGGGGGTGTTATACCACCGGTACGGCAGGGTTTCCGACTCCGGCATTCTGCCGCGGCGCATCAAATACCAGCGTAGTCGCCAATAGGCGAAATTGGGAAATGTAACGATGCCTTCCCGGCCCAGGCGCAGCATCTCATCGAGCACTTTGTCCGGTCGACGAACCGCCTGCAGTGCCTGGGTCATCAGCACGACATCAAAACTCTGGTCGTCAAAGTTCTGCAGCCCCTGGGTGTCCAGGTTCTGCTCGATCACCGCGACGCCCCGCTCCATACAGGTGGTGATGTGGTCAGGGTTGATCTCCAGGCCAAAGCCGCTAGCCTGCTTCTCCCGTTGCAGGTGGTCGAGCAGGGTGCCGTCACCGCAGCCCAGGTCGAGAACATGGCTGCCGGGGTTGATCCATTGCTCGATGATTTCCAGATCGGGTCTCATGCACCCACCTCCCTTGCAACCCGCCCCATATAGGCATTGAAAATGTCGGTGTACCGTGGCGTCGGGATCAGGAAGGCATCGTGTCCCCAGGGTGCGTCGATTTCGGCGTAGCTGACCTTGCGGCGGGCGGCAATCATGGCCTTGACCAGTTCTTCGGAACGGGCAGGGGAGAATCGCCAGTCGGTGCTGAATGACAGCACCAGGAACTCGCAACGTGCCTGGGCCATGGCGGCGGCCAGGTTGTTGTCGAAGTCATAGGCCGGATCGAAATAATCGAGGGCGCGGGTCATCAGCAAGTAAGTATTGGCGTCGAACGATTCAGAAAACCGCTCGCCCTGATAGCGCAGGTAGCTTTCCACCTGGAACTCGGCGTCGTAGCCAAATTTGTAGGCCTGGTCCCGCAGTTCGCGACCAAACTTTTCGCCCATCGACGCATCAGACAGGTAAGTGATGTGGCCGACCATGCGAGCCAGCATCAAGCCGTGGCGGGGCAAGGTGTTTACGTCGTAGTAGCGCCCGCCATGGAATTCCGGGTCCGCAGTGATCGCCTTGCGGGCCACTTCGTTGAAGGCGATGTTCTGCGCAGTCAGGCGTGGCGTTGAGGCGATGATCAGCGCGTGGCGAAGCCGGTCGGGGTAGCTCAGGCTCCATTGCAGGGCCTGCATGCCTCCGAGGGAGCCGCCAACCACGGCAGCCCAGCACTGGATGCCCAGGCGGTCTGCCAGCAGCGCCTGGCTATGGACCCAGTCCTGTACCGTTACAACGGGAAAATCCGGACCATAGGCCTTGCCCGTGTGCGGGTTGGTGGAGTTGGGGCCGGTGCTGCCGTTGCAGCCGCCCAGGTTATTGAGGCTGACAACGAAGAATCGCCGCGTGTCGATGGGCTTTCCGGGCCCGATGCAGCTGTCCCACCAGCCTGGTTTGCGGTCGTCCATGCTGTGGTAGCCCGCCGCGTGGTGGTGTCCACTGAGTGCGTGGCAGATCAGCACGGCATTGCTGGCGTCGGCATTCAGCGTGCCATAGGTTTCGATCACCAGATCATAGCTGTCCAGGGTCTGTCCGCAGGCCAGGGTGAGTGGTGTATCGAAGTGCAGGGTCTGCGGGGTGACGATCCCGACAGAATCCGGTGGCAGGGAATCGGGCATCGGCGCGATAGCTTCCTGGTTCAGTCCGTAAAACTCTAGGAGCGCATCTGGAGACCCCTAGCAGAAGGTGTCTGGCGACCGGACCATGCAGGACGGTTGGACGGTAGCCAGCCATGCAGTTTAAAGGCCGCCCTGCATGGCTGCAACCGCAAGCTGTGGTGGCTCAGGCAATCCCTGAAATGTTGACCACTTTCTGCTGGATCAGTGTCGGGGCTGGTTTGCGAATCTGCTTTTGCATGGTTTCAGCCAGCTCCAGCTGTTTGCGTAGATCGGCGATGCTGGCGTCGAGACGAGTGCGCTCGGCCTTGCTGTCGCGGTCGGTGCGGACCATGTCCTTGAGCCGGCGAATCTGGTGCTCCAGCAACTGCTTCTGCTCCATGGAGTACTGCATGATTGGCAGCAGCGCCTCTCCGGGCCAGCGTTCGACGTCCTGACGTACCCGCTCGTGCAGGGTGCGGGCCTCACTGACCATCACGTTGAAGAAGCGACGGATCAACAGGCTCTGCTCGGTAAGCAGGTTCTTGGGGTTCAGGCGGAACCGGTTGGCTTTCTTGCGAAGCTCCCGGATGGCGATGACATGGCGCCCTGCGCGCAGGGGAATCGGCTCCAGGTGGCGGGCACGGGTGTCTTCGTTATAGCGCCGGTAGATGGCGCCCACCATTTTCTCTGCAAGCTGACCCTCGCTGAGCAGGTTGCTCAGGTCGATTTCAACCGACTCGAAGAACTGGTCCATGCCCCGGCTCATACCGGCGGTTGTCCAGCTCTTGGTCAGTTGTTCGCGGGTTTTGGCGACATGCTGTTCAAAGCGGGCTTCGCTCACCAGCTGGTTCAGCGCATCGCCTTGGGATTGCATCAGGCGGCGGCTGGAGCGGAGGGTGATCAGTTTCTTGTAGTAGAAATCGTAATCCTGTTGCGCACGATCGGCGAGCCGTCGCAACGCGTCTTTGTCGATATGAGTGTCCGAACAGACGCTCAGCTCCTCTTCCAGCACCTGCAGGCGGTGCTGCATGGCTGCCTGGCTGTTCTGCAGCATGCCGAGCAGGTCGTTGATCAGGTTCTGGGTGATCAGCTGCTCTTTGTGGATGAGGATGCGGTCGATGATCAGCCGCTCAAGGTTGGGAAGGTTGCTGCGCTCGTAGAGGGCACGATCGTCGCGCACCTGGGCCAACAAACCCTGTTTGGCCGAGACCGGAATCACGTCGGACTGACGGATGTTCAGGTGATCCGCGGTGTATTGGCGGATGCGGTCAATGGAATCCTGAGTCTGAGCTTCACCCTGGAGGTCGTCCCAGAGCACATCAATCTTGTTAAGGACGGCAAACCGGCCGGCACGGTGATCGGAGTGCTCGGTGTCGATGTGCTCTTTCCAGATCGTCATGTCGCTGGCGGTAACGCCGGAGTCTGCGCTGAGCAGGAAAATGACCGCATGGGCCTTCGGCAACATGCTGATGGTCAGCTCGGGCTCGGAACCCAGGGCATTCAGGCCCGGGGTGTCGAGAATACGCAGACCGCGCTCGAACATCGGGTGACGAATGCTGATCTGGGCGTTGCGCCAGGCCGGAACCAGAACCTGGCCGGGGTTATTCCGATCGGGTTCCAGCATCTGCTCCTCAAACCCAAGTTGGCGGGCTTCGTTGGGGCTGACGCTCTTGACCTTGGCCACCTCGGCCAGCACTTCCCGCATGACGTCCGGGTCGCTTTCGTCGAGCTCATGACGGACCCATTGCTGGGGTTGCTTGCGAAGCTGGTGGAGTGAGATGTCGCCGCTGCGGGTCTCGATAGGCAGCAGCATCAGATAGTTTCTGTTCTCGGCGCGATCAAAGAAAAGCTCGGTCGGGCACATGGTGGTTCGGCCAGCCTGTGACGGCAGCATGCGCTGGCCATAGTCCGAGAAGAACAGGGCGTTGATCAGTTCGGTCTTGCCACGGGAATACTCGCCGACAAAGGCAATGGTGAGCTCATCTTCAATCAGCAGTTCCAGGCCATGACGAATGCGGTTGCTGATGTCATCGGAAAACAGGTCGTTATCCTGAAGCCACAGGCGATAACGGCTGATCTGGCGGATCAGCTCCTTTTTCCAGGAGTGGTAGGCTTCTACCTGCTGAGACAAGCTGCCGAGATTGCTCATGACACGGACCTTCGCAGATTAATCGAGTGTGAAGGAAATATTACGTGCATTGGCCAGTTTGTGCCCCCCGGTTCCCTGGCGCTATGGGTGGGAAAAACCGGGGAGAGGTCAATGCTATTCCTTGTTTATTGTATTTGTAGTTTATTAATCAACGGCTTGCTTTTCGTTTGTATCAGTGTGTCATCGTGTTTAGGTTTGTTACCGGGTGTACTTTTGAGAACTGGTTTACAAGCCTACGCCGATGCCGCCGAGTCCTGCCGCCAGGGCCATGCGCTGCACCACCTCGGTCAATACGCTGAGGAGCAGGAAGACCACGATGGGAGACAGATCCAGGCCGCCAATGGGCGGTATCAGGTTGCGGATTGGTCGCATCACTGGTTCTGTAATCTGGGCTACCAGCTGGATGGCCGGGTGGTGGCTCTGGGGTGCGATCCAGCTGACGACGACGATGGCAACCACCGACCAGAAATAGATCTTGATGATCAGCCCGAGGACTGTCAGGGCCGACCAGGTCAGCAGGGTGACTGGGTTAACGTTGGGCAGTCCGCCGTTGAGGGTGATCAGGATGAGGATGTAGGTCAGGGTCTGGATCAGTACCGCCAGGACGAGAGAAGCGCCATCAATGCCACCCCAGCCGGGAATCAGCCGGCGTAGCGGGCGAAGGAGCGGATTGGTGATCTTGACCACGAACTGGGAGATGGGGTTGTAAAAGTCTGCCCGCGCCAGTTGCAGCAGGAAGCGCAGTAACACGACCGTCAGGTAAAAGGTCGAGGCGACTTGCAAAACGGTGATCAGGGTGTACGCCAGCATGCAGCAGTGTCTCCGTTAAAAATAGCGATACCTGAGTTATGAGGCCGCGGGGCTGCCATGCAACCCCGGAGCGTGGTCAGTCCTTGCCAGCCAGCTCTCTGGCCATCTCTTCCGAGCGACGATAGGCCGCTTGCAGCGCTTGATCAACCAGCTCCCGCAAACCGCCGGACTCAAAGGTATTGATGGCCTGCTCGGTGGTGCCGCCCGGGGACATGACGTTGCGCTTGAGCTGGGCGGGGTCGTGCTCACTGCGGGCCGCCATTTCAGCGGCACCGGCCATGGTCTGGATGGCCAGCTCGCGGGCGGTCTCTGCGGGCATTCCGGCTTTGGCGGCGGCGCTTTCCAGTGCCTCCAGCATCAGGAAGAAATAGGCGGGGCCACTTCCTGACAGTGCGGTGACTGCGTGAAGGCTGGCCTCGTCATCGACCCAGAGTGCGGAGCCGATGCTGCTGAAAATCGATGCCACGGTTTCTTTCTGGGCATCGCTGACATCGTCGTTGGCGTAAAGTCCGGCGGCCCCTTTACCCACCAGGGATGGAGTATTGGGCATGACCCGAATCAGCGGGAGGCCACCACCCAGCCATTCATCAAGGGTGCCGGCTTCGAGGCCAGCGGCAATGGAAACCATCAACGGACGGGTGTTCTGGACAACCGGAGCAATATCCCGGCACACCGTTGCCATGATCTGCGGCTTGACCGCCAGGATGATGATATCGCCCTGCTGGGCGCAGTAGCGGTTGTCGGTTGTTACGCTGATGTTGAACTGTTTGCGGAGAGCCTGCAGGTGGCTGTCCTCTGGCGCACTCGCCCAAATACGTCCGGCATCAAAGCCCGACGCAAGCATGCCGCCAATAATCGCGCTGGCCATATTGCCGGCGCCGATGAAGGAGATGGTAGGTGAGGTGCTCAAGGTGTGCTCCGGATAAGGGTCGAATCTGTCAGTTGTTGCCGATGATAGCAGGATATCGGGTGATCAGCCTGTCTTGACGCGGGCACCAAACAACGCCGTGCCGACTCGCACCCAGGTGGCCCCTTCGGCAATGGCAGCTTCCAGGTCATCGGACATACCCATGGACAGGGTGTCGAGGGCAAGGTCAGGGGGGAGCTGTAGGTTAATCGCGTGGCGCAGGTCGGCCAGCCGCCGGAAACTTTGTCGGCGTTCCTCATCCGGTTGCTGAGGGTCAGGAATGGCCATCAGGCCCCGCAGGCGCAGGCTGGGCAGTTCGCTGATGGCCAGTGCCAGGGCAATGGCTTCCTCTGGCTGGCAGCCGGATTTGCTGGGCTCCTGGTCGATATTCACCTGCAGGCAAATGTTGAGTGGCGGCTGCCCGTCGGGGCGTTGGTCATTCAGGCGTTGGGCGACTTTGAGGCGATCGACGCTGTGCACCCAGGAAAAGTGTTCGGCAATCGCCCGGGTCTTATTGGACTGAATAGGGCCAATGAAATGCCACTCCAGCTCTGGGATATCCGTTAGTTGGCCGATCTTGTCGAGGGCTTCCTGCAGGTAGTTCTCGCCAAAGGCCAGTTGGCCGGCCAGGGCGGCGGTGCTGATGTCATCCGCCGGCCGGGTTTTACTCACCGCCAGCAGTTTCACCGACCCGGCGTCGCGGCCGGCGTCGATTGTTGCTTTTTGTATGCGTCGGGTTACGCTCTCAATGTTGTCTGCTATGCTGCTCATAGTGTCAAAAACGCAAAGCGTGTCAATCTGTTGGGCATTGGACTGCACCGTCTGGTTCAGGTTGTGGTAAACACGTTACCCGCAGGCCCGGAAAATGCCAAGTGACAAGGTATTCCCGTGATGCAGGCCGGCGGACATGCTGGTGACACCAGGATAAAAGAAAAGCCTCCCGAGGACTCCAATGGATATAACTGAACTGCTTGCCTTCTCGGCAAAACAGGGTGCCTCTGACTTGCACCTTTCCGCCGGCCTTCCCCCCATGATCCGTGTAGATGGCGATGTCCGCCGAATCAATCTGCCGCCGATGGAACATAAAGAAGTCCACGGACTGATTTATGACATCATGAACGACAAGCAGCGGAAGGATTTCGAGGAATTTCTGGAAACGGATTTCTCCTTCGAAGTGCCTGGGGTCGCTCGCTTCCGGGTTAACGCGTTCAACCAGAACCGGGGTGCCGGTGCGGTTTTCCGGACCATCCCTTCCAAGGTGCTGACCATGGAAGACCTGGGTATGGGGCAGGTGTTCAAGGATGTGGCTTCCGTGCCGCGGGGCTTGGTGCTGGTTACCGGGCCGACCGGTTCTGGTAAGTCCACCACACTGGCAGCGATGCTCGATTACATCAATGAAAGCCGCTATGAGCATATCCTCACCATTGAGGACCCCATCGAATTCGTGCACGACTCCAAAAAATGTCTGGTCAACCAGCGGGAAGTTCACCGGGACACTCTGGGCTTTAATGAGGCCCTGCGTTCAGCGCTGCGGGAAGACCCGGACATCATCCTGGTTGGTGAGCTTCGGGACCTTGAAACCATTCGGCTGGCGCTGACAGCGGCGGAAACCGGCCACCTTGTGTTCGGCACCCTGCACACCACGTCTGCGGCCAAAACCATTGACCGGGTCGTGGACGTTTTCCCCGCGGAAGAAAAGTCCATGGTTCGCTCCATGTTGTCCGAATCGTTGCAGGCGGTAGTCTCCCAGACCCTGATGAAGAAGGTTGGTGGTGGCCGGATTGCAGCCCACGAAATCATGATTGGAACCCCGGCCATCCGTAACCTGATCCGTGAAGACAAAGTGGCGCAGATGTATTCGGCGATCCAGACCGGTGGCTCCCTTGGCATGCAGACCCTGGATCAGTGCCTGGAGAAACTGCTGCAGAAAGGTCTGATCAACCGCGAAGCGGCCCGGGCCAAGGCCAAGATGCCGGACAACTTCTAAGAACGAACGCAGGCCGGCTGCGGCCGGCTGTGGTGGCTATCACAGGTACGCACGATGGAATTTGAAAAGTTACTTCGATTGATGGTGGAAAAAGGCGGTTCTGACCTGTTCATTACGGCGGGTGTGCCCCCCAGCATGAAGGTCAATGGCAAGGTGCTGCCGGTGACCAAGAGCGCGCTGACGCCTGAACAGACCCGGGAGCTGGTCTACGGGTCGATGAACGACAAGCAGCAGGCTGAGTTCGAGGAAACCCACGAGTGTAACTTTGCCATCAGCGCCCGTGGCATTGGCCGTTTCCGGGTCAGTGCGTTCTTCCAGCGCAACCTCTGTGGCATGGTCTTGCGGCGGATCGAAGTGAAAATCCCCCAGATCGATGAGCTGTTCCTGCCGGAGATCATCAAAGACCTCGCGATGACCAAGCGCGGGCTGATTATCTTTGTGGGCGCCACCGGAACCGGTAAGTCAACGTCGCTGGCGGCGATGCTGGGGCACCGTAACCGCAACAGCCGTGGCCACATTATCTCCATTGAAGATCCGATCGAATTTGTTCACCAGCACCAGGGCTGTATCGTTACCCAGCGTGAGGTGGGCATTGATACCGAGAGCTTTGAAGTAGCGCTCAAGAATACCCTGCGTCAGGCGCCGGACGTTATCCTGATCGGTGAGATTCGGACCAAACAGACCATGGAATATGCGGTTCAGTTCGCTGAAACCGGTCACCTCTGTCTGGCGACCCTGCACGCCAACAACGCCAACCAGGCGCTGGACCGGATTATCCAGTTCTTTAATCCGGATCAGCACAATCAGACCTGGATGGACCTGTCGCTGAACCTCAAGGCCATTGTTGCCCAGCAGCTGATCCCAACGCCGGATGGCAAGGGACGGCGTGCGGCCATCGAAGTGCTGATCAATACTCCGCTGGTCTCCGACTTGATCCGCAAGGGGGAAGTCCACAAGCTGAAGGAGTTGATGGCGAAATCCACTGAAATTGGTATGCAGACGTTCGATCAGGCCTTGTACCGGCTGTACTCGGATGGCTTGACCACCTACGAGGACGCGCTGGCCTACGCCGATTCCGCGAATGACCTGCGACTGATGATCAAACTGGGTACCGATGCCCATACGGCCGATCAGCTGTCATCCACTGTGGACAAGCTGTCGATTCAGGACGACTGAACGCCGGATTAGACTTTAGTTGTAGTTGGTTCGCAGTCCGAACCAGTAGTTTTGGCATTTGAGGCCAATAGTGCCGCCTGCGTATACTCCGCCGCATTAAAAATAAGGGGGAGTTATGCACAAGTTTGCACGTTACGTTGTTTCCGGTGCCCTGGCGTCTGCGCCGGCTGTTGTATTGGCCGGTGGTTTTTCGCTGAATGAGCAAAGCGCCAGTGCCATGGGGGTTGCCAACGCCGGTACGGCAGCGAACCCAGAGAATGCCACAACGGTCTTTTTCAACCCGGCGGGTATGAGTCAGCTGTCCGGCACCAATATTTCCTTTGGTGCCGCCGTGCTGGATATCAAAGCCGAGCTGGACGGCGCCACCGGCACCGCGACCGACTCACTGGGGCGGCCAGTCAACGGTGGCAACGGCGGTGACTTTGTTCCCCTGGCGGTTCTGCCAAATGTCTATCTGACCCACGAAGTGAACGACTGGATGGATGTGGGTTTTGGTATCCACGCGCCCTATGGTCTGAAAGCCGACTACAACAACGACTTTATCGGTCGTTACTTCGCGGATAAGACCGAGCTCACCGCCATCGCGCTTAGCCCCTCCATTGCTCTCAACGACGGTAACGGCTTTTCTCTGGGTTTTGGCATCAACCTGATGTACGCCGAAGGCCGCCTGAGCAAATTCCAGGACTACAGTGAAACGGAAGCCCAATTGAATGCTGCTCTGGGCGGTAACGGTCCGGCGTTGGAAGAAGGTTACGTAGATATCCAGGGCGACGACCTGGCAGCCACCTTCACCTTCGGCATGCTGTGGGAAGTGAATGACCGGACGCAGCTGGGACTGAGTGCCCAGACCGGCACGGAGCTGAAGCTCGAAGGCGACGCGACACTGACGAATATGCCCCAGGTCTCGATGACCGCCGGTGGTTTGGCCGTTGGCATAGCCGATGTGTCGGAAAAGGTAACTGTGCCCTTGGAAATCCCTGAGAGCATCACCTTTGGTGCCCGGCACCGTCTGACCGACACGGTGACCCTGCTGGGTGGTGCGACCTGGGCAAAATGGAGCCGCTTTGTCGCACTCGACGTGATCAGCCGGGAAGACAACGGCGCGATCTCTGCAGCAGGCGGTCCCAAGTACGGCGCTGATGGCTATGTTGGCCATGTCTCCGAAAACTGGGAAGATACCTGGCAGTTCAACGTTGGGGCGATTTGGCAGGTTTCGCCAGCGTGGGCCCTGAAAGCGGGCTATGCTATTGACCAGTCTCCGGTACCTGATGCCTTCCGCACCGCTCGGATTCCCTCCGACGACCGTGAGTGGTTGAGCCTTGGAACCCAGTACGCTGATGCCCAGAGCGGTTGGACTGTGGATGTTGCGGCCGGAATGCTGTTGTTCGACAAATCCAAAGTGGATGAAATCGAACGCACCGTCGACGATGAGCCTGTTGGCAACCCCGCTCGTTTTGTCGGCACTTATGACCTCGACGCCTGGAGTGTAGGGGTTCAGGTCAGCAAATCGCTCTGATTTGCCAGACCCGTGGTCAGGTCAGCCGATGACCTGGCCACGGTAGATGACCTTACGTTTTGCGGCCGCGATAGCGTCTACCCCTGCTTCTGAGTGGACAGACCGGGATGCCGGGCGGCTTTCTTCCTCGATCACCTGGCCACGGTAAACCCGTCGGCTGACCTGTCCTTCCTGGGTGCTTTCCTTCTTGCTGGTTATCTCGTGGTGGCCGGGAATCTGTGGCTTCAGTGTGTGCCAGACTCTGGCCAGTTGGCTTGAGCGGCTTTTCTCGGCGTAGTTGGCCAGTTGCTGTTCAAGGTGACGGTCGGTGAGGTGAAGCTTGATGCCAAACTCTGCGTGAATAAGACGGCGACACTGATGAACCAGCTTTAGCAGGCTCGGGTCGAACAGCCAGTTTTGTTCGGGGGTCGTTGAGATCATTCTCGCGGTCCTTCAGGGCATGGGTAATAACGAGCAAGCGGGGCTGTGAGTCATATCCCGCTCCAATGCCTGAAGCAAAGCGAATATCGTGCCGTTCGTGTGTTTGACGCAAAAAATGCTGATCTGACGGCAAAATACCATCGTTTAAAGCCGGGAAGGGCCGTGAGCGCTGCCCCAGAACGGGCTGCGCTCACGGATTTTGCACCAAAATCAACCGGATACTTTGGCCGACTCAGTGGGCTTCGTCCCAGTTGTCGCCAACGCCCGCTTCCACCAGCAGGGGAACAGAAAGCTCGGCGGCCGCCGACATTCTGCTGACCAGGCCCTCACGAATGACGTCTACCGACGAGCTTTCGACTTCAAGAATCAGTTCATCGTGAACCTGCATGATCATCCGGGCGGTGTCCGGGTGGCTTTCAGTAAGCCAGCTCTCAACGGACAACATAGCCCGCTTGATGATGTCGGCGGCTGTGCCTTGCATGGGCGCGTTGATGGCGGTGCGTTCCGCTGCCTGCTGCATTTGCTTGTTGCGGGCATTGATCTCCGGCAGATACAGACGCCGGCCAAACAGGGTCTCGACGAAGCCGTCTTCATGGGCTTGGGCCCGGATTGAGTCCATGTAACGCAGGACGCCAGGGTAACGCTCGAAATAACGGTCGATGTATTGCTGGGCAACCTTGCGCTCAACATCCAATTGCCGCGACAGGCCAAAGGCCGACATGCCGTAGATCAGGCCGAAGTTGATGGCCTTGGCGCTCCGTCGTTGATCCGCGCTGACCTCATCCAGGGCGACGCCAAACACTTCCGAGGCGGTGGCTTTGTGAATATCTTCGCCATGGGCGAATGCATTCAACAGACCCTCGTCTCCGGACAGGTGGGCCATAATGCGAAGTTCGATCTGGGAGTAATCCGCCGCCATCAGCTTGTAGCCGGTTGGCGCGATGAATGCTTGGCGTATCCTCCGGCCCTGGGGCGTCCGGATGGGGATGTTCTGCAGGTTGGGCTCGGTAGATGACAGTCGTCCGGTGGCCGCGACCGCCTGGTGATAGGAGGTATGTATGCGCCCGGTGCGGGGGCTGATCATGCCAGGCAGGCTGTCAGTGTAGGTCGACTTGAGTTTGCTCAGACTGCGGTGTTCCAGAATCAGTCGTGGCAGCTCATGCTCATGGGCCAGCTCCTGCAATACCGGCTCCGCGGTTGACGGAGCGCCCTTGGGGGTCTTTTTGATGACCGGCAGCCCCATCTTTTCGTAAAAAATGGTTTGCAGCTGTTTGGGGGAACCGAGGTTGAACTGCTCCCCGGCGACGCCGTAGGCTTCCTGCTCCAGTTCCGCCATGCGCTCAGCCAGTTCCTGACTTTGGGTCTTCAGCAGGCTGGCATCAACCAGTGCCCCGCGCTGCTCCATGCGGGACAGAACCGGTACCAGAGGCAGGTCGATGGCTTCGTAAACTTCCCGAAGGCGGCCGGTTTCGGCCAGCTTTGGGCGAAGTGCCTGGTGGAGTTGCAGGGTGATGTCAGCATCTTCTGCGGCATAGGGTGCGGCTTTCTCAAGTTCAATCTGATTGAACGTGAGCTGCTTGGCGCCTTTTCCGGCAATGTCTTCAAAATGGATGGTGCTGATGCCGAGATACTTGAGCGCCAGCGAATCCATGTCGTGCCGGGAACCCACAGAGTTGAGCACGTACGACTCCAGCATGGTGTCTTCGGCAATGCCATTCAGGGTGATACCGTGGTTGGCCAGTACGTTCTTGTCGTACTTGAGGTTCTGGCCGACCTTCGCCTGGGTCGGGTCTTCGAGCAACGGCTTCAGCTTCGCCAGGGTGTCTTCCCGGTCGAGTTGATCCGGTGCTCCCATGTAATCATGGGCCAGGGGTACGTAGGCGGCTTCTCCGGGCGTTACCGCAAAGGAGACGCCAACGACCTCGGCCTGGCTGTAGTTGAGACTGGTGGTCTCGGTATCAAAGGCAAACAGAGGGGCTTCTTTCAGACGCGCCAGCCAGTCATCGAACTGCTCCGGAGTGGTGATGGTCTGGTAGTTCTTGGTGGCGGGCTCGGCTTGCCCCTCTTTGTTGTCAGCGCTGTTGTTCTGCTGGTCACTGGCGCTGGATGAGAGTTCTGAAACCCAGCCCTTGAATTCGTATTCGGTGAATAGCTCGAGCAGCTGGTCGTTGTCCTGAGGTCCATGATCGAGATTCTCGAGGCCAAATTCCAGGTCGACGTCGGTCTTGATGGTGGCGAGTTGCTGGCTGAGCGGCAGTTGGGGGAGTGCCTCTCGGAGGTATTCTCCGATTTTGCCTTTGATTTCGTCGGCCTTGTCCGTGAGCCCTTCCAGGGTTTGGTAGGCCTGGAGCCACTTAACGGCGGTCTTGGGGCCACATTTGTTGACGCCCGGGATGTTGTCCACCGAGTCTCCAACCAGAGTCAGGTAATCGATGATCTGCTCCGGTGTGACACCAAACTTGGCGACCACACCGTCCCGGTCCATTCGGGTTTCAGTCATGGTGTTAATCAGCGTGACGTGGTCGCTGACCAGCTGGGCCATGTCCTTGTCACCGGTACTTATTACGACCTCTATGCCCTTGTCGGTGGCTTCGTGGGCCAGGGTGCCGATCACGTCGTCCGCTTCCACGTCAGGCACGATCAACAGCGGGAGACCCATGGCACGGATAATGTCATGAATGGGTTCGATCTGGACCCGGAGGTCGTCCGGCATGGGGGGGCGGTTGGCTTTGTAGTCTGGATAAAGGTCGTGGCGGAACGTCTTACCTTTGGCATCGAATACCACCACAATCCGCGAGCCAGGAAAGTCCTGGTCCAGCCGCCGGATCATACTGATTACACCCTTGATGGCCCCCGTTGGGTGGCCTTTGCTGTTAACCAGCGGGGGTAGGGCGTGAAATGCCCGGAACAGGTAGGAGGAACCATCGACAAGTACCACCGGTGGGGTCTGCTGCTGACTCATATCAAGACAAATCCGGAATCTGATTGAAGCGTTAGTGACCTTGTGTAACCCTAGACTTGGCATTGCCAGGATTGCTGAACGGGATCTCTCCAACCCGCTTGTTCCATGCCTCGCTCGGGCGGCTGGGTGGTGTGATCCGGGGCTGGCCAGGCCAAGGTTGCTCTTTGTCGGTCGCATCAGGTGCGTTACGTCAAGCGCAAAGAACAAGTCAGAGTACGAAAGACCAAGTAAGGCCAAGAGAGTACCATGAAAACTATGCGATTCCCCCGTCTGACCGCAGTGACGCTGGCAGTTTTTTCAATGGCTGTGATGGCCCAGGACGCAGAGCTGCCTACCGGCGTCGAAGCGCCTGCCGAGCCCGTTGTAGTGCCTGAGTATCAGCCAGACCTGACTGAACCACAGGTAATCATTCGCGGTGATGAGGACGAAGTGATCTACGAGTACCGGGTTAACGGAGAAATCGTAGAGATCAAAGTGGTGCCATCAGTGGGGCCTGCCTACTACCTGGTGCCGGCAGACAGTGGCGGGTGGGAGCGCACACGTGAGTCCCGAACCCGTATTCCGAGCTGGGTGATCTTCCGCTGGTAAGGTGACGGCTAGATCAAATCTACCGCAATAAGGTCAGAGGGTTGGCTCTCCAGCCCCTGGCTGTCCACCACGCTCACCGAAAACTCATAAGCGCCCGGTTCGAAGAAATCCAGGGGCAATGTGGTGTTGTCAGCCCCGTTCATCTCCATTGACTGAAAGCTGCTCTGGTGACGCATGCGGAAGCGTACCCGGTATCCCGTGATTTCGCTCATGTACAGCGAGTCGCCGTTTTCCCGGGTTAATGGTGGCGACCAGGACAAGGTTGGGCGCTCAGGCTGATAGGATGACGGCGGTGTGACGGTGGTGTCACTGCTGTCGGTTGGCAGGCTGCTGCCGCTCGACGGCGCTGAGGTCACCTCCTGACTACCGGCCTGGCTGCTATCTCCGAAGGTGCTCCGAAAGGCGCTAAGCGCAGAGGCCTCCCGTTTTTCCGCAACCAAGGGGGCGGCCTGGGCTGAAGAGCTGTAGCTGTCTTCGCCGCTTTGCTTGCAGCCGGTCAAGAATAGCAGGGCGGTTGCGATGGCAAGGCTGATGAGACTGGTGGGCAGCTTGGCTGGCCAATTGGGGCGCGTATCTGGCATGTTCGGCTCTCGGTCGACCTGCTGGAAGGCCTGGCGTTCTTGTAAGGGTGAGGCCGGAATAATGCGGGGAGTCAGGCCAGCGAGCTTCTCTAAAGGGCCTGATTATGCGAATTCAGGCGTTATCATCAAGTGAACAATTGGTAAATTCCCTGATGCTGAAAGGCGGCGCTGGCAACTCCCGGTTTAGTATGAACATTCTAATTTTAAGACTTACTCTCCTTTCTAGATGGCCAATGGGTGAGCAATCACCGCAACTATAACCCTGTTCTCGTGACTCGCGTTGAAATCAGGGACTATGAAGCAAGGAGAGTATCGATGGGCAAATTGAAGACTTACCAGGAACAACTCCAGGACATCGTCGCCAAAGGCATCAACGCTGCTGAAGAGCAGCAGAAGAAGCTGGCGTCTAAGCCATTCGAGTACGCTGAGAAGCTTGAAACTGAAGTGCGTGAGTACAGCGTCAAGGCCCTGCGTGAGCGTTATGACGGTTACAGCGAGACCCTGTTCGAGCAGCTGCGCGGCCTGAACAGCCGGTTTGGCAACTTTGCTGCTGAGCTGGTTGCACGCATCGAGAAGGAAGCTGCAGAAACTGCCGAGGCGGTTGCTGACGCGGCGGAAGACGTTGCTGAAGAAGTAGCTGAAGTGGCTGAGGACGTGAAGGCAGCGGTTGCCAGCAAGAAGCCGGCAGCCAAGAAGCCTGCGGCCAGAAAGCCGGCAGCCAAGGCTTCAACCACTGCTTGATTGCGGTTGGTCGGAACTAAGAAAGCCGCCTTGGGCGGCTTTTTTGGTTCCGGGACAGTTCAGCGGCTGCCTAGGGGGTGGCGGTTTCAGGTTCCGCTTGTGGGTCCAAGAGTGAGCTTTGCTCGCCAGTGATTTCTTCCAGGCGGCGGATATCCTCAATGAAACTGTTCCGAAGAGCCTCGATATCGGCGTTCTGTACCGCGATCTCCCGCTCGATATCATCAATCTGATTCTGGAGACGGGTGATTTTTTGCAGCGTGGCTTCAGGGATGTCCCGGCCTGAGCGCTCAAAGTCCGCGGCCCGGGCCCGTTCGTTGTCCAGTTGACTTGCGATAACGGCAATGTTTCCGCGCTTCAGCTGGGACAGGGTCTCCAGCTCCTGGATTTTTCGGTTCATGGCGTTTACGGCGTCTTCAGGGCCGCTGTAGCGCTTAAGAAGTGCGCGATCCTGCTCAAGTTGCAGGGCCGTCTGACGTTGCTGCGCTTCGGCTTCTTCCCGGGCTGCAATTTCGTCGGGTGTGGGTGCGGGTTCAACGACCTCGATGACTCGACCCTGGCTGTTGAGGATTTCATAACCGCGCTGGCTGGCCTGTTGAGGGACGGTATTGCTGATGACCAGTCGACCGCTGTCGTCCCGGTAACGATACATGCGGGCATCTGCAGTCACGGATGCCAGCAGCAGAACGGCGGCTAAAACGGATGTCAGGGCTCTTATGCTGCGTTGCTTCATTCGGAAGAGCGTCTCCGGTTTCTTGGTTTTGTTGATTCCGAAAGCATACCAGACAACCGATAAGGTTCCATGAACGGTGCCTGAAATTGGTCGGCACCGTTTCGAGCGTCAAGCCTGAGTCGGTGTAGTGCTCAGATTCCGTAGCTCTGGCGATACTGTGCAACGTTGTCTGCGTGCACCGAAAAGTCTGGTCGGGCCTTGAGATAGTCCAGTACCTGGTCGAGCTGGATGATGCTGACAACCGGGATGCCAAACTCCTGCTCAACCTCCTGGATGGCGGAGAGCTCGCCGTTGCCCCGTTCCTGGCGGTCGAGTGCAATCAGCACGCCAGCGGGTGTAGCGCCTGCGGCGTGGATAAGGTCAATGGATTCGCGGATGGCGGTCCCGGCGGTGATGACGTCGTCAACAATCAGGACCTTGCCGGTGAGCGCGGAGCCGACAATATTGCCGCCTTCACCGTGGTCCTTCTTTTCTTTGCGGTTAAAGGCAAAGGGACGGTTATCTCCCTCTGCGGCCAGGGCCATGGCTGTTGCGGTCGCCAACGGGATGCCCTTATAGGCGGGGCCGAATATGATGTCATAATCCAGTTGGCTGCGCTGGAGCGCAGCTGCGTAAGCACGGCTGAGCTGGAGCAAATCGTCGCCGGTATTGAACAGGCCGGCATTAAAAAAGTACGGGCTGATCCGGCCGGACTTTAGGGTAAATTCACCGAAGCGCAGTACGTTTCGGCTAATGGCGAAGTCAATGAATTCTTGCTGGTAGTCGTGCATGGCAGGGCTTCTGGCGCGGCGGTTCTTTAAATGGCGTGTAAAACCGGTATCATACACACAAACCGAATCAGGGAACATGTATGCGCGTAGTATCAATTAGCGTCAACGGCCTCGAACAGGCAGTTGAAAAAGGCTTTTTTGAGTGGCTGGTCGAGCAAGATGCAGACGTCGTTTGCGTTCAGGACCATCGCATGCGTGCCTACGAGATCGAAGATCGCAACCTCATTCCAGAGGGCTACGAGGCTTACTTTATTGATGGCGAGAGGAACGAGGACGGTGGCGTGGGTATCTACACCCGGCACTTTCCCAAAGCCATCATGTATGGGTTCGCCAATGAGCAGGCCGATCGGGAAGGGCGATTCATTCAGGCGGATTTTGACAAGGTGAGTGTTGCCTGTGTGCTGGCACCCTCAGCGCTTGGCAAGGAAGATGAGCCGATTGGTGAAGACGACCTGACCGCACTGGATCATAAAGACGCCTTCATGGAGGCCTTTGGGCAGCACATGCAGAAAACGCTGCGTAAGCGGCGGCAGTTTATCTTCTGTGCCAACCTGCAGACGGCCCATCACGTCACCGATGCCAGCTCGCGCTATCATAAACTGGATGTGTCGGGCTTCCTGCCACATGAACGGGCCTGGCTGGACCGTTTGTTCGATGAAATGGGCAGTGTTGATGCGTTCCGTGAGATCAATAAGCAGAGCAATCAGTTTACGTGCTGGCCGGAGTGGGCAGAGGGCTGGCGCCGCAATGCGGGTATCCGCATTGATTACCAGCTGCTGACGCCGGGTATTCGCAAGACCATCCTGGATGGCTGGATTGATTCCACCACCCGCTTCTCCGATCATGCCCCGCTGGTGATGGATTACGACATCGAGATCGGTTTCTAAACTGGATCTGGTCGTGCCGGGGCGATCATTCGATCGCCCCTTCTCATGTTGTTCGCCGCGCTTACTCCTGCAGAGCGGCTTTCTGAATGTCAAACAGCGTTTCAATGCCCTGACGGGCAAGCGTCAGCATGCTGTCCAGCTCCTCCTGGGCAAAGGGCGCGCCTTCTGCCGTTCCCTGGATTTCAATGAAGCCACCCTGGTCAGTCATGATGACGTTCATGTCGGTTTCTGCTTCAGAGTCTTCCGGGTAGTCCAAGTCGGTCACCGGGGTGCCCTTGTAGACGCCCACGGACAGTGCAGCCACCATCTGCTTCAGTGGTGATTTCTTCAGGCGTCCTGCTTTGACGAGGTAGTTCAGGGCGTCGACCAGGGCGACACAGCCGCCGGTGATGGCGGCTGTGCGAGTGCCACCGTCAGCCTGGATAACGTCGCAGTCGATGGTGATAGTGTGCTCGCCAAGTGCCGCCAGATCCACTGCAGCCCGCAACGAGCGACCGATCAGTCGCTGGATTTCCACTGTGCGACCGCCCTGCTTGCCGCGAGCCGCTTCCCGGCCCATCCTGCTGCCAGTGGAGCGGGGGAGCATGCCGTACTCCGCGGTGATCCAGCCTTTGCCTTCACCGCGTAGGAAGGGGGGCACCTTGTTTTCAACAGACGCCGTGCAGATGACTTTGGTGTCGCCAAATTCAACCAGGACAGAGCCTTCGGCGTGACGGGTGTAATGGCGGGTGATACGGATATCTCTCGGCTGTTCCGGGGTTCTTCCGCTAGGGCGCATAGTTAGTCCTGACGTGTTACGGGGAGTCGAACGGGGGCCCGGCTCCTGATGATTGGATCGGTAAAAGAGCGGCAGTATACCACGCTGGTGGTTCGCTCGCGGTAGGTGGGATGCGGTAGGGTAGAGCTGCCTGCTAGACTACAGGGATTACCTATCAAGCCAGCCAAATAACCGGAGTCGCCATGATCAGAAGTATGACCGCGTTTTCCAGACAGGACGCCCAGGGGGAATGGGGAACTGTGACGTGCGAGATCCGGACGGTAAACCACCGCTACCTTGAACCGGCTTTCCGCCTGCCGGAGTCGCTCCGGGAGCTGGAAAACCGTTTCCGTGAACTGATGCGGGCACGATTGAAACGGGGCAAGGTTGATGTTTCCCTGCGACTGCAGGCCGTCGACGTGACCAGTGAGCGCTTTGACATTAACCATCAGCTGGTGGCCGCGCTCAACGATGCCGCCAATCACATTAACCGGGTCCTGGATAATCCTGCCCATATCAATGCGTTGGATATTATGCGTTGGCCGGGTGTGCTGGAAACCCCTGAGCAGGACTTCTCTCCGGTGCGAGAAGCCGCCCTGGAAGTGTTCGGGCGCGCCTTGACCGAGCTGGTTTCCGTCCGGGAGCGGGAAGGCGAGCGACTGCGCCCCCTGTTTGACGAGCGGCTGGGAACGATGGCGGGTCTGGTGGCGGATGTTCGTGGCAAGATGCCGGACTTGTTGGCGCAGCAGGAACGTCACCTGCGGGAGCGTTTTGAACATGCTCGGGTTGAGCTGGATCCGGACCGCCTCAGTCAGGAAATGGTGATGATGGCGCAGAAGTCGGACGTTGCCGAGGAGCTGGATCGCCTTGATGCCCATATCAAAGAGGTTACTGACACCCTGTCCGGTGACGACGCCATTGGTCGTCGGCTGGATTTCCTGATGCAGGAGCTGAACCGGGAAGCCAATACCCTCAGCAGCAAATCCATTGATGCCAGCGTTACCCGGGCGGCGGTGGATCTCAAGGTTCTGATCGAACAGATGCGCGAGCAGGTTCAGAACATTGAGTAATGTGGCGGTCGTCGTGCCAAGCTCCGTATAATGGCGCGCTTTCCATTGTCGCCCTTGGAGCAGTTTAACCCATGAGCCATGTCGAAACAGGTACGCTTTACGTCATCTCGGCGCCATCCGGTGCGGGCAAAACCAGTCTGGTTGCGGAGATGCTTAAACGGGACCGCATTCTGGGTCTGTCGATCTCTCACACCACCCGGCCGGTACGACCCGGTGAGCAGGATGGCGTTAACTACCATTTTGTCAGCCGTGAGGATTTTGAGGCGATGATCCGCCAGGATGAGTTCCTGGAATACGCGGACGTTTTCGGTAATTACTACGGTACCTCTCAGCGCTGGGTTGAACAGGCCCTTGCCCAGGGGGAAGATGTGATTCTTGAAATCGACTGGCAGGGTGCGGCCCAGGTTCGCCGGTTGATGCCGCACTGCGTGGGCATCTTTATCCTGCCACCCTCTCCGGAGGAACTGCGTCGCCGCCTCACCGGCCGTGGTACCGATGCCGAAGATGTCGTTGAGCGGCGTTTGCGGGAGGCCGCAGAGGAATGCAGTCACGCCCAGGAGTTCGACTACCTGGTGGTGAATGATCAGTTCGATGTGGCGTTGGATGAGCTGCTGGCCATTGTCAAAGCGCAGCGTTTGCGAGGCTCTGCCCAGCAGCAGCGCCATGCGGACCTGCTCTCTCGCCTTTCCAGCAGTTAGCTAAATAGCGAGCCGGGTTGTATACAAATTGATCCGACGCCAGTAAACTACGCGGTCTGCCAAAAGACATGCCCGCCGGAGGGGTTGCCGGCCGGCCATGAGAGCAACCGTTACCAAGATCACAGCCGGGGAGAATTATGGCTCGAGTTACCGTTGAAGATTGCCTGGAACATGTAGAAAACCGTTTTCAGCTGGTTATGCTGGCCACCAAGCGTGCCCGACAGATCGCCACCAAGGGACACGAGCCCATGGTGCCGGAAGAAAACGACAAGCCGACTGTTCTGGCGCTGCGTGAAATTGCCGAAGGCAAGGTAAGCCGCGATCTGCTGTTGGAAGAAGACGAAGACTAAATCGTCGCAATGCTCCCGATGGGGCATTGAAAATTGTTCACACGGTTTTATAGTGTCTTAATAGGGGGCGCTAGTGAGTGCCCCAACCGTTGATGAACATCTGAAGGACCCGGATGTATGCATCCGGGTTTTTTCGTTTATCAGATCGCAGAACGCTATTGTGGAGGCGCGGTGTCAGCAGAGCCTACGGTTGAAGAGCTGTCGAATGTATTGAGCAGCTACCTGGATACCAGTCGCATCAATCAGGTGCGGCGGGCGTACTATTATGCTGAACAGGCCCATGAGGGCCAGCGACGACGCAGCGGCGAACCCTACGTGACCCACCCCCTGGCGGTGGCTTTTATCCTTGCCGACCTCAAGCTGGACCATCAGAGTCTGATGGCGGCGATGCTGCATGATGTCATTGAAGACACCGGTATTCCCAAGGAAGCGCTGTCGGAGCAGTTCGGCGAATCCGTCGCTGATCTGGTGGATGGTGTCAGCAAGCTTACTCAAATCGAATTCCGTTCCCGTGCGGAGGCCCAGGCCGAGAACTTCCAGAAAATGACCCTGGCGATGGCTCGGGATATTCGGGTGATCCTGGTCAAGCTGGCGGACCGCCTGCATAACATGCGGACCCTTGGGCCACTGCCGTTTGCCAAGCGCCAGCGCATAGCCACTGAAACCCTGGATATATATGCACCGATTGCCAATCGGCTGGGTATGCATTCGGTGTGTACCGAGCTGGAAGACCTGGGGTTTGCCTCGCTTTACCCCATGCGCTCCCGCTACATTTCCCAGGCGGTGGCCAAGCTTCGTGGCAGCCACCAGGAAATCATCCACGAGATTCGCGGAAGGTTGGCAGAAAAACTGGCGGAACGGGGGCTCCCGGGACGGATCATCGGGCGCGAGAAGCACCTGAACAGCATCTACAACAAGATGAAGTTCAAGCAGAAATCCTTCCATGAAATCATGGATGTCTATGCGTTCCGCATCATCACCGATACGGAAGACGACTGCTACCGCATTCTCGGGGCTGTGCACAGCCTCTATAAACCACTGCCCGGGCGCTTCAAAGACTACATTGCCATGCCCAAGGCGAACGGTTACCAGAGCCTTCACACCACGCTGTTTGGCATGCACGTCAACATCGAGATCCAGATCCGCACCGAGGAAATGGAACACATCGCCAACAACGGTATTGCGGCGCACTGGATGTACAAAAACGACCAGTCGAACATCGCCAGTGTGAATCAAAAACGGGTGGACCGTTGGGTGCAGGGCCTGATGGAGATGCGGGAGCGGGCGGATGATTCGCTGGAGTTTATTGAACACGTCAAGGTTGACCTGTTCCCGGATGAGATTTACGTGTTTACGCCAAAAGGCAAAATCATGGAACTCCCCAGTGGGGCGACTCCAATTGATTTTGCCTACGCCATCCATACCGACATCGGTAATGCCTGCGTTGCCTGTCGTATCAACCGGAACCTCGGGTCTCTGAGTCAGCCGTTGCAAAGCGGTCAGACGGTTGAAGTCATTACCGCGCCGGGTGCGAGGCCAAATCCGGCCTGGCTTAGTTTCGTGGTGACGGGCAAAGCCCGCAGCAGTATCCGGCACGTGCTGAAACATCAGAAACACGCCGAATCCCTGGAGCTTGGGCGAACGTTGTTGAAGAAGTCACTGAATGGTTTTGGGCAGAAACTTTCCCAAATCAGTGAAGCGCAGGTTGCGGCCGTTGTGAAACACAATCAGGTCCATAGTCTGGATGACCTGCTCAGTGAAATCGGCTTGGGCAACCGCATGGCCTACCTGATCGCCCGCCAGTTAGCGACCGGTGGTGTCAGTGATGAACCGCCGATGGAGGCCGGCCTGGAAAAAAGTGATGACGGCCAAGGCCGGGCGTCGGTCACGATTCGTGGCACCGAAGGGTTGTTGGTCAAGTTTGCGTCTTGCTGCAAGCCGATACCCGGAGATCCGGTGGTCGGTTTGATGGATTCAGGCCATGGCCTGGTTATCCACTCCGATACCTGCTCGCGATTGCCGGAAGACCGTGAATCCCGCGCTCGTCTCACTCACCTGAAGTGGGCCAAGGACATTACCGATGAGTTTTCGGTGGAACTTCGGGTTGAGATGGAGCGCCAGCGTGGGGTGATCGCCGAGATTGCCGGTGCGGTGGCAATGGCGGACGGCAACATTGAGCGCATCAATGTTGAGGAACAGAATGCCCGCTTCGGTGTCGTGAGCCTGGTTGTTCACGTGAATGGCCGGCGCCATCTGGCCCGGGTTATGCGGCGGGTCAAGAATATCCGTGCCGTTACCCACATCAGTCGGGTCAGGCACTAACATCGAGTCGCCGGTCCCCCTGTATTGGCTGGTTGACAGCGCTCAGTGGCAGGGTGAGGATGGCGGTTTTCCTTAAGGAAGGTGAAAGCCATGAGCAATAAATCAGTGATCCAGACCGAGAAAGCCCCGCAGGCTATCGGTACCTACTCCCAAGCTGTCAAAGCCGGTGATACGGTGTACCTGTCTGGTCAGATTCCTCTGGTTCCGGAGACCATGGAAGTGGTCGGCGGTGACTTCGCGGCCAAGACCCGCCAGGTCTTCGACAATCTGCAAGCTGTCTGTGAAGCGGCTGGCGGTAGTCTGCAGGACATCGTCAAACTGAACATCTACATGACCGACTTGGCGAATTTCGCCACCGTCAACGAGGTCATGGCGACCTATTTCCAGGAGCCTTACCCGGCGCGTGCGGCCATTGGTGTCGCATCCCTGCCCAAGGGTGTGCCAGTCGAAATGGACGCGGTGATGGTATTGAGCTGAGGCTTCTGGCGGCGAGCCTTCATGGCGCGCCGCCGCATCGCAACCCGGTAGCCGCCATGGCGGCCGGGCCTAGTCTGATGCCCGGTTACGGGTAATCATGTCGCCATAGCCGGCCCTGAAATCCGGGTAACGGAATTGAAAACCGCTGGCCAGCAACCGCTGGTTACTGCAACGCTTGCTGCCTGCACGCCCACCTGTACGGGCACCTTCCACCGGGTTTGCGCACGGGGTCTGGGTACGAACCCAGCTGACCACCTCATCAAGCCGCACCGGTTCGCAGTCGCTGACAATATAGGTCTCGTCGATGGTCTGTCCGGCCAGGGCCTGGGCTAACAGGTAGGCAACGGCGTCGGCGGCATCCGCTTCATGAATCCGGTTGCTGTAGGGTGCCGGTGTCGACGGGTTCATCCGACCTTCCTGCACCTCGGTGAGGAACCGCTGCCGGCTTGGGCCATAGATGCCGCTGAAACGAACGATCAGGGCGGGAATGCCGCTGTCCCGTGCGATCTGCTCTCCTTCCAGAATGCGTTGTCCGGTCGCCCGTAACGGGTGGGCGGGGCTGTCCTCGGTCACCCAGCTATCGTCGTCTTGATGATAGACACTGGTGCTGCTGATAAACACCAGTCGTTTAGGTGTACTGCCCGACAGTGATCCCAACAGGTTCTGTAGCCCGTGAACGTAGGCATTGGCATAGCCTTCATCGTCATACTGGCTGGGTGTCAGGCAGTAGACAATGGCATCCAGATTGGCCGGTACCCGTTCTTTCAGGTGCTGAGGCTGTAGCAGGTCAGCGGCAATTGGCTGAACCCCCTGCGGGATCGTGTTGGTGCTTCTCTTCAGGCCAAAGACTTCGGCACTGGCTGACAGGCGCCGAGCAATCTCACCGCCCAATGCGCCACAGCCGGCCACAAGGATACGGGGCCGAGCGTTGCGTTCTTTGATTGCCATAGTCAATTTCAATCCTTATGCTTAATCTCATAAATTCGTAGAAGTCTGACCGGAGCAGTCCATGACCCTCACCGAGTTACGATACGTCGTTACCCTGGCCCGTGAAAAACATTTTGGCCGTGCTGCCGAACGTTGTCACGTCAGTCAGCCCACCCTCAGTGTGGCGGTGAAGAAACTGGAGGAGGAGCTGGGCATCCCGCTGTTTGAACGCAGCAAAAGCAGCATTCGGGTCACCGAGACCGGGGTGCGCATTATCGAGCAGGCCCAGCGGGTACTGGACCAGGTTGGGGTCATCCGGGATATGGCCCAGGATGGCAAGAACCAGCTTAATTCGCCATTGAAAGTAGGGGCGATCTACACCATTGGGCCCTACCTGTTCCCGCACCTGTTGCCAGAGCTGAGACGGGCGGCCCCCGACATGCCGCTGTATATCGAGGAGAACTATACCGCCAACCTGCGCCAGAAGCTGCGTCATTCTGAGCTGGATGCCATTATTGTTGCGCTGCCCTTCGAAGAGCCGGAAGTGGTGACCCTGCCACTCTACGATGAGCCTTTTGTCGTTCTTTTGCCGGCGGATCACCCCCTGGCAAAAAAGGAGGCGTTGAACGCCGAGGAATTGGCCCGGGAACAGCTGCTCTTGCTGGGCCCCGGTCACTGTTTCCGCGACCAGGTGCTGGAGTCGTGCCCGCCGCTGGTGGAAACCGTGACCGCCAAAGCGGGCGGAGGTGATGCGCCGGCGCTGGTTACCGAGGGCAGTTCCCTGGAAACCATTCGCCATATGGTGGCGTCCGGGTTGGGGATCACCATCCTGCCGCTGTCGGCAGCGGCTTCAATGCAATATCGTAATGAACTCCTGACTACCCGCCCATTTGTCGCGCCGGTACCATTCAGAACCGTTGCCTTGGCCTGGCGGGTCACCTTCCCCCGGCCCAAAGCGATCGACATGCTGCGGTTGGCCGCCAGCCAGTGCCGGGTTATGGACCGGGCGCGGCAGGAAGCTGTTGACGCCGGGCTGAGTGTCTGAGGCTACCATGACGGCGCTGGAGGATATCCAGGTAACAGTTCTCAAGGGAGTGGGGAATTCTCTGGCCGAGAAGCTGGCCAGGCTTGGTATCCACTCCTTGCAGGACCTGTTGTTCCACTTACCGCATCGGTACGAAGACCGGACTCGTGTCATCCCCATGGGAAGCCTGAGGGTGGGTGACGTGGGCGTGGTCGAAGGCGAGGTCGTCAAGAACGATGTGGTGATGGGGCGCCGACGCAGTATGCAGGTGACCCTGCGGGACGAGACCGGGTTCCTGGTACTACGCTTCTTTCATTTCAATGCCGCCCAGAAGTCCCAGCTGGCGGTGGGCGCGAGGGTGCGTTGTTACGGTGAGGTGCGTGCCGGTCGAGCCGGCTACGAGATTTACCATCCTGAGTATGATGTAAACCCCGAACCGATGGTGACGCAGGACAGTGCTACGCTGACGCCAGTCTACCCGTTGACGGAAGGTATCCAGCAGCCGCGTGTTCGCAGCCTGTGCCGTCAGGCACTGACGTACCTCCAGCGTTACCCCATTCGTGAACTATTGCCTTCGACTATCCTGACGGACTACCAGTTGCCGGACATTTCCGCCGCGGTTGCGTTGGTGCATGCGCCACCGGCCAGTGCTAACGTTCCCCAGCTGGTTGCAGGCAAGCACCCTGCGCAGCAGCGTCTGGTGATGGAAGAACTGCTGGCCCATCAACTCAGCCTTCTGCAAGTGCGTCAACAGATCCAGCAACGCCAGGCGTTGGCGCTGTTGCCCCAAGGTGACCTGGCGGAGCGGTTTATCGAGAATCTGCCGTTCAGTCTGACGGGCGCGCAGCGCCAGGTATTGGCGGATATACGCCAGGATCTGAGTCAGCCTCTGCCGATGTTGCGGCTGGTGCAGGGGGACGTTGGTTCTGGGAAGACCGTGGTTGCCGCGTTGTCCGCACTCCAGGCCATCTCATCCGGCGCTCAGGTGGCGTTGATGGCACCGACGGAAATTCTGGCCGAACAGCATTACACAAGTTTTTGCCAATGGCTGGAGCCCCTGGGCATCCAGACGGCCTGGCTGTCCGGCAAGGTCAAAGGAAAAGCCCGGACGGAAGCCTTGGCCCGGGTGGCCAGTGGCGAGGCGGCTATCGCGATTGGTACTCACGCCCTGTTCCAGCAGGACGTTCTGTTCGACCGGCTGGCACTGGTGATCGTTGATGAACAACATCGTTTTGGTGTACATCAGCGGCTGGCGCTGCGTGAAAAAGGGGTGGCCGGTACCATGGCCCCTCACCAGCTGATCATGACTGCCACGCCGATTCCACGAACGTTGGCGATGAGTGCATACGCGGACCTGGATACCTCGGTGATCGATGAGTTGCCCCCCGGGCGCAAACCGATTGAGACCATCGCGGTGCCGGACAGTCGTCGTGATGATGTGATTGAGCGGGTCCGTCAGGCCTGTGAACAAGGGCGTCAGGCCTATTGGGTCTGTACGCTGATTGAAGAGTCAGAGGCCTTGCAGTGCCAGGCAGCGGAGGTGACTGAGCAGGAGTTACGGGAACGACTGCCGGGGTTGCGGGTTGGGCTTGTCCATGGACGCCTCAAGGCGACCGACAAAGCCGCCGTGATGGCCTCGTTCAAGAGTGGCGAGCTGGACCTGCTGGTGGCGACAACGGTCATTGAGGTCGGTGTGGATGTGCCTAACGCGTCCCTGATCATTATCGAGAACCCGGAACGCCTGGGGCTGGCCCAGTTGCACCAGCTCCGTGGCCGGGTGGGCCGTGGGCATGAAGCGAGCTATTGTGTGCTGATGTACCACCCCCCGCTGTCGCAAAATGGCAAGGCCCGGTTGCAGGTCCTGCGGGACAGCCAGGACGGCTTCGTCATTGCGGAAAAAGATTTGGAAATCCGTGGCCCTGGCGAGGTGCTCGGTACCCGCCAGACCGGTCTGATGCAGTTCCGGCTGGCGGAGTTTGAGCGCGACAAGGCGTGGATTGAAGTGGTCCGGGAGCTGGCACCTGGGGTGCTGGCGGATGCCGGGCGGACTGAGGGGCTGGTCCGTCGGTGGCTCGGGCAGCGCACCCAGTACGGGGATGTGTAAGCGAATCCAATTAACAACGTTCAGACTGTGCTTGGTGTTGGCAGCAATCGCAACTGCTAGTTAGCGCGGCTCTGTAGAACAAAAAGTCAGCCATGAAGCGAGCGGGTTGACCAGAGATACAGGGGCGAATCATGGAACTACCTGTCGTTGTCCGTCAGGCATTGGGAGATAAGGCAGATTGTGTAGAGCTGCGTGAGGTGTCTGGGCGCGCGGTATTACAAACACTAAGGATGGTGTTGCTGAGCGATGATTGTGGTCAGGTGCAGGTGATCAGCCGCAGTCAGGACCTGGTTGATGTGGTCGCGCTCAACAAGTGTCTTGACCGGGATCTGAGCCTGATGACCGGGGCGGAGCAATTGAAGGTTCGGGAGAAACTCGGTCTGCGCCAGTTGCCCGCGCTGCCATTACTGACGGGTTTTACGACGGTGGTGGACGACGCGGTCGATGGCTTGACGGATGTCGCGTTGGAGCTGCTGGACCAGAACCTGGTGATTGTACTGAAAGGCGCTCAGTTTCAGGCACTGACCGCGGATGCCCAGCGACAGTCCTTTGCGGTGGATGCGGGATCAGTGGGGGTCAACCTGGACCGCCCGGAGAAGGACTGTGAGCAGCTGCATAGTGCGATCCAGCGCTTTACGGGACTGCGCATCCAGCAACGTCTGGAAGATACCCTTGAGCTTCCGCCATTGCCGGAAACGGCGCAGCGGATTATCCAGCTGAGGGTCAATCCCAATGCCTTGATGGGGGATCTGGTCGACATCGTCGAAAGTGATCCCAGCCTGGCCGCTCAGGTGGTGAGCTGGGCGTCCTCCTCGTTCTACGCCGCCGCCGGCCAGGTGCGCTCAGTGCATGATGCCGTGTCCCGGGTGCTGGGCTTTGATCTGGTGATGAACCTGGCAGTGGGTCTGTCGTTAGGGCGCGCCCTGGAGCAGCCAAAGGTTCGGCCAGAGGGCATCGTCGATTACTGGCAACAGGCGATCTGGCAAGCCCAGTCGGCTGGCATCCTGGCCAGCATGATGCCACGGGGCCAGCGCCCGGCATTTGGGCTGGCTTACCTGGCGGGGCTACTGCACAACTTTGGCTATCTGGTCCTTGCCCACGTTTTTCCGCCCCACTTCCAGTTGGTGTGCCGGTACCAGGAAGTCAATGCCCACCTGGACTCTTCGGTGATTGAGCATTTCCTGCTAGGCATCACGCGGGAGCAGATGGGCGCCCAGCTGATGAATAACTGGGGAATGCCGGATGAGGTCACCCAGGCCGTTCGTTACCAGAAAAACCCGGCGTTCGATGGCCCTTATGATGTCTATGCCAAGCTCTTGTGGCTGGGGCGTCAGCTGCTGATTGAACGTGGTATTGCGCTGGGGGGCGGTGAAGCGGTTCCCGAGCATGTTTATGAGGATCTGGGGTTGGATAAGGTCCGGGTTGAGGCTCAGTTCGATGAGTTGGTGGCCAATAAGGATAGTGTGCTGGCGATTGCGGGCATGATGCAGGGCTGAATGCCCCAGGGTTTTGCGCCCATATAAAAAAGCCGGCCCAAGGGCCGGCAAGCTCACCCGCTTGTTGCAGATCAATCCAGTCTCAAGAGCGGTGGTAAGAGGAGAGAGTGTACCGACAGCCTGAAGGGTCCTCCCTGACCGCAAATCCTATTGCTAAATCTAGCCAAAGAATGTCATCGCTGCAGGGAGAAAATTGCCCTTGTAAAAGTGTGATCGAGTATTCATTTTTGGCGGGGGGCGGAACAGATTGATTCGCAAGCGAAATAGTAAAGTCACGACAGATTTTCTGTTACAAAAAATTACAAAACGGTGACGGATTGAGGGGGCCTTGCTCAGAAGGGGTGGTGTCGCAGCGCGGCGGCGGCCTGCCGTATCGCCTCGGCGTGCCGGGTTTCAATCGCAAAACGTTCTTTGTCGAGTTTGCGGATAAAGCGTTTGTCGGTTTCCTCCCTGGCCTTATGGGTGGGCATGTGGCGTAGCTGCTCATGCACTTGGGCGAACACGTTGTAGGGCGGGCGGGTCAACAATTCCGGTTCGACCAGCTCCAACAGGCCGTTGATCCTCAAACACGCTTCTGAGTACTCAACCTGGTCTTCTTCAATCGCCAGGGCCAACAACCGAAGGCTCTCGACGATACTGCTGCGGCGTTCGGCATGAAAGGCCATCTGTTTCTCACGCCGGGCTCGCTCAGTTTTCAGTACCTTGAACTGGCGGACGATAAACACCAGCAGCAGGCTGATGGCAATCAGTCCTGCCGCAATCAAAACCCATTGCAGCCACTGGGGCATGGTTGTCTCCTGGTTGATCCGTTGCTGGTCAGGCCCGCTGGCGATTGCGTTCGGCGCGCCAGAGGCGGACTTTGACCGACTGACCATTTAATGCGGAAGTCCCGCTCAGCTGGTCCACCTGGTCGGCGGCAATCACATCATTGATGCTGACGCCCGCATGGGCGGTCGCCACCGACTGCCCTGTGCCCTCGCGTGTGTGGCCCCAGCCGTGGGGAATGGACACCACGCCGGGCATCACATCCTCTGTGATTTCTACAGGCAAAACAACCTGGCCGGTGGCACTGGACACCTCAGCCATATCGCCGGCTTTCAGCCCGCAACGGGATGCGTCCTTGGGGTGAATCATCAGGGTGCAGCGGGTTTTACCTTTCACCAGGCGGTGGCTGTTGTGGAGCCAGGAATTATTGCTGCGCACGTGACGACGTCCGATCAGTCTTAGCTCGTTGGATACGGGGGATGACAGGCGCTGGTGAAGGCGGTCCAGGTCGTCCAGATAGCGTCTTGGCGCCAGGTTGATGCGGTTGTCCCGGGTGTACAGCCGCTCCGGCAAGCACGGTGACAGCGGCCCCAGGTCAACCCCGTTGGGGCTGTCCTTCAGTGACCGGATGGATAGCCCTTTGGGTAATTCTGACCAGCGCCGGTAGACCGGGCTGAGTTCCGCCAGCCCATGCAGCGGGCTTCCCGCCGGGAAAATGTCGGTAATCAGGTCTGCAAGGCTTTGGGCCAGCGGGCGAAGTGGTCCGACGTCGGTACCGTATGGACCGCTGCGTAATGCCAGGTCGAGCACGCTGTCCGGGCCAAGCTGTTTGAACGCCCGCCACCCCAATTCAGCCCGAAGCGGCAGCCTGCCTCCTTTGCGGAGCCGCTCCAGTCGATGAGCCAGTCCGAGCAGTATCTCCCAGTCATGCCGCGCATCTTCGCCCCGTTCAAATAGGGCCGGGCTGTACTTGGCGGTGTTTCGAACCGAGAAAAGGTTAAAGATCAGGTCGTAATGGCTTCGCTCCAGCGCCGCGGTGGGGGGCAGGATGATATCGGCATGGCGGGTGGTCTCGTTGAGGTAATAGTCCACCGAGACCATGAAGTCGAGGCCTTCAAGCGCCTGTTCAAGCCGGCCACCATCGGGGTTGGACAGCACCGGGTTGCCGGCAATGGTCACAAAGGCTTTGATCTGGCCGTCGCCCGGGGTCAGCATTTCATCCGCCATGGTGTTGGCGGGGTACTCCCCGCCAAACTCCGGCAGCTGGCGCACCCGGCTGCGGCGTTTATCGAAATGCCCCTTCTGACCGGACATGGCTGCCAGGGCTACCAGATCAACCGCAGGTTGGGTAAACATGACGCCGCCCGGCACATCCAGTTTGCCGGCCAGTATGTTCAGTACGTAGATCAACCAGGTGGCGACACCGCCATGGGCCTGGGTACTGGTGCCCATACGGCCGTACAGGGCGGCTTTGCTGGTGCCTGCAAACTGACGGGTAAGCTGGCGAAGGGTGTCTGCGGCTATGCCGGTATGACCGCTGACCGACTCCGGCGAGAAGGGCAGCGCGGCAAGGCGAATCAGGTCGACATCCTTGAGCCACTGCTCGGTATGGCCAGGGTTGACCAGGTGTTCGTCAAACAGGGTGTGGACCATCGCCATCAGCATCAGGGCGTCGCTACCTGGCGTGATGAAGTGGAAGGCATCGGCGAGTACGGCGGTTTCCGTGCGCCTCGGATCAATGACAATCATCTGGCCGCCCCGTGCCTGTAATGCCTTGAGGCGACCACGGAAGTCCGGCACCGTCATCAGGCTGCCGTTGGAGGCCATTGGGTTGGCGCCAATGCAGATAAACAGGTCGGTGCGGTCGATGTCGGGGATCGGAAACATCAGCTGGTGACCAAAGACTTCCAGACTGGCCAGCATGTGGGGAAGCTGGTCGTTGGAGGTGGCGGAAAACCGGTTCTGGGTGCCCAGCGCTCGCAGAAACGACGGGTTGGCGATCAGGCTGCCATGGTTATGGACGTTAGGGTTGCCCAGGTAAACGCCCACCGCATTGCGCCCTAGCTCCCGCCGTACCCGGTGCAGCCGGCTGGCCACCAGGTCCAGAGCCTCGTCCCACTCCATTTCTTGCCAGCCATCCTCGGTACGCCGGATTGGCTTGCGCAGGCGCTCGGGATCTTCATGGAGGTCTTTGATGGCGACCGCCTTGGGGCAGATGTGTCCCTGACTGAGCGGGTCGTTCTCATCCCCCTTGATCGAAAGAATGGTTCCTTCTTTGACCTCAATGGCGATCCCACACATGGCTTCGCAAAGGTGGCAGGTTCGAAAGTGGGTTCCGTTGTCCATGAGTCTCTCCGTGCCCGTTGTTATCGTCTATGGTTGCACCAGGCAACCAGATTAGCAGGAAAGCCGGAGAAGGGGAAAAGCCGGAGGTTGGCAAAAGCGGCCACAAAAAAGGCCAGCCCGAGGGCTGGCCTGTGAAAGGCATTGGCCTGAGTTATTGCTGAGCCGGCAGGTTCTTGACCGGGTTTGAAATGAAGTTCAGGTATTGGCCATCCACCGGGATTTCCAGGGGAAGCTTGATTTGTACCAGTCCGAAGCCAGAAACACCCAGAGCATCGGCTGTGACCAGCAGCTCATCGTTTTCCCCGACGCGGTTGGTGTTGCGTTGCTCGACCTGCATCCTGCCGTCGTCCAGGAAGGTCACATTGCCCCGCAACTCGAGAGTAAACGGGCGACCGTAGAGGTCATGGGTGCCCCCCAGGGGAATCTCCATGTCTGGTGCATCGATCAGAAGATCGGCGTTGGTCACAAATTGGGGTTGTCCATTGTCGCCGGTAGCGATGATTCCGGGGATCAGCGAGTTGCGGCTGCAGTTGCTTACACAGCTTGGGTCATCCTTGGCATAGCGCATGCGAAGAACCTGAGTATTGGTTACAGACTCTTCCTGAAGCAGTATTCCCAATACATTCAGTTGAGTAAACACGCTGATTGAGCTGGTTGTCAGTGCGGTGGGGTACAGGTCCACCAGCATGCCTTCCAGTTCATCGCCGCTGTTGGGAGCTTCCGGAGTGGGGTCAAAGACACCCGGGCCTTTAACCTCGGTGTTCAGGGCATAAGTCTGGTAGATGAATTTGTCCCTGGGGCAGTCCGGGTGATCTGCGCCGAACAAGCTGACTTTACCCGCTTCACAGCCGACACGGCCAGGTATGGCACCGAGAAGCCCGGCATCCGCTGTACCATTGATAACCGCCAGCTTGGTGGAGTTCGGCGCGGCCGCCCAGCCGTCCGTATCGCTACCGGTGTGGGCGGCTTCGAAGGGCTCTGGGCAGCTGTCGTTGTAAGAGCTGTCACAGTCAATCAGGAAGTTGGAGTTGGTGTCGCGTACCGGAAAATTCCGCAGAGCGGTAAATACACTTTCCTGAGGCTCGCTGCCTTCGAAGTAGATCACCAGATCGTCAGCACCACTGCCACTGTCGTTCAGCCCTTCCAGAATGTCAGTTTTGAGCGCCAGCCCATTGGCGCCACACACCGATGTCCTTGGCTCCTGGGTACAGGTTGTCGGAGTCGGGTCCTGCTGTGACTTCATGGTGTAGCGGTAAAAGTTGCCCGGCTCCCACGGTTGGTTGGGGAAGAAACGGACCTGTTGCAGGCTCTTCTCAAACCGGCCTGCCACCAGGGTTGTTTCTCCTTCCAGGGGTTTGCCATTCGCATCTGCGACCACCTTCTCAACCACAAAAGTGTTCTCGTTGATGGAGGCGAGGTCCATGGATTGCGAGAACACAACGGTGATGGGGCGGTCTGCCGGCATAGCGCTTACCGGAAGCACATCAACGATGGGCTGGGCGCCTTTGTTGTGCCCGGGGCTGTTGGCATAGCAGGAGCCTAGTACCCCATTGTTAAGGTCGAGCGCCGCAAAGTTGGTTTCACAGGGGAAACCCGGGTAGGTGGTCAAGGCCAGTGGCGGTCGTTCGACCGTATTGGCCAGTGGGTCCAGGGTAAAGTTGAGCGTGTTTACCGTCGCCAGGTTGCCGGCGAGGTCTGTCAGCCCGTTGACGACGACCTGATAGTTGACGCCATGCTTGAGCCCCCCTTCCGGGTTCAGGGTAAGCGCGGTGCCATCCAGCTGGGTGTGCAGGGTTTCGACCGGTATACCGTCAGCAATCAGGCTTACGCCAGACGGAATGGAGGCATTGTCCAGAGGCTCATCAAAAAACAGGATGACCGGGTCTCCTGGGCGCTGCATTGACTGGCGGGTCGACGGCGTAGCGTCTTCAGCACCCGGCATCCAGCTCACCAGTTGTGGGCCTGTGGTGTCAACAATCCGGTTGTCCAGCGCGTTGAGCTGAACATCAAGATTGGTATCCGCTTCGATGTGGAAGGCGATAGTGGAATCAGCAAACTCCTGACCCAACAGGTTGGGTTCAACCATGCCAATGGCATCGATGGTCAGTACACCGTCCTTGACGATGGCGATACCGCTCAGTTCCACACCCAGCAGGTCCTGTGACAGCGACGCATTGGGCTGGGCCTCGGCCGTGTTCATCGAAACATCCATGAACAGTTTGACGTGGCGTGGGGCCTCAACGGAGTTGGAGTAGGGGTTTGGATACAGGTAGCCGGTGGCATCGGACAACATGGTGACCCGGATGTCTCCGGTTGTCTGGATGCTGTTGGTATTGACTTTGATTACGGGTACCACCCCGCCGACGTTCACATCCAGGCTGCTGCTGATCAGCACGCTGCCTTTGGGAACTCGCAGGGGTACAGGGTCATCGCCCGGGAAGCTGGGGGCGTAAGCCAGCTCGGCATAGAGTCCGCCGGTCTGCTGTGAGGGGCCGGAGGTTCCCATGAGTGTGGAGTTGAGCGTAACGCCATTGATGACCGCACCATTCAACAGAGAGTGTTGGGCGTCGGCTTCCGCCTGGCCGGCCAGCAGACCTGAATCAATGGTCTCCTGGTACAGGATCACGGTGGGGCTGGTTTCCCGGGGCGTGAAGCTGTGGCTGTAGTTAAGTTGCTCGCCAGCCAGGTTCTGCAGGTTGGCAACCTCCACGGAGTAATTGGCACCGGGGTTGAGCGCGTCGCCCTCAAGGCCACACTGCGCTTTGTCGTCGGTTGTGCACGGGTCAATGGTGATGTAGCGCCCGTTGACCAGAACAGTGGCGGGAACCGCTTCACCAGCGCCATCACGCAGGGTGATGCTGCCGCCAAGCTGTTGCCATTGTGGGTGCACCGGCTGGGTCAGGCGCAGGCGGAACGTGGAGAAGTCCATCGGCCGGAAGAAACCGTCTGCTGACGGAATCATCTGCTCGACCGCAAATTCCGAGCTCAGGTTATCCAGCGACTGGATCCCTGACTGTTCGGCCCGGGTTGAAAACTGGATACCCTCTGGACCAAATGCGTTGGGCGTGGCGATAGCGCGGTTGCCGGCAGCGTCGAGGCTGCCGTCAAAGGTGATGGTGTAATCGGTCGCCGGGTTCAGCTTACCAACTGGAGACAGTTTGATGCTGTGGCCGCCGTCAACCAGCTCTGCGGTTACCGGCACCAGCGCATTGCCGTCGCTGAGCTGGATTTTGCTGGTGATGTTTTCGTCGGTAATCGCATGAGAGAAGCGCAGGACGATGTCTGCGATCGGGCTGACTTCCCGTTGACCATCGGCGGGGAAAGAGTAGACGGTGTAGCCCGCCTCTACCGGCTCCTTCATGGTTTGCTCTGAACCCCCACACGCTGCCAGGAGCAGCGCTGGGCCCAATGCCAGGATCTTGTTGTACTTCATGGCTGACACCTCAATTTATCAGAACTTCAGCGTGATGGATCCGGTCAGGACATCCACGTCGCCATCTGTTGTGGCCACAATGTTATTGCTCTGCTGGCCGTCAGGACGGGTATTGGTCAGGGTGAAATCGCGCTCCTGCAGCATTTGCCGCTGGTAGCCAAGATCCAGTCGTACCGGGTAGGTAAGCAGGCGGGTGCGTGCGTATTCGGCACTCAGGCCCAGGCCGACAATGTATTTGTCATGGTCGAAGTAGTTGACGTCCAGAGTGCTGTCGCTTTTGAGGGCGGCTTCCTGGTAGGCCATGCCAACAGTGACGCCAAAGTGTTCGGCGAACTTGAATTCAGCACCAATGCGGGGGATCAGAATGTCGTCAAACTGTGCATTGGCCTGGTCTTTGATGGTGTCACCTTCGAACTGGCTTTCAAGGTCAGACCAGTTCTGCTGTTCGAGGGTCACCCCAACACGCCAGTTGTCGCCGCTGTACTGGGCGCCAACGGAATAGATTGACGGCTGGTAGGAGTCGTATGTGGACACCGCCAGGATCAGCGGAGCGCTGGCTGGGATCAGACCGGGGATGATGGTCGTCGCGTCGACGGTGGTGCGGGTGTTGGAGCTGCTGCGGTAAGCGAACGCCGCCTCGAAGCCATCAAGCCAACAGCTGGAGTCAGGGCAGAATGTTTCGCCAAAGTCCAGGTTGGTACTCAGGATAGAGCGAATGGACGGTTTTGCATTGACTTGCAACGTTTCATATTGGGTGTTGCCTGCAAGGTCAGTGGTGACCACCATGGATGCAGATGAGTGCAGGGTAACCCGGAACGATGCACCAACATCAATGCCTCGCCATAGAGTCGTTGCGCCGCCAACGTTCAGGAACAGGGGCTGGCGACCGTACTCCAGATGCTGACCTTCAACGCCCGTGGTGGACTCAAATGCCAGCATTTCTTTACCGTACTTCTCTACACCAGCAATGAAACCCAGATAGAGGGGGTGATCCAGACGAGTCAGGGAGCTCAGGTTGGTCTTCATCCCAATAATGGCGTGCTGACTTGGCTTGTTCGACAGGATGTCACCATTCCTGTCAGAGGCTTCTGCGCGAATCTCCGGTTCTGCATGCAGCAGACCCCCAGTCAGTTCACCACGGGAGTCCTTGGCAAGGTAGGCCGGGTTGTAATAAGTGGCCGAAACCTGGGTGTTGAACATCGACAGAGCCTGGGCAGATCCTACGTCTGTAGGGAGGATGCCGTAGGTTGTGGCAAGGTTGCCCATGCTGGCTGAGGCGTTGATAGCCATTCCGGAGGTGGCTGCGGCAAGCGCAAGAGACAATGCCCGCACAGAGAAGCGGTCAGATAAAGCCATGGATCATACTCCAACTTTGTTTTTTTTCGTGTGTTCGACGCCGGGTTAGGCTAAAGCCTAATTGTTTTTAAACGTTTTTTTAAGAAATGGCACTATTGTTCAAAAAAGAGTCTACCGGTCTTGTTATTTTGGGACGTTGGCCTTCTTGACAACGGTCAGCGTCGAAGTGACCAGTAATTGCGGCCTCCAGACGCTGCGTAAATGCCTGCCAGAGCCTTTATTCTCAGCTATTTGGGGATATCCGGAGAGTGGCTTTTGGGGACGAAAATGTTGTGAATTTGTGACGACGTTTTACATTTTTGTTCGGCTGTTACAGAAAAAAGGCGCTCAAGGCGCCCTTTTTCCCTTAACAGAACCCGCCCCTCACTGGGGGGGATGTGATTTGTGCCGAAGATGGATAACCCCAATGGCCAGTAACCCAAGGCCGAACAGCGCAAGGGTGCCGGGCTCCGTGATACTGATGGCAGGAGTTTGCCCATCATCGATGGCATAGGGTTCATCATTCGGTTTATCCACGATCACACGAGCATCATCAAACAGAAACAGGTGGAGTGCTCTGGCATGGTTCAGGACGTGCCCCCAATTCATTCGGTGAAAGCCGGGGGAGTTATCAGACAGCGCTGAAAATACACCATGATCAGACCACTGGTTGATGACCGGGTACTGGCCAAACGAGTGCCTGCTGTAGGGTTGTGCCGGTTGATCACATGCCTGATCGGACAGCGACTGGCAGTGAATTGCCCCTGCCATGCTGGCTGACCCGAACAACAAAAGGCCGGCGCAAGCCGTTGCGCCAAGTAGTATCTTATGCATATTCATACGTCCCTCCGAGTCCCGTTAGAGGGTTCGACCACAGGTGCGTGGCTAACAGGGAATTGTCAGCATAATCTGTGCCGATGATGCAACGTATTGATTCGTTTGCTAGACCCAAAAGGGTAGTTGGCGGTTGTGTAACGAAACCTGACGCCTGCGGCGGTGTCAGGTTCGTAAGGGCGAGCCGCTGCCAGGGTCAGGCGTCTGGGAAGCCTGTCCAACCTGCCAGCCACGACTTGGTGGCCAGGGGGTTGAGGGCGCCCTGAAAAACCGCTGACTCGTCGAAAAATTCACTCTGGGGCGGCTTGGCGGCATGCATTTGGCGCATCTGGACCCGAGCTCTGAAGCTTGGGTTGCTCAGATCCCTGGCTGAGTCGTGAACGGCGCTTTCCATGCGGAAATGGTTATTGTTCCCCGGCGCTCTGAGCCAGTCGTTTTCATTGAAACTGAAATCGTCATTGTCGTTGCCGGATTCCGTCGGGCTTCGTCCGAACTGGCCGGTATTGGCGAGCAGGTTGTTGGAGAAGGTCAGTCGTCCACTGTTGACCAATGGGCTGACATCATCGCGGGTGTCGATGGTTTCGATGGCATAACTGTCCACGATCATGTTGTGGAAGTGACCACCGGAACCTTCCCGGACGACAATGCCACGATGTTGCCGCGGTGACAGGCCGGCCCCGGCGAGGGTGATGTTGTAAAACGTGGGCTCGGAACGGGGGCTGGCATCGTGATTGTCGCCGTTGTTGTCGCCCTCAAAAGCATTGTCACCTATGTCAGGGTGCTGTTGGATGACCGCGAACTGAACTCGCCCGGTCCAACCCCAGTCCCAGTCGATGCTGTCGTCGCCAGCACCGGAGATCACGATATTTTTCAGGTCGACCGTGCCGCCAAACATTTCAATGCCGTCGTCCAGAGAGCGATGGACCTGAACGTTGCGAATAATGCTGCTTCGTCCACAACCGCCTAGGGTCAGGCCGTTCAGTTCATTGTCCTGGTACACCTCAAAGCCGGCAAACTCAATGCGAGTGTATTCCAGTACGCCACAGCTGTCGTCCGGGTCGTCGCCACCAAACCGTCCCCTCTGATCGCTCTGACTGAGGCCTTCGATCGCGGCATCCGGTTGGTTTACCGGCGCGGAGCCCAGCAGAACGATGCCACCCCAGTCGCCCCGTGCCCGGCTACCTTCACTCTGGCTGCTGGTGAACACAATGGGGCGCTCAGCCTGGCCTCGGGCAAAGAGCTGGCTGTCCCGGGTCACAATCAGGGCCGACCCGCGTTCACCTTGCACGACAACCCCTGGCTGAATGGTCAAGCTGGCACCATCCTGAACGAACACTGTGTTTTCAAGGACGTAGCGGTTTCCCGCCTCCCAGGTCGTGTCAGTGGTGATGTCAGAGCTGATGCGGACAGCCCTATTTTCAAAGGTGGTAAAACCAACCACCGCAGCGCCGCCGGCCATGAATACTGGAATCAGGGCGAGCAGGTTACGACGGCCGTTGCGCGATTTCGAAGGGCGAGGCTGTGGCTTGGTGTCCTGCAGGGACAGGTCGGTTGATTTTGCGACCAGGGGTTGCCCGGTATCGTGGGTGAGAATTTCGCTCGCCAGTGCTTGTAGTTCCCGGTCGCCGTCGTTCTCGGCACGAATCAGCACATCGCGCCGGTATCCGGGCTCCCGGAGCAGGGTGTTGAGGTGAACAAACGGTACGCTGGGGCAGGCGCCCTTGTCGATTTTGCGCTTAACTAGCCAGAGTTTCTCGATAAGCATGATGGGCTGGTCGGCCATGAAACTGTCTCCCTTGAACTGGTGGGGAGCATTTCTACCGGTGCCAGATGACTCTTATGTGAAGTTGCTCTTTGGTATTTGTAGCATTTTGTATCAGTAGTAAATGGCAGGTTTCATTCATTTGTAACAATCGCATTATTTAATGCGCGCCTTTGGATTGCTTTGAGGGTATGACGTGGGGTGTGGCTGGTTGCTGGAAGCAGATGCGGTGGAGACGGTTTGGCAAGCGGGGTGTCTGAAGGTCGATGCCTTGGGGAGAATGGATCGTTTCGGAAATTTGGCAACCGAGATCTATCGGGTGGAGCTCGACGGAGGGGATATCTTGTACGAGTCGGAAAGCTACACTGCGGTTCGGCACTTTCTTGAAATGCTGACTGAGCCTTACCCTGAATACAAAGTGGCGTAACACCCCAAGGGATGTACGCCACTTGTCGTTGCTAGTAGCCACTTGCTATCGCAAGTGTTTCATCAGGCCTCAAAGGCCGATTTTGCAACTATCTTAGGCTTTCTTTCTGCGCTGGCTCAGGGACAGGAGCAGAACGCCCATGCCAACCAGACCCAGAGTGCCAGGCTCTGGAACATCAACCGGGCCACGAATACCGTACAGGTTCACGTGTGAAAGACCGCCGCCCTTGCCGCCGTCTCCAAGGATGAGTTCCCAGTTGCCAGAGCTCACCAGATCTTGCAGTGAGTAAACGAACCATTCGTCCGGTGTGTTGCCTGTGCCAAATTTGAAGCCAATGGCGCCTTCGCTGAAGATGTCCCAGAAGCTGGAGTCGAAGCTCCAAGTGCCTTCACCATAGGTGATGTTGAAGGTGTTGCCGGTACCGCCATCATCGATGGCGTATTTGCCTGCAAACTCATAACCAGCACCAGCAGGGCCGCTCAGGAACAGGTCTTGGGCGGCGTTGTCGCCCTGAATGTTGCCAACCCCGGAGGCGAGGCAGGCATCAACCTGGCTGTCGTCAATCGACATGTGGTTCTTGGTCGTGTCTTCGCTACAAAGTACTGGTGCAGCGTTGACCTGGGCGACCAAGAACAGGGATGCCAGTACGGTTGCGGCAACCGCCGCCAATCCATTCGTCATTCGTTTCATATCTCTAACCTCGAGATGTCCATCGGTATTTAACAAGTCGAAACTAAGCACCATGTGTGCCATCCCATATAAAAGCAATAAAAAACAGTTTGTTATTGGGTGTTCTGGCTTTCTTGTATGTTACGAGAATGTAAAGAAAGTCGACAATATCGGCTTATGGCCTGGGTTATGCGTTCCATGGTGTGTTGCTTGGGGTGATGGGTCGTAAAAAGATCTGACAGTCAGCTGGAGTGGGCTGCCTGTGTTATGCTCTTGCCGAGTCAGTATGAGGAATCCCGGAACCCACGATGGCCGCTAACCCGCTGAGTGCCAAGACACCTGCCCGGAAGGGCGTAGGGCGTAGACCCGTGGTGCTTCTTTTACTGCTGACCCTTGTTTTCCGAGGGCTAGTGCCTCAGGGCTACATGCCGGAAGTTGCTGTTGATGGCTCCGTTGGGGTGGCCTGGTGTGGCGCAGACCCGTTGAATGCAGCCTTGCTTCAGGCCTTCTCGGAGATTCCGGGGGGGGATTTGTCTTGGGCGGGGCACCAGACTGCCCTTGGGACAGAGTTGTGTCCCTATGCGCTGTTAACTCTTCCGACACTTCCGGGGGAGGCTGTGGGGCTCTCCGCTCCCCTGTTCTCCTTTGTTGCTCCGCTGCGGGCGATTACCAACGATGTATATGACTTTCCGCACCCGCGCCAGGGTTTTTCGCGGGCGCCTCCGCTTTTGCTTCATTTGCTTGTCAGCTAATACCCGGCCCGGATGGGCCAGTTTCAATGGTGGTCCAAACGGCCGCCGGTAAAATCTTGTTGTTACAGCGTGAGGTAGTTATGAAGCAATGGATGAGCGTTCTGGGTGTCGTGTTCCTGGCGTCAACAGGGAGCGTGTTAGCCCATGAAATGGAGCAGGCAGGGGTCACAGTGGATCATCCCTGGGCGCGGCCAACGCCGGCCGTCGCCCCGGTACACGGTGCGGTCTATTTTTCGGTGACCAACCGACGGGAGGTTCCGGTGGTTTTGGATGGTGCTTCCACGCCACTCACTGACCACGCCTCCATTCACCAAACCCGAGACGTTGACGGCACCCTGAGAATGGAGTCGGTAGAGGGTGGTTTGGCCATCCAGCCGGGAGAAAGCATTAGCTTTGAGCCGGGCGGCTATCACGTGATGTTGATGAACATGGAGGCGCCGCTGACTGAAGGGGAAAAGTTCCCGTTAACCCTCACATTCCAGGGTGGAGAGTCGATCCTGCTGGATGTTTGGGTTGAACAGGGGCCGGAAACTCAGTCAGATATGACCATGCACCACCACTGATGATCATTCACCCGGCCTCACGGGGGCCGGGTTCACTGCTTCTGCGTCTCGGCTGAAGCCGGTGCTGCGCGAAAGAACCGCTTCCTGAATTCTTTTGGGGTCTGCCCGGTAATCTTGATGAACGTCTTGCGAAAGGCGCTCAGGTCTTCATACCCCACGCCCTCTGCAACCTTCTCAAACGACATGCCACTGGCCTCGATCAGTTCGCAGGCCTTCTGAATTCTTAGTTGCTGCAGATATTGGGTGGGTTTGAGTCCGGTGGCTGCAACAAACCGTCTTAGAAAGGTCCGCTCACTGAGGTGTGCCTGCTGCGCCATCGCCTTGACCATTATGGGATTGTTGAAATTGCGTTGCAGCTGGTGCTGGACCCGCACAATGATCTCGTCTCCGTGGTCCAGCCTGGGGGTAAAGCTGCGGTAATAGCTTTGCTCTCTGGGACCGGTGTCCACAATCAGGTACTTGCCCAACTGTCGCATAACCTGGGTATTGGTGAACTGGGCGACGAGCTCCAGCCCCAGATCAATCCAGCTCATCAGCCCTCCGGCAGTGATGATATCGCCGTCGTTGATCAGCAGCTTGTTGCAGTCGATCTCGGTCTCTGGGTAGAGCCTGGCAAATTCTTCGGCCAACGCCCAGTGGGTGGTGACCCTGCGTCCCTTCAGTAAGCCGGTTTTGGCCAGTACGAAAGCACCGGCACACACGGAGCAGATAATTGATCCGTTTTGGTGATGTTGCTTGACCCAGTCTGTGACTACGTTCTCAGGTGCCAGGTAGGAACGGTCATCCAGACAGGGGGGCAGGATGATGACCTGTAGCTCTCCAGCGGGTTGATTCAGTGGGTTGGAGAGTTGGCGGCTATCGAAGATGTAAGTTTGGAAGACGTCACCCAGGCCGTTCTGGTGGCAGATTTTATTGGCCAGATAGAACTGTTCGGCCATCCCCTGAACCGCTGACAAGAGGGCGCCCGGGTAATGGAGAATGCCGACTTGGATGGCTGAAATTGTCATTTTTGCCCTTTTTTATGCCAGTTCCGCCTGCAGTATAAAGAGCGCCTTCGGCGAATAATAGATCTCACCCACTTATTGCAGTTGCTCGCTGTGCGAAGTGGCTTTCAAACGTAAAGAACAAAGGATAAGGAAGGAACATGACTGATCTGACGACCCTGCGTGACCTCGTTGGCCTCGGCAACTCCGCCAGTGCCATCAGCGATTCAGCCCTGATCATCATTGATGCTCAAAACACTTACCGCGAAGGTGTTATGAAGTTGGAAGGGGTGGAGCCGGCGCTGCAAGAATGCCGGAAATTGCTGGACCGTTTTCGTGCCGCTGGCCGCCCGGTGTTTCATATCCGGCACGACGCGGGAGTAGGCTCTCCGTACGACGTTAGTGCGCCCATCGGGCAGATTGCGGATGTTGTGGAGCCGGTGGACGGTGAGCCTGTAATCACCAAAAACTACCCGAACTCCTTCGTTCAGACTGAGTTGGACCAGCTGCTGAAAGGCGCCAAAGTTGAGAACCTGATCCTGACGGGCTTTATGTCGCACATGTGTGTGAACTCAACAGCGCGAGGTGCTTTTTCTCTGGGCTATAACCCGACGGTTGTAGCATCTGCGACAGCAACCCGGTCGCTGCCTTCAAAAGTGACCGGTAATCCGGTTCCTGCGCCTCAGGTTCACGAAGCTGCTCTTGCGGCACTGTCTGACCTGCCATCTGCGGTTGTACCGGCGGTTGCCGACGTTCCGGACTGAGCTGGTAAAAAAACTTCGGGGGTATACGGCGTGGAGAGGTAAAAAGCGGAAATGGTGGGCCCACCTGGACTCGAACCAGGGACCAAAGGATTATGAGTCCTCTGCTCTAACCAACTGAGCTATAGGCCCTTATTGCATTCCCCGGGAGGGGAGGAGAAAGCGGGCGCCATTATACCTGTGAGGGGTGGCGCCCGCTACTGTTGCAGTGGACTTATCCGTTATTGCCCTGGTCGTCGATAAAGCCGCGCAGGTGATCGGAGCGTGAAGGGTGGCGCAGTTTGCGCAGGGCCTTGGCTTCGATCTGACGGATACGCTCACGGGTAACGTCGAACTGCTTGCCGACTTCTTCCAGGGTGTGGTCGGTGTTCATCTCAATACCGAAGCGCATCCGCAGTACCTTGGATTCCCTGGCAGTTAGCCCGGCCAATACCGAACGAGTGGCTTCGCGCAGGCCTTCGGCAGTGGCGGAGTCCACCGGTGAGAGTGCCTGAACGTCCTCGATGAAATCGCCCAGATGGGAATCTTCATCATCGCCAATCGGGGTTTCCATGGAGATCGGTTCTTTGGCGATCTTGAGGACCTTGCGAATCTTGTCTTCCGGCATATCCATACGCTCGCCCAGCTCTTCCGGGGTAGGCTCGCGGCCCATTTCCTGAAGCATCTGCCGAGAGATACGGTTGAGCTTGTTGATCGTCTCAATCATATGCACCGGAATCCGGATGGTGCGGGCCTGATCCGCAATGGAGCGGGTGATGGCCTGACGAATCCACCAGGTAGCATAGGTTGAGAACTTGTAACCACGGCGGTACTCGAACTTGTCGACCGCTTTCATCAGGCCGATGTTGCCTTCCTGTATCAGGTCAAGGAACTGCAGGCCGCGGTTGGTGTATTTCTTGGCGATGGAAATAACCAGACGCAGGTTGGCCTCGACCATTTCCTTCTTGGCGCGGCGTGCTTTGGCTTCACCAATGGATACGCGGCGGTTGATTTCCTTGATGTCCGGGATTTCCAGGCTGACGTCGTTCTGGATATTGGCAATGCGCTTTTGAAGGCGAACGATCTCGTCCTGACGTTCGGACAGGGCGGACGCATACGACTTGCTGCTCTTGGACAGGTCTGCGGCCCATTCCAGATTGGTTTCGTTGCCCGGGAACCACTTGATGAAGTCCTTGCGTGGCATTTTGCACTCACGCACGCAGATCTGCATGATGGTCCGTTCGTTTTCGCGCACCATCTCGTTGGTGTTGCGGACGACGTTGACCAGCTCTTCAAACGCTTTGTTGGCGAGCTTGAAGGGGGCGAAGACGTCGCCCACCTCGTTGAGCGCATCCTGGGTGGACTTGTCGCCACGGCCTTTTTTGCCCAGCAGCTGGTTGGCGGTAGCCAGTTTTTCCCTCAGCAGCTCAAGGCGCAGGCGGGTCTCTTCCGGATCCGGTCCATTGTCGGTGTCTTCATCGCTGCTATCGTCGTCGCTATCGTCGTCGTTGCTGTCTTGGTCGCTGTCGTCGCTGGCAGCAGCGCTGGTGTCTTCACCCATAAACGGCTCAGCTTCATCTGGGTCAAGGAACCCGGTAATGATGTCGCTCAGGCGGCCTTCACTTTCGATGATGCGGTCATAGGCGTTGATAACGGTATCGGCGGTTCCGGGGAAGTGGGCTACGGCTGCCATCACATCGCGGATGCCTTCTTCGATCCGCTTGGCGATCACGATTTCGCCTTCACGGGTCAGCAGTTCCACGGTGCCCATCTCACGCATGTACATGCGAACGGGGTCAGTGGTGCGCCCGGCATCGGTCTCTACGGCAGCCAGCGCGGCGGCAGCTTCGGCGGCAGCGGCTTCATCAGCGGTGGAGTCGCCTTCGGTCATGAGCAGGGTGTCGGCGTCGGGAGTCTCCTCGCACACCTGAATGCCCATGTCGTTGATCATGCGGATAATGTCTTCGACCTGATCCGGGTCGGCTATGTCTTCCGGGAGGTGGTCATTCACCTCGGCGTAAGTCAGGTAACCTTGTTCCTTGCCTCGTGCAATGAGGTCTTTCAAACGTGATTTCTGCGAATTGCCTGACATAGACACCTTGTGAACTCGCTGGTAAAAAGGAAAAAAGTCAAACAGCCATTATAGCTGCCACGTGGTTTCATCGCCACCGGTTGGTTAGATGGTGATCAGCTTGCTAAGTTTCAAGTCCTGAACGGAAAATGTTGGGGTTTCCAGCACGTTGTCTCGTTCATTTATGCCCTTGTAGGCCGTTGTTCCCATGCCCGAAAGGGAGTTATTGCTCTTCTGCCTGTCGGCTGAGGCTGCGTAACTCTTCCCGTTCCGCGTCACTCAAGTCGGCCAGGCTGCGCTTTTCCATCAACAGCGCGCTCAAACGCTGTTTGCGCGCGGTTTCATGATTGGGCTCCAGTATCTCCCTGGCGATGGCCAGGGTGCGTTCCCGGGATGGCAGGTGTTCCATGCCATCAAACAGTTTGTAGAAGCGGTTTCGTGCTTCGTTATTCAGCGCCAGCTTCCTGATCAGCTGGTGGCGGTCGGCCAGCTGTTGATCCAGTATCCAGCTCGCCAGGCTTCTGGCCTGGTGCAGTTGGCGGTCTGAGCGGCACAACTCCAATACTTCGGTGGCCAGTTCCGGCGCCTGTACCAGTGAGAGACACAATGTGGTGTCTTTGCTCAGCTTGACGTCAATCCGCTCTTCCTGGATGCGGTCGCGGCGATCGCCGAAGCGCTTGAACGGCCGGTCCGGGCGCCCGCCAGGTTGCCAGTCCCGTTTGCCGCCGCACAGTCGGAGCATCTCGTGCCACATGGCATCCCGGAGGGTGCTCTTGGGCATTTTATTCAGTAGCGGTTCGACCCTGGCCCGCAGTTCGCCGCGGTGTTCCGGCAGGGTCAGATCCAGCCCCTCGCTTTGCCGGTTGAACAGGTAGCGAGACAGTGGCGTGGCGCCATCTATGCGTTTCTGGAAGGCTTGTTGGCCTTCCTTGCGAACAAGTGTGTCCGGGTCTTCGCCCTCTGGCAGCATCAGGAATTGCAGGTGCAATCCATCGGCCAGCAATTCCAGGGCGTTTTCCATCGCCCGGTCCGCAGCGCGATGACCGGCTGTATCGCCATCGAAGCAGAACACCAGATGGCGTACCTGCCTGAGCAGTGCCGTCAGGTTGTCCTGATTGGTGGCGGTTCCCAAAGTGGCTACCGCATAGGGAATGCCATGCTGGGCCAGGGCGATCACGTCCATATAGCCCTCAACCACCAGCAGGCGATCCAGTTGCCGGATCGTCTGTTTGGCCTCAAACAGGCCATAGATCTCACGGCTTTTATGGAAAACATCGGACTCCGGAGAGTTGATGTACTTCGCCTTGTCGTCCCCAAGGGTGCGTCCGCCGAACGCGACGGTCTTCCCTCGGCTATTGCGAATAGGGAACATGATCCGGTGACGGAACAGATCCCTTGGCCGGCCGTAACGGTCAGATACGGTGCCGGTTTCAATCAGCGGGCCCTTCAGGTCCTGGCTGGCAGAATCAAACAGCGCGGTACCGGTGCCTGGGGCATATCCCAGTTGGTAGCGCTCAATGATGCTGCTGTCCAGACCGCGCTGGCGGAGGTAGTCGCGGGCAAACTGGCCCTGCGAACCCTGAAGTGCGGAGCTGTAAAAGCGAGCGGCAAAATCCAGTGCGTCGGTCAGGGTTCTGGCCTGCTGGATTTCCTGGCGGGCGCTCTGGTCGTAAGGAACTTCCAGTCCTACCCGTCGTGCCAGCTCTTCTACCGCATCGGTAAAACCCAGGCCGTCGTATTCACGTACAAAACTGATGGCGTCGCCGTGAGCGCCGCAGCCAAAACAGTGGTAAAAGCCTTTGTCGGGCCGAACATTGAATGAGGGTGTCTTCTCATCATGAAAAGGGCAGCAGGCTTTGTAGTTGCCGCCAGCCTTCTTCAGTGTGATCCGTGATCCGATCAGTTCTGCCAGGTCTATACGTGCCAGCAGGTCTTCGACAAACCGTTGAGGGATCAAACCGCTCATGATGTCTCCGCTATCACTGGGGACGCAGGTTCAAAAACGACAAAAGCCAAAAATGCCGCCGAAGCCAGGCCCCGGCGGCATTTTTGAGTCGCGTGCACTCCTGCGGAGCGCGGCGGCTTAGTGCTTGCAGGCAAGCGAGTGTCGGGTACCGATCAGTACAGACGCTCGAACTTGCGCTGTTCCCGCTGAAGTTTCTTGAGATGACGCTTAACGGCCGCAGCGGCTTTGCGTTTGCGAACGGAGGTCGGCTTCTCGTAGTGTTCACGACGACGAACTTCCGACAGGACACCCGCTTTTTCGCAGGAACGCTTGAAGCGACGCAGGGCTACGTCAAACGGCTCATTCTCTTTCACTTTAACAGCTGGCATTCGAAAATCACCTACCTAATAGATTCGGTTTCAGTTTTGGAAGTGTGCAGACAGGTCTACTTGTACCCGAAGTGCGGTACACAGCGACTCGTTGCTCGCCAGCCTTAATCTGCACGACTTCAATTGTAACGCCTTTCCGAAATTGAACAAAACTCGACCAGGCGAAAATTAGGGCGGCAATCATAGCGCTTTGCCTTGGTTCGGGTCAATGCCTGGTTAAGATTTGTGCCGGTATGGCGGTGCTTTCTGCTAAAATCCGCACCCTCTTTTTCGTAAACCGATCTCAGGGGTAGTCCTAACCATGCTGATTCTAGGCATTGAAACGTCTTGCGACGAAACCGGTGTTGCGCTTTATGACAGCGAACTCGGGCTACTGTCCCACGCCCTGTTTAGCCAGGTTGATATGCATGCGGACTATGGTGGTGTGGTGCCGGAGCTGGCATCCAGGGACCATGTCAGGAAGCTGCTGCCGCTGTGTGACCAGGTGCTCAAGGAAGCCGGGCGTCAGCGGTCGGACCTGGACGGCATTGCCTATACCGCTGGCCCTGGGCTGATCGGTGCGCTGATGGTCGGGGGCTCAGTGGCTCACGCCTTGGGCTTCGCGCTCGGTATTCCCGTGTTGGGGGTTCACCATATGGAAGGGCACTTGCTGGCGCCGATGCTGGAAGACCAGCCGCCGCAATTCCCGTTCGTGGCGCTGCTGGTTTCCGGGGGACACACCCAGCTGGTGATGGTCAACGGCATCGGTGAGTACGAGCTTTTGGGTGAGTCGGTGGACGATGCTGCCGGGGAGGCCTTTGACAAGACTGCAAAAATGCTGGGGCTGGATTATCCCGGTGGTCCCAGGGTGTCGGCGTTGGCCGAGCAGGGACGGGCGGGTATCTACCGCTTTCCGCGGCCCATGACCGATCGCCCGGGCCTGGATTTCAGCTTCAGCGGCCTCAAGACCTATACCCTGAACACCGTAACTGACGCCGATACTGCCGGAGCGTTGGATGACCAGACCCGCGCGGATATCGCTTTGGCGTTCGAAACTGCAGTTGTGGAGACTCTGGTGATCAAGTGTCGCCGGGCGCTGGAGCAAACCGGGTGTAAACGCCTGGTGGTGGCTGGGGGAGTGAGTGCCAACCGTCGTTTGCGACAGGCCCTTGAGGCGATGGCGGTCAAACTCAAAGGCGGTGTGTTCTACGCTCGTCCTGAATTCTGTACGGATAACGGGGCAATGATTGCGTACGCCGGCTGTCAGCGTTTGCTGGCCGGTCAGCGTGATGGTGACCGTATTGTCGCGGTGCCGCGGTGGCCGATGGATACGCTGCCGCCGCTGAGTGAGCCGCGGGACAATGGTCTGGTGGAATCGTCCGCCTAAAAGCGGGATTCGCGGCCCTGGGCCAGACGGATCAGGTTGGTCCTGTGGCGGACGATGATCAACAGGGCCAGCAGGCCGAACAGCGGCATGGTGTCCGGTTCGATCAGGGCGCTGATCAGCGGGCCGCAGAGTACGGCAACAATGGAGGCAAGCGCAGAGACGCGCCAGCGCCACATCACGAGTAGCCAGATCAGACTGATCAGCAGGGTGGTTGCGGGGGCCAGCGCAAGCCCGGCACCGAGGGATGTGGCTACGCCCTTGCCGCCCTGGAAACGGTAATAGAGTGGCACCATGTGCCCGGTGACGGCGAACAGGGCGACCATGGCCTGGGCGAGTATGGACAGTTCGGTCTGGTGAGCCAGCCATACGGGAAGCCAGCCTTTGAACCCATCAAGAATCAGCGTCAGTGCGGCTGGGGCCCAGCCCCCGGTACGGTAGACGTTGGTTGCGCCCGGGTTGCCCGAGCCCTGGGCGCGAGGGTCCGGAAGTTTCCAGAGTTTGCAGATGGGGATCGCAAACAGCACGGAGCCGGACAGGTAGGCCAGGGCGCACAGTAAAACGGTGATCAAGGGATCGTTAAGTAGGCTCATGGGCAAAGACGTGTACCCGCGAATTATGCGAAAATCCCCCCCGCGCCGCAGGAGCGATTGTGGTTTCGGCTACGGTATCGGCTTCCCTGCGATCATTCAATTAGCTTTCGGTCGCATCGATCCACTTCGCTGGAAAGAGGGTGGTGATCGGATGTGACAGCACAAAGGTAGTAATCGGGTGACAGATTCCGTGTTGATCGAAGGTCTGGCTGTTGAGACCGTAATCGGCGTGTACGAGTGGGAGCGCGAAATAACCCAGCGTTTGCTGATTGACCTGGATATGGCCTGGGATAACACGGTCCCGGCGTCTACGGATGACGTTGCCCAAGCGTTGGATTATGCCGCCGTCAGTGGGCGTGTTGCGAGCTACCTGGATGAGCTTCAGCCCCAGCTTCTCGAAACCGCCGCTGAGGGACTGGCGGCCTGCCTGCAGGAAGAATTTGGTATTCGCTGGCTGGCGTTAACCATCCGCAAGCCGGGCGCGGTACCCGAGGCCAGGGCGGTGGGCGTTCGTATCGAGCGGGGGCGGCGGTCATGAGCAAGCGGGTGCCGGTCTACATCAGCATCGGGAGCAACATTGACCGCGAACGCCATATTGGTAAGGCGCTAGACGCCCTGGCGGACGAGTTTGGTGAGCTAGAAATTTCGTCGGTGTATGAGAGTGAGGCGGTTGGCTTCGATGGCGAGCCATTCCTGAACCTGGTGGTTGCCATTCAGTCCGACAAGTCGGTCGCCGAGCTTTCCAAGCTGTTCAAAGGTATTGAGGCGGCCAATGGCCGTGTCCGCAATGCGCCAAAATTCAGCCCGCGAACCCTAGACCTGGATATTCTCACCTACGGTGACAAAGCCGGTGTCATCGATGGGGTCGAGTTGCCCAGGGCTGAGATCCTGAAAAATGCGTTTGTGCTGCTACCGCTGGCGGAAATTGCTCCGGATCATCTGCACCCGGTGGCTAACCAGAGCTATGACGAGCTCTGGCGGTCGTACCGGAGCAATCAGAAGCTGTGGGTGGTTCCCTTCAGTTGGCGCGGTGAGGCCATCTCTCCGCGCCCCTGAGGGTGGCGAATCAGTAGCCGTTGTGATGACGGTTTCGGAACAGGGCAATCAGCCCATCGGTAGAGCTGTCAGAGCTTCCGGAGGGAGCCGTCGTGCTCTGTAGCCGCTGCAGAATGCCTTCTCCCAGTTGCTTGCCAAGCTCTACGCCCCACTGGTCAAACGAATCCACATCCCAGATAACGCCTTGCGCGTAGGTCTTGTGCTCATAGAGGGCGATCAGGGCGCCAACGGTACGAGGTGTTGCTCGCTCGAACAGTAACGTGTTACTGGGTTTGTTGCCGGGGATGACCTTGTGCCGGGCCAGTCGATTTACCTCGTCGGGGCTCAGTCCCTGGGCCTCCAGTTCGGTGCGAGCCTCGGCTTCAGTCCGGCCTTGCATCAGCGCCTGGGTCTGGCTCAGGCAGTTGGCGAATAGGATTGCATGGTGGTTGGCGACCGGGTTGTGCGTCTGCAGTGGGATAATGAAGTCCGCAGGTGACAGACAAGTGCCTTGATGCAGCAGCTGATGGTATGCGTGCTGGCCATTGGCGCCGGCGCCGCCCCAGATGATCGGGCCGGTCTGGTAGTCGACCGGGTCACCTTGCTGGGTGACGCATTTTCCGTTGCTTTCCATGTCGAGTTGCTGGATGTGGGCGGGAAGCCCGCGCAGGTAATGGTCATAGGGGAGGATGGCGTGGGCATCGGCACCCCAGAAATTGCCGTACCAGACCCCGAGCAGTGCCAAGATAACCGGCAGGTTCTTCTCCAGCGGCGCTTGGCGGAAGTGCTGGTCCATGGCATGGGCACCGGACAACAGGGAGCGGAAGTTATCCATGCCGATGGTGAGCGCGGTAGGCAGGCCAATTGCGGACCACAGTGAGTAGCGCCCCCCCACCCAATCCCACATGGGAAAGATGTTTTCCTCCGCAATGCCGAACTCAATGGCGGCTTCGGGTTTGGCGGTAACCGCGACGAAGTGCTTGCTGATCTGTTCGAAACTGCCGCCATTCTGCAGGAACCACTCACGGGCAACCTTGGTGTTTTCCAGGGTTTCCTGGGTCCGGAAGGACTTGGACTGGATCAGGAACAGGGTGGTCTCGGGGTTGATGTGGCGGAGCACTTCGGTAATGTGACTGCCGTCGATGTTGGCAACGTAGTGACAGTTGAGCTGTCCGTGCCAGTAGGGCTTGAGGGAGGCGGACACCAGTTTGGGGCCGAGGAACGATCCGCCGATCCCAATGCTCACCACATCGGTGAACGGTTTGTTGGAAAAGCCCCGCCACTGGGTGCTGCGGATACGCCAGACAAACTCTTCCATGCGCGTGAGCGTCGCCCGGACTTCCGGCATGATGTCCTGGCCATCTACTTCAATGGCGTCGTCACTGAGGTTGCGCAGGGCAACATGCAGCGCCGGTCGCTGTTCGGTGACGTTGATCGTGTCACCACGAAACATTGCCTCGATGCGCTCAGGAAGCTGGCATCGCCTGGCCAGGGCCATCAGCCGCTTCAGAGTCTCAGCGGTGATCAGGTTCTTGGAGTAATCCAATGATAGTCCCGCCGCTTCGGCAAAGAAGCGTTGAAATCGCTGCGGGTCCTCGTTGAACAGCTCCCGCATATGAACGTTCGCCATATCGCCCTGATGGGCCAGCAGTGCCTGCCACTCGTTGAGCTGGGTGAGGTGTGTCGTGGCCTGGGCCATGGGCGATTCCTTTCGTTGTTTCTTACGGGCGAGTAACCGAGAGGTTGTCGATCAGACGGGTTGTGCCGAGGAATGCGGCAGCCAGAATCGTAAGCTCCCTGTCTCCATCGCTCGCTGGTGCCAGCGTCAGGCTGTTGACGATATTGATGTACTCGGGCCGGAAACCGTGACTTTGGAGTTGTTCGCACGCCGCCTTCGACAACGCCTCATAGTCGGGCGCCGGTAATTGCTCAAGCTGTTGGGCAAGGTTGGTCAGGGTCTGGTAGATCTTCGGGGCCTTGCTGCGCTCCAGCTCCGACAGGTAGCCGTTGCGGGAACTCTTGGCCAGGCCGTCGTCGTCACGCACCGTTGGGGCGCCGATAATCTCGACGGGGATCATCAGGTCGTTTGCCAGCTTCCGGATCACGGCCAGCTGCTGGAAATCTTTTTCGCCGAACACCGCAATGTCTGGCTGAACCATGTTTAGGAGCATGGTGACAACCGTGGCGACCCCTTCAAAGTGACCAGGGCGGCTCGCGCCGCAATGGCCTTCGCTGACCCCGGGTACAACAACCTGGGTCTGGTTTGCCAGCCCGCTGGGGTATACCTCACTGACCGGGGGCGCGAACACCAGCGTGTTACCGACCTGATCGAGTTTCTCCTGGTCTGCCTTAAGCGTGCGCGGGTAGGTGTCGAGATCTTCATTGGCCCCGAACTGCATGGGGTTGACGAAAATGCTGGTGACCACCACATCTGCCGCTTCCAGAGCCTTGCTGACCAGGGCGATGTGGCCTTCGTGCAGGTTGCCCATGGTCGGGACCAGGCCAATCCGTTTGCCCTGGGACCGGTAGTTCTGGAGGATGGTTCGCAGTTCCTTGATTTTATGTACGGTTCTCATGCTTCGAACGTATGCTCCTCACCGGGAAACTGACGCTGGCGGACCGCGTTGACGTACGCTTCAAGTGCACTCTGGATAGAGCTACTTTCGGCCAGGAAGTTCTTGACGAACCTCGGCTTGCGGCCGGGTGTAATGCCCAGCATGTCATGGAGCACCAGAACTTGGCCGTCGGTATCGGCACCAGCGCCGATGCCAATAACCGGAGCCTTGACGGCCTGGGTAATACGGGCTGCCAGCGGGGCCGGGACGCACTCGAGTAGAATGACATCGGCGCCGGCGCGCTCCAGCATGCAGGCGTGTTCGATCATTTGTTCGGCGGCCTTTTCGTCACGCCCTTGCACTTTGTAACCGCCAAATTTGTTGACGAACTGGGGTGTCAGGCCAAGGTGCGCGCAGACCGGAATGCCGCGTTGGCTCAGTGCCGAGATGGTGTCGGCCATCCAGTCAGTGCCTTCCAGTTTGACCATATGGGCGCCGGCCCGCATCAGCTCGGCCGCATTGAGTAGAGCGCTTTCAGTGGTGCCGTACGACATGAAGGGCATGTCGGCCATGACCAGGGCACCTTTGTTGCCAGCGGCTACCGAGCGAACGTGGTAGGCCATCTGTTCCATGGTAACGGGCAGGGTGCTGTCGTGGCCTTGCAGAACCATGCCAAGGGAGTCGCCAATCAGAATGACGTCCACGCCCGCTTCACTGACCGCGTGGGCAAAGGTTGCGTCGTAGGCGGTCAGGACGGCAAACGCCTCACCTTTCTGCTTGTAGTCGCGCAGGGTATTAATGGTAACAGCCATAGATTCCTTGCCTTTGTGTAATTGGTTCGGGACCGGGCCGGTGGCCGTCGCCATGATCAGTACTTTAGGGTAATCCCGGGGTGACCACGAGGCAAGGCTACCGAATCCAGCTTAGGGCCATGACGGCGTGTCGCTGCCAACAGGCTCCAATCGTTGCAAGTGGTTGTCGGGACACTGGCGGCGGAGCTCGCTCAGGGCACGGCCGTCAGGTAATGTCAGGTCTGGCGCTAGGTCGAGCAGAGGCTGGAGGGCAAAGTCCCGGTTGGGCAGCTCTGGGTGTGGTACCTGCAGACGCTCATGATCGATCATGTCGTGACCATACAGCAGCAGATCCAGATCGAGTGTTCGCGGACCCCAGTGCTGTAGCCGCTCGCGCCCCTGATCCTGCTCAATGGCTTGGAGGGCGTCCAGCAGGGCGAGTGGTGGCAGCGCTGTGGTGAGCTGAACGGCGCCATTGATGAAGTCCGGTTGGTCCTGTGGGCCGACCGGACTGCTGCGATAGAACGGTGACTGGGCGACCAGGGTGGTCTCAGGGAGCATGGCCAGCGCCACCACAGCGGAGGCCAGCTGCTTCAACGGTTCGGCCAGGTTGCTGCCAAGGCCAATGTATGCGGTGACAGCCATGATCAGGCGTTCCTGTTGCCTGGCTTGCGTCTGCGACGGCGGGGCTTGGGCCCGCTGGCACTAAGTTGGCTTAGCAGGCGCTCCCGGCCACGATCATCACAGGCCTGGAAGTCGGTCCACCACCCGCCCAGACCGGGTTCAAGTTCTCCGGCGCTTTCGCGGACCAGCAGGAAATCATAAGCTGCGCGGAAGCGGGGGTGTTCCATGGTGGTGAGCGCTCGTTTACCTTGCCGTCTGGGGAGTCGCATCTGCAGTTCCCAGATTTCCTTCATTGGGCCGGAAAAACGTTTCGGAATCGACGTTGCCTGGATTTGCCGACCAATAACCTTGGCGATGGCCTGGTGCAGAGCGGGCTGGATCGGTTCGCCCTGATCCTGGCGCCTGCGCCACTCTACCTGTAGGGCTGGCCACAACATGGCAGCAAACAGGAAGTAAGGGGTAACCGATTTGCCTTGGCGTATGCGGGCATCGGTATTGCGCAGGGCCTGCCGAATCAGTTCGTCAGGCTCCCCGGCATCAAGGGCGCGGGCGGTCTCAGGGAACAAGGGCGCCAGCAGGTCGTAGCTGCGGAGCAGTTCGTAGGTGGCCTCTCCGTGTCCTGCCGAGAACAGTTTCAGTACTTCGTCAAACAGGCGAGCTGCCGGGATGTGGGTTAGCAGGGGAGCCAGTTCCCGGATCGGGGCTTCGGTTCCTGTCTCAATGCTGAAGTCGAGCTTGGCAGCAAAGCGAATGGCGCGAAGCATGCGAACCGGATCTTCCCGGTATCGGGTTTCCGGATCACCAATCAGTCTGAGTTGGCGGTTATTCAGGTCTTCAACGCCGCCGGCGAAATCGATCACGGTGAAGTCGCGGATGCAGTAATACAGGGCGTTGATGGTGAAGTCTCGACGCAGGGCGTCTTCTTCCATGCTGCCGTAGACGTTGTCCCTCAGCAATAGACCGTGTTCGCTGGTCTTACGCTGGTCGCTGGCGCTGTCATCCGTCGTGTCAGTGGCATTGCCGCGGAAGGTGGTCACCTCGATGACTTCACGTCCAAACAGAACGTGGACGATGCGAAAGCGGCGGCCGATCAGGCGTGAGTTGCGGAACAGGGCGTGGACCTCTTCCGGCGTTGCACTGGTGGCCACATCAAAGTCTTTGGGCTGACCGCCAAGGAGAATATCCCGGACGCCACCTCCGACCAGATAGGCTTCAAATCCAGCTTTATTGAGGCGATGAAGAACTTTCTTGGCCGGATCACTGATCGCTGACCGAGAAACACTGTGTTCGTCCCTGGGGATGTCGCGTCGAACCAGCTTCTGGGGCTTGCTGCCACCGAGTAGCCGGGAAAGGCGTTGTTTGACTTGTTTAAGCATTGAATTCCGTTGTTGCGCTAAGCAAAAACGAGAGTTTACCGGTTTGGCGGGAAATTGCACACGGCAATCCGTGACTGGTCCAGATAATCAAAAGGCGGACCCGCTTTCGCGAGCCCGCCCTGAAGAATAGACGATCTGCATTGTTTTTGTTTTTACCGGGCTTATTCTTCGTTTTCTTGCCCCTTGCATGCTTCATACTCGAAGCCAGTCAAGGCAAACGGAACGCTTTGAATACACAGAGCGGACAAAGACTTTGATATGAGATTAAAGCGGATATAGCGGCGCCTGGAGGGCGATTCTTCTCTACATCTGCAACTCACACAAGCCATGGGTCCACTAAAAAACATAGCACCCAAAACACTCAGTTCGCTTACGTTCTATTTTTGTTTTTGTTGCTGAACGTTTCCTGCAGCTTTTTGTTTTTGTTTTATCGCTGCGTCGCCACACTTGTTTTTGTTGTTGTGCGCTCAGGTAATTGCATTGCCTGTGCCACTTTTTGTAAATCCTTTATTAACAACAAGTTAAAAAATGTAGAACTTAAGGTGTGGTGAATTATTAGACTAAAGTGTTACGGGCGCCTCCGTTTTTATACCTATAGGTGTTCCGTGTGGTAACACCGGGTAACACTGTTACTGTTACCCCGGTTTTTTTCGTGGAATGCCCAGGCGCTGGCGCCGTTCCCATAGTGATTTCCGGCTGATTCCGAGCTTTTGGGCAAGCTCGGTTTCGCTCATGCGGTCTTGATTTTCAAGGACAAAGTGCTGGAAATAGTCTTCCAGTGACAGATCGTTGGCGTTACCCGAATCCTGAGGCTTGGTCTGTTCGTTATCCCCTTCTACCAGGCCCATGGGGATATTGACGTCATCTCCTTCGAACTCCAGGTCCAGGGTTGCCGGGGTAATAACGTCGCCTTCGCAGAGGATGCTTGCCCGCTCAATGGCGTTCTCGAGTTCTCGTACGTTCCCGGGCCAACGATAGCTGCGCAGGGCCTGCATTGCCTCGGGGCTGAGGTGCAGGTTCGGGTTGCCGAGCCTTTCGCTCTGGCGTTTCAGGAACCGGCGGGCCAGCCCAAGAATGTCGGCCTTCCGGTCCCTCAGCGGGGGAATCCGTATCTGCATGACGTTAAGGCGGTAATAAAGGTCTTCGCGGAACTCGCCGGTACGGGTCATGGCTTTGAGATTGCGGTGAGTGGCCGCAATCATGCGAACGTCGACCTGCCGGCTTTGGGTGGAACCTACCTTGCGAATTTCCCCTTCCTGGAGCACCCGCAACAGGCGCGCCTGGGCTTCCGGAGGCAGTTCGCCGATTTCGTCAAGGAACAGGCTGCCGCCATCAGCGGCCTCGATCAGGCCGGTACGTCCGGAGACCGCTCCGGTAAAGGCGCCTTTTTCATGGCCGAACAGCTCAGACTCAATCAGGCTTTCGGGGATCGCTGCACAGTTAACCGAGATCAGCGGGCGTGAGGCGCGGGGGCTCAGCAGGTGCAGGGCCCGTGCGGCAAGTTCCTTACCGGTTCCGGACTCCCCGTTCACCAGCACGGTGGTCTCGGTCGGGGCAACTTTGCGGATCAGGTGAAACACCTGCTGCATGGCATCGCACTCGCCGTACATGACGGCCGAGGGGTCACCTTGTGCGGGCTCTGGCGCGGCTTCCGTGGTGCCAGCGTCGTTACCGGTTTTTGGTTGCTTCTTCTGAGTGAGGATCGTGGCGACAGCCGCCAGCATTTCATCGTGATCGAAGGGTTTGGCGATGTACTCGACCGCCCCGAGTTTCATAGAGTCAACGGCCGAGCGCAGGCTGGCGTAGCTTGTCATGATCAGCACCGGGGTGTTCGGGGCCCGGTTGATTAACTCGGTGCCGGGAGCGCCTGGCAGCCGCAGGTCAGAAATGATCAGGTCAAACTGGCTGAGCTCGTAATCCCGTTCGGCGTCATCCACCGAGCCGGCATCGGAGACGTCGTAACCGGCATGTTGCAGCAGCTTTTTCAGGGCTGAGCGGATGATCTCTTCGTCTTCGACAATCAGAATGCGAGGCATATCAGTGTGGTGACCTTTGGTTCTGGCTGAATGTGTGAAGTTCATTGTCGGCATCGTAAGCCGGGAGCCGAAGGCGGACGCAGGTTCCCCGGTTGTGTTCCGGCTCGGCGGGGCTTTCTACCTGGATATTGCCATAGTGCTCTTCGACAATACTGTACACCAGTGACAGCCCCAGGCCGGTTCCCTGATCGGGGCCTTTGGTGGTGTAAAAGGGCTCGAAGATGTGGTCCAGCTGATCCGCCGGAATCCCGGTTCCCTCATCGGTGACTTCGATAATAGCGGAGTAGCCTTCGTGGTTTCCACTGACCCGGATTACTCCGCCTTCCGGGGAGGCGTCGCGGGCATTGGCCAGCAGGTTTACGAAGACCTGTACCAGCCGTTGCTCATCCCCCAGAACCACCAGATCTTTCGGGCAGTCGTTGCGGTAAACAATGCCCCGTCCTTTATCGCTGAGCGAGAGGAGGTTGATGGACTCCTCCACGCAACGGTGGATGGTCGCGGGTTCGTAGCGGTTGGCCTGGGCATGGTTGCCGGTCCGGGCAAAATTCATCAGCGACTGAAGAATGGTAGAGATACGCCGGGTCTGTTGCTGGATCTGTTCCGCAGTATGGAGGATGTCGGGGTCATCCGTTTCCAGCTTGAGGTTTTGGGCCAGCGATGAAATCCCGGTGACCGGGTTGCCGATTTCGTGGGCTACACCCGCGGCCAGGCGACCGACCGAGGCCAGGCGCTCGCTGTGCATCAATTCGTCTTCCAGCAAGCGGGTTTCGGTCTGGTCTTCCACCAGAATGATGCTGCCACCCTCTGAGTGATCCGGCCCGCTCAGGGCTGCTTTGTGCAGGTTCAGCCAGTGCGGACGCCCGCGAAGGTCGAGGCGGTGTTTGTACCGGTGCAGATCTTCATCCTCGACAAAATCTTCAAACAGGTTGTGCCAGTGCTCCGGCAACGCCCGCAGGCGACCGCCGACCACGTCATCGGCAGCAATCCCCGTAAGCTGCTCCATGGCATGATTCCACATCAGTACCTCGCCGTCGTCGCCCACGGATGACGCCGGGATTGGCAGGTTTTGCAGGGTTTGGCGGTAATGCCGCCGCAGGTTGTCGAGTTCTCCGGCCAGCCCGGTGAGCTGATTTTGATAATCGCCCAACGCCCGCTCCATGTAGTGGATGTCCTGAGGGCCGCCTTCACTGGCCAGGGGCTTGAAGCTCAGGTGGCGTTTGACCATGTCGCGGGCGACAGAGGGGCCAAGCAGGCCGGACAGATTGATTTCAATCTGGTCACGAAGACGCCTGAGCTGATAAGGCCGAAACTCGACGCTGGGCAGCTTGAGCTGGGCGATGGCCCGCTCTACTTCCCGCTCGGCCACATTACGGCCAAGCGGCTCGGTCAGCTGCTGGACAAATTCACTGGAGGAGCTGGCCATCAGCTCCCGGCGTTGTGGACGAGACAGGGCTCCCCACGAGCAGGCCTGTGCGGCACTGGTTTCTTCACTGGAAGATTTTGTGATGATCGATATCAGCGCAAAGACCGAGATGTTTACTGTCAGGCTGAGGAACACAAAAATGTGCCAGTTGTTACCGGTCGGGAACAAGGGCGCATTGCTCAGCGCGAGTAGGTTGGGGCCCTGGGAGAAGGGCATCACCAGGGTTACTACCCAGACCGCCAGGCCTGCCAGCAAACCCGCAATCAGCCCGCGCCGGTTGCCTTCCGGCCAATAGATGACTCCCAGCGCGCCTGGTAGCAGGTGCAGTACGCCGGACAGTGCCAGAATGCCCAGTTGTGACAGCTCCAGCTGGTGCCCAAGGGCTTCGTGGAACAGCAGGGCGGTGAGAATGATGATGCCGATCAGTAGGCGCTTGATCCACCGCAGCCATCGGTAGATGTCGCTGTGATCGGTGGGGGTTCTTAGGGGAAGTACCACATGGTTGAGGAGCATGCCGGCGAGCGCCAGGGTGCTGACGATCATCAGCCCGCTCGCCGCCGACAAACCAGCGATAAAGACGGTCAGGGCCAGTACCGGGCTTTCCAGTGCCTTGGCAATCCCTATGGCCACGTAGCTGGGCGGGGTGTTGACCGAGAGTTCCATGCCGGACCACAGAATGATCGGGACGGGCAGCCCCAACAGCAGCAGATACAGCGGCAAGCCCCAGCTGGCTTTGGCCAGGGCCTTGGGGCTGGGGTTTTCTGCGAAGGTCATATGGTACATGTGGGGGAGCACCAGGGCGCCGGCGAAGGACATCAGCATCAGGGCGCGCCAGCTGCCATCATCGACATTCAGTTCCATATTGCCAGCAAGTGCCTGATGGCTGTTCAGCCAATCTTCCAGTCCCTGGTACCCACCGAAGACTGAAACAATAGCGACGGCGCTGAGGGTCAGCAGGGCAATCAGTTTGACCAGTGAGTCAAAGGCAATGGCGACCACCAGGCCGCGATGGCTCTCGGAGCCCTGGTCGCGCTGGGAACCAAACAGAGCAGCAAAGAGCACGACGGTCAGACTGAACAGCGTGCTGATCAGTTCGTGGGAGGCGCCGGGAACCAGCAGGCTGGCGGTGTCGGTCACTGCCTTGATCTGCATGCTGAGTAACGAAAGGATGGCAATTCCCGAACAAAGGGTGGCCAGGGTGCCTGCGAGCTGGCTGCGGTATCGGAATGCGAACAGATCCGCCAGCGACGTCAGCTGGTAGGCGCGGCCGATGCGAAGAATAGGGTTGAGTAGGACTGGAGCCAGCAGGTAGGCGCCGCTGATGCCAAGGTAGTAAGCGAGGAATCCATAGCCAGTTTCAGCAGCGATTCCTACGGCGCCATAGACCGCCCAGATGCCGGCATAGACACCGAGGCTCAGAATATAGGTCAGCGGGTGGTGGATCAGGCTGCGGGGAAGTACATCCCGTTCTGCCAGGTGGGCGATCGAAAACAGTAGCAGTAGGTACAGGAAGCTACTTGAAAGCAGTGCGGTCAGACTAAAACTCATTGGGGTCCCGCCGTGAATCCAGCCAGAAGCCCAGAGCGATCAGTCCACCCCAGAGCAGGTAAGGGGTGTACCAGGCGTTACCGGGGGAGATCCACCAGTCCAGGATATTGGGTGAAAACACATAAATAGCCAGGACCAGCAGGAAAACCAGGCGATAAATATACATCCGACAAAGGTTTCCTGAGCAAAGTGACGACCTGCGTTTATACCATGAGCGCAGCGGGCTGTCAGGGATTCCGGTTGCCGGGCTACGGTTGCTCGGGGTGGGGTTGTTCCGGATGAGGGTGGCGCGGGATCAGTAACGGCTGCCAGTTCAAGGTTGCCCACTCCAGAACGGTGGTCACCGAGGCATTGTGCAGCTGTGGCGGCGGCTGCTGGCCCAGAGCCGCCAACGCGCGAATCAGATTGCGGGCGGGCTGGCTGTCATCCAGGGCCGGAGCATGGGTCTGTTTGCTGAGTTTCTGCCCTTGTTCATTGAGGATTACAGGGATGTGGAGCCAGGATGGCAACGGGGCGTTCAGGGCACGGTAGATCTGTTGCTGCTGTCCAGTGGTGTCAAGCAGGTCAGAGCCACGAACAACGTGGCTGATGCCCTGGTCAATGTCATCCACCACCACCGCCAGCTGGTAGGCGTAAAAGCCTTCTTTGCGTTTGATGACGGGATCGTCGGCACCGGCATGAATGGTCAGGGTTTGCAGGCCGAGCAGTTCGTCCTGCCAGCGGAAGGTTTCATTTTCCAGAGCAAAGCGGATGGCGTGGGGGAGTCCGGCAGGCAACGGCGCACGTTGTTGGCAGCTCTCGGTATGCCCGGAGTTTTCCTTCAGCTGTTTACGAGAGCACAGACAGGGGTATGCGTTTCCCTGTGCCTGCAATCTCAGAATGGCCGCCTCGTAGTACTCATGACGGTTGGATTGAAAGCGAATGGGTTCGTCGGAATGCAGCTGGTGCGCGTCCAGTGATTCAAGGATTTGGGTAGTGGCGGTCTGCGACTCTCTGAGCGGGTCAAGGTCTTCAATACGCACGAGCCAGCGCCCGTTATGGGTGCGGGCTTCAAGAAAACTCGCCAGCGCGGTAACCAAAGAACCGAAATGCAAAGGTCCGGTTGGAGAGGGCGCGAAGCGGCCCCGATAGGGTAATGTCGGCATGATTCCTGACTGCGCCGGTCACTAGTGTCCGGCGCATGTCTCTGGAGAACGGCTTAAATGCCAGTCTGGCGCTCGCGGATTTCCGCCAGGGTCTTGCAGTCGATGCACAGCGTCGCCGTTGGACGTGCCTCCAGGCGACGAATGCCAATTTCAACGCCGCACTGGTCGCAGAAGCCGTAATCGTCCTTGTCGATGCGGTCGATGGTCTGATCGATCTTCTTGATCAGCTTACGCTCGCGGTCGCGGGTACGAAGTTCCAGGCTGAATTCCTCTTCCTGGGTCGCCCGGTCGCTCGGGTCCGCATAGTTCGCGGCATCTTCCTGCATGTGGTGCATGGTCCGATCGACCTCTTCCATCAACTCCTGCTTCCAGTTCAGCAGTAGCCCACGGAAGTGCTCGAGCATCTCGGCACTCATGTATTCTTCACCCTTCTTCAACGTGTAAGGGGTGAAGTTGGTAAAGCTCTCACGCGGTTTTTCAGCAGTGTTTGCCATGTAACCCGGCCTCTTTTTTGTACTTCACAACAACACTCTGGCGTTTCCTTGGCCCAGAGTATTTATCCTGAAACGGGAATTTGCGGAAAATAACAGATAAGTATCTGGCATGCCAGCCTTCTCGACGCGATACCAGATTGGCATCACGGCGCCGGCCTCCCGTATCATGCAGGCCATTTGTCGTCTTCTTCCCGGAGCATAGCATGCAATTCCCTTCGCCGTTGATCGAAGCCCGCCTTATCAAACGTTATAAAAGGTTTCTCGCCGATATGGAACTGGCGGATGGCAGCACGGTCACCGCGCATTGCCCGAATACCGGCTCCATGCTGGGGTGTCAGCCCGACCATGCCCGGGTTTGGTTAACGGAGAGTGACAACCCGAAGCGAAAGCTGCGTTACACCTGGGAACTGGTGGAAACAACACCGGGAGAGTTTGCCTGTATCAATACTGCGCGCCCCAACGCCCAGGTTCGTGAGGCGGTGGAAAGTCAGCGGGTGGCGGAACTCCACGGTTACAGCCGTTGCCGAACGGAAGTGAAATATGGGGCAGAGAACAGCCGTATCGACTTGCACCTATCCGGCCACCCGAACCTTCCTGATGCCTGGGTAGAGGTTAAAAATGTCACTTTGTGCGAGGACGGGCAGGGCTTTTTTCCTGACGCAGTCACCGCCCGAGGCCAAAAACACTTGCGCGAACTTATGGCGCAAGCCCAGACCGGTGAGCGGGCGGTGCTGTTTTTTTGCGTGAACCACACCGGGATTGAATCTGTGCGTCCTGCCAGCCACATCGATCCGCACTACAGCGCCTTGTTGCTTGAGGCTGCGGCAGCGGGCGTTGAAGTCATTGCTTATCGTGCCGACCTGGCTCAGGGGCAAGAGGTCAGTGGTGAGCTGATGCTCACCGATCGGGTGCCGGTTGTTCTGGCGTCCTGACCTGTACTTGACCTTGGTAAATGCGGGTCTCTAGCCGGAACAGCGCTTCGCCCTGGCAGGGGCCTGCGATACAAAACCCGCTATCCAGAGTGAACAGGGCGCCGTGGGTGGCGCACTGGATGAAGCTCCGGTCGATATCCAGAAACCGGCCGGGCATCCAATTCAGCTCGATGCCCAGATGCGGGCAGCGATTGATGAAAGCATGCAGTCGGCCTTTGTGGGAGATCACAAAGGCCGGACTTTCATCCATCTTGAACTCTGTTGCCAGCTCGTCTTTCAGCTCACCGGTTGGGCAGACGGTGTGCCAGGCCGATTCCGTCATAGTCAGGCCAATTGTAGCCCCAGGTGCTGACGAATGCGGTCGGCCAGGGCCTCTGCTACATGCTCCTGCTCGGTATGGATATGAACCGTGTGTGCTTTTTCTTCCTGGGTCAGCGGCTCAAACCAGGTCATCTGGGCATCCAGCAGCTCCTCGGTAGCCTCGGAGGCGTCACCAGTGCGCTGACGGACCCACTGCCTGCGCAGGTTTTCCGGTGCTTCGCAATGCAGCAGGGTAAACGGTACACAGTGCGACTCGGCGACATCCGCGATCAGGGTTCGCTCGGAAACCTTCAGGCTGGCGGCATCGACAATGACTGGAAGGCCAGCTTCCAGGAGCGTGGCGGCCAGGTCAGCCAGGCGCTGGTAGGTCTTTTGGTTGGCGTCTTCGGTGTAGATATTGTCACCAATGCCGGACTTGCTCTCGTCCAGTGGTTTGAGGTCGAACAGCCGCTTGCGCTCGATGTCTGAACGCAGTCGTACCAAGCCCAGTTCTGCCGCCATTTCGGCGCTGACACAGGTCTTTCCGCTGGCAGACAGGCCGCAGGTGGCCAGCATGAAGTGATTGGGGATCTCGCCGTAGCTTTCCGCCAGGTTCGCGTAGTCCTGGTAGCGTTGCATCAGGCTGGCTTTTTCCGTTTCGGACAGGGTCGGGTTGCCCAGCGTGAACAGGGCGATTTTGGCCCGAACCATGGCGCGGTAGGCCTTGTAGAGCGCCAGTAGCGACAACCCCTCGAAGTCTCCCCGGTATTCCAGGTAGCTGTTCAGCACCCGGTTGGCCAGGCCAAATTCCTGGCGTGACTCCAGGTCCATCAGCAGGAACGCCAGGTCGTTGATCACGTCGATCCAGCGGAACGGTTCATTGAATTCAATGCCATCGAAAACGGTCACTTTACCATCAAACACCGTGATGTTGGCGAGGTGCAGGTCGCCGTGGCATTCCCGGACAAAGCCGTCTTGCCGGCGCTGGGCAATCTGGTCTCGATAGCGCTCGAAGGTGGTGCGGGTCCAGTCTTCAAGGTTGGTGAGCTGGCTGAGCAGGACTTTGTCGGACAACAGCGGACGGATCTGGTCAAAGTTCTCCTGCATGGCGGCAAACACAGCTTCCGGGGTTCCGAGAGTGCTGTCTTGTGCCACCCCAGGCAGCTGGTCGTGGAATTCTGCCACCTGCCGCGCCAGCGTGGTCAGGAGATCTGCTGGCAGGTCCTGGCGCTCCTGTCGGGCATCGAACAGTTCCTGCTGGTCAAACTGACGCATTCGAATGGCGTATTCGATGGCCTCGCCGTCCCCGCCGATCTGCCGAGCCGCAAATAGGAACAACGTCCAGGTAAAGGGAGTCGGCCAACCGTCGGTTCAGTCTCAGTTCTTCTTCACAGAAATGCCGACGCCGTTCCAGCGTCGAAAAGTCCAGAAAGCCGAAGTCCACCGGCTTCTTGATTTTGTAGGCATGCTCACCCGTGAGGATGACCCAGGAAATGTGGGTTTCAAGAACCTGGAAGCCGGTCACATCGTGGTTGTACAGCTCAGGATTCTGAAGAGCCTGGATCAGATTAGGGGTCTGGGTGTCGCTCACGGCCACTCCTTGAACGTATCGGTTTTTGTAGTGCTGCTTATCATAGCGGGCACATTACAGAAATAACACAGAGCTGACCTGCAACAGTTCATCTTGCTATGGGTATAATCGCGCCATGGCAAAGTCAGCTAAACCTCGTAAAAACAGCAAGAAACCCTCCCCAAGGAAAGCCCCAGCCGCCAGACGCGGCCGACTGTGGGGCATTCTGGGGCGATTACTCCTGGTTGGCCTGGTGGTTCTCGCGGGCTGGATGGTCTACCTCGATGCGGTGGTCACCAAACGTTTCGAGGGTCGCCGTTTTGAAGTGCCCTCGCGGGTCTACGCCCGTCCACTGGAGCTTTATGACGGCGCCAGTATCAGTGTGGGTGCCCTGGGACGGGAGCTTGAGTTGGCCGGTTACCGGCCGGGTAACGGTGTGGAACCGGGCAGTTACAGCCGCAGTGGCGGACGCTTTGTCATTAGTACCCGTGGCTTTACCTTCAGTGATGGCGCCGAACCCAAGCGGCGGTTGGCGCTGACCATCGCGGGTGACCGGGTGACGGACTTCCGTGTGTTGAGCGGGGAGGCATCCCCCATTGTGCGTCTGGAGCCTGCCCAGATTGGGGGCATCTACCCCGCCCACAAGGAAGACCGCATCCTGATCCAGCTCAGCGAGCTGCCCCCCCTGTTTGAGGAGGCATTGCTGGCGGTCGAGGATCGCAACTTCTACCAGCACTTCGGGGTAGCCCCGATGTCCATCGTTCGGGCCATGTGGGTCAACCTGCAGGCGGGGCGGGTGGTGCAGGGGGGCAGCACCCTGACCCAGCAGCTGGTCAAGAATTTCTATCTCAGCCAGGAGCAGACCCTGGTTCGAAAGGGTAATGAGGCCCTGATGTCGATCCTGCTGGAGTGGCATTACGACAAGCAGGACATTCTGGAAACCTACCTCAACGAAGTCTACCTGGGACAAGCGGGAGTCCGCAGTATCCACGGTTTCGGGCTGGCCAGTCAGTTCTACTTCCGTGAGCCGTTGTCAGACCTGGAACTGCACCAGACCGCGCTGCTGGTGGGTATGGTCAAGGGGCCGAGTTACTACGACCCGCGCCGTAACCCGGAACGGGCACTGGCACGGCGGAACCTGGTGATTGATGTGCTTGCCAGCAACGGCAGCATCAGTGAACAGGACGCCATCAGGGCCAAGGCGAAACCGCTGGGCGTCACTTCCCGACCGTCTTTCTCGGAGAACCGTTACCCTGCGTTTATTGATCTGGTGCGGAGGCATCTGGCCCGGGACTACCGGGAGGAAGACCTCCAAAGCGAAGGACTGAGAATATTTACTACGCTTAACCCGGCCATCCAATACGCCGCCGAGTTCTCGGTCAAGCAGACCCTGGATCGGCTGGACCCGGCCAATAGCGAAGGGGGACTGCAGGCCGCCATGGTGGTGAGCAGTCGTGACAGCGGCGAGGTATTGGCATTGGTGGGCGGCCGGGACCCGCGTTTCGCAGGCTTTAACCGGGCATTGGACGCCAGTCGCCCGATCGGCTCCCTGGTCAAACCATTCGTGTACCTGGCGGCATTGTCGCAGCCGGATCGCTATACCCTGGTCAGTCCGATTCAGGACAAGAGTTTTGCTCTGGTCTTCGACGATGGGCGTCGCTGGGAGCCAAAGAACTACGACGGCACCGAGCGCGGGGAAGTGCCTCTGCATGTGGCTTTGTCTCGATCCTATAACCTGCCCACGGTGCGGATAGGGCTGGATGTTGGTGTTGACGTGGTGGCCGAGATGCTGCAGGAATTGGGGGTGTCGGACACCATTCCGAGGTACCCTTCCATGCTACTTGGGGCGCTGCCCATGACCCCGGTGACGGTCGCTCAGGTCTACCAGGGACTTGCCACTTCGGGCTTCAACACGCCATTACGAACCATTCGCCAGGTTACCGACGCCAATGGTGAACCTTTATCGCGTTACCGGCTGGCGGTGGAGCAGGTTCTCGACCCTGCTGCTACCCATCTTGTGCAGTACGCTATGCAGGAAACCATGCAGGAAGGCACGGGTCGTGGAGCTTATCGTCGGGTCTCAAGAGACCTCAGCCTGGCTGGCAAGACTGGCACCACCGATGATGGGCGTGACAGCTGGTTCGCCGGCTTCAGTGGTGACCTGTTGGCTGTTACCTGGGTCGGTCGCGACGACAATGGCCCAACCTCACTGACAGGAGCCTCCGGAGCGCTGCCGGCGTGGGCTGACTTTATGGCCAGTGTGCCGCAACATGGGTTGTCCCCGGTGATTCCCGATGGTGTGCAATACCACTGGATTGACCCCGAGAGCGGCGCACTGACGGATGAATATTGCGCGGGGGCGCGGCTGGTGCCCTTTATCGCCGGTAGTGAACCCCGGGAAACCCGCAGCTGTGCGGGAAATCTGCAACGCCGGCTGCGAAGCTGGTTTGAAGGACTGTTCTGATGATCAAGGCAAATTACACCGCCGGCGGTTTGCTTGCATGTGCACTCATTCTGAGTGGCTGTGCAACCAGCTCTGGTACCAGTATCTATGTGCCCTCGGCGCCCGCCCCCGGGTTTGATCCGCCACCCCGCACAACGACCCCCGAGCCGGCGCCTGTGCCTACCCCACAACCTACCCAGCCGGAAGTGCGGCCTCCCGAGCGGGATACCGCCCCTGCGCCCAGTTACCGTGACCAGGGTGAGACATTGTCCGGAGCTGCCGCCAGTCTGATTCGCCAGGCCGATGATTTGTTGGCGCAAGGTAATGTGCCAGCGGCGATAGGGCAGTTGGAACGAGCCCAGCGGATTTCCCCGCGTTCCCCGGAGGTCTACTTCAAACTGTCGGAAGCCTATGTCCGGGCCAACAACCTTGGAACAGCTGAGCAGTTTACCCTGAAGGGGTTGTCGTTGGCGGGTAGCAACACCCGTATGCAGCGCACTGGCTGGTTGCTGCTGGCGGATATTCGTCGTGCCAGGGGAAACTTGGCCGGGGCTGACCAGGCGGAAGCGAGGGCGAGAGCGCTCTGACCTGTTTCTATAACACGAAAACCAAAAAGGGGCCGTAAGGCCCCTTTTTGGTTTTCAACCGCAGCGTTGGTAACGCTCTTGTCCGTTAGATCGCGAACGGAATCGGCGACGCTTGCGCATCCTCGTTTGCGGTTACGGTCACGTTCTGCGTGCCTTCAAACTGCAGAGGGCTGGTTTCGAGGTCAGTATCGGTGATTTCGTTGTCATCCAGCTGACAGCTGTAGCTGATGGTGTATTCACCGGCTGGCAGGAAGGCGGCGGTATACTCATAAAGGCCGTCGTTATCCTCGTCAGTTACCGGAACAACCAACAGTGGATCATTGTCCAGCTCATCCAGCACGTTCAGATCTGTTGGCGCCGCATCGGCTCCCGCATACACATAGACTGAGCCGCTGTAGTTGTCTGCGCAATTGGTCAGCGTGTCATCATCGATCCGGGTCTGGTTGATCAGGGGGTAGTCCACGGTCCCGCTAAGGGTGCCAACTTCCAAGTTGTTGACCAGGCGCAGGGAGGGCTTGAGCAGGTAATCTGCCAGGGACTGGCCCTGAGGGTTAACAATGGACTTGGCAACGTCGAAATCAATGGTGAACGCGGTGGTTTTGTCAGCGGCAACAATCAATTCGCCCTTGAGCTTCAGGCCGCTTTGCTCGCCGGATGGAACCGCCAGGGTGTGTTGGGCATCGGGGTTGTCGGCCAGGGCGACAAAGGAGTTATCCGTGTCGATCATCAGCCGGAGCTCAGAGTACTCTCCCGCAGGAACCTCTTCGTTGGTGATCAGGGGCTCGCTCAGACCGCCGGTGAGGTCCAGCAGGTTCCAGGTTTTGCTCTCGTCGAAGGTGAACTCAATCCACTTGCCGCCAGCCGGCTTCAGTGCGATGCCGCTGAAGGCGATGGTGACATTGCTGAATTCAGTAGCGGGGGCGTCGGTGATACCAATGGATACCTGGCCGGTGTCGCCGGAATCTGAGCCGCCGCCACAGGCAGCCAATGCTGAGGTCATGGCGATGGCAGTTGCCAGCTTGAGCTTACTGATGTTCATGCTTCACTCCTTACAGCCTGATTAAGGTGAATCGTTGTTTGTCCTTAACAGCATAGGGTAAAGATCTGGATTATTTGTTTCCGGGCAATTACAGCAAAGTTAGGAACTGCAAGGAGGGAACCCCTGGTCTGAGAGGTTTTCCAATCAGGCCAGGGGGTTAGCTGTGAAGCTCGCTGTAACGTTGACGTTACAGGGTGGCGAAAACTTTCTCTGCAGCCTTCAAAGTGTGAGCGATGTCCTCTTCTGACAAAGCGGCACTGGCGAAGCTTGCCTCAAAGGCAGACGGTGCCAGGTAGACCCCTTCCGTGAGCATGCCCTGGAAGAATGCCTTGAAACGCTCGACGTCACAGGCCATGACCTGATCAAAGCGGGTGATGCTGCTCTCTTCGGTAAAGAAGAAACCGAACATGCCGCCTGCACCCTGGACCGCCATCGGAATGCCGGCCTTATCGGCGGCGGCTTTCAGGCCGTCGCGGACTGCCGCGGCTTTCTGGGCCAGGGCGTCATGGAAGCCAGGCTCCGAAATGGCGTTTAGGGAGGTCAGCCCTGCGACCATCGCCAGCGGGTTTCCGGACAGGGTGCCGGCCTGGTATACCGGCCCCAGTGGAGCAATGTATTCCATGATTTCCCGTTTACCGCCGAAGGCGCCGACGGGTAATCCGCCGCCGATAACCTTGCCCAGTGTCGTCAGGTCGGGGGTGACGCCGTAGTAGCTCTGGGCGCCGCCGAGGGCTACCCGGAAGCCGGTCATTACTTCGTCGAAGATCAATACCGCCCCACTGGCGTCACACACCTCCCGCAGGCACTCGAGGAAGCCTGGAACCGGGGGGATGCAATTCATGTTGCCGGCAACGGGTTCAACAATGATCGCAGCAATCTGCTCGCCCATTTGAGCAAAGGTTTCACGAACGCCGTCGATGTCGTTGTAGTCCAGTGTCAGGGTGTGCTCCGCCAGACTGGCGGGAATGCCCGGTGAGGTCGGTACGCCAAGGGTCAGGGCGCCGGAGCCGGCTTTGACCAGCAGCGAGTCCACATGGCCGTGGTAGCAGCCCTCGAATTTGACGATTTTGTCGCGTCCGGTGTAACCCCGGGCCAGGCGAACGGCGCTCATGGTTGCCTCGGTGCCGGAGTTCACCATCCGCACCAGCTCAATCGAAGGCACCAGCTCACATACCTTTTTTGCCATGTCGGTTTCAATGGCGGTGGGTGCACCATAGCCGACACCGAGATCCACCTGGGCGTGCAGGGCCGCTTTGATGCGTGGGTCGGAATGACCAAGAATCATCGGGCCCCAGGAGCCGATGTAGTCAATGTACCGCTTACCATCTTCGTCGTAGAGGTAGGCCCCTTCCGCGTGATTGAAGAAGATAGGGGTGCCACCAACGCCGCGGAAGGCCCGTACCGGTGAGTTGACGCCGCCCGGAATGTATTTCTGGGCCTGGGCAAAGAGGTTTTCGGATTGACTCATGAATCAGTGACTCCCGTTACGAGTGACTATGAAACAGTGGGTGGTGGTCGCTGAACAGTTGGCTCAAGCGACGTGCCTGGAATTCGATATCTTGGTGTCCGAACAGGCCGCCTACGACGGCTAGAAGGTCGGCACCGCTGCAGATCAGCTCGGCGCCATTGTCGGCATTAATGCCGCCAATCGCGGTTATCGGGCGCTGGAACTGTCGGGCCTGCGCCAGCACCTGCTTGTTGGCTGGCGGCGCCTCCGGCTTTGTCCCGGAGTGAAAAAAACGGCCAAACGCCAGGTAATCGGCACCCGTCCGGTCCGCCTGCCGCGCCAGTTCAATGCTGTCGTGGCAGGTGAGGCCGATGATGGCCTGGTTCCCAAGCAGTTGACGGGCTTCGGTGAGCGAGCGGTCGCTCTGCCCCAAGTGTACGCCAGCAGCGCCAACACGCTTTGCCAGCTCGGGATCGTCGTTGATGATCAACGGGACGCCGGCACTTTGGCAGAGGCTCTGCAGGTCAGCGGCCTGGCGCAGCCGCTCGATGTCCGTAGAGATCTTGTCCCGATACTGCACCAGGACAGCGCCGCCGAGTATTGCGGATTCTACCGCGCTGACCAGTTGATTGGGGGGGGTGAGCGTGTTGTCGGTAATGGCGTAGAGACCCGGGCGAAGCCCTTTGCTGAACAGTGTACTCATGATGCAGGGGGGCTCTTGCGGTCAGGCACTGGCTGACCCTGGCCAACAGCCATGGCCCGGCTGATGGCATGGGAGACAAAACGCTGGGCCTGCTCAATGGCTTCAGGCTGGCTCAGGCCGGCTGCCCGGCCGGCCGCGATGGCTGCCGCAAGGGTGCATCCGGTGCCGTGGTACTCGCCACCGACCCTGGGTATGTGCCAGCACTGCGGTGCCTCGCCTGCCCGGAACAGCGTGTTTTCAATATGGCTGCCAGTACCATGGCCTCCGGTGGCCAGCACCGCCCGGCAGCCAGCGTTGAGCAGATTGCTGGCGGCGGTGGCCAGGTCGTCATCGTTGCCCAGCATGGCCAGCTCGATGCCGTTGGGGGTGATCAGGTCTGCGCGTGCAAACAGGGTTTCCCGCATGCGTTCGATCAAAGCCTGGTCGGCCAGGTCTCCGCCGCCAGCGGCCTTGATGACAGGGTCAACAATCAGCGGGATATCCGGCTTGTCTGCAAGGAAATCCAGCAAGGTATCAACGACGGCGGCATTGCCCAGGGCTCCGGTTTTGATGGCCTGGAAGGGAGTGTCTGCGGCAAGGCAGTCGAGCTGCTGTCGGATCAGGGCAGGGTCGATAGCCACAGCGTTATAGACGTTCCGGGTGTCCTGTACGGTCAGACAGCTGATCACTGGTAACGGATGGGCGCCCAGGGCTGTAATGGCCTGAATATCAGCTTGGATGCCTGCACCGCCGGAGGGGTCGAGCCCGGATAGAACAAGGACCTGAGGGCGTTGATGGTAGTTGATGGCGAGGCTCCTTAAAACGGTTTTACCGTGGCGAGAATGACCACAGCCAGAAGGATAAAGACCGGCACTTCGTTAAACCAGCGGTAGAACACGTGACTGCGGGTGTTCTGGTCGTCGCGGAACACTCGGACCAGATAACCGCAGTAAAAATGATAACCAACCAGAATCGCAATAAGTGTCAACTTGGCGTGCAGCCAACCCTGGCTCAGATAGCCGGACGGGTTAAAGCTGACCAGCCAGGCGCCAAAAACCAACGTTGCCACCATCGATGGTGTGGTAATACCGCGATAGAGCTTGCGCTCCATCACTTTGAAACGTTCCCGGCCCGGCTCATCGTCGCAGGCGGCATGGTATACGAACAGCCGGGGCAGGTAGAAAATGCCAGCGAACCAGCAAACCATGGCAATCAGGTGAGCGGCTTTTACCCACAACATCCATTCACTCCTAGCAGGGTTTTTCGTCAGTTCCGACGGTATTGGTAATAACTTTCGATATCGCTTTTCAGCACAATGCCATAGATCCGTTGGATCATGGGTGCTACATGTCGCTGCACGTAGAGGGCTTCTGCATTGGAGTCTTCAAACTCCTGCAGGGCCTCCTCCAGAGTGGCCTGGTATTGTACAGCAGCCACGTCCCGTCGGTTGGCCGGAATTTCCACCAGATCGACGGACCCTGGCATCTCCTTATCGGATTCCTTGCACTCTTCGGCTTTATCTTCAAGGTAACGGGCCAGGTCCACCGCGGGCATCAGGGCGGTAGGCCCGTTGCTGCCGTCGATCACCAGCCACTTGTTACCGGACTTAAGAGCTTGCTTGCAGTCATCAATCGGCAGGTGGCGGGGGACCCGCATGACGCTGCGATCCATAATGGCGCCGACCGAAACCCGTCTCAGCGCCTGGATGACCGGTGAATTTTGATAGCTCAGGCCCTGGCTCTTGAGGATGGTTATAAACAGTGACTTCTGACCGAACACTTCGCTGGTGACCATGCTGGCGATGGTGATCGTGAGCATGCCCGGGAAAATGATGTGGGGGTTAAATGTCAGTTCCAACAAAGCCATGAGAGCCGCCAGAGGGGCCTGCAGGACGGCGCCCATCATGGCGCCCATGCCGAGCATGGCATAGAACCCAACCGATGAGGCGGTTTCCGGGGCAATCATCGCCCCGATCAAACCCATCGCACCGCCCAGGGTGGCTCCCATGAACACGGTAGGCCCGATAACCCCACTGGGCATGCCCAGGCCCAGAGTCAGCGCTGTGACCGCCAGCTTGGCCAGTGCGGCAGCCAGCATCAGCCAGAATGGGAGTTGATTGTTGATGGTCTGGGTGACGGTGTCATAGCCAATGCCCATCACCTCGGGGATGACCAGAGCAAACGGCACCATCAGCAGGCCAGCAAGGCTGATCCGTAACAGCACCGGGCGGTGATGGTAACGGCCGGTGTAGTCGACGAGGAAAATGAATGCAGCCGCAGCAACGCCGATGACAATGGCGATAACCAGGATCCACGGGATTTCAAGCAGGGAGTTCATGGTCATGGCTGGCACGGTAAACGCCGGTTCGGAGCCATAGACTGCCCGGGTCACCAGTGCGCCGGTCACGGATGCCAGGATGATGGGGGTGAATCCGGCAATGGTGTATTCCATCATCACCACTTCCATGGCAAAGATCACGCCGGCAATCGGGGTGTTGAAGGAAGCCGATATGGCAGCGGCACAACCGCAGGCAACCAGGGTGCGAATGCTGTTGTTGGGGAGTTTCATGCGCTGCCCAAGCAGGCTTGAGAACGCGGCCCCCAAGTGCACCGCTGGGCCTTCCCGGCCGGCCGACTGGCCGGTGATCACGGTGCCTACGCCGCAGACAAACTGAACCAGTGCACTCCGAAACGACAGGTAGCCCTGGTGATAGTTGAGCCGCTCCATGACATGGACAATCCCCACTTTCCGGTCCTGCAAGCCAAGCCGGTGAAGGAACAGGGCCAGGGCCAGGGCGCCTGCCAGCGGCAACAGTCCTCGGGTAAGAGGTGCCAGCTGTTCGAAGGCTTCGGAATCGTTGTCGGGTAAAAAGAACTCCAGTGGCAGCTCAATGGCGAGGCGAAACACCAGAATAACGCCGCCGGTGACCAACCCTGAGAGCAGGCCGAGCAGCGCCAGTTGTGGCAGGGCGTCAACTCCGGACAGCCGTCGGCGAAACATGGGGATCACGTGTTCGGTGAATCTTTGTCTGATTTTTCGCATGGGTGCGAATTGCCCGGAGAGAATAAAGAGTATAAAAAACAGAGTTCAATTCTATTGTAATGGACGCCCTTGGAGCTGCAATAAGTCCTTGGGATATCGTGCTAGAATAAGCGGCTAAATTTATGCAGCCAGCAGGCATCCTGAGAGCCTGCTGGTTGCAAAGCTATATCGGGAGTGTTCGGTGATAAAAGTAGGCATAGTAGGCGGTACCGGGTATACCGGTGTGGAATTGCTCAGAATCCTGGCGGCTCACCCTGAGGCAGAAGTTTGCTGCATTACTTCGCGATCTGAAGCCGGCCTGGCGGTTGCTGACCTTTATCCGAACTTGCGCGGCCATTACGACCTTGCTTTCAGCGAGCCGGACCTGGATACCCTGGCCGGCTGTGACCTGGTGTTTTTCGCAACGCCCCATGGCGTGGCCATGCGCATGGCGCCGGAGCTGATCGCCAGGGGTACGCGGGTGGTGGACCTGTCGGCGGATTTCCGTCTCAAGGACCTGGATGTCTGGGCTAAGTGGTATGGCATGCCGCACGAGAGCCCGGAATGGGCGGCCAAGGCCGTTTACGGCTTGCCCGAAGTCGCCCGGTCGGCTATCCGTGAGGCCGAGCTGGTGGCCAACCCGGGTTGCTACCCCACTGCGGTTCAGCTTGGGCTGATTCCGTTGCTGGAAAATGGCCTGGTCAAAACGGATCGCATCATTGCCGATGCCAAGTCCGGTGCCAGTGGTGCAGGAAGGCAGGGTAGTGTGGCGATGCTTCACGGAGAGATTGGTGAAAGTTTCAAAGCCTATGGAGCGTCCGGGCACCGCCATTTGCCGGAGATTCGGCAAGGGCTGGTTGCGGCTTCAGGAGACGCGGGCTTGGGGGTGACGTTTGTACCACACCTGGTGCCAATGATCCGGGGCATTGAAGCAACCCTGTACGCAGAGCTGAATGACCCCGCGGACTTCGATCGCCTGCAATCGATCTACGAGACCCGCTACCAGAATGAGCCGTTTGTTGACGTGTTACCCTTTGGCAGCCACCCGGATACCCGCAGCGTACGTGGGGCCAACCACTGCCGGATGGCACTCCACCGCCAGGAGGACAGCAGCCTGGTGGTGATCACCTCGGTGATTGATAACCTCGTCAAAGGTGCAGCGGGTCAGGCCGTCCAGAACATGAACGTGATGTTTGGGGTGCAGGAAGATCTGGGCCTGCAAGCGCCGGCCTTGCTACCATAGGATCGTTTGTGAGCGACAACCGTAAACTCTCTGAAGAATACGTCGTCGTTCGTCACCGCCCGGGCCGGCGGTTACGGCGAACAACCATCCTGTTGGTATTTTCTCTGATATGCGCCACCGTGGGGTATGCGGTCGGGCTGGCCCAGGGTGGCTTCCGCTTTTCCAGCATGTTGCAAACACGGAATTCGCTGGCTGAAGAGCGCGATAAACTGAGCCAGGACCTCTATGAGGCTAGGCAGCGAGTGGTGAATCTGGAGCGTGGCCACCAGATCGACGAGCAGGCGTTGAGTCAGGCCCGCCGCACCATCGCTGACCTCGAGGGCCAGATTATATCGCTTAAGGCTGACCTCACGTTCTACCGCAATATCATGGCGCCATCGGAAGTCAGCGAAGGGTTGCAGGTTGATCGCTTGACGCTAAGCCGCTCAAGGGGGCAGGGGCGCCACGGATTCAAGTTGGTGTTGACGCAGGTTGGCGACAATAACAGCTATATTGATGGGGTGGTTGCGGTAAACGTGATCGGTCTCCGTGGTGGTACCAAAGAAGTGATCGCGTTGAGAGATTTGTCCGAAGAGATTGTGGATCTCGGGGTAAAATTCCGTTTTCGCTATTTTCAGGATATTGAGGGTTACCTGACGGTGCCCGATGGTTTCGTACCTGTTGAAGTACAAGTGGTCGCCCAGGCTCAGGGACGCAAAGCTTCCCAGGCTGAGCGTACCTTTGAATGGGCGCAACTCACGGAGAATTAACTATGCTTGGCAAAAAGAAACAACCCCGACGCCCGACCGGGCAGTTTGATACCTTGATTTCGGCAAAAACCTCCATCGTTGGGGACCTGCAGTTTGCGGGTGGTCTGCATGTGGATGGTAAGGTTCGTGGCAAAATCTCCGCCGATGAAAGCGATTCAGCGGTTCTGAGGGTTTCCGAAGTTGGTGAGGTCGAGGGCGATATCCATGCCCCGCACGTCATTATCAACGGGACGGTTCATGGTGATGTTTATGCCAGTGAGCATCTTGAGCTGGCGGCCAAAGCCTCCATCCACGGCAATGTTTACTACAACCTGATCGAGATGGCGATGGGCGCGGCGGTCAATGGTAATCTGGTCCACCAGAAGGAGCCGGTAGGCCTACTGGACCGGAAAGAGCCTGTAGCTCGGAGCCTGGCGGAAGCCGAAAGTGAAGAGCCGGCCGACGCTGAATAATTGACTGTTTTAGTCAGGAATATGATAATTGTCGCCAATCGTTATCAAACCGCCGGAGGCAATCTTGAGTGTAGTTCAACAACAAGTACCATCTCCGCTGTTCTTCAGTGACAGCGCAGTTGCCAAGGTACGTGAGTTGGTGGAGGATGAGGGAAACCCAGACCTCAAGCTGCGGGTGTTCGTTACCGGTGGCGGCTGCTCAGGATTCCAGTACGGTTTTTCGTTTGACGAGGCTCAGGACGAAGAAGATACCGTGATCGAAAAGGACGGCGCGGTATTGCTCGTGGATCCCATGAGCTACCAGTACCTGGTTGGCGCGACGATTGACTATCAGGAAGGACTGCAAGGATCGCAGTTCGTGGTCCAGAACCCCAACGCCAGCTCTACCTGCGGTTGTGGTTCATCGTTTTCTATTTGACCTTCAGTTATTCCAGATGCGGCCCTGAACGTCACTCAGGGCCAGTACACTGCCCCAAGAATTCTCTTCCCTCTGGCGCCGGTTACCGCAGGCAGATTGCCTGGTTGCTTGTTCAGGGTCCGTTGTGCCAGCCACGCGAATGCAGCGGCTTCCACCCACTGTGGGTCAAGGCCGATCTCTGTTGTTGAGCTGACGGCAAAGGGCGAGCAGACGCGGCGAAGTTCCTGCATCAGCAGCCGGTTCCGGCTGCCACCACCACAGATATATACCTTGAGATCGTTGCTCTGGGGAAGTTGCTTCGCGATTGAGATAACCGTCAACTCCAGTAACGTGCGCTGGATATCGCTGCCGGTTGCGTCCGGGTGCCGCTTGATGAACGTCTTGATCCAGCCGAGGTTGAACTTCTCTTTGCCGGTGCTTTTGGGCGCAGGCAGAGCGAAGTACGCATCCGACAGCATGTCCCCCAACAGGCCTTGATGCACCCTGCCTTCATTTGCCCAGTTGCCGTTCTCATCATAGCTCTTGCCGGTCTGATCCTGGCACCAGGCATCCATCAGGGCATTGCCTGGGCCGGTGTCAAAGCCGTAGATCTTTTCTTCCGGGGTACTCAGAAGGCAGCTGATATTGGCGATGCCGCCGATATTGACGATGCACAAATTCTTGGACGGGCAGCCAAACATCGCCTGGTGGAACGCTGGAACCAGCGGGGCTCCTTCTCCGCCGGCGGCCATATCCCGTCTACGGAAGTCTGCAACCGTGGTGATGCCGGTGTTTTCGGCGATCAGGTTGGGGTCGCCCAGTTGCATTGAGAATGCGTGCTTGTCGCGGGGTTGGTGGCGGACCGTCTGGCCGTGGCTGCCAATAGCGACAATGTCGACTTCCCTGGCGGCGGCGCTATTTATAACGCCAAGCGCAGCCTGACTGAAAAGCTCACCAACCTGGTGGTCCATGGCGCCAAGTTCGTCCGGTGTGCCCTGGTTCTGGGACAGTTTTGTGAGCTGGTGTCGAACCGGGTCGGGATAACCGACGGTGTGGGTGGCGTGAACTTTGGCGCGTCCTTCGGAGAATGAAACAAGGACGGCATCGATGCCGTCCATGCTGGTGCCTGACATCAGACCGATGTAAGCGTGTGGTTTCATCAGATTTATTCGCCTCGAGCCAGGGCGATGGCCGACGTGCTCCTGTAAGTGTCCAGCTGTGCCAGGAGACTTTGGGTGGCAGTCTCGAAGCGCGCGACTTCCTGGCTGGGGATAGGCTCGGCGTCAGGCAGCGGTACTGTAACCGGGTTGCGAGGAGCGCCATTAACGCGGAATTCATAATGCAGGTGCGGGCCAGTCGCCAGGCCGGAAGACCCGACGTAGCCGATAACCTGCCCCTGGTTTACCCGTCCACCGGTGCGGACGCCACGAGCAAAGCCTTGCATGTGGGCGTACAGGGTAGTGATGTTGTTGCCATGCTGTAGCACAACGGTATTGCCGTACCCGCCTTTACGTCCGGCGAGCAGAACCTTGCCATCGCCCGCCGCCCGTATCGGAGTGCCCGGGCCGGCAGCATAGTCGGTCCCCTTGTGGGCACGAATCCGGTGCAATACCGGGTGTCTGCGAGCAAGATTGAAGTGCGAGGAGATTCTGGCGAAATCGACCGGGGTACGAAGGAAGGCTTTTCGCATGCTGCGGCCATCCGGGGTGTAGTAGGCACTTACTCCGTCATCGTCAGTGTAGAAAACGGCCTTGAGTTCCCGGTCATCGTTGTTGAAGCTGGCCGCAAGAATGCGACCGTTATCAATCTTTTCGCCGTCGAGGTAAAGCTCTTCGTACACCACGCTGAAGGTGTCGCCGCGACGGATGTCGAGCACAAAATCAATGTCCCAACCGAAAATGCCGGCAAGCTCCATGGTGAGCTTGTCGGTCAGGCCCGCACGTTGCCCCGCACCAAACAGGGAGCTTTCAATTTCAGCCTCAGCGTAGGTCAGGCGAATCTCTGGTTCCTGAATGACTTTCTCACCAGAGAAGCCCTCTTCACCGCGCTCGATCTTGAGGGATTCAAGCCGGCTGCGCTGAAGGTTGATGGCAACCAGTTCGTCTGCGTCATTAGTAGCAAATGAAATCGTTTCTCCAGCATATAGATGCTGGAGGTCCCCGGCATCGCCTTCACCGTGAATGACCGAGAGCATCAGCCCGTCATTAAACCCTGCTTGGCGAAAAAGCGCAGACAGGGTGTCTCCGCTCTTGATTTCGAAGTCAGACCAGTTGAGTTGTGGTTCGGCCGGCACATCGGCCAGGGCCTCGACCGCTACAGGGGAGGCTTGGGTTGCCGAATTTGTAGCCGTATCCTCAAGAACCTGGCTGAGTTCCGGTGTGTCGAGGAGCTGCGTGTTACCGGAGGTCAGATCCAGTGCCACGGACATGCGTTTGGCCTCTACGTCGGAGCTCGGGCTTAACATCATGGCCGTTCCGACAACCGCACCGATGACAACGGCGGCTGCGAGGTGAGTTTTGGGAAATTTGTTAAACACGTTAAAAAACCTATTTTGTCAGTTACTTCGCTAGGTTGAATGACCTAATTAAAGTTAACGTTCAAGTGCAGTTCAACAGATTACCGTATAAAAAGCGTTCAGGGTAGCGTCGACCTACGCGTCATGGCGTATTGAGCGCGGATTTTCGGTCGCCTCGTTGCTATAATGCCCGCCTTAAAACTGCCTGGCTTGGTTGAAAAATGTTCAGTTGTACTTTAACAGGCTTGGCGGTAACGCTCAGATTTGTTTTGTTGAGCTCTGTAACTGATTACTTCCAGTGAATGTATTTGGGGAATTCTTGCATGGTACCGATCGACGAAGCGCTTGCGATAATTAAACGGGGCGTGGATGAGCTGCTTCCTGAAGAGGAACTGGTCAAAAAGCTTGAGCAAGGGCGTCCGTTGCGGATCAAGGCCGGTTTTGATCCCACTGCGCCAGATCTCCATCTGGGGCATACCGTGCTGATCAACAAGCTGCGCCAGTTTCAGGATCTTGGGCACGAGGTTATTTTCCTGATTGGTGACTTTACCGGGATGATCGGTGATCCCAGTGGGAAGAGTGCAACTCGTCCGCCGCTGACAGAAGAGCAGGTCGCAGCCAATGCGGTGACGTATAAAGAGCAGGTGTTCAAGATCCTCGATCCGGCAAAAACCCGAGTTGCCTTTAATTCAGAGTGGATGAGCAAGCTGGGCGCTGCTGACATGATTCGCCTGGCCGGACAGTACACGGTTGCGCGGATGCTGGAGCGGGATGATTTCGCCAAGCGTTATCAGTCTGAACAGTCCATTGCGATCCATGAATTTCTGTATCCTCTGATCCAGGGCTATGACTCGGTCGCATTAGAGGCGGACGTCGAGCTGGGTGGAACAGACCAGAAGTTCAACCTGCTCATGGGGCGAGTGCTCCAGAAAGGTCATGGCCAGGAGCCGCAGGTTATTCTCACCATGCCGATTCTGGAAGGGCTGGATGGTGTGCAGAAGATGTCCAAGTCTCTGGGCAACTATATAGGGGTTAATGACGCGCCCGGGGAAATGTTTGCCAAGCTGTTGTCGGTTCCGGATGAGCTGCTCTGGCGGTATTTCGAGTTGTTGAGCTTCCGTCCTATGGAAGAAGTGGCCGGTTACCGTGAGGCGGTAGCGGGTGGGGCGAACCCGCAGGACTATAAAAAGATCCTGGCGGAAGAGATCATTACCCGCTTCCATGGTGAAGAGGCGGCGAAGAACGCTCACAACTCCGCGGGCAACCGGGTGGCGCTGGGCGAAATTCCGGATAACGTTCCGACCGTTGAAATCAGCCTTGATGGTCAGGGTGAGCTGCCTATTGCTGCAGTTCTGCGTTTGGCAGGGTTGGTGAAGAACGGAGCGGCGGCCCGGGATGTGCTTGGGCGTGGTGCTGTCTTTATTAATGGAGAACAGCTCGAAGGCGGGCGTGAGTTTGTGCTCGGCGATGAGGCTGTGATCCAGGCGGGCAAGAAGAAAATTGCTCGTGTAGTGATCGCGAAGTAGGTGTTTATACGGGAATTTGAGTTTTTTTTCAAATTCCCGGTTGACGGCTTCGCTGAGGTCTGTAGAATGCGCGTCTCTTTCGAGGGACAAGCCGCTGAGGCGGGTTGGAAATCGAAAGGCAACTGGCTGAAAGTATTGAGAATTTTGAGTTTTCGAAATCTTCAAAATCAGCGGTTGACAAGGGGTCGGGTTGCTGTAGAATGCGCGCCTCCTTGAACGAGGAAGCCGGTTGGTTTCGGCAGTTTTCGGGTCACGAAAACGACTGAAAATAAACGGTTGACAAGGTAGCGGTTCACTGTAGAATACGCGGCCTTGATTGAGCAACGGCTCAAACGCTCTTTAAAAAGTTAACTAAGTAATTCGTGTGGGCGCTGGCTGAGGTATTTCGGACATGAAATACCAAGACAGTGACTCGTCGAACATTGAGTTTTGTCTTGAGCAGATTTAGAAGCTTCGGCTTCTGTATGATT
>NZ_FOUE01000009.1 GCF_900114775.1 Marinobacter zhejiangensis
GTCAAGATGGACGTTACCCTGATCGCTCCGATCGCGATGGAAGAAGGTCTGCGCTTCGCCATCCGTGAAGGTGGTCGTACCGTTGGTGCCGGCGTGGTTTCAAAAATCGTAGAGTAATCTGCGCTGAGTTGTTTCGGTGCAGGCCAGTAGCTCAATTGGCAGAGCAGCGGTCTCCAAAACCGCAGGTTGGGGGTTCGATTCCCTCCTGGCCTGCCATTTCTAACACCGGGATATAAGTTGATTCCTATGGAGTCAAAAGCCGATAACTCAACCGGTCGCTTCGATGCGATGAAGTGGCTGGTTGTTTTCGTTTTGATTACCGCTGGTGTAGTGGGTAATCAGTATTTCAATGCCGAGTCACTGCTGTATCGTGTTCTGGCTCTTGTCGCCTTGGCTTTGGTTGCATCGTTTGTAGCGTTGCAAACCGACCGTGGGCGGCGTTTTGCTACCTTGCTGAAAGAAGCAAGAGTGGAAATCCGGAAGGTGGTGTGGCCAACCCGGCCGGAGCTGGTTCAAACTACGGCGATTGTGGTTGTGTTTGTTCTGGTGGTTGGGCTGTTGTTGTGGGGTATGGACTCACTGATCAGCTTCCTGGTCTCTGGCTTTATCGGTTAACAGGAGTGGGCAATGGCTAAGCGCTGGTATGTAGTGCACGCTTATTCTGGCTTTGAAAAGCATGTGATGCGCACTCTGAAAGAGCGTGTTGCGCTCAATGGTATGGAAGATCAGTTTGGCGAGATTTTGGTGCCAACTGAAGAAGTCGTCGAAATGCGAGACGGCAAAAAGCGCAAGAGTGAGCGAAAGTTCTATCCGGGCTATGTTCTGGTTCAGATGGAAATGGATGACGGCACTTGGCACTTGGTTAAGAACACTCCGAGAGTTCTTGGCTTTATAGGTGGTACCAAGGAGAAGCCGGCTCCGATCACCGAGCGCGAAGCTGAGGCTATCCTGAGTCGCGTCGAGAGCGGTGTTGACAAGCCTAAGCCTAAGACACTGTTCGAACCAGGCGAAATCGTTCGCGTCATTGAAGGTCCGTTTGCGGATTTCAATGGTGTGGTTGAAGAAGTTGACTACGACAAGAGTCGAGTCAAAGTCGCCGTTTTGATTTTTGGACGTTCTACTCCGGTTGAGCTGGAGTTCGGTCAAGTCGAAAAAGACTAACCGGTGACTGCGAAAGCAGGAGCTCGCGCACTCTGGTGACGCGGGCTTTTTGTGTCTGAGTTTTGTGTTTTTAAATCATGGGGAGCCGCAAGGCGCTATAACCCAAAGGAGAAATCATGGCTAAGAAGATCGAAGCATACATCAAGCTTCAGGTGGCCGCTGGTCAGGCTAACCCAAGCCCCCCAGTTGGTCCTGCGCTGGGTCAGCACGGCGTTAACATCATGGAGTTCTGTAAGGCGTTTAACGCTAAGACTCAGGGCATGGAACCTGGTCTTCCGACTCCGGTTGTTATCACTGTATACAGTGACCGCAGCTTCACCTTTGAAACCAAGACGCCTCCGGCTGCGGTTCTGCTGAAGAAGGCTGCTGGCCTGAAAAGCGGCTCTGCTCGTCCGAACACTGAGAAAGTCGGTACTGTTACCCGCGCTCAGTTGGAAGAAATTGCCAAAACAAAAGAGCCGGACCTGACTGCTGCTGACATGGACGCAGCGGTTCGTACTATTGCCGGAACTGCCCGTAGCATGGGCCTGAACGTGGAGGGTCTGTGAGATGGCTAAGCTGAGCAAGCGTCAAAAGCTGATCCGTGAAAAGGTAGAGTCAGGTCGTGTTTACTCTGTAGACGAGGCGGTGTCTCTGCTGGTTGAGCTGGGCCAGGGTGTCAAGTTCAAGGAATCCATCGATGTCGCTGTCAACCTGGGTGTGGATGCTCGTAAATCCGACCAGGTAGTACGCAGCAGCACCGTTCTGCCAAATGGTACCGGCAAAACCGTACGCGTAGCGGTATTCACCCAGGGTGCAAATGCCGAGAAGGCGGCTGCCGCTGGTGCTGATATTGTTGGTATGGATGACCTGGCTGAAGAAGTTAAGAAAGGCAACATGGACTTCGACGTGGTTATCGCCACCCCGGACGCCATGCGTGTCGTTGGCCAGCTGGGCCAAATCCTCGGGCCTCGTGGTCTGATGCCTAACCCGAAAGTGGGTACTGTAACTCCTGACGTTGAAGCCGCGGTCAAGAACGCCAAGGCTGGACAGGTGCGCTACCGTACCGACAAGAACGGCATCATCCACGCACCGATGGGTAATGTGGAATTCTCTGCCGAAGCGATCAAGGAAAACCTTGAGGCGCTGCTGGTAGACCTGAAAAAGGCCAAGCCTGCGTCGGCGAAAGGTGTTTACCTCAAGAAGGTAACTCTGTCGTCCACCATGGGTCCTGGCCTCGCTATCGATCAAAGCGGTCTGAGCATCTGATCGACTGATCGGTAGTAAACTTTGTAGTTTTGGCGGAAGCCAAGGCTGTCAAAGACCGCAGGCCCCCGAGGCTCTCTCGTTTGAGAGAGCCAAAAGGGTTAAAGCAACGCCTGCGCAGACGGTGTGAAGACGTTCTCTCTGAACCCTAGCACCGTTAGGGCGCCCGCAAGGGCAATAATGGGTTTGCCGGACTCTATCCGGCGAAATCGAGGAGAAATCCAGTGGCAATTAGACTCGAAGACAAGAAAGCGATCGTCGCCGAAGTCAACGAGACTGCCAGTGGTGCTCTGTCTGTCGTATTGGCTGACTACCGTGGTGTCACTTCTGAGGACATGACGGCTCTTCGTGCCAAGGCTCGTGCTGAAGCGGTTTGCCTGAAGGTTGTTCGTAACAACCTGGCAAAACTGGCTGTTAAAGGTACTGAGTTTGAGTGCATCGAAGAAGCGCTGGTTGGCCCTACGATTCTGGCCTTCTCTATGGAAGATCCTGGTGCAGCAGCTCGTCTGCTGAAGGATTTTGCTAAAGAAGAAGAGGCGTTTGAGATCAAGGCCCTGGCCGTCGGCGGTGAGCTGATGGGTGCGGACCAGATCGATCGTCTCGCCAAGCTCCCGACACGCCACGAGGCGTTGACGATGCTGGCAGCCGTCACACAGGCACCGATTACCAAGCTCGCACGTACACTGAACGAATTCCCGTCCAAAGTGACTCGTGCTGTAGCGGCAGTTCGCGACAAGAAGCAAGAAGCTGCTTGATTCTGTTGAACACTATTATTTCTAATTTTGGGAGAAAGTCATGGCTCTGTCTAACGAAGACATTCTGAACGCAATCGCTGAAATGAGCGTTATGGACGTTGTTGCCCTGGTTGAGGCAATGGAAGAAAAATTCGGCGTTTCTGCCGCTGCTGCTGTTGCTGCTGCTCCTGCAGCTGCTGGTGGCGACGCTGGTGCCGCTGAAGAAAAGACTGAATTTGACGTTGTTCTGACCGCCGCTGGCGAAAAGAAAGTTAACGTTATCAAGGCTGTTCGTGAACTGACTGGCCTGGGTCTGAAAGAAGCCAAGGAAATGGTTGACGGCGCTCCTTCCACTATCAAGGAAGCCGCTAGCAAGGACGAGGCTGAAGAAGCCAAGAAGAAGCTTGAGGAAGCCGGCGCTTCTGTTGAGCTCAAGTAATAGCGTGCTTTTGAACGCTACCGTGCGTTAAGCATGGACGGGCTGGTGGCCAAGGGCCACCGGCCTTTTTCTGTTGTATATGCTATAGAGCTTGCGGTGAAAAAGAATCAAGACTTCAGACTCTATAACCTACAGCCAGAGTCTTGTTCAAGACGGCGCAGTATGCCGAGCAACTCGGCCCCGAAGCAAAACTACGGTTGCTTCTTGATACCAGGTATCAGGTCTAACGCTGGGGAATGCAGATGACTTACTCCTATACTGAGAAAAAGCGGATTCGCAAAGACTTTAGTAAATTGCCTTCCGTGATGGATGTCCCCTACTTGCTGTCTATTCAGCTGGATTCGTATCGGGACTTCCTGCAAATGGAAGCGGCTGCTGAGAGCCGCCAGGAAACTGGCTTGCATGCAGCATTCAAATCCGTATTCCCGATTGCCAGTTACTCTGGCAATGCGGCACTCGAATACGTGAGTTACCGCATTGGTGAGCCGGTATTTGATGTCAAGGAATGCCAGCTTCGGGGAGTGACGTACGCAGCACCGCTGCGGGTTAAGGTACGTCTGATTATCTATGACAAGGAATCGTCCAATAAGGCCATCAAGGACATCAAGGAACAAGAAGTCTACATGGGCGAAATGCCCCTGATGACCGAGAACGGTACCTTCATTGTTAATGGTACCGAGCGGGTTATCGTTTCCCAGTTGCATCGTTCTCCGGGTGTCTTCTTCGATCACGATAAAGGCAAGACCCACTCGTCCGGCAAGCTGCTGTACTCCGCGCGGGTTATTCCTTACCGTGGTTCCTGGCTGGATTTTGAGTTCGATCCCAAAGACGCGGTGTTCGTCCGTATTGACCGTCGTCGTAAGCTGCCAGCCTCCATCCTGCTGCGCGCGATTGGTTTCAGCTCTGCTGAAATGCTGGATATGTTCTTCGATACCAGCAAGTTCTCCATTTCTGAAGACGTATGTAAGCTTGAGCTGGTGCCAAGCCGACTGCGTGGTGATATTGCTACCTTTGACATTAAAGACAAAGATGGCAGCGTGATTGTCGAAGAAGGCCGTCGTGTGACTGCGCGTCACATTCGCCAGCTCGAAAAATCCGGTATCACCGAGCTGGAAGTTCCCGCCGAATACCTCAATGGTCGTGTAATCGCCCGTGATATGGTCGATAGCAAGACTGGCGAGCTTCTGGTTGAGTGTAACTCCGAAATTACCGACGATATTCTCAAGACGCTGCTGGACGCTGGCATCACAGAGCTCGAGACCTTGTACACCAACGATCTCGATTGTGGGCCATTCATGTCCGATACCCTGCGTATCGACCCAACCCGCAGCCAGCTTGAAGCTTTGGTGGAAATCTACCGGATGATGCGTCCGGGAGAGCCGCCTACCAAGGAATCCGCAGAAAACCTGTTCAACAACCTGTTCTTCTCCGACGAGCGTTACGACTTGTCTGGTGTTGGGCGGATGAAGCTGAACCGTCGTTTGGGTCGTGACGAAAGCACAGGCCCGGGCATCCTGACCAACGACGACATCATTGATGTTCTCAAGACGCTGATCAACATCCGTAACGGTCAGGGCAACATCGATGACATCGACAACCTGGGCAACCGTCGTATCCGCTCTGTGGGTGAGATGGCGGAAAACCAGTTCCGTGTTGGCCTGGTTCGGGTTGAGCGCGCTGTTCGTGAACGTCTGAGCCTGGCCGAAAGCGAAGGCCTGATGCCGCAGGACCTGATCAACGCCAAGCCGGTTGCGGCGGCGGTGAAGGAGTTCTTTGGCTCCAGCCAGCTGTCCCAGTTTATGGACCAGAACAACCCACTGTCCGAGGTTACCCATAAGCGCCGTGTATCGGCACTTGGACCCGGTGGTCTGACGCGTGAGCGTGCAGGTTTTGAGGTTCGTGACGTACACCCGACTCACTATGGTCGTGTATGTCCTATCGAAACGCCTGAAGGTCCGAACATCGGTCTGATCAACTCCCTGGCAACCTACGCCCGCACCAACTCCTACGGCTTCCTGGAAAGCCCGTACCGGAAAGTGGTTGATGGTTTGGTCACCGACGAAATCGCCTACCTGTCAGCGATTGAAGAAAGTAACTACGTCATCGCCCAGGCAAGCGCCGCGGTGGATGAGAACGGGCGTCTGAGCGATGAGCTGGTTACCGTTCGTCACTTGAACGAATTTACCGTGACTCCGCCGGAAAACGTGACCTTTATGGACGTTTCCCCGCGCCAGGTTGTGTCTGTAGCGGCATCCCTGATCCCATTCCTCGAGCACGATGATGCTAACCGCGCCCTGATGGGTGCGAACATGCAACGTCAGGCCGTTCCAACCCTGCGTGCTGACAAGCCGCTGGTGGGTACCGGCATCGAGCGTATCGTGGCTCAGGACTCCGGCGTGTGTGTGACTGCCCGCCGCGGGGGTGTGATCGAAAGTGTGGATGCGGGTCGCATCGTTGTTCGCGTTAACGACGACGAAACGGCTGCCGGTGATGCTGGTGTGGATATTTACAACCTCACCAAGTACACCCGTTCCAACCAGAACACCTGCATCAACCAGCGTTCCATTGTGAAGCAGGGGCACCAGGTTGCCCGTGGCGATGTATTGGCCGACGGTCCGTCTGTTGATCTTGGTGAGCTGGCTCTTGGGCAGAACATGCGTATCGCGTTCATGCCTTGGAACGGTTACAACTTCGAGGATTCCATCCTGGTCTCCGAGAAGGTGGTTCAGGAAGATCGCTTTACCACTATCCACATCCAGGAACTGACCTGTGTGGCTCGTGATACCAAACTCGGTAGCGAAGAAATCACCGCGGATATCCCGAACGTCGGCGAAAGCGCGCTGTCCAAGCTGGACGAGTCCGGTATTGTCTACATCGGCGCAGAAGTGGGCCCGGGTGACATTCTGGTTGGCAAGGTAACGCCGAAAGGCGAAACCCAGCTGACCCCGGAAGAAAAGCTGCTGCGTGCGATTTTTGGTGAGAAAGCCTCTGACGTCAAAGACACTTCGGCCCGTGTTTCCACTGGTACCCGTGGTACGGTCATCGACGTTCAGGTCTTTACCCGCGACGGTATCGAGAAAGACCAGCGCGCTCTGTCCATCGAGAAAGAGCAGCTGGACAAGTACCGTAAGGATCTTAAAGACGAATACCGCATCGTCGAAGGTGCGACCTATGAGCGTTTGATGAACGCGCTCAAGGGGCAGGAAGTACTTAGTGGCCCAGGCCTGAAGAAGGGCGCGGCACTGGACGAAGGCTACCTCGCTGAGCTGCCTCGCGAAGACTGGTTCAGACTGCGTCTGAAAGACGAGAACCTGAACGAGTTGCTGGAGAAATCCGAGCAGAGCCTGGAAGACCGTAAGAAAGAGCACGAAGAGCGCTTCGAAGACAAGAAACGCAAGCTTCAGCAGGGTGATGACCTGGCTCCGGGTGTACTCAAGATCGTCAAGGTATACCTGGCAATCAAGCGTCGCATCCAGCCGGGTGACAAGATGGCGGGACGTCATGGTAACAAGGGTGTTATCTCCGCTGTTAAGCCGGTCGAAGATATGCCCTACGATGAGCAGGGCAATCCGGTCGACATCGTTCTGAACCCGCTGGGTGTTCCGTCGCGGATGAACGTCGGTCAGGTGCTGGAAACTCACCTTGGTGCTGCCGCTCGTGGCCTTGGTCACAAGATCAACACCATGCTTGAGGAACAGCGCAAGGTCGGTGAAATTCGCGAACTGCTGGGTGAGATCTATAATCACAGTGATGAGGTGTCTCCAGTGAAACTGGACTCCCTTTCCGACGCTGAGATTCTGGAGCTGGCAGACAACCTGCGTGGTGGTGTTCCGATGGCAACGGCTGTTTTTGACGGCGCCAAGGAAGCCGAGGTCAAGCGTATGCTTGAGCTCGCCGACATGGACACCAGTGGTCAGATTCGACTGTACGACGGCCGTACCGGCGATGTTTTTGATCGCCCGGTCACGGTTGGTTACATGTATGTGCTGAAGCTGAACCACCTGATCGACGACAAGATGCACGCTCGTTCTACCGGGTCGTACAGCCTGGTTACCCAGCAGCCGCTGGGTGGTAAGGCGCAGTTCGGTGGCCAGCGTTTCGGTGAGATGGAAGTGTGGGCTCTTGAAGCCTACGGTGCGGCCTACACGCTGCAGGAAATGCTCACCGTCAAGTCTGACGACGTCAACGGTCGGACCAAGATGTACAAGAACATTGTCGATGGCGACCATCGTATGGAGCCGGGCATGCCCGAATCGTTCAATGTTCTTGTCAAAGAAATCCGTTCGCTTGGTATCGATATCGAGCTGGAATCCGACTGAGCCGAATTGTTTTTGGCAGCGAGAGCGGGCACGGGAGTGCCCGCCCGAGATTAACGCCATCCGGAGCTGTTACTGATGAAAGATTTGCTGAATCTTCTCAAGAACCAGAACCAGAAGCAGGAGTTTGATGCCATCCGTATCGGGTTGGCATCACCCGATATGATTCGCTCCTGGTCTTTTGGTGAGGTGAAAAAGCCTGAGACTATCAACTACCGTACGTTCAAGCCTGAGCGTGATGGTCTTTTCTGCGCCAAGATTTTCGGCCCGATCAAGGACTACGAATGCCTGTGCGGTAAGTACAAGCGCCTCAAGCATCGTGGTGTTATCTGCGAAAAGTGTGGTGTTGAAGTGGCTTTGGCCAGTGTTCGTCGTGACCGCATGGGTCACATCGAGCTGGCAAGCCCAGTTGCCCACATCTGGTTCCTGAAATCTTTGCCGTCCCGTATCGGTCTGATGCTGGACATGACGCTGCGCGATATCGAGCGGGTCCTGTACTTCGAGTCGTTCATTGTGATCGAGCCGGGTATGACCACGCTGGAGCGCGGCCAACTGCTGAATGATGAGCAGTACTACGAAGCGCTGGAAGAGTTTGGTGACGAATTCGACGCCAAGATGGGTGCCGAAGCCATCAAGGCCCTGCTGGAAGATATCGACCTCCAGGGTGAAATTGATACCCTGAGGGAAGAGATTCCCCAAACCAACTCCGAAACCAAGATCAAGAAGTTCGGTAAGCGTCTGAAGATCCTTGAGGCGTTCCTGAACTCAGGTAACCGTCCTGGCGACATGATCATGACGGTTCTGCCTGTGCTGCCGCCTGATCTGCGTCCGTTGGTTCCGCTGGACGGAGGTCGTTTTGCGACGTCCGACCTGAACGATCTGTATCGCCGGGTTATCAACCGGAACAACCGTCTCAAGCGCCTGTTGGAGCTCAACGCGCCGGATATCATTGTCCGTAACGAAAAGCGCATGCTTCAGGAAGCGGTAGACGCGCTGCTGGATAACGGTCGTCGCGGTCGTGCGATTACCGGCACCAACAAGCGCCCGCTGAAATCCCTGGCCGACATGATCAAGGGTAAGCAGGGTCGTTTCCGTCAGAACCTTCTCGGTAAGCGTGTCGACTACTCCGGCCGTTCGGTCATCGTGGTTGGTCCCTACCTGCGACTGCACCAGTGTGGTCTGCCGAAGAAAATGGCATTGGAGCTGTTCAAGCCGTTTATCTTCGCCAAGCTCGAGCACCGTGGTCTGGCGACCACGATCAAGGCTGCGAAGAAGATGGTTGAGCGTGAGGAAGCGGTCGTTTGGGATATCCTCGATGAGGTCATCCGCGAGCATCCGATCATGCTGAACCGTGCGCCGACCCTTCACCGTTTGGGTATCCAGGCGTTTGAACCGGTGCTGATCGAAGGTAAGGCAATCCAGCTGCACCCGCTGGTGTGTGCGGCCTATAACGCCGACTTCGACGGTGACCAGATGGCGGTTCACGTTCCGCTGACCCTGGAAGCCCAGCTTGAAGCCCGTGCGTTGATGATGTCCACCAACAACGTACTGTCTCCGGCCAACGGTGAACCCATCATCGTGCCTTCGCAGGACGTGGTACTGGGCCTCTATTACATGACCCGTGAGCGCAAGAACGCCCAGGGTGAAGGCATGGTCTTTGCCGACACCAAGGAAGTTCATCGTGCCTATGGCGCCAAGAAGGTCGACCTTCAGGCCCGAATCAAGGTTCGTATCAAGGAAGTCCGTGTCGACGAAAACGGCGAGCGCGAAGAAGTTTCCAGCTTGGCCGAAACCACCGTTGGCCGTGCGCTGTTGTTCGATATCGTACCTGACGGCATGCCGTTTGAAATCGTCAACAAGCCGATGGTCAAGAAGGCGATCTCCAACCTGATCAACGTGTGCTACCGCACCGTCGGTCTGAAGGAGTCGGTGATTTTCGCTGACCAGCTGATGTATACCGGTTTCCATTACGCAACTGTCTCCGGTACCTCCATCGGCGTTAACGACTTTGAAATCCCGCCCGAGAAGTACGAGATGGTTGAGGCGGCCGAGGACGAAGTTAAGGAAATCGAATCCCAGTACGCGTCTGGTCTTCTGACTCAGGGCGAGAAGTACAACAAGGTTATCGATATCTGGTCCCGTGCCAACGACAAGGTCTCCAAAGCGATGATGGAGCGCCTGGCGAAAGAGCAGGTCTACGGGCCTGACGGCGAGCCGCTTAAAGATGAGAGTGGCGACCTGGTTACTCAGGAATCGTTTAACTCTGTCTACATGATGGCCGATTCCGGCGCACGGGGTTCCGCGGCACAGATTCGTCAGTTGGCGGGTATGCGGGGTCTGATGGCGAAGCCGGATGGCTCGATCATTGAGACGCCGATTACCGCGAACTTCCGTGAAGGTCTGAACGTACTCCAGTACTTCATCTCGACCCACGGTGCTCGTAAAGGTCTGGCCGATACTGCACTGAAGACCGCGAACTCCGGTTACCTGACCCGTCGTCTGGTTGACGTATCTCAGGATCTCGTGGTGACAGAGCACGACTGTGGCACCAGCGAAGGTCTGCTGATGACGCCGCACATCGAAGGCGGTGACGTTGTTGTGCCGCTGGGTGATCGTGTTCTCGGACGGGTTACCGCTCGCGACGTGTTCACTCCGACCGACAAGGACAACGCGGTTGTTCCGGCTGGAACCCTGCTGGACGAAAAGACCATCGAAATGGTCGAGCGTGCTGGTGTGGACGAAATCTGGGTACGCTCCGCGATCACCTGTGATACCAAACACGGCGTTTGTTCCCAGTGTTACGGTCGCGACCTGGCTCGCGGTCACCTGGTCAACGTCGGTGAGGCCGTCGGTGTTATCGCGGCCCAGTCCATCGGTGAGCCGGGTACCCAGCTGACCATGCGTACGTTCCACATCGGGGGTGCGGCAAGCCGGGCGTCTGCGGTCGACAACATTCAGGTCAAGCACGGCGGTACCGTCCGTCTGCATAACCTGAAGTCCATCGAGAAGAAGGACGGCAGTCTGGTCGTGGTTTCTCGTTCGTCCGCGTTGGCCATTGCTGACGAGCAGGGTCGTGAGCGTGAGTGGTACAAACTGCCATACGGTGCGGTACTGTCTGTTAAGCAGGGCGACGAAGTGGAAGCCGGTGTTGTGGTTGCCAAATGGGATCCGCACACTCACCCAATCATCGCCGAAGGCGAAGGTACCGCCAAGTTTGTGGGTATGGACCAGGGCATCACCGTCCGCACCCAGACCGACGAACTGACTGGCCTGTCTACCGTTCAGGTTATCGACCCGAAAGAGCGTCCGGCTGCTGGTAAGGACATCCGTCCGATGGTTCAGCTGCTTGATGCAAGTGGTGAAGACGTGGTGCTGCCAGGTGGAAGCCCGGCCCAGTTCTTCCTGCCGGCTAACGCCCTCATTACCCTGAGTGATGGCGGCAAGGTCGAGCTGGGTGATGTTGTTGCCCGTATTCCTCAGGAAAGCTCGAAGACCCGGGATATCACCGGTGGTCTGCCGCGGGTTGCCGACTTGTTTGAAGCGCGTCGACCAAAAGAACCGTCCATTCTGGCGGAAATCACCGGTACCGTTTCCTTCGGTAAAGAAACCAAAGGCAAGAAGCGTTTGGTCATCACTCCGAAAGACGGCGATCCGTACGAGGTTCTGATTCCGAAATGGCGTCAGCTCAACGTATTCGAGGGTGAAACCGTTGAAAAGGGCGAGGTGATCTCCGATGGTCCGTCCAACCCACACGATATCCTGCGATTGCTGGGTGTGGTTGAGCTGGCCAAGTACATCACCAACGAAATTCAGGACGTTTATCGTCTGCAGGGTGTTGTCATCAACGATAAACACATTGAAGTTATCGTTCGTCAGATGCTGCGCAAGGTTGAGATCACCAATCCAGGTGATACCGAGCTGTTGTCCGGTGACCAGGTGGAATACAACCAGTTCATCGAAGCCAACGAGGCGGCACTGGCGCAAGACAAAGAGCCTGCCAGGTGCGAGCGTCTGCTGCTGGGTATCACCAAGGCATCGCTGGCGACGGAATCGTTCATCTCCGCAGCTTCCTTCCAGGAAACCACCCGTGTTCTCACCGAAGGTGCGGTCACTGGTAAGCGCGACTACCTGCGCGGCCTGAAAGAAAACGTGGTAGTTGGACGCCTGATCCCGGCCGGTACTGGTCTGGCGTATCACAGCGAACGCCGCCGTAAGCGTGAGCTCGAAGAGCAGGGCGTGACAGCGGAAGACGTTGTAGAGGCGCTGAGCGCAGAGCTCAACCGCTAACCCCCGGTAAATCCTTATCGGGAGTTGGTTAAAAAGAAATCAGTCTTCTTGACTGACCAGGGGCGCAGGCTTAAACTTGCGTCCCTTAAATTTTACCCCCGCGTGTCGGGGGTAAGTCACATTGATCCGGTTTATTGGAGTTTGCTTACATGGCAACGATTAACCAGTTGGTACGTAAGCCTCGTAAACGCAAGGTAGCCAAGAGCGACGTTCCCGCGCTCCAGGCCTGCCCACAGCGCCGTGGCGTATGTACTCGTGTATACACCACTACGCCGAAGAAGCCGAACTCAGCACTGCGTAAAGTGTGCCGTGTTCGTCTGACCAACGGTTTCGAGGTTTCCTCTTACATTGGTGGTGAAGGTCATAACCTTCAGGAGCACAGTGTTGTGCTGATCCGTGGCGGTCGAGTAAAAGACCTTCCGGGTGTGCGCTATCACACTGTTCGCGGAACACTGGACACCCAGGGTGTACAGAACCGTAAGCAGGGCCGCTCCAAGTACGGTGCAAAACGACCCAAGTCCTGATGTCCCTAACGGGTGTCTTTTATCGTTGCTGAGTTTGACGGTAAGAGTAAGGCTGAGTAGCAAATGCTATCTCAGGGGTTCCTGAAGACCTTTTTTGAAATTGAGGGCTTATCGATGCCTAGAAGAAGAGTTGCAGCTAAACGGGAAATTATTCCTGATCCTAAGTTCGGTAGCCAACGGCTGGCCAAGTTCATCAACCACGTGATGGAAAGTGGCAAGAAGTCCGTTGCTGAGCGCATTGTTTACGGCGCGCTTGATATCGTTGCCGAGAAGTCCAAAGAAGAGCCGATCGAAATGTTCGAGAAGGCCCTGGAGAACATCCAGCCGATGGTTGAGGTTAAATCCCGTCGTGTGGGTGGTGCTACTTACCAGGTGCCGGTAGAAGTGCGGCCTTCCCGTCAGAATGCACTGGCGATGCGCTGGCTTGTTGAGTACTCCCGCAAGCGTGGCGAGAAGTCCATGGCTCAGCGTCTGGCAGGTGAAATCCTGGATGCAGTTGAGAGCAAGGGCGCCGCCGTTAAGAAGCGCGAAGACGTTCATCGCATGGCAGAAGCCAACAAGGCCTTCTCCCACTTCCGTTTCTAATTATTCGAGGTTGCTACAGTGGCACGCACGACTCCTATCAAGCGTTATAGAAACATCGGTATTTGCGCCCACGTTGACGCGGGTAAGACAACAACTACCGAGCGGATTCTGTACTACACTGGTCGAAGCCATAAAATGGGTGAGACCCATGACGGCGCATCCACGACAGACTGGATGGAGCAGGAGCAGGAACGCGGTATCACCATTACCTCTGCAGCGGTAACCACCTTCTGGCAGGGTATGGACAAGCAGTTCGATAAGCACCGTGTCAATATCATTGATACCCCGGGACACGTTGACTTCACGATCGAAGTTGAGCGTTCCCTGCGGGTTCTCGATGGTGCGGTTGTTGTTTTCTGCGCCTCTTCCGGTGTAGAGCCGCAGTCTGAGACCGTATGGCGCCAGGCTAACAAATACGAAGTTCCTCGCATGGTGTTCGTCAACAAGATGGACCGCGCGGGTGCAAACTTCCTTCGTGTTGTTGATCAGATCAAAGATCGTCTCGGCGCGACTCCTGTGCCTATTCAGTTGCCGATCGGTGCTGAAGATGAGTTCGTAGGCCTGGTTGACCTGCTGCGCATGAAGGCCATTCACTGGAATGAAGATGACATGGGCATGTCCTATGAGCTTCGTGATATTCCGGCCGATATGGTTGATGAATGCGAAATGTATCGCGAGCAGATGGTTGAAGCTGCGGCTGAAGCCACCGAAGAGTTGATGGAAAAGTACCTGGAAGAAGGTGAACTTTCCATCGAAGAGGTCAAGGCCGGCCTGCGTGCTCGTACCCTGGCTAACGAAATCGTTCTGGCTACCTGTGGTTCTGCGTTCAAGAACAAGGGTGTTCAGGCGGTTCTGGATGCTGTTATCGAATTCCTGCCAGCGCCTGACGAAGTTAAGGCCATTCGCGGTGAAGTCGATGAAGATGGTACCGAGGAAACTCGTCCTGTTGACGACAATGCTCCGTTCGCCGCGCTCGCGTTCAAGATTGCGACTGACCCGTTCGTTGGTACGCTGACGTTCTTCCGCGTTTACTCCGGCAAGATGGAGTCTGGTAACGCGGTCTTTAACTCTGTTAAGGGTAAGAGAGAACGTATCGGTCGTATGGTGCAGATGCACGCGAACGATCGTGAAGAAATCAAGGAAGTTCTGGCTGGCGATATCGCCGCTGCGATCGGCCTGAAGAACGTTGGCACAGGTGATACTCTGTGCGACGAGAATCATAAGATCGTTCTTGAGCGTATGGAATTCCCTGAGCCGGTAATTTCTGTGGCGGTTGAGCCGAAATCAAAGGCCGACCAGGAGAAGATGGGTGTTGCTCTGGGCAAGCTGGCTCAGGAAGATCCGTCGTTCCGTGTTCGCACCGACGAAGAGACTGGTCAAACCATTATCTCCGGTATGGGTGAGCTGCACCTGGACATTATCGTCGACCGTATGCGTCGAGAGTTCAAGGTAGAGGCGAACATCGGTAAGCCGCAGGTAGCGTACCGCGAGTGCATCCGCAAGGCGGTTGACGTGGAAGGCAAGTTTGTCCGTCAGTCTGGTGGTCGTGGTCAGTATGGTCACGTTAAGGTCAAGCTCGAGCCGCTGCCGCTGGATGATGACTCTGAGAACTTCATCTTCGTGAACGAGATCGTGGGCGGTGTTGTTCCCAAGGAATACATCCCGGCGGTATCGCACGGTATCGAAGAGCAGATGCAGAACGGCTGTCTGGCCGGCTATCCGCTGCTTGGTATCAAGGCGACTCTGTACGATGGTTCCTACCACGATGTTGACTCCAACGAAATGGCGTTTAAGATCGCCGGTTCCATGGCTATGAAGAAAGGTGCCCTGGAAGCGAATCCTGCGCTGCTGGAGCCCATCATGAAGGTGGAAGTGGTTACCCCTGAAGATTACATGGGTGACGTCGTAGGTGACCTGAACCGCCGTCGTGGTCTGGTTCAAGGTATGGACGAGAGCCCGGCGGGCAAGATTGTTCGCGCTGAGGTTCCGTTGTCGGAGATGTTCGGTTATGCCACCGACCTGCGCTCTGCGACTCAGGGTCGGGCATCGTATGCGATGGAGTTCTCCCGTTATATGGAAGCTCCTTCGAACATTGCCGAAGCGATCATTAAAAAGGGTTGATCCCAGGACTTAAGAAACAGGAAGAGGTATAACCGTGTCCAAAGAAAAATTTGAACGTAATAAACCGCACGTCAACGTTGGAACCATCGGTCACGTTGACCATGGTAAGACCACTCTGACGGCTGCTCTGACTCGTGTATGTCACGAAGTATGGGGTAC
>NZ_FOUE01000005.1 GCF_900114775.1 Marinobacter zhejiangensis
CGTTCAATCTGAGCCATGATCAAACTCTTCAGTTTAAATCATACAGAAGCCGAAGCTTCTAAATCTGCTCAAGACAAAACTCAATGTTCGACGAGTCACTGTCTTGGTATTTCATGTCCGAAATACCTCAGCCAGCGCCCACACGAATTACTTAGTTAACTTTTTAAAGAGCGTTTGAGCCGTTGCTCAATCAAGGCCGCGTATTCTACAGCGAACCGCTACCTTGTCAACCGTTTATTTTCAGTCGTTTTCGTGACCCGAAAACTGCCGAAACCAACCGGCTTCCTCGTTCAAGGAGGCGCGCATTCTACAGCAACCCGACCCCTTGTCAACCGCTGATTTTGAAGATTTCGAAAACTCAAAATTCTCAATACTTTCAGCCAGTTGCCTTTCGATTTCCAACCCGCCTCAGCGGCTTGTCCCTCGAAAGAGACGCGCATTCTACAGACCTCAGCGAGGCCGTCAACCGGGAATTTGAAATAAATCCGAAACACTTCGGTTTCCACCTACCCCAGACACCAAAACAGGGTGAAATCGATCAAATTCCACCCTGTTTATCAGTATAGCTCAGACCTGGGGCGAGGACCCCCGCTTAACTTTTCTAAAAAGAGCCCGAACAGGGCCGGAAAGCGCATAAAGCAGGAAGCCACTAAATAATACGGTACCCGGATCCAGCGCAATAACCACAAAAGCCAGAACAACAACGAGAATAGCCGCAAATGGTACCCGCCCCCGAAGATCAAGATCCTTGAAGCTGCGGTAAAGCACGTTACTCACCATCAATACCCCAGTACCACCCACCACCAACAATGTTAGTCCGGTCAACCAGGATGCCGGCTCCACGCCATTGAAGCACCACACCAATCCAGCCACGCAAGCTGCAGCAGCGGGGCTAGGCAAACCAACAAAAAACTTCTTGTCCACCGAGCCAATCTGGGTATTGAAGCGCGCCAAACGCAACGCGGCGCCAGCCACATAGATAAAGGTGACCGCCCAACCAACCTGGTCCAATCCGTTCAATGACCAGAAAAAGGCAACCAGCCCGGGAGCCACACCGAACGCAACCATGTCCGCCAGACTGTCATACTCTTCCCCGAACTTGCTCTGGGTGTTGGTCATGCGCGCAACGCGGCCATCCAACCCATCAAGGATCATCGACACAAAAATGGCAATGGCCGCATTATCAAACACACCATTTGCAGCAGACACAATCGCGTAGAAACCTGAAAACAGCGAAGCCGTCGTTAATGCGTTAGGCAGAAGATAGATTCCCTTGCGTCGCACAGGCGCCCCTCCAACCAACTCTTCCTCAACCACTTCTCCGTCGCTATGCTCATGCCCCTCTTCCACAGCATCAGCGCCCGCGACAATTTGTGTTTCAGCTGTTTCTTTATCGGTCATCATTCCTATAACCCTGAAAAACTTGTGGAAGAAAGTATAAACAAAAACGCGGCCATCATGGGCCGCGTTTTTGTTAACTGCAAGATGAATCAGTTCTTGGACTTGTCTACGATCTTGTTCGCAGAAATCCAGGGCATCATCTCACGCAGTTGCTCGCCTACCTGCTCAATCGGATGCGCAGCGTTGTTGCGACGGGCAGCGGTCATGGACGGGTAGTTGTGAGCACCTTCAGAGATGAACATCTTGGCATATTCACCACTCTGGATGCGCTTGAGGGCATTACGCATAGCGGCACGGGATTCGTCGTTGATCACTTCCGGACCGGTCACGTACTCACCGTACTCCGCGTTGTTGGAGATGGAGTAGTTCATGTTGGCGATACCGCCCTCGTACATCAGGTCAACGATCAGCTTCAGCTCATGCAGACACTCGAAGTACGCCATTTCAGGAGCGTAGCCCGCTTCTACCAGGGTGTCGAAACCGGCTTTTACCAGCTCAACCGCACCACCACACAGAACAGCCTGCTCACCGAACAGGTCGGTTTCGGTTTCGTCTTTGAAAGTCGTTTCAATGATACCGGTACGACCACCGCCCACACCGCTTGCATAGGACAAAGCAACGTTCTTGGCGTTACCGGACGCGTCCTGGAAGATCGCAATCAGGTCAGGAATACCGCCGCCCTTGACGAACTCGGAACGCACTGTGTGACCCGGAGCCTTCGGAGCGATCATGATAACGTCCAGGTCCGCACGGGGAACGATCTGGTTGTAGTGAATCGCAAAGCCGTGTGCAAATGCCAGCGTTGCACCCTGCTTCAGGTTTGGCTCGATTTCACCCTTATACAGCTGAGCCTGAAACTCATCCGGAGTAAGAATCATGACAACATCAGCCGCGGCAACGGCAGCCGGTACATCAGTAACCTTCAGGCCATGAGCTTCAGCTTTGGCAATGGAAGAAGAACCCGGACGCAGACCAACGGTCACGTCAACACCGGAATCTTTCAGGTTACAAGCATGCGCATGCCCCTGTGAACCGTAACCGATAACGGCAACTTTCTTGCCCTGGATGATGGAAAGATCGCAATCCTTATCGTAATAAACCTGCATGATAAACCTCTATGTAATATTGGCCCGCGGGCCAGTGATCATAACAAAATCTGTCAAACTGCTCAGATGCTCAGGATCTTCTCGCCACGCGCGATGCCTGATACCCCGGAACGCACCACTTCGAGAACTCCCGCCGTGCCCACAGCCTGGATAAAGCCATCAAGCTTTTCGCTGTCACCAGCCAACTGGATGGTATAGACCGAACTGGTCACATCCACGATCTGGCCACGGAAAATATCCACCGTGCGCTTGATCTCCGCGCGCTGGGAACCCGTGGCCTTCAGCTTGACCAGCATCAGCTCTCGTTCGATGTGGGAACCCTCGGTCAGATCCACCAGCTTGACAACTTCAATCAATTTATTGAGCTGCTTGGTGATCTGCTCGATAACCTTATCCGACCCTGTCGTAGTGACGGTCAGGCGAGACAGCGTCTCATCCTCGGTCGGCGCTACCGTGAGCGTTTCAATGTTGTAGTTACGCTGGGAGAACAGTCCAACAACCCGAGACAGCGCGCCCGGCTCGTTTTCCAGCAGTACAGAAATGATTCGACGCATGGTGATCAGACCCTCTCCGTCTTGCTGAGCCACATATCCTTCATCGAGCCCCGGGCAACCTGCATCGGGTATACGTGCTCAAAGCGATCAACGTAGATATCAAGGAACACCAGCTTGTCTTTCATCGCCAGGGCTTCTTTCAGTTTTGGTTCCAGATCTTCACGCTTTTCAATCCGGATTCCGACATGACCGTAAGCTTCCGCCAGCTTGATGAAGTCAGGGAGCGACTCCATGTAAGACTGGGAGTGACGGGACTCGTAGTTCATGTCCTGCCACTGCTTCACCATGCCCAGAGCCTGGTTGTTCAGGTTAACAATCTTCACCGGAAGGTCGTACTGCTTGCAGGTGGACAGCTCCTGAATATTCATCTGGATACTGCCTTCGCCAGTCACACACAGCACTTCCGCATCGGGATGCGTCAGCTTGACACCCATGGCTGCCGGCAGACCAAAGCCCATCGTCCCCAGCCCGCCAGAGTTGATCCAGCGATTAGGCTTGTCAAACTTGTAGTACTGAGCCGCAAACATCTGATGCTGGCCAACGTCGGAAGCAACATAGGCTTCACCATTCGTCAGGCGCCACAGGGCCTCGATGACCTCCTGAGGCTTGATGGCATCAGAGCTGGTTTCGTAGCGCATACCGTGGAATGCACGCCATTCTTCGATCTGCTTCCACCAGGCCGACAGCGCTTCCGCATCCGGCTTTTCCTTGGACTCTTTGACCAAGGCAATCATTTCCTTGAGAACCGCATCAACCGGGCCCACGATGGGCACATCGGCTTCAATGGTTTTGGAAATTGAGGCAGGATCAATATCGATGTGTACGATACGAGCACCCGGACAGAACTTCTCGGTCGCGTTAGTGACCCGGTCATCAAAGCGGGCACCCACACAGAGAATCAGGTCCGAATGGTGCATTGCCATATTGGACTCGTAGGTCCCGTGCATACCCAGCCAGCCAAGGTGCTGCTTGTCAGTTGCAGGGTAGCAACCAATCCCCATCAAGGTATTGGTAATGGGATAACCCAGCATCCGGGTCAGCTCTATCAGCTGATCAGAAGCCTGCCCCAGAATGACTCCACCACCGGCGTAGATCATTGGTCGCTTGGCCGCCAGCAGCATGTCCACGGCCTTTTTGATCTGGCCTGCATGGCCTCGCACGGCAGGATTGTAGGAGCGCAGTTTTACCTTTTTGGGGTAGGAATATTCATAGCGCTCGTTCGGCGTGGTCATATCCTTGGGAATATCCACGACGACAGGTCCTGGGCGACCGGTGGCAGCAATGTAATAGGCCTTGCGAATTACCTCCGGAATTTCTTCCGGGTGACGGACGCTGAGGTTGTGTTTTACAACGGGGCGGGAGACACCGATCATATCGGTCTCCTGGAATGCATCTTCACCGATCAGGGTCGATGCAACCTGGCCACACAGCACTACCATGGGAATGGAATCCATGAACGCTGTTGCAATGCCAGTAATCGTGTTGGTGGCTCCAGGACCCGAGGTCACCAGTACGGTACCTGGTTTTCCGGTCGCACGGGCATAACCATCGGCCATATGGACCGCGGCCTGCTCATGACGAACCAGGATATGCTTGACTTTGTCCTGCCTAAACAGCGCATCATAAATATGCAGCGCTGCACCACCCGGATAGCCGTAAATGTATTCAATGCCTTCATCCTGAAGGGACCGAATCAGCATGTCGGCGCCAGACAATAACTCCACGTTTTCTACCCTCTGCTACGAGTGAATGTTCCGGGAAGCAGTCCCGGTTGCCTGGGGGTCTGGTTATCAGGCTTCTTTTGAAAGCTGCTACAGACGTTCCGCCACACCGACTGACGAGAGGTTATCTCCTGGCCCGCCGCGCTCCTGAGGGTTGCGGAGAGCGGCCAATCAACGGGTTGCGGTATCGCAACAACCGTTCCGCGCCCACGACGCATAGTGTTCGGTGTGGTAATAAAAGGGGGATACTTGCACGGGATTGCCTGCCGTATTAACCCCTGTTTTCAGGCAATCGGTAATTCTGACAGCGCGAAACTCCCTGTCAATAGCGGCGCGCAACAGATTTAGCCGGCAAGGCTCCGAATCTCTGCCATACTTTGTCCGTTATGTGACATAGAAAATTGCGTCATAGCGCCAAAAACCTTCACAATAGCCCCAAATAGAGCATTCCATAAAAGGCATGTAAGTGCCTGCAATCAACCGGCGAATAAAGAGTATTGGCATGAAAAGCAGATCACTTATTTTGGCCCTCGCCGTCACTTTGGCGCCTGGGTTTGCAGTTGGCGAATCTGTCTACAAATGGACTGATGAAAATGGTGTCACACACTTTGGCGACAGGCAGCCCGTTGGCGCCCGCGCTGAGTCTGTCAACGTCAGGACCGGCAGAGGCTCCAACCCTCAAGCGGGAGAGCCAAGTCCACAGGAGAGTGTTGAAGCACTGGAGGGCAGGCAACAGGATGAAGCGGAACGACAACGCGTAGCCGCCGTCGAGGAAGCCAGACAAAAACAACGAGCCGCCAATTGTGAGGCTGCGAATACAAACCTTCGCATTCTCAATTCAACAAGCCGGATTCGTGTCGAAGAGGACGGCGAAGCCCGGTACCTCACCCCCGCCGAGATCGAGGAAAAGAGGAACAGCTTTCAGCAGATTGCTGACGAGAGCTGCTCCCCGGAAACTACCACGCAGTGATACTTGTCTAGCCCTGAAACAGGATTACACCTATTCCAGGGCTAGATTACCTCCTTTAGCCTTTACCAAACACCAGCTCGTGCTCTTTCACCGTCGCCCGAATGGTATCCCCCGGCACAAACTCGCCTTTCAACAACCTTTGTGCCAGCGGGTTTTCAATCATCCGCTGAATGGCACGTTTGAGTGGCCGGGCACCATACACCGGGTCATAGCCCACCTCAGCCAGTAGATCCAGAGCAGCGTCGTCCAGTACCAACGCCATGTCCTGATCTTTGAGGCGTCGGTTAAGCAACTCGATCTGAACCTTGGCAATTCCGTGGATCTGTTCACCGCCCAGCGGGTGGAAGACGACAACCTCATCGACACGGTTAATGAATTCCGGCCGGAAATGCGTACCAACCACCTCCATCACCGCAGCCTTCATTGTCTCGTAATTCTCGTCGCCCGCCTGCTGCTGGATAATGTCCGAGCCAAGGTTGGAGGTCATAACGATCACCGTATTCCGGAAATCCACCGTCCGCCCCTGACCGTCAGTCAACCGGCCATCGTCCAGTACTTGCAGCAGGATATTGAAGACGTCTGGATGCGCTTTCTCTACCTCGTCCAGCAACAGCACCGAGTATGGCCTGCGGCGCACCGCTTCCGTGAGGTAACCGCCTTCCTCATAGCCCACATAGCCAGGAGGCGCCCCGATCAGTCGGGCCACGGAGTGCTTCTCCATGAACTCTGACATATCGATGCGAACCATGGCGTCCTCGGTATCAAACAGGAACGAGGCGAGGGCTTTGCACAGCTCTGTCTTACCCACACCGGTCGGGCCAAGGAACAGGAAGGAGCCGTTAGGGCGATTGGGGTCCGACAAACCGGCACGGGAACGACGAACCGCATTGGATACGGCCTCAACTGCCTCGCCTTGCCCAATCACCCGCTGATGCAATGCCTCTTCCATCCGCATCAGCTTGTCCCGCTCACCTTCAAGCATTTTGGACACCGGAATTCCGGTCCACTTGGAAACCACTTCCGCAATCTCTTCGTCCGTCACCCGGTTACGCAGCAGCTTCATCTCCATCATTTCTGCCTGGCTGGCCATATCCAACTGACGTTCCAACTCCGGAATCCGGCCATACTGGAGTTCCGACATCTCCGCCAGGTTACCGGCCCGGCGCGCATTCTCCAGGTCAATCCGTGCCTGCTCCAGCTGGCTCTTGATTTTCTGGGAACCATGGAGGGCCGCCTTTTCGGTGTTCCAGACCTCTTCAAGATCAGCGTATTCCCGCTCAACACCGTTGATCACGCCCTTCAATTCTTCCAGGCGTTTCCTGGAGGCCTCATCGGTTTCCTTCTTCAAGGCCTCCCGCTCGATCTTGAGCTGGATCAGCCTGCGCTCCAAGCGATCAAGAGCCTCCGGTTTCGAGTCCATTTCCATGCGGATCTGGCTCGCAGCCTCATCCACCAGATCAATGGCCTTGTCGGGCAACTGACGGTCAGTGATATAGCGATGCGACAGCTTGGCCGCAGCGATGATCGCTCCGTCCGTCACCTCTACTCCATGGTGAACTTCGTATCGCTCTTTGAGCCCCCGCAGAATCGCAATCGTATCTTCTTCGCTGGGTTCGGAAACCAGCACCTTCTGGAAGCGACGTTCCAGCGCGGCATCTTTTTCGATGTTTTCCCGGTATTCATCCAGGGTGGTCGCCCCAACACAGTGGAGCTCTCCCCGGGCCAGTGCAGGCTTAAGCATGTTGCCGGCATCCATGGAACCCTCGGCTTTACCCGCACCAACCATCGTGTGCAACTCATCGACAAACAGGATGATCTGCCCTTCCTGCTTGGCCAGCTCATTGAGCACAGCTTTCAGCCGTTCCTCGAACTCACCCCGGAATTTGGCGCCAGCGATAAGCGCCCCCATGTCCAAAGACAACACCCGCTTGCCACGAAGGCCATCCGGCACCTCTCCGTTGACGATCCGCTGGGCCAGACCTTCAACAATGGCCGTTTTACCCACGCCCGGCTCACCGATCAGGACCGGGTTGTTCTTCCGCCGACGTTGCAGCACCTGAATCGTCCGGCGAATTTCGTCATCCCGCCCGATGACAGGATCAAGCTTTCCGGCTTCCGCACGTTCCGTCAGATCAATGGTGTACTTACCCAGCGCCTGTCGATTCTCTTCTGCCGAGGCGTCGCTAACGGACTCGCCTCCACGAACATCGTCAATAGCCTTTTCCAGGGCCGCTTTATCAAGGCCCTGCTCCCGCAACACACGCCCTAAGGTTCCGCGATCCTCCAGCGCCGCGAGCAGTACAAGCTCACTTGAAATAAACTGGTCCTGCCGTTGCTGGGCAAGTTTATCGGCGATATTGAACAGGCGCCCCATGTCGTTAGACATGGACACATCTCCGGCAGAGCCTTTGACTTCCGGAAGGTTCTCAATTTCGCGAGATACCGCCTGACGCAGTCGCCCCGGTTCCGCACCGGCCTGCTTCAGCAAGGGTTTGATCGAACTGCCGTCCTGGTCAAGCAAAGCCTGCATCAAGTGAAGCGGCTCAATAAAGTTGTGATCTTTGCCAACTGCAATGGACTGGGCATCTGCAAGCGCGGTTTGCAACCGACTGGTCAGTTTGTCAATTCTCATGATGTGGTTGTCCCCAATTAGATAGGCGCAGTCGTGTAAATCCACAAACAACAATCACAAACTGCTAGTTACTTTGACAGTAAATGTAGGGGCAATGATCAGGACTTCAAGGAGGAAACAGCGAAAACTGTCATTTTTTTGACGGACATCAGGTTAACCAGATGAAACTGGCCATCCGCCCAGTGACACCATCCCGTCGGTAGGAATAAAAGCGGTCGGACTCACGGTAGGTACAGATGCCACCACCATAGATGTCCCTGACACCCGCACCGGTCAACCGTTGCCGAGCGAGTAGATAAAGATCGGCTAAATAATGGCCCGGCCTGGAGCTTGAGGCAAAGGCCTGGTCTGCTGCGGTATCGACAGCCATGAACGCCTCGCGAACCTCCTCCCCGACTTCAAAGGCTTGCGGCCCAATGGCTGGCCCAAGCCACGCCATTAACCCCTCAGGGCCACAGGCGAACGTGTCCAGAGTCCGCTCCAGAACCCCCGCACAAAGGCCACGCCAACCCGCGTGGGCCGCCCCAACCTGGCTGCCGTCACGAGCACAGAACAACACCGGTAAACAGTCTGCGGTAAGCACGGTACAGACAACACCCTGGTGACGGGTTACGCTCGCATCCGCCTTGGGCGCTCCCTTTTTTTGTTCGCTGACGGCTTGCTCACTAACTGTCGGTGCCCTGGCGACAGAAACGCCATGCACCTGCTCAAGCCAGCAAAACGATTCTGGGGACACACCCGCCCACTGAGCCAGTCTGCGCCGATTTTCTGTCACATGTTCCAAATCATCCTGAACATGGTCACCCAGATTCAGGCTTTGCCATGGACCAACACTGGCACCACCCACTCGGGTACTGCAACCAGCCCGCACAGATGTCGGCGCGGGCCAGTCAGGGACGATGATATCCAGCTCAGAACTCACGCTGTTCCAACTCATCACGATGCTTCCGCAACGCCGCCAGCAGGTTCACCATATCCTCGGGCAGCTCGGTCTCCCAGCTCATTTCCTCTCCGGTCGCCGGGTGCATCAAGGTCAGCTTGCGAGCGTGCAACGCCTGGCGGTGGAACCGGGACAGCACTTCCCGAAGCTCCTCCGTCGCACCTTTCGGCAGGCGAAACCGTCCTCCATAGAGAGGATCGCCAACCAGCGGGTGCTTCACGTGTGTCATATGAACCCGGATCTGGTGGGTACGGCCGCTCTCCAGCTTGCAACGCACGTGGGTGTGCGCCTCAAAGCGCTCAATCAGCCGATAGTGGGTGACCGCCGGTTTGCCTGACGCCACCACCGCCATTTTCTTACGCTCCTGGGGGTGGCGGCCAATAGGCGCATCTACAACGCCACCGCCGGTCAGGGTTCCTACCACAACAGCTTCGTACTCCCGCCCCATGGTCCGGGTCTGCAGCTGGTCCACCAGCGAGGTGTGGGCAATCAGGCTCCGCGCCACCACCATGATGCCGGAGGTTTCTTTATCCAGCCGGTGAACGATGCCAGCCCTGGGCAGGTTTTCCACTTCAGGTGCGTAATGCAGCAGCGCATTGACCAAGGTGCCATCCGCATGTCCGGCCGCAGGGTGAACCACCAGTCCTGCCGGCTTGTTCAGAACAATCAGATGTTCGTCCTCATAGACAATATCCAGCGCTATAGACTCGGCTTGCCAGGTAACCTGGACTTCTGGCTCAGCATTCAGCTCCAGCCGGTCATCCAGCATCACCTTGTCCCGCGGTTTGCGCACTTCACCGTTGACCGTCAAAGCGCCACTCTTGATCCAGCTCTGGAGTCGGGAACGGGAGTGTTCGGGCATGAGTGAAGCAGCCGCCTGATCCAATCGGCGGTCGCTCAGTTCTGGGGGGATCACATAAGACTCGGTAATTCGATTTTCGGCGGTCATTCAGGGCCCGGTGTCGTCGATAAGTATTACAAAAATCAATCAAGGGAGGCTGGCCACTAAACAAGCGGAAGCATCCCCGCTACAATGGCCAGCCAATCAGTATCCAATCATTATACGGGATTCCGGCATGAGATCAGTTTTTCGCGTATTTGTACTGACCACCCTGGTTATTCTGGTCAGCGCCTGCGCCTCAACCCAACAGGAAGAAGTGCTGCCGGAAGAGGCCTACTATCAGCAGGCCCGGGATGCCATGAACTCAGGCAATTTCAACGAAGCCGAACGTAACCTGGACTTCCTTGAGACCTACTACCCGTTTGGCCGTTATGCGGAACAGGCGCAGCTCGACCTGATTTACGCCCGCTATCAGAACCTGGACCTTGAAGGCGCACGCGCCGCCGCCGACCGATTCCTCCGGCTGAACCCCCAAAGCAGTCACGCAGACTACGCACTGTACCTGCGAGGTCTGGCGTCCTATAACCTGGACATTGGCCTTGCCAGCCGCTTTTTCCCGATTGATACCAGCGCCCGCGATCCCGGCGAACAACGCCAGGCGTTCCGGGACTTTTCTACCCTGCTGAACCGCTACCCGGACAGCGAGTACGCTGCCGATGCCCGCCAGCGAATGATCGCGATCCGCAACCGCATGGCCAATCTGGAACTGGAAGCCGCCCGCTACTACATCAAGCGAGAAGCCTACCTGGCCGCTAACAACCGTGCTCGCTATATCTTTGAGAATTACTCATCAACACCGGCTGCCGAAGACGCGCTGATCATCATGGTCGAGACCTACCGCTTCCTGGGCATGGATGATGCGTCAAACGACGCCATTCAACTGCTTGCCATCAACTACCCGGACAGTGATGCGTTTGATGCCAATATGAAGTTTCAGCCTCACGTCCTGGAGCGACAAAACCGCTCGCTGCTGAACGTGGTTACCTTCGGGCTCTTCGGAAACGAGTAGACTGGATGGGGCTCCTCCTCAGGGAGCCCCGCCGGGACTTATTTACCAATCTTCCATTTATTGGTGATCGGATAACGTCGGTCCTTACCGAAGCCCCGCTCAGTTATGCGCACACCAATCGGTGCCTGACGACGCTTGTATTCGTTGATATCCACCAGTCTCACCGTACGCTCCACGTCCGCCCGCTCAAACCCCTCAGCAACAATCGCCTCTGCGCTGAAATCCCGCTCAACATAAAGGTTGAGAATCTGGTCCAGGGTATCGTAATCCGGCAGGCTGTCCTGATCCTTCTGGTCCGGCGCCAGCTCAGCCGAAGGTGGCCGCGTGATCACTCGCTCAGGAATAACCTGGGACAGCGTATTGCGATAGCGCGCCAACTGGAACACCAGGGTCTTGGGAACATCTTTCAGGACATCAAAACCACCAGCCATATCGCCATACAGCGTGGAGTACCCCACCGCCATTTCGCTTTTGTTGCCAGTGGTTAGAACCAAGGCGCCAAACTTGTTAGACAGTGACATCAGCAGCACGCCCCGCAGGCGGGCTTGCAGGTTTTCTTCAGTCGTATCCGGCTGGGTGCCAGAGAACGGCTTTTCGAGTGTCGCCATAAACGATTCGTACATGGGCTCGATGGAGAATACGTCGTACTGAACACCAAGCGCCCTGGCTTCAGCTTCAGCATCTTCCAGACTCATGCTGGAGGTGTACTTGAACGGCATCATTACCGCCCGAACCCGGTCTGCCCCGAGCGCATCAACTGCAACCGCCAGGGTCACCGCCGAGTCAATGCCGCCAGACAAGCCCAACACGACAGATTTGAAACCGTTTTTGTTGGTGTAATCCCGAACGCCAAGCACGAGCGCCTTATAAACGCTCTCCTCCAGGGTCAGTGGTTCTGGTCGCTGCTGGGAGACCGGCTGGCAATGGTGTTCGTACAGGAAGTCGACACAATACAACCCCTCTTCAAACCGGGGGGCCTCCATCGCCAGGTTACCGGAGTGGTCGTAAACCATGGAGCCACCATCAAACACCAGTTCGTCCTGACCGCCAACCAGATTGGTGTAGACAATAGCCACCTGATTCTCGGCTGACTTACGTTCAAGCAACGCCTTGCGACGTTCCTGCTTATCAGTATCAAACGGAGAAGCATTCAGGTTGATGATCAGTCTCGCCCCCGCGGCAGCGGCCTGCTCGACCGGTCCATCGTTCCAGATATCCTCGCAAACCGTGAGCCCTACCGGCACGCCACAGAGGTTGAATACGCAGCTGTCCTGCCCTGCAGAGAAATAGCGCTTCTCATCGAACACCTGGTAGTTCGGGCGAAACTGCTTGCAATACGTTTGGGTGATTTCCCCCGATTCCAGCACCAACGCGGCGTTATACAACAGGCCATTGCGACGAACCGGCGCCCCAAACACGATCGCAACCGGCAGGTTCGCCTGACGGAGAGTATCCAGGGATTCCTGGATACGGACATCCAGACTGGGGCGTAGCAGCAGGTCTTCCGGTGGATAGCCCGTCAGACAGAGTTCAGGAAACACCACGACATCAGCCTGATGCTGTGTGTGCGCCTGCCTTGCCGAGTCGATAACCAGCTGGGTATTCCCGGGAATATCCCCAACCAGAAAATCAATCTGAGCCATGACTACCCGTAGACTGGTAGCAGTGGTGCCTACGGGGTTCTGCCCTTGGGCGCGAGACATACGTTGCTCCTGTAACTCATTGCCGGTAAAAGGCTATTATAAACCCTACAGAGCCGCCGAAGAACCAACGACAACCATGCCCAATAACCAACCTGCATTTCTAACAACTTCGGGCACCCCCCAACCGAACCAGTCAACCCGCCTGTTCCGTATCTACAACCACTATCGTCTCGCAATCTGCATGATGCTGGTTGGCCTGCTTCTGGTAGACCCGGGGGACCTGGGCATTCAATTTCGAGCGCCTGAACTGTTCCAGATCGGCGTCTTCGCCTACCTGTCGCTAAACGTCTTCATTGCGCTGTTGCTGTTTGCGGGAATAAAACCACAACCACGGCATGTCATCGTCTCCATATCCCTGGACATCGCCTTCCTGCACGGCTTTGTGTACTGCACATCGGGCATCGAAAGCGGTCTTGCAAACCTGGTGATCATAGCGGTAGCCGCCGGCAACATTCTCACCCCCAGTCGCATTGGCACACTCTACGCAGCCCTCGCTGCCATAGGCTCGCTGCTACTGGCAGCCTGGAGCGTGCTGGTTCTGGACGACAAGGCAGATGCCATCGTTCGGGCTGGGACTCTGGGCATCCTTTACTTCGCCGCCGCGTTTATCCTGCAGTCGATCACCCGAAGGATGACCCGAAGTGAGGCCCTGGCCAGCTCACGAGCCCAAAGCATCCAACAGCTGGAGCAGATCAACCAACAAATCATTCAACGTATGCGGACTGGCATACTGGTAGTGGACCGCTTCGGAAATATCCGATTGGTTAACGCGGCCGCCGAAGAACTGCTATTCGGCATCCCCGGCGGCGCACTCGCCAAGCGCTCCCCCAAAGGTCAAGCCCTGCCCCGCCTTTTACGCCAGCGCCTTGAGGACTGGCTAAAAGCTCCAGAACTACGCACAGCTCCGTTTCAGGCGAGCCCTACGGCACCACTGGTCCAGGTCAACTTCACCCCTCTCGACCAAGAACACGGGGAGCTGATCCTGGTGTTTGTCGAAGATCTGGGCAAAGTCACTCAGCAAGCCCAGCAAATGAAGCTTGCAGCACTCGGCCGCCTCACCGCGGGTATTGCCCATGAGATTCGCAACCCGTTGGGCGCGATCAGCCATGCTGCCCAGCTGATGGAGGAGTCTGACAACCTCGGCCCCGGCGATCAGAAGATGCTGGACATCATTCACCGGCACTCCAAACGGGTCAACGGCATCATCGAGAACGTTCTGGACCTTTCCCGGCGCCGGGAAGCAAGCAGCGAACTGATTGACATCAAAACCTGGCTGCCGGAGTTTCTGGATAATTATCGGCATACAGCTCGTGATGACTCCAGCCCGACACCCAATATTCAGCTGGGTGTAGACGACAACCTGCCAGCGGCACGTTTTGACCCCAGCCAGATCGAACAAGTCATGGTCAATTTGTGCGACAACGGTCTTCGCTACAGCTTTCAAACTGTGGGCGAAGCGACGTTGCAAATTCACGCCGGCATTACCAGTGACGGTGAACGGGCATTTATTGATATTCGAGATCAAGGCCCCGGCATTCAGAAAGAGAATCACGGTGCGGTTTTTGAGCCGTTTTTCACAACCGATAAAAGCGGCACCGGTCTGGGCCTTTATCTCGCCAGGGAACTGTGCGAGGCTAACCAGGCCCACCTGTCGTTACTGAACGACGATCAGCCAGGGAGCTGTTTTCGCATTACCTTCGCCCACCCGGGGCGGTTGATCTGATGGCACCAACACCACTTGATACGATGGACCCGCAAGACCCCATGACCACACCTACTGCGTTGATTGTCGACGATGAGCCCGATATTCGCGAATTGCTCGACATCACCCTGAGCCGCATGGGCATTGACACTCTGACCGCCCCGGATGTCGCGACTGCGAAACGGCTGTTACAGGGCTCATCCCCCCAACTTTGCCTGACTGACATGAACCTGCCAGACGGCGACGGCATTGAACTGGTCAGCTGGATTCAAACCCACAGCCCTTGCACACCGGTCGCGGTGATAACGGCCTATGGCAGCATGGATACGGCCATACAGGCACTCAAGGCCGGCGCCTTTGATTTCGTCTCCAAGCCAGTGGAGCTCAACCGGTTACGTGAACTGGTCAACAGTGCCCTGAAGCTATCCACAGCGCCAGAAACCCAGGAATCGTCGCCGGACGACCCCGGCTTGTTGCTGGGTAACTCAGCTGAGATTAAGCGGTTACGTAACCAGGTTCGCAAGCTTGCCCGCAGCCAGGCCCCGGTGTTTATCAGCGGCGAGTCCGGCAGTGGTAAAGAGCTGGTCGCCCGTATGATCCACCTTCAAGGCCCTCGAAGCGAAGGCCCGTTCATCGCGGTCAACTGCGGTGCAATCCCATCGGAACTGATGGAAAGCGAATTCTTCGGTCACAAGAAGGGCAGCTTCACCGGCGCCGTCGACAACAAGGATGGCCTATTTCGGTCGGCCAATGGTGGCACCCTGTTCCTGGATGAAGTCGCCGATTTGCCGTTAGCCATGCAGGTTAAGCTTTTGCGAGCCATTCAGGAAAAAGCGGTCCGCCCTGTCGGCGACACCAAGGAAATCCCGGTCGATATCCGGGTACTGAGCGCAACCCACAAGAACCTCCCCGAACTGGTAGCCGAAGGAAGTTTCCGTCAGGATCTGTTTTATCGAATCAACGTCATAGAGCTGATGGTACCGCCACTCAGGCAACGCAAAGACGATGTCGAACTGCTCGCCAACCACATTCTTCAACGGGTTGCTAAAGAGTATGAATGCGACCCTGCGGAGCTAACCCCCGACGCCATCGGACGCCTGCAAAGCTACGACTTCCCCGGTAACGTTCGTGAACTGGAAAACATCCTGGAACGGGCGTACACCCTGTGCGACAACGACGTCATTGCCGGTGGTGATTTGCAGCTGGGCAATGGGCACCAAGGCCACTCAATTTCCATTGATTACGGCAACGATAGCGATGCTCCCATGGAGCTTCCAGATGGCGACATGGACCTTGAAGGTTATTTGGAATCCATCGAAAAACAGGCCATCAATAGGGCACTGGAAGCCACACGTTGGAATAAAACCGCTGCGGCGAAGCGCTTGGGCATCAGTTTTCGGGCCTTGCGGTATAAGTTGAAGAAGTTGGGAATGGAGTAAACTCCACTTCGGCATTAGCTGTTCTGGCGAACGGATTCGTCAGAATTTCAAGGCTGTTGAAAAAGATCATTAACTCACGAAGGATTCAAGGATGAACCATTCGACAACCAGCTCCGGGGTTACCCTGGTGGAGCTGCTTATAGCCATAACCATCATTTCTATTGCAACCACCTTCGCCCTTTCTAATTGGTCGCGCTGGATCAATGATGTTCGTCATCGAGCCCAGATCAATGCCTACGCCGAGCTGTTCAACTACGGGCGTTGGATGGCCGCCAGCCAAAACCGGCTGGTTACATTATGCCCGTTAAACGAGGCAAACCACTGCGAAGACGACTGGAACCGGCCTGTATCGGTATTCCCCGACAGCGATAACAACAAGCAGCCGGACAACGGGACGGTATGGCGTATCCTGGAGGCACCTGCGGAACCATTTACGGTACGCTCTCGAACCGGAGGCCGAGGCTATCTGCAATTCTCCGCCTCTGGAATGGTACATGGAGCATCAGGGGGCCTGGTGCTATGCCCGAAGACTGATAGCTCAGGTGGCAAGATGAGTTATCTCGCAATCAATCGCGGGGGAAGGTTCCGCGCCGAACACGATTTGGATGGAGACCGGCACCTAAGGCTCTCATGGGGCACAGATATTTATTGCGCCCCTTAGCTTTAGCATCAGCAATGCCTGTATAGTCGGCTCGCTATACAGGCATTGCCAAACACCAGTGTACTACTTGCCCCAGCGGTTCTCGCCAGTATCAACCACACCGTCATTGTCAGCATCCCACCAGCGAACCCCAGTAGACGAAAGCTGAAGAACGCCATTCCCCGCTTGCCCACCCTTTGGTGTAGCGCGAATGGTGTACGTCGTGGCATTGGTCGGGGCGACAATTCTCAGGTCATAGTACTTGACGCTACCATCCAAAGGCGCTTCATCCGGGTACGTTGCCGGAGCGCCAGTGTCTGCGCCGCCCGTTGCAGCCCCTTCGTACGTGTTGTTCACGGTGAAGTGTCGCTCCATCGCATTGGCCAACCCCATAAGAGCTCCTTGAGCCTCTGACCGTCGGGTTTTTTGGACATGGTCCTGATAATTTGGATAGGCAATCGCAGCCAAGATTCCAACAATCGTCACGACGATCATTAACTCTATCAAAGTGAAGCCTTTATTCTTCAATGCTCCAACTCCTTTCATTATTCTTCATACCAATAGGTTTCAACGACACCTGTGAGCGTATCAACAGGCATACATTCGGCCCCGACACAAACAATGTCTTTACCATCTACCCTCATACGTTGCGGATCTGGCGGCAACCCCAAGGTAGACAGTGCCACTTCCCGGTCAGGCGTGGTTAGCTCATCAGACTCACCAACGCCATCGTAGTTGATCACCGGCTGACCATCTTTCACGTAGATATGATAGAGCCTTGACTGCCCAGCTGACGGGTAACAGGACGTCAGGTTCGGCGACGGCTCATAGGTTGTGATAAAGGTTTGACCATTGACAGTCTGGCTCGTGGAAAGCACCTTTTCCCCATCTCTCACCAAGCGGATATACCAACCATCTGCAGCCGCCAGAGCCGTCTGGGCTGTTGCTACTTCGGCCGCATTACCCTGCCCAATAAGGTTATCTGTCGTATCGTACAGATCCGACTCGGTGAGCTTGGTATAAAGCACCTGAGTCACATCATTCGGGTCTTTCGGCGATTCGGTGACATCAGCGATACGGATCATATAAATCCGATCATCAATGATCTTGTCCAGCGGATGAGCCTGATATCCAGAACCGATAACCATTCCCAGATAGCGGCTTCCACCAACGTTCAAGCCAAACAGATCCGGAGCGTGGTAGAACCGGCGATTCGAGGCAGCATCATCACCCGCGAGATCGGCGATCACTCCTGCGGTGATCAATGATGAGGCCTGATTACCATTAGTGATGTCAAAACGCCAAATCTGACCGCCCATATCACCAACATAGATTTGGTTGGCTAACCGGTCACCACTCACGTCCAGCACTTTCGGCGCGGACGGAATGCTGAAACGCATGTCGGCGAGCTCCAGGTTCGCACCACTACCAGTGGGACCCGCCCACCATAACAGAGCGCCAGTTGTTGCATCCACGATATAGAGTGCCCGCCCAACAGTATCTGCTGTTCTGACGGTTACGTTGTCTTGCTGGTTATCGTAACCACCGGCAAATATCAGCACGTCTTTTACGGCATTCTGAATCTGTATTTTGGTCTTGACCGGTTTGGACCAGGTTTCTCCCAGCTCTGTAAAATCGCCTGCCCCACCTTGGATCTGCCACAGCATAGTTGGGCTGGTACGGTTCGTTACATCCAGCGCATAGTAGCTTCGCCCACCTCTCCTCATACCACCATAGATATAGACATGGTCACCATCATCGGCATTAATCTGGTTGTCGAAGTTTTCGTCGTGACTCCAACTAACGACAGAACCGTCCATGCCATAAATATGTGAAGTAACGTCATCCTGGTTTGCCAGGAGGCCAGCTTGATTGGCTAATAGCTCCGAAGGAATAAAGGAGAAGTAGGAGGCTCCGGTGCCACCATCAATAGCGTGAATAAACCCTTGGTTATCACCGAAGAAAACTGTCGTATCCGGTGCATCTGCAGTACCTCCAAAGATCACCAGATGGGGCACTGAATGCAGTGGGTCAGCGATATACTTGCGGGCATCGCTTGTTAGTGAGTCCCCGTCCTCATCCTCCACATCCAGCCCACGCGTCCAGTTAATGAGCTTTTGATGCTCTGCATCAGTCATGTTCGCGTTGCCAAACATCGTCTTGGTCAAGTTCGATATGTTGGCCACATCGACGGAGTTGGTGGCAGCCGTGAGGTCAGAATTGCCGCCACTGAAATACGTGTAAACGTTCCTCGTACTGTTGTCGTCAGGCTGTTCATTCGAGGCACCGCCCATGGATACATTCGGGCCATCTGCCTCGTCACTCCAGAAACTTTGCGCTGTCCCTTTGAAGAACCCGGTATTGCTTTCCACCGCAGCCAGATCGTTGGCATCATAGACGATGCCATCAGCACCGAGGCGATAGCGCTTGAGGTTTCCATCCCAACGAGTTGCGACATCCGGTTGAAACACAGAGAAGTACAAAGCATCCAAATGGTTCAAACGGTTAAACGTATTTACAGCGACACCAGGCGCGACAAAGGTGGTATTCACCGCCAGAACCTCACGCACAATGTTTTTGAAGGCCGTCTCTAAAGACTCCGTATTATTGGCTGTATAGTATTCACCACCGCCCAGGCTTGCCGCGCCACTCAGCAAAGTAGCGTCAACTTCCTGGTCAAAGCCAACGGTGTATGTTTTTACCGTGATATTTTCGTTAAAACCTGCATCCATACCTGTTGAATACATATAGCCGGCAATCTCATCCAGACAGTTGCCTGAACAGTTGCCAACCACGCCCTGAATCGTAGTTCGGGACGCACCGTCTTCCTCTTCGTTATACGTACCGGACAACCTCGCATCGTAGGTTGGCGTCCCATCAGTCAACAGGATAACGTTGTTGGACTGGCATTCGTATTGGACTGGGCTGATGTAGTTTCCTTCTTCATCAACCGTACCGGTAACTGGGTTAGTATCGAGAAAAGGAGCGTCTCCCTGGAAATAACGACTGGCCCCAAACAGGGTTTCAGACAGAGGCGTCCATGTCTCGTGATCCAGCGCGTTAACCGCTGCCTTGAAAGCCGTACGGTTGTCATCCACATTAGCAATTGGAACCAGTACTCGCCCACCTTGCCTCTGACGGTCGTCAGTATTAAACGCCATCAGGCCGATGTTAACGCCGGAGAGACTATCCGCCATGCCTGCGGCCACGGACTGCATAATCTGCAGTCGGGTGCGCGTTTCCGACACCCGGTGATCCGTAAACCAATTTACGTAATTTGCGGAATAGATATCCGACCGCCCGATATCTGCCCAGTTAATCTCCTGGCTCGAACTCCCCCACTGCCTAGAATGGTTACGGGCATACTTGTCGGCTGCCCCAGAAGTTTCTCCATGAACCCCACGGTCTGCATAACATTCGAGAATATTACCGGTGTCGTCGTAAAAAGCATTCGCAGTCCGCCAGCGCAAGGTATTGGAGCGATTGGAATTTCTCCACATTGCCATCCGGTATTCGGTTACATAACCTGACTGACTCAATCGGGTGAGAAGGTCACTACATTTATTACGGCTTTTTGCTACTGGTACAAGATAATCGTCCCCGTTCCACCTCTCGATAAAGTAGATGTAATCATCGGAGTAATCGCCGGTGTAGCTCTGGGTATTATCGTAGCTTGAGGTAGTTGTGACCTCAGCATCCATGCTTCCGGAATTGTCCAGAACAAACAGGATATTCGGTCTGATTTCTGTTGCATCTGTATTGAAGAAGATTTCAGTATCGTCAGCCTGCAAAGTTCCGCTTAGTCCGGCAAGGGCCAGCAGCCCGCTATAAGCAACCGATTTCAGTTGATTACTCATCACGTTCGCCCCCTGTTACCTCAAAATAACTCACTTTTTCCACCATGCTGGTATCAGCGTCATAGGTGATGGTTGCCGCTCTTTTACCCAACTCCTGGACCACATCCAAACTCAGTCGACGATTTCCCATAAAAAACTGAATATCCCGAGCTGGCAGTAACCGAGCCTGGGTGCATAGACGCTCACTTTCACAGGCATTGACCTGTACGACTTCACCCGCAGAGTTAAAAACCACTTCGACTCTATCTGCTTCGATAGCCCCCTGTTCCAGAATCATCGGTTCCGGCCCCCGCGGCTCTATCAGAACGCTACCAGCCGGAAGTCCTGCATATAGATGCCCGCTATACACCATCGATACCGCAGAAAAAAACGCAATCAGAAAATGCCTACTCATAATGTTCCCCCTAACTTCAAAATACCTACCTGACGGAGGCACTCCGAAAAATCAGTAGTACTCTATTCCCTTGAAAATGGTTGTGGACGCCCCCGTTGCGTTGATTGTAGACGCGCCACTCAATTCAAAGCGGTACCCTTTCAACAACGTTGTACTCTCACTAGCATCCATGGAACTGCCGCTGGAAACTATAATCTCGCCTAGATAACGAGCCTGGTATGTAGAGGCTATATCAGCCCCACCAATGCTGTAAGTTACTGCATCACTCATTTGGTTCTCGGTGCCCATTGCTTGCTGCAAAAGGCTCAGGTTTCCGCCCATTAGGATGTTGGTCAACACTCCCACCGAGCTTTCTGCCGCCTGGAATGTACGGTTGACGTTCTGTGCATTGGCAGCCATTCGCTCCTGCATCAGGGAGGAGTTCATCCCGGCCACTCCCAGTAGCGTAATAACCAGCAAAACAACCAGACTTACAATCAACACAGCCCCTCGCTGGCGCCGGGCAGCAGTTTCAATGAATCTCTTTGTCACTGTCATGCTTCAATTCTCACTCAGTCTCGGATTCGGTTTCGCAGATTAACCGACGTTTCAAAAGTCTTGCGCACCCTTAAATCACCCGCATGTGTCACGGTGGCGCCAGCAGCTCCGGCCGGCGCAATGTTCTGTCCGGGCAATGCGTAGGTCAGGTTGTCGGCAACGTCTCTCGTCCCCTCAGGGTCGCTGATCAGCAACCCAATTTTTACGGCCACCACATTGGCCATATCCAGTCCCACAGTATCCGCAGGAACAAAGCGGATATTATCGGTGGACAATCGTTCTCCATAGAGAATCTGCATGCTGTCAACGCCCTCAACCAATTCGTCCCTGGTGAAGCTTGCCGCTCCAGTGTTAAGCATGTTGTCGGTTTGGCGGTAAAGCGCGTAAATTGGATTTCCGCGAGTATCGTCCCGACCAGTATCAGCCACGTAGTAAACTGTTGAACTGAAACGCATGATTCTCGCGCTGTCGTTATACAGCTGGCTCAGGCGGTTATCGTTATTTGAGTTCGCCCCATTGGCATGCGCCCATGTGCCAGAAGTCGGCTCACTGGTAATCCGAAACAAGTCAGCGTTTTCGCAATCCGAAATTAGTACGATATCGTTCTGCTCAAACAACCCCAGCTCTCCTTCGACCTGAAGGTTGGCATTTGGAACATTCATATTGCCTGTCAATGAGATGGGCACGGTCTCTCCTCGTTGGACCGCGAGCACATCACTTCCCTGGCGGGCACGGGTTTCAATGGCGGTGTCATCAAACTCCGTGCCATCAGCCCAATTACTGTCGTCTACTTCCCAGCCCCGCAAACCTGACTGAGCAAAATCGAGAGTTGGAGGGAACCGCGCAATGATATTCATCCCGATTGACATTGGGTCCGCGCACCCCTGAAAGCCCACCATGCGGATGTCACGAGCCATAATATCCACGCCAATCCGCCCTGACTCTTGGATACGAGCCAAAGATGTACTCACCCGGGATGTCTTATTAGAGTCCAGATAAACTGTCATCACCCCCAAAATCAGTACCGTACTCAGCGCAAGCGCAACCATCAACTCAACCAGCGACAACCCACGCTGGCCAAACTCCCGAGACAACTCGAGGGTGGCAAATCGACGCTCTCTGATCATGACTGCCCTCATATCCTGAATACCACGTCAAATTGCTGTGTCACTAAAGCCTTGGCACCAGCAGCTTCGTCCCACTGAGTTTCCTGCCAACTCACAGACACGGTGATGTTTCCAGAAGAGTCAGCTCCGATGGTGCCTACACCACTGGGCAGCAAAGCACTTCCATTCCCGATGCCTTGTATTTCCCGCGTCCACTCGGCCTTATCCAGAGTGACGCGGTCTGCGGCTGTGCAGCCGGTCGCGGCTGTCACACACGTCGGCAAAGAGGTAATCGCCCCATTTCCTGCTGTGGAATAGCCCGAATACATACCCACCCGGGCCTGGCCCCGGTTCAAGCGGATTCGATCTGCCATGTCATAGGCCAATATACTCGCCTGAGTACGAAGGTAGGCACTCTGGTTGTTACGCAGACCATCCATCATCAACCCGGCCAAACCCAACAGTCCGACAGCCAGAATGACCAGCGTCACTAAAAGTTCAATCAAACTGAAACCTGCTTGATCATTTCCCGCTCTTTTGCCCAGACTCTTTTTCATTCTCACCTTTCCCCCGCTCCCGTTATGGGCAGGAAACGTTGTTACCAGCATGATTGTTGGGAATTCCATCCCCGTTGGTATCCCGCGCCAGACGCGTCTGACCAGACTCCATAACGACAACATTTCTGGACACTTCAGCGCCACGGCTATCACATAATGTAAATGTGCCTGAAGCCCCTGCACCTAACGAGGGAGGAACGGGTTCCCCATTCCCGAAAAACTGGACATAGTTGGTATTGGTTAGTCCCGACACTCTCAGAGTGTTCCCCCCGCTAATTGGTCCCGCCGTATACAGCACTGCATCACCGTCGCCAGCGTCGACGACCCGGTCGCCATCTATATCAACGAAGATAACCCAGCCCTGCTCCCAATTTGCGGATGCAGCACAGGTCGCTAAATCTGCGGACGGACAGGTTGTAATGACAACATTTGGCCGTTTAGCGGCTTCACTGCGAGCAAAACTCACCAAACTGGTGACCAGGTTGATCTGAGAAGCCATTCTATTGTTCTGAATCATCTGCCGGAACGAAGGCACAGCAAGCGAAACAGCAACAGCAAGAACAAACAGAGCAGTAAGAAGCTCAATAACCGTAAATCCGGCATTTTTTTTGACAGTCAACATAGCCCACTTCCATTCTGACGTATTTGAAGGCTACCCAAGAAATGAGCGCCGAGCCACTGAAGCTGGATGAGCGGCAAAACAAAAGGGACAAACGGCCTTAGAAACAACAAAGCGTGACATTAGTCACGCTTTGTTGTGTTACGAGGAATCAACTCCAAGGGCGGCGATCAGTCGATGGAGACCGCCTCAATCCTCAATTCCTTCGGCATGGAAAACACCACATTCTCCTCACGTCCGGCAACTTCCTGGGGTTCGTCGCCACCCAACTCTTTCAGGCGCTTAACCACATCCGCAACGAGCACTTCCGGCGCGGAGGCTCCGGCGGTAATGCCCACTGCGGTTTTACCGGCTAACCATTCAGGCTCAATCTGTTCGGCATTATCGATGAGGTGAGCGGTGGTTCCCATGCGCTCGGCCAATTCCCGCAGACGGTTGGAGTTGGAGGAGTTGGGAGAGCCCACGACGAGCATCAGATCGCAGTCCCCTGCCAGCTGTTTGACGGCATCCTGGCGATTCTGGGTGGCGTAGCAGATGTCATCCTTTCGCGGGCCCTGAATTTGAGGAAAATGGCGACGGAGTGCATCAATTACCTTAGCGGTGTCGTCCATGGAAAGCGTCGTCTGGGTAACATACGCCAGGCGTGAGGGATCTTTGACCTGCAACTTCGCAACATCCACCTCATCTTCCACCAGGTACATGTCACCACCGCTGCTGTGGTCGTACTGCCCCATAGTGCCTTCCACCTCCGGATGACCGTGATGACCAATCAGCACACACTCCCGGCCATCCCGGCTGTATCGCACAACTTCCATATGGACCTTGGTCACCAGCGGGCAGGTCGCATCAAACACTTTCAAGCCACGTCGGGCGGCCTCATTCTGCACCGCCTGCGACACACCGTGGGCACTGAAAATCACCAGATGGTCATCCGGAACCTCATCCAGCTCATCGACAAAGACAGCGCCACGCTCCCGCAAGTTGTCGACAACAAATTTGTTGTGGACAACTTCATGACGCACATAAATCGGCGCCCCAAAAACATCCAGGGCACGATTAACGATTTCGATGGCTCTATCCACACCGGCACAGAAACCACGGGGGTTGGCGAGACGAATCTGCATTCTGAAGTCCTGCTTTAACGGATCTGGATAGGCAATCAGTGAGTCGGCCCGGCGGGCTCTACATCAATGATCTGCACTTCAAAGATCAGTGTACGCCCGGCCAGCGGGTGGTTGAAGTCGACCGTCACTTCGTCGCCCTCTACTTTACTGACAACACCTGGAAGCTCAGTCTGACGAGCGTCGGCGAACGAAATCATCACACCGGGCTCAAGCACCATGTCCGCGCTGAATTCTGAACGTTTGAAGACCTGTACATTGTTCGGGTTCGACTGACCAAAGCCCTCTTCCGGCGGGATTTCATAGCTCGCCTGCTCACCGGCCTTCATCCCCATCAGATAGGCTTCGAAGCTCTCTGGCAGGTTCTCGTCACCGATACTCAGGCTGGCCGGCTCTTTTTCAAAGGTGGTGTCAACAACCTGGCCATCGTTCAGTTTGAGGGCAAAATGCAGGGTAACGCGAGTTCCCTTGTCCACGGGCAGCTCATTCATTTAGGGTCACTACTCCTTCCGGCATCTTCGGATGGTTTACGAAACATATCGAGGATCAGCATCCCCGCACCAATGGTGATAGCGGTATCGGCCAGGTTAAAGGCAGGGAAATGATAGTCCTGCCAATAGAAGTGCAGAAAGTCTACAACATAGCCGTGAACGACCCTGTCATAGACATTCCCCAGAGCCCCCCCGAGAATCAGGCAGATAGCAATGGCCGTCCAGGTTTCATGGCGCCCCAGTCCACGCAGCCACCCCACCAGCACTACACTCACCACCAGCGCCAGAATCACAAAAAACCAACGCTGCCAGCCCGCTGCATCCGCCAGGAAACTGAACGCCGCACCCGTGTTATGCAACAGGGTGAAGTTGAACAGGGGCATGACCGGCACCGGCACCCCATAGGTCAACGCTGCACTGGCAATCGCCTTCGTTCCCAAATCCAATGCAATCACAAATACCGCCAGCCACAACCAGCGCAACTTTGAGCCTGCAACGCCTTGGTCAGTCATAACAGCATCCATCAGGCGTACGAGCGGGCTTCGCCCGGCCCTTCCACATTGGTCACACAGCGACCACAGAGGTCGGCGTACTGCTCATTCGCACCAACATCTTCACGGTGATGCCAGCAGCGCTCGCACTTGCTGTGCCCGGTGGCCTTAACCTTCACCAGCAAGCCTTCATGGTTTGACTGCTCGGCACCGTCCGCCTCTGACACAGGCTTGACCGTCGCCTCGGAGGTGATCAGCACAAAGCGAAGCTCGTCACCCAGTCGCTTGAGATCCTCAGCCAACTGCCCTTCGCAATACAGGGTCACTTCCGCACTCAGGGAACCCTTGATCTCTCCTCGGGCACGAACGTCCTCCAGGCATTTGTTAACGGCTTCCTTAACGCTGTAGATTTCACGCCAGTAATCACGACCAAACTCTTCCGAATCCGGCAGCGCCGTCAAACCCTCATACCAGGTTTCATAGAACACAGTATCGCCGCGTTCACCCGGCAAATGCTGCCAGATCTCATCCGCGGTAAAGCTGAGGATCGGGGCAATCCAGCGAACCAGCGCTTCTGCCACATGGTACATAGCCGTCTGGCAGGAGCGGCGAGCCAGGCTGTCCGCCTGAGTGGTGTACTGTCGATCCTTGATGATGTCGAGGTAGAAGCCACCCAGGGTTGCCTCACAGAAGCTATAGACCTTCTGGAAGATCCTCAGGAAAGCATAGTTCTGGTAATCCTCGTTCAGCTCCTGCTGCAGTTGCAGGGCACGGTCAACCATCCAGCGATCCAGCGCGATCATATCGTCTGCCGCCACCAGGTGCTCGCTCGGCTCGAAGCCATTGAGGTTGCTCAACAGGAAGCGGGCGGTGTTACGGATTCGGCGATAACCATCAGCGGTCTGCCGCAGGATGTCCTTCGACACCGTCATTTCGCCACTGTAATCCGTCGCGGCGACCCACAGCCGCAGGATGTCCGCACCAAGTTCGTTCATGACTTCCTGAGGCGCAATCACGTTGCCCAGGGACTTGGACATCTTGCGCCCCTGCCCATCGACCGTGAAGCCGTGAGTCAGCACCTGCCGATACGGCGCCACACCGTTCATGGCGATGGAGGTCTTCAGTGACGACTGGAACCAGCCACGGTGCTGGTCCGAACCTTCCAGGTACAGGTCCGCAGGGAACTGCCCCAGTTCCGGGCGAGGCCTCAGAACTGAGTCGTGGGTAACACCGGAGTCAAACCAGACATCCAGGGTATCCAGCACTTTCTCATACTGGTCGGCCTCAGCACCCAGCAGCTCAGCCGCATCAAGGTCGTACCAGGCATCAATACCACCCTTGTCGATTTCTTTGGCCACCGCTTCAATCAGGTTTGCAGTGTCAGGGTGCAGCTCCTGGGTTTCCTTGTGGATGAACAGGGTGATCGGCACCCCCCAGGTCCGCTGACGGGAGATACACCAGTCCGGCGACTGCTCGAACATGGCTTCAATACGATTCTGTCCCCAGGCAGGCACCCAACGCACACCTTTGATGGCTTCCAGGGCATCTGCACGAAGGTTTTCTTTCTCCATGCTGATAAACCACTGCGGCGTAGCCCGGTAGATCAACGGGGTTTTGGTCCGCCAGCAATGGGGATAGCTGTGACGGAACTTTTCAGTGAAGACCAGTTTGCCTTCACGGGTCAGCGCCTCACAGACCGGCTCATCAGCCTTGTAGACGTGAATACCGGCGAACTCTCCGGCAGCAGAGGTGTAGGTACCATCAGCCTGAACAAGATTCAGGGTACCAATACCGTAGTGCTGACCGACCACAAAGTCTTCCATCCCGTGATCCGGCGCGGTATGAACTGCGCCGGTACCCGCATCGGTAGAGACATGATCACCAAGAACCACCGGCACCTGCTTGTCAAAGAACGGATGCCGCAGAGCCACGTGCTCCAGCTCGTTGCCGCGACAGGTCGCCAGTACTTCATAGTTTTCCAGAGACCAGCGCGCCATGATGCCTTCAACCATGTCGGCCGCCAGGATCATTCGCTCTGGGCCATTACCGGCATCCACCTGCACCAGGGCGTAGTCCAGGTCGGCATTCAATGACACCGCCTGGTTGGCTGGGATGGTCCAGGGAGTAGTTGTCCAGATCACGATGGACACATCACCTTCACCGCCTTCGGTGCCAAATACACCCAAGACCTTGTCCTGATCCACAACGGTGAAACGGACATCGATCTGAGTCGAGGTCTTGTCCTGATACTCTACTTCCGCTTCCGCCAGCGCCGACTGACCGACCACACTCCAGTACACCGGCTTGTAGCCGCGCACCAGATGGCCCTTGGCCACAATTTTGCCCAGCGCCCGGACGATGCCAGCTTCAACTTTGGGGTCCATGGTCAGGTAGGGCTTATCCCATTCCCCCATGACACCCAGGCGTATAAAGTCCGCCTTCTGTCCCGCCACCTGCTTTGCCGCGTAATCCCGGCAGGCCTGGCGGAAGGTTTTGTAGTCCACTTTGACCCCGGCCTTACCGATGTCCTGCTCAACCTTATGCTCGATCGGCAACCCGTGGCAGTCCCAACCCGGCACGTAGGGCGCATCGTAGCCCATGAAACTGCGGGACTTCACAATCATGTCCTTGAGAATCTTGTTAACCGCGTGACCGATGTGGATGCTGCCGTTGGCATAGGGAGGGCCATCATGCAGGATAAACTTGTCACGGCCTTCGCGCTGCTTTCGCAGGTTGCCGTAGACATCCAGCTCCTGCCAGCGCTTGAGCATTTCCGGCTCACGGTTGGCCAGGTTGCCGCGCATCGGGAAGGCGGTTTCAGGCAGATTCAGGGTATGCTTGTAGTCGCTCATGGTTACCTGTGGGTACTTTTTACGGTTAAGTACATGTCGATTTAGTACAACTTACGTTAGGTACAACGCACGTGGTTAAGTACTGACGTCTTCAATCGTTGGGTTAGTGTTCAGCCAGCCAAAGTCGGGCGTTGTCAAAATCCCGGGCGATCTGAACTTTCAGGGCATCGACAGACGAAAACTTCTCTTCGTTTCGCAACGGATGGCGGAAGGTCACCCTTATACGCTGGCCATACAGTGTGCCAGCAAAGTCAAACAGGTGCACTTCCAGTGACGGCTGACGACCGTCCACGGTGGGGCGCAAGCCGATATTGGCGACGCCATCACAAACCCGGCCATCGGGAAGGTCCGCCTGGATCACATAGACGCCCTGAAGCGGCGCCAGACGCTTGAGGCGAATATTAGCGGTAGGCGCGCCAATTTCCCGACCAAGCTGCCGCCCATAGGTGACCTTGCCAGCAATGGCATAGGGCCGCCCCAACAGCGCTTCGGCCAAGTCCAGCTGGTTGTGGGTCAACGCCTCCCGGACCGCGGTACTGCTGACCCGCTCGCCAGCCACGGTGATCGTGCGGGTATTCTCAACGGAGAATCCTTTCGCCTCACCGACCCTGTTTAACAGCTCAAAATCGCCGGATCGGTCACAACCGAAACGAAAATCATCACCGACAACCAGGTGGCGTACGTTCAGCCCCTGAACCAGCAAATCATCGATAAAGCCCATCGCCGAGTAACTGCGAAACTGCTCATCAAAGCGAAGGCACAGCACGACATCAATACCGGCATTGAGAAGCAAGCAACACTTCTCACGAAACCCAGTCAGCCGCGGAGGCGCCTGATCACCTTGAAAAAACTCCCGGGGCTGAGGCTCAAACACCATGGCCACCGCGGGCACACCCAACGCACGGGCTTTCTCCCGCACCTGATTAATAATGGCTTGGTGTCCCAAGTGGACACCATCAAAGTTGCCGATGGTTGCCACACAGCCATCGGCCAACGGAGACGCCGCATTCCGAGACAACAATTGCAGGCTGGTCAGCCCTCGAATCAGCCGCATTCAGTGCGCACCCTTGGATCACATGTCTTCCAACAACACCCCACCGGTAGAGCGCTGCGGTTATCAACAGGCCAGCACACAAAGCGGCTGGCGAGAAAACGAGCGATTATAACCTACCTGTGGCGAAAATGTCTTACCCGCACCCCAACCGCCGCCAGCACCAGGAAATAGGCAACCACCCCCGCCCCTACAAGCACAGCCATACTGGCGGCGCGCTCCAGCCCCGCCATCACGAGCCATTCACTCGTTGGCTGGCCTAGCCAAAGAATCACAGTCGCCAGGGCACCATTGGCTGCAGTTAGCTGAAACAGGAACCGCCCCCATCCAGGCTGCCCTTTCCAGGCACCATCCTTCCTTAGTCCACGCCAAAGCAGAAAGGCGTTGAGCCAGGCCGACAGCGACGTCGCAAGCGCCAGGCCCACATGGGCCAGTGGCCAGATCAGCACCAGGTTGAACACCATGTTCGCCACCATGGCGATCACCCCGATTTTTACGGGTGTACGGGTATCCTGGCGGGCAAAGAAACCCGGCGCCAACACCTTGATCAGCATGAACGCCAGCAATCCCATGGAATAGGCACGCAGGCTGCCACCGGCCATCATCACGTCGCGATCAGTGACCTCACCGTAATGGAACAGCGTCGCAATCAACGGCTCAGCCAGCAGTGCGAGCGCCACGGCCGCTGGCACACCGATAAGTAACACAGCCCGTACGGCCCAATCCAACGTATGGGCAAACTGGTCCACCGACTCTGCCGCGTGCTTGCGGGAAAGGCTTGGCAGGATCACGGTCGCAATGGCTATCCCGAACACCCCCAACGGCAACTCAGACAGCCGGTCGGAGTAGTACAGCCACGACACCGACCCCGTTTGCAGCATAGAGGCCAGAACAGTGTCCAGGAGCAGGTTGATCTGACTGACCGACACCCCAAACAGTGCCGGCGCCATCAACTTCAGTATCCGCCGCACACCCTCGTGGCGATAATCCACTTTCGGCCTCGGCAACAGGCCCAGGCGCATCAGGAAGGGCAATTGGAAAAACAGCTGCAGGGCACCCGCGATAAACACCCCCCAGGCTAACGCAAGCACAGGGGATTCCATCAACGGGGACAGGAAAATTGCGGCCCCAATCATCGACAGGTTGAGCAATACTGGCGTAAAGGCCGGCACGGCAAAGCGGTCATAGCTGTTGAGAATCGCGCCGGCAAAGGCGGTCAACGAAATAAGGAGCAAATAAGGAAAGGTGATTCGCAGCATGTCGCTGGCCAGACCGAACTTCACCGGTTCATCAAGAAAGCCTGGCGCAAAGACTGCCGTCAAGGCCGGAGCCCCAACGACGGCGACCAACGTCACCCCGAGCAACACCAAACCGAGCGTCCCGGACACCGCGTTGACCAGCTTCCGAACGTCAGAGACCGAGCCGGTCTCACGGTACGAGGACAGCACCGGAACGAAAGCCTGCGAAAAAGCGCCTTCTGCAAACAGGCGACGCAGGAAATTGGGGATTTTGAAGGCGACGAAAAACGCGTCCGCACCGGCACCCGCACCAAAATAGCGCGCAATCACCATATCCCTGACCAGCCCCAGCACTCGGGACAGCATGGTCATCATGCCAACCACCGCCGATGAGCGAAGCAGACCTGGCGCTTTACGGGCGCTCGGGGGCGATGATTCTGGTTGCGGCGAGTCAGCGCTCATTCAGGTCACGGTCCTTTTACGTACGGTCACGGATCAGCGAACTCTGGAGCAAGCTCTTCGGTTCGCCCCGGCATTTCGGAAATCCACTAAAGACCCCTCTACCCGGATATAACGAGCGGCGAGTTTATCACAGCACCTTCTGAATACGGCATGAATTCAGCGACAGCCTTGACTTTTTGGGGCGTTGGCGGCATAGTTCCGCGTCATTTATTTCGACGCGCTGTTTGTTTGGCGCGCACGCGATTTCTTACAAATCGTTTCAGCAACGAATAGCAGATTTTCAGGAGTTACACGGTGGCAAATTCCCCACAAGCCAAAAAGCGCGCACGTCAGAACGAAAAGAACCGCAAGCATAACGCCAGCCTGCGTTCCATGGCGCGCACTTACCTCAAGAAAGTAAATGCCCAGATCGAAGCCGGCAGCTACGAAGGTGCTCAGGAAGCCCTGAAGACCGCTCAGCCGATCATCGACAGCATGGTCAACAAGGGCATCTTCGCCAAGAACAAGGTTGCTCGCCACAAGAGCCGCCTGAATGCCAAGATCAAGGCCCTGAAAAGCGCCTAATTCTGGCTAGCACAAAAAAACCGGCGAAAGCCGGTTTTTTTGTGCCTACAGGAAACCCGCCGAGCGGCGAAGCGTCAAACAATCACCATATTATCCCGGTGAATGATTTCCTCATCCGAGATATAACCCAGCAACTCCTGAATCCGATCACTGGAACGACCAGCAATCGCTCTCGCCTCATCCGAACCGTAGTTCACCAGGCCACGAGCCACTTCGCGCCCACCCTCATCAACACAAGACACCATCTCACCGCGACGGAACTGACCGCTCACACCCTTAACCCCAACGGGCAACAGGCTGCGTCCGCCCCGGCACAAGACCTTCACCGCCCCCGCATCCAGCGTTAGCACACCACGGGTCTTCAGGTGACTGGCCAACCACTGCTTACGGGCCGCGATACGACCCTGCTCGGGAAGCAGCAGGGTGCCAAGCAATTCCCCACCAACCAGTCGCGACACCACGCCTTCAATTCGCCCACCCACAATCACCGTGAAGGCACCGGACCGAGCCGCCAGACGAGCTGCCCTGACCTTCGTCAGCATGCCACCACGACCCAAAACCCCGGCACCACCAGCAGCCATGACATCCAATTCAGGATCCCCAGCCTTGCGCTCCAGCACCAAGCTTGCATCAGGATTCTTGCGTGGATCTTGATCAAACAACCCCAGCTGATCCGTCAGAATGATCAGACCGTCGGCCTCGATCAGGTTCGCAACCAAGGCCCCCAGCGTGTCGTTATCACCAAAGCGGATTTCGTCGGTCACCACCGTGTCATTCTCATTCACAATGGGAATAACACCGTAATCCAGCAACGTCCGCAGAGTGCTTCGCGCATTCAGGTAACGTTTACGGTCTGACAGATCATCATGAGTCAGAAGAATCTGGGCCGCATGACGCCCATGGCGCCGAAACTGATCCTGCCAAGTCTGCACCAACCCCATCTGCCCCACAGCTGCAGCCGCCTGAAGCTCATGCAGCTGCTCGGGACGACTCCGCCACCCCAGCCGACTCATCCCCTCCGCCACAGAGCCGGAGGAAACCACCACCACCTCAACTCCCGCGGCAATCAGGGCGGAAATCTGGTCTACCCAGCGACCAAGCGCGTCAACATCGAGCCCCTGCCCATCATTCGTCAGCAGGGCACTACCAATCTTGACCACCAGGCGTCGGGCCTGAGACAGCTGGGAACGTTCACTCATGGGGATCTAATTACTCCGGTGCATACACCACTTCGACGTCATAATCGTCTTCATCGTCGTCGAAATCGTCGTCATCATCGTTATTCTTACGTGCCGCCCGACGAGCTGCGCGGTCAGCCTCAATCCGAGCCCGCGCCTCCTCATCCATACGTACTCGACGCGCACGCTCCTGCTCCGCCGCCTCGGGGTCCTGAGCCTCTTCCTCGGCCCGCTGCTCAATCCAGCGCATAACCGCCTGAACCAACGGTTTTGTCCCCTCGCCACTGAGCGCCGAAATACGGAAAACCGGCCCAGTCCAGTTGAGTTCGTCAATAATGGCCTGACAGTGCGCCTCGCGATCCTCTTCAGCCACCATATCGACCTTGTTCAACACCAACCACCGATCACGTCCGGCCAGCGTCTCACTGAACTTTTCCAGCTCATGAGCAATTGCCCTGACGTTGTCGGCCGGCGAGGAGCTGTCATAGGGGGCGACATCGACCAGATGCAACAGCAAACGAGTACGCACCAGATGCTTGAGGAAACGGATTCCGAGACCAGCCCCCTCAGCCGCACCTTCGATCAAACCAGGAATATCCGCAATCACAAAACTCTGGTGCGCCTGAACACTTACTACCCCGAGATTGGGAACCAGGGTGGTAAACGGATAATTCGCCACTTTCGGCTTGGCCGCTGACACCGCACGAATAAAGGTCGACTTACCCGCATTCGGCAAGCCGAGCAGACCCACATCCGCGAGCACTTTCAATTCCAGCCGCAAATTACGAGCTTCACCCTCGGAACCCGGCGAAGTCTGCCGCGGCGCCCGGTTCACCGAAGACTTGAAACGGGTATTCCCAAGTCCGTGAAAGCCCCCCTGGGCCACCTTGAGCTTCTGCCCTTCAGCGGTCAAATCCCCCAGCACCTCGTCGGTATCCATATCGACCACTGTCGTGCCTACAGGCACCGGCAGAAACAGATCCTCGCCCTTGCTACCGGAACAGTTACGACCAGCGCCAGGCTCACCATTCTGCGCCCGGAACTTACGCTGAAAGCGATAGTCGATCAGAGTATTCAGGGAACTGTCGGCTTGCAAATACACCGACCCACCGTCACCACCATCACCCCCATCGGGCCCACCCTTCGGGACGTACTTTTCCCGCCGGAAACTGAGGCAACCATGCCCGCCTTTTCCTGCTTCAACAATGATGGTGGCTTCGTCTACAAATTTCATGCTTCAACCCTTGGCGCTCACTGCGCTCAAACTAAAAAGCCCCGCAGCCTCTAAGAAGCATTGCGGGGCTCCGGATTGCTCTGACAGACCAAATCTTATCAGAGCAATCCCCGGCTCTACAGAACCTGAGATCGCCGCGGCTTAGGCAGCCGGAACGATGCTCACAAACTTACGGTTCTGAGGACCTTTGGTCTCGAACTTGACCTGACCGTCTGCTTTTGCAAACAGTGTGTGGTCTTTGCCCAGGCCTACGTTGCTGCCGGCGTGAAAACGGGTGCCACGCTGACGAACGATGATGCTGCCTGCAGAAACAGTCTCACCACCGAAGCGCTTGACACCAAGTCGTTTAGACTCGGAATCGCGACCGTTACGGGTACTACCTGCTGCCTTTTTATGAGCCATTGCTAGCCTCCTGTTACTGGGACCTGTTTAAGAGCCTTAGCCCTTAATGCCCGTGATCTTGACTTCAGTAAACCACTGACGGTGGCCCTGACGCTTCATGTGATGCTTACGACGACGGAACTTGATGATCTGAACCTTGTCGTGACGACCGTGGCTAACCACTTCAGCGGTAACCTTGGCACCGTCAACAACCGGAGCGCCAACCTGAATGTTGTCGCCATCAGCAATCAGAAGAACGCGGTCGAATTCAACATTGCCACCGGTTTCCACTTCCAGCTTTTCCAGCTTCAGGGTTTCGCCTTCTTTCACACGGTGCTGCTTACCACCGCTAACAATTACTGCGTACATGGATAATCTCCGCTATGGACCCATCCCTGCTCTTATCCACCTGGTTCTAAGGGAAGCGCTCTGGCAACCCTATAGCAGGGAGCGCAGGTTGGGATGAGTTGGGGCGCGAATTGTACGAAAACCGCCCACGTATTACAAGCGCGCCTTCAGCCCATGTTGACACCTACCCCGCCAATACCTAGCATTGCGGCGTCCCGCCTTACTTTTCAACAGACCGGAACCGCCCGCATGACAGCGCAGCGCATTTACGACACCGTCGCGGAAGACTTCAGCCGCGTCAATAAGCTTATTATCCGCCGACTTTCTTCCGATGTCCCTCTGGTCGAGAAAATCGCCCATTACATCATCGAAAGCGGTGGCAAACGACTGCGCCCACTACTGGTTCTGCTCAGCGCCAAAGCATTGGGCTATGACCGGGATGATCATCTGAAACTGGCGGCGGTGATTGAGTTTCTTCATACCGCAACCCTGCTTCACGACGATGTGGTCGATACTTCGGATCTCCGCCGCGGCCGCTCCACCGCAAACGCCAAGTGGGGTAACGCCCCCAGCGTGCTGGTAGGGGATTTCCTCTACGCCCGCGCCTTTGAAATGATGGTTGAACTGAAAAGCCTGCCCATCATGGAGGTTCTGTCCCACGCCACCGCCGTCATTGCCCAGGGTGAAGTACTGCAGCTGATGAACGTTCGCAACCCGGACGTCAGCGAAGCCCAGTATATGGAAGTGATTCACAACAAGACCGCGAAACTGTTTGAGGCCTCGTCCCATGCCGGCGCCCTGCTCTGCGGCGCCGAAGCATCCCAGGAAACAGCGCTGCGCGATTACGGCAAGCATCTGGGCATGGCGTTCCAGCTGGTGGATGATGTCCTGGATTACCGGGGTGATGCTGAGACCATGGGCAAGAACGTTGGCGACGACCTGGCAGAAGGCAAACCAACCCTGCCGCTGATTCACGCCATGGCAAACAGCAGCGAGAAAGAAAGCAGCCTCATCCGCCAGGCAATTCGCAAAGGCGGGCTGGAGCAGCTGGAGCAGATTGTCTCGATTGTCGACCGCTCAGGCGCCCTGGAATACACCATGGACCGCGCACGGGAGGAAGCAACCAAGGCAAAAGACTGCCTTCAGTACCTCCCCTCCAGCCCCTCAAGAGAAGCCCTCGAACTGCTGACAGAGATCGCGGTGGCCCGGGTCAACTGACCCAGGGCCCCTCAATTCCATTCCCCCCGACACCCCAGAACACCGGCACAACACCCCGACTCAAACAAAGTCTGCGCCAAGCGCACCGCGCCCATGGGACGCCATAAAGTCCAGTTCTGGCCCCACAGGTACAATCTGTGTCGGGTTAATGCTTCGCTGACTGACGTAGTAATGCTGCTTGATCTGATCAAGATCGACGGTTTCGGCCACGCCCGGCACTTGGTAGAGGTCGCGAAGGTAGCCAGAGAGGTTCGGGTAGTCCCTGATTTGGCGCCGATTGCATTTGAAGTGACTGTAATAGACAGCGTCGAATCGGACCAAGGTGGTAAACAACCGCCAATCAGCCTCGGTTAGCCGGTTCCCAACCAGGTAGCGCTGCCCGGCAAGGCGCTCGTCCAACCAGTCCATGCATTCAAACAACGCCCCGAACGCCTGCTCATAAGCAGCCTGACTCGTTGCAAATCCGGTGCGATAGACCCCGTTATTTACAGCCTCATAGACACCGCTGTTTACCTCATCAATCTCTTGCTGCAGTTCAGCCGGATAGAAATCCCGGTCACCACGAACACCATCGAGACCGTCAAACGCCTGATTCAGCATGCGAATGATGTCGGCAGACTCATTGTTCACGATAGTCTCAAGCTTCTTGTCCCAAAGCACCGGCACCGTTACCCGGCCACTGTATGTTCGGTCAACCCGGGTATAGAGCTGGTGCAGGTAGCTCAGGCTGTACAGGTCATCACGATAACGGCTATCTGTCGGCACAAACTGCCAGCCCTGTTCGAGCATGTCCGGGTGCACCACCGAGACCGTAATATGCTTGTCCAGCCCCTTCAGGCTGCGGATGATCAGGGTGCGATGAGCCCAGGGGCACGCCATGGAGACATACAGGTGATAGCGTCCAGACTCGGCTTTGAAGCCCCCGCTACTGTCGCCATCTGGCGTGATCCAGCGGCGGTAACGAGATGCCTCACGTTCGAAGCTTCCACCGGTTTTCGCGGTATCGTACCAGCGATCATGCCAACACCCATCTACCAACACCCCCATAACGCTCTCCCCGTCCGGATAATTTCAGACAATTCACCCATTAATGAGAAGACAGAATAACCAGCGGCCTGATACGCTCTCAAACAATCAATTTTGGCCAACATCGTCAGATAAACTGAACATGCACAGCGAAATAACCATTGATGCCCTCAAGGTGCTGGATGCCATTGACCGCAAGGGCAGCTTTGCCGGGGCGGCCAATGAGCTGTTCAGAGTCCCTTCCGCCATCAGTTACACCGTTCAGAAACTGGAAGAGGACCTGAATGTCAGCACTTTCGACCGAAGCGGACACCGCGCCACCCTGACGCCTGCGGGACGATACCTGCTAGAAGAGGGGCGAAGCTTGCTGGAGGCCGCCCGGAACCTCGCTCACACCACACGGCAGGTTGCCCAAGGCTGGGAAACCCGGCTAAAAATTGCAGTCAACTCGTTGGTGCCGTTACAGGCCCTATTCCCGGCCATCAAAGCATTCTACGAACTCGGTGTGCCTGTCGATGTGCAACTGATTGAGGAAGTCTTTGCTGGCACTTGGGATGCCTTGCAAAGCCGTCGTGCCGACCTGGTGGTTGGTGCCGACCAGTTCAGCAAACCCGCCGGCAACTTCACCACCAAGAAACTTGGAAACATGCCGTTTGTTTACGCGGTCGCGCCTGAGCATCCCTTAACCCAGGTACCCCAACCCCTAACCGAAGAAGATATACAGCAGTACCCCGCCGCTGTGGCCGCAGACACATCTCGTCGCCTGCCCGTTGGGACCGCTGGCATTTTTAGCCGGCAAAAAACCCTGACCGTTTCCAACCTTGATCAGAAAATCGCCGTGCAGGAAGCCGGGCTCGGTGTTGGCTGGCTACCGGTAGCCCGCGTACGCACACAACTGGACGACGGTCGACTAATCCCCCTCGAGGTTAAGGACACACGCCAGAACGTCGAGCTCTTCCTCGCCCGCCATAGCGAAGACCGGGGCAAGGCACTCATGTGGTTCTGGGAGTGCCTGGGGGAAGACCCCCATCTGCAAAAGCACATCACCGGCGAATACCCCTGAAGGTGTCGAGAACAACCAATGAACAGCGGCGAATGAGCCAACCGGGGGCCTGCTTCCCCGGTTTATAATGCAGCCAAACAACGCTAACAGGAGCCCATTGATGAGGCAGCTATCGGAGCTGGATGCTTCGTTTCTCTACCTGGAGTCGGTTACCGCCCCCATGCATATCGGCGGAGTCTACCTGTTTGATGCTCGTGACCGCGATGAACCGCTTGCGTTCAGCACTTTTGTGGCCTATTTGCAGAGCCGCCTCCACGTCATCCCTCTTTTTCGGCAAACGCTAAGGGAGATCCCCTTGCGCCTAGGCCTCCCCTATTGGGTGGACGACACAGAATTCAACCTGGATCGTCACCTGGCGTATGTCAGCCTCGGCGGCCAGGGTGAGCAAGATACCCTGCGCGGCCTCGCCGCACGTATTCTTGAGGAACCCCTGAAGCGCGACCGTCCGCTCTGGCACATCACCTTTGTGGACGGATTCCGTTACGATCCGGACGACCCAGCCAGCACCGGTTTCGCCCTTATCATCAAGCTTCACCACGCAGCTATTGATGCCTTCAGCGGCGAGGAGATCATCGGCAAGCTCCTCGAATACAGCCCCGACCCCAGCCCCATCTCTCCCCCCCAGCCCTGGGAGCCCGGACCTGCGCCTTCGGAAGAAAGAGTCTATCTGCAGACTGGCGTCAACCTGGTTCGCAAGCCGTTCCAGATTGCCAACCTGGCGATCAACGCCGCCGAAGCAACAGCGCGGGGTTTGATCCAGAAGCACCTGCACAAACTGCCATTGCCGTTCCCGCTGTTTTCTGCGCCGCATAGCCCTTTTAACCGGCAAATCACAGCAAACAGAAAAATCATCTCTACAACGGTGTCCCTCGCAAGACTCAAGGCGATCAAAGCCAGCCTTGGAGACGTTACACTCAATGACGTGGTGCTGGGGCTTTGCGCCGAGACCCTGCGACGCTATATGGAAAACTGCAATGCCGACGTCACCCGGTCACTGGTTGCCATGACGCCGATTTCTGTCCGCTCCAAGAGCCTGCGGCGCTCTACCGGAAACCAGATGTCTGCCATGCTCCTGAACCTCGCCACCGACGAGGCCGATCCGGCGAAGCGAATCAAGAAGATTCACTGGAACGCAGTTGCCTCCGAGCCTTACCAAGAAGCCATTGCCGCAGATCGCCTTACGGAGTTGCTACCAACCAACCTGCTGGCACTGTCCGCACGACTCTACTCGGAACTCCAGATCGCTCAACGCTACCAGCCCGTGTTCAATGTGCCGATCACCAACGTACCCGGACCTCAGGTTCCCCTATATCTACAAGGCGCGAAACTGAAGTCCCAGTACAATACGGCACCACTGTTTGACAGCATGGGGCTGGTCATCGTCGCGGTCAGCTACCAAGGAAGCCTGACGGTGAACTTTACGTTATGCCCGGATGTGGTTCCGGGTGGGGAGTCGCTAGGCCCGCTCCTGCAGGAGAGTTTGACCAGCATCGAGTCGGCAGCGGCAGAGCTACCATCAGACAGGCAGATAACAGAGACACACAACGAGCCACAACCAACGCTGACAGAAGATGCACTGACTCTGATAGAAGGGATTTTGAAGAAGACTGTGCAACGATTCAGGGGCTGAACCACCCCTGAATCGTCATCACGGGTGTGAAGGGTTACTGAAAGGCCCAGCGCAGGAATTCACGCTTCTCATCGGCGCTTGCACGCTCCCACAGCACCTTAAGACCATCAAGAGCATTCAGGTCTCCACCAGGAACCATGGGCACGACAGGAACACTTCCCGGCATGCCAGACACACCCGTTGTCGCAACAGCGTCAACAGGCTCACGATAGGCTTCAGAACTGGCTACAATCCGCCCGCTGCCATCTGCCAGCTGTGCTCTAAAGTTCTGAGCCATCGCTTCTGCTTCACGATAATTCTGCGGTTCAGGCAGGACGAAGCTGTACTCTTCCCCTGCACGCACATCCAGAACAAACTGCTGAGGGCCTGACTCCACGATATTGACCTTAGACTCGCCTCTCTCAACAGCCGTGTTCTTGCTCCAAATGGTCTTGTACTGGAAAACGATCACGTTCTGGCCCGGCAGCAGCTCATAGTCCAGCGCTAAATCTTCAAGCAGAAAATTCCCGACATCATGACCATTGACCTCAACCACCTCAATTTGGCCAGGCGCTTTCAGAATGGCCAACTGCGATGCATCGACATCGCCACCTTCCCAGGTCTGAACCCGCTTTAATGTGCTGCTACACCCACTTAGAGCAGTCATAACGACAGCGATGAAAACAAGGGCATACCCGCGGATGCCAGCAGGCGACGTCCCGTAACGATTCCTTTGGTGCATTGGAAGCCTCTGTAATGTGTGTCAAAAGCAGGGGGCTAATCATAGGTTCCCCGGCCCAGCATTCTGACGACCGGCGCCCGCCAGCGCAAGGACTGCCGGCGATGGAAACACCGAGGGGCCACAAAACGGCACCCTGCAAAACGTAACGAAACGTAAAAAAAGTTTAATTTCTGTAAGATTTGATTTAATTTTAAACAAATCGGCTAACAGAGTTTTCGCACTGCCCACCGACAACAACCAATAATAATCTTGCCGGGCACAGGAGGCCTAATGGACATTCAGCATCGGACCGGGGAAGACGGCCCCGTTCCATTTCGAAGCAGCCGTTTTTTCTGCGTGGGGAGCAAGTGGTACTTCACAACCCGGGAAGGCTTTGACAGTGGCCCGTTTGCCTCACGGCAGCGTGCTGAAGTTGGCCTCAAACGGTTTCTGAGCGTTGTTCGCCTGCTGCCAGCGGAAGCACAGGTGCATTAACGATTCAGGTAGCTGCAGCGTTAGCTACAACCACCCTGCCGGCAACCACAGCATCGCCAGGTAGTAGACTCCTAGTGCCATAACGCCCGCCAGTATATCGTCAAACATGATTCCCGCCCCCCCGGGCATGTGACGATCAAACCAACGAATCGGCCAAGGCTTCAGAATATCGAACACACGAAACAACAAAAACGCCAGCACAATGCCCACGACACCCGCTGTCGGCTGGAACAACCCCAGGGCAATCCACATGCCGACAAACTCATCCCAGACAATTCCACCGTGATCATGGACGCCCAAGTCCCTGGCGGTACGTCCACACAGCCAGATTCCAATAACCGAGGCCAGTGCCACCACCAGCCAGTAGGCCCAGGGTGGCACCCAGAAAAACAGCGCCCAAACCGGAATCGCAGCGAGGCTGCCCCAGGTACCTGGCGCAACCCTGGCCGCACCGCTGCCCAATCCAAACGCCAATAGGTGAATCGGGTCGCGCAAAAACCCCTTCGGCAAGGCTTGGTCCTTCAGCGCTGAAACGTCACTTCCTGTCATTGAACCTCTCCAAAATGGTCATACCCACCAGTACCATTGAGGTCTTCCCCATGGTCCATACGCACACCATGCCCGACAACAACAGTTCCAATCACCGTCAACTGGCACTTCACCGTCTCGGCAAGGGACCGCCAGGACTGTGGTGGCATAGTGACACACAGTTCGTAGTCATCCCCGGCGACAACGGCCGCACGCAACCCGCCACGACCCATCATCCGACAAAGGCTCTCGGACATCGGTATCAAGTCAGCATCAAGCTGGGCGCCCACACCGGAAGCGTCAAGGATATGGCCAAGGTCAGCCAACAGCCCGTCCGATACGTCGATAACTGCTGAGGCAAGCCCGCGAAGCGCCTTCCCGAGCTCCAGACGAGGGCTGGGAAAATGGTAGCGGTTCAACAGCACGGCAACATCGGGCGAAGGATCAGGGTGGTCAAGAAATTTCAGGGCCGCCCCGGCATCGCCGACGCTACCAGACACGCACACCAAGTCCCCCGGTTGAGCGCCTGACCGCAACAGAGCTTGCCCTGCGGGCACGCTGCCATGGACCTGAATCGACAGCGTCAGTGGCCCCCGGGTTGTATCTCCCCCGGCGAGCGCAATACCAAAGGACTTTGCGGCGGCTCCCAGCCCCTTTGCAAAGGCTTCCAGCCACTCCCGCCGAGCCTCGGGCAGCGTCAGCGCCAGCGTAAAACACTCTGGATCCGCCCCCATCGCGGCCAGATCACTGACGGCGACCGCCAGTGAGCGCCAACCCAGCTTTTCGGCATCGTAGTTTTTGGGGAAGTGGACACCTTCAACCAAGGTGTCGATGGAAAATACCAGCTCCCGACCAGGCGCCAGACGTTGGATTGCACAGTCGTCCCCTGGCCCTAACAACAATGCCGCTGAACCGGATTGACCGGCCAGCGGCATGAAGATCTGACGAATCAGCTCAAATTCACCCATCACTCACCGTGAACGGGTTTCAGCAAGCCGCAAACGTCCACTCAACTTGTCGAGGAGGCTGTTGACGAACTTATGGCCTTCAGTACCGCCAAAGCGCTTGGCCATTTCAATGCCTTCGTTAATCACCACCTTGTATGGCACATCAATCCGGTGCTTCAGCTCATAGGCACCCAGACGGACGATCGCCAGTTCAATGGCGTCCACTTCCTTGATGGGACGGTCCAGGAACGGCTCAATCAGCTTGTCGAGCTCGTCTTGCTCACGGTGAACACCACGGAGCAAGTCACGGAAATAGGCGGTATCGACGTTACTCATGTCGTTATCAACCATAAACTCCGCTTCGATATCAGTCACCGGCGTCTTACTGAAGTGGCGCTGGTAAAGTGCCTGCATCGCGAGTGCACGGGCCCGACGACGTTCTCCAGGCTTTGGCTGGCCGGCAGGTTTGGCGGCGGTATCGTCAGTGGTGCTCATTACTCACCCAGCTTGTTGAACAGGCTGACCATCTCCAGAGCGGTAATCGCAGCTTCCGCACCTTTGTTCCCGGCCTTGGTTCCAGAACGCTCAATGGCCTGCTCAATGGAATCGACGGTGAGCACACCGAAGGCAACCGGTACGTCGGTATCGAGGCTCACGGCACCCAGACCACTGGAGGCCTCGCCAGCGACATAGTCAAAATGCGGAGTACCGCCGCGGATAACCGCACCCAGCGCAATGATCGCATCGTAGTTGCCAGTTTCAGCCACACGCTTGACCGCCAGCGGCATTTCGTAGGCACCGGGCACCCGTACCACCAGGATATCGTCTTCAGGGATACCGTGGCGGAGCAACGTATCAATCGCACCATCAACCAGGCTTTCAACGACAAACTCGTTGAACCGACCAACCACCAGGGCGTAACGGCCGGAGCACTGAGTAAAATCACCTTCCAGAATATTGATCTCTGCCATGTTTGGCTCCTGTCATGGCCCCGTATCGAACAGGGCCGGTTTTAGTCAGTTTGGGTTATAAGGAACGTATTCCACAACTTCCAGATCAAATCCGGAGATCGCTGAAAACTTGATGGGTGCACTCAGCAGGCGCATTTTGCCAACCCCGATGTCCTTCAAAATCTGCGAACCGGTGCCGACGGTAAAGTAGACACCGGAGCGGCCTTTGACCGCAGGAGAACTGCCTCCGCCGAAGAATTCGTGGATGCGGTCCTCGAGCTCGTAGCTGTCCTCTGCACTATTCAGCAGAACCACCACGCCACAGCCGGATTCCGACACCGCTTTCAGAGCATGGTGCAGCGGCCAGCTACGCGAGCCTTCGCGCCGGGCTCCCAATAGGTCCCGCAGGGTATCGGTGATATGCACCCGCACCATCGCAGGCTCATCGGCGGAGATATCCCCCTTCACCATGGCCAGATGGGTCGCGCCCTGAATGCTATCGTGGTAGGTACGGAGGTTGAATACGCCAAACTCCGTATCCAGGTCGTATTGCTCCACGCACTCAATCGTCCGCTCATTGGTCGTACGATAATGAATCAGGTCTGCAATGGTGCCAATCTTGAGGTTATGTGTCTCGGCAAACGCTTCCAGGTCTTCCCGCCGGGCCATGGAACCGTCATCGTTCATGATCTCGCAGATAACACCAGCCGGCTCAACGCCAGCCAGGGCAGCCAGGTCGCAGGAGGCTTCGGTGTGCCCAGCACGACTGAGTACCCCACCGGGGTCGGACATCAATGGGAAAATATGGCCAGGCTGGACCAGATCACTGGCTTTGGCATCCCTGGCAACGGCAGCTTGAACGGTACGGGCCCGGTCAGCCGCAGAAATGCCGGTTGTCACACCTTCTGCCGCCTCGATGGACAGGGTGAACTTGGTACCAAATCCAGAGGCATTTTTCTGGACCATCAATGGCAGCCCCAGCTGCTCACAACGGTTCCGTGTCATCGGCATACAGATCAGGCCACGGCCATATTTGGCCATGAAGTTGATGGCCTCGGCATCGCAGAATTCTGCCGCCATCACCAGGTCACCCTCATTTTCCCGATCTTCGTCATCCATCAGGATGACCATCTTGCCCTGACGAATATCCTCAATGATGTCTTCAATGCTGTTCAGTGCCATGCTGTTTGCACCCTTTCGTCCAACTGGCGTGACTTATCTTTGCCAGCAGCCGTGTATTTAAGTCAAATCGTTCAGGCCAGCGTCAGAATCAGGCGCTGGTCAGCACCCACCTGGCGCCGGTCACGTACTTGCCAGTGTACTTTATTCGCCATGCTTTCCAGTGGCAGGTGCGCTGTTGGGCGCCCGGTGCTGCCAAGAAAAACCGGCGCCTGATAGAGCCAGAGCTCATCAAGCAACTGTTCGCTGATGAAGGTCCCAGCCAAGGTCGGCCCCGCTTCTACCAGCAGTTCGTTGATGCCCAGCTCACCCAGCGCATCCAGCGCTTCGCCAAGATCAATTCCATTATCCTTCCAGCCCACACCACTGACGCTCACCCCCAGTGCCGCCAGGTCCTGAGCCGGTGTCGTCGGCAAAGTTTCCGACGCGCAGAATATCCGGATATGACCGCCACGCAGAATCTTGGCGGTGGTGGGTGTGCGCGCATCCCGATCGGCGATCACCCGTAACGGTTGCCTGGCCGGATCGGTGGCTTCACCAATATCGCCCAATTCAGCACGCCGGACCGTCAGGGATGGATCATCGCTCAGTACGGTACCGACGCCCGTCAGTATGGCATCACTCATGGCCCTCAGGCGCTGCACATCCTGACGCGCCTCGGGTCCGGTAATCCACTGGCTCTCACCAGAGGCCATGGCAGTCCGCCCATCCAGGCTGGCGGCCATTTTGACACGCACATAAGGGCGGCCGGTGCGCATCCGTTTCATAAATCCGGGGTTCAGTGCCTGCGCCTCATCAGCCAGCACACCCTCAACCACCTCGATACCCGCCTCTCGCAGCTGGTCAAGGCCACGACCGGATACCGCCGGGTTGGGATCCGTTGAACCAACAACCACACGGGAAACCCCTGCTTCAATCAATGCGCGGGCACACGGCGGCGTGCGTCCGAAATGACTGCAGGGTTCGAGGGTAACGTACGCGGTCGCACCACGTGCATCTGCGCCAGCCTGGCTCAAGGCGTGAACTTCGGCATGAGCCTCACCGGCGCGTTCATGCCAGCCTTCCCCGACAACGTCACCATCCCGGACGATGACACAGCCCACACGGGGATTGGGGTGCGTGGAATATCGGCCACGCCATGCCAGTTGAATGGCCCGGGCCATGATCCGGGTATCGAATTCGCTACTCATGCCTTGCCTTTGGCTGGCACAGTTTTCCCTTCTCCAGCCAGAGCCTTGGCGACGTCCACCGGGTCCGGGCTGTCGTTACCGTTGACTGACAGGCGTTCGATCTCTTCCTTGAATTCGTTGATGTCCTGAAAACTGCGGTAAACCGAGGCAAATCGCACGTAGGCGACCTTGTCCAACTGACGCAACTCGGTCATAACCTCTTCACCCAGCTGCATGGACTTCACTTCCCGCTCACCTGCGGCCCGCAACCGGAACTTGATGCGGTTTAGCGCTGCTTCAATTTCCTCAATGCTGACCGGGCGCTTTTCCAAAGCCTTCATGATACCGGAGCGCAACTTCTCCTCATCAAACGGCTGGCGGCTGCCATCCTGCTTGACGACTCTGGGCATCACCAGCTCGGCGCTCTCGAAGGTGGTAAAGCGCTCCCTGCAGGACAGGCATTCCCGTCTGCGGCGCACCTGATCCCCTTCCGCCACGAGGCGGGAATCAATGACCTTGGTATCGGCTTCACCACAGAACGGACAATGCATGTTTTGGAACTCCCTCAAGGGCCGGGCGTCACCTCAGGTGGCCGCCCAGGAGGTAAAAGCTTAGGCAGCGTACACCGGGAAACGCTTACACAGGGCTTCCACCTGCTCACGCACCCGGCTATTCACCGCGTCGTCTTCCAGGTTATCGAGGATATCGCACATCCAGCCTGCCAATTCGCGACACTCGGCTTCACCGAAACCACGAGTGGTCACTGCAGGGGTACCTACACGCAGGCCTGAGGTGACGAACGGAGAACGTGGATCGTTCGGAACCGCATTCTTGTTGACCGTGATGTTGGCGCGGCCCAGGGCGGCGTCCGCATCTTTACCGGTGATGTCCTGCTTGATCAGGCTGACCAGGAACAGGTGGTTGGTGGTACCACCGGAAACAACGTCATACCCACGATCAACGAATACATTGGCCATGGCAGCAGCGTTTTTCACAACCTGCTGCTGGTAGGTTTTGAACTCGTCGCTCATGGCTTCCTTGAAGCAGATCGCCTTGGCAGCAATCACGTGCATCAAGGGGCCACCCTGGCCACCAGGGAATACCGCTGAGTTCAGTTTCTTCTGAATGTCTTCGTCGTCACACGCCAGGATCAGGCCGCCACGGGGGCCACGCAGGGTTTTGTGAGTGGTGGTGGTGACCACATGCGCGTGAGGCACAGGGTCCGGGTATACGCCAGCCGCCACCAGGCCTGCCACGTGTGCCATGTCTACGAACAGGTAGGCGCCAACCTTGTCCGCAATTTCGCGGAAACGAGCAAAGTCGAGGGCCTGGGAGTAGGCAGAGAAGCCCGCAATGATCATCTTGGGCTTGTGCTCAACCGCCAGCGCTTCCACTTCGTTGTAGTCGATCAGTCCGGTTTCCGGGTTCAGGCCATACTGAACCGCGTTATAGATCTTGCCGGAGAAGTTAACGCTGGCACCGTGGGTCAGGTGTCCACCGTGGGCAAGGCTCATACCCAGTACAGTGTCGCCCGGCTTGACCAGCGCCATGAAGACCGCTGAGTTGGCCTGGGAACCGGAGTGGGGCTGAACGTTCGCGTAGGCGGCACCAAACAGTTCCTTGGCGCGATCAATCGCCAGCTGCTCTGCCACATCCACATATTCACAACCACCGTAGTAACGCTTGCCGGGATAGCCTTCCGCGTACTTGTTGGTGAGGTCGCTGCCCTGGGCTTCCATAACCCGCGGGCTGGTGTAGTTCTCGGACGCGATCAGCTCGATATGGGTTTCCTGACGTTTGCTTTCCGCCTGCATGGCGTTCCAGAGCTCGTCGTCAAAGCCGGCGATTTTCATTTCACGATTAAACATGGATGCGCTGCCCCTGTAGTGCTGCGTCTGCCCAGCAGACCTAGTTAGAAAGCGGGTCGGGAACCGCAAATGCCGGCGGGTTTCAGCCCAGCGTCAGCTCCCGGAAAAAAGGCCGGACATTCTACCGTATTCCGGGGTGGAAAATCACCCTTTAGCCCTCAACAGGCACGGGCTCTGTCCCGGTGTTCCCGGATTGCTATAGCGGGGCGCTTTCGCTACCTTACATGCCTGATTGAACACTAGGTGCCTTCAACCACGTCAGGCTTCCGCCCTTCAACATTGGCAGAACCCACCCAGACGTCCGACCAAGGCCCCACAACCCAGAGGAAATCGCCAGCTATGGCTCAGTACGTATACACCATGAACCGCGTGGGCAAGGTTGTTCCCCCCAAGCGTGAAATCCTCAAGGACATCTCCCTGAGCTTTTTCCCGGGCGCCAAGATCGGCGTGCTCGGCCTCAACGGGGCCGGTAAATCGACCCTGCTTCGCATCATGGCCGGTGTTGACCAGGATTACATTGGCGAAGCCCGCCCCCAACCGGGCATCAAGGTCGGTTACCTGCCCCAGGAACCGCAGCTTGACGACAGCAAAACCGTCCGCGAAGTCGTTGATGAAGCGGTTTCCGGCGTTCACGACGCTCTCGCCGAACTGGACCAGGTCTATGCGGCCTATGCCGAGCCAGATGCTGACTTTGACGCCCTTGCCAAACGCCAGGGCGAGCTGGAGGCTTACATTCAGGCCAGCGAAGGCCACGACATCGAACGCAAGCTGGACGTCGCAGCAGATGCCCTGCGCCTGCCCGCCTGGGACGCCAAAGTTGGCAACCTGTCCGGCGGTGAGCGGCGCCGGGTAGCCCTATGCCGCCTGCTGCTGTCCAGCCCGGACATGCTGCTGCTGGACGAGCCGACCAACCACCTGGATGCGGAATCCGTTGCGTGGCTGGAGCGTTTCCTCCACGACTACACCGGCACCGTGGTCGCCATTACCCACGACCGCTACTTCCTCGACAATGTCGCCGGCTGGATACTGGAACTCGACCGTGGCCACGGCATTCCCTACGAAGGCAACTACAGTAATTGGCTGGAAGCCAAGGAGAAGCGCCTGGAGATCGAAGCCAAGCAGGAAGCCGCTCACCAGAAAGCCATCAAACACGAACTGGAATGGGTGCGCTCCAATGCCAAGGGCCGTCAGTCCAAGAGCAAGGCCCGCTTGGCACGCTTCGAGGAAATGAGTTCCCAGGAATTCCAGAAACGCAACGAAACCAATGAACTCTACATCCCACCCGGACCTCGTCTGGGCGACAATGTCATCGATGTAGATAACATCAGCAAGTCCTTCGGCGACCGACTGCTCTATGAAAACGTCTCCCTGCGGGTACCGCCGGGTGCGATTGTCGGCATCATCGGGGGCAACGGCGCCGGTAAGTCCACCCTCTTCCGGATGATTGCCGGCAAGGACCAGCCGGATTCCGGCACCATCACCGTGGGCGAAACCGTTGAACTGGCTTTCGTCGACCAGATGCGAGACCTCGACGGCAGCAAGACCGTGTGGGAGGAGCTGAGCGACGGCCAGGACATCATCAAGGTCGGCAACTACGAAACGCCTTCCCGGGCTTATGTGGGCCGGTTCAACTTCAAGGGCACCGACCAGCAGAAGCTGGTGGGCAACCTCTCTGGCGGGGAACGCAACCGACTTCACCTGGCCAAGCTGCTGAAAGAGGGCGGCAACGTGCTGTTGCTTGACGAACCCACCAACGACCTCGACGTAGAAACCCTGCGCGCGCTGGAAGAAGCCCTTCTGAACTTCCCCGGCGCCGCCCTGGTCATTTCGCACGACCGCTGGTTCCTCGACCGGGTCGCCACCCACATCCTGGCGTTCGAGGATGATGGTGAGGTGGTCTATTTCGAGGGCAACTTCAGCGAATACGATGAGGACCTCAAGAAGCGTAAAGGTGACTCCGCCATCGTGCCCAAGCGCATGAAGTACAAGAAGCTCGCCTGAGTCATGGCCAAAGCAAAGACGGCTTACGTCTGTACAGAGTGCGGTGCCGACTACTCCAAGTGGATGGGGCAGTGCACCGCCTGCCAGGCCTGGAACACCGTCAGCGAAGTACGGGGCATCTCCGGAAACGGCAAAGCCAGCCGGGGCGCCCGCTTCGACGGCTTTGCCGGCAGCCTGTCGTCGGTGCAAAGCCTGGACTCGGTCAGCCTTAGCGAGCAAAGCCGAATCAGCTCTGGCATGCAGGAGCTGGACCGGGTGCTCGGTGGCGGCCTGGTGGAAGGTTCTGCCATCCTGATGGGCGGACACCCGGGTGCCGGTAAAAGTACACTCCTGCTACAAACGGTTTGCCAACTTGCTGGCCAGTACCCCGCCCTGTATGTGACCGGTGAGGAATCACTGCAGCAGGTGGCCATGCGCGCCAAACGACTTGGGTTACCGACCGGGGATCTGAAGATCCTGTCGGAAACCAGCGTCGAGCGCATCGTCCAGATTGTCGAGACCGAAAAACCCCGCATCCTGGTGGTTGACAGTATTCAGGTCATGCACGTCAGCGACATTGAGTCAGCACCGGGCAGCGTCTCCCAGGTCCGGGAAAGCGCAGCGTTCCTGACTCGAATGGCGAAACAGACGGGCACGATCCTGTTCCTGGTCGGCCATGTCACCAAGGATGGCAGCCTTGCCGGCCCCAAGGTCCTGGAACACATGATCGACTGCTCGATCCTGCTTGAGGGCTCCAGCGACAGCCGCTACCGCACCCTCCGAGGGATCAAAAATCGCTTTGGTGCCGTGAACGAGCTCGGCGTCTTTGCCATGCTTGAACAGGGGCTAAAGGAAGTAAAAAATCCCAGCGCGATCTTTCTCAATCGCGGTGAAGAGGCGGCGCCCGGCAGCGTGGTCATGGTGGTGTGGGAAGGCACTCGCCCCATGCTGATCGAAATCCAGGCGCTGGTGGATGTGGCGCAGGGTGGTTACCCCCGCCGAGTGGCGGTTGGCCTGGACCAGAACCGGTTAGCCATGCTGTTGGCGGTGCTGCATCGCCATGGTGGCATGCATATAGCCGATCAGGACGTCTTCGTGAATGTCGTCGGCGGCGTCAAGGTCAACGAAACCAGTGCCGACCTGGCGCTACTGGCATCAATCGTTTCCTCGTTCAGGGATCGCGCCCTACCCCAGGATCTGGTCATCTTTGGTGAGGTTGGGCTCTCTGGGGAAATACGGCCGGTACCCAGCGGGCAGGAACGGGTTTACGAGGCTTCCAAGCACGGCTTTACCCGCGCACTGGTGCCCAAGGCCAACGTACCGCGAAAACCCATCGAAAACATGAAAGTGATCGCCGTCAGCAAACTGAGCGATGCGCTGCAGGCTCTGGACGATCTCTGAACCAGGAGACGCGGATCAGGACTCAATCAGGTGATTGAGTTCCCGCTCCAGCAATGCCGGCTCACCCAGATTCAATTCAACCAGACGCCTGAGGTGGGTGGCACTATCAAGGTCGATATACTGGCATTTGAAGCCGAGCTTTTCCCCTTCCACATGCCGCAAAGCCACTGCCATCACAATCGCAGCACCATGGCCATCCAGGTGAATCACCACCTCACACGGCTCATTTAGAGGCACATTCCACTCCTGGGGCAGCTTGACCAGCAACCCTTTCAGCGAAATATCCAAAACCTCTGTCGACCAAACCGCATCCTGCCAATGAATGTCACAGGGGGCATCAAACAGAATGCGGTGAAAGCGGCGTTTTTCCGACGAAGGGTGGGACAAGCAACGACTCCTGATTCACTTGGTCACAATTCAATGACTATAGCTGCCAGCACCGTCGCCTTCCATAGCAACCCTCGACATTCAGACGTGGTAGGCAGAACTCAGTTCAACCACCGCTTCGATAAAGGCACCTGCGTTGGCCGGATCAACATCGGGCGTGATGCCATGACCCAGGTTGAACACATGGCCACTGCCATTTCCGAAACGCGCGAGGATATCAGCCACTTCTTCGCGGATACGGGCCGGAGGGGCATACAGCATCGCGGGGTCCATGTTGCCCTGTAGGGCCACCCGGTCGCCAACACGCTGGCGAGCCTGGCCGATATCGGTGGTCCAGTCGAGGCCAAGCGCATCTGCGCCGGTATCCGCCATGGACTCCAGCCACTGTCCGCCATTCTTGGTAAACAGGATGACCGGAATCCGGCGACCTTCATGCTCGCGGATCAAACCATCAACGATCTGCTTCATGTAAGCCAGCGAGAACTCCTGGTAAGCCCAAGTGCTCAAGGCGCCGCCCCAGGTATCAAAGATCTGTACTGCCTGGGCACCCGCCCGAATCTGGCAGTTAAGGTAATCCGTAACCGCCGTCGCCAGTTTGGCCAGCAACTGATGCATGACCTCCGGCTGTGCGTACATCAGCTTCTTGGCTTCGCGGAAGTCCTTGGAAGAGCCTCCTTCGACCATGTAAGTTGCCAAGGTCCAGGGACTACCAGAGAAGCCAATCAGCGGCACCCGTCCATTGAGGGCGCGACGAATGGTAGAAACCGCATTCATGACGTAATCAAGGTCGACACTGGAATCAATTTCCGGCAGCGCCTGCACATCCGCCGCAGTGCGGACAGTCTGACGGAAACGGGGGCCTTCACCCGTTTCGAAGTACAACCCAAGACCAAGGGCGTCCGGGATGGTCAGGATGTCTGAAAACAGGATGGCAGCATCCAGTGGGTAACGCTCCAGTGGCTGGAGCGTTACTTCGCACGCCAGCTCAGCGTTCTTACAGAGGCTGAGGAAGTCACCTGCCTGGGCCCGGGTTGCGCGGTACTCCGGTAGATAGCGGCCCGCCTGACGCATCATCCAAACCGGCGTCCGATCTACCGGTTGGCGCAGCAGTGCCCGGAGAAAGCGGTCGTTCTTCAACTCAGTCATAGTCAATGTCTCGGTCATCAGATTAAGGCTGCAATGATAGCGTTTCTGCGCCAATAAAAAAGGGCGGAGCGCTTTTTGTGCGCTTCGCCCTTAGTCGCGTACCCGGAACAGGGTGACCCCGCTCCGGGTTGCTGCAGACGCCATTAAACGTCCAGGTAGTCCAACATCGCTTTTGCCGCTTCACGACCTTCCCAGATTGCAGTAACAACAAGGTCTGAACCACGGACCATATCGCCACCCGCAAAGATCTTGGGGTTGTTGGTCTGGAAGGCAAACTCACCGGCTTCCGGAGCAGTCACACGCCCGGAGTCGTCGGTCTTCACGCCCAGATCACCAAACCAGTCGGCTGGGCTCGGACGGAAGCCAAAGGCGACCAGAACCGCATCGGCAGGAATCACCTCCTCACTGCCCGGCACCACTTCCGGGCGCTGACGACCATTCTCATCCGGCTCACCAAGACGGGTCTGAACCACCTTCACACCCTCGACCTGATCTTCACCAATGATGGCGATCGGCTGACGGTTGAACAGGAACTTCACGCCCTCTTCCTTGGCGTTGGCCACTTCCCGGCGGGAACCCGGCATGTTCCCTTCGTCACGACGGTAGGCACAGGTCACACTTGAAGCCTGCTGGCGAATCGACGTACGGTTGCAGTCCATGGCGGTGTCACCACCACCCAGCACAACGACGCGCTTGCCTTTCATGTCGATGAACTCATCGGCCGACTTCTCGAAGCCCAGGCGACGGTTCACATTGGAAATCAGGAACGGCAACGCGTCGTACACGCCTGGCAAGTCTTCACCCGGGAAGCCGCCTTTCATGTAGTTGTACGTGCCCATGCCCATGAACACCGCATCATATTCATCAATGATGTCCTCGAGCATGACGTCCTTGCCGATCTCCGTCGACAGGCGGAACTCCACCCCCATTTCCTCAAAGACCTGACGCCGGCGACTCATGACCGACTTCTCAAGCTTGAATTCAGGGATTCCGAAGGTCAGCAGGCCACCGATTTCCGGGTAACGATCAAACACCACCGGCTTGACGCCGTTGCGAACCAGGACATCGGCACAGCCCAGCCCAGCCGGACCCGCACCAATCACCGCAACTTTTTTGTCACTCCACTGGACATTCGACATGTCCGGCTTCCAACCCAGCGCAAAGGCAGTATCGGTGATGTACTTTTCCACAGACCCGATGGTTACTGCCCCAAAACCATCGTTAAGGGTACACGCCCCTTCACAGAGCCGGTCCTGCGGACAAACACGGCCACAGACTTCCGGCAACGAGTTGGTCTGGTGGCACAACTCTGCAGCCTTCAGGATGTTGCCTTCGGAGACCAGCTTGAGCCAGTTCGGAATATAGTTGTGAACCGGGCACTTCCACTCACAATATGGGTTACCACAGGCCAGACAACGATGCGCCTGGGTGGACGCATCGTCCGGCTTGAACGGCTGATAGATTTCGCCGAATTCTTTCTTGCGCTTCTTGGCCGGCACCTTGGCCGGATCAACACGGCCAACCTCTACAAACTGGAAGTCGTTACTCAAACGTTCTTTCATCATGATGCTCTCATCATCTCAATTTCGATGGGGGCGCCTCGAACCCGGTCACCCCGTCCCTGTCTTTACGCCGAGTTATTCCGGGCGGGCTCGGGTACTGGCCAGAAGGCTCCGGAGGTTAGCCGCCTTGGGCTTAACCAACCAGAAACGACCAATGTAGTCATCGAAATTGTCAAGAATGTGGGCAGCCCACTCACTTTGGGTTTCAGCCACATGCTCACGGATCACGCTGCGCAGGTAGTTGCGATACGGCTCCATGTCCTCGCTGGAAATGCGCTGGATCTCCACCAGTTCGTGGTTGTAGCGGTCCACGAAGGTGTTGTGCTCATCCAGTACATAAGCGAAGCCGCCGGTCATGCCCGCGCCAAAGTTATGGCCGGTTGCGCCCAGCACGGTGACCAAACCGCCGGTCATGTATTCGCAGCAGTGATCACCAGCCCCTTCAACAACCGCATGGGCACCGGAGTTGCGAACCGCGAAGCGCTCACCCGCAGTTCCAGCTGCAAACAATTTACCGCCGGTTGCCCCATAGAGACAGGTGTTACCAGCAATCGAGGTCTCCTGGGTTTTGAAGCTGCTGCCTTTCGGAGGACGGATAACCAGCTTGCCACCGGTCATACCTTTACCAACATAATCGTTGGCATCGCCTTCAAGGTTCAGGTTCAAACCAGCAACGTTCCAGACCCCGAAGCTCTGGCCAGCCGTCCCGGTGAGTTCCAGCGTGATAGGCGCATCTGCCATCCCCTGGTCACCGTGGAGAGCAGCAATCTCACCAGACAGACGAGCGCCGATAGAGCGGTCGCAGTTGGTGACTTTATAGGACCAGGTACCACCGGCCTTGCTGGCGATTGCAGCGGCCATGTCAGCCACCATTTGCTCAGCCAGCTTACCCTCGTCAAATGGCACGTTACGCTCAACCTGACAGGTATGCGGCTTGTCTGCCGGCACATGATCATTGGACAGCAGCGGCATCAAGTCCAGCTTCTGCTGACGCGGGGTCTGGCCTGGCAGCATCTCCAGCAGGTCCACCCGACCCACCAGTTCCTCCAGGGTGCGAACACCCAGCCTGGCCATCCACTCACGGGTTTCTGCAGCAACAAACTTGAAGAAGTTCATCGCCATGTCCACCGTGCCCTTGAAATGCTCCTCCCGCAGATAATCATTCTGGGTCGCAACACCGGTGGCGCAGTTGTTCAGGTGACAGATACGCAGATATTTACAACCCAACGCAACCATCGGCGTGGTGCCAAAGCCAAAGCTCTCGGCACCGAGAATGGCCGCCTTGACCACGTCCAGACCGGTTTTGATACCACCGTCAGTCTGCAGCCGGATCTTGCCTCGCAGATCGTTGGAGCGCAGCGCCTGTTGAGCCTCACTCAGACCCAGCTCCCACGGGGAACCCGCATAGCGGATCGAGGTCAGTGGGCTGGCCGCGGTACCACCGTCGTAGCCGGAAATGGTAATAAGGTCCGCATAGGCTTTCGCCACACCAGCGGCGATCGTGCCAACACCGGGCTCAGAAACCAGCTTGACCGATACCAGTGCCTCCGGGTTGACCTGTTTGAGGTCAAAGATCAGCTGGGCGAGATCCTCAATGGAATAGATATCGTGATGAGGTGGCGGCGAAATCAGTGTTACGCCCGGCACGGAGTAGCGCAGGCGCGCGATCAGGTCGTTGACCTTACCACCCGGCAGCTGCCCCCCTTCCCCAGGCTTGGCGCCCTGGGCCACTTTGATCTGCATGACTTCCGCGCTACGCAGGTATTCTGCGGTCACACCGAAACGGCCAGAAGCCACCTGCTTGATCTTTGAACGGCGCTCAGTGCCATAGCGGGCAGAGTCTTCACCACCCTCACCGGAGTTAGAGCGCCCACCCAGTGTATTCATGGCAACCGCCAAAGCCTCATGGGCCTCTGGCGACAGTGCCCCGAGGGACATAGCCGCGGAGTCAAAGCGGGGGAAAATGGCTTCTACCGGCTCGACATCACTCAGGTCGACAGGCTGGATACCTTGACGGAAACCCAGAAGATCCCGAAGGGTTGCCACCGGACGCTCATTTACCAGAGCAGCGTATTCCTGATACTGCCCGTAATCACCACTGGTCACCGCATCCTGCAGGGTACGAACCACGTCCGGGTTAAAGGCGTGGTATTCCTCGCCATGGACATACTTCAACAGACCGCCCTGTGAAATCGGCTTGCGACGCTTCCAGGCAACCGCAGCGAGCGCTTCCTGATCTTGCTGGAAGTCGTAGAAGCCTGCGCCCTGGATGCGGCTGGCCACGCCCTTGAAACAGAGTTCAACCACTTCGTCAGAGAGACCAATCGCTTCGAACAACTGCGCACCGCGATAGGACGCGATGGTCGAGATGCCCATCTTCGACAGGATCTTCAGCAGCCCTTTGTTGATACCCTTGCGATAGTTGTTCTTCGCTTCGATCGGGTCCATCAGCACCTCACCGGTGCGGATCAGATCGTTCATAACCTGATAGGCAAGGTACGGATAGACCGCCGTTGCACCAAAACCGAACAGCACGGCAAACTGGTGAGGGTCACGGGCCCAGCCGGTTTCCACAATCAGGTTGGAATCGCAACGCAGGCCTTGCTCGACCAGGTGATGATGAACGGCAGCCGTCGCCATCACAGCGTTGACCGGCAGCTCGCCTTCAACCAGGTCCTTGTCGGAAAGGATCAGCAACACCTTGCCATTACGCACCGCCTGCGCGGCTTCATCACACACATTGCGAATGGCCTGTTCCAAACCGACTTCCGGTCGGTAGCTCAAGCGCAGGGTAGCCACCTCAAAACCCGGGCGTTCGTTATTGACGATCCTCAGGAACTTCGCAGGCGACAGTACGGGCGTGGACAGGATAATCCGGTTGGCGTGATCCGGCGTTTCCTCAAAAGCATTTCGCTCCGCCCCGAGACAGGTTTCCAGGGACATGACGATCGCTTCCCGCAGGGGATCGATCGGCGGGTTGGTTACCTGAGCGAATTTCTGACGGAAATAATCAGCAACATGGCGCACCCGGCTCGACAACACCGCCATTGGCGTGTCATCACCCATAGAGCCCACCGCTTCCTGACCACTCTCAGCGAGGGGGCGCAGCACCTGGTCACGCTCCTCGAAGGACACCATGAATGTCTTCTGGTGAACCAGCAACTCATCGGTTTCCATGAGTTTGAATTCAGGTGTGGCCTGGTTGAGGGTCGCCTCGACCCGCAAGCCATTTTCACGCAACCACTGCTTGTACGGCTGGGCGGTTTTCAGACGATCGTCGACATCTTTGGTGTGAAGAACTTCACCGGTCTCGGTATCGATGGCCAACATCTGGCCCGGCCCAACACGGCCCTTGGCAACGACGTCGTCAGGCTGGTAGCCGTAGGTGCCGATTTCGGAAGCCAGGGTAATGAAATCGTCTTTGGTAATGACCCAGCGCGCAGGGCGCAGACCGTTACGGTCGAGCATACAGACGGCATAACGACCATCGGACAGCACCAGGCCGGCCGGACCATCCCACGGTTCCATATGCATGGAGTTGTATTCGTAAAAGGCCCGCAGGTCGGAATCCATGGTATCCACGTTCTGCCAGGCTGGTGGGATCATCATCCGTGCCGCACGGAACAGGTCAACACCGCCGGCCAGCAGAATCTCCAGCATGTTATCCATGCTTGAGGAGTCTGATCCGGTCAGGTTAACGAGCGGCTGCAGGGTCTGCAGGTCCGGCAGCTCCGGTGAGCTGAACTTTGCCGCACGGGCTAACGCCCAGCTGCGGTTACCCTGGACAGTATTGATCTCACCATTGTGCGCCAGGTAGCGGAATGGCTGAGCCAGTGGCCAACGGGGCATGGTATTGGTGGAAAAGCGCTGGTGGAAAACACAGATCGCGGTTTCCAGCTCGGGATCACCCAGATCCTTGTAGAACGACGCCAGATCCGCTGGCATCATCAGCCCTTTGTAGGACAGAGTCCGGTGGGAAAGGCTGCAAATGTAGAAATCCTGGTCGTCCGCCATATCACGTTCGGCATAACGACGGCCGACAAACAGTGCAATCGCAAATTCGCGCTCGGTTTTACCCGCAGGTCCAACAAACACCTGCTCAATCCGAGGCAGGCAGTCCAGAGCCATCGGGCCCAGACACTCGCTATCGATGGGCACTTCCCGCCAGCCCATAACTTCCAGGCCCTGCTCTACCAGCCGTGCTTCAAGTGCAGCACGACCCGCCGCAGCTTTGTCCGCTTGCTGGCTCAGAAAAATCTGACCCACCGCAAACATGTCGCCAGGCTCCGTGCCAAAGGCGGCTTTTGCCGCCTTGCGCAAGAATGCGTCCGGGCTCTGAATCAGAAGGCCACAGCCATCGCCAGTCTTACCGTCTGCAGCAATACCACCTCGGTGGGTCATGCAGGTCAGCGACTCGATGGCAGTTTGCAACAACTTGTGACTCGCCTCGCCCTTCATGTGGGCGATAAGACCGAATCCACAGTTGTCCCTGAATTCATCGGGATGATACAAACCTGTCATCATAAGCGTTCTCTCGCGTATAAATGCTTTTCAATCAAAGAGTTAAGAATGGAAAACCCTAAAATAACCCTCTGACGCTGAAAATGGGGGCTGGCTATTTTACACACGTAGAAATACGTACTCAAATTTTGATGCAATTTGAGGGGCAATAAAACCTGCCTGAACGGCTGGCTTTGCCCTGATCAGGGCGCCCTGGAGGTTTTTTTGTTGGGCTTCAGGCGGGAATCAGATATCGGCCAGCTTCCGAATCCAGGGCTGAAGCCCCTCCAACCCTGCAGGCGGACGGGAAAGCGCGGAGCGCGCGGCTTCGTACCCGGAAAACTCACCAAAGAATACCACAAACCAGCCACGGCCATCCCGCAGGGTTCGAGTGTATCGTAGAGAAGGCACATCGCTGTGATCCTGCATAAACTGCAGTGCCGTACTTTCCTCATAACCAGCAATATACTGGGCGGTATAGCCGACTTTGCCACTGAGAATTGCGACAGGTACAAAGCGGTCTGGACGTCCGGGCTCGAATCCCTCGGAAGGCTCACTGACAGCCTCAGGCGACGCACTTTGGACGGACGGCGCTGGCGGCGAGTCGACGGTGGCAACTTTTGACACTGGCTCTGGCTCTGGCTCTGGCTCTGGCTCTGGCTCTGGCTCTGGCTCTGGCTCTGGCTCTGGCTCTGGCTCTGCAGAAGGGTCATCGATACTCGTTGAGAGCACAACCCCCGGCACACCATTGTCTACGTCAAGCTCCAGCGGGCTGCCCGGTCCCAACGTGATAGTAGCCCGTTCCGGCAGCTCTTCAACAGACGCTGCCCGCTGGGGAAGCACCTTGCCTTCGTCGTACTGCTCCGACACCAACCACCATGACAAAGCCAGCAGCAAAAACACCAGGCCAATCCCGCGTAGGACAGGAAAGGTCCCCGCCTTCTTGGCAGGAGAACCCTCAGCCAGACCTAGCCAAACCGCCGGAGCAACACGCTTCAAGCGCCCGAAGCTCCCCTGACTCAAACGATGGATGCGTTGCACCGTAGCGGGCCGGAGCAGGTCGCCCGTCTTCCCGCCAGCCTTGATGATGCGGGGTTCGAAATAGCCGACAATGTCTTGCGGGCTAAGCGGGTGCAACTGAATCTGGTGAACCCCGGCCTGCGTCAACGCATCGGTGAGTCCGAGCAGGTCCGCCAGCGACTCATTACCCGAAAATAATGGCACCGCCGCTGAGGGGGAATTGGCCGCCTGAAATGCAGCAACCATCAAACGAATCAACTCCGGGGGCGCCTGGTCCGCATTATCAATCAACAGAACAAGACGACGCCCTTTAGCGGTAGCCGCCTCACTCCAGCGGAAAAAACCATAGATCGCATCGCGAGCAGAACTGCCCGGCACCAGCTGCTGACGGGCGATGCTCAACAGTTTCTTCGCCAACGCCTGGGCGCTGGTCAGCGCAGCAGCGTCAAGGAAGTGAAAATTCAGGCGCGCCGACTCACTACGAACCAATTCAGCAAGCAGCCGCGTTTTACCGGCGCCCCGAGCCCCGGTAAGGAGCAGCGCAACATCACCGAACCCACACAGGTGGCGCAGAGATTCAAGGGCATGCTGACGCTGGGCTTCGGGAAAAAAGGGGCTTTCCATTGCCATCGGGTCTTCCCGAAGACCAAAGCGCTCCTGCAGACGAGGGAATAGCCCCCCGCTTTCCAGCCCTTCTCCCGGTGGATATGCCGCGTCCATTCAAACCCCGCCTGGTGACTGTTCCAACACCGCCCGAATCACTACTAAGAGGACTGACAGAAATACTGCAAGGTTTCAGCCAATGCCGGTGAGCCCTCGTCTGACACAATAACTGCATCACCAAGTGCATCGAGGAGCACCAATCTCAAGGTGCCGTCGACATTTTTCTTGTCAACGGCCATCAACTGCCTGAAGTCATCGGGTTCCATCCCGGCTGGCACAGACTCTGGCAATCGCGCTTTCAAGATCAGCGCCCGAGCCCGGTCGCGGGACTCTTCATCAAGCCGGCCGAGCCTGACCGACAAGTCGGCCGCCATCAGCATGCCCGCCCCGACAGCCTCTCCATGCAACCAGGTACCATAACCGGCATAGGTCTCAATCGCATGACCAAAGGTATGCCCAAGATTCAGGATCGCCCGCAGACCACCTTCGCGCTCATCTTTTGCGACCACACCCGCTTTGCAGGCGCAGGAACGATAGATGGCTTCAGCCAGCGCATCGCCGTCCAGCGCAATCAGGCAGTCGATATTCTCTTCGAGCCAAGCCAGAAACCCGACATCCTGAATAAGCCCGTATTTGATCACTTCCGCCAGCCCCGCCGACACTTCCCGGTCAGGGAGTGTGCTCAGGGTATCCGTGTCGATCAGCACCACCTCTGGCTGGTGAAACGCCCCGATCATATTTTTTCCGAGCGGGTGATTGATCCCGGTTTTCCCTCCCACTGATGAGTCCACCTGGGACAACAGCGTGGTGGGGATCTGGATAAATCGCACGCCACGCTGATAGGATGCTGCAGCAAAGCCCGTCATATCGCCAACAACGCCACCACCCAAGGCTACCAAGGTGGTTTTGCGGGAATGCCGACGCTCCAGCAGCGCATCAAAGATCAGGTTCAGGGTCTGCCAATCCTTGTACTTTTCTCCATCGGGCAACACCACCGCATCGACCGTCTTACCAGGAAAACAAGCTTTTGCCGCCTCCAGATACAAGGGGGCCACCGTCTCATTGGAAACGATCATCACCTGCTCCCCAGCCACGTACGGAGTAAGATCTTCTCGCCCCAGCAACGATGGGCCAATCACTATGGGGTAGCTTCGCTCACCCAAATCAACACGAAGCTCCTGTCGAGGACTATGCATGGTCTCGGCCTTCCTTCCTTACCTTTCGCTTGTGGCGGGGGGTTTTGGGGTTCAGCCGGTTCATTACCTGGCGAACCACAAGCCTGGGGCTTTTCCTGTCGGTATGCATGACGATGTCGGCGAGCTGGCGATAGATGGGGTCCCGGACAGCAAAGAGGTTCCGCAAAACTGCCTCTGGGTCATCGTTTTGCAACAGTGGGCGATTACGGTCTTTACGGGTGCGTTCGACCTGCTGCTCAATGGAGGTGCGCAGGTAAACGATTTTGGCATCTTTGCGCAAATAGGCGTGGTTTTCAGACTTCATAACAGCCCCGCCTCCGGTGGCAACCACAGTTCCCTGGGTTTCCGCCAACTCAGCAAGCATGGCTGTTTCACGCTGACGAAAGCCGTCCTCCCCTTCCACATCAAAAATCCAGGGGATATTGGCGCCACAGCGCTCTTCGATCAAACGGTCTGAGTCCAGGAACTGGTATCCCAATTCGCGAGCCAGCAACCGGCCGATGGTGCTCTTTCCTGCCCCCATCGGGCCGACCAGAACCACTCTTTTGGGCAACGACATGTTATTAACTCTCACCTCACGTGGCGGCTGAGAATATCACAGGCCACAGGCAATCCGGTAACCGTCATTTTCGAGGCAAAAAAAAGCCGCCAGTTTCCCAGCGGCTTTCCAATCCCGCTCCTTGATCAGTCGATCAGGTCGCCTTCAAAGATCTTGGGCGTGATGAAGATAAGCAGCTCGCTACGCTCATCAATTCGGGTATTTTTGGTAAACAGCGCGCCGAGGTATGGTATGTCACCCAGGAACGGCGTTTTGACGGTGGTGGTTGCGGTCTCTGACTGGAAGATTCCGCCCAGAACAACCGTCTCACCATTACGCACCAGCACCTGCGTGGTTACTTCGTTGGTGTTGATGCTCGGTACACCCGCGGTTTCCTGACCACGAGAGTCCTGATTTACCGTCAGATCCATGATGATCTTGTCATCCGGAGTAATCTGCGGAGTCACTTCCAGCGACAGCGCGGCCTCTTTGAAGGACACAGAGGTTGCACCGCTGGAGGACGCTTCCTGGTAAGGAATCTCTTCACCGGACTTAATCTTGGCTGTCTGGCGATCCGCCGTCACCACTTTCGGTTGAGCCACAATTTCCGCCTGACCGTCGCTTTCAAAGGCAGAGAGTTCCATATCTATCAGGAAGTCCGTACCAATGTAGCCAAAGGCAATGGAGGAGGTATTACTGCGAGTCACACCGAGATCTACGTTCAGATCGGTCGGCAGCCCAACCAAGGCACTACCAAGCCCACCACGGGAACCGCCCACAACAATATTGTTGTCACCGCCATTGGCATTGCCGCGGCCTTCGATGCCCCACTCAATCCCGATCTCTTCAGCCAGGTCAGTCTGCGCACGAACAATTCGGGCCTCGATCAGTACCTGACGAACCGGAACGTCCCAAGTGCTCACCAAGCGGCGAATCTCATCCAGCTTCTCGGCGCTTTCGCGAACACTGATGGTGTTGGTACGTACATCGGAGGAAATGAACCCCCGCTCGGAAATCAGCTCTGCATCCGCCTGAATCAGCGACACGATGTCTGCAGCTTTCGCATAGTTCACCTGGATGATATCCAGACGAACCGGCGCCAGCTCAGCAATCTGCTTATTGGTTTCAAGCTCGAGCTTTTCCCGCGCGGCGATTTCATCGGCCGGGGCAACCAGCAATACATTGCCAATCTGGCGCTTATCCAGCCCTTTGGTCTTCAGAATCAGGTCCAGCGCTTGGTCCCAAGGCACATTTTGCAGTCGCAGCGTGATGCTGCCGCCTACGGTGTCACTGGCCACCAGGTTCAGGCCGGTAAAGTCAGCGATCAACTGCAGAACTGAGCGAACTTCAATATCCTGGAAGTTCAGGGACAGCTTCTCACCGGTGTACGGGAACTTGTCTTCAAGGCGAGACTCAGCCTCTTCCTCAGTCAGACGCTCAACGCTGACAGTGAATTGGCTACCAGACTGGAACGCGATGTAATCGTAGTTTCCTTCCGGACGAATCTCGACCACCGCATTCCCACCTTCCATGAAGGTATCAATCCGGGTAACCGGGGTCGCAAAATCCGTAACGTCCAAGCGCCGACGCAGCTCCTGGGGAACCGTCGCGCCATCCAGAACCAGGCGAATCTTGCCCGCGGACTCGGAAAGGTCGATAGACTGGCTCGCATCACCCAGTTCAACAATCACACGCCCTTCACCTTCACCACCGCGACGGAAATCGATACCGGCCAGGCCAGAGGAGCGCGCAGGCGGAGACGTTCGCATCGGAGCTTGGCTTTGGTTCGACGCCGCCGCACCGGCCCCGCTCTCAGCGCCGATCACCATGACAATGGAGTCGCCGGTACGGGTTGTCGTATAGGGCTGCAGCTCGGCCAGGTTAAAAATCAGGCGGGTACGATCATCCGCCTCAACCACAGTCATGCTTTGGGTATTCCCATTACCCAGGGGCACGCTGCGGCTGTCCAGGCCACTTTGGGTATCCCGCAGATCAACAGCGATTCGTGCAGGTCGTTCGATGGTATAACCGGTGGGCTCAGGGGGCTGCCCATCAAACTTGAGTGTTACCTCAGTCCGGTCTCCTGGCAGCGATGAAAATGACACGTCCTCCAGCGTGACCGCGTGGGCCAGGCCTGACAACAATCCCATAGCTACCGCGCCGACGTATACATTGAGTTTTCTGAACATCGCTAGCCTCGACCCTAACCTGTTATTTTCATGCATTTTTTCTTCATTGTTCATCTTTGCCGCTCCTTAGCCTTCTTCCTCGTCCAAAGACAAGGAGCGAGGCCTCTCAACCCAGCCTCCCCGGCCATTGGGAACAATTTCGATCAGTTCAATACGGCTATCATTAACGCCAATGATCCGACCATAGTTGGTCCCCATATAGTTGCCAGCCCGAACTCGGTGGATGCCACCGTCACTGTCGGCGACCAAACCAAAGAGATCTCCGCCAGTGCCTCGCAGGGTTCCAACCATCTTCAGCTCGGTCAACCCATAGTTCTCAAGCACTTCCTTGGGGCGATCGAGGTTCGGCTCCACATTGCTTTCAGGAACCTGATCCACCATGGTCAGCTGAACCTCAATGGGAACCTCGAACGGCGAACGTCGGTCCGCCGCAGAGTAGCTGAACGCCTCATAGGCTTTAAACTCAGGAAGCGGTTCTACATGGCCCCGGGGCTTAGACCGGGTCTCTGCCATATACTGATCCAAGTCGGAAAAGCCTTCTCCCTGGGAGCAAGCCGTCAGCAGTGACGCCATACACACACCCAGCCAGGCCAAACCCGCACGCTGTCTTGCCATGCTTACTCTCCTGCCCGGTAGCGGTAGGTACGAGCAACGACAGACATGCCTAGCTCCTCACTGCTTCCGCTGATTGGTTTAATGGTTAGGTCGTGCAGTGTCACGATTCGCGGCAGCGCTGCAATACTGCTCACAAACGACGCCAATTCGTGATAAGTCCCGACAACCTGAATATTGATCGGCAGTTCCGCGTAAAAATCCCGCTTCTGCTCCGGTTGTAAGGCCACCTTCTGCAGCGATAAACCGCTACCCAAAGCGGTGTTGGTAATGTCCTCCAACAATCCGGGAACCTCAGTATCACTGGGCAACTGCTGAACTAGCGCGGCAAAGGTTTCTTCCATTTCCGCCATTTGGCTCTTGAACACAGCCAAGTTTGCTACCTGATAGGCCTTGCTCTCGTACTGCTGCTTCAGAGTCTGCTCTTCCGCCTGGACCCGCTCCAGGCGGCCAAACTGGTCTTTCACGAAGAACCAGTAACCACCGCCCAGAATTAACCCAAAAATGAGCAGGATAACGATGAACTTGACTGGCGCAGGCCAGATGCCGGCGTTATTGATATCAAGATCATTGATATCAAATTCATTCAGACTTTTCAGGGAGTCCGCGAGGCTCATTGGTTACCCTCCTCTTCGGGCTCTGGGGTCTTCTGGGTAACAGACAGGTTGAACTGACTGTATCCCGCCCTGGCCTGATCTGCTGCGGCCACATTGGTCAGATTGGGGTTGGTGAACCAATCGGAGTTATCAAACTGGCGCATCAACCCGGAAATCCGGCTGTTTGACTCGGCCATACCGACGATCTGGAGCTGGTCTCCGGTTCGCTTCAAGTCCATGTAATACAAGCCATCCGGCAATGTTCGGACGAGCTCGTCAAATACCCGGACAATGATCGGTCGCTTGCCCTGTAGGTCCTGAATAACCCGCATCCGCGCCAGCAGCTCATCACGCTTACGCTTGAGGCTTTCGATTTCACGAATTTGCTCGTCCAGCTGTTTCATGGCCGTCTGTAGGTAGGCATTTCTGGATTCCTGATAGGCAATCCGGTTATCCATATCTGTCTTCCACAGAAACGCCAAGCCTGCTGCAAGGACAGCCGCCCCGAGAATCATGACAACAAACTGCTGTTGCTTCTCTGCCCGCAACTCCTCGCGCCAGGGTCTGAGGTTAATCTTTGCCATCAGTCAAAGCTCCTCATCGCCAGTCCACACGCAATCATCAGCGCAGGAGCGTCGTTGCCCAACGCCGATGCATTTACCCTGGAGCCCACCGCCATATCGGCAAACGGGTTCGCAATCAGGGTTGGAGTGTTCGTCTTTTCCTCAACCATTTCAGGAAGCCCTTGAATCGACGCCGTACCACCGGCCAGCACGACGTAGTCGACCGCGTTGTACTGACTGGCTCCGAAGAAGAACTGCAATGCCCTGGCCACCTGCTGAACCACCGCTTCACGGAATGGTGTCAGCACCTCTGACTCGTAGTCGTCCGGCAGACCACCCTGCTTCTTGGCCAGCCCAGCCTCTTCAAGAGACAAGCCGTACCGACGCTGGATTTCTTCCGTCAGCTGCTTGCCGCCGAAAATCTGTTCCCGGGTGTAAACGGTCTGACCGTCGGCCAAAACGCTCAACGTGGTCATGGTCGCGCCGACATCGACAATGGCAACCACCAGTTCTTCGCCCTGGGACTCAAGTTGTGATTCGATCAGACTGTATGCACGTTCCAGCGCATAAGCTTCGACATCAACAACCTTTGCGGCCAGACCGGCAATTTCGAGAGCGTCCTCGCGGATATCGACGTTTTCCTTACGGCACGCCGCCAGCAAAACCTCGACCTGATCTGGATTGCTTTCAGATGGCCCCTGGACCTCAAAGTCAATCGCAACTTCGTCGAGGGGATAGGGAATGTATTGATCGGCTTCCAAGGTGATCTGGTCTTCCATCTCAAACTCGTTGAGACCGCCATTCATCTGGATAGCCTTGGTAATGACTGCGGAACCGGATACAGCAACGGCAGCCTGCTTCAGGCTGGTGCGGGATTTGGCAGCCACCTTTTTAAGCGCCTCGCCAACAGCTTCCACGTCCGTGATGTTCTTCTCTACGACAGCGTTTGCCGGCAAAGGCTCAACAGCATAACTGTCAACCTTATATCGGTTCCCCTGTTTCGAGAGTTCTAGCAATTTAACTGAGCTGGAGCTGATATCCACCCCCAGCACCGCACTGGATTTTTTTCCAAACAATCCGAACACGCGCCCACCCTATACCTGGTTACATGCACCCGGTTATGTGTTTTTTATTTAAGAGAATTTCTGCAGCTTTCCGTCTACAATGCCATCTCCTCATCATTGAGGGGCATTGTAGCGGCGAAGAGGACAACCTCTTCCTAAAGCAATTTCTCAAATGATAGACCTATATCCAACAGTTGTCAGAAAAAAATGTCCCGAATACTCAGAACCTCACACATCCTCGCGTGGCTTTTTCTAACCGGCACCAGTCTCGCCGCTATCCTTATTGCGAGCTTCTATCTGTACCTTCGCCCTGGCCTGCCTTCGGTTGAGCAACTGACGGACATCAAACTGCAGACCCCGTTGAGGGTCTACAGCGCGGACAACAGATTAATAGCAGAATTCGGTGAAAAGAGAAGGGCACCTATCACAATCGAACAGATCCCAACAATTCAGTTACATGCCTACCTGGCGGCCGAAGACGCCAACTTTTACGAGCATGTAGGGGTTGATTTTAAAGGCCTGCTGCGGGCTGCCATCGAATTGGTCACCACCGGTCACATCCAATCCGGGGGCAGTACCATCACCATGCAGGTTGCAAAAAATTACTTTCTGTCACGCGACAGAACGTTTATTCGTAAGTTCAACGAGATACTGCTGGCTATTCAGATTGAACGTGAACTTGAGAAAAACCAGATTCTTGAGCTCTACCTGAACAAGATCTATTTGGGCAACCGGGCCTACGGTATCCAGGCTGCCGCCCAAGTTTATTACAACCGGGACGTCAGCGAACTCAGCCTCGCACAAATGGCGATGCTGGCAGGCCTGCCAAAGGCCCCCTCGGCCTTCAATCCGCTAGCCAACCCAGAGCGAGCACTGATCCGCCGCAACTGGATTCTTGGCCGAATGAAAGAGCTTGGCTACATCAACGACGACGCCTATCGCCTCGCATCAGCCGCCCCCCTAACAGCGCAGTACAACGCCCCCGACACGCAAGTTGATGCCGACTATGTGGCCGAAATGGCCAGGGCTGATATGGTCCAACGCTTCGGCGAGGCTGCCTACACCGACGGCTACTCTGTCACCCTGACGGTTAACAGCCGCAACCAACAGGCTGCAACCACCGCTCTTCGCCATGGCATAGAGGCCTACGACTACCGCCATGGTTTCCGCGGCGCCATTGGCCGCATCACCGAGCTCCAGCGCCCCGAAGATGAACTGGTCCGGGAACTGAACATCTACCCTCGGATCGAGGAACTCTACCCCGCGGTTGTCCAGACGGTGTCGGATGAAAATAACAACGTCGAGCTTTTGGCTCGCAGCCTGGGCAACGTTCAGCTGAACATGGCTGACATGACATGGGCTCGCGAACACCGCACCGAGAATTATATGGGCCCCGAACCCCAAAAGCCGTCGGATGTGCTCTCCGCAGGCGATGTGGTTTACGTCACCCCCAAACAAATTGAGACCAACAGCGAGCCCGATACCGCCGACGAACAAGAGAACGCGGGCCAACCGCCACGCGCCTCCCAGGTTATACTCGCACAACTACCTAACGTTCAGGGCGCACTCATTTCCCTAAACGCTAAAAGCGGCGCCATCGAAGCACTCGCCGGCGGCTACAGTTTCAGTCAGTCGAAGTACAACCGAGCCATCCAAGCCAGCCGCCAGCCTGGCTCAACATTCAAACCGTTCCTGTACTTGGCCGCCCTTGAGCGGGGACTGACCCCCGCCACCGTCTTTAACGATGCCCCCATCGTGTTTGACGACTCGGAGCTTGAAACCGCTTGGCGCCCAGAGAATTCATCTGGCCAATTCTACGGCCCGACCCGCCTGAGGGAGGCACTCTATCGATCACGAAACCTGGTCTCCATCCGGTTACTCAGGGATATTGGACTGCAGCACACCTTCAATTACATCGAAGCCCTAGGCATCCCAACGGACAATATGCAACGCGACCTGTCCCTGGCGCTGGGCAGCGGCCTGCTGACCCCCATGGACGTAGCCCGCGGTTTTGCCGTTATCGCCAACGGTGGTTATGATGTCCAGCCCTACTTGATCCAGGAAATCAGGGACAGCAACAACCAGGTCGTTTACGAGGCACCTTCGGTCATCCTCTGCGAGCGCCGTTGCCAACTGGATGAATTCCCCCCCTCAGCCGGAGACGCCGCCAACATCCGGACCGCACGCCGACTGGCCGATGAACGCTCCGTCTACCTTCTGCACTCCATGCTGCGGGATGTCGTCCGCCGGGGCACCGGTCGCCGGGCCTTGGCGCTTGGGCGCAACGATATCGGCGGAAAAACCGGCACAACCAACGAACAAAGGGATACCTGGTTCAGCGGGTTCAACCATGACATGGCCACCACCGCCTGGATAGGTTTTGATCAGCCCAACCCCTTGGGCCGCAGTGAATACGGCGCCACTACTGCACTACCAGTATGGCTGGAGTACATGACCATAGCCCTTGAAGGCAAGCCTGCCGCCTTCATGCCCCAGCCCAACGGACTGGTGAGCGTACGCATCGACCCAACAACCGGGCAAAGGGCAAGACCCGGCCAGGAAGGCGCTATCTTTGAGATGTTCAAGGAAGAGAACGCACCAGCCCCCCTCGCCCCCACCGCCAACACCAATGGCAACGGGCTAGGCACTGACGGCGACGATGCAACCAGCCTTCCTCAAGAACTGTTCTGAGCCGGCAACAAACCTGAATCTCAGACATAAAAAAACCGGCGGTAATCACCGCCGGTTTTTTTATTCCCCAAACACTGGATTACTTGATGTCTTCCAGGCTTTTCAGCGGGTAATGCGCAGGGTACGGGTTGCGAGCAACGCCGGAATCCACCGCAGCACGGGCAACCGCCGCAGGAACGACTTCAAGCAGACGAACATCAAGAGGCTTCGGAATGATGTATTCCTTTCCGTACTCCAGGCTGTCAACGTCATAGGCGTCACAAACATCCTTGGGCACCGGCTCTTTAGCCAGTTCCGCAATCGCGTGAACGGCTGCGACCTTCATTTCCTCGTTGATCGTAGTGGCACGAACGTCCAGGGCGCCACGGAAGATGAACGGGAAGCCAAGTACGTTGTTCACCTGGTTAGGGTAGTCGGAACGACCGGTCGCCATAATAAGATCATCACGGGCAGCCAGAGCCACTTCCGGGCTAATCTCAGGATCCGGGTTGGAGCAGGCGAACACGATCGGATTAGGCGCCATCGTCTTCAGCTGCTCTGCAGTCAGCAGATCAGGACCAGACAGGCCAACAAAAACATCGGCACCGTCAATGGCATCATCCAGCGTGCGCTTGTCAGTATCGTTAGCGAACATAGCCTTGTACTGATTCAGGTCGTCACGACCAGAGTGGATCACACCCTTACGGTCCAGCATGTAGATGTTCTCGGACAGCACACCACAGCTAACCAGCAGTTTCATGCAGGCAATCGCAGCTGCGCCAGCGCCCAGGCAGACGACTTTGGCCTCTTCAACTTTCTTGCCCTGCAGTTCGAGGGCATTGATCATGCCCGCGGCAGTAACAATTGCAGTACCGTGCTGGTCGTCGTGGAAGACCGGGATGCTGCACTTCTCAATCAACGCACGCTCAATCTCAAAGCACTCAGGCGCCTTGATGTCTTCCAGGTTAATGCCACCAAAGGTATCAGCGATGCGCTCCACAGTCTCAATGAAGGCCTGCGGGCTTTCGGAGTTCACTTCGATATCGAAAACGTCGATACCAGCAAAACGCTTGAACAGTACGCCCTTGCCTTCCATTACCGGCTTGCTCGCCAGGGGGCCAAGATTCCCCAGACCAAGGATCGCAGTACCGTCAGAGATAACCGCTACCAGGTTGCCCTTGGCGGTATATTTGTATGCATTCTCCGGGTCTTTTGCGATCTCGCGGACCGGTTCGGCAACCCCGGGGCTGTACGCCAGAGAAAGATCGCGAGACGTCTGGGTAGCCTTAGAGATTTCAACACTAATTTTACCTGGCCGCGGGGAGGCGTGATATTCAAGGGCTGCTGTTTTCAGATCTTGAGACATTGCCACTGTTCCGTTTGTCACGTTAAAAGGAAGGAGTACGTTGTACTGACCACCCCAGAAAAACACAAGCTACTGTTAATTCTGAAGAAAACGGCATCCTAACACCGGGTCACGAATACTCTCTCTAAATCGCCGCTGAGTCCTCACCCAGCGGAGCGCGCCATTATGGCGCGAAGGTTCAGCTCAAACAAGGCCTGCTGAGCAACAAATGATCAACCGCAATACGTAGATCCCACCTTCCACCGGAACATCAGGCATAAAAAAAGCGCCTCGAAAGGCGCTTTTCATTACAGCCAGATTTCAGATCAGGCTTTCTTGCCACCGATGCGGCCACCGAAACGCTTCTGGAAGCGGTCGATACGGCCACCGGTATCCATAACTTTCTGCTTACCGGTGTAGAACGGGTGACACTGGGAACATACGTCCAGCTGCAGATCCTGAGCGATGGTGGAACGAGTTTTGATCACGTTGCCACAGCTGCAGGTCGCGGTGATGTCTTCGTACTTCGGATGGATACCTTCTTTCATGGCGAACCCCTTAAGGTAATGCCGCTACCTGATCGCGGGATAGTTTATCTATCCAGGCGCCAGGCACCGCATTTGAATCATATAAAAAGACCATGCACAATCGTGCCCGGCCATCAACAGATCGCGAATATTACTTGCATCTACACTGTATAGCAAGTAGTCAAGCCCACGTCGAGGACGATCAGATGACCTCCGTCGTAGGCACTTTCCGCACCCTGCTCTCGCGATGGGCAGACCGACCTTAACCCAGCCTGGAGTCGCAGTGACAAGCAATGTTCGCATCGCCCTGAACCGCCCACTGCGCCGGCTGTTCGATTACCAGGTTCCAGACGACCTTCAACTGGCGCCAGGACAACGGGTCCGCATCCCCTTTGGTCGACAGTCTGCCGTTGGCCTTGTGGTGGAAACCGGAACACCAACACCGGACAACTTCACCCTCAAAAACGTCAACGAGGCCCTGGAGGCCTGGCCGGTTCTGCCGGAAGAAACCCTGCAATTACTGAGATGGGCAGCCCGCTACTACCAGCACCCGCTAGGCGAGTGCCTGTTCATGGCACTGCCCCCTGCGCTTCGCCGCGGCCGCGCAGCTGAGCTAAAAACGGAACCCAGCTGGCAGGTAGCCGGTGAGCTGGACGCCATTCCCGCTCGCGCCCGCCGCCAAAGAGAGCTCTGGCAATGGCTCAGCGCGCAGGCATCCGCTCAGCCGACAAAATCAATCCTGGACCGGGGCTTCAGCCGTGCCCAGCTAAATGCACTCAGGGACGCCGGGTTAGTCACACAAGGTGACCAATCTCCGGTCAGCGAAAGCCCTCAGCCAGAGCTTGCTCCCCTGCCCCCACTGACAGCGCACCAGCAGGAGGCGTTCCAGGCACTCCCGCCCCCAGAATCCGGCTTTACCACGACACTGCTATTCGGCATCACCGGCAGTGGCAAAACCGAAGTTTATTTACACTACCTGGAAAAACACTTGGCGGACGAGGGCCAGGCCTTGGTTCTGGTCCCCGAAATCAACCTGACCCCCCAAACCGTCGCCCGCTTCCGACGCTACTTCGGCAACAGGATCGCAGTCTGGCATTCCGCCCTAAACGATTCCGAGCGACTTGAAACCTGGCTCCGCATCCGTAACGGCGAACCGGTTATTCTCATTGGCACCCGCTCTGCTGCCCTGCTTCCCTTTACCCGACTGTCCACCCTGGTGGTGGACGAAGAGCATGACAGCTCGTACAAACAGGGCGAAGGGTTCCGTTATTCCGGCCGGGACCTGGCGATCTACCGTGCCCAGTTAAACCAATGCCCGATCATTCTCGGTTCCGCCACGCCCTCCCTGGAGTCTGTTCATAATGCACAGACCGGCAGATACGGGCTGGTCAAGCTCGAACAACGAGCGGGACAAGCCAAGCCGCCGGCCATTCAGCTGATGGATGTCCGCAGCCGCCCGCTGGAAGGCGGTCTGTCACGCCCAGCCCTGATGGCAATCCGGCAATGCCTGGACGCTGGCCAACAGGCCCTGGTCTTCGTCAATCGACGCGGCTATGCCCCGGTGATGATGTGCTTTGACTGCGGGCACACCATGGAGTGCCCACGCTGCGACACTCGCCTGACCTATCACCGTCGCGACCGCGCGATGCGCTGTCACCACTGTGACTACCAAACTGCAGCTACCGACCACTGCCCCAGCTGCCAAAGTGAGGCATTCAAACCCATCGGCCAGGGCACCGAACGCACCGAAGACGTTCTCAGCGAACAGTTTCCCAACACGCCGGTGATCCGGGTAGATCGCGACAGTACGCAACGCAAAGGCAGCATCCAGGGACTTCTGGAACGGGTCAACAGTGGCGCGCCCTGCATCCTAGTCGGCACCCAGATGCTCGCCAAGGGGCACGATTTTGCCAACGTGACCCTGGTAATCGTCGTCAATGCCGATGGCGGTCTGTTCAGTGTGGATTTCCGCGCGCCCGAACAACTCATCCAAACGCTGATACAAGTGAGCGGCCGGGCCGGGCGAGGCAAGTTGGCGGGACGGGTTATCGTACAGACCTGTCACAGTGATCACCCGTTGCTCAACGCACTCTGCAAAGGACAGTATCTCCCGATTGCCGGACAGATGCTCGCAGAGCGGGAAGCCTCCCATTTGCCACCATTCCAGGCCATGGCAATTCTACGGGCGGAAGCAGGCACGATGGAGGCCAGCCTCCGTTTTCTGGAACACGCCCGAAACATGGCTCCAGCCGCCCAGCTGGATATCTGGGGGCCACTGCCAGCTGTTATCGCCAGGCGCGCCGACCGACACCGCGCCCAGCTTGTGCTGTTGAGCCCGACTCGCGCACAGCTTGCCCGAACCCTCAGCCAGCTCACGCTGACACTGGACCAACAGCGGCAACCCCCGGGCCTGCGCTGGCAGGTTGATGTCGACCCCCTGGAAACCGGCTAGCGCCAACCGGTCTCGCGCATTGAGAATCCACCGCCTTTCCGCGATAATAGCCCCCTTAACCTCGGGTGCCTTCAGCACCACCTCCAAACCCCACTGACCGAATCATCCGACAGCATGAAAGAGATTGTTACCGAACTGCTCCAGTCCGCCCTGGCGACCCTGCAATCCGAGGGCACATTGCCTGCCGACATGGCCTTCGCGCCCCAGGTTGGCAATACCAAGGACAAAGCCCACGGCGATTACGCCTGTAACATCGCACTGGTCGCCGCCAAGGCCGCCGGCTGCCCGCCCCGCCAACTGGCGGAAATGCTGATCGACCGACTGCCCGCCAGCAGCGCAGTGGACAAGGTGGACATTGCCGGCCCAGGTTTCATCAACTTTTTCATGAGCACGTCCAGCGCCTTTGAAATTGTTGCGACCATCCTTGACCAGGGGCACGGGTTCGGACGCAATGAGAGCGGCAAGGGTGAGTCAGTCCAGGTCGAATTTGTATCCGCCAATCCGACTGGCCCACTTCATGTAGGTCATGGCCGGGGCGCCGCCATCGGCGACTGCCTGTGCCGGCTATTGGATGCCAACGGCTACAAAGTCACTCGGGAGTTTTACTACAACGACGCCGGCGCCCAGATCAACAACCTGACCTTGTCTGTGCAAGCTCGGGCCAAGAACCTGACACCAGACCATGAAAGCTGGCCTGAAGATGGCTACCGCGGCGACTACATCATCGATGTGGCCAACGCCTACCTGGCCGGAGAAACTGTCACTGCGGATGACCGTGAAGTCACCGGTAAAGGTGATCCGGAAGACCAGGACGCCATCCGCGACTTCGCTGTGGCCTACCTGCGCCGCGAACAGGACCTTGACCTCAAGGCCTTTGGCGTAGAGTTCGACGTGTATTTCCTTGAGTCTTCCCTCTATGCCGACGGGAAGGTCGAGGCAACAGTCGAGCGCCTGAAAGAAAACGGCTTTACCTACGAGAAAGACGGTGCCATGTGGCTCATGACCACCGAATTTGGCGACGATAAAGACCGGGTCATGCGCAAGAAGGACGGTGGTTACACCTACTTCCTGCCGGACGTGGCTTATCATCTCGACAAATGGCAGCGCGGCTTTACGACGGTCATCAACGAGCAAGGTGCCGACCATCACTCCACCGTAACCCGGGTACGCGCTGGGCTACAGGCCCTGGAGAGCGGCATTCCCAAGGGCTGGCCAGACTACGTGCTGCATCAGATGGTCATGGTGACCCGCTCCGGCCAGGAAGTGAAGATTTCCAAGCGCGCCGGCAGTTACGTGACCCTGCGCGACCTTATCGACGAAGTTGGCCGGGATGCTACCCGCTTCTTTCTCGCAGCCCGCCGTGTGGACTCCCAGTTGACCTTTGATATCGACCTGGCGCGCTCGCAGACCAATGAAAACCCGGTTTACTACATTCAGTATGCACATGCCCGTATCTGCAGCGTACTGCGCAAGCTGGCTGACGAAGGCATTGCCCGGAACCGGAGTGAATGTCAGGGCGACCTTTCGCTGCTGACACTGGATGAGGAAAAGGACCTGGCCAACCAGCTCGCCCGATACCCCGAGCTGATCGCCAATGCCGCGTCTCAACGGGAGCCGCACCACCTGACCCATTACCTTCGCGAACTGGCAGGGCAATTCCACACCTACTACAACGCGCACAAGGTTCTGGTCGAGGATCAGGCCATCCGCGACGCCCGCATCAGCCTGTATCTGGCGGTTCGGCAGGTTATTGTCAACGGCCTGGATCTCCTGGGAGTCAGCGCCCCCGAAGAGATGTAAACCGGCGCAGCAAAGCCACAGAGATCTCCCCGCATGCCGAGAGATTACGCAAAAAGAAGTCGACCGGCCGGTGCTGCCAGCACCCGCTCCAAGGCTCCGGGCGCCAAGCGCCCGGCAAAGCCGGCCGCCTCACCGTCACACCGCCAGTCCGGAGGCCTTTCCGTGCGTTGGATCCTGTCCCTGGCCGCCGTTGGCGGCTTTATCGGGTTTATCCTGTATCTGAACACCATCAACCCTCAGCAGGTTCGCCCCACGGTTGCCACCCCAGCACCAGCCCCCGTGGCAACGGCGCCGTCAACCAACACGACTGCGCCCCCAGCCCAACCCCAGGAACAGCAGGGGTTCCGGTTTTATGAGATGCTTCCGGATTCCGAAGTGATTCCGTCGGATGTGGACGAATACACCCCCTCCCCATCCCAGCAGCAATACAATTACGTGGTACAAACCGGGTCGTTCCGGAACTCTACCGACGCTGAGCGCCAGCGGGCTCAGATTGCCTTTCAGGGGCTTCGCGCCCAGGTCAGCCGGATCGACCTGGACAGCGGCTCGACCTGGTACCGTGTCAACGTGGGCCCATTCACCTCCCGCAGCCAGATGAACTCCGCCGTTGACAAGCTGGTCTCCATCAACATCCAGCCACTGGTGCGCAAGATCCCCAGGGAAGGCTAGCGAAAGACCCGCTTAACTAAACTTTTTTCACCCCCTGGCCTTCGCTGCCACCTTGAAAACCGGGGCAGCGCCTCCATTACACCCAGACACGCTAGGGAGCCACCACACCGCTCCCCAACCTATCTCGGGCAATTGGAGCCAACATGACTACGATTCTTTCCGTGCGACGCGACGACGAGGTCGCCATGGGTGGCGACGGCCAGGTCTCTCTGGGCAACACCGTCATGAAAGGAAACGCACGCAAGGTTCGGCGCCTCTACAACGGCCAGGTGCTTGCCGGGTTTGCTGGCGGAACCGCCGATGCCTTCACCCTTTTTGAACGCTTCGAAGCCCAGCTTGAAAAGCACCAGGGCAACCTCACCAGGGCGGCGGTCGAGCTTGCCAAAGACTGGCGCACCGACCGGGCCCTGCGCCGACTCGAAGCACTGCTGGCGGTAGCGGACAAAACCGCGTCATTGATCATTACCGGTAACGGTGATGTCATCGAGCCGGAAAACGGCCTGATCGCAATTGGCTCTGGAGGCCCGTTTGCCCAGGCCGCGGGCCGCGCACTCCAGGAAAACACCGAGCTCAGCGCTCACGAGATTGTCGAAAAGGGTCTCGATATCGCCGCCGATATCTGCATCTACACCAACCACAATCGCACCCTTGAAGTGCTGTCCAAAAACGACTGACCCGGAGCCACCATGTCTGCAATGACTCCCCGAGAAATTGTCCACGAACTCAATAAACACATCGTTGGTCAGGGTGAAGCCAAACGCGCGGTCGCCATTGCCCTGCGTAATCGCTGGCGCCGCATGCAGCTCGACAGCACCCTGCGCGATGAAATCACACCCAAGAACATTCTGATGATTGGCCCGACCGGAGTGGGCAAGACAGAAATTGCCCGTCGCCTGGCAAAGCTGGCAGACGCCCCCTTCCTCAAGGTTGAAGCAACCAAGTTTACCGAAGTGGGATATGTTGGCCGGGACGTCGAATCGATCATTCGCGACCTGGTGGACATGGCGGTCAAAATGATCCGCGAACAGGACATGAAGCGACACGAAAACCGTGCCCTCGACGCAGCCGAAGACCGCATCCTTGACGCTTTGCTGCCACCCGCCCGCGGGTTTGACGATGATGGCCGCAATACCCAGGACTCCAGTACCCGCCAGATGTTCCGCAAGAAGCTGCGGGAAGGCGAGCTGGATGACAAGGAAATCGAGATTGAACTCAGCAGCGCTGGCCCTGGGGTGGAAATCATGGCCCCTCCCGGTATGGAGGAAATGACCTCTCAACTGCAGAACATGTTCTCTAACCTGTCGTCAGAGCGCCGCAAGACCCGCAAGATGAAGGTCGCCGACGCCATGCGCCGCGCCAAGGACGAAGAAGCCGCCAAGCTCGTCAACGAAGAGGAGCTCAAACAGAAAGCCATTCAGGCCGTCGAGCAGAATGGCATCGTGTTCATCGACGAGATTGATAAAGTTGCCAAGCGTTCGGAAAACGCCTCCACCGACGTATCCCGTGAAGGGGTACAACGGGACCTGTTGCCACTGATCGAAGGCAGCACCGTGAGCACCAAGTTTGGCTCGGTCCGGACCGATCATATCCTGTTCATTGCCTCGGGCGCGTTTCACTTGGCCAAGCCCTCCGACCTGATTCCGGAACTCCAGGGCCGACTGCCGATCCGGGTGGAACTGCAAGCGCTCAGCCCGGACGATTTCAAGCGCATCCTGACCGAACCTGATGCATCACTTGTCCAGCAGTACCAGGCACTGCTGTCCACTGAAGGCGTCCAATTGACCTTCAGTGACGATGCCATCGCCCGTATCGCGGAAGTAGCCTGGAAAGTAAATGAGAGCACGGAGAACATCGGTGCCCGCCGCCTGCATACGGTGCTTGAACGCCTGCTGGAAAGCTTGTCGTTCGATGCCGGCGATAAAGTGAACGAGCAGTTTGAGATCACTGCGGCTTATGTTGATGAAAAGCTTGGGGAGCTGTCGGAAGACGAAGACCTGAGCCGCTATATCCTCTAAGTCCTTATAGCCAACCCCGCCCTTGGGCGGGGTGCACTGCCAACGGGTCACACCATGACGGAACAACGCCCCACCAACATCCAGATCCGCAAGCAAAGCCGCCTGGTCCATCTCGATTATGCTGATGGCCAGAGTTTCGAGCTGCCCTTCGAGTTGCTCCGGGTGTACTCCCCTTCCGCCGAGGTTCGCGGCCATGGCAATGGACCCGGTACCCTGCAAACGGGCAAGCGCGACGTTTTGGTCACCGGTGCGGAGATGATTGGCAACTATGCCCTCAAGTTGACGTTTAGCGACGGTCACGACTCCGGGCTCTACACCTGGAGCTATCTCAGGGAACTGGGAGAAAAAGCCCCGGAGTTCTGGCAACAGTACCTCACCAGACTGGAGCAGGAAGGTGGCTCCAGGGAACCCTGAAGCCATTTTCAAAGCCTTAACCCGGCCTTACAAGGCTTTCTGAATCATCTCAGTCACACCATTGAGACTCGCCCCCAGACGTCCCTTTTGCGCCTTTCTGCGGTCTCGCGCAACATAGAGCGGAAGCATCTCGCCGTACAGACTGGTGCTGATGGTACGCTGTTCATCCTCCAGCCGATCGCGACGAAGGCGAATACCATAGCGCAACAGCCTCGGCTCCAGCTCGTCCGCACGATTCAGCAAATCCCTCCGGGTCATCTGATAGGCGTGCTCACACACCATCCGTCGAGTCTGGAAGCTGAACACACTGGAGAAGAACAACTTGGCATCATCCCGGGTCGGCTCAAACAACAGCAGGTCCTTATCCGGGTAATCACGGGAATACTGGGCAATGCCCGCCTGCATCCGGGAATAGACCATGGTGCGGAAGGTCTGGGACAACAGGTTGGGCATACCAGAGTGGGTCAAGGTTCCCGGAGACATGGTTCCGGCCCGTACCGCAGCGCTGGCATCAATGGGCACCTGGGGGTTCACCGCGAACACCAAGTCGGCACCATCCTCAAACGCCACCGACGCATGCAGGGCCTTACGCAAAGTGCCATCCACGTAGTAGCGGCCATCAATATTAACGGGCACGTAAATCCCCGGAGCTGATGTACTGGCCTGGATCGCTTTGGAAATGGGCACATGATCAAAGCCAGGCGCACCAAAGCAAACCGGCTCAGAGCTTTCCACATCCGTTGCAACGATGTAGAGACTGCGTTTCAACTGGCGAAAATCGTTCGCCCGCCCCAGCATGGTGAAGGCCCGCTTCAGGTAATCGTGTAGCCCTTCATTATCGAACAGCCCCGCCGGCGCAGCCTGGGCGAGGATCGTCAGGGCCTCCAGCAGGCTCTGGTCATAGGGGTTATTGACGAACCGGGACAAGGCCGTTGTGACCAGCTTTGGTACTGACAACAAACGGCTGCCGAACTCCCGCAGTGCCGGACGATAAAACACCTCCGGGTGGAACGGATGCACTTCCGCTTCATTGCGGACAAAGATCCGACATAGCTGAGCCGTTGTGACCTGGTTTGCCAGGTTGGCAGCAACAAACGACCCGGCATTGACCCCAACGTACACATCGACGTCATTGAAATCGAGCCCATCAAGCGCCTCATCCAGAGCCCGCAGGGCACCAATTTCGTATATACCGCCGAGCGGCCCGCCCCCGCCAAGGGCCAAACCAATTCGAGGTCTCGGCTTAATCTCTGTATGGGTTGCTGCCATCGTTGTTTTTCCAAACATTGAACACGGGGTCGCCCTAATCTAGCAGTCCATTTTAGAGTACTCACCCTACAAATAGGCCAAACGCCATGCTTGGCGGGCCCATAGGGGTCTAGGCCGACGTCTTTTCCTGCCTCATTGCTGCCGAACTTTTGCCCGGCCGAAGGTAGCGTCCAAAGCCCGCGCTTCGCAGCGACAGGTCAACGCAGCTCTTGATGACATGAGGAGAGTCGAGTAGCAGAACATCTTCCAGCAATTGCGCCGCCCACTCGCGGCTCAGACTCCGCAAGACCGATTTAACCTTGGGCAGGCTCGCGGCGTTCATTGAGAGCGCGTCATAGCCCATCGCCATGAGCAGCACCGCGCCACCGGGGTCGCCGGCCAGCTCACCACAAATGCTCACGGGCTTACCAACCGCATGGGCATCCTGGGCAATCCGCACCAACGCTTGCAACACAGCCGGGTGATAGGAGTGGTACAACTGGGCAACCCGGGGATTATTCCGGTCCACCGCCAGCAGGTATTGGGTCAGGTCGTTGGAACCCACCGACAAGAAATCTACACGGTCCGCCAGTTCGCGGACCTGATAGACCGCAGCGGGAATCTCGACCATCACCCCCACTTTCGGCATATGGATGTCGTAGCCTTCTTCGCGCACCTCGTGGTAAACGCGGTAAATCAGGTGCAAGGACTCTTCCACTTCTGAGATGTTGCTGACCATCGGCAGCATGATCTGCAGGTTATTCAGGCCCTCACTGGCCTTGAGCATCGCCCGTACCTGAACCAGGAAGATCTCCGGGTGATCAAGCGTTACCCGAATCCCCCGCCACCCCAGAAACGGGTTCTCTTCCTGGATCGGGAAGTAAGTCAGCGCCTTATCGCCCCCAATATCCAGGGTTCGCATGGTCACCGGGTTGGGGGCAAAGGCCTCCAGCTGTTCGCGATAATACTCGCGCTGCTCCTGCTCCGAGGGGAAGCGATCCTTGATCATGAAGGGCACTTCCGTCCGGTAGAGCCCAATGCCCTCCGCGCCGTGACTGAGGGAACGAACCACATCCGTCATCAAGCCGGTGTTGACCAGCAACGACACCCGATGACCGTCAGTGGTTTCGCAGGGTTTATCCCGCAGCGCTTCCAATCCCTTGACCAGTTCATCTTCTTCGTTGCAGATGTCCTGGTAAAAGGTCCTCAGTTCTTGCGAGGGCGAGGCGTAGATCTGCCCTTCAAAGCCATCAACGATGACTTCACGGCCTTCCAGCTGGTTCACCGGGATATCCACCAGCCCCATCACCGTCGGCACACCCATCGCCCGAGCGAGGATCGCCACATGGGAGTTCCCGGAGCCCCTCACCGACACCAGCCCCGCCAACTGTTCCCGGGGTACTTCACCGAGCATGGCTGGCGTAAGCTCTTCGCTGACAAGCACGGTATTCTGCGGGTAGGTGCGATCCTGCTGATCCCCTTCCTGCAGGTGCGACAACAGACGCCGGCCAAGATCCCGGATATCGACAGCACGCTCTCGCAGGTAAAGATCATCCATCATTTCAAAATGACGGACATACTGTTGCACAACTTGCTTCAACGCCCCCTGCGCCCACTGGCCATCGCGTATTCGGGTCACCACTTCGCCCGGTAACGCATCGTCCCCCAGCATTCGCAGGTATACATCAAACAGGGCCTGCTCTTCAGGCCTCAACTGACTGGCCAGTCGCTCAGCTACCTGGCCGATTTCTTCCCGAACCGCGGAGACGGCGTCACCGAACAGGGCAAGTTCCGGCTCGATATCTTCAACCTGCTTCTCGGGAACGGCATCCAGATCAGCGGCCGGGTAAACCACCACCCCTTCACCAATGGCCACACCCTGGGCTCCGGCAACACCACTGAAACACACATCTTTTGCGCGTTCGCCGGTCAAAGACAAACCACTGATGGCGCCCGTTGCTTCGCTGTGAGCGATCACCCCCGCCAACTGGGCGGAGACGGTAACCAGAAACGCTTCCTCACCCTCATCAAAGCAGCGGGCATTTTCACGCTCCTGAACCACCAGTACGCCGAGTACCCGGCGGTGGTGAATAATCGGAACACCAAGAAATGATCGGAAGCGCTCTTCGCCCGTTTCGGGAAAATAGCGGTAGCGGGGGTGGGACGGGGCGTCTTCCAGATTGATCGGCTCCTCCCGGGAGCCCACCAGGCCGATCAGGCCTTCGGAATACCCCAGACTGACCTTGCCCACCGCTTCGCGGTAGAGACCTTCGGTCGCCATAAGGATGTAACGGTTGCTGTCCGGGTCCAGCAGATAGACCGAGCAGACTTCTGTTTCCATGGCGGACTGTACCCGGGACACAATAATCCCCAGTGCCTCCGGAAGATCATGGGCACTGTTGACCTCCTGTACCAGGTTGCGCAGTACATTGAGCATCGCCACGGTTCAGTCCATCGCCTCTATTGATTTTTGACGCGGGGCACCAGCTCCCCCCGGTGCCGCTGTTCCATACTTCGAAACAGCCTGGGAGCCAACTCCCGCAACGCTCGCCGATAAACTTCCCGTTTAAAGGAAACCACCTGGCCAAGGGGATACCAGTAACTCACCCATTGCCAGCCGTCGAATTCCGGCGAATCCGTACCATCCACACATACCTGTGCGTCTGGTGAAAGCATCCTCAGCAGGAACCATTTCTGTTTCTGCCCCACACACACGGGATGCGAGTTGTGTCGCACCATCCGTCGGGGAAGGCGATAACGCAGCCAGCCCCGGGTGCAGCTGATGATTTCCACATCAGTCGCCCCAAGCCCAACCTCTTCCTTCAGCTCCCGGTACAGCGCCTCTTCAGGGGATTCGTTGGTTTTGATCCCGCCCTGAGGAAACTGCCAGGAGTCCTGGCCTATTCGCCTTGCCCAGAGGACCTGCCCCCGGTGGTTGGTTAAAATGATTCCGACGTTGGGCCTGAAACCATCCGAGTCGATCACGGCACAGCCCTCTAATTTTGTAACTACTGATTTTTCAGCAGATTCCTGTCGGTAAAAATTGTCCAAGTTGGCTTCATTTTTACAGAAAGACCATGTTTCGGCAAACAGGCTGTCGCATTCGCGGCGTGGTAGACTTAGCGCTTCCAAAATTTCGGCAAAGAAGGAGCCGCTGGTGACACTTGCAATATTTGACCTCGACAACACACTTCTGGCTGGCGACAGCGATCATGCCTGGGGTGAATTCCTGGTAGAGGAAGGCATTGTCGATGCAGAGCACTATCGCAAGGCCAACGACCAGTTTTACCAGGAGTACCTGAATGGCGAGCTCGACATTCACCGGTACCTGAGTTTTTCTCTGGAACCCTTGACCCAGCACGATACCGCCCAGCTGCATCAGTGGCGCCAGCAGTTTGTCGAACGCAAGATTCTTCCGATGATGCAACGCAAAGCGACTGATCTGCTAGCACGGCACCGGGACGAAGGGCATACCCTGATGATCATTACGGCGACCAACCGCTTCGTCACCGAGCCAGTTGCGGCACTGCTGGGTATCGAGCACCTGATCGCCACGGACCCTGAGCAGGTTGAGGGACGCTATACCGGCCGGGTTAGCGGAACCCCTTCGTTCCAGGAAGGCAAGGTTACCCGGCTTGAGGAGTGGCTGGCCGACAACGACGCTGACCTTGAGGGCGCCTGGTTCTACAGTGATTCCCATAATGATGTGCCGCTGTTGCGGCAGGTCAGCAACCCCGTTGCCGTAGACCCAGACCCTACCTTGCAGCACCTGGCTCAACAGGAAGGCTGGACCATCATTTCTCTGCGCGACTGAACCCGGGCTGCTCATGAAACAACAATACGGGACACTGCTGCCGCTCATCGCCGTGATCACCCTCGCGCTCTCAGCTTGTAACCAGGCACCAGAGCCCGAACAATCACAGCCACCCATCACTTCGGCCACACCCCCAGACGCAGAAGCTATGGAACGGGTTGGTCAGCGCAGCGACGCCGTTTGTGCGACAGTGGCGACTCTCCACGCGACAGTGACAGGCTTTCTGGATGCGCCGTCAACGGACGCCCTGCAAGCAGCCCAAGCGGCCTGGCTTGATGCCCACGACCACTACCGCTTGCTGGCTGCCGACTACAAGCTTGCAGCCATAGCGCCACCGCAGGTGAGCAATGATCGAGATACCGTCGACGCCTGGCCGATGATCCCGGGCTACCTCGATCAGGTGCCCGGGTATCCCCGCAGTGGCCTGGTGTACTCCGAAGTCCCGCTCACACCGGACTTCCTGGCAAGCGAGCATCAGTCCACCGACTTCCATTACCTGACACAAGGATTCCACCCACTGGAATTCATGCTATGGGGTAGCGAAGAGGAAACACCTGCCAGCCAAGCGCTCAAGTTTGATCCGGGTCAGGCCAACGACGATGACCTGGACATCCCCGGCCGTCGCAGGGACTTGACCCGTCTGATGTCGGTTACCCTGGCACGAAGCGTAGAACCCTTATGCGTGCAGGAAGAACAAACCAGGCTGGCAATGGCACTGGCTAAACAGGGACAACTGGAAGCGCTCGCCATGGACCCGGCAAGGGTCGCCCATGAGCCGACCATTGCGCCAGCAGGCGATGCATCGACCGACTCAGAAGAAGCCGGTCAGTGAACGCACAAAGCAGGACTTGATGTAGTCGGTTTCAGGGATGCCAGGAATAACCGGATGATCGGGTGCCTGGTGTCCCTGCTCCAGCAACTGGACAAAACGATCAATCTTTCGACCGCTGCTGCGAATGATGTCAATCAGCCGCTCCTGGGACAGGTGCATGGAGCACGAGGCGGAGACCAGTACGCCGTCTTTCGCCAGCAGCCGCAAGCCCAGCTGGTTCAGACGGGCGTAGGCCTGCTCCCCCGCTTTCTGGTCCCGACGCCTGGGGATCAGCGCTGGAGGATCCAACACCACCACATCGAATCGCTCTTTTTCCGCCGCCAACGCTTTCAGGGCGTCAAATGCGTCTCCTTCGATGGTATCGACATTGTCCAACCCGTTCAGCGATGCGTTGTGATGCACTGCGTTAACAGCCTGGGCGGAACTGTCCACGCAAGTTACCTGGGTCGCCCCGGCACTGGCCGCCTGCACCCCCCAGCCACCGACGTAACTGAACACATCCAGAACCCGCTTTCCTGATGCGTACTGCTGCAGCCGCTGCCGGTTCATTCGGTGATCGTAGAACCAACCGGTTTTCTGGCCACCACTCAAGGGCACTTCGAAGCGGACGCCGTTCTCCACCACCGTCAGGGTATCCGTGGGCGCACCATGCACCTGCTCGACGTAGCAGGGCAGCCCTTCCACCTCGCGCATTTTGCCATCGTTCTTGAGCACAATAGCCTGAGGGTGAATCAGGCGCTGGACCGCTCGCACGATGGCTTCTCGCAACAACTCCATACCGGCGGTGGAGATCTGCACCACCACGGTATCGCCAAAGCGGTCAATCACAAGTCCAGACAACCCGTCGCTATCGCCGAACACCCAGCGATAGTAAGGCTGATCAAAGAGTTTTTCCCGCAACACCAGCGCAGCTTCCATTCGCTGGGTCAGGCGCTGGGGTGTCATGCCATGCTCGGGATCCCGGCTAATCAGGCGACCACAGATCAAGGCGTGAGGGTTAACAAACAGCGTACCCAATGGCTTGTCCGTTGAAGTTCGCAGTTCGGCCTGGGCTCCAGGCTCGAAACCTGAAAGAGGGGAACGCTTGGCGTCTACCTCATTGCTGTAGACCCAGAGGTGTCCTGCCTTGATCCTTCGCTCTGCACCCTTGCGCAGATAGAGTACCGGGAACTTCATCGTTGATGCCCTTATGGTTAAACAAAGGATTATACATCAGCACCCACCGAGACAGGTGACCCACCCGGTCGCCACCGGCATGGGAGATGTACATAGATGCATGTGAATGAGTGCATGCGTGGGAAACGTAGGCCGGAACAGCCCTCACAAAGAGGTGCCCACTTGCTAGCTTGGGAGGGGTAAGGTAGAAGGCAGGGAAGCCCCTGCCTTCTTCAGGGCCAGCGAGCTTTATTCCTGCTCGGCGACCAGCTCGGCATAGGTGTCAGCGTCCATCAGGCCATCCAGCTCACCCTCATCAGCGAGCTTGACCTTGAACAACCATCCTTCACCGTAGGGATCTTCATTCACCATTTCCGGCTCGTCTTCCAGTGTCTCGTTGACCGCCAGCACTTCGCCGGTCACTGGGCTGAACACATCAGAAGCAGACTTGACCGATTCAGCCACGCCAGCTTCTTCGCCACCATTGACCGTAGCGCCGACCTCTGGCAAACCGATATACACCACATCACCCAATTGCTCCTGGGCAAAGTCGGTTATGCCGACCGTCGCAGTACCGTCACCTTCCACCCGAACCCATTGGTGGGTTTCGATGTATTTTACGTTGGCAGGAATTTCGCTCATTTTTTGGATCCTTGGCGTTTTTTCCGCGCAGTTTACCTGAAGTTACCGGCCAGACTCCATTACTGCGGAGGCCCCGCCATGCCGAAAAAAGCCAGTATTGCCGGCACCACCACCTCAAAATGCTGGAAACGGTGATCTCCGCCCGCCTGCACCCAGGCTGGCGAACCGGGGAACCGCTGCAGCGCCTCCCGGTAATCCAGCGTCTCATCGCCACTCTGCAACAGCAAAAGCAGCCGCTCCGGGTAACGTATTTTTCCTGGCTCCAGCCGCTTCAGGGCATACATGTGCTCGGTCGTCAGCAGGTAGTTCTCACCAGTATAGGGGTTATTCTGGGGGCCAAGGTAGTCATGAAGCAGTTCGTAGGGACGCACCGCCGGGTTGATCAGCGCAGCCCGGACACCAAACTGCTGACTCAGCGCTGCCGCGTAGAAGCCACCCAGGGAGCTCCCGATGACGCCGACAGGCCTTCCGGCAACGGACTGAAGCGCATCGCTGGCCCGCCGGTATGCCTGTTCGGGGTCAAAGCCCAGCTCAGGCACCAACAGCTCGATGTCCGGATTCAAACCAGGCAGCCAGTCTCTCAACTCATTAGCCTTCAGGGACTTGGGGGAGCTGTTGAAGCCATGCAGGTAGACAATCGCCGGTTTCAGGGCCATCAGTAGCCTGTACTGTCCATATCCGGCACAAAGGAACACTCGGCTACCCGACCGACTTCTGTCGACAGGGAACCCGATGGAGACAACTCAAACCACCGGTACCCCGGAGCCAGGCTCTCCACCGCAAACCGGTCAGAGCCCCCCTTAAACTGGATACAGGTCGAAGGTGTAGCGAGCAGGCGAACCTGGTTTCGCATCTCATCCCAAACCTGGTGAACATGCCCCCATAACACAGCCTGGACATGAGGAAAGCGGTCCACCACCTGCCAAAACTCATCCCGGTTCATCAGACCGATGTTGTCCATCCAACCGGAACCGATATCCACTGGGTGATGGTGCAAGGCAACGAGGGTTGGCCGGGGCTCGTGCTCGGCCAACGTTTTTTCAAGGAAAGCGAGCTCCGCTTCGCTGAGGTAACCGAAAACTTTGCCAGGAACCGAGGAATCCAGCAGCACAAACTGCCAGCCCCCGGCAATCAGGTGCTTGCGAGATGCCTCAGGGCCAGCCATCAACACCAGCCTCTCTGAATCATCATGATTGCCCGCCATCCAAAGCACCGGGCAATCAAATACCGACAAGCGGGTCTTCAATGCCTGATAGGCTTCTTCGGAAGCATCCTGCGCCAGATCCCCGGTGACCAGCACCAGGTCAGGAGCCGGCCGCTCCCGACGCACTTGAACAATGACCGCGTCTAGGCTGTCACGGGTATTGATGCCCAGCAGCTCACCGTGCGGGTCCGCCATCAAATGGGGGTCGGTTAGCTGCAGTACCCGAAGGCATTTTGCTTCGTCGCTTTGCGTCATAGCACCAGAATCATTGAGTTTGCGTACTGCCTATTTGCAATACCTTGATTGAAAAAGGGTATTGAGTTTTCTGCAGATAATCGTGAATAGATTTCACATTCTGCTCAGCAACCAACCAGCACGCATTAGCCATTGGTCCAAGTGACAAGTTCATAAGGGGCATGGCCAAACTTGAGACAATAGTCCAGCCAGTCCGCCAGGAAGCTGTTCACCTGGACCTTCTCATCGGGATGATGCATGAATCGATTGGGGTAGTCATTGACCGGTGCGATGCGCCTTTCCCGTCGCCAGCTGATCACTTCGGCCATGACAGCGTCATGGTAAACCCGGACTGTCAGCTCCGGATTATTGAGCCAGCGCCCCCCATTGTGGATCTGTTCAAGCAGCAGGGTTTCGGTGTATTTCGCGGTCTGGAGCACCTGAATGCGAACCCTACCCAGGTAGGTGTCATTGCGGTGCAACTCGAATTCCGCGCATGACTGGCCATGGGTTTCAACCTGACGCAACTGCGCCAGGCGACGATAGTTCCCTTCACACAGAGCCCCCAGACGACGCAGGTCTGGGACATACCGCGCAGGCTTCTTGACCCATTCCGTCATGGCCGGCCCCAGCTCTCCCGGATTCGTGAACGATGTATCTGTAACCACTGTAACGCAATGATGGCGGCTGCATTATTGATTCGCCCATCAACGATCATCGCCAGGGCTTCGTCCAGAGCAACCACATGAACACGGATGTCCTCGTGCTCAGCCTCCACACCATGCACACCACCGGCGTGCTCGGACGACACCTGACCACAGTACAGATGAATCAACTCAGTACTGCCGCCCGGAGACACCAGGTATTCACAGATTTTTTCCAGCTGACTGAATTGCAGCCCCGCCTCTTCCTGCGCTTCTCTTTGCGCCACCTGCTCCGGCGTTTCACCGTCTTCGTTCATGCCCGCCACCAGCTCCAGCAGCCACGGAGACTGATCACGGCCCAGTACCCCGGCCCGAAACTGCTCCAGCAAAACCACCTCATCGCGCTCAGGATCGTAGGGCAAGACGCATGTTGCATCCCCACGAATGAACAGTTCACGAGTGAACTGCGGCATGTGGTCACCGGCAAACCTGGGATGGGTTAGCCAGAGCTTATCCATTCGAAAAAAGCCCTGAAACACTGTTTCGCGGCGCTCAACGTGAACATCCCGCTGACCGAACTGAAACGGCTTCACGGCGTTATCGGTAGGCATAGAGGATCGCCCTATCTGTAATAAAAAAAGGTCACCGGCAAACGATAGCCGGTGACCCTCTGCCTTGGCAAGCACCGCTCCCGACACCACTCATTGAAGCGCCGGGAGCACACAGCCTTACACTTTGTCGTAAAGTTTGCCGCCAGAATCACGGAACTGCTGGGACTTCTCCTGCATCCCTGCATCCACAGCCGCGACCTCATCCAACCCTTTGTCCCTGGCGTAATCTCTTACCTCCTGGGAAATCTGCATCGAGCAGAACTTGGGGCCGCACATGGAGCAGAAATGGGCAACCTTGGCGGACTCTTTGGGTAATGTCTCGTCATGGAAAGAACGGGCGGTATCCGGGTCCAGCCCAAGATTGAACTGGTCTTCCCAACGGAACTCAAAGCGGGCCTTGGACAGTGCATTGTCCCGGACCTGAGCACCGGGGTGCCCTTTGGCCAGGTCAGCTGCATGAGCCGCAATCTTGTAGGTGATGATCCCGGTCTTTACGTCATCTTTGTTGGGCAACCCCAAATGCTCTTTCGGGGTGACGTAACACAGCATGGCGCAGCCGTACCAGCCGATCATGGCGGCACCAATACCGGACGTAATGTGGTCGTAGCCCGGCGCGATATCCGTGATCAGCGGCCCTAGGGTGTAGAACGGCGCTTCATCACAGCACTCCAGCTGCTTGTCCATGTTTTCCTTCACCAGGTGCATGGGGACGTGACCCGGCCCTTCAATCATCACCTGCACGTCGTGCTTCCAGGCAATCTTGGTGAGTTCGCCCAGAGTTTCCAGCTCACCAAACTGAGCCGCATCGTTGGCATCCGCAATGGATCCCGGGCGCAGGCCATCACCGAGACTGAAGGAGACATCGTAGGCCTTCATGATCTCGCAGATTTCTTCAAAGTGGGTGTAGAGGAAGCTTTCGGTGTGATGGGCAAGACACCACTTGGCCATGATCGACCCGCCGCGGGAAACAATGCCGGTCACCCGGTTGGCCGTCAGCGGCACATGGTGCAGGCGAACGCCAGCGTGGATGGTGAAGTAGTCCACGCCTTGCTCGGCCTGCTCGATCAAGGTGTCACGGAAGATTTCCCAGGTCAGGTCTTCAGCCACGCCCCCCACTTTTTCCAGCGCCTGGTAAATCGGCACAGTCCCGATGGGGACCGGAGAGTTGCGAATGATCCACTCCCGGGTTTCATGGATGTTCTTCCCGGTGGACAGATCCATGATGGTATCCGCCCCCCAGCGAATCCCCCAGGTCAGCTTCTCCACTTCCTCTTCGATGGACGAACTGACTGCAGAGTTTCCGATGTTGCCATTGATTTTCACCAGGAAGTTCCGGCCAATGATCATCGGCTCGGTTTCCGGGTGATTGATGTTGGCGGGTATGATTGCCCGACCGCGAGCGACTTCGTCACGGACGAACTCGGGGGTGATTTCATCCGGCAGCGCCGCCCCAAACGACTGGCCTGGGTGCTGGTCTTTCAGCAGCCCCAGGGCTCGCGCTTCCTGAAGTTTCTGGTTCTCCCGGATCGCAATGTATTCCATTTCCGGCGTGATGATGCCCTGACGCGCATAATGCATCTGGGTTACGTTCTTACCAGCCTTGGCTTTGAGGGGCTGTCGCTCATCCATGAAGCGGAGGGGGTCCAGCTGAGGATCTTTCATGCGCCGACGAGTAAATTCGGAGGTGTACCCCTCCAACTGGTCGGTATCGCCCCGCTCATTGATCCAGGCCGCACGCACAGGCGCAAGGCCTCGACGTAAATCGATGGTCGCGTCTGGGTCGGTGTAGGGCCCCGACGTGTCATAGACCACAACCGAAGGGTTTTTTTCCCCTCCCATTTCCGTTGGCGTATCGCCTACACGGATTTCGCGCATGGGCACGCGGATGTCAGGACGACTGCCTTCAACGTAAATTTTCCGGGAATTGGGCAGTGGCTTGACCGCTGCGGTGTCGACCTGAGCCGAATCACTGAGATAGGAAGGTACCGTCGTCATCTTTGCGTCCCCTGAAATTCAATGGTTTTGGGTCGCGTATGACGGGAACGGCATCCAACGTACGAGAAAACCCGCCAATGCCGTCCGAAAGTGTTGCCTCGAATTCCTACGCCGGTATTATCCGGTTCAGGTCAGCGGGTTCTGGATAGCAGACATGGCGTAAAGCCCTGGCCTGCTCACAATCTCAGCCAGCTCGCCCAACAATTGGTCGTGCCAGCACCCCGTCAAGACGCGATATTTTAGTTTGTCGCACCCAACCGTGAAAGCCGGCTGCGGCGAATTAGGTGCCAGATGCAAGTGTAGAGATCGGGTTGATTATTGTCCATAATGACCGCGCAGGCCAATTAAGGACACGAATAGCCACCTCATCTGGCATTCCCCCTACCCGAGGAGATGAAATGAGAAAACGACTGCTTACCGGATTCATTGGACTGCTCAGCGCCCAGCCGGCCCTGTCCCTGGACCTGATCGAAACCTACGAAAAGGCACTCTCCTACGACTCCGGTATCGCAGCGGCACGAGCCAGCTACGAAGCCCAGCAGGCCAGTGTTGATATCAGCCAGAGTTCACTGCTTCCGCAAATTTTTGCCTTTGGCGATGTCGACTATACCGACCAGGACGGCCCGGCGATCGACAACGGCGCTCGAACCCTGTCCTACGGTGTCCAGCTCACCCAACCGCTGTTCCGGGCGGATGACTGGTATCAATACGATGCCAGCAAATACCAGAGCGAATCGGCCCGTGCCCAGTACAACCTGGCACAACAGCGGCTAATGCTGGACGTTGCCACCGCCTACTTCAACGTTCTCCGCGCCGCCGATAACCTGACCACCACTCAGGCCGCCGAAAAAGCCTTTCAGCGCCAGTATGAACAGTCACAAGAGCGCTTCGATGTCGGACTGATCGCCATTACCGACGTGTACGAATCCCGCGCTGGCTACGATGCTGCAAAAAGTGTTCGCATCGCCGCTGAAAACAATCTGGACATTGCCCGTGAGCGATTGGCCCGCCTGACCGGCGAATACAGTGAGCAGGTGGACAACCTGAAACAGGACTTCCCGCTCAGCCACCCAGACCCGCAAGACCCATCAGCTTGGGTAGACACCGCCCTTGAGCAGAACTGGAACGTCCAGTCCGCCCAATTCGACCTGCAAACCAGCGAAGCCAATCTGTCCACAGCGAAGTCGGGCCATTACCCGACGCTGGACCTGAATGCCTCCTACGGAGAAGCGGATGTGGATGGCGCTTTTGTTGCCAGCAACGACGGTACCACCACGGAAGGATCGATCAGCCTCACCCTGACGGTTCCCATTTATACCGGTGGCGGCACCCAGGCGTCGGTCCGCCAGCAACGCTCCCTGATGGACGCAACCCAGCAGACCCTGGAAACCGTGCGCAGGGATGTCAGTGTAACCACCCGTAGTCTTTACCTGACGGTCAACAACAACATCGAGTCGGCATCGTCTCTGTACCAAACCATCATTTCCCGCCGCAGTGCGCTGGATGCGACCCGGGCCGGTTATGAGGTGGGCACGCGGAACATCGTGGAAGTGCTGGACGCGGAGCGGAACTACTACGAATCACTGCGTGACTATTCCAACGCACGCTACGATTACGTGATCAACACCCTGACCCTGAAGCTGTCCGCCGGCATCCTCAGCCCGCAGGACCTGATGGACCTCAACAACTGGGTAAGCGCCGCTGCGCCGGGCATCGAAGCCATGGCCAACGAGGCCGAAAACGCAGCGACCACCCGCTAAGCCCCCCGAGTCAGATCGAGAGCATGGGCCTCACGGCCCTTCTCTCCGGTCAAACCCGCGCAACAATCCCCTCAACGACTTTCCCCAACACACCGCGATTGGCCTCAACAACGGCCAGGGCATTGGCGCCTGCCTGAGCGGCCCGGTCCGAATCAACAATCAGCTGATGCAGGTGCTGAGCCAGGTCATGACTGTCGTTGGTGACGTAAACGCCATTTCTTGCCTGCAAGCTGCCGTAGATGGTCTCAAAGTTAAAGACGTGCGGCCCGGTCAGTACTGGAACTCCCCAGGCCGCCGGTTCCAGCGGGTTGTGGCCGCCGCGCTCGATGAGTGATCCGGCCACAAAAGCGATGTCCGTTGCGCCATAAAGCATCAACAGCTCACCCATGGTGTCTCCCAGATACACCTGAACCTGGGCGGGAGATTCCCCCTTCGAGCGCCGGGACAGTGAGAGCCCCTGGTCGGCGATCAACCTGGCCACCGAATCGAAACGTTCCGGGTGCCGCGGTACGATCACCAGCAAACACCCTGGATGATCAGCCAGCACCTGTCGGTGGGCAGCCAGAATCTGCTCATCCTCACCACGGTGCGTGCTTGCTGCAATCCATACCGGTCGATCCACACCAAACAGCGACCGCAGCGCTTTGGCGCAAGTGCGTATGTCGTCGGTGATATCGACGTCAAACTTTATGCTTCCGGTCACTGACACCGTCTCGGGGTGGGCACCAATTCGAAGAAACCGCCCGGCATCCTCCTCAGCCTGAGCGGCAATCCAGGTGATACTGGCCAGCAACGGTGTCACCAGCGAAGGGATGCGTTCATAGCCCTGAGCCGAGCGCTCGGACAAGCGAGCATTGACGAGAAAGATGGGGACGTTGCGGTCGTGAGTGAGGGAAATCATATTCGGCCACAACTCTGTTTCCATGATCACCAGCGCACTAGGCCTGACCCGACCCAGGAAACGCTTCACCGCACCCGGCGTATCGTAGGGGGAGTAGGCATAGCGCACCTGGTCGCCGAACATTGCGCGCGCTCGGGCTAACCCGGTCTGGGTCATGGCGGTCATCAGGATAGGGGTGTCCGGAACCCGCTGCAGCAGTGCTTTCACCAAGGGCGCCGCGGCGATGGTCTCTCCCACCGACACAGCATGCACCCAAATTACCGGGTTCTCTGACCGGGGTACGAAGCCCAGCCGCTGCTGCCAACCCAAACGGGCCTCCTGATTACCCCGGCCACTCCACCACATACGTAAAAGAACAAAGGGCAGGGCCAGGCGAAAAACCAGCGAATACAGAAAGTGCAGCATGAGAGCTCCAGACTGAGAAAGTGCGGAGCCATTCTACCGAATCCCATCGGACTTTTCTGACCCCACTTACCGGATATCAGCGGCACTGCCTTACTGATACAGCAGCCATTGTCCCTTCAGTCTGAGATACTGAGCCTGCTACACTTCGATACCCACTCAATGCCAGGCACGAAAACGGTGAGCAAGCACAGAAAATCTGTCAGGGAGACCCAATACTCAAAGTACCTTCACCCTCGCTGGTGGCCAACCTGGGTACTGATCGGCCTGATGTGGCTGATGGCTCAGTTGCCGCTTCGGGTGCAATGGCTGTTGGGCAAGGGCATCGGCGAACTGGCCTACCGACTGATTCCTCGCCGCCGTCATATTGCTGAAGTCAATATCCGGCTATGCTTTCCTGAACTATCGCCCGAGGCGCAACAGGCGCTGGTCCGCAAGACCTTTCATTCCAATGGCATTGGCATGATGGAAATCGGGCTGGCCTGGTTCCGCCGCCCTCAGGCCTACCGTGCGATTACCACGGTACATGGCCTGGAACATCTGGAGTCCGCGCTGGACAAAGGCAACGGCGTTCTCCTCCTCGGCGGCCACTACAGTACCCTGGACCTTGGCGGAAGCCTGGTATCCCTGTTCATTGAGGCGGATGTCATGCAACGGGACCACAACAATCCGCTACTGAATGCAGTGATGACTCGCGCCCGTGAACGACGCTACGGTGTGGCCCTCAACAGCAAGGATCTGCGGGGGCTATTGAAGCGACTGAAGCAGAACCGCACAATCTGGTATGCCACCGATCAGGATTATGGCCGCAAAGGCATCGTCTTTGCCCCGTTTTTCAACGTGCCAGCTGGCAGCATTACGGCCACCTCACGCATTGCCGAGCGAAGCGGCTGTGCCGTGGTGCCCTTCAGCCACTTCCGCCGCGAGGATAGCCTTGGGTACGACATTTACTTTCACGCCCCATTGGACAACTTCCCGTCGGGCGACGATCTGGCCGATGCGACTCTGGTGAACCACACCATTGAACAAGAAGTCAGACGGCACCCGGACCAATACCTGTGGATGCACCGGCGCTTCAAAACCCGACCGTCACCCGACGATCCTGATTTCTACCGGAAACCGGACTGATGGCATCATCATCGGCCATGAACGGCCCAGCCCCGGTTATCTGGTTGCTGACTGACAACAAACCCGGCCACCGTAACCAACTCAAAGGGCTGGGTAACCGCCTTAGGGTGCTCACCGGTGCCAGTATTCACTGGCTGGAAACGGAGCCATTGGCGGTTCCGTTATGGCGGGCACTGTTTGGCGCCGCCCCGTCGCTTGATAACACCCTGCCACGCCCAAATCTGGTGATCGCTGCTGGGTCAGGAACTCACCGCCTGCTGCTGTCGCTCAGGCATATCCGCGGTTGCCAGCGCGTGGTGCTGATGAAACCCGCATTCCCATTAGCCCTGGTAGATGCGGCCATTATCCCAGAGCATGACCGTGTGGCCGAGAGCCGCCGGGTGCTGACAACCCAAGGGGTACTCAATGCGGTCACCCCTATGGCCAGGGTGACCGAAAAGCCCGAAGCGCTGATTCTGATTGGCGGCCCATCCAGACATTTCGAATGGGACAACATTTCAGTCTTTGACCAGACCCTCCAGTTGATGTCCAACCACCCCCAGTGGCGATGGACCATAAGCAGCTCCCGCCGCACGCCCAAGGAACTCACTGACCGACTTGCAACCCTGGAAAGCCCAAGGGTGACCGTGGTAACACCGGAAACCACCCACGAGTCGTGGCTGAACCATCAGCTCGCTGGCTCCAGGGCCGTTTGGGTCACGCCAGACAGCACCTCCATGGTGTATGAAGCCATCACCTCAGGCGTGCCAACAGGACTGCTGGAGTTGCTTCCCAATCCCGACAGTCGGCTGGCAGCCGGCATCCACCATGCGGTGGAACTGGGGCTGGCTGGCCTGTGGCAGGATCAAGCCAGCGTCATGCATCCATCCGGCTCATTACCTGTTCGGCTTTGGGAGGCGGACCGTGCGGCGCGTTGGCTGATCCAAACCCTGCCGGCATGGACCAATGGAGGGCAGTCGTGAGGGTATTGCAAGTACTGCCGGCCCTTGAAAGCGGAGGTGTTGAGCGGGGAACCATCGAATTTGCCGCCGAGCTTGTTCGGCGGGGGCATGAATCCTTTGTACTGTCGTCCGGTGGCAGCCTGACCCGCCTCCTCGATGCCCAGGGCTCGACCCACATCACTATGCCGGTGCACCGGAAATCCCCGGCATCCTTCGGCCAGATCCGCCCCGTCCGCGCCCTGCTCCAGCAACTGCAACCAGACATCATCCACGTTCGATCCCGTATGCCCGCCTGGATTACCTGGCTGGCCTGGCGAGGGCTGCCCAAAGACCGCCGCCCTGCCCTGGTTTCCACGTTCCACGGCATGTACTCCGTTAACCCATACAGCGCGATCATGGCCCGGGCCGACCGTATTATTGCGGTCTCGGAGTGCGTGAAGGCTTACATCCTGCAGAACTACAAGGTGCCGCCAAACCACCTATCCGTGATTCAACGAGGGGTTGATGCTGCCGCTTTTCATACCAGCGCCCCCGACCCCGCCTGGCGTAGCCGCCTGTATCAGCAGTACCCCCACCTGCAGAACAAGCGCATTGTCCTGATGCCAGGCCGTATTTCCCGCTGGAAAGGGCAGCTCCTGTTTATCGACGCGATGGCCGACATCATTCGCCAGAACCCTCAGTTCCATGGCGTTGTTGTTGGCGGAACCGAGGCCGGCAAACGGCACTTCATGAAGGAACTTGAGCAGCACCGCTCGGAGCTTGCGCTTGATCAGCATGTCACGTTCCTTGGACAACGGTCTGATATGGCGGAACTCTATCGGCTTGCCACCCTGGTGTGTCATATGTCGACAAAGCCGGAACCGTTTGGCCGAACCGTAACGGAAGCGTTGGCGGCCGGGACCCCAGTGGTTGCTTTTGATCGTGGCGGCGCCGCGGAAACCCTCAAGGCCTGCTTTCCTCAAGGGCTGGTCGCTCCCGATGACATCCGCGCCTTTGTAAACCGGGTTCTGACCCTGGCCGACCAGCCAACCCATTCGATTGAACTGCCCGAACGTTTTCATCTGGAGGCCCAGACTGAAGCTACCCTTCAGGTTTACCAACAGTTGCTCGCCGCACAACATCACAGCAGACCATGAAGCGCTCAGGCGATGCCCATCAGCCGTCACCCACTCCCGCCGACCGGCTCGGCTTCTCACCCGGCTCCAGTTCGGCCAACATCTGAATTTCCTTGGCCTTCGCCAGGCGCATGAAATTTCGGTTGGCCCCTGCGATGGACACACTCAGCCCGTACCAACCATTCATGATCTGCCGGTGCAACAGGTAGTATTTGAGAAACTTGAGAGGAAATTCAACGAACAGACGGGCGCTAGAAATTTTGCGCCCCTTTTCAGCCAGGAACTGGGCTTGTTCACACGACAGCTGCAGGTACTTGCGCTCCATCTGTTCCAGGTTGATGACTGACCTGTGCAGGACGTCTCCTGGGATAACACCAACCTTCCCCTTCAATACCTTGGGACGGTCGTCGTTGCTACCAGCAATACCTTGAATCCTGGCGCGCCCTCGGTGATAGAGGCGCAGGATGCGCTTGCTGCGGTCGTGACGGAACGGGTGCCCCGCCAGCGGCTGCGACAACACCCAACGCATCTTGAATCCGGCAAACCCGGGGTCCGGATCAGCCGTAAACAGGGCCTTTATGTTGGCGACAAGCTCATCCGACAGAACCTCATCGGCATCAAGGTCCAAGACCCAGTCATTCCGGCACAAGCTTGCAGCATGGGCTTTCTGAGCCGCAAAGCCCTGCCACTCATGAACCACGAAACGGGCGCCGTATTGCCGGGCTATGGTTTCGGTTCCATCGGTACTGCCCGAGTCGACGACAATGACCTCATCGGCCCAATCAGCCACCTTGGCCAACGTCGCACCGAGCCGTAATTCCTCATTTTTTGTAATACAATACACCGATACCGGTAGCGTCATCGTGACGTCACTCCCACTCATCTGCCGATTCGCTGGCCTGGTTGGTTTAGCAGCTTGCGAGCATACCCCGCCTCGTTGCGGTTGGCACGGTACAGTGGTAGTTTGCCATCGCCTCTTTGACAGTTTGGAACCACGGGCCCCATGAGAGCCGTAAAACTTTTCCTGATTAATTTCCTGCTTCGTATCTCCGGATCTCTTTCTCTGCGCGCTGCCCAGCGTGTGGGTCGCTCCCTCGGCTGGCTACTCTGGAAGATACCGACCCAGGCTCGCGACGTCACAGACATTAACCTGGCCATCTGCTTCCCGGAAAAAACGCAGGACCAGCGAGATCAACTGGCCAAGACCTCCCTGCAACAGACCGGCATGACCATCATGGAAATCCCGCTGATGTGGGAGTGGCCGGTGGCGGATTGCCTGAACCTTATCCAGACCGTGGAGGGAGAGGAGCTTATCCGTGAAGCCCAGGCCGACGGTCGCGGGCTCATCCTGCTGGCCCCACACTTGGGCAACTGGGAACTCGCCGGCCTGTACTTTTCTTCCCGCTACAAGATGGCCGCGCTCTACAGCCCACCCAACATGGCCGAATTCGAGGACTACATGATCAAGGTCCGCGGGCGCCTGGGCTCGGAACTGGTACGGGGTGACCGCCGTGGGCTGGCGCGCCTGGCTTCTATCCTCCGTGAAGGCGGCATTGCCGGCATCCTCCCCGATCAATCCCCCCGCGGAAAAGGCAATGCCTTTGCCCCGTTCTTTGGCATGGATGTGAAAACCATGACACTGGTATCAAAGCTGATGCAGCGTACCGGTGCCAGGGCCCTGATGACCTATGCCGAACGCCTGCCCGATGGTCAGGGTTTTCGCCTTGTCATCCGCGAGACACTCCCCGGGCTGGATGACAAGGACCCGGTCGCGGCAACGACCGCACTCAATGGGTCCGTCGAGCAATGCGTACGGGCGCTGCCCGAGCAATATCAGTGGGAATACAAGCGCATGCGCCACCGGCCACCCGGCATTGAAAACCCCTACAAACCTGGCCAGATTTGTTAGGAGCCAGCGTGATCAACCGAGAATATCGCGATACAACGCAAGGTAGGAACTGGCATTCCGCTCCGGGCTGAAGCGCGGCAACGTTTGGTAACCACCTTCAACCAGTCGCGCCCGGAGCTCCTCGTCGGCAAGCATCCGAGACACGGCGTCAGCCAAACCATCGACATCCCCAGGATTGACCAACAAGCCGTTTGAGCCGTCATCGAGGATGTCAGGAATGCCCCCGGCTCTCGCTGCCACTACCGGAACCCCATGCTGCATGGCTTCCAGAATGGTCGAGCCCAGACCTTCCTGCAGGGACGGGAAGACCAGCAGGTCAAGTGCCGCCAGCCAGTTACCAATGTCTTTCTGAAAGCCGGCAAACTCGACGTTATCCAGCCCCATCGCCTGCTGTTGCAAAGCAGCCTCTTCAGGCCCTTCTCCGAGAAACAAGATCTGTGCATTCGGGCAACGCTCAGCCAACAGGGGTGCCGCCCTCAGCGTGACTGAATGCCCCTTGTGGGCCAGGAAACGCCCCACTTGGCCAATCAACAGCTTCCCGGCGTAGCGCTGACGAATCCGGCCCACTTCATTGTCATCGGCCGGAAACCCGGAAAAACTGGAGGGGATCACCTCGGTCCGGGCACCGTTGACGGTTCCCAACACTACCCGCTGAATAGCCGAACTCAAGCAAGCAACCCGGCTTGCCTTGCCATACGCCTGGCGAGTCACCCAACCCGTTCCGAGCGGATTATCCACACGACGGGTAATGACGTAGGGGGTTGTCCTTAACCAGTATTCAATCAGCCCCCAGTACACGCCTTTGCCGTCATGACAGTGCACAAGATCCCAGTCACCGCCGGTCCCATGCCCTTTGATAAAGTGGCTGCACGTCCGGACTGTGACCGGCAGTTCCGCAACCGCCTCATGCAGGGGGTTGCCGGGCCGGGCAATCAGGGTTTGCCGGATACCCTGACCCGCAAGCTGGCGGATCAGATTCAGCGTTTGCCGCTCACCACCGGAAAAGCCCCGTGCCAGGTTTATGTGGCAAATATGCATATAAAAAACAGCCCGTGGATGATTTAATGGCGCCAGTTTAAGTGAATCAGTTTGAAAAGGATAATGGCGTGAAGGTCTTGATTATCAGCTCCTATACCGATACGTGGAACTCAGTTCGCCCGGAAGGGGAAATGCTGATCGAGCTGTCCAGGCTGGGGGTTGATGTGCACGTAATGACCCAACCCGACGCCGAATACGTGCCCCGCTTCCGCGAATGCGGCCTGCAGGTGCACGGCTACCATCCCCGTAAAAAAATCCAGCGAGAGGCCATCGCCAACATCCGTAAGGTGTTGAAAGATGGTCAGTTCGATGCGGTCTACAGCTTCAACAACAAAGCCATCGCCAACGCCAACCTTGCCGCCTGGGGGTTGCCAGTCAAAGTCCTCACCTACCGCGGCCAAACCGGCAATATCAGCCGCTGGGACCCCAGTTGCTACCTGACCCACCTTAGCCCTCGGGTTGATCGCATTGTCTGCGTCTCCAAGGCCACCCGGGACGATCTCCAGAATCACGTTTGGGGAAACCGGAACAAGGTGTGCGCCGTCTACAAGGGGCATGACCTGGCGTGGTACCAGGATCAGCCAGTGGACCTTGGTGAATTTGGCATCCCAAAAGGCGCCTTCGTGGTTGGCGCGGTTGCCAACGCCCGCCCCCGCAAGGGCCTGCCGGTGCTACTGGAAGCAACCCACAAGCTGCCGAAGGACAGCAACATCCACCTGCTGCTGGTTGGCCGCGGCATGGACACACCCGAAGTTCAGGCCCTGATCCAGGCCAGCCCGATGGCCGACCGCATCCACCTGACCGGCTTCCGGCGGGACGCGCCAGCCATCATCGCAGGCTGCAATGCCTCGGTTCTGGCATCCACCAAACGCGAAGGCCTGCCCAAAACCGTGATTGAGTCGATGGCCTACGCCGTTGCGCCGATTGTGAGCGACACCGGCGGCAGTGCAGAGTTGATTGAGGATGGGGTGTCCGGCATCCGGGTCACCCCGGGCAGCGCCGACGAGATTGCCGCAGGCATTCTCAAGCTCCATGCAGATCCGGAGGCTTGCAAGCTCATGGGGGAAAAAGCCCGCGAGCGAATTGCCAGCCATTTCCACGTCAAGCAATCAGCCCAGGCGTTGTTCGAGGTTTTGAACGAAACCGTCAGCGGCGACTTCTGATCCAGAGCGCGGCGTACTTGTTGAACACGTAGTGCGCCGTGAAGACCGCCAGCAGGAAGCCGTGACGGCCATCAAGGAAGCCCCTCTGGAGCAGGTATTTGCGAAGGAAGGCGCCAACACTGTGACTGATCGCAGAGCCCAGCGTCGCGGTCTTGCCTTTACGGGCCCGCCCTTCCGCCCAGGCATCTGAATAACGCACGGACTTGCTCATGTAATCGTGAAAGTCCGTCGCCGTGTAGTGCAAGAGATCACCTTCGAGAGACCCAACCCGCGCCCCATCACAGGTCACCTTCTCGTGAACCAAGGCATCGTCATAGCGGTACTCGGCTCGACGGTACAGGCGCACAATGCGGTCGGGATACCAGCCGGAATGGCGGATAAAACGGCCAAAGAACCATGACAAACGGTTCAACTGGAAAACCATGTTCGCCGGAGCTGACACCACTGCCGCCTGAATAGACTGCGCCAACTCGTCGGTGACCACCTCATCGGAGTCCACCCAGAACACCCACTCTCCCAAGGCGTACTCCTGAGCCCGCTGTCTCTGAGGGCCAAACCCCGGCCAGTCCTCTGAGGTAAATACCCTGGCCCCCGCCTCTTCAGCAATCGCCAGCGTATCGTCGGTCGAGCCGGAATCCAGGATGACGATCTCATCGGCAAAGGCGAGGCTTTCAAGACAGCGGCGGAAATCAGGCCCCGCGTTCTTGGTGATCAATACTGCACTTAACTTCAAAGACAAGCCTCCAGAACCCGGTCCACAGAAATACCCGTCAGGCATTGGTAGTGCCCATAGCGGCAAGTACGCTCAAAACAGGGACTGCATTCCACCGGGTGCTGCAGTATCCGGGCAGATTCAGTGAGAGGCGGGGTGAAATCCGGGCTGGTCGAACCGTATATTGCGACCACCTCAGCCCCCGCCGCCGCGGCCACATGCATCAAGCCCGAGTCATGGCTGACCACCCGTTGACAGCGGTGAAACAGGTCCACGGTGTCTTCGAGTCGGGTTTGGCCACAAAGATTGAACACCCCAGCCTGTCCGTCAGCAATGTGCGCTCCTGCGTCGCCATCCTTGGGACCACCCATCACCCAGACCTGGAACCCATGCTCCACCAGGCGCCCGGCCAGCGCACGATGGTTGTCGAGGGGCCACTGCTTGGCTGGGCCAAACTCTGCGCCGGGGCAAATAGCGATTGCCGGCTGCTTGGGATCCAAACCCAAACGCGCCAGAACCGCCAGGGCATTATCCTGGTCCACGGCCAATGCCGGCGAAGGCACATCAAACTGGTAACGGGCATAATCTTCCCGGCTTACCCCCAGGCCAAGGTAGCGCCATACCGTACGGTCGGTAATCTGCGCGCCTTCCCGGGTCGGTCTACGCTTACGGGCATCCGTCAGCAGGAATGAACGCCCTTCGCCACTGAACCCCACCCGCTCCGGAATACCGGCGAAAAACGGGATCAACGCTGACTTGAATGAGCGCGGCAGGACAATGGCTTTGTCATAGCCTTTCAAGGTCCGGGCCAGACGCCACTGGTCCGCCAACGCCAGCTTTCCGCTTTGCCAGGGCGCGGCGATGCCACGGCTTACCTGAGGCATACGAGCAATGATCGGCAACGACCAGCCCGGAGCGAGCACGTCAATCTCCGCGTCGGGATCCCGCCGCTGGAGATCAATGAACAGCGACTGGGCCATCACCATGTCACCGACCCAGGACGGGCCGACTACCAGATACTTCATCGTTCAAGCCACGTCAGATAGCGGCCAACCCCTTCAGCAACGGAGGCGAATGGCGCTGAATACCCGGCTGCGCGCAGGGCACTGATGTCCGCCTGGGTAAAGCTCTGGTAGCGCCCTTTGAGTTCATCCGGGAACGGGATAAATTCAACTTTCCCTTTGCCGTGGTGATCGATCACCGCCTCAGCCACTTCCAGGAAAGACTGGGCTCGTCCGCTGCCCAGATTGAAGATGCCCGACTGATCCGGATGATCCAGGAACCAGAGGTTAACGTTGCAGACGTCGTCCACGTAGACAAAATCCCGCTGCTGGCCGCCGTTGGAGTAGCCATCCCAGCCCTCAAACAGTTTCGGGTTCTGGCCGGCCTTGATCTGTTCGTGCAGGTGGTAGGCAACCGAGGCCATCTTGCCCTTGTGCTGCTCCCGCGGGCCATACACGTTGAAGTAGCGGAACCCGACCACCTGGCTTCCAATCTCCGGCATCAGCCTGCGCACATACTGGTCAAACTGCCACTTGGAATAGCCATAGACATTCAGCGGTTTCTCAAGCGCGCGCTCTTCACGGAACTCACTACTGGCGCCATAGACCGCGGCACTGGAGGCATAGAGGAAAGGCACCTTGTGATCGAGACACCAGTGCAGGAGAACCTTGGAGTAGGTGTAGTTGTTCTCCATCATGTACAGACCGTCCCACTCGGTGGTGTCCGAACAGGCGCCTTCATGGAAAACCGCACGGATACCGGATGGCAGCGCATCCTGCTTCACCAGCTCCAGAAACTCACGCTTATCCATGTAATCGGCGATATCCAGTTCCGCCAGATTGTGGAAGCGGGTGCCATCCTTGAGATCATCAACCACCAGGATGTTGGTTTCTCCGCGCTGGTTCAATGCGTGAACGATATTGGCTCCGATAAACCCGGCGCCGCCGGTGACGACAATCATGGATACCTTCTCCTGAGGGGTTATTGAGGGGTTGGGCTGCCCTCTAAAAATATGCGCAGTGCGGATAATTCGCGAAGGGCTAATACTAACCTCTTTTGCCCCGACCTAAAACCGAGCCGGAGCCGGTATTACCAATCGGTTAGGGCCGTTTCCCCCTATGGGACGCACCTTGGCACCATGGTACACTTCCCGCTTTGATCCGAAACCATCTTGCTCAGGCCTGCCCCATCCAGGCCGGTCCCTAACCGGAGGCACTCATGTCCCAGGAAAGCAGTTTTCTCGCCGCGCTGGAGCGGCACCGCGCCACCTTCGCCATTCTGGATCAGTACCGAGGTGAAGCGGAGCAGCTGCTTGAACTCACTCGCCAAACCCTGAGCAAGGGCGGCAAGGTCATTTTCCTCGGTAATGGCGGCAGTGCCGCGGACGCCCAGCATCTGGCGGCCGAATTCATGGTGCGCTACAAAGCGGAACGGGGGCCTCTGGCATCCATTGCGCTGAACACAGACACCTCCATCCTGACCGCGCACCCGAATGACTACGAATTTGAATCGGTCTTTGAACGCCAGGTCCAGGGACTCGGCAAACCGGAAGACTTGGTGATCGGCCTGACCACATCCGGACAGAGCGAGAACGTCAACCGGGCGCTGACCGCAGCCAATGAGCTTGGCGCATCGACGGTTGCGCTGACCGGGCGCGATGGCGGCAAGGTTAAGGACATCGCCAAACTGAGCATCATCATCGCCTGCGAGGAAACCGCCCGTATCCAGGAAGCCCACATGTTTATCGGCCACTGGCTGTGTGAAGCCATTGACGGCGTCATCGTGAGCGGAGGCCTGCAATCATGATTGACCCAGCAAAGCTGGAGCAGCTGCAGACAGCCTCGGTGCTGGTGGTTGGCGATGTGATGCTCGACCGCTACTTCATGGGTGACACCCAGCGCATTTCCCCGGAAGCCCCGGTGCCCGTGGTCAAGGTCGCTCATACCGAGGACCGTGCCGGAGGCGCAGCCAACGTTGCCCGTAACATTGCCCACCTCGACGGCCGGGCCTCCCTGCTGGGTCTGATTGGCCAGGACACCGAGGGCCGGTTGCTGGGCGATATTCTCTCGCGGGAGAAAGTCCAATCCGAGCTGATGCCATGCGCGGACATTCGGACCATTTCCAAGTCCCGCATTATCTCGCGGCACCAGCAAATGGTTCGCCTGGATATGGAAGAACCGTTCGCGCTGGATCATGCCACTGCACTGAAACAGCGTTTTGAGCAACTGGTTAGCAGCTACGATACGGTCATTATCAGCGACTACGCCAAAGGTACCCTCGGCGCCGTTGGCGACATCATTGCCGCTGCACAAGCCGCCGGAAAACGCGTCCTGGTGGACCCGAAGAGCAAGGACTTTGCCATCTACCGGGGCGCCACCATCATCACGCCCAACCTGACCGAATTCCGGGCGGCTGGCGGAGATGACCGCAACGAAGACAGTATGCTGGCCTCAGCGAGATCCATGCTCGCGGCCTGTGGCATCGAAAACATGCTACTGACCCGCAGTGAGCAGGGCATGAGCCTGATTACCCCTAGCGAACACCATCACTTCCCCGCGGAAGTGCTGGAAGTCAGCGACGTGACCGGTGCCGGTGATACCGTCATTGCCACCCTGGGCACCATGATCAGCGCGGGTTTTGAACTGGCCGACGCCGCTTGGCTGGCCAACCTGGCCGCTGGCATTGTTGTTGGCAAGCTGGGCGCTGCAACCGTATCCCCGGAAGAGCTTGCTGCGCGCGCCAGCCATGTCTGGTCGTCGAAGATTGCCGGCTATCACCCGACCGTGGAGCAAAGTCTCCTTCATATCGATTACGCCCGCGAGCAGGGAGAGCGCATCGTCTTCACCAATGGCTGCTTCGACATTCTCCACGCCGGCCACGTCCGTTACCTGACCCAGGCCAGAGCCCTGGGCGACCGCTTGGTGGTCGGCCTGAACAGCGACGCCTCGGTCCGACGCCTGAAAGGTGAAGAGCGCCCCGTCAACTGCCTGGAAGACCGCATGGAAGTACTCGCGGCCCTCGCCTGCGTCGATTGGGTTCTTCCGTTCGGCGACAAACCGGAAGAGCAGGACACCCCGCAACAGCTGATTCGCCGGGTTCAGCCCCAGGTCTTGGCCAAGGGTGGCGACTACACGGTAGACACCATTGTGGGTGCCGACTTCGTGCAGGAATCCGGTGGTGAAGTCACGGTTATTCCGCTGCTGGAAGGCCGCTCTACCACCGGGTTGATTACCAAGGTACGAGGCTGATTTGTCCCAGCTGACATCCATCTGCCTACTCCGTCTATCCGCAATCGGAGACACCTGCAACGCCGTGGCTGCCGTCCAGGCCATTCAACGCCAGCACCCCCAGGCGGCCATCACCTGGGTCATCGGCAAAGCCGAGGCGGCGCTGCTCGAGAACCTGCCCGGCATTGAGTTTATTGTCTTCAACAAGAAAGAAGGGCTTGCGGCCTATCGCAAACTACGCCGGCAGCTGGCTGGCCGAACGTTTGACGCCTTGCTGCTGATGCAGGTTGCCCTGCGAGCCAACCTGGCCAGCCTGTGCATCTCTGCCAGACGCAGGATTGGTTACGACAAGGGCCGCAGCAAGGAACTGCACAGCCTGTTCATCAACGAACGGATAAGCCCGGCCACGGCACCCCATGTCCTGGACACCTTTCTGCAGTTTGCCGCAGCCTTGGGAGTCCCAACGGCCGCCCCTCGTTGGAATATTCCCGTTGAGGCGCCGGACAAGCGCTGGGCCGAGGACACCCTGACCAGCAGCGCCCGCGGCCAACTGGTTATTGTGCCGGCAGCCTCAGCCCGTGAGCGGAACTGGCAACCCCAACGCTACGCTGAGGTGGCGGACTATGCCGCTCAACAGGGCTTTGCCGTCTACCTTTGTGGCGGCCCGACGGAGCTGGAGCTGGAGCTTGCCCGTCAGATCACCGCACATTGTAAGCACCCCCTCACCAACCTTGTGGGCAAGTCCACCCTCAAGCAGCTGTTTGCCCTTATACGTGCGGCGGATCTCGTCATTGCTCCGGATACCGGACCGGTGCACATGGCCGTCGCGGCTGGAACCCCGGTTATTGGTCTGTACGCCCACAGCAACCCCGCGCGAACCGGCCCCTATAGCTGGCAAAGCTATGTGGTTGACGCCTATTCCGGCCTTGCTGAGCAACAGTACGGCAAACATCCGGATCAACTGCCCTGGGGGCAGCGCCTGAAGGGCGAAACCCTGATGGATAGCATCACCACCGAACAGGTTTGCGCCACGTTTGACCGAGTCGTTATGGAGCAGGAACTATGAGCAAGAAAGCCGTCTTCCTCGACAGGGATGGGGTGATCAACGTCGACCATGGCTATGTTCACAAACCGGATGATTTCGAGTTTGTAGAAGGCATTTTCGATGCCTGCCGCCACTTCCAGTCCCTCGGCTACTTGCTGATCGTTGTCACCAACCAGTCTGGCATTGCCAGGGGCATGTACAATGAACAGCAGTTTCAGGCGTTGACGGAGTGGATGACGGATCGTTTCCGGGACGAAGGCGTGACCATCAGCCAGGTCTACCATTGCCCCCACCACCCGGACTACGGCTCGGAAGCAGAGCGTCACTGCAGCTGCCGAAAGCCAGAGCCCGGCATGATTCTACAGGGCCTGAAGGAGTTCGATCTGGACCCGGCGCAGTGCATTATGATTGGTGATAAACGCGGCGATATGGAAGCAGCCGAGGCGGCCGGCCTGGGCCGGAAGATTCTGGTAAAATCAGGCCAAAGCCTGAAAGCCGCAGACCACGAACTGGCCGATGAAGTCTGGCAGTCCGCAGGTGAAGCGGTTCACACGACTCGTTTCTAACCCTACACGCGATGTGAACTTACCGTGAAAAAACTCGTCGTAGACCTTGATGGAACCATCACCCTGGCCAACACATCGGATTACCCCAATGTGTTGCCCAACCTGGAACTTATCGCAAAGCTCCGGGAGTACAAGTCTCTGGGCTTTGAGATCATCATTCAGACCGCACGAAACATGCGGACGTTTGAGGGCAATGTGGGCAAGATCAACGTCCACACTCTGCCGGTGATTACCGACTGGCTGGAAAGACACGACGTACCGTACGATGAAATCCATGTAGGTAAGCCCTGGTGTGGTTTCGACGGGTTTTACGTGGACGACCGGGCGATCAGGCCTTCCGAGTTTACCCGCCTGTCCCCTCAGGAAATTGACGAGCTCATTGCGCAGGAAAAGCATTCATGTTCCTGATTATGTCTGCGGACTATATCAGCCCGGAACTACGCTCTGAGTTCGGAGGACTTCCCCCAAGTTTTTTACCACTTGGCAACCGGCGACTGTTTCAGCATCAAGTTAAGTCTGCTCCGGATCAAAGCCAGGTTTTTCTGTCGCTGCCAGAGTCTTTCCGCATTGGCGAACAAGACCAGCTCTGGCTGGATCGTCACGGTGTAACCGTGCTCAGCATACCGGACGGGCTAAGCCTTGGCGCCTCTTTGGTTGCTGCACTGAACCTTGCGGAATCGTCCCACGACAGGCCACTGCACGTACTGTTCGGCGACACCCTGATTACCCCCCTGCCACCCGGGGACGACATCGTTGCGATCGCCAAAGTTGAAGACAACTACAATTGGGCCGTCGTGACCGATGACGAAAACAACTGGCTCGTCAGCAGCAATGATGCCTTGGCGTTCCAGGATCATAGCGTGGTCACGGGCTACTTCAAGTTCAGCAGTCCGCGACAGCTGATACGCTGCATCACCCAGTGCAACTGGAACTTCCTGCAAGGGTTAACGCGCTATCGCAATTCCGTAGGACTCAGCACGGTTAAGGTATCCAACTGGCTCGACTTTGGGCACGCCAACACCTACTACCACTCCAAATCCACCTTCACCACCCAGCGCATGTTCAATGAGCTGAAGATCACCCCCAGGTGGATCGAAAAATCCGGCCAGAACAACCGGAAAATCGAGGGAGAAGCCCGCTGGTTTGAACATTTGCCGCCGATGATGAGGCAATATACACCTCAGTACCTTGGCACCCCGAAGCCGGAAGGATCAAAAGAAGCTTTTGCCTATCGGTTGGAGTATCTTCACCACACCGCGTTGAATGAACTCTACGTGTTCGCCGACATCCCTCCCCTGTTGTGGCGCAAGATTCTTCAGCAATGCCTGACCTTCCTGGCGGATTGCCAGACCCACTGCGCGCCCCATGGCGAGCAATCGACCTCACTGCCCCAGTTTTTTACAATCAAGACCCACGAAAGGCTAGACACCTTCTGTAAAGAGCGAGGGTTCGACAAGGCCCAGCCATGGACATTTGGCGGATCCGGAACAACACCTCTGGAACTCTCTATCGCCGACCTGGAGCGGGAAAGCCGACAACGGTTGCCAGAACCGTCCGCCAGCCAGTGCCTGATGCACGGAGACTTCTGTTTCAGCAATATCCTCTATGACTTCCGCACCAACCGGATCAAAGTCATCGATCCAAGGGGAGTCACCCTGGACGGAGCGATCAGTAGTTATGGCGACATCCGGTATGACCTGGCGAAGCTGAGCCACTCCATCCTTGGTCTCTATGACTGGATTGTTGCGGGCTACCATACGACAACGCTTACCGACCACCGGATCGACATCGAATTACCTGAACATAAACGACAAAGAGACATTCAGCAGCAGTTTCTGGAGATGGTCGAAGACCAGTTTTCGTTGACGCCGGTTGAGCTGTACGCCATGCAAATCCAGCTGTTTCTCTCGATGCTCCCGCTGCACGCCGACGACCCACACCGGCAAGATGCCTTGTTGGCCAATGCATTCAGGTTGTATGAATTGATGATAAGGCACCAACAATGATTGTTATTCCAATGGCAGGACTCAGCTCCCGCTTTTTCAAAGCGGGCTTCGACAAACCCAAGTACATGCTGAAAGCTCACGGAAAAACCCTGTTCGAGCACTCGGTTGGCAGCTTTGAGCACTATTTTCAAACACACCCGTTCCTGTTTATCGTGCGCGACATTTACGACACCCCTGCCTTTGTTCACGAACAGTGTGAGCAAATGGGCATTGCAAATTTCCGGGTGGTCACCCTTGAACAGGAAACCCGAGGGCAAGCCGAAACCGTCTATCTTGCATTACAGAAAGCCAAGATCGACAAAGGGCCGATTACGATTTTCAATATAGACACCTTCAGGCCCGGCTTTCGTTTTCCAGAACCTGAAGCAGTCGGCGATGGTTTTCTGGACGTGTTCAAGGGGGGCGGGGACAACTGGTCATTCGCCCGGCCAGCCGGAGATGGCAGCCTGAGAGTTATCGAAACTGCGGAAAAACAGCCCATCTCCAACCTGTGCAGCACCGGGCTATACCACTTCTCGGACCTGAACGACTTCATGCTCAGCTACGAACATTACCTGAGCCTGCCTCAGGAGCACTGGGCTAAAGGAGAACTGTATGTGGCGCCGCTCTATAATTACCTCATCACACTGGGGCGCACCATCTTTTACAACCTGATCCCGCAAAAAGATGTCATTTTCTGCGGCACCCCGGACGAATATCAGGACTTCCAAGACTCATCCAACATCGGCTAGTCAACAGAGCATGAAAATCGCATTTATTCTGGGCGGGTCGACGTACGAGCAGTCGCTCTACCGGGTGACCTTTGATGTAGCCAACGAACTCCGGACCAAGGGTTCTGAGGTGGACTGCGTCTTTTGGGAGAATCCGGGAGCACTTAAAGGCAACGACAAATTCCTTCCCATTTTTGGCCTCTGCAAAGACCGAAGGCGCAGCAAACTGTTTGCCAAACTCTTCACTGCGATATTTGGCAAACACGGTTACTACTACATATTTAGCAAACTCTTTTCGAGACAGCTAAACCTAGCACTCGGACAAGAAGGCTACGACGCCATTTTCTTCCATGGGCAAAGTTGCATCCCCATGCACGCTGGTATCGGTAACAACTATGTCATCGTACACAGCTGCAAGTACGAAAATTTCATCGCCAGGCATCGAGGGTTAAAGAAGCCGTTTTATCGCTGGCTATACCAGAAGATCTACAGTGGCAAAAAACTCCTCACGGTTTCTGACGACGTCGCCAACGATATGGTACACAAGATTGGCGCCAGGCCCCGCAGCATCGAAACCATCCACAACGGTTTTGATTTTGCCCGTCTAGGCAGGGAAATCGCCGCCCCCGAACCAGCAGGCCTGCCAGCAGCCTATCTGATGGCTGCGGGGCGTCCTGACCGCACCAAACGTTTTGACCTCCTCATACGCGCCTATGCCAAGACCCGTAAGGACTATCCGCTGGTTATCTTTGGCAACGGAAAACTGCTTGGCCAGCTGAAAGAGCTGGCCAGACAACTCCAGGTATCTGACCACGTCATTTTCCCCGGGTTCTGCCCCGATATTCTTCCCGCGTTCCGGCACGCAAAACTCTACGTTTCGAGCTCGGATGTGGAAGGGCTGCCTACCGTTATCGTAGAGAGCCTGATTGCGGGAACGCCTGTCGTAGCCACTGATGCCGGTGGTTCCAATGAGCTCCTTGCCGGAGAGCTGAGTCGCTGGATTGTGCCTCGGGGGGACGTAGACGCCCTGGCCAAGGCCATTGACGATATTTTGCTGACCCCACCCAGCGTAAGTGAGAAAAATGTGGCTTTCCTGGACCACCGGTTGATTGCCAACCAGTACCTTCGCTATGCGGAACAGGTAAATGAGTAACCCAATGACAAAATTCGACGACATCACCGTGGTCGTTCAGGGCCCGGTACAAACCTTCCAGGATAGGGAACAGGAGCCCGGCATCACTGAGAAGTGCCTGTCATCGGTCCGAGCCTACCTCCCGGGCGCTACAATCATCCTGTCTACCTGGCCAGACCAGAAGCTGGACGGCCTCGACTACGACGAACTGGTTATCTCGGAAGACCCAGGCCCCAATATCCGAAACTACCATAAAGATGGCAGCCCGCAGTTCTATAACAACAACCGCCAGATTGTGTCTACCCTGGCGGGCCTCCAACACGTAAAGACCCCTTACGCGATCAAACTACGAAGCGATAACTTCCTTACCGGGAACGCATTTGTCGCCATGCAACAACAGTTTCCCAAGCGAGGAGAACCTTTCAGCTTCCTCAGGGAGCGGGTGGTGGTGAGTAACGTCTTTACACGTCGATACGCCAAGGGCTTTGAAGTCGCGTTCCACCTCAGCGACTTTTTCTATTATGGCCTGACAGAAGATCTGCTCAAGATCTGGGACCTGGAGTTGCTGCCGGACCTCCCGTCTTCACAGGCTGACAGCATTCGCGGTGGCCCTGGCGGGTTCCCCATCGACTGCACTCAGATGTTCTGGCTTCGGGCCTTGAACAAATTCTACCCTGACCTGAGCCTGACAGGCTTGCTAGACAACCGGCCTGAAGCGATTGAACAATCCAATCAATGCTACGCGAATAACCTGATCATTGGCTCACCTGCCGACATCGGATTGGGCCTGTGCCAGAAATTTTCTGGCAACGCCCGGATTGCCAGAACCAAAGGCAAATGCGCCCAGTGGCATTTTTTCGAATGGCAGGATCTTTATAGACAGTATTGCGATGTGGCATTCCAGCCTGACGTGACACTTCGACAACGAGTTCGGCTTTTTCTGACCCGTCTGCTTCATGTTTACCCAACCAAGCTGGAAACCGTGCTCAAGCTGCGGAAGGGGTAGCCTTCCGTGGTTCTGGGGGAGCAACCGCGCTGATTGCCGCAGTCAGCACCAGGAACAGGAAAATTGTTTCGGCATGAAGAAGCGGCACATCCGTTAGCCCTGCGGTCACGAACAACAGTGAGACAACAAGCCCGCCATAGCGGCGCCAATCACCACTGGGGGAGGAGAGCGCCAACTTGAATGCCGCCAGTAGTAACAGCGCAAGCGCAGTAAGGCCCAGGACACCTTTCTTGACCAACACATCCACATACTGGTTGTGGAAGTGATTGGCACCGAACCGATAAAGACTCTCTTCAATCAGACCTTGCTCGAACAGCTCTTCCAATGCGTCACGATACTCTCCACCATGACCTAGAACTGGCGCGTCCGCCGCCAGGTGCCGTGCCGAAAGCCACAACTGAAGCCGGACGCCTATAGAGCCGCGATAATTGCCCTCAGCGATGGCGTCGTATTCATTCATTGTCTGCTGAATCCTGCCTTCCATCATTGAAGCACCAACAGCAACCAGCCCGGAGACAATCAGCAATCCCACCATCAGTGAGCGGGATATCCGTCCTTTATGACTGAGAAGGTACTGAACCACCAACATACCAGCAATAAGAACAACAAATGGAATAATCACGCCCCGGGTACGGGTCATGAATACAGCCACCGCGGCAAACACCCCAGCCACCGCCAGAATGATACGCTGCCAGGTAGGAAAACGGCCAAACACGGCTTGCACCAGACACACCAGTGACACAGCCCCAACGGCCACGGCATAGGGAATCGGGTTAATAAATCCGTGAACGCGGGGAACCCCAGAGGTGTACTGCAGTAGGCTATGAACTCCGAACCCAATGGCTGAGACCGCCAAAACCACCATCAGGAATCTGGTGTTAATGTTGAGGCCCCTGAAAACCAACAAGTACAAAGCGACTGCCAGCCAGGCCCGCAACTCCTTCCAGCCCCCCCCCTTCAACCCATAAACAACCCCACCAACAATCACAACGCCCCAAAGAGCGGCAATCAGAAATTTCTGGGAGGAGGCTAGCGTATGACTGCGTTCAAACCTCCCCCCCAGTAACGGGTAGAGCAGCAGTGAGCCTAGCGCCAGCCCCGGTACGTACTTCGCACCTTCAGGAATCCACCACATCAGGGTGAGCACATAGATCATTGGTAACAGGGCAAGCAGGCAACGGGCCTGCCAGAGAATCCCTTTGTATTGGGCGTTGTCCATAGCGACTTCAGTTCGGTTGAGAGTGGTGTGATTCCGGGATCATTACTAAGCGGGGGAACCGCTCTGGCGGTAGCCATCGAGCAGAGAATTCCACCGGTCCGCCAATAACGGTGAATCGCTACCTAGCGCTTTCACAATGGAGCGCTTTAGCCGCTCCAGGTTGGCCTGCTTCCATGGCGCACCATCCTCCGACCCTGAGCGCAACTGCCCCTTGTCAAAATCAATCAGGTAGACGTCACTGTCGCTCAGGAGGACATTGAAGCAGTTTAAATCGGCGTGGTACACGTGGTGATCATGAAAGCGCCTGATCACCGCACCCACCTGCCGCCAACGAGAGAGTGGCAAGCTTTCCAGTACCGCTCCCATGGGCACAGTATCAGACAAGCGTTTCATCAGGATGGCACAGGTATAGAAAGCGCCACGACGGGTACTCCAGGCCGCTGCAACAGGCTCAGGTACAGGAAGCCCTTCACGATGGAGCTGTTCAAGCAATTCAAGTTCGCGGACACAGCGAATCCGGCGCGAACCCGTGTAAAGGTAATGGTTTGACAGGAGCTTGGCGATGAGCCCGCCGCGCAGGTATTGGCGAAGCACCCAGTGCTGGTCGCCAGCATCGATAAACCAGGCGCTACCGCGGCCTCCGCTGCTAACCGGGGTACTGGCCTCCCCCCAATGCTCTGGCGAGAACCAGTCAGGCTGAAACTGCTCTCGGTAGCGAGAACAGACCAGGAAGTGCCCACCGTTATCCGAAACTGTAACGACTTCGGCCACTCCCATCCCTCAGATAATCGGTCATCATTGTTCAGGCTGTCCAGGATCCAGAACGACCGGCAGCGCAGTGGCCAGTCGTTCTGGAACGGTTGTCAGCCATTCACCAGCGTCAGCCAGCCCTTGTTGGCTTCACGCTTGCCCTTCACCGCATCGAAGTACATCGCCTGCAGTTTCTCGGTCAGCGGACCACGCTTGCCTGCACCGATGACGCGACCGTCGAGTTCACGGATCGGCAGGACTTCAGCAGCCGTACCGGTGAAGAACGCTTCGTCAGCAATGTAGACCTCATCGCGAGTAATACGACGCTCGCGAACAGGAACGCCAAGCTCCTTGCAGAAGTCGATGATGGTCTGGCGGGTAATACCTTCCAGACAAGAGGTCAGTTCCGGTGTGTGCAGCACACCATCCCGCAGGATGAAGATGTTCTCACCAGAACCTTCCGCAACATAACCTTCGTTATCCAGCAACAACGCTTCTTCGCAGCCGCTGGCGATTGCTTCGTTCAGCGCCAGCATGGAGTTGATGTAGTTGCCGTTGGCCTTGGCCTTACACATGGTGATGTTGACATGGTGGCGGGTGTAGGACGACGTGCGTACCTTGATGCCCTGCTCACGCGCCTCAGGCGACATATAGGACGGCCAGCTCCAGGCGGCAACCATCACATGCACCTGGAGGTTGTCGGCACGAAGCCCCATGCCTTCAGAGCCCAGGAAAACCATCGGGCGCAGATAGGCTTCATCAAGGTTATTTTCGCGAACGGCTGCACACTGGGCCTGGTTCAGCTCGTCTTTGCTGAACGGCATCTTCATGTTCAGGATATGGGCAGAACGGAACAGGCGGTCGGTATGCTCCTGCAGACGGAAAATCGCAGGGCCCTCGGCGGTGTTGTAGGCGCGCACGCCCTCAAAGCACCCCAAACCATAGTGGAGGGTATGAGTAAGGACGTGGGTTTTGGCTTCACGCCAGGGAACCATTTCACCATCCAACCAGATCAGGCCATCGCGATCTGCCATCGACATTGTACGTGCTCCTAAACAGGCAAATTCCGGAAAACAGGCATTCTAGCAGGAATAATCCCCGGCACGCAGCTACCATTTAAGCCACACGCTGGGGGAGGCTTCACGCCTCCATAACGCTAGCCCATACGGCTCTGATATAACGTCGCTCCTCCGGAAAGGCATCCCCTTCCACCTGACTGTTCAACTTTTGCAAGGCCCGTCGGTGAATGGTTGAGCGCAGCGTTATATAAGCCTCTCGCAGCTGCTCGGTGTCTTCGACAGGCAGGATTCCAGCTCGGCCCAACTCCTCAAGCTGACGAATGTTATCCGACCACTTGGTCAACTCCGGGTGATTGGCGCTGTTGGCCAGCACCAGGTACTGAACCATGAACTCGATATCGACAATCCCGCCGCGGTCATGCTTCATATGAAATACGGTCGGGGGCTCTCCGGCGGATTCAGGGGTTCCCAGGTTGGCACGCATCTTTTCCCGCATCTCAACCACCTCGGAGCGAAGTTTGTCTCCGTCCCGTTGCTGACACAGGATGTCGTGACGCACCGCCTCAAATGCCGCCAGCGTCACGCTGTCCCCAGCAACGCCACGAGCACGGGCCAGAGCTTGATGTTCCCAGGTCCAGGCATCGTGATGCTGGTAACGATCGAAGGCTCCCAGGGTGCTCACAAGAAGCCCCGAGTTGCCTGAAGGGCGCAACCGCATATCCACTTCATAAAGCTGCCCTGATGGCGTCTGGGTGCTGAGAATATGCACAATCCGCTGTCCCAGCCGGGTGTAGAAAATTGAGTTATCGACCGGCCGCTCACCGTCCGTCGATTGCTCCGGGTCACCGTTATGGATAAACACCAGATCCAGATCCGAGGTATACCCCAGCTCAATACCCCCGAGCTTGCCATAACCCACCACCGCAAAATCGGTATTACTCACTTCCCCGTCCGCCCGGCGTGGATAGCCGTGACGACTCACGAGGTTGGAAAACGCCACATCCACCACGTGATCCAGAACCACTTCCGCAATCCAGGTGAGGTAATCACTCACTTTCATCAGCGGCAAAGTCCCTCGCAACTCGGACGCCGCTACCCGGAGGATGTGCGCCTTCTTGAAGTGACGGAGGGACTCCATCTGCTCCTCAAGGTCATCGTAGGAGATGCGCAACATCTGCTGACGCAGGTCGTCCTGGAGCTCACGTTTAGAGGGCGGGTGGTAAAGGCTTTCAGCATTCAGCAGCTCGTCCAGCAGCAAGGGAGTCTCAGCAAGCTGGCTGGCAATCCAGGGGCTTTCGCTGCACAGCCGGACCAACTGCCCGCTGGCCCCAGGGTTCTCCAGCAGCAACACTAGGTACGCCGTCCGGCGCAACACGGCTTCCACCAACTGCAGCACCCGCTCCAATGTCTCGGACGGGTTATCCACTTGGGTGACCGCTTCCAGCAGCACCGGCATAAACTGGTTGAGACGCTGTCGCCCCTGGCTCTGCATGGTCTGACAAGCCCGGCTCTGGCGAAGGTCTACCAGCGCTTTAACAGTCTGCTGAGGGGTCTCGTAACCGTGTTTTTCCAGCCACTGAAACGCCTGTTCCTCCTCCAGCTCTCCCAGCCAAAGGGCGGCCCAACCTTCATCCAGTTCATCCTTGGTGCTGTCATCGTCCTCCACGGTGATGATGTCGGCGAAGTGCCGGGCCACCTGGCTCCGATGTCTATCCAGCGCAACCTTAAAGGTGTCCCAATTCTCAAACCCCATGATCAACGCGACCCGAGCCTGGTCCAGCGGGGAATCCGGCAATAGCTGGGTCTGCTTGTCGGCAATGCCCTGGAGCGCGTGTTCCAGGTCCCGAAGGAACACATAGGCATCCCTCAACTCTGAAACAACCACTGGGGGCAGCAACTCCAGCGCTTCCAGCACCCCCAGGATGACCTGAAGCTCCCGCTGCTGAAGCTCCCGCTCACGCCCTCCCCGGATCAACTGAAACGCCTGAACGACGAATTCGATCTCCCGAATTCCCCCGGCGCCCAGCTTGATGTCGTTTTCCAACCCCTTGCGCCGCACCTCCCGGTTGATCATCGCCTTGAGGCTGCGCAGGGATTCAAAGGCGCTGAAGTCGATATAGCGACGGTAGACGAAGGGCCGCAAGCTCTGCATCAGCACTTCACCCAGGCGTTGATCTCCGGCAACCACTCGCGCCTTGACCATCGCGTAGCGCTCCCACTCCCGCCCCTGGTCCTGATAATAGGTTTCCAGGGCCGAAAAGCTCAGCGCCAGGGCACCACTCTGGCCATAGGGACGTAACCGCATGTCGACCCGGAACACAAAGCCATCCGCATTGATTTGATCCAGGGCCTGTATCAAACGCTGCCCAAGACGCACGAAGAACTGCTGGTTATCGAGCGACCGTCGCCCTCCCTGGGTTTCGCCATGGCTGGGAAAAGCAAAGATCAGGTCAATATCGGAGGACACATTCAGCTCACGCCCGCCAAGCTTCCCCATTCCCAACACCACCATGGGCTGGGCCACTTCTTCACCGGTCACCGGGTCCAACCCGAACGGGGTTCCGAGTTGCTGGCAACAGTCGTCGTAGAGCCAGTCCAGAGCCGCCTGAATACAGGTATCAGCAAAGGCACTGGTGGCGGCGATGGTTTCAGCCAGGTCAGCCCACTTCATCAAGTCCCGCCAGATGATCCGAAATTGGCTTTCTTTGCGGAATCGGCGCAGTGCCCGCTGCAGGGAAGCCTCATCAGTCACCGTAGCCAGGTAGTCCTGCCAGCGTGCCTGAAGAAAGTCCGGGCTAGTTACATCCGTCAACGGCCTGGCCTGCCAGGCTTCGGCAACCAAGGAAGCATCCTGTTCCAGCACCTGGCGCAGAAACGTACTGCGAGCCAGGGCTTGTGCCAACTGGGGCTCAGTCAGGCCACCTTCCGCACCAATCCAGGCGGGTAAGCCGGACGAAAACAGCGCCGGCCACGCACCGGCAACGTCGTCAGCCAGTACCTTTGGCAACCCATCCCACGGCTCGGACATAATGCAAACCCCTGTTAGTCTGTTATATTCCTTCAGGAGCCTCTGATAGCCCTGAAAATTCCTTGAGTGTTCACACTTTATAACGATCAGCCAAGTAACAAAACAGCCGCCCGGCGCAGAGTGTCCGGGTAAGAACCAACTGGAACTTCATGCAACGAGACAGACGCCCTCTCAACCCCGAGCATCAGCTATCGCATCTACCCATGGCGGGCATCATCCGCGCACGGATGAAACGACTGTTCATCACTCTCGGAGCCCTTCTGGTTTGCCAGACGCTCGTGCTCTGGGCCGCCGAAGACCTGACTCTGTTTGAAGCCGCCTGGCTAACCATGACCACGGTCGTCACCGTGGGTTACGGCGACTATGCCCCGCAGACAGCCATTGGCAGGATCAGCACCATTCTGGTGATGTTCATCGCCGCCATCACACTGATGACACTGATCATCAGTGACTTTATCGAGTATCGTTTTTACCGAAGGGAACGCATCTTAACCGGACGCTGGATCTACAAAATGAAAGACCACATTCTGATCATCAACACCCCAAGGCATGGTGGTGAACAGTACTTCACCCGCATCGCTGCCCAGATACGCGCAGTTCCCGGTTACGAAACCGTCCCTATCCTGATTCTCACTCGAGCCTATCCCGGCGGCCTGCCTCCGGAGCTGGCCGACAACGGCCTGATTCACTACCACGCCAGCGGCAGCGAGCCCGGCGCCCTAAAGGCCGTCCAGGCAGGCGATGCCCGGCACATTCTGGTGCTCGCCGATGACGAATCAGACCCAACGTCCGACAGCCTGACGTTTGATATCTGCCACCGGCTCAGCGAAGCCAATCTAAGTAACCGTGTCATTGCCGAGATCGTGCGGGATGAAAACCGTTCCCGGTTCTCGCAGCTGGGGATCAAAACCATGATTCGCCCCGTCCGAACCTACCCGGAAATCATGGTCAAGGCCGTAGTCGCTCCCGGCTCGGAGCGGGTACTGGAAGACATGTTCAATTACGAAGAGGATCACCCTCATCGTTACGACCTGGTTCTGGATGACCTGAACTGGGCTGACATCGTCAGTGCGCTGATCCGGCACGGCATCGGTACCGCACTGGCCTACATCAACCACGAGAATGAAGTGGTCTGCCACCCGGAAGTGAACGGGGAAATCGAAGGAAAAGGCCTGATTGTTCTGGTCAAATCCAAGGACACCCCCACCCTGGAAGTGGTTGAGGAAGCCCTGGATCGCTACCGCACCTTTCTAGACAAGTGGCACGATATGCAGGAAAAGGCAGGGAATGTATGAGGCCGCTTACCTAGCAGCCCAGTAACGCCAACTGGAGCCTGCCAAGACCCTGGACCTGCATAGGGACAGGGTTCGCTTTCAGGTCGTCTAACAGATTCACATCACCAGGCGAGCCAGCTGCCCTCACCGTATTACCCTCAAGCTTACTCTCAAGCTCACCCATCGCCGCTGACAACTCGCTGGTTACTTCGCCATTCAGCCAAAGCACACTGACACCATGAAAGAAACGGGTAACGGCATCTGCGTCCGCCGGTAGCGGCTCAGGCTCATGTATACCTGCCAGGTGGTAGCCCTGTTCCGCCTTGCTGATCAGGTTGATAAAAAAGGGCACTTGCTCAGCCAGCTTACGAGCCCAAACCAACAGTCGCGCCTCATCACCGGACTTTAACTCGAACTCCAGCTCGCACAACGGTACGGATTGGCGTCCGGATCGGATTTCTCCCGTGTCGAAAGCACACTCGATAACCGCCTCACCGTCATCAAGCATCACAACCTGGCGCTCAAAGTTTGTTTCAAACACCGGCCCAAGCTGCCCCAAGTCCAAATCATTCGCCAGGGAAGTCTTTGCCAGCAAGGAGAAATCCAGGTCCGCACTCGGTACCTCCCACTCCCATTCCTGACGGCGATGGGCACCATTGACGAATTCCCCCTGGGTTTTCAGGGTCTGGATAAAACACTCGCCCGCCTGCCGGATACGCAGTGCCGCCCGCCGCCGGTTCAAGTCAGCCTCGCCAGTGTCGAAATAGGTGTTAATTAGTTGTTTTCTTGCCCCGGGCGACGCTCCTTCTTGGTCAAGCAACCACTCATAGGCCTGCCGGGAAGATTCCCGCGAGAGGGTGAGTTTGATTTCCAGTTCCTGAGCCATGGCGAACCTTACAAAAGAGATGTTTTCCAGCATACACAAAAAAACGGCGACCCGAAGGTCGCCGCTTTTTTTTACTTCAACTAAATCAGCTGAGGGCTGAATCAGAAGTAGTAGGTAGCACCCAGAGCAACACCAGTTGTCTCCAGGTCGGCGTCAACACCACCGATAGTGGCTTCGCCGTCGATCCACTGCCCTTCAACGTACACGTACATGTTGTCAGACAGGTTGTGCAGCGCTTGAGCCAGTACGCGGTTGGCTTCGTCACCGTTGTCGAAATCAGAGAATTCGTAGCCCAGTGCGAAGTTGTTGGCACCCATGCTGTAAACACCCAGCAGGGAAGCCTTGTCCACAGCGTCCTTCACAGTTTCATAAGCGAAGGAAACGTTCAGGTCACCCAGGCCTTGAGAAACAGAGATACCGTAGGCGTTTTCGTTGGTACCAGGAGCGCCGCCGTCGTTGGAATCCACACCGAATGCTACAGTGGTGTCACCCATGGAGTAGGCAGCAGTCAGGATGAACGGCAGGTTGCTGTCGCCCTTGCCTTTGTCATCGGTATCGCCGTTAACCTGAACAGCAGCACCCAGGGTCAGACCACCGAAAGAAGGAGTCAGGTACTGAACCATGTCGCCTTCGCCAGTCGCGCCCAGGTCAGACACGCCGTAGAACTCGAAGTAATCGTTGATGTTGATAGCATCTTCGTAGATGGTGTCGTCAGAACCAACCCATACTTTACCGAAATCGCCTTTCACACCAATGTAGGCTTCATCCAGGCTGCTCAGGCCAGAGCTGCTAGACTTGTCGTCAGCGTCAAACTCAAATTCAGCCTTGAAGAAACCAGTCAGGCCTGGAGCAATTTCGTGCTCGTGCTTGATACCCAGGGTAGAGCCGTTATCCATATGCTCGTAACCGTGGTCGCCAACAGTTACACCGCCAGCCTTAACTTCAGAATCCTCGTAGGCAACGGCCAGCTGGATGTTACCGTAAACAGTCGGCATGTTGCTTTCAGCCAGGGCTGCGCCGGAGAAAGTAGCCGCTGCAATAGCTGATGCGATGAGCGTCTTTTTCATGTTGCGTCTTCCTTTTTTGAGTTAACTCAGGTTTTAGCTTTGTCGGGTTTTACCCGTTTTTTTAATGACTTCGACAATTAAGCCCAAGAACGCGCCCAATTGTGTGTCGTAAACATGTCACTTTCGTGACAAATAGTAAATGGCGACTTATGTTTTAAGGCGCCCGGAATTGGGGCATCCACACCACTCCAATCCCAACCCTCAAACCGCCCGACTGATGCCATTTTCGGCTCCGCTGGCACTCTATTGCCACCGAATCGTTTTAGGTCAGTCACTTACACCGCTTACTTAAAGAAGTGTGTAATGGGCTATTTTTAATACAATGAATTCTTATTTGCAAATTTTTATACCTGTTTTTTTAGTCCATTTTGTGACACAGGTAGATGGTTTTATAGCCATGCAATTCAGCCAACCGCTATTCAAAGCAAGGGCCAGAAATCATTTTCTTAATAAATATCAATACGATAATAGAAAAATAAAAATCGTGCGTGCCGCCAGCCACTCCCGAGCTCCAAACCAACGCACTCAATTGGCCTCTTTCTCACCGGTACGCACTATTTCGAAGCCCCAGTCGTTTCCAGCAAAAACGTAACAGGGCCATCATTAACCAGGGAAACCTGCATATCAGCCCCGAAACGCCCCTCACCCACCTGATCAGGCCCTAGGACATCCCGCGCCAACCCAACAAAATAAAGATAGAGTTCACGGGCAACGTCTGGCGCTGCGGCGGTCGAAAACCCCGGGCGGGTTCCAGAGCCCGTATCGGCGGCCAAAGTGAATTGGGGTACAACCAACAACGACCCGGAAATATCACTCAGGCTACGGTTCATGCGCCCTTGGTCGTCAGGAAAAACACGGTAGGAAAGAATTTTTTTGCAGAGCAACTCTGCCTGGCCGGGCCCATCGTTACGCTCTACACCAAGCAATAACAACAGACCGGTGGAAATCTCAGAGACCCGCTCCCCATCCACGGAAACGCTCGCCTGAGTTACTCGTTGAATCAGTCCCTTCATGTTCACTCTGCGAATTGACACAGGAGGGGCGGGATTTTATCCGTCGCAGAGGGGTTCCCGCAAGTAACAGAGTGTTGCTGCAGTTACTCGCGCTTTTTCTCGATTTTAGCCACCACCTCATCCACTGCCTTGATTAGCGCATCAACAATGGCGGGTTCAGAGGCCGAATGGCCGGCATCACGAATGATGTGAAGGTCGGCATCCGGCCAGACCCGACTCAGTGCCAGGGCATTATCCAATGGGCAGACCATGTCATAACGGCCATGCACAATGATACCGGGAATCCCTTCAAGTACAGACGTATTGTTGAGGATCTGATCGGGTTCAAGAAAGGCACGATTCATGAAGTAGTGGCACTCAATCCTGGCAAGTGCAATCGCCACATGGGGGTGGCCGAACCGATCCACTACCGCGGGATTCGGGTGCAGCGTTGCACAGCGCCCCTCCCAGACCGACCAGGCCTTCGCCGCCTGGATCTGCTCCAATTCGTTGGTGCTCGTCAGCCGGCGATAGTAGGCCGACACCATATCGTGTCGTTCAGACTCTGGTATCGGCTCCAGGAAGTCTTCCCAGTAGTCGGGAAAGACCCGGCTGGCGCCTTCCTGATAAAACCAGTGAATATCCTCTGGCCGACACAGGAAAATCCCCCTCAGGACCAACCCCATAACTCTTTCAGGGTGGGCCTGGGCGTACACCAGGCTCAACGTAGACCCCCAACTCCCCCCAAAGAGCAGCCACTTATCAATCCCAAGGAACTGCCGGACCTGCTCCATGTCCGCCACCAGGTCGGCTGTGGTGTTTCCCTCCAGCTCCGCCAACGGCGTTGAGCGACCTGCCCCCCGCTGGTCCAGCAGAATGATCCGGTAGCGCTCCGCGTCGAAGAAGCGGCGGTAATAGTCCTCACAACCGCCCCCAGGGCCGCCATGAACCACCAGCACCGGTATACCGGCCGGATTACCACTTTCTTCCAAGTATAACTCATGGGGCGCCGCCACACTCAGGCGGTGGCGGGCGTTAGGCTGGATTTCCGGGTATAGGTTCAGCATGGCAGGTATGAAGGGTCCTGATCCGGCGAGTTTTACCGGAGTATGGCACGAAATCCGACACCCGACCCGAGCCTCCCTACAAAAAAAGGAACACCACAAAAAAAGGCGACCCGGGAGGGGGCCGCCTTTCATACTTACTGCTCACCTCAGGCGAGCGGCTTACTTCTTGTGGGCGCGCTTACGCTCATTTTCAGTCAACAGCTTCTTACGAAGGCGGATTGACTTCGGCGTAACTTCCACCAGCTCATCGTCTTCGATGAACTCAAGCGCCTGCTCAAGGGTAAACTTGATCGGCGGTACCAGGCCAATCACTTCGTCCTTGCCGGACGCCCGCATGTTATCGAGCTTCTTACCCTTGGTCGGGTTAACGACAAGATCATTGTCCCGGCTGTGAATACCACACAGCTGGCCTTCATAGATTTCCTGACCTGGATCCAGGAACAGCTTGCCACGGCTCTGCAGGGTCTCCAGGGAGTATGTCAGCGCCGTACCTGTCGCCATGGACACCAGCACACCGTTCTGACGACCTGTGACTTCACCGCTCTTGATCGGGCCATAGTGGCTAAAGGTGGAAGTCAGGATGCCGGTACCAGAGGTCATGGTCAGGAAGGTGTTCCGGAAACCAATCAGGCCACGCGCCGGGATAGTGTACTCAAGGCGCATACGCCCTTTTCCATCCGGCGCCATGTTGGTCAGGTCGCCCTTACGCAGGCCCATCTGCTCCATCAGGGAACCCTGGTGCTGCTCCTCGATGTCGATGATGACGTTCTCGTAAGGCTCCTGCTTCTCGCCATCCACTTCCTTGATAACAACCATCGGGCGACCAACGGCCAGCTCGAAGTTCTCACGACGCATGCTCTCGATCAGGACCGACAGGTGCAGCTCACCACGTCCGGATACCTTGAACTTGTCCGCGGAGTCACCTTCTTCAACACGCAGGGCAACGTTGTGCAGCAGTTCCTTATCCAGGCGATCCTTGATGTTCCGGCTGGTGACGTACTTGCCTTCTTTACCACAGAACGGCGAGTCGTTGACCTGGAAGGTCATGGATACCGTCGGCTCATCAACCGTCAGCGGAGGCAGCGCCTCAACGTTGGACGGATCACACAGCGTGTCGGAAATGTACAACTCATCCAGACCGCTCACACAGACGATGTCGCCAGCCTGGGCCTCTTCAACTTCCACGCGCTGCAGACCGGAGTGCCCCATGATTTTGAGGATACGACCCTGACGCTTCTTGCCGTCAGCGCCCAACGCAGTCACCGCAGTATTGGTCTTGACCCGGCCACGCATGATGCGGCCGATGCCGATGACACCGAGGAAGCTGTTGTAGTCCAGCTGGGAGATCTGCATCTGGAATGGTCCATCCAGATCAACGGAAGGTGCAGGAACATGGTCAACAATCGCCTGGAATACGGCGTCCATGTTGTCGTCCATTTTCTCATGATCCAGGCCGGCAATGCCGTTCAGGGCGCTGGCGTAAACGATCGGGAAATCCAGCTGCTCGTCCGTCGCACCCAGGCTGTCAAACAGGTCGAACACCTGGTCGATTACCCAGTCAGGACGGGCACCAGGACGGTCAATCTTGTTCACCACAACGATCGGACGCAGGCCCGCGGCAAACGCTTTCTGGGTAACGAAACGAGTCTGCGGCATCGGGCCGTCGATGGAATCCACCACCAGCAGCACGCAATCCACCATGCTCATCACCCGCTCTACTTCACCACCAAAGTCGGCGTGTCCCGGGGTGTCCACGATATTGATGTCGTAGCCATTCCATTTCAGGGCGGTGTTTTTCGCCAGGATGGTAATACCACGCTCTTTTTCCTGATCGTTCGAGTCCATGACCCGCTCGTTCTCGAGCTCTTTGCGCTCCAGGGTGCCGGACAAACGCAGCAGCTTATCTACAAGGGTGGTTTTGCCATGGTCAACGTGGGCGATGATGGCGATATTACGAAGTTTCTCAATCACGACTGTAATCCTGCGACATGCGGTATCGACCTGAGAGGGTCAGGGGGTGGATGACCAGCCCCACGCATGCCGTCTCAAATCCGTAGAAGTAAATGTACAGGTCTGCCCGTGCAGACCGCTTCGCCCAGCTTGACAAAGATCAGCAAAGCGGCGCGAAGTATAGCGGAAAGTCTGTGGTGAGAATATGAAGAATAGTGCTTACCGCAATCTTAAGCAGGCTGCGCACACTTATAGTGCACAGACACGATTGGCGCACTATTTTGGTTCACGCATTGGATGAACTTCTCGCTTACGCAGAGGGTCGCCAGCGCCAAAACGGCCCAGTAACGCCCGCGCTGCGCCTTTCTGGAGCATCATGAAAAAACTGGCAAGCCGTTTGCTTAATGCTTGTCAGCCATTTTTGAAGGTAAGCTGCTACCGCTTCTGCTAAGCTGCGCAAACCTGATAAATCAGCCGGGATCAGGCCCAACCTCAGATTGGCTCAGAGATTCACCCCCGGCGCCAAGAACATAGAAAAACCCCGCTCTGCGGGTAAACCAACGGAGCTTGCATAATGTCCAAAACGATTGATCTGATCAAAGAACACGAAGTGAAATGGATTGACCTGCGTTTCACCGATAGCCGCGGTAAAGAGCAGCACGTGACCATGCCTGCTACCGAAGTCAACGAAGACTTCTTCGCCGACGGCAAGATGTTTGACGGGTCTTCTATTGCCGGCTGGAAAGGCATCAACGAATCCGACATGATCCTGATGCCGGATGACAGCAGCTCCGTTCTGGATCCGTTCACCGAAGAAACCACCGTCAACATCACCTGTGACATCGTTGAACCCACCACCATGCAAGGCTACGAGCGTGATCCCCGCTCCGTTGCCCGTCGCGCTGAAGAATACCTGAAGTCCACCGGCATCGCCGACGGCGCCCTGTTTGGCCCTGAGCCTGAGTTCTTCGTCTTCGATTCCGTTAAGTGGAACGTTGACATGAGCGGCGCCAGCTACGCCATCCACTCCGAAGAAGCCGCCTGGGTTTCCGGCGAAGACTTCGAGCGCAACAACATCGGTCACCGTCCTGGCGTAAAAGGCGGCTACTTCCCGGTTCCGCCGGTAGACAGCCTGCACGACCTGCGTGGCGCCATGTGTGCCGCCATGGAATCCATGGGTCTGGAAATTGAGGTTCACCACCACGAAGTCGGTACTGCGGGTCAGTGCGAAATCGGCGTTGGCGCCAACACCCTGGTGAAGAAGGCCGACGAAGTACAGATCCTCAAGTACTGCGTCCACAACGTGGCCCACGCCTACGGCAAAACCGCCACTTTCATGCCTAAGCCGCTGGTTGGTGACAACGGTTCCGGCATGCACGTTCACATGTCCCTGAACAAAGACGGCAAGAACATCTTCGCTGGCGACGGCTATGCTGGCCTGAGCGAAATTGCCCTGTACTACATCGGCGGTATCATCAAGCACGCCAAGGCCATCAACGCCTTCACCAACTCCTCCACCAACAGCTACAAGCGTCTGGTTCCGGGCTTTGAGGCTCCGGTTATGCTGGCTTACTCTGCCCGCAACCGCTCTGCTTCCATCCGGATTCCGTACGTGAACAGCGCGAAGGCACGTCGTGTGGAAGTTCGCTTCCCTGACCCGGCAGCCAACCCGTACCTGGCCTTCGCTGCCCTGATGATGGCTGGCCTCGACGGCATCCAGAACAAGATCCACCCTGGCGATGCCATGGACAAGGATCTGTACGACCTGCCGAAAGAAGAAGCCATGTCTATCCCGACTGTGGCCGAAACCTTCCAGGAAGCCCTCGATGCCCTGCAGGCTGATCACGAGTTCCTGACCCGTGGCGGCGTGTTCACCGAGGACATGATCGCTGGCTTCGTAGATCTGAAGCGTGGCGAAATCGAGCGCCTGAACATGACAACTCACCCGGTTGAGTTCGACATGTACTACTCCTGCTAATTCCTGAGGGAAGCAGCAGTTCTAAAGCCCCGCCCCGTGCGGGGCTTTTTTATGGATCAGAAAGCCCGTTAACGCTTTGTAACGATTACGGAAACCCTAGACATTGCAAACTTCAAACCCGCTACCGATAATCAAAGGCTGATAACGATAATGGAACAGAGCCATGACCTTCAGAGCCGGATTGATTGCCAGTTTGCTGGTGTGCACAGCAGCCCCTGCTGCCGCTGAGATCTATCGCAATGTAGACGCCGACGGCAACGTCACCTACTCCGACGAGCCCAGCTCCGGCTCAGAAGCCATCGACGTGCAGCCTGTTACCACCATCACCCTGCCCAAACTTGAGGATGTCACCACGCAAAGCGCCGCCCCCGAGCGCGCAGAGCCGGCATCAGAAAGCTACAGTAACCTTGAGATCATTGCGCCCGGCAACAACGAGGCCTTCCACTCTGGCAGCGGCGATGTCGCCTTCCGGGTAACCAGCAGCCCGGCACTGAGGCAGGGACACAAGTACGAAATCTCACTGGATGGCCAACCCGTTGGACAAAGCACCTCGGGTGACATTCTGGTGCGCAATATCGACCGGGGAACTCACCAGGCCACCGTCAACATCATCGACAGCAACGGTATGCCGGTTCAATCTGGCGGTAGCGTCTCTTTTACCATCCACCGCCCCTCATCGTTGCACTAACCCCTCCTGACCCCCGAATCGCGCGCACTTTTTTGGTGCGCGCGCACCAACAAAACGCGATACTCTGATCAAGACTAGGGCGTGATTTTGATAATCCCGCCCTCTTGCGCCAGTCTGTAGCAGCACACCAGCGGACCAGACCAACTTTAGGGCCAGGCTTTACCGATATTCGCACCCATTTGCCCCCGAATTCGCAAAGTGGTTCGCTTTTTGCAGCGTTGCTTCTTATAGCAAGGGGAACCTCATGGCGACTTCGTCTGGATACAAACACATACTGGACAACCTGACCACGGCAGTCTTGGTACTCGACTCAACGCTCAACGTGCAGTACCTGAACCCGTCTGCCGAAAGCCTGTTCGAGACCAGCGTCACTCGCGTCAGGGGGGTGCCGATCGCCGACCTGCTGGTGGAGTCCGAAGAAGCACTGGACACCCTTCATGCCGCGGCCTTGAATGGCCAGTCGTACACCAAGCGGGAAACCGAGTTTTACCTGATCAGCGGCAACCGGCTAACCGTCGACTATTCCGTCTCCCCCATTAACAGCGACCCGCTGGAACTGCTGCTGGAAATCCAACCCAGGGACAGGCTGCTTCGGATCAGCCGCGAGGAAGACATCATCTCGCAGCAGGAAACCAGCCGAATCCTGGTCCGGGGCATGGCCCATGAGATCAAGAATCCATTGGGGGGCATCCGCGGCGCGGCCCAGCTGCTAGACCGGGAGCTGACGGATGAGGGGCAGAAAGAGTATACCCAGATCATCATTGACGAGGCCGACCGCCTTCGCAGCCTGGTGGACCGGATGCTGGGCCCCAACCGCGCCCTCAAACTGGCCAACACTAACATCCATGAAGTTCTGGAGCGGGTGAAATCGCTGCTGGAGGCCGAAAGCCGGGGGCGGATCCAGTTCCGCCGCGATTACGACCCCAGCCTGCCAGAACTGTTCGGAGATAAAGAGCAACTGATCCAGGCGTTCCTGAACATCGCCCGCAACGCCATGGAAGCCGCGTTTGAACACCAGGCCGCCGGTGGCGCTGGAGAAACACCCACCATCACCCTGCGCACCCGGGCTTTGCGCCAGTTCACCATTGGCCATACCCGGCACCGGCTGGTGTGTCGGGTCGATGTCATCGACAACGGCCCCGGCATCCCCCCCGAACTGCAACAGAATATTTTCTATCCCATGATCAGTGGCCGCGCGAGTGGCACCGGGCTGGGATTGTCCATTACACAGAGCATCATCGGCCAACACCACGGGCTCGTCGAATGTGAGAGCGAGCCCGGCAAGACCGACTTCATCATCTTTCTGCCTTTGGAGAGCACCCCATGACCCAATCGGCAAACGTCTGGATCATCGACGATGACCGAAGCATCCGCTGGGTACTTGAACGCGCCCTGACCCAGGAGGGCATGCAGCCCCGGGTTTTCGAGAATGGCGAGAGCATCATCATGCGCCTTGAGCACGAGCAGCCGGATGCCATCATCAGCGACATCCGTATGCCCGGCATTGATGGCATTACCCTGCTGTCCAACATTGTGGAACGCTACCCGGACCTGCCGGTCATTATCATGACCGCCCATTCCGACCTGGAAAGTGCGGTCACCAGCTACCAGACTGGTGCGTTTGAATACCTGCCCAAGCCCTTTGATGTTGATGACGCAGTTGCCCTGGTCAAGCGTGCCGTCGCTCACAGCCACGAACGTCGCGCCACCATTGAACCGGTTCCTGACAGCGGACAGAGAAATACTGAGATCATCGGTGAAGCACCGGCCATGCAGGAAGTGTTTCGCGCCATTGGCCGGTTGTCCCACTCAAACATCACCGTTTTGATCAACGGCGAAAGCGGTACCGGCAAGGAACTGGTTGCCCAGGCTCTCCACAACCACAGCCCACGGGTAAGTCACCCGTTTATTGCCCTGAACATGGCTGCTATTCCCAAAGACCTGATCGAGTCCGAACTGTTCGGCCACGAGAAAGGCGCCTTCACCGGTGCCGGCGCCGCCCGTCAGGGCCGTTTCGAGCAGGCCAACGGCGGTACGCTGTTTCTCGATGAGATCGGCGACATGCCCGCTGACACCCAGACCCGGCTCCTGCGCGTGCTGGCAGACGGCGAGTTTTACCGGGTGGGTGGCACCACCCCCATCAAGGTCGATGTCCGCATCATCGCAGCGACGCATCAGGATCTGGAAAAGCTGGTCAACGACGGCGCGTTCCGGGAAGACCTTTTCCACCGCCTCAACGTTATTCGGGTCCACCTGCCAAAGCTTGCTGAGCGCAGGGAAGACATTCCCCGGCTGATGCAGCACTTCCTCAAGCGGGCCGCCAAGGAACTCGCGGTCGAGCCAAAACTGCTTCGCCAGGAAGCCGAGGAATACCTCACCACCCTGCCCTGGCCCGGCAACGTTCGCCAACTGGAGAACACCTGCCGCTGGCTGACGGTGATGGCCAGTGGCCGGGAAATCCATATCGATGACCTGCCACCGGAGCTGCTGGAGCAGGCCGACGCACCTCCCACCGGGCAAACCTGGCAGGAGGGCCTGCGCGGCTGGGCGGAACAAGAGCTGAAGCGGGGGCACAAAGGTATTCTGGATACTGCCGTGCCGGAGTTTGAACGCATCATGATTGAAACCGCCCTCAAGCACACCGGTGGCCGTCGTCGTGACGCCTCCATCCTGCTCGGCTGGGGACGCAACACCCTGACCCGAAAGATCAACGAGCTGGGGATGGACAGCGAAGATCACTCGGACGAATAGCCGACAAACCTGGTGTCAGCACCACAAACAAAAAGCCCCGCAGAAGCGGGGCTTTTTGTTTGTGGTCACGCCTTACACGTCACCGTTTCGATATCCGGATCAGAACGGGATATCGTCATCGAAGTCGTCCACCGGCTCCGGCATGTTCTGCGGTGCGGGCTGGCTATAACCGCCACTATGGCCACCGCCTTGCGGCATACCACCCTGTTGTTGCATACCACCTTGCTGCATGCCGCCCTGCTGTTGCGGTGCAGGCTGGTTGTAGGACTGCTGCTGAGGACGACCGGCCGGCGCACCGCCCTGGTTCATGCCCATGCCGCCGCCTTCACCACCGCGGCTGTCCAGCATCTGCATCTGGCCGTTAATATCGACCACGATTTCCGTGGTGTAACGGTCCTGGCCACCCTGATCCTGCCATTTACGGGTTTGCAGCTTGCCTTCAATGTAGATTTTGGAACCTTTACGCAGGTACTGGCCAGCAACTTCCGCGATCTTGCCGAACATCACTACCCGATGCCACTCAGTCTTGGGAACCATCTGGCCGGTCTGACGGTCCTTATAACTTTCATCCGTTGCCAAAGTCAGGTTAACAACCGCATTGCCGCTGGGTGTGTAACGGGTTTCCGGGTCCTGTCCCAGGTTACCGATAAGAATTACCTTGTTTACGCCTCTTGCCATGATCAGCTCCCGAATCTGCCAGATACATTGGCCAGCCATCCCTGGCCAGCCCTCAGAGTTCTATGAATGGTTGTAGTCGGTTCAGGAAGAACCTTGCCGGACAAAGTCATACCCTGCAAGCGACTCTTCCTCAAATTGGTCACGGTCCACTTTCAGATAGGCCATAGCCGTGCCCTCCAGGATGACCACGTCCTGGACGCCGGGGTGCCCTCGCAAGGCAGCATCGACCCTGTCGATATCCCGGCCAAGATTATCGCGCAATTTTACCACGAAACTGGTGGTATAGCGTGGGTTCGGCATCGTCAGTGCCAACAGCAGCCAGCACACCAGCACCGCCACCATCGGCCACACCACCCCGGTCACGCCGCCTTGCTCCAGCAGCAAACCACCGACCGCACCACCAACAAAGGCACCCAAGAACTGGGACGTGGAGTATACGCCCATCGCCGTGCCCTTGCTCGCGGCTGGTGCCTCCTTGCTGATCAGGGATGGCAAGCTGGCTTCCAGGAGATTGAACGCCATGAAAAACAGAAACAGCACGCCCCAGGCGACCCCGAGGCCTGTCACTGCCACTTCAAGTCCCGCCGTGGCCAGAGTCAGCAGCAGGATGGCGCCAGAGAGCACTGGCTTCATCTTGCGTTTTTTCTCGCCAATGATGATAAACGGCACCATGGCAAAGAACGAGGTCACCATGATGGTGAGGTAGAACCACCAGTGGGACTGGGTTGGCAGCCCGAGTTTGTCCTTGAGGATCAACGGCACCACCAGGAACAGCGCGGTCAACACCAAGTGCAGGGCAAAAATCCCGAAATCAAGGCGCAGCAAGCGGCCGTCACGGATGACCTGTGACAACATCGCCTTAACTGGTCGTGTATCGGCATTGGCCAGGTGCTGGTGCGGCGTTGGCACAACCCGATTAACGACCACCAGGGCTATGAGCGCCAGGGCCGCGGTCACAAAAAAGATGCCGTGCAGCCCGAACGCGCTCGCCAGCAATGGCCCCAGCACGAGGGACACGGAGAACGACAGACCGATGGACATGCCAACGGTGGCCATCGCCTTGGTACGCTGTTCTTCCCGGGTGAGGTCACTGAGCAGCGCCATCAACACACTGGCGATCGCCCCGCTCCCCTGCAGCACCCGCCCCGCAATGACCCCGTAGATGGAGTCCGACACGGCGGCGAGCATACTCCCTGCTGCAAACAGGACCAGTCCGATATAGATCATGCGCTTGCGACCAACCCGGTCTGACAGCAGCCCAAACGGCACCTGCAGCAAGGCCTGACTCAGACCATAGGCTCCGATGGCCAATCCGATCAGTGCCGGCGTGGCCGAATCCAGGTCCTGGCCCAGCAAGACAAAGACCGGCATGACCATAAACAGTCCCAGCATTCGCATGGCGTAAACGGACGCCAGCGCAGCAACCGAGCGCTTTTCAAGAGCATTCATAAAACAACAATTCCTTCCTAAACAATATGGCACTGGCGAACCCGGGCGTCGTTTATCCACCCCGCCAAACCAGGAAGCGCGCATTGTAGCAGATGCGGTATACTCCCGCTTTTGTTTGCCGGGGGCACTATGGACCGTATTCAAGTCAAAGGGGCAAGAACCCACAACCTGAAGAACATCGACCTGGACATGCCGCGGGACAAACTGATCGTAATTACCGGTCTGTCCGGGTCCGGCAAGTCTTCGCTCGCCTTCGACACCCTGTATGCCGAGGGGCAGCGGCGCTATGTGGAATCTCTGTCCACCTACGCCCGCCAGTTCCTGTCGATGATGGAAAAGCCGGATGTCGACCACATCGAGGGGCTGTCACCGGCCATTTCCATCGAGCAGAAGTCCACCTCGCACAACCCCCGCTCTACCGTCGGCACCATAACCGAGATCTACGATTACCTGCGCCTGCTGTTCGCTCGTGCCGGGGAACCTCGCTGCCCCGACCATGACCTGCCCCTGGAAGCCCAGACGGTCAGCCAGATGGTGGATCAGGTTCTGGCCATGCCGGAAGACAGCAAGCTGATGATTCTGGCCCCGGTCATCCGTGACCGTAAAGGCGAGCACCAGCAGGTAATCGAAACCATGAAGAGCCAGGGCTTCATCCGCCTTCGGGTGGACGGCACCGTCTACGATATTGATGACGTCCCGGCCCTGGACAAGAAGCGCAAACATCAGATCGACGTGGTGGTGGACCGTTTCAAGGTCAAACCCGGACTGGAGCAGCGCCTCGCCGAAAGTTTTGAAACCGCTCTGGAACTGGCCGATGGCATCGCGCTGGTCGCGCCCATGTCGGACAAGGCGCCCGCTGATGACGAGGTACATACCTTCTCAGCCCGCTACGCCTGTACCCAGTGCGGCTATGCGTTGAGCGAATTGGAACCGCGGATCTTCTCATTCAACAACCCGGCTGGCGCCTGCCCGACCTGTGATGGCCTGGGCGTCAAACAATTCTTTGATCCCGAAAAAATCGTCCAGCACCCGGAAGCCACGCTTGCAGAAGGCGCCATCAAAGGCTGGGACCGCCGGGCGGTTTACTATTTCCAGCTGCTGAGCAGCGTGGCCGACCACTATGACGTGGATATGGACACCGCCTTCGTGGACTTGCCGGAGGCCTTCAAACAGGTCCTGCTCTATGGCTCCGGCAGGGAAGAGATTTCGTTCCGCTACGTAAACTCCCGCGGACACGTGATGGAGAAGGCCCACCCCTTTGAGGGCATTCTCCCTAACCTGGAACGCCGCTACCGGGAAACCGACTCCCAGGGAATGCGCGAGGAGCTGGCCCGCAATCTCAGTCAGCAACCCTGCAAGGATTGCGGTGGCTCCCGCCTGCGCCGCAGTGCTCGCCATGTTTTCATTGAAGACCGGAACCTGCCCGCCATTACCCATTTGCCCGTCGGCGAAGCCCACGATTACTTTGAAACGCTGGCGCTGCCGGGGCGCCGGGGTGAGATTGCCGATAAAATCCTCAAGGAAGTACGGGAACGGCTGCAGTTCCTGGTCAATGTGGGCCTGGAATACCTGACCCTGGAACGCAGTGCTGACACCCTGTCCGGCGGCGAAGCCCAGCGTATCCGTCTGGCCAGCCAGATTGGCGCCGGTCTGGTTGGGGTTATGTACATCCTGGATGAGCCCTCCATCGGCCTGCACCAACGAGATAACGACCGGCTGCTGGCAACCCTGACCCACCTGAGGGACCTGGGCAATACCGTGATTGTGGTGGAGCACGACGAAGACGCCATCCGGGCCGCCGATCACGTGATCGATATCGGCCCGGGAGCCGGCGTTCACGGTGGCCAGGTGATCGCCCAGGGTACGCCCCAACAGATCATCGCATCCCCAAAATCGCTGACCGGCCAGTACCTCTCCGGCAAGAAGCAGATCGCCGTTCCGACCAGCCGTAACGAAGGTTCCGGCAAGACCCTGACCCTCAGCGGCGCCAGCGGCAACAACCTGCGGGATGTGACGCTGAACATCCCACTGGGGGTCATGACCTGCATTACCGGGGTGTCCGGATCTGGCAAGTCGACCCTGATCAACGGCACCCTGTATCCGGTGGCGGCGGCCAAACTGAACAAAGCCACCAGCCTGACTCACGCCCCGTTCCAAAAACTGACCGGGCTGGATCAGCTGGACAAGGTAATCGACATTGACCAGAGCCCCATCGGCCGAACCCCACGCTCCAACCCGGCCACCTATACCGGCTTGTTTACCCCGATCCGCGAACTGTTCGCTGGTACCCAGGAGGCCCGTTCACGTGGCTACAAACCTGGCCGCTTCAGCTTCAACGTCAAGGGCGGACGCTGCGAGGCCTGTCAGGGCGACGGCGTGATCAAGGTGGAGATGCACTTCCTGCCGGATGTGTATGTGCCCTGCGATGTCTGTAAGGGCAAACGCTACAACCGGGAAACCCTGGAAGTACGCTATAAGGGCAAGAACATCCATGAAGTTCTGGAAATGACCGTGGAGGAAGGCCGCGAGTTCTTTGATGCCGTTCCGTTCATTGCCCGCAAGCTGCAAACCCTGATCGATGTAGGCCTGTCCTACATCCGCCTGGGGCAGAGCGCCGTTACCCTGTCCGGTGGCGAGGCTCAACGGGTCAAGCTGGCCAAGGAACTGTCCAAGCGGGATACCGGCAAAACCCTCTACATCCTGGACGAACCCACCACTGGCCTGCATTTCTACGACATCCAGCAGCTGCTAAATGTGCTCCAGAGGCTGCGGGACCACGGCAACACCATTGTGGTGATCGAGCACAATCTGGATGTAATCAAGACTGCCGACTGGATTGTCGACCTGGGGCCGGAAGGCGGCTCCGGCGGTGGCCAGATCATTGCCGAAGGGACGCCGGAACAGGTGGCGGAAAGCCCGGTCTCCCATACCGGACGCTATCTGAAACCGATGCTGAACTAGGCGAATTGCGAGCACAAAAAAGCGGTGGCAACCTGCGTTGACCACCGCTTTTTTGTGGGCTATACCGGCATCAAGCGTCCGGATTCAGCTCCAGAGTCCGCAGTGTCCGCTCGCGAACCGTGTTGAGCAGGTCCTCGTCGTTGACCAGGGACTGGCCGTAGGACGGCACCATCGCCCGCATGCGTTCCTGCCACTCAGGAGACGCCATCGCCTCGGGGAAGCAGCGCTCCAGAACATTGATCATGGCATTGGCCGCAGTGGAGGCACCCGGCGACGCGCCGAGCAGCGCCGCCAGCTTGCCGTCCTTGGACGCCACGATTTCGGTGCCGAATTCCAGCTTACCGCGACCATCTTCATCTTTCTTGATGATCTGGACCCGTTGCCCCGCATCCTGCAACTTCCAGTTCTTCTCCTGGGCGTCGGGGAAGAAGTTACGCAGGGAGGCCACCCGCTCGCTATGAGACTGGAACACTTCGCTGATTAGGTAACGCGTCAGGTCCATGTTGTTCTTGCTCACCGACAGCATCGGCTTCAGGTTATTCGGTTTGACTGACCCGAACAGGTCAAACACCGACCCCTGCTTCAGGAAACGGGTGGTAAAGCCGGCAAAGGGCCCGAACAGCAACGCCGGCTCACCATTGATGATCCGGGTATCCAGGTGTGGTACCGACATCGGCGGCGCACCAATCGGCGCCTTGCCATAGACTTTGGAGTGGTGCTTGGCCACCACCTCCTGGTCCTGACAAACCAGCCACTGACCACTGACCGGGAAGCCGCCGTAGCCACGGGCTTCATCAATGCCAGACTTCTGCAACAGAGGCAGCGCGCCACCACCGGCACCCAAGAAGACAAAACCAGCTTCCAGCTTGGTTGTTTCACCGGTGACGTGATTGCGAACCCGAACCTTCCAGCGGCCATTATCGCGCTGCGCCAGGTAATGCACCGGACTGTTCAGCATCAGGGTGAAATTCGGCTGGCTTTCCAGGTAACTCACCATACTGCGGGTCAGCGAGCCGAAGTCCACGTCGGAGCCGTGTTTGACGCGAGTCGCTGCCACAGCCTGCATGGGATCCCGGTGCTGGACGATCAGCGGCATCCATTCCTTCAGCACGTCAGGGGATTCGGTGTATTCCATTTCCCGGAACAGGTGGTGTGCCTGGAGCTTCTCGAAGCGGCGACGCAGGAAAGCGACGTCCTGTTCACCCCAGACAAAGCTCTGGTGCGGCGTGCGGTTGATGAACGAGGAGGGCTTGGGCAACATGCCCTTCTCCACCAGGTACGACCAGAATTGCAAGGACACTTCGAACTGGGCATTGATGGCCAGTGCCCGCTCGATTGCTACATCACCATCGTCGGCTTGCGGCGTGTAGTTCAGTTCACAGTAGCCGGCATGTCCTGTACCAGCGTTGTTCCAACCGTCTGTGCTCTCATGGGCAACGTGATCTAGACGTTCAACCATGATGATGTCCAGGGACGGATCGAGCTGCCTGAGCATCATGCCGAGGGTGGCGCTCATGACGCCACCGCCAACCAGCACTACATCTGCCTGTATTGCGGCCATTGGGCATTCACCTTAACAAGTTACTGAGCCTGTCACCCACCGTTGGGCATATAGGGGTCGAAAGTTTGAGGGCCCCAATTATCCCGGTTTTTGACCAGATAATAAAATGCCAATACCACTTAGTGAGTTTATCCGGCACACGAGTATCCGGATTTCTCTACCATGGCGCTATTAAACGAAAGCCCCAAGTCAACAGATGGTGGTTGCCGCCCCCCGAAAGGTCTAGAATTCGCGCCCTAACCTTTCTTTCCCTATCCATCTGACTCCAATGGCGGCTTAGTATGGAACCCTCTCTCTTATCTCTGGATACCGTCCTGATCGGGCTGGCTGTCCTGGCGCTGCTTGGCGTGATCTTCGAGGAAGTCACCCATGTCAATAAGGCCAAAATCACCCTGTTCTTTGGCACCCTGTCCTGGCTGCTGATGTTTATTGCCAGCACCAACGAAGAAGAAACCCGGGCGATCTCCCTGGGGCTCTCGGAAAGCATTGCCGAAATCGCCGGGCTATGGCTGTTTCTGGTGGCCGCGATGACCTTTGTCGCCTACCTCAATAAAAAGGGCATGATTGAGAATATGGTCTACCTGATCATGCCTGGCAAAGTCACCGAACGAAAACTGCTGTTCCTGACCGGGCTGTTCTGTTTCGTGTTTTCGTCACTGGCGGACAACATCACCGCCACCCTGGTGTCCTGTTCGCTGATACTGACCCTGAACCTTGAGCTGAAAAAGCGCATCCAGTTCATCACCCTGGTGGTGTTTGCGGTCAACTCCGGCGGCGTCGCGCTGATTACCGGGGACGTGACCACGCTGATGATCTTCCTGGCGGGCAAGGTGGAGATCCTGACACTGCTGACGCTGGCACTACCCTCAGCGATTACCGTATTCGTTCTGGCGGTTATCCTGTGTCGCGGGCTCGATGGCACCGTCGTTATGGAGCCACGACTAAACTCGGTTCGCCCGGTGGATGTGGTCATCAGCGTCCTGTTCCTGGCAACGATCATCGCCACCATCACCGGCAATTCACTGTTCTCTATTCCACCGGTCCTGATGTTCCTGTTTGGTCTCTCGGTCATGTTCCTGGTGTCCCGTTTCATGAGCGATGACAGCGACCTCGACCCAATCCTGGAATACGTGCGCGCCATTGAATTTGAAACCCTGCTGTTCTTCCTGGGCATCCTGCTGCTGGTGGGTAGCCTCAAGGAAATCCACGCCCTGGACAGTCTGGTTAACATCTACCACATGATGCCGCCACTGGCCGCCAACTATGTGATGGGCATCTTCTCCGCGATCATCGACAACGTTCCCCTCACTGCCGCGCTGCTCAAGGCCGGGATCGACATGACTCCAGCCGAGTGGATGGGGCTCACCTATGCTGTTGGCGTCGGCGGTTCACTGCTGGTGATCGGTTCCGCGGCGGGCATTGTCGCTATGAGCAAAATCCCGGGGCTGACCTTTGCCGCCTATCTGAGGTATTTTGTGCACCTTTTTGTGGCTTACACATTTGGCTATGCAGGCGTCTACCTGCTGGGTCAATTTCTCCATTGAGGCTTTAACGAATGTTACTGGCAATCGCAGCAATCCTGGCAGGGCTGGTCCTGCTGGTCTGGAGCGCAGACCGCTTCGTCGATGGCGCAGCGGCTACCGCGCGGCATCTGGGCATGCCCACCCTGCTGATCGGTATGGTCATCATCGGGTTTGGCACCTCCGCCCCTGAACTGGCGGTTTCTGCCATGGCAGCAACGGACGGTAACCCCGGCCTGGCTCTGGGTAACGCCTACGGTTCGAACATCACCAATATTGCGTTGATCGTTGGTCTCGTCGCCCTGGTCAGTCCCATCGTGGTGCACTCCCAGGTGCTGAAAAAAGAACTGCCCTTGTTGCTGGTGCTCTGCGCGATTGCCGGTAGCCAGCTGATTGACGGCGAACTGAGCCGGCTTGATGGCTGGGTCCTGCTCGGCGTGTTCTTCGCGGTGATGGGGTGGTCAATCGTTCAGGGTATTCGCGGCAAAGGCGACGCCCTGGCTGAGGATACCGAATCGGAACTGGACGCCAATGCGATGCCCATAAAAGCGGCGCTGCTCTGGCTGGTGGCGGGGCTGGTGCTCCTGATCGTGAGCTCCCGGATGTTGGTTTGGGGGGCGGTCTACGTGGCGCAATCCCTCGGGGTCAGCGACCTGATCATCGGTCTGACCATTGTCGCCATCGGCACATCACTGCCGGAGCTGGCGTCTTCCATCGCCGCCGTTCGCAAGAACGAGCACGACCTGATCCTCGGCAATATTCTCGGGTCAGGCATATTTAATACCCTGGCAGTGGTTGGTCTGGCCGCCACCATTCACCCGCTGTCGGTACAAGCCGAGGTGCTGTACCGGGACTGGACCGTGATGACCGTCCTGACCGCCGCGTTGTTGCTGATGGGCATGAAAATCTTCAGCTCCGAGCGCAGCATCAGTCGTTTTGAGGGCGCCATCCTGCTGACGACCTACCTCTGCTATACCGGCTACCTGGTGTCGACCGTCGTCCGCTGACCATACGGCGAGGCGCCACTATTGCGCCTCGCCATCTCCCAGCAGTTCCGTCATTCGTTCGCGTACCCCGGCCATCAACTGAGCCAGGTCGTCTCGCCCCATCCCCGCCGTATCGATCGGCTCACCCACCCGGACATCCACCGGCTGGCCCAAGTTGATCTGCCAGGTCCGTGCCGGCAGCACCCGGTGAATGCCCCGAATGGCAACAGGCACAATGACCGCTTCCGTATCCAGCGCCAAATGAAAGCAGCCCTTCTTGAAGGGCAGCAGGCGACCGTCATCAGAGCGCGTGCCTTCCGGCGCTGCCCACAGCACAATGCCGCTTTCCATCATTTCCCGTGCCGTCTTCAGGTCCGCCAGCGCCTGGGCCCGGTTGGCCCGGTCCACTGAAGGGAACTCCGCTGCACGCATGGCCGGCCCCAACAGGGGAATCCGGAAAAGTTCTTTCTTGGCCAGCATACGGATAGAACCCGGCAGGGAAACGAAACTGACCGGGATATCGTAGTGGCTGGCATGGGTCGACATGATGATGTAACGACGGCCATCGTTGAAATCCGGCACCGCGCCGCGAACCGTCACATGCGCCCTGACCAGACGCAACAACGTCGCAGACCAGCCCCGGGTGTATTTATCAACAATGTCCCGGTTCAACTGCCCTACCAGTGCCCGCATAAGGATAAGCAAGCTATACAGTGCCGTGAGCCCTACTGAGCCAAGAACCACAGCAGCCCGCCGCAACAGCGTTGCCGACTCAACCATCGGGCTGAATTTCAATCGTTTCATGCGCCTGCCTCCCCTAACGTCACCGGGCATCCCGCCAAAAGTGACAAATTATAACGGCCAGGCCCGACGTAATCTCAACAACATATCACGGGCGCAGCGCCCGGAACTTGATCATTTTTTGACCACAAACTATTACTTACAGATGTCCGGCCGTTCGGATGTTTCCGGCAAGCGTGTCCCCCCCAACCCAATCAGGAGACGCCTCATGCGCGCCAAAGAGCCTACTACCACCCTTGACCTAGCCCAGAACCCTCCCATGGTCTCCCGACGCCGCCTACTGGTTGGCAGCGCTGGCGCCCTGGCCTCTGTCAGCCTATTGGGATTCAGCCCCCTGGCCCGCAGCCAGACACCCGCGACCCTGCCGGACTACGCCGCCTGGAAAAGCCTCAGCGACCTGATTGTTCACAGCGCAAACACCATGGAAACCCGCCGGGATGCCATTGGCAGCGGCGTCCTGACCCCGTCGGACAAACTGTTTGTGCGGAACAACCTGCCCTCCCCCGGGGAAGCCATCGCAACAGACCGCGATGCCTGGACGGTTAACATCGAAGGCGTCAAAAACCCCCGGGCGCTGACCATCGCTGAGCTCAAGACCATGGGCGTGGAAACCGTGGCCGCCGTGCTGCAATGCTCAGGTAACGGGCGAGCCTTCTTTCCCCATGGCGCCAGCGGCACGCAGTGGTCAGTGGGGGCTGCAGGTTGTGTCCTGTGGACCGGTGTTCCGCTAAGGACCGTCGTGGACGCCTTGGGAGGCGTCGCCGATGGCATGAACTACATCACCAGTACCGGCGGTGAAGAGCTGCCGGAAGGAATTGACCCGAAAACCATCCGCGTCGAACGCTCGGTGCCGGTAGCGGCCCTGGATCGGGCAATCCTGGCCTGGGAGCTCAATGACGACCCGTTACCCGTCACCCATGGAGGCCCCCTGCGCATGGTTGTTCCCGGCTATTACGGAGTGAACAACGTCAAGTACGTCAGGCACATTGCGTTTACCCCAAACCAGACCGACACCAAGATCCAGGTGTCTGGCTACCGTCTGCGGGACATTGGGGTGAAAGGCGCGTCAGACCAACCGTCGATGTGGGAAATGAACGTCAAGTCCTGGGTCACGTCCCCCCTGGAACAAACTCCCCAGGGACGCCACATGATTTACGGCGTGGCGTTTGGAGGAAGCCGGGCGGTGGCCAGTGTGGAGGTGTCCCTCGACGGTGGCGGGAACTGGCAACAGGCCCGTTTCCTCGGACCCGACCTGGGGCCGTTTGCCTGGCGCCCATTCGTGCTGGCAGCAAACCTTGCGCCGGGAGACTACCGGGTCGTCAGCCGGGCAACCGACAGCGATGGCAATAGCCAGCCGGAAAACCGGACCGAAAATGAGCGGGGTTACGGCCACAACGGCTGGAAAGATCACGGCGTCACCCTCAAGGTGACGTAAGGACAAGTGATGACAACGTATTCGTATGGAGTGATCCTGGCCGGCGTCCTGCTCTCCCAACCAGGCCTCGGCGATGAGCGCCTGGATGAGGGGCGCAAGGTGTTCACCGAGGCGGCTCAGCCTTCCTGCACGGTGTGTCATACCCTGGCGGATGCCGGGTCGACGGGCATTATCGGGCCAAACCTCGACGAACTTGCTCCCGATGAAGAACGGGTGCGTCAGGCGGTAACAACCGGGGTAGGCATCATGCCCGCGTTTGCTGAAACGCTTTCCGAGGAGCAGATCTCAGCCGTGGCCCATTATGTCGCCACGGTGACCGCAGGGCAGTAATGGGTAATGGATGGTGGGTGATGGTGCGCGCATAAAAAAACCACCAGTCCCTGGTGGTCATTGGGCATCCAGCCTATAAGAAACTAGCCCCCAAAGGGACTGAGCACGACAACAACGCAGTCACGTTCAGGAGCCACTGAATAATGCCTGAGTCAACTCGTACGACCGGAATCGTTCAGGGCCTCTGTACCTTTAGACTAGTGGCCACCTGTGACAGTTGTATGACGACATCATGACTCATCATTCGCCCCCTGGATGAAACTCCATGGCAATCGAGTTGAGGCAATAGCGCTGCCCGGTGGGCGCAGGGCCATCGGGAAAAACATGGCCGAGATGGCTGTCGCAACGGGGGCAGCGGATTTCGGTGCGAACCATGCCGTGGGAGCTGTCCTCAAAATAGCGAATATGGTCCGGATCAAACGGCTGGAAGAAGCTCGGCCAGCCGGTGCCGGAATCAAACTTCGCTGAGGAGCTGAACAGCGGCAACTCGCAGAGGCGACAGTGATAGACCCCGTCGGTCTTGTTGTCGAGCAACGTGCCGCAAAATGGCCGTTCGGTGCCATGGTCAAGCAGGACGTGGCGCTCTTCCGGTGTAAGGGTCACCGCACGATTGGCAACTTCTGCGTCGCTCAGTGGGGTGAGATCAAAACCTGCGGCTGACGTGGGCATTCGTTGGGTTCTCCTTCCTCTTTCTCGTAACAGATAAGCGAGACGGCCTCAGGACCGGTCGTCCCGGTATTCGGGTTTCAGGCAATCACCAAAGGTCTGTCGCAGCTTTTCCACTTTCGGAGCCGCAACCGCCATGACATAAGGCTGATAGGGGTTCCGGGCAGCATAGTTCTGATGGTACGGCTCGGCCGGGTAGAATGCCTGTAAGGGTTCCAGGGTTGTCACAATCGGCTCGGGATAAACACCGGCCTGATTCAACTGTTCGATATAGGCATCAGCCACGGCTTTCTGGTCATCGTTGCTATAGAAAATCGCCGAGCGATACTGGGTACCCCGGTCATTGCCCTGGCGATTCAGCTGGGTGGGGTCGTGGGCGACTGAGAAAAACAGCTTCAGCAACTCGCCAAAGCCAACTCGTGTCGGATCATAACGGATGTCCACTGCCTCAGCATGGCCGGTAGCGCCCGAGCAAACCGCTTCATAATTCGCCGTGTCGGCTGCGCCACCGGTATACCCTGAGGCCACCTGAACCACACCGTCCACCGCCAGGAACACCGCCTCAACACACCAGAAGCAGCCACCAGCCAGCACGACCCGTTGCTCTCCTTCGCCCGGGTTTGCCAATGCCCGTTCCGGGTCAGGGAAACGGCTACGGGGAACACTCATCCCTGGAATGGAACAAGACCTGGTCATCACATCACTCCTTTTAAAATTCCCGGTCGTTGACCGCCTTCTCTTGCGCTGACCAGGGTACATCAACAAAGTTCCTGCCTGCCAAGTCCCGACATAACATGAACATTAGCCCAGATTGGTTGCAGCGATGAAATAGCCAACCATACTTAATGACAGGCCCATGATTCACCAGGACATCGGATGACCGCCCGCGCCCCAAGCCCCGTACCCGCCAACGAACTGCTCGACTACCGCCTGAGCCTTCGCCTGGGCCCGGTCCACGCCCGCCAACGGCTGGGCCTGGAGCGGGAGTACGAATCCCGGGTGTTCGGCCAGGACCATTACTCCTTCCATCTCGAGAACTGGACCAGCGCGCCCCGGGTCATCCGCTTCTGCCTGCGTTTCTGTGGCCTGCTCAACCGGGCGCAGGACAACAGCCGCGATCTTCAGGTGGTCGAACATAGCTTTCATCTCCCGGACCTGCCAGAAGCCTTTGAAGGCTACCGAATCCTTCACCTCACCGACCTTCATGTGGATATGGATGCGCTGAACCTGAAGGCGGTGATCAACATTATCGGGGAGCTGGACTACGACCTCTGCGTGCTCACCGGAGATTACCGCAAGCTGACCTGGGGGCCCATCGACGCCGCCCTAAGCGGGATGGCCCAGTTGCGCGAGGCCATTGACGGCATGCCACTGGCGGTGCTGGGCAACCATGACAGCATCCGCATGTTGCCGCCGCTGGAAGATATGGGCTATCGGATGCTGCTGAATGAAAACGCCGAAATCTGTCGCGATGGCGCGTCTTTCTATGTTGCCGGGGTCGATGATGCCCACTTCTTCAAGGCCCACAATCTGCAGAAGGCCGGCGACGATATCCCCAACGGTGCCATCAGCCTGCTGCTCAGCCATACCCCGGAAATCTGGCGGGAAGCCGGGCACGCCGGCTACGACCTGTTCCTCTGCGGGCACACCCATGGCGGGCAGATCTGCCTGCCCGGAGGCATTCCCGTCACCCTGGACTCCAGTTGCCCTCGTTCCCTCGGCAGGGGCTACTGGCGCTACAATGGCATGCAGGGATACACCTCGCCGGGCTGCGGAACTTCCGTGCTGAACGCCCGCCTGAATTGTCCTCCTGAGATCGTTATCCACACCCTGACCCGCGGCCCTCGCTAGTCCATGCGCCTGGTCTAATGAGGGTGACGACGAATACCGAGCCGATACAGTAGTGGCGAAAACCCGATGTTCGCCGCCACAAACACCACAACCACCAGGAGCGCCAGCCCAAACGACAGCTTCAGCCAAATGACCGCCAATAACATTGGTAACAGCGCTTCCGGAATCTGATCAAGACCGATGGCACGGCCACTGGGAGGAATTCCCCGCCGCCGTTTGATGAAACTGCTGAGCAGATCCCCCCCCAGTGCCAGTAGCCCAAACACCAGGCCAAACCAGAAACCCACGCCCACCAGAACCGAAAACAGCGCACAGCTGGCAACGCCGGAGGCAATCCCCCGCCAGGTTTTGCTGGCACCAAACAACGGGCGCCCATCACCCCAGAGCCGACCACCATCCACCGGTCCGGGCCAGAAGCCGGGAATCAGCTTGTGGGCGATGACCGGGGCGCCATTGGCCAGCACCAGCATGATGAAAAGTATGAACGACAACATCCTTGGGTCTCCGCTGCCCGAACCGGTGTCTGTTCAATCCCCGCCTACGCCGCCGCGGGTCAGTTTCAGAGGGTCCAGCAGTTGCACCAGCCGTTGTCGTGATAACCCAGACAGTTCCTCCGCCACATCAATGATCGGGCGGCCACTGTGGTACGCCTCCTTGGCGATAGCGGCGGCTTTTTCGTAACCGATTTCCGGATTCAGCGCGGTCACCAGAACCGGGTTCCGACCGACCGCCGCATCAAGGGTATCGGTGTTGACGATGAACCCTTTCATCGCCTTATCGGCCAGCAACTGCGTGGCATTGGTCAGCAGTGAAATCATATCGAGCAGGTTGGCTCCTACCAGTGGCAGCATGACGTTGAGCTGAAAATTGCCCGACTGGCCCGCTACCGCAATGGCGGCATCCAGCCCCATTACCTGGGCGGCCACCATCGCCACGGACTCCGGCACCACAGGATTCACCTTGCCCGGCATGATGCTGCTCCCCGGCTGCAGTGCGGGCAGGCTGATCTCTGCCAGGCCATGAATCGGCCCGCTGTTCATCCAGCGCAAATCGTTGGCGATTTTGGCCAGGATAATGGCCACACCGCGAAGCTGCGCCGACAGCTGTACCGGCGCATCAATCGCACTCTGCCCGACAAATTTGTGCTCCAGAGAACGGAACCGGTAGCCGGTCGCCTCCCGCAGAAAACGAATAAACTGGTCCGGGAATTCCTCCAGCACATTGATGCCGGTGCCAACCGCGGTGCCTCCCTGGGGCAGGGCCAGCAAGTCTTCAACGGCGTTGTCCAGGCGGGCTTCTGCCGCGAGCAGCTGTTCCCGCCAGGTGCGCAGCTCCTGGGCCAGGGTTACAGGCATGGCATCCATCAGGTGGGTGCGCCCGGTCTTGACCTGATCCGCAAGCCCGCTTTCCCGTTCATAGATCACACCACACAGGTGTGACAGTGCCGGTAACAGGCATCGCTGGAGCTGAATCACCGAGCTGACGTGGATTGCAGAAGGGATGACGTCGTTGGAACTCTGGCTCATGTTGACGTGGTCATTGGGGTGCACCGGCAGCCCCGGGGAGGAGGCCAGGTGGGCAAGCACCTCATTGACGTTCATGTTGGTGCTGGTGCCGGATCCCGTCTGGTAACGGTCTACCGGGAACTGATCCAGGTGCTGCCCTTCCAGTACATCCTGACAGGCATCCAGAATGGCATCACGTACATCGACGTCCAGCAGACCGAGGCTGGTATTCGCCTCAGCCGCCGCCCGTTTGATTTCCACCACTGCGGTGATGAATGGCGCCGGCATGGCCAGACCGCTGACCGGAAAATTATCCACCGCGCGCTGGGTCTGAGCCCCCCACAAAGCGTCAACGGGTACCTGGACGTCTCCCAGGCTATCGTGCTCGGTCCGGAAATCGGTCATACCCTCTCCTTCTCGGTGTATCTGTCCCTGATACTGGGATTGCCAGGGCGGCTTACGGTTCCCGACAGTCAGCCATTTGATTTCAGGCGAATGTGGTCGCAGATCCCGGTGACCATCTCAAAGTTGAGGATCAGCGTATGGACGGCATTGGTGTAGGTATCGTGAAGGTGAAATTTGAAGCGTTTCTGTTTCTCGCCCTGGAGAAAGGCGTCATATTCCTTGACCAGTTCCCGGACATCGCCGCCGGAATCCTGCGCCCAGGTGGCGTTGAACGGGCCGAGGACGGCACCTCCAGCCAGGCAGACAGTTACTTCATGGTTAGTCAGCGCATTTTCTGTACTGTGCATTGCACACCCTCCACACATTCGGTCCGCAGGAATGGGAAATTCCATGGTTTCCTAAGTGTAGGTCAGAATTAGCGATTGGGGAGTGCAGCGACCATGCTGGTTAACAGTGCCCGCAGCCGGTTGGGTTTCACCGGTTTGTTCAGGATCGGCAGGTAGAGCGCCTGCAGAAGACGACGGGATTCATCACTGCGATCCGCAGTAATAATGGCCGCAGGAATATCCAGGTTGCAGTGCCGGCGTACCGCCAGAATCGCCTCACAGCCGGTGCGGTCATGGTCGAGGTGGAAGTCCGCGAGAATCGCATCGGGCACCTCCTCGCTCTCGCTGCACTGATCAATCGCTTCCTCGGCACTGGCCGCCACCAGGACCTGGCAGCCCCAACGTTCCAGCAGGGCCCCCATGCTCAGGAGAATATCCGGCTCATTGTCGATAACCAGAACCAGTGCGCCACTCAGGGCATCCACCATCACAGGCACCCCTGAGCTCTGTTTCTGCAGGCTTCGTGCGGAACTCTCGTGCTCAACCGGTACGGTCAGACGGAAGCGCGATCCTTTGCCGGGTTCCGATGCGACGCTAATGCTACAGCCAAGGACCCTGACCATCCGTTCGACAATCGCCAGCCCCAGCCCGACCCCCTTGCGACCGCCGCCGCCCTTGGGCAACAACTGGTGGAACTCGGTGAAGATATCATCCAGTTTATCCTGGGCGATGCCCACGCCGGTATCCCAGACCTCAATGTCCACCAGGTTGCCGCGTTGACGCATGGCCAGCAGCACCCGCCCTTCCGAGGTGTAGCGAAAGGCGTTACTCAGCAGGTTTCGGAGGATCCGGATCATCATCCGTGGGTCGGTGCGGGCGATGGCCGGGCGAGGCCGTGCCCGAAACACCAGGCCAGCATTTCGAGCCACCGGTTCAAACTCTTCCGCCAGGGATTTCACCAGGTCTTCGAGGTCGGTATAGACCAGGTCAGGCTGCATGGCCTGCTGGTCCAGTTTTGATATATCCAGAAGGTCCGCCAGCAGATCTTCGGCGCCTTCCAATGCCCGGTGAATTCGCTCAACCAGGTGGCCCTCCCGCTCAGGCAACGGACTGTCCTGAAGCGTGGACACCAGCAATCGAGCCGCATTGAGGGGCTGGAGCAGGTCATGACTGGCCGCCGCCAGATATTTTTCCTTACTGAGATTGGCCTCTTTGGCCGCCTCCACCGCTACCACCAGTTCCTGTTCAATCCGCTGGCGCTGTTCGATCTGGTAGCGGAGCCCAACGTTGGCGTTTTGCAGTGCCTCGGTCCGTTCATCGACCCGCCGTTCGAGGTCGGCATTGAGCTGTTCCAGTTTGCGCCGGGCCTGAATCCGGTCGGTGATATCCAGAACAAACGCCTCCACCACTTCGGCACCCAGGTCGGGACGACGCAACAGGGTAATGGCCACCTCTACCGGCTCACCATCTGAGCGCCGCAACCGGCTTTCACGGGCCATCACCTTGCCGAAGTCCAGCAATTCCTGACGCAGCCCATCAAACTCATCAATGGTGTAGAACAGTTGCTCCCTCAGCCGACGGACCGATTTCTTCAGTGCGTCAGCGCTGTCGTAGCCACAGATCACCGCCAACGCCGGGTTGATGGCGAGGAACCCGCCCTTGAGGTCGCCCTGGAAGATCCCGTGCAGGGCATGTTCGAACAGCCACTTGTAGCGGTTTTTCTCAACCTCAAGCTGCTCAATACGCTCCATTAACTCGGGGTAGTAGCTCTTGCGAACGGAGTGACTGCCCAACCCGAGCAGATCGCCTACGTCATAACGACCGGGCTCAGAATCAAAGGGCTTCTTCATAAACCACTTCGACATCACGCTGGCTGGACTTGCGAGGGTTGGTCAGGATGCAGGGGTCTTGCATGGCGTACCGTGACAGCTCCGGAATGTCCGAGCCATTGACGCCCAGCTCCGCCAGTTTGCTTTCCAAGCCCACGGCACGCTTGAGCAACACCACCCGCTCCATCAGCACCTTCTTAACCTCAGGGTCCTTCATGCCCCGGGTGTCCACCCCCAGCGCTTCGGCAATACGCCGGAACCGCTCGGGGGCCGATGGGAAGTTGTAGGCAATCACGTGCTCCAGCAGCAGGGAGTTGCACAGGCCATGGGGCAAGTCGAGATATCCTCCCAGGCTATGAGACATGGCATGGACGGCCCCGAGGATGGCGTTGGAAAACGCCAGTCCCGCCTGCATCGACGCCAGCATGATGTGCTCCCGCAACTGGGCATCTTCGGGGCTCTTGATCAGCGGTTCCAGGTAGTGACCGATCAGCCGGATGGCCTCCAGGGCGTGGCTATCGGTGAGCGGACCGCTGCCGGTGGACACATAGGCTTCAATGGCATGAACCAGGGCATCAACGCCGGTACAGGCGGTCAGGAAGCTGTCCATGGTCGCGGTCACTTCCGGGTCAATCAGCGAGACATCCGGTACCACGGCCTTGCTGATGATGGAAAACTTGAAACGCCGCTCGGGGTCGGAAATGATGGCAAATTGGGAAACATCCGCCGAGGTGCCTGCGGTGGTTGGAATCAGAATCAGCGGCGGCGACGGCACCCGGATGGTGTCCACCCCTTCAAATTCGAGGATGTGGCGATTGTGGGCAATAACAATGCCGATGCCCTTCGCGCAATCCATGGGGCTGCCTCCACCCACTGCGACAATCACATCACACTGGCCAGCCCGGTAGAGCTCGGCGCCAACCATCACCTCTTCAGCCCGGGGGTTGGGTGAAACACCTGTGAACACCGTGCAGTTAACGCCACTTTCCCGCAGCAGGGCTTCAATCTCACCCACCCAACCGGCTTCGGCGACACCTGGGTCAGACACCAGGAACACATGGCGAGCACCAAAGTTGCTGGCAAAGTTGGCAACCGCCTTGCGAGAGCCAGCCCCGAAAACAATCTCCGGTGACACAAACTTCCGCAATGAGGAAACATCGTGACTCATGGGTGATCTCGCGCATTTTATTATTGTGATCGACAGAACTGCGCTCCGTTCCCTGGAGAAGACAGAAAGGCCAAGTCTACCGCAACTTTGTCAGGCCTTCACGGGTTGATGGCATAACCGCTGATAAAACGCCAGCGACTGCGTCAACACACTGACCTGATTAACCTGACGACGAAAACCATGGCCCTCATCAGGGAAACGATGTACCTCGGTGTCCAGCCCGGCCGCCGTCATCGCAGCCGCCATTGCCTCAGTCTGTGCCGGCACCACCACGGTGTCCTGCCCACCCTGGAAGAACAGCACCGGCCCGGTCATCCGTTCCGCCAGCCGCGCCGGTGTGCGATCCTGCCAGTCCTCAGCCGATGCCGCCGCCCCCAACAGCCAATCGAGATAGCCGGATTCAAACCGGTGGGTACAACCCTGCAGGTGCCAGGGGTCGGTGACGCCAAAGAGGCTAACCGCCCCCCGAAACACCGTTGATCCAACCATCGCCATCAACGCCGTATAGCCACCGGAACTGCGCCCCTGGATAAACGCCCGATCCCCATCAGCCAAGCCCTCGGCGGCGAGGTAAGCCACCGCGGCGCAGGCATCATCAACATCCACCTGTCCCCAGCGTCCCTGCAAGCCCAAACGGAATGCCCGGCCAAACCCGGTACTGCCCCGGTAGTTCAGGTCTGCCACGGCAAAGCCATGCCGGCACCAAAACTGGATCTCCGGTCGTAGCACCGGGTAACTTGCTGACGGCGGCCCACCGAGAATCAGCACCAGCAAGGGCGGAGGCTCAGTCGGCGAGCCAGCGGGCGGGTAATAGAACCCGGTAGCGGGCAGCTCCGCAGTGGTTGCAGGCAGGCTAAAGGGCTCCGGGCGACTCAGGCCAATCGCAGGCCACGGCAGCTCCCCTCCGGCCAGCACCTGAAGCTGACCGTTGGCAAGGTCAACCGCCAACACTTCGGTCAAGGCGTCCCAACGGCTGGCCAGGCAATACAGGGTGCCCCCGGCCAGACACAAACTGCGGAAATCGGTATAGCCAGGGGCCAACCGAACCTCCTGCCCGCACCCAGACGACCGCCATAACTCCCCGGAACCTTTGACATAGCGAACCCCCACCCAGCCACCGTCCGGCAACGGCAGGTAATGGCGTTCCGCCAGCTGCCAGGGCGCATTGGCATGGTCTGCCAACGCTGCTGTCGCCGGCACCCAGGCCGGCTGGACGCCTACGGCATCCACACGGCAGGGCTGCCACCAGCCCTGATGGTCAGAGACGGCGTACAGCTCGGAACCCTGGAATTGCGGCTGCTGCACAGCGGCAGACACCGGTGCGGGCAAGACACGGGGATTGACGAGACGACCACCGTCATCAACATCGGCCAGCCACAGGTTTGATTCCTGCCAGGGCATATGCGGCCACTGCCAGCAGACCCAGGCCAACTGACGACCGTCCGAGGCCACCGTCGCCGCACCATAAAAGCCCTGGCCTTGGTGGAGAACGGTCACCTGGCCATCCAGAGTAATGGCCACCAGCGCCTGGACCTCAGACGAGTCGTTGGGCAACGCGGGTGCCACTTGCTCCCGCACCGCCAGCAAACGCCGGTTGGCGGCATCGGCCACCAGGCCGCCATAGCGATACGCTGGAGTCCGGGTCAAGGCTTGGGGCTGAATGCAGGATGGGTCGCCGGCAGCTTCAATACGGTCAACCTGGCCGGTATCGGCATTGACGCCGTAGACAATGTTGTTGAGCAGGCACAGGGCACCACCGCCGTAGCCGTTAACCCGGCTGCGCATGCTGTAACCGTCGGCGGTCAGGCGCCTGGGTCTGCCCTGGTGCAACGTATGCAGGGCCGACACGCCGCTGGCCGGCTCAAGCTCCAGCCAGAACACCCCAGCGGACGAAACCTCCAGGGACTCCCGCTGGCACAGTGCCGCAGAAGCCTGTTCAGCACTCAGGTCAGCCGCGGTAGAACAACCGGGAGTTGGTGGGGTTGCGATAGCTTAGATCCTCCAGACCGGCGGTGGCGTGATCGGCCGCCCGCCGGGCCGCCAGGATGCGGTCGTGCTCGGGCGATTTACTGCACACCGGGTCGGCATTGTCAGCGTTTCCTGTCAGCAGGTAGGCCTGGCAACGACAGCCCCCGAAGTCCTTACCTTTTTCGTCACAGGAACGGCAGGGTTCCGGCATCCAACTGTCGCCCCGGTAGTGATTGAACCCCGGGCTGTCGTACCAGATCGACTGCAGCGACTGTGACTGCACATTGGGAAATTCGATCGGCAACAGGCGGGCACTGTGACACGGCAGCGCAGTGCCATCGGGAGCAACCGTCAAGAACAGACTGCCCCAACCATTCATGCAGGCCTTCGGCCGCTCTTCATAATAGTCCGGGGTCACGAAAATCAGCTTCATCGCTGAGCCGGCTTCGCTCAGCATCCGGCGACGTTCGTTAACCTCGGCTTCCGCCTTGATGAGCTGAGCCTTGGATGGCATCAGGCCTTCCCGGTTTTTGAACGCCCAGCCGTAATACTGGCAGGTCGCCAATTCCACGTAGTCCGCACCGAGACGCTCACAGAGGTCGATGATATCGGTCATCTGGTGGATGTTGTGACGATGAATGACAAAGTTCAGCACCATCGGGTACCCAGCATCCTTGACCGCACGGGCCATCGCCAGCTTCTGCTCAAAGGCCTTGCGGGAGCCGGCCACGGCGTTATTCAGTTCCGGGTCCGACGCCTGGAAGCTGACCTGGATATGGTCCAGCCCGGCGTCACGGAAGGCGAGAACCTTATCTTCCGTTAGCCCCAGACCGGAGGTAATCAGATTGCTGTAGTAACCCAGTTGCCGGGCTTCGGTAATCAGCTCCGGCAAGTCCTGGCGCACCAGCGGCTCACCACCGGAAAAGCCAAGCTGGGCCGCCCCCATTTCCCGGCCCTGACGCAGCACCGACACCCACTGCTCGGTGGTCAGTTCCTGGTCGTTCTGGGCATAATCCAAAGGGTTGGAGCAGTAAGGACACTGCAACGGACAACGGTAGGTCAACTCAGCCAGCAACCACAGTGGTGGTCCAATCTTCGGGGCGGAGGCCTGGGCTGACTCGGTTCCGGTCATGACAAGGTAATCCAGTGCTGTTGTTCGGCATCCTGCAAAAATCCGGTCACATCATCCGCCAGCGGACCGGCCTCGGGAAAGCGTTGCTCCAGCGCAGCGACAATGTCTGCCACCGAGCGTTGCCCATCAACTTCCGCCAGGATCGCGCCGGCACTTTCGTTAAGGCGCACCATTCCTTCAGGGTACAGCAGCACATGGGCATTCTGGGCCGGTTCCCACTGAAAGCGAAAGCCCGGGCGAAACTTCGGCACTGGAGCACTCACAGCCCCAGCCCCCGATGCCAGACCTGAGCGTCGGTTACGGTGTGGTAGGGCGGCGTCTGGTGCACATAAGCCATAGTCAGGGCATCCAACATAGACCATAGGATATCCAGTTTGAATTGCAGGATTTCCAGCGCCCGCTGTTGCTCAGCGGCGGTGGTGAAATGATCCAGGGTAATGGACAGGCCATGTTCCACATCCCGGCGGGCTTCCGACAGCCGTTTACGGAAATAGATATAGCCTTCGCCATCGATCCAGGGGTAGTGCTGCGGCCAGGAATCCAGCCGTGACTGGTGAATCTCCGGCGCAAACAGTTCCGTCAACGACGAACAGGCCGCCTCTTGCCAGCTGGCCCGGCGAGCGAAATTCAGATAAGCATCGACCGCAAAGCGAACACCGGGCAAGACGTGGCGTTCGTCGATCACTTCTTCCCGGCTCAGCCCGACCGCTTCAGCCAGTTGCAACCAGGCTTCGATGCCGCCAGCATCGCCCTCATGACCATCGTGATCCAGCACCCGTTGCAGCCAGAGCCGACGAACATCCGCATCCGGGCAGTTGGCCATGATGGCGGAGTCTTTGCGGGGGATGTTGACCTGATAATAGTAGCGATTGGCCACCCAGCCGCGGATCTGCTCCGGGGTGCACTGGCCGCCATACATGGCCCGATGGTAGGGGTGATGAATGTGGTAGAGCGCGCCCTTGTCACGCAGCGCCTGTTCAAAGTCCTGTCGGCTCATGGCGGGTTTGACGGCTGCGTTCATCACAAGGCTCCCAGGTCCAGGTGCATCCCATCCCAGGCCACTTCAATGCCGTGACGAGCCAGCTCTGCCCGCTCGGGTGAGTCTTCGTCGAGGATGGGATTGGTATTATTAATATGGATCAGAATCTTACGTTCGGCGGGCATGGTATCCAGCACTTCGATCATGCCGCCCGGCCCGTTCTGGGCCAGATGACCCATTTCCTGACCGGTCTTGGTCCCGACCTCACAGCGCTGCATTTCGTCGTCGTTCCAGACGGTACCATCCACCAGCAGCACATCGGCCCGGGCCATCCAGCCGAGAATGCGTTCATCCGGCTGCCCAAGCCCCGGTGCGTAGAGCACTGACGTCCCGGTGCGGGTATCTTCAATGAACAGGCCCACATTATCACCCGGATGCGGGTTATCCCGCCGCGGCGAGTATGGGGGCGCGTTGCTGAGCAGGGGAATCGCGGTCAGGCGAAGCGAGGGCGCACAGTCAATGACAAAGTGCTGGTCGTCAGCGGCGGGCATCGGCCGCCAATTCAAGCCACCGCTCCAGTGCGTCAGCATACGGAACAGCGGGAATCCGGAACTCAGGTCGTCGTGGACCTGCTCGGTGCACCAGACATCGAACGGGCAGCCTTCACGCAGCGACAACAAACCGGTGGTGTGATCAACCTGACTGTCCATCAACAGGATCGCATTAATACCCGTATCACGAACCGCACGCGCTGGCTGCATCGGACCAAACGAGGCGAGCTGGGCCCGAATATCCGGAGACGCATTACACAGAATCCAGTGCTCACCATCTTCACTGATAGCAATAGAGGACTGGGTGCGGGGCTGGGCATTTATGGAACCGTTACGGACGCCGGTGCAATTACGGCAATTACAGTTCCATTGGGGAAATCCACCGCCTGCGGCGGAACCTAAAACATGAATAAGCATGGCGGGACTCCGCAAAGGACGGGCCAGCCGACCAGGGCTGGCCGTTCAGGCGTTCAGCGATTGGCGAAGTACATGGTGACTTCGAAGCCGATGCGCAGATCTTCATAGGCTGGTTTGGTCCACATCGTACGATCCTCTTGGTTGTTGTGATAATCAGGACACGATAACGGCAATGCCGCCACCGTCACCCTGATGCTAAACCCGGAACCGCCCCCCCAACATGGTACTTTGGGAGCAAATTACCCCATACCAACGACCCCCGATTCTCGCTTTTGACAAATTGGGCCTAGCTGGCTATTTGGTTGATATTGCAATCTTTAGCTTTTATTTTATCGCCATAAGCGACACAACATGGCAGCATTGGATCAACGCGTGCAGGCCTGGTGCTCCACACAAAACAAAAACCGCCACCCAATACAGGCAACGCTAGAGGATGATTGACACGCTATGAGGCGCAAGGATCGCGAACTGAACATCTTTTCCATGTCGGCGCTGGATCTGTTCGCATCCGCCCTTGGCGCCTTCATCCTGATTACCCTGATCCTGCTCCCCTACTACCTCAAACAAGGCCCACAAGAAGAACCGGTTCCATTGGAGTGCCCGGTTCCAGAGCCAATTCCCGAATGTCCGATCTGTCCGACCCCGGCACCAGTACCCGAGTGCCCGCCGCCGACACCCACTGAAGTGAAGATCGCGGACAACCTGCTCATCATGCAGATGTCCTGGTCGCAGCGGGCCGATGTCGATATGCACGTGAAAACGCCCGATGGCGAATACAGTTACCAGCGGGTAACGATTCCTGGCGCCCCGGGCCGCTTCACCCTGGACAACCGTTCCGGCGGCACCAGTGAACGCCCGGCCCTGGAAATCTGGATGGCCTATAACCCCACCCCCGGCACCTATGAAATCTGTTACAACCTGTACAGCGCCGGAAACGCCCGCCTGCCGGTGACCGTCGGAGGGCGCCTCGACAAACCCCACGGCCCGGTGATCCTGCCAACCACCCAGCTGCGCCAGACCGGCCGTAAACAGTGTGTCCTGAAGTTTTCCATAGACAGCGACTACAACTACACCCAGATCTCGCCCCGATAACGTGACAAGGACCCGCCCGGATGACTGACGGCATAGACAGACAACGATCCCACTGGATACAAGGCGGCTTGCTGGCACTTGCCCTGATGTTCACCAGTCAGGCCCTTGGGGCCGAAGGCGACACCGCCGCAACAACCGACACGCCGGAGGCCGTGGAGCAGGAAGCCCCTGCGCCAGCGGAACCCGCAGGGTCTGCCGAACCAACGGAACCGGCTGACTCGGAGACCGCCCCAGCCTCCGAGCCTGAAACAGAGACTGAACTTCCGGCCGAAGACAGTGCTCCCGTGCCAGACAGTGAAGCCGACGCCCCCGCCGAAACGGACACGACTGCCGAAGACACCACCGAAACCGCGCCAGAGCACAGCAATCGGAATTACCTGCCCGTAGGCATAGTCGCCCTGCTGGCGGTACTGGCCCTGCTCATCCGGATGCTGGGCCGTAACCGCAAGCCAGCGAGCCCTGGCCCGGCCCCTAAAACAGCCACCAGCCCGACCGAAGACCCTGCAGCACCGTCTCCGTTTGGCTACTTTCACATTATGGAAGGCGGCCGGCAACGGCACTACACCCTCGCCGGAGAGACCGTCAATGTAGGCCGCAGTGCCAGCAATGACCTGGTGCTTAGCGATGACACCGTCTCAGCCAGCCACTTGGTGATCAAACGGGAGCGCAACGGCAGCGTCCTGGTCACCGACCTCAATTCGAGCAATGGCACCCGGGTTAACGGCTCGGAGGTGTCCCAGGCCATGCTGGTTCCCGGCGACACCCTGGAGCTGGGGGATGTTCGAATCCGATTTGAAACCCGCGCCCCGGCCGATATCGGGGCCAGCACACGCCGAACCGGCTGATCAGACTCAGGAGCAACCTATGACTTCGTTCATTGTTGGTCGTGGCGAGCAGGCGGATGTCCGGCTGAGTCACGATACAGTTTCACGCCTTCACCTGCGGATCACCACGCTCTCAGCGGCCGAGTACCTGGTCGAAGACCTGGGCTCTGCTAACGGCACCTGGGTCATGCGGGGAGAGCAGCGACTGCCGGTCTCGTCAGAACGCCTGACCCCGGCGGACCAGCTCGTCCTTGGTGACTACCCGGTTACCCTGGCGGTGTTACTGGAGCTGTCCGGGCAAGCCTCGCAACAGGCCCCGCGTCCCCGGAATGACGACAGCAATACCCGGGACCCCTTCAGCCGTTATGTCCGTAGCGAAGACGGCCGCTACGTAAGGAAGCCGAAATGAATATTTCCAACGCCATGCTCATCCGCCTGATCGGCCTTGTCCTGGCCATTCTCTGGATTGTTCTGTTGAGCTTCATACTGCCCGTGGATAGCGGCGCCAACGGCGAAGGGGTCAGTTTTTCCTGGCATGCATTCCTGATTGCCACGGAAGACCCGATGTACCCATTCAACATTCAGGTCATGATGTGGATTGCGTTTTTTTACTGCCTGGCAGAACTGGCCATCAAATGGATCAACCTGTCCGAGGAGAACCTGCAACTGGAGTTGTTCGACCTCTACCGGAACCCCGACCATGTCCTGATGAACACAGCCCAGGGCGAGGTTGCCATTCCCCTGGACCGGGAAGAGGCACTGAAGCCGGAACTGCTGGCCGCCATCTACTACGCCAAGCGCAAGCTCGTCCCGGAACACTCCCTCATCGGTAGCTTCTTCAAGAAGATCAACCATCAGTTCCAGAGCACCAATGACGTGGGCGATGTCTACAGCGCGGTGAACTCGACGATTGAACTGAAGCTCCACGAGGTGGACCTGCGCTATACCGTTATCCGTTACCTGGCCTGGCTGATCCCAACCCTGGGGTTTATCGGCACCGTCATCGGGATTGCGGTCGCCTTGGGGCAGGCAGGTATCATGGGGTCCGAGGATCCGCAACTGCTGCAGAAGGTGATCCCGTTGCTGGCAACCGCGTTCTACACCACCCTGCTGGCGCTGCTGTTGTCAGCGGTGGTGATGATTGCCATCCAGTGGGTGCAGGCCAAGGACGAGGAGACCGTCAATAACGCCGGCAGCCTGTGCCTTGATGCCATCGTCACCAACCTCAAACCCCGGTCATCCGGGCAACATTGAGCCATCGTCAGGAGCACGAGCCATGAGCAGATTCGACCATTCCGGTGACGAGACTCCACCGACCCGCCTGGTCCGGCGTAGCGGGGCCGATAGCCGCACGGGCAGCGACGCCAGAGACGATGCCACCCGCAAGCTAGACTACCAGGCCGAGGCCACCATGGCCGGCGCCAACCACGGACGTGCCACAGAGGAACCCGAGCGGGGTGGCCAGAAAACCGTCCTGTTCCGGCCCTCCGAACAGGAAACTGCCGCTCCCGCCGACGCCCCGCAACCGGTGGTCGCCTGGCTGGTGGTCAAGGATGGCCCGGGGCGTGGTCGCGCCCTCAGCATCTCGTACGGCCTCAACAAGATTGGCCGCGGCACCGACCAGGCTGTCAGTCTGGCATTCGGCGACGACAAGCTCTCTCGCAGCCACCACGCTGCCATTGAGTATGACCCCAAGCTGCGGGCCTTTTACCTGAGCAAAGGCGAAAACCTGACTTACCTTAATGGTGATCGGGTGGGCAGTGGTCAGGAGCATGCACTCAAAGCGGGTGACGAGATCGAATTGGGCGAAACCACGCTCCAGTTTGTGCCGTTCTGCGGCCCCGACTTCGACTGGAATGACTGACGGGCGGACACCATGATCGCGGTTTGGAGCGCGGCCCAGATCCAGGGCACCCGGGACTATCAGGAAGATCGCTACGGGGTGGTGGAAAACAACGCCATTTTCTATCGCGGCAAACGCTACCCTTTCGAGCCGGGCCTGTTCCCCGCTCATTACTCCCTCTATGTGCTGGCCGATGGAATGGGCGGCATGGGCCACGGCGAGCAGGCCGCCAGCACAGTGGTGGAAGCCTTTATTGAGACCTTCATCAACCTGGGCAACGACGCCCTGCCCCCAATGGAACGACTTCGGGCAGCCCTGGACGAGGCCAACCAGGCCATTGCCCGGATTGTCGCCCGGGAACCTGACAAACAGGGGATGGGCGCCACCCTGATCGCCCTGCTCTGGGACCGCCAGGACAGTACCCTGAACTGGCTTTCCGTCGGCGACTCCCTGCTGCAACGCTATCGAGACCAGGCGCTCACCACCCTGAACCAGAAACACACCTATCAACAGCTGGCGCAGCGCCACGCCGACCAGGGCGATGCCAACCGCGCCGCGGAGCTGGCTGCCCTGGGCAATACCCTGTCCAGCGCAGTGGACGGCCAGCCGATTCCCGAGGTGGACCAGCCGGATCAGCCACTGCCGGTCAATGGCGGTGACCTGATCATTCTGGCCAGCGATGGCCTGGAAACCCTCAGTGACCAGCAAGTATCCACAACGCTGGCAGAGGCGGCACGGGCCTGGCAAAGCGCCCCGGGGGCGGAATCGTCCACCGACGCCCTCGCCACCTGTCGCGATGCCCTGTTTGACCAGCTCCGGCTGGCCCAGTCGCCGTACCAGGACAACTGCACGCTGGTGTTGATTGGCTGGCAGGCAAATCTTCCAGATCAGACCTCAGACCACACCCAGCCACCACCGACCGAATCGCGGAGTTAACACCTATGCAGAAACTGGCCGTCGCAACTGTTGTCGTCATTCTCGTGCTGGCCGGGTATTGGTGGTGGCAGCCATCGGAACCTAGCCATGGGTCTTCCGCCCGGCAGGAAAGCGACAGCGCTACGGAGAAAGCCCCCGACCTGCCAACCCCGGACGATGCCAAGCCTGCCGAAACCGTTCCTCAGGCCAACCTGCCTCCGGTGCGTGAGGTCCCGATGGACGATGGCACCGAGGTATCAAGCCCGGAGCAGGCCCAGCAGGTGGTGGACGAGCAAGACCTGAATCTCGGGCCAGACTCCGAACTCCAGGTCAGTGGCAGTACCAGCGACGACTACGGCTACAGCTATTACCAGCTTGAGCAGCGCTACAAGGGCATTCCGGTGTTTGGCAGCCAGGCCCTGCTGGAAGTGTCAGAGGGACAGGCCCAGCTGCTTAACGGCGTCTGGTTCGAGCAGATCGACCTGAACACCGAGCCAACCCATAGCGCCGAAGAGGCCCTGAGGCTGGCTCTGGATCACCGTGGCGTACCGGCCGAACGGACCATTTCGGTACTGGGCACGCCGGCGCTGCTGGTGTATGTCACCGAACAGGGAGCGACCCTCAGCTGGCGGGTCATCGCATCACTCAGCAACCCGGAGGCAGAACCCCAGCGTTACCTGGTGGACGCCCATAATCCGACCATTTACCTGCAAGAGCCCGTGCTACAACGATGACTGCCCTTCGCCGTTCGTTACGCAAGCTCCTCGCCCGCGCCCCAGGTCAGCACCTGAACCGTGTGGCCCTGCTGCGGTTGTTACTGCCGCTGGTACTGTGCCTGCCGCAAGCCAGCCTGGCCGAACCCCGCATTGATGCCTTTGATTACGATGGCAAGTGCCTGTCGGACCGGTTGCAGGCCGCCCTTGCGACCATGCCCCGGGACATCAGTTCGGTGAGGTTACCGTCGCGCCTCGCCGACACCCAGGTCCAGCCCGGCAATGCCCAAGGCAAGGCCGCCAACGCCATTCAAAGCCTGCAGCTGATCGAAACCTTCTTCAATGACGAACTGGGCTGGAGTTCGGTGGATGGCCAGGCCGCGCCCATGGTGTTACTGGCCAACCTGTCCGCCAAGATGGATGGCAGCTGCGATGGCATGAATGCCTTCTACATGAACCTGTCCCCCGACACCGCCCATGTCATTGCCATCCTCCATGGCCATCGCCAGGCCACCGAGGACCTGGCCCATGACATCGATGTGGTCGGGCACGAATTTGCCCACGGTTTCTTCAAGACCACCCAGGGGGAAGACCAGACCCTGGAGAAGGCCGCCATCAACGAAGGCGTCGCCGACATGTTTGGCATCACCATCCGGGCCTGGCACGAATCCGGTCAGGACCTGGCAAACACCCGGGTCAGGGAAGACACCTTCCGCCTGGGCCGGACCTTTGCCCTGGTCGCCGACCGTTACTACGATTCCCCGATGCACCAGGGCGCGATGAGAGACCTGAGCAACCCGATGCCCTGGGACACCGCCGACCACTACGATCTGGTCAATCAGCGCTCGTTCCGGGAAGAGCACTCCCTGAGCGGCGTGGTCAGCCTGCCCTTCGCCCTGATGGTCAAAGGCGGACGGCACCCACGGGTTGAGCAGGACATCGAAGTTCAGGCCATTGGCTTCGACAAAGCCATTCGCATCATGTTCTACACCCTGAAGCACCGCCTGCCGTTCAATTCCATGCCGGAATTTGCCACCGCCGTACGCCGGGCCGCCGCCCGGATTCATGGCGAAAGCAGTGCCGAGGTCCAGTCCGTACACAATGCCTTTGCTGTTGTGGGACTGCTGGATGCAGCAGGTGGAAGCTCACCAGCCCCGTCACCGGACGCACCGGCTGAACCATCCGCGGAGCCAGCGCCTCTGCCGCAACCAGAGCCGGAAACCTCGCCCGGAGACGTGCCTGATACAGCACCACCAGCACCCCAGACCCCGCCCGAAGCCGATTCATGGCTGAGTCCTGGGCAGACGTTTATCGTGCTGCTCGCGGCCTTCCTGCTGATCCTGCTGGTGGTGGGGAAAACCCTGAAAAACGCTCGCCGAAACCAGATACGCCAGGCCTACCAGCTCAGCCAGCCGGCTCGACCGTTGTCGCCCCAGAGCATGCCGGACAATCCGGAACCAACACCCGTGACACCACCTCGTCCAGGCGGCTGCGTGGCCGAGGTATCCCTCGATGGCGTGAAAACCACGCTGATGCTGGATGCACGACCGCAGGTGCTTGGCCGCAGCCGGGACTTGCCGTTGCCGGAACCCCTGCGTCAGCGCCTGGGCCAAGACCCGTTCCTGGCCAGGGCCCATGGCGAGATCTGGTACCAGCCAGACGGCAACTACCTGTATGTACGCTGCCTGTCTGACAACGGCCTGGAGCTGAATGGGCAGAACGTGGCCACCGGAGACAAGGTTAAAACCACCTTCGACACCCCCGTTTCGCTCCGCATGGGGGAAACCACACTGACCTTGATCCGGCGGGGGCAGTGGCCTTGAGTTACTCCAGTGCCTCCCATAGCCCCTTGCCACCCTGCGCCAGTACCCAGCTCCTTGGCCAACGCCAACGCCAGGAGGACAGCCTGCGGCTGAGCCAGTTTGACGGCGGCCAGGCCGGGCAAGGGCTATTAGCCGTGGTCTGTGACGGCATGGGGGGACATGCCGGCGGCGACATCGCCAGCCAGCTGGTGGCTGACCGCTTTGTCTCGTCGTTTCTGGCAGCCTCTGGCAGTGTTCCGGCCCGGCTTCAGACCGCCCTGACAGCAGGTCATGAAGGGCTGATTGAGGCGGTATCGGAACGCCCCGATCTTGAGGACATGGGCACAACCCTGGTAGCGGCCTGTATACTCGGTGACGCACTCTACCGGGTCAGTGTCGGGGATTCGCAGCTGTGGCGGCTGCGGCAAGGGTGCCTGCAGCGATTGAACGACGATCACTCGATGGCTCCGGTGTTCGAGAGTATGGTTGCCATGGGGGAGATGACCGCCGAGGCGGCACGCCACGATCGCAAACGCCACGCCTTGCGCTCAGCCATTACCCGAAACCCCATCAGCAAGATTGACGCGCCCCCGACTCCGGAGCCGCTGCTGCCGGGGGATTACCTGCTGCTGGCCAGTGATGGCCTGGACAGCCTGCCACCGGACGCCGTCACGAACGCGCTGACGCAGGCCAATGGCGACCCGAACCGGGGACTGGAGGCGCTGAACGAGAAAATCAGTAAGCAATCAGACCCGGGACAGGACAACACCAGCCTTATCCTGATCTGTGTACCGGAACAAACCGGTGCATCGGCGGACAAGCCAGCGATAGCGCCCAAGCCCGCGAGCCAGGGGGTCCGGCTATGGCCGGCCGCCGCGATTGCCGGCCTGGTTCTGGTGTTGCTGTTGTTTTTGATTCTGAGATAGAACCCGACTTAGGTAGTGGGAGACCTGCAGTGACGCAGCCTATGACTCTGGCACTGGCCAATGGGAGCCGGATCGCTGAATACCGCATCGAACGTCTGCTTGGCGAGGGCGGCTTTGGCCTGACCTACCTGGCGACCGATGAGCACTTGCACAAGCGGGTGGCGATCAAGGAATACCTGCCCATTGATTTTGCCATGCGTGGTGCCAATGCCCAGGTGCTCCCCCGTACCGAATCCAGCCGCAACGATTTCGCCTGGGGACTGGAGGCCTTCATCAACGAGGCCCGCATCCTGGCCAAGTTCCACAACCCTTACATCGTTCAGGTGTTCCGTTATTTCGAGGCAAACGGAACCGCCTACATCGTGATGGAATATGTCGAAGGGCGCACCCTGCGGGCCACCGTCAACGACCTTGGAGAGCTGCAGGAAGCCGAAATCCTTGCCGTCCTGTTGCCGGTTATGGACGGCCTGATGGATGTCCATGACGCCGGCATCCTTCACCGGGACATCAAACCAGAGAACATCCTGATCCGCGATGACGGCAAACCGGTGCTGATCGACTTTGGCGCGGCCCGCCAGGCGCTGGGCAGCAAGAGCCGCTCAATCACCACCGTCATCACCCCAGGCTATGTTCCCATCGAGCAATACAGCACCAAAGGCAATGTCGGGCCCTGGTCTGACATATACTCACTGGCCGCCGTTGCCTATTTCTGTCTGACCAGGAAGCGTCCAGAGGAAGCCTCGGACCGAGCCCTTGAAGATCATCTGTTGCCTGCCAGGGATGCTGCCAACGGCCTCGCCTCGCCGGCCTTCCTGAATGCCATTGACCGGGGCCTGTCGGTATCGCCGCAAGACCGACCACAAAACCTGGAAGACTGGGTTAAGGCGCTGCGCGGCGACAAGGAGCAGGTGACCAAAACCGTTGACAGCACACCGCCACCAACCCTAACCCCAACCCCAACCAAGGTTGTTCCAGAGCCAACCAACGAGCCTCCCCCCAAGCCCAGCCCTGCCCCCAACCCAGCGGCGGCCCCTGCCGTCGAGCGCACATCGAACCGGCGGGGCCTGATCATCCTGCTGGGCCTGTTACTGATAGTGCTGGGTGGATTTATGGCGCAACAGGCGCTGCTGAAGTTCCAGGGTCCTGACGCCCCAGACGACACCACGGCAGGCGCTGACAGCAACATCCCAAGCACCCCGGACACAAGCGCCGACGCAGACCCGGAAACCAATGCTGACGCAGGTACGGACAGCGATGTTCCCGAGCCCGAACAGCCGGAAACCAGCAACGGGGATGGAGAAAGCGAAGGCGATGCCGTTGCCCTTGAGCCGGAACAGCCACCAGAGCCCGAACCCGAACCTGAGCCCTTGCCCGAGGAAGACACCACCTTTCGGCTGACGGTCATCACCGATCCGGACGGGGCTCATTTCGTGCTGTACGGCGATCCCCGCCGATACGAAGACGGTATCGAACTAACCAACGGCAGCTACCGCCTCAAGATCAGCATGCCCGGCTATCGCACCGTTGAAATCACCGTGGAGTCCAGCGGGGAGGATGTGGTTCGGGAGGTCACCCTGGTGAGGGAGATCACCCCGCAGGAACAGGCACTGTTTGATGCCGCCAAAAGCTCCCGTTCCGTCGCAGACCTGCAGGCCTACCTGAACCAGTACCCACAGGGCAGCTACGCCGACCGGGTACGCAGCTGGCTGGCCGAAGCCCAGGAGCGGGAACAGCAGGCCTCGGAGGAACAGCTGCGAGCACGGGCCAAGGAAGCCGTCCGGGCCTGGCGTGATTGCCAACCGGTCCCCTGGAAGCAGACACCGACCAATGGCGTGGCGGTCTTTGACATCCCTGGCGCCACCAGTGGCAGCTTCCGCATCCGAGTTGGACGCACGACCCTGCCGGCCAGCCAGATCAGTCAGATTGGCAGCGGCTCGCCGCTGCGTGAGCTGTGCAGCAGCGCCACCTGCTATGCCGTCACCGCACCCTTCGGTGAAACCCCCTACACCGTCACTCAGGGCCGCCAGAACGAACGAGGCCAAGCCTGCTTCTATTACCCGGACGAGCGCAACCACCGCTATCGGGTAGACTTCTGATCCATGCCCCTGCCCTCATGGGTGGGGTGCTTAATCCCCCGACAAGGACTTCGATGGGTTCAATGCCTTTGAGTTTCTGAGTTTGCTTGAGTCGAAAAACACGAGGGACTGGACAGCCATGAGGGAAACCCTGGAACAAAGCTCTCACTCACCAGAGTCTTGCCTCGCCGAATCACAGGGTAGCTGAAATAAAAAATGGCCCTGGGCAGGGCCGAAGTTGGAGATGATAGGAAGACCCATATTCCCCGGGGTTTCTGAGCAAACCCCAGGCCCCGGCAACCTGCCAGGGAAACAATAAGCACATCCATGTGCCGACTCACCACCGGACTGTCACGGGGACAGTCCGGGCACAACAAACGTTGTAACTGCCAGAGCTTAGAAGAAGCCCAGCGGGTTGGTGTCGTAGCTGACCAGCAGGTTCTTGGTCTGCTGGTAGTGGTCGAGCATCATCTTGTGAGTTTCACGACCAACACCGGACTTCTTGTAGCCACCGAACGCGGCATGTGCCGGGTACGCGTGGTAGCAGTTCATCCATACCCGACCGGCCTGGATGCCGCGACCCATGCGGTACGCCAGGTTGGTGTCGCGGGTCCATACGCCAGCACCCAGTCCAAACTCGGTGTCGTTGGCGATGGCCAGGGCTTCTTCTTCAGTTTTGAAGGTAGCCACACCCACAACCGGTCCGAAGATTTCTTCCTGGAAGACGCGCATGTTGTTGTCGCCTTTGAACAGGGTCGGCTGGATGTAGTAGCCGTCGTTGAAACCTTCGATCACTTCGCAGTCACCACCGGTCAGAACCTCGGCGCCTTCCTGCTTGCCGATTTCCAGGTAGGACATGATCTTGTCGAACTGTTCCTTACTGGCCTGGGCACCTACCTGCACGTCGGTATCCAGCGGGTTGCCACGCTTGATGGCCTTGGTGCGCGCAACAACGCGAGCCATAAACTCGTCGTAGATGTCTTCGTGTACCAGGGCACGGGAAGGACAGGTACAGACTTCGCCCTGGTTGAAGAACGCCAGAACCACACCTTCGACGCACTTGTCGAGGAATTCGGGCTCAGCATCCATAACGTCAGCGAAGTAGATGTTGGGGGACTTGCCGCCCAGCTCTACGGTAGACGGAATGATGTTTTCCGCGGCGCACTTGAGAATGTGGGAGCCCACCGGAGTGGAGCCGGTGAAGGCAATCTTGGCGATACGCTTGCTGGTCGCCAGAGCCTGACCCGCTTCGATGCCGTAGCCATTAACCACGTTGAGCACGCCCGGCGGCAGCAGATCGCCAATCACTTCCATCAGAACCAGGATACTGGCCGGAGTCTGCTCAGCCGGCTTGAGCACGGTGCAGTTGCCGGCAGCCAGGCACGGGGCCAGTTTCCACGCAGCCATCAGCAGCGGGAAGTTCCAGGGAATGATCTGACCAACAACACCCAGCGGCTCGTGGAAGTGGTAAGCCACAGTCTTGTTGTCGATTTCACCGATGCTGCCTTCCTGCGCACGGATACAACCGGCGAAATAGCGGAAGTGGTCAGCAGCCAGCGGAATGTCTGCGGCGAGAGTTTCGCGAACAGCTTTACCGTTGTCCCAGGTTTCAGCGACAGCCAGCTTTTCCAGGTTGGCTTCGATACGGTCGGCAATCTTGAGCAGGATGTTCGAACGCTCAGTTACGGAGGTCTGACCCCAGGCGGGTGCAGCTTTGTGAGCCGCGTCCAGCGCCAGCTCAATGTCTTCGGCACCAGAGCGCGGGATTTCACAGAAGGCCTGGCCGTTCACCGGGGAGATGTTCTCGAAATACTGGCCCTTGATCGGTGCGACCCACTCGCCACCGATAAAGTTTTCATAACGGGATTTGAAGGAGACGACGGAGCCTTCCTGTCCTGGTTGTGCGTAGATCATGGTATCGACCTCTTCTTGTCATTCACATGGAATTATGTGTTTGTCGCTCGGCAACGCGGCCTTTCGCGCTATACGTATTCACTGTAGACCTGCCCCCCGAAAGCGCCAATGCCTCCTTGGGCGAGAAAAACTCCTCCGTTAGTAGTAGGTGCCCCAGACCTTATTCGCGCCTACGAAAAAGGGCCGCAATGCGGCCCTTTTTCAGACAGTTAGCAAACTGACAATCAGTTGCTTGCAACCCGGTCGCTCGGCAGTTTGAACGTCCAGACCATACCGCCCTGGTTGAAGTCCTTGACCACGCGGGCAACTTCGCCACCCCACAGTGGTACCGCACCACCCCAACCGGAAGCGACGGATACGTACTGCTCACCGTTCATCTCCCAGGTGACCGGGGTACCAACAACACCGGAACCGGTATTGAAGCGGTACAGTTCTTCACCTGTACGGGCATCAAACGCCTTCAGGTAGCCTTCCGGAGTACCGGTGAAGACCAAGTTACCCGCCGTTGTCATGACACCACCCCACAGAGGTGCGGTGTTCTCATAACGCCAGACCTCTTCACCGGTGCGTGGATCCATCGCTCGCAGGACACCAATGAAGTCTTCATTGGCTGGCTTGATGGTGAATCCGGCACCCAGGTATGCAGCACCCTGCTTGTAGGAAACCGCTTCGTTCCAGATGTCCATGGACCATTCGTTGGACGGTACATAGAACAGTCCGGTGTCCTGGCTGTACGCCATCGGCATCCAGTTCTTACCACCGAGGAAGGCCGGACGGGCTACAACGGAGCCAGCCTGCTCACCAGAAAGTTCTGCCGGGTTACCCGGGCGACCGTCTTCGGTGTAGATTGGACGTCCATCCTCGTCCAGGCCAGATGCCCAGCTGATTTCATCAACGAACGGGAAGCCGCGGATGAAGTCACCGTTCTCACGGTTGAGGACGTAGAAGAACCCGTTACGGTCGGCCGTCGCCGCCGCGCGGACCATCTCGCCGTCGTCTTCATAGTCGAAAGAGATCACCTCGTTCACACCATCGTAGTCCCAGCCATCGTGAGGCGTGGTCTGGAAGTGCCACTTGATGCTGCCGTCATTGGGGTCAATCGCCAGACGGGAGGAGGAGAACAGGTTGTCACCCGGACGCAGGTGAGAGTTCCAGGGAGCCGGGTTACCGGTGCCGAAGAACAGGGTGTCAGTGGAGGCATCGTACGTGCCACCCAACCAAGGGGCTGCACCGCCGGTCTGCCACATGTCGCCCGGCCAGGTCAGGCCAGCCTGGCCGCCGGAGATACCGTTTTCAACAGCTTCGCCATCGCGGTAGACGTAGCCCATGTGACCTTCAACGGTCGGACGGGTCCACAGGATTTCACCCGTGTTGGGGTCGTAGGCTTCAACCTTACCAACGATACCAAACTCACCACCGGACACGCCGGTGATCAACTTGCCATTAACAATGATCGGCGCTGCAGTGATGGAGTAGCCAGCCTGGTAATCAGCAACTTTCTTGATCCAGACAACCTTACCGGTGTCCTTGTTCAGGGCAACCAGCTTGGCGTCCAGGGTACCGAAAATGACCTTGTCGTCGTACAGGGCAACACCCCGGTTGATGACGTCACAGCAAGGCATGATGCCGTCCGGCAGACGCGCATCGTACTGCCAGATTTCTTCGCCGGTCATGGCGTCAACGGCATAGACACGGGAATAGGATGCAGTGACATACATCACCCCGTCTTTGATCATTGGCTGGGATTCCTGACCCCGCATTTTTTCGCCGCCGAAAGCAAACGCCCAGACCGGCTGCAGGTTTTCGACGTTGCTTGAGTTCAGGGTGCTCAGCGGGCTAAAGCGCTGGCCATTCAGGCCCATGCCGTTGGTAACAACGTCATCGGTGGTGGCCTGGTCGTTCAGGATGTCCTCGTCGGTGACTGCGTGAGCCCCGAGAGAAACCGCCAGCGCCAGGGCGCTGACAGAAAATTTCATAGCGATCCGATTCGATCTCATGGTTGCGCTCTCCAATCTTTTGTTTTCAGTTTCAGCAGCGAACCGGGAACTCTTCCCGCCTCTAAACCCGATTCTTGGTTCTGGAGCGTTTACCAACAATTGCCCCCCAGCACAGGTTTTCTCATCACTTGGTAGTAAGACCCAAAAAAAATCGCCGGCGAACCGGCGAAGGACAGGGACAACTACAGAAAGAAAGCGGCAACAGGCCTACTCAGGCAAAAGCACCAGCGCCGATGATTCGTATTTCGGGTAAAGGTGGGTGGTGGTGCGAATCAGCTCGTATTCCGCACCCTCTACGGCATCAAACCGGTGGGGAATGGGCTGCTGCATCACTTCACTGGCGCTCAACCCTCGCGAGGCCGAGGCCGTCAGGGTCTGGTAAAGCCAGCCCAGGTAGTCAGCCATCTGACGGAAGGCTGAGTCATCACTGACAATCGGCCCGTGCCCTGGAACCACGATCCGGTAAGGCAGCTCTTCCAGCCGTGCCAGCTCTCCGGCCCAAATCATCAGCCCCGGGCTCTGTGGTGTGGTCAGGGCACGGTTGTAGAACACCATATCGGAAGCAAACAACACGCCGGTGGTTTCATCCAGCACCACCAGGTCTGAGCCGGTATGGCCAGTGAGCTCAAGCAGCTGAAAACGGTGATCACCCACATCCAGAATGCCCGGTTCCAGGGTGTTGGCCGGAACCACCACCTCGGTCCCCCGCATCCAGTCCCCAACCAGGCGATACATATTGTCAGAGAACCCGTCCCCTTCTTCTTCCAGCATCTCGCGGGCGCCGTCAAGCATGTACAGGGTATCGGGATCAAACGCCTGGCTGCCGAACGCATGGTCCGGGTGGTGATGGGTGATCAGCACATGGGTAATCGGCTCAGAGGTCTTGCTCTCTATCAGCCGCCGCAGGGCTTCGCCATAGAGTCTGGATGGACCACTATCGATCACCACAACACCGTCACCGGTGATCACAAAGGCGACGTTGACGATGTTGCCGCCGTTATCCCGCGAGAAGTTTCCGGTGCTGCCTTCAATCACCCAGGTGCCCTTGGCAATTTCCCGGGCCTCCAGGTTATAGGCCAGTTCCGGCGCACTGACCACCGGGGCGCCCACCAGCCAGCACAGCATCACTATGGCCGCCCGACGGATCATGGCTGCCCCCCGAGCTTGCGCTCAAATTCGTTGCCATTGTTGTCGCGCATCCACAGCACCGCATCCGGCGTCTGGTGCCCGAACTCAAACACCAGCATGGGGTTTTCGGCGGCGGATTCCGACAGGTTCATGGTCAGCAACGGGTCGGAACTGGCCGAATCACGGAGCACCACATGCTCAATATGGAAAAGCGGCACACCGTCCACCATGCCTGAATCCATGGGGTGCATAACACTGAACTTGAAACGCACGCCATCAACCCTGGAGAAGGCGCCACCGCGAATGGTGCCAAAGTTCTGCTCCCAATCCGGGTTGGCCGCGGTCATGCTGGGTGCGGTACAACCGCCTCCAGCCGCATCAACAAAGGCGCTGCCGAGGTGCCAGACACCGTCGTCATCCAGAACGGCAACCCGCACCGTGGTCGCTTGCTGGACACGGAAGTTCATGGATACGAGGGTGGCCGGGGCAGGACCCGGCGTCAGGGAAAACAGGTGGGGAATCGGGTTCAGGTCAACCCAGGCAACCATCTCCCGGATCGGCAGCGGGTAGTTCGACAAGTCAACGGTCAACGGCACCTGAGACGAGTTTTCGGCAAACGGTGGGACCTTGACCTGCACCTGCTCATCCAGCACCACCGGGGCAACATTGCCCAGATAACGCTCGACGTTGTATTCCCACATCGGTGATCCGTACGGGTCTGTTGGAAGACCAGCCCACGCGGGCAGACTGGTCGCCAGGAGCGCGATTATAGCGAGACGGGTCATGCCGGTTACTCCTCTACCGAAGCATTGAGAATGTCCTCATAAAAACCGGGAATGCTGTAACGCAGGCCATGCGCTTCGTAGATACTGGCGACTTCACCGTTGCGGACCATGCCATCCACAATCGCCTCAATGGCATAGCCCAACTGACGATGGGTATGCTTCACCGCCATACCGATATCCCAGACCTGCTTGGTGATACCTGGAAAGCCGTTGTTGGCCGACTGTAGCCTGTCACCATCCTGCCGAGCCAACTCGAAATCAATTTCCGAGCGCATACCCATCACCGCCGTCACTTCACCGCCGACCATTGCTTCAAAGGCTTCAGCGATATTGCGATAGTGGCGGGTCTTATCCCGCATGCGGCCGGCAAACGCCGAGGTCAGATAGAAATCGGGAAGGGTATCCACCTGCACGCCGATGTGGTGGTACTGGAACACCGCCATAGTCGGGACAGACTCCAGTTGCGTCGAATCAAACGCAATCTGCCACTGTTCGCGCTGGTAGGGACCAAACATGACCACTTGATCGTTAATGACTTCGCCAGTGGAGTCACGCATGTAGGCGAAGGTTTTGTCGTAGGGTACCCGCAGCATCACATCGGCGATGCGAGTCTTGGCCAGATAGTGGCCCTTCCAGACGTTGTTGCGCAGGTCGTCTTCCAGGGTTTCATCCGGCACAATCCAGTGAACCCGGAACTCGACGCCCATGGCCGCCGCTATCTGGCGCCCCAGCTCCACATCCACCCCCGCCGGCTCATCATCCTGCAGGTAAGAATATGGCGGGAAGTTCTGGTACACACCGACATTCAGGTAGCCGGATTCCAGGATCGCATCGTAGGTGCGATCCGGCGGACCAAGCTGCTCGTTCTGTGCCAGCAGTGGTCCACTGAACAGGACCATAACCAGCAAGAACAGGTAACGGGAATTCCACATAACACGTCCTCCTGGGCCACGGCCCTGACTTTGCCCTAAGGCCGGATTACTCCGGCTGGGGCAGTGACTCAAGGTAGGTGCGGATGGACCAGATAGAAGTCTGGTTCAGACTGTTCTTGAACGACGGCATGCCCCGCTCAGTGCCATTCATCACCCGACCGATGAAATATTCGTCATCCCATTCGCTCAGGAGGCGCAGGTCCGGCGTCAGACCACCGGACATGGCTTCGATACCATGACAGCCAGCACAGTTGCCCGCATACCCACTCTTGCCGACATTGATAGCCTCGGCGTTCAGCTCTCCATGCTCGTTCCCGTCACGGAACGGATTCTCCAGCAGTGCTTCACGCCCCAGATCAGGCAGGGAGCCATTGTCCACCGGTTGCGGTGTCACGTTGCCATGCCCGGAAGCCAGACCGGCTCCACTCACCAGAGCTGCGGCAACCAGGGCCTTGAGTGAAGTTGAAACTGCCATAACGAATACCTCTACTTGAAACTGTCTCTACCGGCAAGGGAAACAAACGGACTTACCAGCGACCTGCATCCAGTCTAAGAATCCCGCCACCGCAACCGAATTCCACTTTGGAGGCTTAGTCGTAGTTCCTTAGTAGTAGCCTCGGAGTCCCCACGCCAAAGCAGCACAACCAACAACCCCGGGCGAATACCTGCAGCAATTCAAGGCGCTGCAGCCACCAAAGGAACTTTTCCCGGTTTTTAGCGGCATTTTCCCGGTTTTCCCGTGCCAATTTCCGTCGCAAGCCGCTCGTCTCAGCACCAATATTCAAGCCGGATCGCGCAACCAATCTGCGCATTTCACAGCAGCAACCCAAACCAAGGGGAAACACAATGAGAACAAACACAGCAACGCGCCCCCTGATCCGGGCGATGGGACTGGCCCTGACCATGACCTCCAGCGCGGCTCTGACAACCAATGCCCTCGCCAGCGAAGTGACTTGGGAGGACATCCTGAACGACGCGGAAACCACCGAAAATGTCCTGATGTACGGCATTGGCCCCAAAGCCCAGCGCTACAGCCCAATGACCACCGTCAACACCACCAACGTCGAGCGCCTGGTGCCCGCCTACTCGTTCTCCTTTGGTGACGAAAAGCAACGCGGCCAGGAATCCCAAGCCCTGGTGCACGACGGCATGGTCTACGTCACCGGCTCATACTCACGCCTGTTTGCACTGGATGCCCGCACCGGGGAAATGGTCTGGGAATACAGCCACCGACTGCCGAGCGATATCCGCCCCTGTTGCGATGTGGTTAACCGGGGCGCCGCCATTTTTGGCAACAAGGTGTTCTTTGGCACCCTGGATGCGGGCATCGTCGCGCTCGACAAAGACACCGGCGAGGTTATCTGGCGAGAGAAGTTTGAGGACCATACCGCCGGCTACACCATGACCGGAGCCCCTACCCTGATCAAAGATCAGGAAACCGGGAAAGTGCTGCTGATCCACGGTTCATCTGGAGACGAGTTTGGCGTGGTCGGCAAGCTCTACGCCCGCGACCCCGACACCGGCGAGGAAATCTGGATGCGGCCGTTTGTCGAAGGTCATTATGGCCGCCTCCATGGCGAGCGCAGTACACCAACCGGTGACCCGGATGCCCCCAGCTGGCCCGACGACCCCAACAGCGAAACCGGCAAGGTTGAGGCCTGGAGTCATGGCGGTGGCGCACCCTGGCAGAGTGCGAGTTTCGACGTCGAGACCAACACCATCATCGTTGGTGCCGGTAACCCGGCCCCCTGGAACACCTGGGAGCGCACGTCCGAAGGCGGTGACCCCCACGACTACGACAACCTCTATACCTCTGGCCAGGTAGCCGTCGATCCCAGTACCGGTGAGGTGAAGTGGTTCTACCAGCACACCCCGAACGATGCCTGGGATTTCTCCGGCAACAACGAGCTGGTGCTGTTCGAATACAGCGAAGACGGTGACACCGTCAAAGCAACCGCCCACGCCGATCGCAACGGTTTCTTCTACGTGGTGGACCGTGAGACCGGTGAGTTCCAGAAAGGCTTCCCGTTCGTAGACGGCATCACCTGGGCTACCGGTATTGACCCCGACACCGGCCGCCCCATGGAGGTTGATGGCCAGCGCCCGCCGGCACCGGAGCCTGGCGAAACCCGTGGCGAGTCCATTGAAGTATCTCCCCCCTTCCTTGGCGGCAAGAACTGGAACCCGATGGCCTACAACCAGGAGACCGGCCTGTTCTACATCCCGGCCAACCACTGGATGGAGGACTACTGGACCGAAGAGGTGACCTACAACCGGGGCGCGGCTTATCTGGGCCAGGGGTTCCGGATCAAGCGTCTGTTCGATGATCACGTCGGCACCTTGCGGGCCATGAATCCGTTGACCGGCGAGATTGTCTGGGAGCACAAAGAAGAGATGCCGCTGTGGGCTGGCGTGCTGACCACCCGGGGCGGCCTGGTCTTCACCGGCACTGGGGATGGCTACTTCAAGGCGTTCCACGCTGAGACCGGCGAAGAACTGTGGTCGTTCCAGACCGGTTCCGGAATCATTTCCTCCCCCATTACGTGGGAAATGGATGGCGAGCAGTACATCGGTGTGGTGTCTGGCTATGGCGGGGCCGTTCCCCTGTGGGGCGGCGACATGGCAGAGCTGACCCGGGTTATCTCCCAAGGCGGTTCATTCTGGGCCTTCAAACTGCCATCGTGGATGGAAGCCAGCCGCTGATCTCCAGCGTCCGACCATGGCCCGGCATAAGCCGGGCCTTTTCCCGTGCAGATGCGAGAACCTCCGTGATGAAATCCATCGTTACCCTGATCCTCGGGCTGACTCTTCCAGCCAGCCACTTGGCTGACGAATTTCCGATAACCATCAATGGTTGCCTGCTGGCACCGGACACCGTATGCCCTGGCGCCGACCTTCGTAACGCCGACCTGAGCAACCTTGATCTCCGCGGGGCCGACCTGAGCCAGGCCGACTTCAGCGGCGCAAACCTGAGCCACACCAACCTGCAGGGCGCCAACCTGAACGGCGCCAGACTTCAGCAAATCACTGGACTCAGGCTCAACCTGACCCGAGCATCTGTGCGCGGCGCCGACTTTCAGCGAGCCAGCCTAAAAGGAATGCAAGGCAGCTACCTGTTCGCCCAGGGCGCGGACTTCAGCGGTTCCGACCTGGCTGGAGCCAACCTGGATTTCAGTCGCTTCTCCGGTGCCCGGCTGGTCAACGCGAACCTGACCGCCGCCAGCATCGAAATTGCCTGGCTGCCGAAAGCGGATCTCAACGGCGCCACACTCATCGGCGCCAACCTGCAGGAAGCCAAGCTCGGGGCCGCCAATCTCGCCAACGCCGATCTGACCAATGCGCGTATCCACTACGCCACGTTTGAGGGGACCTATATGGAGGGCTGCCAGGCCTGCCCGTTCGACTGGTGACCCGGCGGAATCACTGCCTCAGGTACTGGATTGCCCAAAGCGGACAAGACCGGCATCCACCGCCAGATGAACGAGTTCAATGGACGAAGAGACCTGGAGTTTGCTCTTGAGCATCGCCAGGTGATTGGACACGGTCTTGTTGCTGATGCACAGGCGACGGGCGATCCCGGCAATCGCTTCGCCCCGGGTAAACATCAGCAACACTTCCATTTCCCGCTGGGTCATGTCCCGCAAGCGGTGATCCAGCGGACCTTCCTCATTCATCGCCAGCCGGGTGGCGATGGCATGTTCAATGTAGGGCTGTCCCTGGGCCAGCCGTTGCACCGCCCCCACCAACTCTTCCGGCGCGCAGTTCTTGGACACAAACCCCAGCGCACCCACATCCAGCGCCTGACGCACCATCGGCAGCTCGTCGTGCATGGTAAAGAACAAAATCCGCGCCTTGGGCCAACGCTGGCGAAGCCGCCGGGCCACTTCCAACCCCGAGATATCGGGTAACCCCATATCTAGCACCACCACATCCTGCGCACACTCTGCGTAAGTGGTGAGGGCCGCCTGGCCACATTCCGCCTGCGTAACCTCAGCCCCCGGCAACAACCCACTCAGCAAATGGGCAATGCCCTGGCGCACCACCAGGTGGTCATCCACCAGAAGAATTTTCATAGCACACTCCCATCAGGTGAGACATTTGAGGACGACCGATACCTTACAGCGGCACGGTCAGATCAATACGTGTTCCCTGACCAACATCGCTGCGGATTTCCATGGTGGCCCCCAACGTACGGGCTCGCTCCCGCATGGATCGCAACCCCAGCCCGGGGCTGACACTGGCCTGGCAGAAGCCACAGCCATTATCCGTGACCTGCAGACGCAGGCCGTCGTGGCCAGTCATCAGGGTCAGCTTTGCGAGGGTCGCGTTGGCATGCCGCGATACGTTGTTCAACGACTCCTGCAGCCAACGGTACAGATTGGTTTGCGCTTCGCCAGTCAGCTCCGGCAGGTCCTGGTCAACGGACAACTGACAGCGCACGCCGCTCAGCCGCTGCCACCGTTCCACCAGGTGCTGGACCCCACTCACCAGCCCCAGCTGCTCCATCACCAGCGGGTGCAGGTCTTGCAGCAACAACCGGAAATGTCCCTGCACCGTTTCACAATGCTCAGCAAGCAGTCGGGCCTGCGCTATCTGGGACGGGTTCAGGGTCGGGTCGTAGACCCAGCCCTGGGCCAGGGCACGAATACCGGTCAGGTACTGCCCAAGGTCGTCATGGAGGATACGGGCAATGTGGGCCCGCTCGTTGTCCCGCAGTTGCAGCAATTCGTTGAGCAACCGAGACACCGTCTGCTGCTCTGCCTCCAGCGCCGCCGCCATATCGTTGAACCGCTCCACCAGGCGATCCAGCTCACTGATACTCTGTGGTGGAAGGCGAGCCGACAACTGACCATGGGCCAGGGTGTCCATGGCTGTCGCGAGGGTATTCAATGGGGCGGTGCCGCGACGCACCGCCACAAACAGTGCCAGGAAACACAGCCCCATGCCGGTGCCGTAGGCCAGGCTGATCAGCAGAAAGTTTTCCCAAATCTCTTCCACCTCATCGGACGGATCGGCACGCCAGCCATTGATCACCACTGCCGTACCCGGCTCTGCGCCGGTCACAGCCAGGGTGAACAACCCCCGCACGCCGCTTTGCCGGGGAGCTGGCGGTTCGACGGCAGGCCTGAGGTGTCGCAACCCCGCAACAAGACCGCCCGCCAGGGCGCCCGGTGCCGGAATCACCCGGGCAACCTGCTCTGCCGATCGTTGCTCACGGGCAATATCCGCCCGCGCCTGCTGCAGGTAGAACACCGCGCCGACCACATAGATCGTGACAAAGACCGCCAGCAGCACCAGCGCAAGGCGTACATACGCACTCATTGGGGAACTCCGAAAGGTAGCGCTTTCCATGCTAACGACCGTAGGCCTGACCGGAATACTCCTTTAGTACCGCCATAATCGTACTTTCTACATATTCCCGAGTCTGTTGCGGATCTTCTAAGCTCAGGAAAAGAAAATAGAAAAGGCCTTCATTCATGCCATACCCTGTTGACCGGCTGAGCACGCCAGCCCTGCGCCTACTGACCACCTTCGCCCTCGTCATGCTGCCCTGGCTGTCAGCCCAGGCTGCCAATGACGCTCTGGACGTTCGCATCGGCTATATCCAGTGGGTGCCGGACCGGGGCCCGGTGCTGTCCAACGTCATTCCCGAGCCAGAAGATGCTGGCTTGCAGGGCGCGCAACTGGCCATCGCCGACAACAACACCACCGGCCGCTTTCTGAATCAGCATTACCAGCTGGAGTCCGACATTGCCGCCTCCCCGGAAGATGCCCTGGCAGCCATGGACCGCATGCTCGCTGAAGGCCTGACGCTTTTCGTGGTCCGCGCGCCCGCTGACACGCTGTTGGCCCTGACCGAAAAGGCCGGTGACCAGGCCCTGGTGTTCAACGCCGGCGCCCAGGACAACGTACTGCGCCAGCAGGAATGCCCGACGCAGCTACTTCATACCATTCCCAGCTACGCGATGATCACCGACGCCCTGGCCCAGTGGCTCAATCAACGGCGCTGGCGCGATGTGCTGCTGATCACCGGAACCACCGACGAAGACCAGCAGTGGGCTGCCAGCTTCCGCCGTGCAGCCCAGCGTTTTGGCGTGACCATTGTGGCGGATAAGCCCTGGACGTTTGAGGCTGACCTGCGGCGAACCGCTTCCCGTGAACTGCCCCTGTTCACCCAGACCGACGACGAATATGACGCTGTAGTGGTCGCCGATGTGCGCGGCGATTTTGGCGAATATGTGCCCTTTAACACCTGGCTCCCCCGCCCGGTCGTAGGCACCCAGGGCATGACCCCGTTGACCTGGCACCAGGTGGTCGAGAGCTGGGGCGCGGCACAGCTGCATAGCCGTTTCAACGAACAGGCGGAGCGCCACATGAACAGCGAAGACTATGCCGCCTGGGCGGCGGTACGTTCCATTGGCACCGCAGTGACCCAGCTCAGCGACAGTGATGCCAGCGACATTCGTGCCTTCCTGTTCTCTGACAAATTCCAGCTGGCCGCGTTCAAAGGACGCAAGCTCAGCTACCGGGGCTGGAACGGCCAGCTTCGCCAGCCGATCCCGCTGGTCCACCCCCGGGGGCTGGTGGCTACAGCACCGATCGAAGGCTTTATTCACCCGAACACTGAAATGGACACTCTGGGATTCGACGAGCCGGAAAGCACTTGCGACATCCAGCCCTGACCAACCCCAGAGACAGCGATAGACAACGACAACAAGGAGCACGAAGATGAAACTGCCATTTACAACCGCCGCCCTGGCCGCCATGATCGGGCTGTCTGCCCCTGCGGCCGCCAGCCTGGCCTATGTATCGAACGAAAAGGACAACACCATTTCGGTGATCGATACCAACACCCAGGAAGTCATCGATACCATTGACGTTGGCCAGCGCCCCCGCGGCATCCTGCTGTCAAAGGACTTCACCCGGCTGTATATCTGTGCCAGTGACGACGACACCGTACAGGTGATGGACCTGGCCACCCGCCGCATCATCGACACCCTGCCCTCCGGCGAAGACCCAGAGCAGTTCTCCCTTCATCCCAACAACCGCCACCTGTACATCGCCAATGAGGACGATGCCATCGTGACCGTGGTGGACGTTGAAACCAAAGACGTACTCGCGCAGATCGACGTCGGTGTCGAACCGGAAGGCATGGCGGTCAGCCCTGATGGTCGTTGGGCCGTCAACACCAGCGAAACCTCCAGCATGCTGCACTGGATTGACACCACCGACTTTGAGATCAAGCGGAACATGGTTGTCGGCCAGCGTCCCCGCCATGTCGAGTTCAGCCGCGACAGCAAGATCGCCTGGGCATCGGCAGAGATCGGCGGCACCGTTCACATCATCGACGTGGATAACCTCGAAGAGATCAAGCAGCTGACGTTCCAGATTCGCGGAGTTAACCAGGATAAGGTGCAACCGGTGGGCATCGAACTCACCTCCGATGGCCGCTACGCCTTCGTGGCACTGGGGCCCGCCAACCACGTTGCGGTGGTCGATGCACAAACTTACGAGGTACTGGACTACCTGCTGGTGGGCAGCCGGGTCTGGCAGCTGGACCTGAACGCGGATGAAAGCCAGCTCTATACCACTAACGGCGTGTCTGGGGATGTCTCGGTGATTGATGTCGAGTCGCTGAAGGTGCTCAAGTCCATCCCGGTAGGACGCTACCCCTGGGGCGTCGTGATCGACCCGAACTCATGACCCTGGAAGCCAGCAGTGTCAGCTTCCGCTACGGGCGGGAGCCGGTTCTCAGCGACGTCAGCTTTACCCTGACGGAGGGCCGGTTTCACGCCCTGCTCGGACCCAACGGCGCCGGCAAGTCGACCCTGTTCGGCTTGCTGACCCGGCTGCTGGCCCTACAGCAAGGTGATATCCGGCTCGGCGGCGTGTCGCTGAAGAAGCAGCCCGCCGCCGCCATGCGCCAGATCGGGGTGGTTTTCCAACAGAACGCCCTCGATCTGGACCTCACCGTGCAACAGAACCTGATGTACCACGCTGGCCTTCATGGCCTGTCCAGGAAAACGGCGCGCAATCGCTGTGCCCAAGAGCTGGAGCGGTTTAAACTCAGTGCCAGGGCCAAAGACCCGGTACGCCAACTCAATGGCGGCCACCGTCGCCGGGTTGAGATCGCCCGCGCCCTGCTCCACCAGCCTGCCGTCCTGCTTCTGGACGAACCCAGCGTCGGCCTCGACGTTCCCAGCCGGGAGACCCTGAACGCCCACGTCCGCCAACTGTGCCACGACGATGGCCTGACGGTGCTGTGGGCCACTCACCTGATTGAAGAGGTCCAGCCTGACGATCAGATCCTGGTGTTACACCGGGGCCACCTGCTGGCCGACAGCAACGGCCATGAGCTGTGCCAGAACACCGGCACATCATCGCTGGCCGACGCATTCCGGGCCCTGACGGGAGAAGACGTGTCATGAGGCTACGAGATTACTGGTATTGTTTCCTTGCCATCCAGGCTCGGGAATGGCTGCGGTTCTGGCAGCAACGAACACGGTTTGCCAGCGCCCTGGTGCGCCCGCTGCTGTGGCTATTAGTGTTCGCCGCTGGCTTCCGGGCGGTGCTGGGGGTATCGATCATCCCCCCTTACCAGACCTACATTACTTACGAGACCTACATTGCCCCGGGTCTGTGCGCCATGATCATCCTGTTCAACAGCATGCAGGGTGCGCTCTCCATGGTGTATGACCGGGAACTGGGCAGTATGCGGGTGCTGTTGATGAGTCCGCTGCCGCGCCCCTTCCTGCTGGTGACCAAGCTGCTGGCGATGGGGGTGGTATCCGTGGGCCAGGTCTATGTGTTCCTGTTGATCGCTCGCCTGATCGACGTCGAACCACCCGCTCTGGGCTACCTGGCGGTGCTGCCCGCGCTGGCACTGACTGCGCTGATGCTGGGGGCGCTGGGGTTGTTGATCGCAACCTGGATCAAACAGCTGGAAAACTTTGCCGGGGTGATGAATTTCGTGATCTTCCCAATGTTTTTCCTGTCGTCCGCCCTTTATCCGTTGTGGAAAATGCAGGAAGCGAGTCCATGGCTGTATTGGGTCTGCCAGTTCAATCCCTTTACCCATGCGGTCGAAACCATTCGCTTCGCGCTCTACCTGCAGTGGAATACCGAAGCCTTCGCCATAACGGCCATCATAACCGTTGTGCTAAGCGCCCTCGCCACCGCGGGCTTCCGCCCACAGCGGACCCGCATTCTGGGAGTCCGGACCGGCGGCCGTTGAACGGCGGCCGGCAGACTCCCCGCCGCCTTCAACCCGCAACCTGGCGGGCGCACCCTCAAGCCACCAACGCTGCGCCGCCAATGAGGCCGCATCAGCTTCGTCGTGGGTGACACAGACCATCGCCATCGCCGGATTCTGGTCCAGCAGCCCGGTGATCAACGCCTGCAGCTCTCCCGCACGCTCAGCGTCCAGCGAGGCAAAAGGCTCGTCCAGCAACAACAGATCTGGCGCCACCGCCAGACAACGGGCCAAGGCGGCACGGCGAGCCATCCCGAGGGACAGCTGGTCGGGGTAGTGATTGCCATACCCGGTCAGACCCACCTGGCTAAGCAGCCGGGCAGCCTCTTCCCGTTTGGCGCCAACCAAGACCAGGTTCTGGTAAAGGGTGCGCCAGGGCAGCAGCCTGGGCTCCTGGAACAGGTAGCCCACCCGTAAGTCACTGCCTTGCGTGAACGCAGACGGCAAAACCACCGGGTCGAGGCCGGCCAGGATATTCAGCAGCGTGGTTTTGCCCACGCCGGAAGGTCCCAGCAGGCAGACCCGGTCGCCCCGTTCTATGCGAAGGTGGATGGCACCAAGCACCGGCTGCCGGAAGCCCCTGCCGTCAAATGACAGTTCAAGCATGAGTCACCTCCGGATGACGCCAACGATGGGCCCGGCGCTCAAGCGGCTGCAGCACCAGCAGCTCAATCAACTGCACCACCATGATAAAGGCCAGACTGTAAGCGAGGATCGCCGACACATCGAACACCTGAAAAGCCATGTGAAGCTGGAAGCCAATACCGTCGGAGCGACCCAACAGCTCGACCACCAGCACAATTTTCCAGATCAGCGCCAGACCGCCCCGGGCCGACGCCATCAGGTAGGGAAAGAGTTGCGGAAGCCACAGGTCCCATAGCCGCTGCGGCCAGCCAAAGCGATAGACGGTAGCCATCTGCTCCAGTTTTCGATCGAGACTGCGAGCCCCCTCACGAACCGTCACAGCGACATTCGGCACCTTGTTGATCACCACTGCAAGAATGGCGGCGGGCTCAACCAGACCCATCCAGACATACAACAGAATAATGGTGACCAGGGCCGGCAGATTCAGCATCAACACCAGGACCGGGTCCAGCACCGCATTGACCGTGGCCCAGCGCCCCATACAGAAGCCGAGGGCCACGCCCAGCACCATGGCCAGCACGAAACTGAGTATCACCCGGTAAAGGGTAACCCCGAGGTGGTGCCAGAGTTGGCCGGAGCTGGCCTGCTCCACCAGTGTCTGAAGGACCGCCGCAGGGGACGGCAGCAGACTGCTGTCCAGCAAGTGCGACAGCAGCATCCATACAGCCACGAGAACCGGCAAGGCGATCCAGGCCGCCCAGCCTGCCGGACGGGCCTGCGCGGTCACGGACCCTCCCGGTAGAACAGCGACGGCGGCATTATCCGCTCACGGTCGGCCCCGGTCAGCGCAAGCAACTGACGCAGGCTGGCAATACGGCGGTCATCAAGGGGCCCGGGCGTACCGGCAATGAACCCGTTTCGCAGCGCTTGGTAGACCCGGTCATCCGGTGCCCGCATCAGCGCACGCACGCCGTCCCAGGCAGCCGGATCGGCCGCCAGCTCGGCCTTGGCCTGACGGATGGCGCTGGCAAACCGTGCCAGCAGGTCACGGTGCTCAGCACTCCAGTCAGCCCTGAACACATACCCGAGCACCGGCAGGTTCTGTTCCAGCGACAGTTCCGCCAGCAGACTGGCCAGAGGCATCACCGAGCGCCCCGCACCTTCCGCCTGCAGGCGGGCCGCAAAGTGCCAGTAGGTGACCACCGCATCCAGGCGGCCCCGCTTGAGTGCTTCGCTCAGCAACGGCGGCGCACCATACTGAATCTGGTTGCTGGCGGCGAGATCAATACCCTGGTCCGCAGCTACCCGCTGCATCAGGATCCAGCCCTTGCTGTCAGGGCCACCGGCAACGCCAATCCGCTTACCCACCAGATCACCAAAGCCAACGATGTCCGAGTCCGGCGCGACCACCAGCTCGCCGATGCGGGTGGAAAACGGCACGAAGACCAGGTGGGCATCGGATTCATACCGGGACTGCACCCACAGCAGGTCAGCCACCGCACCATCAACCGACGCGCCGGTCAGGGCGAGCCGCGAGGCTGGCAGGTTGGCCACTGGCCGCAATTCGAGCAGAAACCCTTGGTCACGATCCAGCCCCCGGCGCTGCACATGCGCCAGCTCCCAGTGTGCGGTGCCGTACTGGAGCACACTGAGACTCAAGGTGGGCAGCCCCTCCGCAGCGGCGGACGAGGAACAAAGGCCAATCAGTAAGGCAAAGAACAGCCCAACAGAGGTATGCTTGTACGGCAGCAACCGTAAGGAGTAGAAGTATCTGAACATGACTTCACAATACGAACCCGCCCTTACTGCAAGAATTGTACTTTAGTGCATCTTTTTTGCTGCGATGGTCTCATTCAACCGAACTCATCCTTGGCGTGTAATGGCAACATGACACAAAAATAACTAGAGGTACGCGCAATATGATCAGGCACCTGGTCGGCATTGCTTGCCTGTCTGTCGGGCTCTCGGGATTTGCCGATTCATCCCCCTCGCCCCAGTCCGATCCACAAGCGGCCCTGTTTTCGAGCGATGGCTACCGTATCGACCGCTACCGCAGCCCGACCCCGGCCAAGGCCATGGGCGCCCAGACGGTCTCTACCGACGACATGCTGGCGCTGTTGCAGAACGAACCTACGCTGGTGGTCATTGATGTGATCAACCTGGAGTACCGGGCCGATCGCTTCCTGCTCACCGAGCCCCACCAGTCGCTTCCGTCCGCTACCTGGCTGCCCAACACCGGTCGCGGAAACCTTGATAGCCACTGGAACTCTTACCTGATCGACAACGCCCTCAGGCTGACCCATCACAATCGCAACCACCCCGTGGTCGTGCTGTGCAAGTCCGACTGCTGGCTTTCCTGGAATGCGACCAAGCGCCTGTCTGAAGCAGGGTTCACCAAACTGTATTGGTACAAGGATGGTGTCGACAGCTGGGCCAATGCCGGCCTACCGATGCAACCGGCAACCCCGGTCGCCCCCGAATTCCCATCTGACCCTGTAAGCGAGTCCTGAGGTGACCACCATGCTGGATGAGAGCGTAAGCGCCAACGACGCGAAAAAAAGCTATGATGAGGGGGAGTTACCCTCAGATACCAATGAGCAACGGGAAAGCGAGGCCATGGAGTCGTCGTACAAGATTCTGATTGCGGATGACCACCCCCTGTTCCGCGAAGCCATTAGCAATGTCATCGCCTCTGGCTTTGCCGGCAGTGAAATCATTGAAACTGAAGATCTCGACAGCGCCCTGGCCATTACCCAGGAGCAGGACGACCTTGATCTCATCCTGCTCGACCTGAACATGCCGGGCATGCACGGTCTTAATGGCCTGATCTCCCTGCGCAACGAAGCCCCCACCATACCGGTGGTGATCGTTTCAGCGGAAGAAGACAAGCAGATTGTCCTGCAGGCCATCACCTACGGTGCAGTCGGGTTCATCACCAAGTCGTCGCCCCGCGAGCAGATGACCGAAGCCATTACCCAGATTCTCAACGGCAATGTCTACCTGCCTTCGGACATTATCCGCACCGGCAACGAATCCCAGCGTCGCAACCGCCGCGACGACAATCCCATTTCACCGGAACTGCTCAACTCGCTGACCCGCCGTCAGCTGTTGGTACTGGAGCGCATGTCCCGGGGCGAGTCCAACAAGCAGATCGCCTACAACCTCAACATCGCCGAAACCACGGTTAAAGCCCACGTCTCCGCTATTCTTCGCAAACTGGGTGTACACAACCGGGTCCAGGCCATCCTTTCTGCCGGTGATGTCGATTTCAGCCAATACCTGAAACGCTGAACCCCAAGGCGCCCGGCCAGACCGGGACCAGCCCACGGCAAGGACGCCGTAGCCCTTCCCCGCCCAATTGAATAGCCCTACTCTCACTGCAGAATATGGTTCAGCGCCGCCCGGAGTTTCAGCGGCTTCACCGGTTTGTTCATCAGCAGGTAGCCGCGGTCGCGGATGTCCTGTTTCAGTTCGTTGGTGTAGTTGGCGGTAATCATGATCACCGGCACGCGTTCCTGGCGACGGGCATTGATCGCGGCCACCACATCCACCCCGATCTCATCGTTGTCGAGGTGGTAGTCCGCCAGGATCACATCGACCCGGTCGGTTGCGACCTGAACCTGGGCGTCCAGGTCCGCCAGCGACACCGCCGTCAGCACATCACAACCCCAGCCTTGCAACAGGGTTTGCATGCCCTGGCAGATCGCCAGGTCGTTGTCGATGACCCAGATACGGGCGCCATCCATATCCTGGGCCGGCATCGGAAACACCGTTTCTTCCTTGGTCGCGTTGCTATCCAGCCGCCCCAGCGGAACCCGCACACTGAACACCGAGCCACGCCCTTCAATTGAATCCACGGTAATCTCATGCCCCAGGATTCGGGCAATCTTGTCCACGATCGCCAGACCCAGGCCCAACCCTTTGTCGCCAGAGCGGGCGGCCGACTGAACGCGTTTGAATTCCTGGAAGATCTCGGTGAGCTTGTCCTCCGGGATGCCAGGGCCGGTGTCCCATACCTGCAGCAGGACATGGTCACGCTGGCGTCGACATCCCAGCAGGATACGACCACTGCCGGTATAGCGGATGGCGTTGGTGAGAAAGTTCCGAAGAATCCGTGCCAGCAGCTGGGAGTCCGTACGAACCACCGCGGAGGACGGCACAAAATCCAGGCTCAACCCCTCGGCATCCGCCATCTGACGGAATTCACGGGCCAGGTTGTTGAGTAAATCCCGCAGGTCGAATGCAGTGACATCCGCCTTGATCACACCCGCATCGAGTTTGGAGATATCGACCAGGGTACCCAGCAGGTTTTCCACATCGTCCAGGGAGGTACTGACCGAACGCACCAGGTTTTCCGCCTTGGGACCAAACGCATGTTCCTGAAGGGCACTGGTGAACAGTCGGGCAGCATTCAGCGGCTGCAAGAGGTCATGACTGACCGCCGCCAGGAATTTGGTCTTGGACAGGTTCGCCCGTTCGGCTTCCAGTTTGGCGTCCCGCAGGCGGGCTTCCACCGCCGCCCGCTCATTGATTTCCTGCCGCAGCTGGTTATTGAGCCCGGTCAATGCGGAGGTACGCTCCTTAACCCGTCGCTCCAGGTTATCGTAAGCCTGCTCCAGCGCCATTGCGGTGCGGCGACGGTCGGTAATGTCACGAATCATGACGAAGAATCCCACCACGTCGCCACGAACGTCCCGGTTGGGCACGTAGGAGCGCAACATGTAGTGGCGAGACCCGCGAACATCGTCCTCTTCCAACTCGAAGGTGACACTCTCGCCGGCCAACGCCTGGCGCACCTGAGGCATCAGACGGTGGTAAAGCTCCGGCTCATGCACCTGGTCCAGCGGCATATCCAGCAGCGAGGAACGTCCACGACCGTACCAGGCCTCGTAGACCTTGTTGCAGAACTGCACGGTGAGATCCGCCCCCACATAAGCGATCAGCGCTGGCACATGGTCGGTCACCACCCGGATCCAACGCTCACTTTCTTCCAGGGTTTCGGCGTACTGGTAGCGCTCGGTAATGTCGGTGTAGGTATTAACGAAGCCACCGTCCGGCATCGGGTGGGTTTTGACCTCCACCACAGTACCGTCGATGCGCCGGTGAACCTGTTCCAGGTACTGCGAACTGCCTCGACGGGCACTGCCGGGGTGTAACAGAGGCACGGCGGCACCAGCCATCAAGGCCTTGAGATTGCAGTCGGTGGTGATCTGATCCGAGGCCAGCCCGGTCAGATTGAGGAAGCGGTCGTTCCAGATTTCCGGGCGCCCATCGGGATTCACCAACACCACGCCCTGGGACAGATTATCCACCGTCGCCTGCAGCAGCCGCGACTTGTCCGCCAGCGCCTTCTCCCGCCGCGCGGTTTCGCTGTTCTTGACGTCGGTAATGTCGGAATACAGCACCACCAACCCGCCTTCACGGGTCGTGCGCTCCGTCATCTGCACCCAGCGACCGTTTGACAGCTGGAACACCCCGCCTTCAGCCGCCGAACCGTTGTATTCCTCAACAATCAGTCCGGTGGTCACCGCCTTGGCCCGAACCTCATCCACCGACTCCCCAGGCTGGATATCCTCGCCGGTCATTCGCCAGTAGCTGTTGAAACGGCTGTTGCTGAGAACCAAACGCTGGTCCTGGTCGAACAGCACAAAGCCATCGGCGATGCTCTCAATGGCATCCTCCAGGCGCTGGCGAGCGGTCTCTGCCTCATCCCGGGTCCGGTTCAGCGCCTTGTTGCTGACCTTGAGTTCGTCCATGGCCTGGTTGAGGGCGTCGGTGCGCTCACGCACCTGTTCGGCAAGAATGACGGAGTGTTCAAAGGCCGCGTAAGGGTCCGGCTTATGGTCCACACCGGACTCTACCCGCTGGATCAGGGCATCACGAATCTTCCGCAGGCGCTCGTTTTCCGCCTCTAGCTGGGCAATCCGCTGCTGGTAAGCCAGCGCGGAACCCTCAGTGCTGTCCCGCAACGACTTCAGGCTGGCCAATGACCACCCCCGTGAAGGTCTGATTGATGTGCATGCCGTCAAACTGCTCGCCGTAGGAATTGAAGCCAATCACCCGATGCTCGCGCAGGAACCGCGACACCTCCTGGTCGATCCCCGTCAGTTCCGCCTCCAGGCGGCGCAGGAAACAGTCACAGCCGATCGTCACCAGTGGAGGCCCAACCACCTTCTCGGCCTTTTCGAGCTGCTGCCGCAGGCTTTCCTGCAGCGACCCCGGCTCCATCGTGGTCATCACGATGCCGGTTTCAACCGCACAGTAGAAAGTCAGGCTGCCATCTGCGTTCACCCGCTGAACCGAGCGAATGAAGTAGTGGCCGCCGATACGCACCGCCATCGGGTGCAGGGCAAAGGTTTCCCGGCTGAGGTCGGCAACGGCCACGCCAACGGTGCGGGCATAGACCTCAGCCGCCGGCTCCGCGTTCAGTTCATACACGGTACGGCTGTCACTGTCTGAGCGGGTAACAATGAGCTTTTCGCTGCGCGCGGTCATGTGGTGGGTGGAGAACACCCGAAAATCCAGTGGCGTATTCACCAGCAGAACCGTGGCAGCGTTGCTGTAGAACCGGCCCCGGTAGAACACATGGGTGTCATTGAGTCGCTCGTCATCCCCTGCGGAACCGCCGAATTGGGGAATGGTTCCCAGAGCCGCATTCAGGGTGGACAGCACCAGCTCTTCGCGGCTGGACAGACCATCCAGCAGGGTAATGGCAAAGGTGTTGCCACGAATCGGTGCCAGGTCGGCATCACGACAGGTCGCCAGCAGCTCATCAATACAACGCTGGGCGTCCTGCAGGGTAAAATTATCAAGCTGTTGAATCAGGGCGGTATCAATCGCAAAGTAGCGGCGATCAAAACCAATCGCGGTGATGCAGCCACGACCGTACCCCTCCGGCGTGATTTCACCCGCCGAGGTACAGCCACTGACCTGAATACCGGAAAACTCCCGCTCCAGCGCCTGACCAAGACGGGCCAGGTCATACTCGGCGGAGCAGAAGAACAACACACATCCCAGGTCGGGATGTTGCAACTGGCTGGCCAAAGCGGTGGCCGCTACAGCCGGGTCTCGATCACCGGAACTGGCAACACGGACGGCCGGAAAAGTGATCGCTGGCATCATGGACGCAGATTCCGTTTTCAACAGGTCTACTGCCGATTTTACGGGCTCTGCCGACACAGCCAATTCGACTTCAGTACTTTTTATGGGCGCTCCAAATCCGTCGTAACTCATTGATATAAAGCCCCCAGACTTAATAACCCGGTGATACGCAGTGCCATCCTGAGAACCAGAACAGCACTTTAGTCGCAGACCGGTCGTCCAGACCGGCCCGGACCAGGAGCAGGCGCCAGACACCTGACGCCTTAACAAGTAACGCTTAGAACATCACGATGGCACCCAGCGCCAGGGTATCCGCCTCGGCTTGGGTCGCGCCGCTGGAGCGGGCAGTCTGCTCAAACATGTTGTATTCAGCCGCCAGCTTCAGGTTGCTGTTTACGTCATGGAAGAAAGCAACGGAGGTGTTCTCAGTTTCGAAATCCAGGATCTCGGCATCGGTTTCACCGTAAGACACCACCAGACGGTTGGCGCCGAAGGTGTAGGAACCCTGAACCAGGTAACCGTCGGCATCGTCCTCGGTCAGCGCGCCATCGGAGATCAACACCGGGTTGTCGCCCTTGGAGGTAAAGCCGGATGCGGTCAGCGACAGGCCAGCAACCGCAGCACGCAGACCATAGCCAACACCGCTGGAGTCTACGGTGGTGGTGGCGTTTTCAGACGACTGGGAACGACCGTTAACCCAACCAGTCAGGGCAACCCCACCCAGGTCGGCACTGTAAGTCACCTCAGCTTCAAAGCGAGGAGCGGACTGCTCAGACTGGGCGCCCGGCGTGGTGTCCGCTGGCTCCAGGATACCGGCAGCCACTTTCAGGCCACCCATGTCCGGGGAACGGTAAGTGATCTGGGCAGACGGGTTCGGGTAAGGATAGCCAGAGCGGATGTTGCCGAAAGACACCCCTGTTGGCGCACCCGGAGAGCCGAAGCCCATCAGGATTTCGTCCAGGAAGATGTTGGAACGGGCGTACAGACCGAAGTCCTTACCAATCAGCACCTGACCAAAAGAGCCGTCAACGGTGGCGTACAATTGACGTACGTCGATCGCGGTGTCAGTCGGTGACTGCAGGCTGTCGTTGATGGTGGACCAGAACGAAGAACGACCACCCATGGTGAGGTCGCCCACTTCCTTGCTGAAGTTAAACCCGATGGTGTTGGGCAGGAAGCCCATCTTGACGTCGGAACTCTGGGTATCCGCCGCCTTGTCATCACGGTTTACATAGAAAGCGTTGAAATAGCCGTCGACGGAGAACGAGGTACCCTCGTTGTTATATACCTCAACAGCAGCATTTGCGGTCGCGCTGAGACCGGTTGCCGCAACCAGTGCAACAGCCAGCCCTGACTTTCTGAAGTTGTTATTTTTCATACTTCCCCCAAATTGGTTTTGTCCGGGATTCAGCGCCTGCCATTCAGATCAGCAGCACGCCGGGCCTTTAGGAGCCGAACTCCATCATCGAACAGCCCGGAAAACCGGAACATCCACCAAGAGGGCTGGTTTTATGGGTAATTGGGAGGCAGTGGAATCAGGACTTTGGGATTACGACCCGGCCGCGGGCCGCCAGGCATAGCCGGGGCGCCCGTCAGGGTTTCGCGGATAGCGGGGATCAGCAGCAGGGAACAGTCAATAGCACGGATCAGAGCTGGAACCGGTCAAGTTCATCGAGGCAGCGGGAAAGGAAGTCCTCAGGGTCCGGCAGGATGGCTTCATCGGCAACGATGCCGAACTGCACCTGGCCGGCGTAACTGATCACACTGATGCCCAAGCCGATGTTGCCGGCCTGGGGCACCCAGAACATTTGTTCGCGGATGCGGCAACCAGCAAGGAAGCGGTGCTCGCGCAGGCCGGGTACGTTGGAGACCACCGCGCTGGCCTTGCGGTACATCATTCCGGCAACCGTCTGCAGGACACCTTGCGGCAGCAGTGACGCGGTTCCAGCCAGGGCCCAGGAAATACCCGGTTGCCAGCTCTTTTTCAGCCGCCGGGTTTCATGCTTCACCCGGAACAGCCGTTCGAGCGAGGTGTCACCGTCCACCGGCAATGGAACAAACACGGTGCCAAAGAAATTGCCCAGGGCTCCAGCATCCGGGCAGATACCTTCCGGCATTCGATCGCGGATGTTGACCGGGACCGCCGCATGCATGACCGACTCATCCAGCAAATCCCCCTCGGCCTCGAGGCAGCCCCGCACCGCTGCGGCCACGCAACTGAGCAACACATCATTGATGGTGCAGCCCGTGCGTTCCGCCACCGAACGGAAGCGATCTAAGGCCACCGGTTGCGACCAACCGCAGTTACGCCGCCCTAACAGCGGACGTTTCAGCTGCGACGGCGTGTCCTCTTGTTCAATCAGGAACTGACTTAATTCGTTGACCAGGCGCAGCCCCTGGTGGGTGAGGCGCTCCAGTGACGATGTCCCAGCCTTTCCGGAACTGTCGCCATCCGCGCTCCCCGCATTGCTGACCAACGCATCCAGCCAGGCTCCTGCAGAACGTTTCCAACGGCCAAGGTCCGCCTGTTCCCGGGCACCATAGAGTGCCGGCGCCTGCTGGGGCGAACTCGGGCAGGTCTGTTCGAAGATACCAAGCAGGGACAGCCCATCGGCATAGCAATGGTGAATTCGCAGCAGTAAGGCCGAGCCACCGTCTGCGTCCGGCACCAGCCAGAACTTCCACCGTGGCCGGTAATCCGGCAGGGGGTGGTTCAGCCGGGCCGACACCCACTGGCGCAATGCAGACTCAGAAAAAGCCCCCGGTACGATCTCCAGATGGTGATCCAGGGTGAAGGTCGGATCCGGTTCCCACCACCAGCCCGGTGGTCGCTGGACCGGCATAAAGCGAAAGCGCTCCCAGGCCAGCCAGTAGTGCTCAAGGAAGTCCCGCAACCGCCCGGGCGTGAGGTCGTCCACCCGCATCATGACGGTAATGGTCATGGGGTTCTCGGGGCGCTCCAGCGCCAGCCAGGCCGAATCAGCAGGCAATAGAAGATGCGATTCTTCGTGACTCAACGACTGGCAACTCCGGTAGTTGTTGTTAGATGGGAACCCGGCATTGTGCCAGACAACCGGAAAGGGCTCCAACACTCTCATGGTTGCCGCTTTGTTACAAAAAATTACATTTGAGCCACGGTCCACCTCTATACTCGAAATCAAGGATGTATAAAGGTTTAGGGGAGCTCAATTGGCTCTCGACGAACAAAAAATCGGTAATCTGCGCCAATACGTCCACTGTGAGTTAGCGATAAAACAGCCGTATCTGCTTACAACACCACAATGAAAAACGTGCAGAAACACTTGCTGTAGGGGAACGGTTATGAAAGCGAGCCACGTTCGCAAACTGATTAAACCGATCGAAAGCGCGTATTCGGAGATGTTTTCCGGCCGTGTTTACCGGGTCGGTAAAGGCGCAGTATCGGTACGAAACCACAGCGGCAAAGCCGAACAAACCGTCATCGGCGTTCACGGGTTCCTGGAAAATCATTGCTACTTCACCCAGGCCTACGAAGCACCCAGCACCGAACTCATCCTGCTCACCTGTAGCAACTACCATATTCCGGTCAATGGGGTAACGCCCGAAACACCCGATTGGGAAGTCCCCATCAAGTTCCTCGAAGCCACCATCGAATACGACGCCTGTATTCTGGTGCAGGCGCTGAGCAACCTGCCTTCCACCGACAACATCCGTATCCATGGCCACTCCCGTGGTGGAGCGGTCATTCTGGAAGCGGTGCGTCAGCGACCAGAACTGTTTGAGAACGTTGAGGTGGTTCTGGAAGCACCGGTGTTGCCCCAAGGCAAACTTCACGCCCTGGTGACAACCCTGCTGGAGCCTGTCAGTCACGGCATGTGGCCCTGGCTGATCCGCCTGATCAACACCGCGCCCTCATCCGCCTATGGCCAGACGTTCTTTGGCAAGATGAATCCCCGCAAGAAGGTGTTGCTGAGCAAGCTGTTCTCAGCCACCAAGGACCACCTGACCATTGTCCGCAATATTGAAGACATCATGGAATGGATGGCGCGAACCGACACCAGCGTGTACAGCCATGTGCGTCACGGCACCTTCCTGATCCCCCAGGTTGACCGTATCCTCGACCGCACGGCGATGCTCAACAGTGCCCGCCAGAGCCCGACAACGATGCGCATCATCGAAACCGAGGCCCCCAGCCACTTCATCACCCTCGACAGCGACCAGTGGGTTCCCGGGTTTGAAACGCTGCCGGCCGCGGCCCAGTTCTAACCCCTGACAGACCCAGCTGCTCTCCGGTACACTGGGTAAGCGCCAGGAGCCTCAGGACGAGGCTCCAACCGATGCCCTACCGGAGACCTCCCGTTACATGTACCGCGATCGTCTGATCCAGACCCCCGTCCATAGCGAAAACGCCCGACGTCTCCAGCAACAACTTCTGGCTTACCACGACTTCCGCCAAGGCATGGCCCAGCATCCCCAGAACCCTGCGCTGGCAGTCCTGGGTGACTGGCAGGCTGAGCGACTTAAGAGCACCCATCAGGACCTCTACCAACAACCGGATTACCACCAGGGCCTGCACTTCCTGCTGACCGACCTGTATGCACCCGCCAGCCTCAACCAACGGGACGACAGCATCGACCGGGTGTTTCCGAAGATGGTGAAGTGGCTGCCGGATCACCTGCTGGCAACCCTTGCCGGCCTGGTGGAACTGAACCTGGTCACCCAGACCCTGGACCTGGGTCTGGTCGAAACCCTGGCTCGCCTGAGCTACCCGGTCGACGACTTGCAGGCGTGGCAGTACTGTGAGGCTTACCGTCTGGCTGACCAACATCAGCAACGCCGGCGGCAGATTGAGCTGATTGCCGAGGTCGGGGGACAACTGGATCGTTACGTTCGCAACCGGACTCTGGGGTGGCTGCTATCGATGAGCCGGTCCGCAGCGGACATGGCTGGTCTGGGAGATCTGCACGACTTCCTGCATCGTGGCTACAGCGCCTTTCACGCGATGGAGAACGTCGAGCAGTTGATCACACAACTGGTAACCCGGGAAAACCAGGTGCTGGAACAGATTCTTGCCGCTGCCCCAGCCCCATTTGAACTGAATGCCGAGCCTCAACCCTGCTTGGTGAGCTGATCAAGCTGGCTCTGAATCTCCTGCTCGATCCGTGATTTGAATGGACGCAGCAGCAGCCCCAGTTCGAGGTGCACGTGAATTTCGCCGGGATTGAAGTTTAGAAACCCCTTCACACCACTGCGCTTGAATCGCAGTACGTCCCCTTCCCACTGATAGTTCACGTCGAACTCCCTGGACAGATCCTTGGCCAGGGTTTCCGCTGCCTGACGGGCATGGTCTTGATCAAGCGCGTGCGTATGTCGGACTTCAATAACGGACATGGAGGTAGTTACTCTCTAAAAATTGGGATTTTGATAGTTTAAGGGGGCAAGAAACTTGTAGCCACCCCCCTAACCGTTAGAATACGGGGTTCAGATTCTGACAGGACCTTGCCATGAGCCAACACCAGCCGTCTTCAAACCAGGAAAACACCGGCACCACTCCGGACGACAGCACCCACTTTGGGTACCGGACTGTTGAAAGATCCCAGAAGGCGGGCCAGGTTGCCGAGGTGTTCCATTCGGTGGCAGGCAAGTACGACCTGATGAACGATCTCATGTCCATGGGCATTCACCGTCTTTGGAAGCGCTTCACCATTGAACTGAGCGGTGTGCGCCCCGGCCAGCGGGTACTGGACATCGCCGGTGGCACTGGCGACCTCACCATGAAATTTTCAGACCTGGTGGGTCCCCAGGGGCAGGTTGTCCTGGCGGATATCAACGCTTCAATGTTGCAGGTCGGACGCAGCCGTCTGACAGACCGGGGCTACGCCGGCAACATCGAATACGTCCAGGCCGACGCCGAGCACCTGCCGTTCCCGGACAACCATTTCAATGCTGTCAGCATCGCCTTCGGGCTCCGCAACGTCACCGACAAAGACCAGGCCCTCCGTGACATGGCGCGGGTACTGAAGCCCGGCGGTAAGCTGATGGTGCTGGAATTTTCCAAGCCCACCAACCCACTGTTGAGCAAGGTCTACGACTCCTACTCGTTCAACGCCCTACCGTTGATGGGCCAGCTGATTGCCGGGGATTCCGCCAGCTACCAGTACTTGGCCGAGTCCATCCGTATGCATCCGGATCAGGATACCCTCAAGGGCATGATGGAGAACGCCGGCCTGGTGAACTGCAAATACCACAACATGACGGGGGGCATCGTTGCCCTGCACGTGGGAATCAAGCCCTGATGTTAGCGGGACCAACGCTGCGGGCCGCGTTCACCGGAGCCATTGAAACCGCCCTCAACCAGGCCCTGGCCTTGGACCCGGGCGGCCGTGATGCCTTGCTGAAATCACTGGCGGCGACCGTGCAGTTCCGAATCACCGCGCCCCTGCCGATCACGCTGACACTGCAGGCGGTAGGCGAACAGGTCCGGGTTGGCAGTGAAACCGCCGAAGCCCCCGCACTGGACATCGCCGGGCGTCCCCTGGCCTTTGCCTCCCTGGCGCTGGGCGACGACCAGGTATTCCAGCAGGAGCGGCTGCAGGTGACCGGCGACATGGGACTGGCACACCAGTTCCAGCGTGCTGTTGGCCAATTGAACCCAGATTGGGAAGCCGCCCTGGCTCAACACATCGGCGATGTCCCGGCCCACTTTCTCGGTCGTCGCTTGCGTAACGCCGTGGCTTGGAGCCGTCAGGCCTCCGCGTCACTCAATGCCAATATCGAAGAATACATCCACGAGGAAAGCGGCACCCTCCCTGGCCGGCGAGAGCTGGAGGCCACCTTCTCGGATATTGATGAACTCAGCCTGCGTACTGAGCGGCTGAGCGCCCGTCTGGAACAACTGGAAGCCAAGGTACTTGGCCCAGCGCCCGCACCGGACCCATCCACACCGGAGTCACAGTGACACGCCTGCAACGCCTGTTTCGCATTGCCTGGGTGTTCTGCCGTTATCGGCTGGACACCTTTTTGCCGTTGGCAGAACTCCCGCCTGCCCTGAGGCTGTTCTTCCTGCTCGCCCCCTGGCACCTGTTTCCCATGCCGAAGCTCAGCCGCGGCGACCGTTTGCGACTGGCTCTGGAGCAGCTGGGCCCGGTTTTCGTCAAGTTTGGCCAGATCCTCTCAACCCGCCGGGATCTGCTGCCGGACGACATGGCCGAGTCGCTCCGCCAGCTTCAGGATCGGGTCCCCCCCTTCCCCGGCGACCAGGCCCAGGCACTGATTGAACGGTCCCTCGGCGCGCCGGTCAGTGAGTGCTTCGCAGAATTCAGCCAACAGCCGATGGCCTCCGCATCGGTAGCCCAGGTACACGCCGCAACCCTGCACAGCGGTCAGCAGGTGGTGGTCAAGGTCGTCCGCCCAGGCATCGAAAAGGTCATCCGTCAGGATCTCGCCCTGATGTACCTGATGGCCGGTTTGCTGGAGCGCTACTGGTCCGAAGGACCACGCCTTCACCCGGTCGAGGTGGTTGCGGACTACGACGCCACCATCCACGACGAACTCGACCTGCAACGGGAGGCTGCCAATGCCAGCCAACTGCGGCGAAATTTCGAGGGCTCCAGCCTGATCTACATCCCCACCATCGACTGGACCTTTACCCGCAAGAACGTGCTGGTCATGGAGCGTATCCACGGCATTCCCGTCGCCGACGTCGAGGCCTTGCAGGCGGCGGGGGTAAACCTCAAGGTACTGGCGGAAAAAGGCGTCGAGATTTTCTTCACCCAGGTGTTCCGCGACAGCTTCTTCCACGCAGACATGCACCCGGGCAATATTTTCGTGGACGCCAGCAATCCCCAGGATCCGAAATACATTGCCATCGACTTTGGCATTGTCGGCACCCTGGCACCGGACGACCAGAGCTACCTGGCCCGCAACCTGCTCGCGTTCTTCCGCCGGGACTACCGCCAGGTCGCCCAATTGCACATTCAGTCTGGCTGGGTTCCCCCCGAAACCCGGGTCAACGAATTTGAGGCCGCGATCCGCACCGTTTGTGAGCCTATTTTCGAGCGCCCCTTGAAAGACATCTCGTTCGGCCACTTCCTGCTGCGGCTGTTCCAGACCGCCCGCCGGTTCAACATGGAGGTTCAGCCACAATTGGTGTTGCTGCAGAAAACCCTGCTGAACGTCGAAGGCCTGGGCCGCCAGCTGTACCCGGACCTGGACCTGTGGAGTACTGCCCAACCGTTCCTGGAAAGCTGGATGCGTAAGCGCATTGGCCCCAGTGGACTGGTCAAAAGCCTGCAATCTCACCTGCCGGCCTGGCTTGAGCAGTCACCCGAGATGCCGCAGCTGGTACATGATGCCCTGCTGCAGATTCGCAGTGGCAACCCGACAAGGCGCGACAATAGCGATACACTGGCTTTGATTGAAGCTGCCCAGAGCCACCAGGACCGCCGCTGGCGCCGAATTTTGCTCGCTACCGTTCTGGTCGCCGTGGCCGTTATCGGCCTGGAACACGACCTGGTGGAAGTCGCCCGTGAGCTGCCGCCCTACGGTTGGGGTCTGCTGGCCGCAGCCGCCTGGCTGGTGGCCCGAGGTAGCCGCTAGGCGGCAAGTAAACGACAGGAATTCATAGAAATGAAAGAAACTTTACCTAATGTCGACAGCCCGGAGTGGGTGAACGCCATCAAGTTCAATGACGATGGCCTGGTCCCTGCCATCGCCCAGGACGCCACAACCGGTGACATCCTGATGATGGCCTGGATGAACCCCGAAGCGCTCACCCTGACTGCACAGGAAGGGGTCGCCATATACTGGTCCCGTTCCCGGGGTAAGCTGTGGCGCAAAGGTGAGTCCTCCGGACACCAGCAACGGGTTGCTGAAATCCGCTTTGACTGTGATGCCGACGTGATTCTGCTGAAGGTGGAACAGCAAGGTGGCATCGCCTGTCATACCGGTCGTCGCAGCTGCTTTTACCGCAAGCTGGTGGATGGCGAATGGGTGACGGTTGACCCGGTGATCAAGGACCCCGACGCCATTTATGGCAAGCCAGAGGGAGAATCATGAATGAGTGACGTACTGGCTAAACTGGCACAAGTGCTCGAAGCCCGCAAACAGGCGGATCCGGACAGTTCTTATGTCGCCAGCCTCCACGCCAAGGGTCTGAACAAGATCCTTGAGAAAGTGGGCGAGGAATGCACCGAAACCCTGCTGGCCGCCAAAGATGCGGAAACCAGCGGCGACACCAGTGACGTGATCTACGAAACCGCAGACCTGTGGTTTCACAGCCTGGTCATGTTGTCGCGGCTCGGGTTGGGACCGGAAGACGTGCTGAACGAACTGGCCCGCCGGTTCGACCTGTCCGGGCTGGAAGAAAAGGCTAACCGGGAAGGGTAACCTGCCAAAGGCAAATGCATTTTCAGTTACCCCCACCACTAGCGTACAATCAATCGATATAGTGAGTTAAAACACGAGGGCCCCAATATGGGTATCAGTATCTGGCAATTACTCATCGTACTCGGCATCGTCGTCTTGTTGTTCGGAACCAAGAAACTGCGCAACATCGGTTCTGATCTCGGAGGTGCTATCCGGGGCTTCAAGAAATCGATGAACGACGATGAAGCACCCTCCAACGACCCCAAAGCGGTTGAGGAGAAGTCTGACGCTCAGGTTTACCAAACCAGCGCCGAAGACAAGACTGAACAGAAGCCCCATAGCTGAGCCTGGGCTGAATGTTCGACATCGGCTTCCTTGAACTGCTGATTTGCGGCGTTATTGCCCTGCTTGTGCTGGGGCCAGAGCGCCTGCCTTCGGCTGCCCGCACCGCGGGCCGCTGGGTCGGCAATGCCCGCCGCCTGATGAATCAGTTCTCGACCGAGCTGGACCGACAGATCAAAGCCGAGGAGCTGCGCGAGCAGCTCCGTAAAGCAGGTGATGTTGGTCTGGACGATGTCGAGAAGACCGTCCGTGATGCCCTGGACGAAGCCAAGAAGTACGAACACCTGGTGGTCTCAGACCCGAGCCGGCAGTCCCCCAGACCAGCACCGGCAACGCCCGGCATCCGTAAGGACACCACCGCCCAGTCAACCCCACCGTCTACAGACCAGCCCACTGATTCCGAGTCAGCACAAGCCAACGACAAGGACAGCCCACCGGAAACCCGTTCATGAGTTCGACGCCCGCCGGCCAGATACCCCCGGATCACACAGAAGCGCAGGAAATGACCCTGATTGAGCACCTGCTGGAACTGCGTAACCGGCTGCTCAGGATCGTATTGGCGGTGGTTATCTGCTTCGCGGCCATCTACCCGTTTGCCAATGACCTGTACCTGCTGGTCTCTGAGCCTCTGCGCGAGCTGCTGCCAGTCGGTCAGACCATGATTGCCACTGACATTACCTCCCCCTTTTTCGCGCCGCTGAAGCTTGCGCTGGTGCTGTCGGTGTTTGCCGCCATCCCATACATTCTCTACCAGATCTGGAGCTTTATCGCCCCAGGCCTGTACGCTCATGAAAAACGCCTGGCGTTCCCCCTGCTGGCGTCTTCAGTGGTGCTGTTCTACCTCGGTGCGGCCTTCGCCTATTTCGTGGTCTTCCCCCTGGTGTTTGGCTTCTTCACCTCTATTGGCCCGGAGGGGGTCGTGGAGCTCCCCGACATCAGCAGCTACCTGAACTTTGTGCTGAAGATGTTCTTCGCCTTCGGGGTCGCGTTTGAAATCCCCATTGCCACCATCCTGCTGATTCTCACCGGCGCGACCACTCCGGCAGACCTTGCCGCCAAGCGGCCTTATATTGTGGTGGTCTGCTTTATCGTGGGCATGCTGCTGACCCCTCCCGACGTCATTTCCCAGACCCTGCTGGCGTTGCCGATGTGGCTGCTGTTTGAGGTGGGGATCATTTTTGGCCGGCTCGCCCAGCGCCCGACCAATACGGACGATACCGCCGAACATCCGAACAGTTCCGCCGAATGAACCTTGCCCTGCTAAGCGACGACGACTTTGTCAGCGCCGATTGCGTTCGCCTGACCGGACGCCGACTACGCCATCTAACCGATGTCCTGAAGGCGAAGGTCGGTGATGACATTACCGTTGGCAGACTCAACGGTGACATCGGCACCGGGCGCCTGACACGGCTGACCGCAGACATCGCCGAGCTGACAGTGACCCTCGACCAGAAGCCTCCACTGCCACTGCCGCTGACGCTCGTCCTTGCCATGCCACGCCCAAAGATGTTTCGGCGGGTACTGCAAACAGTGGCTGCCCTCGGGGTCAAGGACATCTGGATCATCAACGCCTATAAGGTCGAAAAGAGTTTCTGGCAAACCCCCTGGCTGACCGACGACGCCTTGCGGGAGAACCTGACCCTCGGTCTGGAACAGGCCAGGGATACACGGATGCCGACAATCCAGATACGTCAACGCTTCAAGCCGTTTGTTGAAGACGAACTTCCGCAGATTCTTCAGACACGTCCGGGAATCGTCGCCCACCCGGGCACCGAGCGCCCGTGCCCGACCCACATCAATGCCCCAGCCACGCTGTGCATCGGTCCGGAAGGCGGCTTTATTCCCTACGAAGTGGACAAACTGGTGGAGGCCGGTTGCCAGGCAGTACACCTGGGCAACCGGATATTGCGTGTGGAAACTGCGGTGCCCGTACTGATTGGCCGTCTCTACGACAGCTGCAACCACTGAGCAGAACTTGGCTAGATCAGCTGCGGACGGCCTTCCAACCGCGGCTGGCCAGGGTCACTATCGCCACCGCCACAGCACCAACCACAATCCCAAAGACACCGTTGGCCAGAGTCGGCGTCAACATGGCGACAAGACCGGTCATGTCGTGGGCCAGCCCTTCAATGAAGTGGTGTACCGCCGGAATGCCGTGGGCGACAATGCCACCACCCACCAGGAACATGGCCGCAGTGCCCAGAATGGAAAGCCCCTTCATCAGGTAGGGGGCCAGCCATAGAATACCGCGCCCGCTGGCACGTACGGCATTGGCCCAGCCACCGTCCCCACTCCGCTGGCTCAGGTAGAGACCGCCATCGTCCAGCTTGACGATACCTGCGACCAATCCGTAGACCCCGACGGTAATCAGCAAGGCCACCACACTCAGCACCAGAAACTGCATACCAATCGGCTCCTGGGTCACCGTGCCCAGGGTAATGGCGATGATCTCTGCCGACAGGATGAAATCGGTGCGGATGGCACCCCGGATCTTGTCCCGTTCCAGCTCCTTGAAGTCTATGTCAGGATCCTGCAATGCCTTGTGCAGTTCTTCCTTGTGCTCTTTGTCTTCCTGGGCGTGCAGCCATTTGTGCAGAAGCTTTTCGAACCCTTCAAAACACAGGAAAGCGCCGCCGAGCATCAGCAGCGGCGTGACCAGCCAGGGCACAAAGAAACTGATGGCCAGTGCCGCCGGAACCAAAATGACTTTATTGAGAAGAGACCCTTTGGCCACCGCCCACACCACCGGGATCTCCCGGGCCGGGCTGACACCGGTGACCTGCTGGGCGTTAAGTGCGAGGTCATCACCAAGTACGCCGGCGGTTTTCTTGGTGGCGACCTTGGTCATGACCGAGACATCGTCCAGAATTGTGGCGATGTCATCAATCAGAGCGATAAGACTGCTTCCTGCCATATAACTGACTTCCTGAAGTTAAGGTTCGGAGCGCCGAGTGTATCCGAAACCCCAGACTTCAGGAACCCAACCGGGCCAGCCCTCCAACCACCGCGCCCAGGCTCGACTCACCCAGCAACCGCTGGGTCGGAAGCTCCCGGCTGTCGCGTTCACCGCCAAAGAACAGCACCGCGGGAGGCCCCGGCACCTGCCATTGCTCGAGCCGGTCTTTCTGGGCGGCCGAAAACGCCGTGACATCAAGTTTGACGAAGCGAACCCGCTGCGCCCAGGCCCGCACATCCGGAGTATCAAACACTTCTTCCTCCATGACCTTACAGCTGATGCACCAGTCGGCATAAACGTCGACCATGACCGGCTGGCCGGAGTTAAGCGAAGAGTTAAGCACGCCATTGAGGACGCCAACATCATCAATCACTTCAAACAGCTCGGGCGCGGGCGCGCCGCCCACCTCGGTCGCATCAGCAACGCCGAAGCCAGCCAGAGGCTGCCATAACGACCCGTCTCCACGGGCAGCGCCCAGCACCAGCAGCAGCCCCCACACCGACAGCAGGACCCCCAGGGTTTTTCTGGACCCCGCCCACCCTGCGGCGTTCGCCTCCAGCGCGCCAACCTGAATACCACACCACAGCAACAGTGCCCCCCAAAGCACCAGCATCGCCGTATTGGGCAGTATTCGGTCCAGCAGGCCAAGGGCAACCACCAGCAAACCAACGCCAAACAGCTGCTTGACCCGTTCCATCCACATGCCCGCCCGCGGCAGGATCCGCGCGCCGGTGGTGCCAATCGCAATCAACGGCACCCCCATCCCCAGGGCCATGGCAAACAGCGCCCCGCCACCGATCACGGCATCCCCCGTGGTGGAAATATACAGCAGCGCCCCTGCCAGGGGCGCCGAGACACAGGGCGACACCACCAGAGCAGAAATCAGCCCCATTAACGCCACGCCTAACCACTGCCCCCCCTTGGACTTCTGCCCCAAGCGATCCAGCCGGTCCCGCAGTGCCGCCGGAAGCTGCAATTCATAGAGTCCAAACATAGCCAACGCCAGCAAGACGAACAACGCCACAAAGATCACAATCACCCAGGGTTGCTGCATCGCAGCCTGGAGGTTGGCTCGGGCGCCAAGGTAACCGACAGTAATCCCCAGGGCGGTATAGGTAGCCGCCATGCCCAGAACGTAGGCAACCGAGAGCGAGAACCCCCGCGCCGCCGACGACGGCTGGTTCTGCCCGACAATAATGCTGGAAAGAATAGGCACCATGGGCAGCACGCAGGGAGTAAAGGTCAGGCCCAGACCCAGCAGGAAAAATGTGCCCAGGATCATTGCCAACCCGGCTTCATTCAGCAGGCTCGCCAGCCCTTCGGCCTCACTGGTCTCGGCCCCAGCGGCCACGACCGACGACACCGCCGGCACGGGCACTGCGGCCGCCTTAACGCTGTTCCCGGATACTGACACCGGGGCCGGCACTGGCACCTGCGTGGTTCGGGTCTGGGGCGGGTAACACAGCCCCGCCTCCGCACACCCCTGGTATCGGTATGTCACCTCTGAGACACCGTCCAGTGAGAGCGGCCCTTGCCAACCGGCAACATCGTGGAACACTGCCTGCTCGCCGAACCAGGGGTCCTGTTTGATCTCCGGCTCGGTCACAAAGGCACCGTCAACCACTGCATCACCGGCGACGACAACCGAAATCCTCGACTCGTAAAGGTAATACCCCGGAGCGATGGCCCATTCTATGGCGAGTACTTCACCGTCGTAGCTGACCGAAGGGCTGAACGCTTCGTCAACCGGAAGAAATACCGGCTCCTCCGCAGCAACCAACCCGGGCAACCCGATCAACACAACAAAAAGAAGAACGGCCATCCAATACCCCCCTCAAAACCACAAGTAGATCAATGATCCACTCAGTATCGATGGCGAGGCTTAAGACTTCCTTAAGTTTGCCTTAATACACTGGCCCAAGATTCCAAAAGGAGCTGTACCTATGGCTGGTTCTGCCACACATACCGACACAAACAAGGCGCTTCTGGTCGCGACGTTTATCGGCGCCGCCCTGTTCAGCACCGCCTCGCTCGCCGAGCAGGAACTCGCGCCACAACTCGAACTGGCGACTGATAGCGGCCAGGTCAATCTCAGCGACCTAAGAGGAAAAGTTGTCCTGCTGGACTTCTGGGCCTCCTGGTGCGGCCCCTGCCGCCAGTCGTTTCCCTGGATGAACGACATGCAGAGCAAGTACCAGGCCCAGGGACTGGAAGTCGTTGCAATCAACCTTGACCAAGACGCCGAAGCGGCCGCGGACTTCCTCCGCGAAATCCCGGCTGACTTTACCGTGGCTTACGATCCAGACGGTGTTTCTCCGCAAGCCTACGGCGTTATGGGCATGCCGAGCGCCTACCTGATCGACCGGGAAGGCCGTATCCACAGCCAGCATATTGGCTTCCATAACGACCGAAAAGATAACTACGAAGCAGACATTCAACGTCTGCTTGAGGCAACCCCGTAGCGAACCGACCAGGCACCGATACCGTGCCCACCCACTCAGAAGGAAGTTGTTATGCCCGATAACACCTGGACGCCCGCCCGCCTGCTCAGGCTTGCGGGAACCGCATTGGTGATGGCCTCGGCCCTTGCAGCCACTGGCTGCAGCAACCTTGGGGTCAAGCCCTGGGAGCGGGACCTGCTGGCCGATCCTGATATGCAGCTCACGGTCTCCGGCGTCGACGCCGGCCTGGATGATCACATCTACTTCAGTAAAGAAGCCACCAGCGGTGGGCGCGGATTTGGCGGAGGAGGCTGCGGATGCAACTGAACAATACTGGAAAGCCGGTCGGGCGCGCCCTCGCGGCCGCCACCTGTGCCCTGCTCGGTGTGCAGGCGACCAACACCCAGGCCAAAGGCAATCCGGGCGAGTGGGATGTGGAAACTGCCCTGCTGGTCTATGCCGAGAGCGACAGCCGGGTCAATGCGATTGAACCGGTCATCAGTGCCACCCGTAACTTCGACGGCGAACGCCAGCTAAACCTCAAACTGGTCGCCGACACCCTTACCGGCGCGTCACCGTCCGGAGCGACCCCCAGTGACCTGCCGCAAACCTTTACCAGCCCTTCCGGCAGCGGAAGCTACAGCATAGCCCCGGGTGAAGCTCCGCTGGATGACACCTTCAAGGATACTCGGGTCGCCCTGTCTGCGGCGTGGAGTGCCCCAATTAACCGGGACTACGCCTACAGCGTGGGCGGGTATGCCTCGAGGGAGTACGATTACTTCTCCACCGCGCTGAACGGTAGCCTGTCGCGTTACCTCAACAACAAGAACACCACCCTGACCGGCGGACTCTCCCTGGGCATGGACCTGATCGACCCGGTGGGCGGGGCTCCCGTCGGCCTTTCCCGGATGCCGTTGCGTGACGGCAAGACCGAGGCTGAATTCGACCAGGAGTTCACCGCCACCCGCGAGAGCGACGACAGCAAGGCTCTGGTCGACGCGCTGTTTGGGGTGACGCAGGTCATCAACCGGCAAACCCTGATGCAATTCAACTATGCCGTTAGCTATTCCAGCGGTTACCTGACCGACCCGTACAAACTGCTCAGCGTTATCGACGATGCCAGCGGCGCCAACTACGGGGGCAACCTGATCGGTGCCGATGGCAACCCGGTATACCTCTATGAAAACCGGCCTGACAGCCGCCTGAAACACGCGCTGTATTGGCAAACCAAGTACATGCTGACCAATGGCGACGTTGTCGACGGTTCCTACCGTTTCATGATCGACGACTGGGGCATCAGCTCCCACACTGTCGATCTGAAGTATCGCTGGCGCCTGGCAAACAGCTATCTGGAACCCCATTTCCGTTACTACATGCAGTCAGAGGCGGATTTTTACAAACGCTACCTGACAGCAACCGAGTACAACAATGGTGCTCCAGCCCTGACCGAAGCCAGTGCCGACTATCGGCTGGGTGAACTGACCGGGCTGACCCTTGGCGCCAAATGGGGCTACCGTTTTGACGAAGACCGGGAGTTGGCGATCCGTGCCGAATACATGATACAGAGCAACGATGGCGACGAAGGCTTTGGCCAACTGACCAACCACGACCTGTATCCGGACACCGATGCCATGTGGGTACAACTCAGCTATAGTTTCTGACATTGCCCGTACCGTATTGGGGGCTGGCGCCGGTCGCAACCCGCGCCAGCCCCCTGAGGATGTCATGACCGTTATCACCATTGCCCCCACCGACAACCCAGCCAACCACCCCCTTCCCCAGCTTTCCGGCAGCGACCGGCAATGGCAGGGCCACTTTGAAGCCATGGCAAGCCCCTGCGAAATCCTGATGGACGGTATCGACCGGGCCCAGGCCAAACAGGCCCTGGCCTATGCCGCCAAGGAAACCTGGCGGTTGGAATACAAGCTCTCACGCTACGTCCCTGGCAACCCGGTCGACCAGATTAACCACAGCCATGGCGACGCCATAACTGTGGATGATGAAATCGCCCTGATGCTGGATTACGCGGGCCAGTGCTACGAGCTCAGTGACGGCCGCTTCGATATCACCTCAGGCATCCTGCGCAGGGCCTGGTGTTTTGATGGCAGCGACCGGCTACCGGACCATGACAGCGTGACCACGCTTCTCCAGCAGATTGGTTGGGAGCAGGTGCTCTGGCAGCGGCCGCAGCTGACGTTGCCGGAGGGAATGGAGCTTGATTTCGGTGGCATCGGGAAGGAATATGCGGTGGACCGGGTCTTGCTCGACCTCAAGCACCAGCTTACTGACGGCTGCGCGGTGCTGGTCAACTTCGGTGGAGACCTGGCTTGCAGTGGTCCGCGTAAAAACGGGCACCCCTGGACCGTGGGCGTCGAGGATCACCGCCGAACCCATGAAGCCAGCCAGACCCTGTCACTGCGGGGAGGAGCCCTGGCAACCAGCGGCGATAGCCGGCGTTTCCTGCTGAAAGACGGGATTCGCTATGGCCACATCCTCGACCCGCGCACCGGCTGGCCCGTCCCCAACGCGCCTCACAGCGTTACAGTGGCCGCGCCGACGTGCACCCTGGCCGGTATGCTGGCCACCTTCGCCATGCTCCATGGCGATGATGCCGAAGCCTTCCTGGACGACCAGGACGTGCAGTACTGGGTCCAGCGTTCAGCGCCGCCAGCAGGCTGACGGCATGGCCCATCAGGGCAGCAACCCCATCGCCTGGGCGGCAATGCGGTGCTTCAGCGGCTCGGCGCGATCAAGCCAGCGCATACCGGCATTACGGATCCAGCGCAACGGCAGCTCGTCACGGGCAAACAACTGCTTGAAGCCTTCCATCGCCGCCATCATGGCCAGGTTATCGCCCTTGCGCCGACGCTGGTAACGAGCCAGCACCAAGGGGTCATTGACCGCCACTTCCATGCCGCGCGCCCGCTCCAACTCTTCCAGTAACGCCCTGACGTCGGCATAGCCCAGGTTAACGCCCTGGCCGGCCAGGGGGTGAATTGTGTGGGCCGCATCGCCCACCAGTGCCAGACCATCGGCGATGTACTCCTTGGCATGACGCTGGCGTAGCGGGAATGCCCAGCGGCGGGAAACCGCCTTGAGCCCGCCCAACTGGCGTTCAATCGCCGCTTCCAGTTCGGCGCTGAAATCGGCATCGGACAGCGCCATCAACCGGCGAGCCTCATCGGTGTCCTGTGACCAGACAATGGAGCAGAAATGCCCACCCTCTCCGTCGATACTCCCTTGCAGCGGCAGGAAGGCCAGTGGGCCGGTGGGTGAGAACCGTTGCCAGGCGGTGTAGTCGTGAGACTGTTCCGTCTGTACGGTACAGACAATCGCCTGCTGATCATAATCCCACTCCCGCGTGGGCAAACCGGCCCACTGCCGAACCCGCGATTGAGCGCCATCCGCAGCCACCACCAGTCGGGCAACCAGTTTCCGCCCGTCAGCAAAGGTCAGAGTACGCTCACCATCGGCACCCGTCATTCCGGTCACCGCAACACCGGAAAACACGGTGACCGAACTGTCTGCCAGCGCCAGAAACAGCGCCCGCACCAATACCCGATTCTCGACAATAGCCCCCAGCTCAGCCACGCCCATGCTGGCCGCATCGAAATAGATGCGACCGGTACCATCGGCGTCCCAAACAGTCATCCCGGAATAAGGGCAATGGCGCTGGCGCGCAACGTTTGGCCAGGCCCCCAGGTCCGCCAGCAAACGCTGGCTGGCCGCGGAAATCGCACTGACCCGCGGTTCGAAATCATCAACGGTTGTGGCCGATCCCGGCTCCGCAAGCAATGGCTCGAGTTCAGCGGCCTCGATCAGCGCCACCTGCCAGCCCTGCTGAGATAACCCGAGTGCCAGGGCACTGCCAGTCATGCCACCACCCACCACAACCACATCAAACTGAAGGGGTTCAGTCATCCATTACCTCCTGCGTAACAGCGCCAAACCGCGGCCGGCGTCCACCAAGCCCCATCGCGCTGCGGGCAAACCAGCGCTTGGCACCGGGAAGCAGGTCCAGACCAACCAACCCGGCGTCTCGGGCCAGCTTCATAGCGGGGATATCCAGACCGAAAATCTGGATCAGGGAGTCAGAAAACCTGACCGTGCTCTGGCAATCCCGGCGGTGGTTTTCCTGATAATGTCGCAGTATCTGCAAACTCCCCAGGTGTTCACCGCGGACCTGCGCCTGCTGCAGCTGTTCCACCAGCGCCATGATTCCCCGCAACGCCAGGTTAAAGCCCTGGCCCGCCACCGGGTGCAGGGTATGTGCGGCATTCCCGATCAGGGCAATGCCGGGACGTACCACCTCGTTAACGGTCGTCAGGGTCAGTGGGTAGTGGTGGCATTGGCCAATCCGGGTGAACCTTCCAAGCCGCCAGCCAAAGCGCTGCTGCAATTGCTGGCAGCGTTCCTCATCCGTCACGGCGAGGATGCGTTCCAGGGCATCGTCCGTCAGGGTCCAGACCAGGGCGCTGTCGTGGCCAGCCCGGTCACCACTGCCATGGGGGAGCAGAGCCATTGGCCCGGCATCGGTGAATCGTTCGTAGGCAGTAAAACCATGGTCACAAGAGGTAGACACGTTGGCAATCAGGGCATGTTGCCCGTAGCTGGAACTGTCCACCCGGAACCCCAGTTGTTCACGCAGCCCGGAGCGGCCGCCATCGGCAATCACCACACACTGGGCCTGAAGCTCGGTGACGTGTTCGCCGGACGCAACCTGTACGGCAACCCCGCGAACGTTATTGGTGACGCCCCGAACCTGCGCCGGCGCCCGCCAGGTCACCTGGGGGCATGCCACCAGCGCTGACATCAGGCACAGGCCCAGCCAGCGGTTGTCGACAACATAACCCAGCGCGTCCTGGTCATGGTCGCTGGCGGCCAACCGGGTGGCGCCAAACCGGCCCCGGTCAGATACGTGGATATGGCGAATCGGCGTGGCATGGCGGGCCAGGGCACCCCATAGATCCAGTTCCTCGAACATCAGCCGGGAGCCCCAGGCCAGCGCCGTGGAACGAGCATCGTAACTGGGTTGGTAGGTGTCCGCCGACGCGTCCGGCGTTAACGGGAATGCCTCCACGACGGTAATCCGAAGCGCCGGAATCGCCCGCGTCAGCGCCAGTGCCAGGGTCGCGCCAGCCAGCCCACCCCCGGCAATTACAATATCGGTATCCAGTTGCTTGCGTGTCACGATCAGCTTGCCATCAGCGCTTCAATGCCATCGACGGTTTTCGGAACGCCGTCAGTCAGTACCTGGCAACCGTCCCGGGTAACGACCACGTCATCCTCGATACGGATGCCAATCCCCCGCCAGCGAGGGTCCACATCGGTGTTGCCGGGTGCGACATACAGGCCGGGCTCAACTGTCAGCACCATGCCCGGCTCAAGTTCCCGCCAAGCATCCCCCACCTTGTAGTCACCAACATCATGCACATCGAGCCCCAACCAGTGGCCGGTCCGGTGCATAAAGAATGGCTTGTAGGCCTCTTTCTCCAACACCTCCTCCAGGCTGCCCGCCAGCAGCCCCAGATCAATCAGGCCTCGACACAGCACCTCAAGAGCGGCCTCGTGGGGGTGATTCCAGTGATTGCCAGGCCGTACCGCGTCAATCGCCGCATACTGGGCCGCTAGCACTACTTCATAGAGGGCCTTCTGGTCCTCACTGAACTTGCCACTGACCGGGAAGGTACGGGTGATGTCGGAGGCATAGCACTCCAGCTCGCAGCCCGCGTCGATCAACACCAAGTCACCGTCTTTCAGTTCATCGCGGTTCTCGATGTAGTGCAGGATGCATCCGTTAGCCCCGGCCCCCACGATGGAGGGGTAGGCCGTTGAACGGGCACCGTGGTCCATGAAGGTGTGAACCAGCTCCGCTTCGAGGTTGTACTCGAACTCCCCGGCCCGGGCTCGCTTCATGGCCCGGCAATGAGCCTCGGCACTGATCTCTCCGGCTTTGGCCATGACTTTGATTTCGTTGGCACTTTTGTAGAGCCGGAGGTCATGGAGGTGGTGTTCCAGGGACACAAATTCACCCGGAGGCTGGGCGCCAGAGCGCACCTTGCTGCCGATGGTTTTCACCCAATCCATAACCTGAGCATCGAAACTGTGGTCCTTACCCAGGGGGTAGTAAACCCGGCTGCGACCTTCGATCATGCCCGGCAGGATGTCGTCAATATCGGCAATGGGGAAAGCATCATCCATCCCGTAGCGCTCGATCGCGCCTTCCGGCCCTGCCAGGAACCCATCCCACAGTTCCTTTGCCGGGTCACGTTCCTTGCAAAACATCACCGACTCGCCGTGCTCCCGCCCGGGAATCACCACCAGAACCGCCTCTGGCTCATCAAACCCAGTCAGGTAGTGAAAGTCGCTGTCCTGGCGGAAGGGGTGCAGCACATCCCGGTTACGGACCCGCTCCGGTGCAGCCGGAACAATGGCGATGCTATCCGGTGCCATCCGCTCCATCAGTTTCTTGCGGCGTTCAGCAAACTCTTTGACGGGGATAATTGATGCCATAAAGAAGGGTTCCACCGGTTATACAGGAGTTAATGCAATGTCTTCGATTCACGGGGTTCAGGGGCATTGTATTCGGTAAATACCGCCAATGCCCCCAAACGCACGTATTCGGTGATCTCGGTCAACTGCTGCTCACTTTCGTCGCTGTCGTCCTCGGCCTCGGAGACCTGACTGATGGCCACCAGATCCTCGATCAGCTCGCGGATTTCCTCCGGCGCAGAACCGAGGGAGGCACCAGCAACCAGTGCCATACCTTCCAGGAAGCCACGAATCCAGGCTGACAAAGCTTGCAGGCGCTGATCCAGGGAGTAGTCGTCATCGGGCAGTAGCGGCTGGAAGCTCATATCCGCCGCCTGGAGCCCGGCTAGGGTATCCGCGTAGGCTTGGCCGATAAACGCCACCAGCGTCTCAGACTCCTCGGTTGCGGTTTCAGGCAAACCCATATGCTCACAGACCAGCACCTGCCAGTCCCGGCTTTCGAGGCGGTTACCCGCGGCCAGACGACCGCACAGGGCACCATGAAGTTCAGATGGGTGGCTAAAGGCCTTATGCTCGGTGAACACATTGGCCCACTGTTCAAATCCGTCTTGTTGACGGTGACTCGCGTCAGAATCAGACATACCGCTCGGGATTCCTGTCGTGAATGGGTCAGCCCCCTATCCTAGCACTCACTGTGTCCGAAGGCATCGACACGATAGCCGCGAGCAGGCAACCAGGCGCACCTTGACCTCGCAGGGGCAAAGCCGATATAAACGTTATAACATAACGATTTCGAGGACGAATAATGCGTTTAAGCCGCCCATCACCGCTTTACTACATTCTCCCCCTTGCCACACTACCGGCATTCGCAGCGGACAACCCGGCCGCCCACCAACACGGCCACGCCACACTTCAGGTGGTCATGGAAGGCCCAACCCTGTCCGTGCTGCTGGACTCGCCGGCTCACAACCTGTTGGGTTTCGAACACCGGCCAGTTACCGCTGATGAACATCACCAGCTTAACCAGGCCACGGAGTGGCTAACAACGACGCCCCTGCTCACAGGCAACGGCATCGTTTGCGAGGTCCAGTCAGCGGACGTTGCAACGGGGCTGAACGAAGACGATCACGAACACTCGGAACACCACTCAGCCTCCGACCTCGGGCACTTCGACGTTGAGGTCACCCAACAAATCAGCTGCAACGACCAGCCCGATGATGGGGTCTGGACCTCCCCCCTGACCGAGCAGTTCGAGCACATGCAGCAGCTTGATGTGGAGTGGATCAGCCCTCAGGGCCAAGGCGCCAGTCGGTTAACTTCACGTGATCGTAGTTTCCGGGTGACACCCTAGTTAGAGTACAACTCGATCGAATCAGCCTGGATGACATAGGCAGCGGTCCCTATGTCGTGCTCAACCCGCTGGATCTCGATCGTTCCACTGACCCAGACCGGCTCGTACAACGCATCAATACGAAAACCGGACGGATAGGTGACATGGATGATTTGATTGGGAGGTGGTGGTGGCACGTGGATACAGGCGCCGTAGTAAGGCACCAGGAAAAACTCCAGAATGGCCATATCCTGAGTGGTTTTGAGGGGCACAATAAAGCCCGCGATTTTTCCGCTGACACCGGACATTTCCGGCACGACCCGGCCAGTCATGATTTCATCCGGCAGGGTCACCGCCTCATCGCCGTCATGGCCAATTTCGGGCAGGCTCTCCAGCAACGCCAGATCACTGGCGGGCATCAGTTCAAGCCAGTCGATTTCCGTCAGTTCAGCAAAGGCCGGCGTTACCAGCATCAGCCAGAGCAGGAACCCGCTCAAGGGTCTGATTTTTTTAACTTTCACAATAAGAGCCCTCGTAAGACAATGCCACGGCATCATACACCAGCGCCTGGAACCGCGATATGAGTAGAGCCCCAACATTTCACGGCATCCATCGACCGGAGTCCGGTTATGCCATTATCAGCCGTAACCTTGGATTTCGCTGGCCCGCGCAGGCTTCAGCGCTAACCTTTCCGGATATCCGACTGCCCCAGGGCGAGAGTCTCTTCCTTCGCGGCCCCAGCGGCAGCGGAAAAAGCACACTGCTCAGTCTCCTCAGTGGCCTTTCGTCATTGCAGGCCGGCGAGTTTCACATTCTGGGGCAAGCGGCCAGCATCCTTTCCAGGCGCCAACGGGACCGGCTGCGCGCAGATCATATGGGCGTCATCTTCCAGCAACTGAATCTGGTTCCCTATCTGAACACACTGCAAAACACCTTGCTGCCCTGCACCTTGTCCAAAACAAGGCGCAACCAGGCACACCCGAGCCCTGCCGACGAAGCCAGGGAACTGCTCACAGCGCTGGCCATCCCTGAATCCCACTGGCAGTTGCCCATCACCCGCCTGAGTCTTGGCCAGCAGCAGCGGGTAGCGGCCGCCAGGGCACTGATGGGCAACCCTGCCCTGATCCTGGCTGATGAGCCGACATCAGCGCTCGACGCCACTAACCGGGACCGCTTTGTCGACCTGTTATTGACCCAGGCCCGCAAACGCCAGGCCTCCGTGTTACTGGTCAGCCATGACGAAGCCCTAGCTCCCTGCTTCGACCACGAACTCAGCCTGGAAGAACTCCCATGAACCTGAGCGCCGCCTTGCGACTGTCTTCCGCCAGCCTCTGGCACCGCCGTGGCATCCTGGCCCTGGTAACCATCACCCTGACCCTCAGTGTCATGCTGCTTCTGGGCATCCAGTACCTGCGCACGGAGGTCCGGCAGTCGTTCACCAACACCATCGCCAACACCGACCTGATTGTGGGTGCCCGCAGCGGCCAGCTGAACCTTCTGCTGTACTCGGTGTTTCATCTTGGCGATGCCACCAACAACATTCGTTGGAGCAGCTATCAGTCACTGAAACAAGACCCGCTGGTGGCCTGGACCGTGCCCCTGTCCCTCGGAGACAGCTATCAGGGCTACCGCGTCGTGGGCACCGACGACAATTTCCTCGCTTATGTTCAGTTCGGCAATGGCCAGTCACTGGAACTGGCTGCCGGTCAATGGTTTACCCAACTGTTTGATGTGGTACTCGGTGCAGAGGTCGCCCGCGCCATGGCCCACCAACCCGGGGACGACATCGTGCTGGCCCACGGCGGCGGTCGCGTCAGTTTCGTCAACCACAACCAGACCCCTTTTCGGGTTAGCGGCGTCCTGGCGGCGACAGGAACCCCCATTGACCGCGCGGTGTATGTCAGCCTGCCAGGCCTTGAGGCCATCCACGTCGGCTGGGAAGCGGGGGTGCCCTTGCCGGGACGAACTCCCTCCGCCGCCCAGCTCGAAACCATGAACCTTGCCCCAGACTCCCTGACGGCAACACTGGTCGGACTCAAGAACCGCATGATGACGTTTCGGCTGCAGCGTCAGCTTAACCAGTCGCCGGAGGAACCTCTGACCGCCATTCTTCCCGGTGTGGCCCTCAGTGAGTTATGGCGACTGCTAGGACAATTTGAGAAGACGCTGCTCGGAATTACCGGTTTTGTTGTGGTCACTAGCCTGATTGGGCTGGCCACCGTGCTGCTGACGCTCCAGGTCCATCGCAAGCAGGAAGTCGCGATACTGCGGGCGGCGGGAGCTTCACCCTCGCTGATCGCCTCGCTTTACTTGCTGGAGTGCCTGCTACTCGCTTTGCTGGCCAGCGGCTGCGCCCTGGTCATCATCTATGCCTCGATTGCCGCCAGCAGCGACTGGCTGCTACAGCAATTCGGCCTCGCCATCGGGGTTCGCCCCCTCGATACCACCGAGTGGAGCATACTGGCAGGCGTTCCTGCTGCGGCCCTGCTGGTGGGAATTTTGCCCGCGCTAAGGGCCTGGTGGCGCAGTCGCGAAACTCAATTCGGGACAACGTCCACTGAATAACATCCCTGTAAATTGACCGGGTTACAGTCCACACATATAGTTATCCATTCACTGTTAACGTAACTGGACGTACCATGGAACAGTCCGAACTGCAGGCATTGGCGGACAAGCTGGACAGACTGATTGAACGCTGTAAAAAACTGGAGCGTGATAATGCAGCCATGCGCGAGCTGCAGGATGACTGGCAACGGGAGCGTGCCCAGTTAATCCAGAAGAACGATCTTGCCAAGAACAAGATTGAAGCCATGATTGGACGCCTCCGGGCTCTGGAGCAGCACTGATGCCGGAACAGCCAACGACGCTTGAGGTTAAAATCCTCGATAAGGAATACCTGGTTGCCTGTCCGGCCAATCAGCAGAAAGCACTCATGGATGCGGCCAGCCATCTGGACAAGAAAATGCGGGAGATCCGTACCAGTGGCAAGGTGTTTGGCACCGAACGCATTGCCGTGATGGCGGCGCTGAACATTACCCATGACATGCTTCATCAGGACACCATGTCCGACGCCGCCTCGGATCTCCTCAAAACCATGAGCGACAAGCTCGGTGCCGCACTCGGCGACGCCGACAGTTAACGCAACACGGAATCGGGTTTGCATTCCCCCCCGGTGATCGCTCTATAATAGGCCAACTTCCTGGGTTGTTCGCCGGTCGGATACGTCCTCGAGCCGATGCGCAATACCCAGGTGGCCACTCTAGGGCATTGTGAGCATGTCCCCCGCGGGGGAAAGCCTAATCTGCCACAGCGGCCACCAACCTTGAACCTTGGGTTCAAGGGCCACATCCGATAACGGCAACCTGGGAAGCTTTTTTTAATGCCTACGCCGCTCACCTCCCCGTTTGACCCACACCCCGAACAATCTTCACGCAGCGACATCCGCAAGACACTCAGGCGCCGCCGTCAGTCCCTGACACCCGCTCAGCAAACCCAAGCCGCGGAAAAGGTTGCCAAACACCTGCTGGCACATCCGTCGCTCTATCGAGCCCGCCACATAGCCATCTACCTGGCCAATGACGGTGAAATTGATCCTGCGACCTATGTCAGTGCTGCCCGCCGCCGGGGCATCCACTTCTACCTGCCGGTGCTGCACCCCTTTCGCAGTGGCCACATGACCTTTGTGCCCTTTAATGAAGCAACCCGCCTCAAACGCAACCGTTTCGGCATCCCGGAGCCGCTTTTTAACGGTAACCGGTATCGTCCGGCCTGGGCGCTTGATGCGGTACTGTTTCCATTGGTGGGGTTCGACCTGGAAGGCGGGCGCCTGGGCATGGGTGGAGGGTTCTATGACCGCACATTCGCGTTTGTGCGCCAAACGCCACGACTGGCGCCCAAGCTCCTTGGCCTGGCCCACGAAGTACAGCGCGTAACGCGCTTGCCAATTGAGCCCTGGGACATCCCCCTACAAGGCATCGTTACCGAGCAGCGACGTTACGATCTGGCCTGACGTGCCGGGTAAATCTGGCAAGGTACGGAAAAGAAAAAGGGTTTAGCGAAGAAGGGGGGCCGGAATCGGCTCATTGCTAGCACGGCGATCATTTTCCGACGCCTGAAGCGAGGTAAATCCGGTAACAGCAAGACCGATCGCAAAAATCAGAACAATGGCCCGAATAATGTCAGGCTTGCGATGCATGATGCGTGCTCTCCGGTTGATTCACCAGCCAATCTATTTTAAATCAATTGGCTAGTTAGCTTATTGAACAATCAGCTGGAAGGTTATCACGCATCTTGCAATTTACAATTTATGACAGATTACAATTTGTTAACGAGACCAAAAAACGCCAGGCTAGCTGGCGCTATTTCCTGCTCCCAAGAACAAACGATAGGCATCATTATCGGTAACATCCTTATAACGGAAGCCGACCTTGTCCAGCATCGCATGAAATGCCGCCAGGTCCTTCTCCTCTACCTGGGCCGCCATGAGAACCCGACTATAGGCAGCGCCGTGGTTGCGATAATGGAACATCGATATGTTCCAGCGCGTTCCCAGTGACATCAGGAACTTGAGCAGCGCCCCCGGGCGCTCGGGAAACTCAAACTGGAACACCCGCTCGTTACCCACGCCCGGAGCATGGCCACCGACCATATAGCGGATGTGCTGTTTCGCCAAATCACTGTCGGTCAGGTCAACCACCCCATACCCGCTCTCCCGCAACTCCTGAACCAGTTCCTCACGACCCAGACCACCATGCTGGATCTGGATGCCGACAAAAATCCGGGCTTCGGAAACATCACCGTAGCGGTAGTTGAATTCCGTAATGCTGCGTTTATGCAGCGCATTGATGAATGTCTTGAAGGCGCCCGGCTGCTCGGGAATGGTGACAGCAAGAATGGCTTCACGCTTTTCACCAATCTCCGTGCGCTCGGAGATGTAGCGAAGACGGTCGAAGTTCATGTTCGCGCCGCTGAGCACGCCCACCAGATTTTCCCCTTCAATTTGCTCCCGCTCGATGTACTTCTTGATTCCCGCCACCGAGAGCGCGCCAGCGGGCTCGGCAATGGAGCGGGTGTCGTCGAAAACATCCTTGATCGCCGCACAGATCTCATCGGTTGACACCGTGATGACTTCGTCAACCAAGTCTTTACAGATCTCCCAGGGGTGCTCGCCAATCTGCTTGACCGCCACCCCGTCAGCGAAGATCCCCACCTCATTCAGCACCACTCGCTCACCAGCGGCCATCGCCGCCTGCAAACAGTTGGAATCTTCCGGCTCCACCCCAATTACCCGAATTTCGGGACGCAGGTACTTGATGTAGGCCGCCATTCCGGCCACCAGGCCACCGCCGCCCACCGGGATGAACACCGCGTGCAGGGGCTGGGTAAACTGCCACATCAGCTCCATAGCCACCGTGCCCTGACCGGCAATCACGTCCGGATCGTCAAACGGGTGCAGGTAGGTCAGCCCCTGCTTTTCGACCAGCTCGGCGGCGTGGGCAGCCGCTTCATCGTAAGCATCCCCTTTGAGGACGACTTTGGCGCCATGGCTGCGTACCGAGCGCACCTTGATATCCGGCGTGGTCTGAGGCATGACGATAACGGCCTTGATCCCTAGCTTCTTCGCGGCCAACGCGACGCCCTGAGCATGATTCCCGGCCGAGGCACAAATGACACCACGGGACTTCTGCTCCTCCGACAGTTGAGCAATCCGGTTGTACGCGCCCCGCAGCTTGAATGAGAACACCGGCTGCAGGTCTTCACGCTTCAGCATAATCTGGTTATCGAACCGCTTGGACAGGTTACGGGCTTCCGTCAGTGGCGTTTCGATGGCCACGTCATAGACACGGGCATCCAGGATTTTCTTGATGTAGCGTTGCAACATAATTTGGGTTCCATTGCGGGGCTGCCAACCTCAGCGAGACAAGCCGGCCTGGCCGAGAAAAACTCACAGTGTAGAAAGTTTGGCGGGGTGTCGTCTATAACCGGAACGGGGGGATCGATATAATAGCCCAACATTATTGTCTTCCCTGACCGAATTCTGCCCCGGAGCCCGACATGAACCAGGATCAACTCAAACAGGCCGTCGCCAAAGCCGCTTTGGACTACATTCGCCCGCGCCTCTCCAGCGACAGCATCATTGGCGTCGGCACCGGCAGTACCGCCAACTTTTTTATCGATATGCTGGCTGACATCAAAACCGAGTTCGAAGGCACGGTGGCAAGCTCTGAGGCGACGGCACAGCGGCTCAAGGGCCACGGCATCCCGGTATACGATCTCAACAGCGCAGGTACCCTTGAGTTCTACGTTGATGGCGCCGACGAAGCCAATGAGCGCCTGGAACTGATCAAAGGTGGCGGTGCTGCCCTGACCCGGGAAAAAATCGTTGCGGCGGTCGCCAAGACGTTCATCTGCATCGCCGACGAATCAAAAATGGTTGGGGTGCTCGGCAACTTCCCACTGCCTGTGGAAGTTATCCCCATGGCCCGAAGCCATGTCGGACGGGAGATCGTGAAACTGGGAGGTGACCCGGTCTATCGTGAAGGTGTCACCACCGATAATGGCAACATCATCATCGACGTCCACAACCTCGACATCTCCCGCCCGATTCATATTGAGGAAGCGTTGAACCAGATTGTTGGCGTTGTCACCAACGGCCTGTTTGCTCGCCGCCCGGCAGACCTGCTGCTGCTCGGAACAGCCAGCGGCGTACAGAGCATTCCCCGCCCTGGAAATTGACCCCAAAAAACAAACCAAGCGCTTGCTTGGCACAAAAAACTTCGCCAAACTGCCCTCTGGACCACCTACAGAGGGCAGCTTGTCGTGACCAACTATTTCAATGAAACCCACGAACACGTCCGTCAAACCGTTCGCAAGTTCATCAACACTCACGTCCGACCCCATATCAACGACTGGGAGGAAGCCGGCGAGTTCCCCAAGGACATTTACCGGCTCGCCGGTGAAGCGGGCCTCCTGGGTATCGGCTTCCCAGAGGCACTTGGCGGCAGCGGGACCGGCGACACCTTCCTCAAGGTCGCAGTTTCAGAAGAGCTGATGCGATCCACCTCCGGTGGGTTCGTCGCCAGCCTAGGCTCCCTCGACATTGGCCTGCCACCCGTCGCGAAGTGGGCCCAGCCCGCCATTCGTGACGGGATCGTCCCCCAAGTCCTAAAAGGGGAAAAGATCTCGGCTCTGGCCATCACCGAGCCCAACGGTGGCTCCGATGTCGCCGCAATCAAGACACGAGCCGTGCGGGACGGCGACCACTACATTGTGAACGGTAGCAAGACCTTCATCACCAGCGGGCATCGTGCTGATTACTATACCGTGGCCGTTCGCACTGGCGGAGAGGGTCACGGAGGCATCAGCCTACTGTTGATCGACCGCAACACACCCGGGTTCACCCGGGGACAGAAGCTTAAAAAAATGGGCTGGTGGGCCAGCGATACCGCCGAGCTGTTCTTTGAAGATTGCCGAGTTCCGGTGGAAAACCTGATTGGAGCGGAAAATGCCGGGTTCATCGCGATCATGAGCAACTTCCTTCAGGAGCGGCTGATGTTGACCATCATGGCGTATATGACCGCCCAGATGGCCCTGGAGGAAAGCCTGAACTACTCCCATCAGCGAGAAGCCTTTGGGCGTCCCATTGACAGGTTCCAGGTAACGCGCCACAAGCTGGTCGATATGGCGACCCGGATCGACGTGGCCCGGGAGTATGCCTATCGCTGCGCCGCGCTGATGCAGGCCGGAAAGAATCCCATCAAAGAAGTAGCGATGGCCAAGAACTTCGCAGTCGAAGTCTGCGAATTCGTCACCCGTGAAGCGGTACAACTCCATGGGGGTATGGGCTACATGCGGGAGTCGGTGGTTGAGCGCCTGTACCGAGACGCCAAGATCTTGTCCATCGGCGGTGGGACCGATGAGATCATGAAGGAACTCATTGCGAAGCAGATGAAACTATAGCCCCAAGGCCCCTAATGCCTACGATGGTTTAGTTTCGATATATACCGGATACACGTATAATTGCGCCACTTTTAACCCGCTGTTAAACGGACATCCACGCAAGGATCCATTATGAACTTTGATCACATCCCCGCCGGCAAGAATCCGCCCGAAGATATCTATGTAGCCATTGAAATTCCGGCTAACAGCTCTCCGGTCAAATATGAACTGGACAAGGACATGGGCGCCCTGTTGGTCGACCGTTTCATGGCCGCCCCCATGTTCTACCCGGCCAACTACGGCTTTATTCCTCACACCCTGGCCGACGATGGCGACCCTCTGGATGTCCTGGTTGTAACACCCTACCCAGTGCAGGCGGGCTCGGTTATCCGCTGCCGCCCGGTCGGCATCCTCAACATGGAAGATGAGGCCGGTGGAGACGCCAAACTGGTTGCCGTTCCTCACGACAAGCTGACCAAGTCCTACTCCAACGTTCAGGATATCGAGGACCTGCCCCAGCTGCTCCGTGACCAGATTCAGCACTTCTTCGAAAACTACAAAACCCTGGAATCCGGCAAGTGGGTTAAAGTCCAGGGCTGGGACAACGCTGCTGCGGCACGCAAGGCGATTGAAGACTCTGTAGCTGCCTACAAAGGCTAACACCGCCTTTTCCTGTGCCAACGCTAGCCGTTGGCCAGGCAAATCCCAGGCACAAAAAAGCCGGTAACCAAGGTTACCGGCTTTTTTTTGGACTGCTAAAGGAGCTTACTCCTCGTCGCCGTCCACTTCCTCGGCTTCGATATCCAGAGGACGGCCGACCAGCTCAACAAATGCCATAGGAGCATTGTCGCCAGCACGGAAACCGCACTTCAGGATGCGCAGGTAACCACCCGGGCGCTCGGAATAACGGGGACCCAGCTCTTCAAACAGCTTGGCTACCGCAGCATCGTTACGCAGGCGAGAGAACGCCAGACGACGATTTGCTACCGAATCATTTTTAGAAAGCGTGATCAACGGCTCAGCTACCCGGCGAAGTTCTTTCGCTTTCGGGAGCGTCGTTTTGATCAGCTCGTGCTCAACCAGTGACGCGGCCATGTTACGGAACATGGCTTTGCGATGCGCACTGGTCCTGTTGAACTTACGACCACTCTTACGATGACGCATTGCTCTGATTCCTTCTTAAACTACCAATTCGGCGATTAACCGCCCAGAACCCGGTCGTCGCCACGAAGGCTCGCCGGCGGCCAGTTATCAAGACGCATACCCAAAGACAGACCGCGAGAAGCGAGCACGTCTTTGATTTCGGTCAGCGACTTTTTACCCAGGTTAGGCGTCTTCAGCAGTTCGACTTCCGTCCGCTGAATGAGATCGCCGATGTAGTAAATGTTCTCTGCCTTCAAGCAGTTAGCTGAACGCACCGTCAATTCCAGATCATCAACCGGACGCAACAGAATCGGATCAATTTCTTCCTCTTCTTCTACGCGCTCAGGCTCTTTCTCATGATCGAAATCTACGAATACCGCCAGTTGCTGCTGGAGGATGGTCGCGGCCCGGCGAATTGCTTCTTCCGGATCGATAGTACCATTGGTCTCCAGATCAATAACCAGCTTGTCCAAGTCCGTACGCTGCTCAACACGGGCACTTTCGACCGCATAGGCAACCCGACGGACCGGGCTGTACGTCGCGTCCAACTGCAGGCGCCCGATTGCACGTGTCTCGTCTTCGTCCAGACCGCGTTGATCAGCTGCCTCGTAACCGCGGCCGCGAACCACCTTCAGACGCATGTTCATTTCACCGTTGTTGCTCAGGTGGCAAATGACATGGTCAGGGTTCGCGATCTCAACATTATGATCCAGTTTGATATCGCCAGCAGTGACAATGCCCGGACCTTTCTTGCTGAGCGTGAGCTCAACTTCGTCACGGTCGGCCATCTTGACTGCGACACCTTTGAGATTTAGAAGAATCTCAATGACATCTTCCTGGACACCTTCGATTGCGCTGTACTCATGCAGAACACCGTCGATCTGCGCTTCGGTAATCGCGCAACCCGGCATTGAGGACAAAAGTATCCGGCGCAGAGCACTACCCAAGGTATGACCAAAACCCCTTTCCAGCGGCTCCAGAGTCACCTTGGCACGAGTGCTGCTCGATTCCTTTACGTCAATGGTACGAGGTGTCAATAACTCATGTACTGAACGCTGCATAGACGCCCCTATCTGCTCTCGTTGCTAACCGGGCCTTACTTAGAGTAAAGCTCGACGATGAGGTTCTCGTTGATGTCGGCCGGCAATTCAGTACGCTCAGGTACTGATTTGTAAACGCCTGACATCTTGCTGGCGTCGACCTCTACCCAGCCCACTGGCGCACGGGAAGATGCCAGATCCAGAGCGCCTTTAACGCGCAGCTGATTCTTGGCCTTTTCGCGAACGCTCACAACGTCACCCGGCTTGACCTGGTAGGACGGAATGTTCACTACCTTGTCGTTGACCAGAATGGCTTTGTGAGAAACGAGCTGACGGGATTCTGCACGGGTAGAACCAAAGCCCATGCGATAAACCACGTTATCCAGACGACCTTCCAGAAGTTGCAGCAGGTTTTCACCGGTTGCACCCTTCAGGCGGGCAGCCTCAGCGTAGTAGTTGCGGAATTGCTTCTCCAGAACGCCGTAAATACGACGAACCTTCTGCTTTTCACGCAACTGAACACCGTACTCGGACAGGCGGCCACGACGAGCGCCATGCATACCTGGAGGAGTTTCGATGTTGCACTTGGAGTCGAGTGCGCGAGCACCGCTCTTCAGAAAAAGATCTGTCCCTTCACGACGAGACAGCTTGCACTTCGGGCCTATATAACGAGCCATTTTTCACTGTCTCCTGTGTTAGACGCGGCGCTTTTTGGGCGGACGACAACCGTTGTGTGGAATCGGCGTCACATCAGTGATGTTTGTGATCTTGTAGCCACACGCGTTCAGCGCGCGAACTGCAGATTCACGTCCGGGCCCAGGACCCTTAACCTCTACATCCAGGTTTTTAAGGCCGTATTCAGCAGCCGCGTTACCGGCTCTTTCAGCTGCTACCTGCGCAGCAAAAGGTGTACTCTTACGTGACCCGCGGAAACCAGAGCCACCGGAGGTAGCCCAGGACAGGACATTGCCCTGACGATCAGAAATGGTCACGATGGTGTTGTTGAAGGACGCGTGGATGTGCGCGACGCCATCAACAACCGTCTTTTTCACCTTTTTACGGGTACGTGTACCTGGCTTTGCCATGATTGCCTACCTGTTACTTACGAATAGGTTTGCGAGGACCTTTACGGGTGCGAGCGTTGGTCTTGGTGCGCTGGCCACGGACAGGAAGCCCATGACGGTGACGCAGACCACGGAAGCAGCCGAGATCCTTCAAACGCTTAATGTTCATCTGAACTTCACGACGCAGATCGCCTTCAACGGTTTCCTTGCCCACTTCGGTACGAAGTGCTTCAAGTTGCTCGTCGGTAAGGTCTTTGACCTTGACGTCCGGCTTAACACCGGTTGCGTCGCAAAGCTTTTGGGCTGTTGTCCGACCGACTCCAAAGATGTAAGTCAGTGAGATAACAGCATGTTTGTTGTCGGGTATATTGACACCGGCTATACGTGCCATCCAAATTACTCCGCGTTCAAAGCTTTGCTGTGTGAATTTTCCGCCACAAAAAGGGCGCGAAATAATAGCGCCTGACCATAAAAAGATCAAGCGCTATCATTCCATCACCCTTTGCGTCGTCAGTTTCGATTCTTTCGAATCAACCCTGGCGCTGCTTGTGACGAGGTTCCGAGCAGATGACTCGAACTGAGCCATTGCGACGAATTACTTTGCAGTTACGGCAAATTTTCTTTACCGAAGCGCGTACTTTCATTGTCGACTCCAGTTATCAACGGGAACGGCATTAGCCGTTCCGACCATAGCCCTTGAGGTTGGATTTCTTCATCAGTGATTCATACTGATGTGACATCAGGTGAGACTGAACCTGAGCCATAAAGTCCATCACAACGACTACAACAATCAACAGCGAAGTCCCACCCAGATAGAACGGGATATTACCCCATACCATCAGGAACTGAGGGAACAGCGACACCGCTGTGATGTACATTGCACCGAACAGTGTGAGACGGGTCAGCACACCATCGATGTATTTGGCGGTCTGGTCTCCAGGACGAATCCCTGGAATAAACGCACCGGAACGTTTCAGGTTATCCGCAACTTCCTTCGGGTTATACATCAACGCCGTATAGAAGAAGCAGAAGAACACGACGGCGGCAGCGAACAGGATGATATAGAGAGGCTGGCTCGGTGCCAAGGCCTGTGAGATATCACCCAGCCATTCCATACCCTCGCCCTGACCGAACCATTGCCCCAGCGACGCCGGGAACAACAGGATGGATGAGGCAAAAATGGGAGGAATAACCCCCGCCATGTTCACCTTGAGGGGCAAGTGACTGGACTGCTGCGCGAACACCCGACGGCCCTGCTGGCGTTTGGCGTAGTTGATCGTCAAGCGACGCTGACCACGCTCCATGAACACCACAAAACCGACAACAGCGATGGCAAATACGCCGATTGCCAATACAACCAGCAAACTCATCTCGCCGTTGCGAGCCTGCTCAAGTGTCTGACCTATGGCTCCTGGAAGACCAGCGACGATACCAGCGAAGATCAGCAGCGAAATGCCATTGCCCACGCCACGCTCGGTGATCTGCTCTCCCAGCCACATCATGAACACGGCGCCACTCACGAAGGAAACAACCGCCACAAAGTGGAAGCTGAAGCTATCGTTGAAGGTGACGCCCTGAGATGCGAGGCCAACCGAAATACCCAAGCCCTGGACCAACGCCAACAACACGGTGCCGTAGCGGGTGTATTGGCTGATCTTACGCCGTCCAGCTTCCCCTTCCTTCTTCAGCTGCTCAAGCTGCGGGCTAACCGCAGTCATGAGCTGCATGATGATCGAAGCGGAGATGTACGGCATGATCCCCAGTGCGAAGATACTCATTCGCTCAAGTGCACCACCGGAAAACATGTTGAACAGGCTCAGGATGGTTCCCTGATTCTGATCAAACAGTGCCGCCAGCCGGTCTGGGTTGATTCCCGGCACCGGGATATGGGCACCGATCCGGTACACCAGAAGTGCCAGAAATACGAACCAAAGCCGCGATCGCAGCTCTGCAAGTCCTTTTCCCGCGCCGGCAGGCAATGATGCTGTCTTGGCCATTTAGTCCTCGACTCGCCTTAGTCTTCGACTTTTCCGCCCGCGGCAGTAATTGCCTCACGAGCGCCTTTGGTCACTTTCAGACCCTTGACGGTCACCGGACGGCTCAGTTCGCCGGACAGGATAACCTTCGCTTCGCGAATTTCTTCACGAATGATGTCGGCCTTTTTCAGTGCCGCCAGGTCAACCACGTCGCCTTCGACCTTCGCCAGTTCGTTCAGGCGAATCTCAGCAACGTAACGCTGCTGACGGGAAGTGAAACCAAACTTCGGCAGACGACGGGCCAAAGGCTGCTGACCACCCTCGAATCCAGGAGCAACACTGCCGCCGGAACGGGATTTCAGACCTTTGTGACCACGACCACCGGTTTTTCCGAGACCGCTACCGATACCGCGACCGACGCGCTTGGCGTCTGGGCGTGAACCGGGTTCCGGACTAAGTTCGTTCAAACGCATCTTAGTTCTCCTCCACCCGAACCAGGTAGTTCACCTTGTTGATCATGCCACGAACGGAAGGGGTATCTTCCACTTCAACGGTATGACCGATTTTGCGCAGACCCAAGCCCTTAACGCACAGTTTGTGCTTAGGCTGGCAGCTGATTGGGCTGCGGGTCAGTGTAACCTTGATTTTTTTAGCATTCGCCATGACTTCAACCCAGAATGTCTTCCACGGTCTTGCCGCGCTTAGCTGCGATATCTTCAGGCGCTTTCATTGCCTGGAGACCCTTAATGGTGGAACGTACCACGTTGACCGGATTGGTAGACCCGTAACACTTGGACAGTACGTTCTGAACACCTGCCACTTCCAGTACTGCACGCATCGCGCCACCGGCGATGATACCAGTACCCTCGGAAGCCGGCTGCATGTACACCTTGGAACCGCCGTGAACGGCCTTAACCGGATACTGCAGGGTGGTGCCATCAAGAGCAACATCCACCATATTCTTACGTGCAGCTTCCATAGCCTTCTGGATCGCAACCGGCACTTCACGCGCCTTGCCACGACCGAAACCTACACGACCTTTGCCATCACCAACAACGGTAAGTGCGGTGAAAGCAAAGATACGACCACCTTTTACCACTTTGGCAACACGGTTGACCTGAACCAGCTTTTCCTGGAGCTCAGGCGCCTTCTGTTCGTTAACGCTCATCTTCTCCACCTCTTAGAATTTCAAGCCAGCTTCACGAGCCGCGTCGGCAAGCGCCTGGACACGACCGTGATAACGGTAACCGGAACGGTCAAAGGCAACAGTTTCTACACCGGCCGCCTTGGCACGCTCAGCAATCAGCTGACCAACCTTCTTGGCGGCGTCTACGTTACCCGTAGTGCCTTGACGCAGTTCTTTGTCAAGAGTGGAAGCAGAGGCCAGAACCTTGCTGCCATCCGCAGTAGTGACCTGGGCGTACATGTGCCGAGGTGTACGATGTACACTCAGACGGTTGGCACCCAGCTCACGAATTTTCATGCGCACTTTACGTGCACGACGCAGTCTTTCGATATTCGCGCTCATAGTCCCGCCTTATTTCTTCTTGGCTTCTTTGCGTCGTACCTGCTCATCCGCATAACGCACACCTTTACCCTTGTAAGGCTCGGGCGGACGGTAAGCGCGGATTTCCGCAGCGACCTGGCCAACCTGTTGCTTGTCGATCCCGCGGATAACAACTTCCGTCTGGGACGGAGTTTCTGCGGTGACCCCCTGGGGCAGCTCATAGGCAACCGGGTGAGAGAAACCCAGTGTCAGATTGAGCTTGTTGCCCTGCGCCTGGGCACGATAACCAACGCCCACAAGCTGGAGTTTACGCTCGAAGCCCGCAGATACGCCGGTAACCATGTTGTTAACCAGTGCACGGGTTGTACCTGCGAGAGCGCGGGACTGCTTGGCGCCATCACGAGCCGCGAAGCGCAGAGTGTTCTCTTCCTGCGTAACTTCAACAGCCTGATGTACGTTAAATTGAAGCGCTCCTTTAGAGCCCTTCACATTGATTTCCTGTCCGTTCAGCTTCACCTCAACACCGGAAGGCAGCACGACAGGATTATTGGCAACCCTGGACATGTAATTCTCCCTTTAGAATACGGTGCAGATGACTTCGCCACCAACGCCAGCAGCACGTGCGGCGCGGTCGGTCATAACGCCCTTGGACGTTGACACGATGGCGATACCCAGACCGCCGGCAACCTTCGGCAGGTCCCCGGCACCTTTGTACTGGCGCAGACTCGGACGGCTAACCCGCTGAATCTCTTCGATGACTGGCTTGCCACCGAAGTACTTCAGGGTAATGGTCAGCTCAGGCTTGGCGTCAGCTGTGACAGAAAAATCTTCTACGTAGCCTTCGTCCTTCAGGACTTGAGCTACGGAGACCTTAACTTTGGAAGATGGCATGACCACATCGGCCTTCTGTGCCATCTGTGCGTTACGGATACGAGTGATCATATCCGCAAGCGTATCTTGCATACTCATTGGTATGAGGCTCCTGATCTTTTTAGTTGTGCAGCGGCTTGCCGCACCGCTTACCAACGGGCACCTTCACCTTGCGGGAAGGCGCCTACCTTACCAGCTTGACTTGGTCAGACCCGGCACGTCGCCGCGCATACCAGCTTCACGCAACTTGATACGTGACAGCTGGAACTTGCGCAGAACGCCGTGAGGACGACCAGTAACCTGGCACCGGTTACGGAGACGAGAAGGACTGGCATCACGAGGCAGCTGCTGCAGCTTCATTTGCGCATCCCAACGGTCTTCTTCGCTGGTGTTCGGGTTCTTGATAATTGCCTTGAGCTCAGCACGCTTCGCTGCAAACTTCGCAACGGTCTTTTCGCGCTTGAGCTCGCGGTTTTTCATGGAAACCTTAGCCATTACACGGATTCCTTATTTTTTGAACGGAAAGCCAAAAGCTTTCAGCAGTTCACGACCTTCATCATCGGTACCCGCAGAGGTGGTGATGGTGATGTCCAGACCACGGATCTTGTCGACTTTGTCGTACTCGATTTCCGGGAAGATGATCTGCTCACGCACACCCATGCTGTAGTTACCGCGACCGTCAAATGACTTGGGGTTCAGACCACGGAAGTCACGAACGCGAGGAATCGCGATGTGAACCAGGCGGTCGAAGAAGTCCCACATGCGCTCGCCGCGCAGCGTCACTTTACAGCCGATAGGCCAACCTTCACGGATTTTGAAGCCCGCTACGGATTTACGAGCCTTGGTGACAACAACCTTTTGACCCGCCAGGGCCTCGAGATCCGCAACCGCGTTCTCGATCAGCTTCTTGTCACCTACCGCTTCGCCAACACCCATGTTCAGGGTGATTTTCTCGATACGCGGCACCTGCATCACGTTCTTGTAACCGAACTCTTTCTGCAGGGCGGGTACCACTTCCTTAGTGTACTGCTCTTTCATGTTAAGCATCGTAACCACCACCGCTTACTGGTTATCGACAGCTTCTTGCGTGGACTTGAAGATCCGCACTTTGGCGCCGTCTTCCTTAATCTGGAAGCCTACGCGATCGGCTTTGCCGGTCTGCGGATTAAAAATAGCCACGTTGGAAGCCTGGATAGGTGCTTCTTTTTCGACGATGCCACCAGGGGTGCCAAGCATCGGGTTAGGCTTGGTGTGCTTCTTGATCATGTTGATCCCAGAAACCACCAGACGGCCATCGTCCTGAACTTTCAGGACTTTACCACGTTTGCCCTTATCTTTGCCCGTGGTGACGATTACTTCGTCATCTCGTTTGATCTTTTTCATAACCGGCCTCTAGTCCTTACAGTACTTCGGGTGCCAGTGAAATAATTTTCATGAACTTCTCATTACGCAGTTCACGGGTAACCGGTCCGAAGATACGGGTACCAATGGGCGCGTCCTGATTGTTCAGAAGTACAGCCGCGTTTCCGTCGAAACGGATCAGCGAACCGTCGGGACGACGTACACCTTTACGGGTACGCACTACGACAGCATTCAGGACCTGGCCTTTCTTCACCTTACCGCGAGGGATGGCTTCCTTAACGGTCACCTTGATGATGTCCCCTACGCTGGCGTAACGCCGGTGAGAACCGCCCAGGACCTTGATGCACTGCACTTGACGTGCACCACTGTTGTCCGCGACTTCAAGCATTGTTTGAGTCTGAATCATGGTTGTTCTCCGGGCGCCTTACACCTTGGATGCTTTCTCGGTGACTTCAACCAGGGCCCAACTCTTGGTCTTAGAGACCGGACGGGTTTCCTGGATGGTAACGATGTCACCGATATTGCACTGGTTGCTCTCATCGTGTGCGTGAATCTTGGTAGAGCGCTTCACGTACTTACCGTACAGAGGGTGTTTAACCCGACGCTCAACCAGAACCACGATGGACTTTTCCATCTTGTTGCTCACGACCTTGCCGCTCAGAGTTCTGGCAGTATTGGTAGCTTCGGTCATGTCACTGTCCTGCCTTTTCGTTCAAAACTGTTTTGACGCGAGCGATGTCACGCTTCACCTTGCGGAGAAGATGAGACTGATTCAGCTGACCTGTCGCCTTGCGCATACGCAGGTTGAACTGCTCTTTCAGCAGGTCGATCAGCTCGTTTTTCAGCTCCTCGACTGATTTGTCACGCAGCTCTGTTGCTTTCATCACATCACCGTCCTCGTTACAAAGGTGGTTGACACGGGCAGCTTGGCAGCGGCCAGAGTAAAGGCCTCACGCGCAACTTCCTCGGCAACACCTTCCATCTCGTACAGCATCTTGCCGGGCTGAATCTCAGCCACCCAGTACTCGACAGAACCCTTACCTTTACCCATACGTACTTCAAGCGGCTTGCCAGTAATCGGCTTGTCCGGGAAAACCCGAATCCAGATTTTTCCGCCCCGCTTGATGCGACGAGTCATGGTCCGACGAGCCGCCTCAATTTGACGTGCTGTTATACGGCCACGGCTGGTCGCTTTCAATCCGTATTCACCGAAGCTCACCTTGTTACCGCGCTGAGCGAGACCGGTGTTACGGCCTTTCATTACCTTACGAAATTTAGTTCGTTTTGGCTGCAGCATACGAGTGCCCCTTTACTTAGAAGCCTTCTTGCGAGAGGCATTCTTGTCAGCACGGACCTGGTCCATACCGCCGAGAATCTCACCCTTGAAGATCCATACCTTTACGCCGATAACGCCGTAAGTGGTGTGCGCTTCGTAGGTCGCGTAATCAATGTCTGCACGCAGTGTGTGCAGAGGAACGCGGCCTTCGCGGTACCACTCGGAACGTGCGATTTCAGCACCCCCAAGACGTCCACCTACCTGAATCTTGATACCTTTGGCACCTTGACGCATGGCGTTCTGTACCGCGCGCTTCATGGCACGACGGAACATCACACGACGCTCGAGCTGACCAGCAACGTTCTGGGCAACCAGGCGGGCATCCAGATCCGGCTTACGGACCTCTTCGATGTTGATGTGCACAGGCACACCCATCATGTCGCTAACTTCACGACGCAGACGGTCAACATCTTCACCCTTCTTACCGATAACAATACCGGGACGGGCAGTATGGATCGTGATACGGGCATTCTGAGCAGGGCGCTCGATCACAATCTTGCTGACAGACGCCTTTTCAAGACGCTTGTCGAGGAATTCGCGAACCTGAATATCGTTCAGCAGGTTTTTAGCGTATTCCTTTTTCTCGGCATACCAGACTGAGTTGTGCTCTTTGATCACACCCAGGCGAATGCCGTTTGGATTTACTTTATGACCCATCTGAGCATCTCCTACTTGTCGGCGACCTTGACGGTGATATGGCAGGTGCGCTTGAAAATACGATCAGCGCGCCCTTTTGCTCGAGCTTTGATTCGCTTGAGCGTCGGACCTTCGTCCACCATGATGGTGGAAACCCGCAAATCATCTACGTCCAGACCTTCGTTATGCTCAGCGTTAGCAATTGCAGACTCAAGAGCTTTCTTGATGATTGCAGCTGCCTTCTTTGGGCTGAAAGTCAGAATATTAAGGGCATCCTCAACAGCCTTGCCTCGTACCTGGTCAGCGACAAGACGTGCTTTCTGAGCAGAGAGGCGAGCGCCCTTGTACTTAGCGGCTACTTCCATTTCTATTCCCCTCGCGATCAGCGTTTAGCTTTCTTGTCGGCTGCATGACCACGGTAAGTCCGCGTTGCCGCGAACTCACCCAGCTTATGACCCACCATATCTTCGGTGACATAAACCGGTACATGTTGCTTGCCGTTATGGACTGCAATGGTCAGGCCTACCATCTCCGGGAAGATTGTTGACCGGCGGGACCAGGTTTTGATCGGCCGCTTGTCGTTAGCTTCCAGAGCTGCCTCGACCTTCTTCAACAGATGCAGGTCTATAAAAGGACCTTTCTTCAAAGAACGTGGCACAGCATTTACCTCTATGTAGTCGTTTACTTGGCCGAACGACGACGTACTATCATCTTGTCAGTACGCTTGTTCTTACGAGTCTTATGCCCTTTGGTCGGAACACCCCAAGGAGTAACAGGGTGACGTCCACCAGAGGTACGCCCTTCACCACCACCATGCGGGTGGTCAACTGGGTTCATAGCAACACCACGTACTGTTGGCCGTTTGCCGCGCCAACGTGATGCACCCGCTTTACCAAGCTGCTTGAGGCTGTGTTCGCTGTTGGACACTTCACCCAACGTTGCACGACAGTCAACAAGCACCTTACGCATTTCACCTGAACGCAGGCGGAGGGTGGCATACGCCCCTTCCCGAGCAACCAGCTGTACGGATGCGCCCGCAGAGCGAGCCAGCTGAGCACCTTTGCCAGGCTTGAGTTCGACGCAGTGGATCACAGAACCAACCGGAATGTTCCGGATTGGCAGAGTGCTACCCACCTTAATCGGCGCGTCGACGCCGGAACGCACTTGATCTCCAACACTGACACCTTTGGGAGCGATGATGTAACGACGCTCGCCATCGGCGTACTTCAGGAGCGCAATGTGCGCAGAACGGTTCGGATCGTATTCCAGGCGCTCAATTGTCGCCGGGATACCATCTTTGGTCCGTTTGAAGTCAATTACACGGTAGTGCTTTTTATGGCCCCCACCGATATGACGGGTGGTGATGCGACCAAAGTGGTTACGACCACCCGACTTGCTTTGCGATTCTACCAACGGCTCGTAAGGGCGCCCTTTGTACAGGTCCGGGTTGTAGATCTTTACAACGTGACGGCGGCCAGCAGATGTTGGTTTGGTTTTGACGATCGGCATATTACGACCCCTTTACCTTATTCCACATCCAGAAAATCGATGTCCTGACCTTCGGCAAGCTTTACATAAGCCTTACGAATGTCATTACGCTTGCCGAATCCGCGGACGGTACGCTTGAGCTTACCTTTACGGTTCAGAACCTGAACACCTTCGACGGTTACGTTGAACAGCTGCTCAACGGCTTTTTTGATCTCAGGCTTGGTAGCATCAGGAGCTACACGAAACACAACCTGGCCACGCTCTGCCGCCATTGACGCTTTTTCTGATACGTGCGGCCCAAGCAGGACCTTGTAAATACGTTCCTGATTCATCCCAGCATCTCCTCGATCTTCTTCAGAGCCGGAACGGTGACCACAACCTTATCAAACGCCACCAGGCTAACCGGGTCGAGACCCGCTACGTCGCGAACTTCCACGTGAGGGATGTTGCGAGCAGCCAGATGCAGGTTCTGTTCAACGCTTTCGGCCAGGATCAGGCCATTGTTAACACCCAGATCCTTCAGCTTGGCAGTGAACGCCTTGGTCTTGGGAGTCTCAACTGCCAGGTCGTCAACAACAACCAGGCGTTCCTGACGAACCAGCTCAGAGAAAATGGAGCGCAGCGCCGCACGGTACATCTTGCGGTTAACTTTCTGCTCGTAGTTCTGAGGCTTGGCAGCAAACGTGGTACCACCGGAACGCCACAGCGGGCTGCGAATAGTACCAGCACGGGCACGACCAGTACCCTTTTGACGCCACGGCTTCTTACCACCACCACGGACTTCTGAACGAGTTTTCTGAGCACGAGTACCCTGACGGCCGCCTGCCAGATAGGCAGTCACAACCTGATGAACCAGATCCTCGTTAAAATCTTTGGCAAACGCAGCGTCGGAAACCGAGATCCCCTTGCCGCTACCAGTAATAGTTAATTCCATCGCACCGCTCCTCAGGCTTTAACTGCAGGCTTGATGACAACGTCGCCGCCGGTAGCACCAGGAACAGCACCACGGATCAACAGCAAGTTGCGCTCGGCATCGACACGGACAACCTGAAGGTTCTGCGCAGTCACCTGAGCATTACCCATCTGGCCAGCCATCTTCTTGCCTTTGAAAACCCGACCCGGGGTCTGGTTCTGACCAATAGAACCGGGAGCACGGTGAGACAGCGAGTTACCGTGAGTCGCGTCCTGCATGGAGAAGTTCCAGCGCTTTACGCCACCCTGGAAACCTTTACCCTTGGAACGACCGGTAGCATCAACCATCTGGCCATCTTCGAAGATGCTCGCGTTGATTTCACCGCCAGCTGCCAGATCTTCACCTTCACCTTCAGCGAGACGGAATTCCCACACGCCACGACCAGCTTCAACGCCAGCCTTCGCGAAGTGACCCGCTTCCGCCTTGGTTACGCGAGAGGAACGACGCACACCCACAGTCACCTGAACCGCACGGTAGCCGTCGCTTTCGAGAGTCTTGAGTTGGGTAATGCGGTTAGGTTCAACCTCAATTACCGTTACGGGCACAGACTGCCCATCTTCCGTAAAAATACGGGTCATACCGGCCTTACGACCGACAACACCAATTGCCATGTTTCACCTCTATAGTGTACGGGGCTTGCACCCTCTATGGCCTTATGACAGTTACACAGAGCAATACCCGAAGGTATTAGCCGAGGCTGATCTGAACGTCTACACCTGCTGCCAGGTCCAACTTCATCAAAGCATCTACTGTCTTCTCCGTCGGCTCAACGATGTCGAGCAAACGCTTATGAGTACGAATCTCGTACTGATCACGCGCATCTTTATTGACGTGCGGTGAGATCAGAACAGTGTACTTTTCCTTCCGCGTCGGCAGAGGGATGGGTCCACGCACTTGGGCGCCGGTACGCTTAGCGGTATCGACGATCTCCTGCGTTGACTGGTCGATGAGGCGATAATCAAACGCCTTCAACCGGATTCTGATTTTTTGGCTTTGCATGATGCACCAAACTCCACTCGTAGCAGCTACTTTTAGCCGACCTTCAAAAAAAGGAGCCGCATTGTATGCAGAATACCCAACTATGTCAAGCTACGTACAAACGCAGATCAACCAGCCGGGACACTCTTCCAGGTTTTCCGGGATAGAAAAAGGGGGCTGCGTTGGCAGCCCCCCTTCCAAATTCGAAAGAGTCGTTAATTACTCTACGATTTTGGAGACAACGCCGGCACCAACGGTACGACCACCTTCACGGATGGCGAAGCGCAGACCTTCTTCCATCGCGATCGGAGCGATCAGGGTAACGTCCATCTTGACGTTATCACCCGGCATTACCATTTCAACACCTTCCGGCAGTTCACAAGAACCGGTCACGTCAGTGGTCCGGAAGTAGAACTGAGGACGGTAGCCTTTGAAGAACGGGGTATGACGACCACCTTCTTCTTTGCTCAGTACGTAAACTTCGCACTCGAAGCGGGTGTGCGGCTTGATGGAGCCCGGTACACACAGAACCTGACCACGCTCAACGTCGTCACGCTTGGTACCACGCAGCAGAACACCTACGTTCTCACCCGCACGACCTTCGTCGAGCAGCTTACGGAACATCTCAACACCAGTACAGGTAGTGGACTGAGTATCGCGAATACCAACGATCTCTACAGTGTCACCAACACGTACGATGCCGCGCTCTACACGACCAGTTACAACAGTACCACGGCCAGAGATAGAGAATACGTCCTCGATCGGCATCAGGAACGGCTGATCGATCGCACGCTCCGGCTCAGGGATGTAGTCATCCAGAGCTTCTACCAGCTTCTTAACAGCGGTAGTACCCATCTCGTTGTCGTCACGACCTTCCAGAGCCATCAGGGCAGAACCTGTGATGATCGGAGTGTCGTCACCCGGGAAGTCGTACGTGCTCAGCAGGTCACGAACTTCCATCTCAACCAGCTCCAGCAGCTCCTCGTCATCAACCATGTCCGCTTTGTTCAGGAACACAACGATGTAAGGAACACCTACCTGACGAGACAGCAGGATGTGCTCGCGAGTCTGCGGCATTGGACCGTCAGCTGCGGAACAAACCAGGATTGCGCCATCCATCTGAGCCGCACCAGTGATCATGTTCTTCACATAATCGGCGTGGCCCGGGCAGTCAACGTGGGCGTAGTGACGAATCGGAGAATCGTACTCTACGTGAGAGGTCGC
>NZ_FOUE01000003.1 GCF_900114775.1 Marinobacter zhejiangensis
TGTAGTGGCTCAATGATTCCGGACACCAACGAAGGTGGTAAGATCGCCACCATAAACGAGGTGTCTGATGACCAGAAAGCGACGTTCCTTTACTCCTGAATTCAAGCAGGAAGCAGCCAGCCTGGTGCTGGATCAAGGTTACACCATTGCCCAGGCGAGTACGTCCCTGGGCGTGGGTGAAAGCGCCCTCCGGCGATGGGTGCAACAGCTAACGGATGAACGCGAAGGGATCACCCCGAAGGGCAAGGCCCTTACCCCGGAGCAACGCCGTATCCAAGAGCTGGAAGCCCGCTGTAATCGGCTGGAACGGGAGAAGGACATATTAAAAAAGGCTACTGCTCTCTTGATGTCGGACGAGATGAATCGTACGCGCTGATAGACCGATTGAGGGAGCAGGAGTCTACGGAATTGGTCTGTGAAGCGTTTGATATCAGTCGTTCCAGCTATTACGAGTACCGCCACCGGCAGAGCCACATAGACGTTGAGCGTCTGGCCCTGAAGGCTCGGGTAAACCGCTTGTTCACCAAGAGCCGCAGCTCTGCTGGCAGCCGGATGATTAAGGACATGCTCAGCGACGAAGGCATCAGCGTTGGCCGCTTCAAGGTTCGACGTCTGATGAGCGAACTGGGGCTGATCTGCAAGCAACCAGGCCCTCATGCTTACAAGCAGGCCACTGTTGAACGGCCGGATATCCCAAACCATCTGGCTCGTGAATTTGCAGTGGACCGGCCCAACCAGGTCTGGTGTGGTGACATTACCTACATCTGGAGCGGCCAGCGGTGGAGTTATCTGGCCGTTGTGCTGGATCTCTATGCACGCCGGGTCGTTGGCTGGAGCATGTCCTCCAGTCCGGATGCTGATCTGGTTGTAAAAGCTCTGGATCACGCTTGGGAACAGCGTGGTCGACCAGAAAAAGTCATGTTCCACTCGGATCAGGGAAGCCAGTACGCCAGCCGCAAGTTCCGTCAGCGGCTCTGGCGCTACCGGATGACGCAAAGCATGAGCCGGCGCGGCAACTGTTGGGACAACGCACCGATGGAGAGATTGTTCCGAAGCCTGAAATCAGAGTGGATACCGGCCTTGGGATATCGAAGCCTGTTGCAGGCAGAGAAGGATGTTGGTGGCTATCTGATGGGCTACTACAACCGGCAGCGACCACACTCATTCAACGGTGGCATTTCTCCGGTTGCTGCCGAGGAAAAACTTAAAATACTGTCCGGGATTAGTTGACCACTACAATCGGCCAGACACCTCCCGGGATGAACCGGTGATTGCAGCGCTTCAAAGTGCGACTGAACGCTATCCCGCCTACGGCTTCAGCAAACTGTTCAAAGTGCTGCGACGCTGGGGTCATAGGTGGAATCACAAGCGGGTACACCGGCTGTACTGTGCACTCAACCTGAATAAACGACGACGGGGGAAGAGACGGCTCCCGACACGAAACCCGGAGCCATTGAGCGTGCCAGCCACCGTTAATCGATGCTGGTCCATGGATTTCATGAGCGACAGCCTGTTCTGTGGTCGCCGGTTCCGGACGTTTAACGTGGTGGACGACTTTAACCGGGAGGTACTGGCTATCGAGGTTGACCTGAACCTGCCAGCACCGAGGGTCATACGGGTTCTGGAACGCATCATCGCTTGGCGAGGTTACCCGGCCAAACTACGCATGGATAACGGTCCTGAATTCATCTCGATCGCCTTGGCAGAGTGGGCTGAGCAACACGGTATCGAGCTGGAGTTTATCAAGCCGGGCACACCCACTCAGAATTCGTATGTTGAGCGCTTCAATCGGACTTATCGGGACGAGATCCTGAACATGTATGTCTTCCGGAACCTAACCGAAGTCCGAGAACTGACCGAATCCTGGATGACGGAATACAACGATGAGCGTCCCCACGATTCACTGGAAGACCTGACGCCATGGGAATACCTGGCAAAACACCAACGGGCGGAAAACTCTAATCAGCGGTGCAACTGAAACAGGGATGTTTACAAGAAGCCAATGCCCCGTCAGGATCATATTGTTCAACGTGGCCATAATCGTCAGCCGGTGTTTGTTGAGGGTCGCGACTACGAATACTACCTGTCGAATCTCAAGGAATGGAAAACGACGCTTGGTTTGGCGGTGTACACGAAAAAAGGGACAGATTGATTTTCCGAGGGGGTGGTTGAAAGGCCAGAAAATAGATCTGCCCCGGTTTCCTAAAGGTCCGATACCGGTCCCAGTCAGCCTTAAAGACCAGTGGAACGCCCGTGGCGACGCGCTGTTTAAAGAATAGGGAATACCATGCCAACCGAAGAAAATCGACCACCCCGGATGGGGGATGGCCGCGTGTTTTTTACGTTTCTCCTGAAACACTACGGCCGTCAGGAAAGCCATGACGAGACCGCCCTGCGCGTGCTGGTCCTCGGCCGGGATAAGTACGGGGCCGAGCGGGAAACGCTCAAAGGTAAGCATCTGCGCAGCTGGGATGAGGGGACCCGGATCGTCCCGAAGTGGGCCTACAGCGCCGCGCTCGAGCTCTGTCTCCAGGCCGGCTTTAAACCCGCCGATGAGGACCAGGCGATCGCCTGCTGGAAAAGCTGGCGATTAATTCAAGGGGCGCTGCTACCCACCGATCAACAGCTGTTAGCCTTCAGCCAGGCGGTGTCCCTGACCTCAGAGCAGGTGAGGGCCGTCCAATCGTACGCGGACGAAGAAAAATGAAAAACAGCTAATGGGGTCATGCTTCGGGGTCAGGTCTTGCCTTTTGCCCCATTGCCACCTGTGGTGGAGCTTGGCAATCTAGCCAACTCATTCGTAGCGGTTAAGGCGGCAAGGAATGGCGAGCCGATAGAAACACTTCCTATCGCTTGTCGTCCATCCTTTTAAGATGGCTCTCATGAGCCTCTTTTACTTTTTCTGTGGGGTTAACGATATATTGGTATATCTGTTTTTTTAACAGGAATAGATCAACTAATTTCAGTTCCTCACCTTCCATCCAGTCGTTGTATTCCGCCTCAGACGCACTAACCAAATCAACCAGTTCTGCTTCGGTCATATCCAGGAGCTGCCCAACTAATGCGATAGTGGAGCTTACGGCATGTTCTTTACAGGAAAGGGTAATCTCAGATGTTACTGCTTCAAACTGGTGATCCTGTTCAATGTCACTTATCGAGTGCTTGCGGCTGTACACCAAAAAATCTTTGGCCCTTTTTTGAGATTCCAAAAATAAACCGTATTCCCTGTGCTTGATTCGCTCAAATTCAGCCAACACACGTCTAACCTTGCTGTTCCAATCAGCAGGAGGCTCCAATTCTGCTAGTTTTTTCTCCAGTTGTTCGTGGATCAATTTCTGTGCGGACGCTTCGTCGCCAACATTCCCAAACTCTCGGACTCTGAAAACAGGCTCACCGGTATCATTTCTGAGGATTGTTCCACTCTGCTGAAAGTTGTTTCCAGAACGGCGCGGTTTGGAAATGACGGTTTGATAGTAGTCTTGCTGCATATGGGTTTTAGGGGATTTTTACGCTAACAGTCTTGGCAGATTGGCGTGCGGGTAGGCAAAAGGCAATACCTGACCCCAGAGCCTGCGGGTGGCTCCTGTCGGGGCCAGCAAAAAACAGGACTGGTTTGAACCCCCACCGGATGTGGCGGTGTACGACAAACAGCCCTGATCGGATCGTCAGTCGTAATAACGCGTCAGCGTAACTTCCTGCCAGCGGCTGTTATTGCCGGCCAGTGCCCCGGCCGGCAGGCTGATTAATAATCCGCCTTGGCTGAGATGCAGTACATGCAGCAGTGGCTGGTGGCCCGTGGGTAATAACTCGCTGATACGCTCATCCGGCTGGGGTAACAACCCCAAGGAGCCTGTATAGAATTCCTGGCTTAATTCGTCGCGGCTGGCGCGTAACTCTGCCGGCAGGCTTGCCAGCGCCTCGCTGTGATCGACCTGGTTATCCAGTTGCGGGCGCGCTTGCCAGTCAATGGCCGCTGCCGACTGCACCGGCTCACCGTCACAGCGGTATTCGTAGCTGGTTAACCGGTGTTGTGGCCGTGGGCTCCAGCCGTGTGCCGCTGATGGCAGTTGTGACCAATAAAAGGCACGAAGTGGCTGGCGGAAGAAGCGCCATGTGTCGTAGTCATCCTGGTGCTGCATTTGCTGATCATCCAGCGCTTGCTGTATTTGCAGTTCGTCTTGCGGGGTCAGATACAGCTGTAATAAGCCGGTACCGGGTAATAGATGGTTGCCACTGAGCTCTTCGAAATAAATCTGAGTTAACAGCTGCAATTGTGGGTGTTGTTGCAATACCCGGGCAACATCCTGGCCGTCGTCGGTGTGGGTTTGTGGCACATTAACCATGCCGCGCCAGTGGCTTTGCCAGGGATAACTTTGTTTGGTGAAACAACAACGAAAGCCGGTGGGTAAGTTCTGATAACAGGACTTCAGGGCTTCAATACGACGTTGCGATAATAACGCCTGATCGATTTTCCGCTGGTAATCGCGGCCGTCGGCAACGCCGTCTTCAGTGCCGCTAGGTTTTTCAGTATCGCAAAGTTGTTCAGTGGCGCTTATGACCGCCAGGTACGGTGCCGCCTGATAACATTTCTGTAATATCTGGGCAGCACTGTCGCCGTCTTTTGGGTAATGCTCGAGCATTTTCAGCTGCATATCGTGCAGCCGCAGCGGATCGGCCTGGCATTGCAATAACCACTGGGTTGCCAGCGTACTGGGGCTGGGTTTGGCAAACAGTAGTTGCAACGCAGTGCGGCCGGCGGAGTCTTCACAATCGACGGATACGCCCTGTTGCAGCAGCTGGCTGAGGGTGTCCTGCTGGTCGATAAAGTCCTGGTCGGTTTTGATTTTTTTCAGTATCTGAAACCACTGGCTGCTGCTCATTGTGTGACTGCTCTGTTGATTTATCTGATTATCTTTTAAGTCGTTACGGGTGCTTACCCCGGGCTCCCTGGTCCCGGATACTGGCTGAATCGGAGGCAGAGTGCGAGCGTCTTGTTCACGTCCAGTTCATAAGAAATGCGCATTCTTTACATTCTGTAACATGCTGAAATGTAAACAAAAGGTAAGGGTGGTATTGCGTGTGTTTCTGATATTCTCGAAGAGTGCATAAGCCTGACAAGTGCCTGATGGGACGATCGAGACAATGGTTTCCTTCCCGTCATACCGGGCAGGTCAGACCACCTGAATAAGGGGATAGACATCTATGAATATGAAATCACTGCTCGTTTTTTTGTCTCTGAGTGCCACCTCATTGGGCGCCGTTGCGGGTGACACAGCCGATGCCGCGCTGGGTGGCGGTCTTGGTGGAGCGATTGGGGCGGCCATTGGCAACGAGGTAGGTGGCAGAGAGGGTGCTATCCTCGGCGGTGCTGTCGGTGCGGCAACGGGAACAGCCATTACCACCAACGATCATAGAGATTACGATCGCGACTATGATCGTGACCATGACCGCCGTCATTATGACTACGACGATCGCCGGTCTAACCGTAATTCTGGTGGCCATTTCTGCCCACCGGGCCAGGCGAGAAAGGGCAACTGCTGAGCCGCGACGCGCCTGCACTTTGACCTGAATGCTTCAAAAAGCCTTCCTCCAACGGGAAGGCTTTTTTTTCGGCCTGACCCCGGAGGCAGGCATTACCTGCCGTTTACGATACCTGCCACCAGTCGTCCAGCCAACGCAATCAGAACCGCACCGAACACACGCTCGAACCAGACCGCACGCTGCCGCAGCACATCCAGCCATTTCGGGTTGGAAAACAGCCAGGCCACAATCAGGTACCAGCCCGTGTCGATAACCAGTGCGGTGGCGGCATAGCCGAACTTGGCCAACAGGCTGGTATCTGTGCCGACCACCTGGCTGAACAGGGCCAGGAAGAACACCGCAACTTTGGGATTGAAGAACGCAATCAGGAAGCCATCCCGGGCGGCGCTTCTTGTGGTGGGGATGTCTGGCAGTTCGTTGTTGGCGGTGGGTTTTGCCGTCAGCCCCTTGAACCCGAGCCATGCCAGGTAAAGGGCACCTCCCCACTGAAGGGCGGTAAACGCTGTCGGTGATGTGGTGATGATGGCGGCCAGGCCAAGAATGCTGAGGAATGCATAGATCCCGATACCGAGTCCATGGAACAGTGCGGCAACCACTCCGTGGCGACGGCCACCGCTCAGGGTCTGCTTGAGTACCAGTGCCAGCGAGGGCCCCGGAGACATGGCGCCCAGAGCACAGATGGTTACGACGGTCAGCCAGGTGGCGAAGGTCATCGCGGTACAGGTCCTTTGCAAGTGAAACAGGCTGCCAAGTTTAGCAGCCTGTTTCGCCTGGGAAACCTATTGTTCCGAAGCTTCCTCACGCTGATCGAGATGGTCCAACGTTACAACCAGGGGGCCCTGGGTAACGTCAAAGTCGTAAAAGGTGTAAGTATCTCCATCCTCGTCCTCCATCCGAATTTCATAAAGCGGACTTCGGGTACGGGCGCTGTACAGGGAGAGGGTCACCGTTTCACCATCCTCAAGAATGTCATCACCCAACCGGTCTTCACACCAACATTGCTGGTGGATATGAGAGATGTACAAATAATAAATGTCATAACCCGTGTTGTTCACAACATCCAGCTTCCACGTATCCTGGGCGAACGCCAGCTGTGGAAGCAGGATAAACGCCAAAATCATCTTGGCGATCATGGAATAACCTCGTTATATACAGGTGCATGCAATTATAGAGGGCAGTTAACTAAAGAACGAAACGGGCCAGGTCGATTTTAGATTGAGCCATACCACGGAAAACGATTCCCGCTTCCACCGCCAGGTGCTGGCTGGCGGAAGTACTTGTCGGAAGGGGGAATCGAGAGCACGGCGGTGACTGACCCTTACCAATCGTTCGGAACTCGCCCCTCGCGGATTCGCTGGGGGTGGTCCCCGACATCAATTCGGGCGACTTCGGTGGCGGTGTTATAGGAAATCACTGACATCTGGTCCGTGCCACTCCACGAGATATAGCAGTGTTTGCCGGACGCATCGGACGTCACCCAATAAGGCTTCTCGCCCAGGCCTTCCAATAGCTGATAGCTGAAGGTGTCGCGATCAACGATGGCAACGTAGTCACTCATGGTTCCCGCCACGCAGAGGGTATCCCCGGCACCGTTCATCGCAATGCCATGGTGAGCCGAGTCGTTCACGTACAGTTCCTCGGGCAGGTCCGGCACCAGGTTGGGGAGGCGCGCCACCCGGGTGATTTCACCAACCTCCATGTCATACTCAACAAAGCCGTGCAGGAATGACAGCTGGAAATAGAAGAAACGCTCGTCTGGTGTATGCGCCATGGGCCGGATGGCGGGACTCAGATCATCATAACCCGCCGCGCTCAGTTTCTCGGCAAAGTCGAACTTTTCCAGAATCTCCAGGGAATCTGCATCGACAATCTGGAACACCCGCTCACCCTTGGTGAAATCCATCAGGTCGTTGTCAAAAGGCGTAAAAACGTGTCCGATGCTGGCGTGGTAGATTTTTGAGCCATCTTTCGAGTAGACGTTTTCGTGGGGGGAGTTACCGGTCGGGAATGTCCCCAGCTCCTGGCCGGTTTCAACATCCAGGATATGCACCACATTACCCGTGGAAGCGGACACAGCCACCTGCTGGCCGTCAGGCGAAATGGCCATGTGATCCGAGCGATAGCCTTCCACTTCGAAGCGCCAGGCAATATTACCGGTTGCCGTTTCAATGGCGACCACGTCCGCAAAACTGGGCCTTGAGACAATGAGCAGGCGTCCGTCCAGGCTGCTGTACATGTCGTCCACGTACTGGTCGTGACCTTCGCCGATCAGGTAGCGAATACCCTCAAAAAATGCCAGTCTGACCGGATTAAGATAGATTTCGGTCAGGCGCCGCCGTTTGTCCGGTATGCCGTTGATCCGCCCCAGCCGGTCATAGGTTGAAGCGTCCACAACATCAATCATGCCTTCCCAGTTATTGCCAACGAAGATCACATCCCGGGTTTGCCCGGGGCTGGCATCACTGTTCCCGCCGGTACCAAACCAGCCGGCCGTCGCCGATGCTCCCAAAGCCATCAATGCAGACCCTGCGACCAGGGCGGTCATCTGCTTTCTGAGGTTATTGCCATTCGACGCTGTCATTACTCACTCCTTTATTGTTTTATTGTTTTATTGTTCGGAATGGCAACTATTGCACTTGGGCCGTGCACGGTCGTTGACATGACTGCCCACTACCCCGTCAGTTCAGTCAATCCGGGTGTTAAACATGTCCAGATACTCTCCCGGAATATCACGGGGTCGGGTCTTGCCTTTTACCACCTCGGGGTGACGAGGTAATAAAACCCAATCTGCTTCCTGTAAATAGACTATTGTGAAGTAAAGGAACGTGGGACGTTGGTATAAGGAGAATGCCGGAATCAGTCGGGAGGGGCGGTTTTGCGCCGCGATAGGTATCCCGGTTTCCGTTAATCGACATCCTGGCCAACCAGGGCAAACCGGGCAGGCCAGGCTGATAAGCTGTGCATGCAAGGCCAGTTACTGGCAGTGTGTATTCAGTCCCTGACCGGTGTATGGCATGCCGGCTCCGCCCGTAAAAGGGTCTATTGGAGTCCTGTCATGAACACAAAGTATCGACTACCACTTCTTGCCGTTATGGTAACGCTCTCGTTTTCTGCCCCAGCGGATCAGACACACGGGAACGCAGAAATGTCCGCCAGCGGCGGGGATACTATTGGCACCATCAACTTCCATGCAAACTGCCGTGAGGATGTGCGTGCGGATGTCGACCACGCGCTGGGCATGATGCATCACATGATGTACACCCAGGCCCGAGCCGAATTCGAGGCCATTACCCAGGCTGATCCTGGCTGTGCCATGGCCCACTGGGGCGTAGCGACGACGCTGTTCCAGCCATTATGGGGTACCACACCCAGTGCGGCGGATATCACCCAGGGCCGCGAGTCGGTGGAGAGCGCGCGTAACGCCACCGACAATGAGCGGGAGCTGCTTCTGATCGACGCCACCGGTGCCTTCTTCGAGCCCGATACTGACCAGGTCCGGGAGCGGCTGGCGGGCTGGATTGGGGGCATGGACAAAGCCTATGAAGCCTATCCGGATGATCTGAACGTCGCCACGCTTTATGCGCTGTCGCGCCTGACGTTGGCGCTGTCCGCCGAAGACCGGCAGGCGTTGCACGACGAGGCGGAAGCGGTGCTGCGTGCCGCCTGGGAGAACGAGCCCACCCATCCGGGGGCCGTCCATTACAGCATCCACGCCACGGATGCCGATGGTCGCGCGGCAAACGCGACGGAAATCGTGGATTCCTACGCGGAGATTGCCCCCAGCGTGCCCCATGCCCTGCATATGCCGTCGCACATTTATGTGCGCCTGGGTGATTGGCCGCGGACTATTGACTGGAACCAGCAATCGGCAAAGGTGGCTGTTGAGCACAAGATCCAGGGGGCGACATCGTTCCATTACATTCACGCCTCGGACTACCTGGTCTATGGCTATCTCCAGCGTGGTGAAGACAGCGCAGCGCAGGGTGTCTGGGAAGTTGCGCAGGCCAATGGCCCGCACCAGGGCAACTTCCCGGGGGCCTACCACCTGGCTTCTATTCCAGCCCGGTTAGCGGTTGAAACGCGTAACTGGGAGGCGGCCGCCGCCATTACACCGCGGGCCGTGGACTACATAGACTGGGACAAATTTTCCTGGCCGGAGGGCGTGAGTTGGTTTGCCCGGGGCCTGGGCGCCGTGCATACCGGTGACCTGGAGGCGGCCCGGGAGGCGGAACAGCGGTTAGCTACCCTGGCTGAAAACGCTAAGTCCGCTGCCGATCGGCGCTTTTCAACCTACATTGAAGTGGATCGCCAGATCCTGGCGGGCTGGATCGCGAACGCCGAAGGGGACCCGGAGCGTGCCGCTGAACTAATGCGCTCTGCCGGGGAGCTCGAAGCCACCGTTGAGAAACACCCCGTCACCCCAGGTGCCTTGCAGCCACCCTACGAGGCTTTGGGTGATCTCCTGCTTGCCCTGGATCGCCCGGATGAGGCGCTTGTTGCGTATGAGCAGTCCAATCATACCTGGCCGCAACGCTACAACACCCTGGACGGCGCAGCCCGTGCGGCCGATGCCGCCGGTGATAGCGAGGCCGCTGCCGTGTGGTCCCGGCGGCTACTGGAGACCGCTCCGGGAGCCGAGCGTGAGTCGATCAATAACATCAAGGCGCTGGCGGGGCGCTAGCGTGAACGAACGGGGCTGCCCAGAAGGCAGCCCCGGGGTTGGCCAGAATGGCTCTGTTGTCGGTTTGAAAGGTTCGATACACCCCTATTGTGGAGGCGGCAGTCGTTCAATGGCGGCCTTCAACCGTTCCAAGGCCTGCTCTGACTTCTGTTCTATAGCGCCTTTGAAATGCACTGCATTGGCCAGTACCAGCGGAAAGTTCGGCATGGTGTATTGCAGGGTGCGTTCGAACTCGCTGCTGCCTTCGCCTAACGTTTTTACGCGGTAGGTCAGCTCAATCTCGACATCATTATCCAGATTGATTCCACGCACGCGCCAGTAATCCCCCTCCGCACTTTCGGTCACTTCCCAGCTCATCCGGGACCGACCGATGGGCGTATCGATCACCTCGCTGAAGTGATCCCCGGCCTGCAATGGCCCCACGCTGTTCGCCGTTATCTCCGCGGATTGCGGATGCCACTCGGGCCAGCGGCTGACCGAACGGGCGTAATCGAGCGACTGGCTGGCAGGGTGTTCAATGGTAATGCTGTCCACGATCTGGGTGGTTACGGGAAACGTCCACAAGTGCACGGTAAACCAGAGCATCAACGGCATCCGGAGCGCTTCGCCCCAGCGATATCGGTGGTGGCTTTCGAGAAGGTCACTTGCAACGACCAGACCGCTGATTACCAACAACACACCGGTCGCCAGTTGCCACGCGGACAACTGCGGCGACAAGAAGATGAACAGGGTGCAAACGACAAATGTCACGGCCATGGAGAAGACCACATAGAGCTTCTTGCCCCGGGTTGTTTGGGGGTTGTATTTCGGACGGTCGGCAGTGCCGTTCTTTTGCATGCCCGGATCAGTGGCGTCCTTCTCCAGACAGTCTGACGGGCGCCAGCCCGTTGGGCGGAACCAAAGCAAAAGCTTGTCCTGCCAGCGAGCAGTTGTGTGGGCATCCCTTGCCAGCATCGACCAGTGCTGGAGGTTGGCCTTGATGGGGTTGAGGGTGTCCAGTGGACGCGTGGTGCCATAGTGGCAGGGGGCCGCTGCCAGCTCAGGCTGCCAGGTACCAAACAGACGATCCCAGATCACCAGGGTGCCGCCGTAATTGCGGTCAATGTAGACCGGGTTCTTGGCGTGGTGGACGCGGTGGCTGGATGGCGTGGACATGATCCCTTCAATCAGGGGAATACGGTTGATGGCCTGGGTATGAAGCCAGAACTGATACATCTTGAGGACGATGAACTGAACAACAAACACCACCGGTGGACAACCCAGCAGGGCCAGCGGCAGATAGAACACCCAGGAAAATGCATACTGGAACGCGCTTTGGCGAAGTGCGGTGGTGAGGTTGTATTCCTCGCCCTGATGGTGACCGACGTGAGCCCCCCAGAGGATATTGATTTCGTGGGCGATACGGTGAAACCAGTAATAGCAGAAGTCGACGCCGAAGAAGAACACAATCCAGGTGATCGGGTTGTCCAGCTCGAACTCAAACAGGCGATGGTTTTGCCATAGCCAGATAAACACCGCAAACGTGTAGGCTTTCAGTAAGGCATCGGAAAGCAGCAACAGCAGCCCCATGGAGAGGCTGTTCACGCTGTCATTGAAACGGTGGAGACTGCGACCCTGAAGGCGGAGTATCAGGTACTCCACCAGCATCAGGACCATGAACAGGGGAATGGCCAGGCCGTTGATATTGTATTCGCTCATGCCGTGAACCCTCGTTTGTTAGGAGTGGACCTCTTACCCATTATCAGAGGGACGATGTCGCGGATCAGTGACGGGCGACGACGATTAATGACAGAACGCGACATGATTGTTGGAGTAGAATGTTCGTGTATTGTCGCTTTCCCCGATCAGGAGCCTCCGTGAGCCATTTATCCATTGCCAATGTTTGGGTAAACGCACTGCTGCGCACCCTCCACAAACTGGGCCTTGATGTGAACAGGATCGTTGCTGGCCTGCCGGGGTTTGAACGCGGCGCTCTCAGTCACCGTGGCCGGCTTGACCTGATCTCGGCGCGTCAGCTTTGGCACAACGCCGCCCGGATGTCTCAGGATCCATTACTGGGGGCACGCATTGGTCTGCTTCAGGACTACCGCAGCATTGGTGTGCTCGCCCCGTTGCTGTGGCATTGCCCATCGGTGAGCCTGGCGCTGCAGCATGTAGCCACCTACCAAACCCTGATCAGTGAAAACGGCGTATTTCATTACGACAAGCCGCTGGTAGAAAACGGCACCGCTCCGCTGCTCCGATGCCGCTATCAGGAGACCCCCGCCGCTCTCGCGGCCAACCCGCAGCAGATCCTGTCGGTCGTCGCCGGAACCATCCAGTACATACGGAATCTGTTTGACCAGCAGCTAGTGGTGTTAAACCTCATCATCCCCAATACCCTGGCGCTGGATAGCGGTGGGCTGGGTAACTTGCTGGAACTGCCGGTGGCAACCTCAGACGACCACTTCGGATTCGACCTCGACATCACTCACATCGACACACCCATCACCGGTTGCGACGACACCCTGTACCAACTCAGTCTCAATTACGCCCGCCAGGTACTCAACGCCAAACAGGCCGGGTCGGAACAGTTGCTCAGAATACGGGGTTATATTGCTCGCCATGGGTTTGCACTGGCGGGGTTGGACCAATGCGCCAAGGCGCTGGATCTGCATCCCCGTAATCTGCAGCGGCAACTGTCAGATCAGGGCACCAGTTTTCGGCAGCTGAAAGAGGAAGTATTGAAAGAAGTCACGATCCGCGAGCTGAACCAGCGAACCTCACCGGAGCGGATCTCAGAACTGCTTGGCTACTCTGAAAAGAGTGCGTTCTACCGCGCTTTCCGGAGCTGGTTTGGCGTGTCACCTCGACAGCTTGCCCGACACACCTACCTGACCTGGCAGGTGGATGTCGCAGACAAAGCACAACTAAGGGGAGCTGACCGATTTTGAAGTGCTCAATTCTGCGAACAAAGTTTGGTGGGGTGGCCATATTGTTACCCCCATCAGTTCGCCCAGCTCTGCCCCCTTTAAAATCCTTTAAAAGCTGAAAAAAATCTGCATCCAAAACACCCGCTCCCCAGTAGTCACCCTGAGGCCTGCTTTCACGCCAACTGTGAAGCGGGCGCACATTTCAACGATTCAAGGTGACGATATGGAACGCATGCGCATGTCAGAAAAAGAAAAATGGCCAAAACGGACGCTTCTTGCCCTGGCGGTATCAGGTATGACGCTGGGGATTTCAGGGTGCTGGCTGGACGGCAGCAATGTACGCAATGCCGGAGCGCCAGACTATGCCGCTGCCACTGTCTACTTAGCCAGCAACAGTTCCGGGGGGGATACAAGCGTTCGGGTCCGTGACGAGGACCTGGGATTGCTGAACACCTACACCACGGGAGCCAACGAAGGGGTGCTGGTGAATGCCGCGGGCCAGCTTGTGCAGGCCGGGGATCTGATGAGCACCGGACGCCTGGTCACCGCATGCAACGCCGAGAATCGTATGACTGGCGATGCCAGCTACGAGATCACCGGCACGAACACCACCTTTGGCAGTCCCAAGGGTATCGCCCGAATCGCCAGCGAGGGACTGATCGCGGTGGCTAACAACGGTGCCAGCACTGTGCTGCTGATGGGCGCGTCCGCTGCTGGAGATGTGGCGCCGGTCGCCACCGTCGCCCTGACGGCCAACGCCTGGGACCTGGTTTACGATGAGGCATCCGATCGATTGTTTGTGGCCCAGGTGGATGGCACCGTGGCGGTGTTCGATAGCTTTGCCCAGGATCAGGGTGTGGGTGGAGCGGATCGCACGTTTTCCATCGTCGATGGGGATGGGGAAGCGTCCGTGAACCTCCACGGCATTGACTACGATGCCGACAGTGACCGTCTGGTGATCGGTGATGTGGGCCTGGCTGGTTCGGATGACGATGGCAAGCTGTATGTGGTCGACGATGCCAGCACCGCGAATGGCGAGGTGACTGCCACAGTAACGTTCAAGGGCAATCAGACCCGGTTGGGTAATCCGGTGGATCTGCAGTTGACCGGCACCGATGTGCGCATTGCCGAGAAGGCCAACGGCGGCGGCGCAATTCTGGTGTATCAGGATATCTTCAGTCGTTCAGGCGGCAATGTCGCGGCTGACCTGGTGCTCGACACCCCGGCGCCGGAATCCCTGGCGGTGGTGCTCTCGGTCGACCCCGCGCCGGGCGTTACCGACATTCTCGACCCGTCCACGGCGTATCAGTTGCTGACCACCAGTAACCCGGCCCCGGGATCGGCTACCTCCGGTCAGCTGTTTGGCAACGAATCGACCCTGGCCGGCGCACCGGCGCTGGCGTTTGATTCCGGCCTGGACAGTGTGGAGAACGTCACCCTGGATCGCGACGGCAACGCCTACATCACCTTTGACGACGGTACCACCAGCAACAGTGGCATCGCAGTGATCGGCGCCATCGACGCCCGTGACAATTTCGATGGCAGTAGGGACCGGATCATTACCGGCGCCAACACACGGCTGATGTCGCCCAAGGGCATTGAGCTGGCGGACGACCTGGGCTTGTTGATCGTGGCCGAACAGGGTGGGGCGGAAGTGCTGGTGTTCAGTGCCTGCGCCAGTGGTAATGCTGCGCCAACGGTGGTGAGCACCGGCGGTGTCGCGCCCTGGGATTCCGACTATGATCCTGCGAGCGATACGCTGTACGTGGCCCTGACCGACGGCACGGTGGCGGCCTACGACGACTTCTCGACTGATATGGGTGATGGCGGTCCGGACCGGATTATTACGCCGGCGATGAGTGGGACTCCGTTCGCCGCTCCGACCAATCTCCACGGGATTCGCTACGTGGCCTCGGACGACGTGCTGATCGTCAGCGATGTCGGCTCTGGGGCGGCGAACAACGACGGGGCATTGATGACGATTCCCGCGGCTTCCGCAGCGGATGGGGTAACGAACGTGGGCAAGCGCGTCGCCAACCCTGGCGATGGCTCCGACCTCACCGGACTGGGCAACCCAGTCGATATCGCGTTCGACGGGGCGGACCTGTATGTGGCGGAGAAGATCAACGGCCAGATTCAGGTCTGGCGTGATTTCCTGACCGACGCATCACTGACCGGCAATGTGGCGCCGAGCGACAGCGTGGCGGCCACCGCACCGGAGTCGATTGTCTTGCAACCGGAGTAACGTCCGGCCTCATGAAAGAACCCGGGCTGGCCCCGGGTTCTTTCGTTTCAGACCAGCCTGGGCCTAGAGAGCGACAGCGCGGCCGATGTATTCCACCGGTCCAGTCGGACGGCCGATCGGCGACCCGCTGGCATCCTCCAGGGTGATTTCAAACAGCTGGTTGGCCTCCAACGGTGGCAGCTCGTTCAAGTTGATCAGCAGTTGCTCTCCGGGTTGCACCAGCCCCAGCGAAACCGGGCCGCTCCAGTCGTCGGCCTTGGTCCAGAATTCCAGCGCCTTGCCGGGCGGAACCTCGAACTGGCCCAGTGCCGTCAAGGTGATGGTCTGGTGATTGCTCGCCTTCACGACCCAGCCTGGTGCGTGCCCATCCGGACTGGCGAGGACCACCATGTAGGTGGGCTGAGGTTGCAAGAGCATCAAGCCAATACCCATCAACAGAGCCAGCGCAAAGCCGGCTGCGGTTAGGCCGCGCCACAGGGCCAGGTTGTACCACCAGCCATCACGGCTGTGCGTGGACGTATCCTGAGCGGCCGGTGATGCGTGGTCAGGAGCGATGCTATCGCTGATGCGGGTCCAGACGGCGTCGGGAACAGGCATCGGGGTTACGGCGTCGCACAGGGGAACCAGCCGGTTTTCCCAGTAGGTCACCCATGAGGCCAGTTCTTCATCTGTTTCCAGGCGCTGGATTACTGCACGACGTTGGTCCTCTGGCAGAGAGCCCAGTACGTACTCGCCGGCCAGCTCGAACAGCGGTGCCTGATCGGTTTGGTCGGTCATGCGAGGCACTCCTTCAGCGCTGACAAACTGCGTTTGATCCACGACTTCACGCTGCCCAGAGGTGCGCCTAGCAGATCGCTGATTTCGCCCTGGGTATAGCCATGAACGTACGCATGGTAGATGCAGGTGCGACGCTCCGGTTCCAACGCCATGATGCAATCGTGCACCCGGTCGTTATGCATGCCCCAGTGGCTGGTGTTGACCCGCTCACACCAATGGCTGTCGCTGGTATCTGGTAGCTCATCCGGCGACTGGTCGCGTGGCTCACGGCGCTGGGAGAAACGGATGGAATCGAGTGCCAGATGGCGGGCAATGGAGTAGATCCAGCCGCGACCGGTGCCGCGGGATGGATCAAAGGTATGGGACTTTTGCCAGACGCGCAGAAACAGATCGTGGATCAGGTCTTCTGCGGTGGCGCGGTCACGGACGATGTTGAAAATCACCCCCATCAGTCGATTGGCCTCTTCCTGGTACAGCGCTCGCAGGGCCGACTGTTTCTGCGCAGCACAATCGCGCAAACAGGTCTCATAGTCGAATGCATCGGTCTGGTCTGACATATTATCCCTTTTGGCGCGCCCGAAGCTCAGGAGCGGGAGAGTGTTGTAATTAAAGCATAACGGCGTGACTAGCCGGGTTGGATCAAACGTCACAGTTCCGTCAAAGTCTGCCAGCTCTGCCCTCTGTCTATCTGATTTGTGCCAACGGTAAACTCGTAGGTGTCTTCACCGTCTCTGCTAAGGTAGCCGCTCGAGCAGCACACATTGTCCGCTCCACCAGGGCACAGACATCGTAAAGTCTCCCTTACACCAATCCTTCACCACCAGTTAGCAGCCAGTGTTCCTGCTCCAACGAGCCATCGACACACTCAGCCAGCAGCCGGAAACAATGATCGGTGTGCGTCAGGCACAAGGTCTGCCCGGCTTCGGAGATTTCTTTCAGCACAATGCCGGGGTTAAGGGCCTGCAGGCTGCGAACAAAGTTTGGCGGGGTGGCCATATTCTTGCCCCCCACCAGGCCGCAAACCGGCACCTCTGCCTGTCGCACCAGTGGCGCCCAATCTCGGGCCATGGAGACCTCCAGGTCAAGCTCATAACCCTTGCCGACCTGGTTCAGGTTAAACCCGTAAGTGCCCAGCGTACCCTGGCGACAGGAAGGCGCCTGTAGCACCTCCAGATCATGGGGGACGCCTTCAAACACCGCCTCCATCCAGCGTTCCGGGCCGAGTTTGCGCATTTGCACCATGCCCAATCGAATCAACAAACGTACTGACCAGAAGGCATGGCGAGCGGCCCACATGAACACGCGATGCTGGCGTGGAAGGTAATCCAGCGAGTCCTTGTCCTGAAAAGGGGCTGAAGGGGACATGGCCAGAATGCCGCTGGCTCGTTCGGGGTGGCGGTTGGCCAGTGCCAGGGCGTACATGAAGCCGCTGTCGTGGCTGGCTAGATAAACCCTGGGTATGTTCAGGGCATCAAGCACGGCAAGGCAGTCCTCGACCTGCGTTGCCAGTATGTCTTCGCCCTTGCCGGGCGGCTGGCTGCGGCCGTAACCCAGGCGTTCCGGCACAATCACATCCAGCCCGTGACGTGTCGCCCATTCGCGATCCTGAGGGAATTCACCCGCTCCAAAATAGGAGCCATGCAGCAGGACTGGTTTGCCGCCGTTTGCGCCATAGCGCCGCCAGCCAACCCGGCGCTGGCCGCGCATCAGTTCGCCCAGTTCCAGTGGGTAGCCGGACAGGGCTGCCTGCGGTGCGCTGTGTGAGCTTTGCTGGGCATAGCTCTGACTGCCGATGGCGGAGGCCAGCGCCACTGCCTGCACCTGGGACGACGCCCCCATTTTCCCAAGCAGGCTTTTGATCTGCTGGCGGACGGTGCCCACCGCGCGACTGCGTTTGTGGCTGATCTGCTCGCTGTTCATACCCTGGGCCAGACAGGCAAGAATATCGCGCTCGGCATCGGTCAGCTGAAAAATGTCCTCCAGCGCCTTGTCGATGGAGTCCGACCACTGGCACTCAACGGCGCGTAGCAGGAAGGTCTGGTGTTCACCGTTGTACAGGCCGATAAAAATCAACGGCAGGGTATTGTCATCGCAGGGGGGGTCACTCAAAGGGGGAAAGGTGCGTAGTAGGGAGGGGCCTTCGTACTGGAAGATCCGTTGCTGGAAATCGCGAAAGTCCTGAGCGCTGACCCCCAGGCGAGCAATGCCTTCCCCCTTGCTGGTTCCGAACAGGTTTTGGGCCGCCGGGTTCTGCGCCAGGATCACGCCGCTCTCTGTCAACGCCAGTGCCGGGGCCCCCTCGTCTTTCACCAAGGCGTACAGCTGGTCGTTCAGTTCCGCCTGCTGTTCAACTTCCTCCAGCAACAGCGCCAGCGTCAGGGCGGTATCGCCTTGCAACCCCTGAACACCGAGGGTTACAGGCTCCAGCATGTTGAGCAGCACCTGGTAATCCTGCTCCCCCTGAATCACCGATAACACCAGAGCTTTGAGCTCTTCGGGTTCTGGTGCCGGCGCTTTCAGCGGCTCGGCCTGGCTTGCGCTCTCCATGCGATGCTCCGTAGCAAACGTTCCCTATCGTTTCCTTCATCTTATGCGAAGGAACTCGATCACGTTGGCTGCGACTTACGCAGCCAGCGTATTGTTTTCGATGACAATGTTGACGTTTTTTCCACATTTATACCAGATGGGATATGAGCTTTTTGAAGCCCTTTCGTACAGTGGCGTCGATGGCTGGGGCGTCCGCTTTTGCCAATTGGATAACAACAGATTCCCGAAAAAGGAGTTCGTCAGCGTGCGGAATTCATCAAATATCTTGGTCACGGTTTTGTCGACGACGGTTTTGGCGGCCTGCGGAGGCGGCAGCGATAGCAATGGTGGTGGCAGTACACCTGAGCCACTCTACGGTATTGGCGGTACGGTAACGGGGCTGGTTAATTCCGGGCTTGCCTTGGAAAACAACGGTGGCGACAACCTGCAAGTGGCGGGCGTGAGCTTTGAATTCGACACCAAACTGGCCGACGGTGAAAGCTATTCGGTGAGCTTTGCGAGCCATCCGGACCAACAACTCTGCGAATTGGCCAACGCCAGCGGCAGTGTCGCGGGCGCAGATGTTGATGATATTGACGTGCAGTGTCGCTCCTGGGGCACGGAGGCATTGATCGAAAACACCAGCGAGCATGCGCGTTTCCCCCAAATTGCCTTAGATGGCAACGGCAATGCCACCGCCGTATGGCAGCAATCTGATGGTACCTACGAAAACATCTACGCCAACCGCTACACACCGGCCACCGGCTGGGGTAGCGCCGAGCTGGTCGAAAATGGCAGTAGCGGGCATGCGTATTGGCCGCAAATCGCCGTTGACAGCGCTGGCAATGCCATCGCTGTTTGGTACCAGGACGATGGCACAAACTATAACCTTTACGCCAATCGCTACACGGCCAGCTCGGGTAGCTGGGGTACGGAAGAGCTGCTCGAAAGCAGTAATGCGGGGGACGTGGTTTACCCCAGCATTGCCTTTGATAGCAACGACAACGCCATAGTCGTGTGGCAACAATCTGATGGGACGTACGAATCTATCTACGCTAACCGCTACACACCGGCCACCGGCTGGGGAACCGCCGAGTTGATCGAAAGTGGTAACAACGGGAATGCTACTCAGCCGAAAATCGTCTTTGACAGCGCTGACAACGCCATTGCCATATGGAACCAGGGCAATGGAAGCGACGATATCTTTATCAATCGCTATACCGCGGGCGCTGGTTGGGGCACGGAGGAAGTGATCGCCATCGGCAGTTTCGGAAATGCAGTGTCCCCACAAATTGCCATCGACAGCAACGGCAATGCCATCGCGGTGTGGCTCGAGCAAGACGGTACCAAGGTTAGTCTCTACGCGAACCGCTACACGGCCAGTACGGATGTGTGGGGTGGAGAAGAGTTGATCGAAGACAGCGATGACGGGCATGCGTACAGTCCACAGGTTGTCATTGACAGCAACGACAATGGGATTGTCGTGTGGCACCAGAGCGATAGTGGAAACACAAATAGCGTTTATGCCAAACGCTACACACCTGGCGCGGGTTGGGGCGCGGAGGAGCTGATCGAAAGCAGTATTTCCGACGATGCGGAATACCCGAAAATTGTTATTGATGGTGACGACAATGTGATTGCTGTGTGGCATCAAGACAATCATCTCTACGCCAACCGCTATGCGGCCGATACCGGCAGTTGGGGCGCAGAGGCTCTGATTGGAGGCGGCAACTTCTCGGTGAATGGGCCACAAATTGCCGTAGGTGGCGACGGCAATGCCATTACCGTGTGGTACCAATACGATGGCACACACCTGAGCATCTACGCCAACCACTTTAAATGATGAAGGGTTGATGTCGGCGGCTTCGGGTAATCGGAGCCGCCGGATTCACCGTCGGATGGATGTTGCTGGAGCCATCCGGCTCTTTACCCTCACCCTCAGACCATGCGCTTGAGCGTTCGGTCACCGACCCAGTATTGGTGTACCAGGGCCGCCGCTACGTGCAGGCCGATCATGACCCACAGCACGGACGCCAGGGACTCATGTACGTCTTCGCCGATGTCCTCCATCCACTCTACTTCCGGTCCGGCCGGCACCACCGTCAGGCCGAACAGGGTGAGTGCATCCCCTTCGCCCAGCACCGTTATCACGCCAGACAGCGGCATCAGAACCATGGCGGCATACAGCGCAAAATGCCCCCACTTGGCCAGGGTTGCCCACTGAGCATGAGGCGCAAGACGGTTCCGGTTCAGCCACCGCCAGAAGCCTCTAAACAGCACCAACCCGAACAGTAGCGCCCCGATACTCTGGTGCCAGCCCATCAGCGTGTGCTCCGAAATACTGTGTTCAAACGCCTCAAACCAGACGTCACTGGCAAGCATGATCAGAAGCAGTGCCGCCATGAGCCAATGCAGTGTTTTGGAAACAACGCCATAGCGATGTTCCGTTTCCATTAACGACATCATTATCTCCTTTGCAGATCTCAAGAGGTGCGGGACCTAAGCGGTGGGCTCGGGTCTCATGGTCAGTCACGTTCCCGGTTTCTGGCGGGCATGCCATACAGCTCAAACTCATGCTCCTGCATCAGGCTCTGGTCAGCGTCCAGCACCTTCATCAGATAAGTTCCGTCCGGGGTTTCTTCCACGGTGACGTCTATACCGGGGCCGAACCTGCGCAGGGCCTGGGCGTACGCCATGATGCGGATTTCATCCAGGCCGTATTGCTCCGGCTCAGCGGCTATGGGTCCCATGTCACCAAGGGTGCCTTTGCGACTGCTTTCCCGGAGATCATCAGCCGCCGGGGCCGTAGACAGCACACTCCCCAGTAGCACAGTCAACGATAAGGCCCCGGCGGTGATCATCTTCTTCATAATTTGACTCCCTGGTTCCTGGCGACGTGTTGTCGCCAGTCAGGGGCTATTCCAGCAGCAAGCTGTCGCAGAATTGTCTTTGCAGCAAAGCGAAGTTGTCGCAATTTGTCGCAATGCCGGGTTTTGAGAAAATTTTTGACAATCCGGGTCTCCAGCCAGGGAATGAGTTCCCTATAATCGGGAGCAGACTGGACCCTGACGGAGACTGCAGTGAGCGCTGCCCCCACGATTCTGGTAGTTGACGATCACCGAGAGATTCGCGACCTGCTGGGCCGCTACCTGCAAGACCATGGTCTGAAGGTGCTCCTTGCCGACGGCGGCGATGCCATGAAACGCTTGATGCGGGACCACCGGGTGGATCTGGTTGTACTGGATATCATGATGCCCGGGGACGATGGTTTGACACTGTGCCGGTACCTGCGGGAACACACCGAATTACCGGTCATCCTGTTAACGGCGATGAGCGAGGAAACGGATCGCATCGTGGGCCTGGAAATGGGCGCGGATGATTACCTGACCAAACCCTTCAATCCGCGGGAACTGTTGGCCCGCATTAAGGCTGTGTTGCGACGCACCATCGCACTGCCGCCCCAGCGCAACCCCATGGCCGGTCGCCAGCTGACCTTTGAAGGCTGGACCCTGGACGTCGACCACCATCAATTGACCGATGCCGAAGGGGTGGAGGTTTCTCTGAGCACGGCGGAATACAAACTGCTGCTGGCCTTTCTCGAACACGCCGGAAGAGTACTGTCGCGGGACCAGTTGATGGACCTGACACTGGGGCGGGAAGCCGACGCTTTTGACCGCAGCATCGACAACCATGTCAGCCGGCTACGCCGCAAAATTGACCCGGAATCACGTCGCCCGAAACTGATCAAAACGATCTGGGGCGGTGGCTACCAATGGATTGCTGATGTTGAGGATTTCCGCCAGTGAAGCTCATGCCCAGGCGTGCCGGCGGGCAACTGGCGCTGCTGCTGATTACGGTCTTGTTGCTGGCACAGGTCATTACCATCTGGATCCTGGCTGGTGAGCGTCAGGGGGCTATGCGCTCAGCCAATCGCGCCCATGTGCTGGAACGGGTGATTGATGCTTATGCGTTGGTCGATGCCACCGAGGCACCGCAGCAGGAGAGGGTACTGAGACTGCTCTCTAGTACCTCAATGCAGCTCACCGTTGGTTCGGAGCCTCAGCTGTCTTGGGATGAAGCGTCAAACCTGTCACAACGAATCGCTGACGAACTGGACCTGCCCCAGGCCAGCGTTCGTAGTGCACTCGAACTGGATCGGGCCTCGTGTGTTCTCTCCAACGGATCATTTCACGACGAAATTGATGAACACGAAGACCACGATGAGCGTGCCGAACACGCCGAAGGCAGGCATCACGAGGAAGAGGAACACCGGGAGCGCCTTGAACGTCATCATGACTGCCCGCCCACCATAGCCCTGTCCCTTGGGCTGAGTTCCGGCCAGTGGCTGAATGCCGAAGCCCGTCCGTCCAATCCAACCTGGCTCTGGCTACAGGCGACGCTTACGAGTGTGGCTATTTCGGCGATCTTACTGACCTTGACGCTCCTCCTTGCCATTCGTCGCATCCTTCGTCCGGTCAACGAACTCAGCGACGCCGCCCATGCTTTTGCCCGCGGTGAAAAAGTTCAGGTACAGGCGCGGGGCCCGGAGGATATTCGCGAGGTCATCCACGCCTTCAATCGGATGCAGGTTCAGGTCAGCCGTGCACAGGAAGACCGGGAACGCCTGCTGGCGGCCCTGGCCCACGACCTGCGAACCCCCATTACTTCCATGCGTCTTCGGGTGGAGATGTTGCCCGCCGGGGAGGACCGGGACCGCCTTCTCGACACCCTGCAGGATATGCAGCATCTGGCGGAGGCGACTCTGGACTTCATCCGCGGCAGCACTGCCGAGCAATCCCGCCGATACGACCTGGCAACCCTGTTGGACAGTCTCTGCAGCGACCTGCAGGAGCTGGGCATGGCGGTAGACTGTCAGGACAGCCCACGCTGTGTCCTGCAGGGCCAGCCGGAGGCCGTAAAACGGGCTCTTCGAAACCTGATCGAGAACGCCGTGCACTATGGTCAGCGCGCCAGCGTGACCCTGGACGCTGGAGAGAACGAAGCGATTATTACCATTACCGACCAGGGCCCGGGTATTCCGGAGCAGGAGCGTGACAAGGTGTTTCAGCCATTCTATCGACTGGAACAGTCCCGCAGCCGTGAAACCGGCGGTGCGGGCCTCGGGCTCGCCATCGCTCGCACCCTGATTCGTGGTATGGGGGGGGATATCCACTTGGCGGCCGGCCCTGAAGGCCGGGGTCTGGTTGTAGAAGTCTCCCTTCCCGTCACTGACAATTAAAACGGCCTTCCTTCAAACTCTGTGAAGCAGACAAAACGCAAGACCTGGCCCGCAGGGGCGCACTCGCGGCTGCCTCTCTCCAGTCGCCCTGGCGCATCCAGAGCGTATACAATAGAGCCCTGGATTGAATCATTAACCATGGGAGAGCGGAATGAGCGGTAGCCGGCAGATGGCGGAATCTACCTCAAGTGTTCAGGAACAGGCGTCAGGTTCCGGACCGAAGAAATCTGGAGGTAAAGGGCTGGACGCTATCTATCGATCCATATCGGCTGCCATCATTGAGCATCGCCTGAAGCCCGGTGCCCGTTTGCGTGAAGACGCGCTGGCGGATGTGTTTGGCATCAGCCGTACTGGCATCCGCAAAGTTCTCCAGCGCCTGGCGCTTGAGCAGTTGGTGACCCTGACGCCGCGCCGGGGCGCCAGTGTGACCCGGCCATCTGTGGATGAAGCCAGGGATGTGTTCGAGGCTCGTCTGATGGTGGAATGCGGCCTGATGGAAGTGGCGGCAAAACGCATCACCGAGGCTGACATTCAGGAGTTGCGGGATATGGCGAAGCAGGAGCGGGAAGCGCTCCGCAATCGCGAGCAGCGCAGTGCCATCAAACTTTCTGCAGCCTTCCATGCCCGCCTTGCTGAAATTTCCGGGAACCGTACTCTGGCCGAATTTGTTGGCCAGCTGGCCTCCCGTTCCTCCCTGATTCTTGCTGTGTATGGCAATGCCGGTCATCTCGGCTGTGAGTCCCACGACCATGACAACCTGATAGAGCTGCTGGCTGCTGGCGATGGTGCCCGGGCGAGTGGCTTTATGGAACGACACCTGAAGTCGATCGAGGCGTCGTTGTCTATCTTTGAAGAGCCCGAGGAAACCCCGGATTTGAAGGATATCTTTGCGGTTGATGCCTGAGGGGTGATGCAGAGCGCCCCGTTGGACGGGGCGCTCTGTATTAGATTCTGGCTGTTTCAGTTGCCAAAACGTTGGCAGGCTGGCCAGTGTTTCATCAGCAGGTAGTAGCTTAGCCCTGCCGGTATCAGGCTGGCGTACCAGGACACGGCGGAGAAACTGAGGGCCACGATAGCGCCCAACGCGGTGGCAATGAGCGCTGCCAGGTTCACGCCTTTGTAGGGGCCTTCCGGGTTATAGAGGTGGTCCAGGTTCAGCGTTCTGCCCCGGATCAGATAGTAGTCCACCACCAGGATCGCGAAGATCGGCCCCAGAAACGCAGAGTAGGTTTGTACGAAGATTTGCAGTCCTGCCGCTGAACCGTCTTTCACCAGTTCCCAGGGGAACGTTGCGAACGCCAGGAAGCCCACGATGATGGTGGCTTTGCGGAATGGAAGCTTGAAGACGTCCATCAGCACGTAAGTTGGCGGCACCACGTTATTGAGCACGTTGGTGGTCACCTGCGCGAAGGCGATGAACATCAGGGTGGTCATTAGAAGCGGGGTGTTATCCACTGCGTTGGCAAACACTTCAATAGGATCTGCAATGCCGGTCGCCTCAGACACCATGTACCCGATCAGTCCCATAAAGAGGGTGCAGGGCAAAATGGACATGGAGTAGATGGTGGTCAGCAGGCCCGGGCCGGTGCCCTGCTTGTGCTCCCTGGCGTAATCGCTCACGTTCAGGATCATGGTGCTGTAAATGCCAAGGAACAGCATGGTCGCCCCCCAGAACGGCAGTCCCCAGGATCCCTCCATGGTCAGCAGGTTTGAAGACAGCGCACCGCCGTAGCGTTGTACCGTGCTGTAGAACATGTAGACGAGGGAGGCCAGGATAAAGGCACTGCCCACGTTTTCTAGCCATTTAATGCCCTGGAAGCCGGTAATGGACAGCGCAATCTGAAGCAGCTGGAAAACAACAAAGAAGAAAACGAGGTTATCGAAACCGAACAGTGTCGCAGACACCATGTTCAGCGCGCCGGCGCCAATCCAGCTCTGGAAGCCATACCAGACGATAGCAGGCACGGCCCGAACCAGGCCGGGCAGGCGGGTACCGCTGAAACCGAAGGCGCTTCGAGCCTGGACCATAAAGGGGATGCCGTACTTATACCCGGCAGCACCATTTAAGGCGAGCGCCGCGCCGATGATAAAACATCCGATGGCGATCGCCAGTGTGGCCTGGAGAAGATTCAGCGTACCCACCACACTGGAGCCCATAGTAAAGGTTCCAATGGAGACGCAGCCCCCGAACCAGGCCAGCAGGTAGGACATGCGCCCCATAATCCTTGTCTTCTGGGGGGCGAGAGATTCCTCGCCGATTGCCTTGCTGCAGGAGTCGGGTGCCTCTTGATAGGCGGCGTTAAAGTGTGTCTGTGCTTGAGGGGTGCTCATGGTGTTCCTCGTTGTGCGTGCAGTATTTTTACACCGTTGATGGTGTAGGCGTTACAGGCCCCGGTGGAACTCGTGGGGCCTTTCGTCAGGACTGCATCCAATCTTCTTGTTGGTCGTGTTTTTTTATTGGGTGTTCAGGTGAGAGAAACTCTCGAAACGACCGACAAAGGGCTTCGGTCGTGGGAACGCCAGGTCGCCGTGTTTGCTGGTGCCCAGATTCAATCCAACCAGGGCTTCAGCCAGTTTCACGGCGGCGGTAACGCCTTCAACAATTGGCAGGCCAACGGCCTCTGAGATGCGATCGGTGAGATCGGCCATGCCGCCGCAGCCGAGCACGATGGCGCCAATGTTGTCTTCTTCTTTAGCCCGCAGGCACTCTTCCACCAGCCTCTGAAAGGCAATGTCCGGGTTATCTTCCAGATCCAGCACCGGAATCTCTGCGGCCCTGACCCGGCGGCAGTGGTGGCTGAATCCGTAACTCTCCAGAAGGTGTTCGGCGATGATGCCGGTGCGGCCCAGAGTGGTCACGATGGAAAAGCGGGTGCTGATCATGGTGGCCACATGGAAGGCCGCTTCCGCAATGCCAATCACCGGTGCCCGTGTCAGTTCCCGGGCAGCCAGCAGGCCCGGATCGCCAAAGCAGGCAATCACGTAGGCATCGACAGGGTCGTCACCCCGCTCACCGGCCAGAACTTCCTCGGCAACCCCAACGGCACTGATGGCTTCGTCAAAGTGGCTTTCGATGGAGACCGGACCGCTTTCCGGTTGGGTTGCAGTGATGCGGGCACCCTGCGCGGCCACCTTTTCTGCCGCTGCGCCGATGGTCTCGGTCATGGCACAAGTGGTATTCGGGTTGATAATTCGGATGTGCATGCTTTACCTGAACTTGGATTGTGGTGAACAAAAACATAGGTAATTGTACACAATCTAGAATGCTATCCGGTCCGGACGCAAGCTTTTGTTGCAGAAAAATGGCATTAATAAGGGTTTTTTGAGACACGCTATGGGCCATGAATACCGTATTTCTGCGGCCTCAAGGTTTGTTGAGTGATAAAAATTTCACAAGAATGAGTTTTTTTGTATACAATTTTCTGGCTTTTAATAAGCGAGACACCAAATTAATCCCTCGGATTCAGTTGAGAACGTGTATTTATGAGTATGACGCCGGAATACCCTCGTGACCTGATTGGCTATGCCCGCGAGTTGCCCGATGTTCGCTGGCCGGGCCAGGCGCGGGTGGCGGTGCAATTCGTGCTCAATTACGAGGAGGGCGGTGAGAATTGCGTGCTGCACGGAGACAGTCACTCCGAACGCTTTCTCTCTGAAATCGTGGGGGCCGAGGCGTTTGCCGATCGCCACATGAGCATGGAGTCGATCTATGAGTACGGCTCTCGGGTTGGGGTTTGGCGTTTGCTGAAAGAGTTTGAACGCCGGAACCTTCCTCTGACCGTGTTCGGGGTTGCGATGGCGCTGCAACGCCACCCTGAGGTGGCCCAGGCTTTCCGGGAGCTGAATCACGAGGTGGCCTGCCACGGTTGGCGTTGGCTTCACTACCAGAATATTCCTGAGGACGTTGAGCGCGAGCACATGCGCCGTGCCATCGAGATCTTCCGGGAGCTTTATGGCGACACGCCCATGGGCTGGTATACCGGCCGGGATAGCCCGAACACCCGTCGCTTGCTGCTGGATGAAGGAAGTTTCCTGTACGACTCCGACTACTACGGTGACGATTTGCCGTTCTGGGTCCAGCAGGAGGACTCCAGCGGTCAATCCCACAACCACCTGATTGTGCCGTACACCCTGGACACCAACGACATGCGCTTCGCCACGCCGCAGGGCTTCAATACTGGAGATCACTTCTTCGAGTACCTGCGGGATGCGTTTGATGTGCTGTACGAAGAGGGCAAAGATACTCCCAAGATGCTCTCTGTGGGCCTGCATTGCCGGTTGATTGGTCGGCCGGGCCGCTTCCGCGGGCTGCAGCGTTTCCTCGACCACATCGAGGCCCATGATCGTGTCTGGGTGACACGCCGCGTAGACATTGCCCAGCATTGGGCGAAGCACCATCCTTTTGAATCCGGAGCACTCTGATGATCGACAGACAAAATCCCTCTCCCTATTACGCACCGACCGGTGGGCATCCGCCACAGACACAGCTTCTGACCGATCGCGCCGTGTTTACCGAGGCGTATGCCGTTATTCCCAAGGGCGTAATGCGGGATATTGTGGTCAGTCATCTGCCGTTCTGGGACATGACGCGGTTGTGGGTTTTGTCCCGTCCGCTAACCGGGTTCGCTGAAACCTTTTCCCAATACATCATGGAGGTGTCTCCGGGTGGTGGCAGCGAGCGCCCGGAAACGGATCCTGGCGCGGAAGCGGTTCTGTTCGTAGTGGAAGGGGAGATGACCCTGAAGCTGGCTGGCGAGATCCATCATATGACCCCGGGCGGCTATGCATTCATCCCGCCGGGCAGTGACTGGGCGGTGCGTAATGAGTCTGGTGCAGCGGTACGTTTCCACTGGATCCGGAAAGCCTACGAAGCGGTTGATGGTGTCGATTTCCCCGAGCCGTTTGTGACCAATGAGGCCGACGTTGAGCCCATCGAAATGCCGGACACCAATGGCTGTTGGGCAACCACTCGCTTTGTGGACCAGAGTGACATGCGCCACGATATGCATGTGAATATCGTGACCTTCCAGCCGGGTGGGGTGATTCCCTTTGCGGAAACCCACGTGATGGAACACGGGCTGTATGTGCTGGAAGGCAAGGCGGTGTACCTGCTCAACAAGGACTGGGTTGAAGTGGAAGCCGGTGACTACATGTGGCTCCGGGCGTTTTGCCCCCAGGCCTGTTATGCCGGTGGCCCCGGGCGTTTCCGATACCTGCTGTACAAAGATGTGAACCGTCACATGAAGCTCAATACCTTCGGTGCTCGCTGAGCCGTTACCGGGAAGATAATCATGCTGAAACTGACTGCCCAGCCGTTGACCGCCGAGGCCTTCACGCCCTTTGGCGACGTCATCGACCGCCGAAGCGCCGCCAATTCATTTGCCATTAACGGCGGCCGCACCCAGCGCCACCATGACCTGGCGGGTGTCGAAATACTGGGCGAGGGCGGTCGCCCGATGATCAGTATTTTTGTCAGCCAGCCGGTTCAGGTGCCATTGACGGTTGACTGTCTGGAACGGCACCCACTGGGCAGTCAGGCTTTCATTCCCATGCATGGCGAGCGTTTCCTGGTGGTGGTGGCTCCGGGGGGAGAAAGTATTGATCCTGAGTCCGTGCGGGCGTTCGTGACCGACGGGCATCAAGGGGTTAACTATCGGGCAGGCACCTGGCACGCGGTGCATTCGGTGCTGGCGTGCGAGGGCGAGTTTCTGGTGGTTGACCGGGGTGGTCCGGGGAACAACTGCGATGAGCGTCCGGTTGAGATACTCGTTACCCTGGACTGACGACCGGCTCCGTCCTGCCTTTTCGGGCGGGCATGTCCGGCTTTTGACCTTCTGGACCTTCCCGGTGGCGATCACCGGGAAGTCCGGGGCTATCAATATCAGGGTTGGCCGGCGCCGGTGCGGCTACTGCTGTCGCAAAGCTGAAGGTATTAAAGCTCCTTCAGCTTCACGAAAATTTCCATTTCCACATACCCATCTTCCCGGGCGTCGTTCAGATAGCGTTCCATCAGGGGGTAGTTATCGGGCTCGAAGCCACTATCGGGAAGCCAGTCGGAATAGATACTCAGTTGGGCGTTAATGGTTTCCTCAACCGGCCCCTTGTAGTGCAGCACCGCGTACTTGCCGCTTGGGATTTCGGCCAGTTCAAACGGTGCGTTTACTGCCACACCTTCGGCAATCACAATCGAGGCTGTATAGCGGCATTTATCGAGCGGGGTTACCGTCGGGTTATCAAAAGCCAGCGCGAACCGCTGCTGTTCCTCAGGCTTGATGCCATGGTTGCCAGCCCAGGCGATGAGTTTATCCCAGGTAGCATAGATACCCTCTGGCTCATACCCTCTTGGCGAGGCCAGGGTACACAACGGTTTGCGTTCCAGATCCCTTACTTCGATTTTCATAGCTGTATCCTTGAAGTCCGTTTGGTTTATCACATCAGTTGTGATGCGAGAAGGATACAAATCAGAGGGTTGGAACTCTTTTCCATACTTGCTAAAGAGTTTTCCAATCTTGCTACTCTGGGCTTTGTCCGGATTGCGCAGCTCCGAAGGGCTATAGCCGAAATGAAGCTTCACGGCCCTGGAAAAGTTGGCGCTCGATGAAAAACCGCAGTCCAAAGCCACTTGGGTAACCGGCACGTCAGGTTTGAAAACGAGCTGGTTCACGGCTCGTTCAAGCCGGCGCCGGGCAATAAAGTCATTAACCGTCTCGCCCATAATTCCTGAAAAAATGCGGTGGAAATGGTAAGGCGAGAAATGGCTGACCTCAGCAATGTCCGCAAGGGTGAGTCGTGTATTCAGGTTAGCTTCGATGTACCGGAGAACGTTTTCGATGCGCGCTTTGTAGTTTTTATTCATGGTTTTAGAGTCAGACCCCGTAATCCCGCTCAACCTTCGCCTTCGCCTTCGGTGCGATGGCTGGAAAAAATGACGGCGTAGTAGGGTGGTTCCGGGGTGTTCGCGAACGGTGGCATGAGGTACTCCCTGTCTCATTGGGCGTCGGTCTTGTCAGGCGAATGAATGAGGATAGCACGCATGCTAGTATGACCCACCTTCACCCTGACACCGATAAAGCCCCGGAAGATGAATGCGCCTTTCAAGCTGCGGCCCTACCAGCAGGAAGCGGTCGACGCCACGCTGAACCATTTCCGCAAATCCGATGAATCTGCCGTCATTGTGTTGCCCACGGGTGCGGGCAAAAGCCTGGTGATTGCAGAGCTGGCCCGCCTTGCCCGCCGCAAGATTCTGGTGCTGACCCACGTAAAAGAGCTGGTGGAGCAGAATCACGCCAAGTACCAGAGTTACGGCCTTACGGGCGGCGTCTTCTCCGCCGGGCTGAAACGTAAGGAAAGCCTGCATCAGGTGACCTTTGCCAGTGTGCAGTCGGTAGCGGCGAACCTGGATCAGTTCCGGGATGAATACTCGTTGGTCATCATTGACGAGTGCCATCGGGTCAGCGGTGATGATACCAGTCAGTACCAACGGATCATCGAGCTGCTGCGGCAGCAGAACGATGCCCTCAAAGTGCTCGGGCTGACCGCCACGCCGTACCGTCTGGCCATGGGCTGGATCTATCGTTATCACTACCGGGGCTTTGTTCGCGGTTCCAGTGACGAGCAGGACAAGCCCTTCCAGCATTGCATCTACGAACTGCCGTTGAGCTACATGATCAACCGGGGCTTTCTCACCAAGCCGGAGCTGGTGAACGCGGCGGTGGCGCAATACGATTTCTCCGCGTTGGCTCAGGACCGTTTTGGCGAATATGCCGAGAAGGACGTCAACCAGCTGCTGGGCAAACACAAGCGGGTGACCCGCGCCATCATTGAGCAGGTGATGGAGCTGGCCGCTGAGCGCCAGGGCGTGATGATCTTTGCGGCCACGGTGGAGCACGCGAGGGAGATCACCGGCTACCTGCCGGAGCAGCAAACCGCCCTGGTGACTGGCGCAACCGAGCTTAAGGATCGGGATCTGCTGATCCAGCGCTTCAAGCAGCGGCAGTTGAAGTACCTGGTGAATGTGTCCGTGCTCACCACCGGTTTCGATGCCCCCCACGTGGACTTTATTGCCATTCTTCGGCCCACCCAGTCGGTCAGCCTGTACCAGCAGATTGTGGGCCGCGGCCTTCGTCTGGATGACGGTAAGCAGGATTGCCTGGTAATGGACTACGCCGGCAACAGCGTGAACCTGCATCACCCGGAGGTGGGGGAGCCGAAACCCAACCCGGACAGCGAGCCGGTGCAGGTGTTCTGCCCGGGCTGTGGCTTTGCCAATATCTTCTGGGGCAAAACCGACAGTGACGGCCGTGTGATCGAGCATTATGGCCGCCGTTGTCAGGGGCTGCTGGAGCCTGCGGAAGGGGATGAGCCCGTCGGGCACAGCGGACGTCCTCAGCAGTGCGATTACCGTTTCCGCTTCAAGGAGTGCCCCCACTGCGGTGGCGAGAACGATATTGCGGCTCGCAACTGCCACCAGTGTCGCAAAGCCATCATCGACCCGGACGATCAGTTACGGGATGCCCTGAAACTCAAGGATGCCATGGTGATCCGTTGTGCAGGGATCACCTTAAATGCCGCTGGCAGCAAACTCAGGATCACCTATCACGGTGAAGATGGGGAAGAGCTCAGCGAGTCATTTGATTTCAGCAAGCCGCCCCAGCGCCACATCTTCAACAAACTGTTCGGACGTCGTTTCGCGAACAGCCAGGCCCCGAAAGAATTCAGTGGGGTTGATGAGGTGCTCGAGGTAGAACCCTTGCTGCCAGCGCCGGATTTTGTCGTTGCCCGCAAGCAAAAGCACTATTGGCAGGTGCAGGAGCGGATCTTTGATTATCAGGGACACTATCGGAAGGCGAATGAGGTGTAAGGCGGGGCTTTAGTCATCTGGAGTCAGCGCCGCTGCGGGCTATAATGCCGTACTTTAAACCGTCGCAGAGAACCTCTATGCCAATCGAAAAGAATCAGGTGGTCTTGTTTCACTACAGTGTCCGTGATGAGCAAGACAACGTCGTTGAAAACTCCCACGGCGGTGAGCCGAACGCCTACCTGCACGGCCACGGCGGCATTATCCGGGGCCTGGAAGAAGCCCTGGAAGGTCGCGATGCTGGCGATACGTTCAGCGTCACCGTCACCCCGGAAAAAGCTTACGGTCCACGTCGGCCCGACGCCATTCAGCGCGTGCCAATCAAGCATTTGATCGGTGCCAAACGCTGGAAGGCGGGCATGATCGCCCAGGTGCAAACCGAGCAGGGCCCACGCCATGTGGTCGTCGCCAAGGTTGGTCACAAGTTTGCCGATGTCGACACCAACCATCCGATGGCCGGTAAAACCCTGACCTTCGACATCGAAATCATCGAAGTCCGTGCGGCCGATCCGGAAGAGATCTCGCACGGCCATGTGCATGGGCCCGGTGGCCATCATCACTGACTGATCTGGTAAAGCTAAAAGGAAAAGGGGTAGATCGACTTTAAAATAGGCGATCCGCCCCTTTTAGTGCTGTTTTCCGGTCACATTTCCCTCGCTACCCTCGCGGTCACCCTGATAGATCAGCCCCCCAGACTGGCAGTCCAACGCTTCACAAACCTTGTCCAGTGCCAAGAAGTACATTGTGTTGGCGCTTCCATTCTTCGGCATTGGATGGCTTTGCTAAGCTACAACTTAAGTCGCCCTCATTACCTGATTTAGTCGGATAGACGCCGGCATGGTCGGTTTGTGAGAGTGGTTGTTTACAATCAACAAACGGGAGTTGCTATGAACGAGTATCAGGGCAGTTGCTTTTGTGGGACGGTTAAATTCCAGGTGTCGGGCGCTCCGGCGGCGATGGGGTATTGTCACTGCGATTCCTGTCGGCGCTGGTCGGCGGGGCCGGTCAATGCGTTTTCACTCTGGCCTTCCGATACGTTGAAGATCCTTGAGGGGGCGGACCAGGTTGATGAATTTCACCTGACCGAAAAGAGCTACCGTAAGTGGTGCCGGGAGTGTGGTGGCCATGTGTTTACCGATCACCCGGGGTTTGGCTTGGTGGATGTCTACGTCGCCAATCTACCGCAGCTGGAGTTTGAACCGGCCTTGCATGTCCATTATCAGGAGTCGGTACTGCCGATTCGGGATGGATTGCCGAAAATGAAAGACATGCCTGCCGAAATGGGAGGCTCTGGCGAGACTTTGCCGGAATAACCGCAATGTTAAGGGGATAGGTCGACGTTAGGTGTGTCGGCCTGTCCCCTCATTTCTTATTGCGCGTGGCGCGAAATTTCCTGCGTTTGTGGTAGCAGGGTCAGGAAAAATAGGGGCGGGTTCTGTTTGCAATCGCAACCAGCGAAAGCATGACAGGCACTTCCACCAGAACGCCGACCACGGTTGCCAACGCCGCGCCAGAGTTCAGACCAAACAGGCTGATGGCGACGGCAACAGCAAGTTCGAAGAAGTTGGAGGTGCCGATCAGGGCCGCCGGAGCCGCCGTCGTGAACGGTACGCGCCAGAAAAAGCCCCAGGCATAAGCAACGATAAATATCCCGTAGCTTTGTATCAGCAGTGGGATGGCGATCAGGGCGATGACCATGGGGGTGTTCAGGATGGTCTCGGCCTGGAAGCCAAACAGAAGTATAACCGTTGCCAATAATCCCATGATCGAGAATGGCTTTATCCTGGCGGTAAAGGCTGTGATGCGTTCTTGGTCACCGGAACCATCCAACAGTCGTCGGGTTGCGTATCCGGCGGACAGGGGAATCACAACGTAGAGAATGACGGACAGGAGCAACGTTTCCCAGGGCACGACCACATCGGTAACGCCAAGCAGGAGCGCGGCGATAGGCGCGAACGCAAAAACCATGATGATATCGTTAATGGAAACCTGCACCAGGGTGTAGTTGGCATCGCCACGTACGAGCTGGCTCCAGACAAAGACCATGGCCGTGCAGGGCGCGACGCCCAACAGGATCATCCCCGCGATGTATTCCTTGGCGGTATCCGGCTCAACGAACCCCGCAAATACATGCTCGAAGAACAGGATGCCCAGGGCCGCCATGGTGAAGGGTTTGATCAGCCAGTTCACCACCAGCGTGATGCACAGGCCTTTGGGCTTTTTGCCAACATCCCTGAGGGAGGCAAAGTCCACATTGACCATCATCGGGTAAATCATCACCCAGATGAATACCGCCACAACGAGATTAACATTGGCGTATTCGATGGATGCTATTGCCTGAAAGGTGTCTGGCAGCATCGCACCAATACCAACCCCACAGGCTATGCATAAGGCAACCCACAGCGAGAGGTAGCGTTCAAAGTTGCCCATGAGAGCGGGTTCAGTTTTCATATCCGTTGGTCTGGCCTTTGGTCCGGGGGAGTAGCGTACATTTGCCTTATCCGGATGATAAAAACAACCCTAAGAAAAAACTAAAGGCAGTACTTAATCAGTCAGGATCGTCTTCCTTGGTTCAATGAATTTGGGTGTCCTGTTTTCCGTTACGCCTGTGCCCTCGTATACTGTGGCGCTCAAATCTTTACCCCACAGCCAGATAGACAGAACAGGAGCTAGATCATGGCGGATTCATCACTGAAGGAACAACTCGGTAATGCGGTTAAGACCGCGATGCGGGAGAAAAATAAAGACCGGCTTGTCACCCTGCGTATGGCCCAGGCGGCGGTTAAGCAGATCGAGATTGATGAACGTCGGGAGCTGGGTGATGAAGACGTTCTGAAGGTGCTGGACAAAATGCTCAAGCAGCGACGCGATGCCGCCAGTCAATACGATGAGGCCGGTCGTGGCGAACTGGCCGACAAGGAACGGGCGGAAATGGCGATTATCGAGGAGTTCATGCCTGTCGCCCTGACCGAGGACGAGCTGGACACCATGATCAGCGCGGCCATCAGTGCCGCCGGTGCCCAGGGCATGCAGGACATGGGGAAAGTCATGAACGAGTTGCGCCCCCAGGTCGTGGGGCGGGTTGATATGGGGCTGTTGAGCAAGAAGGTGCGGGCGGCCCTGGCAGGTTAACCTCTTGGTGCGCTGAGTGTTAAAAGGGGGCAGATTGATTCAGGGATAATCAGTCTGACCCCGTATCTCACCGAAGTCCCTTTACCTTCCCTCTTCAATTCCTGGCGATGTTTGTTCTAGCTCTTGGAAGGCTTCAGTCTCTCCGACTGGACGACAAGTCGGTGTTCATCCGAAAAATCCGGTTGTTTGAAATGGTGACCCAGCTCGGTCACAACATTACTGAGGACACCAGCTTCTCTGTCAGCGCAGATGAAGATGATCAGGTGTGGCTGACAGTGAAACAGGCTTTCTAGCGAACCAGGGCGAAAGAACTGAGTCTAGGAAACCTGCACGTCGTCTCCGAGCGCCAGTTCGCCCCCTTCAATGACTTTCGCCGTGATACCGCCATGCCCACGCATGGCGTTGTAACCGCCGGGCCCAAGGGTGCTTTCCATCTTGCTGCAGGGATGGCAGAGGCCGGTATATTCCAGGACTGCATCACCGATGCGGAACGTTTTACCTTTCAGGGCCAGCAGGTTGAGACCTGAGACGACAAGGTTGCGACGCAAAACCTCCGGGCCGATGGCTTCCCGGTGCAGGCAGGCGGCAATGACAGGTAGATGCTCTAGCTGAATCAGGGTGATCTGTCGTTTGCTGTTCTCGCGCCCCTTGAACCGATCACCTGCGAGGCCATCGCCTGGCGTGGCCGTGACGCGATCCAGAGCTTTCATGGCTTCGCCGCGGGCAGGTCGGATGCCAATCCACTCGACCCGGCCACATTGGGGGAGGGTGTCCAGTAAGGTTTGTAGTGGCGTTGCCTCAGGCATGAACGGTCCCATTTCAGTTATTGATCTTTGATTACCTGCATTTTTGCCTACTCCTGCCAGTCCTTGAACTGTTCCAGCAAATGGTTGATGGCCATTCTCGCCCTCAGCGGCAGGAACTTTCGGTTCTGATAGACGATCCAGCTGCTTGCGCTTGTGGTCCAGTAGGGCTGAAGCACCGGAACAAGTTGACCATCTTTTAGCGCACTCAGGAAGCTGCTCCTGGGCATGTAAGCAATCCCCAGTCCCTGTATGCACGCTTCCACAACGGCTTGGGCGTTATTGCTGCGCCAGCGGCCACCGACCCGGATGGAGAAGGGCTTGCCATCGTTTTCAAACTGCCAGGTGCTGTTGTTGGTTACCAGGCAACTGTGGTGTTTCAGGTGATCCGGGTGTTGTGGCGTGCCATGCTGGCCCAGGTAAGCGGGGCTTGCCGCGGCGATCAGTGGCCGGTCGAGCAGCTTGCGGGCCACCAGCCCTGAATCATTCAGTCGGCCATAGCGGATGGCGAAGTCGATGCCGTCGTCAATGAAGTTGGTCATGCGGGTGTTGAAGTCCATTTCGATGGACAAGTCTGGGTGTTCTTTGGCGAACTGCACGAGGGCCGGCGCGACAAACTGTTCCGCAAAGGCCCCGGCGGCGCTGACCCTCAAGGTGCCGCTGAGGGTGATCTGCTCCGCGCTGATTTGCTCGTTGGCCTGATGCAATCCCGCGACCAGCTCTTTGCATTGCTGGTAATAGAGCTGGCCGGCTTCGGTGAGGCTGACAGAACGGGTGGAGCGGGCAAACAGGGCCGCCCCCAGCCGTTGCTCCAGCCGTGAGATTTGTCGGCTGACATGGCTGGTGCTGAGGTCGAGTTGCCTGGCCGCGGCGGTAAAGCCCTGGCATTCGGCCACGGTTACAAACTCAATAATCCCCTCAAAACTGTCCATGCGCCCTCATTATTGTTGCTATATAACAATAGTGATTTGATAGTTTTCCCGATTATCATCTCTACGGCAAGTTACTATCATGAACGCATCTCGAACACAGGTTGAACAAGCCGCAAGCCGGGAGGCCGACATGAAAAAGATCCTTGTATTTGTCACCAATCACGCCACGCTGGGAAACACCAACGAAGCCAATGGTACCTTTGCCCCTGAACTGACCCACGCCCTGCATGAGTTGCTGAATGCGGGCTTTGATTACGACCTGGTGTCCATCAACGGTGGCAAGGCGCCCCTCTATGGCACTGACATTGAGGGTGATGCGGTCAACAGCGATATTCTGGCCAGTGAGGACTTCCAGAACCGGGTCAATAACACCATTCCAGCTGGCGACGTCTCAGTGGATGACTACGCCGCCATTTTCTATCCAGGTGGGTTTGGTTTGCTGTCGGATTTGGCGACGAACCCCACCGTTGCGGAACTCAGTGCCCGGCATTACGAAGCGGGTGGTGTACTGGGGGCGGTGTGCCATGGCCCAGCGGGTTTGTTGCCGATTACCCTGAGCAACGGGGAGAAGCTGCTGGCCAATAAGTCGGTTACCGGCTTTACCCGCGAGGAAGAAGTGGATTACGGCACCATCGACAAAATCCCGTTCCTCCTGGAAGAAGCCCTGGCCCGGACAGCTCGCCAGTACAGTAAGGTACAACCCTGGCAGGAGCTGGTCGTAGAAGATGATCGCGTCATTACCGGGCAAAATCCGGCCAGTGCTGCCGCAGTGGGTGCCGCTATGGTCAAGTGGTTGTCTGCGTAACGAGTTCCAACTAACGAAAGGGGCCTTTCCAATGAACGAGAGGCCCCTCCGTATCTGGGGAGGGGTGAGATATCCCCAGACCAACACCTCTGAATTTGCCCTGCCTGTAGGAGCAGGGCAAAGGGCTTAGTTCACTCGGTAATACGGTTGGTCATAGTCCAGGCTGGTTGGGCGCTGCGCCGGCGTTTCACCACCCTCCACGCCGATGTAGAGCGTGTCACCTTGAATGTAGACGATGTTGTAGTCGTCAACAATGAACGGAGCACCATCGAAGTGAGTGATGTGGCTATCGAATTCGGTGGCCGTGACACCGTCGCTGAGCAGCACGTCGTCACCCAGTGTGAAGGTGCCTAACGACGTCGGATTGGGGGCGTCTGGATGCGGGTTAGTGCAGTTGGCATCGGTATAGTTCTCAATGCTGCTAGTAAACTCGTTGCCGGTGCTTGTGAAAGTCACGATATCGTGGTGTTCCTCACCGGGGACGGGCCCGCATGGTTTTCTCCAGGTGCCCTCAAGCACCGTCGGCTCGCCGTTTGAGGCCCCAGAGCCGTGATCGTTGCCGCCCTGAGAGGAGTCTGTACCGGAACCGCTGCCCGGGTTGTTGGTGTTCTGATCGTCGCCGTCACTGCCACCCCCGCAGCCGGTCATCAATGCGGATACCAGGGTGAACGCCAAGATCTTCTTCATAAATATGTCGTCCTAACAATATTATAGAATGGAAGATCTTTATATCATTTTTGAATAAATGGGTGGCGACAGGGTGGGGTCAGTGAAAACCGAAACAGGGGGTATTGAATCCCCTGATTTATTGAACGTTTTTGCCCAAGTCAGTATCCAGCTCCAGGCACAGTTGCCGTAGCATCTCGATGCGCTCTGGCGTCATGTTGGAGCGTGATACCAGCTTCTCGGTGAGTTCGTTTGCATCTTCCTGCAATAGGCTTCCTTTTTCAGTCAGGGAGATGACCTTTCTGCGCTCGTCTTCTTCGGAGATTCTCCGGGTCAACAGGCCTTTGGATTCCAGCCGCTTCACAATCGGGGTTAAGGTGCCGGAGTCCAGATGGGTGTCTTGAGACAGCTCTTTCAGGCTGACCTGATTCCGATACCACAGTGAGTGCATCACAATGTACTGCGGGTAGGTGAGATCGTAGGCTTCCAAGAGCGGACGAAACGCACGGACCAATGAATTGGTCGCGGTATACAACGCAAAGCACACGTTGTCAGACAGGCGTTGTGACACGGGGGCATCCTTTCAAGTCGCTGGAACCGGCATGGTAGCAAAGTTAATTGCGTCAAAATAGTTAGCGCGCAATTTAAATTCGGAAGGGTGGTTGTCTTTCTCTGTTTATGTCGGTAAATTGGCCTGCAAATAACTTGCGCACAAACTATTTTGGGGCAAGTTATTCTGGAATCATACATCCGCCAATCCTCTCCGGGCTTCGTTCAGCTTGATAACGGTTTGAATTCCGGCGAATTGGCCAGTGCAGAAAAGAGACCGAACATGATGAAAAGCAAACAGATCCACCTTGTTTCACGCCCAACAGGGGTGCCTTCCCAAGCAAACTTCAACCTGGTGGAAGTTACGCTGCCAGACTTGCAAGCGGGACAAGTGCTGGTCAAAAACACCTGGATGTCGGTTGATCCTTACATGCGTAACCGTATGATCGACCGCGAGTCGTACATCCCGCCGTTCCAGTTGGGTGAAGTGATGGACGGGGGCGCCGTTGGCGAAGTGGTTGAGTCGAACAACCCGCAATTCCCGGTCGGAGCGAGAGTCAGCAACATCAGCGGCTGGCGCACGGCGTTTATCAGCAATGGCGAGGATCTGACCCAGTTGCCGGAGGTTGACCTGCCGGATCAGCACTTTCTGGGAGTCATCGGTATGACAGGCCTGACGGCCTGGGTCGGCCTGACCAAAATCGCGCAGCTGAAACCAACCGATACCGTGTTTGTCTCCGCCGCCTCTGGTGCTGTCGGGAGTGTTGCCTGCCAGATTGCCAAGCTGTATGGCTGCAGGGTGATTGGCTCCGTCGGCTCGGATGAAAAAGCCGAGATGGTCAAGGCGATGGGGGTGGATGCCGTCATCAACTACAAGACCGCCGGAAACCTGACCCAGGCACTGCGAGAAGCCGCCCCTGAAGGTATCGACGTGTACTTTGAGAACGTTGGTGGCGAGCACCTGGAAGCGGCGTTGGAGGTGATGAACGATTATGGACGCATCGCTGTATGCGGGATGATTGCGGATTACAACGCCGACTCCCCGCAACCGGGACCCGCGAACCTGCTCCTGATCAATACGAAAAAGCTCACCATGCAAGGCTTTATCGTGATGGACTACTTCGACCAATACGAAGCGTTTGTGGGCCAGATGGCACCGTGGCTGGCGGAAGGCAAAGTGAAATCCGAAGAAACGGTGTATGAAGGCATTGAGCACGCCGTTGAGGCATTTCTTGGTCTGTTTGAAGGCAGGAACAAAGGCAAGATGCTGGTGAAGCTGTAACGGGCTGACACGATTTCAGAAGCTAAGGTAACCCAAAGGGGCAGATCGATAGTTTAAGTCATCGGTCTGGCTCCTTTGGCTTTTATGGGTTTCGCCCCCCCCCATGACGCCTGCCTCAGTGGCGCGGATTTCTGTTATCAGGAGAGGACTCGTCATCGGATTCGTTGTCATCCGGTGTCAGGTAGTAGTCCTTTTTTTCGAAAGTCTTCACATCCGGGTCTTCAATGCTATTTCTGCTGCGCCCCCGATACAGCCAGAACGCCACTACAGCGCCAATAACAATCACGATGATCCACTTCATGTTCGCTCCTCCCAGCCTAGCTATAGCTCAACAATAGTCAGTAAACGAAAGGCCGTAAAAGGGACATTTAAAGATCAGCCGGATTGCCTGAAGGTTTGGTAGAAGAGGCCAGTCCGGAAACGGACAAGCCCCCGGCAGTGGCTGCCAGGGGCTTGTGGTAGGAGGGGCTGGTGGGTCAGGGCGTGGCTGTTGTGACCGACTTCAGGCAGTACTCGTTCGGATCAAGGGCTGGCAGGATGCTGTCTGGCAGCTCGTCCCGGAAGTACTCGATGAGTGGCACCACATAGGCAACATCGGATTCCTCAAAGGCATCCGGGTTGGCTTCGCGGACTTCACCAAACGTCACGTAGCCGTCTTTGCCCAGGCCGGTAAACGAGTTGGTGGCAACAGTGTAGGTGCCCTGAAGATCGATGGGGCCCCAGGTGCCAGTTGCCGGATCGCGAACATCAACGTTTTGGATGCCAGTGCCTGTTGCCGTGCCCAGCGTGACGTCATATCGCAGGTTGGCTGAGTAGGGGAAAGCGCCGGTTGATGCGCTGATGCCCTGAGCGTAGTCCAGTGCTTCATTCAGTACCTTCACAATCTGCTCGCCAGTCATGTCGATGGTGATCACGGTATTGGAGAACGGCAGGATGGTGTAGGCATCGGCGACGGTGAAATCACCATCTTCCAGCGGCGCCCGCACGCCACCGGCATTCTGGATCGCAACGTCGGCCTTGGGCAGGTAGGTCAGGAAGGCATCGGCCACCACTTGTGCGGCATAACTTCCGGTAGGGGCCTCACCGGCCGCGAAATCGGTCGGGATACGGGTGAATGGCATGGCTTCAGTGACTGTACCAAGGGACTGCAGCTTGTACGCTTCAAGCTCTGCTTTATATGGCGCAATCAGGTCGAGGATTTCCTGTGACTCGTCCATCAGGCGTACCGTGGTGAGCTCATCGATGCCGGCTTCGATGCGGGTCTGCTGTTCGGTGGTTGCCGGTACCCACAGGCCGGCGTCGTCCTTCACCTGGAATTCGTTGCCTACCAGTAGTTCCAGGTTGCCGTTAATGGAGGAGACCTTGCCGTGCTCGTCGAAGTTTACGTTCAGGCGACCAAGCCCTTTGGCGTATTCCCAGGCCTGAACGAGATAAACCGGTTCCTGGCTTGGGCTTTGGATAACCGTTGGGTAGCCGCCATCAACCGTGATGCCCATGCTGGCCAGTTCCCCGGTTGAGTCCAGCAGGTCGTGGGTATCGCCACCGACGATGACGTCGATGTCTGAAACGTTGGCAGCCAGAACCTGGTCAAAGTCGTAGCCGAGGTGGCTCAGGACGATGATCTTGTTGACGCTCTTGCCCTGGAGTTCGCTGATGTATCCGCGCACGGATTCGATCTCGTCATCGAACAGGACGTCGTCACTGACCATGGACGATTCACGGGTTTTTTCGACCTTGAGAACACCAATGATGCCAACCAGCTGGTTGTCGATTTCCTTGATGATGTAAGGCTGGATGTTGGACCCGTACAGTGGGCTTTGCGGGGTGGGCTTAACGTTGCCGGCCAGCACCGGGAAGTCGACCTGGGTCAGGAGGTCTGCCAGGTGTGCGTCGCCTTCGTCAAACTCGTGGTTGCCCAGCTCGTAGGCATCCAGGCCGATCATATTGAAGACTTTGAAGTCCACTTCACCCTTGAACAGGCTGAAGTACAGGGTGCCGTTCAGTTCGCCGCTGTTCAGGACCAGGGTGTTGTCGTCGCGATAGTCATTGATCGCGTTGGCGATACGAGGAAAACCGCCCAGGTTCACTCGTACGGTCTCATCGGTCTGGCCGGGATCGTAATCCAGGTTCAGGTCGTAGCTCTGGCCTTCGAAGTAGGAGTGGTGGTCGTTGGTGTGAAGGATTGTCAGTGCCAGCGGTTGGCTGGACTGCTCGCTAGACGCAGAGTCATTATCATCGGAACATGCGGTCAGCAGAGTGCCAAGGCCGATACAGCCGATAACGGTCAGGTGTTTAAAATGGTTCACGCAGCCTCCAGAGAAAATGATTTCTAACCCTTTGGGACAAAAGGGTTTACCGGCGACAATATGGGTGTAGTCTGTGACTGTGTAATGTCGTTTTTGTGACGATGTTGGCGTAATGGCAGGGACTGATTTTTATGTTGAATATGAAAGGGACGTTTTCGATCCTCCTCCCGCTGGTGTTTGCGGGCTGTACCAACGTGGCTGGCGGCATGGCCAACGACATTATTCCACCGCCCTCATCGACCCTGAGCAGTGAGGTGCTCTTTTCCGTGGCTGGTGACTATTTCTCTGCCGAGGGTTATCAATGCCGTGCAGAGAGTGAACCGGCCCAATTACGTTGCTCAAAGCCTCTGCGTGAGCTTTTCATCCACCAGACCCGGGCAGTGGTCCAGATCATCCCCGGTGGTGGTGAGAGTGGCCGCTATATTCTGGCTACAACCCGCTGGGATGAAGGGCTGATCCCCGGCGAGTTCATATCCAGTGAATTCTCCAACCCGGATATTGGGGGCTTCTGTGATTACCTGAAAAATCAGGGGCTGGGCGGCTGCAGGCCGCGCGGGTGACCGGGAGCAAGAGGGCACCATGGTTGATGATGGTGAGTAGAAATCGCACGTACAAGTAGAGGACTGATCGGGTGGACCAGAAAGGGTTGTTGAGCTCATGGAATGACGCCAAGGGCTTTGGATTTATCTCGCCAGACGGTGGCGGTGAGCGGGTGTTTGCACACATCAGTGCCTATGAAGGCCGAGGCCGACCATCGCCGAATCGCAAGGTGGTTTACGCCCAGGGCAAAGACAAACAGGGTCGGGTGCGTGCGGCCCGGTTCCAGTATTCCGGTGCTGCGGGTGTGGGCGCCAGCGTTGCCTCCGGTGTTTGGGCTGCCTTAGTGTTGGCTACCGGGTTGATCGGCGGGCTGGTGGCGTTGGGGCTTCTTGGGTATGTGCCATGGCTGGTGCCGGGGGCTTACGGAACCATGAGTGTGGTGGCGTTTCTGATGTACGCGGTTGATAAAGGCGCGGCGGAGAAAGGACGCCGCCGAGTGCCAGAAGCGCGGTTGCACCTGATTGAACTGTTGTGCGGCTGGCCAGGGGCGTTACTTGGCCAACAGTTCTTTCGCCATAAAACCCGTAAGACCTCATTTCAGGTGGGGTTCTGGTTTTGTGTGATTCTCAACCTTGCTGCACTAACCTGGGTGCTGACCTGACCTGGCCTGAGGCTGCGGCTGTCCGGCAACAACTGGGGATCGAGCGGCTGTTTGGGTTGAACTGAGGATCCGAGGGCGGTTTGGTGCTGACGGATCCGGAATGAATTAACAGGATGACGGTAACACGATGAGTACGATGAATATTTGCGGTGTTGAACTGACCGGCAGCGATGCGGTGGTGTGCTTTTTGAACCTGGACCGGGGGCAGTTCAGCTTGCCGGACTGCAAGGTGCGTAAGCTGTCGTTGCCGAAGAACCACACCGGGGAAGACTTGAAACAGTTCCAGACGACTTTTGCTGAGTTGATGGCTGAGAACGGGGTTGCCCGTGTTGTCATCAAGGAACGGATGCAAAAAGGCAAGTTCGCCGGTGGTGCGATCAGCTTCAAGCTTGAAGCGACCATTCAGTTGCTTGGCGGGGAAGGGCTGGAAGTTAGGCTGGCATCCCCGGCACAGATCAAATCCACCCTGGCGGCGAACCCCCTGCCTATTCCGTTTGCCGACACTGGATTGAAAGCGTTCCAGGAAACCGCCTTTATTGCCGCCTATGTGGGACACATGGCGAAATAAGGGGCCTTTCCGGTCCAACTACCATTGGTATGGGAGAAACCTTTGTGGGCACCCTTCTGATCATTCTGGCCGTACTGTTTGTGTCCCTGATCATCATCATTCCGTTGATAGAGCGCTATGCCCCCCGGGGTGAAAACCGGAACTACCGACACATTACCCGCTGGTTCATACCGCTGATGATGCTGATTTTTGTGCTGCAGCTGGTCAGGCACTTCTTTATGAGTTAGCGGCTGCTTTCCAACTGCCTGCGTAGCTCTTTCAACGATAGGTTGTTCCCCAGCCGGTTTATTCCGCCCTCAACCACAGCCAGTGCCTGGGCGGTATTGCCGGCCGAATGCAACGCAACCGCGTAAACGTAGACGTAGCGGGCGTTGTCTGGCGCCAGTTGTTCGGCCCTTTCCAATGACTCGAGTGCAGATTCAAGGTCCCGTTGACGTACCTGCAACAGCCCCATGCTGTGGTGGAGGTCGGCGGATTGCGGCAGCCGTGAGAGCCCTTCCTTCAGCACCTGGGCACCATCCCTGTCACGGTTCTGGGTGCGATAGAAATCTGCCAGGTTGATGTATGCGGGTAGCCAGCCCGGGTCGAGGGCGAGGGCCTCCCGGAAGGAGGCTTCCGCCTGGCTGGGCTTTCCCTGGGCAGCATAGAAACTGCCAAGATTGACGTGGGCGGATGGTGTATCGGCGTTGTGTTGCTGGGACTCCAGGTATTCCTCGCTGGCGTTTCCGAGGGCGATACGGTCGGTCATCGGCAGGGCGGACAGGGGGATGTCTGATAGTGCCTCGGCGGCCAGCGCCCGCACCACTTTTTCAGGGTCATCAAGCAACGGACGGATAAGCTGCAGGCGCTGCTCCGCAGGCAGCGGCTGAAGAGTCTGGACCGCGCTGCTACGTACCAGGGGGGAGTCGTCGCTCAGCGCTTGTGCGACCGCTTGCAGTGACTCCTGATTGAGCCAGTTGCCCAGCGCATTCACGGCTGTGGCACGGGCGATAGCCGGCTGCTGGGTATCACGCACTAGCGCCAGCAACTGGTATTCGGCGTCTGGTGCCTGGGTACGGGCGGCATTCAGGGCGCCGGCGAACTGCTGATAGCCCCGGGGAGGGTGGCCGTACCAGTTCACTAACTGATCAGCGGCCCACTGGGGCGTTTGGTCGTTGTGACAGCCGGTACAGGCATTTGGCGTTCCCATGGCCGCGGTCTGGTCGGGCCGGGGAATGCGGAAACTGTGGTCCCGCCGTGGGTCCACTACCATGAACTCCTTGGCTGGCATGTGGCAGTCAACGCACTGTGAGCCGGCACCGTCCATGCTATGGAAGTGGTGTTGTGTGCTGTCGTAGGCGGGAGCGCTGTGGCACTGCAGGCAAACGCCATTGCCCGGAGCGCGCAGCTCCAGGCTGTGGGGGTTATGGCAATCGCTGCAAGTGACTCCGGCCTGGTACATCTTGCTCTGGATAAAGGATCCGTAAACGTACACTTCACCATCAATCTGGCCGTCCGCATGGTAGTCACCGGCGGTCAATAGTGAGGGCAGGAAGCTGTCCATCAATGGCTGGCCGGTGCGGTCGTCCTCGAACAACTGGGCCCGGCGGGAATGGCAGGCGGCACAAACCTGGATTTCGGTTTCCGTCGTCCGGGCTGGGTGGCGGACCGGTTGGCCGGTGGCTTCCGACACTCGCCAGGCCACGCCTTCGCGTTCGTCGAACCGGTGAGTTAATCCGAGGGAGTTGCTATCCACCTGCTGCCAGCCGGGCTCCTGTTTGGCCCAGAGCAGGTGGTTCGAGGCTGGGCCATGGCAGGCCTCGCATGACACATCGATTTCTGACCAGGTGGTGTGGTAGCTGCGGCTGGCACTGTCGTAGTTCTTTTCAACCTGGGTGGAATGGCATTCGGCACACATGAAATTCCAGTTTTGCTGGGCACCGGTCCAGTGCAGCGGGTCCTGATAGGTGAGGGCCTCGTCGGGGTAGAGGTGAAACCAGCGCTGCCCGCCCTGATCCACCGGGCGGGCATCCCAGGCGATGTTCAGGGCTTGCAAGCGGCCACCAGGAAGTTCCACCAGGTACTGCTGCAAGGGGAAGACGCCAAAGGTGTAGTGAATCGGGTAATCCTGCAACGAACCGGTCGGGCCGTCGGTTTCGACCATGAAATCCTGAGCACCTCGATAGAACTTGGAGGTTATGCCGTTGTAGTGGAATTCCGCGCCCGAGAAGTCGCCCAGAACGGTGTTCTCGTTAGCGGGTTGCATGGCCAGGTCATGATGGGATTGGGTCCAGTTTTCGACTTCGGTGGCGTGGCAACCGGTGCAGGTGTCACGGCCAACAAAATAGGGTGTTGTCAGCGAAGGCGCCGCATCAGGAGCTGGCGTAGGCTCCGGGGCCTGGTTTTCGCTCAACAAAAACCAGGTCGCTACGATCGCCATAACGGTGACCAAAATGGCGGAGATCAACGCGTTGGTACGAAGGCTGCGGGCGTGGCTGGCGGGTGGTTTGTGTTGTTTGTTGCGCGCCATACTCGGTGCTGTCCTTTCTCCTGATGTACAACTCCAACCTGCCGGTTTGCGCAAAATGAAACGACCGGGGGCGCTCTATACTGTTAATGCATGCGTTTTTCTAATCTATCGACGAAGCTCCAGGAAGTAAACACGTTAATCAGTGACTTAGCGAGGGGCGCTGGGTGAAGCGGCCGGGTAAATGGTGCTATCGGTGTACGCTGCTACACTGAGATTTTGTGCCTTTTTTGCCGGCAACGGCAGTACTCGTTCTACGTGTGAGATTTAAAAAGGAGTTTGCCCATGCGAAGTAATGTACGACGTTTGATGAACACCGCCACGGCGCTTGTGCTGGCCTTGTTGGCTATGCCCATGCTGGCGGCCGACAAGCCCAATGTCCTTGTGATCATGGTGGACGATGTGGCGCCGAATGCGTTGAGCGCGTATAGCCTCGGTATGCAATACCCGACACCTAACATCGACCGGATTGCCAATGAGGGTGTGCTGTTCACCGACCACTACGCCCAGCCCAGCTGCACGGCTGGCCGTGCGGCATTTCTGATGGGGCAGTTGCCGGTTCGGACCGGCCTGACAACAGTGGGGCAGCCAGGCAACCCATTGGGCATCCGTCCAGAGGATCCGACCCTGGCGGAGGTGTTGAAGGAAGAGGGCTACATGACCGCGCAGTTCGGCAAGAATCATCTGGGTGACCTGGACCGGCACTTGCCGACTCTGCACGGGTTTGATGAGTTCTATGGCAACCTCTATCACCTCAACGTATCCGAGGAGCCGGAGCAGGCGGATTACCCGACCAATGAGGAATTTCGTGAAAAGTACCTCCCCCGTGGGGTGATTGAGTCCTATGCCGATGGCAATGGCGGTCAGACCGTTCGCGATACCGGCCCGCTGACTATTGAGCGTATGAAGACCTTCGATGAGGAAATACTGGCACGTAGCGTAGACTTTATGGAACGGGCGGACGGTGAAGATACGCCGTTTTTCATCTGGCATGCCACCAGCCGGATGCATGTGTATACCCACCTCACCGAAGAAAATGAACACCTGGCGGTCGGGGTCAGTTCTGCCGAAGACAAGTTTGGCAGCGGCTTGATGGAGCATGATGGCCATGTTGGCCAGCTGCTGGATAAGCTCGATGAACTGGGCATCGCAGACAATACCATCGTGATCTACACCACGGACAACGGCCCGGAATCCAGCACCTGGCCCGATGCCGGTGTCACGATGTTCCGGGGTGAGAAGATGACCACCTGGGAAGGTGGCGTCCGAGCTCCGTTCCTGGTGCGGTGGCCGGGGCACATCCCCGCCGGCCTGAAACTCAACGGCATTTCCTCCCACGAGGACGTTCTGCCGACCATTGCGGCGGCGGTGGGGCGCCCGAATATCAATGAGGAACTGCGCGAATCCCACAATGTCATGATCGACGGGGTGAATAACCTCGACTACTGGACCGGTCAGGCTGAGGCGTCTGCCCGTAACCACTTTTTCTACTACTACGAGTCGTCACTGACGGCGGTACGTGTCGGCCCCTGGAAGCTCCACTTTGCCACCAAGCCGAACGGACGTTATTACGAAGACCTGGTTTTCCACACCATGCCGAAACTGTTTAACCTGCGAAAGGACCCGTTCGAGTACTACGACGGTGACATCGGCTTCCATCAGATCATGCGCAAGAGCTGGGTATTCCAGCCGATGCTGGCTTTACTGACAGAGCATCTGCAAACGTTCGAGGAGTTTCCGCCGAGGCAGGAGTCAGCTTCTTTGAATATCAATGAAGCCATCGAAAGAGCCCAGTCCTCTATCCACAGGCAATAACTTCAGCCAAGTCTGGGGGCATTTGATGAAACCGATATCAATTGCCCCCGTTAGCCCCTGTTCTACCCATTTTCTGATAATGCCGGGTTGCGGGGCCGCTATGATTGATCGCATCATCTTCAGTGGCGTATTCGTTAAATCGGTGGCATGAAGCCGCTGATGCCTCACTACCACAACCCGGAATAGAAGATGAAACCAGACTTTCTGACAGCGGCGGAGTCGTTTCCTCCGATCCGCACCATGGACGACATTGAAGCGATTGAGAAAACACCCTGGTCTTCCTACCACTTTCCTGACAGTACCCTGGAGATGATTGAGGCCAGCGTTCAGCGCCGTCCAGAGGCGGTGGCGCTGCGTTTCCTGCCTACCGCCGAGAATGGGGAAGAGGGCGTTTGCTACAGCTATCGTCAATTCGGCGAGCGCATACGCCAGGCTGCCAATGCCTTTATTGCACTCGGCGTAGGCCCTGAGGATGTGGTGTCGTTTATGCTGCCGAACCTACCCCAGACCCACTTTACGCTTTGGGGCGGTCAGGCTGCGGGTATCACCAATGCGGTCAACCCGATGCTGGAACCTGAGCACATTGCGGGGATTCTGAACGGGGCCGGAACCAAGGTGTTGGTGGCACTGGCACCGATGCCTGGTGCCGACATCTGGGACAAGGTGGTGGCGATCCGCGACCAGGTGCCCAGTCTGCAAAAGGTTCTGTATGTTGATCCCTGCCAGTTCCTGCCCGAGGCTCAGGCCCAGGCGATTCGCGCTGCGTTGCCTTTGCCGGTTGAAGACTGGTGTGAGGACTTTGATCGCCTGGCAGGAGCCCAGGTGAGCGAACGGGTGTTGTCTGACCGGGTGATCAAACCAGAGGACACCGCGTCCCTGTTTCACACCGGTGGTACGACGGGTGTACCCAAACTGGCCCCGCATAGCCATGGCAATGAGGTGACCAACGCACTGATGACCGCTGCCGCTTTCCAATTCAATTCCGATGATGTGGTGCTCTGTGGCCTGCCGCTGTTCCATGTCAACGCCGTGATCATCACCGGACTTGGGCCATTGGCTACGGGGGCCGAGATTGTGCTGGCCACCGCCGGTGGTTTCCGTACTCCGGGGCTGGTTGGTCGATTCTGGAAGCTGGTGGAGCAACACCGGGTATCGTTTTTCAGCGCGGTGCCTGCGATCTATGCCGGCCTGCTTCAAGTGCCTTTTGGCGATGCTGATGTCAGCTCCCTGAAAAAGTCGCTCAGTGGCGGCGCCGCATTGCCGAAGGCCGTGCACGAAAGGTTTGAACAGCTTACCGGCCTGGTGGTTGTCGAAGGCTTTGGTATGACTGAAGGTACCTGCGGCAGCATGCTGAATCCAATGGCCGGCGAACGCCGTTCTGGCTCTGTCGGTTTCCGGTTGCCCTACACGGGGGCTCGGGTCGTGCAGTTGGATGAGCACGGCGCTTACCAGCGAGACTGTGACACCGATGAAGTGGGTACGCTGATCATCAGTGGCCCCAATGTTTTTGCCGGGTACACCGACCCGGAAAAGAATCGCGATATCTGGGTGCAGGAAGGCTGGTTCAACACGGGTGACCTGGCTCGAATTGACCGGGAGGGCTACTTCTGGCTGACCGGGCGCAGCAAGGACCTGATCATCCGCGGTGGCCACAATATCGATCCGCAGATGATTGAGGACGTGTTACATCAGCACCCAGCGGTGGACATGGCTGCGGCGGTTGGTAAACCCTGCGACCGTGTAGGCGAACTGCCCGTGGCCTATGTCAGCCTGCGTGCGGGTACTGAGTGCACGGAGGCCGAATTGCTGGCGTTCTGCGACGAACGCATAGCTGAACGTGCCGCCATCCCCAAGAACATCTGGATCATCGACGCAATCCCGCTGACCGCCGTCGGTAAAATATTCAAGCCGTCGCTTCGCCTGGACGCGATTGAGCGTGAACTCACCCGGGTGGTGTCGGAGGAACTCGGTGGACAGACATTCAGTTTGCGCGCCACCAGCTGTAAGCATCATGGCCAGCGGGTGGATGTGACCTTGGGCGAGTCGGATCGTGCCGGTGTGGGTGCTCTGACAGCCCGGCTACAGGCGTACCCGGTTCATGTTGAGGTTCACCTGGCTGCGGAATCGGCGGGAAGTTAATGAAGTCGGCAAAGGGCGGTTCGATCCGTCCGCCCTTTGCAGTTGCTCTGCGATGTCGCCGGAGGCTGGGGCGATAGAGTCGTCTTTATCCGCCCAGGGCCTGGTAAACGTACTTGGATTTCTGGCCGAGTGCGCGTACGACCAGGTTCATCAGGCGGGAATCGGCGCCCACGTACCAATGGGTTTTGTTGCCATGGGCGGCCTCCCAGACCCGATTGGCGACATCTTCAGGTTTTACTTTGACCCCCAGTTTTTCGATGCTTTTCGCTTTTACCTGAGCATCAAACACCATGGGTGTCTGCACGTATGCGACGACGATGTCAGATACCTGAATGTCATGCTGACTGAACTCGACGTTCAGGGCTTCGGTGAAGTTCCGGACAAACGCTTTGGTTGCGCCATACACGGCATGGTGCGGGGCACCAAACTCCGAGCTGGCGGAGCACATGGAGACAATGTGTGCCTTGGGAGTGTTCTTCAGCGCGTCAAAGGCTGCGTCGGTGCAGTGGATGACGCCATTGACGTTGACGTCGATGAGCAGTTTCTTTTGCTCGGAGGTGATGTTCTCATGGGGGCCCATAAAGAGCACGCCCGCGCAGTTAAACAGACAATCCAGTGTCCCACCGGTATGGCTCAGGAACGACTGAACCATGGCGTCCGCTTCCTCTTTTGTGCTCACGTTTGAAACCAGAGGGATGACGTTGCTGCTTCCGATGTCTTCAACCAGTTTATCCAGTGCAGCGGGGTTGATGTCGGCGGCGCCAACAAGCCATCCGCGGGAGGCGAACAGCTCGGCAGTTTTCCTGCCAATTCCAGAGGCAGCACCGGTAATCAGGATTGTTTTCGTCTGTGGCATGGTAGTTGTGACCTTCTTTTTGTTTGTGCTTGTCCTCTCGATTATCTCAAAGCTTTGAGCGACCAATATTGACGGATTGGGACATATTTTTGTCGGATCGCGACAGAGCGGTAAAGTCTCAACAATCGGTAAATGCATTGTCAGATCAGTTTTAAAATAATCGCTACCATGATGTAACCAAACCCGATGGTCGCTGGTAAGAACCCGATGCACACCATTGCCCGCCCCAGCACCGTATCACTGTTGCCCATGTTTGGATTGATCGCCTTGGCGATAAAGCCTGCGGGGTTGTAGAGCACGCCAACGCAGTAAATCACGATAATGGCATCTGGGATGGATAATGCCAGGTGATCAATCGCGTAATACACAAAGCCGGTTAACGCGGTCATGATCGTGTAGTCGACATGGGAGCGGATCAGGTTATGGGTCGCCGGGAAGATCTTTTTTAACCAGCGCACTTTGCCATAGATGATCAGGGTTGCCAGCCAGGCTTCCAGCAGGGAGATCAACATTGCGATGGCGGCGGTCAGCAATAGCCACGCGGGGCCGACTTCAGGAAATGACACGGTTTAGTCCTCTGACTTCGTAGAGATTGAATGTGGGGGTGTTGGCAGGTGCGGCTATCAAGCCTGGTGTTTCACGTGTTTCCGATACCAGCGTTTGCCGAAGAAACCGTCCAGGTGCCAGGACAATGTGGGCAGTAAGCCCCGTTGCCGTAGCCAGAACCTTTGCGGCACGGGCAATTGGGTGCTGACATAGCGAGGTGTAATGTGGGCGGTAATGACACCCTCGCCCTCATCCTTGCTCCGGTGAGCCAACAGTTGGCCATGCCCGTCGATGATCGCGGTATGGCCTTCCAAGGTGCCTCGGTAAGTGAGCCAGGGCAGCCCCGGAAAGCGAGACTGGATACGGTTGCAATGTGAGGCATGAATCACCGGCGCACCAATCAATTGCGCAGTTTCCTGCACACTGGCGATCAGGTTGTCTGAGTTATGGGCTTCCATTTTGTGGGTAAGCCACGTCGGCCAGTGGTCGGGCATGCTCCACCAGTGGGAGCCGCCGATAAGCACATCGACCTTTCCCTGCAGGCGACGGGACGTCTGGCTACGCATGAACTCCCAGCACACGGCCGTGCCAACCCGGACATCGCCAATTTGCCCTAGCTCGCCGCTGTCATCAGTGTCGCCGCCCTCATAGAAGGCGTTTTCCCACATGGTGGGTAGATCTTTATCGTGCTTCCCCAGCAGCTCGCCCTTGTTGAAACACAGATAGCGATTACGAACACCGCCATGTGGAATCCGGCACATGAAGGAGCCCCCGATCACCACGCCATGGCGCCTGGAGAAGTCACGCAGAAACTGGGCGGAAGGGCCGTCCTCGTGCTCGATTGCGGCCACTAACGCCGGGTCAAAACACACGCCGGTGTTAAAGAATTCCGGCAGGGCAATCCACTGGGCTCCCTGGTCAACCGCCTGTTCCGCCAGCCGCTGGCAGGCGCGGAGGTTATGGAGCGTATCACCCAGCCGGGTATCCAGCTGAATGGCGGCAACGGCTACTGGTGCCGTTGCTTTAACGGCCACTTTGTCGGTTGTCATGGAAGCTCCAGACGGTTCTGTAAGGGAGTTGATTACGACGAAAACCATAAGTTATCGGGCCGATCAGCCGCCATTGCTGTGCCGGACAGGACCATGGTATTTTCAGCCATCCCAATAAAAAGACGAACAGTTGTGCAGCACGTATCCACCATATACGCCCGCTTTATCTGCCGCGAGTTGCCACTGGACGAAGCGCAAACCGACTGGATGCTAGGTGCGTCGTCCCTGAGCTGTCGTGACATCCGCACACAGGCAACCATGCCGTACCCGGATTTTTTTTCATTCCTGGAACGGGTGATCGCCTCAGAGCCGTCGGTGGATCTCGGCCTTCGGGTGGGGGCAAGGCTGATTCCACCATCGCTGGGGGAGCTTGGCAGCGCTTTGCTTTGTGCGCCTACGCTGCAGCATGCCTGTAGACTGGCGGAAACCTTCATTCCGGTTCATGTCGGCTATATTCGGTTGCAGGCCGACCGCCATGCTGACGGCCTGACACTGAATTTTGTCGAGCTGGCCGATTTGAAGAACACTCGCCGGTTTCAGATCGAAGTGTTATTGCTGCTGGTTCAAAACCTGATTGAAGCTGTGACCGGGCAGCCGTTTGATCACGGGGAGTTCCGGTTTCCTTACCCCCTGCCGGACAACCATTCGGTCTACCCGGAGTACTTCCACAGCCCAGCCCGCTTTTCGTCTAGGTTCGCGGCGGTGGACATTCCCCATCACTACCTGACGCTACCATCACCGTTTTATGACCCCATTGCCTGGGATAATTTTCAACTGACCTTGAAAGCCCGCAAACACCAGCTGCAGATCCATGACCACAAGCCTTACTGCCGCCAGGTTCTCCAAGTACTTAATGAACGTGGAGATGTGTTGCCCTGTGTGGGCGAGACCGCACGCAGGCTGAATATGACCGAGCGGTCACTCAGTCGTCACCTGAAAGGGGAGGGCAGCAGTTATCGGGCCTTGCGTAACCGGTTAGTGCTGGAACGAGCGCAGTTTTATCTGCGCCACACGGATTTGTCGGTGGATGCCATCGCCGGGCAACTGGGGTACCAGGACTATTCCAGCTTCCGGCGGGTGTTTAAAAAGTGGATAGGCTGTACGCCGACCACGTATCGGAATGGGGGCGGTAACCGCTAATCCACCCATTGCCAGGGTGGTGCGTCCAACAATCCCTGGCCCAGGATCACGGTCTCGCCAAGCTCCTTGTTCAGGGCGATGGAGTTGCAGATATCGCTCTTTTCGAGGGTCGCAACCAGCCGTGGTGCGTGGGACACCACCCACACCTGGGTTTCCTGTGAGGCCCGGATGATCAGGCGCCCCAGGGCGGGCAGCAAATCCGGGTGCAGGCTGGTTTCCGGTTCGTTTAACACCAGCAGGGACGGTGGCCGGGGCGTGAGCAGTGCCGCCACCAGCAACAGGTAGCGAAGCGTTCCATCGGACAGTTCCGCCTGGTTCAGGGGGCGTAAGAGCCCATCCTGGACGAACTGCAACAGCAGGCGGTTCCCGGAATCGGCTTCAAAACGGATGGTCGCACCGGGAAACGCATCTTCGATGGCGTCGTACAGCGCCTGACGATCGCCAATCTCGTGAATGGTTCGTAACGCCGCAACCAGGCTATGACCCTCCTGATCCAGCACCGGCGTGCGGGTGCCAATCTGGGGAGTGCGAATGAGGGAGTGGGCATCGGTCCGGAACTGGTCGTAGAAACGCCAGTTGCGGATGGTTTGCCGAACGGCATGGACTTCGGGTACCGCCACCGGGTCGCTGATTTCATTCAGCACGCTTTCATGGGTGTTGAGGTTGGCGTTGTAGACTTGCCAGCTGCGGCCTTCGCGTACTTTCACGGTAGACCCAATACGGTCGATCAGGCAGCTACTTGGCCGGCACACATCGCCTGCCCAGATGCACTCCCGTTTTATCTCGGGGTCGAACTGGAACATGGACGGGTCCTGGTACCCCGCAAAACCCTGAGGGGCTGGAACGCCAAGCGAAATGGCGTACCCGAAGTTTTCACCGACAAAGCCTAGCCTCAGGCGGGTGTTCTGTTTCTTGGCGGAGCCTTGGATCGGGGCGGTGCCGTCTCTCATGCCACTGGTAAACTTTTCCGGGCCGGCCCAGAATGTGTAATCCAATCCCCCCTCCTGTGCCAGTGAGAAGATCAGCTCGCCTTTGGCGGTATCGGCCAGCAGGCGCAGGGACTTGTAGAGATTGGATTTGCCACACCCGTTGGGGCCAGTCACCACATTGAGGCCAGCCAGGGGAGAAACAACCTCTTTCAGGCTTCGGTAGTTGGATACGGCAAAGGCGTTGATCATTGGCAGAAAAAATCCGTCTCTGGGTGGCTTTCCGTTTCGGTCAGAGTATAGGGATGGCGAAACCTTGTTCGCAACTTTGCAAAGGTTTCGGTGGGGCGGCGCTCTGACTTGACCGCCAGTATGGCTATTGCTAGCTTCGTTGGACCTTGGCTGAAAAGGACTTCATAGGCGTAAGCGCCCTGTGCTTGGCAGGGTAATGAACGAACTTTTCGGTCTGTGACTTCTTTTGGTGGCGGGCTGACTCGAACGTAGTGAGGATGCTCCATGTCGTTGACTCGTCCCCTGTTGCTGGTGGCATTAGTTCTCCCTTTTCCCGTTGCGGCCTCGACCCTGGCGCTGTCTTGGGACAATGACCTGCTTGTTGGCTCAGACGGTCGTTATACCAATGGTGTCCGCCTGAGTTACGTGGGGGATACCCATGCAGATTGTGGTCAGCAAGGAGGCTCTGTGTGCGCCATTGCCCGGGGACTGGACCTGTTACCTGGTGTCGATGCCGCAACAGACCGCCATACCATAACGATCAGCCTTGAGCAGGCCATGATCACCCCCAGTGACATTACCCGTACTGAACCCGACTTCAATGACTTGCCCTACGCGGGGTTCACTAATCTGGAGGTGGGGCTGTTCAGCGCTGAGGGCAACTCCATGGTGGGCTATGGCTTTCGTCTGGGGGTGGTGGGCCCCGACTCCCTTGCAGATAAGGCCCAGAAGTGGGTCCACAAGGTTACCGGGTCTGATGAACCGCAAGGCTGGGATGACCAGCTGGGCCAGGACCTGGTTGGCGGGGTTTGGGTGACAGGTACGCAACGGGTACTGCAGCGGGTCAGTGTCGCAGGAATCGAAACTGAGGCCGGATACGCCTGGAGCGTCGACGCCAACAACTTTCTGGGTAATGCCCAGGTAGGCGGCTTCCTGCGGGTCGGCCGGAACCTGCCGAAAAACCTGATCCCGGACTATTCGGGCTTTGGCACTGCCGGTTCACTGGTGGGTCTGTTTGATGGGGCCGGATTTGGGTGGGAGACGTTCGTCGGTGCCTCGGGGCAGTACATCGGTTATTCCTATGTTGTTGAACACAGTGGCCCCTATGAGGTGGATGGCCGGGATGCCATCGCTGAGCTGGTGATAGGCGGTGGGGTCCATTGGGATCGTTTTGCCACCTCCCTGACCCTGCGAGGCTCCACATCGCCGGTACGGGACAGCGAAAAAGTGCTGAGCTACGGGAACCTCTCGTTCATGTGGGCTTTATAAGCGTAACCCCGACATTCTTCAGGCCGTCTCTACCGTAAATTTTTGATATTTTTTGCAATTTGACCAGACAACACCGAGCGTCACGTTTAAGGTATCCACTTGACGAGCATGGATGATCTCAACGCGCTAAGGACAGCAAGCAGATTGCTTCCCTCCTGAATCTTCTGACCCGGTCGCCGCCCTGATATTGCCCTCGCTCTAACGATAAATCCCACACGGTCATCCGCCATGACCCTGTTGGATGGAGTCAGTACGTTGCCGTGAGGGGGTAAACCACAATGAGTTCGCAGATTAAACATACTCAGGTCAATCTTGACGGGCTTCTGGAGGTGCTGGGCCAGAACCTGTACTCCACACCGGCCGTGGCCCTTAGGGAATTGATTCAGAATGCGCACGACGCCTGCCTCCGTTATCAGCTGGAAGCGGGACACCCAAAGGCGTTTCAGATTGACCTTTACACCGACCCCGGCAACAACGTGCTGGTCATTCAGGATAACGGGTCTGGCCTGACCCGTGATGAAGTGGGCGATTACCTCGCCACCATCGGCTCCGGGTATACGCGAATCCTGCGTCAGCGCACGGCCACCGATGAGATGATCGGCTACTTTGGTCTGGGCTTCCTCAGCGCGTATGTGGTGGCGGATAAGGTTGAGGTATACACCACCTCTTATCAGGAGCCGGAAAGTACCTGGTTGTTTACCAGTTCGGGTGGAAAGACCTTTTCCATTTCTGAATCGGCATCGCAATCCGTGGGTTCGCGGATCGTCTTGCGGCTGAAGGCCGGGTTTTCTGAATTGTCTGATAGTGGTGTGGTATCGGCGCTGGTCCGTAAGTACTGCAGCCTCCTGCCGATCCCAATCACCATCAATGAGCGTCCTGAGCCGATCAACAATGTGACCCCACCATGGGCGGAGCAGGGCGTCTCCCCGTTGCAGCTGAAGCGGCGACAGATGGCGTTTGCGGAGCTGTTTGAGGCGGATTATGCGCCGCTGGCCTGTATCAGCCTGCCGGAGAACGACCTCGACCTCGACGGTCTGTTGTGGATTCAGGATGGCAGCAGTTATGTGTCGTCAGACTCCCGTAACGTCAGCGTGTTCATCCGCAACATGTTCATCACCGATAAGGAAGCCGACCTGCTGCCACGCTGGGCCGGATTTGTCGGGTTGGTTGTGGAGTCTCCGCGATTCAAACCAACCGCCAGTCGCGAGAGCCTGCAGGAGGATGACTACTACCGGCGCGTCAGGGAATTCATCCGTGAGGCACTGGTGACCGGGTTGCGTAACCTGGTGTTGCAGGAGCCGGAAGCCTGGGGCCGCATCCTGGTCCGCCACAATCAGGCACTGATCGGGGCGGCGGTGGTGGACGACCGCCTGTTTGAGGCCACCAAACGCAGCATCAAACTGCCTACCAATACCGGGGAATTCACCGTTCCCCAGCTGGTGAAGAAGAGCCAGGGCGCTCTGTACCTGAAGCCGGAGGTGGCTGCCTCTTCGGAAGATATGTTGCTGGCGGCGCAAGGCATCCCCCTGATCAAGGGTTACCTTTATGGGGTATCGGCCTACTGCCAGAAATTCAGTCAGCTGGAGGGCGTACGGCTCCGTAATCTGGGGACAGGGGAAGGGCAGGAACAGTTGCTTCGCCGGGTAACGGTGTCGGCGGTGGTTGAGCAACGGCTAACGGCGCTATTTGAAGAGCCTGATGTGGACGTGCGGTTTGCTGAGTTTGAGCCGGACGAGGTACCGCTGGTGTACTTCAGTAACCGCGACGCGATCCGCAAGAACCGCATTGAAAGCGATGAGGCGGCCAGCCGGATCAGCAGTGCGGCCCTGAGTCTGGCCCGTCTGCATACCCGCACGATTGAACAAGATAAAGAACGGATTGTTTACGTCAACCTGCTTAACCCGGTGATCCAGAAACTGTCGTCCTTGGACGGGGCTATCACCAGGGACTTCGCCAACGTCGTGAAATGCTGCGTTGCGAGTGCGCAGGACGGCGATGAAAAAGACGATTCGATGGTGACCCGGTTAAGCACCTTTGGTGCCTCAATGTTGACCCTGATGGAGCAGTGATATGGATATTTGGGCCTGGACTCATACCAAGAAACGGGAACTGCACGAAGCCGGTCAGGACCGGCTCGCGGAGATCATGGGGGACCTGCCTCACTGGACCTGTGAAGATGAGCATGAGCGTGCCGAAGCGCTCTACAACGAAGGCTTGGCCCTGGCGCGTGAGCACGATGAAAAGTGGGTGGAGGTTTTTCTCCGGCACTGGCATATGCAGAGTCAGGTACTAGGGTTGCGTAATGCTCATAAGCTGCCGGAAGTCATCGATTTGCTGAACCTGTCCCATCAGGACGAGACGCGGGACTGTCCCCAGCGAATCTGTGCGGTTCAGGATCTGGCCAATTGCTATGGCATCAAGGATGGCCCGGCCTACTTCGAGGAACGGGTGGCGGTTGCCGAAGAGACCCTGGCGGAAATCAATGCAACCTGGCCCTGCTACTGTTGTATCTCCGTCGAAATGATTGACGCCTACCTGGACGTGGAAGACTACGCAACGGCACTGGAGAAAGTGGACCTGGCCACGCGGGAACTGGCCAAGGTAAATGATGAACCGGGTCAGATTCTGATGATGAAGGCGCGGGCCTTGCTGGGCCTGGGGCGTGCGGACGAAGCGCTGGAGGCGCTGCAGTCGTTTTCGGGTGCGGGTTACGGTTTGCAGGTATTCCGGCAGGCGCAGCAGATCCTGTGCCTGGTCCATATTGCGCGGGAGGACTGGCCGCAGGTGGAGGAATCGCTGCTGTCCTTCGACGATGCGATGTCGGCATCAGTACATTTCAGGCATTGGGTGCAGATTCGCTACCAGCTACACCAGGCGGGCCGGTTTGACGTCACCGGCGGATTCCTGCGCGAGGGGCGGACGATGCTTCGTCGCCTTGAAGAGGCCGGTGCCGCCCGCGAAGCCCTGGTGGTGGCGGGGATGCTGGCGCAGCTGGCCATGTCGGCAGGTTTCTGGGTGGTTGCGGAGATTGCCCTGACGGCGATGCACCAGCAGTTGCCTCTGCTGGCAAAGGACCTGGGAGCCAGCGACGAGGTGGCAGAGTTGGAGCGCCAACTGGTGGCAATGAAGCAGGCCCTGCCTGCACTGGAGAGTTCCCTAACACTGGAAGCATTTTATGCCCTCGAGTTCGAGTCTGAGGACGAAGCCCTGCATGCACTCATGCAGGCCTATGCTCGCTGGCCCGATGAGGATGACCTGGTGGTTCGGCTGGCAGCCATGTATGAGCACGTCGGTGCCGGGGACAAGGCCCTGGCGCTTTTGGCTGAGAGCCGTGACCGGTTGCCGGAGTCCGGTGCGGTTGAACGGGCCTACGGCCGCCTGTTGCTGAATGCCTCTGGTAAAGAAGGCTTCACGGCGGCCTGCCCCCTGGATGTAGCGGGCTTGCCGCCCCAGGTCCGGGTCGCCCGCCTGTGGAACTATGTTGATCTCTATCGGGGCAGCATGCCTCAGCGGGCGCTGGAGTGTCTGGAAGAACTGCTGGCTATCGAGCCGGAGCTCCCCGCCGCAATCTATCAACGCGCGGTTGTGTTGGAGCAGCTTGAACGCTATGACGAAGCGATTGCGTCGTGGCAGCTTCTGGTCGACGCCTTCCCTGAAGATTCACACCTGCGCTGGGGACTGTTGGTCACTGCAACGCTTGCAGGCCACTGGGAGCTGGTACGGGAGATGGCCGAGGTCATCGGCTTCCGGTTTGAGAAAGGGGTTGCCCTTGACGAGCACGATATGGGCATCGTTAAGGTTGAATTTACCGATGAACACGGTGATGCCCAGCGGTGCTATGCCCAGCGAACCGGTCCTGCTACGGCGACCATCGTTGACATCTGTCAGCTTGGCACGCCTCAGCGCTATGGGGAGCGTCTGGTGTTTGATCCCGCCCCACTGAATGAGTTGTCGGAAACCGACGACGAAGGCCGCCCCTGCGACCTGGAAGGCAACTACCACTTTATCTACCGCAATTTGAAAATCGTTGAAGCACCAGGGTTTTCCACGTTTACCCTGGATGGTGTGCACCCAGGGGATGAGCGTCTGGAGCAACTGGGGGCACAGCTAGCGAATCTGGACGTGGTGCTCTCCCGTCGCAGTAACGATCAATACGTACTTCAGCTTGAGCCGAACGCTGGGAACGCAGACGCCAGCAGCGAGCATACCGAGGAGCTGCCAGGGCTGTTTGCTTATCTGCTGGTGCCCAAGGATGCCGATCTGGTGGCGGTGGATCAGTGCCTGGAGGCGTTTTCAGGCGCTCAGCCTCACCCCCTGGTCTGGCCGGAGCTGCTGGAAGCTCTGGGCGATGCACCGAGGCTGGAACGGCAGGCGGATATCTCGAAGCGCTATAACCTCTGACTCTCAGGCCAGGTGGTGGGGCTTCAAGTAAGGATGGAACATGTTAAAGAACGTGACAGGCCGATTAGTGCTGGCGCTCCTTGCCGTTTTGCTGGCGTCTGGCTGTCAGCTTTATCGGAAGGCAAACGACCCCATTCATACGCCGCCGCCCCCTGACGCCACGGCTGGCCGGGTCTCTGTTGACGCACTGTTGACGACGTCCTATCGGGAACATCGTTACCGGTTGGTGCTGGTCAGCGATGGCCCTCGCTCTGGTCGCTCGGTGGTGGCAACAGGCAGAGCGGGGACATTCACTCTGGACAAGCTGCATACACGAGCGCCAGAGGTGGAAATGGAAACAGGGGCGGCGCTAACGGTGTCTGACCGCCCTGACTATGAGTTGGTGAGCAGTTTCGGGTTCAGCGGGGCCTGGCGATTTGACCCGTCGCAGTGTCGCATCCAGCTGGTGAACCCTGACGGTCAGCCTTTTGCTGTGCTCAACGGCGCCCCGGTTTCGGTCCTGATAACGGTTCCCGCGGCCGCGATCGGCACCCCCAGTGACGTTGTGTATGAACCGACCGTTGGTTTTTCTGTAACCGAAGCGAGGGTTCCGGAGTTGGTCGGACAGGTGTTCTTTGACCTCAGTCGGGAATGGGGCTGCTGAAACGTCCCTTGGCGTTGTGTTGATCTCTTTTAAGGCACGTCACCGCTATTTTGACGCATAAAGCGGCACAGCCGCTCAAGTGTTTCCCTTCAGTTTAAGAAGAACGTTTTATATTACAGTCTGTTAGGTCTTGATCGCGTGTTTGGCACGTTCCATGCCTAGCCTTACCTCGCCAGCTTTGAGGGAGTTATTCTGAGCCCCGGAACTGGCCGATTGGTCACCAGGAGCAAAGACGCTTATCCGTCCGGGGTTCAACCCCGGCCTGATAAGCGTTTTTTTTTGCCTCAAATAATGACAACAGCCGGCGAAAAAAACGCATTACCGAGCTTTTGGACCAAGGCATTACGTGCGATGACAAAACCAGAGAGACTCAGGAGAGAACGTATGACACGTTACACGATGCGAAAAACCGGCCTGTTGTTCGGTACCGTTATGGCCTGTGGCAGTGCCCTGGCTGCAGACACTCTGACCCAGGCGTTCAGCGAGGGTACCCCGTATGGCGATTTTCGCCTGCGTTACGAGAATGTGGATCAGGACAACGCCCTTAAGGATGGGAATGCCCTCACGCTCCGAACCCGGTTGGGTTATAAGACCGGCACGTTCGAGGGGGTGAGCGGTGTGTTGGAGTTTGAGGATTCGCGGGTTGTGGTGAATGTGGATGACTATAACGACACGCTTGGTCAGCATACCGACCACTCAGTGATCGCTGATCCGGAAACCACAGAGGTTGACCAGGCGTTCCTGCAGTACAGCCAGTCCGGTCTGACCGCCCGGGGTGGTCGCCAGGTCATTACCTTTGACAACCAGCGCTTTGTTGGTGCCGTTGGCTGGCGGCAGGATCGTCAGACGTTTGATGGTGCTCGTCTGGGCTATGCCCAGGGTGACGTGAGTTTTGATTATGCCTACATTACCAACCGCAACCGAATCTTCGCTGAGGCCAGGGATCAGGCAGCAAAAGACAACCTGATGCACGCCAGTTATGTTTCCCCGTTGGGGACTGTGACCGGGTACGCCTACTTGCTGGAGCTCGACAACCACATCGACAACGGTCTGGATACCTACGGTCTGCGTTTCTCTGGAAAGACCGACGTCGACGATCTTGGTCTGGTGTATGAGCTGGAATACGCCACCCAGGAAGCGGACAGTGGCGGCAGTGATGCCGAGGCTGATTATTATCGGGCGTTGCTTGGGCTGAACGCCAAGGGCATGACCTTCTCAGTGGCCTATGAGGTGCTGGGGTCGGATGACGGCACCTACGGCTTTGCCACGCCGCTGGCGACCCTGCATGCGTTTAATGGGTGGGCCGACCAGTTCCTGGCGACGCCGGCCGGCGGTCTTCAGGACTTGATGGCCACAGCGGTAATACCCATGGCTGGAGGCAAGTGGGTGCTGGCCTATCATGACTTCAGTGCGGATGATGACAGTGCGGGCTATGACGACCTCGGTAGCGAAGTGGACGTGGCCTACAACCGAGGCTTTGGCGAGCATTATTACGGCGGCCTCAAATACGCCGCCTACATGGCGGGCGATGCTTCGGCGGGCAAAGTTGACACCAGCAAGCTCTGGGTCACCCTCGGCGCCAGGTTCTAATCATCGCATGTTGAGACTGGTGATAAGCGTACCGTTACCGAGGTGATTCAACGAAAAAAGGCAGCCGAAGCTGCCTTTTTTTGGGGATATTGTCCGCGTATTACAGCGCGACAACATTCTCCGCCTGAGGACCTTTCTGGCCCTGAGTCACGGTGAACTCAACCTGCTGGCCTTCAGCCAGGGTCTTGAAGCCACCGCCTTGAATGGCGCTGTAGTGAACGAATACGTCAGGGCCGCCTTCACGAGTGATGAAACCAAAGCCTTTAGCTTCGTTGAAGAACTTAACGGTACCGGTTGTAGTAGACATAAATAATATTCCTGAATTCAATCATTAAGAGCGTTGGTGCCCAACGATAGGAGGGCTGTGCCAACAGAGTGCGGGAACTAATAAACAGGCGGAATCAAAAACAGGACGGGTACTACAACTTTAACTACGTCTTATTCGTGAACTGCTTTGCTAACTTTTTCCTACGGGGGCTACTCTACGTCAGTGGGTAAAAAATAGCCACAGTTTTTTGTAGGCATATACCCGCATTCAGAAAACTCGTGTGGCCGGCGTTAACCGGCCACCAGAGCCAGGGCTAACGTGTGTCTGCTGGCTTAACTACGCTCAATCTCCAGCGCTTTTTCAATGGTACTGAGCTGTTTTCGAGCGAGGGCAAGATTGGATTTGTCCCGCTGAAGGACGAGGTAGAAGAACATGGTTGTGCCCACCATACGGATCAGGTGGTACTGACTGTCCAGAGTGATCAGGATGTCTTCGATGCGGTCAGACAGCCCCAGCTGGTCACGGATGTTCTTCTTGGCGCGTACGACTTCGGTGTTGCCCGCTGCCGCCAGTTCCAGGTCAAAACCCGGAGTACCTGCGGTGCCAAGGCACATGCCGCTTTCAAAATCCACGAGGGCTGCGCCTACGGCGCCATCGATGTCGAGAATCTCATCGAGGGAGGTGGTGATATTGGCCATGGTTTATTGTGCTCCATTGAATGGATAGTAGTTATTGTGTTGTTACCGGGGCGTAGGATTTTTACGCCCGGAAGACACGTGGAACGCGTGTCTCCAGCGCCCATCGTCGCTATTCGGGCCAATAGGCGTCAACATCCCTTCCACAATGGTTTCGCTGAGATTGGTGTAGGAATCGAAGCGTAATGTTTCTTTTGTAACGACGCGTAAGCTGGCTGATCACTCTGCGACCAGTTAGGGGCTGGCCGCGTTCTGCTGATCAGACGGCTGGAACTGCGATGGGCAGTCCGGTGAAGCGTGCCAGGCGGATCAGGTCTGCCTGCATTTGCTCTTTTCCGGCATGGTTGAGCAATGAGAGGGATTGGCCATTTTTCAGGTTCAGCTGAATCTGGTGGTTCTGATGGGTGTATTTGCCGGTGACGAGGATGTCGTTGAACTGCAGTGAAGCGACGTCCCCGAACGGGATGTCTGACTGTTTACCGGCAACGCGGAACACCTGTGCTTGGCGGTCCACCGTGATGGCGGGACCTCCGGCATTCAGGATCAGAATAGCGCCCAGGCCAAAGCTGGCCATCATGACCAGACTGTCCAGAACGCTGCTGAACTCCGCCTCCATGCCCCGATTCAACACATCCGTTAGCAGGTAGTAACCATCAATGCCCAGATAGGTGACCGGGCCCATGATGAAGGCGGCGGCAAAGGCCTTCATCATCCGTCCACCCTGGATTCTAAGGGTTGCGATATCTTGTTGGCGAATACGCCCGGTAACGAAGTTTGCGCCGGAGGAAACCGGTGCGGCTTCAGATTGATAGGATTGTGGGTCCAGGCGAATACCATCCGTTTGGGATAGGGGGTGTTGGAGCAGCGCGCGATCTTCCGCTGACAGCTGGCTGTCCGGGCGGTATGCGAAGACCAGCGCAAACGTTGCCAGCCCAAGGAATACCCCGCCTAGGCCCGCCCAGGTTCGAAACGACTGGCGTGCCATGCGTTGCTGGCCGGCATCGACAGTGCCGATGACCTTATCCAGTCCTTCAATGGATTTTGTGAGGTGCGCCATGAGCCAGCGATCGTGATCGGATGGGTTGGGTTTGGCTTCAACGGTTTGCAGTTGGTCGACTAATTCCTGCCGCTTCGACAAGATGTCTTGTCGCTGAGCGTCCATTTGTTGATCGTATCGGGTTGCCTGGTCCATGGACTGGCTGATCTGGCGCAGGCCTGCGAACCCGATGATAACAACGCAGATAATGATGGCGGCTTTCTTGAGCATGGACGTCCTTTCCCGGTGGTGATCCTAGAGCCTGGGCTGGCCAGGCTCTGAGAATAATAGGGAAAAGTGAACGGAATCAGTAGGTTTTTTACTGGACGGGGGCTAAAGGGCGCGGTTTTTTTGCGCCGGTGCCCATTCCAGGAACTCCTCAACCGGCATGGGCTTGGCAAACAGGTAACCCTGGAGCCGGTGACAGCCGAGCTGGCTGAGCAGTTCCATGGTAGCGCTGTCTTCGACACCTTCGGCAACCGCTTCCAGGTTGAGGGTGCGGGCCAGTTTCAAGGTGTTCTGGACAATCCCCAGGTCATTGCGGCTGGTGCACATCTGGCTGATGAAGCAGCGGTCTATCTTCAGCTCGTGAATAGGGAGGCGGCTTAAATAGGCCAGGGAGGAGTAGCCCGTGCCAAAATCATCCAGTGCTATCCGGCATCCACTGTCAGCAATCAGTAAGAGTGAACCGATGACCGCGTCCATGTTGTGCATCATGGAGGTTTCGGTCACTTCGAAGATGACCCGGTTCGTTGGAATTCCGTGTTCCCGGATACCGGCCAGGGCATAGGGCACGAAACGGCTGTTGGTGAGGTTCTGCACCGACAGGTTGATGCTGCAGGTAATATCCAGCTCCCGCGCCCGAAGGTTTTGCATGGTTTTCCAGGCCAGGGCGACCACATGTCGGGATAACAAATCCATCAGTCCGGCGCTTTCGGCAATCTCGATCAGCTCCCAGGTCGGCACCGGCCCAAAGCGGGGGCTCTGCCATCGCAGTAGCATTTCCGCACCGACCAGTTCCCGCCCGTCACTGCCCATCTGCGGTTGCAGGTACAGCTCCATTTCCCCGGCTTCGATGGCCGGAGGCAGAGCCGTCAACAGGTCCAGGCGACGGCGGGCGAAGTCGGAGATTTCATCGTTGTAGAATTGCACTGGGTCTTTGCTGGATTCACTGCGGTCCCGCGCTGCTGAGGCATGCTGATAGAGTATTTCGGTGCTGTCACCGTGCTCCGGGGCAACTGCCACCCCACAATGCAGGTTCATGAACACCGGTAGCCTGACGGAGCGGACGGAGACCTCATGGTGTCCGACCACTTGCTCGACAAAGGGCTCCAGCGCGCCTTCCAGTTCGTTGACATCAATCAGGAATGCCACAGATCCGAATTCGGGAATGGCGATGAAGGCAGGAGGCGTTTGCTCCAGGCAGATGGCCCCGCTGAGCCCGTTCAGCGTTTGGTTGAGCTTCTTCACCAGTTGGCAAAACATTTCTTCGGCCAAGCGGTGGCCCATGCTGGAGGCAATTTCCTTAACCTGCGGGTAGTGGACCAGGGTGAGTGCGACCCGTTTCTCCAGATTCATCTGTGCTTGCAAGCGTTGGTTTAATAGCGACGCGTTGGGCATCTTGGTGGTGGAGTCGTGCATTGCCAGCTCCAGGGAGCGCATTTCCAGGTCCCGTACCTGGTGCTCTGCCATTTGCTGTCGTCTCAGTGCCGCCAGTTTGCGGGCCCGCTCGTCCTTGATGCGGTGGGCGAGGGCAAAGGACAGCAGCAGGACTTCGGCCGCCGACCCCACCTGCATGGCATGGTTGGTTATGATGTTGACCGGAAGCAGATTGAACACGCTCATCAGGTACAGGGCTGCCCCGATGGCAAAGGTCGTCCAGGCCAGCACGAAATAGCGGGCGATGGCGACACCAGCCTTGAGCCCGGCAATGCCTACGGCAATGAGCAGGATGATCACAATCGTCCCCAGCAGGCCCGCCAGAAACGCACCGTGAACGGGGTCTATCCAGGTATAGACAATCAACACCCCGGCCAGGCCCGCCGCGACTTTCATGCTTAGGTCCCAGCGTGATGAAATCTCCTGCCATTTCAGGAAACTGCGGGCAAACATCAAGGCGAACAGCGACACCAGACCAGTGCTGATGGGCAGGGCATAGCGGGTCAGCAACGGTTCTCCGGCCCAAAGCCAGGCACTGCCAACGCCGGAGATGCATAGGGTCAAAAGACCGACTGAAATGATGTACAGCACGTAATAGCCATACGCCGAATCGCGGATGGAGAGAAACAGGAACAGGTTGTAGATCACCAGGGCACACAACACACCGAAGTAGGTGCCCCAATAGAGGCTTGCGCGAGAAAAGCGGTGGAGCAGGTGGTCTTCTCGCCACAGCTCTACGGGTACTTGCAGGGAGGTTGCTGACTGCGCCCGCAGTACCAGGGTCACAGGGCCGCTCAGGTCGCGGGGTAACGATAATGCAACCTGGTAGCTGTGGGCCTGCTCTCGCCAGCGTTCAGCTTCCTGGCGACTGGTGCGATAGACCACCGGTAATCGCCCGTCCCGCAGAACAAAAAGCTCCACATGTTCCAGTAATGGATAGGGAATCACCAGGTACCATTGGTGGGGGAGGGGTTCCTGAATGTGCAGGTTGGTCCGGAGCCAGACCGCCTGACCGGTGAAGCCCAGGTTCAGGACGCTGTCGTCGTATTTTTCCTGCCACTCCCCCTGGGCCAATACCTGCTCAAGGGACCGGTCGCCATCCAGTAGGTACTCAATGCGGTCGTTCAGGTTGTAATGGCCGGTATTCCCCTGGACGACCAGTTCCTTCGCGCTGACGCCCAGGGACCATAAGAGCATCGCCACCATTAGCCCGGTTGCCCATCTGTTGAGGTTCCTCATGGCGCGCAGTCCACTTGTCCTATTCGTCCAAGGGCGGTACGAGACGGCCGGTGAATCCCAGGAATTCTGCTTCCTGACAGAACGAGGTGAAGTTACCTTCACCGGCGCTTGGCTGGCGCAGCAGGATCATGGCTTCAACCAGACACCCCGGGATATCCCGGTTATTCCAGTCCGGCATGCGAGGCCACATCATGAATTCCTCGTGGGCCAGAACGATTTTCTCCACGGCAATCTGTTTTTCCTGTAGGCGCTTCCGAACCTTCAGGCTGATACAGGGGTGAGTATCGTCTGCAATCAGGGAGCCCGGGGCGATATGGTGGTGCAGGTCGAGGACGGCATCACCATGGTGGGTTAACGCGATGTAGAGCTTCTCTTCATGCAGGCGTGCCACCGAAGAGGTTTGCAGAACGGTACCCTGGCCGGTGTCAATTTCGTTGTCTTCCTCGTAACGGGGATCAAACCCGATGACGTTCTTGAACAGGCTGGTCAGGTCAAGGCACACCGCATTGCCGATGCGGCCAGCGCCGCCGAGTACAACAATGCTGTCCTGTTTGCAGTATTGCGGACGTTCACGCATCTGCCGTGCTATGTCCCAGATCATGTATCGAGTACCCAGGCTTCCCTCTACCAGCGGCTCGGTAATCTCGATACCGGCCTTCTTCACAAAGTTGGGTAGCCTCCCTACCAAGGCGATGCGCTTTACCTGGGGGTAGTCCTGTTGCAACTGGCCCAGGTAGCGCCGGACCTTATCAGGTTCTTCTTGCAGTTCGTGCTCGAAGAACTGCGAAGCTACCATCAGGCCTCGCATGTCGGCATTGCGAATGTAACCAAGAACGAGGTTGGAAGGCATTCGTTTTGCCATGCCGGGGGTGAAGTAGGAACCGACCTGCTTTTTATTGCCGTAAACGGCAAAAAGGAACTGGGGCCGGATGAGACGAAGTATGAGGGAACGAAGATAAGTGTTGGCCAGAAAAACGGCCAAGCGACGACTGTTCTTCCAAAGTGAACGCTTGCTGTTGGATAGCAGTCGTTGCCAGGATGGCGCAACGCCATAGAGCTCTCTTAGTTCCGCGTCGGAAAAATGCCGGTTCTTGAACTGCAGGCCAATGTGGGACTTACCGGTGTGGGCCACTGTGGCAACGACCTTCATGCCGGCGCGGTCACGAAAGTTGATATCGATGACTTCGCCTGGGCGGATGTAGACCCGGCTCGGTCGTTTCAGTCGTATTCCGCTGGCTGAGATGTCCAGTGTATTGGTTTCGACGGTGTGATTGGCGTAGCTTAAAACAACCGGTATCCGAATTCCGGAACGTAAGTGCCGACGGTATTCTCCATGCATCCGTTTCATGGCTGGCTCCTAAGGCCTTGTCTTGACGGGTGATCCTTCCAAGTCACAGTCTGGACCAAACTGCTGAACGCTGCCAATTTGCGTTTGCATTATCAGTCATTCAGGCGCAACCCCAAGTCTGCGTTGTTTGCCGATCCGGGGGGATAAACATTACTACAGGTGCTCTGATCGCCGGTCAATGTTGGCCATCAGAGCTTTGGCCTGAAATGCCAGGAGTTGCTGGCGGACGGATTATCCGAACTGGAAAAATGCCAGTTTGTTGCCGTCAGGATCACGGACATAGGCGCCGTAAAACTGTCCGGGGATGCGCTGCCCCGGTTCGCCCTCACAGATGGCACCCAACTCGATGGCTTTTTGGTAGAGCTGGTCCACCGCTTCCTTGGAACCCGCAGGGAGTGCGGTCATGTTGCCGTTGCCGGGATGGTTGGATTCGCCATCGAAGGGGGTGCAGATTGCCAGCATGGGCTCGGCCATGCTCTTGCCGATGAAGGCAATGCGCCCCATGTCCAGCAACACTTTGGCGCCGAGATCACTCAGCAGGCCTGAATAGAAGTCCTTGGCCTTGGCCATATCGCTAACGCCAATCGTCACATATCCAATCATCTGGTTTCTCCGTTGTAGGTATGTCGTCGCCAACTGTAACCGGTTCCCGAAGCGCCGTCAGCCTCAGCGGTTCTCTGGCTTGGATACTGATGGTGCTGCATCAGGTTTTCCATCGCTGACTGATGGGCGGTCGGTTACCAGCGCCAGCATGCCCACCCCAACAATCGCTGTCACCACCAGTGGGCCGGCGGGCAGGTCGAAGTGTGCGGAGAGCGCGAGGCCAAGAGCATGACCGGCGAGCGCCGCCGCGACGGCCGCCAGGATACCCCGGCTGCGAAGGTGACACAGGGCGAGTGGGCTGACGATCAGGGTGGCGAACACCACGTAGATACCGGCCAGTTCCACCGTCAGGGTCACCGCCACCGCAAACAGCGGCAGGAACAGGCCGGCCTGCAGCGGCGAAGGCCGCAGGGCCTGCCAGGCCAACACCAGAGCTGCCATGATGCCAAGTGTGGGCAGGGCGCTGGGGGTCACCCACAGCAAGTCGCCGTTCAGCGTCTGCGCCAGGTGCTGGGCGCCGTGAGGGTTATGGCTGACGATCAGGGTCGCCAGGCTGGCGCCCAATACATACAGCGAGCCAATCAGCGCCTCCCGGTAAGCTGCAGCCCGCTGCACCATCAGGTGCACCAGGGTCACCGCCAGCAGTGCGAACAGCAGGCTGTTGAACGGCAGACCGGCGACAGTGTGATTCGGCATCCAGGCTCGACCAGTCAGGGTGCCAAGGGCTGCCCATTGGGCAATCGCCAGGTCCGCAAACACGACCCCCCGTGCCAGAACCCGTTGCCCCAGAGGCACCAGGCTCACCGCCATCAGGGCGCTGGCGGCGACGGGCACGGACAGCCACAGCCAGTCCGTCACGGTGCTTCCTCCTGTACCTGGGCGTGCCGAGCCGCCTCGCTCCGGTTGAGCCCTTTGAGACTCGTCAGGATGTGATCGATCAGTGCCGCCAGGGTCTCGGTTGGCACTGCCCCGGTGACCGTGCCCGGCATCACCAGTACCGGCAGTCCGGTGCGGGTGGCCAGCCATTCAGCCGGCTGACGGTCCTGATAGCTGCTGACCAGAATGCCCTGCGCCTGCTCCAGTTGTGGGTCTTGCAGCAGTTGGTTGAGATGGGCTGCGGTCGGAGGCAGGCCGGGTTTTGGCTCCAGGTCCGGGCCGGAGGCGACCCCCAGCCAGCGCAACAGGTAGCCGAAGTTGGAATGCTGCACCACCAGGGTCATGCCTTCGAGTGACTGGGCCGTCTGGCGCCATTGCGCCCGCTGCAAGTTCCACTGTACCCGCCACTGAATCAGCCGCCGTTGGATGTCGCGGCCCTGCTCTGGAGCTATGGCGATGAGCCGGTCGGCCAGGGCGGTCGCCACCTGAGGCAGCTTGTCCGGGTCCAGGTGCAGGTGCGGGTCGCCTTCAGGGTGGACATCCCCCAGGCTGCGATCCACATGATTGTGGGGCTGGTGCAAAGAGACCTGGTCCGCCGCCATGAACAGGCCGGGCTGCCCGGGACGGATAGCCCGGTTGGCAGCCCGCGAGATCAGGGTCGGAAGCCAGCCGGCTTCGAGCGAGGCGCCGGTGCACACCGCCAGGTCGGCGTTGCGCATGGCCGCAATCAGGCTGGGTCGTGCCTCTATGTAGTGGGGGTCCTGCCAGACGGTGGTGGCCGTGGTGATGGCGGCGTCCGGCAGCAGCTGGCGCACCAGGCTGGCCCATTCCGGCTCGCAGGCAAACACCCGCAGGCTGGCGGTCGCTGGCGAGGGCACCACCAGCAGGGCAAACGTCAAGAAAAGCAGTAACCGCTTAGAATCCATGGGCACCGTGCGCTCCCAGGCTCATGACGTACTGAACCATAACCGTGTTGTCTGCCTGATCAAAACCTTCGCCGTCCTGGTGGGTGTATTGCAGGCGAACCGTGGAGAAGTGGGAATGGGACCAGGCCAGCATCACATCACTTTCCTTAAGGCTCTGGTCGTGAAAGTGATCACCGTGGACGGCCCGGAGATCGACCTGGCCATAGCGGGCACCCGCGCTCCATTGCGGCGCAAACTGGTACACCGCGGAGGCGTACCAGCCCTCGTGGGTGTCGTCGGAGGTGGCGTACTCGTTGAGGTCATCGGCGTACAGGTACTCACCGCTGAGGGTCAGCTGCTGCTGGCGAGTATTGCCGTTGGGAGACCACTTCCAGACCAAATCGGCGATGTAGAGGTTTTGGCCGGTGTAACCAGCGCCGTGGGCATGGTCATGGCTGTGAGTGTGGGCTGGCTCCGTTTCTGCGCCGGCTGGTTCTTCGGTGTGACCCTCAGTCTGGCGATTATGAAGGTAGGATAGACCGGCCTGCCAGCTCTGGGCATCGCCAATATCTCCGCCGAAGCGGGTGTTGACGGTATAGACGCCGATGTCTTCTTCGCCTTCGGACAGGCGGTTGCCATCAAACGCCTCGGCGCCCAGTTGCCAGTAGAACGGTGTTGGCAGTAGCAGGTTTAGGCGCAGGCCGGTGTCGAAGTAGTGGCTACCGAGCAGGGCCCGGTAGGCGGCAGGACGTTCGACAAAATCATCTTCGTGCAGGTGGCGGCTGTTGAGATAGCCTACCTGGGACAGGAAGCGGCCGCCGCGCACGCTCAGGTTCCAGGGCATGGCGGTGGTCTGCAGGAAGGCCTCCTCCAGCATCACCTCGCTTTCGCCATCATGCTCTTCCAGCACGGCGGTCAACCGGCCCTCAAACAGGTCGTCGACGGGAGCGGACAGGGACAGCTCGGTGTGGCCGAGGCCGAAGCCCTCGTCACGATGAGACAGGGCGGTGGGATTCTGTTTGTAGTAGCCGTCCAGCACCACGCTGATGTCGGGGTTCAGTTCGTTGGCCTGGACAGTGGGAATGGCGGTGAAGGCCAGCAATGCAATGCCGGCGCGGAATGAATTGGAGCGCATGGTAATCCTCTGGCTGCGGACAGGAGGGTCCGGTGAATTCGGTAGGGAAAAGAGGCAGGCCCGAGGGCCTGCCGGGTATCAGTGGTCGTGGCCGTCTTCACCGTGTTGGTCTGCGGCCAGGCCTAGCCAGGCGAGGCTGGCAGCGGGAGTGAATCCCAGATCCAGGGTCCGGACGGTGTCGCCGTCGTGACTGTCGATCTCGATAAGACGCTGGCGGTCGGGGTCAAGGACAAAGAGCCGGTCGCCCGCCGCAGAGGTAACGATGGCCGGGGTGGTTGAACCCTCGGTCAGCGGTTGTGTGACCGCCAGGGTGGCCGTCAGTGACCAGTTTGCGGCAGGGTCAAACAGGCGCAACTTGCCGTCGTCTCCCAGCACGTAGAAGGTCTCGCCGTGGCCGTCAAAGCCCTGGATTACCCGCCCAATGCCTGCGCCTATATCCAACATCTGATAGGGCTCTGCGGGGGCTTCCGCATTGATGACGAACAGCTGGTCACCGGCGATGCCTACCAGCGCTTCGACATTGTTATGGCCCGCCAAAGTGCCGATGCGGCTGCCTTCGGCCAGCGTTGCTGGGTTGGCCAGCTTGCGGGCGCCATAGCTGGCGTCCTGGAGATCAATCACTAACACGCCGTCACTGCAGCCGAAGCCCAGTACATGATCGTTGGCGGCCGTTCCGTGCAACAGCGGGCATTGCTCGGTGTAGCGGTTTTCAAAGGCAAAGGTGTCGCCGTCCAGGCTGTACCGTTCCACTTCAGCAGGCAGGGTGGTGTCGGTGATGGACGGGTCGCGGTAGGTCACGAATAGCTGGTCGCCAAGCAGCTTGGCCACGCCATGCATGTTGTTTTCCCGCTCAAGACTGGCCAGGGCCGAGCCGCCGCCCAGGGATATGTCGGAAAACACAGTGACCCGGGCGCTGGCGGTTCCGCTGGAGCCATCGAAGAACACCACGCCATGATCCTCACCCTGGGTGTAGTGGGTGGGGCGATGGTCGTTGAGGGTGAGGTTCAACATGACGGGTGTTTCGGCGTAATCGTGCAGGTGATCGCCGTGATCTTCGGTATACAACCCGCTGTCGAGGAAGGACACCCGATCATCGCCGCGCTGGACGATGACGCCGTAGCGGTGGTCCGGGGAGGCGTACAGCCGGGGCGCTTCACCGGGCAGCGCAAAGCTGGCAAGTACGGCCCCCTGGTCCAGGTCGAGCACCTTCAACGCGGCGGTACCGGTGTCGAACAGTGCCAGCCGGCCGGCGCTTTCGATCTCGGTGTGGTCATGGCCATAGTTGTCGTCGTCGGAGCTGCTGCCGCCGCAGCCCGCTAATGTCATGGCGAGCAGAGGGGCCACCAATGCCAACCGGGAGGGTGTGGCCGAAGAGAGGGGCACGTGTAGGTCGCGATTCATACGCATCTGAGGTTCCTTGATGAATGTTATAACGTTGCTTTCCCTGAGGGTGATCTGGTGGCGTTGGGGAATGACTTGCACCGGTCACCGACTTGGCGATGTAAAATGTTATGTTATAACATAATAAAAGTGAACCCCTGTAATTGAACGACAAGGCCAGTGGCCTCGGGAGAGAAAATGAATGGCTAATACAAATAGACGCTTACCGGTAACGGTGTTATCCGGGTTTCTGGGGGCGGGGAAGACCACCGTGCTCAACCATATTCTCAACAACCGTGAGGGGCGTCGGGTGGCGGTGATCGTCAACGACATGAGCGAAGTGAACATCGATGCCGCCCAGGTAGAGCAGGAAGTCCAACTCAATCGCGCCGAGGAAAAACTGGTGGAAATGAGCAATGGCTGCATCTGCTGCACCTTGCGGGAGGACCTGCTGTTGGAGGTCCGGCGACTGGCTGACGAAGGCCGATTCGACCATTTGGTGATCGAATCCACCGGTATTTCGGAACCGTTGCCCGTGGCGGAGACCTTCACCTTTGCCGACGAGGAGGGCATCAGCCTGTCGGATGTGGCCCAGCTGGATACCATGGTGACGGTGGTGGATGCGGCAAATTTCCTCAATGACTATGACGAGGCCCAGACCCTCAAGGACACCGGCGAGAGTCTGGGAGAGGACGATGAGCGCAGCGTCGCCGAGCTGTTGGTGGACCAGGTGGAGTTCAGCGACATCATCCTGATCAGCAAGACCGATCTGGTCGATGACGCCGAGGTGACCCGCCTGATGGCGGTCCTGCGTGGCCTTAATGCTGAGGCCGAGCTGGTACCGATTCGGCACGGCGCGGTGCCGCTTGAGAAAGTGCTGGGGACCGGCCGTTTCAGCTTCGAACGCGCCCAGCAGTCACCGGGCTGGCTCAAAGAGCTGCGTGGCGAACATGTGCCGGAAACCGAGGAGTATGGCATTTCCAGCTTTGTCTACCGGGCCCGTCGACCGTTCCACCCGGCCAAGTTCTTTGCGTTTCTCCACCACCCCCGGAGCAGCGGTAAGCTGATTCGCTCCAAGGGCTACTTCTGGCTGGCCAGCCGGCCGGAATTTGCGGGCCACTGGAGTCAGGCCGGCGGCATTGCCCGACATGGACTTGCGGGTATGTTCTGGAAGGCGGTGCCGGAAGCGAACTGGCCGGAAGATCCCGGCTATCGGGACTCCATTCGCGCCAACTGGGAAGAGCCATTCGGCGACATGCGCCAGGAACTGGTGTTCATCGGTCAGAGCCTGGATCGCGAAGAAATCTGCCGCGAACTCGATGGCTGTCTGCTGGATGATGAGCAGCTGCTAGCCGGTAAGGCTTTCTGGCAAACCCTGAATGATCCGTTCCCGGCCTGGGGCGCTGACATGTGAACCGAGAGCAGTGACTGTTACTGCGGAAATGAAGAACCCGTCGGCTGCGGGTTTGCGGTAGACTGCGCCGGTAACCAAACGAGCGCAGTGGAGCCGCCATGAGTGATAACCCGTTAATGCAAGTACTCGAGATGGATGGCGAGGAACGGTACGACTATTTTCTGGATGCAGTGGTTGAGGAGCGTGAACTCTGGATACTCATCAACGCCGACAATCATTTCCTGAAGATTGTTTCGGAAGAGGACGGTGTCGCGTATCTGCCGGTCTGGCCGGTTTCGGAGTTTGCGAGCGACTATGCAAAGGGAGCTGAGGACTTGTCTCCCAAAGCGATTTCCCTGCCGGATTTCTTCAAGAAATGGGTTCCGGGGTTAACCAAGGACGGGCTGGCGGTCGGGGTTTTCCCCGGTGCCCAGAGCGAACTCTGGATCACCGAGGCGGAAGAGCTGAAACGTGATTTGCAGGAGGTGTTATCGGGGTTCTAGTGTCCCAGCGCTGAGACAATGTTCCTCGCCGTGTCCTGCCAACCCTGGTCCAGGGTTTCCACCAGCGCCGCGTAGCCGTCTGCCGGCACCGGCGCTTGCCAGTCGATTTTTCCCTGTTGCGAGGTCTTGCCGGCCTCGCTGAACTGCCAGACCCCCTGGATGATTGCCAGATCGCCACTGTCGACCTGAACGCCCTGGAACTGGCTCAGGCTGACGACGAGTCGGTTCTCTCCTGACAAGGCCTGCTCACTGAGCGCAGCGTGTAGCGCCCGTTCAAGCTGGCGGCCCAGCGGTTCGGCCCAACGGTGTTGGCGGGCGATGTGAAGCTCGCTGTTGCTGAGCTGGTAGACAATGCCCCCCTGATCGAGGTAACCGGCCAGCCGCACCTCCACCGTCAATGGGTGGACGCCGACGGCAGTGGCGCCGGGCAACAGGTAACCTGGCGGGGGGATCACAGGGGCCTGGCTGCAGCCCGTCAGCATCAGGGTAAACAGACAGGCCAGGGCGTAACGTGGTTGATTCATCATGGGTGTTGCGCTCTCGGCTGTGGATCTGGGGCGGCGCTGTCCTGGAAAATCAGGGCATTGGGCCGTTCGTTCAGGGTATCCAGAACGGGGGTGGCGCGGTCGATCATCTGGTTCAGCTTTTGCAACGTGGTTTGTAGTTCGCGGAAGGCCGCTCCATTTTCATCGCCCCGCCAGGAGTCCAGCACCTCCTGCAGGGCAATCAGGGAATTCCCGGCTTCCTGTGGCAGGCTGTGCAGAGCCGGGTTGGCCACCAGGGTATCCAGTTGTTGAGCGACGCTGGCCATGGTTTCAAGATTTTGGTTCAGGTTATTGGCAAGTTCGTTGAACGGCAGGTTGTTCAGCGTTGTGAGAAGCGTGCTGATCTGATCTTCAATCTTACTGATGCCGCTGCCATCGACAGTGGGGAAAACCGGAACCGAGCGGTAGGTTTGCTCCAGTGTGGCGGGGGCGACACCGGTGTAGAAGTCCAGTGTAACAATCAATGCGCCGGTCAACAGGCTGCCGGTCTCCAGGCTGGCTCTCAGGCCGCCATCGACCATGGCGGCAATCTCGGTTTCCCAGCGGCTCATCGGGACCTCGGTTCTTTGTGCCTGGCGCTGGGGCTCCAGGCGGATCAGCACGGGTACCGGATCCTGCTGCATGGAACTTGGGCCTTCATAACCGAATCCCCAGGCGACGGTTTCCACCGTGCCGACACGGACCCCGCGGTATTCAACCGGGGCTCCCGGGCGCAGCCCCCGCACACTGCCTTCAATCATCAGGACATAGTCCAGAGTCTGTGAATACAGCGCTCGCCGGGCCGCTTCCTCATCCGGGTAAAGGGTGAAGGTATCACCATCCTCAGCCGGGGGGCCAAGGCTCATATTTGGATCGGGTACCGCAAATGACACCCCCCCGCCGACCAGGGTTTCCAGGGACCCGATTTGAGCCTCAAACCCCTCGGCACCCAGCTTGAAGCCCATTCCACTGACTTCCCAGAACCGGCTGGTTTGAGTAACCAGCACATCGTAGGGCTCCTCAATGAACAGTTGGTGGCGGAAAACCTTTTCGGCCGGGTCGAATTGGGTATCGACCACCCGGCCCACGCGCAGATTGCGGTAGTTGACCGGGTCCCCGGTATCGACGGAGCTGCCAACATCACTGACCAGTGTGAGGAACAGGCCATCTCCGGTTAGCTGAGGCGGCGGGGAGTCATTGACGGAGTAAGCCCTTGGCGGCCTGCCATCAGTGCCGGGAAGCAATTCGATGTAGGCACCTGACAGTACCGTGCTAAGGCCGCTGATGCCCTCTCGGTCGACCCTGGGTTTGACGATCCAGAACTGGGTGTCTTCAAGCAGCATCCGCTCGGTACCCGCCTGCATCTGGACGGAAAGTAGGGTGTGGGTAAGGTCATCGGATAGCCTGACGCTCTCTACCAGGCCCACTTGCACATTCCGGGTTTTTACGGCGGTTTTTCCCGCGGTGATGCCCTCAGCATTCTCCATCATCAGAGTGATGACCGGACCCTTGCCGGCGATATTGCTGTACATCAGCCAAGCCCCTATCAGCAGCGCTAGTAAAGGAATGAGCCAGACGGCAGACAATTTCGGAGCTGAAGATGTCGCAGGAGTATTAGTCAAGAGGTCGCCTCCGGTTGGCGGCTTGATGGTGCAGGGCTTTGCAGCTGGTCCCAGATCAGCCGGGGGTCGAACTGAAGGGCTGCCAGCATGGTGAAGATAACAACGGCCGAGAAGGCCAGGCCTCCCAGTCCGGGTTCAATCGTCAGGATATTGCCGAGCTGGAACAGTCCGACAATGATGGCCACAACGAACACGTCAATCATTGACCAGCGCCCGATCCATTCCGTGAAACGGTACAGACGCATCTGGCTGGCCATATCGAAGCTATGGTTGCGGCGGCTGGCTGCGATGCAGAGCCAGCCGATGGCAAAGATCTTGCCAAACGGTACCAGCACGCTGGCGGTGAAAATCACCAGTGCGATGGGCCAGTCACCGTGATCAATGAACAGCATAACGCCGCCGATGATGGTGGATGGTTCGGACTGTCCCAGGCTGGATGTGACCATGATCGGGTACAGGTGCGCCGGAAAACAGGCCAGCACTGACGTGATCAACAGCGCCCATACCCGTTGCAGGGTAAAGGGGTGGCGTTCATGCAGCGGGCTGCTGCAACGCAGGCAATGATGCTTCCCCAGTGGTTGCAGCTGGCCACACCAGGCGCAGCCGATCAGTCCCTGGGCTTGCGCGGTTCGGCCCGGTTGGGTGCCGAGAGGCTGTAGCAGGGTTCCCAGAAGTCGCTGCCAAAGCGAGATGGTGTTCATGCGAGTGACGGTAATCAACAGCAGCAGGGCGTAACCGGTAAAGGTCCAGAACGCCTCCAGGAGCTGGACGTGGGCCATGGCGATGATCTTGACCAGACTGACCAGGGCGGCAATGGCGAACACATCTGCCATCATCCAGGGCTGCAGGCGTGGCAGCCATCGCGCCAGGGTCAGGCTGCCTGGTAACGGCTGGCGGGCGGCAAGGCCCAAGTGAATCCAGCAGACCGACAGCAGATAGAACGCGGGTATCACTATGATGGTAGCAATGACGATGACCGACAGTAGCGGGTGATGGTAGGTGGCCAGCTCGTTGGCCGCATCAGTCACCGTCATGGCGCGTTCCAGGCCGCTTTTCTCGAAGGCGATGTAAGGGAAGGCAAGCGACAGTAAAAGCAGTATCAGGGCGGTGAAAGCCAGCGCCGGCGTCAGCTGGTCATTTTGTGCCGGGCGAAGCAGGGCATGGTGGCATCGGGGGCATTGATGCCACTCGCCGTCCTGGCGAATGGTGATGACTGAAACCAGGTCACACTCGTGGCAGGCGAGTAACAGGTGCGGGCGTGTTTCTGGACTGGCTGGTTGTTCGGGCACGTGAGCGCTGGGTCCCATTCGCGAAACGAAGTCAATACTTTCAAGTCTAGCGCAGTTTTTTGGAAGCTACCGGACGTTGCTAAACTAACAGCTTAGCCGCGTCCGGCGTTTGAGAATGTAAATCAGTTGACGATTCCGGGAGGTTTAGGCCACGGGAAGGGGTGGTAGAGGTTCTACCCGGCCACTAATTCAGCGTCATCGATTGCAATTGGCTGAGTCTGCTCCAGCCAGTCGAACATGGCGGTTTGAATGGCGGGAAAGAACCTGCCACCGACCGTCCAGTGGCAACAACCGTTGATTTCCACCAACTGACAGCGCTCACCGTAGTGCCCTGCGATACGGCGCTGCACACGAATGGGAGTAATCCGGTCCTCTGTGCCACCGATGATCAGCACCGGGCAGGAAATACTGTCGGGTTCCACATAGGCAAACGAGCGCCTGGTGAAGGCCGCCACGGTCATCTGGAAGGTCACCATGCCGGACTCGTAGCCGCAGTGCTCAAAGACATCTCGTTGCGTAGCATCGTCCTGTGCGTTGGCAATGCCGTACCGGACATTGGTCAGCCGCAAGTCGGTGACCTGTTTCCACAATGGGAAACGCAGCAGGTTGTGCCCCAGCGTTCGGAACACCGACAGGCCCAGGCCGTTGATGCCGGCGGGGGCGGCTGAGGATAGCAGGATCAGTCGTTCACAGGGCATCCGGGCGGCGGTGAGCTGCGCAAGCAGCCCACCCATGGAGTGCCCCACCAGAATTGGCGGGCGTCCCAGTTTCCGGACCTGGCTGACCAGGTAGTCGACGTAATCCTGCAGCCGGCTCTTAGCCAAGGCGGCTCGGCTGGCTGGGTTATGGCTGGCCAGGGGGCTATGGTGGGGAAGTGTCACGGCCTCCACCGGATAGCCCTGTCCTCGAAAAGCGTCACGAACCTGCTTCAGAGTGTCGGCATCGCTCCACATGCCATGGATGAGCAGCACCGGAGGCTTGTTGTCTGTGCTCATAATCAGATCTCCCAGTAGTTGCTGCGTTCAGGCTGTGGCTTCAAGGGGGCGTGAATGGCTGGTGTTGGCCGCCTGAGGCTGTTCAAATTCCAGAACGCCATCATCCACCGGGTCTTCTACCAACATTTTTTTGTCTTTGCCATAGTGCATGGTTACTTTCCAAGGGCCATCGCGGCCCTGGCGGGGCATGCGGTCCTTAGCGCGAGCAATGTAGCCGGGGGCAAACTGATCAAGCATGCCGGTTCCGGTTTCGTGTCCAACCCTGTCCACCGGGCGAACAACCGTGGCGCCGCGCTGATCCATTCGCTTAAACAAGCGGCAGATATAACGACCACCGATGTCGCATTTCAGGGTCCAGGGGGCATTGGTGTATCCGAAGATCCAAGCGTAGTTGGGCACATCCTGCATCATGATGCCCTTGTAGGTCATTTTGTTCGGCATATCGACATTCTTGCCGTCCAGTTGCAGTTCCAACCCGCCCATCAACTGAACGTCAAGCCCGGTTGCCGTCACGATGATGTCCGCGTCCAGTGTCTGGCCTGATTTCAGCACGATCCCGGTTTCCGAGAAGTGGTCAATGTGATCAGTGACAATGTCGGCCTTGCCGGACCGTAGGGTTTTGAAAAAGTCGCCATCCGGTGCGGCGCAGAGCCGTTGCTCCCACGGATTGTAGGCAGGCGAGAAATGACGCATGTCGACGTTTGGTCCGACCTGGCGGCGCATATGACCCACCATCACCTTGCGCATGGTTTCCGGCCAGCGCTCGCAGGCCAGGTATAACCCACGCTGGAACAGAATGTTGCGTTTCCTCGCCATCTTGAAGACGAGTTTCTTGGGGAGGAATTTGTTCAGCACCATGGAGATCTTGTCGGTATCCGGCATCGCCATGATGTAGCTGGGGGAGCGTTGCAGCATGGTAACATGGCCGGCTTTTTCAGCCATGGCTGGAACCACGGTGATGGCGGTGGCGCCACTGCCGATGACGACAACTTTCTTGCCGCTGTAATCCAGCGCTTCAGGCCAGAACTGGGGGTGAACAATCTCACCCTTGAAGTTTTCCTCACCGTCAAATGTCGGGCGGTAACCCTGGTCGAAGTTGTAGTAGCCGGCGCAGTTCAGCAGGAAGCTGCAGGTGAATTGACGGGTTTCGCCGCTCTTTTCATGGGTTGCGGTCACGGTCCATCGCTGGTCTTCGCTGGACCAGTCGGCGCTGGTGATGTGCAGGCCAAAGTGGACCTTGTCATGCAGATTGAATTCCCGTGCAGTTTCCGCGACGTAATTGCGGATGTCGCCCCCTTTGGCGAGCACCTGATCGGAGTACCACGGTTTGAAGTTGTAACCGAAGCTGGCCATGTCAGAGTCGGAGCGAATGCCTGGGTAGCGGAACAGATCCCAGGTGCCGCCCATGTTGTCGCGGCGTTCCAGAATAGCGAGGGTTTTGTTGGGGTACTCCCGGGCGATGTGGCAAGCGCTGCCGATACCAGACAGGCCCGCGCCGATAATAATCAGGTCAAAGTGCTGCATCGTCATATTGTTTTCCTTATTGTTGATGTTGTTGCTTTATTCAGGGGTTCCCTAACTGCTCACTATGTCAAAGCCTCGGGTTGACAATATTGCCATATCCGGACATATTTTTGACGAATCGCGACAAGTGCTCTGTCGCGTTAGTTTTTCATGCCAGCGTACGGCTTTGGCGTTCAACCTGAGAGAGTCCTTGGAGGTTATGTGTCCAGCCTGATCCGGGCTACCAACTTGTGGGGATACGACGAACAGGTTCGGCGTAAGGGTGGGAACCCCTTGCCGTTGCTGGCTCGCCATCACATCCCGCCCGCCGAGCAGCGGGATGACCGCTCCTTTCTGGTTTTCAAAAGCCTTAATGCATTGCTGGAGGAGACGGCCGCTGAGCTTGGCGATCCGGCCTTTGGCATGATGCTGGCCGAGTATCAGGGCATGGATATCCTTGGGCCAATCTCGGTGATCGCACGAAGTTCACTGACGGTAGGCGAGGCCATCAGTAATATCGCGCGCTATCTGCACCTGCATTGTCCGGCTCTGGCGCTGAGCACCTCGCTGATCCGGTTTGATGGCCGTCCTGCCATTCAGTTTGTCTTCATGATTGATGACGAAGGGGAGGAGTACCGACCCCAGGCCCATGAACTGAGCCTTGCAAACGCGATGCAGGTCATGAAGCTGCTGTGTGGGGACGGGTTTCGGCCGCTGTCTGTGTACTTCAAACACGCCGCCATGGCAGACGAAGCGTGCTACCGGCAGGTTTACCGCTGTGAACCCCGCTTCGAGCAGGACTGGTGTGGGTTTTATCTGCCTGTGCCGGTGATGGACTTGCCCCTGTCCAGTGCTGACCATCAGACTTGGCAATTGGCCGAGCGTTACCTGGACTCCCAGCAGGCGCCCAATGCCAATACGTTGGCGGAAGATGTGGTTCGGCTGATCAACAGCCTGTTGCCTACGGGGCACTGCAGCAGTGGCACCATTGCCTCGCACCTGTCGATGCACAAACGCACCCTGCAGCGCAGGCTGGCGGTGGAAGGGGTGACCTATGAGCAGTTGCTTAGCGAAGAGCGTATGCGGCGAGCCCGGGAGTACCTGATGGAGCCGAATCTGGGGTTGAGCCAGATCACCGGGCTGCTGGGGTACTCCGAGCAATCGGCGTTCAGCCGGGCTTGCCGGGACTGGTTCGGAATGACGCCAAAGGCCTATCGCAAGCAGCTGCTTGGCTGATCGCCATTGACCAGAGCCATTTTTCGGTTGTTAGCGAATCACGAAAGTATGCTGAACCTACAAAGCCATCGAGGGTCAGGCCAATGCCGGTGTTGGTAGCGGTTTGGCTCAGGTGACGATCAGTGTTGGGCTGGCGGCTGTGGACATGAGTGAAGCGTCGGTTGAAAATGCGTTGAATCGCACGCTTTGACGGTAACCAAGGACGAGTTACACCCATGACTGAACAATCTACCCCACCTTCCCAACACCCTGGCGCTCCCGGCAAAACCGGCGACGTTGTCCCGCCGGTGAACGAGTATGTTGAGTACCACTGGGGACGTATTTTTTTCGCCGCAGCGCTTGTGGTGGCTTTGGGGGCTGGCGCGGTCTATGGCATTCAGGCCCTGATGGGCGGTGCCGAGGACATCACGCTGGCGCCGGTCGACAGCGCTGCTGAGGCGCAGCCTCTCCTTGAGGTTGAGATTGCCGAAGCAGAAGCCGAAGAACTCCCCGTCGTGACTGTCCCAACGGGTAGTCGTGCAGAGCTTTTGCCACCCTCCGATAGCCCGACGCAGGCGGACGCTGGTGATGTTGAACCAGTTAGCAGCGTGGCAGGAGGTGAATCAGAGAGCCCCATGGCAACCGACGGTGAAGCCGTTGCTGAGCCACCCCTGGTGGAACCTGAACCTGCCATGATGAGTGCCTCAGCCCAGGTTGAGCTTCTCGCCCCCGGACTGGTCAGGGCACAGCTGACCTGGGAGCTTGAGGACAAGGAACCGGTGGATGTGTTACCACACCAGTTGGTGATGAATGAGGAAGGGCCGCTGAGGGTATTCCTGTTCACCGAAACCGAAGGGCTCAAGAACCAAGTCCATTTCCACGAGTGGTATCTGAACGATGAGCGGGTAGCCCGGGTTCGCATACTGCCCTATAGCGACCACATGCGGGCATCATCCAGCAAGTTCATCGGCCGGGGTATGACCGGCGACTGGCGGGTGGATGTGGTCTTGGCCAGCGGCGAGCGCCTGGCGACAGGAACGTTTGTTGTCCTGCCGCCAGCACTTCTGGAAGACTAGTTGCACTGCCCGGCTTCAAAGAATCCCTCTGAGGTTTCTTTTACCCAGGTGTACACGCCCGGCCAGGCACCAAGGGCGTCTGCACCCCCAGTCGTGTAATAACCTCCGCTGTAGTACGCACGGCCCGCCACATCATGGTTCAGGTTGGTGTCGTTCCAGTCCTGGCAGGCCGAAGGCTCTTCGCCTCCCGTTCCCCCTCCGGTGCCACCGCAGGCAGCGGGTTCCGTTGTAGACCACTGCCCGGGGTCGCCTTCGAACAGGGCGACGCTGCTCCAGGTGTCAAAGGAGGCCCCGATATCCATGTTATCTCCAGAGGCGTAGGCCCTCAGGTTAGATGTTCCCCCGGCATAGGCTCGTCCAGCTGTTATGTGGGCATTGGGGGAGGCGCTGGCCTGTTCGCAGGTTTCTGTCGGTGCATTTGGGTCGACCACCTCGACCGTGCGATTCCTGGAGCTGGTGTTGGCGTCACTGTCTGTGGCGGTATATAGACAGACGTAGGAGCCAGCGGCCGTGGTATCAACACCGGTGCAGTCCGCAGTGACGGACAGGGAGCCATCTTCCGCATCATCAGCAGTAGCGCCGGGGTCGGTGAAGGGGGTGTTGATCGTCACGGTCATCGGGTTGTCACCAATGAGCGTGATGGCAGGAACGCCCTGGGGTAGCGAGCCGTCACGACTGTGTCGGTCGAAGAAATCCCAAATGATGTCCGGGAAGCTGGGGCCAGCCTTCACAGCCCATTTGCCATTGTTGCCGTTGACTCCACCCACCCAGTAGTGGCCATGATCAGTGTCCTGGGTGTTGGGGGTGGACAGGGGGCCATCGAGGTAAACGGTTTCGACCAGGGAACGAGTGCCGGCAGTGCCATCTTGGGTATAGCGGGTATGTACGCAGTTGTAGCTGCTCTGATAGTAAGGAGTGCAAGCGGTTGTGGATGCCTGGGCTTCCGTTGGGGTGTCGAACGCGGGAGAGCCATGCACCTGCAGGTGGGCGTCGCGGGTATGGTCGGCGGCGGTTTTCAACACGGTGCAGTCGTTTTCGTTCTGCAGCACCATCAACGGAATAGGGTAGGTGTCGTCCTGCTCTGCCAGCATGTCAGACACGACCCGTGACACACTGTGGAATGTGGCGCTTCCCGGACACTGGCCAGAGAGCGAGACCGACGCAGAATCTTCGCCGTAGGGCAGGCCCGCCGCGGGTGCTGCTGCGGCCCAGTACTCGTTGTGGGTGACAGCAGCGACAATCGTCATGGCGCCACCAGAGGACAGGCCTGTAATGAATCGGCGGTTGGGGTCGATGTTGTAGTTGGCTTCAACTGCCAGCCCAATCTGGTGCAAGTCTTCCACTTCGCCAGCACCCTCGTGGCGGTGATGGTCGAACCAGAAACCCCAGCAGTTCTGATTCCTCAGCCCGTCATAGCTGGTGATAAACGGCGCGACCAAAATGAAACCGTAGGTGTCTGCTGCCGCTGTCAGACCCCAGTCGTTGAGGACGTCGTTGTTGGTCTGTTTGCAACCGTGGAGCGCCATGACCATAGGTGCTGGCGTGGCAACCGAATCCGGCACATACACCTTGTAGTCCCGGCTACGGGACTGATTGTAGCTTTGTTGTGGCAGGGTGTGGCTGTAGGTTTGACCGGCGAAAACGGGCGGTGTGGGCACCATTAACAGGGAGGTCAGTGCCAGCCCGGCCAGTGCCGGGCCAGCGCGCAGTGAAGTGGACGATGCTGTCATCGTTCGAGCTCCTTTTATTGGACTTGTTGTTAGGCAGCTTTGAATTAAGGAAATATCGTGCCAGTGTCTTAACTGGCTGATTTAAAAGACAGCAACGCTGGTTTTGGCGTGGGGAGTGACCTGAGTTCCGGACAGCATGTAGGGAATGCCGGACAACGGAAGCGCTTTCTAGTGATCGTTCAGTCGGGTCAGCGAAAAATCTTTCTCTAACCGGTAGGCGTCGAAATCCCGGGCGAGGAACAGTCGTCCCTTATAGTGCTGCATGGCTTCGGCGGCCAGCAGATTGATGTGGGGTGTGCTTCCTGGTTCGGACCGGTATCGCGAACTGAAGTGGGTGAGTACCAGGTTTGGCAGTCCGGCACTTTCAGCAAAACGGGCCACCTGTTCAGCGGAGCTGTGCTGTGGCCATGGCCCCACCCGGTCAGCGACTTCCTGGGAGTAGGTGGCCTCATGTATCAACAGATGACTGTCTTTACCCGCTGTGGCGAGCAGAGCTGGGGTGTCGTTGTCGCCGGCAACGATCATCCGTCGGGGCTGGCGGGGGATTTCAGTATAGTGGTCGCTTTTCAGCAGGCGACCATCGTCCAGCAGGACATCACAGCCGTTCTTCAACTCTCCCCAGACCGGGCCGGGGGCAATGCCATCGTCCTGCAGCCGATTGTGCAGCAATTGGCGCTCCACCCAGCGTTCGGTAAACACATAAGCCCGGCAGGGAACCCGGTGGGACAGTGCCACGCTGGACACGTCCAGGTGCTCATCGTGCCAGTGGAAGTCCGCTGCCTCGGAGTCGATAAAGTTGAGGGGGTAGTTGAGGGTGGAGTCACTGTTTTCAATCACCGCATGGATCAGGTGCTGTACCTGGGGCGGGGCGATGATGTCGAGCGGTTCGGTGCGTCCAAGCATGGAGGCGCTGGTGAGCAGACCCGGAAGACCAAAGGTGTGATCGCCATGGATATGCGTGATGAAAATGGCACGCAGCTGCATAACCGAATAACGGGTATGCAGCAGTTGGTGCTGGGTACCTTCACCGCAATCCACCAAATACCAGGGTTTGGTACCGGCGTGGCTCAGGGCCAGGCCAGTGACGTTGCGAGACCGGGTCGGTGACCCTGCGGAGGTGCCAAGGAAAGTGAAGTCCATAGTACGCTTGTGCGGTCCGTTGCGTCGATAACCAAGGATTCTATTACAACTGGCCGCTAGGGGACTATGACTGTCGCCACCCCTCGTTCAAGGGGTGGCGTTATACGGCGGCTTCAGATCTGTTTGTTGACGACCTCTGAAAGCTGACTGCGATTGCCATCGGTATCGAGCGTGCGGATCGCAAAGTACCAGGTGCCAGCGGCAAGTTCGTCCACCAGCAGTTCCTCGACGGATGCGTCACCGATGGCCAGGCTTTGGTCCAGGTTGGCAGAGTCGGTGCCGTAGACCACCTCGAACCCGGCAATTTCTCCCATGGCGAGGCTGTCACCGTTTACGCGGGTCAGCGGTGCCGTCCAGCTCAGCAGGGCGGAGTTGGCGGGTGTGGGGTCAACACCTGTATCTGGGTCGGTTACGGTGCCACCACCAGTGTCTCCGCCGGTATCGCCGCCGGTATCTCCACCTGTCTCGCTACCAGTGTCACCACCCGTATCACCGTCGGTACCGTCATAGACATCGGCAATGGTTTTAAAGCGTTGAACGTTACGGTATTCGACAACCACCAGTTTCTGGCTGATGACGGAAGAATCAACGGTGCTCTGAAGTTCCGATGCCTGTACGGCTGCGGCGCTGACCAGGTCGGCGAGAGCCACGTTGGTGCCATCGCCCATAACACTAATCTGTCCGGTTTGCCGGGCCTGGTTGGTCATGTCGACCAGAACGTCAGAGATGCTGTCCCATTGGTTATTGCCATTAACCAGTGCCAGGAAGGCGGCATTGGTGATGGCAACCTGAATGGCGTCCGCTGAGACGTTGGTCATGTCATCAAGCCGGGTCAGGTCGGGCGGGGCCAGGCGCAGTGCACCGGCGGTCAGGCCAAACCAGTCTTCAACCGTTGAGTAAGCACCGGACAGGGCTTCGGGGGACAGTCCATTGGGGCTGCGCTCTGCCAGCGTGACCGCCAGGTGGGTCAGTGGCGTCAGGTAGACCGTTTCCGTTGCCAGGTCGCCAGCGCCGCTGAGCATGAAGTTACTGTCCAGGGGGAGGGGCTGGCCAAAGGCCACTGGAGAACCGCCGGTCTGGTCACACTGGGGGACCACGTCGCAGATCATCCGGGTGTTGCCATCGGCGGTCAGTTCGACCAGTGCCCAACCGTCAGCCTTGCCGCGCAGCTGCAGTTCATAACTGCCGTCCATTGCTGTCAGCACGGGCTTGGCGACTTGCCGTTTCGGAGCGTAGTAGCCGTTATTGTCGGCGACAAGGCGGTTGGCGGATACCAGCCCTTGCTGGATCACGCCTTTCATCGCGGATCCAGCAATCGCAACGGATTCTTCGGTGGTTCCCTGAGTGTTTTCTGCGGTGCCGTTATCGCCGCTGGTTGTTTCCAGGCCGCAGCCTGAAAGCATGGCAAAAGCAGGGATGATCCATAGTCCGTGACTCGCCAATTTTCTGTCGCAATATGACATGGTTTTGCACCAAATAATTGATGATTTCGAGGCAATCATAGAATTGTCGTGTTAAGCGATATGCGGCCTGGTTCCGGATTCTACGGGCAAAAAACGTCAGGAATTTGACGCTTACGGAGGGATACATGTTGAGACCCGCCGTTACGCTGGGAGGGTGCTCTGGGACTGGCTTAGCGCCATGTTTTACGGAGGAATTTTTCGGGTAGGCAGGGTGACGAGCGGATTTCGGCTGAGGCGGTTGGCTGAACGTGATTACAAATTTAAACAGTGAAATGGCCGGGCTTGGGGTGTGCGCCAGTTCTCAAAACCCTGGGCGCAGCACGTTGGCCTTAGCCTTTTACGCACACAAACAGCGCATTCCCGGCGTGTCTGTCCCAAGGTTCAATGCGCTCGTAATCGTGCTCGAAGATGTGAACCTCAAAATAGGGTTGCAGAAGGCTCGCCATCTCTTCAAAACCGAGCGCAACCATCGGGTGTTCGTCGTGCCAGGCCTGGGTGACGCCATCGGTTGTTTTCTGGATGCTGAGTTTCAGGGCCTGCTTCTCTCCCTGTCCGGGGTAATGCCAGCCGGAGCGGAACACAAAGGAGCTGCCATTGAAGTCAGCGGTATGGCCGACAAACCGGGAGTTGTCGATCTTGTTCTTGTCCACCGCGTTGAAACAGAAAACGCCGTTGCTGGCCAGCGCCTCATGAACGCTTTGGATGCAGGACCTGAGCTTTTCGATGCCGTCGCTGTAGTGGATGGAGTAGAGAAAGCAGGTAATCAGGTCGAACGGTTGATCAAACCGGAAGTCGCACATGTCCTGGCAAGTGAATTGCGCCTCGGGGCAGCGCTGGCTGGCCACGTCCAGCATAGGCTGGTTAATGTCCAGGCCCTGACTGTTGTAACCATGATCGATGAAATGGCGTACATGGGCGCCGGTGCCGCAGGCCAGGTCGAGATGGTTCCGGCCACCCCTGCCAAACAGCTGGTGAAGGCGGCGCACTCCGTCGCTTTGTGCCGGGTAGTCGATGTCGGCGCACATCAGGTCGTAGTAACCGGACAGGTCGTTATATAAAGCGTTCGTAGACATAGTTGCTGACATAGGTGCTGACATCGATATTTAGGCGCCTGGGCACTGAGGGCAGGTCATTGGAAGGGCGGCGTATCGTATAGGAAATGACCAGCTTCGGGAAGCTTGTTTGAGCTGAATAAGCAGGACAGACTAGCACCGTATCCAGTTGAGGAATTCCTGCTCCATGAACAATACCCCCGGGCCAAGCGTCATCCGCATGCGCCTTAGCAATATTTCCCAGTTGTTTAACTCCATGGACCCGTCGCCCTTTGTGGGCCGGGATCTGGATGTGAATGCCGAATCCTTCATTATGGAATGGGCGCAGGAGCATCCGGCCAAGGGGGATTTCCGGCTGGAGATTCTGGTTGACCTGTGCGACGACATCGGCGCTGCCCGAGCGCGGGTACTTCGGGCCGTGCGTGCCTATTTCTTGGAGCGGGAGGAGGTGGCGTGCCGTGACTTCCGACGGTTGATGCGGGAAGGGCGGTTGAGCCTGGTCATTGGCTTGCTGTTCCTGTCCATCTGCTTGGGGGTGAGTCAGGTGATCGAAAGTCATGCGGCAGGCAGTGGCTTGCTCAAGCTCATAAGTGAAAGCCTGTGGATCGGCGGATGGGTTGCCATGTGGCGGCCGATGGAAATTTTCCTCTATGACTGGTGGCCCCTGCTCCGGAAAATCCGGCTGCTGCGACGGCTGGCGGCCATGGATGTGCGGCTTATGCTGGTGGCCGACGCTGAACAGGGGGCCGGCGGCTGAGCGTTCCCGCGGCTGCTTTCCTCTCCTCTTTATTCCTTTCCTCGCCTTTTCTAGGGCCTCTTCGCCCCCCTTGTCTTCTGGTTACATTTGCTTACCTAGCGAAGCCTCTTTGTAACATTCCGGTGCGATGCTCGGGTCAAACGGTACTGCCTGCAGTACCCGATTGCTAACGCATCATCACCCGGCAAGATGGATCTATAGGAGGTATTGGGATGTCTCTGTTTTCGAAATCACATGGGAAATCGTTGCGCCTGAATGCGCTGGCTGCCGCCGTTGCAGTGGGCCTTGCAGGTACAGCCGTTGCTGCCAACAAAAGTACTGACAGCACCTTTGTGCCGATCGCCAGTTTTGACGTGATGGCGGGCAACGGTTCGGCTGTGGCAGAGATCGTGGACGTGTCTGGCAATGGCAAGCAGCTGGTTTACACCGATGGTGAAAACGAAGCGATTGGCTTTGTGGACATTTCCAACCCGGCGCAACCACTGGCTGCGGGTACGGTTGCGGTCGGTGGCGAACCCACCAGTCTGGTGGTCTTCGGCCGTTACGCCCTGGTTGCGGTGAATACCTCCGAATCGTTTACCAACCCATCCGGAAAGCTGGTGGTGGTGAATCGCCAGACGCGCGCCGTTGTGGCAGAGCACCTACTGGACGGCCAGCCCGACTCTGTGGCGCTGTCTCCAGATCAGCGTTACCTGGCGATTGTTATTGAGAACGAACGCGACGAGGACGAAAACGGTGGCCTGATTCCTCAGTACCCGTCCGGTGGCCTCAAGATCGTTCGAATCCATGGCCAGCCTACAACCTGGACCATCACGGATGCCGACCTGTCGCCGGTTGCCGCCAATGCGCCCGCGGGCTCGGATCTGGAGCCGGAATATGTAGACATCAATCAGCGTAACGAAGCGGTGGTTTCTTTCCAGGAGAACAACCATTTCGCGATCGTGGATTTGACCTCGGGCCGGACGCTTAACGAGTTTTCTGCCGGTTCAGTCGAATTGAACAACGTTGATTCCGCGGAAGAAGACCTGATCTCGCTGGATAGCCAGCTGAACAAGCGTCGCGAGCCGGATGCGGTAAGCTGGATCGACAACAACCGCTTTGCCAGCGCCAATGAAGGCGATTTTGAAGATGCAAACGGTGACGAGGGTGGCAGTCGCGGCTTTACCATCTTCAATAAGTCTGGTGTGGTGGAGTTTGAGTCAGCCGAGTCTTTCGAACACCTGCTTGTGGCGGCCGGTCACTACAACGAAGGCCGTTCAGAAAACAAGGGTGTGGAGCCAGAGTCGGTGGAGTTTGGCAAGTTTGGTAGCCGGCAGCTGCTGTTTGTTGGCTCTGAACGTTCGAACATGGTGGGGGTCTACGACGTAGACGGTGTTGAGCCGGAGCTGGTTCAGCTGTTGCCCACCGGTATCGGGCCTGAAGGTCTCAAAGCCATTCCATCCAAAGGGCTGTTTGTTGCCTCGACGGAAACCGACGAAGCAGGTGCCGGTATCCCGACCATGATCAACATCTTTGAGATGCAGCGGGGTGATGCCTATTACCCGATGATCGTCTCCGACAACGATATCAACGGACTGCCGATCCCTTGGGTGGCTCTGTCCGGCCTGGCGGCGGACTCTGTTGATGCCAACACCCTGTATGCCGTGAGTGACTCGTTCCTGGCCAAGGGCTACATCTACACTGTTGATGCTTCTGCCCACCCGGCCAGGATCACCAGCCGGCAGGAAGTCACCGGCGCTTCAAGCTCACTGGATCTGGAAGGTATTGCCGTTGGGGCTGACGGAGACTTCTGGGTAGCCAGTGAAGGCAAGCCGGGAACCCGCCCCAACGCCATCCTCAAAGTGGATCGTGCGACCGGCATGGTGACCGAAGAGATCCTGTTGCCGGCCGAACTGGAAGACAACGCCCGCAGCAACGGTTTTGAAGGTATTGCCGTGACCGGTGATGCCGGTGCTGAGCAGGTGTATGTGGCTATCCAGCGTGCCTGGCCAGCGGAAGGCGATGACGATGGCGTGAACACCAAGATCGCCAGATACGATGTCAGCAGCGGTGAATGGGGCTTTGTTCACTACCCGATGGAAGCCGAAGGTCAGGGCGGCTGGATTGGGTTGTCGGAACTGACCGCGCTGCCGGATGGTCGGTTTGCGGTGGTGGAACGTGACAAAGGCTGGGGTGCCAGCACAGGGCTGAATGCAGAGCTCAAGGCTGTTTACGCGGTGGATCTGGCTAATGCCGCCTTCGACCCGTACGTTGATGGCGTGGCACCGTCGGCTGTACTCTCGAAAGAGCTGCTGGTAGACGTGTTGCCGGCGTTGCAGGCCAACAGCATCTGGACCACCGAAAAGCTGGAAGGCTTTACCGTGGCCGCTGACGGCCAGGTTTACGTGGTGACCGACAATGACGGTGTTGACGACGCCCCAGGGGAAACGTTGTTCCTGAACCTTGGGAACTTCAACGACCTGCGCTAAGCCTGGTCAGGCGGTATCGAAACAGCAGGGGAGCTAGGCTTCCCTGCTGTTTTTTTATGGGGATGGGTGTCACTGGGTGTACCCTTGGCTGTCTCGACCAGTTAGGTGAGCATTCCATGAAGACGGTATCTACAGAGCTTGAACTGACCGGTTTGCTGGAGGACAGCCCAGCGGTGTTGCTGCTTTTTGGCGGGCATCAGTGTGGCGTCTGCCAGGCCATTAAACCCCAGTTGGAACGCCTGGTGCGTGAGCATTTCCCCGGGGTAGTTACGGGTTATATCGACTGTCAGGACTCAGCGGCTTCTCTTTGCGCAACCCGGGGTATTTTTTCGCTTCCGGTGGTCCAGTTGTGGTTTGAGGGGCAACGGTTTGCAGAGTTTGCCCGGGTATTCTCAATCGGAGAAGTGAGGGCCTCGATGGAGCGGCCCTACCAGGCATTGATGGCCGGTGGCTAGGTTTGCTGAGGTACCTGTTGGCAACACGGCTAAGCTGTAGAGAACGAGTCGGAAATGAATTGACCCAAAGGAGCTCTTGATCGTGCGACGTGTAATTCTGGCGCTTGGCGCTGTTTTGTGGGCCGCCTCTGCGCAGGCGGACGAATACCGTTTTGAAGACTTTCCAGCTCCGGAACGTTCTGCCCGGGTTGTCGATCAGGTTGATTTGCCCGAGGGCGAGTCTGTCGAAGGCATGTTTCTGGAGAGGGCCGTTGGCGAGAGCCCCAACTTTGCAGGCCGCTATGTGTTGACCTTCTGGGGGTGCGGTACCGCCTGCCAGCAGGTGGCGGCCATCAGTGTCGAGAGCGGCGAGGTGTTCTACCCGGGTGAGGGTGGGGCTTCCAATGGGGCATGTTTCCGGATCGACAGTCGGCTTCTGATTGTGAACCCCATTGACCAGGAAGGCGCCCAACAGATTCCGGATTGGTTTCATACCTACTTCTATGAAATGACCGATGACGGCTTCAAGCTGTTGGGCAAAACCCGGGAGGGGCTCTCATTTCAATGTGATTGAGCGGCTGGTTCTGCCTACCCCAAACGGTCGTAGGCCAGATTGCGTGCGGCCATGGAATCCAGCTTCAGCTGGCGGATGATTCCCGTGATCATGGCCAGCTCCTGTTCAACCAGGGGCATCTTATCGAGGTCGTAGGCGGACACGTTGATGTCTGCACTCTCCAGCAGATTGTCAAAATAGGACAGCATGAACAGCGCCTTGTTGCCGCGGAACTCGCAGGTGAGCCCTGACCCTTTTGCTCTTGCCCGGAACAGGTCGTCGAGTGCGATGATGTGTTCCATCATGGCTGGCGACAGGATATAGCGGGCATATTGCTGATCGGAGGATCTGACCTCGTAGCGATCCTCGAATTCCGGATTTTCCAGTGCAACCCGGTCTTTTGTCATCGGTGCTGACAGCAGGTTGGCCAGCCTGCCGTGGTCTGCCCGAACCACAGTGTAGCCGTGAAACTCAAACGGCATGGTGATCAACAAGGCCCCGCCGCGGTGAACACTGATATTGGACTTGTTACCGCGGCGTTCCAGCTTCAGTTCGCAGAATTCAAACTGCACATCCTCCACGCGGCCCTGGATCAGGTCCTCACTGCTCTTTCGGGAAAACGAGGGCAGGATGTCGAAAGGCTCAACGGCGGCCAGGTCAATACAGCCATCCTTGTCGTACCCGAACTCGCCAAATGCCCGGACCAGCACGGGCATCAGCTTTTCCTTGTAATGGCGGGTGTATACGAACGCCGGGTAGAACACCCAGACGGCGAATCCGGCCAATACAAACAGGGTATAGAGGGGAAAGTCACCTGAGACCAGTGTGTACAGGTCCAGTACGACCGTTGGTAGCCACAGTAGCCAGCCCAGTCGCTTGAACAGGGTCTTACGGCGGTTTTTCCGCTCCAGTTGCTCCAGCCTGAACTGCTCGATCGGCGCTAACAGTGGCACCACGTCCCGCTCGAGCATTGCACGGAAGTCCTCTGATAAGGGCGCAGTTGCTTCTGCCCTACGATACGCAGTGCCGTCGGTCAGTTGCTTTAACGCTTCCTTTGCCTGGGAAAACGTGTACAGGATACTCATGACTTCAGGAAGTCATCGGCGTTGACGGGGGCCCTGTCAGCTTCTGCAACCTGGAAAAACGGGAAGGGCTTTAGCCCCATCATTGCGGCAATAAGCGAGCCCGGGAAGATCTGGATGGCATCCTTGAAACGTCGACCCGCGGCGTTGTAGCTCCGACGTGCGGCGGAGATATGTTCTTCAACATCTGCGTATACCCGTTGAGCTTCCAGCATGTTGGCGTGGGATTTCAGGTCAGGGTAGTTTTCGACGGCGACCATCAGGCCGGAGAGCTTGTTTTCCAATGCGGCTTCCAGTTCGAAACGCTTCTCTGAGGTGGCGGCGCCTGCGGTATCGGTTGCTTTCAGGACTTCGGTTCGCAGGCGGGTCACTTCGGTGAGCAGCGCCTGTTCGTGTTCCATAAAGCGGGAAGCGATCTTGAGGATATTGGGGATCAGGTCAGTCCGTTTCTTTAGTTGCACATCAATGCCGGAGAACGCTTCTTCTGTAGCGTTGCGGCGGGAGACAATGGCGGCATACCAGAAATACAACAGCACAAGGGTGGCAACGACGGCCACGATGATCCATGTCATAACAACTCTCCGTATCAATAGAATCTAGCAGGCTAGGCGTTGCGCAAAAGCAGGTCAACCCTTTAATATCATATGGTTACGAATGGTTTGGATGCCTATGTATTTGGGTGGAAGATGACTCTGCTTGAGGTAACCTCTATGATCCTGCCTGTCGATGTTCCTTTTCTCCGCTGCCATCAGCCTTTGCCAATGGATGTTTCCTATGAAGTTCCCTACGGTCACCGTCACCCTGGTTTCGCTAGCCCTGGTTGTCGTTATCTGGCAGCAGAGCCAGGATCAGCAGGACACCATTGACCCGAGTCGTTTTGCCAACCTGGCAGCGAATCCGGTGGAACGGGGTACGGTGGTTGACTGGGTGGTGACCCAGGTGCCCGCGCTGTGCCAGGAGGCGACCGGTCAGGCAAACGGGAGCGAGGCAGTGTCCCAGTGCGTGGAACGGAGTGAGCGGCGCTCCTCCAACTGCCGCCGCGCCTTGTATGACCATTTTCCCGCCCTCATTTCCTCAGAAGCGGTATTTCGTGATCTGACGATCACCGCCATGGACTGCCTTGTGCCGCAGTCAGAGCGGCTAACGCCTGCACACTAGGCCCAGCGTTTGGCTGCGGTTCATGAACCAAAGTTGAAGGCGCTGTCATTCCAGCTTAGGTGGCAATAGCCCAGCACCCCATAGGTGTAAGAATAATTGCAGATACGGCGCTTGGGGTCGTTGGCGGCAAGCTGGGTCCAGGGATTGAGGGCCGCTCGCCCTCCCTGGTGAATGTTGTGCAGCAGGATTCGCTCAATCAGATAGATTCGGTCGATGGAATAGGTGTCCAGGTCGTTGGAGGCGAAGCACAGTTGCAGGCGTTTGGTGGGAACGTCCGGGAGACTGAGAATGCCATTGCCGGCAGGGTACCGTTGCGGACCAAAATCGCCACCTATGGTTGCCCCGTCGTTTGGTGCCCGATCAACGCTGCGCCAGAAAGGGTCATCCTCGTCTATCTGACAAGCGCTGTTGAACAGGTACTGGTCCGATAAAGCGTTAAAGAATGTGTAGTTACGGTTGTGGACTCGGTTGCCATTGTTAGCACCCGGTGGTGCCGGGATCGTTGTGGCGGTCAGGCACTCCCGCTGTTGCTGCAACCTGGTGGTTTGTGCCTGTTTGTCCTGGGGCGACAGTTGGCTGGCGTTAAGCCTCCGGAGCTGGCCGTCAATAAGGCTGTTCAGTGCGGTGGCATTGTTGGCTTTGCTTTGGGCACCCTCAATACTACAAGCACTTTGCAGTGTCCTCGGCACCAGGCGTTTTAATTCCGCCTGGGTGAGCTGGCGCAGTGGCCGCCCCTGGTGATGTCGGTTGAACAGGTCGCGCCAGTTGTACCATTTTGCCGCCTGTGGCGAGGAAAAGTCCGGGTCGAGCAGCAGGTATGAATAATCGTAGTCCAGCGTTGCCAGCAAATGCGGCGATGTTGGCGTCGGGTTGGTGGCCATCTCGATCAGGTCATTCAGCCAATCCTCCCTGCGGGTGCGTGCCAGTGCGATTTTGTGTCGGCGCGTAATGATCTTTAACGCCAGCTTTCTCTTTCTTTGTTCATAGGTGAGGGCCATGGCTGGATTATCCTTCCGGTGCCGATATTGGGTCGCAGGGCTGGGGCCAAACGGCGGGCCTCATGCACTGTCCATGCTGTCAGGACCCGGTGTGTGGTCCAGTTCATGGTCCAGGCCATTGCCTTTCCCCTTACCCACGGGTTTGTCCCCCGTCACGGTCTTTTCCAGGCCCTTGGCGGCCTGCAGGGCTTCGCCGGACCCGGGAAGCATGAAGTCCGCCACCATGGCTTGACCGGCTTCGCTATCCAGTACTTTCTCAAAGGTGTCGAGCAGTTTGCCGTAGATCTCAGCTGATCTCTGGCCGGCCGCGGTGGCTCCGTCCCCGCTGATCTGGGCCATCTGCCCCGCCAACGCCGCCGCTTCCTGCAGCCCCGCCATGTTGCGGAACATGTCGTTCTTCTGCAGGGCACCCAGTATCTGGCCAATGTGGGATACATCCGCCATCGGTTGTGAGCGCAGCTGGGCAATGGCGGCGGCAAAGTCGCCAGGACTCAGGTCCATGCCTTTGGCGCGATCCCGGGAGTTCAATGGGTTGATCTTGGGCGGCAGGATCGGGATGGGTTCTTCCTTCCAGCGCCAGAACTTGCTTTCGTCAATCGACTCTGCCGCGTTAGAGCGGCCCAGTACCGCTTCGGCAAACACGCCCGAGGTGGGCACGGCAATTTCCGGGGAATCCTCGACGGTAGCATTGTTTGGGCGCACGAACGTTTGCTCAAAGGTTTCTCGGCTCATCCGCGCGGGGTGGACATCGGAATCCGCTTTTTCAGCGCCGCTGAATCCCCAGCGGAAGGCAAGGTAATTGCCAAACAGCCCGACGGGTGTCGGGTCGACGAGGGAAGACAGGGCACGGCCATCGAGCTTGATTTCCTGCAGCAGCAGATAAACGCGGTAGGCATCCAGCTGCAGCCAGATTTTCTGGCTGAGTAACAGGCTGTGCTTCACCAGGAAATCCTGGATCGGGACGAAATAGATCCCCATTTTCCGGCGCTCGGCCTCAACCTGATCGTTCAGTGTACTGGTGTCGCGGTGAAGTGCCTCCAGCCGTTCCTTATGTATCGTTTGGAGGGACGAAACCTGCAAATCGAAGTCACTCTTGTCGTCCTCCACTTTGAGCAGGCTTTCCAGATAGGTTTGGCTGACCTTATCGTGCGGCAGCATGTCTTTCAGCGCCTTGATCGCAAGCTCATTGCTTGCCTTAAAGGCCTGGGGCTCATGGATATTCAGGTTTCTTAACAGCTCCTCAAGCAGGGCCACCACCTGCTCCTGGTCGGCGAGCGCTTCTTGGGTGGACTTGAGTTCGGCTTGAAGGCGTTTGTACTCCGCCTCCGCCTGCTTCTGGCGGGTGCTTTCAGGGGGCTGGAAGTTCGGGTCGGCCAGCTGTTTAAGTTCGTCAATGCGGGGTTCCAGGTCCTTGTACTGCTGGAATAGCCCAATCAGCATCGGCAGCTGTTGCCGGACCACATTGATGTCCGAAAAATCCAGCACCTGCATGGGCAGGAAAATGCAGCGGTCCCAGGAATCCAGGCGGGTGGTGATGGCGTAGGTTTGTAAAAGCTCAAAATACTCGATGTTGAGGGTGTGTCGATGGTTATAGTTGGCCAGCACCCGGGTGGTCATGTTTTCCGCTTCGGATTCGGTCACTTCCCGCACCACGGAGGACCGGCGCGAGCGTAACGACTGGGACTTCTCAGCGGTACGCTGGTTGAGCCGATTGCTGGACTCGGCTGCGAGGTCCCGTTTGCCGGTGCTGAACTGGGCGGTTAGCGCAGAGCTGTGGGACGACGATCCCGATGCGGTGACCGAGAACAACAGGCTGCCACCGCTGAAGCCGCTCTGGGAGCTGGACGACGAACTGGAGATGCTCGACTGCCCGGCCTGGGCCTCCTCTGCCACGGCTTGCTGCACTTCATTAACGGCGCGGGACTGGTCAATGTCAGAGCTGACGGACTCCCCCTGTTTCACCGCCTCCTCGCTACGTCCCTGGGTCCGCCGGGTCCAGTCGATAATAGCCACCTGGGTCACCTCGCCGGGTGCCAGGCACACCGAGTGCAGCAGATTGCCCAGAGCCAGCCCTTTCTGTTGCCAGCTTTGGTGGTGCTTGAGCAGCACGCCAAAGGCCAGGTCTTTACCCGCAAGGGCGCTGCGATCCTTGAAGGGGTCAAACGGTCCTTCGTGGTCAACGGTGACCTCATCGCCTGGGGACGCCGGTGGGGTGGGGTTCAGGGTATCGAGGATGTAGAGCGACTGGTAGCTGACCGGCTCGGCGATGGTGCTGGGGCCCAGTTCGGGTTTCAGGTAGTCGTCGGTGTCTGAGAAGAACGGTGTCTGGTCCATAGCATTGACGTCCTTTGACCGGGCCAGCAGATGTGAAGCGTGTGGCCTGATGTGGGGCTTGGTTTCAGCCGGGTTTCTTGAGGGTAGTACAAAAATTGCGCAGACGAGTGATTAATCTGTGATGCAGTCGAGGGTTAGGGTTCGTCCTCAGACTCCAGCAGGAAGCGGGTAAACTCCTGTTGGAAGCGCAGGGGTTCATCCGCCATGGGAACATGTCCGGAGTGTTCAAAGATGACCAGCTGCGCGCGGGGGATGAGTTCCAGCATGGCCTCATGGCCTTCGAGGTCGAAGTAGCGGCTGTGGCGTCCGGTCATCAGAGTCGTGGGCACTGTGATATGCGGGAGGCTCGGCCAGATGTTCCGGCCGGCCATGAAGGCCCGCAGTATCTGCACATAGGTGGACCAACGATCAATGGGCATCAGGATCTGGGTCAGCAGGCGTTCACCAAACTGGCCACCCGCAGATACCGCGAACCGGTTCCAGCGTCGGTTAAAGGCCTGGCGAAAGATATACACCATCTGGTCGCGCAGGTAGGTCCGAACCTCCTCCGGCAGATCCCAGTAGGGCGTTTCTTCACCGGCTTGTTCGATGACGTTCAGGGTCTCCCTGAAGCGGGCAAATATTTCCGGTTGGCGTTTGCCAAACAGGCCGGTTGAGCCGTATTCGCTGTGGAGACTGTCTCCGACATGTTCGATATTGAGGTAGCTGCGAACCCGTGAGAACCCATGGACAGCGTGGTAGTTCAGGCACGCGAAGGCGCCGGTCGAAAGGCCGCCCAGAATCACCCGGTCAAGCTGGAAGTGGTCAAGGAGATCCTGAACGTCGTCGGCATAGGTCTGGAATACATCCCGGTTGTTCAGGTCGGTGTTGTGGGAGTTACCGAAGCCACGGAGGTCTGGCAGGTAAAAACGGTAGCGGTGAGCAAGGGGCAGAATGTTGGGGAGCCAGTGCATACCCCGGGAGCCAAAGCCGTGCAAAAGTACAACAGGGGAGCCCCGGCCAACACTGATGACATGGAGTTTTTCACCGTCACGCAGGGGAATCCAGGCCATGGCATAGTCTCCGCTGGTCCAGACGATCCTTGTCGCCCACAGGGACTCCTGTCGTATCGCTTGTGCCAGTAACGCAAACTTCGGGCCGAACTGAGGAAGCCGTTTTATCCTGAGGGGTTAGGGCATACGTGAGTGGGAAGTTGCCGTCAGGGCGTAAAAAAGTCTGACGCGGCAGCGCCTTGCTGTCTGTTGGGTGTTGGAAGGCGTATGTCCGGGGTGGCAAACCGATGGAGGGCGCACTACTGTATGGACACGGATCACCGGCCCGTGGCCGGCTTTCACGCTGAACATTACACACGTTGAACACCAAAAAAGGAGTTTGCTATGCCTGGACGGCGAGTTGGAACCCTTGCGCTAATGGCCAGCCTGATACTGGCTGGGTGCGCAGAGAAGCCGGAAAGCGCAGATACGGTATACAGCGGTGGGCCTGTCCTGACCATGGCTGGTGATGAGCCGTCCTATGTGGAGGCGCTGGTGGTAAAGGATGGCCGGGTGTTGTTTGCCGGGGACAGCGAAGCGGCCGACGCCTACATTGGGCCTGAAACCCGCCAGGTGAACCTGGGCGGGCATACCTTGCTGCCGGGGTTTATTGATGCCCATGGCCATGTGTTTAACGCCGGGTTCCAGAAGCTGTCGGCCAACCTGTTGCCGCCCCCAGACGGCGGGGTTGACAGCATTGAGGCGCTCATTGAGGAGTACCAGCGTTGGCAACAGGACGGTGGTGGTTTGATCGAAGCGACCGGGTGGATTATTGGCTTTGGCTACGATGACTCCCAGCTGGCCGAACAACGCCACCCCACTGCGGATGACCTGGACCGGGTGTCAACGGAAATGCCGGTGCTGGCCATGCACCAGTCCGGCCATCTGGCGGCCATGAACCACAAGGGGTTGGAGTTGGCAGGTTATAACGTTGGGGTTGATGATCCCTCAGGTGGTGTTGTCCGGCGGGAAGCGGATGGCGTTACGCCCAATGGCGTTCTGGAAGAAATGGCCTTCTTCCAACCCGCGTTCCAGATGTTTGGCAGTATTGATGCCGCGACTAATGCGCGAATTGCACTAGCCGGGATAGACGCCTATACCCAGTTTGGTTTTACCACCGCCCAGGAGGGCCGTGCCAGCCGGGAGAATGCAGAAGCCTGGCAGGAACTGGCGGACGCTGGTCGCCTGAGCATTGATGTTGCCGTGTACCCCGACGTACAGGCCGCAGGCGATTTTCTGGAGGAGGTTGGCGTCAGCACCCGCTATCAGAACCACCTTCGTATCGCTGGCGGAAAGCTCAGTTTTGATGGCTCGCCCCAAGGCAAGACAGCCTGGTTGACTCACCCCTATGTTCACCCCCCGGAAGGGTTGCCTGAAAGCTATGCGGGCTATCCGGCCATCGTCGATGCGAACGAGCGGCAGCGTTTGGTCAACAAGGCATTCGAGAACAACTGGCAGTTACTGGTGCATACCAACGGCGATGCGGCGTCGGATGCAATGATCGACGCTGTGGAAGTTGCAGCGGACACCTACGGAAACGATGATCGCCGCACGGTGATGGTTCATGCCCAGACGGTCCGTGAGGACCAGCTGGACCGGATGCAGGCCTTGAAGATCATCCCGTCGTTCTTCTCTATGCACACCTTCTATTGGGGGGACTGGCACCGTGATGAGACCTTGGGGCCTGAGCGTGCCGCCCGAATCTCCCCTACCGTCTCAGCATTGCGTCGTGGTATGCGTTTTACTGAACACCATGACGCCCCGGTCGCCTTGCCCAGCGCGATCATGATCCTCCATACCACGGTAAACCGGACCAGCAGGAGTGGCGCGGTGATCGGTGAGGATCAGCGGGTCAGCCCCTATATTGGCCTCAAGGCACTGACCGAGTGGGCTGCCTGGCAGTACTTCGAGGAAAGTGACAAGGGTACGTTAGAACCTGGCAAGCTGGCGGATCTGGTGATACTGGACCGGAATCCGCTGACCATTGCGCCGGAGACTATTCGGGATATCCGTGTCATGGAGACCATCAAGCAAGGGGAGACGGTGTACCGGGCCAGCGAATAAGACGAGAAGGCCGCCTGCTTCCTGGCCTTCAGAACAGCCCCATCTGGGGCTGTTTTTCGTTGAGGTTGAGTGTCTCAAGCGCCGGCAGGCGCTGGTTGAGCAACTCGGTCCACTTCGTTGCAAGGGAGAGGGCGTCGCCATTATCAGGCATGTGGATGAACACGTAGGGGTGCCTGCCTTCTTCAATCCAGGTAGCTACCCGCTCCACCCAGGGGGCGAGGAACGGCGGGTTTGCGTCCAGATTTGGGTGGCCGATGTAGCGGATGACCGGGTCGGCCTCGACAGGGAGCAGGTGCACCGGAACCCGGGGCTTCTTGCGTTGGGCATCCCGTATCGCGTCATTGTCCGGAGATGCGGAGAACAGCGCCCGGCCGTCGAAACACACACGAGCGATCCCGCGATCCCGTAGCCCCCGGTTCAGCTTGCGTTCCTCCTCGCCTTTGCGGAAGAAGGCCGGGTGGCGCACTTCCACAGTGCAGGTCAGCGGTTCTGGCAGCGCGTCGATGAATGGCCACAGCCGGTCCAGGTGCTCCGGACCAAAGGCCGCTGGCAGCTGCAGCAGAAATGGACCCAGGACATCTTCCAGGGGAGCAATGATCTCCAGGAAGGATTGAACCTGAGCGCCTGCGCCGACCAATAGCTGGTCGTGGCTGATGGCCCGGGGAAACTTGAGCAGGAAACGAAAGTGCTCCGTGACCTGCGATCGCCATTGCCGGCATTGCTCCTGGGTTGGCGTGGCGTAGAACGTCGTGTTGCCCTCAACACAATTGAATACCTGGCTGTATCTGGCCAGCGGGCTGCTGCCTGGCGGCAGTCGGGGTGCCCAGTCTGGGTGTTGCCATTGCGGAGCGCCGAGGAAGTAGGGCCGGTTCACGGGGTGTTGCCCTCGTAAAAGCCGATTCCGGCGAGTGCCTCCCGAATGACCGCGACGGTGTGGTTACTGAGCTGCCGGTAATCGGGATAGGGCGTGAGCAGCAGGCGTTGGTCCGGGTCGATCGCGACCGCTGGGGCGGTGGCCAGCGGCTGTGCTCGGTGCTCCAGGGTGGTAAACCGCTGGAGGTTGTCCTTGCCGCCAATCCAGTGCCAGTGATCGCCAGGGCGTAGTTGGTCAGAGAAGTTCAGTGCGGTTCGCAGAAACAGCTCATTGTCACGGAACCCCCGCCAGTCGTCTGCCACCGGGCAGGCAACTTTTGCCAGCAGGGTGATGATCTTGCGCCAGTGGTTAGAGTTGGCCGCAATTAGCGCCTGGGCGCTGGGACACAGGGCCAGCTGTTCCGCGTGATCAGGGCGGTGTGGCAGGTAGAGAACCAGTCGTGGTTGAGAACTTCCCAGGTGATCCGGTTGGGCCATGCAGTGCGCACTCGCAGGAACAGATGTGTCAGGGCCGCTTATTGTCCATTCTTGCTGGCCACGCTGCAAACCGGAACCGGGTATGCCTCCATGATGTCGAGTGGGTGCTCAGACTGGGGACGGGATGCAAAGCGGGCATCCGTGCCCGCAGTTCCTTTTTTCAGGGTTCGGCTCAGGTGACCATTACTTCACAAGCTGTGAACCGCGGTACTCCATTTCGTTCTTGATACGGCCAAGTCCTTTGCCCTTGTCGGTTCCGTTAACGGCAGAGGTGGTCATCGCGAAGGTCAACACCGAGTGCGCGAGGGCATCGGACATCTGGTCGAGTGCTTCCAGACTGATGTTGTCGTAGGTGTCACACGCCAGGTGGTAGCAAGGATCAAGCTGCTCGCCTGCCGTGCCGCCGTATAGCGCCGCCTGGTCTGGGGTTTTCAGCTCTTCGGCCCCAGTGAATAATCCACCGGCGGGAATGCCGACTTCAATGAACGGGCCATAGTCGGAGCGGCCATCAAAGGCGGTGGGCTCGACTGGCAACGACATTTCCGCGAAGTACTCCAGGAACACCCTCTCGATGGTCTGGGAGCCATTGGGGCCAGCTAGCGGGGTGTCTGAGCCGTCGCCGTCATAGACGAAACGGACAAAGTTCGGTGAGCCGATCATGTCGAAGTTCAGGTTGAGGGCAATGTCTTTAATCTCCCGCGCACTGAGGTTGTCCACATAATGCTGCGCACCGAGCAGGCCGGCTTCTTCAGCGCCCCACCAGGCGAAGCGAACCTTGTTACGCGGAACGATTTGCTGGTTTGCCATCTGGATCGCGGTTTCCAGAATCGCCGCAGAGCCACTACCGTTGTCCTGGATTCCCGGCCCTTCGCCAACGGAGTCCAGGTGAGCGCCAACGACCACAATGCGGTCGTCACGTCCGGCTGTGGAGTCGGCGATGACGTTGGAGGTTGTACGGAGTCCTGAGCTGGCATCCACCATCAGCCGAACCTGAACACTGCCGGCGGCCAACTCCACCCCGACGTCGAAGGCTGCGCCCACAATCGGAATGGAAAAGTCGGGACTGCCCAGGGTTCCCAGAAAGGCGTCGGTACGCCCGGGTTGGCCCTCATTAAAAATGATGACGCCACTGGCACCAGCGTTCTGGGCATTGGTGGCCTTGATGGCAAAGGAACAGCTACCGCGCTGGACAATGGCGATGTTGCCTGGCGTAAAACCGCTGAAGTCGGAGGCTTCACAGCCACTGGTTGAGGTGTCGGCATCTGGGGCGGGAGGCAGGAGCAGGTCAACGGCTTCGGCCAGACCGGTGGCATCACCGCTGCCGGAGTAGGTCATGGTGGCAAAGCCGTCGACCTCAAAATAGGGGTAGACCGTTGGGTTAGGCGCCAGTTGTTCCATGACGGCAGCGGAGTTCTCTTCAAAGAACGGGTAGTCGAAGTCCTGGATGGTGACGTCATAGCCGGCGGCGACCATTTGCTCAACGACGTAAGCGACGGACGCCTGGTAGCCCGGCGATGAGGCCTCTCGGGTTCCTCCGTTGGCATCCGCGATGGCCTGGAACGCTGCCTGATGGCTTCGTACACCGTCAACGGTTACGGCTTCTCTCAGAGTGTAAGTGTCAACGCTGGTGGCTGAGTAGGTGGGCAAGCTGGCTGCCGCTGCAATCAGTGCCACGGTGTGGGAAACGCGCTTGAACGGTTTTTTCAACATGCGTAAGGCTCCTTGTTGGATTTGTTGTTCTTATCTCGTTACTCCACGGATACAACTCGCGCTTCTGATTGTAAAAATATGTAACAGCGACACTAAGCGTATCAGCTCTTGTCAGCCTTGCCAGTTTTTGGGGTTTTGGCCGTCAGGCCGGTGGTAAAAGGTTTGGCGGTCGCTTGGGGATAATTGGGACGGAGTGCACAACTTCATGACCTCCTGTTACGTTTTTTTGGGGTTTTCCCTGTAATGTCATAAAAGGCCATTACGGTTTAGCCACTTAAAAATTAACGAACATAATAAATAGGCTTTTCATGAAACACCTTTCCCGTCGCCAGTTCCTTAAAGCTTCCGCCCTTAGCCTGGGCGCAGTTGCCATCTCCACTGGATTGGCTGGATGCCTTTCATCGGATAGCGACAATGGACGTTCTATCGCCTTCACCCACGGCGTGGCCAGCGGTGATCCCCTGCAGGATGCGGTGATGTTGTGGACCCGGGTGGTGCCCGACAGCAACCCGTCAGCGGCGGTGGCTGTGGGTTGGGAGGTTGCCACGGATGAAGCGTTTGCCAACCTGACCCATACCGGAACCATCGAGGCCCGCCAGGAGCATGACTTCACCATCAAGGTGGATGTGCGAAACCTGCTGCCCGGGCAGACCTATTACTATCGGTTCAGCGCGGCGGGTCGCACGTCGGTGACCGGCATTACCCGAACATTGCCAGAAGGCTCTGTTGCCAGCGTTCGGCTGGCGGTGATGTCCTGCTCGAACTACCCCGCGGGACATTTCCATGTGTATGCCGCAGCTGCCCAGGAGCAAAACCTTGATGCTGTTGTCCACTTGGGGGACTACATCTATGAATACGATGGCAACGGTTACGCGACCGAGGATGCCGAAGCCCTGGGTCGCACCCTGCCGGCCGACAACAACACCGAACTGCTGACGCTGATGGACTACCGCAAGCGGTACGCCCTGTATCGCAGTGACGGGGACCTGCAGAGCCTGCACGCCAAAGTCCCGTTCATTACCGTGTGGGATGACCATGAGGTTGCCAACGATACCTGGCGCGAAGGCGCCGAGAACCACAACGACGGGGAAGGCGATTTCAGCGATCGTAAGCTCGCGGCGTTGCAGGCGTACTTCGAGTGGCTGCCCATTCGCCCGGTGGTGGAGGGTGATAACGAAACCATTTACCGTACCTTCCAGTTTGGTGACCTGGTGGCCCTGCATATGCTGGACACCCGGGTTATTGGCCGGGACCAGCAGCTGGATTACACCAACTACCTGACAGCAGGCGGTATCAATGCAGCCGCCTTCCAGACCGACCTGACCGACCTCAACCGGACCCTGTTGGGCGCGGAACAGTTGGGGTGGCTTCAGAACTCCCTGGCGCAGTCCACGGCGACCTGGGATGTATTGGGACAGCAGGTGCTGATGGGGCGGATGATGCTGCCAGCGGAACTGCTCAGCGGCTTCCTCAATCCAGACCCGTCACTGCTGGCGCTGTTCCAGGAACTGGCAGTACTGAAAGGCCGTTACCTAGCGGGTGACCCGACGCTGACGCCGGAAGAGATTGCACGGGTAACCACGGTGTTGCCATACAACCTCGACGCCTGGGATGGCTACTTCGCCGAGCGCGAAGCGGTGCTGGGAACTGCCAGCGCCCTCAACCGTAACCTGGTGGTACTGGCCGGAGACACCCACAATGCTTGGGCCAGCAACCTGACCAATATGCACGGCGATCAAGTAGGGGTCGAATTTGCGACCTCATCCATTTCGTCACCGGGCCTTGAGAAATACCTGCAACTGCCGGACGCTTATGTGCCGGGGGCAGAGCAAGCCATCACGGTACTGGTGGATGACCTGCAATACGTCAATGCCAGCCAGCGTGGTTATCTGATGGTGGAGTTTACCGCCACCGAGGCCAAGGCCGACTGGCGGTTCGTCACGACCGTCAAGTCCGCGGACTATGAGCTGGACACCAGCCGTAGTCATTCGCTGAAAGTGCTGCCTGGCGCCGGTAACCGAACGTTGGTACCGGTGGTGTAAGCTCGGCATAAGCGCGAGTGATCCGCCAACAGCCCCCGATTGGGGGGCGTTGGCGGGGCAGGTGGCATTGCCCCTCGGCTAGCGCAGCCACGCCTGCAGGCGCAGTGTTGCGAAGTCGCGGAATGCACGAACGCGGGAGTTGTTGCGCAGGTCTGGGTGGTTAAGCAGCCACAGGCCAATATCGAAGCGGAACTGCTCCGGGGCGACCATCTGCAGGTGATGGTCGTCTGGTAGCCGGAGTGGCGAAAGAAGGCTGACCCCCATGCCTGCGCAAACGGCTTCGTAGAGTTCGCTGTAATTATTCGTTCGCAGCACCACGCGAGCCTGGGGCAGCGCAGCTTTGAGCCGGGCCTCCAAATCCAGGTCGCTGTCATGACCGGTCCAGATCAGCCACGACAGGGTTTCCGGAGCAGCACCGCTGTTCAGCTTCAGGTAGTGATGGCTACCGTATACCCGAATGGGGAAGCGTCCCAATTGACGCCCGATGAGGTGCTCGGGTGGACTGTCGGTCAGCCGCAGGGCCACGTCAGCCTCCATTCGGCTCAGGTTGCTGAAATCGGCCGCTGCGGTCAGTTCCAGCGCGATGTTGGGGTAGTGGTGGTGGAATTCGGTCAGCAGGGTGGCAAGGTTAAGGATGCCTGCATCCGGTTTGGCAACTTTCAGGGTGCCGCCCAGTGCGCTTTCCCGGCCACGGAACACCCGCTGAATCTGGGTGATCTTGTCGGCGACCTCCTGGGCGTGCTGCTGTAGCGCAAGCCCATGCTCCGTGAGTTGGTAGCCATGGCTCAGGCGGTCGAACAGACGAATGCCCAGTTCCTGCTCCAGCTTCTCCAGCCGCCGGGCCACGGTGGAGTGATTGACCTGCAGCTGCTTGGCAGCACTGCTGAGGGAACCGCAATCGGCGACGGCTAGGAAATATTCGAGGTGGCTCCAGTTCATCTGTGCATATTTGCACAATAAATGTGCCTAAGTCGATAATTTACGGTCAGTTGGTTCGGCCTTCATACTGTTTCCCATGAGTGTTCCATTCGACCCATTCCGGGTGTCCCGGCACCCTAGGTGCGTCTCAAGAGGAGCGATGTGATGGCCCTGCTGCCCTTTAAATCCAATCATAAACCCCACCGTTTTGACCTTAAGGGACGGCGGGCGCTGGTGATTACAACCAGTCAGCAAACCTTGGATACCGTGGACCCTCAGACGGGTGCGGTGCTGAAGACCGGAAAGCCCACCGGCGTCTATGCGGCTGAAATGACAGAGCCGTACTACGTTTTTCGAGATTCTGGGTTGGACGTCGATCTGGCGAGTATCAAAGGTGGGCCGATTCCCATTGAGCGGGAGTCTCTCTGGTTTCCCCTCCGAACCGGGTACGACCGCCGTTACCTGAAGGACGAGGTTGCCCAGAGCAAAGCGGCGAACTCCCTTTGCATTGCCGACATCACTGTGGAGGATTACGACATCCTGTTTATGGCCGGAGGCTGGGGGGCGGCTTACGACCTGATGCAGAGTGCTTCGTTGGGCCAAAAGATCAGTGAGGCCTATGCCGCTGGCAAGATCCTGGGCAGCATCTGTCATGGGGCCCTTGGGTTCATAGGCGCGGTGAAGCCAGACGGCAGCCCGCTGGCCCGTGGGGTCAGGATCACAGGGGTCACCAATCGTCAGCTGAAGGTGCTGGGTGTGACCGACACACCACGGCATCCAGAGACCGAGCTGCGCCGAGTCGGTGCTGAGTACGAATGGACCCGTAATCCCATTACCGACCTGTTTGCCAATCACGTGACCGTGGATGAATCCCATAACATCGTGTCTGCCCAAAACCAGAAGGGTGGGGCAGAGGTGGCCGAGAAAGCGCTAGAATTGCTGGCAAAGCGTACCTAGACGACGGCTAGCATCCGACCGCTGCCGGTCACGAGCTTGGATTCAAACCCCTGACTGACGCGGCTATGCGGTAGCCTGAACACCTGCTACACCTTCTGTGCCTCGGCCAGAATACTCAGGGCATGGCGACGCTTCGCCGGATCATAGATGTCGATGGTGAACATCAGCTCGTCGACGGTCACGGTGGCCAACAGCTCATCCAGTTGCTGGCGCAGGTTGTTGGCGTCGCCGAGCAGTTGCAACCCCAGGAAATCACGAACGCCGGCTTCCTCACCTGCGTTCCATAACCCTTCCATAGACTCCACAGGCGGGTGCATCCACAGTGGCTGGCCCCGGAACAGCGCGAGGATGCGCTGGTAGCTGGTGGTGGCCAGGAACCGGGCCTCGTCCGTCGTATCGGCGGGAACGGCCGGCACGGCAAGCATACTGTAGGGGGTCTCCAACTGAGGCGAGGGCTGGAAGTTCTCTCGATAGATCTTCAAGGCTTCCCGGTAGAGGCGGGGCGCAAAATGGCCCGCGAAGGCGTAGGGCAAACCGCGGATTGCCGCGAGCTGGGCGCTGTACAGGCTGCTTCCCAGTAGCCAGATCGGCACGTTGGTGCCGGCACCGGGAATTGCCTTCAGGGATTGGCCGGGTTGCAGCGGTCCAAGCAAGGTTTGCAGCCGGGCGATGTCTTCTGGAAATTGCTCGGCTCCCAGGCCATCCCGACGCAGGGCGTTGGCGGTGACGGGGTCGGTACCCGGTGCCCGCCCCAGGCCAAGGTCAATTCGGCCTGGGTACAGACTTTCCAGAGTGCCAAATTGTTCGGCGATTACCAGCGGAGGATGGTTGGGCAACATGACGCCACCAGACCCAACCCGGATGGAATTCGTCTGCCCGGCGATATGGCCGATCAGAACGGATGTGGCGGAGCTGCTGATGCCTTCCATATTATGGTGCTCAGCGAGCCAGAACCGTTTGAAGCCCAAGGCCTCGGCCTGTTGGGCGTAGGCCACGCTGTTGGCCAGAGTAGTGCCGACAGAATCACCGGCACGCACAGAGGCGAGTTCAAGCAGGGAATAGGCCGGGTGGTTGGTCATAGACGTCTCGCAGGCTCAAAAGTGTAGGGTGCTACCTATGCAGTCGATATGGTGGCGCCTGGCGGGGATTCAAGGTGTGGGGCTGGGAATTCGGATTTGCCGCTGTTGTCGGGTAGACTTTCAGGGTTGACGAGGCAATGGCCTCACTCCGCTAATCCTACCAGAGTCCACCATTCATGGCTGAAGATCCACTGAAAGCCCTGTCCGATATGGCCAGCGATGCCCATGCCCGCATTCAGGCTGCCCATCAACACATTAACCCGGTGGTAAGCGTGCGTCGGGGTATGCGTGATGTCGGTATTCCCGCTGATGCCATGACCTTCGACTGCCTGAGAACCCAGCGGCGTATTACCCTGATTCTTCACGATGAGCAGCCGGGGCTGTTGATGTATCAGTTCGTGACCATTGACGATGAAGTGGCTGACGAGTTCCAGCAGATGCCCCTGGCGGCGGTCAGTGTGGACACGCTGGTTGGGTGGATGGAGAGCTATTTCGCCTGAGCCTTGGTGACTCAGCCTGTGTTGCAGGGAGATGAAAACCTGGCATGGTACTCGGCCAGCCAGGCTTCCAGCTCGGGCAGCGGTAGCGGCCGGCATAGCCAGTACCCCTGGACTTTGTCACACCCCATGATTTTCAGCAGATTGGCGGTTTCCTCATTCTCGACACCTTCGGCAACCACGTCGTAACCCAGGCCATGAGCCATGTTGATGGCAGTCTGGACGATGACCTTTGAGCTGTCACTGTCGTCGACATCAAGAATCAGCGACTGGTCCAGTTTGAGTTCGGTGGCGGGCAACCGTTTGAGGTAGGAGAGCGACGAATAGCCACTGCCAAAGTCATCGATGGAAACCCTGAGTCCGACGTCTGCGAGGGTCTGCAGGGCCCGCAAACCGAGGGCTGGGTCTTCCATGGCGGCGGTTTCTGTCAGTTCAAGCGTAAGTTGGTCTGCCTTGACCTGGTGTCGTGCCAGCGTTTGTTCGATGGTGCCTTTCAACTCGCCGGATACCAAATCACGGGCTGATATATTGATGGAAACACCGAGTTGGGGGTGGTTTTTCAATAGGTGGGCCAGGTCAGCGGCGCCGCGATCGACGGCCCACCGGGTCAGCTGGGAAATGACTCCGGTTTCTTCCGCCAGTGGGATAAATTCGGCCGGGCTGACCGCTCCCCGTTCCGGGTGATGCCAGCGGATCAGGGCTTCCAGTCCAACAATTCGGCCGCTGGCCAGACAGGCTTTCGGTTGGTAGTAAAGCTCGGTGGTATTTTGCTGCAAAGCCTCACGCAAATCGGACATCAGAGTCAGGCGACTTTCGCTGTAAATGTCGTGGTTTTTTGAGTAAAAGCCTGTTTCCAGCTGACCGTGAGGGGTGATTTCCATGCCCACGTGGGCGTTTCGGATCAGCAATGCGGCGTTGTCGCCGTGGCTGGGGTAGCTGGAGGCACCGAATTTCGGATGCGGCTCAATGGCCAACCCGTCCAGGATCACCGGCTTGGACAGCAGCCGGAGTGTATTGTTCAACTCATCGAAGCGGTCCGCGACCTTATTGGCGTTGACCAAAACCCCAAAACAGTCGCCAGAGAGTTGATAAACCCGTTCTTCCCGTCCCTGTTCATCCAGGCAGCTTTGGACACTGGCCAGGTTCGAGGCCAGTTGAGACATCTGCTCGGCCATTCGCCTCAGCAGCCGCTCACTACGGTTGAGCCCCAGCGTTCGGTTGATCTCATCCAACCGGGTGATCCGTGCCACGCCAACCAAATAGTGACCGGCCGGGTCCTCCGCCAGTTGCCGGTTGACCATTCGCTCGAACCGGTTGCGGTTCGGCAGCCCGGTGACGGGGTCATGGGTCATGGCTTCCGTGAGTCTCTGGTGGGCTTCATTTCGGGCTTTTTCCTGGAACAGGGTGTCTGCCTGCGCGCGGATTTTTTCCTCCCGCTCGCGGTATAACCGGTCTGCCAGGGCCAGAGTCAGTATGAACGCCTCCATCCCTGAGCCCAGTTGCATGGCGTTTTCTGTCAGCATGTTCTCGGGCAGCACACCCAGGGCCAGGCCCGACGTAGCTAGGACGCCGACCGTCAGCGGTGTCCACGCCACCGTAAAGAAAGCCCCGGCGCGAACACCGGCCATCCAGGTAATTGGCCCGGCGACAAACAGCAGCGAGAAAAATAGCAATGCGGAAATGGCCGACCACGTGATGGCCGTTTGGTAGCTCATCAGCTGGGCGGCAAACAGGAAGGAAATTTCGAAGCAGAGCATGCCAAGAAGAGCTTTATCCAGTTTGGGACTGTGCTGCTTGGTCTTCAGCAACTCGCGGCAGAACAGGATGGAGAACAGTGCCAGCAGTGGCATGGATATCAACAGCACGCGGGCATGGAGTCCCGGGAAATGAGGATAGAAAATCTGAAAACTGAAACCTTTGATCGCAGCGAAATACAACAGGTAGCCGAAGATGGCCAGGGCGTAATACAGGTACAGTTTTTCCCGTAGGGTCAGAAACACTGCAAGGTTGATCAGCAGGATGACAGTGAGGCTTCCGTAATAGAAAAAGTGAAACTTCTGCTCGGTGGATGCGGCTGCGAAAAAGGCGTTTTCCCGCCAGATCTGTAACGGCAGAATCATTGAGCCTGCTGTCACGGCCCGGATGTAGAGGGTTTTCTCCTGCCCCGGTTGCAGATTGAAGCGCATCAGCATATTGGGATGATCAACTTCCCTTGGGTAGAAGGGGCGGGTGTCCCCGGTCTGGAACTCATGAACCTGCTCATTGCCCGAGAAAACAAAGAAGGAGACGTCATCCAATTGGGAGTAGCCAAGCTCCGTTACCAGGTTAACGAATCTGGCGGTGTCATTGCGGATGGAGAAGCGCAGCCAATAGGCCGAAGTCGTAATACCCATGGCAGCATTGCCGCTGGGCTCAAATTGCCACTGGTCTTCCGGTAACGCCTGAACCTGAGCGAGTGTGGCCGTTGCCCCGGTGTCTTCCCAATATTGGAACGGGCTGTTGATGGGGGATTCGTCGACAATCGTAATCACTTCCGCCTGGGCGGCAGCCCAGCCAAAGGCGATGATCAGCGCAAACAGCAGTCGAAGCATATGGGGCAGCATCCTGATCAGCCAATCGCCCTTACTGTCCTGAGCATTGAAATGTGCAGTGACAAAGCTGGACTGCCCGCAGGTACTTACGAGAGGGTTGTTGATGGCGCATGGGGCTCCTGTTTGTTGTTATGGGTTGTCGCCATGGTCACACTATCCTATCGCCAATGATCATCCGAGTTGAATACTTTTCCTGTAGAAAAATGTGTATGGTCACACTTCCGGTTTCACCCCGCGTTTCAGGGGGGCTTTGGTGTGGCCCCATATCATCAGCCGGTGATTCCGGCAGGGCCATCGGACCTTGGTGTAAGGCCATCCTGGTAGGTGCTCCACGGGTTTCGCCGCGACCGGCACTGGCTTCGTCAAGCGCCAAGGTAGTATGCTTCCCGGTTCATCAACAATAATAATGAGCTCTGGGCTTGTCGCATGAGGTTCTTGGCTTCGGTTCGTGACTATGGATGACATTAACCTGCGTTCTTTGCAGCATCCGGAACTGTCTCAGGCGGCGGTTGCCTCCATTCGCCGGACTCTGGACCGGCCCAACCTGTTCCTGAAAATACCGGCCAACCTGAAGGCAACGTACCAGGCGTTCCAGCACCGGGACCTCTCCCGTTATATCCGGCACGGGGCTCCGCCGCTGTTCGTGCTCGTTGTTGGTTTGATTGCCCTCAATACCTATTTTTACCGTGACTTGCTCCAGGGCGATAACCTGAGGTTGTGGTTATCGGGGTCGTTATTTGTCATTGCCTGCACCGTCGCGGGTATCGCTGCGGTGTGGAGTCGCTGGGGCCGTCGCCACTACTCAGCGGTGGTTACCGTGCTGTCGACGCTGGTGATAACCAAACTGGCGTTGTTCCCGAGTGCTTTCAGTGACGCTACGTTGCGTGTATTTGAAGCCTATTCCTGCGTGCTTGCGGTCATCGTTGTTGTGCTGGCACTGCGGCTCCCGTTCCGCCATATCATCATCGTCGCGCTGGCATCGACGAGCCTGGTCTTTCTGCTGGATCAAATGGTTCCCAGCTACCAGCTGAACCTGGTGAACTTCCTTTACTACTACGTGTTTATCTCGGTGGTGTGCCTGTTCATTGCGTGGCAAATGGATGAGCGCGAAAAAACGGAGTTTTTTCAATGGCTGCTGATTGGCTACAACATGCGGTTGAACGCGGAGCTTCAGGAAAAACTCAAGAACCAGGCCAACCGGGATTCGCTGACCCAGATTCCCAATCGCCGGGCGTTCGAGGAGACGCTGGAGAAAGAGTGGGAGCGCCTTCACCGCCAGCAGCAACCGTTGTCGTTGCTGTTCATGGATATCGATTACTTCAAACCGTTTAACGACACCTGTGGCCACGATGCCGGTGACAAGTGTCTGAAGCAGGTGGCCTTGAGTATCCAGGCCAGTTTGAATCGTCCGCCGGACATGGTCGCCCGTATTGGTGGCGAGGAGTTTGTGGTGCTGCTGCCCGACACGGATGCGGAAGGCGGCGGGGTGATTGCCTCACGGATTCAGAGTCAGCTTGAGCAACTGGCCATTCCACACCCGGCATCGGATGTGAGCCGGCTGGTCACACTGAGTATCGGTGTTGCGACGATCGTCCCGGACAGCGAGACCAAACCCAAATCCTTGCTGAAGGCCGCCGATGCCGCGTTGTATGACGCCAAGGCGGCAGGCAGGAATCGAGTCATGCACGCAGGCGGTTCTTCGCCGGCCGCGCAATAACAGGAGTTCTCACATGGTGTTTCAGATGTATCAGGACGTTGGCTTTGATATCACCCGGATTGATACCGGCATGATGCGGGAGGGCCTCGCCGCCTGTTATCTGCTCAAAGGTGGAGATAGCTACGCAGTAATTGAAACCGGGACCCATAATACCGTTCCGAGAATCCTGGCGTTGCTGGAAGCACAGGGCATAGCGCTGGCGCAGGTTAAATACGTGATCCCGACCCATGTCCATCTCGACCATGCCGGTGGTGTTGGCGGCCTGATGCAGGTGCTCCCTGAGGCGACGTTGCTGGTGCACCCGCGGGGCGCCCGTCATATGATCGACCCGTCAAAGCTGAAGGCTGGAGCGATGGCGGTGTATGGGGAACAAGCGTTCACCGACATCTACGGTGATGTTATCCCGGTGGATGAGCATCGGGTCCGGAGCATGGAAGATGGCGCAGAAGCCATGGTTGGGGATCGCAAGCTGGTGTTTATCGACACCCCTGGTCACGCCCGTCACCATTTCTGCATCTACGACCCCACCTCAAACGGGATCTTTACCGGGGATACCTTTGGTTTGAGCTACCCGTCGCTGGATAGCGAAAAAGGCCCGTTTATCTTTCCGACCACCACGCCCGTCCAGTTCGACCCGGACGCACTGAAGGACTCCATTCGCCGGTTGCTGGCTCTTAATCCAGCGCACATGTACCTCACCCACTATGGGCGTGTGGACAACCCGGAGCCGCTGGGACAGCAATTGCTGGATATGGTGGATGACTTTGTGGCGCTGGCTGAACAGTGCGCGGAAACTTCCACGGACGAGGAGCTGGAGGCCCGCTTGATGGATGCGGTCGGAACCTACCTGACCCAGCGCCTGGAGGCTCATGAGTGCCCGTTGTCGGCAGCGCAGGTGCAGGAGGCTTTGGGGCTGGATATCCGGCTCAACAGCCAGGGCTTGGCGGTGTGGCTTCGGTCGCGGGGTAAATAAGTCCGGACGTCAGGATTTCCAGTCGTCTTCTTCCTGCTCGCGGGTGTTCAGCTCATCCTGCCGCTGGCGGATCTTCTTCAGCTTATCGTCAGACAGACGCATGCTGTTAGCCGAGTCCCTGAGCAGGAACAGGCTGCCGAGGATCATGCCAAGGGCAGCAAGCAGGATAATCCAACCTATCATGGGCATGGGTGTCAGCTCCCTGGTTAACCGGTTTTGCTCTATAGTGAACCAGCTGGGCGCCGCTGAATAGCTCGCGTTGCTTCAGCGTCCATTGTCAGCTGGAACCTATCTCATGTCGTTTTCCCGAATTTACGATATTGCTGCGGCCCGAAAGGGTGGTCCATCCGTGTTGAGCGATCTGCTGCCAGAGGTGGCTGGTCCCGGTGAACTGGCGGCGCGCGGCGATGACCGTTACCTGTCGGAGGTGACCCGCTGTGTGTTCAAGGCCGGGTTTGTCTGGCGGGTCATTGATAACAAGTGGCCAGGTTTTGAAGCGGCCTTTGAAGGGTTCGTGCCGGTTTACTGGCAACAAGTCGGCCCGGAGGTGCTGGAAGCGCTGGCCAATGACGAGCGGATTGTCCGTAACCTGCAGAAAATTCGCACTGTTCCCGACAATGCGCGGATGATTGTGGACGCTGCGCGGGAGCATGGCAGTTTCGGCGCATTCCTGGAACAGTGGCCATCAGACGACCAGGCCGGGCTGCTGCTGTGGCTAAAGCGGAACGGCGCACGGCTGGGGGGCAATACGGCTCAGTATTTCCTGCGGATGGTGGGCTGGGATGGCTTCGTTCTGTCTCAGGATGTGGTGGCCGGCTTGCGCCGGGAAGAAAAGCTGGACGCCTCGCCGGGCAGTAAGAAAGCCCTGATCGAAGCACAGCAGGCCTTTAACGACTGGCACCGGGAAACCGGTTTGCCCTACAGCCACCTGTCGCGAATTCTGGCTTACTCGGTGGGTGATTAAAAAAAAGCCCGGCCTGGGAGAGGAAACAAGCCGGGGAAGGGGTAACAGGGGCCGAAGCCCCTGTGTCGGTGGAACAGGTTTAGCTGGGCAGGAACTCTTTGCCCCAGCCAAGACCGGCGATCTTCCGCTCGATCATGGAGTCGATCTCTGCCGGGGTGTAGCCCACGTCCGCCAGCACTTCCCGGGTGGAATGACCAAACCGTTCGGTGGGGCGGAACGCCCGGACCTGTGCTTCGCTCGGGCGGATCGAGTAGTGATCCACCTGGGTGATGCAGTGGCCGCTGGGGTGGTCGCGGTAGACCGAGAAGGCAAAGCTGCCCTGGTCTGTTCCCGGTGTGCCATCGGCGTCACGGCTGTAGGTTTCACGCAGGTTTTCGATCGCCATCGGCACCGCCGCGGCAATGTCGGCGTCCTGGAGTGTCTTGGCCCAGTATGCTGCCGGGGCTTTGCTCAGGGCCTGGGTCAGGAACTCGCGGATGTCACCGGCCGCGGAAATACCCGCCAGTCCTTCCACCTGTTCCAGCTTGGCCAGTTCGCCACGGTTGGAGTCGATGAAGATCCAGCCTTCTGCCGTCGGGTAGAAGTGAGACAGTTCGTGGTTGCCCAGTGCTTCGCGGCCTGACGGCTCGTTGAACGGAGCGCGTCCGGCGTAATCGAAGGCAAACGGGGCCTGGGCCAGGTTGGTCACTGCTGACAGTGACGTCCGGGCACGGGAGACCACACCGGTTTTCTGCTTGCGGTACAGCGCGACCGCCATGCCCAGACCTGCCGCGAATCCACAGTTGACGTCCAGGGTGCCGAGGTGAGCATGTTCCTCTGGGGTGGCCGGCCCACCGAAGCGGCTCATGATGCCACTGTTGGCCTGAATGATGTCGTCATAACCGATGTAATCGGTCTTGGGTCCACGGCGCGGCCCGCCGAGGCAGTCCAGGCGACAGAACAGTACACCCGGGTGAACCGCCTGCAGCGACTCATGGTCCAGCCCCAGAGGCTTCATCTGCCGTTCCGGTGCGTTAATGACCACCATATCCACTGAGCGAACCAGACGGTTGAACGCTTCCCGGCCTTCGTCGGTGGTGATGTCCACCAGGGCGCTTTGCTTGCTGACGCCGGTCTGGAAGGTGAACAGGGTTCCGATCAACGGGTCGTACAGCGGGGTCACCGGGTCCAGCTTGATGACTTCCGCGCCAAAGCGGCTGAGGAAGGCTGTGGAGTGCGGACCCGCAATAACGTTGGTGAGGTCCAGAATGCGTACGCCGTCCAGCCAGCCCTTGCCGCTGACCGGCTGAATGTTGGTGCCAGTCGGTCGGGTCACGGTTTCTTCAGCGGCCACTTCGGTGAGCTCCGCCAGCGCTTCTGCGAAGTTGACGTTTTTGCGGGGACGCGGGGTCAGCATGTCGTCGGCCAGGTCTTCCAGCCAGGCAATGGGGCCGCCCTGTTTCATCAGACCATACTCAGGGTCGTCCACTTCAACAATCAGACCCGCGGCGTTGGTGTGTTCGTCATTGACCCACTCCTGGGTGGTGCGGTGTGGCGCGCCTGGAATCTGGCCTTCGCCGAACAGCTTGCCCCACTCGTCGGAGGTGCGGGTGAGGAAGGCCTGTTTCATTTTCGCGGAGATGATGTCGGCCCATTTCTTTGGCAACGGGTAAACACCGATCGAGGTTTCACCTTCCCATTCGGCAATTGGCATGTGCAGGTCTTTAACGTCCGGCAGTCCTTCCGCCATCAGCTCGTCGTAGATACCCAGCAGCTTCAGCGCCCGTTTGGCGTGGTTGCGGTGGGATGGGCACACGCAGTAGAACATGCGGCCATCGGCACACTCATAGGTGCGATAGAACGGGTCCAGGTACTCCTGGAGGTCGTCGTAGCTCAGGTCCATGGTGATGTTGTTGGCCTTGCGGTGCTCGATTTCCTCTTCCCGCATGGTCTTGTAGCGCTCCGGCAACCCTTCGATGACATAGGAGTTGTAGGACAGCCCCTCCATCAGGGCGGCGGCAACCGGTACTTCGATGCTGTCGCCACGGCCGGTTTTCTCACGCTCAAACAGGCTCAGTACCACTGAGCTGGCGGCCAGTGATACCGCGTAGGAGGAACCCAGGGGCAGCGGTGAGAAGCTGGGGTTTACGCCCATCAGTACCCGGTTGAAGCCCATGTCGGTAAAGGCGCCACAGGTTGCGGCGACAACGGCTTCGGTGGCTTTCCATTCTTTGCGCAGGTCATCGTTGCTGGCAAACCCAGGCACCGACAGGGTAATCAGCTCAGGGCGGGCAGCCCGCAGGCTTTCAAAATCAACTCCCAGTGCTTTCATAACTCCGGGGCGGAAGCTCTCGATGACTACATCGGCTTTGTCGATCAGTGCCTGGGCCTGAGCCAGGCCGGACTCTTCCTTGAGATCCAGGCGGAGACAGCTTTTATTGCGATTGAGTACAGCGTTGGCCGGATGGTCCCACTGAGGGCCTTCCGGTGGGTCAATGTGTACGACGGTCGCACCGAAATCCGCCAGTACCATGGCGACGGCCGGGCCGGCAATCTGTTGTCCGAAATCGACGACGCGTACACCTGCTAACGGAAGTTGGGTCTTGTTGTTCATAGCTGTTTGTCCTTCCTGTTTCTGGTTCCAACGCTGGCTGTACCGAGCCTCTGTTGGGGGTGTGTCTTGGTGATGTCGAGTGCCAGGACTCGATTGCAGCCATGGTAGGACCAGGAAAGGCAGGCGAACCAGCAATAAAAAATGACCCTAAGACCTCATTTTTTTTATGGCTGGTGAGGGGGGATGGAGCCATAAAAAAACTTTGGTCTAAGGGGCGCTTTTTATTGATTCAAATTCCAACTTATTTCTGTTGTAAATAGTGTCACTTCGATTCTGGCAGCCAAGCAGGCTGGTCAGCTCTCTGGATAGAGCCCATAACAACAAAATGACGAGGACGAAGTATGAGCAACAACTACAACAATATCGTGGTGCCGGTAGACCTCGCCCACGAGAGTTCGTGGCGACAGGCTCTGCCGATAGCCATCGATTTAACCTTGCAACATCAAGCTACTCTTCATCTGGTAACGGTGGTTCCGGATGCCGATGTTCCAGCCATCGCGGTTCACCTGCCAAAGGGCATTGACCAGCGAATCCGGGACAAAGGCCGGGACGACCTGGAAACCCTTCTGGAACGAGAAGTGCCAAAGTCGGTGACGGCTGCGATTGCCGTCGGCCAGGGCCGGATCGACAAACAGATCCTGCGTCTTGCCCGTGAGGCGAAAGCCGACCTTATTGTCATGGCCTCACACCGTCCCAGAGCGACCGATTACCTGATCAGCGCCAATGCTGCCTATGTTACGCGCCATGCCAAGTGTTCCGTGATGGTTGTGCGTGAAAACCCGGGGGAAGAGTGAAATGGATAACAAGAAACTGATGCAACGAGAGTCCGGCCTGCTGGTCGGCACCAACCCTGTCATGTCGGTGGGCGCAGGCCTGCTGGTGCTGGCATTCGTACTGTTTACCGTGATTGATCCCGAATACGCCAACGGTGTCTATTCGGCCATCAAGAATTTCATTTCGGCCGACCTGGCCTGGTACTACATCGGGTTCATGAGCTTTGTGCTGTTCCTGGTGGTATGGCTGGTGTTCAGCCGTTACGGCGATATTCGCCTCGGCAAGGACACCGACCGCCCGGAATTCAGTAACTTTTCCTGGTTCTCCATGCTGTTTGGCGCCGGTATTGGAATCGGCATCCTGTTCTGGAGCATCGCGGAGCCGATCTACCATTTCCAGAGCAACCCGTTGATTGCTGAAAATCAGCAAATGACGGTGGAAGCGGCCCAGGTTGCCATGCGCATCTCCATATTCCACTGGGGGCTGCACGGCTGGGCGTTGTTCGGACTGGCCGGGCTGATCCTCGGTTATTTCTCTTACCGTAAGGGCTTGCCGCTGTCGATTCGCTCCAGCCTCTACCCGATTTTCGGCGAGCGCATCTATGGACCGATCGGTCATATCGCGGACTTGCTGGCGGTGTTTGGTACGGTCTTTGGTATCGCTACTTCACTGGGGCTCGGTGCCCAGCAAATGAATGCCGGCCTCAACTACCTGATGGGGGTGGAGGTGTCCACCAGCACTCAGATTATCTTGATCGCCATTATTTCCGTGATCTCCACCGTGTCGGTGATGACCGGTCTGCACAAAGGGATTCGTCTGCTCAGCGAGCTGAACATGCGTCTGACCATGTTGATTCTCGGCCTGTTCATTGTGGTGGGTCCTACCGCCTATGTCCTGGGCGCCCTGGTCACGAATCTGGGGGACTACCTGGTGCACGCGGTCGAGCTGGGCTTCTGGGTAGATCCTGACCCTGAAGGGCAGTGGCAGGGCTGGTGGACTATCTTCTATTGGGGGTGGTGGATTGCCTGGGCACCATTCTGCGGCATCTTCATTGCCCGCATTTCCAAAGGACGCACCATCCGTGAGTTTGTACTCGGTGTGCTGGTGGCCCCGACCCTGCTGGCGGCTATCTGGATCACGGTCTTCGGTAACGCAGCAATGTACCTGGAACTGTTCGGCAACGGCGGCGTCGTCGAGGCTGTTAATAAGGACACCACTATGGCCCTGTTCGCCACCATCGAACTGCTGACTGACAGCGAGCTGATGATCATCGCCATGGCCGGTATCTGCACCATCATGCTGGTGACCTACTTTGTGACCTCCGCAGACTCCGCCACCCTCGTGATCTGCACCCTGATTTCCATGGGTAATGAGCACCCGCTGCCCCGTTACCGGGTGTTCTGGGGCGCAGCGATTGGTGCTGTGGCGGCCGTGTTGCTGCTGGCTGGAGGCCTGAAAGCGCTGCAAACCGCCTCGGTGGTCGCGGCCCTGCCGTTCTCCTTCATCCTGATGATGGCGATCTATGGACTGTTCAAGTCACTGCGGGAGGAAGTGTTGCCCGAAAAGGCCCGCGGGTTTTCACGACTGACGTCCAGAACTGCTGGGGTGAAGGCCGAAGCGGTCACCGGAAATCTTTAAGATCAAACGACTACATTGAGGAGTGACCATGTCTACCCAAGTGATTCTTCCGCGTGTCATGCAGATTGGTGAGGGGGCTTCCAACCAGGTGCCCGCCATCCTTGCGAGTCTGGGCTGCAGCCGTCCGCTCATCATCACCGACAAGATGATGGTAGAGCTGGGCTACGCTGGCACGATCCAACGCACCCTGGCTGAGCAGGACCTGGTAGCCGACGTCTTCGACGACACCGTACCGGAGCCCACCGTCGCGTCAATCCAGGCGGGCGTGGATAAGGTTCGGACCGGCAATTACGACTGCATCATCGCCCTGGGCGGAGGCAGCCCAATCGACAGTGCCAAGGCCATCGGCATTCTTGGCAAGTTCGGGGGCGAGATGCGGGATTACAAATTCCCCCGTCTCGTCGACCAGGTTGGCCTGCCGATCATCGCCATACCCACCACGGCGGGTACCGGCTCGGAAGTCACCCGGTTCACCATCATCACGGACGAAACCAACGACGAAAAAATGTTGTGTGTAGGTATCGGCTTTATGCCGGTGGCAGCCCTGGTGGACTACAACCTGACGTTGAGTCTGCCCAAGCGGATCACCGCAGATACCGGCATTGATGCGCTGACCCATGCTATTGAAGCCTACGTCAGTCGTAAGGCCAGCCCCTACAGCGACAGTCAGGCGCTGTCGGCCATGCGGTTGATTGGCCCTAACCTGCGCCGGGCCTACCACGACGGTGCAGACAAGGAAGCCCGGGAAGCGATGATGCTGGGTTCAACCCTGGCCGGGATCGCGTTTTCCAACGCCTCGGTGGCCCTGGTGCACGGCATGAGCCGGCCCATCGGTGCGGCCTTCCATGTGCCTCACGGGTTGTCCAACGCCATGCTGTTGCCGGCCGTGACTGAGTTCTCCATACCGGCAGCGGCGGATCGCTATGCCGATTGTGCCCGGGCCATTGGCGTGGCTGCGCAGGGTGACAGCACCGAGGAGGCCAACCGCAAGTTGCTCGAAGAGCTGAGCGCGTTGAACGACGAGCTGGAGGTGCCAACCCCGGAGCAATTCGGGATCGACCGCAGCGAGTTCTTTGAACTGATGCAGACCATGGCGGAGCAGGCCTTGCAGTCCGGTTCGCCGGGCAACAACCCGCGAGTGCCCAGCACCGACGAAATTATCGAGATCTACCAGAAACTCTGGTAGGCCGGACCCAAACAGCGATTACCTAACAACAAACTGCCGTCCCTGACGTGCAATCCTGACATTGAGGAACTTGAACATGACTACAGTAGGGCACCTGATCAACGGTCAGATCATCACTGAAGGCGAACGCCGCCAACCTGTTTACAACCCGTCTACCGGCGACAGCTCGCGGGAAGTGATCCTGGCCTCCAAGGCAACGGTGGAAGAAGCCATCGCAGCCGCCCAGGCGGCCTACCCGGAATGGCGTGCAACACCGCCGATCAAGCGGGCTCGCATTATGTTCCGCTTCAAGGAACTGCTGGAGCAGAACGCCGACCGCATCTGCGACATGATCGGTGAGGAACACGGCAAGATCCGCCACGATGCCATGGGGGAACTCCAGCGTGGAATCGAGAACGTTGAATACGCCTGCGGTGCCCCCGAGTTGCTGAAAGGCGAGCACAGCCGCAACGTCGGCCCCAACATCGACGCCTGGAGCGAGTTCCAGCCGCTGGGCGTGGTGGCGGGTATTACGCCATTCAACTTCCCCGCCATGGTGCCGCTGTGGATGTACCCGATGGCGCTGGTCTGCGGGAACTGCTTCGTGCTGAAGCCGTCCGAGCGCGACCCGAGCTCTACCTTGTTCATCGCCCAGCTGTTGCAGGAAGCCGGGTTGCCGAATGGGGTGATGAACGTGGTCAACGGCGACAAGGAAGCCGTGGACACCCTGCTCGAAGACCCGCGAATCCAGGCGGTCAGCTTCGTTGGCTCCACGCCCATCGCGGAGTACATCTACAGCACCGCGAGCGCCCACGGCAAGCGTTGCCAGGCCCTTGGTGGTGCCAAGAACCACGCCATCGTGATGCCGGACGCGGATATGGACAATGCGGTCAACCAGCTGCTGGGTGCGGCCTTCGGCTCGTCTGGTGAGCGTTGTATGGCCCTGTCCGTTGCGGTTGCCGTCGGTAACGCTGCCGGTGACGCCCTGGTCGCCAAGATGAGCGAAGCCATGCAGACCCTGAAAGTGGGCGCTTACAGCGAAGCCAGCAACGACTTTGGTCCGGTGATCACCCGTCAGCACCAGGAAAAGGTGGTGGGCTACATCAACAGTGCGGAAGAGCAGGGCGCCACCATTGTGGTGGATGGCCGCGACCCGCAGGTGGCTGGCTATGAAAACGGTTTCTTCGTTGGTGGCACCCTGATCGATAACGTGACCCCGGATATGGTCAGCTATCGTGAGGAGATCTTCGGCCCAGTGCTTCAGGTCATCCGGGTCAACTCCATGGAAGAGGCAATGACGCTGATCAACGATCATGAGTACGGCAACGGGACCTGTATCTTCACCCGTGATGGCGAAGCGGCCCGTTATTTCACCGACCACATCCAGGTCGGCATGGTCGGGATCAACGTACCGCTGCCGGTGCCGGTGGCTTACCACAGTTTCGGTGGCTGGAAGCGTTCGCTGTTTGGTGACCTGCACGCCTATGGCCCGGATTCAGTGCGGTTCTACACCCGCCGCAAGGCCATTACCCAGCGCTGGCCGTCAGCCGGTGTCCGGGAAGGTGTCGAGTTCTCGATGCCCACCATGAAGTAACCCGGGCTATTCCCCTCAGACCAGACCAACAGTAAGGTCTTTTGGCGACACCCTTGTGGTGTCGCCCTTTTTTGTGCCATACCCCAAAAGCAGTCTGGCGTTGTGCTTTGAGTTCAATGAAAATTGGATATAGACGAATAACAACAGAGCACGTCAGCATGAAGAAAAAACTCCCCCCACTGAATTGGCTGAGGTCGTTTGAAGCTACGGCGCGACACCTGAACTTTACCCAGGCCGCCGGCGAGCTGAACCTGACCCAGGCTGCCATCAGCCAGCAGGTGAAGGGGCTGGAAACCCAGCTGGGAACGATGTTGTTCAAGCGCCTGCCGCGGGGGCTTGAGCTAACGGATGCCGGCAAGGCGTATCTGCCTGTCGTTCACGAATGCATCCGTCGACTGGCGACCGCAACCGACGAGATCTTCGGTCAGGGCAAGGCACGCTTACTGACTGTGTGCAGCAATCTGGTGTTCTTCACCAACTGGCTGGCGCCCCGCCTGCATCGCTTCCGTGAACGCTATCCGGAGATTGGAATCCGTTTTACCAGCAATATCTGGCAGGAAGAGGACGGTAAGGAAGCTGATATGGAAATCCGCTACGGCAAGGGCACTTGGCCCGGGCTGGAGGCGGATCGGCTGAGCTGGGATGAGCTGTTTCCGGTTTGCAGCCCGGTTTTGGCGGGTGGAGTGGCTCCGCCCGAGACGCCGGAAGCACTCTCCGACTATACCCTTCTTCATGTTATTGGCTATGAGGAAGGGTGGGGATACTGGCTGGATCAGGCCGGATTTTCCCATGTTAAGGCCTGCCAGGAAATGCAGTTTGATACCCTGATTTCAGCCCTGGAGGTCGCGCGCCAGGGTGGAGGCATCGCGCTGGGCCGAACGTCGCTGGTGCGGGAAATGATTGGAAAAGGCGAGTTGATCGCCCCGTTTGATTTTCCAGTGGCGACGTCGGAGGCCTTTCACCTGGTCAGGCCTGCGTTCAAGTACATTCACCCTCATGCCGAGACCTTTCGATCCTGGATCATTGAGGAGGCCGAGCGGGATCGGCCATAACATCTTGCCCGGCCAACCGGCCGGGCTTCCTTGCTTGAGCGGTCAGCTCAGTTCGGGGTGAAGGCGGTTCAGGAAGGCCGTGAGGGCCTGGTTGACCGGTTCGGGGTGTGACAGGTTGGCAGCATGGCCAGCGCCTGGGATAACCGCCAGTGTGGCATCGGGAATCCTGTCAGCCATCACCTGTGCCCGCTCCATTGGAATCGCAATGTCGGCGTCGCCGTGGATGATGAGGGTTGGCTGGGTAACGGCCGGCAGGCGTTCGGTCAGGTCGTCACGGCTCGCCAGGGTCTGGAAGTTGTTGCCGATATTAGCGGGCGACATGGTTTTCCATTTCGCCTTCCAGTACTCACTGTCCGCGTAGTCGTTACCGAGAATGATCTGGGCAATGGTCTCACCAACGACCGGGGTCAGGCCTTGCGTCATGAAGGTGCCGATCAGTTCCTGGTACATCGGGATTTTTTCTTCCAGCTCTGCACCTGCCTGGCTGTCCAGCATGACCAGTGCACGGACCCTGTCTGGGTGGGTAAGGGCGCAACGCAAAGACAGAAACCCGCCCTGAGACATCCCTACAAGCACGGCATTTGTGATCCCCAGATGGGTGAGCAGGGCTGCGAGGTCGTCTGCGGAGTCGTAGTAGCTGAAGGGTTCTGGGTTAGCGACAGCGGTCTGGCCGTGCCCGCGTTCGTCCCAGGTGATGCAGCGGAATCGATCACGCAGGGCTGCCACCTGAGGGGCAAACATGTCGTGGTCCATCAGCAGTCCGTGTGAAAACACCACAACCGGGCCGTTGCCACCGGTATCTTCGTAGTACAAGCGTTGACCATTCACATCGGCAAAAGCCATAACACATCCTTTTTATTGTTGGGTTTTGTAGCTCCCTATCTTTATTCAGGGCTTCAAACTATTCAAGCGGTTAGAGCAACTTTGTCGCTACCTCGGTTGCGAGGTGGGCAAACGGAATATATGATTCGTATATATTTCGATTATGGAGCATATATTTTGGGGATCGTGAAAATATCAGACACCCTGCACGAGGAAATCCGCAAGGCCAGCTCGGTGATGTCCCGGTCGATCAATGCCCAGGCAGAGTTCTGGATGAAGGTCGGTATGCTGGCGGAGCTCAATCCGACTCTGTCCTTCAATGAGATCATTCGCCAGCAGCTGAAGAAAGAATGCCTGTCCATGGAGGACATGCTGGATGACTAAGGTGGTGATCAAATCGTCGAAGGAGCAAGCCCTGATGAGGCAGGCGGGTTACCTGCTTACCCGGGTGTTTGACATGCTGGATGATCTGGTGCGTCCGGGCATCAGCACCATGGCCATTAACGATGCGGTTGAAACCTTTATTGTGAAGGAGCTGCGGTCCCGGCCAGCGAGTAAGGGGCAGTATGGTTATCGCTATGTGCTGAACGTATCCATCAACGAGGAGGTGTGCCATGGCATGCCCAACGTTCGGCGCAGGCTGACCAACAGTGATATCGTCAACCTGGACATCACCCTGGAAAAAGATGGCTTCATTTCCGATTCCAGCAAGATGTATGTACTCCCCGGGGCACCAGTGAAGGCCCGGCGTTTGGTGAAGGCTACCTACGACGCCATGTGGCAGGGCATTCAGATGGTCAGGCCCGGCGCCCGGCTGGGCGATGTTGGTCATGCCATTCAGTCGTTTGCAGAAGCCGCAGGGTACAGCGTGGTGCGGGAATACTGTGGTCATGGCATCGGCCGACAGATGCATGAAGCGCCCCAGGTGCTGCACTATGGTCGCCCTCAAACCGGGTTGGTCCTGAAACCCGGTATGGTGTTTACCATTGAGCCGATGATCAATCAGGGTGGCCCCCAGGTGAGGACCCTGAAGGATGGCTGGACTGTGGTGACCCGAGACCGGTCCTTGTCCGCCCAATGGGAGCATACCGTTCTGGTGACCGACGACGGTTACGAAGTGCTGACTCTGAGATCTGATGAAACACACCGGGTACCGCCCGCTAAGCTCTGACAGAGCTGTCCAACAAAGGTTTTTTCCATGCGCAGTATGACCAGCGATATAACCCCCGGTCCCATTAACTGGTCGGTGCTGAAGACCCTGTTCCCGTACCTGCTGGAATTCCGTCTTCGAATCGCGTTGGCGGTGGTGTGCCTGGTGTTGGCCAAGCTGGCGAGCGTCGGGTTACCGTTCATCCTCAAATACATTGTCGATGACCTGGATGCCGGCGGAGCGTCCCAGCTGCTGACCTTGCCGCTCGGGCTGCTGCTGGCCTATGGCGTGGTCCGGTTTTCCAATGTGTTGTTCGGGGAGTTACGCGACACCCTGTTCGGGCGGGTGACTGAGCGTGCCATGCGCAGGGTGGGGCTGGCGGTGTTTCGCCACCTGCATGCGCTGGATCTGGATTTCCACCTCAACCGCCGCACCGGGGGCTTGTCGCGGGATATCGAACGGGGCACCAATGGCATCAGCTTTCTGCTGCGTTTTATGGTGTTCAACATTCTCCCGACTCTGCTGGAAATCGGCCTGGTGATCGGGTTGTTGCTGTGGAACTACGACGTCTGGTTTGCGCTGATTGTGGCCGCGTCGGTGGTGGCCTACGTGGGGTTTTCCGTCGTTGCCACGGAATGGCGGTTGGCGTTTATCCGGGAAGCCAATCAGGCGGAGTCGTCCAGCAGCACCCGTGCCATCGATAGCCTGCTGAACTACGAGACGGTGAAGTATTTTACCAACGAACAGTTTGAGGCTGACAATTACGACACCAACCTTGCCGAGTGGGAGCAGGCCCGGCGTAAGAACCGGCTGTCGCTGTTTGCCCTCAACGGCGGCCAGTCCTTAATCATTGCGGCCGCCATGACCGCCGCGATGGTACTGGCCGCGGTCAGGGTCACTGATGGCTCCATGACCCTGGGTGATTTCGTACTGATCAACGCGTTCATGATGCAGGTGTTCATGCCGCTGAACTTTCTCGGCTTCGTATACCGGGAGATGAAAGGGGCGATGACCAACATCGAAAACATGTTTGCGTTGATGGCGGCAAAACCGAAGGTGGCCGACAGTGAGACCGCGGGCGAACTGCGGGTACCAGAAGGGGAGATCGTTTTCCGGGATGTGTGTTTTGGCTACAGCGCCAGCCGTGACATTGTCCGGGGTGTCAGCTTCAGAGTGCCGGCGAGGCAGAAGGTCGCCCTGGTTGGTAGCAGTGGCGCCGGAAAATCGACCCTGTTCAAACTGCTGTTCCGCTTCTACGACGTCAGCAGTGGCGACATTACCATTGATGGCCAGTCTGTCCGTTCGGTGACCCAGTCTTCGTTACGCCGTCACATCGGTGTGGTGCCCCAGGATACTGTGCTGTTCAACACCAGCATCTTCGAAAATGTCCGGTATGGTCGCATTGAAGCCAGCGATGACGAGGTTTGGGAAGCGATCCGCCTGGCCTATCTGACGGACTTTATTGCTGAACTGCCGGACAAGGAACACACCTTGGTCGGGGAGCGGGGGCTGAAGCTCTCCGGTGGGGAAAAACAGCGTGTCTCGATTGCCCGGGCGCTGCTCAAGCAGCCGCCCATTATGGTCTTTGACGAGGCGACGTCGTCCCTGGACAGCCACTCGGAAAAGGTCATCCTCCAGGCCATCCGCGATATTTCCCATCAGCAGACCACCCTGGTGATCGCCCATCGCCTGTCTACCATCATGGATGCGGACCGGATCATCGTCCTGGAAAACGGCCGCGTGGCCGAGCAAGGCAGTCATGGCGAACTCCTTGCCCGGCGTGGGCTTTATGCACACCTTTGGGATGTCCAGCAGCATGAGCAGGGTGACCATTCGCCGGCCCCTTGACCCTGTATCAGCTACAGGGTTTGTAATGGCGCTTTCCAACAGTCAAGGAGTCTGAGATATGCACAGCCATCACGGTCATGGCCACAGCCACGGAGATCATTTCACCAGCTACAACAGGACCTTTGCCCTGGCGGTGATACTGAATGTGATCTTTGTGGTGATTGAAGCAGTGTACGGCGTGATGGCTGGGTCGCTGGCGCTGCTGGCCGATGCCGGTCACAACCTCAGCGATGTGCTGGGTTTGCTACTGGCCTGGGCTGCGAGCTGGCTGGCCACCCGTAAGGCCACCGATCGCAATACCTACGGCCTGAAGAAAACCACCATCCTGGCGGCGCTGTTCAATGCATTGTTCCTGATTGCTGCGGTCGGCGGTATCGCCTGGGAAGCCATTCGGCGGTTCTCCGAGCCCTCAGACGTGGCCGGAATGACGGTGATTGTTGTGGCCGGTATTGGTGTGCTGATCAACGGGGCGACCATGCTGCTGTTCATGAAGGGACAAAAGGGCGATCTCAATATTCGCGGGGCGTTTCTGCATATGGCCGCAGATGCCGGAGTCTCGGTCGGGGTGGTAATTGCGGGGCTGGTGATTATGACCACCGGAATCAGCTGGATAGACCCGATGGTGAGCCTGGTGATCGCGGCCGTCATTTTTATCGGCACCTGGCAGCTGCTCAAGGATTCGGTCAACCTGGCGGTGGATGCGGTGCCCAGGGATATCGAGCCGGATCAGGTGTACGGCCATCTGATGGCCTTGCCCGGAGTGGAGTCGGCCCATCACCTTCATATCTGGGCGTTGAGCACCACAGAGAATGCGTTGACGGTGCACCTGGTCAAGCCTGACCCCCACGGCGACGACGAGTTATTGCAGCAGGTTTCCCATACCCTGGCCCACGACTTCAACATTCAGCATGTCACCATCCAGTGGGAGCGGGGCAATGGCCATTGCCCCAATGTGGCCCTCTGCTGAAGACCGGGCGCTATGCCAGGTATTCAAGCTGGTGTCCCCGAAGCCGTTCAATGCCGCGGCTGAGCCGGGTCATGCCAAGGTTGATGGGGAACAGCACGACGCTTTTGAGGGTATCCCGCAGCATGATGGTGCGGGGTACCCCGTCGTAAATATTCATATAGGCGCCTGCCATGGCGACGAAGGACCGCGACAGATGCAGGTAGTCGCTGCGGATGACAATGCCCAGCTGGTAGGTGTTGGACATCAGCTGCATACTGGTCTGCATTCGCCGGTGCAGGCCCGGAAGCCCTTCCCGCCACAGGGTCAGCAGGACATCGTCGGTCAGCGGGGAAACGTCCCTGCGACTCAGCGTGTCCTGCAACCGTTCCACAATCTGGTCCCGGCGTAGCCGGTTCGCATCCGGCTGGGTGCTCATGTCGATGAGGATGTCCGCCAGTTGTTCCGGGTCGGCCACCAGCACATTGATCAGGTAATCGCGGACCAGCCCCCATTTGCCTTGCATGTCGACAGCATTACCCCAGTCGATCAGGTACAACTCGGCTTCAGGAGACACCATGATGTTGCCGGGGTGAAGGTCGCCGTGGAGTTCGTTGTAGATGAAGATGTGTTCCAGCAGGGTGAACAGGAAGTTTTCTCCCAGGGTGCGCTGGAACTGGCGTCGCTCCCGGCCCTGGAACTGACGGATGGCCTCTTTGATGGAGACCGCATCATCCACATACTCCATCTCCAGGATACGGCTGGTAGCGAGGTACACGTCTGGCACATGCCATACCCTGGCCTGGCTGGCTCGCTTGGCGAAGCGGCGCTGGATGGCGGCTTCATCCTCGAAGTTCAGCTCCTGTTCGAAACCACGGGTGAACTCCTTGACCTGATCCGACAAGGCGTGAAGGAACGGCAGCAGTTTGGAATGGGGCGCCCAGAACTGACTGCTGACCAGCATCAGCTCGATGGCCAGGTTGCCCATCTGGAACTCTCGCTCCAGGTTGTGGCGGGCCACTTTGACGACGACCGGTTGCAGACGCTCCAGGCCATCTTCGTCAATGACGGGTTTCTTGGCCAGATAGACCGATCCGATGGAACCCGAGCGCAGGGGCTTATCGACCGCGAACTGGAAGTAGATATCGGTCGGAAGTTTGCCAAAGCAGTCCAGGAACGCCTCATTGACTTCATCCGGCGTCATGGGGTCGACATCCTGTTGGAAAACTTCCAGCTCCCGGGCAATCTCCTCCGGCAGGAAATCGGCATTGGCGGCAGCCACCTGGGCCATCTTGATGAACAACGGCCCAAACTCGCGGACCATTCGGGCGACAATCTGAGCCTGCGCTGAGAAGTCTTTCGGGTCGGTTTGCAGGAACGGCTTGATGTAACGGATCGCCTTGATCTGCCGGCGCAGAATAACCAGGTCGCGACGAAGCACGCTGACCTTGCGGCCCATATCGGTCAACCCTTCCTGGTTGGCCTGGCGGATGTCCTTGAGGCGGTTCACCAGCTCCACGATCAGCGGTTCGTAGGTTCTCAAGACCAAGCGGATGATATCGAGATTGAGCTCGATCAGGCCTTTAAGTTCTGGCGCCGCCAACAGTTCGTGGAAGAACCCCCAGAATTCGTTGACGATGCTTTCCGGAACTTCGATGGGGCTGCGGGTGACCACCTGACCCACCACAAAGCGGATCAGGTTTTCGGTGGTCTCTTCGTTGGGAATCAGTTTGTATTTTCGCAGCACCTGAGTCAGAGCGCGGGACTGCTCATTGAGCGGGTGTTCGTAGAGCGACGTGAACAGCTGGTCCAGAGAGTGCCCAAGCGCCTCCTGGGTGATGTGTTCATTGTTTGCCAGCAGTTTGGCGACCGGCCAGAATGCCTGGGGAATCCTGACGGTTTTGGTGGTGAAATTACCGACCCCGCGGATCATGCTGCCCGTTCGGTTTTTGAGGGCTGGGAGACTGATCTGAATGATTTTATCGTGGTCCTGGTCGGCCATGTCTGCGCTTATCGGGGTAGAAAACGGAAGCGGCTACTATGCCAGATGAAGGTCAACTATATGCCAGATAAAGTTCAAATAGCGACGTTTTTCGGGCCTAAATGCCCGGTGTCAGTTGGCAGAAACGAGTTTGTTGCTATCGCTTGTCGCCGGTCTTCGTGGTATATCAGCGGTCTTTCTTTTTTTGGAACCGGGGGCCATTCCCTTCAGGATGTCTTCAGGGGCTTTCTGGGGGAAGGGTGTGAGAACCAGTCTGGAGCGTTGAGAAATGCCAAAAGCAAGCGAAATCAAGAAGAATTCTGCGGTTGAATACGATGGTCGGGTGTACTTCGTGAAGGATATCGAACGTTCTGTGCCTCAGGGCCGGGCCGGCGGTAGCCTCTACCGTATGCGTATGTATGACGTGGTAACCAACAACAAGATCGACCAGACCTTCAAGGATTCGGACATGCTGAACCTGGCCGACCTGGTTCGTCGTCCGGCCACCTTCTCCTACTCCGACGGGGAAGAGTATGTATTCATGGACAGCGAGGACTACACACAGTATTCGCTGAACAAGGCAGCCATCGAGGATGAGCTGCTGTTCATCACCGAAGACATGCAGGACCTGAAGGTTGTTGTGGTGAGTGATGCTCCGGTGGCGTTGGATTTGCCTACCACCGTTGAACTCGAGATCACCGAAACCGATCCTTCCATCAAAGGTGGCTCTGCCACCGCCAGAACCAAGCCGGCAACCTTGTCGACCGGTCTGGTGGTCCAGGTTCCGGAACATATTTCCACTGGTGACCGTATCAAGGTCAACGTGGAAGATCGCAAGTTCCTCAGCCGCGCCTGATCGGAACCTGGGACGGCAGGGCCTGAACCTGCCGTCCTCCCTTCATCCTCTCAGCGTCCCTGGAAGACTGCGTCCCGCCGTTCCAGAAACGACTGTATTCCCTCTTTGACATCTTCACTGGCCATGACCGGTTGCAGATCCGGGAACAGGCGCTGCTTGGCGACCTCCTGGCCCTGGCTCACGGCTGTCTTGGATGACGTCAGACTGCCCCGGACGCCCAGCGGTGCCGCCTTGGCAATTTTCTCGGCGATGCCCAAGGCGACTTTGAACTGCTCACCAGGCTCGACCAGCTCCTGGATCAGTCCCCATTGGTAGGACTGCTCTGCGGTCCACTCGTCGCCGGTGAGCAGGTAACGCTGGGCGTTGCCCCAGCCAATTTCCCGGGGCAGGCGGATCGTGGCGCCACCACAGGCAAAGATGCCCCGTTTGACCTCCAGTTGCGCGAAGCGCGTGCCCTTGGCTGCCACCCGAATGTCGGTGTTGAGCATCATCTCAACACCGCAGGTGTAACAGATGCCCTGGGCGGCGAAGACCACCGGCTTGCTAAGCCCTTCGCCGACAATATGGAACGGGTCGAGTTCGCCTTCGCCGGGCTCAATGCCGGTGCCATTGGCGAACACCCCGGCCCAGTCGTCCAGCTGGAGGCCGCTGGTGAAGTGATCACCTTCAGCGTACAGCAGGCCTACCCGCAGTTCCGGGTCATGTTCGAGCTGGTAATAGGCTTTGGCAATATCGTGGTACATCGCCCGGTTCATGGCGTTCATCTTGTCCGGGCGGTTCAGGCCAATCAGCAGGATGTGCCCGCGTTTTTCCAACGTAATCAGAGACATTAGAACCACTCCGCTTTCATGTTGAGGCAGGTGTCGTCCTGGTTGCGCAGCAGGACCAGGTCCTGGGCCACCGTTGGCAGTTCCCAGTGGAAGAAGTATTGCGCTGCCTGCAGTTTGCCGGTGTAGAAGTTGCGCTCTTCGTCGGTGTTGGCAGACGCCAGCTTGAGGTTGGCGGCATTGGCCTGGCGCAGCCACATCCAGGCGACGATGATGTTGCCGAACAGGTGCAGGTAGCAGGAGGCATTGGCCAGAACCTTGTCCGGGTCGCCGTTCATCAGGGTCTTGCCGAGGTCCTGAGTGACCCTCACGGCCTGCTGGAGGGTTTCGCTCAGGGACAGGGCCCAGGCCTGGCAGCGATCGCTGATGGCATCTTTGAGGTCGACCTGCATTTCCTGCAACAGGATCTGCAAACCATGGCTTTGGTCTTGCCAGAGCTTGCGGCCAAGCAGGTCCATCGCCTGGATGCCGTTGGTGCCCTCATGGATCGGGTTCAGGCGGTTGTCGCGCCAGCACTGTTCCACCGGGTACTCACGGGTATAACCGGCGCCACCGTATACCTGGATGGCCAGGTCGTTGGCCTTGGGACCGTACTCTGATGGCCAGGCCTTGATCACCGGGGTCAGCAGGTCCAGCAGCTTGCCGGCTTCCTGACGTTTCTGTTCCTCGGGGTGAGTGTGCAGGTCATCCAACAGTCGTGCCCCATAAAGGCACAGGGTGAGGCCACCTTCACTGTAGGCTTTCTGTGCCAGCAACATGCGTCGTACATCGGCGTGCTCGATGATCGGCACCTGGGGGCTTTCCGGGTTTTTCTCAGAGGGCTTGCGGCCCTGCAGGCGATCCCGTGCGTATTCCAGGCTGTGCATGTAGCCGCGATAGCCAATCACCGCGGCGCCGGTGCCCACACCCAGTCGGGCCTCATTCATCATCTGGAACATGTACTTCAGCCCCTGATGGGGCTTGCCCACCAGATAACCGTAACAGGGTGCATCGTCGCCGAAACTGAGCGCTGTAGAGGTGGTGCCCCGATAGCCCAGTTTGTGAATCAGGCCGGCGAGGCTGACACCGTTGCGCTCACCAGGGTTGCCCTCGGCATCTACCCGGAACTTGGGCACGATGAACAGAGAGATTCCTTTAACGCCGGCGGGTGCCCCTTTGATCTTGGCCAGCACCATATGAACGATGTTCTCGGTGATGGACTGTTCGCCGCCAGAAATGAAAATCTTGGCGCCCTTGATCAGGTAATGGCCTTCGTCGGTCGGGGAGGCGGACGTGCGGATATCCGCCAGGCTGGAACCTGCGTGGGGTTCGGTCAGTGCCATGGTTCCGCTGAACCGGCCGGACAGCATGTGGGGCAGGTAGGTACTGCGTTGTTCATCGCTGCCGAAGACCCGGACCAGGTTGGCGGCGGCTGTGGTCAGGAAGGGGTAGCCCGCTGTGCTTGGGTTGGCTGCCGTGAAGAAACCGTTGCAGGCGGTCATGATCGAGTCCGGCAACTGCATACCGCCCAGCTCGTAGTCGTGGCGACCGGCGATAAAGCCTGCTTCGGCGTAAGCGTCGAACGCCTGTTTTACTTCCGGGATCATCTGGACCTCGCCGTCGACGAAGCGGGGTTCGTTCTTGTCGGCGATGCTGTTGTGATTGGCGAAGGTCTCCCGGGCCATCTTGTCGGCGGTTTCGATCACCGCATCGAAGGTGTCGCGATTATGTTCACTGAAACGCTCCCGTTGGAGCAGGGCCTCGGTATCCAGCACGTCATACAGTTGGAAGGCCAGGTCGCGGCGGTCGATCAGGGTGTCGGTCATGGGGCGATCTCTTCGTTGATCCGGGTTGGTTTAGCTTTATAGGCTCTCATAATTCTAGCCTCTCGTAACATTGGCATATATGACATAATCTTGGTCAATATCGCCATTTTGTGTGGTTGCACACAGTCAGGCTGCAGGAGTTGCTATGCAGGTGGTCACGGTTATCGGTTTTGACGGCGCCCTCGCCAGCGCCATTACTGGCGTGATCGACCTGTTCCGTCTGGCCGGCGTAACCTGGGCCAGGATTCATGGTGAGTCGCCTACACCATACTTTCAGACCCGTCTGCTGACCCGTGATGGCGAACCCTGCCGGTGCATCAATGGTCTCCGTTTGGTGGCGGATGGCGCCTGGCAGGACCTTGACCCCGGTACTCTTGATGACCTGGTGATCGTTCCGACCATTGGCGCCCCCATCGACCAGGTGCTGCGGAACAATCCGGACCTGATTACCTGGTTGTCGGCGTTTGTCCAGGCCGACTCGGGCCAGGTTCGGGTGGCCAGCAATTGCACGGGCGCCTTTTTGCTGGCTGAAGCCGGGCTGCTGGATGGGCGTCAGGCGACGACTCACTGGGGCTTCAGCAACCAGTTCCGCCAGCGCTTTCCTGAGGTCAGTCTGCACCCGGAACAAATGGTGACGGTGGACGGTTTTGTGGCCTGTTCCGGCGGTGGGGTGGCGTGGTGGGACCTGGGTGTTTACCTGGTGGAGCGCTTTGTCGGCGCCGAGGTGGCGCGGGAGCTGGCCAAGGCCTTCGTCATCGACGTCGGGCGTAACAGTCAGGCGCCCTACAGTGTGCTGCAAACCAAACGCTACCACACCGATGCCTCCATTCTCCGGCTTCAGGACTGGCTGGACCAACACTATCGGGACCCGGTCACGTTGGCGGCTCTGGCCGAGCAGGCCGGGCTGACGGAGCGCTCGTTGCTACGACGTTTCAAACTGGCAACGGGGGATTCGCCCACGGCCTACCTGCAGTTGCTGAGGGTCGAGGAAGCGCGGCGGCGGCTGGAATCTTCCGGCGCCAGTCTGGAAACCATTACCCGGGAAGTGGGCTACGAGGATGTGAGTTCCTTCAGCCGTCTGTTCCGTAAACACACGGGCCTTGCGCCCGGGGCTTACCGGGCACGGTTCAGTTAACTGAAGGCGCACTGAGAACGGGCTAGAGCCATCCGGTCTGCTGGATGACCATATAAGCCGCGGTGCCGGCCGCGATGGACAACAGGGCATTTCTCCGCCACAGGTGGATGACCACCACCAGCGCCCCCGGTACCAGCGCATCCAACCCCAGGGTGGGCGTGGACCAGTCGGCGGAGCGTTGCAGGAAGATGGTGGCCAGCAGGGCCATCACCGCCGCCGGCAAGTAGCGTCCCAAATGCTTGACCAGGGGGTGTTCGGTATGGCGTTCAAAAAACAGGAACGGAATCACCCGGGTGGCGAAGGTCGCCAGAGTGGTTACGGCAATGAATGCGGCGATGTAGTAGGTGTCAGCCATGGTTGCTCGGTGCCTCCGCCAGTTCATTTTGTCGTGCCCGGTAGTACTGAACCAGCAGCGCCAGGGTGACGATAACAATGGCACCGATCAGCTGATGGGCATGGGGCAAAAGCATCATGGCCGCGGCAGCGGCCAGGGCACCAATCCAGACCGGAACGCTGTCACCCAGTGCCTTGAGCTGCTCAATGGTCAATACAATAAACAGTGCGACCAGCGCGAACTCAATGCCGGTACTGTCAAACGCCACAGTCTCGCCCAGAAGTGCACCAATACCGCAGCCGATGACCCAGTAGAATTGATTGAGCGCGCTAATGCGGAAATCCAGCTGCTGTTCGTGCTGGCGGTCTCTGCCACGGGGGCGGCTGGTCAGCAGCGAGTAGGTTTCATCGGTCAGTCCGAAGATCAGGTAAGCCTTTCGCCACCCGGCACCGCGGAACTGTCCGAGCAACGACAGGCCATAGAACAGGTGTCGGGCATTCAGCACGAACATCGCCACAAACACTTCCAGCAACCCGGCGTTCGCCGCCAGCAGGCTGACGGCGAGAATCTGACCGGCACCGGCGTAGACAAAAACACCCATCAGTGGGGCAATCCACCAGGCGTAGTCCAGTTGGGTGCTAAACAGTACCCCGAATGCCATACCCAGGGGGATATAGCCGAACAGGATCGGCAGAGTGAGTCGAAAGGCGAGTTGTTGCATGGCTACCCCAAAAGACGAGTAAGCGCGCGAGAATAGCCAATCCTGACAGGCTTTTAAAGGCCGCTGCAAAGGCTCGGACCAAGGTCTAATCTGTACGGTATGAATAGCCCTTAACTGTACCTGTTTTCTGGTCTGGCAACCGTTTAGGGTCGGTGCTTTGTCTTCCGGGTGACCCATGCGCTCCATCCTCCACAGCTTTCTGATCCCCGCCCTGTTTGTCTGGCTCTGGAGCACTGGCTTCATTGGTGCCAAGTACGGTTTGCCCTATGCCGAACCGTTTACCCTGCTGCTGATTCGCATGCTGTTAACCCTCGCGTTGTTAGCCGGGCTGGCCTGGTGGTTGCGAGTCAGGTGGCCGGAGTGGCGAAGTGTCGGCCACCTGGCGGTGACCGGGGTGCTGGTGCATGGCTGCTATCTGGGTGGGGTCTACTACGCCATCCAGGGGGGTATGCCGTCCGGGGTGGTTTCCCTGATTGTTGGCCTGCAGCCTCTGCTCACCGGCGTGGCCGCCGTTGTGGTGTTGAGGGAAGGCATCGCCGCCCGGCAGTGGCTCGGGTTGCTGCTGGGGCTGGTCGGGGTCGCCCTGGTGATTGCCGAGAAACTGGGTGGCCCGACATCGGCAGCCGGGTCGTTTCCGCTCTGGACCCTGGCCTGGGCAGCCCTGGCGCTGGTGGGTATTTCGCTGGGAACGGTGTACCAGAAACGGTTCGGCACCCATGTGGAGTTGGTGCCGGGCACCATCATCCAGTATGGCGCCGCGGCGGCGCTGTTCGCGGTTGGCGCATTTGGCTGGGAGACCCGGGCGGTGGAGTGGCATCTGCAACTTCAGCTGTCGATGGCGTGGCTGGTTCTTGGGGTTTCGATCGGCGCTATCCTGCTTTTGATGTGGTTGATCCGTCGGGGCGCTGCCAACCAGGTGGCCAGCCTGTTCTACCTGGTGCCGCCGGTCACCGCACTGCAGGCTTACTGGGCGTTTGATGAGCGTCTGGGGTTGCTGGCCATGGCGGGTGGCGCACTTTCAATTACTGGTGTTGCGTTGGTGGTGGTGCCCAGAAAATCCGGCTAACCAACCCTCCTGGAACCCATCGGGCGTTGCGTGAAAGTCGGTGAATCGGGGTCTATGATTGTGTTCATGCTGTTGGCGTTTTCAGCATGAACTGTCCACTTTTCTGTCTGGAAAGGGGTATCGATCATGGGACAAGCCAGCAAAACCACTCCCTCCGACTTGGCCGCCTGCCGGCAAGCCATGGTCGCCAGTCAGGTAGAGCTTCGAGGCATCGTCACGCCATCGGTACTCCAGGCTATGCGGGAGGTGAGGCGCGAGGCCTTCCTGCCCCGGGAACTGGCGGAGTTTGCCTACCACGATACCGCTCTGCTGGTCGGTCCGAACCAGCTGATGCCCCAGCCCTACATTGTTGCCCTGATGGCCGATGCATTGGCCCTGACAGGCACCGAAAAGGTGCTCGATGTTGGCGCGGGGTCGGGGTACCTGGCAGCGGTTCTCGGTCATCTCGCCCAGCAGGTGTTCAGTATCGAGCGTATTCCGGAACTCTGTGACAAGGCTCGGGAAGAAATGGCTGCCGAAGGTATCAGTAACGTTCACGTCCTGCTCGGCGACGCCAGCCAGGGGTGCCCGGGCGAGGCGCCTTTTGATGCGATTGTGGTCACGGCTGGTGGTCTGAAACCTCCCGATGCATTGCTCCATCAGCTGAAGATCGGCGGGCGCATGGTCATTCCTCTGGGGTCAGATGCCCGGATTCAGGAGCTGGTGTGTATTACCCGGGAATCGGAGGGCGAGTACCGGTACGATGATCTGGCCGACATCAATTTCCTGCCGCTGAAGGCGTCGTTTGGTTGGCAGGCAGAGGAGCTGAGTGCCAGTACGCCTTTTGGTCAGTGGGTTATGCTGGACCGCGAGACCACGCTGTCCCAACGCATCGCCGCAGTGGCCCAGGGCTTTGATAACGAGGAAAATCTGCCACTGGCAGGTTTGCTTGAACGGATTGGCGACTCAAGAATCGTGCTGCTGGGGGAAGCCAGTCATGGCACCTCAGAGTTCTACCTGATTCGAGAGCGTATTACCCGGGCGCTGATTGAGCAGAAAGGGTTTTCGTTCATTGCTATTGAAGGCGACTGGCCCGATGCGGCCCGGGTTGACCATTATGTTCGCCACGCAGAATACCCCGCCTCTGAGTGGATCGCGTTTGCCCGTTTCCCGACCTGGATGTGGCGAAACGAAGAGGTTCGCGGGTTTGTGGATTGGTTGCGAGCCTACAACGCGCCGCTTCCAGCTGAACGCCGGGTGGCCTTTCATGGCCTGGACCTATACAGCCTGTATAACTCGATACAGGCGATTCTCCGGTACCTCGATGATGTCGACCCTAAAGTCGCGGCCATTGCCCGTGAGCGTTATGGTTGCCTGACGCCCTACCAGACTGATCCGGGCGCGTATGCCCGGGCGGCCCTGAATCCTGATTATGAATCCTGCGAGCAACCGGTGCTGGACATGCTGCGGGACCTTCAGGCCAAACACCGCCTCTACGCTGAACACAATGGGGAGCGGTTCCTCAATACGGTGCAGAATGCCCGGCTGGTTGCCAATGCCGAAGAGTATTACCGAACCATGTTCTATGGTTCACGGAGTGCCTGGAACATGCGGGATACTCATATGTTTGAGACCCTTGAGAACCTGCTCGATCATCACGGTGAGAACAGTCGAGCGGTGGTATGGGCACACAACTCCCACATCGGCGATTCCGAGGCGACGGATATGGCGCTGCGGGGTGAGTTCAACATAGGGCGGCTTTGCCGGGCACGCTATGGTCAACAGGTCTATAGCATTGGCTTTGGAACCCACAGTGGCACGGTCGCGGCAGCTTCAGACTGGGGGCGGCCAATGGAGATCAAACAGGTGCGGCCAGCCCTGGATGGCAGCATAGAATCACTGTGCCACCAGTCTGGAGTGTCGCGGTTCATGTTGCCACTGCGTCAGGGGGACGCGGTGTTGCTGAACGGATTGAATACCCGGCATCTGGAACGTGCGATCGGGGTGATCTATCGCCCGGAAACCGAGCGGCAGAGTCACTATTTCGAGACCCGGTTACCTGGTCAGTTTGATGAATACGTCTGGCTGGATCAGACTCGGGCGGTGACGCCCCTGGCAACCGGGTCGCTCAGGGGCATGCCGGACACTTACCCTTTCGGGGTATAGCCACAAGGAACGGGCGTCTGCGGTTACGCTGACACCTTGAACTCGGCCATCATTGATTGAAGCTCTGCCGCCAGTCGCGCGAGGTCATGGCTGCCTTGTGCGGTATGGTCTGCACCTGTCCGTGTCTGTTCGGCCATTTCCACAATCTGGGTCAGGTTGGCACTGACCTGATCGCTGGCAACGGATTGCTCCTCTGCAGCGCTGGCGATTTGCGTTCCCATGCTGGTGATGTGCTCAATGGCGGCGCCAATCCGCTCCAGAATGTCGGCCACTTCTATGACCTGGTCCCGGCTTTGTTCAACTTCCTGCTGACCGCCTTCCATGGCTACCACGGCTTTTTCACTCTGCGACTGCAGTGCTTTAACCATGGCTTCGATTTCTTCGGTGGAGTCCTGGGTACGACGGGCCAACGAGCGGACCTCATCGGCAACCACAGCAAAGCCCCGACCCTGCTCACCGGCCCTGGCAGCCTCAATGGCGGCGTTCAGCGCCAGCAGGTTGGTCTGTTCGGCAATTTCATTGATCACCTGGATTACCCGGCCAATGGATTGGCTCTGGTCGGCAAGGCTGCGAATGGCCTCGACAATGTTGGCAACCTCGGAAGACAGTGTTTCCAGGCGGCGGCGGTTGTCCTGCCCCTTCTGGCGGCCTTCTTCAGAGAGCTCGTCGGCGTTGTTGGCGGCAGACTGGGCTTCGTTGGCGCTACGGGCTACGTCCTGGCTGGCCGCACTCATCTGATTCATGGCGGTGGCGACCTGGTCGGTCTGCTCGGCCTGGCTGGCGATGGACTGCTGGGTCTGGTTGCTGACCGCAGACATTTCTTCGGCAGCCGAGGCTACTTCGGCTGTGGCTCCCGACAGCCGCTGAACCAGCCCTTCCATTTTCTGTAGCATGGTATTGAGCGAGGACGAGGTGGCGGAAATCTCATCGGTACCGGTTACTGTCAGACGGAGTGACAGGTCTGAGTTGTCGGCGATACGAAGAATCATTTGCTGGAGGTACTGAATGGGGCTGGAAATGGAGCGGCCTATCAACAAACCCAGGGCCAGCATCACCAGCAGCAGGACCATAGCGCCAACAAACAGAATCACGACGGTTCGATCATGGAGCGCCAAGCTGGCATCGCGAATGTTCGCGGCCTCGTCGAGCTGCAGTTGCATCAAGGCGTCGATCTTCCCGGTCACCGGGTCAATGGCTTGGTACAGCGGTCCGATCAGGCTGCTCAGGCGGCCCGAGGCACTGCCGTTGATTCCAGACAGGGTCTGTACAGCGGTTTCAATTGCTTGATTGGCTCGCGTCAGGGCGCGCTCGCTCTCAGACGCCAACTTCTCTTCGTCCTCCGTCAGCTGGGTGGCCAGGTAACGGGTCCATTCCCCCTGGATGGTGTCCTCGGCTGCGCGGATGGCTTGGGTGGCCTCGGTAGAGGAGATCAATCCGGCATTGGCCTTGTTGACGGCGTCGATGACGTTGACGGCGTAACTGTCGGAAATCGATTTCAGTTGCTGGAGCGGCACTACCCGGTCGTCGTACAGAGAGAGAACACTCTTCTCGATGGTGCTGAATGCACTCCAGCTATAGAGGGTAATGGCGATGACAGTGATGACAGGAATGGCATAGGACAACAGCAAACGGGTTCTAATCTTGGTTTTGTTCAGCACCATGGTTTTCCTGTTTCGTTATTGGTAGGGGGCGGGGGAGGGCGCCGGTACTTCAGCGGTACGTGACCGCTCCATACATGAAGTATCGGCGCAACAGGTTAAAACTTTACTGTTCCTTTTCCTCACGGAAGCGATCGAGGCGCAAGCGGTGCCGCTCGTCAAACAGCTGCTTGAGTGTCAGGCGTGAGGCGACCAGGATGCCGGTCGTGGTGCCGCCAGCAATCAGCAGGATGATCAGTATCTGATAACTGACCGCATTGACCGGGTCGGCGCCGGCCAGCAGTTGACCGGTCATCATGCCGGGCAGGCTGACAATACCGCTGGCGGCCATCATGTTGATGACCGGGATCAGCCCCTGGCGGATGCCATCCCGGCGAATAGTGCTCGCTGCGTCCTGCCAGCGTTCGCCAAGAGCCAGCCGCTCCTCAAGGATAGCCCTTTGTTGGTGTGCCCCTTCCAGAATGCGACTGATGGTCAGGGCGATGGCAGTCATGGTATTGCCCAGCATCATGCCCAGGAAGGGAATGGCAAAACGCGGGTGATACCACGGATCGTGGTCGATCATGACCAGCAACGCGAGCAGGGTCAGTGAGAACGAACCTGCCGCCATGGCAAACAGCCCGTTGCGCCATTCGGCCAGCGTGTGGCGGCGGTAGTGCTGCCTGGCCATGACCTCCCGGCCTGCGGCCAGCAGCATCACCAGTGACACCAGCAGAACCCAGTAGGGGGTGACGTTCTCAAACAGTGCCTTGAGCACAAGGCCAATCAGCGCAAGCTGCAGACTCATTCGTGCCATGCCAACCAGCAGGCCGTTGGCGCTTCGTTTACTCAGGGGGCGTACGAAGCCGGCGGTGGCGACGACGATCAGGGCCGCCAAGCCCAGGTCGAGCAGGCTGAGTTCGGGAGCATTCATGCATGCTCCCCCGTGTCGATGACCTGGCCACCGCGGATCTGCCAGAGCCGGTCAGCCATCCGCGTGCGTTGCGCCGGGTCGTGGCTGGTCATGACCAACAGGCCCGGCGTTTTTTTGCACCAGTCGTTCAGCAACGTTTCCATCTGGCCGGTTCGCTCCGGGTCCAGGTTGGCGCTGGGTTCATCCAGCAACAGGACAGCTGGCTTACGGTCAAGTGCCCTGAGCAGGGCGAGGCGCTGCCGCTCTCCGCTCGACAGGTATTGCGGGTCCTTTTTCAGAATACCTCGGTCCAGCCCGAGCGCTTCAAGCGGTGCATCGGAGGGGTGGGTAAAGTGGTCTTCAACCAAGGGTTGCCACCAGTGGCTTGCCGAAGGCACGAGCATCACCCGCTGACGCCACTCCGGCCCAGGGATGGCTGAGGCAGGCTTGCCATTCAGACTGATGGCGCCCTGCCAGGGCACCAGGTCAGCCAGAATACGCAGGAAATAGCTTTTGCCGGACCCGGAGGGGCCGCTGAGCAGCACCCGTTCACCGCTGGCGGCGGCCAGGTGTTTGGAGCTGATGATGTCCGTTTGAACTGTGTTCAGCTCAAGCATGGGTGATTGCATGGTCAGAGCCCCCGCTCCTTGACGTTCTCCATCACCACAAAGGTGCTGGTTTGAAGCACCTGGGGCAGGGCTGAGATTTGTTCGCCCAGCACCTGCCGGTACTCCTCCATGTTGCGGGTGCGCACTTTCAGCAGATAGTCAAAGTTACCGGCGATCATGTGGCATTGCTCCACTGCCGCAATCTGCTTAACTGCATTATTAAAGGCCTCCAGCGTTTTGCTGCTGGTGTCGTGGAGGGTGACCTGGGCAAAGGCAATGTGGTCCAGTCCAAACCGGGCCTGGTCCACCAGGGCGGTGTAGCCGGTAATGAAGCCCTGATCCTCAAGCCGGCGCATACGAACCTGGCACGGTGTCTTGGAGAGGCCTACCCGCGAGGCGAGTTCTGTCACGGTAACCCGGGCATTCTTTTGCAGCTCGCGGATGATCGCGCGGTCGATTCGGTCCAGTTCAGTCATTGTGGGTGTCTCCTGCCATGCCTGTTAACCGGTTTGACGGTGTGTGGTGTGGCCAGCGCCATGTGCTTGTATATGCAGCTTTTTTTGATCGCGCTCAGGGCGCTAAAAGTCTTTTTGTCTAAAAAACGAGTTCTAAAAGTATAATCGAATAAAGTGATCGGTTAAAAAGGTTAAAAGTTACATAGAATGGTTGTTTAATGGGTAAATAGGCTTTGGCTGTCTCGATAGAATGCTTGCCTGAGAAAAACTCCGCAAGAGGTTACGCCTATGAATCCGCAGCAATCAGCGACTCACGACCTGATCGACATTCGTCAATCCATTCGGAACCACTACCTGGCAGACGAACATTCGGTGATCCACAAGCTGATTGCTGATGCCGGGTTGTCACAGGAGGTTCGTGACGCCATCTCTGCCCGTGCTGCGGATCTGGTGCGTAATGTTCGCGGCAGTGCCAAGCCGACCATCATGGAAAAGTTCCTGGCTGAGTACGGCCTGACCACCAAAGAAGGTGTGGCTTTGATGTGTCTGGCAGAGGCCCTGCTAAGGGTTCCTGACAGCATGACTATTCAGGAACTGATTGAAGATAAGATTACTTCCGGGAACTGGGGGGCTCACGTTGGCAAGGCGTCCTCGTCCCTGATCAACTCCACCACGCTGGCGCTGCTGATGACCAGCAACCTGCTCAAGGACTCCGAGCGTCAAACGGTGGGAGATACCCTTCGTAAACTGCTCAAGCGTCTGGGAGAGCCGGTCGTTCGTACCGTAGCCGGTCAGGCCATGAAAGAAATGGGCCGCCAGTTCGTCTTGGGGCGCGACATTGACGAAGCCCAGTCCCGGGCCAAGAGCTATGTTGAGCGCGGTTACACCTACTCCTACGACATGCTGGGCGAAGCGGCCCGCACCGACACGGATGCCCGGCGTTATCACAAGGCCTATGCCGATGCGATTGAGCGCATCTGCCCCGCCTGTGTTGGCGACGTCCGGAAAAATCCCGGTATTTCGGTGAAACTTTCTGCTCTCCACTCCCGCTATGAGTATGGCCACAAGGACGAAGTGATGGCGGTACTGGTGCCGCGGACCCTGGAGTTGGCCAAGCTCGCCCGTGCGGCCAATATGGGCTTCAACATTGATGCCGAGGAAGCGGACCGGCTGGACCTGTCGCTTGATGTGATTGAAGCGGTGCTGGCCTCCCCCGAACTGGCAGGTTGGGATGGCTTTGGTATCGTGGTGCAGGCCTTTGGCAAGCGCGCGTCATACACCCTCGACTGGCTGTATGCGCTGGCCGAAAAACTGGACCGTCGTATCATGGTGCGTCTGGTAAAAGGTGCCTACTGGGATGCCGAGATCAAGCGCGCCCAGACCATGGGCCTGACAGACTTCCCGGTGTTTACCCGTAAAGCGTGCAGCGATGTTTCTTATCTGTCTTGCGCCACTAAGCTTCTGGCAATGACGGACCGGATTTACCCGCAGTTCGCCACCCACAATGCCCATTCCGTTTCGGCCATCCTGGAACTGGCCAAGGGCCGTGACTGCTATGAGTTCCAGCGCCTCCACGGCATGGGTGAGTCCCTCCATGACCAGGTTATCCGGGAAAGTGGCGTTCCCTGCCGGATCTACGCTCCGGTTGGTGCCCACCAGGACCTGCTGGCGTACCTGGTTCGGCGCTTGCTGGAAAACGGGGCCAACAGCTCCTTCGTGAACCAGATTGTCGATACCCGCATTACGCCGGAACAGATTGCGGCGGACCCGGTGTCCACCGTACTGGCCATGGGCAACGATATTTCGAGCAAGGCAATTGTGCGCCCGGCGGACCTGTTTGGTTCGGAGCGCCGCAATTCCAAAGGGTGGGATATCACCGATCCGGTCACGGTTGCGGAATTGGATGCCGGACGGGGTGCCTTCCTGAACCACCGTTGGAAAGGCGGCCCGGTCATTGCCGGGGATGTGACCGGCGCCGAGATTCAGGTTATCCGCAACCCGGCGGTACCGAACGATGTTGTTGGCGAGGTCACCCAGTCAGCCGAGGTTGATATCGAAGTGGCGATTACCGAGGCCCAGGAGGGTTTCCAAGTCTGGTCCGGTATGCACCCGGAAGACCGTGCGGCCTGTATCCGCAAGGTCGGCCTGTTGTTCGAAGAGCACGCCAGTGAGCTGTTCGCCCTGGCGACCCGGGAAGCGGGTAAGTCACTGCTGGATGCGATTGCCGAGATCCGCGAGGCGGTGGATTTTGCCGAGTTCTACGCCAACGAAGGGTTGCGTTACAAGGATAGCGGTGAGGCCCGTGGTGTGATCTGCTGTATCTCGCCGTGGAACTTCCCCCTGGCCATTTTTGCCGGTCAGGTGCTGGCCAGCCTGGCGGCCGGTAATGCCGTCATCGCCAAGCCGGCGGAGCAAACCGTACTGATTGCCGCCCGTGCGGTGGAACTGATGCACGAAGCCGGTATCCCGAAGGCGGCGGTTCAGCTGTTGCCGGGTTCCGGCGCGACGGTTGGTACCGCGCTGACCTCCGATGCCCGTATCGCGGGCGTATGTTTTACCGGTTCGACGGCGACCGCGCAGCGTATCAGCCGGGTCATGGCGAACACCATGGCGCCCGATGCCCCGCTGGTCGCGGAAACCGGTGGCCTCAACGCCATGATCGTGGACTCAACCGCACTGCCCGAGCAGGTGGTGCGGGATGTGCTGGCGTCCTCGTTCCAGAGCGCCGGTCAGCGCTGTTCGGCACTGCGCATGCTGTACGTCCAGAAGGACATTGCCGACCACCTGCTGGAAATGCTGTACGGCGCCATGGATGAGTTGGTGCTGGGTAACCCGTGGGCGCTGTCCACCGATGTGGGGCCGGTTATTGATCAGGTCGCCAAGGCGCGTATCGACGCCCACTGTGAGGCGTTTGAGCGCAAGGGCCGGTTGATGAAGAAGCTGCCGGTACCGGAGCAGGGGCTGTTTGTATCGCCGACAGTGATCAAGGTGAATGGGATTGAGGAGCTGGAAGAAGAAATCTTCGGGCCGGTGCTGCATGTAGCAACCTTCGAAGCCCGTGACATCGACAAGGTCGTGGATGCGGTCAACGCCAAAGGCTATGGCCTGACCTTCGGTATCCACAGCCGGGTTGACCGTCGGGTTGAGCGGATTACCAGCCGTATGAAGGTGGGCAACATCTACGTTAACCGCAACCAGATTGGCGCGATCGTTGGGTCGCAACCGTTTGGTGGCGAGGGCCTGTCCGGCACCGGACCGAAAGCCGGTGGGCCACACTATGTACGTCGTTTCCTGAAGGCTCCGGTGGCTGTCGGGTCTGCACAGGCAACCGGTAAGGCAGTTACCGCGGACAGCCTGCAACGGCTGATTGGCCAGGTAGCGGCGATGAATGCGCCCCAGTCCGGGGAACGGGAAGCACTGCTGAAGCCGATCTTTGGTGTAGTTCCAGCCCCGCTGGATGCGAATCCCGAAGACATGCCGGGACCCACGGGAGAGCTGAACCGGTTGACCTGCCATGCCCGTGGCGTGGTTCTTTGTCTCGGCCCTGACCGCGAATCGGCGTTGATTCAGGTGGCTACCGCTCTGTCTCAGGGTAACAAAGTGGTTGTGGTCGCGTCGGATGTTGAGAAAACCGTCGCCGAAGCGGCAGCGGCTGGCTTGCCGGTGGTTGCGGTGAATGGTCAGCTGGAGCCTGAAGCGTTGGCGACCGTGACCGGGTTTGAAGCGGTTGTCAGTGTCGCCTCCCAGGCGCTGCTGAGGGATTACCGGGTGGCGCTGGCCAAACGCGACGGCGCGCTGTTGCCGTTGATCACGGAGCAGACGTTGGCACAGCGGTTCGTGCTGGAGCGCCATCTGTGCGTCGATACGACTGCGGCCGGTGGTAACGCCAGCCTGATTGCTGCGTCCGAATAAACGACGCACCGTAACGCCCATAGGGAGCCAGGAACGCCCGGTCAGGAAACTGCCCGGGCGTTTTTTATTTCCCCGATAACCCTTGATCGCCATCGTAAGCTCTTGTTTACTATCGGGCTTTACAGGTCGGTAAACGGGGTCGAAATGGACTTTCTGGTGCAAATGGTGGGCTCGCGTCCCATCGAGATGGTCGCAGTGGCGTGTGGTTTACTCAACGTATTGCTGATTATCCGTCGTTCGATGTGGAACTACCCGTTCGGGTTCCTGATGGTGGTGCTCTACGCCAAGATCTTCTACGACTACCAGCTCTACAGTGACGCCCTGCTGCAAGTGTACTTCTTCTTTATCCAGATCTATGGGGTCTGGTGTTGGTTGCAGGGACAGGGGGATGATGGCCGGATTCGTGTGCGCTATTTACCCCGGCAACACTACGCGGCTTACCTGCTGCTGACCCTGGCTGGGTGGCTGGCGCTATCCAGCCTGATGAGCCATTTTACCGACGCTGCCTACCCCTACTGGGATGGCGCCATTGCCGCTCTGAGTGTGCTGGCCCAGTTCCTGATGTCCCGTCGTCATGTTGAGAGCTGGTATCTGTGGATCACCGTGGACGTCTTGGCCATTGGCCTGTTCGCTGCCCGTGACCTGACACCTACCGCAGCTCTGTACGGGGTGTTCCTGGTGTTGGCTGTGCTGGGCATGGTGCAGTGGCAACGGGCCAGCCGCCGGGCGGCGGTTGCTGAGGTCGCGTGATGACCGCTGTACCTCGGCGCCGTGGTTTCCTGTTAGGCAAGTTCATGCCGTTCCATGCCGGCCACCTGTACCTCTGTGACGTTGCTGCGGGACTGGTGGATGAGCTGACGGTGATGGTCTGCACCCGTGACTGCGAACCCATTCCCGGCCGGCTTCGGTTCCGTTGGGTCAGCGACAGCGTCAAGCCAAACGTTCGGGTAGTGCACCTGCACCGGGACATTCCCCAGGAACCCAAGGATCACCCCGAGTTCTGGCCGATCTGGCGCAGAACCGTTCGGGAGCTGCACCCCGAGCCAATCGACCTGGTGTTCGGCTCCGAGGAGTACGTGCACCGGTTGGCTTCCGAGCTGGAGGCGGCACCTTTGGTGCTGGATATCGACCGTATCACCGTGCCGATCTCGGCCACCCGCATTCGCCAGAATCCGGCCGCTAACTGGACCTACCTGCCGCCTGCGGTCAGACCCTACTACCAGCTCAGGGTTTGCCTGCTGGGGCCGGAAAGTGTTGGCAAGTCAACCTTGAGTGAGTTATTGGCCGGTGAATTCCAGTCGTTGCATATCCCCGAATATGGCCGGCTCTACGACGCCATGTTCAAACAGGGGGCCGGCTGGGCGGCGGAGGACTTTGTCCAATTGGCACAGGGGCATGTGACCCTGCGGGAAGAAATTGTCCGCAGGGCCGGCCCGGTCGTGTTTGAGGACACCGACCTGCTGCAGACTCTGGTATGGGCGGAGTACCTGCTGGGCGAGATACCGGAAGGGCTTCGCCAGCTGCTGGAGGGCTGGGAGCCGGCGGAGTATTACCTCCTGCTGCGGCCGGATGTGTCGTGGCACGATGATGGCACTCGCTACAGCGGCGACGACCGTGTGCGGCAATGGTTCTTCGAGCGCCTGCAACACTGGCTGGATTCACTGGCGCTGCCCTACCGGATCGTCGAGGGGGCTGTATGGGATGACCGGGCCGCCATGGCTCGGGAAGCGGTGGCCGCCTTGCTGGAAGATTCCCGGAAATAGCCGGATTGGACGGGCTATCGCTACCATGCCGTTGGCTATAAGTTATTGATGATAGGTCTAAATATGTCTATGCAGTCGCAATACTCAAAGCTGGGAAAGGGTGCCCGATGGCACCTGAAGCTGGACCCCCAGGGGCGGCCTTACTTTGCTGGCAGGCGTCAGATGACCCGGGTGATCTGGGGCTTGATCGGTCTGGTGACGTTGTCTTCTCCGCTTGTTATGGCGTTCGTGCTGGATGGTGGTGAACAGATATTTTACGCCATCGTGAGCGTGTGCCTGTCTTTGTTCTGTCTGGTTTTTTTGGGGGTACGCCAGCACCTGGTGTTTGATAAGGAGCAGGGCGTGTTGCGGGAGATGCGAAGCTGGTGGGGGCTGCGGGCCCGGGAGCACCAGCGGGTGCCGCTCGGTGAGACCCGTGTGGTGGTCGCCCCCATTGCTGCCCTTTCCGAAGGCTGCCAGCTGGAGCTGCTGGAGCACCGGTACACCATTGGCAGTGCCGCCGAAACCCGTCAGTTGGCCGCCCTGCTCAGGGACGGCTATGGCGTGCAGGCGATGGACCGGGTGGCCGCCTGGCCGGAAACGCGGCCCCTGGCTGATGACAGCCAGCAGGAGTCTGAGGTATCCAGTCAGCCGAGCCAGCCCAAGCAGCCTGAGCAAGAAAAGCAACAAAAGAGGCCGCAGGCGTCCGCTACTGCCAGTATCTCAGCGGATATGCGCTACCAGTCATTGTGGGATCAGGCGGTGCTGCTGAAACTGGCCATTCCATTGCCGGTGTTGGCATTGATCGGGTTTGTACTTGCCTGGGTGAGGAGCTAGAACATGGCGTTTGGGCATTGGAAATCGACTTCCCCGGTTCGAGCCACACTTTCGTTTGGTCGCTGGGCCTGGGTGATGGGCTTGCCGTTGCTGGTGGTCGTGGTGCCATTGGTGCTGTTTGGCGGGCTGGAACTGCAGTTTCCGCTCATCATGGGATGGGCGATGGCGGGAACCCTGGCATGGCACGCCTTTTTTTGTCGCCACCGACTGGTGGTTGACTGGGACAAGGGAACCCTGTGCCACAGCATTCGCAGCATCTACACGATTGCACGGATGGAGGTGCCACTGGCGCGCCTGGCAGGTTTCTGCGTCACCAACTCGGTGACGGAGGTTCGCGGCTATGACCTGATGGTCGTGCTGACGGATGGTCAGCGTATTTGCCTGTTCAAGCGCGGTGGTCTGCGCGAAATGGAGGAGCGGGGGCAGCAGTTGGCCGAGTTCTGCCGGGTAAGTTATGCGCGGGAGTGCAGATGATTCGGCAGTTATTCAGCTGCGTCCTTGCTATAATCGCCGGCCGTTTTGGTTGGCCGTGAGGCCATCTCCGATCACATGTGAGGTATCGACCCTTGAAAAAAGCCGTTTTCAGTGCCGCCCTGTCCGTTTTTGCCCTGACCGGTTGCCAGACCTCCGGTTACGTGTCGTCTGCCGCAACGGATGGCAATGGCGTTACCTGTGACAAGATTTACAATGCGTTCGATGCGTACCAGTCTGACAAGCAGTCGGCCAAGGCGCTGGCGGACCTGACCCAGCTGGTTAACCCCACGGCTGGTTCTATGGCCCAGCAGGGCATGAGTTCCGCTGATGGCTACTATGAGCAGATTAAAGCCAGCGCTAACATCGCCCTGGCTGTGCGAGGCTGTCAGCCGCTTTAATCGACATTACCACCATGCCTTGCCCCACATCTCGGGGTTGGCCCAGTGGTCCGGATTGTTCCAGCTGCGCTTGTGGTTGTAACTGTCCAGGTTGTAGGTATACAACGTGTAAGGACCACTGGCGGTTTGCAGCTGGGCATGGCGGCGGAACCCCAGGCTGGTGAAATCCGTCAGTGTCCAGCCGGCGCTGTCGCTGACCAGCACCGCAATCTGGTGGCTGCCATAGTTGCGTAGCTGCCCCATCAACAGAATTCCTTCCTCTCTCGACAGTTGCTCCAGGGTGTCCGACACCAGCGCCAGATCCGGAACGACGGACAACGGAAACGCGGCGTTGGGCGCTGTGCTATCCAGGGCGGTCAGGTGGACATCCGCAACGCTTTGCTGCCAACGCTGGCAGAGGCTTTCGGCGGTGTGACCGCAACTGAGCATAACCTTTGGCTGGCAAGCCCCAATGATCTGGGCCAGAACCTCATCCGTGGCGTCGGGATTGTAAAGAGGTACGTCAAGGAGCGAGTCGAAGGGGAGGTCACAGGGATCGGTTATGGGGCTGCCGTATTCGACCGGCTGTGGTGGTTGAAGCTCGGGGGGCGGCAAGTCATTGAGGATATCCGGTGCATGCTCGGGGACTGCCCGGGCCTGGGTCGCCACGAGCTGTCCCGCCTTAAATGTCAGCTCCAGAACGTCTTTGCCAGTGCCCGCCACCAGGGTACCGGTGTAGTCCAGCGCCAGGTTCACGTCGCTGTAGTGCCAGTAGCTGGCGTTGAGTTTCTCCGGCCTGACACCGTTCAGTAGCGGCAGCGGGGCTTTTTCGCCCAGCAGTTGATCCAGTGGGTCAGTGCTGTCAGCCCGGAGTCTTGCTGGCTTTGGGGGAATATAGCCAACGACCAGGCAGTCAACGAACAAGCGTTTGTCTTCCACTTTTAAGTACAGTTCGTAGCCTGATCCGTTCGACGTTTCCACATCTTCAGGCTCGATCCCGTAGTCCCAGGGGGAAAACACCCCGGGGTGGCTTTCCAGGAGCTCGTAGGCGGTGCCCTCGAAAGAGAGGTGCCGGTTACAGATTTGGTCGGTCATTGTTCAGCCTGATGATGGTCGAACGTTGATTATAGACGGTTGCAGGTCGTGGGGCTCCGGCTGTTTCTCCCCGGGGGGAGTGGTAAGCTGTCCGGCTGCTGCCCATTGCCGACAGGAACTTGCCCGATGTCCGGAACCGATACCCTGGATTTTGCGTCCCGATTCTCCCTTGAACGCCCCTATAATCGTGCCCGGAGTAACGGCTCGGCAGATTACAGTCTGAAGGCCGGTGGCGTTGCGGTGCTTGAGGATCAGCTTGAGAGTGACCGGGGGCGCATCATCAATTCTGCAGCGGTTCGCCGCCTGCAGCAGAAAACCCAGGTGTTTCCCCTGGAGCACAACGCGGCGGTTCGCAGCCGGCTGACCCACTCCCTTGAGGTGCAGCAAACCGGGCGTTTTATCGTTCGCACTATTTTCCGAAAACTGGGGGCGCGGGCCGAGGCGTATGGCCTCAAGGGACTGGAGCGGGCCATGGAGTCCCTGGTGGAGATGGCCTGCCTGATGCACGACATTGGCAATCCACCCTTCGGGCACTTTGGCGAGGCGGCGATCTCTCGCTGGTTCCAGCGCCATGCCCATGAACTGGGCCCGTTCTCCGACGTGGCGGGGCCTGCCGAACTGAGGGATGCACTGCTCCGTGAGCTGGGTAGCTTCGAAGGCAATGCCCAGGCCATTCGCCTGATCAGCCGCCTGCAAAAGTTGAACCTCACCTTTGTGCAGTCTGCGGCTGTGTTCAAGTACACGCGGGTTGCGACCGAGCCCCGGCCTGGGGACGGCTCGGCCTTCAACTATCTGCAGAAAAAGCCTGGCTATTACTATTCGGAGCGAACGTTTGTCGGGCAGATGCAGCAGGCCCTGGGTATGGCGCCCGGCTGCCGTCACCCGCTGGCGTACATCATGGAGGCCGCTGATGATATCTCCTATTGCCTGGCAGACCTGGAAGACGGCGTCGATAAGGGACTGATGTCATTCCCGGTACTGGCAGATGCGCTCAAGTCAGCCTATGCCCAGGCGAGGCCCAATGATGCGGACGCCCCGCACTTTCGGAACTTTGGCGAAGCCAGGTCTTTTGCCCAGCTGGTGGATGAGGTGCTTGAGCGCGCCAACCGGGAAACCATCAATAAAGATCACGAGTTTTTTGTCTGGCTGCGGGTCAAGCTTATCCACCCCCTGGTCAATCATGCCGCCGAGGCTTTCATTGAGCATATAAGCGAGGTGTTCCATGGTCGCCTGAACCGGGCCTTGCTGGAGGACGGTTCACCTTGCCACAGTGTGATCGAGACGTTCAAAACCGTGGCGGTGGAGAAGGTGTTCTCGGTTCCCGAGGTGGAAACTCTGGAGTTGCAGGGCTACCGCATCATCACCGGGTTGCTGGAGCACTACCGGCCCCTGCTGGACCTGGACCTGGATGCCTTCGACCGGCTTCGGGGTGGCAGCAGCAAAGGGCTGTTGATTGAAAGCCGGTTGTTCAAGCGCCTGCCTGCGAAACACGTCAAAGCCTATGAGTCCATGCGCTCCGAGCAGCCGGACAATGCCAGTGCCGAGTTGTGGGAGTGTTACTGTCGCTGCCGGCTGTTGCAGGACATGGTCAGCGGTATGACCGACCAGTTCGCCCTGGATGAATTCCGTACCTTGTCTGCCCTGGGACCGCTGTAAGGCTAAGCACGCCCCACCGCATAGTCGGTGGGGCCAGTGCACTACTTCAGGGTAGGGTAGCCTTCCACAAAGACCCAGTCAGTCTCCTGTGCAGGGATATGGCAGCCCTGGCAGGTCTGCTCAAAACTTTCCGATACGTTGAGCATGGGGTTGTCTGGCTTGATCAGCGCCCAGCCCCAGCCATTCGCCCAGTGAGGGCTGTCGAACCGGCTCTGGGTGTCCTTGACCATGACAAACCAGATCTGGGTGTCGCCTGCCCACAAGGCGGGGCCGGTGGTTTTGGTGCCGGATTCGATGTTGCGGATTTCCTTGATCAGAACCGTCCCGTCGGCAAATTCGCCGCTCTCACGGTAGGCCTGTGCGGCTTCGGGTTGCGTGTATACATCGTGAAAGCCTGCGCCCGGTGCTTCGGCATCATTGACCACCCATGAACCGAGGTGAACCCAGCTCTGGCGGGCATCCATGGGCAGGGTGATGTTCCCCTCAGTGTCTACGTAATCCCGGAAGGTTGTATCCGCCGGTTCAGCCGCGTGGGCCAGCGTGCTCCAGCAGGCCAATACCAGCGGCACGAGGGCCAGGGATGTTCCCAGCGATTTGGTAACGGTCATGGTTTGACTCCTTTCCTTTGGTGAGTGTCGATCATTGACATCTTAGGATGTTGAAAAGACTATTGGAGTCCTGAAGTATTTAAAATAAGTCCTGGAGTATTGTTTTGGATCGACTGGCTGCTTTGCTAACCAATTTCCACCTGTCCGCCAGTGTCTTTAATGCCGGGACCCTTGGGGCGGCATCACGTCACCCCAGGGAGGAAGGGGTGGGCTACCTCCATGTGTTAACGCAGGGGGCGATTTACCTTCGGGTTCAGGGCGCGAACGAGCAGCGTTTTGACAAGCCTGTGCTGATCCTGATGACTGAGCAGCAGGATCATGACCTGGGGCCTGGAATCGGGGGAGCGGAAACCCTGTGTGGCTCCTTCCGTTTTGGCACGGGCAACGGTGGGCCGATCTATCAGGCGCTGCCAGGATTGCTGGCCATCCCCCTGGACGAGTTAGGGACTCTGGCGGGGTTGCTGGAATTGATGTTGCAGGAAGCCCGCAACGACCAGTGTGGCCGCCAGGCTGCTCTGGACCGGTTGTGCGAGGTGCTGGTGATTCGGTTGCTGCGTCACCTGATGGACTCGGGAACCATGGACAGTGGGCTACTGGCTGGTTTGGCACATCCCAAGCTGGCCAAGGCTTTAACCGCAATGCATCGGGAACCTGCCGTGGACTGGACGCTGTCGGGGCTGGCCGAGATCGCCGGCATGTCCAGGGCCCGCTTTGCGGTGGTGTTTCGCGAAACTTTGGGGCTAACCCCGGCGGTATGCCTGGCCCAATGGCGGGTCAGCCTGGCCCAGGCGTTGCTGCGGGATGGGCTGCCGCTGGGCATGGTGGCCAACAAGGTTGGCTATGGCAGCGGCTCGGCGCTGGCAAAGGCGTTCAGGCGTCACCTCGGTTGTTCTCCGGTACGGGGAACGCGGATGGCGGTTCAGGGGGAACCGACACCTTCCTAGTGTCCCGTCTGGCTAATTCCTTAACCTACTGCTTGCCTCTGAGGACACTGACCAAGGCGCCAGTCTGCAGGTGTGGTGGTTCCACATCAAGGACTGGCAACACAGGCTCAGAGTCCTCAGAGGCAAGCCCTTCGGGAGTTTCTGAAAAGCCGAATGGCGTCGTTCTGCTGTCTCGATTTGGAACCACCAAATCTTCATCAGCACGCCTAGCTCTTCGGCTTTTCAGAAGCTCAGTAGGTTAAGGAATTAGCCAGACGGGACACTAGCGTTTCTTGCGTTCCAGCACCTGTTCGATATTGCCTGCCAGGGTATGCAGCAGCCCCAGTTCCCGGTTGGGCAGCCTGGGCAGTTTCTGTAGCAGCAGTTGGGCCAGTTTACCGTCCAGCGGGGTGTCGAGCTGAGGGAGCAGCGAGGTCAGCCGGGTTTGCAGGCTTCGCCAGTTACCGCTGTCTGCTTCGGGAGACGTAGCGGTTTCCCTGGGCATATCGGCCAGTTCCCAGGCATAGACCATGACCGCCTGGGCCAGGTTCAGCGACGGGTAAGTGGTTTTCAGGGGGAGACCGGTCAGCAGGTCACACTGTGCCAGTTCGTCATTGGATAACCCACGGTCTTCGCGGCCAAACACCAGGGCGACGGTGCCGGTGGATGAGGTTTTCCCCGCCAGGGTCTGTTTCAGGTCGCCTGGCAGCAGCCACTCATCTTGACGGTGACGGGGCTTGGCAGAGGTGCCGATCATCAGCTCGGTATGAGCACGGACACTGGCCAGGTCCGGGAAACAGCGGACCCCGTCAAGGATGTCTTCACTGCCATGGGCCAACCAGCGGGCCTGGGGCTCAAGATGGCGCTCATTGCCCACTAGCCACAAATCCGCAAACCCCATGGTTTTCAGTGCCCGGGCAGCTGCTCCAACGTTCTCGGGGACTTTGGGCTCAACCAGCACAAAGACAAGTCGCATAATCAGCCTCGTTTCCAGTGGGCGGCTATTTTTGCACAGATTGGCTGAAAAGGCAGGGCACTCGGCGAGGGTGGCCGTTGTTAGCGTTCGCCGTAGCGGCGGTGCAGAATGCCGACCCGTTCCACATAGGCCTGGGTCTCAGCGTAGGGGGGGATGCCGTCAAAGCGGTCGACTGCCCCCGGGCCGGCATTGTAGGCAGCGGTGGCCAGGGTGACGTCATTGTCGAAGCGGTCCAGCATACGGGCCAGGTAGAGTACCCCGCCGCGTATGTTCTCAGCGGCATCAAGGGCATTCGAGACATCCAGTTCCCGGGCGGTACCCGGCATCAGTTGCATCAGCCCCTGGGCGCCCTTGGGGGACACTGCCTGAGAATTGAAGGCCGACTCGGCATGGATGACAGCCCGTACCAGCGCCGGGTCGACGTCATACTCCCTGGCTGCGGTCTGGATCTCCGACTGGTAAGGCGAGCGGAACAGTGGAGTGGTCAGCCAGTTGACGGTTGAGGCTGGGTTGCAGGCAAAGCAATGGAAACGGATGACGTCATAGCTGGAGTCGGTGGGACGGTTGCTGCTGTAGGCGACAACGCCATGATTATCCTCATAGCGGTAGACGGTGTCATTGCCAGTGGATGCCCGAACCTGAGGGTCGCCGGTGACGTTGGTGAACTCAACGGAACCGTCCGGGTGCACAATGCGACGAATGCTGTCGGCCTGCGTCGAAGTCGCGACCGCCGTCATCAGAATGGTGAGCAAGGTGAAAAGGGGCGTCCGTCCGAGAGTCATGCCGTATCCGTGGATTCCGTGGGTCCGATAAACCAGTCGTTATTTCGATTGCGAACTCGATCCTAAGTATATCGGCTCAGTGCCCGGAGAGTAGGGGCAAATTGCGTCGAATTGTCACGAAACTTGATTTTTGCCAGCTACACTTAAGCTGTAGCTCCTTAGGGAGTCATCCCATACGGAGGGATCATTATGCGTTATCTGATAGCTATGGCTTTAGCGCTGTTCCTTACCTCGCCCCTGCTGGCCTCCAGGTGCCCATCCCTGGTTCATCAGATTGATGAACAGCTGGCTGCCAATGACTACGACAACACCGTCCGCGAACAGGTGAGCGCCCTGCGCGACCAGGGGCAGAGCCTGCACGACCAGGGCAAACACGGCGATTCGGTTAAGGTTCTGGAACAGGCGATGGAGATACTGAACAACGCCTCGAAGTAAGGACTTGCTGACTGGTGAGGGACCACCAGTTCTTACCCCGGAATCTGGAGCCATCACTGAAAAAGTGTTGGGGAATCGGGTGGTTAGGTATTTCTGCCTACTGGCTGTTTCGGTTTTCCGTTATATCTTTATTCCGCTCGCAGCGCCGGTCTACAGCGCTGCTCATTGGCACGCAGGGATGCTGTGACATCGTCTGAAGGATTCAGTCGCTTTCTACTGTCCTACCGGATAACCCATCCCTGCCTGCCGTCGTGTTCCTGAGGTTGGTTTTCTGCTGCCTGTGGCCAGAGTAGCGGGACTTTGGGGAGGCGTTGTCGTCATGGAAACAGAGAAGGACACAGTAATGCTGTATGTGACATTGAAGGAAAATGGATTTAAGCCGGTTGTTTTGGGGGGGCTTGGGGCTCCGGTGAAATGGCTCGGGGTCGTTCTGGTTGCTTCCTCCCTGGCTGCCTGTGGTGGTGGCGATGGTGGTGATCCGGCTCCGGGTGGCGATGCCGGCGCCAATGCCACAGGTCTGACGGTTCGCAGCCTTGACCCTGTAACACTGGATTCAGAGGAAACCGCGGTGTTGATGGCGCCGGGGTCACTTTTCTATCAGACGGTTGGCATGACCCAGGGGGTACTGGCGACGTTCGATCCTCTGGCGGGTTATGAGCAGGCTGGGGTGGACACCTCTTGCGATATCCGCGGTCAGATTCGCGTGGTGGGCAGCGACCTCGAGGATGTGAGCTCCCCGTATACCGGTGCCCTGTTCAACACTGTTACCACTGATGACCAGGACTGTCTGGCCGGGGATACCGAAGGCGGACCGATGAATCTACAGGTTCATACTGACGGTGTGCGGACTATTGGCCGCCCGCAAACCGGTGTTGGTGCTGTTGGTGATGAAAACACCTTTATCGCCTTTGAGCAGTCCGGTGCATCGCCTTCCGACCCTTACGGCGTCGTTATGTCCATGGATGGTGAGCGTCTGTTCGGTTGGGCGCGGCTGTGGACCGGGCATGTGACCCTGGAAAGGGGCGCCGGTGAGTACAGCAGCATGGGAGATGGTGGAGGCATGTCTCAACTGTATCAGCTCAGTCAGGTTGCTACAGGCGAGGGGGTTGAGGCAATGCGTTACAACCTGCAGATTGGTCGTCCTGATGTGCTCATGGACTACGGCTATCAGGTTGCCGAAGGTGATGAGCCCTACAACGCCCGCAGCGAAACCTATGTCGGAACCTATGGCTGGGAGTGGGATACTTTCGGCGGGCAGCCCGCGCCAGCTACGTGTCCGGGCGGGCGGGTCGACGTCAGTGCCGACCTATACGTACAGGCCTTGCCTGAGGGCCAGGATGGCATCCTGGTAACCAGCGATGAAGTGATGCTCGGCACAGTGGTGATGAAGGACGCTTCAGGCAATACGGCCGTTGTCAGCTATGATGGCACAGCCGACGTCGTTACCGTTGCCCTTAATGGCGAGCTAGGCAAGTCCTTTAGCTACGAAGACATCAACAACCTGTTTATTGAGCGGTGTGTTGTGGCCCAGTAGGCGGTTAGTTGAAACACCCCTGTCACAGCATTGCCAACCCCCGAGAGAACAGCAATACTTTCACACATTGTTTCCGGGGGTATTCAGGGCTGATTGATGGTGATGCCAACCAGATGGGCCGGGGCGGTGTTTTCCCTGGCCCTGACCGCGATCGTTATGACCTGCTCCCTCCCGGTTGTTGCAGACACCTGGATTGTTGCCATTCCGGCCGAGGGTTACCCCCCTTACATAATCACCCCGGGCACGCCTGGTGTCGGTGAGCTGGAACAGGCGCCCACCGGTATTGTTATTGAAGTCCTCAAAATTGCTGCCGCCCGCGAGAACATTGATCTCGTCTTCCGCGAATTGCCCGAGCTTCGTGCCCAGAAAATGCTGGATGAGGGCGAGGTGGATGTCCGAATGGAATCGCCACACTGGGTCGAGCATCCGGAAAACTATCTCTGGAGTGACATGGTTACGTCGGTCAACGATGTATTCGTTTTTGCCGCCGGTGCCGAGAATTATTTTGAAACCGATGAGGACATCCTGGGTGCCGAAATTGTGACGCACCTAGGGTACCGCTATCCAACCCTGGAGCCGCTGTTTGATCGTGGTGACCTGATTCGTAACGACCGCCAGACCGAGGGGTTCATGCTGACCGCCATCGTTCACGGTCGCTATGTCGGGTTTGAAACGGCAAAACGGGCTGCTGTCATGGACAGGCTGGTGGCGCAGTGGCTAATGCAGCGGGAGCCCCGATACCAGGGCCAGTTCCGTTTTTCGAACCGCTTGGTGGCCTCGGCTCCTGTCCAGTTCATGGTGGCTCGAAAGCCCGGACATGCGGAACTGGTTAGCCGGATCAACCGGCAGATTGAAAGGCTTCGGAGTCGCGGAGTGGTGGAAGACATCACCCATCAGATGATTAGCCTGCCAGCGACCGTTCCCACCCCCTGACGTGCAAATTCTGGCTGGTAATTTTCAGCCTGCTGCCGATTTTTGTTCTATCTTAAACGGACGACCCCGCAATCAGGACCACCAGGTGGCCCGTTATGGATGAACACGCTGCAGAGATTCGCAGCCATTACTACGATGTGCGCCAGCACAGCGAACGCCTGTGCGATGGCCTGGTAACCGAAGACCTTTGCCTGCAGGGCATGCCGGATACCAGTCCGCTCAAATGGCACCTGGCCCATACCACCTGGTTTTTTGAAACCTTTGTGCTCAAACCCTTTGATGAGGCTTATCTCCCCTTCAATGAGTGTTTTGAGGTCTTGTTCAATTCCTATTACAACGCGGTGGGGCAACAGTTCCCACGCCCATTGAGGCATATGCTGTCACGGCCTACGGTGGCGGAGGTGTTGGCATATCGCCATGGGGTAGACCACGCCATGGCGGCCCTGCTGGAACAGTGTCCTGGTGATGCCAGGGACGAGATCTACCGGCGTGTGATCCTGGGTCTCAACCACGAACAGCAGCACCAGGAGCTGATGCTCACGGACCTCAAGTACTGCCTGTCACTGAACCCGTTGTTTCCAGTCTATAACCCGCAACCCCTGCCTGAGTCCCACTCCACGCCACTGACGTTCAGTGAGTTTGAGGGCGGGGAGTTCCTGCAGGGCATCAGTGGAACCGAGGCTGATGCTGCGCGCCTGCCGGGATTCAGTTACGACAATGAGGGGCCTCGCCATCGGACCTGGTTAAGCCCCTTTGCCCTGGCTGACCGGCCAGTGAGCAACGGGGAGTTCATTGAATTCATTGAAGCGGGCGGCTACCAGGCTCCGGAGTGGTGGCATTCCGATGGCTGGGCGGTGGTGCAAACCGAGCAATGGCGAATGCCACTGTACTGGCGCCAGGACAATGGTCGCTATTTTTCTTTCACCCTGCACGGAAACCAGGAGGTCGACGCTGCGGCACCGGTCTGCCATGTCAGCCTGTATGAGGCCATGGCGTTTGCCGCCTGGAAAGGGATGCGCCTGTGCCGCGAAGGCGAGTGGGAATTGGTGGCTACGCAACGCCCCCCGACCGGCCAGTGTTGGCAGCAGGGGTGTCAGCATCCGGTCAGTCGTGACCCTGGTAAGGGGCATGGCCCGGACCAGCTTTACGGTGGCGTCTGGGAGTGGACCCAGAGTGCATACAGCGCTTATCCCGGCTACCGTCCCCAGGCAGGTGCGCTGGGGGAGTACAACGGCAAGTTCATGTTGAATCAGATGGTGCTGCGGGGTGGCTCGGTGGCGACGCCGCCCGGGCATGTTCGCGCCACTTATCGCAACTTTTTTTACCCCAAAGACCGTTGGCAGTTCAGTGGAATACGGTTGGCCAAAGACCTGTAAGGAGGCAGTGTGCAACCCCAACTCTGTGAACAAACCGACTCGCCTTTAGCGTCGGAGCAACGACTGCAGTTTCACAACGTCAAACCTGAGCTGGTGGATCAACGGCGGGAAATACTTCAGGGGCTGACCGCCGACTGCAAGTATGTGTCCCCCAAATACTTCTATGATGAGGCTGGCTGCCGGTTGTTCGACCGGATCACCGAGCTTGAGGAGTACTACGTAACCCGGGCGGAGCGCAGCATCCTTCAAGGTGCCGGTCAGGATATCTGTGGGTATCTGTCGGATAAGACCATGCTGATTGAGCCCGGCAGTGGCAGCTGTGAAAAAATCCGGATGTTGCTCGCTCACTACCTGCCAGCGAGCTACGCGCCGATCGAAATCTCAGAGTACTACCTGGAACGGGCAGCTCGTCAGCTCAGATCCGAGTTCCCGGATCTGACGGTACATGCGGTCTGTGCCGATTTCACCAGTCTGGACCGGATGCCGGATTCGGTTCCGCCAGCCCCGAAAGCGGCCTTTTTCCCGGGCTCCACCATTGGCAACTTTGAGCCCAAAGATGCCATCGGGCTACTGGCGAATCTTCGCCGGATGCTGGGTGTGGGGGGCAAGCTGCTCATCGGGGTGGACCTGCTCAAGGACCCTGACCAGCTGCACGCCGCTTACAACGACCAGCTTGGGGTGACGGCGCAATTCAACCTGAACCTGCTGACACATATTGGCCGAATCCTGAAGCGCCCCTTCAATACTGGGTATTTCCGCCATAAGGCCTTCTTTAACCGCGCCCTCAGCCGGATCGAAATGCACCTGGAATGCCAGCAAGCCCATTCCCTGGAGGTGGATGGTCACACCCTGCGCTTTGCCAAAGGGGAAACCATTCACACCGAGAATTCCTACAAATACTCAGTGGCCAGCTTCGAGGCGCTTGCCAGCAAGGCCGGGTTCCGGCGCCAGCAGACCTGGACTGACGAAGGGCGTAACTTCAGCTTTCACTGCCTGGTTGCATCGTAGCCGGCGCAGGCCGGAAAGGGCCCAGTTCGGCCCGCAGCCACTGGCAGAATGCGGTTACCCTGGGGCTGGCGGGTTCGCTGTCTGGCAGCACCAGGTAATGGCCGCCAGCGGCGGGCAGGGTGGCCGGGTGGATCTGAACCAGCCGACCTCGGCGGAGGTCGGGCGCGGCTACCAGTGAACGCACCAGCAGCACGCCCAGCCCCGAACAGGCGGCTTCAATAGCCAGGGAGGAGGTGTCGGTTTCCAGTATGGGAGCCGGTACTGCCTGCCGGATCCCGGCCGCCGTAAACCAGTTTTGCCAGTTTTCCTGGTATCCCTGTATCGCAATTCGCGGAAGCTCCAGCAGTTGTGATGCGTCGTCCAAAGGTGGTAGCTGGGCCAGAAAGTCACGGCTGGCCACCACCTGCCAGCATTCCTGAGTCAGTTGCTCCACGTGCCTGCCCGCCCAGTTGCCGTAGCCATTGGCAATCTCCAGGTCGGCTTCGTCTGGCTGTCCCTGCAGGGGCCAGGTGGCGGCCATCAACCGGACGCGAAAGCCCGGATACCGGCGGTAGAAGTCGGGCAACCGGGGAATCAGCCAGTGTTGGGCGAAGCTGTTGGCAACCTTAACCCGGATCAGGCTTTGTGTGTCGGTGCCAAATAGCTCGCTGGTGCCACCGCGCAGACGGTCAAATGCCGCCGTCAATACCGGCAGGTAGGCTTGTCCGGCCTGGCTCAGGGTCAGCTTGCGGCCCTGACGGTAGAACAACGGCGTATCAAAGTGCCCTTCCAGGGATTTGATCTGCTGGCTCACTGCTGCCTGGGTCACTCCAAGGGCTTGTGCGGCTTTGGTTAGGCTGCCAAGGCGGGCAGCCAGTTCAAAGGCCCGCAGGGCGTTCAGTGGCGGAAGCTGTTGGCTTTTATTCATAAGAAAATCTAACTTAATGAAAGTTAAAAACTTAATTTACCGTCGAAAATGACTGTTTATCAATAAAAAATAAAAGAAAAATTGTTGGTTTCTTGAAATGTTCATCCGGCTGTCACATGGCCTGGCTAGGGTTCGAGTCAGGTACTTTTTGAAAGCGGATGTGAGCCCCATGAGTGTTGAAAACCAGATTGAGACCTTTCGATTTACCCCCGAGGAACTCCAGATTGACTGGCAGGATGGCCAGACCAGCCGGTTGCACTGTGTCTGGCTGAGGGATCACTGTCAGATGCCGTCCAGCCGTAATGCCCAGAATGGTCAGCGTCTGATGAACGTCACCGACTTTCCGGATGATTTGCGAATTGAAGGTGTGACGCAGCAAGCCAACGGCGACCTTGTGGTGGCCTTCGCGCCGGAGGGGCATGAGTCGGTATTCTCCCAGGCCTGGCTTCTTAACAATTGCTATTGCCTGAACGCGACGTTCGACGACCGCAGTGAGGCGGCAAAGACTCTGTGGGATGCGGAGAGCTTTTCATCCCTCTCATTCACTGACTATCAGCACTATTGCCAGGATGAGCGGGCGAAGCGGGATTGCCTGCAGCAAGTCAGGGATCACGGGTTTGCCCTGCTGAGCGGTGTGCCCTGTGACGAAGGGCAGATCCTTGAGGTCATCAGGACCTTTGGTTTTTGCCGCGAGACCAACTACGGCCCGCTGTTTGATGTTCGCACGGTGGTGGACCCCAACAACCTGGCCTTCAGCAACCTGGGGCTTGGCTGCCATGCCGACAACCCCTACCGCGACCCGGTACCGACGGTGCAGTTGTTGCACTGCCTGGCCAGTTCCACAGAAGGAGGTGACTCAATTTTGGTGGATGGCTTCAAGGCGGCGTCCATACTCCGTCAGGAAGCACCGGAGCACTTTGAGCAATTATGCCGGCAGTACCTCAATTACCGGTTCTCGGATGCCACCACGGAACTGCGATCCCGGGTACCGATGATTGAGGTGGATGATCGCGGTTATGTCACCAAGGTGCGGTACAACAACCGTTCCATCGACACGGTACGGCTGGCACCGGAGTCCGTAGCGGCTTTCTACCAGGCCTATCGCCATTACGCCGGGATACTGGAGCGGCCGGAACTGAAGCTGACCTTCAAGTTGCGGCCAGGCGACCTGGTGGTGTTTGACAACACCCGGGTAATGCATGCCCGAACGGCCTTCTCGGCCGGTGGTCAGCGGCACCTGCAGGGCGCTTATGCCGACCTGGATGGCCTTTACAGCACGCTTGCGGTTCTGGAGCGGGCCCGGAATACCAATGAGCTGGTGCAAGGAGCCCTGGCATGACGGTACAACTCAAGGAGGCGCCCAGCCTCCCGACACACAACACCATCGTGGACTTTATTGAGGGTATCTTCCAGCGGCGGGGTTCCGACGCCTACCTGGGAGAATCGGTCACCATGGCCGAGCACATGCTTCAGGCGGCCTGGTGCGCAGAGCAGGACGGGGGGACGCCGGAAATGATCGCCGCGGCCCTGCTTCACGACCTGGGGCATTTCACCAGCGAAATCCCGGAAGACCGCTTGATGAAGGGTACCGACAATTTCCATCAGGAAGCGGGCGCCCGCTTCCTTGAACGCTTCTTTCCCGACGAAGTGGTGGAGCCCATTCGACAGCACGTAGCGGCCAAGCGGTACCTTTGTGCTGTGGACCCGGACTATTTTGGCAAGTTGTCCGATGCGTCGGTGTATACCCTCGAGCTTCAGGGAGGCCCCATGTCCGCCGACGAAGTGGCGGCCTTTGAGCGCAATCCCCACCTTGATAGTTGCATCCGGGTGCGGTTGTGGGACGATCAGGGCAAGGACCCCGACATGCCACATCCCGGATTCAAGCGCTATCGGCCGTTGTTGGAATCGCTCATTGTGGCCCGTTGAGGTGATAGCCAGCTGACGACTTTGTAATCCCTGTCCGGCCACCTTCCGTTACAATGATCAGCCCAATGGGTAAGCGGCGAAACGGTGTGGCCGATGGCCAGAAAGTCGAAACTGAGAAAACCCCTGCGCCTGCTGGCGTGGTTCACGACCGCCGTGGTGGTATTGGTGGCGGCGGTGCTGTTGTTGTTTCGCTACGTTAACCCCCCAACGTCGGCGTTTATGCTGGCTTATGCCCTGGATAACCCGAGGCATTCGCTGCAGCAACAGTGGGTGCCACTGGAGCAGATTTCCCCATGGATGCCTTTGGCGGTGATCGCCAGTGAAGATCAGCGTTTTCCCCACCACTGGGGAGTGGATTTTGTGGCCATTCGGCAGGCGCTGGCGGACTACCAGACCGGAGACGGGCTCCGGGGCGCCAGCACCATTACCCAGCAAACCGCCAAAAACCTGTTCCTGTGGAATGGCCGAAGCTTTGTCCGCAAGGGGCTGGAAGCCGTACTCGCCCTGAGCATGGATGCGATGTGGCCGAAGCGCAGGGTGGTGGAGGTATACCTGAACATCGCCGAGTTTGGTCCTGGCATTTATGGCGTTGAGGCGGCCAGCAACGTGTATTTCGGGATTTCCGCCAGGCAATTGTCGCCCCGGCAGGCGGCCCAGTTGGCGGCTGTTTTGCCAAACCCCAAGGTATTAAGTGCCGCTCGCCCGTCGAGTTACGTGCTGGAACGAGTGGACTGGATTCAACGCCAGATGCGTCAGCTCAGCGGGTTGGAATACCTGACCCGGCTGTGACACCACTTGCACTCAAAGGGGGCTTTCCTGCATGTGAGGGGCACCCGGCTTTGCCTGTATGGCGTAGTCATGGGGTGCCATGCCGCTCCAGCGTTTGAAGGACCGGCTGAATGAAGCCGGGCTTGAGAAACCGAGCTGGTGAGCGATCTCCCCAATGGCGAGCCGTTTTGCGGTCAGCATCCTCCGGGCCTGCTTGTAGCGCAGGTCATCGCAGATTTCCTGATAGGAAGTCTGTTCTTGTTTCAACTTCCTTTTCAGCGAACTCGGGCTGACTCCTAGTTCATGGGCCAGCGCTTCGAGGGTTGGCCAGGTGCTGGTGCTCTGTTGGTGGTTCAGGGTTTCGCAGACCCGGCTGCGGAACGGTTTTTGGCTCCTGCGGTGATCGCGAATGGCCTCCAGCAGCTTGAGCATATGACCGTACAGCCCGCTGTTCGGAGTGTGGCCCGGGATCTCCAGTAATTCGGTCGAAAACACCATCTGGTTTCGCGGTTTGCCAAATGCGACTTCGCAATCGAAGACCTTCTCGTACTGTTCTTTTGCTGCCGCCGGACCATGACAGAACTCAATTCGCCGTGGTCGCAGCCGGGCGCGTTCTTTCTGGCGCACAATCTGGCGCCCCAGTTGGACCACCGAAGCCAGGTGGAACTCGATGTGGTGGCGTGCTCCGGGGTGGTCCACCGGGTAGGTAAGAGAGTAGGTGCTCTCGTCAGGCCCGATATCCAGCCGGGTTTCCAGGGCTTCGTTAAGCAGGTGGAGGTAGTCGGCGCCCAGCTGAAGCGCGCGATGCAGGGTGGGGCAGCTCATCAGCAGGTGGGAAAAGAGGCCGTAGACCGACAAGTGGCACTGATTGCCAGCCTGTAACCCGAAAGTGGGTGCCGCGCACAGATCCGCCGTTTGCTGCCAGAAATCCAGTATGCCTGTCAGCGGCAGTGTCTGTTCTGCCAGGTCATTCCCATCGAGTTCCGGAGTCAGGGCGTCCAGTGCGTGAGTGCTGATCGGGTGTGACAGGGCATGCTGGCGGGCAATGCCGATGTACAGCGCTGAAGCTTCCCGGTCCTGTATCACAGCCATGTTCTCCCCTTGGACAGCGAACGATGCAGGGTGTGCGGTTGGTGTCTCGTACAGTCTGGATTAGTTGTAATGTGACAGGTTGTCAAGTTGGTGCGCGACGAATGTGAAGCCTTTCAAGGTTGGCGACGCCTGTCCCCGGGCTGGGCTGATAGGTGAAGCATTTGATCCCATTTGGTACGTCGGCTGGTTGGTGCTGGTGCTACCATCGCCGCGAATCTTCCTCTGATCCGGTGTCGCCGTCAGGCGGGACAAGGGAGCGGACGGATGCCCTGTACAGGCACCCGGAAAATAACAATAACGGGAGAGCACCATTCATGAAACCGTCAGTGATTGCGGCGTTTGCCACGGCTTTGGCCGCGTCGTTTGTCTGCCATGCCCAGGCCGCCGATGAGAACGAAGCTGTGTATTCGTTGGCCCAGGGTTGCTACGCGATCCAATCGCCCCACAACAACCAGTACATGCGCCGGTACCAGACCAGCGGCACCATCAATGATGGCTGGAGTTTTGATTTCAGGGCCTCCAGCCCGGAAAGTGCGGCGCGTTTCTATCTCAAACCCTCGGTCATGGGCAGCTACCTGTTGCGGGACACCGGTGGCCGCTACCTGGATACCCGTTTTCCGGCTGACATCACCGCCGGGACGGTGACCGGCAAGCACGCGGACTGGAAGGTGGATGCGCGTCAGGTCGGTAACGAATACCTGTATCGCTTTACCAGTCATTCCCTGGACCGCTGGCTACGCCACAACTGGAATAGCCAGGGCATCTACTTTATCGACCTGTTCAACCCATTCTTTTTGAACAGTGAGGAGTGGTTCCGGCTGGTGCCCCAGACTGGCTGTACCCCGGTACCTGAAGTTGACGTCAACGTTACGGGGGACTTCAATGCCCTCAAGGGTATTGCCGATTTGCCGGTGCGGGGCTCCATTGATCCACACACCCATATCACCTCCTATGAGTTCATGGGGGGCACCATGATGGCCGGGGAGCCTTTCAACCGCTATGGGGTGACCAAGGCGCTGGCGGACAGCTCTGACATCCATGGTTCCTGGGGCTCTTTGGATGTGATCGGGAACCTCATGGGGTTCAACGACCTGAACTTCCGTTACGACACCCGTGGCTGGCCTGACTTCCCGTTCTGGCCCAATCACCAGAGCCTGTCCCACATGGGTTATTACTACCGCTGGATGGAGCGTGCCTACAAAGGTGGCCAACGGATGATGGTGACCCATCTGGTGGAAAACGAAGTGCTCTGTAACATCCAGTCCACGCTGCTGCCCCAGAGTTGGCGACCGACCAACAGCTGTAACACGATGGACAGCGTCGACTTGCAGATTCTGCGCCTGCATGAACTGCAGGACTACATTGATGCCCAGGAAGGTGGCCCTGGCAAGGGCTTTTTCCGCCTGGTGAGGTCACCGGAAGAGGCCCGGAGCGTGATTGCCGATGGCAAGATGGCGGTGCTGATGGGCATTGAGGTATCGGAACTGTTCAACTGTGGTATCAAGGATGCGGCCTGCTCTCAGGCCTACGTCGAACAGCAGTTGCAGAAATATCACGACCTCGGCGTCCGGGCGATTTACCCCATCCACCGGTTCGACAATCAGTTTGGCGGAGCCCGCATAGAGAGTGGTTTGATCAACGTGGGTAACAACATGTCCACGGGCCGCTACTTCTCCACTGAGGCCTGCGACGACGATACCCAGGGCCAGATGATGAGCAATGACCTCGGGCTGTTCGGCCTGGAAGTATTGCTCGGGGTCAGTGGCAGCACCAACTACGATGAGACGGTAGATCAGTGCAATACCCGCAGCTTGACCGAGCTGGGTGTCTATCTGGTCAACCGGATGATGGACCTGGGAATGATTGTGGAACTGGACCATATGTCCCAGGCAACCCACAACGCGGTGCTGGATATTGCTGAAGCCCGCGGCTATTCCGGGCTGATCACCGGCCACAGCCATATGCATGCCGGCACCAACGACAACGTCCACCCCGACAAGGTGCGGCTGGCCCAGCTGGGGGGAATCCTGGCGCCGTATAACTGGGATGCCTATAGCATCTCGGGCAGTATCTCCCGTTACCTGGACGTGGTGGAACAGACGCCGTACCTCAACGGTGTACCGTTCTCGACCGACATGAGTGGGATTGGTCACCAGCCGGGGCCCCGCAGCGATGCGGCCATTAACCCGCTGGAGTATCCTTTCACAACCGAGTTCGGGTTGACGGTGGAGCGGCAGCAGTCGGGTAACCGGACCTTTGACCTCAACGTGGACGGGGTGGCCCACTACGGTATGGTGGCGGACCATATTCAGGATATCCGCGAGCGGGCACCTGGTCGCATCTACGAGGCGGTCATGAATTCGGCGGAAGCCTACCTGCAGATGTGGGAACGGGCCGACGCCAACAGCGATGACCACTATATGAACCCGTTGCCGCCGTTTGTCCGGGTTTATAACCGGGGAACCGGGACCTGCCTGGACGTCCCGGGTAACGACGACGGGGTAAACCAGGGGGCCTGGGTGGGTCACTACGACTGTCAGGTGATGTCCCAGGACCAGCGTTGGCTGTACGACCCCGCCTCCGGCACGTTGGCCAACCAGGTGCATGGTGCGAGTTACTGCTTGGACAACAACGGGACGCCCTGGAATAACGGGTATCCCAACCTGCAGGCCTGTGACAACAGCGCAGAGCAGACCTGGACCTATCAGAACCAGCGGGTGAAAAGTGTTGGCAGTGACGGTCATTCCCTGGATGCTTACAGCAGTGGCTGGGTCGGCTTCTGGGAATCCCACGGCGGCGGTAACCAGCAGTGGGAATTCCGCCTGGACGATGGTGGCAGTCGCTGGACCGAGTACCGCAGTGTTCGCTCAGGCAAGTGCCTGAGCGTTGCCAGCCAGGGCCAGCTTGAGGGCTCGGAGCTGACGCTGGCGGCCTGCGACGCCAGCGATGGCCAGCGCTGGATGTGGAACCCCAGCGCCGGCACCCTGGCAACGGCCCTCGACAGCAGCCGTTGTGTGGCGATTCCCGGAGGTAACTATGGCAACCTGACCCGGCTCCGGCTGGAGGCCTGTAATGGCACCGACCGGCAGCGGTTTGAACGTCACAGTGATCAGTCCTTCCGGGCGGTCGCCTCCAATGGCTATGCCATTGATGCGGCCGGTGATGACGTGATTCTCTACTGGAACCATGGCGGTACCAACCAGCGCTGGATTCCAACCTTGCAGTAAACCCGCACACCGGATGCCGCCGGCCGGTCTGGCCAGCAGCATCCGGCCCTTCGCTAGCCCTGCCTGACGGGCAGCCCGTCAACCCAACGCTTACACCTCCCGGCCGTGACAAAACGCTTGTTGTTGACAGCTAACTGTGGCGAACTTGTTTCAATACCTGCCTGCTGTGGGTTCTTGAACGGATTGGGAGACGCTTTTGAAACCTGTCTGGCTGACGACATTACGCCCCCGGAAGCTGCCATTCCGGCGGCGTTTGAGCCGAGCGTCGGTCGCGTTGATCTACCGGCACGTGGACGGCGGAGAAACTGAGCTGCTGTTTATCCAGCGCGCACGGCGCGAAGGTGATCCATGGTCTGGCGATATGGCCTTCCCCGGTGGACGGATGCAGGCCGACGATGCCTCTGCCAGTGCGGCTGCCCAGCGAGAAACCCGTGAAGAGATCGGGCTGGACCTGACTCGCCATGGCCATTTCCGCGGACGTCTGTCCGACCTTCTGACCCGCCGTCACAGTCAATGGCGACCGATGGTGGTAACGCCTTATGTCTTTGAATGGTGTGGCACGGATGACTCCATCACCAACCATGAAGTCCAGCGGGTGGTATGGATTCCGGTGTCTTTCCTGTCGGCGGTGGAGAACCAGTCGGTCCGCCTCTGGCGCAGCCCCTTGGGGGCGCTCCGCATGCCGTGTTGCCGCTACCGGGAGTATTGCATTTGGGGACTGAGCTACAGCATGTTGCAGGAGTTTTTGACGAGCGGGCTGATACCTATGGCTTCCCGGGCCTGATTTCTGGCAGGCAGCCATGAGCGGGCTATGCTGTGGTATGCGTTGGCCAATATGTCATGCTCATGGAACCGAGACCTGCCGCTTTGCTTGCGTTGATGCTTCTATCCCAGACCGTGGTGGCCAGGGAGGGGGACCTCTATTTGTTTCACAATGTCTACACCAAGCACCTGAGTGACTCGGGTTACTACCAAAGCGGTGAGGGCAATCGTGATTATGAGGAAGACAACAACGCCACCGGCCTGCGCTATAAATACAGCGACCACCTGTCGCTGGGGCTGGGCTATGCCCCGGACAACTCCTACAACGAATCGTCCCTGATTGTGGCGACCGAGTATGTCTGGCCGATTTCGCCTCACCTGGAGCTTGGTGGCATGGTGGCCGCTGCCTCGGGTTACGAACGGGTACGCCACAACGTGAACGGCTGGGCCCTGCAGGTCGGGCCCCTGGCACGGGTACAGAAGGACTGGTTCGCCCTGAGTGCGATACTCATCAATATGGACATTCTGGTGGCAAATGTGGAATTCCGGCTCTGGCAGTTCTGAGAGCACCTGCCCGAGCCCATTCCTCCAATCATAATTCATCATTTTTTATCCCGAGGCTGGCCATAAAACGAACCCACACTGAGGTCTGTTCATCAACAGAAGGGTGTGGGAGGCGATATGGAAACCGTTTACCGGGAGATAGATCCCAATTCGAAGGTCGTTGCGATCAACGAGCGCAATGGCTACCCGTCAGAGCAGGAACAGCAGCTCAGGAAACAGCTTCGACGGCTGATGCTGGAGCGGGATCTGGCCATTGTGGAAAAGGAGCGGGCAGTGTCTGAGCTGGTCGCCCTGAAGAGCCTGATCGGCAGCCTCAGGGCGCGGGTTTCGCTTACTTCATCTTGAAGCCTTTACCCTTGAGGAAGTCTTTCATGTGTGGCCGCAGCTTGGAGGTGAACAGCGGTTTCAGTTGTTGCGACCAGTTGGTGTCCTTGTTACCGGCGGTGCGTTCCAGATAGTACTGGCGCATGGTGTCATCAAACTCTGCCACCAGCGTCGCATCCTGCTCGTCCTGGTAGTAGTCCTCCTTGAGAACCGAGGCCAGGGGGAGGCGGGGCTTTACTTCGGGCTGCTGGTCGGGGTAGCCAAGGCACATGCCAAAGGCGGGGTAGACATGATCAGGCAGGCGCAACAGCGCACTGACTTCCGCCGGGTTGTTGCGGATGCCCCCGATGTAACACAGCCCCAGCCCTTCGGACTCCGCGGCAATGGCAACGTTCTGGGCCACCAGTGCGGTATCGATACTGGCCACCAGCAGCTGCTCGGTCATGCCCAGCACAACCTCAGCGCCGGCGCGTTCCGCCGCTTCCGTGGAGCGTTTCATATCGGCGCAGAACACCAGGAAGTCGGAACAGTCAGCCACGTAGCCCTGGCCGCCGGCCAGCTCGGCAAGCTTGCGCCGGTTTTCGGGGTTAACCACGTGGATGATGGTGTAGGCCTGCACATGGTTGGAGGTGGCGGCGCTTTGGCCTGCGCGAATCAGGGTTTCAAAAAGTTCGCGCGGAATTTTCTGGTCGGTGAACTTGCGGATGGAGCGGTGTGAGAGCAGGAGCTCAATGGTTGAGTTCATAAGGCCTCGCTGACGGTTTGCTATTGTGCCTGATTGTGCCTGTTTGCAAACGCCAACACGACTGCCCGTTAGTCTACCTGATGCAAGGCCAGGCCGCTCAGATCGCCAGTTTTCCCAGCCCCCGGCTGGCATCCCGCTTTGTACTGACGACCAGGTGGGCCGTTACCGGGAACGTCAGGGAACCATCGGCAGCCACGAATTCCGCCAGTGATTCTTCCGCCGAGGCGATGACGGCTTCCGTGGTGGCGTCACTCAGGTCAACGCCGGCAAAGGGAAACCAGCCTTTGATATCGGCCAGCACCAGGTCCCGCACGCTGGAAAATTGAGCGGGCTCCTGCCGGGTAACCAGTTCGGTGTCGGGAATGGCGGCAGCGGCAAAGGTGCGGTTCAGTTGCTCACGCCCACCCATGGCAAAGGGAACCCGCAGCAGCTCAGCGATGGCCGGGTCGGCGGTGTCTGCGTAGACCTGGACCAGTGCCTTGTAGACTGGAAGGGCTTCGAGGTCCGCAAACACGGTGATGACAAGATGCCGTCCGGGCTTGAGTACCCGCTGCATTTCCACCAGCGCACCGAGTGGGTCGGGAAACAGCATCAGGCCAAACTGGCAAACCACGGCATCAAAGTGGTTGTCGTCAAAAGGCAGTGTTTCGGCAGCGCCCTGCAGCCATTCGACCGATGAGTCCTTGCTGCGGGCAACCGCCAGCATGCCGGGGTTCAGATCAAGGCCGGTGACATTGCCGCCAGGCGACACCATGGGGACCGCCCCGAGGGCAGCGGCGCCGGTACCGCAGGCGACATCGAGAACGTCATCGCCCGGTCTTAAATGGGCGTAGTCAAGGGTATGCTTCACCCAGGGTGCAAACAGCGTGGGCCTGAGCCGACGGTCATACTCCCGGGCGGTACCTTCGAGCTCTTCGAGTGTATGTTGGGTCATTGCAGGGTCCTCCTGGCTGGCTATGGGCTCCAGAAGTTATTCAGAGGCTCCTTCTAAGTGTAGGCGTTATTCGGGTCTGGGACAGTCGGTTCCTGTGAAGGCCCGGGTGGCCGTTCAGCACCCGGGCCGCGGGCTCAATAGCTCTTGTAGGGAAGGAACTTGCCGGACAGCACTACATTGACCCGGTCCCCCTTCGGGTCTTCTTCACGCTGAATGTCCATGGAGAAGTCGATGGCGCTCATGATGCCGTCTCCGAACTCTTCATGGATCAGTTCTTTGATGGTGGTACCGAACACATTGACCACTTCATACCAGCGGTAAATCAATGGATCGGTGGGAATGGCCGTTGACAATGAGCCCTTGTAAGGGGAAATCTGAAGCCAGGCAACGGCTTCATCCGGCAGGTCGAACAGGTTGCCGATCACTTCCGCCTGCTGCTTGTTGAAGGTCATTTGCCCGAGGCAGGCGGCCGTTGTCCACTCCTTGGAGAGGCCGATTTCATTGGCGACGTCCTTCCACTGGATGCCCTTGGCAACCTTGGCGGCGACGATCATTTGAGTGACATCTTCACGGGTGTTGATCATGGCAGTTTCCTCTGTGGTTTCACTGGTTGAGTAGCAGGATGACAAGACCGGCCAGGATGGCGGAAATACCCTGCCAGACGGCGACGGGGTTGCGTTCAATCAACGGTGGTCGGGTCTTGTTGAGGTAGGCCTTGTTGGGGTGCCGGAGGTCATAGGTGAACTCCGACAACTCCTGATAGCGTTTCTCGGGGTTGGGGTGAACCGCCTTGCGCAGGGTTTCGTCTACCCAGGCGGGAATGGCCCGCTCGTCATTCAGCACGGAGCGGTAGTTGAGCCGGAGCAGCGAAGCGGCTGTTGTTGTTCGGGCAACATCGGCGTCGTACGGGAACTTGCCGGACAGCAGGTGATAGGCGAGGACACCGAGCGAGTAAAGGTCGGAACGGGTGGTGCCCAGCTCTCCCATAAAGTACTCCGGCGCCATGTAGAGGGCCGTGCCCAGAAGTTCTGCGGTATCCGCAGAGGTGGATGCCTCGACAATGCCAGCGACCCGCGCGGACCCGAAATCGATGATCTTCACGGTTCCATGGGCGTCGATCATCAGGTTGTTGGGGCGGATGTCCTGATGGAGTACTTCCATGCGGTGTAACGCATTCAGGCCGTGGGCTACCTGTTCGATAATCCCTCGAACGGTCTCCAGGTCCGGTTGCGGGTTATCTGCCAGCCACTGGGCAAGAGTCTGGCCCTCAATGTATTCCATCACGGTGTAGAGGTAATGCCGCTGGCGGGTGGGGGGTGAGGCCTTCTGGACGTGGCGGCTGTTTACCCGGCGTGCGACCCATTCCTCCATCAACAGGCGCTCCAGGTAATCTTCATCCCCCTGAAGGTCAATGGACGGTGTTTTGATCACCACCTGATTGCCAGAGAGTTCATCAACGGCAAGGTAAACGTGGCTTCGATGGCTGGCGTGGAGTTCTCGGACGATGGTGTAGCCGTCGAGACTGGCCTGGGCTTCCAGCAGCGGAGGGATGGGCAGTTGTTCGATCTGGTCGTGCAGAACCGGCGAACTCTCCGTGGGAACTTCATCCACCCGGACAATCTGTACGCTCAGGTTGTCATCACTGCCCCGTTGAAGGGCCAGTTCGGTTATGCGCTTTGCGGCGGTATCCAGGTTGTCCCGGTGATGCTGGATGGCCCTGATCAGGTCGTTGGCATCGCAGTACTCGTGGATGCCGTCCGTTGTCAGGACAAAGTAATCGCCGGCTTGCAGGGGCAGGGAACGGTAATCGAGTTCCACCTCGGGCGCGGCTCCCAGAGCCCGGCTCAGGTAACTCCGTTCGCTGGATACCCAGGTTCGGTGATCTGTGGTCAGCTGTTCAAGCCCCCGGTTGCGCAAGCGATAGATCCGGGTATCGCCGGCATGAAACAGGTGCGCATACGTCGATTTCAGGACCAGTGCGCTCAGGGTGCACACGTAGCCTTTGTCTCTCTCGTAGCAGTAGGGGCTGTTCCTGCCCTGGGCGTAGAGCCACGAATTGGTTGCCGAAACAACCCGCTCCACGGCGGTCCTTACCGACCAGGCGTCGGAGGTGCAGTAGTAATCGTTCAGGAACGATGACACCGTAGTGTCGCTGGCAATATGGCTGACGTCACTGGTACTGATGCCATCGGCCATCGCGAAGGCGATGCCTTTAAGACCGAGCTGGGGCTCACGTGGGGAGTACCAGCCCAGAAAGTCCTGATTGATGGGCTTGACGCCCTTGTCGGAACAGTGCCCGACAGAAACCTGTAGTCGGCTGCGCATGGAGAGTTTCCGGACCCCGGCCAGTAAAGACCGGGGCCATGCTGGTCAACAATGGTGGTCAGGCGGCGGCTGGTTTCACCGGAGCAGTCGCGGGGGTGGCAATCTTGCGTTTGGCACCGGTGCGAATGTGGGTGGTGTACAACGTCAGGCCGGTAAAGGCGAGGCCGCCGACGAGGTTACCCAGAGCCGTGGGGATTTCATTCCAGATGAAGTAATCCATGATCGAGAAGTTGCCGCCCATCATCATCGCTGAGGGGAACAGGAACATGTTCACTACTGAGTGCTCAAAGCCCATGAAGAAGAACAGCATGATGGGCATCCACATAGCGATGACCTTGCCACTCACGTTGGTGGAAATCATGGCGCCGACCACACCCATGGAGACCATCCAGTTACACAGCATGCCGCGGATGAAAATGGTTGCCCAGCCAGCGGCGCCGTATTCGGCATAGCCCAGGGTTCGGGCCTCACCAACGCCGGCCAGCTTTGAACCGACCGCACCTGGGTCAGTGTTAAAGCCGTAGGTGAATACGAAGGCCATCATGAAGGCGACGGTGAGGGCACCGGCGAAGTTGCCGAGGAACACCAGTCCCCAGTTGCGGAGTATCGCTTTGGGGGTTACTCCGGGACGTTTGTCGAGCAGCGCCAGCGGCGTCAGCATGAAGACCCCGGTGAGCAGGTCGAAGCCCATCAGGTACAGCATGCAGAAACCGACTGGAAACAGGATGGCTCCAATCAGGAAAACCCCGGTCTGGACGGCAACGGTGACGGCAAATGCCGCCGCCAGCGCGAGGATAGCCCCGGCCATGAAGGCGCGGATCAGGGTATCGCGGGTAGACATGTGAATCTTGGATTCACCGGCGTCTACCATTTTGGTGACGAATTCGGAGGGAACCAGGTAGGACATCCTTCTTTTCCTCTTTCAGGGATTAGGTCGTTCCGCAGACACAAAAACGGCGCCATTTCCTCACCCGTATAACCGGGTCAGGAAAAGGCGCCGTTGCCTTGTCTTCATTTGGTCATCTGCTTGTCCGGTGCCAGGAACGAGGCCTGTCAGCCGGTACATCAGACCCTATGCAGTTGCCGTGCCTAAAGTGGAGGTTTCATTTTTATTCTTTCTATTCAATGAGATGGTGCTTCATTGTCTGATTTCTTCAGACCGGGGCAGGTGCTGATGGCGATGGCGAAGGGCACGGCACGCCCGAAAAACGTGCGCGCTGTGCACTGTCCTTGCACGAATTACGCGGAGGGTGACGTCATTCCTGGTCAGGCAGGCGCTGGCCGGACCAATTCTCCATCAGCCGACAGGTCACCAGATCTCCGGTGACGTTGATGGCAGTTCGGCACATGTCCAGGATTCGGTCGACCCCCATGATCAGCGCAATGCCGCTAGGCGGAATACCTACGGTTTGCAGCACCATGGCCAGTATGACAATGCCCACGCCCGGTGTGGCGGGAGAACCGATAGACGCGCCGACCGCCATGGCGACCACCAGGGCCATGCTGCCGAGGCTCAGGTCAATGCCGTAGACCTGGGCCAGGAAGATGGTTGCCACCGCCTGATACAGCGCCGTGCCGGTCATGTTGATGGTGGCCCCCAGAGGGATTACGAACTGGGACACGGACGGGCGGATGCCCAGTTTATCCTCGGCCGTGCGGATGGAGAGTGGCATTACGGCGGCAGAACTGGAGGTGGAGAAGGCCAGCAGCAGGACATCGCGAGTCTTGCTCAGGAAGGTGAGGGGACCGTCGCCGCCGAGCGCCTTCAGGATCACCAGATAGACCCCCAGCATCATCAGCAGACCGAGCAAGACTGTCGCCACGTAGGACGCCATGCCGAGCATGGCCTGGAACCCGATCGTGGTGGTGAGTTGGGCCATCAGCCCAAACACGGCATAGGGGGCCAGGCGCATGGCCCAGCGCACCACAGTCATACAGATCTGCTGGAGTGAATCCAGCAGGTCCAGCATGGGGCGGGATTTGCCCGGGTCCATGCTCACCAGAGCGACGCCAACAATGCTGGAGAAAATAACCACCTGAAGCATCTGACCTTCGACCATGGCATCCAGCGGGTTACCCGGCAACAGGCCCAGCAGCGCTTCGGAAAGGCTGGCGGCCCCCAGCAAGCCAGTGGTGGCAGTTTCCGCATCTGTTGCTGCGGGGATGGCCAGCCCGCTCAGCATTTCGCCGGGCTTGATGACACTGCCAATCCACAGGCCAAGGCTGGCGGCAATGGCGGTGGTGATCATAAAGAAGGTGACCACCCGAACACCAAGGCGGCGCAGTTGGTTGAGGTCTTCACTGGCCGCCAGCCCCCGCACCACGGAGGCAATCACCAGGGGAATAACAATCATCTGGATGGTGGCCAGGAAAAGCTGACCGGGAAAGGCCAGCCAGTTGCCGATGAGGGTGCCGGTTTCCGGTTCAACCAGCCCCACCGAAGGCCCCAGCAGTGTCCCAACAATAAGTCCCAGGGCCATGCCCACAAGAACTTTGAGCCAGAGCCGTCCCTGGACCAACCCGGACAGATAGATGCTCAGGTGACGTAACGGGCGCGCATAGCGGGTGCTGTTTTCCGTGGTGGGCATGCCGACAGGCTTCCTTGCGATTGGTGAATGAAGGCTTCACAAAGTTTAGCGTATTGTGCCCTGTCTGAGCGCCGGATTCGCTGAGCTGGATCAGTTATGGCGGGAGGTGAGCCTGACATGGGCCCCTGGTGAACAGGGACCCATGCGGGTTAGTCGGTGACGGCTTGCGTCTGGGGCTTGGGCGAGCGATTCGCGGAAGGCGGCAGGTACTTGCTGATATCAAGGTTGAAGTAACGGTACAGCACACTGTTGTGTTCCTGTTCCGACTGACGCCACCCGTACGCTTTCGGACGTTCTGTTTCGATCGCCAGCGTCCCGAAAATCAGCCAGTCATAGAGCGCGAGGCTGCCACAGACATTCTTGGCGGAGTTGCGTCCACGGGAGTGGTGCTGGTGGTGCTGGGTCGGGAACGTGATGATGTGCGCCAACGCCCACATGGTCTTACGGACCCAGGCCCAGCGGTGGTTGTGGAAATACAGGTCGTAGTTCCAGTTGACGTGGGTATGGGCAGCCCACAGGCCCTTTATTGCGGTACCGACAACGAATACATCCACCAGCCCCAGGTACAGGCAAACCAACTGGAACCAGTAGTTGGGCATGATGAACCACCACAGCCAGCCATTGGTAAAGGTCTGGACGACGCTGAGCTGGGCCCGGTCATCGTCGCCGCTCATGTGATGGGGGCGGTGGGAGAGCTTGAATACCGCCTGTACCATCTGGGCCCAACGATGCTGGGGGCGTTTGCAGTGGGCAAAGTAGTGGCCGGCGCCGTGCAGCAGTTCCTCCAGGCAGAAGAAAACCACCAGCGTTGGCCAGAAGTAGTCGCTGTCCAGCCAGGCCAGGGAGTTCGCGCTACCGGGCGCCAGCTGAGTCAGCCCCAGGCCGATCACCAGTAATAGCAACGGACGTTGTACGGCGACCATAACGGCAATTGTCAGGCCCGCCATTTTCCAGTCGTTGGCGGTACGGGCACCGTTGCGGCTGCGGCCGCTGAGCCACTCTAGGGTTGCGGTAACCAGGACAAAGCCAAGGATAGATAAGCTGATGAGATCATTGACGGTCATTATTGTTCTCCTGAGATCCTGTCATGGACAGAGTCAATAATCGGGCATTATTCTGTCTAATAAATATTGAATAAGAACAATATCCATGAAGCTGAATTTAAGATCCGTTGACCTGAACCTCCTGCCAGTCTTCGCTGCCGTGGTAGAGCACCGGCAGCTGTCACGAGCTGCCGAACACCTGGGGATGAGTCAACCCGCAGTCAGCGCCGCACTGCAACGATTGCGGCTGACGGTTGGTGATGCCCTGTTTGTGCGCAGTCGTAGCGGTTTGCAGCCCACGCCCCGGGCGGATGCCTTGTACCAGCAGGTTCGGCAGGGACTGGAGGTGTTGACGGAAGCTCTGGACCCGGAGCCGGTTTTTGATCCGGCTACCGCCCAACGCAATTTCCGCATTGTTGCGGTGGATTACCTGGAGACACTGGTGCTGGGAAAACTGGTGTCCGCTATTCAGGTGGAAAGTCAGAGTCTCGGGGTGAAGGTGCTGCCGCAACAGGCGGGCTGGCAGAAATGGCTGCTGGATGCAGAGGCTGATTTTGCGTTCGATACCCAACCACCGGACGATGCCCGCCTGCTGGTGGAGGCGGTGGGAGAGGAAGCGCTGGTGGTGGTAGCGCGGCAGGGGCACCCGCTGATCAAGGGGAGCTTGTCGCTGGACCAGTTCCTGATGGCGGGGCACGTCGTGTTACCAGAACGAGAGCGCCGGACACTGCCTTTAGACCAGATCCTGGGCATGCCCGGGTGGCGAAGAAACATTGGTGCCCAGGTTGGCAATTTCACCAGTCTGGTTTCAGTGGCCAGTACCAGTGACCTGATTGCTACCATTCCCTTGCGGCTGGCCGATCGGTTGGCCCCGATGTTCCAGCTTCAGGTGCTACCATTTCCGGTCCCGGTTGACCCGGTGCCGGTGTACCTGATCTGGCCATCGGCGATGGACCAGGACCCGGCCCACCGCTGGCTCAAGCAGAAACTTCTGGATTGTTTGCCGTACGGCTAACAGGGGCCGTCAGGCCACAGGCTTGTGGCCTGACGGATTGCGGGGTTACAGGCTGGCTGCAAGCTCCGCGCCCTGGCGGATCGCTCGCTTGGCATCGAGTTCCGCTGCGAGGTCGGCGCCGCCGATCAGGTGGAAGTTTTCCGCTTCTTCCCGATAGAGCTCTTTCAGCGATTCCTGACCAGCACAGATGATGACGTTATCCACGTCCAGGACTCGGACTTTTTCGCCCTGCTTGATGTGCAGGCCGTCGTCGTCGATCTTCTCGTAGCTACAGCCCTTGAGCATTTCAACATTGCGCGCCTTGAGGGTGGCCCGGTGTACCCAGCCAGAGGTTTTGCCAAGGTCCTTGCCCAGGGAGGTTGGCTTGCGCTGGAGCAGGGTGATCTGCCGTGCCGGTGCCTCGACTTCGGGCTCCACCAGGCCGCCAGGGCTGTCACCAGCGATGTCCACACCCCATTCCTTCATCCACTCGGGCAGCGGTTGTTCGCCGTCGCGGGGATGTTCGGCAAGGTATTCGGACACGTCGAAGCCAATGCCGCCAGCACCGATAACGGCAACCTTCTGGCCAACGTCCGCTTTGCCGCGAAGCACGTCCACGTAGGACAGTACTTTCGGGTGGTCGATGCCGGGAATGCCCGGGGCGCGTGGCGTAACGCCGGTGGCGACGACAATCTCGTCAAAGCCGGCGGCTTCCAGGTCGGCCACTTCAACCCGGGTGTTCAGCTTCAGTTTGACGCCGGTGCTCTCGATCCGTTTGCTGAAGTAGCGGATGGTGTGGTGGAACTCTTCCTTGCCTGGAATCACCTTGGCCATGTTGAACTGGCCGCCAACCTCGCCGGCCTGGTCGAACAGGGTGACGTCGTGCCCGCGCTCTGCGGCCACGGTCGCGCAGGACAGCCCGGCGGGACCAGCACCAATGACCGCAACTCGTTTGGGTTTTGCGGTTTTCACATAGACCAGCTCGGTTTCGTGACAGGCGCGGGGGTTCACCAGACAGGATGCCCGCTTGAGCTGGAAGGTATGGTCAAGGCAGGCCTGGTTGCAGGCGATGCAGGTGTTGATCTCGTCGGCCTTGCCGATGATGGTCTTGTTGACGAAGTCCGGGTCGGCCAGCAGGGGCCGCGCCATGGACACCGCATCGGCCTGGCCGGAACGGAGGATGTCTTCGGCCACCTCCGGATCGTTGATCCGGTTGGAGGCGACAACTGGCACCGAGACCACCTCTTTGACCTGACGGGTGGCTTCAGCAAAGGCCGCGCGAGGAACGGACGTAACGATGGTTGGAACCCGGGCCTCGTGCCAGCCGATGCCTGAGTTGATCAGGCTGACGCCAGCAGCTTCCAGCTCCTTCGCCAGAGCCAGTACTTCCTCCCGGGTGGCACCGTCCGGAACCAGGTCGATGACCGACATCCGGAACATGATGATGAAGTCATCGCCACAACGCTTGCGGGTTTCCCGCACGATTTCTACCGGGAAGCGGCGGCGGTTTTCAGCGCTGCCGCCGTACTTGTCCTTGCGCTTGTTGGTGCACGGGGCGGTGAACTGGTTAATCAGGTAACCCTCGGAGCCCATGATCTCAACGCCGTCGTAGCCGGCTTTCTTGGCCAGTTCGGCGGTGCGGGCAAAATCCCGGACGGTCTGCTCAACCTCTTTGGTGCTCATCGCCTTGGGCTTGAACGGGTTGATCGGCGCCTTGATGGCGGAGGCGGAACGGGACAGCGGGTGGTAGCTGTAACGGCCGGCATGGAGGATTTGCAGGGCAATCTTGCCGCCTTCCTTGTGGACCGCCTTGGTGACCTTGCGGTGGTTGAGGATATCAAAGCGGCTGTTGAACAGGCCGGCGAACGGATAGAACCAGCCGGCCTTGTTGGGGTTGAATCCGCCGGTCACGATCAGGCCAACGCCGCCACGTGCGCGTTCGGCAAAATAGGCTGCCAGCTTCGGGAACTGCCAGAAGCGGTCTTCCAGGCCCGTGTGCATGGAGCCCATGATGACCCGGTTCTTCAGTTGGGTGTGCCCCAGATCCAGGGGTGACAGCAGATTTTGGTAGCGTTCGGTCGACATCGTTGCTCTCTCGATAGACGGTATTCTGAATAATCTGGACGCTGTCAAGATAGAGGTGTATTTTGACAGTGTCAAGATTATTTCGGAGACTGGCCTGAACCGCCCGGTCGTCTGTTTTACCTCTATTTTTCAGTCAGGAATATGCACCATGACCAATGCTTCCCGTTACCACCATGGTGATCTGCGCAGCGCTCTGCTTCAGGCCGCGAGCGAGCAGTTGAAGGAGCAGGGTATTGATGGGTTGTCCCTGCGCAAGCTGGCTGAAAAAGCGGGGGTGTCACGCACCGCTCCGTATCATCATTTCAAGGACAAGAATGCCCTCCTGTGTGCGTTGGCAGCCGAGGGGTTTGAAAGTCTGGACGAGCTGATCAGCCAGCGCTTCGAGGGCGAAACCCTGAGGGATCAGATGCTGTTCTTTGTCCGGGATTACCTGCGGTTTGCGGTGGATCATCCGGAGCGTTACGAGCTGATGTTTGGGCGAACTCTCTGGAAAGCGGGAACCCCAACGCCGGAGCTGAAATCCGTGGCCTACCGCAGCTTTCGTCACTATACCGACAAGCTGGCAGCACTGACGGCCGGGCAATTGCCCGCTGGAAACGACCCCCTGCGCCTAGCCCAGGCCAGCTGGGCGACGGTGCATGGTCTGTGCCGGCTGCTGATCGACGGCATCTACGTGAATCAGGAGGACATGGATGCGGTGAGTGAGCAATCGGTTGCGCTGATCCTGTCGGCATTGGGGCGTTAGTTGACAGCGCGCCCACCCCCGATAGAATTCCAGCCATGTCCATTCAACATGCCTTATTGACCTCCCTTCTGGAAAAACCTTCGACCGGTTATGACCTGGCCAGCCGCTTTGACCGTTCCATCGGCTACTTCTGGCAGGCAACGCACCAACAGATCTACCGGGAACTGCGCCGGATGGCTGCTTCTGGCTGGGTCGTGGCTGAAGAAGAAGGCGGCGAAGGCCGACGTAAGCGCAAGACCTACCAGGTTCTAGCCGCCGGGATCGATGAATTAAAACGTTGGGGTAGTGAACCTTGCCGTTCTACGGAAGGCCACCGGGAGCTATTGGTCAAGCTGCGGGCTGAAGCCGTTTTGGGGCCTTTGGGTGCCCTTGAAGAGCTGCAGCGCTTGATGGCTGAGCACGAAGAGAAGCTGGCGACGTTTCTTCAGATTGAGCAGCGTGACTTTTCCGGTTCGGCTCTGTCGGTTGCCCAACAGCTCCAGTACCAGGTGTTGCGTATGGGGATTGTGTCTGAAGAAAGCTGGCTAGGCTGGGCTAGAGGTACGCTTCCGGTATTGGAAGCCGCCCGGGAAGGCGGCGGCTCCCATTCCGGGAAATGACGGCAGATTGGCCGTCTTCCTGAGCCGGTAGGCCTTACACGGCTAGTCCCAGGCGCTTTCTGGCGTCGTCGTATTCCACTTTCAGTCTTTTCACCAGGTCTTCGGCACTTTCCACGCTTTTCACGGCGCCGATGCCCTGGCCGGCTCCCCAGATGTCGCGCCAGGCCTTGGCGCCCCTATCAGAACCAAAATTCATTTTTGACGGATCGGACTCGGGCAGGTCATCGGGGTCCAGGCCGCTATTGACGATGCTCTGTCTCAGGTAGTTTCCATGGACACCGGTGAACAGGTTCGAATACACAATATCCTCGGCGCCACTATCGACAATCATGTCTTTGTAGGCTGCGTCAGCGTTGGCTTCCCGAGTGGCGATAAACGCTGAACCGATGTAGGCCAGGTCTGCACCGGCGGCCTGGGCGGCCAGGATGGCATTGCCATTTCCGATCGCTCCGGACAGCAGCAGTGGGCCGTCGAACCATTCACGGATCTCGTGGATCAGCGGAAATGGGGACTGGGTGCCGGCATGTCCACCGGCCCCGGCTGCCACGGCGATCAGGCCGTCGGCGCCTTTTTCAATGGCCTTGCGTGCAAAGCGGTTATTGATGATGTCGTGCAATACGATGCCGCCGTAGCTGTGTACCGCCTCGTTGACATCTTCCCTGGCGCCGAGGGATGTGATGACGATGGGCACCTTGTACTTCACACACAGCTCCAGGTCATGTTCCAGCCGATCATTCGACTTGTGCACGATCTGGTTGACGGCAAAAGGCGCGGCCGGTTTGTCTGGATGCTGGGCATTGTACTCGGCCAGCTCTGAGGTGATCCTCTGTAGCCATTCCTCCAGCACGGGCGCCGGGCGGGCATTAAGGGCGGGGAAAGAGCCCACCACGCCGGCCTTGCACTGGGCAATGACCAGATCAGGGTTGGAAATGATAAACAGGGGCGATCCGACCACGGGCAGGGATAGGCGGTCTTTCAGGATATCGGGGAGGGACATGGTAGCTCCTTGGTTAACCGGATTGTTGTTGACTACTGGGCCGCTTCGCCCTTGAGCATGGCGAGGTATGGCGCCACACGCTTGCCCATTTCACCGGCGAGGGCCTGGAGACCACTCAGCGGGCGAATCATTACTTCGAAGTCAACGATCTTTCCGGCTTCGTCAAACCGGATCATGTCGATGCCTTTGACGCTTTTATCTCCCACCTTGGCGCTGAATTCCAGCACCACACTGTTGCCATCCTCGCTGGCAAAACGGCGGTGATAGGTGAACTCTTCAAACACCGTGTTCACGGTTTTAAGGACCAGCTTTATCGCATCGCGGCCAGGGTAGGGGGTATGCGCTGCAGGTGAGCGGAAGACCACGTCGTCTGACAGCAGTTGGTCGAGTTTTTCCATGGCATTCTGTTCCAGCAGTTCATGCCAGGTGGAAAGTGTCTGTTGGGCCTCTTGGGACAGAGTGGCGATTGTCATTGTTTTCTCCCTTGGTCGTGTGAGGGGCTACGCTTCGTTGTATGCAAATTTTTGCGATGCCTAAAGCTATCAGTGGATTTATCAATGTGCAACTAGTTTCATATTGTGGTGTCGGGCGCGATTGAGCGATGTCCTGCTACAGGGACGGCAGCCCCTGTACCTGTGCTGTAGATTCAGTCGGTTTCTGTACCTGTTGGGAAGCGCTGACAGCGCTTAGAGTGGGAGTTCGGAGACAGGCACCAGCGGAGGCGTGGCAATGCCATGACCACAATGACTGAAACCAGCAAAGGCGTTGCCTACGGGCTGGCCGCGTATACCATGTGGGGAAGTTTTCCCCTGTTTTTTGCTCTGTTTGATGGGGTGCCTGCTTACGAAGTACTGACTCACCGAATTCTCTGGAGCTGCGTCTTCCTGGCGGCTGTTATCTCGGTATTGCGACGCTGGGCGCCTGTGCGGGAAGCCCTCGCCCGCCGCAGTGGGCTTTGGCCTGTTCTGGGGTGTGCGGTTCTTATCGCCGCCAACTGGGGCATCTATATCTATGCCGTTGAGACCCGGCAGGTATTGCAAGCCAGTTTGGGGTATTTCCTGACACCGTTAGTGAATGTTGCCTTGGGGTTGGTGGTGCTGAGGGAGCGAATGGAGCGACTGCAGGGTGTCGCTGTGATGTTGGCTGGGGCCGGAATCCTGATTCAGTTGGTTGCACTGGGCAGCCTCCCGTGGATCACGCTGATGCTGGCGCTCACCTTTGGCACCTACGGCTTGCTTCGCAAACAGGTATCGCTGGATGGGTTGTCAGGGTTATTTGTGGAGACTCTGTTGTTATTCCCGGTGGGGCTGCTGACGTTCTCATGGCTCTCAATGGAGGGGCGTTCGCACTTTTGGGGGGCTGGATCGACCACGGCTCTGCTGCTGTCCAGCGGTGTTGTCACCGCGTTGCCGCTACTGGCTTTTGCTGGTGCAGCAAGGCGCCTTAAACTGTCCACGGTTGGCTTCCTGATGTACATCAACCCAACCCTGCAATTCCTGATCGCCTTGCTGATTTTTCAGGAGCCGCTAAATACCGCGCAGCTCATCAGCTTCACGGTGATCTGGTTTGCCCTTGGTCTTTACAGCTGGTCGTCCTGGCGGAATCGCCCCAGTGTTGTGGCGCGGCGGCGTGCTGGGGCGCCTGGCCTGGAAAAGCGCCGGTTGAGCGTGTGAGCCTCGGATAATGGACCGGGGGCTCAGTTCGCAGTCAGTGGTGCAGGATCTGCTTGAGGAAGGTCTGCGTGCGTTCCTCCTGCGGGTTGGTGAAGAACTGTTCCGGAGGCGCCGATTCGATGATTTCACCGCCATCCATGAAAATGACCCGGTCTGCCACGGTCTTGGCGAAGCCCATTTCATGGGTGACGCAAAGCATGGTCATGCCGCTTTCTGCCAGCTCCACCATGACATCCAGTACTTCCTTGATCATTTCCGGGTCAAGCGCGGAGGTCGGTTCATCGAACAGCATGATCTTGGGTTTCATGCACAGGGAGCGGGCAATCGCCACCCGCTGCTGCTGGCCGCCAGACAACTGGCCCGGGTACTTCTTGGCCTGGTCAGGAATCTTAACCCGCTCGAGGTATTCCATGGCTGTGGCTTCGGCTTCCTTGCGGGGAATCTTGCGAACCCAGATCGGTGCCAGGCAGCAGTTTTCCAGCACGGTCAGGTGGGGGAACAAATTGAAGTGCTGGAACACCATGCCCACTTCCCGGCGGACATTGTCGATCTGGCGGATGTCGTCGGTCAGCTCGGCGCCATCGACGACAATGCGACCCTGCTGATGTTCCTCCAGCCGGTTGATGCAGCGGATAAACGTCGATTTCCCGGAGCCGGAAGGCCCGCAGATAACGATGCGTTCGCCATGGGCGACGTCCAGGTTGATGTCTTTGAGGACGTGGAAGCCCCCGTACCATTTGTGCACGCCTTCAACGTGGATGATGGTGGTGTCGGCCTTGGCCGAACTGAGGGTGGAGCGAGCCGTATTTGTGGGTGTCTGGTCGGTCATGGTTGCTATCCGTTGTCAGGTTCGGTGGCCGGTGTCGAGTTTGCGTTCCAGGTTCTGGCTGTAGCGGGACATGCCGAAACAGAACACCCAGAAGCAGAAGGCGACAAACACGTAGCCTTCGATTGCGACGTTCTGCCAGGCGGGGTCAGTTACCGTGGACTGGACCGCGCCGAGCACATCAAACAGGCCGATGATCAGTACCAGCGTGGTGTCCTTGAACAGGGCAATAAAGGTGTTAACGATGCCGGGGATGACCAGCTTCAGGGCCTGGGGCAGGATAATCAGCCCCATTTTCTTCCAGTAACCCAGGCCGAGGGCGCTGGCGGCTTCGTACTGTCCCCGGGGGATGGCCTGCAAGCCTCCGCGAACGACCTCCGCCATATAGGCCGACTGCCAAAGTGTGATGCCGATCAGTGCCCGGAGCAGTTTCTCGAAGTTCATGCCCTCGGGCAGGAACAACGGCAGCATGACCGAAGCCATGAACAGCACGGTGATCAGCGGTACGGCCCGCCACACCTCGATGAAGACCACGCAGAAGCCGCGAATGACCGGCATGTGCGAACGTCGGCCAAGGGCGAGCAGGATGCCGATGGGAAGGGCCGCAAATATCCCGACATAAGCCAGGATCAGCGTCAGCATCAGGCCGCCCCAGCGGTGGCTGGGGACAGACTCCAGGCCAAAGCTGCCACCGGGAATCAGGATGTAACCCAGGATCGGCAGGCCGGTCATACCGAAGATGCCGAGCCATCGCCGGGCCGGAAAACCCTCGATGAACTGGGGTATGAACGACAGCGCCAGCAGCCCGAACATCAGGTTGATGCGCCATTGCTGATCTTCCGGGTAAAACCCGTAGATGAAAAAGTTCAGCCGTTGGTTGATGAACAGCCAACAGGCGCCTTCACCGACGCAGTCGCTTGGGGACTCGCCACTGAAGGTGGCGTCGAGGAACACCCAGTTCAGTAGCGGCGCGGCGCTGGTGACCAGCAGGTAGCCGACGGCAAGGGTCAGCAGTGAGTTGTACCAGGTATTGAACAGGTTATTGCGCATCCACTGTATGGGCGCAACAGGGGCTTTGGGCGGTGATACGGTGGGTTGGTTCATCATCGCTCCTTAAGCGCCACAGCGCGGTTGTACAGGTTCATGACGAAGGAAATCAGCAGGCTGATGGTGAGGTAGACGGCCATGGTCATGGCAACCACTTCGACCGCCTGCCCGGTTTGGTTGAGGGTTGTACCCATGAACACGGACACCAGGTCCGGGTAGCCAATGGCGGTAGCCAGGGATGAGTTCTTCACCAGGTTGAGATACTGGCTGGTCAGGGGTGGGATGATGACCCGCATGGCCTGTGGTATGACGACCAGGCGAAGGGTGAGCCCCTGACGAAGGCCGAGTGCCCGGGCGGCTTCGGTTTGTCCCTTGCTGACCGAGAGGATGCCAGATCGCACGATCTCAGCGATGAACGAGGCGGTGTACAGCGACAGTGCGACCCACAGTGCGGCAAGTTCGGGAATGATGGTGATACCGCCGCGGAAGTTGAAGCCCCGAAGTTCCGGCACGGTCCAGTCCAGAGGCGCGCCGGTGGCCAGGAAAGCCAGCACCGGCAGGGTTACCAGGATGGCCAGGCTGACCTTGCCGGTTGGGAAGATTTGCCCGGTTGCCTGCTGGCGTCGTTTGGCCCAGATCCGGAGCGCGATAACGCTGGCGATGGCGATTGCCAGGGCAAGTTCAACCCAGCCAAAGCCTGGGAGGGCGATCGGGTCCGGCAGGTAGAACCCGCGATTGTTGAGAAAGAACAGGCCGCCAAGCTCCACGCTCTGCCGTGGTGAGGGGAGGTTGCGCAGGACCGCGAAGTACCAGAAGAAAATCTGAAGCAGCAGCGGGATATTGCGGATGATTTCTATGTACGCCAGGGAGAGCTTGGCAATCAGCCAGTTGCTCGACAGGCGGGCAACGCCGATCATAAATCCCAGCAGGGTTGCCGCAACAATCCCCAGGCCGGACACCAGCAGCGTGTTGAGCAAACCGACCCAGAACGTGCGGCCATAGCTGTCGGTGGCTTCATAGGGAATCAGGCTCATGATGATGCCAAAACCGGCGGACTGCTCAAGGAAACCAAAGCCCGTACTGATACCGCGGGCCTCCATGTTGGCAAGGGTGTTGTCCACCAGGGTCCAGCCACCCCACATCACGCCAGCGATGGCGACCAGCTGGAAAACAAGGGATCGAACCCGTGGGTCGTTCCACGGCTTTGCTCGGGCAGGAGTAATCTGGGAAGTCGTTTCACTCATACGGGGCACCGGAACACATACTCGGACATGGGTTGGGTTCAGGGTGGACGCTGGCGGTCATACTGGCGCCAGCGTCCTGGGCTTCCGCAGTTAGCGAACGGGCGGCGCGTACATGATGCCGCCTTCCGTCCACAGCGCGTTCAGTCCTCGCTCCAGATCCAGAGGCGTGCCGGGGCCGACGTTACGGTTATACATCTCACCGTAATTGCCCACTTCCTTGATGATGTTGTAGCCAAAGTCTGCCGACAGGCCGAGCTTCTCGCCCATATCACCATCGGTGCCCAGCAGGCGTTGGATGGAGGGGTTGTCTGAAGACTTCATCTCATCGACGTTGGCAGAGGTGATGCCAAGTTCCTCAGCGTTCACCTGGGTAAACAGTGTCCACTTCACGATGTTGAACCATTGGTCGTCACCCTGGCGGACCACGGGGCCTAGTGGCTCTTTGGAAATGATGGTGGGGAGGATGACCGCGCTGTTCGGGTCGGTCAGTTTGGAGCGCAGGGCTGCCAGCTGGGAGCGGTCGGAGGTCAGAACGTCGCAGCGACCGGCGGCAAAGCCCTGAACGGTTTGTTCAGAGGTGTCGAACACCAGGGCGTTGAATTCCATGCCATGGGTGCGGAAATAGTCCGCCATATTGAGCTCGGTGGTGGTGCCTGCCTGGATGCAGGCTGTGGCGCCATCCAGCTCGGTGGCATCGCTCACCCCCAGCTCACGACTGACCAGGAAACCCTGCCCATCGTAGTAATTCACGCCGGCAAAGTTCAGGCCCAGGGAGGCATCTCGGGTCAGGGTCCAGGTAGTGTTGCGGGACAGCATGTCGATTTCGCCCGACTGCAGTGCGGTGAAGCGCTCCTTGGCAGTCAGCGGTGTGAACTGGGCTTTGCTGGCATCGCCGAAGATGGCGGCTGCAACGGCCCGGCAGGTGTCTACATCGATGCCGGTCCAGTTGCCTTTGTCATCGGGTTGGGAAAAGCCGGGAAGGCCGCTGGTCACGCCGCACTGCAGGTGACCTTTTTCCCTGATGTTCTCCAGGGTGGTGTTTGCCATGGCGTTGCCTGCCATCACGACGCCCAGAAGGGTTGCGGTTCCTGCGGCAAGTGAAAATATTTTTTTCATTATGAGACATCTCCGATTTTTCGAATGAGTGCAAAGCCAATGGTCATCAGCAAATGCTGAGCCAATGGTGCTGAGTTGCTGGTTTTATTGTTTTACTCTTTCGTTTAGGCGGCTCGTTGCCACCGCCGGGTCGTCACTGGAGCACTGGAGCGGTGCATCTAATGCCAGTCTGGCACCAGAGTGCTTCTTGTCGGACCTGCTATCAGGGTAGAAGAGAATTTCTGTTTTCTCCTTAAATTTGAATATTTATTAGTCAACTAGGGGGCTTGCAGCGGGGGCGGGTTCGTACAACACTGGGGGGTACGCCAATATCATTGCGAGGTAGTGCCATGCCGTTTACTTCCGATCAGATTGCCGAACTCAAACTGCTGTCCCAGTTCAACTCCTGTTCGTCCCAGGAAGGTATTAAAGTCCACCAACACACCGCGACCCCCGAAGTAGTGGCGGCTGCTGAACGACTGTTTCAAAAGGGGTTGATTACCCAGCACGATGGCGGCTACCTCACCAGCCGCGGCTGTGAGGCGGTCGAACAGACTGAGCAGCTGCTGGGTATGCTTGCGGACGGTTAAGCTGTCATTGCAGTTGCGAGCGGCGCAGGAACTGCTGCTCGAACTGGCGAATATTCTGCTGGATGTAGTCGATAAACGCTTTCATGGCTGGGGTGGGGTGCTTGGCCTGAGGGTAGACCACACACCAGCTACGGCGTAGCGGAAAGCCCGGAAGGTCTAAGGTGTGGAGGTTGCCAAGCGCCAGTTCCGGCAGGATGCTTAATTTGGGGAGCACCGCCACCCCCAGCCCAGCCATGATGGCGTGTTTGACCGCGTCATTTGAGCCCAGCTCCATGCTGGGCTTAACCTTCAGCCGGTGCTGCTGGCAGTGGAGTTCCAGTGCCAGTCGACTGCCGGAGCCGGGCTCACGCATCAGCAGGTGGCTGTCGAGAAATTCCTGCGGGCTCGGGTTTGGGTGATCCAGCAGCGGGTGCCCTTTGGGGACCACCGGGATCAGCTCGTTGTCCAGAAAGGGGATGGACGTCAGCGGCCGCTCGGTCGGCACCATACCCATGATCACCAGGTCGTCCCGGTTCTCATTCAGTCGCTGGATGGCGGTCGCCCGATTCACCACGGTGACGCTGACGTGGACCTGCGGGTTCAGGTTAAGAAAGGCCCTGAGCAGGTACGGAACCACGTATTGCGCGGTGTTTACCGCCACTAGCCGCAGCTCTCCCGCGACCTTGCCTTGCAGTGCTGCCAGGCTGGTCTGCAGGCGGCGCACTTCTCCAAAAATGGTTCGGGCGCTCCGGGCCAGTTCCTCCCCGGCCGCGGTGCAATACAAGCGGCGGCCAACGTATTCGAACAGGGGCAGAGCAAGAGCCTGTTCAAGCTGTCGTATCTGGCTGCTGACGGCAGGCTGGGTCAACCCCAGGCGTTCGCCGGCGCGGCTGTAACTTTTCAGTTCATGGACCGAGAGAAACACCTGTAATTGACGGAATGTCAGGCGGCTGGCGAGTTGTTGGGCGCTGAATGGCATGGTGGCGAACGCTTTTTCGGTATATGTATAAGCGATACCTTATACATAAAAAAAATAATATCAATTTTAGTTATGGTGGTGCTTTGTCTACTCTGGATGTGGGGCGAATTGACGAGGAATCACCCATGCTGAAAAAAATTCTGATTGCCAACCGCGGTGAAATCGCGGTGCGAATTGTACGGGCCTGTGCCGAGATGGGCATACGCTCGGTGGCGATCTATACCGAGCCGGATCGCTATGGCCTCCATGTTAAACGGGCTGATGAGGCCTATTCGCTTGGGGAAGACCCGCTGGCGGGCTATCTGGACCCGGCAAGGATCGTCAACCTGGCGGTGGAAACCGGCTGTGACGGGATTCACCCGGGATATGGTTTCCTGTCCGAGAATGCAGAATTTGCCCGCCTGTGTGAGCAGAAGGGCGTGACCTTCATCGGGCCGAAGGCGGACGTGATCTACAAGATGGGTGACAAGACCCAGGCCCGGGACAGTATGCGGGCCGCAGGTGTGCCGATTACTCCCGGTTCCGAAGGCAACCTGGCCAACCTGGATGAGGCCCTCAAGCTGGCTAATGAAATCGGTTACCCGGTGATGGTGAAGGCCACCTCGGGTGGCGGCGGCCGGGGTATCCGGCGCTGCGATACGCCTGAGGAATTGAAAGCTCAGTACCCTCGGGTGATTTCCGAAGCAACAAAGGCCTTTGGGTCGGCGGAAGTCTTCATGGAGAAGTGCATCGTTAACCCCCGTCACATCGAAGTGCAGGTGCTGGCAGACAGCGAGGGCAATGCGATTCATCTGTTTGAGCGTGACTGCTCCATACAGCGCCGTAACCAGAAGTTGATCGAAATTGCACCGAGCCCCCAGCTGACCCCGGAGCAGCGCCAGTACATCGGTAATCTGGCGGTAACCGCAGCCAAGGCTGTGGGCTACGAGAACGCCGGTACGGTCGAGTTCCTGCTGTCCGGAAATGAAGTGTATTTCATGGAGATGAATACCCGGGTTCAGGTGGAACACACCATTACTGAAGCCATTACGGGTGTGGATATTGTCAGGGAACAGCTGCGAATCGCCTCTGGATTGCCCCTCAGCTACCGCCAGGAAGATATTCAGTTTCGTGGCTATGCGATCCAGATGCGGATCAACGCGGAAGATCCCAAGAACGACTTCCTGCCCAGTTTCGGTCGGATTACCCATTATTACGCCCCAGGTGGCCCAGGCGTGCGGGTGGATACCGCCATCTATACCGGGTATGAAATTCCGCCCTATTTCGATTCCATGTGCCTGAAGCTGGTGGTGTGGGCGCTGACCTGGGAAGAAGCCATTGCCCGCAGCGAACGTGCCCTGGATGACATGCGCCTGCATGGTATTCGCACCACGGCGAGCTACTACCAGCAGATTTTTAAACACCCGGATTTCCGGCGTGGCGTGTTCGACACCAGTTTTGTGCCGTCCCACCCGGAGTTGCTGGACTATTCCATCAAGCGCCAGCCAAGTGAAGTTGCATTAGCGATTGCCGCAGCCATTGCCGCTCACGCGGGATGGTAATCCGCAGGAGGAAAACAGAATGAGCCAAGCCAAGAAAATTGAAGTTACCGACGTCATCCTGCGTGATGCGCACCAGTCCCTGATCGCTACCCGCATGCGCACTGAAGATATGTTGCCGATCTGCGATAAGCTGGATCAGGTGGGCTACTGGTCCCTGGAAGTCTGGGGCGGTGCCACCTTTGATGCCTGTGTCCGCTTCCTGAAGGAAGATCCGTGGGAGCGCCTGCGCCAGCTTCGCAAGGCCCTGCCCAACACACGGCTGCAAATGCTGCTGCGGGGGCAGAATCTGCTGGGCTACCGTCATTACGCGGATGATGTGGTGGAAGCCTTTGTCCAGAAGGCGGCCGATAACGGTATCGACGTATTCCGTGTATTTGATGCCCTGAATGACCTGCGCAATCTCGAAACCGCCATGAAGGCCGTGAAGAAAGCGGGCAAGCACGCGCAGGGAACCATCTGTTATACAACCAGCCCTGTTCATACCCCGGCGCTGTTCGTAAAGCAGGCCAAGGAGCTGAAGGCCATGGGGGCGGACTCCATTGCCATCAAGGATATGGCGGGCCTGCTGACGCCCTATGCCACCTACGAACTGGTCAAGGCGATCAAGGCCGAGGTAGACCTGCCGCTGGTGGTGCACAGCCACTCCACCTCCGGGCTGGCTTCTCTTTGTCAGATGAAAGCCATCGAGGCGGGTGCGGACCGCGTGGATACCGCAATTTCGTCCTTTGCGTCCGGAACCAGTCACCCGGCGACTGAGTCGTTGGTGGCGGCCCTGAGCGGAACCCCCTACGACACCGAGCTGGACCTTGAGTTGCTGAGTGAAATTGCGGACTACTTCCGAGAGGTTCGCAAAAAGTACCACCAGTTCGAGAGCGAGTTTACCCGTGAGGACGTATCGGTACAGATCAACCAGGTGCCTGGTGGCATGATGTCCAACCTGGCGAACCAGTTGAAGGAGCAGAACGCCCTGGACCGGATTCGCGAGGTATTCGCCGAGATTCCGCGGGTTCGGGAAGATCTTGGGTATCCGCCGCTGGTAACGCCGACCTCCCAGATCGTTGGAACCCAGGCGGTCTACAATGTGCTCGCGGGGCAGCGCTACAAAACCATCACCAATGAAGTGAAACGCTATCTGCAGGGCGGGTACGGTCAGCCGCCGGCAGCGGTGAACGCTGAGCTGCAGAAAAAGGCGATTGGTAATGAGTCGGTGCACGAAGGTCGCCCCGCCGACCAGCTCAGCCCGGAGCTGAACAAGTTGCGGGAGGACATTGGTAGCATAGCGAAGAGTGAGGAAGATGTGCTGACATACGCCATGTTCCCGGACCTTGGCCGCGAGTTCCTGCAACAACGGGCAGATGGTACTCTCAAGCCGGAAGAACTGTTGCCACCTGAGCAGGGCGGCAAAGGTCGTATGGGTGCCGGCGTTGCCACCGAATTCCGCATCGATGTGCACGGTGAGACCTACGAAGTGGCAGTGACCGGGGTCGGGGATTCCGGCGCGGGCAAGCGCAAGCTCTACCTGTCGCTGGACGGCATGCCGGAAGAAGTGGTTTTCGAATCGCTGAATGAGTACGTTGCTGAGGGCAGCAGCGGTCGCAAGCGCGCGACCGAGCCAGGGCATGTTACTACCGCAATGCCAGGCAATGTGGTGGATGTCCTGGTCAAGGAAGGGGATACCGTAACTGCTGGTCAGGCGGTGCTGGTCACCGAAGCCATGAAAATGGAAACCGAAGTACACGCGAACGTTGCGGGTACGGTTCAGGCGGTACATGTGGCAAAAGGTGACCGGGTGACCCCTGGTGAAGTTCTGATCGAGATCGCTTGACGAGATTCTGCTGCAAGCCCGCTTCCTGATGGGCGGGCTTTGTAGTGGCCTTATTGTGAGCGGCTGGATATGACTGGAATGAGGAAGAAGCGTGGATCATATCGTTCGTGGAGTACTGGATTTTCGGGAAAATGTTTATCCCGAGCGGAAGGACCTGTTTGGCACCCTGATCGAGGATGGCCAGCACCCTGAAGTCCTGTTTTTTACCTGTTCGGACTCAAGGATTGATCCCAATCTGTTGACCGGATCAAGCCCCGGTGACCTGTTTATCTGCCGCAATGCCGGCAACATTATCCCCCCCCACAGCAATGAAACCGGGGGTATGACTGCGTCTATCGAATACGCAGTGGCCGTGCTCAAGGTTCGCCATATCATTGTCTGTGGCCATACCGATTGTGGCGCTATCAAAGGGGCTATGGATATTCCGGCGCTAAAAGGGCTTCCACATGTTAAAGAATGGCTGGGACACTGTCGGTCGGCCATGGAAATTGTTCGTGAACGCCACGGTATTTCGGTGGATAGTTGTCTGGATGCCAAGTACCTGAACGAAGCCATCGAGGAAAACGTGCTGCAGCAGGTACAGCACCTGAGAACGCATCCGGCGGTTGCTGCGAAGCTGGCAACCCAGAAAATTGACATCCATGGCTGGGTATACGACATCAAGAACGGCAATGTTCGTTGCTGTGGCAGCAACAGTGTCGGATTTACCGATTTTAATGACTATTACGCAGACGTTATTGCCCGGGTCGCTGATAATCCTGCCTGATCGTATGGCAAGGTAGGGCTTTGGGCTCTGCCATGGAGATGGTGGTTCAGGGATGAAGCGGTTAGTGCTATTAAGTCTGTGGCTTGTCGCCATTCTGGCAGGCTGTGCCTCTGAGCGGGTCGATAGAAACGTATACAGTGACGCTATGACCGATACGGCTGTTCCACAACTGTTGGTGAGGAATGGCCGCACCCTGGCCTGGATGGAGCGGGGCGCGCCGGACGGTTTTCCTGTGTTCTATGCCCATGGCAATCCGGGCTCCCGGCTGGAGTTGCTGTTTCTGGACCGTAAGGCAGCTGACTATGGCCTTAGGCTGATTGCCCTGGACCGTCCCGGGTTTGGTCAGTCGGATTTCGCCAGTGAGTATGGGCTGCTGGACTATGCCGCGGATGTGGAATACCTGGCCGATCATCTGGGTATCTCGCGTTTCGGATTGCTGGGATGGTCCAGCGGTGGTCCTCCTGTGTTGGCTGCTGCCTACCAGATGCCTGAACGGGTCGCCTTTGCGGTGTCTGCGTCCGGCTACACCAACTTTGGCGAATACCCGCAAGCCGAATCCCTGATGAAGAATTACAACCTCCGGGGGCCCGAGTTGTCCGAGCACCGGCCGGTGCTGTTCAGTCATGCGGTTAAACTGGCTGGCTGGGTGGACAGAACGCTGCCCAATTTTTATATGAAAATGGCGGAGTCAGAAATGCCTGCGCCTGATCGAGACATACTGCAAGACCGTCAGATTGCTGAGCTGTTTATGCGGAATCAGCAGGAGAGTGTTACCCAAGGGGTGGACGGGGTTATCCAGGATCTGGAAGTGCAGTGGGCACCTTGGCCGTTCCTGCTGGCGGATATTGATGTTCCGGTGTACCTGTTCCAGGGGCAGAAAGACACCTTCGTGCCGTGGCTGTTTGCCACCCATCTGCAGCAGTCTATTGCCGGGGCTGAGCTTACGCTGATGGAGGATCAGGGGCACCTGTACGTTTTGTCACCGGTTTTTCAGGATCAGATATTCAGCAAAATCCTTCGTCACGTAGATTGATCCCTCCTTCTTCCTTCTCCCTCCAAAAAGTCAGTTGGACGACTGAACTCTCCGCATCGCCCTTTCTACCCGGGTTTCCTGCTTCGACAGTTCAAGCAGTCCTTCCTCAACGTAGGCCAGGTGGTGGTGTGAGCACTGGCGGGCCAGTTCGGCATCCCCGGACAGGATCGCGTCGAGCAGCGCCTGGTGCTGCTCCAGCAATTGGCTGCGGGAATTGTCCCGTTCAAACAGGTGAGTCAGGTTCTCGACGATGTTCTTTTCGAGCAGGGTAAACAGGCCCCGCATGGTGTGTAACAGGACGACGTTGTGAGCGGCCTCGGCAATGGCCAGGTGGAAGGCTGCATCGGCTTCGGCTTCCTGTGCCGGGTCGTTGTTGAGGTAGGTGGCTTTAAGCGTATCGAATTTCTGTTGCAGGCGAGCCTTGTCGGCAGGGGTCGAACGCAGGGCAGCGTAGTAGGCGGACAGTCCTTCCAGTGAATGCCGGAATTCAAGGAGGTCATGATGAAACTCCTCGTGGCTGCCCAGTAACGCCAGAAGGGGGTCGCTGAATGAGCTTCCGATGGTGTTGCTGACAAAGGTGCCACCACCCTGGCGACTGGTCAGCAATCCCTTGGCCGCCAGCTTCTGGATGGCCTCCCGGATCGACGGGCGGGATACGCCAAAGTTGCTGGCCAGCTCGCGCTCCGGGGGCAGTTTCTGACCCGGCTTGAAACTACCTTCCAAAATCATGCTCTCCATGCGCTGCATGATGACGTCGGAAAGTCGTGGGGTTTCAACGCGGTTGTATGTCATGCCGGTTCCTGTCTGCAGGCTGTCTGATCAATAGCGATAGCATACCAAAGCTTCTCGTGTTCTTGGGTTTTGCGGGAGGGTTGATCGTTTTAAATTAATTGGTCTTACCAATTAATTTTTTGCTCTTCTTACCCGCATAAAGCGCCTTTTGTTTCCTGAGTTTATCTAAATAACCTGATTAAAAGAGTTTAAGGCTGAGATTAGACCAATGGTTTAGAGCCTTGGTTGTAAATTGACAAGCCGGGGCAAGGGTCATTAGGATGCCTAACCAGTTAAGTGTAAATTGGTAAGACCAATTATAAAAAGCCAGGTGAGCCTATGACCGATCCCATCAAGCTTTACCCAGCCAAGCCTGAGAAGGTGTACTTCTTCGCGACCTGTCTGGTCGACCTGTTCTACCCCGATGCCGGAATGGCGGGCATCCAGTTGCTGGAGCGGGAGGGGATCGAAGTGCTGTTCCCACAGGGTCAGACCTGCTGTGGCCAGCCGGCGTTCAGCTCCGGGTTCAATGATCAGGCCAGGGATGTGGTGATTCCCCAGCTGGAACTGTTCCCCGGTGACTATCCCATTGTTGTGCCGGCCGGCTCCTGTGGCGGCATGATGCGAAAACACTATCCCGAGCTGTTTGCAGGCACGCCCTGGCAGGACAAAGCAGAAAATCTGGCAGCCAGAACATGGGAACTGACGGATTTCCTGCTGAACGTTTGCCACATTCGCCTGGAGGATCAGGGTGAACCGGTGAAAGTGGCCATGCATACATCGTGTTCGGCCCGTCGCGAAATGGGTGTTGCGGAGGTGGGCCCCCGGTTGTTGGGGCAGCTTGGCCAGGTCGAGCTGGTTGAACAGGCCCGCCCGGCAGAGTGTTGCGGGTTTGGTGGCACCTTCGCGGTGCGCCATCCGGAAATTTCCGAGGCCATGGTCGCTGACAAGACCGAGGCACTGGTTGCGGCCGGCGCGGAAACGGTCGTTGCGACGGATTGCGGATGCATGATGAACATCGCGGGGTATGCGGAGAAAAACCGTCGCCCGCTGAAGGGGCAGCATATTGTCAGTTTCCTGTGGGAGCGTACCTGCGGGCATGGCGGGGAGGGCAAGGCATGAGTTTGGCTCCCCACAGCCAGGAGGTGCGGCACTTTCACCCGAGGGTTCGTTCGGCCCTGGATAACCCCCAGATCCGCAGCAACTTCCGTAACGCAATGGACGGCTTGATGAGCAAGCGTCAGAACGCGTTCAACGGCTGGGATCTGGAAAGTTTGCGGGATCTGGGGGCAGCGGTGCGTCTGCGTGCGTTGTCACGGCTGCCGGAGTTGCTGGAGCAGCTGGAAGACAACTGCAGCCGCCAGGGAATCCGGGTGCACTGGGCCGAGACCGGCGAACAGGCCTGTGAAATCATCCGTGATATCTGTAAGGCTCGCGATGCCAGAACCGTCATCAAAGGCAAATCCATGGTGTCAGAGGAGATGGAACTGAACCATTTCCTGGAAGCTGAAGGCATTGAGGCGCTTGAATCGGATCTCGGCGAATACATTGTGCAGCTGGCCAAGGAAACGCCGTCGCACATCATCATGCCGGCGATTCACAAGAACACCGCCGAAATCTCGGAGTTGATGCACGACCGCACCGGGACCGAACGCTCCCATGACGTGGCCTACCTGACCGCGGCTGCCCGCCAGCAACTGCGGGAAAAATTCATGAAGGCCGACGTGGGCATCTCCGGGGTCAACTTTGCAGTAGCCCAGACCGGAACCTTGTGCCTGGTGGAGAACGAAGGCAATGGCCGCCTGACAACGACGGTTCCTCCCTGCCACATCGCCGTGACAGGCATAGAGAAAGTGGTCGAGCACCTGGAAGACGTGACACCACTGCTCGCATTGCTTACCCGCTCGGCGACCGGCCAGCATGTCACCACCTACGTCAACATGATTTCAGGTCCCCGTAAGGCCGACGAGTTTGATGGTCCTGAAGAGGTCCACCTGGTCTTGGTGGACTCGGGCCGCTCGTCGATCTATCAGGACCAGGAACTGATGGACACCTTGCGGTGTATTCGCTGTGGTGCCTGCATGAACCATTGCCCGGTGTATACCCGGGTGGGTGGCCACGCCTATGGCACAACCTACCCGGGGCCGATCGGGAAGATCCTGATGCCCCACCTGATGGGGCTGGAAAACACCCAAGACCTGCCTTCAGCCTCTACGCTGTGCGGCGCCTGTGGCGAAGTGTGTCCGGTTCGTATCCCGATTCCCAAACTGTTGCAACGACTGCGTAAGGAGTCTGTTGATGGCGATAGCCTGAGGCCCTCTGTGGTTCGCGGCCATGGTGTCAAGCGCAACTGGAAGGAGCGCCTGGCCTGGAACGGTTTCCGCTGGCTGTTTCGAAATCCTCGCCGGTACCGTCTGTTCGGGTCGCTGCTAACCCGTTTCCGCTGGTTTACACCATCCCAGGTTGGCCCCTGGACCCGCTACCGGACTTCGCCAAAGCCCGCTGCGAAAACGCTGCATCAGATGATGAATGAGAGAACCCGGGGAGGTGCCCGATGACTGCCGCCAGAACTGCCATCCTGCAGCGCCTTCGGGCTGGTCGGGGTAATCAGCCGCTAAGCCCTCCGGCCAGCGACTTCTCCGTGGTCAGGGATCGTGACTGGACCACGGCTGAAAAGCTTGAGCGTTTCGAAACCATGATTACGTCGGTGAACGGAGAAGTTCACCGGGTTGCCGAGGACCGGTGGGTTGATCACCTCTGGGCGCTGATGGCGGCAAAGGGGCTGACCAACCTGTTGGCGTCACCGGAAACCTCTGTCGGCCGCGAGGCCTGGACACGTCAGCGGGAGTCTGGCCCCAGGTTGCGTGCCTATGACTCACCCATTGACGACTGGAAACCGGAACTGTTTAACAACGTGGATGCGGCCCTGACCGGTTGCCGCGGAGCCATCGCTGAAACCGGGTCGCTGATTCTCTGGCCTACGGTGCAGGAGCCGCGGCTGATGAGTCTGGTGCCGCCGGTCCATTTTGTTGTGCTTGGGGCTGACCAGATCTACGCCACCTTCTACCAGGCGCTGGCCGAGCAGGGGTGGGCGGATCTGGGGATGCCCGCCAATGCGCTGCTGATTTCCGGTCCTTCAAAGACCGCCGATATCGAACAGACGCTGGCCTATGGCGTTCATGGCCCACGGGAGCTTGTTGTCCTGATTCTTGAATAACGCCGATCAATGCCGCCGTAAGCGCGGATAGCTACCAAAACTACAACGACAATAATCCAATACGGAGCTGTTCTATGTCCGAATCTCTGCTCTCTTTCCTGGCCTTTGCGCCTCTGTTGCTGGCGGGTGTCCTGCTGGTTGGTCTCAACTTGTCGGCTCGCGTCGCTATGCCGCTTGTATTCCTGACAACGGCCGCCATTGGTCTGTTCGCGTGGGATATGAGCATCACCCGAATTGCGGCTTCATCAATCCAAGGGCTGATCCTTACGGCGGCCATCCTCTGGATCATCTTTGGTGCGATTCTGCTGCTGAATACATTGAAGCATTCGGGAGCCATTGCCTCCATCCGCCATGGCTTTTCCAACATTACACCTGACCGAAGGATACAGGCGGTGATTGTTGCCTGGTTGTTCGGCTGCTTCATTGAAGGGGCGTCGGGTTTTGGAACGCCAGCGGCTGTGGCTGCACCGTTGTTGGTAGCGTTGGGCTTCCCGGCCATGGGCGCGGTGATGATCGGGATGATGATCCAATCCACCCCGGTGTCGTTTGGTGCTGTGGGAACACCGATTGTGGTCGGAGTCACCGGTGGTCTGGACAAGGCGCTGATTGGCAGTCAAATGGCCGCCCAGGGCTCCAGCTGGGAAGTCTTCCTGCAGCTAATTACCTCTGAAGTGGCGATCATTCATGCCACCATTGGTTTGCTGATGCCGTTGTTTATGTGTGTGATGCTGACCCGTTTCTTTGGTCGCAACCGCTCCTGGAGAGAGGGGCTGGAAGTTGCGCCTTTTGCGGTCTTTGCGGGGCTGTGCTTTGTGTTGCCCTATGCTGCTGCCGGTGTATTCCTGGGGCCGGAGTTCCCGTCAATGATCGGTGCCCTGGTGGGGCTGGCGATTGTCGTGCCCGCTGCCCGGGCGGGCTTCCTGATGCCCAAGAAAGTCTGGGATTTTGCGCCGGCCAGCGAATGGCCTTCTGAGTGGTTGGGTAAACTGGAGATTCGTATTGACGAGGCGAGCACCCGGCCATTGATGTCTGGCATTCGCGCTTGGCTTCCGTACGTATTGCTGGCCGCCTTGCTCGTGGTGTCGAGGGTGTTTCCCGAGGTAAAAGCAGTGTTTACCAGCTTCCTCAGCTTCGGCTGGAGCAATATCCTGGGAGAGCAGGGCATCTCGGGTACGATTCAGCCGCTTTATCTGCCCGGCGGCATTATGGTGCTGGTGGTGGCGGCAACCTTTTTCTTCCATCGTATGGCGGCAACGGAACTGAAGGCTGCGGTGAGCGAGTCTTCCAGGACCTTGCTGGGGGCCGGCTTTGTGCTGGTCTTCACTATCCCCATGGTGCGGATTCTCATCAACTCCGGTGTTAACGGAGCCGATTTGCCGTCGATGCCGGTTGCCATGGCGCAGTGGGTAGCGGATTCCATGGGGCGGATTTACCCGATGTTTGCGCCTATGGTCGGAGGCCTCGGTGCCTTCATTGCCGGGTCCAACACGGTGTCCAACCTGATGTTGTCCCAGTTCCAGTTCAGTGTTGGCGGGCTTCTCGGGGTTTCTGGTGCGCTGCTGGTCGCCTTGCAGGCGGTTGGGGCTGCGGCAGGGAACATGATTGCAGTGCACAATGTGGTGGCTGCATCGGCAACCGTTGGCCTGTTGGGGCGTGAGGGGCAGACACTGCGGATGACGGTGATACCCACCTTGTACTACCTGTTCTGCGCGGGTGTAATCGGTCTGGTTGCCATCTACTTGCTGGGCGTGACTGATCCTTTGCAGTAGGCTTTTCCGGCGGTTCGACTCGGGCCGAATTGGAAGTTGGGGATGGCTATGGTAGTTTCGACCTTTGCGGAGGTCGAAGGCCTACTGCAGCCTTCCCCGGTGCGGCTCTGAGGAGCGCGCCCGATTCCTGCCTGGAGATGTACGATTGCTGTCACAAGTCAGTGCCCGATTGCGGCCGGTTCTGGGCGTTGTTCTCTTTATGGCAGGGTTGAATGCCCAAGCTGACATTCGCCTTGCCGTTCCTGAAATTACCACCTTGCTGGACGCCAGTGGCGATGGCGTTTACCAGCAGATCTTCAATAAGGCGATGGAGTCGCTGGATTACCAGGTGAGCCAGGATTTCTATCCTTACAAACGCGCACTCTACCAGTTCAAAGCCGGTCGGGCGGACTGTATCTTTTCGTTTACCGAAGTCCTCCGTAAGACCCTTGGCGACGGGCAGATCATCGCCAGTTATCCCCTGGGTAGCTTCGGGTACTTTCTGTTCTCTCCGGCCGGGCAACCCCCGGTATCGTCTAATGAAGAGCTGGCGGGATTACGGGTTGGTGCGGTCATCGGCCATGAAGGCTACTATGCTGAAGCGCTGGAGTACTCAGGGGAAGTGTTGCAGGTGCATTCCGATGAGCAGGCGATTGAAATGCTGCGGCAGGGGCGGATTGATGTTGCGATTGCGGCGCTACCCGATATCCAGCCTTATATGGATGATTTGACCTATTCCGCTGAGTTTCCATTGTTCCTTGGGTACGACCGCATTACCTGCTACGACACCCCGGAGAACCGTGCGTTTCTGGATGGCCTGTCCGCCGAGCTGATGAAGCTCAAGGCTGATGGCACCTACCAAAGGCTGGCAGGCGATCATTACATGGACTTTGACTTCTGAGGGCTACCTTGGCACTACGGCTGGCCTATCTTGGCCTGATACTTACGCCTTTGTTCTGGGCCGGTAACGCGGTTGTTGCCCGGGCGGTGGCTGGGGAAATGCCTCCGTTGTCCATGTCTTTCTACCGCTGGCTGCTGGCGCTGATACTGGTGGCGCCCATCGGGTTGCCTGCTGTTTGGCGGCAGCGGGAAATCGTCAGGCAACACTGGTTGATCATCAGCGTCCTCGCTGCTTTCAGTGTCGGGGCGTTCAATTCCCTGCTGTACTTTGCGGCGTTGACGACGACAGCCACCAATATTGCCCTGATCAATACCACCATACCGGTCATGGTTGCCCTGTTAGCCTGGCTATTACTGGGTGAGCGAACTCGCCCACTCCAGGCCATGGGCATTACTCTGGCGATTGTGGGCATTGTTACGGTAGTGGCGCGGGGGCGTTGGCAGACCCTGATGCAGCTGGACTGGCATCCGGGGGATCTGATTATGGTCCTGGCGGTGTTTTGCTGGGGATTGTTCTCGGTGTTGTTGCGCCGCCATGCGGTGCCATTGACCGCGCTGGCGTTCCTTACCGTTCAGATTGCCTTTGGCCTGGTGGCGATACTGCCGTTCTATCTGGTTGACCTGGTGTTCTTCTCCGGGGGCTTTACGGTCACCTCCACTAACCTGTTGGCCCTGGGGTTCTTTGCGGTGTTTCCGGGAATTCTGGCCTATGGCTTCTGGAACCACGCGGTACATGAGGTCGGGCCGGCGAAATCCGCCCTGTTCATGTACCTGGTGCCAATCTTTGCGGCGGTGATGGCAACCCTGTTCCTCGATGAACGGCTGGCGTGGTTCCACGTCGTGGGTGGTGTTCTTATCCTGTTCGGATTGCTGTTAGCGACTCGGTCAGGGCAGAGGCGCTGACCTTGCCGCTTGGCACTCCCACCCTACTTGTTCACGAGTCAGGGCGGCCCTGGTTATCAACTTCTCCGTGCAGAGCTGCCGTGTATCTCCTATAGCCAGAGGGCGGGCGCAGTGGGGGCCGGGGTGTCGATAGCGAGGCCGCAGCTGCGTAAAATGCTGATGAGGGCTTGGGCATCCTCGGTGTTGAGGAAGTTCGCCAGGGCCACTTCTTGCTCCCGGAACACCAGAAACATCCTGGGTGCAGCCACTGGAGTGTGTGGCTGGCGAAGGCATACACGGGTGTAGGGGCGAGGCAGCTTCCATTCCGCCTGTTTGTGGTAGAGGCCTTTCTCCAGCTGGAGCTGATGGGGGGTGATGGTCAGAACCTCCTGACGCCGGCAGGCCCTGGCGGTGAGGTACAGCGCCGTTGCCAGGGCGGCCAGTTCAAGGCCAGCGAAGGGTAGCACCAGCCAGGCTCCTGCGAGGGACATCAGGCCGGCAATGGTCAGCGACAGACTACACAGGGCCAGCCAGATGCGAACATTGGCTCGCCAGCTCAGGGAATGGTTGGGGGTTAGCAATAACCGCGTTCCCCCGGAGTATTGCAGTCGCTGAACCATAACGGAGGTCCTCCGTGTTCAGGTTAGCACCTTTGGTGATACCAGCGCGCATTGCGCAGCACCACCTGTTCAATGGCGGGCATGGAAATACTGTGTTGGGCCATGAATGCCATGGAAACCCCGGTGTCGAATCGGGCCGGCTGGATGAAGTGGAGGGATTCCGGTGCCGTGTTCAGTTTGGTTGCGAGCCCCGGGATTTTCAGCAGCAGCGCCAGTAGTTTCTTCGGAATGTGTCTTGCGGGTGCCTGCCTGTCCAGCGGCTTGGCGAGCAGGGCAAGCAGCCCTTTGAGGTTCGGGGTGGCCGGGTCCAGAGCCAGCAAGCGTGGTGGTGGGTTTTGAGCCTCAATGGCTGCGGAGATCAACCGCACGAGGGTGTCGACCGACACCAGTGGCAGCCAATCTTTCGCCGTGCCGGGCACCATGGCCAGTCGGCCGTGATTGAGGTTGTCGATCAGTTGGAACAGCGGTTGCGCGGGATCCAGTTCTCCGCGCTCGACACTGCCGGTCAGCGTGGCGGGCTGGATCTCAACCCAATCCATGGCATGCTTGTCGGCGTAGACTCGGGTTTTAAGGGCACCTTCCAGTTTACTGGCTTCATAACTTCCTGCCCGCTGATACACCGTGTTCCAATCTGTCTGGTCCAAGGCGTTCAGGTTGATCCCGAGACGCGCCAGGTGGTCGGTATTTTCGAGCATGAAACCGGATACATACACCAGGCGGCACTGGAGTTGGCGAGCCAACTGGGCAACCGCAAGACTGCCGTTGACGTTGGTGCGCTGGGCGGTCTCTGGCGCCATTCCCCAGGCGAACCGGGCCCCAAGGTGAACGATGGCGCGAATACCCTGTGGCATTGGTTGCTTCAAACCAAGCCCTGGTTGGTCGAGGTCCCCCGATATGACGGAGATCAGGTCTCCTTGTCCGTCCAGGGCGGTAACCTGCTGACGCAGGGAGGTGAGTTTTTCCGGGTTACGCATGAGCGCGACCACCGGTACCTGGTTGGCGGTCAGGTGGGCACAGAGGTGGCGGCCGATAAAGCCGGTTGCGCCTGTTATCAGAATGGTCATGGGTAGGCATCCTTGAAAGTGGGTTGCCCATCAACGTTAAAGTGTAGAGTATGCTTTAAGGTCAACCCCCCTGATGTAAAGGGATGGAACACAGGAGCGATCCATGCGCATTGCCGAGCTGGAAAAACGTACTGGTGTCAGTCGCCATACCCTTCGTTATTACGAGAAAGAAGGGTTGTTACAGGAAGTGGGGCGGTGCAGCAATAACTACCGGGACTACCCGGAACTCGCAGTCAGCCGTGTCGGTATGGTCCGTCAGCTGAAGGACCTTGGATTTTCCCTGAGTGAAATTCGTGAGGTCATGAGTGCCTTGCGTGGCAACCGAATGGATTGTGCTCAAGGCGCTTTGTTGATGGCCGAGAAGCGGGCCGATGTTGAACGCCGGATCAACGAACTGCAGGCTGTCAGCCAGTTGTTGGCGGTGGAGCAGGAACGCCTGGAAGTCAGTGCCAGAGCCTCCTGCGGTGGCCCGTCCGGGGTAAACTAGCCAGCGCTTGCGTATGGCGGTTACAGCAGGCTGAGTTGATGTCCTCCCGGCCTCTGGAAGCGATCGATGCGCAGCGGCTCCATGCCGTCGTTTAAGAACCCCTCGGCCCTGGCCTTACGTTTGAATCGCTGACGAATCAGATCGGCGTAGGGGCCGGTGCCGGTCATCCGTTCGCCAAACCTTGATTGGTAACTTTGCCCTCCCCGCAAATCGCGGATTCGGTTCATGACATGGTCAGCCCTTTGGGGGTAATGCCGCTTCAGCCAGTCCTGGAACAACTCGTCCAACTCCAGCGGGAGTCTGAGCAGAATCCAGCTGGCCCTGGTGGCGCCAGCACTGCGCGCTGCCGTGAGAATGGACTCAATCTCCTGGTCGTTAATGAAGGGTATAACCGGGCCCATGATAATGCCGGTGGGGACACCGGCCTCAGAGAGTTCCCTGATCACTCTGAGCCGGGTGGCGGGTGCTGAAGTCCTGGGCTCCATGCTCCGCTTCAGGGCGTTATCCAGGGTCGTCAGGCTTACCCGGACAGAACAGAGGCCCTGTGCGGCCAGCTCCGACAGAAGGTCCAGGTCCCTCAGGATCAGCGCACTTTTGGTTATGATTGATACTGGGTGACGGTATTCCGTCAGAACCTCAAGAATCTCGCGGGTGATGCGCCTTTGCTTCTCGACGGGCTGGTAGGCGTCTGTGTTGACGCCAAGGGCAATGGGGGTAGGGTGATAGCCGGACTTGTCCAGTTCCCGCCGCAATTGTTCCGCGGCATTTGGCTTGGCAATCAGCCGGGTTTCAAAATCCAGCCCCGGCGACATGTCCCAGTACGCATGGCTTGGTCGCGCAAAGCAGTAGACGCAGCCGTGCTCACAGCCCCGGTAGGGGTTGATGGACTGCTCAAACGGAACGTCCGGCGAGCGGTTGCGGCTGATGATGGTTTTGACCTGTTCATCCACAACCTCTGTGGCGATGGAGTCCGGGCAGTGGTCGTCACTGGGGTCGTGGTGCCAGCCATCATCCGGCTGGCGATCAGTGACAATTGTTCGAAACCGGTTGTGGGGGTTGAGGTCGGTGCCGCGGGTTTTCATGAGTAACCTCAATACTGTTTATATATACAGTATTTAGGTTACTCGCGCTTATGATTCGTTGCAATCCCTAGATTGAAACCGTTTCGAAAAGGTCTGGAACACAGGCGTCCCAGCCGAACCGGTCACGTATGCGCTTGCGCATGATGTCGCTGGCCAGGGGTTCTCCGTGGGTGACGAAGACCCGGTCCGGACTCAGGCTACCTTGCCCCAGCCAATCAAGAATCTCCTCATAATCGCCATGGGCCGACAGCGAGTCGAGATTGAAGATTTCTGCTTTGACCGGCCAATGCTCACCGTGGATCTTGACGGATTCTGCGCCGTTTACGAGCGCATCGCCACGTGTTCCTGGCGCCTGAAACCCGGCAAATACAACGCTGTTGCGAGGGTTCGGTAGGAGTGCCTTGAGATGGTGCAGAACCCGGCCGCCGGAGGCCATGCCACTGGCGGAAATGATAACGCTGGGAAAGCGCTTGCCGTTGAGCTCAATGGACTCTTCGACGGATTTGATGAACTGGGTGTTGTGGTCGATCAGTGCACAGTCGCTGCTGGATAGCCGGTGTTCCTTATGGTGATTGCAGAAGATCTCCGTCGCTTTAATGGCCATCGGACTGTTCAGGTAGACCGGCAAGCGGGGAATGCGGTGCTCCTGCATCAGTTTATGAATCAGGTACAGCAGCATCTGGGCCCGCCCTACGGCAAAGGCGGGGATCAGCACAATACCACCCCGGGCGGACGTGGTGGTGATGATGTCTGTGAGGATCTGCTCAGGATCGCTGGTGTCGTGCAAACGATCACCGTAGGTTGATTCGCAGATCAGTACATCGGCTTTGGCCAGCGGTTCCGGTGCCCGCATGATGGGGTCGTTCTGGCGTCCGACATCACCACTGAACACGACGGTGCGGTTGCTGTCGGCGTGATGCACATGTACACAGGCAGAGCCGAGGATATGCCCTGCCGGCGTCAGGTTAACGGTAACCCCTTTCACTGGCTCAAAGGCCTCGTGGTAGTGTACCGACTCGAAATGCTTCAGGGCTGCCCAGGCATCTTTCTCGGTAAACAACGGTTCCGGGTTTTCATGTCGGGAAAAGCGCTTGCGGCGGGCGTACTTGGCGTCTTCTTCCTGCAGATAGCCGGCATCGGGAAGGAGCACCCGGCACAGGTCGTGGGTTGCCTTGGCGCAGTAGACCTTGCCGCGGAACCCCTGTTTCACCAGCGCCGGAAGATAGCCGGAGTGGTCAATGTGGGCGTGGGTCAGGATCACCGCGTCCAACGCCGCTGGGTCGACCGGGAAAGGGGCCCAGTTACGTCGGCGCAGGGTTTTTACACCTTGATAGAGGCCGCAATCCACCAGCAGCTTGTGCTTGCCTTCGGTGAGCAGGTATCGCGAGCCGGTGACTGTGCCAGTACCGCCAAGAAACTGAAGTTCCATCTGTTTGCTTCCTCGAGCCTGATGATGCCCTGTTACGCAGAATACCCTTACTATGGACCAGAAAAGCTATTTTGGCTTTGATCTATAGCACTTTGAGTGTGATCTGGCGGCAATCGGCATCGGCGACTACAGTACATTCAGGGTGTCGAGAGCAAACGGCAGCAGCAGGGCAGTAAACACGCCGGTCAACCCCATACCAAGGGATGAAAAGGCGCCCGCGGTAGCGCTGATTTCAAAGGCGCGCACGGTACCGATGGCGTGGCCATTAATGCCCAGCGTCAGTCCAATCAGTCGGTCGTCGGAGATGTTCAGCCAGCGGGACAGCCAGTCCACAAACAGGGACGCTACTACGCCGGTGACCAGCAGGCTCCCCATGAGTAGTGACACGGACCCACCAATCTGCTGGTTAATGCCAATGGCAATCGGGGCCGTGACCGATTTGGGGGCGAGAGAGGCAAGCACCTCGGTGGATGCGCCGAGCGCCCAGGCAATCACCAGTGCGTAGAGCACCGCAACGGTCGCGGCCAGAGGAACGGTGGCGAGAATCGGACGCCACATGGCTCGGATGTGATGGAACTGCTGGTAGAGCGGGACACCCAGTGCCACGGTCGCTGGCCCCAGAAGGAACGATAGCCAGTTGGCACCGGTACGGTACTCCTCAAAGCTGATGGATAGCAGCGACAGCATGATGGCAAGCAGCACCGCAGCGATCAGGACCGGCGGACACCAGACTGGCTGCTTCAGCTTGCGGAAGAGGCTAACACCGACAAAATAGGCAATCAGCGTCATCAATACCGAGAGCGCCGGCGTGCTCAGCAGCTGCGGGGCCAGTTGTTGGAAGCGTGCGATCAGGTCAGTCATGACTTGCCTCCTGATCGGGCCTTACCTGAACGCGAAGGATCAGCAGGGTGGTGAGTACGCTCAGGAAGGTGCCCGCCAGCAGCGCAAGGGTGATCGCCAACCACTGGCCGTCAAAATGGCCGCCCAGGAAAAAGACGCCGACCACGCCAGGCATGATCAACAGGATCAGGATGGCTATAAGTTTCTGGCTGGCCAGTGCGAGATCCTCGCTGATGCCTCCGGAAACCATCGCCCAGAAGGTCAGCAACAGCATGCCGATAATGCCGCCGCTGATGGGTAGGAGGAATAGCAGGCGCATCGCCTCGCCGAGGATCAGAAACAACAGAAGCGTTAAAAAGCCTCTCAGCAGGGGCATGGTGACAGCCTTATCTTTCTGGGTGAGGGAATTCTGTGAACGATTTCACGACATTATGAGGGTAACGGGGTCATGAAACCATGAGTAGTAGCATCATCTTGTTGGGGGTTGAGCAGGTGATGGAACTGTAACGGGATAAGGCAGGAGCGTAGCGACGATGCCATGCGTCAAGCATGCATCTACTTAAGTACTATAGATTTTTTGGCTATTTCTGTTTTTTGGGATCTGAATTCGGATTTTGCAATATTTGTCAAGTTGGTACGATGGTCTTAAAACTAAGGGCGTACTTTGGCAAATCAAAAGGTTATAGATAAAAGTAACAGTTCATAGTTTTCGTTCTAAAAATTAAAACAATCTCCATACAAATTAATACCACCGATTTCTTGTCAGGTTGACGCTTGCCACCTAGCCTTAAGCAATGAATTGTCGGACGTGTCTGTTTTGAAAAGGGCGTCCGGTATGACCGAGTTTCATAGGCGGCCTTCGTGCGAAGGGAAGTTTCCAGTATATCGAACGACGACCGACTGGTTGTGTAACTCACTATCTCAAACGGCTCTAGCGGCGTTTGGTAAGGGAGAAGTGGCATGAAATCAATTGCTGCCCAGCAGTCAGTGGCTAGTCGAAAATCGCCTCCAAAACACCTGACCCCCGACTCGGTACTCAGGTATCTCTCTGATGTAGCCCACGCTCTTATGTTGACGGCGTAACCCCGGAGTTGCTCTGGACACCCTGTCACCAATGTAGGGTGATAGGCCCTATTTTTCTGTTTGTTGGGAGTGAGGGTTTGAAATACCTTTCCAGTATTGGTCTTTCCGCCAAAGATGAGACCGTGCTCAAGTCATTGATCGACCTGCTTGGAGCGCGAACATCAGAAGAGTGGATATACAGGGACGATGTGATGGTCGACGCCCTGTTGCTGGACTTTGATAATTCGGAGGCCGTGGCTGCCTGGAATACCAAGCCAGAGTCAGTGCGACGGAATACGATTGCATACTCCAGTGAGATTCCCGGCATCTCCTTTGCCCGAAGGCTTGCCAAACCGTTGCGTGCGGCAGACCTGATTGCCGTTCTGAAAGATATCGAAGAGAACCCGGGTAAAGCCGACAAGGCTCCAGCTTCATCGACGCCGCCCCCTTCGACACAGGCACCTTCAGAAATCAGTACGCTTGCGGAATGCGTAGCCCGCCACTCTGAGGGGCTGCTGCGCCTGACGTTTGGCGACCGTGAAGTGGTGTTGGACCGGCAGCGCAGATGCTTCAGTACCTCCGAATCCGGAGAGTCACTTGCCGCGTTGCTGGCGCACCCGTTCCAGGAGTTTCAGGTTACCCGTGGGGCTGATGTGAACCTTCCCCCCGATGGCTCAATCAAGTGGTTAGACCAGAAAGCTCTGTTGTGGCTGGTTGGTCAAAGCGGCTCCCATGGCCGGTTGATTGATGGCCTGGAGCAAGGCGGCCTGTTCCGGATTACCCGCTGGCCTGGGTTTGGGCTGGTGAGACCTTCCCAGACAGTACTCACCCTGTGTTCCATGCTGACCCGAAAGAATGCCATGAGCATTGAAGAGATCCGGTCTGTCTCAGGTGTTCCGGAGTTCGACATTATCGCCTTTATCAACGCCGCTTCTCTGACCGGAATACTGGTTGCGCAGAGTGGGGATGCGGCCAAACCCGATAAACCAGCTGCTAAACCGGAACTCCCTACAGAACGAAAGGGGTTGTTTGCAAAAATTCGTTCCCGGTTGGCCAATACACGAGCATAAGGGTTTAGCTGTCGATGTCTGAAATCAAAGTAATCATTACTGGTACGCCCGGAGCAGGAAAAACGACTGCGATTGCCGCGATCAGTGAAGTGCCGCCGGTCCGTACCGATACGGCCACCACAGATGAGCTTGCGGACGTAAAAAGTGAAACCACGGTTGCTATGGACTTCGGCGAGCTCACCCTGGAAGACGGCCAGAAGGTATTCCTCTATGGAACACCGGGGCAACAGCGTTTCGAGTTCATGTGGAAGATTCTGGTCCAGGGCGGCCTGGGGCTGATTGTGCTGGTGGATTGCACCCGCGCCGACCCGATTGCCGACATGGGGATGTACTTGGATAACTTCGCCGATTTTGTTGCTGAAACCGGGGCGGTGATTGGTTTGGTCAAGAGAGATGTGAACGACACGCCAGCCGTAGACGATTTCTATCAGGCGCTGAGCCAGCGAGGGCTTATGTTCCCGGTACTTGAAGTGGATGTGCGTGAGCAGGGAGATGTTTCGCTGATGATTGAAGCTCTGGTTTCCCTGCTTGAATTTGCGTAACTGATTATCAGGATTAGCCAACACTATGAGTCAGGTAAGAATCAGCGAAAGTGGTGCCCAATTTTGCCAGAGCGTGTTCGACGACATGATGAGTCAGTGCGATGCGGTCTATGGCGTATTGATTTCAACCGTGGATGGCCATGACGTGGTCAGGAGCTTCAAGCAGGACATGCCAGCGCCCAAGCTTGCAGCCATGATGAGTTCCGTTCTGGCCCTTGGGGAAACCATCGCGGTGGAAGCAGACCAGCAACAGTGTCGTTATGTGATCGTTGAGAACAGCAACGGCTACATTCTAACGCTGCGTCTGAAAGAAAAGCTGGTGTTAAGTGTGATTGCCCGAGCAAATGCCAATCTCGGCATGCTGCATAGTATTAGTCGTAGTGCTGTGGAAAAGCTCGACGAAAAACTCCGGTAACGGCGAGCTAAACCCTGAAACCCCACCCAGAGATAGAGAGACCATAAAGCAATGGCATCATTAAACGAGATTTGTCAAGGTATTGTATCGGAAGTAAACGATGGCCTGGGCGCTGCTGTAGTAGACCTGGAGTCTGGTTTGCTGCTTTCCGTAGCACACAACGTTCCCTACTTCACCCAGAGTTACCTGGACGCGGTCGCGGCTGCGGCTGTTGACATGTTCCGTGGTAAAACCGTAGGTACGGTTGAGAAGCTGATTGCGTCTCAGCGCGGTGCCGAAGTGAAGCAGCTGGTTCAGGAAGTGCAGATGACCACTGAAAAAACCTTCCACTTCATGTCCATCGTTCCAGGCAAGCCCAACGCACTGATGGTGCTGATTACTGGCAAGAAGGCGAACCTTGGCATGGGATGGGCTGCCCTCCGTGGCGCGCTGCCTAAAGTGGCTCCGCTTTGCCCCTGATCTAGTCCGATTCAAGGGTGGAGGAATTGTTCCCACCCTTGTTTCTCTTGCTCCTTTCCGCAAGTCCTGCCGCAACACCTTCTTTACCTGTTATTTACCCTGCAATAACCTTGAAGCCAGCTGAGGCGGGAATTGATACCGGTTCAGGTCGTCGATCGTGGACTGAATATCGTAATCAATATTGTAGAAGCTGAAGGTTTGGTTCTCGGGGTCAAACAGCGCAAACTCTGCGCCGGTTTTTCCGCCCCTGGGCTGCCCGACTGAGCCCGGGCAAATGAGTGCATGAGAGATACCATCAAGGCTGAATTCGTGCCCGGTGCTGTGCCCATCTGATTTGCCCTTGCGGTAGTAAACCCCGGTAAGATGAGTATGTCCGTGCATGCAATAGCGGATACCGCGTTGGCTCAGGTTATCGAGGTTGTCCTCGTAGGTCATGCGATAGACATAACCGTTAAAGAACGACTTATCCTGAGGCGCGCCATGAATGGCCAGCCAGTCATCCCCTCGGGCTGATAGTGGCAATTCCGATAGCCAGGCCTTCTGCAGGTCCGAGAGCCTGGGAATGGTCCAGTCGATGGCCCATCGGGACATGGCAGAAAAGCCCTCGCGGGCACCGCCCGTGGCTGCAGCGTGGTCGTGATTGCCCTTGATCACCTGCAAGGGGGAGCTGCGCAAAAGGTCGATGCATTCCCCCGGGTGGGGACCATAGCCAACAATATCTCCAAGTACGATGCCATAGCTCACCGAATGATGCTTCAGTGCTTCCATAACCGCTTCCAGAGCAGGCAGGTTGGCATGTATGTCAGCCAGGATAGCTATCTTGCCATGGCCCGGGTTGAACAGTTGGCCGATGGGGAGGTCATTGAGGGCCCCGGGTCTGACACTGCCGAATTCGGTTGACCGGTCGCTTGAGCCCAGTCCAAGGCTGATCGCAGCGATGCGTTCTTTCTGGTTGTCATTGGCGATGTAGAGATCCCGCAGGTGTTCCTGAATCACTGTGGCCCAGTGGCGGTCTTTGAAACTGGCCAGGGCTGCGGCCCGTATGGCTTCTCCCATCGACTGGAATACCCCAATATCCAGGCTTTCATACTGCCGAACCCACACGCCCAGCGAGCTGGACAGCGCGGAAAAATCGTCCCAGTTGTAGGCGTCGTCATCCAGGTAATAGAGGCTGTTATCGGTGTCCAGCCCAAAATTGGAAAGGCCGGCATCCAGCATTTTCTCGAAACGTTCGGCGACTGCCATGTAAAGACGGAAGTAGTCATTGAAAATACTGGGTAACTGGGAGGGGTCACCATGAATCATGTGTTGGTGAAGGGGGGTGAGCAAGGGAGTGGCGTTGCCAATCCAGATATGCTCCTGATAGTGAACCAGTATCCAGGTCTTGCTGGGGTGATGGACCCCGTAGTTTCGCTCGCTTTCCAGCGCCCGGCGGGCCCACTCTTCGGAGTTCTTCTGGTTCAGGTGCAGGTTGGAATGGATCTTCAGCACCAGGTTATCGGACAGGAAAATGCTGGTGCCGGGGCGGCCGGTAAACGACTCTCCATGAACCAGGTCCTTCTTTTCACCGGTGAGGGCCTCATAGACCCGGCTGAGGGGAATGGATTGCTCCGGGTCCAGGGTGCCAATGCTTTGCAAGTTGTCGAGGCTGAGCTTGTGAGCGATGTGCTCAAGTTGCAAAGTACGGTCTGGCATAGGTGGACACCTTAAAGTGGGTTGCTCTGGGTTCCCATTGAACCAAAGTGTGGGCGAAGGTTTTAGCGTCTTTTAGCAGGATAGCAAAGGGGGCGTTTGTGTAGTAACGGGCTGTTGCATAAGCAGTTCGAGTTCTGGCCAGCCAAATGTGGGCCCACTTTGGCAGACATACCTGTGGCTGAGGTAGCAGTGACCACAGGTGCCTGTGGCGCAGTGCATTCTACGCTCCAGGGATAGCCAGATTGAGGATGGCGGGATGCCCCGTTCGATCAGGCGCTGGCTCAGGGCGGTCATCATGGCTTCTGGACCACACATGAATGTGGCTCCGGGCTCGTGTCCCCAGTGCGCCAGAACATCCGGCAGCGCGTCCAGTGGTGTCCGTCGTGCCGTCTGCCCCGGGCTTTGTTCGATCACCTCAAACAGCGCAAGTTTGTGCTGCCAACGGTCGCGTTCGCGCCCCAGCACCCGTGCTTCGGGGCTGCGGGCTCCGTAGATCAGGGCAACGGGACCAAGGTTCATTTCGAGCAAACGCTCGGCCTGGCTGACCAGAGGTGCCAGACCACAGCCGCCCGCGATAAGCAGAACCGGGGTTTGGTCTGATCCAGGTCTGGGCCAACCCCGTCCGAATGGCCCCCTGGCGCCTAAGATCGCTCCGGGCTCGAGCCGGAACAGGGCACTGGTGACTGAACCCATTCGCCGAACCAGCGCCCACCAGTGTTGGTTCTGGTCAGGAAGCTGGGTGAACGTGAGGGGGATTTCTCCAGCACCGGGGACAGACAACATGAAGAACTGGCCTGGCTCCGGGGGCGGCCACTGTTGCTGGTCCAGCAGACGGAACTGGAAGTGACGGGCCGCTTCGCCGTCATCGTAGTAGTCCACCAATTCGGCGACCATTGGGGTGAGGCTAGTCATGTTGGCTGATCCGTTTCATGACCGAGTGGATACCAATGACGCCGGGGCAGGTGGCTTCACAGCGTCCGCAGCCGACACAGCCGTAGCGGCCGAAGTCCTTGCGGAAATCGTCACTGAACTTGTGGTACCAGAACCGGTATACCCGTGCGCCAGCGTCGTCACTGGGGTTGTGTTGGCTGGCTTCGCGCTGGAAGCCATCGTACAGGCAGGAGTCCCAGAAGCGGCGGCGGGTAATCGTCTGATCGGCTGATTGGTCCTGAACCCCATAACAGGAGCAGGTCGGACACAGGCTGGTACAACCGGAACAACTCAGGCACTGAACGCCCATCTGCTGCCACGTTGATGCGTTGACGGTGCCAGCGTTCAGTGCTTGTACTCCGTCCCGGATATGCTGGTCGTCGGGAAACTGGCGTTCACAATCCGCCAGTTGCGCCTGGCGCTGTTGTTTCATGGCTTCAGGCGCTGTCGTGAGGTTCAGGCCCTGCAGGCTTTTACGCCCCTGCTCGCTGGTGACCGTCAGTAGCCAACCATTTCCAACCGGATGCAACACCAGGTCCGATGTACCCGGGCGGGCTGCGGGGCCTGCATCCACCGTAGGGCAGAAGCCATGTTCACAAGGCACCGTGCATTCCAGTCCCACCAACAGGGCCTGCTGGCGCCGGGCCTGGTAGTGCGGGTCGCTGGCAAAGAACTGATCCTGATAGGCAATGGCGACCAGGTCGCAGCTGCTGACGCCAATCAGGGCGAACGGTGCTGGCTTGGGTAGGGTTTCCCGAAAGTAACGGCCGTCGAACTCAAAGATGTGTTCCTGCTCGGCAAAGAAAAAGCCTTTGGCGGACTGGACTGAGCGACCGGCCTCAAGCGGCGGCGGGTTGCTGGCGTCGGCTTGGCACCACTCCTTGGCGCCGGAGCGTTGCCAGACTTGCCGGGTGCGCCCCAGGTGGCGGGTCAGCTCAGCCAGTTCTGCCAGTCGATAGTGGATCATCAGGAGTTCTCCCGGGCACTTGGGGGTGCTGCACTGGCCCGAATCGATTGAATGGTACGCGGTGCCTGCCCTTCCGGCAGGGGCGTAATCCGGACGGCACACACTTTAAGTTCGGGCATTTTTGATACCGGGTCCATGGCCCGGTTTGTGAGCTGGTTCGATGGCGCTTCACTAAAGTGATACGGCATGCTCACCAACCCCGGTGGCAGATCATCGGTAATGATGGCCCGGGTTTCGAGGTAGCCACGGCGAGAGCGTATGCCGATGGCACTGTGATTCTTGAGCCTCAGGTTGCGGGCATCCTCGGGGCTTATGAACAGAATTCCATCAGGAGTTTCCCGTTCGAGCAGCGGCGACTTCCGGCTCATTGAGCCGCAGCCATAATGGAAATGCAGCCGGTTGGTGGTGAGTTGCAGGGGGTAGTCAGCATCTGCCGGTTCGTCGATGTCGACATGATGTACGGGGATGAGCCGGGCCCGGCCAATCGGGAATTCTGTCTGGTGAAGTGTGGGGGTACCCTCGGGCGCTGCATCATCACAGGGCCATTGCAGGCCATGCTGGCGGGCAAGCTTTTCATAGCTCATGCCGCTGTAGCTGGGGGTCATCCCCGCCATTTCGTCAAAGACGGCCTGACTGTTGGTCCAGTCAAGGCTGCTGCTGCCCAGTTGCCGGGCAATTGCGCCGAGCCATTGCCAGTCACCCAGGGCTTCACCAACAGGTGGGATGGCTTGATGAATTCGTTGAACCCGGCGCTCGCAGTTGGTGAAGGTACCGTTCTTTTCCGCGAATGATGCCGCCGGTAGCACGACATGGGCGTGGCGGGCGGTTTCGGTCATGGTCAGCTCGGCGACAACCAGAAGGTCCAACGCTTTAAGTGAAGCCAAAACCTCGTTCTGGTCTGGGTCGGTCACCACCGGATCCTCGCCAAACAGGATCAGCCCCTTGAACTCGCCTCGCAGCGCGGCCTGAGTCATCCCCATGGACGTAAGCCCGGTGTGGTCGGGGAGTGGGCATTGCCAGTAATCACTGACGTGTTGCCGGACAGCCGGGTCTGCTACGTCCTGATAGCCGGGGTAGACGTTGGGCAGGCACCCCATATCGCAGGCTCCCTGGACATTGTTCTGTCCTCGCAGCGGATTGATGCCGGTGCCGGGCCGTCCAATCTGGCCGCAACTGAGGGCCAGGTTGGACAGTGCCATAACATTGAAGGTGCCACTGACAAACTGGGTAATGCCCATGCCATAGAGAATCATGGCGCTGTTTGCCTGGCCGTATGTCCGGGCCATCGCCTCGATCTGTTCGGCCGGTACGCCAATGGCATCTGCCAGTTGGGTTGGGCTGGTGTCCCTGACCGATTTGCGAAGCGCATCGGCCCCTTCGCAGCGGCTATCGAGAAAGTCCTGGTTTTGCCAGCCATGGCGGAAAATTTCATGGAGCAGGGCGTTGACCAGCAGGATGTTCGTTCCCGGTTTTACCTGCAAATGCAGATCGGCCAGCTTGGCGAGCCGGGTACGGCGTGGGTCAACCACGATGAGGGTGGCCCCCCGGAGCTTGGCTTCAATGATGTGTCCACCGAGAATCGCGTGGTTCTCGGTGGCATCGGCTCCCCATACAACAAGGACCTCCGCTGAGTCGATGTCCGCCGCGCTGTTGGTCATGGCACCTGAGCCCAGAGTCTGTTTCAGGCCGGCAACCGTGGGGCTGTGGCAAATCCGTGCGCAGTGGTCAATGTTGTTGGTTCCCAGCACCGCACGGGCAAACTTCTGGGCGGCGTAGTTGTCCTCGTTGCTGGCTCGGGCACTGCTGATGACGCCGACCGCGGTTGGGCCGAGTTGACTGAGAATGTCGAGCAACCCATAGCGGATGACTTCCAGGGCTTCGTCCCAGCTGGCCGGGCGGAAGCCGTCATCGGTTCGTATCAGCGGTTGCCGGATGCGATCCCCTGGCTCAATAGCAAAGGGGGTGCTCCAGCCTTTGGCGCAGAGCTTGCCCCGGCTAATCGGGTGATCGCCCTGGGGCGAGACGGCGGCGACTCTATTCTGGTCATCCACCAGAAGATGCATGCCGCACCCGACACCGCAGAATGGACAAATGGTCTGGACTGCCTGTTTGCCCGGCACCGTCGCCTCCCTCGTCTATTACCCTGACTCTTTCTTTATTGTGGGCGATGGTTGCCGGTTTTGCAGACGTATTCAGAATATTTGTTGATGCCTATCGCTGCTTGCCGGGTTTGTGAAGCCAGATCACTTTCTGGGTCATGCTGTCACGCCCCGGCTTAGCCCAGAACAGGTTCGCGGACAAACTTAATTCGCCATCCCGGACATCCGCATTGATCAGCGCGAAATTGTTTTCGCCAGCAAAACGGTACAACTGCTCAAAACGGCCCCCTTCGTAGCCGTCGATGTTTGCGGATTTCTGCATGGCCGCGACCGCCAGACCGGGTGCGGGAGCTCGGGAGATGGCGCTGGATGTCAGGTTGAACAGGCGGGCACCCGGAAAGCGGTTGTCTTGGCGGATGCGAAAGGCGCTGGCGCAGTGCACGTCACCGCTCAGGATGGTAATGGGCATGCCACTCTCGTGGGACCGCTTCAGGAGCAAGTCGAGCACTATTCGGCGCTCGGCGTGGTTACTGCTGTGTCCCCACTCGTCCATGAAGTCGTCCTTCTGACTGCCAAAATCGGCGGTATCCACGAACTTTTCGTTCCAGTGCACCATGGGTACAGGAGATACAACGAACAGGGCCTTCTTTTTCTTGGTTGCCGCAGCGTTGATCCAGCGCCGGAAGCGCGCCATTTGATCCCTGCCCAGCAGCTTATGGTCGCTGTCAGCGGGCTCACAGTCGTGGTGGCCCCGTACATCAAGCACAAAGAAGGCAAACTCACCATGGTTCATGGTGTAGTCCCACTGGCACTGGGGCAGGTCGCTCAGGTTATTCCCGGGGCCAGGGTTGTGGCAGTGCTGATACTCTTCATAAACCGCAGCAGCGGCTTCAAACATCAGCATCACCAGTTCATAGTTGACCTCATCATCATCGTCCTGCAGCCAATGGCGCAGCTTGAGCTTGCGCTCCTTCTCCGTCAGGGAGCCCCAACCGTCCATGATTTCATGGTCGTCCCAAATCATGTACTGGGGGTAGCGGCGATACACCGACAGCACGTTCTCGAAGTTCCAGTAGATCCGGTAATAGGTGCGGTAGAGCTGGGTGAAGTAGGCCACCAGGGCGGGCTTGTCGAGACTGCCGTCAGCGTGGCGGTGGTTCTGGATCAGCGCATTCTTGTTCAACGCCAGCCACTGCCAGACGTCCTGAATCCGGGACTTGTCGTTGGTATCGCAATACACCTGGTCGCCCCCGCCGATGACGAAATCGGCTTTGCGATCGTCCAGCGCATCCAGGAAGTGGCTCCAGGCGCCATCATGGCTGGGGCTGACGCTGAACGGGTCGTGGCAGGAGTAAAAACCAAAGCACAGGCTGGCGGGGGTCTTGGCCAGAGTCCTGAACCAGTAGTCATGATTACCGCCCAACTCCACCCGACGGCTGATTTCTGGGCGGTCGTTATCGGCGACCAGGTAATAGTAGTAACGGGTGTTTGCCAGGAGTCCATCAATTTCAAAGGTGTGAGTCAGGTCAGAGGATGGACTGAAGGTATGGCTGGCATGAAGGATGTCGGGATGCTGCGTGGTCAGCTGCGCGATGGACTTGTTGGACAGGGTATAGCTGTCATGGTCCAGGGGCCGGTGGCTGACCAGCAAGTGCCAGAGGCCGTCGCGATAAACCCGGGTCCAGAGGCGGGCGGTAGTTGCGGTGGTGTGGCCGACGATTGCGGCCGATGACAGTTTTGATTTCAGCGATTCGTAGTTGCTGGGATCCTGCAGTCCATGCATTAGGGGACTCCTATCGTTCCATGATTTGAATGACGACCAAGAGACTAGTTGGCCGTTCAGTATTTCTCAATGCTAACTTTTTCGGTTTGTCAGTCATTGATCCAGTCTGCCTGTCCTTGGCGACTGCTTATTTTTCAGACAGGTTAGTGGGCCTTTACTTTCTGTTTTCCACAGCGGGCACAGCGGTAGACGGTGACCAGCTTGCCCTGTTTTACGTCAAACTGCTTCTCCTTGCACACCTCCCATTTGTGGAAGTCGTGCTGGCACAAGCCCTTGCGGGGAGCCTTCTTGGCGGGCTTCTTGAACGGCAGGATGGTGGCCATGGTTGGACTCCTGAAAAGGGGCGTGAAGCTCAGGGCTGGCTCTGTTGGTGCAGGTAATCGAGGATAGCGTCCCGCAGCACATCGCTTTTATCCAGCCCCTGATTGCCAAACAGACGGTTGAATTCGAGCACATAGGGATGGTTTCCCACCATGGCAATGTCAAATCCGGCATGGTTGACGTCCAGGTCTCTGGCCAAGCGTAACGCCAGTTCAAGGGCTGCCTCTGGTACCGGGCTGGTGTCGATCCGGCCGCCCCGGGCAACGTTGTTGTAGAAACCCTGGTCGGACTGATGCCGCCAGTAGGCGGTTACGACCTGGTCGCCCACGATGACCACGCGGATATCCCGGTCGATCGGCAGGTATTCCTGCGCATACAGCACGTCGGCTTCGTCACAGTAGCGTTGCCAGTCCTGGCGGTCATTGATCAGCCAGACTCCTTCTCCCATGCTGGCTTTTGGGCGCTTGGCCACAAACGGCAACACCATGGTGTCCCAGATCATTTCCCGTTCCTGATGGCCATTGGCCTCAATGAGGGTCCAGGGCGTGTGCTCAGGGGCAACGGTCTGGAAGGCTCGGGTCATCTCAATCTTGTCGTGGCCAATGCGATAGCTGGCCACGCTCGGGAAAACCCGGCACTTAAGGCCATGCACCAGCGCGTTCAGCTGCCAGTACTCAGGGTACAGCACCCAATCTGCCTGTTTTAGCTCCTCCTTGTGGTTCAGGAACTGTTCTGGCTTCAGGGTTTTGGTGTCGGGAAACCCCAGGGTACGAAAGATATCGAAGGAGATCAGGTTCATGGATTAACAACGGGCGGGCAGTTTGGAAGTCCTTATTTTAGGCGGTGGAGGGTGGCTGGCAAGCAGTTTGTCGCTTGCGGAACTCGGTGGGGGTGCAGCCGGTAATGCGTCGGAATGCGGTATTGAATGTGGATTTGGAGTTAAAACCGACGTCGTAGCAGATCTGTGTGACTGAGATTGTTGACTGGGTCAGGGCCTCGCAGGCCGCATCGATACGGAAGCCATTAAGCCAATCGTAAAAATTGCCGCCTGAACACTGGTTGATAGCGGCCGAAGCCTGGTGCGTGGTGATGCCGCACTGTTGGGCGAGTTTGCCCAGGGTCAGGTCGTTGAGCCGGAACAGGCCGTCTTTCATAGCGTCGGTCAGCAGACCGAAATGGGCGGCCGCTTCGGGCTCAACAGCTGCCTGGCTGGGCGTGTCATTGCTGGCGGCGGCTGGTTTGATTTCCGGCGTCGTGGCTCGTGGAATATGCGCCGGCAAATGGGCAAATGTCAGCAGCAGGTAGGCAAGGTAGGCGGTTGTCGGGGCGAGAAAGTAGATCTCCGAAATCTGCCAATCGATCAGGTAGTAAATAATGGTGCGAATAATAAGTGATGTGGCGATGATGAGCTGAATCAGCTGCAGCCGGTTTACCCAGTCTTGCACCGCCGGTTTGCGGCTACTGATGCCGAGCCGTTGCTGGCGCCACCAATAGAACAGACTGAGCACAATCAGCACTGAAAGATAGGGGGTGCCATACAGCGCGGCCGGCTGCCAGAGGGATTCCGATATCCGCCCCTGCATGAGCCAGTAGACCTGCTCCTCTGAGGGCAATAGCCAGAAAGGGACCGCCAGGGCGGCGACAAGGATCATTGGCAGGGCATGCAGCCAGCGGGCGCGCCAGTTGGCCAGCACATTGTCGCCTTGAAGGGCGCGGATGTAGCCGAAAAGACAGAACGGAAGCATAACCACGGGCGCATCGGCGATTTTGAGGAAGAATGGCCACCGGTGCATCAGTTCGGTCTGGAGGTACAGGTACTCCATAGACTGAAGCACAATCAGGCTCAGCATGGCGATCAGGTAGGCCATTGGCAGACGGTCCTGTTGCCGGTTAACCAGCCAGCTCAGGCTGGCAAACAACAGGATCACCCCGATGGACAGACACACCAATGCAGCTGCTGCCGATACGTAATTCATCTCTACCTCACGTATGGATGGATCGAACTGTACGTTCAATCAATTGTTTTTATTAGATAAATATTTTGTCTTTCGAATCCATCGAAGCAGACGAATCTTAGGTTCAAATTGCTTTTAATAGGCCCTCGCCACCCATACAACGATAACTAGGTGAGGAACATCTATGCGATTGAGTGCAATTGGCGCAGTGCTTGGCAGTGCGCTTTTACTAGGCTGTAATGGCGGCTCTGAAAATGCAAGCGGTCCGCAACCGCTCGGGCCCTATGATGCCACAATCCGGTACACCGGTTTCGGCGTTCCCCATATTACCGCCAGTGATTACGGTAGCCTCGGTTATGGGATGGGCTATGCGCACGCCCGTAACAACCTTTGCACTTTATCGGAGCAACTGGTCAAGCTGAACTCCGAAAAGTCCCGTTATTTTGGTCCTGGAGCCAATCACGCCAACATCCTGACGGACGTTGGCTATAAAGCGCTGGACTACCCGGCTCAGGCTGCGGAGTTGTATGCCGGTCTAACGGACACTTCGAAGCAATTGCTCACGGGCTTCGCGGCAGGATTCAACCGGTCGCTTGATGAACGGTCGGGGCCAGCCGACTATCCCTCACCGTGCCGTAATGCCGAATGGGTTGAGCCTATTACGGCCCTTGACCTGTTAGCCTACCAGCTCGATCTTGCTGGGCTGGCCAGCAGCCGTAACTTCCTGCCGGCAATTGCCGCTGCCCAGCCCCCAAGTGCTGCCATTGCCGCCCTGGGCGCAGAGCTGGATTCCGCCCAGGTATTTACCTCTGAGGGTATCGGCAGTAACGGATGGGCATTGGGCCGCGACCGGGTTGAAGGTGCCAACAGCATGCTCCTGGCGAACCCTCACTTCCCTTGGGACGGTGAGCTGCGCTTCTTCCAGAATCACCTGACCATACCGGGTGAGCTAGATATCACTGGAGTGAGCATGATTGGCCTGCCAGCGGTGGTGATTGGTTTTAACGATCATCTCGGGTGGACTCACACAGTATCCCAGTCCAAGCGTTTCACGCTCTATCAGCTGAAGCTGGACCCCAATGACCCGATGCGTTACGAGTTCGATGGCGCCTTCCGGGACATCACCAGTAAAACGGTGACCATCGACGTCAAGCAACCGGATGGCAGTCTGGCGCAGCACAGCCAGCCGGTTTACTTCAGCCACTTTGGCCCGATGGTCAATTTGTCTTCGCTGTCGCCGGCCTTGGGGTGGAGCGGCTCAAGCGCGATTACCTACCGGGATGCAAATGCTGGAAACACCCGTATGCTGGAGCAGTGGGTCGCTATGGGCAGAGCGCGCTCAAGAAGCGAGTTCTTCCAGGCCTTTGAAGACCACCAGGGCATTCCATGGGTTAACACCCTGATGATCGACCGGGAAGGGACCGCCAGCTACATTGATGGCACCCAGGTTCCACAGCTCACCCCTTATGCCGAGGGGTACTGGAAGATAGCCTCTGCAGCACCGCAGTTGGCACCGATCTGGCAGGATGGGGCTGGCAGCGTGTTGTTGCCCGGCGATTCGTTCCTGTACGAGTGGCGTGACAGTGGCGATACCCTGGCCCCCGGCCTGGTGCCATTCAGCAAGGCGCCCAAGCAGACCCGTACCGATTACGTCTTCAATGCCAACAGCAGTCACTGGTTAAGCAACCTTGACGCTCCGCTGGAGGGGTACAGTCTCCTTTACGGCCCGGAAGGCACGGTTCGTAGCACCCGTACCCGCTACAATGCCCAGCTGATCAGCGACGTCAGTGGCAATGGCCTGGCGGGCTTGGATGGCCGTTATTCCATGGCGGAACTGATGACGGTGCTTACTCATAACGGCTCGCTGTTCTCCGGTGACTGGCAGACCCAGCTGACCCAGCGTTGCGTCAATTACCCGAGCGTTCAGCTGGATGGGGCATCCTATGACTTGACGGCAGCCTGCCAGGCGCTGATCAACTGGGACGGCCGCTACGACACAGATAGCCAGGGCGCGCACCTGATGCGGGAGTTCCTGGGGGCGTTCCGCGTAGCAAGCCACCGCTCGCTCAGTGATGACCTGTTTGCAACCGCCTTCGATCCGGCGCAACCGGCAACAACCCCGGCGGGACTGGCGCCGATCAATACTGCCGATCCCCAGAATGACCCGGTACTTGTCGCCCTGGCCCGGGCCGCGAAGCAGTTCTCTGATGCGGGTATCGCTCTCGATGCGCCCCTGGGCAGCCTTCAGTACGTGCTCAAGGCGGAGGGGCTGACAGGCATTCCGGTCAGTGGTGGCTATTCGTTCGAAGGGGTCTTCAATATGGCGGAAACCAAGGTGCCGTCGCGCAGTACCTCCGATCTGGCCAATGCGTTGACGGGTTCCCCTCAGGCCGGCAGCCTGCTGACCGCGTTGGATGAAGATGGCAACGGCAGTGATGAACTGGCGTACCGGATAAACTACGGCACCAGTATTGTGATGGCGCTGAAGTACACCGACCAGGGACCTTCAGCCCAGATGTTCCTCACTTACGGTCAGGACCATGATCCGGAAGGAGAGCACTTTACCGACCAAGCAGAAAAATACAGTAACCTCGAATGGCGACCGGTTTTGTTTGATAGCGAGAGTGTCAAAGCCGAAACCGTTGAAACCGTTACGCTAAGCGCAGAGCGGCTCTGACGAGGTAACAGTTGGCGATAGTTGGCCCCGCTGTGCGGGGCCCTTTTTGTATCAGGGGGCCTGTTCGTCCGGCTGATTGAGCACTGACGGTTTTTTCAGGGCTCTGGCGAACAGGTCCTTTTCTTCGGCAATCACCAGGGCCGCCTTTTCGGCCATCTCCTCACTCATGCCATCCACCCGGGTTTGCAGGAACTGGGTGATTTCCTCTGCCAGTTCAAGGATCTTGTCCCGGGCATCGGCGTCCGCCTTGGATGAAAACAGTAGGGTATCAGGGTGTTTCAGTGCCATCTCCAGCCCATCCCTTTCAGAGTAGTACAGCGCTTGTACGGCCATGATTGCGTCTCCATAGGGTTCCCGGCAGCCTGGGCTGAGGGAACAACGTTTAACTTCTGGCCGCAGTGTATATTAATATTGCTGTATATAAAAACAGTATTTTGGTGTTGCGGCTTACCTTGGCCTATAGTGGCCTGAAGCCACAATGGTGCCGGGACAAAACCGGTGCTGATATCGAACGATGGGACTCCACGCTATGGCCGACTACTCAATACCAAACGCCTGGGCATTCACTGCGGGGCTGAGTGTCACTCTGCTGCTGTCAGCCTGCAGCAGCCAACCACCGGCACACCTCGGCGTTGGTGCCAACGGCATGCTGGCCCCGTGTCCGCCAAGTCCCAATTGTGTCTCCAGTCAGGCCGATGAAGATGATGCTGAGCACCTGATAGCACCGTTGAACGCAGGCCCTGATGCCTGGGAATCGCTGCCTTTGGTTTTGTCGTCCGACGCTCAGTTGCGGGTTGTGGTGCAGAGCGAGACCTACATTCATGCCGAAGCCACCTCATTCCTGTTTCGGTTTGTCGATGACCTGGAGTTTCTCTACCAGCCTGACCAGGGGCTGGTGCAGGTCCGCTCTGGGTCAAGAACCGGTTACTCGGATTTCGGGGTTAACCGGACGCGTCTGGAAGCCATCCGGCAACAGCTGGCGGAGTAGTCTCAGTTGCCATAATTGGCAGGAAAAACCAGGGTTTCCCCGTGCTGCATGACCCGGAACAGCCCTTCCTCCACGGACTGGTCGGCGAGGGCGCGGCGCAGGCGGTGTGGGGGCTCATCCATGGGTTCGTCGGTCAGTACAAAGGTGCCCCAATGCATTGCCACAGACTGGCGGGCGCCAATGTCCCGGTGGATATGGACGGCTTCTTCCGGCGCAATATGAACCGGTGACATGAACCAGCGGGGGTCGTAGGCGCCGATGGGCAGAAGGGCGAGGTGGATAGGGCTGAACACCTCGCCGATCTGACGAAAAATGTTGCCATACCCGGTATCTCCGGCGAAATAGAACCGGTACCCAGCGATCTCCAGCAGCCACCCGCACCATAAGCTGGTGTTCCCATCGGTGGCGGTACGTCCGCTGAAATGTTGGGCGGGCAGGCAGAACGCCTCGGTGTGCTCATCAAGGTGCTCCGACTGCCACCAGTCGAGTTCCACCAGATTGCGGATGCCGCGTCGCTCGAACCATCGCCTCAATCCCTTGGGAATAAGAAACTGGACCTTGTCGCCAAAACGCCGGTGGAGTTGGCGCACGGTCTTTTCGTCGAGGTGGTCATAGTGATTATGGGAGATCAGCACCCGGTCAATGGTCGGCATCTCGTGTACTTCCAGTGCCGGAGGGGTATAGCGCTTTGGGCCCAGAAATGGGAAGGGGCTGGCTCGCTCTGACAGCACGGGGTCGGTGAGAATGTTCTGGCCCCGGTACTGGAACAGGAAAGACGAGTGCCCCAGCCAGGTCAGCTGAACATCTTCTGGCGGATGGCCCAGGGCGTGGGCGTCCGGGCGGAGCAGATGGTACTGCTTGCCTTTTGGGAATCGGCGCCCTGGGGACATTTGCCAGCGAAGAAAGTCCCCGAGCCCATGGGTGGGAACTCGTTCCAGATTGTGGAAGCGTTTGCCGGTGGTGTGTGACTGGTTGGCGAGTTCGGCAAGACGCACTCGATCGACTGTCATAGCGGGGTCCTGTGTGGGTCCTTCGAGACGGCTTTATGGAAAAGTCTGACCATATACCCGGATCAGTCTATGATGACATCCTGTCAAAGAACACAGGAAATCCCAGTGTCTCCATTGCTTTACCGTTCGTCTGCACCGCTTTTGCTATCCGCGTTAATGCTGGCTTGCTGGCTTTATCCGGTGGGTTCGCTGTTCCAGTACCAGCCGGGGTTGATCGGGCAGGGGGAGTACTGGCGGCTGTTGACTGGGCATTGGGTGCACATTGATCGATGGCATCTGATGGTCAACCTGGTGGGAGTCTGGTTGGTCTGGTGGTGGACCGGGAAGGCATTCGGACCTTGGCAGTGGTGGCTGACAACACTGGTTTGTTCGTTAGCTGTCAGTGTTGGCTTATATTTTTTTGACCCCACGGTGGCTTGGTACCGGGGATTCTCGGGTGTCCTATTTGGCTTGTTCGCTGCCGGAACCGTGGTTTTGTTCCCTGATCACCCCGTGCTGGCTCTGGCCGGCTTGGTTGGCGGAGCTGCGAAGCTGACCCTGGATGCGCTGGGGTGGGAAGCCTTGGGGGTTGGTCTGGTGTCAGATTTCCGGGTGATTCACCAGGCTCACCTGTATGGCTTTGTGTCGGGCCTTCTGCTCGGCGCCGGCTTCCTGCTAACCCACAGGGGCGGTAGCTGACCTCCGTGAACGGTCATGGCAAAGGTGCCCGCGAAGTTGTTACGGTTCGGCCAATTCCTGCCGGAACTACTGTTGACATAGTTGCTCTATCCAACAATTAAGGAGAGCAACAATGACTACAGCCAACGCACTCTGGGGGTTCCCGATTGACGACGGGCTGCACGTAGATGCCAGGGAAACGGCAGAGCGGATCCGCTCAGATGATGGCGGGGCTACCCGTAAGCTTAGTGAGGAAGCGGCTCACCTGGTGATTCGCCTCACCCATCATGGCCTGCAAAGCTACTACCACCGTCCGACCGAGATCGTGCCGTTGACCTCTGGCCTGAAAAAAACTGCGGACACCGGCATCAAGGCCATCATGGGGGCGATTCAGCTGGTCATCAAACAGTTCTTCAGCAAGCGCAGTGAAGAGGAGCTGAAGGAGTTGAGCCAGTATCTGGAGCAGATGTTGTGGGTGCATCCTGAGCGGTCCGAACCTCACCTGGTGTTTCACGTCCATGCGGAACTACACGAGAGAGCCCTGGACCTGATTGCACAGGTGCGAAGCGATACCAACACCAGCCTGTATATTGACGGCGTGATTGATGCGCTTTGTGAAATCGTTGACCTGAGCATCGTCAACTACTACCACGAACCAACCAACCGTGTAGCCATGGGGCGGGTCAGCAAGAAGACGGCCGACCTCGGCATCAGTACTGCGGAAAAGGGCATTCGCAAGCTGATTGATAAGCTGCTGCGGGACCTGCGCCATGCCCAGCTGGTGGAGCTTTCCTATCACCTGGAAAGCCTGATCCACACCAAAGACTGAATGCTGAAAAAGCACCTTCGGCAGGCTTGGTTAACCACTCTGCCGAAGGTTGGCCTGCTAGTGTCCCGTCTGGCTAATTCCTTAACCTACTGAGCTTCTGAAAAGCCGAAGAGCTAGGCGTGCTGGTGAAGATTTGGTGGTTCCAAATCGAGACAGCAGAACGACGCCATTCGGCTTTTCAGAAACTCCCGAAGGGCTTGCCTCTGAGGACTCTGAGCCTGTGTTGCCAGTCCTTGATGTGGAACCACCACACCTTCAGACTGGCGCCTTGGTCAGTGTCCTCAGAGGCAAGCAGTAGGTTAAGGAATTAGCCAGACGGGACACTAGAGAGAACCCGGTAGTTCAAGTTCACCCATAGCCGCTGCTGTACTTTGATACCGCTCCAGAGGCGGTGGTGAGAAGTACCTTTTTCCCATGCCGGCTCCGGCTTGTACCGGATGGCGGGGGTCCTGGATTTCAACGACGGCCAGGTAGGCCCACAAGCCGCCTACAAAAAGCACGGTAGACAGGATCACCCGACAGCGTTGATGGCGGCAGGGCGATTTGCTGGTGGGACGCCTGGCTTTTGGGAGCCCAGGCTTCATCGTGCAACTGGCCTTGGGGTGGAACAGTCCCGAAGTAAGGTTAATTCGGCACACAACCCGCAATCGGGCGTGTTGCAGTTATCCAACCGGTGGACGGTGGACGCCGGCATGAAAGGAATGATGGCTGGCAGTTCAGTACGGTTCCACAATTCCACATGTTGATAAAGTCCTGATATGGCTTCGTCCCGGCTGCCAAAAGGACCAAGTTGGGGCACTTCCCTTGTGCGCACAAACCACTGGCTTTCCTCCACCAGCAACCGCTCATCGATGTCAAATAACTCGGCTGTTCGACTCGCGAGGCTTGTCATTACGCTCATACTACGTTCCCCTGAAACGTCTTTCTTAATCGTTGTTATAAACAAAAGGCCTTATTCCTTTTGCTTATTACGACACGATAGGGGAGAAGGCTTCGTTCCATCCGGTTTTTGTCATTATGGGCCTGTGTGACGCCCGCCTGTGCAGGTGACTGAACGCTTTAGTGACGCAGGTAGCGGTTATCGCGGCCATAGCGTTTCTGTCTGGCAACCCTCATCGTTGGGTACAGTCTCGTCGTCGAATAACTACAACTAACGGTGTCCAATGACTCATCTTGCCCGTCTTGGCTGGCTCGTCCTCAGCTTTACCTTTACGACTTCCCTGCTGGCGGCTCCTACTGAAACCGTTCAGTGGGGGTGGCGCCCCCCGGTGGAGTTGGCCGGTGAGGGTGAGCCGGAGGCTGCAGTTCGACAGCTTCGGCATTACATCCAGTTGCAGCGTTTGGTCATGGAACGCACGGACTACCATGATCAAACCCGCGCGTTTGTCGACGACCTCTGGGAGTCACTGGAAAGCTTTGATCTTGAGGGCTTCTATCAGTTGCTACCTGAGCAGCAGGCCCCGTGGCGGGCGTTGACGGTTTACGGGGAAGTCGGCCCGGATCAGTATCACATTGGACCTGAGCCCAGGCTCAGACCCGGATCGGATCAGCCCGGGTTAGGCGATTTTCGTGCCGAGGTTCGGGCACGGGAAATCGACGCCGAGGACGCCACTCATTACCTGCTGGATGCCAATGTGGGGATCGGGCTAGGTAATGTGGGTTGGCCATCGGTGGTGCGCGCTGCCGAGGAGGCCTTACGGATGGTTGGCGGGCAGGAGACCGGGCAGGTTACGCCCCGGCTGACCGACCTTGAAGGAACTTTGGCGAGGGATTCGGGGGGAGAGCTGGAGGTCTACCGGCGGCAGGCAAGGGGCTTGAACCCGGCGCTGTCGGAGGCCGAACTCGATTTGCTGGCGCCGGTGTGGGCATCCTATCCACAGATGTGGCAACTGGTGTCGGGCTTGGGAACCCTGGATGATTTGCTGATTGTCGATGAGGGTGAGCCTGGCTATCGTCAGGTTCATGGGGTGTTTACCCTGCACCCGCAACGCCTGGCGAACGCCTATCCCGATCTTGCCCGTTACCTGGAGCGGCTGGACTCTTTGGTGAAGGCTGAACTCAATCTCTATGACGAGTATGGCCGGCTTATAAGAGTGGGCGTTGACAGCGAGCGCTTGCAAGGAACGCTGAGCATGGTGGTCCGGGATGGTCAGGTTGTGCCGGTGCGTTATGAGAAGCCGGTAGCCGAGGCCCCCCGGTTTGATCCCCGCGAGCCACGCCAACTGCGTGCCCATGTTGATGCCCGGCTGGACGTTCTCGGTATCATTGCTGAGGTCGAAGGCATGTCCTTTGAGATTGCCTACGAGCCAACGGCACAGGGCGCCCGCTTTGTGGCTCAAGGGCGTTCCGTTCCGCGGGTGGGGGTTGGCGGCAGAGCCCTGGGGGTGCTGCCTGCATCAATCATTGATGTGGTTTTGCCCAAGCGCATTGACCAGCTGATGAGGGACTTCCTCACGGTAGCCTGTGAGGGCAACAGCCAGCAGGGGATTACCGGCATTGTGGAAGTTGGGGGAGGCGCTGGCGAGCCAGGTCAGCTGCAGCTGGCGGCTGCCTTTGAGGGATTGGATAACTTTTTTGTTCGTATCGGCATGGGCATCATCAACAACCGCGTGATACCGGGTGAGCGGGTGTCAGAAGACCTGAAAAACCTCGTGAATGACGCCCACCAGGCATTTTCCAGCGACCTGGACCAGTTCGAGCGGCTGCTGGTCCAGCGCTAGGCTGAATCAGGTTCTGGGTTACGAGGGAAGGGTGTTGCCAAAACACTGCTTCAGGCAGCTGAAATAGGCATCGATCACCCGTTCGGCCTCGCCCTCGAAATCAAATTCTTCGGGCAATAGCAGCCAGAGGTAAATCAGCCCCGTCAGCTGTACATGCAGGTGCAGTATGGAGCGGTCGATGTCCAGGGATTCCGGTAGCTGGCCGCGCCGCACGGCATTGTCCAGAACTCTGCGCATCCGCCCGGAGGAATCCAGGAAGCCTTTCCGGTGTCGCTCTATGAGGGGTTCATTTTCCTCAGTCATTTCGCATTTGAGAAAAACGATCTCAAACACGCGCTGGCGCTTGGGGTCGTTGGCAATTTCTCGGACCAGGTACAGAAGAAACTCCCTCATCTTACCCAGGGGATCTTCCTCATCCGGAGATTCAAGAGCCTTATGGAGTGACTCCAGGGGCAGGTCAAGGCGCTCCAGCATGGCTACAAACACGTCGTGCTTGTTCTTGAAGTGCCAATAGACCGCACCCCGGGTCAGGCCGGCCTCCGCCGCGATGTCGTTCAGTGACGTTTCGGACACCCCTTTATGGTGGAACACCACTTCTGCAGCATCCAATAACTGCTCACGGGTTTTCTGGGCATCCTCTTTGGTGCGCCGGGCCATGCCTTGCTCCTGAAATCAATTCAATTAACGTGCGAAACTCTACTTACTATACATACATCCATGAATGTATGTATGATCGTGATTACACTCATACGACATTGCTGGGCCCCCACAGCCCGTCAGTGGGACATCACTCATACCGAGGAACAACTGATGCGTCATCTCGCTCTATCCCTGTCGCTGGTCGCGGTGCTTTTCGTGGCCGGTTGCGGTCAGGCGGACTCGCCTGCCAATACTGCCCCGGTTGCACCCGAAGTGGGTTATATCACGGTTAAGGCACAACCGTTTACCCTGGTAAACGAGCTGCCCGGACGGACCACCCCGTTTCAGGTGGCGGAAGTACGGCCCCAAGTGACCGGTATTCTGGTCGAACGCCTGTTCCAGGAAGGGGAGGCGGTTGAAGTTGGTCAGCCGCTGTACCAGATTGACGACCGTCTTTATAAGGCCGCCCTGGCCAGCGCCCGCGCTGAGCTGGCATCGGCACGGGCAGCCCTGGAAACCGCTCGCCTGAAGGCTGAGCGCTATGAGCGCCTGATCAACACCGGTGCCATCAGCCAGCAGGACCTGGATCAGGCCCGGGCCCAGCTGAATGAGTCGCTGGCCATGGTCGACGCCGGCCAGGCCGCGGTGCAAACCGCAAACATCAACCTCGACTACACCACCATCAAGGCCCCCATTGCTGGTCGCATCGGCCGTTCTTCGGTTACGGCAGGTGCCCTGGTCACGGCTAACCAGGCGTCCGCCCTGGTGACCATTCGCCAGCTGGATCCCATCTACGTAGACGTTACCCAGTCCTATAACGCCCTTCAGGAACTCCGCAGTGCGATGTCGTCCGGTCAGCTTCAGACCGTGGGTGAAGACCAGGCTGCAGTGACTCTGGTGTATCAGGGTGGAACCACTTATGAGCAGTCCGGAACACTTCAGTTCTCCGAGTTCGCGGTGGACGAAACCACCGGGTCGGTGACCCTCCGGGCCTTGTTCCCGAATCCGGATGATGCGTTGTTGCCGGGCATGTTTGTTCGCGCCCGTCTGCCCCAGGCCGAGCGTGAAGAAGCGATCCTGGTTCCCCAGAAAGGCATTTCCCGGGAGCCGGATGGCCAGGCGACAGCCTTGGTGATCAGCGAAGAAGGCACCGTTGAGAAACGTGACGTTTTTGCTGAGCGGGTTGTGGAGAATCAGTGGCTGATTCGCGAAGGACTGGCGGATGGTGACCGTCTCATCGTTGAAGGTCTCCAGAAAATCCGGGTAGGCATTCCGGTCCGCGCCGTTGATGTCAGCGAACCCGATGTAAACACGTCACCTGCGCTGGTCGCGGAAGGACAAGGTTAATTTCATGGCACGTTTCTTTATTGATCGCCCCATCTTCGCCTGGGTTATCGCCATCGTCCTGATGATGGCGGGCGCCCTGTCGATCTACAGTCTGCCGGTTGAGCAGTACCCTACGGTTGCGCCCCCTGAAGTCACGATTTCCGCGACTTACCCGGGCGCATCGTCTGAAGCAGTTGAGGACTCCGTCACCCAGGTGATCGAGCAGGAAATGAACGGCATCGATAACCTGCTGTACATGTCCTCCAACAGTGACTCCCAGGGCAATGCGAGTATTTCCCTGACGTTTGCCGCCGGCACAGACCCGGATATTGCCCAGGTTCAGGTGCAGAACAAGCTGCAGCTGGCGACCCCCAGCTTGCCTGCTGTTGTACAGCAGCAAGGTGTTCAGGTGACCAAATCATCAGACTCGTTCCTGATGGTACTGGCGTTTACCTCCAGCGACGGCAGCCTGAGCCGTGAAGATATTGCGGACTATGTTGCGGCTAACCTTCAGGACCCGATCAGCCGTACCCAGGGGGTAGGCCAGGTTCAATTGTTTGGTGCCCAATACGCCATGCGGGTATGGCTCGATCCCAACCGGCTGAATGAATACAACCTGACGCCGGCGGATGTGACCCACGCGATTACCGTACAGAACAACCAGGTGACCGGAGGCCAGCTCGGCGGTTCGCCCTCGGTGGATCTGCAGCAGATGAATGCCTCGATTGTGGTGCAGACCCTGCTGGAAACCCCGGAAGAGTTTGGCAACATCCTGATTCGGGTAACGTCCGACGGTGCCGAGGTGCGCCTGCGCGATGTGGCACGAATAGAGCTTGGTGCCGAAAACTACGCCATTCAAGGCCACTTTAACCGTAAGGTCGCCGCCGGACTCGGTATCAACCTGGCAACCGGTGCCAACGCGTTGGACACTGCTGAGCGGGTACGTGCCCGAGTTGCGGAACTGAGCCCTTACTTCCCGGAAAGTCTGGAAGTGGACTACCCCTACGACACCACCCCATTTGTGGAGATCTCCATCTGGGAAGTGGTCAAGACCCTGATCGAAGGTATCGTCCTGGTCTTCCTGGTGATGTACCTGTTCCTGCAGAACTTCCGTGCCACGCTGATTCCGACCATTGCGGTGCCGGTGGTTCTGCTGGGAACGTTTGCGGTGTTGTTTGCCTTTGGTTTCTCGGTGAATACCCTGACCATGTTCGGCATGGTGCTGGCGATCGGCCTGCTGGTCGATGACGCCATCGTGGTGGTGGAAAACGTCGAACGGGTTATGGCGGAAGAGGGGCTATCCCCGCTGGAAGCCACCCGTAAATCCATGGGCCAGATCACTGGCGCCCTGGTGGGGATCGCCCTGGTGTTGTCCGCGGTGTTCATTCCCATGGCCTTCTTCCCGGGCTCGACAGGCGCGATCTATCGCCAGTTCTCCATCACCATAGTGTCGTCCATGGTGCTGTCGGTGCTGGTAGCGCTGATTCTGACCCCGGCGTTGTGTGCCACCATGCTCAAGCCCATCTCTGGCGATCATCACGCCAAGGGCGGCTTCTTTGGCTGGTTCAACCGGTCGTTTGATGCGGCCTCGGGCCGTTACCAGAGCCGGGTGGAGAAAATCCTTGGTCGTCGTGGCCGTTACCTGCTGATCTATGTGGCCATCGTTGGTGCCCTGGCGTTCAGTTTCATGCGCATGCCGTCGGCGTTCCTGCCGGATGAAGACCAGGGCATCCTGCTGGCTCAGGTTCAGCTGCCGGTTGGTTCTACCCAACATCAGACTCTGGAAGTGCTGGAAAAACTGGAGACCCATTTCCTGGAGAACGAAGCCGAAGCGGTGGAGTCTGTGTTCACTGTGGCTGGTTTCAGTTTTGCCGGCCAGGGCCAGAACTCCGGCCTGGCCTTTGTACGCCTGAAAGACTGGGAAGACCGTGACCTCGAGAACAACGGTGTGGACGCCATCATTGGTCGTGCCATGGGTGCTTTCTCTCAGGTTCGGGAAGCGGTGATCTTTGCGCTTAACCCGCCGTCGATTCCGGCCCTGGGTGTGGCCAGTGGTTTCAACTTCCAGCTGCAGGATCGTGGTGCCCAGGGGCATGAAGCCCTGATGGAAGCCACCAATACCCTGCTGGCGAAGGCCAACCAGCACCCGGCACTGATGCAGGTGCGTTACAACGGCTTGCCGGATGCGCCCCAGTACCGCCTGGACGTGGACCGTCAGAAGGCCCGGGCCATGGGCGTGTCGCTGGATGACATCAACACCACCCTGGCGGTGGCGTGGGGATCCAGCTACGTGAACGATTTCGTCGATCGTGGTCGCATCAAGCGGGTCTTTGTTCAGGCGGATGCCCCTTACCGGATGCTGCCGACAGACATCGACAACTGGTATGTCCGCAATGGCGCGGGTGAGATGGTGCCGTTCTCCAGCTTCTCCAGTGGCGAATGGACCTACGGTCCCCAGCAGTTGCAGCGTTATAACGGTGTATCTTCCGTGAATATTCAGGGCAACGCCGCACCGGGCATGAGTACCGGCGACGCGATGGCGGCCCTGGAAGAGCTGGCGGCGGAGCTGCCGGGCGGCTATGGCTATGAGTGGACCGGGCTTTCCTATCAGGAGCGTCAGTCTGGCAACCAGGCCCCTGCGTTGTATGCCTTGTCGTTGATCGTGGTGTTCCTGTGTCTGGCTGCCCTGTATGAAAGCTGGTCCATCCCGTTCGCCGTCATGCTGGTGGTGCCGTTGGGTGTAATCGGTGCGGTGTTGGGCGCAAGCCTGAGAGGGTTGGAGAACGATGTGTTCTTCCAGGTGGGTCTGCTGACCACCATTGGTCTGTCGGCCAAGAACGCCATCCTGATTGCGGAATTTGCCCTTGAACTAGAAATGAAAGGGCGAGGCTTGCTTCAGGCAACGCTGGAAGCGGTACGTATGCGACTGCGTCCGATCCTGATGACGTCGCTGGCGTTCATGTTGGGGGTAACTCCTCTGATGCTCAGCACCGGGGCCGGTTCTGGTGCGCGGAACGCCATCGGTACCGGGGTGTTCGGCGGTATGCTGACGGCGACAGTCCTGGCGATCTTCCTTATTCCACTGTTCTACGTGGTGGTGCGTCGGCTGTCAGGCGTGCCCCTGATGGCCAAGGGCGAGGACCAGTCCCAGCAGGAATCTGAACTGGCGTTGGAAAAGCAGGGGGCAAACTCATGAGAAGGTTAACCTCCCTGGCGGCTGCAGTGCTGCTGGCCAGTGGCTGCTCCATGATCCCGGAATACCAGGCACCGGAGGCGCCGGTTGCCGGCGCTGTCGGGGCGTCGCAGGTAGCGGGTGACAAGGTGAATTTGCCGGGCTGGCGCGCACTGTTTCCGGACCCACAGTTGCAGTCACTGGTTGAGACGGCTCTGGCTAATAACCGGGACCTGCGGGTTGCACTGTTGAATGTTGCCGAAGCCCGGGCCTTGTACCGGATCGAGGGCTCGGGGTTATACCCGGACCTGTCGGTTGGGGCCTCCGGCACCCGCCAACGGGTGCCCGGTGACCTCTCTGGCACCGGCCAGGCTGAGACTGGCGGGCGGTATGACGTTCAGTTTGGGCTCGCATCCTATGAGCTGGATTTGTTCGGACGAGTTCGCAGCCTGGAGGCGGCAGCCCTGGAAAGCTACCTGGCGAGCGAGGAAATCAGTCGCGCGGCGCACATCACGCTGGTGGCCGAAGTGGCGAACGCTTACCTGACCCTGATGGCGGATCACGAGAAGCTGCGGATCAGTGAACAGGCCGAAGCCGATCAGCAGCGGGCGGTGGTACTGGTGCGCAACCGCTACCGCAACGGGTTGAGCACCGAACTGTCGGTCAGGCAGGCGGAGATCGCTCTGGAGACTGCCCGCGCTTACCGTGCCCAGAATGCCCGGCTGGTTGCGTTAGACCGCAATGCGTTGTCTGTGCTGGTGGGCGCTCCGCTGCCATTGCTGATCGCACGTCAGTTGGATGACCCGAGCATTACCTCTCTCGCAGCGGTGCCGGATGGCCTGCCGTCTACGGTGCTGACCCAGCGGCCGGATGTTCGTGCTGCGGAGCACCGCCTGCGGGCGGCCGATGCCAACATCGGCGCGGCGCGGGCGGCATTCTTCCCGCGCATTGCCCTGACGGCTGGGGCCGGTACGGCAAGTTCAGACCTGTCAGGGTTGTTTGAGGGAGGCTCCGGCGCCTGGTCATTCTCGCCCAGTATTTCCCTGCCAATTTTTACCGGTGGGCGGAATCAGGCGAACCTCGAAGTGGCTGAAGTCCGTCGTGATCGCAATGTTGCCCAGTATGAGCAAGTGGTCCAGACCGCTTTTCAGGAAGTGGCGGATGCCCTCGCGGCCAGGCAGTACCTGGTAGACCAGGAGCGAGCTCAGGATGCGTTGGTTACGGCGACGGAGCGTTCACTGGAGCTGGCAGAGGCCCGCTTCAGCGAAGGCGTTGATGATTATCTGGCGGTCCTGGATGCCCGCCGGGCACTGCTTGATGCCAGGCAGGAGCGGGTCTCAGTCACTCGTCAGAAGCTGGCCAACCGGGTGCAGTTGTACCGCGCTCTGGGCGGCGGTGCCTCGGCGGATGAAGAAACCCTGCTGAGCCAGGAGTCGGAGCGTCGCTCCGAGGCGGAGGCTGAGACCACTGCCCCGCTAGGCTAATGCACTAAAATCGCCCGGGCTGGCTGACGCCCGGGCAATCCTCCGCTAACCTATTGCCTTCCTTGAGGAACTCTTATGGTGTTCCTCACCCACCGGTTTCCAGACTCACAATCCCGAGGTTGTCATGGAGAAATTTCTGCCGTCACGTTACCTGGCTTATGCGCTTTGTGTTGCCGGGCTCTTGGTGTCCCTGCCGTTGGCCCTCGCCTACGATGTGGCTTACTGGGTGCCGGGGGGCTTTGCAGCATTGAGCTTGCTGGGTACCTACGACGTCCTCCAGCGCAAGCGTACGGTGAGCCGAAACTATCCGATTCTGGCCAACATCCGCTACTTCCTGGAATCCTTCGGTCCGGAGATCCGTCAGTATTTCATCCAGTCTGACACGGAAGAGCGTCCGTTTTCCCGGGAGCAAAGGTCGATTGTGTATCAACGGGCCAAGAACACCCTGGATAAGCGCCCGTTTGGTTCCCAGCTGCCGATGTATGAGGAGGGGTTTGAGTGGATGAACCATTCCCTGCAACCGGTCGATATCGAGGACAAGGACTTCCGCATCGAGATTGGTAAGGGGTGCGAGAAACCTTACCGGGCAAGTGTGTTCAACATTTCTGCCATGAGTTTCGGGTCGTTGTCCGCCAACGCCATTCTTTCCCTGAACACCGGAGCCCGACTGGGAGGCTTCTACCACGACACCGGGGAAGGGTCTATTTCCCGTTACCACCGCCAGCCCGGAGGGGACCTGGTCTGGGAGATTGGGTCCGGTTACTTTGGTTGCCGTAATCCGGATGGCAGCTTCAGTGAAGAGCGTTTTGTCGAAAACGCGACCCTTGATCAGGTCAAGATGATTGAAATCAAGCTTTCCCAGGGAGCCAAACCGGGGCACGGGGGTATCCTGCCAGGTGCAAAGGTCACCGAGGAAATTGCTGAGGCACGTGGTGTGCCCGTGGGCGAAGATGTGGTATCCCCGGCGGCCCATTCGGCGTTCACTACGCCCGTACAGCTGCTTGAATTCATCGACCGTTTGAGAGTGCTCTCCGGCGGTAAGCCGGTGGGTTTCAAACTGGCGATTGGGCACCCATGGGAGTGGTTCGCCATCGTCAAAGCCATGCTGGAAACCGGGCGTCGACCGGATTTCATTGTGGTGGATGGGGGTGAGGGCGGAACCGGCGCAGCTCCTCTGGAGTTCATCAACCGCCTGGGAATGCCATTAACGGAGGCGCTATTGCTGGTGCATAACACGCTGGTCGGCACCAACCTGCGGGAGCACATTGCCCTGGGCGCTGCCGGAAAGATCACCTCGGCCTTCAATATTGCGCGCACACTGGCCCTGGGGGCAGACTGGTGTAACGCGGCTCGGGGGTACATGTTTGCGTTGGGGTGTATCCAGTCGCTGAGCTGTCACACGGGTAAATGTCCCACCGGTGTTGCCACCCAGGACCCAAGGCGAAGCAGCAAGCTGGATGTGACCGATAAAAGTCAGCGTGTTTACCATTTTCACCAGAACACCGTGGATGCGCTGGCCAACCTGATTGGCGCGGCTGGCCTGAAGCACCCTTCAGAGTTGGGGCCTGAGCACATTATCCGGCGAGTGTCGAAGAACGAAGTCCAGTCGTACCTTGATATGTACCATTTCCTGGAGCCCGGCGAACTGCTCCACGGGCAAACTGGTCATACCGTGTTTGACAAATACTGGCCCCAAGCCACCAGCGCCAGCTTTGATCCACCACTACTGATTGCCCGCTTAAGGGAAACCAAGCTGCAATAGCCTTGCGTGTCACCGGGACTCTCCCCGTTTTTGGGGGAGAGCCCGGTTGGTCAGAATTCCTCTGAGTCGAACATGTAACGTTTCCGTTCGTGGGCGGTATCGACTCCCGGAGGAAAGTCAACGTTGCTGTGGCTATCCGCTTTCTTCATTCCCCCTTCCATAGCCATATCCTGTTCCATGCCGCCAGGCCCTGCAGCTGTTGGACCATACATAGAATGAATCTGCTCTATGGGATCCATGGACTGCTGTATGCCGGCTTCGTTGTGACGGTCGGCAACGCCCTCTGCGAGTGCGCTGGCGGGAAGTGCGATAAGGCAAGCTGAGAGAAGGATGGGTCTGCTCGATCTAAGCATGGGTTGCCTCCATTTCCTCTTGATCGGTTCTGACACCCTGAACGTTGGCGCCTGTTCACAGAACCATGTGAAGTGAGACAGTCCTGAGCTGATGAGTTCGAGAACAATTCGCCCCATGGAAGGGGGCTTTGATTACCTTTGGGTCTTTACGTCAAATTCAGTGTTTCCAAAAGGTTCCAAAAATCTTTGGGTACTTTAGTGGCGATATGTAGTCAGATGTAACATGAGATTCGCGTCACTTTTTTTTGACGCTTTAGAGGTAAAAATGGCGACAACTTTTAGTCACTTCGACAGGTGGTCGCCGATGAACTCACAACGTTTCCTGCTGGTAGCAATAACCTCAATCCTTACGGCTTGCGGTGGTGGCGGCGGTTCTTCTGACAGCACTTCTGTTGTTGCCACCAGCCAGGAAGAGGCATCGACTGTTACGGAAACCTCGCCGGCTCAACCCCAGGAAACACCACGGTGTGCCCAGACGGAATACCAGAAAGAGATGCTGGCTCGGGTCAACGAGGCGCGGTCGGTGGCTCGCAGTTGTGGCAACACCCACTTTGAGCCCGCGCCTGCATTGACCTTCAGTTGCGAGATTCACCCTGCGGCCCTGAACCACAGTCTGGACATGGCGACAAACAACTTCTTCTCTCACACCGGTTCGGATGGTCTGCGTGTTTCCCACCGGATTACCGAAACCGGGTACGAATGGTCGGTTGTTGGCGAGAACATCGCGGCGGGCTTTCCCAATGTAGATCGTGTTATGGATGGGTGGCTAAAAAGTGAAGGGCATTGCCGGAACATTATGGATCCCCGCTTTCAGCACTTTGCCGTTGCGCGGGTGGATACCAACCAGGCGGATTATCCAAATTACTGGACCCAGGTTTTCGCGACCCCACGCTAGTGCTTTCCCAGAGGGTGGGTGGCTCTGGCAGGGCTTGGCCTCCACACGCAAGAATCCGCATTTGAGATGGGAGGATTCTGGCATGGAAATCAGGGCGGGTAATCGGTAAGCTTGTTGGCCGAATTTTAACCAGTCCTGTTGCCCTCTGTGTGAATGTAATGAGCCCTGCATCCCTGAAGTTGTTAATCTCCTCCTTCTCTCTCCTGGTCATGGTACTGGGAGCAATCCTGATGGCCTCGTCCTTCCGGGGCGGTGCCGATTCATTGGGTATGACCCTGGGTGCGTTGCTGATCCTCGTGCCTGCATCGGTAATGATGACCCGTCTGCCCAGGCTCTGGAAGTTTCAGGTCCAGACTCGTCACTGGTACCAGAACACCTACCCAGCGGCGGTGTCCGGAGATCGGCTGGCCTGTTTCTCCTGCGGTAGCGACGACATCGAAACCCGTACCATCAGCCGCCAAACCGGTCATAACGGTCATATCTGCGGCCAGTGCGATACCACGCTTTACTACTCCTGAGTGACGGCCTGGGCTGTCGGGCCTTCTCAGGGTGAATGTAGTAGCCCGCTGTTACCCGCTGGTGCGGGGAAAAGCGCATCATGGTTCCGTTCGCCAATAACATGGAGGAAGGAACGATGACTACCAGTACCAAGCTTCTGTTGCTTGCGGGTGACTTTGTCGAAGACTACGAAACCATGGTGCCGTTTCAGGCACTCAGTATGCTGGGCTATGAGGTACACGCGGTCTGTCCGGATAAGAAGGCCGGAGACAGCGTACGCACCGCCATCCATGATTTCGAAGGTGACCAGACCTATACCGAGAAGCCCGGGCACAACTTCGCGCTGACCTATGACTTCAGCGAGGTGTCTGAAGACGATTACGCAGGCCTGGTTATTCCTGGCGGCCGGGCACCGGAATACCTGCGGCTCAACCCTCGGGTGATTGAAATCGTCCAGGCCTTCAATGCCGCCAACAAGCCGATTGCGGCAGTTTGCCATGGCGCCCAGCTGCTGGCTGCTGCCGGTGTACTTGATGGTCGCGAGTGCAGCGCCTATCCTGCCTGTGGCCCCGATGTGAAAGCGGCTGGCGGTACTTACATGGACATTCCTGTGGATCAGGCCCACGTGCAGGGCAACCTGGTCACAGCACCAGCCTGGCCTGCACACCCTGCGTGGCTGGCGGCCTTTATCAAGCTGCTGGGGGCCAGCGTCTCACTGTAACGGTGTTTGATGCCAGCGACCGGAGCCACTCTCGCTGCGGTCGCTGAACCGGAACCCTCAGCCATCGGCAAGGAAAACACCATGTGTGAACTTTACGTTAAAGCCGACCCCATCCTGTATGAGTCACGATCCCGTTCCCTGAGGATTCGTGGTGTTGTCACCACCCTGAGGCTGGAAAACCAGTTCTGGGACATTCTCCGGGAAATTGCCGAGGTTGACGGCATGACCACAAACCAGCTGATTACCAAGCTCTATGACGAAGTACTCGAGTTGCGGGGAGAAGTGGTCAATTTCGCTTCCTTCCTGCGGGTAAGCTGCTGCCGCTACCTGGCTCAGCGCGAAGCCAGGACGGTACCTTTGATGGTGGTGGGCCGGGACGCCAGCGCCCAGGCCTGAACGCTGGCAATTGTCACTTATCATGGTAACGTCAGCTGAACGTGTAACCAGCAGGCGGGAAGCGGGTGAGTCAAAAAAACACGCAATGGTCATTTCAACGCACTTTTCAGGGAACGCTGGCCGCTATTGTGGCTATGGTCTGCGTGCCCTCCCTCGCTCAGGCCTCCGCGACTGGGGCATCTTTTTTGGAAGTTGGCGCCACTTGGTTCTATTTCGATTACCAGGAAGAGAGTGACAGCGGCCAGGTTCTCAATAAGGAAACCGGCGATATTCCCGGTGTTTTTATTGCCTGGACGCCGACCTTGGGGAGCCATGCCTGGGGCCGTCTGGAAGCGGGTTATGCCAGCCACTCCGTGGAGTACGATGGCCAAACCCAGGCCGGTGTGCCATTAACCACTCAAACCCATCAACGCCTGATTCACTACGAAGCCCGCTTTGGCGGGGAGTGGCGAGGGGGTGAACTGGGGCTTCGGCCCTACCTGGCGGCCCGTTATCAACGCTGGGACCGGGAAATCCAACCAACCGGCTTTTCCCTGGGACTGAATGAGGACTATCGCTGGTGGGAACTGGGCGGTGGAATTGCCGCTTGCACTTCATCGCTGTCCTGGGCGTCGGACCTGTGCCTGGATCTTGGGGTATTCAGGACTACCCGTGGGGAGGTGGAGGTTGCCCTGGGCAATGATCCGGACAACTACCCGGTGCTGGAACAGGGCGATGGCACCGGTTACCGGGTACAGCTGCAGTGGTCACCACAAGCGCTGCCCAGGCTGTTGGTCAGCCTTTACCATGCCGCCTGGGATTTCGAACGCAGCAATACCGAGCTGGTGCGGGTCGGTTTTGCCCAGTTGCGGATTCGTGAGCCGGCCAGTGAGTCCAGCCGTCAGGGGGTGAGGGTAGCGCTGCGGTTTTAGGGCCGCAGCGCTGGTTCGGGGTTAAGCCTGTGGTACCGGATAGCCTACGCCACTGTATGTGACCGTGTAATCGGCGCCACAGCCACTGAACTCTGCGGTTGCGACTGGTCCGGAATTATCGGATACGGTAATGGTTCCGCTCATAAACCCACTGCCATCGGTGCAAATAATCATGCCCGTTGCAGTGAAGTCTACATACCCCAGTTCCTGGTGATAGACCCTGGCATTGACGGTGAAGCCGGTATTGTTATCGCCGCTGACCGTGACATTGGTGACCCGGTAACGCTCTCCATCGCTGCCGGTAAAGTCGGTGGTGTAGGTGCAGTTATCCAGCATCTCACCGGTACAGCTGATGGAGCCGGCGCTGTTCTGGCTTTCCCCCAGGTAGCTGTAGGTAATGTCGAACTCTGCATCGTAACTGTTGTCGCCCAGGGTGATGTCCACCCAGCCGTTAAGGATCAGGTTGCCCCCTTCGGCAGGCTCGCAGTAATCGTTGTAGTCCACTCGGTAGTGGTTCTGATTGTACGCCGTAACGTCAGCGCTACCGCCGCAACTGCCTGGCATACTTTGAGTATCAGCTGCCGAGGGCAGGGTGCCGGCCTGAACCAGGGTTACGGACAGTTCCACAATCTCCTCGACGGTACCGACCTGGTCCGCCTCTACTGCAATCGGGAAGTTGAACGCATCCTGGGCATAGATGGCCTGGCCGGATGCCTGGCGGCTGGCCTCGGAAACGGCAATAGCTTCTCCTTCTGAGCTGACGCTGGCCTGGGACGAGTTGAAGGTGACGCCACCAGAGGTGCCCCCGTCGTCATCACCGCCACCGCCACCCCCGCAGGCTGCCAGCCCCAAGGCGCTGGCCAGGATCAGGGCTTTGCTGAGGTGAGAGAATGGGTTTTTGTCATTGGTTTCCATATCAGTACGCTCCATATTGGTATGGTCCATATCGGTGTTTGCCTTTGGTGACTTCGTCGGTTGACCTTGTTGGTTTGCTCAACGTTGTGGCTGCAGTCGCCTTTGTGATGATTGCAAGCCTGAAGTTATTGTTATGGAAGCAGTATAGTTGGTGATGGGGGTAACATCACAAAAGAAACGATATCCTAATATTTGCAAAGCAGCGTAGGCGGGCCATGAGCGAAAACAGTCGGAATCTTGTCTTGATCGGGATGCCTGGCAGCGGCAAAAGCACCGTTGGGGTTCTGTTGGCGAAGGCACTGGCGATGGGTTTCATCGATACTGACCTTCTGATTCAGGCGGATCAGGGCCGGACGCTGCAGGCGATTGCCGATGAGGAGGGCTATGAGCGCTTTCGTCACATCGAAGAGGCAGTGCTGAGCCGGCTGGAGGTATCCGGGCAGGTGATCTCGACAGGTGGTAGCGCGGTCTACAGTGACCGGGCGATGAATCACCTCAAACAGAATGGGGTGGTGGTTTTTCTGGATGTTCCCCTGGCGACGGTGCAGGCGCGGATTGGTGATTACAGCCTGCGAGGGATTTCAAAACGACCAGACCAATCCCTGGAGGATCTGTTCAGGGAGCGCCATCAACTCTATGCCCGATACGCGGACATCACCATCAAGGGTGACGCTGGCTCCCAGGGGGACATCTGCAAGGCCGTTCGCTCGGCATTTGCAGACTATAACGTTCGTTAGCGAGCAAGAAAAAACGGCAGCCGCCGGGGTATTCCGGCTCTTACTTCGGCTGCCGCAGGGTCAACGGCTCGGCGTTTAGAAGTGAACGACGTGAGGCCGCACCAAGCGTTCATAATCCTGGTAGCTCATTTTCATCACCTCGTCGTGGCTACCTGCATTGAACGCAATGCTTTCATCCTCCCTCAAATGTTCACTGACAAACGTTTCCATGTTGTACAGGTTGCCAAACGGTGGCATGGCGCCCACATCGCAATCCGGAAATGCATCCCGCAGTTCGTTTTCATCCGCCAGGGTGATGTCGCTGGCGCCGATGGCTTTGCCCAGCTGGGCCAGGTGGACCTGATCGGTGGCGGGTAATACCGCCATGCCAATGCGGCCCCGGGCCTTGAAGATGACGGATTTCGCGAAGGCTTTGCCGGGAATATGGGCGGCTTGTGCCGTGCGCATGGCGTCTGGGGTGGGCGAGTGAATGGCGGTCTGGTAACGGACCGGGTGCTCGTCCAGGTAGTGTTGGAGTCTTTCGCTGATCATGGCGAACCCCTCCCTTCAGGTGTTGTGAAAAGTGCACTCCTTGCCCTGTCCAAAAGCGCCCACTGTGAAAGTGGGCTGCTCGTGGACTTCCTTCGTTACCAGTATAGCGCTTTGATCAACGTGCAGCGCGAGGCACTGCACGTTGATATGCACGACCTTATAACGGGAAACAGAACAAGCCACACTCGGCCAGTTTGACTTCAGCGAGGCTGGTGACCGGGGCGCCCACATCGCTGACCACCGTGTAGTTGATCTGGTGCGTGCCTTCGCCGAGCTCAGCCAGAGTCACCGAGTCCTGATATTGACTGTCCATTGCGCCGAGTTCGGCAATCAGGGTGTCTCCCCGGTAGATGTATTGTTGTGTTGCATTGCCGGAGATCTGCCAGTTAAGGGTGACAGTGGCCTGATCCCGGCGGCTTTGATCAATGGTGTTGTACAGCTTGTAAGCGCCCAGGTCACCAATGAGTGATGGGCTGTCAAAGGCACTGCCCAGCTGCGGAGGATAGCCCAGGTAGGTCATTACCGTCGGCACGACGGTTGTGATGCCGGGGTAACCCATGAGTGCATTTTGTTCGGGATCGTTGGACAGCATCAACGGACTGGCCGGAGTCGACAGGAACTCGTTAAACAGCGCGGGCTTGTTCACGCCGATCACCGAAGTCCGTTCGATTACCGTGTTTCGGTCATGTCCGCCGGCTTCGCGGTGGCCATGGTCGGACACCATGATCACCAGCCACTCCTCGTTCAGGGTACGCTCGCGATGGGCCACCGCGTCGAGGATGCGGCCTACCCGGGCATCAGTGTCGGCAACGGCCTGTTCGGTGGCTGCACACCAACCACAGTCGTGGCCCGTAGCATCGGGTCTGTCCAGATGGGCGAAGATGAAGCGCAGCGGGCTGGCGTCATCCTCCAATTCACTTATGACCTGGTCAGTGATGAAGTCGTCGACCAGTTGCCCCTCAGCTCTTGAGGAACCATCGACTCGACGGTCCACGTACGCCATATCCTTACGCATGTGACCGCTGTTGATGTCGGTCCATGCAGCAAAGCTGCCCGTTTTCATTGTCGGGTCGAGCTGGTCGAGAAGGTAAAAGATACCGTAAACCTGTGAAGCGGCGCCGTCATTGCCGGTGACGCCATGGCGGTCGGTCCAGGTACCGGTCAGTATGCTCGTCCAGGCCGGTCCGGAGATGGAAACCTGATAGGTGGTGGTATTCAGGTACCCGCCAACATGGGCTTTGGTGAGGGTGAGCCGGTCAAAATTTGGTGTCACCGGCTCATTCAGGTCCGGGGTATCGATGTCGTCAATGTATTCGTACATCAGGCCATCAATGCCGATCACCAGAGCCTTGGTTATCGGCTCGGGAGTTGGGTCAGGCGTGACTTCCGGAGTTACATTATCGCCACCGGGGTCGGTTGGCTTGGTGGTGTCCTGAGAGGCGCCGCTACCACCGCCGCACCCGCTGAGGGTGATAAGGGCGGCTGCCAATGTGGCAAGCCAGGCATTCCGCCGCGGTCGTTGCTCGAGCGTAAAAGTCATTTCCAGTGTCCTGAACAGCAAGGTTGTTAGGAAGGGTGTATTTTGGTGTATACCAGAAACGGAAGACTAAGCGTTTGGCATGACAGGTGAGTGTCAGTCTTTTGTCATTTGGTGCCACGGTGTGGGGAAGGAGAAACCCGCAGCAAGAACTGCTGCGGGTTGAATGGGCGTTACTGCAGTTACAGGCTACCCAATGGTGCGGTTGTGTTGGCCAGGGCGCGCACTTCCGCCTCGGTCAATGCGCGGTTGAAGGTCACAAGGTCGGCCATGTCGAAGTTCAGGGTCTTGTTGGTGTTATAGCTGCCGTCGCCACCTTCGCCGATGTTCAGCGGTAAGGGGGATGCCATGCTGTTGACGTTGCCACTGCTGACCACGCTGGACTGCAGGCCGTTGACGGAATCCTGAATGTAGAGGGCGACCCGCTTCGCGTTCAGGTCGATGGACGCGACCACGAACACCCACTCATCCTTGGCAAAGGTTGTCCAGCTGGTGTCGGCGCGGGAGCTGCCGTCACCTACGTTCAGTTTCATCTTGCTGCCCGATACGGTCACAAGGAAGCCTTTGTTATAGCCGCTTGCCCAGTTCTTGTTGGAGATGACGTTGGGGTCGCCGCTGATGTTGCCGTTGACCCGCAACCGGAAACCAATGGAATACTGGCTTACCCCGGTAAAGTCCTTGGCCTGGCTGAGGTAGCCATTGGAGCGCTGGAGGTTGACGGCATTGGCGCCGTTGAATGGGCCAGCTACAAAGCTGGGGCTGGACGCTGCGGCCTGAACCCAGCTGAAGGCACCGGTGGTGTTATCAAAACTGATCAGGCTTTCCCGCTCAGCGAGCAGATCAGTAATAGACACAGGCTCCGCGAGGGAAACCCGAGCGTGGCTGGACACCGGTGAACCCACATCACTGACGACGGTGTAGTCGAGGTTGTGGGTACCTTCACCCAGCATATCCTTGGTCAATACGTCCTGATAAGTAGTGTCCATCGGGCTGAGTTCTGCGATCAGGGTATCGTCACGATAGATTGTCCGCAGGCTGGCATTCCCGGAGTTCTGCCAGGTCAGGTTGATATTGGCCTGGTCCGGCTGGCTCTGCTCGACCGTTGAGTAGAGCTTATAGGCGCCCAGGTCACCAACCAGCGAGGGGCTGTCGAAGTTGTCCCCGAGTTGTGGCGGGTAGCCGAGATAGGTCATTACTGTTGGTACAACGGCCGTGATGCCAGGGTAGCCCATCAGCGTGTTCTGCTCTGGATCTTCAGAAAGCGGCAGCGGCTCGGCTGGAGTCGAGAAGAATTCGTTGAACAGGGCCGGCTTGTTCACGCCGATCACCGAAGTGCGTTCGACCACGGTGTCGCCGCCATGACCGCCAGCCGGGCGGTGACCATGGTCAGAGACGACCATCACCAGCCATTCTTCATTCAGGGTGCGTTCGCGATGATCAATGGCATCGAGGATCCGTCCCAGGTGAGCATCGGTCTCAACCAGCTTGTTTTCGTAAGTGGCACACCAGCCGCAGCCGTGACCAGCGCCATCGACTTCATCCAGTTGAGTGAAAATAAAACGCAGTGGGCTGGCTTCGTACTCCAGTTCATTGACCAGCTGGTTGGCAATGAACTCGTCCAAGGACTCGTCTGCAGGCCGAGAGGCGCCGTCTACACGGCGGCTGACATATGCCATTTCCTTCAGCATGTGACCACTGTTGATCGGGGTCCAGGCGGCAAAACTGCCGGTTTGAATGGTCGGGTCCTGCTGGTCCAGGCGACTGAAGATACCGTCTACAGCAACAGCAGCACTGTTGTTGCTCGTTACGCCATGACGGTCGGTCCAGGTACCGGTCAGTATGCTCGACCAGCTGGGACCGGAATAGGAAGCCTGGTGAGTTGCTGTATTCAGCAGACCACCAGCAAAGGCTTTGGAGAGTGTCAGTCGGCCAAAGTTAGGGGTTGCCGGCTCGTTGAGTTCCGGGTTGTCCACTTGGTCGATGTAGTCATACATCAGGCCATCAATGCCGATGACCAGGGCCTTGGTAACAGGTTCCGGGGTGGGATCAGGAGTGGTGAGATCGCCGTCCGGGATTGCGGGTTTGCTGGTGTCGCTGGAGGAATCGCTGTCACCACCACATCCGCCCAGGGAGATAAGGGCGGTTGTCAGTGCGGCCAGGTATACATTTCGCCGATTGGGTTTTCCTGCCTTCAAGGTCATTTCTCGTTTCCTTAAAAAAACAACTTGGTTAAGGGTGGTGCGCGCGCAAATTGGTATATACCAACGAGGAGAAGGTTAGCCTTGGGCTGTGACAGTGAAGTGTCAGAGTTATGTCAGTGTTGGAATTGGGTGCGGATAGGAAATCGCTGAAGGCAATAAAACTAGGTAACGAATTATACCTTAGTGGAATCATGGCAAATACGGATTGAACCAGACCGTCCTGACCCGGAGAATTCGGCCTCTTTTTTTGGTTTTGCTTCCTACATATTTAATTCATGGAGTGGTAAATGGGCGGAACGGCTGCTGATATTGTCTTTCAGAGTTATGGACGTTGCTGTAAGAGCGACGAGTTTTTTGTCGACTTCTACGATTACTTCATGTCCAGCTCCCAGGCCATCAAAGATCGCTTTGTAAAGACCGATATGGGGCAGCAGCGCCATTTGCTTCGTAACGGCATCATGCAGCTGGTTTTGCATGCCCGGGGTATGTCGGATCGCAAGCTCAGGGCGTTGGGCGAGTCCCATAACCGTGGGGGCTATAACATTCCACCGGAGTGGTACAGCCTTTGGTTGGACTCATTGATGAAAACGGTGAGGAAGCACGACCCGGATTACGACGCTGAACTGGATATGTGCTGGCGTGACGTTCTTGGACCCGGTATCGAACTGATCCGGGGCGCCTACTAACTTTTTTTGCCATGCTCTTTGTAGGCTGCCTTCGATAAAACGCAGTGGCGGCGGGAGGGAGCATGGCCTTTGAACAGCGTATAGAACAGATCGTCGCTGACCGACAGCACGGTTCTTCCTGGCTGGCGGCAGAAATTTGTGCCGCCTTCCTGTCCCTGAAAGGCACTGGCGATTATCGGCAACGGGTGCATTGGGCGCTGTCCAGGCTTCGCAATGTCGATACTTCGATGGCTGTGGTCCATCATCTTATCGGTAGTCTGAACCCCATTGTTGACGGCGATTTCTTTGCCGGGCTGGATCGCTACCAGCAGCGCTGGGCGAACGTTCACCTCCCGATTACCCACGTCCTTCTGCAGTCCTGGAATTTCAGTTCGGCCCCGATTTTACTCCATAGCCACAGCGGTCTGGTGCAGCAGGTCATAGGGGAGTTGCTGCGGTTGCTTGAGAACCTGAACGTTGTACAAACTCGGTCGATGCCGGGGGCGGAGGGGGAGATTCAGGCGCGCCAGCTCCGGGAAGGGGGCGTTCCAGTGCAGTTGATAGACGACGATCAAGTCGCCGCGTTTGCCGCCAACTGCCAGGCGGCAATCCTGGGGGTGGACCAGTTCACCGCCGACCGGTTTGTAAACAAAGTCGGTAGCGGGCTCATTACCGACACCCTGTCGAGTCTCGGAAAGCCGGTTTTTGTGGTTGGTGACTCACGCAAACGGGTGAGCACGCTGCATTTCTCTTCGTCATTGTTTGAGGCTGTCGCCTTCGGGGCCTGTGCCCGCCTGGTGACAGAGCAGGGCATCCAGCGCTAGCGGAGGGGTTTGGTATGGCCCGGGTAGACCTTGGTGTCTTCGGGCTTACGGTACTGCTGGAAAACCGACACTTCCCAGGGTCGGATGGCCATCATCAGACTCATGCCAAATCGCTGGTCCAGCGGTAGAGAGAGGTCTTCCTGGTGACAGTGGCGGAAGTCCAGGGCCAGGCGCTTGAGTTTCTGTTGCATTACGTCATTGGACCGTGGTGACAGCATGCCATTCAGGAACAGCCGCAACTCCCCGGGGCGGTTGAACCTGCACTTGAAGAAGTCGCTTTGAACCTGCGACTCAAAAAATTCCTGGATGGGCCCATTTTTCTGCCAATGAAAATCATGGCTGATCAGCGGCTTGATCCGGTTTCCCGGCAACAAATCGATCAGACCCATTCGATCCAGCAGCGCAAGGCGTTGGATCACCTCCACGTCAGTCAATGTGTAGTGGTTGAGCATCTGCTGGAACGTCCAACGATTCAACGCGCAGATCGCGACCAGAAGCAAAGACGCATCGGAAACCAACTCTCGCTCCTGTTCGGTGGCGAGTTCATTGATACGGGGCTCCGGCTCCAGGCCTCGCAACAGGTCGCTGATCTCAAGCCCCATCATCGCGCAAATCTGATCCAGCCGTTTCAGCGAAAACTGCCGTTCGGCAAATAGCCTTTTTACGCTGGCCTCTGACAACTCCAGTGCTTCGGCGACTTGCAGATAGGTCAAGCCGTGCTCTTTCAGTGCCTTTTTCAGGGCGTCCACAATTGCAGTTGTCTGGGCCATTGTCTGAGGGTTCCTTGTTCTAGGTATTGGTATTCAATACCAGGCGTTGATGCTTGTGCAACTTTTTGGGTTTCGGTGGCCGTAGAACCCTCGCAAATACATAGTTGGTCGCAAGCGAGCACGGGGTGCTCCGGGCTCCAGTGGGAGCGCCAACAAAACGATGGGAATCAGTGGGAGACGGTTATGGAAAATGAATTCAACAGTAACTCTGCGGGATGGTTGTTCTTTGTGAAGGCTTCGTTCGCCCTTGCCCTGCTGGCAACCGGAACCGGCATCGTATTTGCCCCGATCGACATTCTGGTCAAGGGCTATATGGGGATCTGCGCCCTGTTCCTGGTCAGCACGGCCATTACGCTGTCCAAGACCATGCGTGATGAACACGAAAGCCGGCGTATCCATAACCGTCTGTCTGAGGCTCGCGCCAATCAACTGCTGAAAGAATACACGGAGTAAAGGCTATGATGATCTGGAGAAAGGTAGGTACGTTGTTTCGGGCTTCTGCCCACGAACCGGTGGAAAGGCTGGTTGATGCCAACGCTTTGCGAATCCTTGCCCAGGAGCTGCGGGAAACGGAGCATGCGATGGTTCTGGCTAAAAGGGAACTGGCCAACCTGATGGCAGAGTCCAAACAGCTGGAGCGCAGCAGTAACCATCTGGAAAACACGATTGCCCTGCGTGAATCCCAGGCCCGGCAAGCCCTGGAGAAAGGCCAGGACGCCCTGGCGCTGGAGTTGGCCGAGCGTATTGCAGAAGATCAGAACCTGTTGCAGGAGCAGCGTCAGCACGGAGAGCGGCTAGCCACACAGGAAAAGTCACTGCGAACCCAGTTGCAGGACGCAGCAAGGATGCTTCAGCACTACAAGCGGGAAATGAGCCTGGCCAAGGCCAATGAAAACGCCAACCAGGTGATGCGTCAGCTGGGCAGCCAGACGGTGGGGTTAAAGGCCCACATGGGAGAGCTGGAAACCTCCCTGACCCGAATAAAGGAACGTCAGACCCGGGTTGCCGACGTCAGCGACGCTTTGCAGGAGCTGGACCGGGAAGCCAGTGGTGGCGATCTGGACGACAAGCTTCAACAGGCGGGTATTGCGACGGACAAGCAGGATGCCCGCTCGGTCCTTGAGCGGCTGAAGCAGGAGCCAGGTGCTGCCCAGTCCTGAAGTTCATCAAGGGCCCAGGCCGGGGAAGTCCCCGGCTTGGGCCTGTTATTCGACGGTAATGGTGATTTTCTCCGACATGACCGGAGGTGTGTGCGGAGTATGGTTCTTGTCACCAAAGATCAGCTGGAGGGTGTGTTCTCCCGGGGCAAGGTCCAGTGATGCTTCAGTCTGGCCACCGCCGAAATGACGGTGATGGTCGTCCGACGGGATGGGTTCGCCCGCAGGTGGAAGTTCTTCCACATCAACCAACAGGTGATGGTGCCCGGTGTTTTCTTTGTCGGTGCCTGCCGGTGCAACGCCCAGTCCCGTCAGCCCAAACACGACAGTGACTGGGGAGGATACGGTGTCTCCGTCGGCGGGGGAAATGATGCGGGTGCTGGCGCCTTCAGGTGGCGGTGCCGCCGAGATCGTCAGCGGCAGGGTTAACAGGGTAGTGATACCAAGGATCTTGATCATTCGTATCATCGTTCGCTCCTTTACCATTCCGGCAACGTGTTTTTGGAAGGGCAAATTCAAGCATAGGAAAGATAGGCGCGAAGTGTTAATGCCACTCCCGGGCTTGGGGGGGAATCAACCCTGGATGGCGACTGAGGCAATTTCGCTTTGGGTCAGGGGACGACTTTCGCCGGGCGCCAGGGCGTGATCCAGGGCAATCTGCCCCATCTGTTCCCGATGCAGGCCGACCACACGGTTGCCGACGGCGGCGAACATACGCTTGATCTGGTGGTAGCGACCTTCATAAATGGTCAGGCGCACCTGGTCGGGCGCGAGCAGTTCCAGCTGGGCTGGCGACGTGATGAGGTTTTCCGGCCGCAGCTCGATGCCCCGGGCAAATTGGTCCGGGGTATCCGGGCAAACCGGATAGGCGGTGGTTACCCTGTACACTTTGGGTGACTTGCGTTGCGGGTCGGTGAGTTTGCGGGACCACAAACCATCGTTGGTCAGAATCAGCAGGCCGGAGCTGGCGCGGTCCAGTCGTCCTCCGATGTGTAGATGGGCGCGGAGTTCCGGGGCCATCAATTCCATCACCGTTGGGTGCGTCGGATCACTGGTTGCACTGAGAAAGCCAGGTGGCTTATTCAGCATCAGGTAGTAGGCCTGGCGTTCCTGCAGTGGTTGGGTATCCAGATAGACCGTCTGAAACTGGGAGATGTCCCGTTTCAGGTCCCGGCAGACCTGGCCGTCAACGGTGACCCGGCCGCTGGCCACAAGCAGGCGGGCATCCTTATGACTGTACTCTGTATGTTTACTGACGAAGCGTTCCAGTTTCATGGGGAGATCAGGCCTTTGCGTACTGCAACCAATAATCGGGTGATTGCCACAAAGGCCTGATGCGCCAGCGGGTAGCGATTAGCTACGGCTGGTCACTTCCAGCAGGTGGTAGCCGAACTGGGTTTTGACCGGACCCAGAACTTTACCCACTTCGCCAGTGAATACGGCCTTATCAAACTCCGGCACCATCTGACCCGGCCCGAAGGAGCCCAGGTCGCCACCGTTACGTCCGGAAGGGCAGCTGGAGTGCTGGCGGGCGACTTCAGCAAAGTCCTGGCCGCCTTCGATGGCCTTTTTCAGTTCTTCACATTTTGCTTCGCTGTCGACCAGAATATGGCGTGCAGTTGCCTGTGTCATGGCTGTAGTCCTGTAGTTGAACGGTTGTTGGCTAAGGGCTGTGCCCCGGTTAAGCCCAAATGCTGCCTGCCGGAACGGTTGAAGGCAAGCAGTTTGGCGTTTAGGCGAATTGATTTGGGGAATGCCGGTGGCGGATCAATTACGTTACGATGCTCTAATCTGATCAGATCAACGGCCCGGATAGGGCACCATGGACTCAATGGACTTGATGGATAGACGCGCAAACAAGGGCAATCAGAACCGCAATGGGGTGCTGATGGTATTGGCTCTGGGGTTGTTGGCGAGTGGCTGTGCCTCCTTTAACCAGCGAGACCAGATGGCTCGCTTCAACGCGGCTTATAGCGATGGAGACTACCTGGCCGCGGCGGAAGCGATGGAGTTCGACGCCGGACAGTGGCAGGAAACGGACAAGGATCGTGCTGATGGCGCGGGAGAGTATGTTCTCGAACTGCTGCATCAGGGCGAAGCGTTGCGGCTTGCGGGTGATTACGAGGGGGCGGTAGAAGCCTTTGACTGGGCCGAGGCCGGCATGAAGTATCTCGATACCGAAGGCGCGATGGCGTCGGCATTAGGCAGTGTCTCGTCCATTCTGGTCAACGATTCTTCTCGGGATTATCGGGCACTGATGTCCGAGGCCATCCTGCTCAACACCTACAAGGGTCTGGGTTTTCTGGCGATGGCGGATAGCGCGGATGCCCGGGTTGAATTCAACCGGGCGGATGACCGAACCCGGCGGGCTGTCGATTATTTCTCTGAGGAAATTCAAGCCAGGCAACAACAGCTGCTGGGCGACCCGGCGAGTGCCGGTCTGGTCAACCGGACGCTTGGTAGCCATGACCTGAAAGCGGCGCTTGAAGATAATTATGGCAGCCCTTCCCGGTGGCAGGTGTTTCCTGACTACATCGTGCCGACGAGTACCTACCTGCATGGCCTGTTTTTCCTTGCCGCCAGTACCGGCGGGGCGGATACGTCCAAGGCACTGACATCGCTGCAGCGGGTGGCCGGGATGGTACCGGGCAACGAGGTACTGTCGGAGGATGTCGCGCTGGCTGAGGCACTGGCATCAGGCCAGACATCACGGCAGCATTTGCCGCCACAGGTGTGGGTGGTTTATGAGAATGGGCTGGGGCCGGTGTTGGAAGAAATTCGCTTTGAGGTTCCCTTGCTGATCTCACGTCATGGCGAGTCCCAGATCATTGTTGCGGTGGTTGCCTTGCCCCGGTACCGTGACCGTAGTGCGGTTCCCGGCCACCTGCGGGTGACCGGAGAAAACCAGGACCAAGTGGCGACTGAGCCCCTGGTGTCCATGGGACAGGTCATCCAGACCGAGATGCAGGCCCGTTTTCCCGGGGTCCTGATACGGGCCGTGTCGGCTGCCGTGGTGAAAGGGATGATCCAGAGCCAGGTAGCCGAGTCCATGGGAGCGCTCGGGCAGTTTGGGGCGATCCTCTATACTGTTTCAACCACCCAGGCGGACCTGCGTGGGTGGCAGGCTTTGCCCGATCACTGGCAGATCGCAAGGGTGGAGCGGCCAGCTGATGGCAACCTGATTCTGACAGACAGCCACCAGGGCGAACTGGGTACACTGGCGTTGCCGCCGTCGCCCTTTACTCTGGTCTACGTCAAACGACCCACGGCCGCTGCGCCAGCGACGGTGATGGTGATGGACCTGCAAGGGCGGCATCCGGGACAAACCCTGACGTTACCCGCCAGTGCCGGCTCAGCGAAACAATGAAGTAAACAGGGAGAAGCGGATGCTCAGATCAATCACAATTGTAGCGGTGATGGCGTTGCTCGGGGGGCTTAGTGCTTGTGCGCCCATGCAGCCGGAACGGGAATATGTCCAGCGGGATGACCTCAAGGTAGATCCGGAAGTACGTCAGTTCCTGGCCGTCAATGAGCTATTGCAGGCCCGGATTGATCAACCGGGCGGCGGCACCTTGCTGCAGGTCCAGTTCTCGGTAGAGGCCTATGAGGACGCCGACCTGGAGTGGGCCGTCACCTGGTTTGACCCGTCTGGCATGGTGGTTCCATCTGTCGGACAGGGCTACCATTCAGCCCATTTGCTGCGGGGCCAAACCCGCTTCTTCACAGCGATCGCGCCCCATGAGCGGGTCACCAGTTACCAGCTGCATCTCCGGGAAGACCGGTAAGGATCCATGGCTATGAAAAAACTTCTCACCCTGACCCTGTGTTCCACTCTGCTGGCCGCCTGCGCCACACCGACCCGCTACGTTGACCCGGCGGCGGATGATGGCCCAGTCACTATGACCATGGACTACCGGGATTTTGAGCGGGCTGCGGACGCAGCCATTCAGGACCTGCTGGCCAGCGGTGCGGTGGATAATCCCAGTGGTGAACGCTACGTCATGGTGGTTAGCCGGATTACCAACGACACCATGCAGCGGATCGATACCGACCAGCTGGTGAAGAAAATCCGGGTGGCCCTGCTTCGGTCTGGAAAGGTGGTGACCACCACCGCCGTAGGTCTGGATGGGGCGGAGGACGAAATGAACATGGCCGCACGGGAATTGCGTGAATCCGAGGAGTTCGATCAGTCCTCAGTCCAGCAGACGGGTACCTTGCAAGCTCCGGATCTCAGCCTGTCCGGCAAGATCATTCAGCGCAACCATCGGGTAGAGGACGAGCAGCAGGTTGAGTATTACTTCCAGCTCTCCCTGACGGACCTGCAGCAAGGATTTGCGATCTGGGAAAACGAAACGCCGATCATCAAGCGTGGGTCAGACGACACCGTTTCCTGGTGATCAGGGCAAACCATTGCCTGCCATCGCCTTGGGAATAAGCACCCGGGGCGTGTACTGCTGCAATTCCTGATACACCTCTTCACGGCGTTTTTCATAGCGGTGGGAAAAGTGAAAGGCCACCAATTGCTGAACCTGAGCCCGGTTGGCGATCCGGGCACAGGCTTCTGTTGTCAGGTGGTGGGTTCGCTGGGCCTGTGGCTGGTCTGCGCAAAGGAAAGACGCTTCACAGAACAGGGTGTGAGCGTTGCGGGCCAGTTCGCTCAATCGCCGGACATTTTCTTCGCTGTCGCCGAAATCGGTCGCGTAGGCCAGCTTTTCGCCGGGCTCAACAAGCAGCAAAGCCCGGGTCAGTTCGTCCACGGTTGGTGTGCGGCCGTCTCCCAGCTCGATTCTTTCCGACCAGTGTGAGCGGAAATACGCCTGTTTCAGCTTCTGTAGCCAGGGGCCGGGCGCCAGTCCAAGTTCATCGAGTTTGTCCTTGCGCACCCGCAACTGGCTTTGCGGCTCGTAGGCGTATGCCAGCACCGGCGTGCCATGATCCAGTTCGGCTGCCCTGACCACGAATCCCGGCTCCCGCACAATGATGCCATCGTCCACCGGCTGGTCCGGCAGCGGTTCAGTGCTTGGGTTGCCTGCGGTGACCCGCCATCGTTTCAGGCGGGCCCCGTGCCATTCATGAACCTCAAAGCAGGGCCCCCGATCCTCAACCCGATCCCAAAGAATTCCGTTCACCATGCCTTTTATCAGGCCAAGAACCCCTGGAGGGCCAAAGATTCGGCAAGGGGGGAAGTGGCCAATCCGGCTGCGAACCAGCCAGATGAAACCTCCGATATGGTCGGCATGACCATGGCTCAGGAACAGGTCCGAGACCTGATGGGCTGCCCGCAAGGGCATACGACCGGTATCGCCGACGTCAAACAGCAGGCTGCGAGGGTGGTGCAGCATGCGAACCTGCAGCAGAGGGTCTCCCATGACGCCGTTGACCAGAGAGGCCACCACCGAGCCGACGCGAACTGCTACCTGTGGTTCCTGCGTGATGCTGGTCAGGGCCCCGAGTTCCGCTCGAACTTCGATAGCCCGGGCATCGTCCGGAAACTCCGGTAGCTCATTGCCCGTTGGCTTGGGGACCGTGCGTAAGTGTCCATTGCGGTTGACAGCGTCCCGGACCAGCAAGCGATTGGCGCAAGCGGGCACACTGGCCACGCGCAGGTGGAATTGCTGTGGCGAGGCGGACACCACCTCGCCCATGGTTTGTGGTTGCTCGTCATGAAACAGCGCGATCTGACGCCCCTGCCACGTTTCGGGTTCCGTGAGCGCAGGCGGTGTGCCAGCCAACACAAACTGGTCTCGGGGTACCTGGTAGTCGTGGGCGTTGGCCATGTGGCTCTGCCACAACCGGTTCCGGCTCTGCCAGCGTTCCGCTTTGGTCAACGGGTGGGCTTCCGGTGCACGGGGTATTTGTTCGAGCGGGATCTGTAACGGTGGAAGCCCTGTCGGCAGGCGTGGGGTGTTGCTGTCGGGAGTCAGAACCAATCCCAGATCAATACCGATGCTATCGACCAGCGCAGGCAGCAGTTCCATGGCCGCGACCCCCTGGTATAGCCCTGGGGTATCCACCAGCAAGGTAAATTCGCAGCTAGGGAGTAATGTGTCCAGTGTTTGCAGCAGGTAGCGGGTTGCCATTAGCAGCGGCAGACGGAACCGGCCCGCATCCAGCGAACACAGGGGCGCCGTTGCCAGGACCGTCCAGCCCTGTGCGTCAAACCGGGCGACTGACAGGGCACCCGGTGGCCCGAACGCCGGCAGTCCGGGATCACAGTTAAGACAAACCGCGGTTCGTCCACGGGCCTGGAGTTCTGCCATCAAGGCGGTGGCCAGGGTGGTTTTACCGGAGCCACTCTGCCCAAGCAGTATCGCCCGTCGATCCTGCGCGAACAGGTCGTCGACCAGTTGTGCCGGTGAGCGTCCGGAAGCGGTGGTCATGGAGCCCCCATAGGTTACCTTGCCGTGGTACGGTATCGGTGCTATCCGGTCTGGTGGCCAACTTCCCAGTTGCAGAGGTGATTGTTGGGATTGGGATGCACCATATACCACTATGCGCCACTATGGTCGGGAAGCAAGTGGTCCGATAAACCTACAACAACAAGAACACAGGAGAGTGCCATGACAAACCCCGTTGTAACCGTCGAAAGCGACGGCCCTGTCTGTATCGTTACCATCAACCGCCCGACAAAGCGGAACGCCGTAGACAGACCCACGGCTGATGCACTGAGAGCGGCCTTCGAGGCGTTTGATGCCGATAGCAACGCAAAGGTGGCGGTATTGGCAGGGGCTGGCGGGCACTTCTGTGCCGGGGCTGACCTGGAAGCGATTGCGGACCCTGATCGCCGAAACGAGGTGGAGTCAGAAGGCACCGGCCCAGGGCCAATGGGACCGACTCGCCTGCTGTTGTCAAAACCGGTGATAGCAGCGGTCTCTGGCTATGCGGTTGCTGGCGGTCTGGAGCTGGCGTTGTGGTGCGACCTGAGGGTGGCGGAACAGTCCGCAGTATTCGGGGTATTCTGCCGCCGTTGGGGGGTGCCGTTGATTGATGGCGGCACGGTGCGCCTGCCCCGCATCATTGGTCAGAGCCGGGCGATGGACATGATCCTCACCGGGCGGGCCGTCCACGCCGAAGAAGCTCTGAACATCGGGTTGGCTAACCGGCTGGTGGCCGATGGCCAAGCCCGCACCGAGGCTATTCGCCTTGCCCGGGACCTGGCGGCGTTTCCCCAGCAATGTCTGCGGGCAGATCGCCTGTCTGCCTATCAGCAGTGGGGCCTTGATCTCCCCGGTGCCTTACACAACGAGGGAGCGGGCGGTTTCCCAGTGGTTTTGGCCGAGGCTATCGCAGGGGCCGATCGCTTTGCCGGAGGCGCAGGCCGACACGGTTCTTTCAAAGATTGACCATGAATGAGCCTGCCCGCGGAGGGCGCATAAGGCGCGATATTAAGTGTGGCCGGGGGAACTGGTGTAGACTGTGGGTCTGAGCCGTTTCCCCTCGACCAGCAGGACATTGCCCTTGAATCCCCAGCCCTACATTGAAGCCACCAGACAATGGTTGGAATCCGTTGTGATTGACCTGAACCTGTGCCCCTTTGCCAAGCGGGAGTTGGTCAAGGAACGGATTCGCTTTGTGGTGACCGAAGCACGCACCGAAGACGCCCTGCTGATGGCGCTGCACGATGAGCTTCGGGGTCTGGATACGGACGACAGCGTGGCAACCACGTTGCTGATTCACCCAGCCGTACTGCAGGATTTCTACCAGTACAATGAGTTCCTGGGGGACGCCGATGGCTTGCTGGCCCACCTGGGCTACGAAGGTACCTACCAGATTGCCAGTTTCCACCCGGATTACCAGTTTGGCGGTACCGAGCCGGAAGATGTGGAGAACTACACCAACCGGTCGCCCTACCCGATGCTGCACCTGCTCCGGGAGGATCAGCTGGCAGAGGTCATCGACAGCTACCCCGACACTGAGAGCATTCCCGAGGTAAACGTGAACAAGGTGAGGGCGTTGGGGCTTGAACACATGCGCGCCCTGTTAAGCCGGTGCCTGCCGGAGGAATAACAGGCCGCCGCTAGACGTTTTTCAGCAGGAAGTCGTCGCATTGAACCGCGCCACAGGCTTCCATTTCCGTTTCCATGTCCAGATTCAGCGTGCCGATAATACGCCGTAGCACCTGTTGTTCCGCTTCCCTGAATACGCCGTCGGCATGGGCGATGGCGGAGGCGGTCTGGATCATCAGTTCAGCGATGATGGTCCGGTTCCTCAAGGGCTGAAGTTCCGGTAGCGGAACCTGTTCCGACGACTCGAAGTTCTCATTGCGCCAGCGCTGGATCGTCGCGGCCATACCGTTAATGCCATCATCAACGCCAAAGTCCAGCACGCCTTTCTCTGACAGCTTGATCAGACAGTTACGGAAAATTTCCCGCTCCGGCTCATCCAGAACACCGTCTGCCAGGGCGACGGCGGCCGCGCTGGTTGTTAACGCCTGGCGCAGCACCCCCCGATCCAGCTTGCCCGCTTCAACCTTGAGCTGGTGGCCATTGCGCTCGATGAACCGAAGAACCCGTTGAAGCGGCGATCGGTAGCGGTTCTGGCGGTACCACTGGGGAATCAGCGCGCCGATGATGGCGCCGGACAGTGCGCCCTGCAGCAGGGACAGCGCCAGGCTGGCCATACTTTTGTCCTGAAGGGCGGGTAGCTTGGTGCCGGTAAACGGGTACAGCCCATGCATGGCGGCATGGGAGATGTAAGCCGCCACCAGAAGGATTGTTCCCATCATAAAGGCGTCCTGTAGGCGCCGCCGCCGACGTAACGGGTTACCCAGGTCGCACAGCCACGCGACGCCAAACGCGATGGCAAAGGAACTGAACAGGTAAGGGTATGACCAGGACAGCGCGATCAGCAGTTTGTCAAAGCTCTGGTCGTGACCAATACCCTCGAAGGTATAGCGGGTCAGCCGCAGTGCGGAAATGATGAACAGGCTTGCCAATACCGCAACCGCGCCAGAACAGGCATAACCCAGCCATGGGCGGTGCCGGGTGGCTTCAATGTCGGCAAACTGCCAGCGGCTCTTGGGGTAGATGCCGGCAAATGCAGACAATCCGTAGTTGGCCGACATCAGCAGTGCAAAGAAAACGATTTCGCCAATCAGTGCTGGGGAGAGGTCGCCTGAGGGCAGGTAACGAATGGTAGAGATGCTGGCAAACAGCAGCAGGATCAGGGACGACAGCTGGAAAAGCTGCACCGCACTCAAGGCATCGGAGTCGTAGCGGGCAGGTTCAAAACCGAGGCTTTCAATGGCCCGGTAACGGGCATTGCGACTGCCCTCTACACCCAGAACGGCATGGGCCGTCAAACGGCAGATCTTCATGAACAGGTCACGCCCATCAATCATCAGGGTTTCCGCCATCTCTTTCTGGAGATCTGACACTTTGGCTGAGGTGGTGTCGAGCCGGCGATAGTACGCCGAGATGCGAGAGCTGTAGGTGGCGTAGCCCATCAATAGCTCTTCGATTTCAGTCTCGCAGCTTTTGAAAAAGCGCTGGTAGCGGGTGTCTTGGGCGTCGTGCCACTGGCGTACATCCATCAGCAGGGAGCACAGTCTAGCCCATGCGTAGGCGGGGGCCCCCCGGTCCTTGAGAAAGCGCTCCGGCAATTCGATGTCGTAAGTCTTGGCCTCCCACTCAATGCTGTCAGTCTTGGCGGGGTGGATGTAGTAGGGTGCACGGTACATCCGGTGTGCGAGCTTCACTGCATGCCCCGGTATCTCGGCCAGATCCCAGAACAGCCTGAGCAGGTGGCGGTCTGCACTTTTGAGCACAGGGAAGTTGGGTAGGAGAGCGGTAAAGATCAGCGCGGTTGTGATGGGGCTCTGAATCAACTCGCTGACGGTAACGTCACTGGTGCCATCCGCGGGCTGTGACTGCTGGAGGGAAAACACCTTGATAACAATTTCCGGGGAAATCCAGGCCATCACGGTAACCAGCCAGTAGCTGACGACCAGGGTCGCTGCATACAGGCAGAAGCAGGCCAGGAACCTTGGGCGAGTGGTCGTGCTTCGGTTGGAAGCCGGTGTGTTGTAGCGACCGTAGGCATGGAACGCAATGAACATTGCCCCGATTGCCATCTCAAGAGCTTCGGAAGACGAAAAGAGGTCCATTAAGAGGCCCTCCCCGCTGCTTTCCTCAAAGCATAGTTCCCTAAGCTATCAGCCGCCACTTGCTCTGCGGGCGCAGGGCTGAAGGATCACGCTGGTTTTCCTCTCCTATATAAACGTGATGATTTATTTCGATTGATTAAATGCTAACCAGTTATCATTTCCCGGCAGACCCCTTTGGTTAAATGGATCGTGTAGTTCTTGCATAAAAATCAAACAATAAAGAAAGGAACGACGATGAAAAAAATGACCTCAATCCCTAAGCAGGCTTTGCCTGTTCGTAGTGTTTCCTCTGTGTTCAAACTCCTGTTTGCGCTGGTGCTGGCGGCTGGTCTGACCGGTTGTGGTGGTGCCGGAGGGCTGCTTAGCAACCCCAGGGTCTCGGATGCCGATAACGACCAGGTGGTCACCATTGGTGATTCGATTTTTGCTCTTTCCGGTGAACTGCAGGACTTCCTGGAGCAGGATGCCGGCCAGACCTTCCGCAGATATACCTTGTCCGGTGCTGAGCTGGCAGGTGGCGCGGTTGCTACCTCAATCGTGGACCAGTACCAGATTGCCCGTTCAGACAACCCTGCAATTGACACCATTGTGATGGATGGGGGCGGCAACGATATCCTGATTCCTGCCATCATGTTTGATCCTTACGACTGTAAAACCCAGTGGTATGAGTTTGGCCAACTCAGCAGCAGCTGTAAGAACCTGATCAACGACATCTATGTTGATGGGGTTAACTTGCTGAATGATATGCACGCTGACGGCGTCGATAATGTGATCTACCTGGGGTACTACTACACCAAGAATGGCTTGTTCCTGCTGGATAGCATGGAGGAGGCTGTGGATTACGGTGACTACAGACTGGCCCAGGCTTGCCGTTATTCTGCGGTTAACTGTCAGTTCGTCGACCCCCGTTCCGCCATCAATGACAGCGATATCATCGCTGATGGCATTCACCCCACCACCACCGGTTCACGCAAACTGGCCAGTCTGATCTGGCCGAAACTTCAGCCGCTGCTGTAGTTGTCTGAGGGTCGGGCGTCTGACGCCCGGCCCGTTCCGATCACCCCTGACCACTCAACACTACTCAATACTCTACTTAACACTCTACCCAACTAAGTGATCGATATGACATTGGCAAAAAAGCTCTCTGTGGCGGCACTGGTGGCGGCGGTTTCCACAGCAGGCTGGTTGTTGAAGGATAGCGCAGGTCACTTGCAGGCTGCGCCAGAGACGGCTTCCAGCACCACGGACCAACCCAGGACGGCCGGCTCTGAGCCGTCACCCCAGCTTATTCCTGACGGCGAGGCGCCGGTGATTAACGCCCTGGCGATCGACTGGCTGGAGCGGTTTGGCGAAACCATCCATGATCCCGTTGTTCAGGCGCAATTTGCCGAACTGAAACGGGACCTTATCAACACTTACCCGGATCAGGGCGAAACCATCTTCCTGCGTGCGTTGTGGCTGGCGTTTCCAACCTATGCACAGGAGATTCTCACCCTGCTGGCCAAATTACAGGTGTACGAACAATGGCTGGTGAATAACGACCTGCTGTTGCGGGACATGGCGCCGCTTGAGCGGGAAGGTGTGACATGGCGCAAACGTCTGGAGTTGTTTGGCCCCGTAGCCGACCTGATCTGGGCGGAAGAAAAAGCCGAATGGGCCCGGCGGCAACAGGCCGTGCAGCAGGTCATGGCCACCCTTGATCAGGCAAGACAGTACTCCCTCGACGAAACACTCTTCCAGCTACAGTCGGCCATTGAAGAGAGTTATGGCGGTAACTGGCGAAGTGTGGCGATGGATAGCGGTGTCGTGGCGAATGTCTTCTTTGGGTTCGAATCGGTACAAGCGAAGCTGCGGGACCTGCCTGCCGAGCGACGGCAACAGGAAATCAATCGGGTTCGTACAAATCTGGGCTATTCCGCTGAACAAGTGGCCCGCCTAGCAGAGCGGGATCAGCGCCGGAATCAGCGTTGGGATAATGGCTTGGCGTATATGGCGGATCGCTCGGCGCTGAGCAGTACACTGGCTGGTGATGAGTTGGTGACCGCTCTGGTCGATCTGCGTGAGCACTACTTCGCCCACGAGGCCGTCACCATTGCCCAGGAAGAGGCTGATGGCTTCTTCCGCTACCAGCGGCCAAGGTATTTTGGCCGTAACTGAGGGCGGACGCCGGGCAATGGCGGCCCTTACAGTTCAGCAGACAGCGCCCTGGCCCTGACCACTTCGGCACCGGTAAAGCGGCTGGCAATCAGGTCGTCGATGGCTGCTTGCTGGTCGCTGACACTCATGCCGGACTGCCTGATCCGGTTTCTGGCCTGAAGAAAGTCATCCAACCGCTGTTGCCACTGGGCCCTCTGCTGGTCCAGTTCTGCCAGGCGCGTGGCGGCCTCAGCACCAAGTACATGGGTTCGTGCCTGGAACACCTCGGCGTCGGAGGCACCCGCTGCACGCATCTGGTTGACCTGCCGATAAACTTCACCGTTACGGGTCACCCGTTGACGGACTTCCCTGAGCGCCTGCGGCAATTGCTGCTCCAGACTGGCTAAGGCCCGGTTGCGCTCGTTGTCACTGAGGCTACTGTCCTGACTGATGCGCAGGTACTCCAGCATATGGCGATCCTGTGTTTCCTCCAGGCCGAAGAAAGCCTCAGCTTCCGTGCCGGAAAAGCGCCCCTGACGCAGCCCTTCCAGGGTTTCCTGGCGTTGCTGAAGGGCAACCACGTCAAAGCCAGAGGAGGTCATCACCGGCTGGGCCTGTTTGGCCAGCGCATCAAGCTCGATTCGGTAACTGAGGTAACGCTCAAGCAGGTCCCTGGCCTGGGTCAGGGCTGGCTCCTCAAGGTGGCTGGATAGCGTCCTTTCAAGCCTGGCCAGCACCTGCTCCAGCGGCTCGTCTTCGAGCGCGGACAGGAAGAAGTCAAAGATATTTCGGGTTGCCAGAGTTGGAATCAGGTCGCCATTGGCATCGGTCTGAAAGGTGATGTCCGGCATAGCGTCCGTCAGGTGGTCCGGTAAGGGCGGTAAAGCGTCGCTGATGGCCCGGGCCGCGGTAAGAATTTGCCCGGCGTCCAAGACACCAGCTGGGGCGCTTGTTGCCTCACGCGGAACCCCCGTAGCCGTTTTCGGGTCCGGTGCAGGCGAGAGTGTAAACAAGGCGATCGCGGTCGCAACGGTGACGGTCAGGAGCGCGGTCACCGAGAGCAGTGTGGAGCGTTTCATGGCTGTGATACCCGCAGAGAGAACGCAGGGCCATCTGTGGATGGCCCTGCCTATGGTCAGAGACCTGCCCGCTTGAGACGGTTGGCGTGGTTACGGAAAAGGGTTTCCGGAGAGGTTTCAAACAACGACACCAGCCCCAGAACGTGGTTGTTCACGTCAATGTGGTTCATGGTGTAGTTGTCTTTGATCACGTCACCGAAGTGGCTGGAACACCGGCCAGTGACACCATCGTTGGCCTCAGTAAATGCCAGCCCGGTGATCGCAAACATCGCGTCAGAGGGGTCTACGACCGATGTGATGGTGGCGGTTCCGCTCCAGGAGTACAGGCGAATATCCTGTCCATTGAGACGTACCTGGCTGGCCCCCTCACCGCAGGCGGTGGCCGGGAGACCGGCAGGAAACTGCTGGTTGAAGGCGGCGGCGCCCGGCTGGTTGAACTCACCCAGCATGGCGTAGATGTTGGACTGATCACCGTTGTAGCCAGAGAGCAGGTTGACGAGGTCGCCTACGGCATTGGCCAACAGCTCAAAGGTGACGCCCTGAAGGGTATCTTCCGGGGCTACCTGGGTAACAATGTCCGCCAGCGGAGAGCCTTGGTGGGGGGTGTGAGCAGTGGTCACAGAGGCGACCAGGTCAGGGCGTGCATTCATGACATAGCGAGATGTCATGCCACCCTGACTGTGACCGATCAGGTTGAACCTGGTGATCTTGCCCCCGGACGCAGCACGAATTTCCTCCAGCTGTGCGATCAGGCTTTCCCCTCGCATCACTGAACTTTCGAATGCATTGATCTCAGGTACAAAGACGGTGGCACCTTCCGCCTCAAGGGCGGCGGGAATGCGGTACCAGTAATCCACACCGGCAATGCTGTCAAAAGCAAAAATACCGGGAACGAGGACAATGGGGTGTTTGGTGCGGGCTTCGTTCCAGTCAAACAGCGAACTGAGCCAACCGGCCTGGGCCGGTATCGACGCGCACAAGCCCATCGAGCAGAGTACTGCCATATACAGTTTTTTCATGATTGTTCCTTGCCTGTTGTTGTTATTTGTAAGGGGTACTGCGTTTGTTTTTGTGGTTTGGTCAATCCGGCCGGTACTGCGGGCCCGGCTTTCATGGTGCTTACTAAATCAGGCTGTTCAGGGGTCAGCTTGTAAGATTTGATGAACTGCGATTACCAACGACCAAAACGCGGGGCCGGTCACGAATTGGTCTGTTTGGACAAGTAATGGCCGTGGGATCACCCTAGAATCGTCCAGGCGACAGAGCAGCAAATAACGACAATAGGTACCCTGCCTTGGACGCTCAACCACTGAGACCACAACATCTTCTTTACCTTTGGGAACGGCGTACGCTCCATATTGCCCTGATTGACCAGCCCGTGGAGCTTGAGCCAGCGGCGGCGCTGCTGGCGGTCAGCCTGGGGGGAGCGTTGCAGTACCAGACTGTTGGCATGCCCGCTCCGAAAGCCTCTGTCAGTTTGTTGCTGGCGCCTGGCAGCCGGGTTGCCCTGGCGCCAGGGGCTGATGGCGCTGGCATCGCCACCTGTTACCTTGATGCGCTGGGGCAGGATTATTCGCTACTGGCCGGGCAAATGGTGGCGCAGGCGAACGGGACGTATTGTGAGTTGCCCAGGGAAGAGGCGTTCCAGGCGCTTTTCCTTGAGCTTCAGCAGCGACCGTTGTCGTCCTCGGAGGCCTACCAGCGTCTGGAAGCGATGATCAATCCTTACCGTACTCACTACGCCGAGCGCGATTCCAGGGTTGATGCAGCCGTTACCCTGATCCGCAACTCGGTACAGGAAAACCTGTCGGTGGACGTTCTGGCGGGAGCGGTCAACCTGTCGGTGCCGCGCCTGGTTCAGCTGTTCCGTGAGCAGGTGGGTGTACCCATTCGCCGCTATCGCCAATGGCACCGCCTCTATGTAACAGCTGAGAATATTGCCGGAGGGCAGTCGCTGACCGATGCCGCGATTGGCGCGGGATTTACCGATTCGGCCCATTTCTCCCACACCTTTCGGACGATTCTCGGGGTTCGGCCGTCTGATATTTTTGCTGCACCCGACCAGGTCCGCATCATCATCGCCAAACGACAGGGCTAGTGTCCCGTCTGGCTAATTCCTTAACCTACTGAGCTTCTGAAAAGCCGAAGAGCTAGGCGTGCTGGTGAAGATTTGGTGGTTCCAAATCGAGACAGCAGAACGACGCCATTCGGCTTTTCAGAAACTCCCAAAGGGCTTGCCTCTGAGGACTCTGAGCCTGTGTTGCCAGTCCTTGATGTGGAACCACCACACCTGCAAGACTGGCGCCTTGGTCAGTGTCCTCAGAGGCAAGCAGTAGGTTAAGGAATTAGCCAGACGGGACACTAGTGTGAGGGCTATTCGAGCGAGTTGGGATTCAGGTCACGAGTCGAGGAGACCGGTCCCAGATACACCCGGTTACGACCCTGACGCTTTGCGCTGTAGCAGGCCTGGTCTGCGGCGCGCATCAGGGTACTGATGTCAGGGGCTCCAGCTTCTATTGGCACAACGCCAATGCAGCAGCCAATAGTGTGCTGGCGGTCGTTCCAGGAAAAAACCAACTGCTCGATAGCACCTCGTAATTTTTCAAAGATCTTCGCTGCGGTGTCGAGGTCGCAGTTTTCCAGGATCAGCCCGAATTCGTCACCGCCGAGCCTTGCCAGAACGTCGCCATCGCGGATGCAGCTGCGAATGACCTCGGATACCTGGCGTAACAACTGGTCGCCGGCAGCGTGGCCGGAGGTGTCATTGACGGCCTTGAAGCGGTCAAGGTCGACAAACCCCAGCGCATGGCTGGTTCGGTCCGTTCGGGCGCGCCCCAACACGCTGGCGAGACGGTGCTCAAAGGCCCGTCGGTTGAGGAGATCCGTCAACACGTCGTGCGTGGCCTGGTGGTTGAGCTCCCGTGACAACCGGTAGGCTTCGGAAATGTCCTCCAGCATCAGGATATAGTAGGAATGGTGATGCTGACCGCCGCTGACGAGGGAGGCGGTGATTCGCGCCCAGATGGTTTCGCCATTGCCCTTGATGATCCGTTTTTCCAGGTTTTGCTGACTCGGCAGGTTGGCCTCTGAGCCATCGGGGTTAAGGTACAGCCCCGGACGATCCTCCGGGTGGATAATATCCTGAAAACTCAGAGTCTTTATGGTCCGCTGGGGGTACTCCAGGATTTTGCAGCTGGCCGGGTTGGCATCAAGGAATTCCCCGGTGGCGTTCAGTTGCAGAATGCCGATGGAGGACTGTTCAAAAATTGCACGAAACCGGTGCTCGGATCGTCTCAGTAAGCGAAGCAGTCTCAGGCCCATCAGCCAGGTGCCGAGCGAGACCAGTGTGATGAAAGCGATGCCAGCCCAGGTTAGCAGCTTTTTGGTGAAGCGCCCGGCGTCGCCGATGGTTTGCCGGACAAGCTCGGTTTCCGCATCCAGCTCGTAATTCAACTGCTCTGTCCGCCGCTGGAGCTTCTCAATGGTTATGGCGTCGATAGGCGACTTTGCCCACTCTTCTTCCAACTGACGGGCAACCTGCAGAAGCTCTGTCAGCCCTGCATCGGAGGCACGCCAGGCGTCTGCCGCGAGCTTGAAGTGGCTGTAATCGGCAAAGTTCCGGAACAGCCAGATCATGCTGGGAATGTCGTCAGGGTGATTCAGACCCTCGATAAGTCGCTCTCGGACGCGAACCATGTCGAGAGTTTCCCGCTCCATTCCCTTTCGGGCCTCAAGGTCTGCCAGTGGTACGGCAATCGATTGGTGAAAGGCTTCCAGATAGTCTTGCGAACCGGTACGGGCATAGCGGTCCAGGTTATAGACAGCGGTCAGCTGTCCGCGGCTCCAGGCGGATTGCCCGCTGATATACGCGCCAACGGCCGACTGGGTTTGGATAATGAAAATGGTAAATGCGGTGGCCGTCAGGGCGAGGGTCACCAGTCCGACGACCAGTCCGAAGATCTTCAACTGATAATGGGGCGTGGGGGAACGTTCTACCATTGCGCCTACTGATTCTGGACTGTGCCCCTGGGCCTTCATTGGCTGGGGGAGCTCTTTCAGGATAGCAGGTCGCAGCTCGCTGGCTGTGACAATTGCGGCAAGGCCCAGAAAATTGCCTGACGGTTTGCCAGGTTTGTGAGCGCGCCCGGCTTCAATTTTTACAAGAGTTTTCTTGGCAGTCGCAAACAATGGGGATAAAAATGAACGTAACCTCGCGGTGACTCATGAATGTGTCTGGGTCAAGCGGCAAGCAAGGGCTCGCGAGTCTGTCTATTGATCAGCAGGAGAAGTTTGTGCGTTATTGGTTGCTCAGGGTCGTACTTCGGGTCCTTCTGCTGGTGGTTTTGGTACAAGGAACAGCGCCGCTTTATGCCGGTGAGCCTGTGGCTGGCCAGACGTTGACTGCAGGCCTGGCGGAGGCTGATTATCCGCCGTTCTACTTTCGTGAAAACGACAGGCTGGTCGGGTTCTCGATCGAGGTGCTGGATGAAGTCGCGCAATCGATAGGTGTGGACATCCGTTATCAGCGCTTGTCCTGGCCAAGGGTGCTGCAGGCACTGAGCGACGGCTCGGTGGATATGGTCACTACGTTTTCCAATACCGCGGAACGGGCGCCCCTGGTGGTCTATACTGGTATTCCCCATGCGTTTGAACGCAACCATCTCTTTGCCCTGACGGACGCTGACATCCGTTTTGACGGGGACCTGGAAACGCTGTCCGCCTATCGGATTGGGGCCATCACCGGGTATTCCTACGGTGATGCGTTTGATAATGCCAGTTACCTGATGGTTGAGCGGGTACTCGATGAGCCCACCCTGGTCCGGATGGTGCTGGGAGGGCGCTTTGATGTGGCCGTTGGAAATCCTTTTGCTGTCAATCTGGAAGCCGGAAATCAGGACGCGGCCGGCCGGCTGCGTTTTCTGGAACCAGCTGTGAACAGCAGCCCAATCTACATGGCCTTTAGTCGAAGGCACCCTCAGGCCCTTGAACTGGCTGCGGCGTTCACCGCAGCGATCTACAAGTTCAAGGAGACTGAAAGGTATCAGTCACTATTGGATAAGTACCGTCTTCGGGGCACGGGTTTTGGCGGGTAGCCGGGTGGTCAGTTGTTTTTGGCGGCCAGCGCCAACTCCAGCTGCTTGTGTACGATAGCCTGGCGTTTGATCAGTTGCAGGCGTGTTCGCTCGTGAGGGCGATAGGTGTAGAGATCCACATAGGTTTTGGCGATCTCGCTGAGTACCGGGTGTGCCAACTTGAACTGCTCGTCGAACATGACCTACCTCCTGGCCCCGAATCCGGGGAACACCAACACATAAGGCCAACCGTTGGCCTTGATAATCAGCCTACGCTGGCGGATTTTGGTTGGGAAATAACGTTTGGTAGGTAAAAACGTAAACCGGGTTAGCAAAAGGCATAACCCGGTCCTTGAACGTACAGTGATCAGGCGCTGAAACCGACCTGCTTGCGCCACTTTTTCAGCAGGAAGTTGGTGTCATGATCCCACGGGTGGAAGCCGGGTCTGAAGTAATCCAGATACTCCGGAATGATTCGGGTGAATATGCCACGAGAGCCCCAGAAACGGTTGAGTCCCTTCGCCCACGATTTCAGGTTGCCAAGCTCTTTGTCTTCGCGCATCAATTCCACAACAAAGGCATGGATGGCGATCATGATCAGGACGGTGGCGAGGGCCATGATCCCCATACGAAGCGCGTAGTTAGCAATGCCTTTGCCATAGATCTGCTCAAACGTGTCGAAGGCGACGGCCTTGTGCTCGTTTTCCTCGATGCAGTGCCATGCCCAGAGGTCGCGCATTGAAGGGTCGATCATTTCCACCACGTCCTCACGCTTCAGCAGCTGGGCCGACAGAATGCCGGTGAAGTGTTCCAGTGCAACGGTAGCGGCGAGGTGAGTCCGCTGGTTGTTGAAGATGCGCAGGTTGGCAACCGACAGGAACTTGCGGGTCCAGCCCTCCAGTTTCGGAATGTCGAACCCTTCATTGATAGCGCCGGCGTTAAAGTTACCGTGTTCTTTGGCGTGCATGGCCTCCTGGCCAATGAAAGCGCCGATGTCCTTTTGCAGCTGCGGGTCTTCAACCTTCTCCCGCACCGCCCTGACACTGGCGACAAAGAACCGCTCCCCGTCAGGAAACAGCGCCGAAAGGGCGTTAAAAATATGTGTCATGAACGGGTCATTGGCCACCCAGTGGCGTGGGACTTCCGTGAAATCAAAATCCTGTCGACGAACCGGAAATGACGGGGCTACTGCAGACATAACGACCTCGGCTAGTATTGTTGTCTTACCGTTGACTTTACGGTGCCGGGCGAGGGAATGATCGTGCCGTTGGGGACAGAAGCTTTGCATTTGGCCCATTAAGGACGACCGTGAGGGCGCTACGGCAACTCAAGGGCGATGTTCAGCAGATAGATCTCCCGTGGGGCAGGTAGGCGAACGGCAAACAATCCCAGCCTGCGGATGTCATCCATATCCATATCGCGATTAACCGGAGCCGTCCGTATCCGGTCCAGCTCGATTCGAACCTGGTTGTACCCGGGTTGCAGTGACAAGCGTTGGTTGAAGCGGTCGCGAAAGGCGTTGTCACCACGGTCGTGGCGGGCATCGTTGATTCTGATCACCAGTTCAAGGGGCGAATCCGACGGGTTGAAGAACGCCAGCATCAGAGCGTGGTAATCCCGCCAGTCACTGGGCAGATTGTGTAGGGACACACCGGAATACTGCTCCGTGCCCAGGGCGATCTTCAAGGCAGGCGCCGAATCGGCATCTGTGGCTGGCCCCTGTTGCAGGTGGTCAACCCGGGAGATGGCTCCAGACCAGTAGGCGTGTGGGTCGTTAGCTGAGAAGTCATACAGTCCTGGCAGGTGTTGCTGAATGCGGTAGTGCTGGAGAGCGGCCTGGGCAACCAGTGACAGCTCGACAATCAGTAGTATCAGGGTGAGGCCCCGTGCCAGCCACCGGAGTGTCGGGGTGATCGGATGCAAGGCTGGTTGCGGGGGCGTTTGCCAGGCCAGTACCAGCCAGGCCCCGATCAGGTTGCGCAGCATGTCATGCCAGTCGCGCTGTCGTTGCAGGCCTTCCTGAGCCAGTTCCACCAGCCCACCAGCCACCAGCACCGCCACGGTAACGGCCAACCAACGTGTACGTTCCCGCAAGGGCAGACGGGGGGATAGCCAGTGGGTGAGCAGGCCAAAGAACAGGGGGTGGCCCAGGTTCCACACCGACTTGTGCAAGGCACTGGATGCCCAGTCGGGACCACCGACAAAAAACAGGGGCAGTAAACCCAGCAGGATAAAGGGCGATAGCCAGGACCAGGACGACGTCACCCGGTGCCTGGCGTCAGTGCGGAGTTGCCGGTTCTCTGTCATAGCGTGAACAGGGGCCGTCAGGAATGGGGCTGTTTGGGGTCAGAGTAGGGATTCAACCGGCAACAGGCCAATGAACCAGGCCTGGAAGCGACGCCAGACCCCGGCTTCAGGCTCTTGTCCCTCGCTGACAATGACAGGAGGTGATTGTTGTTCATCCAGCCAGATCAGTTCATTGGAGGTGCCAAACACCCCCGGCTGTTCTTCCAGTTGCAGGCGCCAGGCGAAAGCGGGTAGCACTTCAAGGAAACCCTCAGCGGCATTGGCGGCCATGGTGTCACTGTCAATGACGGCACCGATTTCGGTGTTGAGGTCGACCGAGCGGGGGTCCAGGTTCATGGACCCGACAAACACATAACGGCGGTCAAACACCATGGTTTTCGCGTGGAGGCTGGCGCGTGATGAGCCGAACGGCGACTTGTTGCCTGTACTGGCAATGGGGCGGGGCTTGAGCTCCCAAAGTTCTGTTCCGGACGCCAGTAAGTCTTCACGGTAGTTGGCGTAACCGGCATGAACCGCTGCTACATCGTTGGCGGCGAGGGAGTTGGTCAGCACCAGAACGCGGGCGCCGGTCGCGTTCCAGTCAGCAAATTTCCGGACCAGGCCGTCTCCTGGGATGAAGTAAGGGGAAATGATCAGCGCTTCGCTGTGTGAGTCCTGTAGCAGTCGGGCCAGCTCCGGCGCCATGTGATCGGCATCGTCATCCGGGTCGGTCAGCAACTTGTCCGGATGATCGTAGACCACCTCTGAGGTAGCCCAGTTCAGTTGGAGTTGCTGCTGGCGGAGCTCGTTAAGGATGTCCAGGCTGCGTAGCCGGTCGAGATAGGTCTGGGCCTGCTCGGACTGACTGATTGTCAGGAGGGACTGGCGGGTGTCCTCCAGCGTTGGTTCATCGCCGTCCCACAGGCTGCCGATGGGCGAGGCCAGCGAGTGGTTCCAGTAGGTATCGAAACTGGTTGAGATCTTGCGGGCAAAGGGACCAATCCCTAGCACATCCAGGTCGGCAAAGCCGGTTATCGGGTCAGCTGCAAAGTAGGTGTCGCCGATATTGCGCCCGCCAATGATGGCCGCCTGGTTGTCGACCGTGAAGGTCTTGTTGTGCATTCGCCGTGACTTCAGGGAGAAGTCGGTCAGCATGTCCAGGTAGGGCAGTGTGCGTGAGGAAAAGGGGTTGAACAGCCGGACCGAAATGTTGGGGTGGCTGGCCAGCGCCGCCAGCATGGGCTCCTGGCCACCGTGGCCAAAGTCGTCAAGCAGCAGGCGGACCCGGACCCCCCGGTCGGCGGCTCGCAGCAAAAAATGGCTGAACAGCTGGGAGGTGACGTCGTCATGGTACAGATAGGTTTGTACATCGATGGACGCTTCAGCGGCTTCCATGAGCAGAAGGCGGACGGCATAGGCATCCAACCCGTTGACCAGCAGCCTAAAGCCAGATTGATTGCCGTGCAGGGCTGACGCCTGTTCTATGGCTTCCCCCAGCAGTGTGTCGCTGGTGTCTGCTATAGCGTAGGTGGACGGGGTCGGCGGCACCAGCGGCTGGCTACTGCAACCGCTTGCAAGTATCAGGGCCGTGAGGACAAAGAGGGGAAAGTTCGGCGTCATGTTCAGCGTCCGTCCTGTGCCAAAGCAATGCGGCTGATTTTAAATGGTGGTTTTGACCAGTAAGTGTAAGTGTTATTCGGCGCGGTGATAACTCCCCTCCGTCACAAAGGCGGGCTCGACTAATCCTGAGTGGCACCGGCAAACAGCGGCTGGTCACCTTGATAGGGGTCGGGGCGGTACAGCAGGGTGCCGTCAGGCTCTGCTTCGGCGGTCCAGTAGGCCAGCAGTACGGGGACGCTCCGGGGCAGGTGGACGTTCTGCGATTCGCCACGGGCACGAAGCAACTCGACTTCTCGCCAGGCCTGAGGGGAAGATGCCTCAAACAGGGCGTGAGCCAGGGTCAGCGCGTCTTCGACACGAACGCAGCCGGAACTGTAGAAGCGGTTGGTGGTATTGAACAGCCCTGCGCTAGGGGTGTCATGCAGGTAAACCGCAAAGGGGTTGGAAAACCGGATGACCACCTCGCCAAGGGCATTGTTGGGGCCTGGGGCCTGGCGCAGCAAGATCCCGCTGGGATTGTTCCAGTTGACCTCAGACGCCGAAAGTTCCTCGCCCTGGTAGTTGTAGATGTGGATGTTCCGTTGTTCCAGGTAGTGGGGGTTACGGCGAATTCTCGGGAGCTGGTCACGGACAAAAATCGAGGTTGGAATGGTCCAACTCGGGTTGACCGTGATGTGGGTAATCAATGACTTCAGCTTCGGGGTTTGCCGGAGTGGTTGGCCGACTTGCGCCCGCCCCGACCAGGCCAGTTCTCCCTTGCGGTAAAACTCGAGCTTCGCTGCGGCGATGTCCACGAGTAGCAGGGTATCTTCCATATCGGCCGCCAGGCGTCTGAGCCGCTCCAGGTTGGTACGGATCTGCTCCAGGCGCTCCGCTGGCTGGACGTTGAGTTGTTCGAGGGTCTGCGCACCCACCCGACCATCAACATCAAGATAGTGACGGCGCTGGAAGTCCCGAATGGCGGCGGTCACATGATGATCAAACAAGTTTGGGTCAGCAGGTTCAGCCTGTGCGGCAGCAAGATAACCTTCTGCGCTCAGGCGGGCTTTCAGCATGGCAACCCGGGGGGACTGCTGACCTTCCTCCAGCGTGTCCCCTCCAGCAACCCGGGGCCAGTGCTCAGGCAGGCGCTCTCTGGCGACCAGATAAGCGTGGCGAAGGTTGGTGTAGCGGTCGGTGTGAGGGCGTGCCTGGTTGAAGGCCACGGAGAGGTTAGCCTGGCCGGAAGTGGCCAGGGCAACAAGCTCCGGCGCCCTGCGGCGTTCGCCAAGCAGAGGCGAGTACCAGATGGATTCCTCTTCACTATCGTTCTGGCGGCCGAAGCGAAGGTCGGCCAGGGCGCTCAGGTAGGCATAGCTGGCCAGATCTGCATCACAGGGCAGCACGGCTCCCCAGGTGCCGTGGAAACGGAGAATGTCTGCCAGTACCGGCAGGTAGTAATCTGCCGGGTCGAGCCCGTCGTCTTCCAGTGTGCTCAGTTGCTGGATCAGGCTCGCAAGTCGTACCTCTGAGCTCCAGAACTCCTCGGGCATGGCTTGGCGGAACTCGCTGAGGGCGTTACCCAGGGCATTGTCTTCCAGGGGAAGTGTTTCACAGTCATCAGGCGCCATACGGAAGCTTGCAGCTCCGAGGGCTGGTATCAGACAAACCAGAGTCAGAGCCATGGCTAATAGGCTCTGGTGGTTTCGGTTTGTATAAAATTTGTACATATTGATGGCTGTCTCAGACTTCTTTGCTAAAATCCGGCAAATTTTAGCCAACGAGAAGCAGGTCCCGCTGGTTCTATCTATCCATGGTAATAGGCTTCGCCGCAGTTACCAGTGACTCCCGGCTGCTCTGTACGCAATTGATATTCCTTGAGGCTCCACCGATGACCGAAACACGCCGCCCCTTTGCCCGACAATGCCTGATGGGATTATGGCTGACGTTTGTTTCAGGTGTCTGTATCGCCAGCGCGTTCGATTCCAGTCTCTACGGCAAACTTTCTAGCGCAGCCCCCAATCTGAACCCTGCGGTATTGCAAAAAGCCCTGGTTGCTTCCAACTGTGCAATGGCCAATGGTGTCGCTGAACCGGCACGTCTGGCCGTGATCGATTTTTCCCTGCCGTCGAGTGAGCAGCGCCTATGGTTGTTTGACCTGCAAAGGGGCAATTTGATCCTGCGTGACCTGGTTGCCCACGGCAAGAATTCCGGTATGGGAACCGCAACGGCGTTTTCTAATGACAATGGCAGTTACCAATCCAGCATCGGCCTGTTTCGCGCCGCAGAAAGCTATGAGGGCCGACATGGCTACTCCCTCCGTCTCGATGGCCTCGAACCCGGGGTCAATGACCTGGCGCGGGAACGTGCCATTGTCATCCACGGCGCCGACTACGTGGACGCTGCCTGGGTAGCGGAATATGGCCGTATCGGCCGCAGCCACGGCTGCCCGGCGGTGAGCCAGGGAGCGATCCGGGATGTGGTGGATAGCCTCAAAGGTGGCCAACTGGTGTTTACCTACTACCCGGATCAGGACTGGCTGTCATCGTCGGCCTTCCTCAACTGCGGTGCTGACAACCGGGTTGCGGGGTTGGCCCGGCCGGAAGCTGCTGTCGGCGGCTGAGCCCCCGGCGCACCTGTACCTTAGCGGTGGAGTTCACCGGCACGTTCCGGCTGGTAGATGACCTCCTCAACGCGAACCTGAATCACGCCGCCGCCAGGCTTTGGCCATTCAATGGTGTTGCCTACCGACAGGCCAATCAATGCACTGCCCACAGGCGCGAGGATTGAGATCTTGTCGCTACTGCCATCCATATCCTTGGGGTAGACAAGCGTCAGGGTGAAGTCCTCGCCGGAGGACTCGACCCGAAACTTCACGGTTGAGTTCATGGTGATGACCGTGGGCGGAATCTCTGAGGGCTCCACAATGTCGGCTCTGGCCAGCTCTGATTCCAGTTCTGCCTTGCCCGGAAACGCGCCGTTGGGCAGCGATTCCAGCAGGGCATCGAGCCTGTCTGCATCAAGTGATGAAATAATAATCTGTGGTTTGGTGTTCATAATCTGGTCTCTCAAAAGGTTTGTTTGGACATATAGATTCTGCCCAGCGCCACCCGAAGTGGCTGAGCCGTCAGGGGGCGTGAACGCGATTCAGTTAAGTTGGGGTCGGGTGGCGACGAGAACGCGGCCAGCAGCCAGTGCGGCGCTGGCAAGAACAATAGAGGAGAACTCGGTCACCAGTCTGACGGGTTGGGCCAGCAGGTGACGAGATGGGGTGAATGTGGCGCACACGGAAAACGCCCCGGCTTGCCCGCAGGGGAGCGCGCGATGCTGGCCCCCTAAAACCGGGCTCGCTTCACTGTATGAAACAACCGTGTTCACGTTAACGTGATCTCCTGAGCGACAACGCTGCGTAATGCGTGAAATAACATCCACCACTTAATGCTTTCTACCATTTGCGTATAAAAAAACAAGTGTGCTTCGTCAATCCACCTGATCCAGGTCAGGAGCCTGATCGAATCCTGGGTTGCCTGACGTCACCAGGTGAATAATGTTGGAGGGGCTTGCAATCCAAAAGGCCCTGAACCCATCGGGCAAAGGTTCAATCTCATCGCGGCGATGGCAGCCTTGCACTTTAAAGACGTCGGCTGCCTGGTCAATATCATTGGTCACGATTTCCAGCCAGATTTCAGCCTGGCTCAGCCCCGGCACGCAATCGAGCCAGAGTACCTTGTCACCAAATTCAAAACGCGGGGTTTCGCCATCGCCATGGCCGGCAATCAGCTTGAAACGAAGCACGTCCCTGTAGAACCGCACGGTATCCTGATACTCGTGGGTGGGGATTTTCATGGCGATGTTTTTGCCCGGATGAAACTCAGCCTTCATGGTGTGTCCCCTCAGTGCTTTATCCAAACCTCAACTATAGGCCTTGCTTGCCGCATTAAATACGAGAATGGCCAAGGGAATGTTGGATAAGAAGAAAAGGGCAAAGCGAAGCTCAATTTTGTTCACCAGCGCCTGGACGAGACTGTGCGTGACACGCAGTCCAACATAGGCCCATGCCGCATAGATATTGGTTTCTGTCGACGCCCCTAAAAATGCCAGGCACAGCACAGCGGCATAAAAAACGGTGGGCTGTTCCATGAGGTGGTTATAGTTATCGGCCTTCCAGCGCACTTTTGCGGGAAGTTGCGACATTTGAGCACCAACCGGGGCTTCCGGGTCCAGTTTCATCTTCATAGCCGCGATCGCGGGCAAGCGGGTTGCGTACATCCACAACCACATAACCAATGACCAGATAACCAGAGCCACGACCGGGCGGATCAGTTCAACCTGTGTTTCCATGGTGCTCCCACAACTGTTTGATGTTCGATTAGGAAGGTAGCGTTTACCTCACAGCCTGGCGTTCGCCGGGGCAGGGGGCGTTCTCTAGGCGTCATCCTGACCTGAAAGCCGGTCTCTGACCTCCATGAGCGCGAAGCCCAGAAGGTTTAGGCCTTTCCAGGTGTTGGGGTTCTGGGCGGCAGGGTTATCTTGGGCCAGGCCAATACCCCATATCCTGTCTACCGGGCTTGCTTCAACTAACACCCTGCTACCTGTGCCCAGCAAAAACGCCTTCAGGTCCGTATTCTGAGCAAATTTGGCCAGGTTGGCATTGACCACAATGTCGAACCGGTTGTCATCCCAAATTGTTTGGCTGAAACCACGAACCTCTCGTCCAATAGCCTTAGCCTCTCCTGGATTGCTGGCGAGGAGCACGTTATTGCAGGCTTCGTTATCACCAAACAACCTGGCCTTGTGGTACATCATGTAGTGCTCAGCCGTGAGGAACCGGTTTCCATCCTCCAGAAAACTGGCGTCATACCATTGGCTGAAACAGCTTTTTGACACCTGCTGCCCGCTTTCTTGATGGCCCCAGAAAAAGACGTACTTGGCCTCATTGCCGTGGTTTACGAAGTCGATAAGCTGATCTTTTGTTCTGATCTTCAAGGGTTACGCTCCAGGTTCAGGCCACTGGTCATATCGTTCCGCGCCTTCCGGGCTCAGCCATGGCGCGTCATGGGAAACCCAGATGTGGGCCTTGGCCGTCTGTCCGGGGTCTTCATCCAGCGTGGCCACTCGAACAATGACATGTGGCTGCCCAGCTCTTTCCGCCATTAAATGGGAACCGCATAGCTTGCAAAAGTGGCGCAGCTTGCCTGGCGACGATTCGTACGACGCAAGGAACTCTTGTCCTTTCAACCAGCGAAAGTGTTCCCGCTTAACCCCGGCCGTGGGGGCGTATGCTGCGGAATGTGCCTTGCGGCAGGTGTTGCAGTGACAGTGCATGATGGGCATGTCGAGACTGTCTATCTCGTACACGATTTCTTTACACAAGCAGCTTCCCTTCACTGGCGGACACCTCCTTATAGTTAATGCCCGGCATACCGGGTGCCAGTAGGCCCTGCTCAGCCCCTTCTGAAAGCGTCACAGGCAAATAAAAGCATCGTTTTCGTAATAGAACGCAATGGCTTCAACTATCTCGCGGTCAGTTGGATGCGGTTTCTGGAACGTGTAGTTGTCTATGACATCTTCGATCTGATCCAGATTTAACAAGTAACAATACCCGTTGTTGATCAGGCTGTCTTCGAACTCATCAAACTCTTCATCGGAGAGTTGTCCTGTATCTCCCACGATAGGGAACATCTTCGTAGAAAGCGCTAAGTCGGCATTTTGAGGCGTATCCTCATAAACCAGCCAAGACCCAAGCCCTCGGCTTGAAATACATTTCTTGATCCAGCTTTCCAAAGGTTCTGGCGCGCCCAGGAACGGTTTGATATCCATTAAGGTCTCCATTGTAAAGCTTACCCTGGTGGTGATGGGGCTGATCCGCCTGAATACAGAACGTTGCTTCCATACATCCCCGGATAAGGTGCAGCGTTACGCTTACGTGGTTGGGGCTGTGCCAATTTCCTCTGGGATGAGCGCCAGGAGGTCTGTAACCCCAATTTGGTCAGTCATGACGGTGAATACTCGTTACGACTCAAAACGCTCACTGTTACAGACAAGGCTACCAACCCCACCAACGCTCGACCTTTATAATGCCGCGCCAGATCGCCCCAAGAATGGATGGAAACAGGTGCGGAAGCAGCAACGCCAAAACGGCAAAGACGATGATACAGGCGAAAAGGTAGGTACTGCTGAGAAACCCACCCCAATAAGCGAGCTCTTTGTTGACCCCGAGCCAGATGAAAGCTGCGGTCGGGACAGAGAAGAAGAGGGATGCAAAGAGGCTGATCAGCCTTGATTCAATGGGTCCACCTTGGCCGCGATTCCTTGTCATTGTTTGTCGCTGTTCCTTGTGTGTAACGTGACGGGGTGGAAGTCCAGAGCGCAGTGGTACCGATTGATATAGCCTCTTAGTTCCATTCCACATGACATCTTAAATCTGGGTATTGCTGATTAAGTTCTTCCAGGCAATGTCTGAGCTGTTGGTATGCCTCGGGGAGCACTGCGCGAAGATGTGCCGTGCCAACAAATTCAAGCTCTCTCGGCATGTCCACTAGCGCAGTAATCGAGTCCCAGAATGCAGCCCAGTTTTTCCCGTAGAAATCGGGAAAGCCTAAGCTGTTCGCTAGAGCTTCGTGGAGCACTTTCTCTGTTCTAATTGACTCGATATTTATTTGCATGATCTTTAGTCATAACGCTCGAGTATGAAGCGAGCAACTTGTTGTGAGCCCTGGGACGAAGCGCGTACATAATACACCTGTTAATTGGTGGTTTTGTTCTTGAAACCACTTTTCCCCTCAAATATTTTTTTGAACGCCTTATCTAGCTCATTAATATCTGTTTCTGAGGGATTAAATACAATAGAATATGATGCATGACCATCCAAATTTTTAGAGACTTCATTGCTCAAAGCTACATCTATCGAATTGAAGTTTAGATCAACTCGCAAGTCATTCACTCGATGATTTAATTGATCGTGAACCATGATTTCTATTTCTTCAGAATCGGGAAACCTAGTCAGCGAAAAACAATAGTTTTTGGCCTGGTCAAAGCAATAGACCAAAGCCATTTCATAATGTTCGTCAAACTCTGATGCCGAAACGGTGACGTGTAAATCCATATGGCATTCCGTTTAACACGACGCGCACCGAACAATTTTTTATGCAGAGCCTGAAAAAAACCGGTTCGGTGGGGGCCATTGATTCAGTAGATCATGGAAGATCCCATTTAATGACTCCGAGATCCAGGTTCTTGTCGAACATGGATCTCAAAAGACTGGCAAAGCCATGTTGCTTTTGCCCAATAAGCGCTTTGGTGACACTGACTGGCCATCAGCAGGAGTTCAGCATCAGCTTGAATGATTTTTTAGCTTAACCTGATTTTCTTGCTCCAGGTTGGTGGAACTCGATTACATTTCTATCAGGGTCTCTTATGAAGAAGAACTTCGCCCCTTCGAACTCAACCTCCCCAGTTATTGCGATACCTAGCTTTTTAACCTCATTTAAAGCTGACTCATAGTTGGTTACTTCTAATGCAACGTGAGTGAAACCAGTATTTTTGGCAGAAGTATCCATAAGGATATTTTTTGCGCAGTCCGAATCAGCATTAAGAATAAAGTTTATATTAACGCCTGAAGGATGCTCCATAATAGCAACTGGCTCTGGTCCGACTGGACCAGTTATAAATTCAAATCCTAACTTCTCGTAAAAAGCTCTCGAGATATCCAGTTGTTTAACTCGTAAACCAAGGTGGTTTATTCTCGTGATTTCCTTCACTAATTCTGTCCTCCAAACATTCTATAGCTCACGCTACTGGTTATACGGTTTCATAGTTGGAAATTTCCAACAGATTCCCGTCGGGGTCTCGAAAGTAGATGGAGGTAATTGGCCCTTTGGCCCCTGTTCGTGACACGGGCCCCTCCAATACTTTTACGTCTAATTGCTTGAGGTGTTGGAGCACTTCCCGAATAGGAATTGATGCCACAAAACACAAATCACTTGAGCCAGGTACAGGACTCTTCGCGTGAGGCTCAAACTCCTGACCATATTGGTGCAAGTTTATCTTTTGAGCACCGAACTCCAGTGCTTTTCGGCCACCACCAAATGTGATGACTTTCATACCCAATACCTTGGAGTAAAAGGCACAACTCTCTTCTACGTTAGCAACCGTTAGAACTACGTGGTCAATCGAATCAATAATGCTCAAATTGTCTGCTTCCTTGCATTTCCTGGCACTCGATTCTAACGGCAGTCACCGTACTCTCGATTAATCTTCTTTCCGTATAGCGCCGAAGCGCACCGGTGACTTTGGCGTAGCGAAGCGGAGAAAAAGGCATCCGAGTGACGCGCCTGGTTAGCTGCTTCCAAGCATGTACGCACGAAGCTGACGCTCCTCTCGCATGACATAGAGGATGAGAACCCGCTTCTCAGCCTCACGATAAAAAATACGACACGGTGGAACCACTACCTCTCTGTATACCGAATTGGGGAGTTCGGGAGGAATCCGCCCGGATTGAGGAAAGTTTTCCAAACGCTCGGTCTTATCGAAAACTTGTTGGACCAGATCGCTTGCGGCAGCAGGATTGTCTAGAGCAATGTACTCAGCGATGGCATCCAGTTCTTGGAGGGCGGGCTCTGTCCAGATTACTTCAGCCATTTACTCATTTTCTCCCTGGCCTCCCTTTGGCTGTACGTTCTTCCCTCAAGTACAGCTCGCTCTCCCCGTGAGAGCCCCTCAAGAAGCTCAAGCCGACGCTGCATGAACTCGTAATCCTGCACATCAACAAGATAAGCCGATGGCTGGCCATGTTCCGTGATCAGTACCGGCTCTTTAGACAGGTGCAGCTCTGCCAAGATTTTTGTAGCTTGGCGCTTAAGGTTCGTAACAAGCTCAACTTTCATGGGCTCACCCTGATCCAAATTGATAGTGACACTATAGTATCACTTTGCGGGTGAGGCAATCACAGCTAACGCCCCCACAGAGCCAATGGCAGTAGGCTGCCACTGATGGTCGCTTTTTAGCTGCGGTTAAAAATGGGGGGATTACCGGTTTTTCTACAGCCTCAACGCCGCGAGCAGCGGCAGCTTGCTTTGGGCGCTTTATGCGCGAAAATGGGAGCGAAGCGCCCTGCGCATAAAGTGTACAAAGTAAGCTGTCCGGTGGAGGCCCGCAGGGCCGGAACAAAATACCTCGCCTTGTTAAGGTTTAACCGTTGCACTGCAATGGCGACCACTTTACGTAGCATAAGAAAACCGCGCCCAACAACGGCACTAGAGCCCATAAAATAAAATTTGCTTTCAGGATGTAAGCAGCTACTACTACCACCCAGAAAGGCAAAACCATAAATAGCAAAGCCAAGAATCCGTACTTCACCTGTATATAGCAATTGCAACCGCAAATCCGACACGACTTTGGGAACAGCCTGGTTGCATTCAGCTTCTCCCAGAAACTAAACCCACTACTCTTACATTTTGGGCACTGATACATCAGAAACCTTAACGTCTTTGTCAGTTGCGTTTTGGTTGGAGCGTAATTTTGGGGTAGAGTGGCGTAGCCACCCCAAAAGGAAGTGTAGAGCAAAACGTCAACTGGATAAACTTGTTAAACCTCGTTGTGCTACCATTTGACGATAGAATTCTACTTCTTCAAGCTCTTCTTTAAAAACCCCTAACAAATGTTCCGATTGTCTTTTTGCTAATATTTCACTTTTACCACTCGCTACAAATGCCTCTAAGAATCTATTAAAGTCATTTGCACTACACTGGCATGGACCATGCTCGGCTATAAGTATTGCGGAACGAAGAAACTCTTCCCAACTAATGTGATTGGATTGATACTTAAGGTATTCCGAGCACGCCTCGAAGAAACCCGCCTCTGGAACAGGGTAGTTCTCTTCAAAATTGTCGTAGGTTTCATTTAGCAACCTCCTTGCTGCTTCATCCTTATCTTTCAGAAGTGAAATATCCATGACAAGCTGAGAAGGTTCATCTTCGTTTAGTATAATTTCATCACAGCACGAAATATATTCTTCAGGAGTTATTAAGCCTGCTGAAATTATCGATGAAAATACTACCAGCTCTTTGTTGCTCATACTTCCTCAGAGGTTTAACGCTCGCAGCACGGGAAAATTTGAAGCGAAGCGAAAAGTTTGTCCGTGTGCCTGCGTTTGTTACACATTTATACCGTATACCTCAAGGTGAGACTTCATGATGTGTAAAATCCTCTCATTGGCACCCCATTTTTCAGCGATATTAATAGATTGAGAAGCAGAGTATTTAGAAATTTTACCACCTAGCTCTAGAAGCAATAGCAGCATATCGGAGTTACCGTGCTGGATTGCCTCACTAAGCGCTTGTTCTTGGATTGGGCAACCTAACGATCTTAACAGCTCAACTTCTTTATACTTTAACTCAAGTGCACACCATGTAAGCGCGTTCTCTCCAATCGAGTTCTTCTCCTTAAGAATTGTTCGATCCGCGTTGACAATTTGAGCTACCTTTTCGGGTGGCTCTTTTAGTAAAGAATCAAGCAATCGATCAAATCTGAGATTTCTTACAGGTAAACTCATCACTTCCACTTAATGTGTAACGCTAGCGGCAGGGGCGCGACGTAAGGAGCGTCCCTTGGTCGCACTTGTTAAATTTCTCAAGCCGGGCTCTTGAGATCATCAACAAGTTGGTCTGATGACTTTGTTTCCAAGGACTTTCTTTTGGTTTTGAGCTGTTCAAGCAAATAGTGATTCGACAAATCGAATTCAGCGAAAATCGTACCCCATGTCTTAACATAGCCTTTGATGCGATCATTTTTTGTACTGAAAACTAATCCAGGCTCATTCTTCGCTTCTGCGGTTTCTAGAGCTGAATTAATGTCAAAATCTCTCTCGGATATCTTTCTGCCAACCAAAATGATTTCAAAGCGCATCTTCTCCATAGAGAAGCCCACATGCTCAGATATAATCCTTGCGTAATCCTTTATTTGCTTGAGATGCTTTTCATTTAAGGCAATTGCAGGCTTCTTGATTTCGATGATAGTACATTGGTAATAGGACTCGCCTCTAGAGTTGAAACTCAACTTTTTTCTAGCCAAGAAGAGATCAACTTGTCGTCTTACACCCTCTATGCTTAGGCCCGCGTCTAAGTCTTCAGGTTCCAAATCATTTTCATCTACTATTTTTATTCCCTTAACAGACTCTCTCAAATTCAATGCAACTCTTTGAAAATCATCTTCCTCAGCACCAAGAATTGCATATTGATTACCGAACAGCCACGTATTGCTTTCAATAATTCCTTGGAGGTCAGGTGTTTCCAGGACCTGCTTGTAATGATTTACCATTATTTCGCGCAATTTATGAACCGCAAATTCTCGTTTCTGCAATATTTCAATTGTGCTTATTATATTTTCAAGCGAAGAATTATTAATTTGATCTGACAGCAATTCGATTTGGCTTTCGCTTAGGTCGAGGATTTCCCCAATGACATCAAAAATGGTATCGTTTTCATTTGACACAAGAATTTTATCAATTAATGCGATAAGAATTTTTAACGGCTTCTCTTTAGTGTTATTGAATATAGAAGGATCTGCTATATACAATTTTTTTACAAATGATTTAGTGTTACTTCTCCGCCACAAAGACTCTTCTTGGCTAATGAATTTATGGCTGGGGAAATACCCTTTAGCCTCATACTCTTCAATCTTTTCGTCCACAAACTCACGAAGAAACTCTTCATAGATCTCGCCGCTAAGTCTATTTATTCTCTTCTTAAGCTCTCTAAATTCAGGAGAGCTCTCATTTACTTGTGCATTACCTGAAAAGTTTAACGATGTATTATGCTTGTCGAAATTATCAAACCAGTCGGATCGAGCGTAGGTGCTCAGATAAAAAAGAGGTTTATTATTAAAACTACTCAAAGCCCTATGGAGAATTCGCCCTTCATTACTCACTACATAGTTATACGATTTTTCATCTCCTGGCTTATTTATCCAGCGGATGAAATCGACCTGAAAAGTTACATCATCAATAGATACTTCCTTTTCTATAACCCTGCATTCGGGAATTTCAACTTTCACTCCATTAACCGTTAGTTCTCGATCAGGATTTAGGGCTAATCGCCACCCAAAATAGGTCTCAAGACGTTTTCTGATCTCCTCAGCACCTGGAAGGTTCTCTTTGAAATGCTTGAGAACTACACATGTTCCTGATCCCGTAGAACTTAATAGTGCATGTTGATTACTGCTGTCTATCTCTTCCGCAATGAAATTTCGAAGGCTTTGACTTTCTATTTTTATTATCGCGTTCGCTTTTTTACACTTTGTGAACCATGAGGCGCTGGAGCATAGCAAATGAAAAGCAAGCCTTCCTTTACCATGTGCACCTTGTGCGTCATCATCTCCATGCTTGGATGATTCATTGAACTTAGAGAAATGCAAGTCACATTGATTAATATCAATCCCTGATCCATTGTCTAGAATAGTTACAGATTCAAGACCGTGTAATTCGTTGTGGTCAACAATAACATCAACACGTTTTGCTCCAGCATCAAAACCGTTGGCTATAAGTTCGTTAATCGCTTGAAATGAATATTTTTTCCACTTAGTAAAATGCTTTTTTATGCCTTCATGAGTAATATCTGCCGTACCGCTTATTTTCATGTTACCCATATTAGAACTCGCTTTTTATGCATTGCTTTTTTTGCTTAAGCAGATCAATCAAATCATGATAGAAGTGGTCTGCAGCTTCAAGGTATGTAGGACGAGTTGTCTGCACACCACTCCCAAAAATTTAACGCCGTTGTTCAGCGGCCGCTAAAAGCGGTCCGGTGGAGGGCCAAAGGCCCGGAACAAACTGCAACTACTTGTTATGAGTGTATTCATACTCGGTACAAGCGAAATCTTTACAGCTGATAACGATCCTAGAGCCCGAAACATACTCAATCTCGTGAACAACGCTACCATCATCGGTAGCGGTAACCTCATGGCCAGAAATATCACCATGGAAGGTGTCCGCCCAGTTGTATGGGTTCTGCTTTCCTTCAAATCGGTAGGACTGCACACCGACGTATTTGAGTGAGATTTCTCTGTCGTGCATTGGTCCCAGTAAAACTAGCTCAATGGTTGTATCAAGTTCGAAAGGTCTCTCAGAATTCCGGTTTTCTTTAACCGTGAGAGAGGACAACCACGCATCATGTAGCGAGTGCGGGCTATTCAGATCGTAGCGCGTGATGCTTGAAGCAAACTCGTAAACCGCCGCAGAGAATCTAGACCTGTTTGCCTCAATGTATTCGAGATAAGAATCAAAATCCTTTTGCATAGGTCCTACTTACTCATAACATTGATTCAGCGTCACCTAACGAGGCTGTAGAAAAACCCTCGCCCCTTTTTACGATGGTGCTCCTACGTAAAATCTGGGTGTATTTCCGATGTTGAGTGCTCCAGATTTTAAAAATAGGCGCTATTTTTAGTTCATTTATCAACCAATCTAGGGTCGAGGAAATCTCCTGACCTTTTTCTACAGCCTCAACGTGTTTAAAAACGGCACCTGACACAATATCCCGCCGCTTTTCTCCATCCAAGCTATACAGAAAATTTCACCATGGCAATGACATAGCGCCCATTTTATGGGGTTGTGCTGCATGAATAATGGCAGGTGCAACAATATCCCGGGTACTGGATGAGTAGACAATAAAAAAGGCGCAGCGGTTGCCCGGCTGCGCCTTTTGGGGATAGCTCTTTAGATCAAGCCAGGTTGTAGATAAACACCACCATCACGGCAACCGGCGTTACAAAACGCAGGGTGTTGTACCACAGCTTGAAGCCGGACTCAGACAGCGACAGTTCGTTCTCAAGCGCCTGCTTGGACATGAACCAGCCGGCAAACACCGCTACCAGCAGGCCGCCCAGTGGCAACAGAATGTTGGCGGTGAGGTAGTCGAGCAGGTCGAAGATGGTCTTGCCTTCGAACATGCTGAACATGCCCAGCGGGGTAACGTCAGACCACAGGTTCAGTGACAGGATCGACGCGATGCCCAGCAACCAGCAGGCAACGCCCGCGGCCAGGGTGCTGATGGTGCGGTTCATGCCTTTTTGCTCTTCCAGCCATTCGACCAGCGGCTCCAGCAGTGAAATACCGGAGGTCCAGGCGGCGAAGATCAGCAGCACGAAGAACAGGGTGCCGAACAGGGAGCCCATTGGCATCTGGCCGAACGCCAGTGGCAGGGTCTGGAAGATCAGGCCGGGGCCAGCGCCGGGCTCCAGGCCATTGGCGAATACGATCGGGAAGATGGCAAGACCGGCCAGCAAGGCGACCACGGTATCCATAACGGAAACGGTGATGGAGGTCTTGGCGATAGAGATGCCTTTCGGCAGGTAAGAACCGTAAGCCATCATGATGGCCATACCCAGGCTCAGGGTAAAGAACGCATGACCAAGGGCCACCAGTACACCGGAGGTGGTCAGTTTGGAGAAGTCAGGCTGGAACAGGAAGCTGACGGCCTGACCAAAGTGCCCGGTTGTCATGGCGTAGCCGACCACAATCAACAGCAGCACGAACAGGCCCGGCATGAGAATGCTGACGGCGCGTTCCAGGCCGGAGCGAACGCCACGGGCGACCACTACCATGACCAGGGCCATGAACACGGTGTGCCACATCAGCAGGGTACCGGGGTCACTCAGCAAGCCGGAGAAGATAGCGCCAATGGACTCGGCGGTTTGTCCCACCAGCTGACCACTGGCTGCTGTGCCCACATAAGACACCGCCCAGCCGCCGATGACGGAGTAGAAAGACAGGATCAGGAACGCGGCCAGCACGCCAATAATGCCAACGATACGCCAGGCCGGGTTGAGTTTGTCGCGCTCGGCAATCAACCGCAGGCTGTTGACGGGGCTGCGACCACCGCGGCGACCGATCATCACTTCCGCCATCATGATGGGAATGCCGACGGCTGCGATGCATAACAGGTATACCAGAACAAAGGCACCACCGCCGTTTTCGCCAGTGATGTAGGGGAATTTCCAGATATTACCAAGGCCTACGGCAGAACCGGTGGCGGCCAGGATGAACGCCAAACGGGAGGACCAGAGGCCACGTTTGGCCGTGGCGCCTTCCAGGGTGCCTGTTGCGGTGGCGGACGAAGAGTAGGACATGACTGTCTCCTGCTTACATGTTGTTGTTTTCGGGGGACAAAACTCCTCCTGGGCGGCTATGCGGTGGATTGCCGTATAGCCGCCAGGGAGGATCGACCCTAGGGGGTTACCGCTCAGTGCATGGAGTTAGCTCACGTCATCAGCCGGCCTTGGCGAACTGATGGGTGGCTTGCTCCTTTTGCGCGGAGATGTGCTCGAAGCGTTCTTCAGCCAGCTCGTTGGCGATCACGCCGGTCGGGCGCTGGTCACGGTCGGAACGGGTGAAGATTTCTTCCAGGGTTTCGCCAATGCTTTCGACATGGGCGCGAACTTTGTCGGCGTCGTGATCGGTGCGCTCGTGGAACACGTCGATGATGCCGCCGGCATTGATGACGAAATCAGGGGTATAGAGAATGCCCTGATTCATCAGGACTTCGTCGTGATACGGGTGTTCCAGCTGGTTGTTTGCCGCACCGGCAATTACTTTGGCCTGGATCTTGGGAATGCTCTGGTCGTTCAGTACGGCGCCGAGGGCACAAGGTGCAATCACGTCTACCGGCAGGGAGAGGATGTCGTCTGCGCTGACCGGAATGGCGCCGAACTCTTCAACGGCGCGATCCATTTGATCCTGGTGAATGTCGTATACCCACAGTTGGGCGCCAGCTTCGTGCAGGTGGCGAGCCAGGCGGTAGCCGACATTACCGATACCCTGAATGGCCACTTTCAGGCCCGTCAGGTCGGTGATTCCCAGCTTGTGTTTAACCGCCGCTTTCAGCCCAACGAAGGTGCCATAGGCGGTTGCCGGTGAGGGGTCGCCGTTGCTGGGCTTGCCGTCGAAACCCGGGTGGGAAGCAATACCGGCAACGTGCTTGGTGTTACGGCCCATGATCTGCAGATCGGCAACACTGGTGCCGGAGTCTTCTGCCGCAATGTACAGCCCGTTCAGCTGTTCAATGAAGCGGCCCATGGCTTCCATCAGTTCTTCTGTCTTGAATTTGCGCGGGTCGCCGATGATCACGGATTTGCCGCCGCCGAGGTCCAGGTTGGCCAGGGCAGACTTGTAGGTCATGCCGCGGGACAGGCGCAGTACGTCGCGCAGGGCTTCTTCATCGGTGGCGTAGGGGAACATCCGGCAGCCGCCCAGAGCCGGGCCGCGGGAGGTGTTGTGGACCGCGATGATGGCTTTGAGGCCAGTCTTGGGATCACAGAAAAACGAGACGTGTTCGTGGTTGTCGAACTCAGGATGGCTGAATACGTTCATGGCGTTTCACCTTCTACTGTATGGGCTACCGATACCCTTATGGGGCCAATCAGTGCCGGGCTTTTATAGAGCCCGCCCGGGATCACCGGTTGGGCTCGCTCTTGTTAGTTTAGTTCGTAATACGGGGCTTCAGTTCACACTGCCGCGCTGGCAATCCGGTTGTGCTCGGTGGATGCCGGGTTGATCTCGGTGCGCAGCTGCTGGCGTTCCTTTTGGGCTGCCTCGTACGCGGCTTCCTTTACCGGACCGAAACCGCGAATCTTGGCGGGCAGGGAAGCCAGGCCACGGGCCGCGTCCAGGTGGTCACGGCTGAGGTGCTTGAGCAGCCACTGAAGGTCGGCTTCGTACTCACGGATCAGCGCCCGTTCCAGGCGGCGGTCAGCGGTGTAGCCGAAGACGTCCAGCGGTGTGCCACGCAGGGACTTGAAGCGGGCCAGGATGTGGAACACTTTTTCCATCCAGGGGCCAAACTTCAGTTTGTGCGGGCGGTCGCCGTTCTTGCCGCGGCTCAACAGCGGCGGGGCCAGGTTGAACTCCAGTTCAACGTCGCCCTCGAACTGTTCGGCCAGTTGCTTGCGCAGGCTGCCGTTGCTGAACAGGCGGGCCACTTCGTACTCGTCCTTATAGGCCAGTACCTTGGCGTAGTTCTCTGCAACGGCGCGAATCAGCATCGGGTCCTTGCCAACCTTGGCTTCAACGGCTTTCTCTACCTTGCGGACCAGGGCTTCGTAGCGCTTGGCGTAGGCCTCGTTCTGGTACTCGGTCAGGTGGCGCTTGTTGCGCTCAATGAGCTGGTCGGTGGTTTCCATGATTTGCACCGGGGTGCCTTTCGGCTGCGGGAAGGCCAGTGCCTTTACTGCTGCCAGGTCGTGGGCTGCACGGCGGCCCCAGAGGAACGCCTGCTTGTTCTTGTCCACGGCCACTGCGTTCAGCTCAATCGCCCGTTCAATGGACTCGGCTTTCAGCGGCAACAGGCCTTGCTGGTAGGCGAAGCCCACGGTGAACAGGTTCACGGCCATGCCGTCACCCATCAGCGCCTTGGCCAGGCCACCGGCATCCAGGAACCAGCTGCCTTCAGCACGGGAGGCCTCACGGATGGTGTTTTCCATGGATTCACCGGGGAACTCCAGGTCGGCGTTGCGGGTAAACGCGGCCGGCATGGAGGCTTCGGTGTTCACCACGCTGCGGGAGAAGCGGTTGTCCAGCTTCGCCAGGGCATCGTCGCTGGCGGCGACCATCAGGTCGAAGGCCATCATCAGGTCCGCCTCACCGGCGGGAATCCGTACCGCGTGGATGTCTTCCTGCTTGTTGGCAATACGGATGTGGCTCACCACGGCGCCAAACTTCTGGGCCAGACCGGCCTGGTCGAGGACGGACACGCCTTTGCCTTCGAGGTGGGCGGCCATGCCGAGCAGGGCGCTGACGGTGACCACGCCGGTGCCGCCAACGCCGGTCAGCAGGATGCCGTACGGGTCGTGCTCGCCAACGAAGGTCGGCTCCGGCAGTTCGGCAAAGGACACGTCCTGGCCAATGCCCGGTGCTTTCTTCAGTTTGCCGCCCTTGACGGTGACAAAGCTTGGGCAGAAACCACGGACGCAGCTGAAGTCCTTGTTACAGGCCGACTGGTCGATGGTGCGCTTGCGGCCCTGCTCAGTCTCCTTCGGCAGGATGGAGAGGCAGTTGGATTGGATACCACAGTCACCACAGCCTTCGCAGACGTCCGAGTGGATCATCACCCGCTGGTCTGGGTCCACCATGGTGCCGCGCTTGCGGCGACGGCGTTTCTCGGCGGCGCAGGTCTGGTCGTAGATCAGTACGGAGCAGCCTTCAATTTCACGCATTTCCCGTTGCAGGGCGTCAAGGTCGTCACGATGGTGGAAGGTGGTACGGTCGGCAAAGTCAGCCCGTGATGGGTACTTGTCGATGTCATCGCTGACCACGGCAATGCGGCGGACACCTTCACCGTAAAGCTGGTGGGTGATCTGCTGCACGGTCAGGGTGCCGTCCACCGGCTGGCCACCGGTCATTGCCACGGCATCGTTATAGAGAACCTTGTAGGTGATGTTGGCGCCGGAGGCGATGGCCGCGCGGATGGCCAACAGGCCGGAATGGAAGTAGGTGCCGTCACCGAGGTTCTGGAACACATGCTTCTGGTTGGTGAACGGGGCCTGGCCCAACCAGGTGACGCCTTCACCGCCCATCTGGGTAAAGGTATCGGTGCCGCGGTCCATCCAGGTGGCCATGTAGTGACAGCCAATACCACCAAGCGCGCGACTGCCTTCCGGCACTCGGGTGGAGGTGTTGTGCGGGCAACCGGAACAGAAGTGGGGGGTGCGCTCCAGGCGTTCTTTCGGCTGGGCAAGGCTGGTTTCTTTCTCGGTCAGGAAGTCCAGACGCTGGCGCAGGGTGTCGTTGCAGTAGCGGTCTTTCAGACGGCTGGCGATGGCTCGGGCGACCATGGCCGGGGTCAGTTCGGATATGGACGGCAGTAGCTCGTTGCCCTGGTCGTCACGTTTTCCGATGATGTTGGGGCGCTGCTGATCCTGCCAGCTGTAGAGCTGGGTGCGAATCTGGTCTTCGATCAGGCCGCGTTTCTCTTCCACCACCAGGATTTCTTCCAGGCCCTGGGCAAACTCGAAGATGCCGTCCGGCTCCAGCGGCCAGGTCATCGCCACTTTATACACGGTCAGGCCCAGGGCTTCGCACTCGGCTTCACCGAGGCCAAGGTCGGCCAGTGCCTGGATCACGTCGAGGTAGGACTTGCCGGTGGTGACGATGCCAAATCGCGGCTGGCTTGCGCTCAGGACGGTCTTGTCCAGACGGTTAGCGCGGCAGAAGGCCTTGGCAGCTTCCAGCTTGTAGCGGTGCAGGCGTTCTTCCTGCTCCAGCGGTTTGTCCGGCCAGCGGGAGTTGAGGCCGCCTTCCGGCAGTTTGAAGTGTTCCGGAAGCTGAATGTTGATGCGGCTCAGGTCCAGGTTGGCGGAGATGGACGAGTCCATCACTTCGGCCAGCGCCTTGAAACCGACCCAGCAGCCGCTGTAACGGGACATGGCCCAGCCATACAGGCCGAGGTCCAGCATTTCCTGCACGCCGCTTGGATTGAGTACCGGCATGGAGGCGTCCATGAAAGCGTAGTCGCTCTGGTGGGGCAGGGTGGAAGACTTACAGGCGTGGTCGTCACCGGCCACCGCGAGAACGCCACCGTACTGGGAACTGCCGGCTGCGTTGGCGTGCTTGAACACATCACCGGTACGGTCGACCCCGGGGCCTTTACCGTACCAGAGGGCGAAAACGCCGTCGTACTTGGCGCCTTCAAAAATATTCACTTGCTGGGAACCCCACACGGCGGTGGCGCCCAGATCTTCGTTTACCCCAGGCAGGAAGTGGACATGGCGCTGCTTGAGGTAGTCCTTGGCTTTCCACAGTACCTGGTCAAAACCACCCAGGGGGGAGCCGCGGTAGCCGGAGATAAAACCAGCGGTATTGAGGCCGTTGAGTTGGTCCAGCTGAGCCTGGAGCAGGGGGAGCCGTGCCAGGGCCTGGCTGCCAGTCATGTAAACCGGGCCGGAATCACGTTCCCAAACGTCTTTGAGACTGACATCACGCATAACTATTCACCTTATCCCAGTCCAGGACTGGTCATCTTTTCCAGTTAAAACCGTGCACGGGCGGTGACGAAACCGTCTGTGCCAGAAAGCTTGGGGTTGTTGAGTTCAGGAGTGCAGATCAGGACCCGGCGTGTGCGCGGCGGACAAGGGGCCGGCTAGCATTGCCTGGGTTGGTTGAACTCGGAGGAAAAGATGAGGTGATGGTGATGGGACCGCACAGGGGGTGCAGTCGAGCTGTATGAGCAGCTGCGTATGGCATGTTGAAATCCTCTCCCACCAACCGGATCACGGTGGCAGTCGTTGTATTGTTGTTGTAGTTCGGCTTATGGCCGAGCTTTTGATTTCAGCGTTCGCTGACCCTCATGAGGGGCGAACAAGGGCTCAAACTAGATGCTTTTTCTAAACACGTCAACGATTATTTCGTGACCAAAAGGTCGATGTACGAGGTTCGCCTGGCGCGGTGCTGCTGTCTCTGATTGGAGGCTCTCAGTCGCTTGTTTGTTTCGTTATCTTCTGTTTTTTCCGGGGTTTGTCAGCTGGGTTTTGGCTGGTGTCCACCCATTTGAACGGTCGCATTTCGCGGGTTGGGAGAGGGCATATAACGGACGTCTCGGTTTTTACTTATCCTGGGCGTTGGTGAGCCCCGGGAATGGCTCTGTGTCAGGTCGGACAAAAACTTGGGGCGACGATTTTCCCCGGCTCCGGTAGACTGCAGCGCTTTCCTGACTCTCTGACCGAACCACTGCCCTGGGGTGTTATGTTTGACCTGTCGATGGTGCAGTACACGCTGATCGGACTGATTTTTATCTGGAGCGGTTTCGTGCGCTCTGGACTGGGGTTCGGTGGCGCGGTACTCTCCCTGCCTTTCCTGCTGCTGGTGCACAATGATCCGTTGGTGTACCTGCCCCTTATCTCCGTACACCTGCTAGTGTTCTCATCGCTGACCATCTGGCTGAACAACCGGAAACGGGCGTCAGGGACAACCCTGACCTCAGGCCCAGCCGCGACGGTGGAGACTCCGGTAAGTTCGGTGGACTGGCCGTACCTGTGGCGTATCCTGGCCATCATGATCGTCCCCAAGCTCATCGGTGTGTTCGGATTGATCACCCTGCCAGCGAACGTCATGAGCGTGATCATCTTTGGGATTGTGTCTGTCTATTCACTGTCCTACATCCTCAACCGACCGTTCCGCAGCAACAGCAAGGTGGTGGATACCCTGTTCCTGATGCTTGGCGGGTACATCAGTGGCACCTCTCTGATTGGGGCGCCGTTGATCATTGCCGTGGTCGCTCAGCACGTTGCCCGTGAACGTCTGAGGGATACCCTGTTCGCTCTCTGGTTCATCCTGGTCACCATCAAGATGGCGGCGTTTGTCTGGGCGGGCGTTGATCTCCAGCTGATTCACCATCTCTGGTTGTTGCCGTGTGCCGCCATTGGCCATGTCATTGGTCTGCGCTTCCACGAGCGTATGCTGCAGGCAGAAACACCGGTGTTTTTCCGGGTGCTTGGCCTGGTCTTGCTGGTGATCAGCTTCATCGGCCTGGGGCAGGTGTTGCTGGGGAGTGCCTGATAAACCAGGCTAATGGGTTGTCCTTGCTCCGTTTGGCGCTAACCCCCGGAGGGTTATCTCCAATTGGTCTTGGCAGCCAGGCTGCAGGTCGGTTTGGTCGTTTTATAATCAACACTGGTGCAGTGTAAGCTGCTGCAACCTCGGAGGTGTGATTATGAAACGGCTCTTTTATCTGGTCGATCACATTGATCACGTGCAGGACATATCCGACGACCTGCACACCCGCGGCATCACCGACTGGCGTTTCCATGTGGTCAGTAAGGACGAAGCTGGGCTGTATACCCACCGTCTGCACCGGGCCAGCGTTCTGGATCGGACGGATCTGGCTCGTTACGTCGAACGGGGCATGCTGATCGGCCTGGTCCTGGGACTTTCCTTTACCCTGCCTCTGGCGCTCTTCGCCAACCTGGGATGGCCAACCATCGCCTGGGCGGGGTTAGCGGTGTTTTCGGTCATGGCCGGCGGCTGGTTGGGTGGTTTTGGCGGCATATCGGCAGAAAACTACCGGATACGACGCTTCCACGATGCGATTGAGGCCGGCAAGTATCTGGTGATGGTGGATGTTCCCAAAAAATTCGCCGAAGAAATTGAACAGGAAATGTTGGAGCATCACCCGGAAGCCCTGCTGAAGGCGGAGGGCAGCAGCTTCAACAATCCCTTTGCAAGCCCCGATGGGCGCGTCCATATCGTGTGAAGTTTTCCTCGCTGCCTTAAATGGCGAGAGGGGGACTGGCCGCCTTGCCAGATCTGGAGGCTGTTGTATTCTGTCAGGTCAACGGGTTGCCTGGTAACGTCGGGCAGCCCTAACAACGTGCCTTATCTTAAGGGAATCGCTTCCCATGAAAGTATTGTTACTCGGGGCGACCGGGTTGACCGGGAACCACTGTTTGCAGGGGTTGCTGGCAACACCGGAGGTTGAGCGGGTGTATACCCTCACGCGCCGCCCATTGGCGCAAACGCACCCAAAGCTGACCGCTGCGGAGGCAGACTTCGAGCACCTTGAGGCCTCGGCCCATTTCTTTGAAGTGGATGTCATTGTCTGCTGCCTGGGCTCTACCATTCGTCAGGCGGGTTCCCGGGAGCGTTTTTACCGGATTGATCACGACTATTGTCTGGAAGCGGCTCGCATCGGCAAGGCCCGTGGTGCCAAGGCATTTTTACTGATGTCGGCCGTTGGCGCCTCGCCGTCATCGACGGTGTTCTACAACCGGGTGAAAGGCGAACTCGAGCGGGACATCATCGCACTGCATTACCCGTTGTTGTCGATCTACCACCCCGGCCTTCTACTGGGGCATCGCCAGGAGCACCGGTTGGGCGAGGCGGCGCTGTCCAGGGTCATGCCGTTGCTTAATCGGGGGCTGATTGGCCCGTTGAGCCGCTATCGCGGGGTGGAGGCGGACATGGTGGCCCACGCCATGGTCAACGAGGTGCGGGAGCTGTCTCTGCCGGAACTGACCGGGCCGCGGGTAGAAGAGCGTCACTACGAGGACATTGTGGCGCTGGCGGTCGCATCCACGTAGTGGAAAGTGCCTATTCGCAGTGCCGCGCAATTTCCTTAGCGTTCATGAATGAATCCCTTCACACCCGTTTATCATTTGCAGCCCGGCAAAGTCCGGGCTGAATTTTTTCGCCTTCTGCCCATCTCGCTTTTTGTGGTGGCGTTTGGTGCCGCGTTTGGCCTGGCTGCCAGCCAGGCCGGCCTGAGCCCGCTGCAGTCCATTCTGATGAGTACCACGGTATTTGCCGGCGCCTCGCAATTTGCGGCTCTGGACATGTGGGGAACCCAGGTATCGGTTCTGCCGCTGGTTGCCGTGGTGTTTGCCATCAACTCCCGACACTTGCTGATGGGGGCGTCGCTGTACCCCATGTTGCGGGAGCTGCCGGTCGGTCAGCGCTACGGCATTTTGCTGGTGCTGACCGATGCCAACTGGGCGGTGGCGGCCCAGGACTACCAGAATGGTCGCCGTAACCTGGAGGTTATTCTGGGTGGAGGGCTGGTACTGTGGCTGGCCTGGCTGCTGGGCTCCCTGCTGGGGGTGTATTTTGGTGGGTTGTTGCAGGATCCCCAGGCTCTTGGGCTGGACATGGTCCTGGGCTGCTTCCTGCTGGCCATGGCGCTGGGCGGTAAGAAATCACCACGGGTGCTGGTGGCCTGGAGTGTCGCCGCGCTGGCCTCAATGGCCGCCTACTGGTGGCTGCCACCCAACACCCATGTGGTGATCGGGGCACTGGCTGGCGGCGTTGTGGGCTACTTCTGGCTAGAGGGGAGCAAGCAGCCATGACCATCGAAACTACGGCATTAGGCACCCTCGCATTGATCGCCATCATGGCGGTCGTTACGCTCGCCACACGTTTTGGCGGCGTGTTCCTGATGTCCTTTGTGCGCATCAGCCCCCGCATTGAAAGCTTCATCAATGCCATGGCCAGTTCGGTCCTGATCGCCATCATCGTACCCATGGCCTGGGAAGGGGACGCCGGTGCAAGGCTGGCCCTGCTGACAACCGCGGTGCTTGTGCTGCTGATTCGTAAACCTCTGCCTGCCATCGCACTGGGTATTGCCACAGCGGCGCTGGTTCGCTACCTGGGGTGAGTTCCGGGGTGCTGTGCAGAATGTCGGGGCTGGACTAGGCTCAAAGGGTAACCCTTGAGTCCCGGCGCCCTGCGCTCTACGGAGGTTCCCATGTCCAATCATCACACCTACAAGAAAGTGGAAGTGGTCGGCTCGTCCAAGAACAGCATCGAAGACGCCATTAGCAGTGCCTTGGAGGAATGCAGCAAGAGCATTCGCAACATGGAGTGGTTTGAGGTGCAGGAGACCCGTGGCCATGTGGTTGACGGCAAGGTTGCCCATTACCAGGTGGTGATGAAGGTTGGTTTCCGCATTGAAGGCAGTTAGCGCTAACCGCCGGAGCGGGCAATGACCTCATAGCGTGAACCGTTAGCGCTGGGCGTGCTGGCAAACAGGCTCAGGTGGTTCACCTCGAATGGTGGGGCGCTGAATGCCTGCAGTTCCTCCACGCAGCGGCCAATGCTGTCCCGGTTTACACTTTTGGCCATTCGGGGGATCCGGGCAATGGTCACATGGGGGCGATACCGGCGTTCCTCCATATCCAGCCCCAAGGCGGCCAGCTGGTCTCTGTCTTGCTGATGAAGGGCGCTGAGCGGCGCTTCCGGCTTTACTCCCAGCCAGATTGCCCGGTGCTTGAAATGGCCGGCGCCGGTGATGGTCAGGTTAAACGGAGTAAATGCGGTGGCGCGCACGGCCGCCTGGACAGACTCGGCGGCAGATTTTTCGACAGACCCAATGAAGTTCACGGTCAGGTGCAGTTGGTGGAACGACTGCCAGCGGATTCCCGGAACATGTCCCAGGCAGTTTTGAATGGAGTGGCGGATGGCGACCGGTAACTCGATACCGGTAAACAACCGTAACTGATCGCTCATTAGCGGTGTAAATGCTCCGTGCCCCTGATCATCCGCCGGCGGATGGCTTCAATCAGCTGGTTCATCAATTCCCGGCAATCGCCATCATACAGCAGACGAAACTTCTGATGCAGGCGCTCCCGCTCTCCCTCCGCCTGATTCCCGGTTTCATCGCGCAGGTCCTGATACTGGCAGCCCGCCAGGTGGGCCTTAATCTCGTGGTCAATCAACCGACTGGCAAGATCATCGACGTGGGCGGAACAAAACGGCCGGACGTTGTTCAGCACTGTGCGCGCTTCCAGTGCCGCGTTGCGGGCCTGAACCCGGCTATCGGAGGCGGCTTCCCCAGTTTCCGCAGCCCGCAGGAACGTGCCCAGTTTATCGTGCAGGTCGCAGACCAGTGGCCAGAGCCGGTCGTAGGCGGTTTTCTCTACACCGAGACGGTCGGAGTCCAGCGGAGAGCTCTCAGGGGTTGGCCTGCCTGAGCCGTTAAACTGTTCCACCCGAAGGTCATCCATCTCATGCCAGAGCGTATCGAGCCGCTGCTTGGTCTGCTCCAGATCTTCCTGGCAGCGGCTACTGATTCTTCGGCTGGAAATGAGGGCAATCAGGGCAAGGACCAACCCTGTTGCCGCCAGGATCAATGGCAGAGAGCCCTCTGACAGCGCAAACAGATTGGCGAGCAGGCTTCCGGCGTCCATAACTCCTGGCCTCTGGCGGGTGGGGCATCGTGGTGAGCTGTTCTTAGTGTAGACCAGCCCCGGTACCTTTGGCGGGTGAGAAGCCCGGTTTGGTGGTCTATTCTGAGTAGTGGCTGGGGGTGAGGCCGGGAGGCTTTCGATGGCCTGGATTTGAGGGGGAGGTCGCCATGCGTTATCGGCTGAAGCCCAAGCGGGCATTGGGTTCCGAGCTGCGGAGTTTGTATCGTTCACTCAATGAAAACCTGGCGTTGGCTTTGTTGATGGCTTGTCGGGAGCCGGAACGGGGCGTACATCTGGCGCGGCGCGGCTGCAAGGAGCTGCGGGCTCTGATACGACTATTGGGTGGGGGGGCTGCGAACCAGCGCTTCTACCGGTCGTTGGCAGCGGGATTGTCCGCAGAAAGGGATACAGCGGTTATGCCGGCGACCTGGCAGATGCTGCAGGCGAATATGCCTCTGTTGCAGTCGAAAGCGTTCCACCCGGTCGGGCATTGGCTGGCGGAGCTGGCCGAGACTCCGGCGGCGCTGGATGGGCGTGATGCCATGTTTCTCGGGCTGGCTCAGGAAGCTGAGGCGCGGTGCCACAGGGAGCCGGAGTTTGAGATACCTGAGGGTATCGCGGCACTCGAGCTGCGAGTGGCATGGGTGTATCGGCGAGCCAGGCGGGCTCAGCTGATGGCGCGAAAAACGGGTGTGGCGGATGATTTTCACCGTTTCCGCCGGCGCAGTAAGGATCTTTACTACAGCCTGCGTTTTCTCAAGCCGCTGATGTCGGCGCCGGGGCGTCGGCTGGTGGGGCAGCTGAAGGCATTGACGGAGCTTCAGGGCCTCGCCAACGACGTGGCCGTTCTTGACGAGTACCTGGCGGCCAACGCCGACCGGTTGAAGCTGACTCAGGTTAGCTGGAACCGGTTACGCCGTGCCTTGATCATGGGGGAACAGCAGCTGCAGGCCGAGGTCTACGAGCGCGCCGGTCCCATTCTGGCGGCCGGGCCAGCTCAGTTCGTCCGCACCCTCAAATTGTCCGGTTAACCTTGCCGGAAGGGCAATGCAGACAGCGCTTCTTCCCGGTAGGCCTGCACCTGAAGGCGCTCGTCCCGGCAGAAGTTGCCGATTGCCGCCCGGAAGTCCGGGTGACTGATGCCATGCCAGGAATGAGTAAGGATGGGTTCGAAACCGCGGATCAGCTTGTGCTCTCCCTGGGCGCCGGCATCGAAGCGGCTCAGCCCGTGGCGAATGGCCAGCTCGATTCCCTGGTAGTAACAGGTTTCGAAATGCAGATGGTTGTACTCTTCCAGGCACCCCCAGTATCGGCCATAGAGCGTGTCTTCGCCGATCAGGAAGAGGGCGCCTGCGATCAGTGCTCCGTCTTTTTCTGCCATGATCAGGTGGAGCTGTTCGGGTTGCCGCTGCTGCAAGGCCTGAAAGAAGTCCAGGTTCAGGTAGGGGTGCTGGCCCCGTTTGAAGTAGGTGGCTCGGTAAAACTCATAAAACGCCGCAAGCACCCGCAGGGGCACGTCTTGACCGGGGTAATGTCGGAACTGGATGCCTTGCTCGGCGACCTGCTGTCGCTCCCGCCGGATCGATTTACGTTTGCGTGAGGTGAGTGTTGCCAGGAAGTCGTCGAACTGGTGATAGCCCCGGTTATGCCAGTGGAACTGGCAGCCCAGACGATGGAGGGACCCTGGCAGGTTGAGCAGTGCCTGGTCTTCAGCGTCTGGAAAGAGCAGGTGCCAGGAATGGGCACCAAGTTCCGTTATCAGCCGGTCAAGGGCGTTGTGGATCATGTCTGGGGTCAACCGTTCCCGGTGCTGCGGGTTAAGCAGCAACCTTGGCCCTTCCGCTGGGGTAAAAGGTACCGCAACCAGCAGCTTGGGATAGTAGGGCAGGCCGTGGCGTTGATAGGCATCGGCCCAGCCCCAGTCGAACACGTATTCCCCCATGGAGTGGGTTTTCAGGTAGGCGGGGGCAACCCCGGCAAGGGCGTCGTCCAGCCGGAATTCGATGTGGGCCGGTTGCCATCCGGTACCGCGAGTGGTGCACCCGGAAGTTTCCAGAGCCGCTAGGAAGCGATGTCGAAGGAAGGGGTTGCCGGTACCGCTGAAGCGGTCCCAGGTGGCTTCGGGAATGTCAGCGATGGAGGCAACCGTGTGCAGGGTCAGGTCGGGCATGGAGTCTATCCGGATGGTGGCTATCGCACACGATACCGGCAAACGCCTTGGCATACACCCGTCGCGGGTGTTTTCTGGCTCCGGGCGAGCGGAGGCAGTGCTGATCATTGGGTGAGGCAATGACGGTAATTATATTTTATATAAAAAAATGATCTATGCTTATAACTATAAATGTGTTTTATTAGAGGGCAACGATACAGTCAACCCAAACGGACGATGGAGGAACGATGATGCAGCAGCCAGTCGTTACATGCTTCTTCGATGAGCCAACCAACACCTTCAGTTACGTGGTGAAGGACCCCGAAAGCAGTTCCTGTGCGATTGTTGATTCGGTTCTCGACTTTGATTATGCCTCGGGAAGGACCGATGTCCGCTCCGCAGACGAGATCGTCGGTTACGTCCAGGACAATGGCCTGACCGTCGAGTGGATTCTGGAAACCCACGTTCACGCCGATCACCTGTCCGCTGCCCCGTACCTCAAAGACAAACTGAATGGTAAGACCGGCATTGGTGCCAGGATTGTTGAGGTGCAGGAAATCTTTGGTAAGGCCTTTAACGCCGGTACCGAGTTTGCCCGCGATGGCAGTCAGTTTGATCGCCTGTTCGAGGAAGGAGATACCTTCAAGGTGGGTGGCCTGGATGCCCTTATCCTGCATACCCCGGGACACACTCCGGCGTGCCTGACCTATGTGATCGGCGATGCCGCTTTTGTCGGCGACACCTTGTTTGCACCCGATGCCGGCACCGCACGTTGCGATTTTCCCGGTGGCAGTGCCCACATCCTGTACCAGTCGATCCAGAAGGTGCTGGCCTTGCCGCCTGAGACCCGTATTTTCCTGTGCCACGACTACAAGGCACCAGGTCGGGACGAGTACCAGCATAAGACCACCGTCGCTGAGCAGCTGGCCAGCAACATTCATGTCCATACCGGCATGAGTGAAGAAGATTTCGTCAGGCTCCGTACTGAGCGTGATGCCACATTGGATATGCCTCGCCTGATCCTGCCCTCGGTCCAGGTCAATATGCGGGCCGGTGAGATGCCGCCGGCGGAAGATAACGGCCAGGTCTACCTGAAAGTCCCAATCAACCGTTTTTAGGGGGTGGGTATGAAGATTCATCACCTCGAATCGGAGTTCGCCATAGCCGATTCGCTGTCGCCTGAAGAGCTGGCGGATGTGAAAGCGCAGGGATTCCAGTCGGTGATCTGCAATCGGCAAGCGGGCGAAGAGGGCTACGAGGGTGAAGATGCCTTCGCTCGCGCGGCCGCTGATCTCGGACTTGCCTGGGTCTGTATTCCCGTGGCTTCCGGCAGCTATAGCGATGCCGATGTGACGGCCTTCGGGCAGGCCCTCGACAGCGTGCCATCGCCGATTCTGGCCTTTTGCCGAACCGGGCGCCGGGCGGTGCATATGTGGGCGCAGGCGAGGGCGCGAGCGCCGCACTGCAATATCCCCCAATTGCTCAAAGCAGCCCACGATGCGGGCCATGATCCCCAGCCCATCAAGGAATTGCTGGATAAGTGAAACGACAGTGACTGCGAGCCTGACAGGCAAGGTGGTCAGGTTCGGTTTCGGAGGCAAGATCCCAAATGAATAATGACAAGAATTGTTCTGATTACCCGATACGGCACCATGATGTGGTCATCATTGGTGCAGGTTCCGGGGGTGTGGCAATGGCGGCGAGCCTGCTGAAACGGCAGCCGGATCTGGATATTGCGCTCCTTGACCCAAGTACCACCCACGACTACCAGCCCGGCTGGACCATGGTGGGGGGCGGAGTGTTCTCCGCAAAAAGTACACGCCGGCGAACGGAGTCAGTTATTCCAGATCGCTGCCAATGGTACCGGCAAGCGGCGGAACGGGTCGACGCCGGAGAGCATACGGTTACTCTGGCTGATGGCTGCCGTCTGGGTTATCAGCGTCTGGTGGTTGCGCCGGGCCTGGTGCTGAACTGGGATGCTATTGAGGGTCTGACCGATACGCTGGGTGAGAACGGGGTAACCTCCAACTACCGTTACGACCTGGCACCCTATACCTGGTCGCTGGTGGAGCAGCTTAAGCAGGGCAAGGCGTTGTTCTGTCAGCCCCAGATGCCCATCAAATGTGCCGGTGCTCCCCAGAAGGCGATGTACCTGTCAGCGGATCACTGGCGTCGGAACGGCTGCCTGAAGACGATTGATGTGTCCTTTCATAACGCCGGTGCTGTGCTGTTTGGTGTTGATGCCTATGTACCCGAACTGATGAAGTATGTGGAGATGTATGGCGTTGAACTCAACTTCCAGGAACGGCTGATTGCCGTCGATGGGAAGGCGAAAGTGGCCCGCTTCGCCAAAACCGTGGGTGAGGAAACGGAAACGGTGGAGCGCTCGTTTGACATGATCCACGTTGTGCCTCCGCAAATCGCGCCGGAGTTTATTGCCCGTTCTGGACTGGCCAACCCTGACGGCTGGCTTAACCTGAACCCGGAAACGCTGCAGCACGCGCAATACCCGACGATTTTTGGCCTGGGGGATGCCAGTGGTACCGCTAACGCCAAGACCATGGCGGCGGTCCGCAAGCAAGTGCCGGTGGTGGCAGAGAACCTGTTGGCGTCTTTGCGTGACCAGCCCCTGAAAGCGGCCTATCTTGGGTATGGCTCTTGCCCGCTGACTGTTGAGCGCGGGCGTATCGTACTGGCGGAATTTGGTTATGAGGGGGCTCTGCAGCCAACCTTCCCGACGTGGTTGAACGACGGCACCAAGGCGACCCGGATGGCGTGGTGGCTGAAAGCCAAGCAGCTGCCCTGGATTTATTGGAATGGCATGCTCAAAGGGCATGAATGGCTGGCGAAACCAGCCAACCGACAAGTGTAAGTTGCGCGGAGCGAGGTTGATGTTGAATCGGTTTGCCAGGGTTCTACCCATCGTCCATTGGTTGAAGGACTATAACGGTGGGACCTTTGTCAGTGATAGCCTGGCGGCGGTCATTGTGACCCTGATGCTGGTGCCCCAGGCATTGGCGTACGCATTGCTGGCGGGCCTTCCTGCGGAAGTGGGGCTTTATGCCAGTATGATTCCGCTTGTGGTTTACGCCCTCTTTGGAACCAGTGCCACGCTGGCGGTGGGGCCGGTTGCGGTTGCCTCGTTGATGACGGCTTCGGCGTTGGGGGGCATTGCCCAGGCCGGGTCTCCTGAATACGTTGGAGCGGCCTTGGTGCTGGCGGCCCTGTCAGGGCTGATCCTGTTTGCCATGGGGGTTCTCAGGCTGGGTTTCCTGGCCAACTTTCTCAGCCATCCAGTGATATCCGGATTCGTGACGGCGTCGGGCATCCTGATTGCCGGTAGCCAGATTGGCCATATCCTGGGAATCCAGGGCGGCGGCCACAACCTGCTGGAAATGGGCCGGGGGCTCTGGCAACAGATTGCGGCCATCAACCCGGTCACCCTGGTGATTGGCGGCGGCGTGTTGGTGTATCTCTACCTGTGCCGGCGCTTCCTCAAACCGGCATTGGTGGCCATTGGCCTGTCTGAGCGGCTGGCGGATCTGTCCAGCAAGGCGGCGCCGGTGTCTGCGGTGATTGTCACGACAGCCGCAGCCTGGTTCTGGGATCTCGGCGAAGCCGGCGTCAAGCTGGTGGGCGAAGTGCCCAGCGGCCTGCCCAGCATCAGCCTGCCGCCCCTGGACCCTGCGATCTGGAGCACGTTGTTGCCGGCAGCGGTACTGATCAGTCTGGTGGGGTTTGTCGAGTCGGTGTCGGTAGCGCAGACCCTCGCAGCCAAACGGCGGCAACGGATTGATCCCAATGCCGAGTTGATTGCCCTTGGGCTGGCCAATGTGGGGGCTGGCGTGGGCGGTGGATCACCGGTATCCGGTGGTTTTTCGCGCTCCGTGGTGAACTTTGAAGCGGGCGCACAAACGCCAGTCGCCGGAGCCCTAACGGCTCTGGGCATCGCGATTGCCACTCTGACCATGACCGGCTTGCTGGCGTATCTACCCAAGGCAACCCTGGCGGCCACCATTATCATCGCGATCAGCACCCTGATTGATTTTTCGGCGATTCGTCGCACCTTGTCGTACTCCAAGGCGGATGGTGCCGCGATGTTGGCCACCATTGTGTTGACCTTGGTTCACGGCGTTGAGTTGGGGATTCTCGTTGGGGTGGGTATATCCCTGGGGTTGTATCTGTATCGGACCAGTCGTCCTCACAGTGCGGTGGTTGGCCTGATTCCGGGTACCGAGCATTTCCGTAATGTGAGCCGTCACGATGTCCGTACCGATGACGCCACGATTATTCTGCGGGTGGATGAAAGCCTGTACTTTGCCAACGCCCGTTACCTCGAGGATACGGTTCTGGAATTGGTATCTGCGCGGCCCCGGTTGAAGAATCTGGTACTGGCCTGCCAGGCGGTGAATGATATTGACGCCTCAGCCCTGGAAAGTCTGGAAGCCATCGATAAACGGCTGGCGGAAGCAGACATTACGTTGCACCTGGCGGAAGTCAAAGGTCCGGTTATGGATCGCCTGAGGCGAACGGAGTTCTGTCGGGAACTGCGAGGGAGCATCTTCCTGAGTACCTATGAAGCCTGGCGTACCCTGGTGAACGCAACACCGGCCAAGGCGAAAGAGAAGCCCGTTACCCAGGGAGGGTAACGGGCGTGAGCGCTAGTTACTTGTCGTCGAGTTCCTCACAACGTTCCATCAGGCGGGCACGGTGCTCATCCCGCCGTTCCTGCCACTCTTGCTTCTGTTCTTCGTGGATCTCGGTCCAGGTCTGACGCTGTTCTTCGGTCAGCTGAAGGCGATCTGCCATTTCCGCCCACCGGGCTTCCATACGTTCGCGGCGGTCTTCCCGGTTGGCTGGCGCCTCCCCGGATTGCAGGCGTTCACACATGGCTTCATCCGGCATGTGGTGGCGCGGACCATGGCCATCACGATCGGCAAAGGCGACTGGCGCTGCCAGGATGGTTGAGCACAGCAGGGCAGGGGCAAGAAAGCGGGTCAGTTTGGTCTGTTTCATCATTCAACTCCTGTGGTTGTGTATCTGTTGCCTCACAGTGTAGTCATCGCTTTGTCAACGGTTGTCAGCGCTGTGTAAAGGTTTTGCAAAGCCCGTTGGGTGCTCGCCGGAGGGTTTTGGGGGGCGTGCTAGAATCTTGGCAGGTTGAGTGTGGGGGATGATGTGCAGAACCGCGTGTTGTTGATTGAAGACGATGAGGAGTTACGAACCCTGCTGGCGCGATACCTGAGCGGGCAGGGCTTCACGATGCGTGAGGCGGCCTGTGGTCAGGACGGTCTGGCGCTGGCGGAAGAGTACCTCTGCGATGTGGTGGTTCTGGACATCATGCTGCCAGACATTAGCGGACTGGAAGTGCTGCGCCAGTTGCGCGCCCGGACCCACCTTCCCGTGGTGCTGCTGACTGCCAGGGGAGATGAAACGGATCGTATCGTCGGGTTTGAGGTCGGGGCGGATGACTATATCCCCAAACCCTGCAATCCCAGGGAGCTGGTGGCGCGCCTGCAGGCTTTGCTGCGACGTGTGAGCTGGGATCAGAAAGTGGAGCCTGCCCAGGTGAGCGCGGTGGGAGACCTTACCGTTGAGCCGGAGCGCCGCCGGGTGTTGCTGCGGGGCCAGCCTCTGGACCTGACAGCCACCGAGTTTGAAGTGCTTCAGGTATTGCTGGCCCATGCTGGCAGCGTGGTTCGCAAGACCGACCTGATGCAGTGGGCGTTGGGCCGGCGCCTGGCGACCCATGATCGTACCCTCGACATGCATATCAGTAACCTGCGCCGCAAGCTGGGTGAGGATGGCCAGGCCCGTATCGAGACGGTGCGGGGTCTTGGCTACAGCTACCGGGTGGCGTCATGAGTGGGCGTCGGCGTTGGTTTCCCCTGTTCTGGCGAATTTTCCTGATGATCTGGCTGGCGATGGCCGGGACGGTTGTGATCAGCAACCTGGTCACCCGCGAGCTGGTGGAGCGCGAGCGGTCCGGGATTGAACGACAGCATGAGCTGCGGCAGGTGGGTGAAGAGGCGATCCGCATCCGTGAGCAAGAGGGGCGAGGTGCCATGCGGCGTTACCTGTTTCAGCAGAGCCATGAGCTGGATCTGAGAATTGTGCTGCTGGACGACGAACTGGAGGAGCGACTGCCGGACGAGGTTCGCCAGCGGATGGAGCGGGGCTGGCACCACCAGCGCCCGGCCGTTGTTGAGTTCGATAACGACTACCGGTTGGTGGCCTGGCCCCGGGCCGGGGAGGCTGGGTGGTTGGACCCCCGCGTTTTCCGGTGGGTTGAGTGGGGACTGGCGGTGGTGCTGGTTTCGTTGGCTTGTTGGTGGGTGGCGCGCCTGATTGCCCGCCCACTACGCCACATGGAAGGTACGGCCCGGGCCATCGCCGATGGCGACCGGTCGTTGCGGGTGGGCCACCGGATCGCCAACCGGATGGACGAGATTGGTGCTCTGGCGACGGCCTTCAATGGTATGACGGATCAGCTCTGTCACTTGCTGGAGCGCCAGAAACACCTGTTACGGGACATTTCCCATGACCTGAGAACACCCTTGATGCGCCAGCGAATTGCCATTGAACTTGCGGCGGACAGTGGCGCTGACCCGGAGCTGATGGCGAGCATTCTTCGTCAGAACGAGCGGCTGGAGAGCATGACGGCTCAGATTCTGTCGTTGTATCAGGTGCTGGAGCAGACGTCCGAGTTTGAGCGGGCGGCGGTAAAGCCGGTGGCGTTACTTCAGGAAGTACTGGCTGATGCGGCGGACTACGCTGAACACCAGGGGGTGGACTGTCACCTCGAGGCGTCTGCGGACAGTGCCGGGATTTCAGTGCTCGGGGATCGGCACTTTTTGCAGCGGGCATTGGACAACGTGCTACAGAATGCCTTGGATCATACCCCGCCGGGAAAGGTGGTGCACTGCTCGGTTGCGCTGTCAGGGGGGGAGGTAGTGATCTCGATCACCGATGAGGGGCCGGGCGTTGCCGACGAGCTGCTGCCCCATCTGTTTGAGCCCTTTTACCGGGCTGATAAAGCCCGCACGGGGCAAGGCTGGGGGCTTGGGTTGGCGATTGCGCAAGGCATCATCCGTTCCCATGATGGTACTATTGCCGCCCACAATGCCGGTAAGGCCGAAAGCCATAACGGCGAACTCCCGATGTCGGGAGGCGACAACCAGGGGTTAGCCGTGGTTATCCGGTTGCCGGTCTTTGTCGCAGGCTAACGACGCATCTTTGGCGCTGGAGGCTTCTTCCAGATCTTCGGAGGCTTCGTCCGGATCCACGGGAAGGAGTTGATTTGCATTAGAGAAATCAATACCTTCCTGCAGCTCGTCGTCGCAGAACCGGAAGCCACAACCGGCTTTTTTCAGTTTTGCGGCGGGCGCGGTTCCTGGTGAGGGGGCGGTGTCTGTTGGCATATTCGGTACGCTCAGGACCTTTCAACATGGCTAAAGATTATCCCATACCTGCTGGTTTCCTGGAATGCGAGACTGAGGTCAAGAAAAGCCGTTTCATTGCCCGGGTTGCTCCGGTGGCTAACCGGGACGAGGTTCGAGGCTATGTGGATCAGGCCCATGCCGACCACCCGGATGCCCGCCACGTCTGCTGGGCCTACCAGGTAGGCCGACCTGGCGCCGCCGCGGAAGCGGCCATGAATGATGACGGTGAGCCGTCCGGCACCGCCGGGAAACCGATCCTGAATGTGATACAGCACAAAGACATGGGAGACGTGCTGGTTATCGTTATCCGCTATTTCGGCGGCATCAAGCTGGGCGCAGGTGGATTGGTGCGCGCCTACGCGGGGGCTGCGGAGTCGGTGCTGTCCCAGGTCGGGCGTGTGGTGCAGCCGGTGCTGGAAGGCCTGGAAATAGAAATGGGATTTGCCGAAGAGCAGCCGGTCCGGCATTGGTGTCAGCAGCACGGCTGCCAGATTGATGAGGTGAATTACGGGGCTGCGGTGACAGCACGGGTTGGGGTGCCTGAAGAGGCGCTGTCGTTATTCAAGGCATTCTGCGATGCCCATAAAATACGGTACAGTGATCCTGATTGAAGGTGAAAAATTCTGGCTCTGGAGGGTATAGATCATGCGCATAACCCACCTCATACTTGCCTTGTGTGTCGTGTTGAGCGGCTGTGCAGCAAATGTTGTGACTGATTACGATGCAGCCGCGTCATTTGATCAGTACCAGTCCTGGGCCTTTTCTGGTGACCAGCAGGAATCCGGGTTCCTGTCGCTGGACAGTGCCCGGGTGGAAGCGGCCTTGGTGCGTGAGCTGAACGCCAAGAACCTGGTGCGGCGAGATGCCGACGAGGCAGATTTGCTGGTGTCCTATCAGCTGGTTCAGGAAGACCGGCTCGAAACCTATGGGTTTTCCTATGGGGTGGGGTTTGGTCATCGCAATTTCGGCTGGGGTCTGGCAACGGCGCCGCAGGTGCGTGAAGTCACCGAGGGCAAGCTGGTGGTCCGGCTCGCTGATCGGAACACGCAGCAGGTTGTCTGGCAGGCTATCAGCAAGCGCTACCTCAACGAGAACCAGAGCCCGGAAACCCGCAGTGAGCTGATTGATGAATCGGTCACTGATATGTTTGCCCTGTATCCGCCAGCGTTGTAATCGATCCATTCATATCTAGCTTGGACTGACCATGAAGAAGCAATCGCTCAAAGACCTCGGTGGCCTGGTGTACTCAACCGATCAGGGCCGGATGTGCCCCGGATGCCGCCAACCCACCGATCAATGTCAGTGCAAGAATGACGAACGTCCCGCCGGTGACGGTGTGGTCAGGGTTAGCCGTGAAACCAAGGGCCGGAAGGGCAAGGGCGTTACACTGGTAACCGGAATCCCGCTCGGGGACGCGGAACTCAAAGCCTTTGCGAAGGTAATGAAGGCCCGGTGTGGCACCGGTGGCACGGTTAAAGACGGTGTCGTGGAGATTCAGGGTGACCAGCGTGACGTGTTGGTGCCTTTGTTGCAGGCGGAAGGTTGGGTGGTCAAGCGTGCCGGTGGCTGAGGGTCTGCCTGGGGGGTGGCCAAAGGTCGTCGATCATTCCCGGGCATGGCCCGTTATCATGGCAGTTTCTATAGGTGGATGTTCCAGCGGAGGATAAGGAATGCACATTCTGGTAATGGGAGCCGGAGTGGTCGGGGTTACGTCGGCCTGGTATCTGCGCAAAGCCGGATATGACGTGACCGTAGTGGATCGCCAGAGCAAGGCTGGTCTTGAGACCAGTTATGCCAATGGTGGACAGGTTTCGGTATCTCACGCGGAACCCTGGGCCAACCCGTCCGCACCACTGAAAGTGCTCAAGTGGCTCAGCCAGCCAGATGCACCACTCCTGTTCAAACCCCGCCTTGATCCCGCGCAGTGGCGCTGGGCGATCAGTTTTCTTGGTCAATGCACGTCGGCCAAGGCGGCCTACAACATCCGCCAGATGGTGAACCTGGGCACCTATAGCCGGTCCTGCTTGCAGGCACTCCGGGACGAATTGGGCCTCCAGTATGACCAGCTCAGCAAAGGCATCCTGCACTTCTACACCAATCCAGCCGAGTTCGAGGCGGCATTGGAGCCCTCCCGCCAGATGCGTGAGCTGGGATGTGACCGTCAGGTGGTGGATGCGAACCGGGCCGTGGAACTGGAGCCAGCGATGGCGCCGTTCCGTCACCGCATTGCCGGTGCCACTTACACCAGCGAGGACGAGTCGGGTGATGCCCGCAAGTTTACCCAGGCGCTGGCGCAGCAGGCCGAAGCGGCCGGGGTGCAGTTCCGTTACAGCACGGATGTATTGGGCTTTGACCACACCCGGGAGCGGATTCTGGGGGTGCACACACTGAAAGACGGTGTCCACGAAACCCTCAGGGCGGATAGCTACGTACTCAGCCTGGGCAGCTTCAGTGCCATTCTGGCGCGCCAACTGGGACTGACGCTGAACATTTACCCGGCAAAAGGCTATTCCATTACTGTACCGGTCAAGAGCGAGGAGGCTGCCTATCAGGTGAGCCTCACGGACGATGAGTACAAGCTGGTCTATTCCCGGTTAGGGGATCGGCTACGGGTGGCAGGCACCGCTGAGCTCAACGGGTATAGCCGGGAACTGGATCCCACCCGCTGTCGTGCCATTGTTCGCCGCAGCGCCGAACTGATGCCGGATGCGGGGCATTGGGATCAGGCCGAGTTCTGGACCGGGCTGCGCCCGGCTACGCCCTCCAACGTCCCCTACATCGGCCGGAGCCATTATGGCAACCTGTTCCTGAATACTGGCCACGGAACCCTGGGGTGGACTCACTCCTGTGGTTCCGCAGCGGCGCTGGCAGATATTGTTCAGGGTAAACGTCCAGAGGTGAACTTCGCCTTTACCGGGCTGGCCTGAGTTGGTTAGCCGGGTTCGCCCGGCTGCTGTTTTTTGCGCACGTACAGCACCTTGCGTACCGTTGCCACCGTTTCCCCCTGCTCATCAACGATATTCACATCCCATTCCGGCAGGTATTTCTTGCCATCAGCGGTGGCCTGGATGATTTCCTGGAGCTTTTCTTCGGTGACCTCAAAATGCGCCGATACGGTACCGCGACCGGGGCGGACGAACTCGATGCAGGCCGACTTGTCCCAGACAATGTAGTCCTTGCCCAGACGGTTCATCAGCAACAGCATGTACATCGGGTCGACCATGCTGTAGAGCGAACCGCCAAAGTGGGTGCCTACGTAGTTAGTGTTGTACCAGCTGAGCTTCATCTCAACCGTGGCTGAGCTGTAATCGTCGGCAATCTGGGTAACCCGCACGCCCGCTCCGACATAGGGACCGTAGACGTTGATGATTTTTCGGATGCCGTTCGGGCTACTGATCCAGTGTCGAAGTTTCGACATCATGGCGGAATATCCTCGCTTCTTGAGCGAACTTCATCAAAATGGATGAATATTCGGGGAAATGGATGGCTCAGGGGAAAGGCCATTTGAACCGGGCAGGATTATAACCGTGTGGGACAGCGTTACGACAGGTTTACATCAGGGTTGGTACAAGGTGGCGGGGGATTGAATCGGACCCGCAGGGATTCCCCTGCGGGCCTGGCGGGGCTTAGTGCCCCAGTTGGTCGCGGATCAGCTTCTTGTTGAGTTTGCCGACACTGGTTTTGGGGATGTCATCGACGAAATCGATGTTCTCCGGAATCGCCCACTTGTTGATGTCGCCGGCTTCCACAAACGCCATCAGGTGGGACTGCAGGTCGGCTTTGGAGGCCTCGGCTCCCGGACGCAGGGTCACCAGGGCGTGTGGGCGCTCTCCCCACTTGTCGTCGGGAACCCCGACCACAGCTGCCGCGGCCACCGCCGGGTGCTGGCTGATCATGTTTTCCAGGTCCAGGGAAGAAAGCCATTCGCCTCCGGTTTTGATCACGTCCTTGATGCGGTCGCGGATCACCAGGGTATTGTCTGGGTCAATCGTGGCAACGTCGCCGGTATGCAACCAGCCGCCTTCCCAGAGCTCCTCCCCTTTGGCCGGTTCTTTGAAGTAGCCCTGAGTCAGCCAGGGTGCACGGGCAACCACTTCCCCTTTGGTTTCACCGTCGTGAGGGAGTGAGTTCCCCTCCGGGTCGACGATGCGAATGTCCACCATGGGCACGGCGATGCCGGTCTTGACCCGCTTTTCAGTCTGCTGCTCCAGCGGCAATTCCAGGTCGTCCGGCGACAGGTGAGTGACGCTCAGCAACGGGCAGGTCTCAGACATACCGTAGCCGGTGTACATCTTGATTCCGAGTTTGGCTGCCGCGTCACACAGCCCTTTGGTCAGCGCGCTGCCACCGATGAGCACATGCCAGTTGCTGAGATCAGCGGTTTTGATGGACTCTGTGGCCATCATCATTTGCATGATGGTTGGTACACAATGGGACAAGGTGACTTTGTGCTCCTTGGCCAGGTCGACCAACAGCTCGGGCTCGTAGCGGCCGGGATAGACCTGCTTGATTCCCAGCAGGGTGGCGGCGTACGGAACTCCCCAGGCGTGAACGTGGAACATCGGGGTAACCGGCATGTACACCGACGAGGAACGCAGCATTGGCGCTTCATCGTAAGCTGCGAGACTGCCGGTCATACCCAGGGTATGGAGAACCAGCTGGCGATGGCTGAAGAACACGCCTTTTGGATTGCCGGTGGTGCCGGTGGTATAGAACGTGGTGGCGACACTGTTTTCGTCGAAGTCGGGGAAATCAAAGGTAGTGTCGGCCTGGGCCAGCAACTGTTCGTATTCACCCTGCGAATTCAGACTGGTGGTGTTGGCGCTGTCGTTGTCGGTGAGCTGGATGTAACCTGTGACGGTTTCCAGCTCGTCACTCACGCTTTCAAGAACCGGCAGGAAGTCGTCGTGTACCAGCACGAGTTTGTCTTCGGCGTGATTCATGGTGTACACGATCTGCTCGGGAGACAGACGGATGTTCACGGTATGCAGAATCGCGCCGATCATTGGGATGGCAAAGAAGCATTCGAGATAGCGGGGGGTGTCCCAATCCAGTACGGCGACCGTGTCACCGGCTTTGACACCCGCAGCGGTCAGTGCATTGGCAAGCCGGTGGATGCGCTCGACCAGCTCGGTGTAGGTGTAGCTGCCCCGGTTGGCGTAGACGATTTCCTGGTCAGGGGAGTAGCGTGGGCCTGACAGCAACAACTGCTTGATCAGCAGAGGGTATTGGTAGGCATTGCTCGCTGAGGGGAGGATTTTTGTCTGCACCATGGAATGTAAGCTCCTTTTTATAGGTTGTCGACATTTTATAGTTTATAAGTTATCGACATTCTTGGTTTTTTATCCATTCAGGTTGGCACAAGTTCACCCCAAAAGAATGTAAAGCGGGCGACATTTGGAGGCGAAAAAAAAGCCCGCATAAGCGGGCTTCGTGCAATACCTGATAAACCGACGAAGGGCTTACTCGTAGGTGCACAGATAGGCAGTGTCGATGTCGGCTTTGGCCTTGAAGCTGGCCTGGGCCGCGACTTCAAAAGCGTCGCCAGCACCGTAGGTCATCCACTCGTCCATACCGGGCAGCAGAACAGTCAGGGCGCCGCTGATAACTGTCATGGTTTCCTTCTGGCTGGTACCGAACTCGTATTCGCCTGGGCTAATGACGCCAACGGTGGCCGGGAGGGTGGCAGTCTGGAACGCAATAGATTTGACCTGGCCGTCAAAATATTCGTTAACCTTCAGCATTATTAAGCTCCTCAAGATAATTGGGCGCTTACTATACGGCAAAAACTCTAACTGGGAATGACAATTTTCATGCAATCGAAGGAAACCTCAGCCTCCCCGATAGCTCAACAAGAGCGGGAGCGATACGAGCGGTCGCTGAACCGGCTGGATGCCTATGCCGGGCGTATGGACAGCCAGTTTCGGGTACCCGGCACTAACATACGGTTTGGGCTGGACCCGATCCTGGGCTTGCTGCCGGGGCTCGGCGATCTGATCGCTTTAGTGTTGTCTCTTTACCTGGTGGTTGAAGCGGTTCGACTGGGCGCCGGGGGTGGTGTGGTGCTGCGAATGCTGGCAAACCTGCTGGCGGAGTTTGTGATTGGCCTGGTGCCGGTGCTGGGCGATATCTTCGACGTGGTCTGGAAAGCGAACGACCGTAACGCCCGCCTCCTGCGTCGTCACATTACTGAAAAACTCGATCCTGACAAGCGCCAACGCCGTTGGTTTTCGTACCTGCTGATTGCCGGGTTTGGGGCGCTGATGATCTGGCTGCTGGCTGCTCTAGCACACGAATTGCTGTTGATGAGGTTGATGGAGGCTCTGACCCAGGGATGGGTACCAGCGGCCACCGTGTGATGCCCGCTATTTCCTGTGGCCAATGGCCCCAGGGTTGAGATTACTGATCCCAGGGCTTACCGCGGGTTTCAGGCATGTGCTTTACACCAAGGTGCATGGCGGATTTGGCCAGGATGTTGGCACTGACCGGCGCGGTCATGAACAGGAACACGGTGATCAGCAGCTCGGCAGTGTCGATACCGGCTCCCTGGTAGGACGAGTAGCTGATGGACGCGAGCATAATCGCCCCGACACCAACCGTGGTGGCTTTGGTGGGCGCGTGAAGCCGGGTGTAGAAATCCGGCATGCGTGCCAGGCCAATGGCGCCGATCAGGGTGAAGGCGCCGCCAATCAGCAGCAGACCGGCGATCAGGTATTCAGCGATGGGGGACATACTTAACTCTCCAGCTTAACTCTTCAGTTTAACCCGCCAGGCATGGGGGTTACCCAAGCATCAGCTTATTCAATGACGCTGCCGCGTTTCAGGTACTTGGCCATGGCGACGGTGCCGACAAACCCCATGACGGCGATCAACAGCGCGGCCTCCATGTACAACCGGGTGCCCAGGGCAATTCCCAGCAGAATGATCAGGGCAATGGCATTCACATACAGGGTGTCGAGGGCCAGTATCCGGTCCGGGGCGTCGGGGCCCTTGATCAGGCGGTATACATTCAGCAGGACCGCGAGGGTCACCATGGCGATGGTGATGTGCAAGGCTGTAGTGATCATTGGAAGATCTCCTGCAGAGGTTTCTCGTAACGCTGGCGAATGGCGTCAATCACTTCCTGTTCATCATCAACGTCCAGGGCGTGGATCAGCAGAAGCCGTTGATCATCGCTGACATCGGCGCTGACGGTTCCCGGGGTCAACGAGATGGTGCTGGCCAGCATGGTGATCGCCAACGGATGTTCGAGGCTGATTGGGTAGGAAATAAACGCAGGCCGTGGCTTTCGCGTACCCAGCACCAGCCGGGCCACCGCCAGGCTGGCGACCACAATATCCAGCAGAACCCGCAGTACATAGAGGGGCAGTAGCCAGCCTTTGACAATGGCCGGACGCTCCGGCCAGAATCCGCGGGTCAGTAGTGGCAACGCCCACGCGAGTATCGCTCCCATCACGACACTGCCCCCACTAATGCCATCGCTGAGAAGCTGCCAGACCAGGAACAGCACCAGACTCAGGAACGGTTGAGGTAAGCCAATTCGAGCCAGCATCACAGGCCCTCCGCAACGACTGGAATGTTAAGCACGTTCAGGTATTCACTAGTGTTGAACAGCTGGGCGGCCGTCGCGTCAACGTAGGCGCTGATCGGGCCAGCGAGCAACACGATGGCGATGGCCATACCGATCAGACCACTCGCAGCAACGGTAACCGGCTTGGTTAGTGGTGCCGGTTTGCTGATATGCCCTTCGACCGTACGCCAGAACACGATAGAGCCTGCCCGGCTGTAGGCGATCAAGGTAAAGAAGCTGCCGCCGATCAGCACGCTCCAGAGCCAGCCCATTTGAGGGCCGGGGGTTGCTGACTGAAGAATCAGCAGCTTGGCGAAGAACCCGCTTAACGGGGGCAGCCCTACCGCAGCTACAGCACCCAACAGGAACAACACACTCAGGAACGTACGGTTGTGCATTTTCGGTGCGGTGACGATGCGGTCCGCCGCAGATCCTCGCTGACCGGCCACCAGATCGACCACCAGGAACAGCCCACCAACGATCCAGGTGGTGTTCAGCATATAGAACAGCGCAGCGGAGGTGCCTTCTTCCGTACCCAGTCCAATCGCCGCCAGCAGGGTGCCGACGGAGATGATGACCTGCCAGGTGATCAGGGTGCGCAGGTTTCTTGCGCCGAGCGCGCCGATCACGCCCATGGCGAGGGTCGCCAGGGCCAGCACAAACAGCCAGTCAAGCCCCAGGTTGGCCAGCGGGCCGGCGTTGGGGCCGAAGATCAGCGTAAATACCCGGACAATGGCGTAGAAGCCGACCTTGGTCATGACTGCGAACAGCGCTGCAACCGGTGCGGTGGCGTTGCCATAGGCCCGGGGCAGCCAGAAACACAGGGGCAGGATGGCAGCCTTCAGGCCAAAGACTACCAGCAGGATGAGCCCGCCGGCCTGCAGCAGCGGCTGGTCCTCGGGGCTGACCAAGGGAACCTTGGCCGCCAGGTCAGCCATGTTCAGGGTGCCGGTGACACTGTAGATCATGCCAACACTGATCAGGAACAAGGATGAGCCCACAAGGTTGAGAACGACGTAGTGCAGGCTGGGCACTGTACGCTCAGTTCCGCTTCCCTGCATGAGTAGCCCGTAGGATGCAATCAGCAGCACTTCAAAGGCGACAAACAGGTTGAACAGGTCGCCGGTCAGGAACGCGATGTTCAGGCCCATCAGCTGGAACAGGAACAGGGCATGGAACTGACGGCTGCTTTCATCCGCCCGGTGGATGGCGTAAAGGTGGGCGAAGAACGCCAGCACAGCGGTCATCAGCAGCATCAAGGCGGCCAGTCGGTCGAGCACCAGCACAATGCCAAACGGCGGCACCCAGTTACCAAAGGCGTAGACCCGGTAATTGCCATCATTGGCCAGCGCCAGCAAGGCAATGGTCGATGCCAGCAGCAAGACCGTTGTGGCGAGCGCGAGGGTGCGACGCAGAGAAATCGGGGCATAGCCGATAAATATCTGAATGATTCCCCCCAGCAGGGGAATCAGGATCGGAGCGGTCAGCCAGTGATTCATCGACCGGATTCCTCCTTTTCCTCAATGTCGGTATGGATTTCGCGTTTGCGTCCATCCACATGGTCATCTTCATTGTCGGCCTGGTTCCGGAGCGCCAGCACCACAACAAATGCCGTCATCGCAAAGCCAATCACGATCGCAGTCAGAACCAGGGCCTGGGGCAGCGGGTCGGCGTACTGTTCTGTGCTGCCGATTATCGGCTGGCCGCCAGTAGCAAGCCGGCCGGTCGCAAACAGGAACAGGTTGACGCCGTAGGACAGCAGGGTCAGGCCGACCACTACCGGGAAGGTCCGGGCTCTCAGGACCAGATAAATGCCGGAGGCTGTCAGGGTACCGATGATCAGGGCATAGGCCAGTTCCATCACATACCTCCCTTGGTGCTTTTGATGGCCGAGTGTGGCGACAGCTTGCCGATGCTGACCAGTGCCAGCAGGGTTGCGCCAACAACGGTGAGATACACACCGAGGTCGAACACCATGGCAGAGGCAACCTCAAATTTGCCCACCACAGGCCAGGTGATGTACCCGAAGGCTGATGTCAGGAACGGATAGCCGAAGGCCAGGCTTCCGGCGCCGGCGATCGTGGCGAACAGCAGCCCAAGACCAATCACGTTGTGGTAACGCATGGGAATCCGGTCTTCCGTCCAACCGATACCGCTGGCGATGTATTGCAGAACCAGGGCGACGGCGGTGATCAGGCCGGCGATAAAGCCACCACCGGGCAGGTTGTGGCCCCTCAGGAAGATGTACAGCGAAACCATCAGTGCCAGCGGCAGCATCGGCCGCGCAATCTGTTTCAGCATCAGCGGGTGGGCATCGCGGGTCCAGGGGTGGCCCAGACCGTCACCCGGAGGGGGCGTGAGCGCAGTATTCTTGAGCATGGCGTAAATACCAAGCGCAGCGATCGCCAGCACGGTGATTTCGCCCAGGGTATCGAAGCCCCGGAAGTCCACCAGGATGACGTTGACCACATTGGTGCCACCACCGCCGGGCTTACTGTTGGCGATGAAATAGCTGGAAATGGAGTCAAACGGCTGTGTCAGCATGGCCAGGGTAATTATCGTCATACCCGCACCTGCCGTAAGCGCAATGGTCAGGTCCCGCAGGCGTCGTGGCCAGGAAGTTTCAATGGGGGTCCAGGATGGCATGTAGTACAGCGCCAGCATCAGCAACACAATGGTGACCACTTCCACCGACAGTTGGGTCATGGCCAGGTCCGGTGCCGAGAAACGGGCAAAGGTCAGAGCCACCAGCAGACCGACGACGCTGAGCATTACCAAGGCGTAGAACCGGTCCCGATGAAGTGCCGCTGTGCCCAGGGCAGTGAGCACCAGAACCGCCGCGCCAATCAGCGTGGGCCAGTCGATGGGCGACAGGCCATTGCTGCCGATGAAGATACCCAGGCGCTCAATGGGCGACAACGCCACCACAACGGCACTGGCCACCAGCAGCATGGCGTATCGCTGCAAGGAACCATTCTCAAGCCGTGCAGTGATTGCCGCTGCCCGGTCTTCCAGCCACATGGCCACCTTTTCAAACACCGCCTTTTCATCGATTTCCTTAAAGCGGGCGTGGAAATCGAAGAACCGTTGCCGCTGGCTGTACATGAGCAGGCCACCAAAGAAGGCGAGGAAGCTCATAAGCAGTGGCAAGTTGAATCCGTGCAGAATCGCCAGGTGATACTCCGGAACATCACCGTTCAAAGTAGCAAAGGCGGCGGCGTGGAGCAGGGGGCCAATGGAGATGGCGGGGAACATGCCAACCATCACACAGGCGAACACCAGGATCTCCACCGGTATCTTCATATAACGGGGGGGTTCCTGCGGCGGGTAGATGGGTAGATCCACCGGTTTGCCGTTAAAGAAGACGTCATGGATGAAACGTGCCGAATAGGCGACCGCAAAGATACCAGCCACGGTGGCGACCAGAGGTGGCAGGTAGGCCCAGATGCCAGGCAGGTTCAGCGACAGTGATTCGGCAAAGAACATTTCCTTACTGAGGAAGCCGTTCAGCAGCGGTACACCCGCCATGGATGATGCCGCCACCATCGCCAGCGTGGCCGTGTGAGGCATGAAACGCCAGAGGCCGTTGATCCGCCGCATGTCACGGGTGCCGGTTTCGTGGTCGATGATGCCGGCGGCCATGAACAGGGAGGCCTTGAAGGTGGCGTGGTTGATCACGTGGAACAGCGCGGCGACAGCCGCCAGCTGGGTGTTCATGCCAAACAGCAGGGTGATCAGACCCAGGTGACTGACCGTCGAGTGGGCCAGCAATCCTTTCAGGTCATGCTTGAACAGGGCGACGTAGGCGCCGATCAGTAGCGTCACCATGCCGGTGAAGCTGACCATGAAGAACCATTGGTCGGTACCCGCCAATACCGGATACAGGCGCGCCATCAGGAAAATCCCTGCCTTCACCATGGTGGCAGAGTGCAGGTAGGCCGACACTGGTGTGGGGGCCTGCATGGCGTGGGGCAGCCAGAAATGGAACGGGAACTGGGCCGATTTGGTAAAGGCACCCAGGAGTACGAGGGTCAGGGCGAAAGGGTACAGCTCATGTGCCTTGATCAGGTCCGCAGCCGCCAGGACATCGTCCAGCTCATAGCTGCCAACAATCCGGCCAATGATCAGGATGCCCGCAAGCAATGCAAGTCCGCCGCCTCCGGTGACGGCAAGTGCCATCCTTGCGCCCCGGCGAGCGTCCTGCTTCTGATTCCAGAAACTGATCAGCAGGAACGAGACCAGGCTGGTCAGCTCCCAGAACACCAACATGAGCAGCAGGTTGCTCGACAGCACGATGCCCAGCATGGCGCCCTTGAAACACAGCAGCAACGCGTAAAACTTGCCGACGTTCTCGTAGGGTTTCAGGTAGTAGCGGGCGTACAGGATGATCAGCAGGCCAATGACCAGGATCAGCAGGGCAAACAGGAGGGATAGCCCATCCAGCCGGAAACTGAGTGAAATCCCGATAGCGGGAAGCCAGCTGTGGCTCTCCTGGAACACGCCCCCTTCGGCCAGGGTTGTCCAGTGGGGGAAGAGCATCGCCAGGGCGATCAGCGCCGGAACAGACGACGCGATAGCGATGGCGGTTCGGCCCGCCTGGGCAAACAGGGGCGCGGCAATTGCCCCCAGAAAAGGCAGTAAAACGACCAGCGACAGGGTCATCGCAACCTCATTATTGGTTCGGTGTCACGCGTTGGACAGAGTGGTTTTTGCTGTCTGAGTTTAGTTGCCGTTGGTTACAGCCGCATCTTTGCGGTACAAAACGGCAAGGGCAAGGTCAATGCAGGGAAGGTGGATCCGGAAAGTACGGAAGTCGGCCCCAGAGTACAGCAGTGTACACCGGGAAACGCAGGAAAACCGGGCCTGGGGTCAGACTGGGCCTGTCAGCCATGTGTACTCCGCAATCTTTATACGCGAACGCAGATGATACGTGGCGAGGCTCTGAGGTCAAGTGAATCTGGGGCGGGCGGGGGAAACCCGAGCGTGGGTCTGTTGTTCGTATTGTTTAAAAATTAATCAATGTTCATTGGATAAAGTGAGGTTCAGGGTCCTTAATAGTTGAACCGGGCGAATGCCCGGAGTCTTCTCCTTCGCTGTGGCCAAACTGAAGCTGGGTGTACGGAGGAGCTGTTAGTGACCGGTGATTCTGGAGAGGTTCCGGACACCATGGTGTGGTCAATGATGAAAGCACAATGCGATTATCAGGAGACTGCTATGAAAATCAGATTCATTACCTGTGCGACAGCCCTTTCTCTATTATTGATGTCGCCCTTTTCCTTTGCCGCTTCCGACAGTGAGGCGTCAGGAGATCCAATGGCCGGGGATATGGACAGTTCCAGTCATCAGGCTCCCGACTTTGACGTTCTCGATACCAATGCAGATGGTGTGATCAGCGCCGAAGAGCTGAACGTCTACGGCGCGACAGCGGCAGGCCAGCCCGATATGGGAGATCCGGCGGATCTCGAAATGCGGGACAGTAACGGCGATGGCAACATCACTCGTGAAGAGTTCGATGAAGGTGCCATGTCCTGGGAGTAAGGCATAGCCGTTGTGCAACGGTGGTATAAAAAAAGCCCCGGGTATGGTTTGCCCGGGGCTTTTTATTTTGCCGCGTGAGGGTCAGCGGGTCAGAGGTCCCGGCGTTCCTGGTACTCCAGCTCCGGCTTGCCGGTGTTGCGGGCAATGGCGGTTCGTTGGTTGGCGCGGCCGATGATTTTTTTCTGGAGACGGGTTTCCCAGTCCAGGGCTGTCTTGTCGGTTGCCGTCCAGGTGCGGTTGAACAGCAGTTTACTGGCGGCAACGGCATCGGGTGAGCGTTGGGCAAGCTCTTCCGCAAACGCCTGGGCCTGGGCCAGCGGGTCGTCGCAGATGCGACTGACCAGGCCCATTGCTTTGGCCTCGTTGCCATCGAACCGGCGAGCGGTCATGGTGAGTTCCTTGGCCAGATCAATGCTGATCAGCTCACGCAGGGTGACCGTCAGGCTCATGTCCGGAATCAGCCCCCACTTGCTTTCCATGATGGAGAATTCACAGTCTGGCGTGGAAAAACGGAAGTCAGCGCCCAAGGCAATCTGGAAGCCGCCGCCAAAACAGTAGCCATGGGTCACGGCGATGACCGGCGCGGGCACCTGGCGCCAAAGGTAACCAACGTCCTGCGCGAGGTTGCTGATTTTACGTCCGGGCTTAATAAGTAGCTTTAGTGCGTTAACCGGGTTCTTCATGACCTTGCCCACATCCAGTCCGGAACAGAAGGCTTCCCCGGCGCCATTCAGGATAATGGCGCGCACGCTGCGGTCTTTCTTCAGCTTTTTGGCCACCTTGGTGATGGCGTCAAACATCTCCATATCCAGCCCGTTGTACTTGTCCGGGCGGTTCAGGGTAACCGTGGCGATGCCCTGCTGGATGTCCAGCAGGACCCGCTGATTGTCAGTGCTCATTTAAGGCCTCATGTCGTACCTGTCGAAGGCAGGTATGCTAACACGCAGGCCGTTGAAGGGAAGCGGGGCTATTTCCCGTTCTTGGTCATGGCTTCACTGATCGCCAGTGCTTCTGCGGCGAGAACCTGGCAGAGCAAGCTGTCCCCTCGTTGGGTGGCATCCAGCAGTTGCTTCTGTTTCAGGTCGTACAGGCGATTCAACAAAGCCGTCTGGTTGGTCTGCTCTGGCGCGTTCATGGTGACTACCTCCCACGTCTGACACCCTGATATGACATCCGTTTTCATGTCCTTTCCGACACCCTGTCGGAGTCCTTTACAGTCTTATCGGTATTGCCCGATATATCTTTAATTGAGCATATGGTGTGCCACCCAGGCAAAGGTGCCGGAAATTCCTTGCCCTGTGTAAAAGCAGGGTTAACGCGGGTGGGGTATACCGTCAGATTTCTGTCAGTATGTGACCTTTTCTGTTCGGCGTCGTTTTTGGGGCTTCCTGGGGTTCGCCGCAACGCTTTCCTGAGAGATGGTAAGTGGAGCTGTAACAGGTGATTTACAGTGTGCTGTCGGCCCCAGTCATGGCGGGGCTGGCAGCCAAGAGCCCAAGTGGCGAAACCCGGTGATGTGAACCACACTGGAGAGCAACAACAAAAAACACATGTGGTGGTGTTATGACCAATCACTACCAGCCTGTGGGTTGTGCGGTACAGCGCATACTCAGTGGCTATCAGCAGTCGGGTCAGCTGATTGAGCTGGTCTACAGAGACGAAGCCGGGCAGGTCCAAACCATTCACGAAGTGGTGCGTGACCTTTTTTCTCGTGCCGGTGAGGATTTCATGCTGACTGGTCGCGGTAAGCTGGTCCGGCTGGACCACCTGCTTCTGGTTAACGGCGTCCCCCTGGAAGCCACCTGAGCCTCTTCGTTTATAGCGTCGAAAGACGGATATAGCGCCGGTTGATGGGTGTCACCGAGGGTTCACCGGGGCGACGTCCAAGTGTCATGTCGCGGTCAATTTTGAGGGTGAAACTGAACACTCCGAGTGTTCATCCCTTAAAAAGAGAGACCAGACAATGGCCAAGAAAGACCTCGATCCCAATTACATCGACCCGAACTATGAGCCGGTCACTAACGATTCCGGCAACCTGCCGTTTGAATCCGTACTCGCCAACCGTATGGAACGCCGTACGATGATGAAAGGCAGTGTGGGTGCGGCCTTGCTTGGCCTGATGGGTTCTGCCAGCCTGAGTGTTGCTGCTGAAAGCCATCCTGGCAAAGGCCGCAGTGCCAGCCATTCCCGCGCTCACATGAGCTCACGGCTGGGGTTCGATGCAGTTGGCGTTTCCACCCAGAACCAGGTGGTTGTTCCCGAAGGCTATAGCGCGAAAGCGTTTGTGCCATGGGGGACTCCGCTGACCGGTAACCTGCCAGTGTTTTTTGATGATGCCAGCAACAGCGGCGCCGATCAGGAACAGCAGGTTGGCATGCACCACGATGGCGTTCATTTCTTCCCGATTGACGTCAAGAGTGGCGGTAGCAACTCCAGCGAGGGCCTGCTGGTGATGAATCACGAATACATTAACCAGAATGCCCTGCACCCGGCTGGCGCGACCACCTTCGCCGATGGCACCCGTCCGGATGACGAAGTGCGCAAGGAGGTGGCGGCGCACGGTGTATCCGTTATCCATATCAAACAGGACGCTCACGGTGAGTGGTCTGTGGTTCATGGCAGCAGTTATAACCGCCGCGTGACCGGTGGCACCGAGATGGATATTCGCGGTCCGGTTCGCGGTTTCTCGAAGCTGGTTACCAAGTTTAGCCCGGATGCAACGGCCACCCGGGGCACCCTCAACAACTGCGCTATGGGGCCGACGCCTTGGGGTACCTACCTGGCGGCTGAAGAAAACTGGCATGGCTACTTTGCCAACGGTGATGCTGTACGCCCGAAAGAGCAGATCCGTCATGGCGTGGGCAGTGCCTCCCGTTACGACTGGGAAAAGGCCGTCGGTGGTGCAGATGAGTACGTCCGCTTCAACGCGTCAGCGGTGGCTGGCAGTGCGGCCGAGGACTATCGTAACGAGCCGAACACCTTTGGCTATATGGTGGAAATCGACCCGTTTGACCCGAATGGCAAGCCACAGAAACGCACGGGCCTGGGCCGCTTCGGCCATGAGGGCGTGATCTTCGCACCGGCAGAAGAAGGCAAGCCGGTTGTGTGCTACTCCGGTGATGACTCCCGCTTCGAGTACATCTACAAGTTTGTGTCTGCCAAGCCGTACCACGCAGCGACCGCCGATGGCAGCCTGCTGGACGAGGGGACCCTGTACGTTGCGCGATACAACGATGACGGTACCGGCGAATGGCTGCCGCTGTCGCTCGACGACGCTGGCTTTGTTGCGAAGATGAATGCGGCGGTTGCCGCGGGCAGCGTCGGCAGCATTGAATTCACCGCTCCGTTCAGCAGTCAGGCGGATATTCTGGTCAATACCCGTCTGGCCGCCGATATTGCCGGTGCTACCCCAATGGATCGTCCCGAGTGGGGGGCGGTAGATCCGGCCAACGGTAAAGTGTATTTCACCCTGACCAACAACTCCCGCCGCACGCCGGACAACACCAACGCGGCGAACCCCCAGGGCCCGAACCCCAACGGTCACATCATCTACTGGCGTGAGCAGGGCAACAAACACACCTCAACCCGTTTCGCTTGGGACATCTTTGTCTTTGCTGGTGAAGCCGGTACCGAGACGGTTGTGGATGGCAAGTCCGTGGTCACCCTGGACGACACCAACCTGTTCAACAGCCCGGACGGCCTGTGGTTTGATTACAACGGCAGGCTCTGGATCCAGACCGATGGTTCTGACGCGCCTCCTTACCAGAACAACATGATGCTGGCAGCAGACCCGCGCACCCGCGATATTCGTCGTTTCTTCGTTGGACCTGTGGGTTGCGAGGTTACCGGTGTGGTCACCACTCCGGATTGCCGGACCATGTTCGTCAACATCCAGCACCCCCGTGGAAACTGGCCCGACGCTGGGGTTGATCGCCCACGCGACGCGACGGTGATCGTCACCCGCGATGACGGTGGCGTGATCGGTAGCTGATCCAACCAAACGCTACAAACTGAACCCCCTCAGCCGGCGTGATCCGGTTGAGGGGGGTCTTTATGTGACGTTTCGTAAACTTGATCGTTATTGGAGCCAAAAGCGGACTAAAGTATCAGTTATTACTCGGCGGCAATTTCATAGTCTTTGTCGATGTAGGTCGCTTTCAGCGACACCTTGTTGTGACGGTGCAGGGGTGTTGCCGTGGTGTAGGGCCCCTGACGAAAGGTGTTGAAATGAAATTGGTGGCAGCAAAAGTAACGCTGATGGGTGCTCTGGGCGCCCTGATTCTGGTCATCCTGGGGTTTGTATTGGCACCAATGATGGGGTTGGAACCGGTTTCCATTGTCCTGGGCCTGCTGGTTGGCATGGCCGTGGCGACCCTGTTTCTCGTTGTACGTGTGCTGGAGCCGCTGGAGCGTGGGCTTGATCAGCTCGCTGAAGGCGATAGCCAGGCTGACAACCCGGTTCGCCAGCGCTGCCAGCAGCTGATCAGCGATGCTGAAACCGGTCGGGCCCTGGTCTCGTCGCTGTCATCCAACGCTAATGCCAACGCCATTTCGGCGGCGGAAGTCTCTTACGCATCAGACCAGCTCAAACAGCGGCTGGATGGTCAGGTTATCGAAATTGCCCAGGTGGCGGATCATGCCGGGCAGATGACCGAAACCGTGAAACAGTCGGCTCAGCAAGCGGAAGAAGCGGCGGATATTGCCCGTCAGGCCAGTGAGCGGAGCGCTAATGGCAAGCTGGCCCTGGAATCAGCCATCGAGGCTGTGCGGCTGGTTCACCAGCAGTCCGGTGAAAACCTCCGGCTGATTCAGGAACTGAACGAAAAATCCAACCGTATCCAGGGTGTGACCAGCGTTATCCAGGGGATTGCGGAGCAGACCAACCTGCTGGCGCTCAATGCAGCCATCGAAGCGGCCCGTGCCGGAGAACAGGGCCGTGGCTTCGCGGTGGTTGCGGACGAGGTGCGGCAACTGGCAGGGCGTACCGCCCAGGCGACGGGTGAGGTCGCAGAGACGCTGGACGAGATTCGCGGAGATACGGGGCAGATCGTGTCGCGGATCGAAGAGCTGGCGGACAAGGTGGAAAGCGGATTGTCGTCGGTGGAGCAGGTGGGCGAGCAGCTTGCCGAGATTCGTGATCAATCGGATCTCCTGGAACAACGGGTCTCGCTGATTGCGGAGAACGACCAGCGCAACGACGAAAGCCTTCAACACATTTTCCAGGCGATTGGTTCACTCAAGGATCAGATTTCCGAGAGTGACATGAGCGTCGAATCCCTGGCGACCCAGGCGGGCCGGCTGATGGAGTTAGCGGAAACTGCCAATGCAGCCTTTGCCCGTAGCAGCGAGAGCAGTTATCACCGGTTCTTTTACCACCAGGCCCGGGAAGGTGCCGAACGGATTGGGGCGTTGTTTGAGCAGGCGCTGCGGGATGGCCGGTTAAGTGAACGGGACCTGTTTGATGCCAGCCGAACTCCGATTCCCGGTACCGAACCCGCCAAATACGCCTCGGGCTTTGACCGCTTCACCGATGACAGCCTTCCGTCCATTCAGGAATCGGTCAAAGATGCCCACCCGGCACTGGTGTTTGCCATTGCCTGTGCTCCGGACGGCTATGTGCCTACCCACAACCGGGAGTTTGCCCATCGCCACACCGGCAACCCTGATGTGGACTTGATGCGCAGCCGCAGCAAGCGGCTGTTCAATGATCGCACAGGCATTCGTTGCGGCAGTCATACCGAGGATATGTTGCTGCAAACCTATCGCCGTGACACCGGCGAAATCATGCACGACCTGTCGGTGCCCATCTATGTCAATGGCCGCCACTGGGGTGGCTTCCGCCTTGGCTACCGTCCGGATGAGGCTCCCTCAGACAGTTAGGCATCCCTGAGCCTTGCGGGTCAGTGTGGTGGTCAGACGCTCCATGAAGTCGCCGCCATGTCGCCAGTAATGCCAGTAGAGATCAACCGCAATGCCTTCGCCGGGCGCCAAGTCCGCGAGACGACCGGCCTTAACTTCCCCCAGGCTCTGATGATCCGGGATCATGCCGTAGCCCATTCCAGCCAGGGCTAATCTCACAAAGCCTTCTGATGACGGGCATAGGTGGAAAGGAAAGCGGCCGTGGTAGCCCTGTTGGGCCAGGAATCGGTGCTGAAGCTGGTCGTGGGGGCCGAAGACAATGGCCGGAGCATCGCGGAAGGCAGCAGGCGTGAGCCCCTCGGGGAAGTGCTGTCGAAGATAGTCGGGGCGGGCCAGGGCCCGATAGGTCATCTGGCCAAGCCGGACGCAGCGGGCACCGGCCACTGGGGTGTCACTGCTGCACAGGCAGGCTGCGACATCGCCATCACGCATTCGTCGCAGACCGATATCCTGGTCTTCGATCACCAGGTCCAGCAGCAGTCCTTCTTCCCGACAGAACTCGCCGATGGCGTCGGCCCACCAGGTAGCCAGACTATCGGCATTAAGGGCGATGCGAAGTCGGGTCCGGTCGGCATTCAGCGCCGGGATCGTGCGGCTCAGGCTCCTTTCCAGTAACTGCACCTGTTGGGCGTGGTTCAGCAGCCGCTGGCCGGCGGGGGTGGCTTGCAGAACCGGACTTCTCACCAGAACTGGCTGCCCCAGCCGCGCCTCCAGCAATTTGATTCGTTGCGACACCGCAGATTGAGACAGGCCCAGTTCGCTGCCGGCGCGCTCGAACCCACCGGTTTCAATAACCGCCACCAGGGCGTCAAGAAGTTTGTAATCAAGCATAAGTAAATTTGATACAGCATTAGCATTATGAGTTTTTAGTATAGCTGGGCTGGGCGTATTCTTGTGTCCTGGATTTTGGGTGAGTGGATTGGAGGCAAGTGCAGTGCTCGAAAGTTATGTCACAGGGCTGGTGGTATGCGGGGGCATTATTGTGGCCATCGGCGCCCAGAATGCCTACCTGTTGGGTCAGGCTGTCCGTCGGGAGCACCACTGGTGGGTTGCTGGCATTTGCATGAGTTCCGATGCCATTTTGTTTACCGCCGGTACTTTCGGTCTGAGCGCGGCATTGTTGGCCTACCCTCAGGCGCTGGACGTGTTTCGCTGGCTGGGTGTGGCGTTTCTGGTGTGGCTGGCGCTTCAGGCCAGTTGGCGTGCGGTCAAAGGGCGTGCATCGCTGCAGGCCTCTGAAGATTATGCGGCGGCGAGCCTGCGGACGGTATTGCTAACCACCCTGGCGGTCACCTTGCTGAACCCCCAGGTTTACCTCGATACCCTGTTGTTGATTCCTTCTATTGGTGCTCAGCAGTCTGACCGGATTACCTTTGTCATGGGGGCCAGCAGTGCGTCCGTGCTGTGGTTCGGCCTGCTTGCCTGGGGAGGAGCAGCGCTTGCACCGATGCTGGCTCGTCCAATGGCCTGGCGAGTGATCGACGGCGCGATAGCGGCGATGATGGCGGTGATTGCCTTCCACCTTGCCAGCAATGGTATCGAGCTGCCGGCAACCTAGTGTCCCGTCTGGCTAATTCCTTAACCTACTGAGCTTCTGAAAAGCCGAAGAGCTAGGCGTGCTGGTGAAGATTTGGTGGTTCCAAATCGAGACAGCAGAACGACGCCATTCGGCTTTTCAGAAACTCCCAAAGGGCTTGCCTCTGAGGACTCTGAGCCTGTGTTGCCAGTCCTTGATGTGGAACCACCACACCTGCAAGACTGGCGCCTTGGTCAGTGTCCTCAGAGGCAAGCAGTAGGTTAAGGAATTAGCCAGACGGGACACTAGGCCACTTGTGCGGAGCTGGCGAAGCAGGTGGATTGTGGTAACTTAAGGTAAATTTTGTTATCGAGGAGATCCCCCTTTGGCCGACCAGGAATTCATTCCCGCTGACTCTGCCCCGGACATCCGCCGCGATGAACCTGCACGCAATCTCGCTGTGGTGGTTTATATCCTTCAGGCGCTGTCCTTCTTCACCGGCGGTATTGCTGCACTGGCGGGGGTGATCGTCAATTATGTCAAACTCGGCGATGTGACCGGCACTTGGGTTGAGCCACACTTCCGTTGGCAAATCCGGACTTTCTGGATCGGGCTGTTCTGGATGGTGCTGGGAACCATCACCACCTTTCTGCTGATCGGCTGGATCATTCTATTGGCCGTCTCTATCTGGTTGATTTATCGGGTGGTCAGAGGTGCGCTGGCGCTGAATGACCGACGTGCTCCCTGAAATAGCGCCCTGAAATAGTCCCACGACTCCCCTCATTTTCCTCTCCGGTATTTTTTCCTCTGAGTACCTCTTTGGCCTCAGAGGACAACTTTTTACAAAGTTTTTCCTTTTTTTGATTGCTCACTTTTGATGCTTTTAAACGCAAATTCCCTTGGTTTGCGGGTTCTTTAAGGATTTTTGGCCCCAAGTAACAAATTTGACGCAGATCAATGTAATGATCGGCCAATTGGGATAGGTAACGGTTTGTTATATTCTTAGTACAAATGTCCCACTTCTCTGGAAATATAAAAAAATCACTGGCTAACGTTCGGTTACAAAGGTGATGAGGGAACTTTCAGAGTGTTGCCATTTGAAGTTCTCGGGGGCAGAAAATAAGTGGTACATATGTGCGGGTATGTACTGCTTGTGTTTTAACGCCGGCCTTCCGATAAGGCGCGGTTAAAGGAATAGCGAATAAAATCCATGAGAGGGTCTTCATGACTAGATTCAGACAGCAAGCGCTGGTTGCAGCGCTGGCATTGGCCTCGTCGGCTCCGGCGCTTGCCACGGACAGCGTGCAACACACCAGCGAGCTTTCCGTAATGGGGGTGTACATCGAGCCAGACAGTGACCGTACCGATGAGTACGGCTCCGCAGTCCGGGTTATCTATGGTCTCCGCCTTGATCAGAACTGGTGGGTAGAGCCGCAGTTCCTGACCGGCGTGATGGAAACCGGTCAGTCGCTTGCTACTGACTACTACCATCAAGAGCTGGGTGCAGATATCAGCTATCGCCTGTTTGGCGATTCCCAGTTCACGCCGTTTGTGCTGGCGGGTGGTGGTCTTTCCCGAAACGATGTTGCCAATGACCGATCCAAGGAATTTGCCGGTTACGCCAACGTAGGCCTCGGTCTGCTCAGCTCGCCTTTCACAGAATCCGGTATGCGTCTGAGGGGAGACGCCCGGTATCTGTTCGATACCTTCTCTGATGATTACTCCGACATCCATTTCAGCTTGGGCATCACTGTGCCCCTCGGCGTCACCCGTCGCCAGATTGTTGAGAAGGTCACCGTTATTGAGCGTCCCGTAATTGTTGAATCCGAGCGTGTTGTTGAACTTGCTGACTCGGATAACGACGGCGTGGTTGATGGTGTCGATCAATGTCCGAACACCCTTGAAGGTCTGGAAGTGGACGCAGTTGGCTGCGTTAAGACCGACCAGGAGCAGAGTGTGGTTCTGCGCGGTGTCACCTTTGAGTTCAACTCTAACCGTCTGACCGCAAACGCACGGGACATCCTGAACCGGGCCGCAGATGCCCTGAAAGGCCAGGACGACCTGAACGTTGAGCTGGCGGGCCACACCGACAATGTGGGTGCTGAAGCCTACAACCAGCAACTGTCCCAGAAGCGTGCCGACGCGGTGCGTGAATACCTGTTGGAAATGGGGGTCAACGCCAGTCAGATGACTGCAGTTGGCTATGGGGAGTCACAACCGATCCGTAGCAACGACACAGAGGAAGGTCGTGAGCGGAATCGCCGTGTGGAGTTCAACGTCATCTCGCAATGACGTTGATAACAAAAAAGGTGTACACGATGAAGATGAAACTGAATTTCTCATTGATCCTGTTTGTCGCGGCATTCCTGTCGCTGGCTGGTTGTAATTCTGACGGCGGTTCTGTTGATGGTTCTGGAATTGTCGCTGGTGACGTGATCGACAACGATCTCGACAACATCGATGATGATGTTGATAACTGCGACACGGTGTATAACCCGGCGCAGACTGACTCCGACGGCGATGGCATCGGTGATGCGTGTGATGCGGATGCCGATGGTGATGGCGTTGATGGCAACCTCGACAACTGCCCGCTCGTCGCTAACCCGAACCAGTTGGATACTGACGGCGACGGTGTGGGCGATGCCTGTGACACCAATGACGACGGTGACGGTGACGGCTTCGATGACTCCGTGGATAACTGCCCGGCGGTTGCCAACCCGACCCAGACCGATACCGACAACGACGGTGCAGGCGATGCCTGTGACCCTGATGACGACGGCGATACGGTAAAAGACGCTGACGACAACTGCCCGCTGGTTGCTAACCCGGGACAGGGCGACCGCGATGGCGACGGCGTTGGTGATGCCTGTAGCACTGATGATGACGGTGATGGTGTAGACGACTCTGCAGATAACTGCCCGCTGGAGCCAAACCCTCTTCAGGAGGACAGTGACGGTGATGGCGTGGGTGACGCGTGCGAATTTATCAACGATATGGATGGCGATGGTGTGGCGAACGGCAGTGACAACTGCCCTGCTATCTCCAACCCTGACCAGACCGACACCGACAATGATGGCCGAGGCGACGCCTGCGATGGTGATATCGATGGTGACGGCGCCCTGAATGGCCTTGATAACTGCCCGTTGACTCCGAACGCTGATCAGGCGGATACCGATGGCGATGGTATCGGTGATGTCTGTGACCTGGCTGATGACACAACCTATGCCTGCGGTACTGCTGGCCAACAGTTTGTGCCACTGCTCGCACCGGCTTCGAGTGCCAGCGATACCAGCAGCGGCTGCCTGTTGTGTGACGTTGTTGACGCGGGGAACCTGGTGAATGACAACCTGGCCGATGCGGCGACCATGCAGTTGAACCTGAACCTGTTTGGCTATGCTGCTGTTCGGGCGACCAACGGATCGTTCACCTACCCGGCGAATAACGTTGTGGGTATTGCGATCTCTGATCCGGGTAATGCACTGAGCGTTGAGCTTCTGAATGGCTTTACGGTTGCGACCTACCTGGATAACGAAGTTCAAGAGTCGAACATCGACTTCCAGGGCCTGGGTCTCGATTTGGCCGGTTTGCTTGGCGACAGCGAGGTTACCTTCATGACCCTGCAGACAACCAAGCCCTTTAACGGTATCGAGCTCCGCTATGGCGCGTTGGCCAATATTCTGGCGGACGTGAGCGTACACGCAATGTGTGCGAGCCCGGTGGATATCGTGAAGTAAGTGATGAGTTGGGCGCCGGTACATAAGTTACTGGCGCCAACCCAACAAAAAACCCCGGACTTCCGGGGTTTTTTCGTTTTGGCTGACAGGGAAATCTTATCGGGAAACGGTGATGCGCTTTACCAGCCAGCCAGCCAGCCACTTCTGTTCAACAGACTGCGCTTCGGCACACAGGCCGCAGTTGGTTTTCCGGCAGGTCTGGGGATCGTGAATATGGAACCCGTTGAACGAGTCGTAGGCCGGTCGGCTTGGGCTGTTCAGGTATTGTTCCAGATGGTGGGACAGTGCTCGTTTGGCTTCAGACAGTGAGGGGTAGGGACCCAGGTCGGTCTCTTCCCTGGTCAGTACATACCAACCGATGTCCGTTTCAATAAAGCGTGCGGGCAGGTCTGTTTCGATGGTTTGCTCTTTTTGCATGGTGCGTCCTACAAGTGTCAGTCGCCAATAGGGCGGTCCGTGCAAAAAGGGGGAGACAGCGTTGGATTTACCGTTTCAGCAGGTGATGTCTGAAAACGGTCCCCTGATGACGGGGCAACCATCGACTGAAGGCCGGTTGCCCGCACAGATCGCCTGGCTGGTTTAGCAATTGAGAGCGCGTCACCGCGTGCTCTGGATCAATTACGCGTTCCTTCGATTCGCGGTGTCTAAGGTAGCCAGTGTACCACTTAGAACTGTGATTTGGGTCACATTGCGCGGCGGTAGTATGGTGATCTCGGGACCAGTTCGCAAGCCTATTTATGTCGTATTCACAAGGGTGTTGAAATGACAGGAGTTTTGCGTTGAAGCCTTGCTGCCAAAGGAATATGAAAGTTTCGTAGCTTCCTGCTTCAGGCCACCGTGACGGCTGTCAGGTGATTGTCCCAGCGTAGGGTGGGGGCCTGTAGCGGGATCAGTGCGCCCAGGTTGGCCGGAAGCTGAAAAACCGCACCAGTACCCGAGGTCAGCAGGAATCCCCGCTGACCGGCGGCCATAATCCCTGCGCAGTCGTCCACATCGTAGGTCACGGCCAGTTCCCCCGACCGGTGATTGATGACCAGCAGCTTGCCGCCGCGGGGGGCGGTAATTGCCGACAGGGGTAGGTACGGATGGACGGCGATGCTGGCGGTGTAGTTACGGAGCTGAGACTGTAGCCCATCGCCCAGGCTTAGCTCCCGGAAATCCCCGCGTTGGCTGTCAAGTCGGGCAATCAATGGAGGTGCTTGCCATTCCGGTCCCTGGAACTGGTAGCCGGCGATGACGGTGCCATCAGGGCTGACGTCCAGGTGCCGGCAACTGAGTTGTTGGTGTGACGGTTCGTGCCGTTGCAGAACGGTGCCGTCGTGGCGGTCGATCAGCAACAGGGCGGGCGACATGGTCTCAAGGTTGAGCTTGATCCTTTGATAGTCCGGATGGGTCTGGATGCCTCCGAGCGCAACCACCAGAGTGTTCCCGTCCGGGTGCATTCTTACTTCATGGGGGCCGATCCCCCCTGCCGCGAGCTGTCGGACCCTGGTGTAGCCGGTGCTGGCATCGTACACACCGATGACGCCCTGGCCTGATGGGTAATGGTTCTCGGTGGTATAGAGGTAACGCCCATCCGGGCTAAAAGCACCGTGGCCATAAAAGTGGTGGTCGGGTTCTGCGTCTATGGAGGCAAGCAGCTGACCGCTGAGGGTGTCGATCACATAGAAATGGCGCCCAGGCCGGCGGGCGAACAGCAACACCTGGCGACTGCCGGGGCGTTGGCAACCACCGTGGCAGCGGTCGCCAACGGTGACCTGGCTTCGGACTTGCCCGGCGCTGTCCAGGCCAACCAGGGTGTAGTTCCCCTCCGGGGTGTTGGCGGCACTGAACAGCAGGTGTTCTGTACCCGTGGGCTGTTGAAAGAGTGCACAACCCATCGGGGCGGAGGCAAGCGCCAGGCTAGCCATCCCTAGCCTCAGGACCTGTCGGCGAGTGGTCATGGTCAGTCTCCGTCGCTGGAATTAAAGCCTCGGATGACGCCGAGGGTGGGAGCGACGTCATCCGTCAGCACCTGTTCCAGCAGTTCCAGGTCGATATACAAGGCTTGCAGGCTGTTGTAGCCGTCACCATTGAGCAACGGAGCCATACCGTCTGGTAAATCGTCAAAATTGGACAGGGCTTCGGTCAATCGGGCTGCGAGGCGCTGTTTAATCTCACTGGCTCCAGCGGCATCGAGTTCCATGCCGAGACCAGGGCTGAACAGCGTGTCGAGGCCTTCCAGGCTGGCGCGGATGGTTTCCAGCGACAGTCCGCTCCGCCAGGCGTCGGCCTGGTAGGCGTTCCGTCGGCCATTACCACGCAGGCCCATGGGAGCCCCAAGACGCCGGTCCCGAATAACCTCGACCGCTGACATCGCTGCTTTGATGGTGGTGGCGGAGTAGTCGTCCGTTGATTCGTAGTAGCTCGCCATGTCGTACCAGCCCGCCGTCACGGTTTGTGCATTGCGCGCAATATGCTGGCTGATGGCGGTCAGCAAATCGCAGCTACGTGCCGCAGGCAGCGCCTGGTCAGACTGCAGGAAGGTAGGTTCCCAGAGCAGATACTCAAGGGCGGGGAAGCCCTGAACGGCGACACCGGCGGTGTCGATGGTGTTGACGGTCAGCTCACCGTCCTGGTGAAGCCAAAAGCTGACCTTGCTGGCGACCAGGTTCTTCGGGTCGGGCCAGAACTGGAATTGCCAAGCCAGGCTGTTTTGCTCGATCGGGCCGAAGTCAACGAAACGGACTCGTTGCCAAGACAGGAAGGCTTCTCGCCAGTTTTCCCGCAGTTTGGCCTGATTTTCGCCGGTGGGTGCCCGGCAATAGGCCGATGCCGAGTCTGCCAGGGCGTTACTGGTCTCTGAAAGCTGGGTATAACCGTGACCTATATCCTGGTGCAAGCGTGTGAGGGCTTCGTTGGCTTGACTGCTCGTGGCCGTAACAAACAGGGCCATCGCCAGCAGGTAGTGACGTAGCGGGCGGAGGCTAACTAAGCTTGGCATTGCGCGGGTCTCCGGTTACAGGGATTCAAGAAAGCGTAGCAGCGCCACACGGTCAGGCGCAGGCATTGCGCGGTAACGGTCGTTGGCGGGTTGCGCTTCTCCGCCATGCCAGATAATTGCCTCTTCCAGCGTGCGTGCCCGACCATCATGGAGAAACCCGGTTCGTGGCAGCACCGTTTGAGCCAACCCCAGGCCCCACAGGGGCGGTGTGCGCCATTCCCTGCCATCGGCCAGAAACTCTCCGCGTCCGTCAGCCAATCCTTCACCCATGTCGTGCAGTAACAGGTCGGTGTAGGGCCAGATGGTCTGATTGCTCAGTTCAGGGCGGTCTGCAACCGTGCCTGTCTGGTACCTCGGTGTGTGACACGCGGCGCATCCGCTGTCGTTGAACAGCCGGGCGCCACGACTAACTTCGGGGGTGTTGAGGTTGCGGCGCGCCGGAACGGCCAGGCTGCTGGCGTAGAAGGTGACAAAGCCCGCGACCTTGTCACTGACTTCCGGGGTGCCACCGTCGGGCAGCTGGTGACAGTTTTGGGCTTCCGTGCAGTCGGTTGCAGGGTTGAGGCTGGACGTCAGCCCCATGTCGCCAGCGAAAGCCCCCAGGCTCTGTTGATGGATATTGGGCTCTGCGGCTTTCCAGCCAAAACGGCCCAGCGCGGTGCGTTGTTCGGCCTTGTCCCAGACCTGGTTGGCCTTGCCGGAAATGCCGTCGCCGTCCTCGTCGTGGGGATCCGCGTTGGCCATCAGCGCCGCTTCTGGAATCGCCTGGAGCAGGCCCAGCCCGGTCATGGGTGGTGCCATACGTGGCGACGTGAGCAGGTTTTCAGGCAGGGGGCCATAGTTGGGGTTGTTGATATGGTAGGACGGCACGCGCAGGCTGACTTCAGTACCATCGTTCAGCGCCACCGTTCGTTCTTGCCAGGTTACCTCCAGCTCAGCCTCCGGAAGCACACCGGGAATCGCGGCGGTCTGCAGCTGGCTGCCATAGACGGGGGCCGGGAGGAAACCATGCCTCTTCAAGACTTCGGCATCCTGTTCCGGATCTGCCGGAACCGCCAGCCGTAGGAACAGTGAGACCGATGGGCCATGGTGGTCCTGAGGGTGGCCCCGACCATCCTTGATGTGGCAGCCCTGGCAGGAATTGGTGTTGAACAGCGGGCCAAGGCCATCGCGGGCGTCGGTGCTGGCCGGTGCAACTACCCAGGGGTTACGGAAGAAGCTGTTACCCACACTGAAGTCCAGCCGGCGGGTCATGGACTGGTTGGCCAGCGGCAGGGAATAGGCATTGTGATCAAACTGATGGACCGTCCCCTGGCCACCGCTGAGGTCATTGTCCTGAATGGGGTAGTCACTGGCGGCAGAGGGGCCGCTCAGCGTCAGAACGGCAGAGGCAATGAGGAGGTAACGGGAGTTCATACGGCTGGGAATCCTGGATGCGTCATGGCCTGATCAAGCGCCCCGGCCGATACCGCTGGCCAGGGGCTGTGGTTGGCAACGAGTTGCCATTGTCGGGTCAGAAGGTGTGACCAGCGTCATCTGGCTGCAGGGACTCAACGCCCACAATGCGGGCAGCCTTTTCGATGTTTGCGGTCTGGGCAACCAGCGCGGCGATGGCGTTGTTGATCAGCTCGGCGCCTGAGGTGTTGGCTGGGGCGATCATCATGTCGAACTTGGTTGGGTTGTCGCTGGCTTCCGCGGCCGCTTTGATCTGGCCCAATGCTGCCATGGACGCCTGCAGTTGCTGGGTAAGCTCCGCGTCGAGTACGGGGTTGGTCTCCGCCACCAGGGCAGACAGCGAGGGTCCGCTCAGCACGGTTCCGTCCACACGGGTGTAGGTGCCGGTGTAGACGTTCTCAATGCCTTTGCCGTTGTAATAGTGGGAGTTGTGGGTGTTATCACTGAAGCAGTCATGCTCGTCTTCGTAGGAATTGGCTTCCAGCGCGACCTTCATGCGCTCGCCGGCCAGTTCCCCAAGGGATAGGGAACCCATTCCAAACAGCATTTTCTGGAACACCTCCGTTGTGGCCATGGACGTCAGCTCATGACGGTAGTTGGTGGTCGTGCTGGGACTCCACTGAGCCACCATCCATTCCAGGTCCTGAACCAGCAGTTCGCTGGCCGCTTCCAGATAGGCGGCCCGCCGTTCGCAGTTGCCGTTGGTACAAGCATCACCTGCGGCAAAGTCGGTTGCTGAACGGTTGCCGGCGCCCGCTTCGAACCCGTTCAGATCCTGCCCCCAGAGCAGGAACTCAACGGCATGGTAGCCGGTGGCAACGTTTGCTTCGGAGCCGCCGATTTCATTAAGGTCGGCAAGGAGTTCCGGGCTCAGCGTGCTGACATCAACGGTTTGGCCGCCCACGTTGATTTCGGTGTTGGCGACAATATTTACGGTGGCGCCGTCATTGCCCAGCTCGTACTGGTAGGCGTCATTCGCGACGTAGTCAATCAACCCCTCGTCGAGCGGCCAAGCGTTCAATTGCCCTTCCCAGTCGTCAACCACGGCATTGCCAAAGCGAAATACCTCGCTTTGCTGATACGGCACGCGGGCCGCCAGCCAGGCGTTCCTGGCAGCATCGAGAGTTTCGTCACTGGGGTTTGCGATCAGGGCCTCAACGGCATTGCGGAGGTGTTGCGCGGTTGTCAGGGCATCCTGATAGGTCGCCTGAGCCAGGTCGGCGTAATGGGTGATCACGGCGGCCTGGTCGACCGGCCGGGCGGTGGTCGTTGGTTCGCTGACCGGAGCGGCCTCATTGGCGGTATTGGTTTCTTCACTGCAGGCGACAAGCAGTGTCAGGGCAGAGGTGGCGAGAAACAGGGGTTTCAGGTGTTGGCGGACGGCCATGGGGTTGCTCCGTGAAATTTATAATAAAGGCAATGCGAGTCATTGTTATTCGCAATTATAAGGTTGGCATCGTCAAATGCAACAGGGCTTGCAGTGGCAGAACTTGCCGGCGGCACTTGTCGGCACTGCGGTGATCGGGCCTAATGCGGGTCTGTCAGTTTCGGGAATAGTTCATGCTTAGCTACTTACATGCGTTTCATGCCGGCAATTACGCCGACGTTCAGAAGCACGCAGCGTTGACGCTTGCGCTGGATATGATGAAGGCCAAATCCAGTGCGATTGCCTGTTTTGATACCCATGCCGGGAGCGGTCGGTATGATTTGGCCAGCGAGCGGGCTCGCAAAACCGGGGAGGCCGATGGCGGAATCCAGCGGGTGTGGATGCAGCGCAACCGTCTGGAGTCGGCGGATTGGCAACCGATGCTCAGGGTGCTGGATGGACTCAACCAGGGAAGCGGTGCGCTTGCGTGTTACGCCGGTTCGCCAGAGTGGTTTATGCGCTCACTGCGTTCACAGGATTCGCTGACCCTGTTCGAGCTGCACTCGTCGGAAGGGGAGCAGCTGGCTTCCACTGTTAGTGGTCGCAGTGCGCGGGTTTGCCGGGAAGATGGGCTGAAGGGGCTGCTCAAGGCCCTTCCGCCCAAGGCTCCTCGGTTGCTGGTATTGATGGACCCGTCCTACGAGATCAAACAGGACTACGGGGCGGTTGCCCAGACGCTGGAAAAAGCCTGGCGGCTTTGCCGTCATGGTGTGTTTCTGGTGTGGTACCCGATACTGACCGATGGCCATGAACGCACACTGCTGGAGGCCATGCGTGGTGGTGCCGTGCGCAAGGTGTTACGCAATGAAGTGCGTCTGACCCATCCACCGGCAAGGGGGATGGTGGGCACCGGAATGTTGGTGGTAAACCCGCCCTGGCAGTTTGCCGAGCGCCTTGAGACGATGCTGGCTGAGGTCTGTACGCCAGAGTGTCTGGACGCCACAATGTCACAGGACTGGCTGGTGCCTGAGTAACCAGAGGCGGGCCGCACAGCACACATTCAGGCAGGGATGGAAAGGAGAGAACGATTGGCGGATACGCAGCAAGGGGAAGCTCAGGCGTCTCTGATACAGGAGAGCCTGACACCGGAAAGCCTGATACCGCTTGGCCAGTGGCAGGCCCCGGCCGCAACGGTTCAACGTACTCTGAGGGAGGCGCTCAGTGCTCTGTTCGGGTATGTCCGGGAGGCATTCAGGGGCAGCACTTCAACCTTTGAAGTGGAGCCGGATATCGAGTCCCTGTCTCCCTACCAGTTGCGCCGCTTTGCCCCGGAGCCAGATCGCCAGTGGCGGGCAGAGCGCCTGGGGGCTTCGCTTGATCAGCACTGGGAGCAAAACGGTGGAGGGGCACCAGGCTCGGTGACGTGCCTTGTGTCGCCGCCTCACTCCGGCATTGCCCAAAGCCTGGCTATCATCGCTGAAGCGCGCCAGTGGCGGGTGATTCAGCCGCCGGAAGACCTGCTGCTGACGATCCCCGAAGCCGAGGCGTGGTGGGATGAACAGGCGTTGGAAGAGGGGCCTTGGGTGATACCGGAGCTGGCTCGCTTCTGGCTGAGACACCGCTCGGGGTTGGCGCTGTTGACGGTTCTGTTTGGCCGCTTGTCGGTAACACCTCGGAACCCGGGGCTAATTGGCTGCAGTAGCTGGTGCTGGAACTTCTGGGTTCGTTATCTTCCGGGGCTCTCGCTGGTGCCCCAAACGCTCCCTGCAATGACATCTGACAAACTGGATGTCTGGCTGGCGGCTCTGCCGGGCAACCGTCCGACCTCGGCGCTTCGGGTTCGCAAGACCAACAACGGCCATTGGGTCATGACCGGTGGCGCTGACATTAATGGCGGTAAGCGCAGTGACCTGTTAAAGGACCTGTCTGCGATGGCCCGGGGCAACCCTGGGGTGGCGTTGGCCATCTGGCGGAAGTCCCTTCGTGCAAAGCCTGATGAATCCCTGCCGGAAGATAAAGAGGATGAGGCGTCGGCGAGTCAGCCCGGGGATAGACAGTGTTGGGTGTTCCCGCTAGAACAGCTGACATTGCCACTGGTGCCCTCAGGCGCCACCCGTGATACTACCGGGGTACTCCATGCGCTACTGTTGCATGAGGGTCTGGATGAAACGGCCTTGGCGTTGGTGTTGCCGGCGACGCAAGTAGGGCTGAGGGTGGTTTTACAGGGCCTGGAACGCAGCGAGCTGATTCAACGGCAGGACGATCGTTGGCAGGTGTCGCCCCTGGCTTACCCCTCGGTACGGCGCACGCTGTTGGGATCGGGCTATCCGGTCGATGGTTTCTAGGATGACGGCTTTCCAGCGGGTAGACCCTAAGGTGGAGTAATGGATGATTTTGGCCTGAAAGTTAAGGATGCGCTGTCGTCGCTGACATCGGAATCGGTGTTTTCGGCTTTGGCGCTGGTGCTGGTCGCGTCCCTGCTGATCATGGCGATTCAGGCGGTGATGCCACGGCTGGCCCAGAAAGTCGGCGGCAAACCCCGCTACTACATCCTGGCATCGGTGCCATTGCTGCGGTTGCTGATCATTGTGGTCACTATTGTCCTGGTGGTGCCCACATTGGTGGAACCTACGGTGAGCAACATGGTGGCGATCTTCGGCACCCTGGGGCTGGCACTGGGTTTTGCCTTCAAGGACTACGTGAACAGCCTGATTGCCGGTATTGTCACCCTCTATGAGATGCCCTACCGGCCGGGGGACTGGATCGAAATTGGCGGGCATTACGGTGAAGTCAAACGGATTGGTGCCCGCGCTGCTGAAATCCTCACGCCAGACGATACCACTGTGATCATTCCCCATGGTCAGCTGTGGAACGCGCTGATTGCAAACAGCAATGACGGTACCGACAACCTGATGTGTGTGGCCCGCTTCTGCCTGGAGCCCAACCATAACGTTAACCGGGTGCGCGAGCTGTTGCGAGATGTTGCCTATACCAGTCCCTTGATCAAGAGCTGGTTGCCGGTCAAAGTTGTCGTCAGCAATTCCCCTTATGGCATGACCTACCGGGTGAAAGCGTATCCTCTGGCGCCCCGGGATCAGTTTGAGTTCACCAGTGACCTGACGGCCCGGGGGGCGGAAGCCCTGGCTGAGGCCGGGGTGAAATTCGTAACGGCACCGGCGCTGGCAGAATAGCCGCTCAGCGCCAGTTCCCACACAGGTTGATTCCATGAAAAACCAGAGTCATGCCATGCTCTATGGGCTTGGCGCAGTTTTCCTTTGGTCCACAGTGGCGACGGCCTTCAAGCTTGCACTGGCCGACCTTTCCCCCTTGCAGATGCTGGTGATTGCCTGCGCCGCCTCGCTGGCGGTTCTGGCTGTGGTGTTGACCCTGCAGGGGCGTTGGCACCTGGTTGGAGCAGTGTCGAAACGGCAGTGGTTGCAGTCGCTTGGTATGGGCCTGATTAATCCCGGGGTGTACTACGTACTGCTGTTTGAGGCCTATGACCGTTTGCCGGCCCAGGAAGCGCAGCCACTGAACTACACCTGGGCGTTGGTGTTGGCGTATTTGTCGGTGCCTTTCCTTGGTCAGAAGTTACGGGTAGCGGACATTGTTGCTGGCCTGATCTGTTACTCCGGCGTTGTTGTTATCGCGACCCGGGGTGAGGTGTTGTCCCTGCGATTTTCTGATCCGGTGGGGGTAGGGCTGGCCTTGGCCAGTACCGTGGTTTGGGCCAGCTATTGGATTGTCGCTACCCGCGACCGCCGTGACCCGGTGGTGGGGCTGTTCCTGAACTTCCTGTTTGGCCTGCCGGCAGTGGCGCTGGTGTGTGGACTGACGGACGGGTTTGGTTTTGCCTTGGGAAGCAGTGTTGCCAGTGCGGTTTATGTGGGCGTGTTTGAGATGGGGCTGGCCTTTGTGCTTTGGTCTCTGGCGATGAAAAAGGCGGAGCAGACCGCCCGGGTCAGTAACCTGATCTTTATTTCCCCGTTCCTGTCGCTAGTGTTCATCTACTTTATTCTGGGCGAGCGCATTATGCCGTCCACCTACATCGGCCTGGTGCTGATCATGTCGGGGCTTTGGGTGCAGCAACTCAAAACCCGTTCCCGGATGGCGGGTGCTGCATCGTGAAGGCCTGGTCCCTGTACCTGGTGCGTACCGCCAAAGGTGCCTTGTACACCGGGATTACCACGGATGTTGAACGGCGGTTTGGCGAGCATCAGGCGGGGCGGGGCGCCCGGGCATTACGGGGCAAAGGTCCTCTGGATCTGGCCTTTGCGGTGGAAGTGGGCGAACGGCGTCTGGCTGCACAGCTGGAGTGGAAGGTTAAGCAGTGGCCCAAGGCGCAGAAGGAAGCGCTGGTCCGTGGCGAGTTTCCCCTGCCAGATGTAGATCCGGCCGGGGAAACGACGCCTGATGACGTCAGTTGCTGAGAGAGGGCATCGAGGCAGGCGTCGTCATAGCGCCATGCATCTCCGGATGTGTTCCCCTGCCGTTTGAACCGCGTCGGTGGCCCGGGCTAACTGTCCGGCGTGCACCTGAAAGACATGCCAGAGGCTGTTGTAGACTTCCAGTTGCACCTGGGCGCCCTGTCGCCGTGCCTTGGCGGCGAGCCGTTCGGAGTCGTTGAGGAGGATTTCTTCACTGCCCACCTGGATCAGCATTGGAGGCAGCCCTGACAGATCGCCGTAGATGGGCGAAATGTAGGGGCTCGTCAGCGGTTCGTTGCCACGGTAGAGGCTCGCGGCTTTATCAATCCAGGCTTGAGGAATGACTGGTTCTGAGGCCGGGGCGGCAAGTTCACTGTGGGTGAGGTCGGTCCAGGGTGAGAACAGAGTCAGCGAGGTTGGCTGGGGCAGCTGCTCATCCCGCAGCCGCATGGCCAGGGCGAGTGTCAGGCCGCCACCCGCCGAATCACCGGCTATGGCGATGTGTTCTGGTTGGTAACCTTGATCGAGAAGTGCGCGGTAGGTGGCAACCGCATCGTCCAGGGCCGCGGGGTATGGGTTTTCCGGAGCCAGCCGGTAATCTGGTGTGTAGACCACTGCGCCGCTGGCTTTTGCCAGGTGTCCTGTCAGGCCTTGGTGAGTCTGTGGCGATCCTATGATGTAAGCGCCACCGTGAAAATAGAGAACCGCGCGCTTGCCTGGCTTGCCGTAGCTGGCTTTCACCGTGGGAACACCGCCCAAGCGGGTATTTTCAAATCGACAACCCCGGGGTGGAATGGAGCTGCGGTAGGCCTGCCGCGTCAGTGTACGTTGGACGGGGATCGGCACCAGGGGGCTCAGGACCGGCTTGACCAGGCGTTGCATGGTTTGCCGCAGGCCCGTTGCCAGGGCTGACTGGAGCATCCGAAGTCTCCTTTTCTATTATTGGATGGTTGGTCGGAACTGACGCCAGCATAGTGAACTTTGTATGCAGGGCCAATGGTTACAGTGACGCTGTGGTTGAGGCTGTGCAGTGTGCGACACGTTTCTTTTCAATTTCAGAGGCCATTCGGTGGCCGGGGTGTGCTAACCTTTCGGTACCTCGTATGAACCCCAGTAAGCAGGCAGCTAGACCCACGTGTATTGGAAGACCGACAATATCGAAATCCCGCATTGGAATCGTGATTCCCTGCTGGGTAAGTTAAGGCCTTTCGCGGCGGATATGGCCGCTGATCTGTCTGAAGAGGCAATTGCCTACTGCCGTTACTACGGCCTCGACCTGTGGCTGGAACACCCCGACGTAAGCTATCGCCAAGGCTATCTCACCGCTGGGGAACACCAGGTCGTGCTGCATTACTACCGCTTGCCCGAGTCACCCGAGAGCAAGGGAACCGTGTTCATTATGCACGGCTATTTTGACCATGTTGGCCTCTACAGCCAGCTGATTGACCGCTGCCTGGGCGCTGGCTTTGATGTGCTGGCCTATGATCAGCCGGGGCATGGTCTATCCAGTGGTACGCCCGCCGCCATTGGCAGCTTTATGGAGTATCAGGCGGTACTGTGTGATGTGATGGCAAGGGTGCGGGGGCAGGTACGTGGCCCCTGGTTTGCGGTGGGGCAAAGTACCGGTGGTGCCATCCTGATTGACTACCTGCTGTCCAATCACCACAGTCAGGACTCGTCGGCGTTCGAGAAGGTGGTGCTGCTGGCTCCCCTGGTCAGGCCGATGGGTTGGCTGGGTGCGAAAGTGCTGCACAGTATGCTTCGGCCTTTTATTAAACGCTGGCGTCGCCTGTTTTCAGAAAACAGCGGAAACAGCCGTTTTTTGCGATTTCTTCGTGAACATGATCCCTTACAGGCCCGTGCTGTGCATGTAGACTGGGTGAGCGCCCTGCGTTTGTGGGTGCCCCATATCGAATCCTGCCGTCCGGTGGATTTTCCGGTCACGGTGGTGCAGGGGGAAAAAGACCTGACGGTGGATTGGCAGCACAACCTCCGAATCCTGAGAAACAAGTTTGCCTCAGTCAATGAAATCCGGATTCCCGATGGCCGTCATCATCTGGTCAACGAAGCCCAGGACCTGCAGGCAACCGTTTTTAACAGCATTATCGACACCTTTTCTGGCAACCTGGGGCCAAAAACATACTCCAAGGCATCCTGAACCCCCGGTGGTCGACGATCAGCTTTCCTTTTGAGGCAGCTTTTCGGTATGAATGACCAACATGTTGTGTATTACCAAGATGTAAGGGAACGGCCATATACCGGCAAGCTGGTAAACGGCATAAATGAACGATAAGCAATCTATTGTGCAGAGGTATCTTGTGAAGAAAACGATTCTGGCAGTCACAGTGGCAGCAACCCTGAGCGGTTGTATGACGTACGATCCATACACCGGTGAGGAGCAGGTCTCCAGTGCCACCACTGGCTCTATTATTGGCGCGATCGGTGGTGCGGCCATTGGTGCGGCTACTTCCAGCAGCAGCGACCGTGGTAAGGGTGCCTTGATTGGTGCGGCTGCTGGTGGCGCCCTCGGTGGCGGTATCGGTTACTACATGGATCGCCAAGAAGCTGAGCTGCGTCAGAAGCTGGAAGGCACCGGAGTGCGGGTGGTTCGTAACGGCGACCAGATCAACCTGGTTATGCCTGGCAACATCACGTTCGATGTGAGCCAGTCCACCATCAAGCCGTCATTCAGCGGTGTGCTGGAGTCTGTTGGCCTGGTACTGAAAGAGTTCGACAAAACTGCAATCAACATTGCGGGCTACACCGACAGCACTGGTTCCCTGAACTACAACCAGCTGCTGAGCGAGCGTCGTGCTGGCTCCGTGCGTGACTTCCTGTTGGCACAGGGTATTGAGCCGGCCCGTACCCGTGCTGTCGGTTACGGTCCTCGTAACCCGATTGCCACCAACGACACCGCTGCTGGTCGTGAGCAGAACCGTCGTGTTGAGCTGAGCCTGATTCCTTACCAGCAGTAATTCTTGCTGGTTGGACTGAAACCCCCCGGTAGCAATGCCGGGGGTTTTCTTTTGCCCATAAAAAAAGGTCGCCCCTCGAGAGGGGCGGCCTTTTCTGTTCGGGGCTGTTCGCTTAGAACAGGACCCGACAGCGGATGGTGCCTTTGACGGACTTCAGTTTCTCAAGGGCCAGCTCGCTGTATTCCTTGTCTACGTCAATCACCACATAACCAATGTCTTCCTTGGTTTGCAGGTATTGGCCGCAGATGTTGATGCCGTTCTCAGAGAACACCTGGTTGATCTCAGACATGACGCCCGGCACGTTCTCGTGGATGTGCAGCAGGCGGTGCTGATTCGGGTGAGAAGGCAGGGCAACTTCCGGGAAGTTAACAGACGATACGGAAGTACCGTTGTCACTGTACATGGACAGCTTCTCGCCGACTTCGCGGCCAATGTTTTCCTGGGCTTCGATGGTGGAGCCACCGATGTGCGGGGTCAGGATGACATTGTCGAACTCGCGCAGCGGAGATACGAATTCTTCGTCGTTACCCTTCGGCTCGACCGGGAACACGTCTACAGCCGCGCCCAGCAGCTTGCCACTCTGGATGGCTTCGGCGAGGGCGTCGATGTCTACCACAGTGCCGCGGGAAGCGTTCATCAGAATGCTACCAGGCTTCATCTGTGCAAACTGCTCGGCACCAAACATGTACTTGGTGGCCGGGGTTTCCGGTACGTGGAGGCTGACCACGTCTGCCAGGTTCAGCAGTTCGTGTAGGGTGCCGACCTGGGTGGCGTTGCCCAGTGGCAGCTTGGAAACCACGTCGTAGAAGTACACGTCCATGCCCAGGGCTTCAGCCAGGACGCTGAACTGGGTGCCGATGCTGCCGTAGCCGATAATACCGAGCTTCTTGCCGCGGATTTCGTAGCTGTTCTTGGCAGACTTAATCCATTCGCCACGGTGCGCTTTGGCACTCTTCTCGGGAACGCCGCGCAGCAACAGGATGGCCTGGGCCAGCACCAGCTCGGCCACGCTACGGGTGTTGGAATAGGGGGCGTTGAATACCGCAACACCACGACGGGTAGCTGCTTTCAGGTCCACCTGGTTTGTACCGATACAGAAGCAACCCACGGCCACCAGCTTCTTGGCGGCTTCAAATACCCGCTCAGTGAGCTGGGTTCTCGAACGAATACCAACGAAATGGGCATCGGCGATCTTTTCGATCAGATCGTCCTCTGCCAGCGAGTGCGTCAGGTACTCGATGTTGGTGTAGCCTGCGGCATTGAGGGTATCAATAGCGGATTGATGCACGCCTTCCAGCAGCAGGATCCGGATTTTGCTCTTTTCGAGAGACGTATTTGACATGGGCTTGCTTCCAGACCTTTCGTCGCGTCGTATGACCGTAATGTCACCTGTAAAACCCGCCAGATAGTGACAGGCTCACAGAACAGGGGCGGTATGATACCATAAACGCAAATTTTCACAGCGCGTCAGATGACCTGAAACAACTCAGGGATTCAATGGCCCGCCAAACCTTTTACAGAGAACGAATCCCGCATGAACGCCGAACAGATCATTGCCACTTTGAAGACCCTTGTGGACGATGGCAAAGTCCTGACTGACCCTTCCGATCTCGATACTTACGGAAAAGACTGGACCAAGATCTACCCGCCCAAGCCTCTGGCCATCGTGTTCCCGAAAACCACGGAGCAGGTCCAGGCCTTGGTGCGGTTCGCCAATGAAAACCAGGTTGCCCTGGTGCCTTCCGGCGGTCGTACCGGGCTCAGCGCCGGTGCCGTGGCGGCCAATGGTGAAGTGGTTGTGGCGTTCGACTACATGAATCAGGTCGTTGAGTTCAATGCCAGTGATCGCACGGTTCGCTGCCAGGCGGGGGTGATTACTGAGCAATTGCAGAACTTCGCCGAAGAAAACGGCCTCTATTACCCTGTGGACTTTGCTTCCGCCGGCTCCAGTCAGCTGGGTGGCAACCTTTCCACCAATGCCGGTGGTATCAAGGTGATCCGGTATGGCATGAGCCGGGACTGGGTGGCAGGCCTTAAGGTTGTCACGGGTAAAGGCGATATCCTGGACCTCAACAAGGATCTGGAAAAGAACAACACCGGGTACGACCTGCGTCACCTGTTCATTGGCGCTGAAGGCACGCTGGGCTTTATTACTGAAGCGACCATGAAACTGTGCCGCAAGCCAGACAATCTGACGGTTCTGGTTCTGGGGCTGAACGATCTCACCAATACCATGGATGTGCTGCAGTCGTTCCAGAAGCAGATCGATCTGACTGCGTATGAGTTTTTCTCCCACCAGGCAATGCAGCATGTTCTGGCCCACGGCCAGGTGCAGGCACCGTTTGAAACTGAGGCGCCTTACTATGCGTTGCTGGAGTTCGAGGCGACCTCCGACCAGGTCATGGACGATGCCATGGCGCTGTTTGAACAGTGTGTAGAGAATGGCTGGGTACTGGATGGCGTGATCAGCCAGAGCGAGACGCAGGCCCAGAACCTGTGGCAGTTGCGGGAACGGATCTCTGAATCCATTGCACCACGAACTCCCTACAAGAATGACATCTCCGTGGTGGTGTCCAAGGTCCCCGGGTTCCTGACCGAGATTGATGCGGTAGTGACCGAGCATTACCCGGACTTTGAAATCATCTGGTTCGGCCACATCGGCGATGGCAACCTGCACCTGAACATTCTCAAGCCAGAAGATATGGCCAATGAGGACTTCTTCGAGAAATGCCAGCAGGTGAACAAGTGGGTCTTCGAGATTGTCGAGCGCTACGAAGGCAGTGTGTCTGCTGAGCACGGCGTGGGCATGACCAAGAAGCCTTACCTGCAATACACCCGTAGCGAGGCGGAAATGGCCTACCTGCGTGGTATCAAACAGGTGTTTGACCCCAACGGCATTATGAACCCGGGTAAAATTTTCGACTGATGAAAGATCACATCGTAGTTCTGACTGGCGCGGGTATCAGCGCCGAGAGTGGCCTCTCTACGTTCCGCGACAATGGCGGGCTGTGGGAGGAACACAGTGTCTACGATGTGGCGACCCCGGAAGCGTTCGAACGTAACCCGGAGCTGGTGCTCCGGTTCTACAACGACCGCCGCCGTCAGCTGGCTGAGGTGGCGCCCAACCGGGCTCACGAGTTGCTGGCGGAACTTGAGAAGACCTACCGGGTGACAATCATCACCCAGAACGTCGATAACCTGCACGAGCGCGGCGGTTCCAGCCGCGTGATCCACCTCCATGGTGAACTCACCAAAGCCCGCAGTACCCGCAACCCCGCTACCATCTACGACATTGACTATCGTCCGATCGAGCTGGGTGATACCTGCGAACATGGCAGTCAGCTCCGCCCCCATATTGTCTGGTTCGGGGAGGATGTGCCGATGATTGAGGTGGCCGCTGAGGTGGCACGCACCGCGGACCACCTGCTGATTGTCGGCACCTCGCTGCAGGTCTACCCCGCTGCCGGTCTGGTCCATGAGGTGGACTTCGATGTGCCGGTGACGGTGATTGATCCCGGTGAGCCGGCTACGGTTTCCCGGGCCAGGGTGATCCGCAAGGGCGCCTGCGAAGGTGTTGCCGAGTGGGTCTCTGATTTGGGTAAGTTTTAGACCGTGGTGAAGGTCCTTGAGCGGGGCTGTCATACTCCACCGCATTGAAGGTACTTCCTGTACCTGCAATGCTACCGGGACGTCCATGTCCCTGCTCCGTATGACAGCCCCGCCCAAGGACCCAGAGTCTGTTCGGGCCTGAATCTCCCCTGTTTAGACATACAGAGTGTTCGTTTGAAGAGATAGTGCCGATGCTTGTAAGTGGTCGGTGGTGGGCCTTCCGTAGCAGCGGCATGGATGCCGCGGTCTCCGACAGGTACAGGACGTACCTTAGAGGAGAGCGAAGGAAGGCCTACCACCGGCCACCTGCACCCAGTCCTCAGGCCAAGAAGCTTTAAGCTGCCTCTTTCAGGTAACTTTCCAACTCCGCCCGAAACGCCGCCTGCACCCCCAGCCGCTTCAGCATCCAGTAATGTCCTGCAATCATCCGGTCAATAAAGATGCTCTCAACCGGTGGCTTGAAATAGTCCAGGTACTTGAACACCGTACTGGTTTTTGCGGCGACGGCTTTGTGGATTTCAGACTCGGCAAAATCATAAGGATGCGGGCTGTCGAAGGGTCGGATCAGGATGTCCCGCCACATGGCGTAATAGGCCTCATCCAGGGCGGGTTTTGACTCCACTCGTGCGCCCAGATCAATCAGGTGCTGGTCGAGGGCTTCATAGTCCTCGTGCAGGGCTGCAATCAGCGCCTTGCGATAGGCTTCGACAATCTCTGGTTTGAGCTTTTTCACGCAGCCGAAATCGTAAAGCACGATCGAACCATCCGGACGGTAGGCGAAGTTCCCGGCATGGGGGTCGCCGTGAATGCACTGAAACCGGAACAGCTGGTCTGCCATGGTGGAAAAGATCCGGTGACCAATGGTGTTGATGGTCTCCTGGCTGTACCGATCCGGGGTCACTTCACTGACGTGGTCGCCTTCTTCCAGCTCCAGCGTCAGCACCCGCCGTGAGGAGTGGCTGGGAACGTAATCCGGGATAATGACCCATGGGTCGTTGTGGTGAAATTCCCGGAACTGGCGGATATTGCGGGCCTCGTTCTCATAGTCCAGCTCTTCCTTGAGGCGTTCGCGGATTTCGCCAAACAGCTGATCCACACTTTCCTTGGGCATCTTGAGTAAGCCGCCCAGTTTAAGGGCCAATCGTAGCTGCTTCAGGTCGGAGTCGCAGGAGTCGTCCACGCCGGGATACTGCACCTTCACAATCACGTCGCGGCCGTCATGTAATCGGGCGCGGTGGACTTGCCCGATGGAGGCGGCTGCATATGGTTGTTCCTGCAGGTACTCGAACAATTCACCCACGGGCCTGTCGAGCTCGGACTCGACCTGAGCCAGGATCACCTCAAACGGCATGGGTGGAGCTTCTTTCTGCAGTTTCTGCAAGGCGTCAGAGAACTCCCTGGGTAGGAAGTCCTGGGTCTGAGAGGCGATCTGGCCGACCTTCATCACCGCGCCCTTGAGCTCGCCTAGGGTGTCGGTGATCTGCTCCGCCATCCGGCTATAGCCTTCGCTCCGGGTCTGCTCGTCGTCTTTTCCGGTGAGCAGCCGACGGGCCTTCTGACCAGCGTACTGGCTGGCAACGGTTGCGGTCATTCCCGCCAGTTTGAAAAAGCGGCCACTACGAGAGGTAACGGGTTTTTTCGCCATAATGAGTGTGTCTTAGGGCTCGTTAGAACCGGTAAGCCGGTCGGTTAAGGGCGCGCGGATCAGGCAACCGTGGTTTCGACAAACAGGGCGTTTTCCAGTTCCAGCGAAAGTCTTTGGCCGGAGGTCAGCGGGCCGACCCCAGCGGGCGTTCCGGTCAGAACGACATCCCCCGGAAGCAGGGTAAAGTGGTGGCTGATGTGCGTGATCAGCGGCAGGATTGGCACCAGCATATCGCGGGTATCTCCGGTTTGCTGGCGTTCGCCGTTGATATCGAGGGAAAAGGTCAGGTGGCCCTGAGGGAGGTCATTGGCATCGACAAAGGGCGACAGAGGGCAGGCGCCATCAAAGGCCTTGGCACGCTCCCAGGGGTGGCCCTTGTCCTTGAGCTTGCTTTGTACGTCTCTCAGGGTCAGGTCCAGCGCCAGCCCGTACCCGAGGATTGCACCTGCGGCCTCGGTCTCACTGGCGTGGCTCAGGGGTTGGCCGATCAGTACCGCCAGTTCGGTCTCAAAGTGCACCGCCCCGAAGCCCTGGGGTGGGGTAATGGGGCGGGTGATATGTACCGCGGACGTAGCTGGCTTGATGAACAGAAGCGGCTCGTCCGGAATGGGGTTGTTCAGCTCCCGGGCGTGTTCGGCGTAGTTGCGGCCAATGCAGACGATTTTCCCCAACGGCAGATGAATTGGGTTCCCATCCTTCCAGTGGTGCTGGTAATCAGCCATGGCCGCGCCTCCTTGGTTTACTCGCCCTCGAATGAGCAAACAGTATAAACCGCCAGGCCTTCGTCGCGCAGCTTTTGCGATCCGCCCAGGTCGGGCAGGTCAATCATTGCTGCAACTTCGACAATCTCCGCCCGGATGCGGCGAATCAGCCGGCTGGCGGCCATCATGGTGCCACCGGTGGCGATCAGGTCATCCACCAGGATTACCCGATCCCCCTGACGGAAGGCGTCTTTGTGCAGCTCAACGGACGCGGTGCCGTATTCCAGTTGGTAGTCTTCCACCAGTGTGTCGAACGGCAGTTTGCCTTTCTTGCGCACCAGTACCAGCCCAGCGTTCAGTTCGTACGCCAGCGCGGAGCCAATGATGAATCCGCGGGCATCGACTGCAGCTACGGCATCGATTTGCTGGCCGTGATAGCGGTGGACAAATGCGTCAATCAGTTTCCGGAACGCCGTGCGGTCCTGCAGTACGGTGGTGATGTCACGGAACTGAACGCCGGGATTTGGCCAGTCAGGCACAGTACGAATGGCCTGTTTGATGCTCTCTGAGAAGTAGTCCATAGCAGGTATCCGGGGGCCGGAATCAGGCCCCATCGAGGAAAATGAATTTCAGTACAAAGACCACGGCGATCACGGCAACGCTGGCGCTGAGCTGAGACCAGCGTCCGCTGAGGGCTTTGAGGGCTGCGTAGGTGATAAAACCCAGGGCAATGCCGTTGGCAATGGAGAAAGTCAGCGGCATCATCAGGGCGGTAACCACGGCCGGGGCGGCTTCAGTGACGTCTTCCCAGTCGATGAGCTTCAGGCCGGACGTCATCAGGACGGCCACGTAGAGCAGGGCTGGTGCAGTGGCGTAAGCCGGAATAATGCTGGCAATAGGCGACAGCAGCAGACACGCCAGGAAAAGCATGGCAACGACAACCGCCGTCAAACCTGTGCGGCCACCGGCAGCAATACCGGCAGTAGACTCGATGTAACTGGTGGTGGTCGAGGTGCCCATAGCTGCGCCGGACATGGTGGCCACGGAATCGCTCATCAGTGCGCGTCCCAGGCGCGGCAGCTTGCCGTCTTCATCCAGCAGGTTACCGCGTTGGGCCGCACCGATCAGGGTACCCGAGGTGTCAAACAGGTCTACGAACAGGAATGCAAAGATAACACTGATCATCGCGACGTCGAGGGCGCCAGCGATATCAAGTTGCATGAAGGTCGGGGCAAGGCTTGGCGGGGCGGATGCAAAGCCCTTGTACTCGACCATGCCCAACAGCATACCAACGACGGTAATCGCGATGATGCCGATCATCACCGAACCGGTGACATTGCGGAACGACAGCGCGCAGATCAGCAGGAAACCACCAAAGAACAGCAGTACCTCAGGGGCGTGAATGTTGCCGATTCCGACCAGCGTGGCCGGGTGGTCCACCACCACGCCGGCATTTTTCAGGGCGATCAGTGCGAGGAAGAAACCAATCCCGGCGGAGATGCCAAAGCGCAGGGACATGGGGATCGAGTTAATGATCCATTCCCGAACCCGGAAGATACTCAGCAGGAAAAAGATAAGCCCGGACATAAACACCGCGCCCAGGGCAACCTGCCAGCTGTAGCCCATGCTGCCGACGACAGTAAACGCGAAAAAGGCGTTCAGGCCCATACCGGGTGCCAGGGCAATAGGATAGTTGGCCCACAGGCCCATGATTAGCGTGCCAATGGCAGCGGCGAGGCAGGTGGCGACGAACACGGCGCCGAAATCCATACCGGCACCTTCGAGGATGCTGGGGTTGACGACGATGATGTAGGCCATGGTCAGGAAGGTAGTGATACCGGCGATCACTTCCTTGCGGACGTCCGTGCCGTGAGCCTTGAGTTGGAACAGTCTTTCAAGCATTGGGTATATCTGCCTTACATGGGCTGTTGATTTGAATGAACTGGAACGAAAGTGGTGAATATAGCTCACATCGTCGGGGATCCTGTTGAGGTCCGCTCTGTGGGCTGTATGAAAAAAAAGCAATGTTACCGGTTGGCGAAGGCCAGGCCAAGTAAGGGGAGTTACCTCTAGTAGGTTTTGTCCCGTTGCAAGCGAATGTCATAGCGGACGGCCAATAGCCGTGCGATAACGATGAACAGCAGTCCGATGGTCAGGGAAACGGTCTCGCTGGCCAGTTGCCACTGGCACAGGAAATAGATCCAGCAGCCTGCGAAGGAGATGGATGCGTAGATCTGGTCTTTGCGGAAAATGAATGGCACCTCATTGCAGAGGGTGTCGCGCAGGGCGCCGCCGAAGGTGCCCGTCATCACTCCAAGCAGTGAGGCAATGAACCAGGAGTGGCCCAGATCCAGCGCCAACTGGGCACCGAGAATCGAAAATATACCCAGGCCGATTGCATCGGGTACGACGATCCGGGACTCACGGATACGACCCAGCCGGTTCCAGTAACTGAAGATAATGGCCAGGCACAGAATGAAAATGGGCTGTTCCTGGTGCTTGATCCAGTACAGCGGGTGATTGTCCATAATCAGGTCACGGAGCGTGCCACCACCAAGAGCGGTGATAAAACCAATGGTGAATACCCCGACTGGATCCATGTTTTTCGAACGAGCCGCAATCATGCCGGAAATGGCGAAGGCAACAATGCCAATCATTTCAAGGCCATAAACGATGTCAAACATGGCGGGACAATCCTGGGGTTTACGCGGACAAACGGCTGTTCCTTCTGGGAGCGCGAAGGATAGCGGAAAACACCTATTACTTCACTATTGACTGCGTAAACGACGGTTTCTGTATTAGTGTTCTTTATGGCTGTGGATCAGTTTTGTTTATTTGATTCATGACTGGTGGGGCGATAGCGTGTCCAACGTCCAAAATAATCAATATAACGATGATAAATGGCCGGATGGCGTCCGGATCGGAGGCCATTCGGCACCTACCACAGCGGGGAACCCAAGAATGCGAGCAATTCTGTGTAAGGAATATGGTCCGGCGGAGAGCCTGGTTATTGAGGAGATCGATAGCCCGGTTGTTGGGGGCCGAGGGGTAAAGGTGAAGGTAAACGTTGCGGCGCTTAACTTTCCCGACACCCTGATTATTCAGGGGAAATACCAGCTAAAGCCCACCATGCCTTTTGCTCCCGGCGGCGAAATGTCCGGCGAGGTTATTGATATCGGTGACAAGGTGACCCGTTTCAAGGTCGGCGACAGGGTTGCCGGGCTCACCGGGTTTGGGGCATTTGCCGAAGAACTTGTGGTGCCAGAGCAGAATTTGCTGCCAGTGCCCGAGTCCATGAGCGATGAAAAAGCGGCGGCATTTAGCATGGTCTATGGCACGTCCTACTATGCCCTTAAACAGCGAGCCAACCTGCAGGCCGGGGAAACTCTTCTGGTTCTTGGGGCCAGCGGTGGTGTAGGTCTGGCTGCCGTGGAGCTGGGGAAGGCCATGGGCGCGAAGGTTATTGCAGCAGCAAGCACGGCAGACAAACTGGAAGTGGCCAGGCTGGCAGGCGCTGATGAGCTGATTAACTACACTGAAGAACCCCTCAAAGACGCCGTTAAGAAGCTAACCAAGGGCAAAGGCGTCGATGTGATCTACGACCCTGTAGGGGGCGACTTTACCGAACAGGCCCTGCGTGCCATGGCCTGGAATGGTCGTCATCTGATCATTGGATTTGCTGCTGGTGATATCCCGAAGATCCCCGCTAACCTGACCCTTCTGAAGGGCTGTTCGGTGGTCGGTGTATTCTGGGGCGCATTCACCCAGCAAGAGCCTCAGGAAAGTGCCCGAAACATGATGGAACTGATGGGGCTTTTCGAACAGGGCAAGATCGACCCAAAAATCAGCGAAAGCTACGAGTTCGGGGACTATGCCAAGGCACTCAACGCTCTGAGCGAACGTCGGGCGAAAGGGAAAATTGTCCTGAAGGTCTCCGCATAGCGCGTGTTGAACGCACGGGACCCCGAGAATTTGTTCCGGGGTCACGTTCCTGGCATTTTTGCGTGCAGCGATGTTCCGCCAGAGGTGGTAATGGTGTAGAACTTTAAATCCAAGGATCTTCGCGCGACGCCAGCAAAGGAACTGCTTATGCCAATACTGAACCTTTCTACAGGCCCGGTTCATTACACTGAGCATGGGCATGGGGTTCCGGTGGTTTTGCTGCATGCAAACCCAGGAGATAGCCTCGACTTTGAGGCCATTATTCCCGCCTTGTCCCAGAACTATCGGGTATTGGCAATCGACTGGCCTGGTTATGGACAGTCCGCCATCCCACCGTCTCCCGACTCCGCCACGGTTTTTCTTCTCTACAACATACTGAACGAATTCCTCGATGCGCTGAAACTGCCGCCGGCAATCTTTGTTGGCAACTCGGTTGGAGGGAATGTCGCAGCCCGCCTGGCCAGTGAACAGCCGGATAGGGTGAGGGGGCTGGTACTGGTCGCGCCTGGGGGATTTACGCCCCATAACTGGATCACGCGCAGTTTCTGCCGCTTGCAGGGTAGCCGTTTTTCTCTGTCTCCGCAGCGTTTCGCCCGTTGGTACCTTAAGCGCCGCAACGCTACGACGGAGGCGATGCTGGAGAGGGCTTCAGGCCTCCAGTCGGGCACGGATGCAGTCACGCTCAACCGGGCGCTCTGGCGGAGCTTTGGCAGGCCGGAAAATGATCTCCGGCAGTCCGCTCGAAGCATCAACTCGCCTACGTTGCTGATGTTTGGCAAATACGATCCTGCGATTGCGGCTGGGAAAGACGGAAAAGCCGCCGCTCAATCGGTTCCTTCGGCGAAGCTTGTCGTTCTGCCTTGTGGCCATGCCTCGTTTGCAGAAGTGCCCGAATTATTTCTGGCGGAGGCACTGCCGTTTTTGGAAAGAACGCTGCAGTCGTAGCGGCTCGGGTGTTGGGGTTGGTGTATTGGGGAAGATAATCAGGGATGGTGGATAAACGATGATTTCGTGGTTGTTGACGGTACTGAGTATTGCCGGGTTTGCCTTTTATTCTGACCTGGGTTCCGGTGACTTTCTTTACGGTGTTTTTTGTCCATTTGGTTTCGTGGTGAGTGTGGCTATTGCCCTTGCCAAGTTGTTTGGCTCGATCGGGGGAACGGGCGGCTCCGGTGGCACTGGCGGAGGCAATTCCTCCGACGGGTTCTGGGGCGGTGGCACTGGCGGCTGGGGTGGTGGTGGTGATTGCGGCGGCGGTGGATTTGGCGGAGGCGGTGATGGCGGTAGCTGTTAACCCGGAATTAGAAACATCGTGGCAGCGTTGCTGGCCGGCCTTGGGCGCAAGTGGGGATGGGCAGCAGGTCATGGCACGGTTGCTGGACGCCTATCAGGAGCCCCAGCGCAAGTATCATACGGCTCAGCACCTGGCGGAGTGTCTGCAGTGGTGGGAGGCTTGCCGTGAGCAGGCGGAGAAGCCTGCGGAAGTTGAGATGTCGCTCTGGTTTCACGATGCAGTCTATGACGTTAAGGGCCGCGATAATGAGGCACGGAGTGCAGCTTGGGCGGTACAGGCGTTGCGGGAGGCCGGGGTCTCTGAAGAGAGCCTGGGCCGGATCTCGGCATTGATCCTTGCGACTCGCCACTCCGTGACACCGGAAACGTCGGATCAGCAGTTGCTGGTGGACATTGACCTGGCAATTCTTGGGGCTCCGCGACCACGGTTTGATGCCTACGAGGCCCAGATTCGTGAGGAGTACCGCTGGGTTCCCGACGCGTTGTACAGCGACAAACGCCGTGAGGTGCTTGCCGGTTTCGAGGCGCGGGATGCGATCTATCGGACCCCCCGGCTATACGCCTTACTGGAAGCGCAGGCCCGTAGCAATCTTGCCCACGCGCTGAGTCAGCTATAGCTAGCGGGAGTATTTGGGGACACTATGCGAATCACGGAGACCGGACGACTGATCGTTCGCTGCCTCGAGTATCAGGATGCACCGGAGCTAACGGAGATTCTCTCTGACCCTGAGGTGATGAAGTATTCAGTGCGCGGCGTGTGCGATCGGGCAGCGACCGTCCGCTTTATCGACTGGTGCCGCAGCTGCTACGACACCCATGGGCTAGGACCCTGGGCGCTGATCGACAAATCCGGTGGCGACCTGGTGGGCTTTTGTGGTCTGGGACCAGAGCCGGTGGGTGAGGTGGAGGAAATGAACCTTGGTTACCGTCTGGCCCGGCACTACTGGGGCCAGGGTTTGGCTACGGAAGCGGTTCGTGCGGTATTGGCGTATGGTTTCGGGTCGAAGTCGGTTGATTCGGTGACGGCGATCATCGAACCGGAGAACCGGGCGTCTATACGAGTGGCCGAGAAAGCCGGTTTCAGTGATTACCTGGACGCAGAGTTCCATGGCCGGTCGGTTCGCCTTTACAGGCTTTCTGCAGGGGAGTGGCCCGCGGCCTGAGGAACGTATGTTGAAGGAAAGAAAGGGGGCTGGTGCCCCCTTTCTGGTTCACTACATCAGAAGCGAATCTTGCCGTCGTTGATGTCTTTTTCCAGCTCCGGGGTGACCAGGGTGTACTCCTGGGTTTTCGGTAGCCAGACGTAGACATCGTCTTCCGCTTTCTGGGTGGCATAGGCCATCTTCTGGATATCCACTTTGCGGTACTTGAAGGTACCTGTTTTCTCGATGCCGTCGGTGACCCGGATAAATACCGGGATGGCGTAAGGTGGCAGGTTGTCGTTCAGGTAGCGGAACAGAGCCTGGATGTCGAAGGCGGCCTTGCCTTGTTGAGGCACCAGGGTCACCATGCCAGCTTTGCCGTTGGTGTTGGGGATTTCCACGCCGTAGCCGATGGCTTCTTCAACGAGGCCGGAGCCATCAATGATGTTTTCGACCTCGGTCGTCGAGACATTCTCGCCTTTCCAGCGGAAGGTGTCGCCCATTCGGTCTACAAACTGCAGGTGGCGGAAGCCGATTTCACGTAGAACGTCGCCGGTGTTAAACCATTGATCGCCCCTCTTGAAGGCGTCCCGAAGGATGGACTTTTCGGTTGCTTCCTTCTGGGTGTAGCCCTCAAAGGACCATTTCTTGGTGATCTCACCTATCAACAGTCCGGGCTCACCCTGTTTGACTTCCTCCATGAAGCCTTTGCTGTTTCGAATCGGGTCGCGGGTACCTTCATGGAATCGCACCAGTTTGTAGGGGGCGGTTGAAAAGCCCACGGTGTTGTCCATGTTGAAGAAGTTGCTGAAGCCGATATTGCCTTCACTGGAGGCGTACAACTCGGCCACCGTATTGATGCCGAAGCGATCCTTGAACGGCTTCCAGATGGATGGCCGCAGACCGTTACCAATCATCTTGACCAGCCCATGGCTACGATCCTGGGGGGTGGCCGGTTGATTCAGCAGGTACCGGCACAGCTCGCCGACATAGCCAAACGTAGTGGCCTTGTATCGACGCACGTCATCCCAGAACGCGCTGGCGGAAAATTTGCGCCGCAGAGCGATGGCGGAGCCGCCGGCAATAACGGAACCCCAGCACACCAGGAGCGCGGTGCCGTGGTACAGCGGCAGGGTGCAGTACAATACATCCTCTGGCTGCATGCTCAACGACATCAGGCCAAAGCCGCCGTAGGCTTTGACGAATTTCCGGTGGCTGCCCGGCGCAGCCTTGGGTAACCCTGTGGTACCGGAAGTGAACAGGTAGACAGCGGTATCGCCCATGGTGGGTGGGTTGGGTACTTGTGGGTTCATGCCCTGGTAGGCGCTTACATTGGCCGCCAGGTTGATGTAGCCATCGGGGGCGTCGCCAAACCCGCTCAGGGTGTTGCAGTCCGCCAGGAACAGGAAGGGCTCGTCACCGCTGATTTCAAGCTGGTCGCGTACCTGGTCGAAGGTGTCAGACAGTTCTTCGCCGACCACCACCAGTTTGGGCTTGATCAAGTTGATACTGTGCTCCAGTACCCGCCCTTTCTGGGAGGTGTTGAGCATGGCGCAAGCCACACCCAGTTTGGCAGCACCTGCGACCACCGCAAGTAACTCCGGACGGTTTTCCAGGAAGACAGCGATAGCGTCGCCTTTTACCAATCCACGGGAACGAAAGTAGTGGGCAAACCGGTTAGCCCAGGCATTGAAGTCTTGCCAGTTGATGCGCACATCGTCGTAGAGCACGGCTGGACGACGAGGGTACTTGTCGGCGTTGCGCTCAATCAGGGTGCCCAAGGTCAGGTCTTTGTTGTCATCCTTGACAGAGTAGTAGTAATAGCCCTTGGCGATGGAGGGAAAGCGCCGCAGTATGCCAGGCAGACTGCGGACCAGGTCACGTGCGGAAACGGTGTTGTCGGTCATGCGTGTATCCGTTGGGGTTGTGCGAGTTTATACGTTGTAATGTTTTCCCGGGGATTGGCACGACCCCCGTGATCAGTCGAGGAACAGATCCGGCAACAGCGGTTTGTTCCCCTCGGCATAACGGTAGTGGTCAAACTCCGTCACGCCGTCACTCCTTAACAAGTCTTCATCGATCAGGGCCTGGCCACTCAAGGACTGATCGGTCCGTGCCAGGATGCTGACCGCGGCATCCGCCATGATGTCGGGCTTGCGGCCCTGGGCCATCAGCGCCGGACCTCCGGCCTCGAATTCAATGGCAGCGGTGGAAATCAGCGTTTTCGGCCACAGCGAGTTGACGCTGATGCCGTAGCGCCGGAATTCCTCCGCCATGCCAATGGTCATCATGGTCATGGCGTATTTGGTCGTGGTGTAGGGACCATACTGGGCGAACCACTTTGGGTTCAGGTTCAGTGGAGGCGACAGGCTGAGTATGTGGGCCTGTGAAGACTCCTTGAGCCAGGGCAAAGCCGCTTGGCTACAGCTGAACACCGCTCGGGCGTTGACCTGGTGCATCAGGTCGTAGCGACTGGCCTTGAGCTTTTCCACACCTTGCAGGCGAATGGCACCGGCGTTGTTCACCAGCATGTCGAGCCCGCCGAAATGGTTGGCGGCCTGGTCGATGCAGGCTTTCACCATCGCGTCATCACGCACATCCAGTACCAGCGGCAGTACCTCACCACCGAGTTCGCGTATTTCGTCGGCCACGGTATGGATGGTGCCCGGCAGCTTGGGGTGAGGCGTGTCGGATTTGGCGGCGATGACCACCTTCGCACCCTCCTTTGCACAGGCCAGGGCAATGGCGCGGCCAATACCCCGACTGCCACCGGTTATAAATACAGTTTTGTCGGTCAGTCTAGTCATGATCAGGTCTCTTTAGGTTAGTGGGGATTCGTCGGCGCTGTCGGCGTGTACCTCCACCAGCAATTGCTGGCGGCGAACCTGGTTCCCGGCTGCGGTATGCAGTTGGGTCACCTTGCCGTCCCGGTCGGCTTTGACCGGGTGTTCCATTTTCATCGCTTCCAGAACCACCAGAACATCACCCTGGCGAACCTGCTGACCTTCCTCCACCATCACTGCCACGATGGCCCCATCCATAGTGGCCCGGACCTGGCCAGAGCCGCTGAGGGCACTGGATTCCGGAGGCTGGTGGGTGACATCGCACAGGTGTACGGTGTGGCCGGACAGCTGCAAATATAGGTGATCGCCGGAGCGGTGATATTGGCAACGGTGACGAACCCCGTTGTCGATGAAGCATAGCTGCCCGTTTTCCTGACTCACCCATTCCAGCTCGCAGCTTTGCTGCTCGTAGCTGACCTGCAGGCGCTGGCCCTGATGACGAACCAGCAATTCGAAGCGGTTGTCGCCATGGGTCAGGGTCAACGGAATGCGGGTGGCAAGGGCGTTGCTCCAAGCTGTTTGCTGATTATCCTGAGTGCTCAGGATGGTGGCAGCCACCGCCAGTTCACGCAGGGTCGGGGCGTGTGGGGCCATGGATGGGTCGTCGGAAAAATGTTGCTCCAAGAAGGCCGTGGTGGCTTCGCCAGCAGCAAACACCGGATGGTCGATGACCCGGCCCAGGAAGTGCTGGTTGGTAACCACCCCGAAGACCTGGCTGTCTTCCAGGGTCCGTAGCAGGCGCCGCCGGGCTTCGTCCCGGTCCTGCCCCCAGGCAATGACCTTGGCGAGCATCGGGTCGTAGTGCGGGCTAACGGTGTCGCCGGTACAGACTCCGCTGTCAAAGCGGATGCCTTCGCCGGTGGCGGGTTCAAAACGTTCGAGTTGCCCGGTCTGGGGAGTGAAGCCGTTGCGGGGGTCTTCGGCGTATAGCCGTACCTCAATCGCATGACCATTCAGCACGATGTCGTCCTGGGTCAGTGGTAACGGCCGTCCTTCGGCGACCGCCAGCTGCCAGGCCACGAGATCCTGGCCGGTGATCAGTTCGGTGACCGGGTGCTCAACCTGCAGCCGGGTGTTCATCTCCAGGAAGTAGAAATTGCGGTCGCTGTCCACCAGGAACTCAACGGTTCCCGCACCCCGGTAATCGCAGGCCAGGGCCGCTTTCACGGCGGCTTCGCCCATGGCCTGGCGCAATTCCGGTGTTACGAAGGGCGATGGCGCTTCTTCCACGACTTTCTGGTGGCGACGCTGGATGGAACAGTCCCGTTCACCCAGGTACACCGCATGGCCATGGCTGTCGGCGAAGACCTGGATCTCGACATGACGAGGCTGCAGGACGGCCTTTTCCAGAATCAGTTCATCATCACCGAAGGCCTGTTTCGCTTCTGAGCGGGCGCGGGCGATGTTGTCGGCGAGCTGCGACTCATCCTCGACCAGTCGCATGCCGCGTCCACCGCCACCGGCAGAGGCCTTGATCATCAGGGGATAACCAATGTCCCGGGCGGCAGCGATGAGCTCTTCGTCACTGGCGTTGTTGCCCTCAAACCCGGGTACCACTGGCACACCGGCCTCCTGCATGGCGATTTTGGACCGGCGTTTGCTGCCCATCAGCTCGATGGCAGCGGCTGGCGGTCCCACAAACACCAGTTCGGCTTCTGCGCAGGCGTTGGCAAAACCGGCGTTTTCCGACAGGAAGCCGTAGCCGGGATGAATACAATCGGCACCGGTTTTCCGGGCCGCTTCCAGAATGACGTCAGCGTTAAGGTAAGAGGCCGACACCTGGGCCGGGCCGATCAAAACGGCTTCATCGGCTTCCCGGACATGGCAGGCGTTGGCGTCGGCTTCGGAGTACACGGCCACCGTGCGGTAGCCGAGGTCGCGGGCGGTACGGATGACCCGAACAGCGATTTCTCCGCGGTTGGCAATTAACAGTTTTTTCAGCATGCCGAATCCTCAGTGGTTGTCGGCGGTGTCGATATCCGCCCAGGCCGGTGGCCGTTTCTGTACGAATGCCATGGTGCCTTCGGCACCTTCGGGGCCTCGCACGGCGGCGGCGAATTGCGCGGCCGCATCGTCCAAGAGCGCGCCCATGGGCTCTTTGCCAACCCGGTGGAGCAGGCGCTTGGTGTTGGCGGTGGCCTGAGGGGCGCAGTGACGAACCCGGTCCAGGGCGGTGGCAATGGCGGTGTCGAGTTCATCACCGTCACCGCAGAGCTGGTGAAGCAGTCCCAGTTGCAGCGCCTCATTGCCCTTCACCTTGCTGCCAAGCAGGGCCAGCCGCCGGGTTTGGGTCAATCCGATGCGCTCAACCACAAACGGGGCAATCTGGGCGGGAATGACGCCAAGGCTGGTTTCCGGCAGCGCGAAGGTCACGGTCGGTCCGCCAATGGCAACATCTGAGATGCAGGCCAGTCCAAATCCGCCGCCCATTACTGCACCTTCCAGTACGGCAATAACAACCTTGCTGGATTCATTGGCCTGCTGAATCATGTGGCCAAAGGCCCGGTTCAGGCGATAGAACGGGTCCTGATCGCCTTCGCCGGCAGGTAGACTGCGGGCGCCTGCCATATCCTTGATGTCGCCACCGGCGCAGAAATGGCCGTCGGCGCCGCGCAGAACCACCGCACGGAGGGTGTCATCTGCTTCGATGCGGCTGAACACCGCGGACAGCTCTGCCACCATCGCCAGGCTCATGGCGTTGCGGGCCTGTGGCCGGTTCAGGGTGATGTGAAGGGCATGACCCTGGCGAACCAGGGCCAGGGTGTCGCAATGGGGTAGGTCGGTCATGGATAGGCTCCCTGGGCAACGGCCTTACTTGCGCTTTCCGGGCAGAATGCCCATGGTCTTGCAGATGATGCCGAGCATGATTTCATCCGCCCCGCCACCGATGGACACCAGGCGAACGTCCCGGTGTGCGCGGGAAATCGGGTTGTCCCACATGTAGCCCATGCCACCCCAGTACTGCAGGCAGCTATCGGTCACTTCACGGCCCAGACGTCCGGCCTTGAGCTTGGCCATGGACGCAAGCTGGGTAACATCCCTACCTTTGATGTGCAGTTCGCAGGCTTTGTAAGTAAGAGCGCGCAATGCTTCGATTTCAGTTTGCAGCTCGGCCATGCGGAAATGGATGACCTGGTTATTGATCAGCGGCTGGCCGAAGGTTTCACGTTCGCGGCAGTATTCGATGGTTTTGGCGACGCAGTTCTCCAGCGCCTTGATGACGTTGGCAGAGCCCCACATGCGTTCTTCCTGGAACTGAAGCATCTGCATCATGAAGCCCATGCCTTCGGCCCCGATGCGATTGCGCTGGGGAACGCGCACGTCGTCAAAGAACACCTGGGCGGTTTCAGACGAGCGCATGCCCAGTTTGTCGAGGTGACTGCTGAAGCTGATGCCGGGGGTATTCATGGGCACCACAATCAGGGATTTGTTCTTGTGGACCTGATCGTCAGAGGTGTTGGCCAGCAGGCAGATAAAGTCCGCTTTTGGAGAGTTGGTGATCCACATCTTGGAGCCGTTAATGACGTAGTCGTCACCGTCCTTGCGGGCGGTGGTCTTGAGCCCCGCTACGTCGGAGCCGGCACCGACTTCACTGACACCAATACAGCCCACCATGTCACCGGCAATAGCCGGGGCCAGGAAGTCGCGCTTGAGCTCATCGGAGCCAAAGCGGGCCAGGGCAGGGGTGCACATGTCGGTTTGTACGCCGATGGAGAGGGGCACGCCGCCGCAATGGGCCATCCCGAACTCTTCTGCCGCCACCAGGTTGTAGCTGTAATCCAGCCCCATACCGCCATACTCTTCCGGCTTTTGGATGCCGAGCAGGCCGAGGTTGCCGAGCTTCTTGAAAATGTCGTGAATCGGGTACTCGCCGGCTTTTTCCCATTCGTCACAGTGCGGATTGATTTCCTTCTCGACGAAATCGCGGACGGTCTTCCTGAGGGCGTTGTGTTCAGCGGTAAATTCCATGGTGTTCTCCGTGTATTCGTTACGTAATCGTTATTGTCGTTTTGAAATGTCAGAGCCGGGCGACGCCGAAGGTGTTCGGCCGTAGCGGTCTGGCGTCGGCCTCACGGCAGACGGACAGCGCGAGGGCCAGTACCCGGCGGGTGTCGCGGGGATCAATCAGACCGTCGTCCCAGAGCCGGGCTGTGCCAAACAGGGCCGTGGAGCCGTCTTCCAGTTTTTTGGCGGTGGCCTGTTCAAGGAAGGCCAGGGTCTTTTCGTCCGGCTCCACGCCAGCGCGGCGCTGTTTGTCTTCGGCTACGATGCGCATCACCTTGCCGGCCTGGGCCGGGCCCATGACCGCGGTACGGCTGTTCGGCCAGGCGAAGATGAAGCGGGGATCCAGCCCGCGGCCACACATGGCGTAGTTGCCCGCGCCGTAGGAACCGCCGATCAGTACCGCAAGCTTTGGCACGCGGCAGTTGGCCACGGCCTGGATCATCTTGGAGCCATGTTTGATGATGCCGCTCTGTTCGGCATGGGTGCCCACCATGAAGCCGGTGGTGTTGTGCAGGAACAGCAGCGGAGTGCCGACCTGGTCGCACAATTGGATGAACTGGGCGGCCTTAACGGCACCATTGGCGGTAATCGGGCCATTGTTGCCAATGATCCCGACGGCATGACCTTCGATGCGGATGGTGCCGCATACCGTCTGGTTATCGAGTTCGTTCTTGAAGTCCATGAACCGGGAACCGTCGGCGATACGGGCGACTACCTCACGGACGTCATAGGGTTGCTTGGCGTCTGCTGGAACAACACCGAGCAATTCATCCGGCGAATGCAGCGGCTCTTCCCAAGACAGCTCGCGGGTGGGCGGCAAGTGGTCGTTCCAGGGCAGTGCGGACAGCACATTGCGGGCATAGCGGATGCCGTCGGCATCGTCTTCGGCCAGGTACTCTGCGGTGCCGGCCACCTGGGCGTGCATTTCGGCCCCACCCAGTTCCTCGTCGGTGGCAACCTCGCCGGTAGCGGCCTTCAGTAGTGGCGGCCCCGCCAGGAACATCTTGGCTTTGTTGCGCACGGTAATCACGTAGTCCGACAAGCCGGGCTGGTACGCACCGCCGGCGGTAGCGTTGCCATGGACGACCGTGACCTGGGGGATACCGGCGGCAGACATTCTGGCCTGGTTGGCAAAGCCACGGGCACCGAGAACAAAAATGTCGGTGGCGTAGTTGAGGTTGGCGCCTCCGCTTTCTGACAGTGACACCACCGGGAGTTTGTTCTCCATGGCGATCTGTTGCAGGCGAAGGGTCTTGTCCAGGCCGGCGGGGGTGATCGTGCCCCCTTTGATGGCGCTGTTACTGGCAACAACGAGGCAACGAATGCCACTGACCATACCAATGCCGGCGATGATGCCGCCGCCGGCCATGGAGCCGTCCTTGTCATCGTGCATCTTGTAGCCCGCCAGGGAACACAGCTCCAGAAACGGCGTGCCCTGATCCAGCAGACGGTTGATGCGGTCACGGGGGAGCAGTTTGCCTCGCTGGGTAAACTTCTCCCGGGCCGACTCAGCCAGGTCGAGTACCTTCTGTTCCACGGTCCGCCAGGTCTGGATATGGCTCTCCATAACGTCTGCATTGGCGCGGAACTCGTCGGATTGGGGGTTCAGTGTGCTTTCAAGAGTGTCCATCGTTCCGATCCTCAGTTGTCCTGGAGCACCTTGGGGGTGCTGCTGCGATGGAAACCGTCGTAGGGTTCGTTGTTCTTGGCGTTTGGCAGCGGCCAGATCGGTGAGTCCTGGGATGCCGCGCCATCAATACGCAGGGTGTCTCCGCTGATAAAGGCGGCACCGGGGCTGAGCAGGAAGCAAATGGCGGAGCTGACTTCAGCCTCAGTTCCCATAGCCTTACGGGGAATGTGGTTACCTAGGTTGCGAATCCATTCCTTCATGGTCGCCGGGTAGTTGTCCATACCGCTGGAGGCAATCCAGCCGGGAGCGACGGCATTGACCCGCACGCCGGAGCAGCCCCATTCGTAGGCAGCGGTCTGGGTAAAATTGACCATGCCGGCGCGGGCAGCACCGGAATGGCCCATGCCGGGCATGCCGCCCCACATGTCAGCAACAATGTTGACGATGGCGCCACCGGTCTTCGACAGGGCCTGGGTGTACGCTTCCCGAGCCATCAGGAAACCGCCGGTCAGGTTGGTCCGCACTACGGTCTCCCAGCCCTTCTGGTTGATGCCGGTCAGGGGCGAGGCGAACTGGCCGCCGGCGTTGTTGACCAGGCCGTGCAGCCCGCCGTGTTCCGCAATGATGGCCTTGATGGTGGCCTTAACCGCGTCTTCTTCCCGGATGTCACAGACATGGGCGCTGGCGACGCCGCCATCTTCGAGAATTTCTGCTTTGACCGCCTCGACTTTCTCTTGCTTACGGCCAACCAGGGCGACCTTGGCGCCAAGAGACGCGAGCTCGTGGGCTGTACAGCGGCCAATACCGGAGCCGCCGCCGGTGACGATAAAGACCTGGCCGTCGAACAGGCCGGGACGCAAAACAGACTGGTAGCTCATGAATCTTGTCCTTTATTGAGTACAGAGGAAGCCACGGGAATGGGCATTTCCAGGAGTTGTTGGGCGAAGGCCTTGCCTTGGGGGTCGATACGAAGGCTGGCAACGCCGCCGCCGCCAAGGCTGTGCTCCAGCAGGAAGTTGAAGCCGTGAATGCCCGGCAGCGACCAGCGGGTCACCCGGCCAGTGTCAGGGTTTAGAGTGTGGGTCATCCACTGGGCAACCGCCGATTCACTCAGGGCGGCGGCCAGGTAGGGTTCGAATTCGGGCTGGCGGGCGATTACGCCAATGTTGCTATGGTCACCTTTGTCGCCACTGCGGGCCCAGGCCAGAGCGACCAGAGGAACCGTGGTGTCGGTTGCCGGTGTTTCGTCTCTGGCAGGTTCAGCAGCCAACAGGCCGGGGTTGAAGGCGCCGTTCGTCGCAACAGCGACCGGCTGGGCCTCGGCGCCGGTATCTACGGTAACCGTTACCTCGGTCTTGGGAACCAGGCAGGAGTACAGGCGAATCTTCGGCCAGACAGTTGGTCGACCGCCAACAATGCCGGTCAATCCCGGAGCCATCCCGGTGGCTGCCTGGGCGATCTCGCGGGAGAACAGTACCAGTGCCTCTTTCTTGGGATGGGCGACACTGATCTTGACCACCACTTCCCGGCACTCCCCGCCACGGCCATGAGGGCCATAGGTGGCTTCGGTTCCCAGCAGCTCAACGCTGGTTTCCGAGTAGGGCGGAATGTCCCGCTGCTCGAACATGCGGCCGGTTTTGTTAAGGATGGCATTGGCGACCCGCTCGGCCTTTGCCTTGGCGTCTATGCCTGCGAGCAGGAACGTTACGGTGCACTTGAAGCCATCCGGCCAGGTGCCAGACACCTTGTAGCTATCGGTTGGCTGCTGGCCTCGTGCGCCTTTGACCAGCACCTGGTCGGGGCCCACCTGTTCCAATGTGACCTGGGTGAAATCGCAGGTCACATCTGGCAGCAGGTAAGCGCGTGGGTCGCCAATCTCATACACCAGCTGTTCTGCAACGGTGCCTCGGGTGACCTGGCCACCGGTGTGTTCCGGTTTGGTCATCACGAAATCGCCTGACGCGCTGACCTCCGCAATCGGGAAGCCCATGTCCTCATACCCCTCAGACACGTCCTGCCAGTCCGTAAAGTTGCCCCCGGTACTTTGAGCGCCGCACTCCAGCAAGTGCCCGGCCAGGCTGCCCTGGGCCAGTCGGTCGTAATCGTCCCAGGCCCAACCGAATTCGTGCACCAAAGGGGCCAGTACCAGCGCGCTGTCCGCCACCCGGCCAGTGATGACAATGTCGGCACCCTGTTCCAGCGCCGCCACCAGACCGGGGGCGCCGAGATAGGCGTTCATGCTGACCATCATCGGCGGCATGGCGGCGCCGGTGCCCAGTTCAGTGACGCCGGACTCGGCCAGGGCTTTTTTCTTGGGAAGCAAATCATCCCCCAGAACGAGGGCAACCTTGAGATCCACGCCGGTTTTCTCACAGAGGGCCTGCAGTGCATCGCGGCAGGCGGCCGGGTTTACCCCGCCGGCGTTGCTCAGGACGCGAATGCCGTTGGCTTTGATGTCAGCCAGTAATGGGCCCATCACGGTTTTGACAAAGTCGGTGGCGTAGCCCGCGTCAGGGTCTTTCATCTTCTGACCGGCCATGATCGACATGGTGATTTCAGCCAGGTAGTCGGCAACCAGGTAATCGAGGTTGCCTTTCTCAACCAGTTGGCGCGCAGCAGTTTCGGTGTCGCCCCAGAAAGCGGCGGAACAGCCAATGCGGATGGTGCGATTGTTCTGATCTTGGTTGGCCATGATTCGTCCTTTTAGTCCGGCCCGGTTGGGAGGCCTGGAAGCAGTCAGCTGTCGATAGGATGAAACGACAATACCAAGCAAGCGCTTGGTTTGTAAATAGGGCCAAACAGGATAGAATGAGCCATTCGTTGCCAACCAACCGGAAAATCCCGTGAATCAAGAAGCCATTTTGAAGTCTCTTGTTGCCGATCAACTTGTTTCCGACCCTGCCAGTGCCCGTGGCCGCCTGTTAAAAGAAGCGGCTCGTCTGTTCCGCGACAAGGGCTACGAGCGAACCACTGTGCGTGACTTGGCGGCGGCAGTGGGTATCCAGTCAGGCAGTCTGTTTCATCATTTCCGTTCCAAGGAGAAAATCCTGGAGGCGGTGATGGTTGAGACAATTTTGCTGAACACCGCTTTGCTGAAGTCTGCCGTGGACGAGGCTGATAACAACGGAGACAAGCTTCGGGCATTGATTCGCAGCGAACTGGAGTCGGTTATCGGCCAAACCGGAGAGGCGATGGCCGTGCTGGTGTATGAGTGGCGGAGCCTGTCGGAGGAATCCCAGGAAAAGGTGCTGGCGCTTAGGGACATCTATGAGCAAGTCTGGCTGGATGTATTGGAGGCACTGAAAGCGGAGGGGGCGTTGTCTGCCAATCCGTTTATTGTCCGGCGGCTGCTTACCGGCGCCTTGAGCTGGACGGTGACTTGGTACAAGCCCGAAGGCGGCATGAATCTGTCGGCATTGACCGAGGAAGTCATGGCAACCCTGAGTTTGCAGGGGTAAGGCGGTTTCATTTTTTTGATACAAATGTGCCACCTGCAATGTTTTGTTAAGGCATTGAAAGGTAAGAGTTAAGTTGGTTTTTCCTGTGTGTCGTTACTGGGCCATTGGCCTAGTCGGCATGATTTTTTGGCACCAGAGCCATGTTTGTATTGCGACGTTCGTCGCATTCTTCACCCTGTAGAAAGTGAAACCGGAAGGCTGCCGGAAGCGTGTCATAACAGACGCGGTTCTGGAGTCAAATTCCGGAGTCAATAAAAACAAAATGTTACAGGGCGAATTATGACTTCCTCTTCGTTCAATCCGAGAGAAATCCTGCACACTCTGAAAAGCAAGTTGCTCACCGTTCCTGCGCTGGCGCTGCTCGCTGGTTGTTCTGCCAACCCAATCTACACGACGACAGGTGTTGTTCTTTCCAACTATTCGGAAGGCGAGGCAACCCCTTACGTTCTGCAAATGTCTGATACCAGCATGGCTTGCAGCCTTGGTGAAGGCATTGATCCGTTGCTGTATTCGTTTTCCCGTGTCACTTCCGCTCCGGACTCCACCGGTGCGTTGCTCATGCTTTTGGCGGCCAACTGCAGTGAGCAGCGGGCTTGGGAGGCGGAGCTGAGCTACCTGCGTGCCGACTATCAGGGCAACGTACCTGCTGCCAAAGATGCCCGTGAGCGCATGAAGCGAATGAATGCGGAAATCGCCACGCGTCGCTATGAGGCCTTTCAGCGTGCCATGCGGGCGTATGACTACGATCCCAATGAGGCCAATCCGGAATGCCCGTTCCTGTATGAGGAGCAGGATGAATTTACCTTCCTGATCGGTTTGGTGACCGGCATGCAGGCTATCGTCAATGACGCCAACTCGGGCTCGATGGCGGGGGTGCCCCGTAATATTGCCCCGCAGGCGGAACGCGCGGCCCAGTGCCTGGATAATGAAAAATGGGCTGGTCTGCCTAACGCCATCCGTGCCTTGGTCTGGCTGTTGATCCCCGATACCCAGCCTGCTTTGGCGCCAGATCCCTGGCGGGTGTTTGACGACAGCGCTCGTCTTGGAATTGAGAGCGGATTGCGCATCTCCATGGCTCTGCAGGCAGTAGCGGCAGAAACTTTTGGACGCCCTGATGTTTTGGAAGAGGTGCTCAAGCAATACACCGAATCTGAAGACTCTTTCACGGTGAATGACGATTATCGCCTGGTGGACACCGTTGCCGGTGAGGTTCTGTTGTTCTCATCGGACAAGTATTGGACCGAACACTATGGCTACCGTACGCCACAGCGCTATTTTGGCCTGCTCAGCGAACAGCGGGCCGGTGAAGATACGCCGGTCATGAGCCTGGACGACCTGCTCTGAAGCGTCGGCCCATTAAAAGATCCAGTGTAAACAAACATAAGAAATGACCCGGAGGTCTAGCATGTTTCGTAAATCCCTTGCAGCGTTGACACTTTCCCTGGCCGCTCCCATGGTGGCTGCTGAGCCGGTAAAGATGTGTGTGTTTGATGTAATCGGTGCCAATGGCGATGTCTTCAATATGGTCAAAGACTACGCCTTGGAAATGAAGAACCATGGGGTGGACTTTGAGTTGCGCCCATACACCGATGAAGGTGTTGCGGTGGGTGACTTCAACTCGGGCCAGTGTGACGTGGTTGCTGCCACTGACCTTCGGACCCGTCCATTCAACCGCTTCACCGGCAGCATCAGTGCCGTTGGCGCAATCCCCACCTACGATGACCTGCGCACCCTGCTGGCGACCCTTGCCCAGGATCGCGCCGCGCCGCTCATGCGGGAAAACGGTTACGAGGTGCTGGGTATTGTCCCGGCCGGTGCCGGTTACCTGTTCGTCAACGACCGCTCCATCGACACCGCCGGTGAGCTGGCGGGCAAGCGAATGGCAACCCTGGACTACCAGAAAGACGCCATCCACATGGTGAACTATGTGAAGGCGACCGTTGTTCCGTCTGACATCACCAACTTTGCCGGCAAGTTTAATAACGGCTCGGTTGATACAGCCTATGCTCCGGCGTTCGCTTATGAGGCACTGGAGCTGTACAAGGGTATTGGTGAGTCCGGTGGCATTGTCGACTACCCGCTGGCCCAGCTGACTATCCAGATCATTGCCAAGGATGATGTGTTTGACGATGCCACTGCGCAGGCGTCACGTCAGGTAGCCTGGGGCATGTTCGGTCAGGCGATGGACCTGATTGGGCGTCTGGAACAGGCTATCCCTGAGGAAAAGTGGATTCGTATCCCTGCCGCTGATGTTGAGGGTTACCAGGAGATGTTCCGCGAAAACCGTCTGCAGCTGCGTGATGGCACCGACGGTGCGGATCAGGTGTACAGCCCGAAGATGATGGGGCTGCTGGCAAACATTCGTTGCGCCAGCAATCCAGGCGCTTCCGAGTGTACCGCGACCAACCGCGAATAACGCCCTAACCATCGCAAGGACTGACGATCATGATTACCCGTGTGTTGTCGTCAGCCAGGACTGTCACTCTCTATCCCGTGCATCGTTTGCACGGGGTTGTCCTGCTGCTGCTTTTGATCTTTACACTGCTTCTCGGTATGGGGAACTCCCTGCACTCCAGGTTACTGTGGGTTGGGGAGCAAACCTGGCCAAACTACTATCTGCTGGACCCGGCCGCTGTCGCCCCCGACTGCGAACTGTCCATGGATGTAGAGGCTGAAGTCCAGCGTCGTCTGGCGGCTTACCAGCCCGACCCGGATGACCTGTTCAGTACTCCACCCAATCCGGAAGCCCTGCGTCAGTCCTTGCAGCGCAACCTCGCGATGTGCGAGCAAAAATTCCAGGTCTTTGAAGAAAACCAGAAACATGCGACGCCCGCTCTGGCGGCCTTCAAGGCTGTCGAGCAAGGTTTCGCACGCTTCCTGCTCGATAACATTGACCTGATGAAGTTCCTGTTCATGGGCATGTTTGCCATGGCCGCGGTGATCTCGGCCCTGGATGCGGACCATATCGCTTTGCGGTTGCCGCAGAATCGTTCGGAGTGGCGGTTGAGCCAGGGTGTGCAATTTACCGTCAATGGGCTAATGGTGCTGTCTTTGCAGTCCTATGTCGGAAAACTTGCCGTTGCACCGGATTCGGAAGACCTCATCTTTATGCAATCGGCCTGGACCTTTGTGTTCGCGCTGTTCATGGTCGTTAACGCCATTCGTTTCCTGTGGATTCCAGAGCGGGTCAAGGCGGGTGGCCTGAGAGCTTCGTCGCTGCTGGTCGTGCCGCTGTACTGCGTCATGGGCCTGATTGCGATGAGCTACTTCTATTTTGTGGATGGCTACAATTCAGGACTGGCCATCTATTTCGGCATGATGAGCAATCTGTCGTCCATGTTTATCAATATCGGTCTCTATGTACTGGTGGGGATGGCGCTGAAGCAGACACGGGTTCCCGAGCTGCTGATCAACGTTATCAAACCGTACCAGTTACCGGCACCGATGTTGGCGTCCGTGATGATCTTCGCGACGGCTTTCCCGACAGCGTTCACCGGCGCGTCCGGTATTTTCATCCTGGCGGTTGGTGGGGTTGTGTACGATGAGCTGCGCCGGGCTGGCGCTGGGCGTCAGCTTTCCCTCGCTACCACGGCTATGTCCGGAAGCTTGGGTGTGGTGCTCAATCCCTGCCTGCTGATCGTAGTGGTTGCGGCCCTGAACAAGGAAGTGACCACGTCTGAAATGTATAGCTGGGGCTTCTGGGTCTTCCTGATGTCGGCTGGGCTGTTCTCGTTCATCGTCTGCAAGACCGAAGGCAACTGGAAGCCTCGCCCGGTTCCAGGAGCATTCCGTGAATCGGTCGCGCAGTTGAAGCCGCTGATTCCCTACGCACTGACTGCTGGTGGCGTGATCCTTGCCGTGTGGTTGATCCTGGGGCTGGGGTTCAACGAATACAGCGCTCCGATGATTCTGCCGCTGGTTATGCTGGCGCTGGTTTTCCTGGATGCGGGCAAGGATAATCGGGACGAGGGTGTTTCACGCACCAAGGCGTTCTGGACCCGGAGTACCTCAGCAGCCAGTGACTCCGCTGTTCATATTGGCGCGCTGTTGGCCCTGATTGGTTTCTCCATCTGTCTGGGCGGGATTCTGGAACGGTCGGATATCGTCCACGCCATCTTCCCGGAAAGCCTGGATAGCCCGTGGCTGGCCATGCTGGTGGTGGTATTCATGCTGACCTTCATCGGTATGATCATGGATCCGTTCGGCGCCGTTATTCTGGTGTCGGCGACCATCGCCCAAGCGGCCATCGGAATGGGCATTGACCCGCTCCACTTCTGGATTGTGTGTCTGGTTGCCTTTGAGTTGGGCTACCTGTCACCGCCGGTGGCGCTGAACCATCTCCTGACCCGGCAGGTTGTGGGTGAGACGGAAGTGATGGCGGCGGAGCGTACGGGTTCGTTCTGGCACCGTTATGAGCGACTACTGCTGCCGCTGGTTGTTATGTCGACAACCCTGCTGCTGGTCGCCTTTGTACCGATGCTGTTCTACGCTCTGTAACCGAGTCATTACTAACCAGAACCGCCGCTAAGTGAGAACTTCCCGGCGGTTTTTTTATCAGTAAACCCTGCTCCGGCGTGGTATAAACGCTATTCTTTTAACGAGCAGCGCCCCCATGATTCCATGGCGGGGCTGAGTGGGGCAGGCCGGCATGCCATGCCCGGCAGGCGTGTCCTGGATGTGAGCGTACAGGAAAGGCGAAGACATGGGAGTCAGAAGTCGAGGGTGTGTTTATCTGTTGGCGGCGGCCACAATAACGGGGCTGGTGGGCTGCGGTGGCGGCTCGTCGAGCGCAAGCCGGGATATGCTGAGTGGTTCGATCACGATAGAGAGTCGTACCCGCGTTGACTCGGATACAGCGGACGACAGCCGCCTTGGCGTCGCGGTGGCCAACAACACATCCTCAACCGCCCAGGGCCTGCCTGAATCGGCTGTGGTTGGCGGTTTCCTGAGTGCTGAGGCTGGCAGTTACCCCCGCGAAGGCGGAACCGCCCCGGTGTTCCAGTACGTGACGGATGAACAAGATGTGTTCATGGTGCCGCTCAGCGATGGCGACCGGATAACCTTGCAGGCGTTTGCCTCGGGCAATGGTGAGCCTGACGTGGGAATGGTCATTGCCGAGCCGGGTGGTTCGAACGTCTGCTTCCTGGATTGCCTGGGCAACCCTCCTTTCACCCATGTGATGTCGATCGCGGATGCCGATCCTGTCCCCCACCTTATTACCGTAACCGCTGATGGCGGTGGGCCATTTCGCTACGTCCTGACTATTACCTCCCAGAATGCCGCGAGTGCCAGTCACGTCGGGTTTGATGAACCCGAGCTGGTTCCTGACCAGGCGGTGATCGTCATGGCAACGGCCGATCATGCTGATGAACAGAAAATTCGTGGGCTTTCAGCATCGCTGTCAGGTGCCGAGTTGCGAAACCTTGGCAACGGCGTTTGGCGAGCATCCCGCGTTCCGGCAGCGGTAGCCAGAACGTTTAGTGGCGAAGACCAATCAGCGGCGAAATGGGAGACCGTACGTTGGGTACAGTCACTGAGGCGGTTGCCTGGGGTGGTTTCTGCGGAGCCTGATTGGGTTTATCACAGCGAGGCCGTTAACCCGGACAATGACGGATTGTACAGCCTGCAATGGAACCTGCCGCTGATCAGTGTGCCGGTGGCGTGGCTGGCAACCCCGGAAGCGGGGCGTGGCGTCGGTATCGCGATTCTGGACACCGGAATACTCAGTACCCGGCCTTTGACTTATGGCGACTGGCACCCGGATCTGCAGGCCAACATATCTCCCTATAGTGGCCAGATCGTTGATTTCGTATCCGGTGCCCTGGACAACGACAAGGAGGACGAGGGGCAGCGGGATGACAACCCGGCAGATCCCGGAGGGGACTCGTTGCAGGGAACAAGCTTCCATGGCAGCCACGTGGCAGCCATTGCTGCCGGTGTAGACAACACCATTGGCATAGTCGGAGTCGCTCCTGAAGCCGTGGTCTACCCGGTCCGGGTGTTGGGGCGAAACGGGGAGGGCTCATTGTCAGATCTGGTGGCTGCCATTAACTGGGCCGCTGGCAACCCGGATATTGACGTTATTAACCTCAGTCTTGGTGGCTTGCCCATGAACAGCACGCTTGAGACTGCGATTAACCGGGCCTACGACCGGGGTAAATTGATTGTCGCTGCGGCAGGTAACGAGGGGACCGATAACCTGACCTTTCCTGCGGCGTATGGGCGCGTCGTTGGCGTTGGTGCCGTGGATGCCGGACGAACACGGGCTTCGTATTCCAACGTGGGCGGCTCGGTAGACCTGGTGGCGCCCGGGGGGGATGCCAGCCGGGACGCGAATGGCGATGGCAGCTCTGACCTGGTGGTCAGTGCCTGGGGAAGCCGCAATGCCTCAGGGGGCTATGTTCCGGGTTATGCGGGGCTGCATGGAACGTCCATGGCGGCACCGCACGTCTCTGGGGTGTACGCCTTAATGAAAGGCGCTGCGCTACAGCGCGGTCGAAGCTTTGGCCCGGGGGACTTCTTTGCTTTGATGACGGCTGGTGATATTACCGACGAGGTTGGCAATCGCACGGAGTATGGCGCCGGGCTCATCAATGCCATCAAAGCGGTGAACAGGGCGGTCGATGGAACCATCCCCACGGTCATGGCAGCGTCGCCATCGGCGTTGCAATTCGGGGACTCCCAGCCCCAGCAGGTGTTAAAGCTGACCACGTATCCCGATGGCAGTTCGGTCACGATCGACGGTATTGGGCCTCTGCCGCCATGGTTGAGCCTGGATCCGATGCCTCAGGTCGGGGCGGCACCGCCTTCGCAGATTCTGGTAGCGGTTGATGTGGCTCAGTTGGCTATTGAGTCCAGCTATTCCGCGGAAATCGTACTGACCTATACCGGAACGGCGTCTGGCCAGGAATTATCAATTCCTGTCACGGTCTTGCGCCAGGACGAGCAGGAACAGCGTAATGCTGGCCGCCATTACGTTTTGTTGATGGATCCCAGGCGCCCGGATGGGGACCCTGTGGCCCAGGTTGTTGTAGACGCCAGCAACGGACGCTATGACTTTGCCTTCAGTGATGTGGAACCGGGGAACTACCTGCTGGTGGCGGGATCCGATCTCGACAACAACGGCAGTATCTGTGAAACCGGCGAAGCGTGTGCTGAATACCCGGTGATCGGCTTGCCGGAACCAATTTCCATTGACGATACACCGGTAGCCGGCATTTCCATGACCACCAGCTTCCGGCGACCGACCCTGTCCGAGATGGGACAGCCGCGATATGGCTTCCGTGGCTATCGGGTCAACCAGGGTGAGTCTGTGGGGAATCATGCTATGCGTACTTATGTTGGAGATTCTCAATGAGTGTACTCAAGACGGGGCTTCGCGCCGGAGCCGTGGCGTTGTCATTGACTGCCCTGAGCCTGGCGGGTTGTGCAAGCCACCTGGAATCCACCGGCGGTGGCTCCCCGCTGGCTCGGCAGGTGACGGCCTCTGAACATTGCGGCCTGACCGCGCCCGGGTTGCTTTACCTGACCGGGGTGGACCAGGTGCAGGCCCTGGCCGGACTGCCGGAGCAGACGGTCAGCCTGGCGAGTGCGGCGGAGCTGGACTTTAGCCGGGAGCACCTGGCGATTGTTGCACTTGGCCAGCAAAACACCGGTGGCCATGGCGTGACGTTGGTGGGATCGGAGCAGGTAGGGGATGAATTGCGTCTGGAAGTGGCGGTTAGCCGTCCCCAGCCTGGAGGCATGGTGATCCAGGTAATGACCACGCCGTGCACCGTACTGGCGGTAACCGCGAATGGCTGGCGTGAGCTGATGGTTCATGGTGAAAACATGAATCCGATGCGCCGTTCCCGGTAAATCAATGGCCCGTTGCCGTGGCGGGCCTCACAAAACAACCGTTGATCTTTCCCCGTGAATCCCTAAGCTATGGGCCTCAGAACACGTTCTTAACCTCCCCGGAGTTGTGCCTCTTCCATGAGCCAGAAACAATACAACGCTGAATCCATCGAAGTCCTGAGTGGTTTGGACCCAGTCCGAAAGCGGCCTGGCATGTATACCGAGACCAGTCGCCCCAACCACCTTGCCCAGGAAGTTATTGATAACAGTGTCGATGAAGCATTGGCGGGGTTTGCCCGACGCATCGACGTGGTGTTGTACAGTGATGGGTCGCTGAGCGTTGAGGATGATGGGCGGGGGATGCCGGTGGACATCCACCCGGAAGAGGGCGTGCCGGGGGTCGAGCTGATTCTGACGCGCTTGCATGCCGGGGGTAAGTTCTCCCAGGGTAACTACAATTTTTCAGGTGGTCTTCACGGGGTTGGGGTGTCGGTAGTCAATGCCCTGTCCAGCACCCTGGAAGTGAGGATCAAGCGGGACGGTGAACTGCACCGGATCACCTTTGCCGATGGTGAAAAGGCCAGCGAGCTGGAAGTCATCGATACCGTGGGTAAGCGTAATACCGGTACCCGGGTCCACTTCCTGCCGGACCCTTCCTATTTTGATAGCCCGAAGTTTTCGGTCAGCCGCCTGCGCCACAACTTGCGGGCAAAGGCGGTGCTGTGTCCGGGACTGACCGTGACGTTCCTGCAGGAAGCCACCGGGGATAAAGATGAGTGGTGCTATGAGGATGGTCTCAGGGATTATCTGCGCAGTGCGTTGGCGGATATCGAGGCAGTTCCGCTGGAGCCGTTCACCGGCACCTTCTCCGGTAATACCGAAGAAGTGGACTGGGCGCTGCAGTGGCTACCCGAAGGTGGCGAAGCGGTGGTGGAAAGCTACGTCAACCTGATTCCTACCGCCCAGGGCGGCACCCATGTGAACGGATTGCGAACCGGTCTACTGGAAGCCATGCGGGAGTTCTGTGAATTTCGCAGCTTGCTGCCGCGAGGTGTCAAACTGTCCCCGGAAGACATTTGGGATCGTTGCAGCTATGTGCTGTCCTTCAAAATGCAGGACCCGCAATTCTCCGGCCAGACCAAGGAGCGTCTGTCCTCCAGGGAAGCGGCAGCCTTTGTGTCTGGCGTGGTTAAAGATGCGTTCAGCCTGTGGCTGAACCAGCATGTGGATGTGGCGGAAGCGCTTGCTGAGATGTTTATCAGCAATGCCCAGCGCCGATTGAGGGCCAGCAAGAAGGTTGCCCGTAAAAAAGTCACCTCCGGCCCGGCCCTTCCAGGCAAGCTGGCCGACTGCTCCGGAGCGGACACGAACCGTTCCGAGCTATTCCTGGTGGAAGGGGACTCGGCGGGCGGCTCCGCCAAGCAGGCCCGTGACCGGGAATTCCAGGCGGTGATGCCTCTGCGGGGTAAGATTTTGAATACCTGGGAGGTGGATTCCGGTGAAATCCTGGCTTCCCAGGAAGTTCACGACATTGCGGTGGCGATCGGTGTAGATCCGAGTTCTGATGACCTCTCCGGCCTGCGCTATAACAAGATCTGCATCCTGGCGGATGCCGACTCTGACGGCTTGCACATCGCGACCTTGTTGTGCGCACTGTTCGTCAAGCACTTCCGGCCGCTAGTATCCGCCGGACATGTGTTCGTAGCGATGCCGCCGTTGTACCGGGTGGACCTGGGTAAGGAAACCTTCTACGCTCTGGATGAGCATGAAAAGCAGGGTATCCTGGACCGGCTCGAAGCGGAAAAGCGTCGCGGTAAAATCCAGGTCACCCGATTCAAGGGACTGGGTGAGATGAACCCGCTGCAGCTCCGTGAGACCACGATGGCACCGGATACCCGCCGCCTGGTTATGCTGACCCTGGAAGAAGGCGATGAAACCGACGAGCGCATGGATATGCTGCTTGGCAAGAAACGCGCGGCTGACCGAAAGGTCTGGTTGGAAAGTAAGGGTAACCTGGCGGATCTGGCGATTTAATCGCCGGTCTGCCTGGGCCAGTCATCCCCTTATTCTTCTTGGTGATTTAAAAAGCATTCTTTATTCTTTCTCTCGTGGCCCTGGCTTCGATATTCTTCCGGTTTTTATAATAGGACCACCGGATGGATTGGCAGGGCTGGTTTGCACTGAGCCTGGCAGGGCTCGCACTGTTACTGATGAGTATTGGTCGTCTTGGCCCGCATCTGGTGATGCTGGCGGTGATGGTCATTCTCAGTGCGACCGGTATCATCGATTCGCAGCAGGCTTTGTCGGGCTTCAGTAACAGCGGCCTGATTACGGTGGTCGCCATGTTTGTGGTTGCGGCCGGGATTCACCATTCCGGTGGTGTTGACCTGGTGGTGCAGTATCTGTTGCGCAACCCACGCACCGTGCGTTCTGCCCAGGCCCGGATTGCGGTGCCGGTGTCACTGCTGAGTGGCTTTCTGAACAACACTCCGGTTGTCGCCACCATGATTCCGGCGGTCCATGCCTGGTCCCGGAAGATTGGCATATCCCCCTCCAAACTGATGATCCCCCTTAGCTACTCCGCGATTCTCGGAGGCACCCTGACGTTAATTGGCACCAGCACCAACCTGGTGGTGAACGGCCAGTACCAGACGCTGACCGGGGGAGACGGGTTCTCCATTTTTTCCATTACCGCCGTGGGCCTGCCCGTTGCGATCATTGGTCTGACCCTGATGCTGTTGTTTCTTCCGAAGGTACTCCCGGAACGAAAGGATCAGCAGAAGTTCGGCTCCATGCGGGAATTCACCCTGGAAGTTGCGGTGGCCTTTGATGGTCCTCTGGTGGGCAAGTCGGTTGGCGAGGCCGGACTGCGGGAACTGGAGCGGTTGTATCTGGTTGAAATTGAACGTGATGGCAGTGTGGTCACCGCGGTGCCCTCGGAAGAGCGATTGCGAGGTGGCGATCGCCTGGTGTTTGCCGGTGATACCCAGGCCATTTCCGACCTGTTACGAATCAATGGCATCGTGCCTTCAGTGCACGACGATGAACCGAGTCTGAGCCAGGATCGTGCCGAACGCTGCCTGGTCGAGGCCGCACTGTCTCCGCAGTCGGATGTATTGGGGTCGACAATCCGCGATGCCCGTTTCCGCGACCGTTATGGCGCTGTGGTGCTTGCGGTTGCCCGCGGTGGTGAGCGTGTCTCCGGCAACCTCGGTAATATCCGGCTTAAGCCAGGGGATGTCCTGCTGCTGGAAGCCAGGCCGGCATTTATCAGTCGTCAGCGCTACAACAAGGACTTCCTGCTGATCAACGATCTTGATACCCAGACACCTCGTCATGATCGAGCCTATGTGTCCTGGGCGATACTGCTGGTGTTGGTCGGGGCTGCGGCTGCGGGCGTTCTGAGTATGCTGAATGCCGCCTTGTTGGGGGCAGGCCTGATGATTATTACCGGCTGCTGCTCGGTTGGTCAGGCCCAGAAGGCCGTGGATGTGCCGGTGGTTCTCACCATTGCCTCGTCTTTTGCACTGGGTGCCGCCTTGGAGGTAACCGGGGCGGCGAGCTTCCTCGCCTGGGAAATTCTTGATATCAGCGCAGGCCACCCGTTACTGACCATCTTGCTGGTCTATCTTGTGGTGTCGATCCTCACCGAGGTTATCACCAATAATGCGGCTGCGGTGCTGGTGGTGCCGATTGTCCTGTCTATGACGAGTACCATGGGCGTACCGGCTGAGCCATTTATTATTGCCGTCATGATGGCCGCCTCGGCCAGTTTTGCCACTCCGCTGGGGTACCAGACAAACATGATGGTGTTTGGACCTGGTGGTTACCGGTTTATGGACTTTGTGCGCGTTGGCGTGCCCTTCAATGTGGTGATTGGGCTGGTCACTGTGGCTGTCATCGGCCTGCTGTACGACATTCCGTTCGGCTGATCTGGGTGCAGGTGTAACTGGTGCTGAGAAGTAAGAGGGTAAGGCCGGAGAGAGGGCTACTCCAGGCAGCCTTGCCGATGACAAAGCTGCCTGCGAGTTAATCACCGCCAGGAAACGCGGTGATTATGAAAAGTTAGTTGTTGCTGGGAACGACGACGCGCTCGTCAAATTCGATTTCCATGATAACTCCTTGTTTCCAGTGGATCGCTGATAGTTCGTAATTCTATTGGTTTCACTGTTTCCTACAATCCGTAGAACCCGCATACGACCAAAGCCTAGCAGCTGTCATCTTGGTCAAAAAATCTGATCATTCCTTCCAAATATTTCCGATAGGATTTCCATCGAGCTAGCTCTAGACTCGATGGCAATATTCAATTTATTTATTCCCCGGATTGAAAGGTTCAGGAACGGACTGGTCATGGAACTACGAAATACCGATACCCACTATGGGATCGTACAAGTGCTTATGCACTGGCTGGTGGCAATTGCGGTTTTTGGTTTGTTTGCCCTTGGTTATTACATGGTGGACCTGGGCTATTACGATGCCTGGTACCGGACCGCGCCTCATATCCACAAAAGTGTCGGCCTGCTCCTGCTTGCGCTTATGGTGGCTCGCCTGGCCTGGCGCTGGGTAAGCTCAGCCCCGACGCCACAGGCCAGTCACAAGCGATGGGAAATCGTGTTGGCACACCTGGCCCATATCATTCTGTATCTTCTTATTTTTACCGTGCTGGTCAGTGGTTATCTGATCTCCACGGCTGACGGCTCCTCAATCATGGTGTTCAACTGGTTCGAAGTGCCTTCGGTGACCGGGCAGGTCAAGCAGCTGGAAGATGTGGCCGGCAAGGTCCATTACTGGTGTGCGTGGGCGCTGGTGGGCTTGGCTGGGGTGCACGGTCTGGCCGCCATCAAACACCATGTGATTGATCGTGATGAAACTTTACGGCGGATGCTTGGTCTATCTGCCCGGTAAATGGAAGCAGGGGCAGATAAGCCCCTTGATACTGACCTTTTTAACTCGTGCCTACCCGGCAAGAAACCAAGGAGATGATCATGAAGAAGCAACTGTTGGCCTCTGCCATCGCCCTGTCCCTGGCATCTGCCAGCGCGTTTGCTGAAAACGGCAGCGGTACATACAAATTTGATGATGCCGGCGAACACCAGTTCATCATGTTCAAGATTTCTCATCTGGGCTACAGCTGGCTCTACGGTCGTTTCAACGACTTTACCGGTGAGTTCAACTACGATGCTGAGAATCCTGCATCCAGCACGGTCAATGTTGCGATTGATACCGCGAGTGTGGACTCGAATCACGCTGAGCGCGACAAGCACCTGCGTAGTGAAGACTTCCTTTTTGTAGAAGATTTCCCCGAAGCCACCTTTACCAGCAAGCAGATCATCATCGAAGAGGATGGCGAGGCTGAAATCGTTGGTGACCTGACCCTGCGCGGTGTTACCCGTGAGGTGACTCTTGAGGCAGAAATGCTGGGCCACGGCGCAGACCCCTGGGGCGGCTACCGTATGGGCTTTGAGGCCGAAACCGAGTTCCGTCTGGCTGACTTCGGTATTCCGACCAATCTGGGGCCGGCTTCTGAAAAAGTAGAAATGATTATCTCGGTTGAAGGTGTGCGTCAGTAACCTTCAAGTCTTTCGCGCCGGTACTCTGTGATAACAGGGTACTGGTGGCGGACGATGCTTTTCCGGGAGGCGCTCGCTCTCCTGGTTCTATTCTCTCCTGAGTCTTCTCCCTGCTGGGTCTACTCCGCTGGAGCCCTTCGGAAATTGTCTGGAATCTGTCGAATGCCTTATAGGCTTAGGGAAGAAGGCTGATTCAGGTCAGTTGTCGCAGGATCGGCACAAGTGGCGTTGGCGCAGGAACTGGGCAACGAACACCACCAGGCAGACCAGCAGTCCAGCCCAGAGATAGGGTTCGGTCACGTGCAGAGTCCCGCTCACCGCAAACTCCACCAGGACCATCAGCACGAAGGCCAGACCGCCGTTGATCAGTGCTGTCAGCAATGCCTTGGAGCAGGCTTTCATGGTTGGGCTCATAGTGTTTTCTCGAAATGCCACGGGGTGCCTTCGGGGGGTTGCAGGTTGTTGGCGTCAGATCCGCTCACAACCTGAAACGAGAATACGGGCAGGGCAGTGGAGGCTCCATGCGTGAATTCCGCTATTGGAACTATGACGGGGACCCCTTCCAGGCTTTTGTGGCAAGGCCGCGAAGCTGGGCACCCACTGTGGTAATCGTTGATCGCTTTCGTCGAGACAGTCGCATTATAAGATTGGTGTAACTGTCACTGCGTCCATATAATGGTCGGCCAAGTGTCCCGCTGCAGGCGGTGAAGGGAAATCATTTCAGCCACAAGAGGCATTCATGCCAGAGTTTCAGACGACGGATGAAGGTTTTGAGCGTGTATCGCTAAAGGAATACACCGAGAAGGCCTACCTCGATTACTCCATGTACGTCATCCTCGACCGGGCACTGCCCAATGTCGGTGACGGATTGAAACCGGTCCAGCGGCGTATTGTCTATGCCATGTCAGAGCTTGGACTGAAATCCACGGCGAAGTACAAGAAGTCCGCAAGAACCGTGGGTGACGTGCTGGGTAAGTTCCACCCCCACGGTGACAGTGCCTGCTATGAAGCTATGGTGCTGATGGCCCAGCCGTTCTCCTACCGCTACCCATTGGTGGATGGACAGGGTAACTGGGGGTCTCCGGATGATCCCAAGTCCTTCGCTGCGATGCGGTATACCGAATCCCGTCTAACCCCCTTTGCAGATGTCCTGCTCAGTGAGCTTGGGCAGGGAACGGTCGATTGGGTTCCCAACTTTGACGGGACCATGGAAGAACCGTCGATTTTGCCGGCCCGCCTTCCTCACGTTCTGCTTAATGGTACGACGGGCATCGCGGTTGGGATGGCCACCGATATTCCACCTCACAACGTCCGTGAGGTAACGGCAGCCTGTATCCGTCTGCTGGATGCGCCTGAGTCCACGGTCAGTGAATTGTGTGAGCACGTCAAGGGGCCGGACTTCCCGACTGGTGCGGAAGTGATTACCCCCCGCAATGACCTGCTCAAAATGTATGAAACCGGTCGCGGTTCCCTGCGCATGCGCGCACGCTGGATTAACGAGTCCGGCGAGATCGTGGTTACTGATCTGCCGCACCAGGTGTCCGGCAACAAGGTTCTTGAACAGATCGCCCAGCAGATGCAGGCGAAGAAACTGCCGATGGTGGCGGACTTGAGAGATGAGTCAGACCACGAGAACCCAACCCGCCTGGTGATTGTGCCCCGATCCAATCGTGTTGATCTGGAAGGCTTGATGGCGCACCTGTTCGCCAGTACCGATCTTGAGAAGACGTACCGGGTCAACATCAATGTGATTGGCAACGATGGCCGCCCGGGAGTCAAAGACCTGCGAACCCTGTTGGGTGAATGGCTGAGCTATCGCCGTGTGACCGTCCGTCGGCGTTTGCAGTATCGGCTCGACAAGGTGCTGTCACGGCTGCACATCCTTGAGGGTTTGTTGATCGCGTTCCTCAACATCGATGAGGTTATCGAGATCATCCGTAATGAAGACAAGCCCAAGGCCGAGCTGATGGCTCGTTTTGGCCTGTCAGCCGATCAGGCCGAAGCCGTCCTCGAACTGAAGTTGAGGCATTTGGCGAAGCTTGAGGAAATGAAAATCCGTGGCGAGCAGGATGAACTTGCTGCCGAGCGGGACGAGCTCCAATCCATCCTGGCGTCTGAGGAACGGTTGCGGGAGCTGATCAAGTCTGAACTTCAGGCGGATGCTGAAACCTACGGTGATGATCGTCGCTCGCCGATTGTCCAGCGCAGCGAGGCGCGAGCGTTCAGCGAAGCGGATCTGGTGTCCAACGATCCGGTGACCGTAGTGCTGTCTGAAAAAGGCTGGGTTCGTGCCGCCAAGGGGCATGACATCGACCCTGAAGGCCTGAGCTACAAGTCCGGCGACAAGTTTGCCCTGGCCGCCAAGGGGCGCAATAGCCAGCAGGCCATATTCCTTGACTCCACAGGCCGGGCTTACGCCTTGATGGCCCACTCCTTACCTTCGGCACGGGGGCAGGGGGAGCCGTTAACGGGGCGGATCAACCCGATTGCGGGGGCTACGTTTGCCGGTTTGATGATGGGCGAGCCTGAGCAGAAGGTCCTGCTGGTTACCGACGGCGGCTATGGCTTTGTGACGTCTCTGGCGGACATGGTCAGCAAGAACCGGAACGGCAAGGCGGTGGTCTCGGTACCGAAAGGGGCGAAGATCATGCCGCCGGTGATGGTGCCTGCGAGCACGGCATCACTGCACCTTGTCGCTATCTCCAATGAAGGGCGGATGCTGGTGTTTCCGCTGAGTGAGTTGCCGGAGCTGGCGAAAGGCAAGGGCAACAAGATCATCAGTATTCCATCGGCCCGGGTCCTTAACCGGGAAGAGTTTGTGGTCGCGACCGCGGTATTCAGCGATCAGGATCATCTTGAGATCCGTGCTGGAAAACGCAAAATGGGTCTCAAGTTCAGCGACCTGGAGCACTACCTCGGTGAGCGTGGTCGACGTGGGCACAAGCTGCCACGAGGCCTTCAGCGGGTAGATGGTATTGATGTCATTGCCGCCAACGGCCAGGAGCCGGGTATCGACAGCATCCAGACAGAGGAGCAAGGCAGCGGTGAGTGAGCTGGTTCTGATCAACGTATCCGGGCGTGACAAGCCCGGACTGACCTCTGAAATTACCGGCATCATGGGGCGTTACGATGTCCGGATTCTGGACATCGGCCAGGCGGTGATCCACGACCACCTGACTTGGGGGATCCTTGCTGAGATTCCCGATGAAGCCAATGCGCCCCCGGTGATCCGTGACCTGATGTTCCGGCTTCACGCCTTGGACCTGCAGGTACGTTTCGCGCCGATTACGGTTGAGGAGTACCAGCAGTGGGCGGAGGGGCGTAATCGCGGCCGTTACATCGTCACGTTGCTGTCCCGTGATATCAAGGCAGAGCAGATTGCGCGGGTATCCGCCATCACCGCACGCCACGGCCTCAATATCGACAACATCACCCGACTGTCTGGCAGGCCATCACTGGACCCGAGTACCAATCGCCTTGCCTGCCTGGAATTCTCGGTTCGTGGTACGCCTTCAGATCTGGCTCAGCTACGCTCTGATTTCCTGCATATCGCCGCCGAGATGAACGTCGACATCGCGTTCCAGGAAGACTCCATCTATCGTCGCAATCGCCGTCTGGTGGTGTTCGATATGGATTCCACTCTGATCGAGGCGGAAGTCATTGACGAACTGGCCATGGAAGCGGGTGTGGGTGAGCAGGTGGCAGAGATCACCGAGCGTGCAATGCAGGGCGAGCTGGACTTCAGTCAAAGCTTTGCCGAGCGTCTGGCGCTGCTGAAAGGGTTGGACGAGTCAGTGCTGGAAGGCATTGCTGCCCGCCTTCGGCTGACGGAAGGGGCTGAGCATCTGATCAGCAGCCTGAAGTCCCTGGGGTATCGAACAGCCATTCTTTCGGGCGGTTTCACCTATTTTGCCCGTCATCTCCAAGAAAAGCTGGGCATTGATTATGTCCACGCCAATGAGTTGGAAATTGTCGACGGTAAGGTGACGGGGGAGGTCTCTGGGCCCATTGTTGATGGCCAGCGCAAAGCCAAGCTGCTGCTGGAAATCGCCGAAAAGGAACACATCTCCCGTGAGCAGGTGATTGCTGTGGGCGATGGTGCCAATGACCTTCCGATGTTGAGTCAGGCGGGGCTCGGAGTCGCCTTCCGTGCCAAGCCGCTGGTGAAAGAATCAGCGCGGCACTCCATCTCTACGCTGGGGCTGGATGCGATCCTGTACCTGATTGGATTCCGGGAAGGCGATAACCGCTGACCTGACTGCCGAGAATCAAAAAAGCCCGGCGTTATCCGCCGGGCTTTTTTGTTTCTCATACCTTGAAACCGGTAAAAGTGGCGTTGCGCCGGCGCTGTTTACTGCTGGTCGCCGAAGTCGTAGTTCATTTCCGCAACCGGAGCCTGTACATAGTAGCCCTGGATGTAGTTTACCCCGGCCTGCCACAGGGTAGAGAGCACCACGGCGTTCTCGACCATTGGAATAATGGTGAGTTTGCCGGCTTCCTGCAGGGTCTTCACCATTTCCTTGACCTGCTCTTTGGTTTCTTCGTTTTTCTGGAGTTCTTCGGTGAAGGAGCCGTCGATCTTCACGTAGTCAACATCCACGTGCTTGAGGGTGTTGAACGGGTTGATTGCCCCGCCAAACTGGCTGAGAGAGATCTTGCAGTGGAGTTCATGGACGCCCTTGACGAACTCTTTGGCCTGCTTGAGGTAGTTGGTGGTGTCACCTTCCCGGATCTGGAAAATCAGGGCGTCTCCCGGCAGACGGGCGGCCTTGAGCGCGACACTGAGCCAGCTGGTAAAGGTCTTGTCCTGAATGGTCTCAGCGCTGACATTCAGGAACAGCTTGGTGTCATGACCCCGTGAGCGGTGGACTGCCAACTGCTTGATCGTTTGCAGGATGACCCAGCGATCAATCTTGACCGCCATTTCTGAGGGGCCATTAGGGGGAAGGATGTCGTAGGGAGAGACTTCCTCGCCGCCTTTATCCACCATTCGCACGGTGGCTTCGTAATGTTCTTCGCCTTCGCCGCGCAGGTTAATGATGGGCTGGAACAGCATCCGGAAGCGGTCGTCATCAAGTGCGTTCTGGATGGCTTCGGTTGCATTGCCTTCGCCCAATCCTTCCGCTTCCACAGGATTGTAGGCAACAACACCATTGCCTCCTTCATGGCCTTCCTGCTTGCGGACTTCCGCTGCAGCGGTATGACCACGGCCAAGAACATCGGCGGCATTGGGGGCGTTTTCGGTGATCACGGCAACCCCGATACTGACAGTGAGCTGAACGGTGCGCCCATCAATTTCGAACAAATGGTCTTCAATGGTCTTGCACAGCTTGCCGCAAAGCTCGACGAGGGCCTTTTCTTCCATCGCTGGGGCCAGAATGCCAAACGCCTCATCGCTGAGGCGAGCCAGTACCATCTCTTCACCGGTCTGGTTCTTGAGAATGGTGGACAGGTCACCCAGCAGCAGGTCGGCGCCGGCAATGCCAAGCTGCCCTTTGATGGCCATGAAGTTATCGAGCTCAATGTAGGCCAGTGCGGCAGACTCGGTGTGGTCTTTGGCTTTGGTCACGGCACCTTCAAGCTGGTCCATGAAGTGCTGACGGTTGTACAGGCCTGTTAACAGGTCCTGGCTGCTGATCTGGCGGAGCTTCTCTTCCAGCTCGGCGTCGCTGTGTTCAGGCTGAATGACCAGCTGGGTGCATGGCTCGCTGTCGTAAGTGGCGGAGGAAACCGACATGGTGATGTTCAGTTCCTGGTCGTCACTGCGTCTTGCAACACAGTTCAGGCTCATGCCGTCCTTGCCGGTCTCGGCAAAGCTCTTCATGAACTCCTTGTACTTGCCCTGACTTTCGGTCGACAGCGTGTCGAGGATCGGGATACAGATCAGATCGTCAATGTCGTCGTAGCCGAGGAATTCCATATAAGACTGGTTAGCATAGATGTGCATGCCGTCGTTGATGTACGCGATGGCATCCTTTGAGCTTTCCAGCAGCAATCGGCAACGTTGCTCGGACTCCCTGAGGTGAGATTCCAGTGCGCGCCGTTTGCGCCGTTCTTCCAGGGCGGCCAGTTCCCGCTTGACCACCAGAACCAGCAAGCGGGTATGTGCAGACTGCACGGTGTCCTGAGCGCCGGCTTTGAGGAATTGCTCCGTGCGCTCATGGTTGAAGTCTTCGGTCAGCAGGACAAACGGAATGTCTTTGTCCATTCGGCGGATCATCGCCAATGCCTGTTCGGGGCCGAAGCCTTCTTCCCCTGCCACATTCCGGGCCAGTAGCAGATCCCAGTTACCTGACTTCAGCGTTTCTTCCAGGTCTTCCTCGGACGTGATCCGGTGAGCCCGGGTCGCCCTGCCGGAATTGCGTAACAGGCTAACGAGTGCCTCTGCTTCGTTCTGGGAAGGGTCCAGGATCAGCAGGTGAACCGTCGAATTCTTTTTCTGCATGCTTGGCGAGTCTCATGAATGCGGCTGGTGCGGACGAAAGCGGTCGTTTGTCTTTCCATATTCGACCGTTACGTTAGCCGCATGATGCAGGGGTTGCCTTGTAATGACAACCCTCTTGCCCGACTGACGCTACCGGGTTGGCAATTAATGGGGACGCAGGGGCTGAGGCCAGCCCCTTTTTTCAGGTTTTCAGAGTGACGGCCACAGCGAATCGAATTCGTCTTCGCTGGTTCCGGGTGTTGGAGACGGGGTGCTGGCAGTCACGGTATCGCTTTTGTTCAGCTTGAGCTCGAACTGGCTGATGCTGCCGGTCGCTGATACACGGTTGGTGAGTTGTCCCTGATCTTCACGGTTGTCGTGGAGTAACACAACCCGGCTGCCAGACTGGAAAGGCAGCCGTGGCGTAATCAGGGTGGCAGCCTGGCCGATGGCACTGATTTCCGGCAGCAGCAGTCCTCGCAGGTATTCACTACTGTGTCCGACCTTCTGGATCAGCTTGACGCCACAAGGCGCCGCACTGGGTGCCAGCAGTTCAATGCCAACCTGGGTGCCCTGGTTTCGAACTTGGCGAATCCAACGCACGATGGCAATGCTCCAGGGATGGCTGGACTGTTCCCGGACGCCGAGGATTTCGCCGGCTTGCATCGACGATGGCACGCTGCTGTCCCAGGATACGCAATAGCCACCAGGGCTGGTATTTACCAGGGTGGCCTTGTAGGCCGCAGGGCGGTGCTTTTCCGCCTGGGCATCCTCAACGGTGGAGCGTTTGCCGGCGCTGGACCGGAAGTCGATCGGGATGTCACTGTGGTGATGATGTTCATCACTCGGGCCCGCGTCGTAGGCACCCGCCCAGGCATCTTCTTTTTTCTTGCTCTGGCGGATAAAGGTATTGCTTTCGTCTTCAGCGGGCCTATGGCCGTCCACAAATTCAACAAAGCTCTTTTGCCCGGCGATGTAAAAGTGCGCAGCCGTCAGCCCCACACAGACTTCCAGCGATCCGTGGCTGGACATCCGGTTGAAGTTGCGTTTGGTCAGAACCCCCAAAGCCTGGCTTAAATGAGCCAGCAAGGTGTCGTTAACGCCGGGAGGCAGCGGGAAGTCTGCCTTGTAACTCCGGTTATGCTGGTCCACATGCTGGTGGAGATACTCGGCAATGCGGTCGGACAGCTCCTGGGTATCAAAGCCAAAGCCGTCCCCCTTGGTCTCTTCTTTGACCAGGCTGCTATAAATGGGAGGGGCGTCATGCTCCATGTGAATCAGGAACAGTTGGTCGGAGTCCGGCGCCGCAGTGCAGGAGGTCAGATCGGTCCAGTTTTCAAACAGGTCATAGACCTGGCTGACTTCATTCTGTCTGAGCTGGTTGGGCCGTGAACAGCCGAGCAGCAAGAGCCGCTTGTAACAGTCGCCGACACTGCTTTCGGTGCGATGATTGAGCGTGTCATCGCCCACGGGCAGGTCCGCGATCTTGTTTCTTTGGGCAAACCGGAACAGCCGGTGGCACTCCAGCCAAGCTTTTGACGGGCTAGGGCAGTAGAGCTGGTATGCCCTGACGATGGTTGCGGCCAGCTCGGAAATTGCGCGATGGCTGCTTGCCGCAATGGCTTTCCGGTTCTTTTCGAAACCATCGTTGCTGAGTTCGATCACGCACTGCTTGTAACCATTGGCCAAATGCAGTTGCAGCGCCTGGGAGAGGTTGGCGATCTTGCGCTGCTTCTCTGGCAATGCAACGGAGTGGCCAAGGTAATGGCGCGACAGTTCGTTGCAGACAAAACGGATTTTGGGCCGGATCAGCTCTAGCAATTGGAACCGGGGCTGAGGGGCAATAAAAAGCTGATTCAGCTCGATAATGGCGTGATACAACTGGCGTGAGGTTTCGCCGATGTTGGCCATTGGCAAGTTTTCAGTCCAATCTCGGATGGCTTTTGGCGAGGCATCGGCAAACGACAGGCTCGTCAGTTTCTGTTCCGGGATGGTCAGGTCGGGTGTAAGAGTCATTCGTCTTTGTACTCACAAAATTGTTATTACGTGATATTCCCGACAATTGAGCGAGTTCTAAGCGCAGGCCATGAAAATAAAATGTCGGAAATACATATCGTTATTTGTTTATTGTACGAAATCTAAAGTAGCAGTCTGTGCTCAAAAAGCTACTGTGTCACGAGTTTACAATGTTTGACAGGTGGGCATCAGGTACCGATTGACTACTCTGCATAAAGGTTGAGTGGCGTTTTACCGTCGCGGCCAGGCACTTCCCTGACCAGGCGTGGCACCAGGAAGCCCGGAAGCCTGGCGATGATGTCCCGCATCAGCTGCCTGGCGTGGTCATCCGGCACATCAAAGTGATGGGCTCCCTGAACCGGGTCGAACGCGTGGAGGTAGTAGGGCAGTATACCTGCGTCGAATAAGGTTTCGCTGAGGTCGCAGAGGGTGTCCGGGTCGTCGTTGACGTTCTTGAGAAGCACGCTTTGGTTGAGCAGGGTTACCCCTGCAGCCTTAAGCTTTGCCAGTGCCTCCCGGGTTGCCGGGTCCAGCTCGTTGGGATGGTTGATGTGGACAACCATGATCACTTGAAGTCGGGTGCTGCTCATCCAGGACAGCAGCTCGTCATTGACACGCTGTGGGATCACGATGGGCAGGCGGGTGTGAATGCGCAGTCGTCGCAGTTGGGGCAGGGCGCTCAGAGCCTGGGCCCAGCGCGCCAGAAGCCGATCATTTACGGCCAGCGGATCGCCGCCGCTGAATATGACTTCGTTGATTTCTGGCGCCGCCTGCAACGTGGCAATCACATGATCGCGGTCCTGGGGGGACAGTCGGTGGTCGCCGTAAGGGAAGTGTCGCCGAAAACAGTAGCGACAGTTAATGGCACATTGACCGGTGACCATCAGCAGGGCACGGCTTTGGTATTTCCGGATCAGTCCCGTCGTTGCCGTGGCGGTCGCTTCCTGCAGCGGGTCCTGTACGAATCCAGGCAGGCTGCGGGTTTCCTCTGCTAGAGGTAGTACCTGACGCAGGAGCGGGTCGTCTGGGTTGCCTCGCTCTATGCGCTCAAGATACGGCTGGGGGACCCGGACCGGGAAAAGCGCATGGCCGTTGACGGCACCTTCCAGCCAGGAGGGGGCTGGGAGGTCAAGCGCCTTGAGCAACGTCGCCGGGCAGGAGATGGAGTCGGCCAGAAGCTGTTGCCAGGTCTGGGGTTCGTTATCTTGTTGGCGGGCTTCTATACGGACTGCGGTTCGCTGTATCATAGCGACCTTTCGACTCTCAATAGCTTTCTTGCAGGTGGTATTAACATGGCTTCCTATTCTACCAACGAATTTCGCAGTGGTCTCAAGGTTTTGTTGGACGGCGACCCCTGTGCCATCCTGGAAAACGAATTCGTCAAACCGGGTAAAGGTCAGGCATTCAACCGGGTCAAACTGCGTAACCTGACGAACAACCGGGTATGGGAACGCACCTTCAAGTCAGGTGAATCTCTTGAGGCGGCTGATGTTATCGATCAGGACATGGAATACCTCTACACCGACGGCGAGTTCTGGCACTTCATGATGACGGACGGCTCTTTTGAACAGCACGCGGCAGACGCCAAGGCCGTCGCTGACGTCACCAAGTGGCTGAAAGAGCAGGATGTCTACACCGTAACTCTGTACAACGGTGCGCCATTGTCCGTGACTCCCCCGAACTTTGTTGAGCTCGAAGTGGTGGAAACCGATCCGGGTATGAAGGGCGACACGGCACAGGGCGGCTCCAAGCCTGCAACCCTGTCCACCGGTGCCGTGGTCAGTGTTCCGCTGTTTATCAACATCGGCGATGTGCTGAAGGTTGATACCCGTTCCGCTGAATACGTCAACCGCGTCAAAAACGTTTGATCGCGTCGATCTGATGACCCCAACCGGGTGCTGGGAACCGACCGCGTCGATTGAAGCTTTGCAGGCACGAGCTCTTCAGCTTAAGTACCTGCGCTCCTTCTTCGATCGTCGTGGTGTTCTTGAAACTGAGACCCCGGTGCTGGGGCGTCACGGTGTGACGGACCTCAACCTGGACAGCGTTGAGGCGAATTTCGCACCGATTATTGGCTGCCCGGCCCGCTCCGGGTGGCTGCAGACATCCCCCGAATACCATATGAAACGCCTGCTGGCAGCGGGCTCTGGTCCTATCTATCAGGTGTTTCGTGCGTTTCGCAGTGGCGAGCGTGGAACCCGCCATAATCCTGAGTTTTCCCTGCTTGAATGGTATCGGCCCGGGTTCACCGACCGTGAGCTGATGGCTGAAGTCGCTGACCTTGTCTGTGGCTGGTTGGAATGTCCGGCGCCGCACACCTTGAGCTACCGGGATGCGCTGGTTCGTTTTGCCGGGCTTGACCCTTTTGAGGTCAGTGATGAGGAGCTTGAGAATCGCTGCGAGCGCTGGCTCGGCGAAGGCAATGCGTCAGGCCTGGGGCGCGACGGCTGGCTCGATGTACTGATGAGTCATGAGGTGGAAGTGGCATTGCGTGAGCAACCGCCGACCTTCGTTACCGCCTACCCGGCCAGTCAGGCGGCTCTCGCAAGGGTTTCCGTCGAAGGCGGTGTCCCCGTCGCCCACCGTTTTGAGTTGTACGTCAACGGCATTGAGCTGTGTAACGGCTATTGGGAACTGACGGACGCCGAGGAGCAGCGGCAACGGTTTCTGGCTGACAATGAGGCCAGGAAGGGTGCGGGAAAGCCTGAAATGCCGGTGGATGAGGCGCTGCTATTTGCGCTGGAAGCCGGTCTCCCGGACTGTGCCGGCGTTGCGCTGGGGCTGGACCGGCTGCTGATGCTCAAGATGGGGAAGACCTCAATCGCTGAGGTTGTGGCCTTCCCCTTTGAGATCGCCTGATCAGGCGTTGAGGCCGAACGCCTCACCCATGCGGATGGTCTTGCCGGCAATCATGTCTTTCTTCCACTGGGTTGCCCCTTTGGGCGCCACCATGATTACGGTGGAACCCAGGCGGAAACGACCCATTTCCTGCCCTTTTTCGAAGGTGATGGGCGTCTTCAGGTGGTCGTATTTCGAAACTGAAACACCGTTACCGCTCGGCACCACAACCCCTGCCCAGGTGGTTTCGACGCTACCAACAATCATGGCGCCAACCAAGACCATCGCAAAGGGACCGATGTCGGTATCAAAAATGGCAACCACTCGCTCATTGCGGGCAAATAGGTTGGGAACATTTTCAGCGGTCACGGGATTTACCGAGAACAACTTACCCGGTACGTGGATCATCTCCCGCAGGGTTCCGGACATCGGCATGTGAATACGGTGATAGTCTTTCGGAGCCAGGTAGATGGTCGCAAACTCACCATTCTCGAACGGCTCGGTCCGCTCGGCGTCGCCACCCAGAAGCTCCTGAAGGCTGAAGGATTGCCCCTTGGCCTGGAAAACGCGGTCGTCGCTGACTTGACCGAGCTGGCTGATGGCACCGTCAACCGGGCTGGTGAGTACCTTGGGGGCCGGGTCGACCGGGCGGAGCCCTGGTTTCAGTTCCCGTGTGAAGAAGGCATTAAAGCTGGGGTAGGCTTCCGGGTTGGGCTCGGCTGCTTCACTCATGTTTACGCCATAACGGCCGATAAACCACTTGATCACCCTGTTCTTCAGGGCCGGGGTCCGGTCGCTGTCTGCGAGCTTGCCCGCCAGGCGGGAAACTGCAAGCTGGGGCGTAACGTATTGACTGATAACAAATAGCTTGTCCAACATGGGTGCTTTCTCTTGTAAACAGAGCGCGTGATTCTATCAAAGTCTGAAGGGATAGCGAGTAATTGGTTGAATTTGCTATCTTCGCGGATGGCGAGAGCCGTTGCTATGATTGTGGCGGCAATTCCTTTTCAACGGGTGTATGAGGTTTTATGGCATTAATCATTGGTGGGATTATTGTGGTTGCCTGCGTATTGGGCGGCTATACGCTCCATGGCGGAAACCTGATGGTATTGTGGCAACCGACGGAGCTCCTGATCATTTTTGGGGCGGCATTGGGGTCATTCATCATTGCCAACCCTCCCAGCCTCATCAAGCAAGTCTTCCAGGGGATCCTGCGCTTGCTGACGGGGTCGCCATTCAATAAAGCCTTTTACTTGGACCTGCTCAGTCTGCTGTACGATGTCTTCGACAAATCGCGAAAGCAGGGGGTGATGTCAATTGAAGAGGACATCGACAACCCTGAGTCCAGCGCGATTTTTACCCGTTATCCTGCGGTGATGAAGTCTCGGGAATTGATGGCGTTCATTACCGACTATCTGCGCATCATCAGTTCCGGCAACATGGCGCCCCATGAGCTGGAAGGCATGATGGACAATGAAATCGATAGCCGTCATCGCGAACTCGAAGAGCCGGCTCATGCCGTTAATAAAATCGCGGATGCATTGCCGGGTCTGGGTATCGTGGCTGCGGTGCTGGGTATTGTCATCACCATGAATTTCCTGGCCGAAGGGCCTGAGCGGATTGGTCTCAGTGTGGCGGCAGCACTGGTTGGTACTTTCCTTGGAATCTGGATGGGGTACGGGTTTGTCGGCCCCACTTCCATAGCTCTTGAGCACGCAGCCCAGTATGAGCTGAAAGCCTACGAATGCGTCAAATCATCCCTGATTGCTACGGTGTCCGGGCAGGCTCCGCAGATGGCGGTTGAATTTGGGCGAAAGGCGCTGCCAACCCATAAGCGACCTGATTTCCAGGAGCTGAATGATCACGTGCGTTCGAAGTAACGGTGTTACACGTAACGATAACGCTTTGAGTAGCCAGACCGGGTGATGACGTGGAAGAAAGACCGATCATTGTAAAGCGCAAAAAGGTGGTAGCCGGTGGTCACCATGGTGGCTCCTGGAAAGTGGCATTTGCCGATTTTGCGACCGCCATGATGGCCTTTTTCCTGGTGCTTTGGCTGACGGCCACGGCGACACCGGAGCAGATTGAGGCGGTCGAGGGCTATTTTCGGGACCCGGTTGGGTATGTCGATGGTGGCTCTCGTAATCCTGTTGATCTGGGGGGCAGTGCGTCGGTGGTTGAGGCGTCCAGTGCCGACGTCGCGGACAGTCAGATCCAAATTGAGGATGAGCGGATCGAAGAGTTGGCGGACTCCCTGGAACGTCGCCAGATGGAAGAGCTGTTTCAGGACCTGCAGGAGCAGATTGAGCAAAGCCAGACGCTTCAGGAGTTCAAGGACCAGCTGCTCATTGATATCACTGATGAAGGGTTGCGGATTCAGATCGTGGACCGTTCCCAGCGACCGATGTTCGACAGTGGGCGTGCCCAGCTCAAGTACTACTCCCAGGATATCTTGTTCGAACTAGCCAAGCCGTTGAGCATGGTGCCCAACAAACTCAGCATTACCGGTCATACCGATGCTACGCCGTTCAGTGGTCGTCCCGGTTACACCAACTGGGAATTGTCGGCGGACCGCGCCAATACCGCCCGCCGCGCCCTGGTTGCCGGAGGTGTGGGCAATCAGCAGATTGCCCGGGTGGTTGGGCTCAGTGACTCGGTACTGTTCGACCAAGATGACCCAACGGCCCCGGTCAACCGCCGCATTGCCATCATCGTGCTGAACAAGAAAACCGTGCAGGATATACAGGACAACGCCGGTCGTCAGGACCCTAACCAGCCGCTGATCGACCTGACTGCACCGACTGAGGCACAGCGGCGGGAAGCGCAAGAGGCTCTTGAAAGTGGTGACTGGCTGCAGGAGCGGGAAGAGCCCAACCCGAACGAGTTGAGCTGGTAAACCTTACTCTACAGTGAGTCCCCGGGATTGCTGTTCCGCCATGTCCTGAAGGATGCGGTGGAAGCTGTGCATCCGCTCCGGCGTGATTTCACCTTTGTCGGCGGCGTCGTTGATGGCGCAGCCGGGGTCGTTCTGGTGGCGGCAGTTGCGGAAGCGGCAGTGGCCCATCAAGTTGCGGATTTCCCGGAAGCCAAATTCGATCTCGTCCGCAGACATATGCCACAAACCAAACTCCCGGATCCCCGGAGAATCAATCAGGTCCCCCCCGCAGTCCAGATGGAACAATCGTGCCGTGGTTGTGGTGTGGGTGCCTTTGCCAGTGCTCTCGGATACCGCACCGACGCGAATGGACTCGTCCGGTAGCAGTGTCTGAATGATCGATGACTTACCGACACCTGACTGGCCGACGAACACGCTGGTCTGGCCCTGGACCAGTTCGGTCACCTGGGAGGCGGGTTCGCCATCGGTCGTGCGCGCGGAGGTCCTTACCACTGGATACCCCAAAGACTCGTAGCGTGCCAGTAGACGGTCGATCGCTTCCCGGTTGTCATCGGTCACCAGGTCCTGCTTGTTGAGCAGGATGACGGCGGGTATGCCGGTCGTTTCCGACGCCACCAGGTAGCGGTCGATCAGGTTGTCGTGTGGCTCCGGTTCCGGCGCAATGACCAGAATGATGTGGTCAATGTTGGCCGCAACCGGCTTGATCTGGCCAAACTTATCCGGGCGCTGCAGTAAATTCTGGCGCTCCGAGCGGGCGACGATGACGCCGGTTTCGCCTGACCCGGGACGCCAGATGACCCGGTCCCCGGTCACCAGGCTGTCAATGTTGGCGCGGACAAAGCAGCGACAGACGCTGCCTTTACGCTCGCCCTCAAGCGCCTCGATGTCCAGTTGCTGGCCATAGTGGGCGATAACCAGCCCGGCCTGCTCTGCGCCGAGTTCGCCAGCTTCCAGTTGTTCGTCAATGGCGCGTTCCTTGCGGTGAGCACGCTCCGCCCGTTCCTGCTGAATCTTGCGGATACGCCACTGCTGTTGTTTGTTTAATCGACGTTTGGCCATAGGCAATAGTGTGATGTCAGTATCGAGGGCTAATCTGGTGTACCATCATACTCGAATTGCCCCGTTGCTGCCTGCACGGTGGCAGTCTCCTCGCGCGAAACCTTTACCCTCAGGAGAGAAGTAATGTCGGCATCCGACCGCCTTGTCTGGATTGACCTGGAAATGACCGGGTTGGACCCGGAACGGGAACGCATCATCGAAATTGCCACCATTGTCACCGACTCGAACCTCAATGTCATTGCAGAGGGGCCGGTCATCGCAGTGCATCAGCCAGACAGTTTGCTGGATGCCATGGATGAGTGGTGCACCAGGACTCATGGCGAAAACGGCCTGACCCAGCGGGTCAAAGACAGCAAGGTGTCGGAAGCGGAGGCGGAACAGCAGACGCTGGCCTTCCTGAAGGAGCACCTGGATGCAGGTGCCTCACCACTCTGCGGTAACAGCATTGGGCAGGATCGTCGCTTTCTGGTGAAGTACATGCCGCAACTGGAGGCGTTCTTCCATTACCGCAACCTTGATGTCAGCACGGTAAAGGAGCTGGCGCGGCGTTGGCGGCCTGACGTATTGGCAGGCGTGGCCAAAAAGGGCTCACACCTTGCTCTGGATGATATCCGGGACTCCATTGCCGAGCTCCAGCATTACCGGGAGGCGTTTTTCCGCCTTCAGGACTGAGTCGCGGGTGGTGTGGCGTCGGTATCGACGCCATGCTGCTGCAAAGCCCACAGCACATGTTCCCTCACCAGCGGGGAAGGGTGGTTGGTCCGGTATTTAAGGGCCTCAATGACTGGAATGGTGGATGGTGCGTTTCCCAGTCCCACTGCCAGGTTGCGGAGCCAGCCTTCATACCCGGTCCGGCGAATGGCCGACCCTTCCGTGCGCGTTAGAAACTCCTCTTCGGTCCAGCGAAACAGCTGAGCCAGCTCGGTATTGTCCAGATGGTGCCGCGGCTTGAAGTCCTCTTCAGCGGACGGTTTGCTGAAACGGTTCCAGGGGCAGACCAGCTGACAGTCATCGCAGCCAAATACCCGGTTGCCCATCAGTGGTCGTAACTCTTCCGGAATGGCGCCCTTCAGCTCAATGGTCAGGTAACTGATGCAGCGCCGGGCGTCCAGCACGTGTGGGGCGGGGAAGGCCTGGGTCGGGCAAAGGTCCAGGCAGGACGTGCAGCGGCCACAATGGTCTTTGTCATACGGTGTGTCGAGTGGCAGTGGCGCACTGGTGAAAATTTCACCCAGGAAGAAGAATGAGCCGGCCTTGCGAGTCAGCAGCATGGTGTTCTTGCCCTGCCAGCCCAGTCCGGCTTGACGGGCCAGGGCGCGTTCCAGCACCGGGGCGCTGTCGACAAACGCCCGGTAATCGAACCCGGACACCGCATCATCAATCCGCTTGGCGAGGGTTGCCAGGCGTTTGCGCATCAGTTTGTGGTAATCACGTCCCAGGGTATAGCGAGATATATAGGCTTTTTCGGGATTAGACAAGACATCGCCGGGGCTGTCCGGTGTTGTCAGGTAATCCATGCGCACGGAGATGACCCGTTGGGTTCCCGGTACCAGTTCGGTGGGCGTAAACCGCTTGTTGCCATGGTCTGCCATATAGCTCATTTCGCCATGTAGGCCATTCGCCAGCCACCGTTTCAGGTGGCTGCCATGGTCGCCAGTATCGGGCGTGCTGATGCCAACATCGGCAAAGCCAAGTTCTTGTGCCCAGCGGCGGATAATATCTGGAAGTGTGTCCAGGGATTGGTGCATATTGGACTTTAGAATGTTTAACAAAACGGCAATTGTTTAAGTTATGACCTTTAGGGCTGTTTTGCTATTCTTTACAGAGATCTGGCCCTATAACTTCAACCGGTTTCTTTGCCAGGACCCGACGTCATGATCCCAGCGGTTAGCCGTAGTCTACCAGAATCCCTGTATTCCGCCGATGCGGTGCGGGCGATTGACCGTTATGTGATCGGTCAGTGTCAGGTGCCTGGCTTTGAATTGATGCAGCGGGCAGCCAGCAGCGTTTTCCGGAATATGATCAAAGTCTGGCCAGAACCGGGGCGGTTGTTGGTGCTTTGCGGTGCTGGCAATAACGGTGGCGATGGTTACCTGGTGGCGGCCAGTGCGGTTCGTCATGGGCTCGACGTTGACTGTGTTGCCGTGACTGATCCTGAGCGCCTGAAAGGGGATGCCCTGAAGGCTTATCAGGCCGCCGTGGGCGACGGAGTTGGAGTTCGACTCTGGCGCGAACTCGATGAGGGCGCCCGTGCGGTGTTGTTTGCTACCGCCGGACTGATTGTCGATGGCATGTTGGGAACCGGCGTGACGGGGGCTCCGAGAGCTCCGTTCGATGACCTGATCCGCCGCTGCAATGCCAGCCTGGCACCGGTGCTGGCAATTGACCTTCCGTCAGGGTTGGATGCGACAACGGGGCATGCGGCGGGCGATGTGGTCCGGGCGGTAGTAACGGTCACCTTTATTGGCCTGAAAACCGGCCTGCTAACCGGGCAGGGGAGTGGGTGTTCGGGGCAGGTGGTGTTCGAATCACTGGAGACCGAACCTTTTCTCGATAGTTGTGGTGAGCAGCCGACGGCCCGGAGAGTGGATTGGTGGGGGCTTCGGTCTCGCTTACCCGTTCGCTCGGCGGCGGCCCACAAGGGGCATTTTGGGCATCTGCTGATAGTTTCGGGTGACCGTGGTTTTGGTGGGGCCGCGTTGCTGGCGGCTGAGGCTGCAATACGTAGTGGCGCTGGCCTGGTGACGTTGGCGACACGACCGGAACACGTCATGCCGGCGCTGGCCCGGTGTCCGTCCGTTATGGCGCAGGGCGTGATTCATGGGTCGGAGCTGGTGCCGATGCTGTCCAGGGCATCCATTGTGGTTTGTGGGCCAGGATTGGGGCAGTCGTCCTGGGGACAGCAGATGCTGCAACAGGTGGTGACCAGCGGTAAGCCCCAGGTTTTGGATGCGGATGCCCTGAACCTGTTGTCGCAACGGGTTCCGGTGACCGCCAATAACCATATTCTGACGCCTCACCCGGGGGAGGCTGCACGATTGCTGGGAATGACCTCTGCCGCAGACGTAGAGGAGGACCGGGTGGCGGCCGCTATCCGCATTCAGCAGGAATATGGCGGAACAGTGCTGCTCAAAGGTGCTGGCACCGTGATTACGGACGGACGTGAAACCATCATCATTAGTGGTGGTAACCCGGGCATGGCGACCGGTGGTATGGGTGATGTGCTGTCGGGTATGATTGGCAGCCTCCTTGCACAGGTCGCGACTCCGCTGGAGGCAGCGACACTCGCGGCGACGCTGCATTTGGCGTGTGCCGACCGGGCTTCGGAGTCGAAAGGGTATATGGGACTCATCCCAACCGATGTCATTGATACGCTGCCGTTGATGCTCGCTGAGGCCGAGAGGTTGTCAGAGCGCCGGTTGCGAGAGGGTTTACAGGGAATTGATGATGCCGTTGACGGCGAGTGAAACGGTTCGTTGCACGGTTGTGCTGGCGGACGAAAGCGAAACAGAGCGGCTGGGCGCTGAGATCGCCCGGCAGGTGCTTGCCAGCGGCGATGGTCTGACGATTTTCCTTGAGGGCAACCTGGGGATGGGCAAGACCACGTTGAGCCGGGGGGTGTTACGGGCACTGGGGCACACAGGTTCGGTCAAGAGCCCTACCTACACGTTGGTAGAACCGTACGAGCATTTACGCCCGGCCGCGTACCATTTTGATCTTTATCGGCTGGGTGACCCGGAAGAACTGGAATACATGGGCATTCGGGATTATTTCCTCGGTGATGACATCTGTCTCATCGAGTGGGCGGAAAGGGGGCAAGGGGTGTTGCCCGAGCCGGACCTGATCATTCGCCTGGAAGCCCGGGGGCACGGACGGGTGGCGTACCTGAACGCGGGAACCCGTCGAGGGAGTGGCGTTGTGCTGGCGATCGATGCCGCGACTCCTGACTGAACGAAATACTGAAAAGCGATTGGGTGCACAGGATGGGTAAATATATCAGCAGATCACGCGGCCGTTGGGCAATCAGAGCCCTACAGGTCTTTGCGTTGCTTGCGGTTTGCTGGCAAGCCAACGCCGGAGCTGACATTGAGGGCGCCCGGGTCTGGCCTGCCCCTGATCATACCCGCCTGGTATTCGATACGTCGGCCCCGGTTGAGCACAATATTTTTGCCCTCAACAATCCCTCCCGTCTTGTGATCGACATCAGCAATACCGGCATGGATGCGGACTTCTCGTCACTGGACCTGTCAGGCACGCCGATCCAACGAATTCGCACGGCACCAAGAAATGGGACGGACCTTAGGGTGGTCTTGGACCTGAATGGCGATGTCCAGCCGCGGAGTTTCCAGCTTGAGCCCAATCAACAGTATGGCCACCGTCTGGTGCTCGACCTGCTGGGGTCTGGGGGGGCGAGTCGCAGCGAGGAGCCTGCGCGGCCAACCTTGTCGGATAATGGCTCAGGACAGCGCGATATCATTGTGGTGGTGGATGCCGGGCATGGCGGCGAGGATCCCGGGGCAACCGGTCCTGCCGGAACCCGAGAGAAGGATGTCGTTCTGCGTCTGGCCAGAACTCTGGCTGAAGTTATTGAGAGTCAGCCTGGATATACCGCCCGGCTGACAAGAGACGGCGACTACTATATCGACCTGCGTAGCCGTACCCTGTTGGCCCGTCGCCATAATGCGGATCTTTTCGTATCCGTGCATGCGGATGCATTCAACACCGCCCAGCCGCGGGGTGCCTCTGTATTCGCCTTGTCCCAACGCGGGGCAACCAGTGAAACGGCGCGCTGGCTGGCACGCAGTGAAAATCGCTCTGACCTGATCGGTGGTTCGGGCGGGGTGTCCCTGGACGGTAAGGACGATACCCTTGCCGGCGTGCTGCTTGACCTGTCGATGACGGCCAGCATCAATGCGAGCATCGGTGTTGGTGACTATGTCCTGCGTAATCTGGAGCAGGTCACCCGCCTGCATAAGTCGGGTGTTGAACAGGCGTCCTTTGTGGTGCTCAAGTCGCCCGATATCCCCTCCATTCTTGTAGAAGCCGGGTTTATCTCCAACCCTCAGGAAGAGCGCAACCTGGGCAGTGCCAATTACCGTCAGCAGTTGGCCAGAGCGGTGTTCAAAGGTATTGAAGACTACTTCCACCAGACACCGCCGCCGGGCACCCTGGTTGCTTGGCAGAAGCGACAAGAGGGCGGCGGCGCAAGCCACTATCGGATCCAGCGTGGTGATACCCTGTCGGCTGTTGCCCGGGATAACCGGACCACCGTACGTGAGCTGATGCAGTATAATGGGCTCTCGGATGATCGAGTGGTTGTCGGGCAAACCATCCGTATACCTGCGTCCTGAGCTTTCCTGGCGTTCTTGCTATCATTCCCGCCTGTAATTGCCATACACCCGCCGTAATAAGAGAGGCCGCTCCGGACCATGTCTGTGATTAAATTGTTGTCCCCCCGACTCGCCAACCAGATTGCCGCCGGAGAGGTGGTTGAGCGACCGGCCTCGGTCCTGAAAGAGTTGGTGGAGAACGCACTGGACGCGGGCGCGGGCCACATTGACGTGGATGTCGAGCAGGGTGGCGTCAAGCTGATTCGAGTGCGTGACAACGGCTCGGGGATCAGCAAGGAAGACCTGCCCCTGGCATTGAGCCGCCATGCCACCAGCAAGATTGCCAGCCTTGAAGACCTGGAAGCCGTTGGGTCATTGGGGTTTCGTGGCGAGGCCCTGGCCAGTATCAGTTCTGTTTCCCGGTTGGCGCTGACGTCGAGAACGGAGGAGCAGGAAGCAGCCAATAAGGTTGAGGTGGAAGGCCGGGATATGGATGCCAGGCTCTCGCCGGCGGCTCACCCTGTTGGTACTACGGTTGAAGTGCGTGACCTGTTCTTTAATACCCCTGCACGCCGAAAATTTTTGCGCACCGAAAAGACCGAGTTTGGACACCTGGAAGAGTGCCTGCGCCGTCAGGCCCTGGGGCGGTTTGATACCGGTTTTACCCTGCGTCATAACCAGAAAGTGGTTCAGAGCCTGCGTCCTGCGCCTACCCAGCTTGATAAGGAGCGTCGTATTGGCGCACTTTGTGGGCAAAAATTTATCGACAATGCGGTCGTCATTGATGCTGAGGCGACCGGTTTGCGGTTGTGGGGCTGGGTCGCCTTGCCCACCTTTTCCCGCAGCCAGGCTGACCTTCAGTATTTTTTCGTCAACCATCGGGTTATTCGTGACCGCCTGGTCGCCCATGCCGTTCGCCAGGCCTACCGGGATGTGCTGTACAACAACCGCCACCCGGCCTTTGTACTCTATCTGGAAGTGGATCCGGCGACGGTGGATGTGAACGTGCACCCCACCAAGCATGAGGTGAGGTTCCGGGACGGCCGCCTGGTGCATGACTTCATTTTCCGGACACTGCACAAGGCTCTGGCAGATGTGCGTCCGGACGACCACCTGCGTGGGGTAATGGCTCAGTCCCTGGGGCCGGAGCCTGGTGATAGCGCTGATGGAGCAGCCGGTGCAGCGATGCCGCAGGCCGGTGCGGCGGCAAATTCCATGCCTTGGGGGGCGACTTCCCAACCGCCTCAGAAGACGTGGGCGGCCCAGGATCAGATGGCCTTTTACCAGTCGCTCAACCAGGGTGGCGGTGTGACAACCCCGGTTGAGCCGGTAGAGCCTGTTCAGCCGATAACCGGTGATGCCATGGCGCGACCAGCCGTCGCCCCAACGCCGCCGGCTAACGAAGGTGCGGAGCCGCCATTGGGCTACGCTATTGCCCAGCTGCACGGTATTTACATCCTGGCCCAGACCCGGCAGGGCATGGTGGTGGTTGATATGCATGCCGCGCATGAGCGCATCACCTATGAACGCATGAAACTGGCCCTGGACGCTGAGGACCTGAAAAGTCAGCCGTTGTTGGTGCCATTGTCGATGGCTGTCAGCCAGAAGGAAGCCGGGCTGGCCGAAAGTCATGGCGACGACCTCCAGAAGCTCGGCTTGTTGATTGAGCGAATTGGCCCCGAAACCATTGCGGTTCGTCAGGTGCCCACGTTGCTTCGTCATGCCGACACGGAGCAACTGGTGCGCGACGTGCTTGCTGACCTGATCGAAAATGGCCAGAGTGATCGTGTCGAGGCAGTTATCCATGAGCTTCTGGGAACGATGGCCTGTCACGGCTCGGTGCGGGCTAACCGGCAACTGACGATTCCCGAAATGAACGCGTTGCTGCGGGATATGGAGGCAACCGAGCGTAGTGGTCAATGTAACCACGGACGGCCGACCTGGACACTGGTCACGTTGTCGGAACTCGATAAGCTGTTCCTGAGGGGGCGGTGATGGCCAGCAACGCTGATCACCCAGAATCGTCAGCCCTGCCGCCAGCCATCTTTTTGATGGGGCCGACGGCATCCGGTAAAACGGATCTTGCCATGGCGCTTTGCCAGAAGCTGCCCTGCGACATCATCAGCGTGGATTCCGCGCTGATCTATCGAGATATGGATATCGGCACCGCCAAACCGACCGCCGAGGAGCTGGCACAGGCACCGCATCGGTTGATTGATATCTGTGATCCCGCTGAAAGCTATTCAGCGGCGGATTTTCGCCGGGATGCACTGCGGGAAATGGCTGATATTACAGCTAAAGGTCGTATTCCTCTTTTGGTCGGCGGCACTATGATGTACTTCAAGGCGCTCCTTCATGGAATGTCTGACCTGCCGTCAGCGGACCCTGAGCTGCGGAGGAAGCTGGAGCAGGAGGCAGAACAGCATGGCTGGCCGGCCCTGCACGACGAATTGGCCCGGCTTGACCCCATTGCTGCGGAGTTGATTCACCCAAACAATCGCCAGCGTTTGCTGAGGGCGCTGGAAGTGATTCGGTTGAGTGGTCAGCCAATTTCAACCCTTTGGCGGGCTGAAGTGGAAAAAACGGGCCAAAATCACGGGCAGGGTGCGAATTACCCCTATTTCACGCAGTGGCAGGCAGACGAATCGACATCACTGCCGTATACTGTGACCCAACTTGCGATTGCTCCTTCCGAACGACGCGTGCTCCATGAACGGATCCAGAGCCGCTTTCTCAAAATGCTGGAAGAAGGGTTTCTTGATGAGGTCCGGGCTCTGATGGCTCGGGGTGACTTGTCCACAGACATGCCTTCCATGCGGTGTGTCGGTTATCGGCAGGCTTGGTCTTATCTGGCCGATGACGGTGATAAGCAGGAAATGATTGCAAAGGCGGTAGCAGCGACGCGGCAGCTGGCCAAACGGCAGATGACCTGGTTAAGGAGATGGCCGGATGTGCACTGGCTCGACTCAGAATCCGCACAAAACGTTGATGCTGCCTTGAAAATTATCGGGTTACGCACCACATTTAACTGAATTAATGACGATCTGAATTACCTCAATAACAGGAGAAAATAACATGTCAAAAGGGCACTCTCTACAAGACCCTTACTTGAACGCACTGCGCAAGGAACGTATTCCGGTATCCATCTTTCTGGTCAATGGAATCAAGCTGCAGGGCCAGATCGAATCGTTTGACCAGTTTGTTATTTTGCTGAAGAACACCGTAAGCCAGATGGTGTACAAGCACGCTATTTCTACGGTTGTACCGGCTCGTAATGTGCGGATCCCGCAACAGAACCCGGCAGGTGAAGGCGAAGCGGAAGGCTGATCACATAGCTCCGCTTGCCTGGCCCCTGTGCCAATTTTCACCCGCTCTTCCTGATGCCGTAAGTCACGGTTTCGGGGGAGCGGGTGTTTGCATTTATATGACTTGAAAACGGGAGTTGATAGCCATTGTTTGAGCGTCCTGATGTCGGTGAACGGGCGGTCCTGGTTCATATCGATTTTTCTTCCCACAACGAAGGTGAGGACCTGGGGGAGTTTGCTGACCTTGTGAGTTCTGCCGGGGTGGAAGCGGTTGCCACCGTGACCGGGTCACGCAACCAGCCCAGTTCCCGGTTGTTCGTAGGTGAAGGCAAGCTGGAAGAGATCCGGCAGGCCATCCAGCTCTATGAGTCGGATGTTGTGCTGTTTAACCATGCGCTGAGTCCCAGTCAGGAGCGTAACCTGGAGCGGGAGCTGAAATGCCGGGTGCTGGATCGTACCGGGGTGATACTCGATATTTTTGCTCAGCGTGCGCGGACTCATGAAGGAAAGCTGCAGGTGGAACTGGCCCAGCTTGAGCACATGTCGACCCGGCTTGTGCGGGGGTGGACACACCTTGAGCGGCAAAAAGGCGGTATCGGCTTACGAGGGCCCGGTGAGACCCAGCTTGAAACCGATCGCCGGCTGTTGCGGGAGCGCATCAAATCGATTCACCGCCGCCTGGCCAAAGTCCGAAAACAGCGGGATCAGGGGCGTCGAGCCCGGCAACGGGCGGATATCCCGACGGTTTCTCTGGTTGGGTACACCAACGCTGGCAAATCCACCCTGTTCAACCGGCTCACGACTTCGACGGTGTATGCCGCCAACCAGCTTTTCGCCACCCTCGACCCGACTTTGCGGAGGCTGGAAATGCCGGATATCGGCACAGTGGTGTTTGCCGATACCGTTGGTTTTATCCGTCACCTGCCTCACAAGCTGGTGGAGGCCTTCAGGGCAACCCTGGAGGAAACAACCGACGCCACCTTGCTTCTGCATGTGATTGACTGCAGTGATGAGCGTCGTGACGACAATATTGATCAGGTTGAGCAGGTGTTGGTGGAAATCGGTGCGGATGAGGTACCGGTTTTGCAGGTGTTCAACAAAATAGACCTGCTTGAGGACTTTCAGCCCAGGATCGACCGTAACGAAGACGGTGTTCCGGTGCGGGTTTGGGTCTCGGCAGTCACCGGCGCGGGTATCGAAGATCTTCAGGACGCGGTGGTCGAGCGTTTGGCTGAAGATGTGATCCACCAGTTTGTGGTGCTGGAGCCTGCGGATGGTAAGTTTCGTTCATCGCTGCACCAGGCCGGTGCGGTGATATCCGAGCGGCATCTCGATAGCGGTGAAACCCTGGTGGAAGTTCGCCTTCAGGAGCGGGACTGGCTACAGTTGCTTAGGCGGGCGGGAAAACAGCCGGCGGCTATTCGCTATGCCGAACAAGGGGATATGGGGGCGGTGTAATCTGTTGGCTATTGCCGTCGCGTGTATAACCCCCTAGTATTTGCAGCCATTAGAGCAGAATGGAACGGAGAGGAATATGGCCTGGAACGAACCGGGTGGAAATCGGAACGACAACGACCCTTGGGGATCTGGAGGTCGTCGTGGTGGTGATGATCAGGGACCGCCAGATCTTGATGAGGCGCTGAAAAAAGGGCTTGATCGTTTGAACAAGCTGCTTGGCGGTAAAGGCGGAAAGTCCGGAGGCGGTTCAAGCGAATCCTCTGGTGGCGGTAGCGGTTTCGGTGCTGTGTTCGCGCTGGTGGGTATCCTGCTGGTGGGTTACATCGTGTTCCAGTCGTTCTACACCGTTGACGAACAGGAGCGAGCGGTTGTCCTGCGCTTCGGGGAATACCACAAGACCGAAGAGCCAGGGTTGCGCTTTAAGGTACCGTTGATTGACGACGTCACCAAGGTGCGTTTTACCAACGTTCGTAATGCCGAATCTCGTGGCCAGATGCTGACTCAGGATGAAAACCTGGTAACCGTCGAGCTGCAGGTACAGTACCGCGTAATCAGCGCCCGAGACTATGTCCTCAACGTGCGTAATTCAAACCAGGCACTGGCATTTGCCACTGACAGCGCGCTGCGCCATGAAGTGGGCAGCTCTATGCTGGATGACGTGCTGACTGAAGGTCGTGCGGAACTGGCCGTTCGGGTTGAACAGCGTCTGCAGCGGTTCCTGGAAGAGTACGGCACTGGTCTGCAAATTGTCCGGGTGAACGTTGAAAGCACCCAGCCGCCAGCGCCGGTGCAGGATTCGTTCCGTGAGGTCCAGCGGGCTCGTGAAGATGAACAGCGTTTGAAGGAAGAAGCCGAGACCTACCGCAACAAGGTGGTTCCAGAGGCTCGTGGTCAGGCTCAGCGTATGGTGGAGGAGGCCTCGGCCTACCGTGCTGAGGTTATCGAACGGGCTCGCGGTGAAACATCGCGCTTCCTGGCTATGCTGAACGTCTACCAGCAGGCTCCGGGCGTGACCCGCGAGCGTATGTATCTGCAAGCGCTTGAGACCGTCATGTCCAGCACCAGCAAGATTCTGGTGGACACCGAGGGTGGTAATAACATGATGTACCTGCCGTTGGATCAGCTGGTGAACCGCTCAGCAGGCGCGACCCGCAGCGACAGCGGCCTGGGCAGTACCCCGTCGTCGATGACTGAAAGTGATATCCGCTCCCTGACCGATCGTGTCATGCAGGAACTTCAGGATCGTCAGTCCAGTAACGTCCGGAGAGGGAGATAATCATGGGACCTAAAGGTATTGTGGGTCTTGCAGGCACCCTCATCGTTGTCCTGCTGGTGTTGTCGAGCGTCTATATCATTCCGGAAACCCATCGGGGCGTTTTGCTGCGCTTTGGCGAGTTGATCGAGACCGATATCAAGGCAGGTATCCACTTCAAGGTACCGGTGGTAGACCAGGTGCGGCGTTTCGATGTGCGGGTTCTGACTAATGACCTGCCATCCAAGCAGTATCTGACCATCGAGAAAAAGCCGTTGGATGTGGATTCCTACATCGCCTGGCGTATCAGTGATGTGGATGAGTTCTACCGGGCCACCGGCGGAGATGAACTGCGGGCACAGTCCCTGCTGTCATCACGGGTCGATAACGGGCTGCGGGATGAATTCGGTGTCCGCACCATGCACGAGGTGGTGTCGGGTCAGCGGGATGAGCTGATGCACATCCTCCGTGACCGGGTGAACGAAACGTCCATTGCCGAATTTGGTATCGAGGTGTTGGATATCCGGGTCAAGGCCATTGAATTCCCGGGGCAGGTCAGTGATAACGTGTATCGCCGGATGGCGACTGAACGTGAAAAACTGGCTCAGGAGTTCCGTTCGCGAGGCCGTGAGGCCGCCGAAGGTATCCGTGCCGATGCAGACCGCCAGCGTACGGTAATTCTCGCAGAAGCTTTCGCAAAGGCTGAAGAACTGCGTGGTGAGGGTGATGGTGAAGCGGCATCCATTTATGCTGATGCCTACAGCTCCAACGAAGACTTTTACAGCTTCTACCGGAGTCTGGAGGCCTACCAGAAGACCTTCTCCAACCAGCAAGACCTGATGGTTATTGATGCGGATAGCGAGTTCCTTCGTTTCCTGAAGGACCCGCTGGGCGCAAATTAATCTGGACGGAAGCTTCGGAAACCGGAATGTCCTCGGCATTCCGGTTTTTTTGTGTCGGCTAACGGTGTAAAATTCGGCCGGTTTGGAAGCGTGTAATGGCTTCTGGGTCGCCGCTGGTTTTTGTTCCGCTTCGGGCCTGGCCCTCAATTCTTTGAAATCCTGGTTGCTATCGATGTTGGCCGGGATAAAGACGGACACTAGAAACACATGACAGTATCTGATCGCTGGTTGCTTCCAGATGGCGTGGAAGACATTCTTCCGCCGCTGGCTGGTCGCATTGAATCACTCCGCCGTGATGTGATGGACACCTGCCAACGCTGGGGCTATCAGCTGGTAATCCCCCCCCTGATTGAATACTTGGAGTCTCTGTTCACCGGAACGGGACATGACCTTGAGTTGCAGACCTTCAAGCTGACCGACCAGCTCACCGGTCGAATGATGGGCGTTCGTGCAGACATGACCCCTCAGGCCGCACGTATTGACGCTCACACCCTGCGTCAAGACGGTGTGACCCGGCTGTGTTACGCCGGCCATGTGCTTAACACCCGTCCCCAACATATGTTGACCGGTCGTACTCCGATCCAGGCGGGATGTGAGCTGTTTGGCAGTCAGTCCGAATCTGCCGACCTTGAAGTGATCAGCCTGATGCTGGAAACCCTGCGGGTGGCTGGCTTGCCTCGGGTTCATCTGGATCTTGCCCATGTTGCCATCTATCAGTCGCTGATTGCCGAAGCGGGTTTTGACGCCGAGACCGAAGCGACCATTTTTGATGCGATGCAACGTAAGTCGGTGCCGGAGCTGAATGAGCTGCTGGGAGACTGTCCGACCGACAGCGCTGGTGGTCAGTTGCGTGGTCTGGTGGCGGTCAGTGGTGGTGTTGATGCCCTGGCGCAGGCGAGGGAGATCCTCAAGGATGCGTCGGAGACGGTCACCAGGGCACTGGATCAGCTGGCCCGGGTTGCCGATATGCTGAGCCGGGACTTCCCGGAAGTCGGCTTGGGCTTCGATTTTTGCGAGTTACGCGGTTACAACTATCACACTGGCCTGGTCTTTGCCGCATACGCGCCGGGGCACGGTGACGCGGTGGCCAAGGGCGGTCGCTATGACGCCATCGGTGGTGATTTCGGCCGTGCTCGCCCCGCTACCGGTTTTAGTCTGGATGTGCGGGCGCTGGTTGCCCTGGGCGAGCGAGCCACACACCGGGTCGGAGCGATATGGGCACCGGTCAGTGATGATCCAGCCCTGGCAGGTGTTGTTGCCGGGCTGAGGCTGACCGAGACGGTCGTTCAGGCACTTCCTGAAGAGGCTGAGGTTGATCCCGCTATCAGGGGGTGTGACCGGGCGTTGGTCAAGCGCGATGGCCAGTGGGTTGTGGAGCCGCTGTCGTAGGCGTTCAGGCTGTTTTGTTGCCGAATACACATATTTTATCGTTGTCACACCGGCTGGTTGCCGGAACGTCGAGAGAGAGTCATGGGCAAAAACGTTGTAGTGCTGGGCACCCAATGGGGTGATGAAGGAAAAGGCAAAATTGTTGATTTGCTCACCGAAGAAGTTGCAGCGGTGGTGCGTTTCCAGGGTGGGCATAACGCCGGACACACACTGGTCATCGAAGGTAAGAAAACGGCGCTTCACCTGATTCCGTCAGGAATTTTGCGTGAAAACGTCAACTGCCTGATCGGCAATGGCGTTGTCCTGTCCGCGGAGGCGTTGCTCAAGGAAGTGCGCGAACTCGAAGAGCGTGGCGTGGCCGTGCGTGACCGTCTCAAGATCAGCCTTGCTTGCCCGCTGATCCTGCCGACTCATATTCGCATCGACCAGGCCCGCGAGCGAGCCCGTGGGAATGACAAGATCGGCACCACGGGTCGTGGCATCGGTCCGGCCTACGAAGATAAAGTGTCGCGTCGTGGTCTGCGAGTGGGCGACCTGCTGGATTCAGTCGCGTTTGAGGCGAAGCTGCGTGACATCATGGCTTACCACAACTTCGTACTGACCGAGTATTTCAAAGAAGAAGCTGTGGATGTCGATCAGGCGCTGGCGGACCTGCTGGCCATGGGTAAGGAAATTATCCCAATGGCGGCGGATGTGACTGACCTGCTGCACGACTACCGCAAAAAAGGCGAGCATATCCTGTTCGAAGGTGCCCAGGGTTCCCTGCTGGACATCGACCTTGGAACCTACCCGTTCGTAACCTCTTCCAACACCACGGCTGGTGGTACCGCGACTGGTTCCGGTTTCGGCCCGATGTACCTGGATTATGTGCTGGGAATTACCAAAGCCTACACCACCCGTGTTGGCTCTGGTCCGTTCCCGACCGAGCTGTTCGATGAGGTAGGTGAGCACCTCGCGGTGAAAGGCAATGAAGTGGGCACCACGACCGGCCGTGGTCGTCGTTGTGGCTGGTTTGATGCCGTCGCGCTGCGTCACGCGATCCAGATCAACAGTGTGTCCGGCATCTGCCTGACCAAGCTGGATGTGCTGGACGGTCTGGAAACTGTAAAGGTCTGCGTGGGTTACCGCACGCCAAACGGAGAAATCCAGCGTCCGCCCATTGGCTGTGATAGCTACGGTGACATTGAGCCAATCTTTGAAGAACTGCCGGGCTGGACCGAAAGCACGTTTGGTCTGACCACCATGGAGCAGTTGCCGGAGAACGCCAAGGCGTATATCCGCTTCCTGGAAGAGCAGATTGAGGCGCCGATTGATATCATTTCCACCGGCCCTGATCGGGTGGAAACCATTATCATGCGTCATCCGTTCGGGCAGTAGTAATACCGAGCGTCAAAGCACAAAAAAAAGCCAGCGTATGCTGGCTTTTTTTGTGCTCGATTCAGGGCTTTTCCGCGATGACCGTGGCTCGCTTGGGGCCGGGGTAGCCTTCGATAGTCTTACTGGGGTCGTCCGGATCGAGGAAATCAGCCAGCGACTGGAACCGCATCCAGTCTGTACTTCGTTGCTCATCGGTTGTGGTGTCTGTCACATCGACCACTCGGGCATTGCGGTAACCGGCTCGATCAAGCCAGCGCAGCAGGGTGTCGCAACTGGGCAGGAACCAGACATTGCGCATTTGTCCGTATCGGTCCTCTGGCATCAGGCTGTAACCTTCCGGGCCATCCACCACCAGGGTCTCCAGAACCAGTTCGCCGCCCCGGCGAAGGGTGTCCTTGAGTTCAAGCAGGTGATCCAGGGGCGAGCGCCGATGGTACAGGACCCCCATTGAAAAGGTGGTGTCGAAGCATTCGAGCCGCTCTGGTAGGTCTTCCATGCGCACAGGTAGCAGGTCCACGGGCACCTGGCCTAGATAGCGCTTTACGCTGAGGAATTGGAACAAGAAGAGTAGCCCGGGATCTATGCCGACCACTCGCCGGGCGCCCTCGCCAAGCATGCGCCAGCAGTGGTAGCCCGAGCCACAGCCAACATCAAGGATCTGGCGACCGTTAAGATCTGATACGTAGGGCGCAACCCGGTCCCATTTCCAGTCTGAACGCCACTCGGTGTCGATCGCCACGCCGAAGAAGTCAAAGGGGCCTTTACGCCAGGGCATAAGCCCTCGAAGGGCTGCTTCTGCCTGTTCACGGGAGCCATCGTCCATGCCGGGCGAGGTCAGTGTAATAGCGGAACGATCCAGTTCTGCGGTGACGTCGGCAAGCTCCGGTAGTTGCTGCCAGGCGGCTTGCCAGCGTTGAATGTCGCCGTGAGGGTTGGTGTCGAAGCGTGCGGCCAGTTGCTGGTTCAGCACGTCGACCCAGCCCTCCAGGCCTTGTGCTTCCAGGTTTTGGAGCAGCGGGCGATAGCAATCTTGCCAATCAAAGGTGCTCATGCCTGGCTCCCTGCGGATTTGATCGCCAGCAACGAGACGAAGTTGAAGCACTGGTACCACAGTATGACCTGGTCGAAACCGGAATGTATCAGCCTTTCCCGGTGTTGCTGGAGGGTTTCCGGTATCAATACCCGCTCAATGGCGGCGCGCTTCTGGCTGATCTCTAGATCGCTATAGCCGTTAGCGCGTTTGAATTCATGGTGAAGACGGGTTTGGGTGTCCTGCTCGAGAGCTGACTCAAAGCGGATCTTTTCCGATAGGATTAATACGCCTCCGGGGCGGGTCGCGCTGGCAATCCGGGTTAGCAGCTCCTCGCGTCGTTCGGGCGCTACAAACTGCAGGGTGAAGTTGAGTGTGGTGACCGAGGCATTGCTGAACCGTGAGTCGAGAATGTCTTCGCAACGGAGGGTGACTGGCAATGGATGGTCATCAAGGGCGACGTAATGCTCACAGCGCTCCAGCATATCCGCAGAGTTATCGATGCCGGTTAGGGTGACGTCGTCGTAGCGAATACCGTGGCGCATGGCCAGTGTTGACGCGCCCAGTGAACAGCCCAGGTCGTAGCAGTTGCTCCCGGGCTGGACGTACTGATCGGTAATGACCTCAATCATCGGAATGATGGTGGTGTACCCGGGCACGGACCTGCGGATCATGTCTGGAAATACACGGGCGACCGATGCATCAAAGCGAAAATCCGTGTGGGGTTGCTCGTGAGCAAACAGGCGATCGGTAAGTTGTTCGCGCTGCTTTTTCTCGGTCATTGCGGGCTCTCCGGCGCTGCTGGCTGGGCATTGCTCGTAGCTGGGGAAACATACGTGTGGATGTCTCCGCAGCGAACACCCCGGCTCTTGTAGTCCAGAAGGATGGCGCGGAAGGCTGCGTCCACGTCGGAGGCAATGGCCAGGTAGCCCTGTTCGCAGACTGCATGAAGTTCAGAGGATTTGGGGGACATCCGTACGTCCTCGCCATCCGGCGACAGGTGGATGGCGGTAAAGGTGCCCAGTTCCGCGTCCTCCTTGTTCTCGTTATGGAGAAGGCGGCCATTCACCTCCAGCGTAATGACCGTGACCACAATGGTGGCCACCACAGCGATGATCAGTGTACGGATGCTATAACGGGCCTCGGGTTGGCTCATGGTGGGGACTCCTGGTGATAAAGGGGAAAGGGTTCAATATTGACCGGGGATGCTGAGCGGTGGCGCCTGCAGGGCGGCCAGTTGCTCCCGCAGGGCAAGAATCTGGTCTGACCAGTATCTGGGCTGTTCGAACCAGGGGAAATAGCGGGGGAACGCGGGGTCATCCCAGCGTCTTGCCAGCCAGGCGCTGTGGGCAATTTGCCGGTAGCAGCGCAAAGGTTCAATCAGGAAGCGTTCGCGGCGATCAAAGTCGCGGAACATTTCGTAGCCTTCCAGCAGTTCAGCGAACTGTGCGCCCTGGTCATTGTCCTCGCCATTCAGCAGGAGCCAGAGGTCCTGGACTGCCGGTCCAGTGCGGCAGTCATCAAGGTCAACGAACAGCATCTGTTCATCCCTCACCAGAATATTACCGGCGTGGCAGTCGCCATGAAGGCGGAGGGTAGAAACCGGGCCAGCCTCGTCAATACGGCGGGCGCAGTGATCAATCAGGTCGGGAATCAGGCTGTCCCAGGCTGGGCGCAGATCCTGCGGAATCCAGCCATTGTCGGTCAGGTAGCGGCTGAACTCGGTGATGCCGGGTAAGATGGCCAGCGTCGGGCGATCATCAAAGGGCTTTTGGGCGCCAACATTGTGAAGCTGCCCCAACCACTGGCCCAATCGGTAGAGGGTGTCTGTGGTGCTGGTATCCGGGGCTTGTCCACCTCGTTGCGGGAACAGGGCGTAGAAAAAGTCGCCATGACGGGCCAGGGTGTCTCCTGACGGCATGGCCAGTGGTGCCACCACTGGAATATCGGCTTTCACCAGTTCCTGTGAGAAAGCGTGCTCCTCACGGATCTGAGCTTCGCTCCAGCGGCCTGGACGGTAAAACTTGGCGATGATGGACGGACCATCTTCGATGCCAATCTGGTAGACGCGGTTCTCGTAGCTGTTGAGGGCAAACAGTCGTCCGTTGACGACATAGCCTTCGGCTTCGACAGCATCCAGAATACTGTCCGGGGTCAGGTGGTCATACGGGTGGGTGTTGTCGGTCATGGCCCCTCGATCAGTGGCGTCGATTTCCGTTGGTTTGCATGGCGGTCAGGTGATACCAGTTGCTGTCCAGTTCCCAGCGAACTCTGGTGATGTCGGGAGACTGTAGAACAACGTCACCAGCCTTGGCCTGGACCCTTGCAAGCTCGCGCTCGGCACGTTGCCAGTCACGATGGTTGTCGCTCAGATTGCGCATGCTGGGGAAAATGGTGATCAAGGCTTCCCGGGTACCCACATTCTGTGAGCGCAGCGAACTCATGACGGCTGTCTGACCTTCCACCCGAAGTACCCGGTGCTGGTAGGGGTAACTGCCGACCGTTTCGTCCTCTTTCAGGGTCTGGTTCAGGGTAATGACTTCAACACCCCGCCAGCCCAGCCAGCCGACGAATATGGCGGCGACAATCATTACAATGATGAACTGCTTCCTGTCAGACATGGCTTCCTGGCTCCCTGCGCCTGCGCGGTTTTATCCGGCGCTAAGTATATCCTGTTCACCCGGCGAACACGAAGGCAAAAGCCAGGAGTGGATTTCACTAACCGGTCGCGTTTGCCATACTTGCCGGCGAACCCTTTGGGAGTGAGTTGGGTGAAGACACTGGGAAACCCGGATTTGGGAAAACAGACGCTGGAAAGACTGTCCGTTGACACGGTGGTGATCGGTGCCGGAGTTGTCGGGCTGGCGGTAGCCCGGGCGTTGGCGCTTCTCGGGCACGAGGTCTTCGTGCTTGAGGCTGGCGACCGCTTTGGTGAAGGGTTGTCCTCCCGAAACAGCGAAGTGATCCATGCAGGCATCTATTACCCGAAAGACTCCTTGAAGGCGCACCTGTGCGTCCAGGGGCGGCAGCGGCTCTATGAGTACTGCGACCAGCGGAAGGTGCCTTATCGCAAGTGTGGAAAGTGGATTGTTGGGGTGGGGAGCGATCAGTCAGGCGAGCTGGAAGCGATCCGTAAGCGGGCAGAAGCCAATGGGGTGGAGCTTGGCTTTGTCGAGGCCGAGGCTCTCCATCGTCGGTTGCCCGGCCTGCGTGTATCCGCGGCGCTGTATTCGGCCGAAACCGGAATCATCGACAGTCACCAGCTGATGCTTTGCCTACTGGCGGACCTTGAGGCTATGGCCGGCCAGCTTATCTGCCAAGCCCCGGTTGTTGCGGCGCAGAGCGACAACGGTACCCATCTGTTAACGGTTGGGGGGGCGGCGCCCTGCCAGGTTGAGGCCCGACATGTCGTCAATGCTGCTGGGCTAGGCGCGGTGCCGCTTGCTGGGCGCTGGGAGGGCTACCCTCAGATCTTGTGCCCCACGCAGTACTTCGCCCGGGGTGTTTACTTCAGCTATAACGGTGCTCACCCGTTCAATGAGCTGATTTACCCACTGCCGGAGCCGGGCGGGTTAGGTATCCACCTCACGCTCGACCTGGCCGGTCAGGCACGCTTTGGGCCAGATGTGGAGTGGATCGAGCGCCCGGATTTCACCGTTGACCCCCGGCGGGCGGCGATGTTTGCTCAGTCCGTTAAGGCATGGTGGCCGGGCCTGAGGCCGGACCGGCTGCAGCCGGCTTACGCGGGGGTCCGGCCAAAGCTGTCCGGCCCAGGCGAGGCTGCAGCGGATTTTGATATCCAGAGCCCGTTTCATCATGGCGTACCGGGGTTGGTTCACCTGTTTGGTATTGAGTCGCCCGGGCTGACCTCCTGCCTTTCGTTGGCCGACTATGTTGCAGCCTGCATCAGTTAGGGGTGCGGGCGAGCACCCAGATCTGAATATCGCTGGCACCCGCCGAACGTAGCTCCCTGGCAAGAATGCGGGCCGTTGCCCCAGTGGTCATGACGTCGTCGATGATGGCGACCTTGGCCGGCAGTCGCCGGTTAACCCGCACAACCCCCTTGAGGTTATCCATTCGTTGACGTCGGTTGAGGCCGGATTGCCGTGGTGCCACACGGACTCGTTCCAAGGTGGTTGACGACCAGGGAATACCCAGGCGCTTGCTGAGTTGTTCCGCAATGTCATCGGCCTGGTTGAAGCCGCGCTGGCGCCGTCGTTTTTTATGCATCGGGCTGGGGATCAACAGGTCGGGGCGATGTTCGGGCGAGGATTCCAGATGGCTGGCCAGATGATCTCCGAATAGGTTGATCAAAGGGTGGCCGAACGCCAGTTGCCGACGGTATTTGTAGTGGCCAATCATGCGGTTCAGCGGGAACTGGTACACCCAGGGGGCAACGACCCCGGTGAATGAGGGAGGGTCTGACTGGCAAGTACCGCACAGAAGCGACTCTGGATGGCGCCCGTGTGCTTTGGGTGGTGCTGCTATTGGTGCGATTGGTGGAGTGAGGGGAAGGGCGCATTGGCGGCAGCGATGTATGTTTTCTGCGAGTTGTTGCTGGCACTGGGGGCAGAGGCCAGCGTGGTTGCCTGCGGCCAGGCAGGCTACGCAGGTCTGGTGAACCTGGAGTTTGCTGTTAACCTTTCGTTTAATTTGGGTTGACAGCGATAAAAGTCCCTTTATCATTTGCTCAATCCGTAAACCCTGGAAAGACGCAAAGTTAACAGGACCTGCACATGACCGCCACTGCGATTCGCCACGACTGGACCGTTCAGGAAGTTCGAGCACTGCTGGAACTGCCGTTCAATGACTTGATCTTCAAGGCGCAGACCGTGCACCGGGAGCACTTCGATCCCAATGAAGTGCAGGTCAGCACCTTGCTGTCGATCAAGACCGGTGCCTGCCCGGAGGACTGCAAGTATTGTCCCCAGAGTGGCCATTACAACACCGGACTCGAGAAAGAAAAGCTGCTTGAGATCGAGCGGGTGGTGGCAGAAGCGAAGGCGGCCCGTGAAAAAGGCGCATCCCGGTTCTGTATGGGAGCCGCCTGGCGCAGCCCCGCTAAGAAAGATATGCCGTACGTTCTCGATATGGTTCGTCAGGTCAAGTCCCTGGGGCTGGAAACCTGCATGACCCTCGGTATGTTGAAGGAAGAGCAGGCGCAAGAGCTGGCCGATGCCGGCCTTGACTACTACAACCATAACCTCGATACCTCCGAAAAATACTACAACCACATCATTACCACCCGTACCTACCAGGATCGTCTGGACACTCTGGATAACGTCCGCAAGGCCGGTATGAAAGTGTGTTGTGGCGGCATCATGGGTATGGGCGAAGATCTGGATGACCGCGCAGGGTTGCTGGTCCAGCTGGCGAACCTGCCTCAGCACCCGGAAAGCGTGCCAGTGAACATGCTGGTCAAGGTTGAGGGTACTCCGTTGGATCAGGTCGATGATCTGGACCCATTCGATTTCATTCGGACCATCGCGGTTGCCCGTATCATCATGCCGGAATCTCATGTGCGCCTGTCTGCGGGCCGAGAAAACATGAATGAGCAGATGCAGGCGATGTGTTTCCTGGCTGGCGCCAACTCGATCTTCTATGGGGAAAAACTGCTCACCACCGCGAACCCTGAAGCAGACCGTGACCGTGAACTGTTCCGCCGCTTGGGTATTCGCCCGGAACAGCGTGAGCAGAGCCATACCGAGGAAGAGCAGGTGGAGGCACTGACGGATGCCGTTGAGTACGAACGCACTCGCCATATGTTCTATGACGCGACCCGCGAGTCCGCTTGAGGCCTGTACGTTTTGCGCGACTTTGCTGCGGAACTTGAGGCAAGAAAGGACGCGGGGCTCTACCGGCGCCGGAGACTGGTCAGTGGGCCGCAACAGCCGAATCTGACGACAGACGGTAACGCGGTCCTGGCATTTTGCAGCAACGACTACCTGGGGCTGGCAAACGACCCCGTGGTCGCTGAGGCGCTGCACCAGGCCCTGCCGGAAACCGGTGTTGGTGGCGGGGCATCCCATCTGGTCTGCGGTCACCACGACGAGCATCACCTTCTGGAACAGGCACTGGCGGACCTGACAAAGCGGTCCGCCGCCCTGTTCTTTTCAACCGGCTACATGGCCAACCTGGGCGTGATCACAGCGTTGGCGGGCCGCGGTGACACCATCTTTTCAGACCGCCTGAACCATGCTTCCATTATCGACGGTTGCCAGCTGAGCCGGGCCAAGGTGCGACGTTACCCCCATGCCGATGTGGCCGCGCTTGCGGAACTGCTCGCAACGACCTCCGGGCATAAGCTGGTGGTTACCGATGGGGTGTTCAGCATGGATGGCGACATAGCCCCCCTGGCTGAGATGGCTCGTCTGTGTCGGGAACACGACGCCCTCCTGGTGGTCGATGATGCCCACGGACTTGGCGTGCTGGGGGAACAGGGTGCTGGAACCCTGGAACAGCTGGGCCTGTCGGAGGATGACGTGCCGATCCTGATTGGTACGCTGGGCAAGGCCGTCGGAACCAGTGGCGCCTTCGTTGCCGGTCCGGCGCTGCTGATGGACTACCTGGTACAGAAAGCCCGAACCTACATTTATACCACCGCCATGCCTCCTGCGATGGCGCGGGCTACCCGCGCTGCCCTGGCACTGGTTCGCTCCGAGCCACAGCGTCGGGCCCATTTGCAGCACCTCATTGGTCGTTTTCGTGCCGAAGCCCAGGCTTTGGGTTACCGCTTAATGCCGTCAGAAACCCCGATCCAGCCGATCGAGGTGGGAGATAACTGGGCAGCGCTGGAACTGAGCCGGGAGCTGGAGGCACGAGGTTTGCTGGTTACCGCGATCCGTCCACCAACGGTCCCTGAAGGTGAAGCGCGGTTGCGGGTGACTTTCAGTGCCGCCCACACCGACGCCGACCTGGATCGTTTGTTGGCCGGGCTGGCGGATTGCCGATGTTTTTACCCGGGGTAATACGATGACTTCACCTGCATCATACCCGGCCCTGGTCCTGGTCGGTGGCTGGGGTGTGTCTGCGGCGATGGTGGAGCCCGTGGTTGCCGGTTGGCCTGGAGATGTTCAGGTGGTCAGCCTGGATTCCAATCTGGTTGCCGGGGTGGAAAGTATCGAGGACCTCGCCTCTGCACTGCAGTCTGCGTTTCCTCGGCCGGCGGTATGGCTGGGGTGGTCTCAGGGTGGGCAGGTTGCTATGTCAGTGGCTCAACAGGCCCCCGATCAGGTCTTGGCGGTCGTTACCCTGTGCAGCTTCCCCCGGTTTGTTGCGGCGGACGATTGGCCGTACGGGATGTTGCCTGACACGTTCAGGCAGTTCCGCGAGGGCGTCGAGCGGGAGCCGGAACGTTACTGGAAGCGGTTTCTGGCGTTACAGGTACTGGGAAGTGCCGATGAAAAGTCGGGGCGGCGTGATCTCGCTCCGTGGCTGGCCACCGGGCCATCCCTGAGCCCTGAAGACCTGAGACGAACACTGGATTGGCTCGGTACCACCGATCAACGGCGGCTGTGGCAGCATCCCACGGTCAGTACCCTGCACCTGTGGGGTGATCAGGACTACCTGGTGGACAGTCACCTGGTGGACGTTATCGCAAACTGGGGCGGTGAAACACGCCAGGTATCGGGTATGGGGCATTGGCCCCGGGGCTCTGCCGTCGCCCGCTGTCAGGATGAAATTCGCCGTTTTGTCGCATCGCTGGGGGTGAGGTAATGGCCGAGTTGATCGCAGAAAAGACCAGCGTGGCCCGAGATTTCGGTGGAGCGTCGGCTTCCTACGACGAAGCGGCCAGGTTGCAGCGCCACATGGGGCAGCGCCTCCTTGACTTGTTCGCGGGGTGTGGACCGGTTGATCAGATACTTGATCTTGGGTGTGGCACCGGTCAATTTGCCGAAGGGTTGCAGCAAGAGTGGCCGGGGGCGTCGCTAGCCGCAGTGGACTTGTCCGAGGCGATGATCCGCCATGCCCGTGAACACCGGAGCGGGTCTGTGCGTTGGGCGGTGGCGGATGCCGAATCTTTGCCGTTTACCGATCAGAGCATGGATGTGATCTTCAGTAATCTCATGATTCAGTGGTGTGCAGACCCTCGCCCGGTACTGAAGGAATGCCTCCGTGTTTTGCGCCCTGGCGGTCGCCTGATGTGCTCGACGCTCCTGGAGGGAACCCTGGCTGAACTGGCTGCGGCCTGGCAGGTTGTGGACCCCGGAGTGTCACATATCAATCGATTTGAGTCTTGCCACCGACTTGAACAGCAGTTGTTGGAAGTGTTTGCCGGGGCGCGTGTGGAGCAAGAGACCATCCGTCTGCCTTACCGGTCCCCGTTGTTGTTACTGAATGAGCTGAAGTCACTCGGTGCCCAGTACAAGGGTGAGGGGCGGCGGCGAACACTGACTGCTCCGGGCCGTATTCGCCGATTGTGTCAGGCGTACGAGCGAGAGTCCGGCCAGGTGTTTGCAACCTATCAGGCAGGCTACCTTGTTTGCCAGAAAAGTGTTGGGTAAAGCGGTGGGCATGGTGCCCTTGATGAAATAGGAGAGGTTGACTGCAATGGCAAAGCGTACGTTCTTTGTAACCGGGACCGATACCGGTGTTGGCAAAACCCTGGTATCCGCCGCTATCTTGCGTGCAGCAGGGCAGGCGGGGTTACGGACACTGGGAATGAAGCCCATTGCATCCGGCTGCGACGACACCGCGGAGGGTTTGAGGAATGAAGATGCGTTGCTGCTGCAAGAGGCAATGACCGAAACCCTCAGTTACGACCAGATCAATCCGATTGCGCTGAAGCCGGCGATTGCTCCCCACGTGGCGGCCGCACAGGAACAGCGTGTGATCAGTGCTCAACGGCTGGTTGGTTTCTGTCGGGGTATGCAAATGCAGCCTGCTGACCTGTTGCTGATTGAAGGCGCGGGTGGCTGGCGGGTGCCCCTCAATGACCGGGAAACCTATGCCCGGGTGCCGCAGGCATTGGAAATTCCGGTAATTATGGTGGTGCCGCTTCAGCTGGGCTGTATCAACCATGCACTATTGACGGCTGAGGCCATTCGCTCCGACGGTCTGAAGGTCGCCGGTTGGGTGGCAAACCGGCCTTCCCCTGAAACCATGAGCTGTGAGAGCGACACCCTTGACTACCTCCGTTCCCACCTGCCGGCCCCGTGCCTTGGGGTGCTGCCCTGGCAGGCGGATGTTGACCTGGCGGTGTTGGCGGAAGCGCTTGAGTTGGGGCCATTACTCGGCGAGCGCCCATGACAGGATTGGTTGAAAATTGGCCGGGTCTGTGACCTAATGGAACGGTTTATTGGCTGTTAAGTGGTCGCCAACATGATTCAGAATACGCTTGCAATTGGGATTCAGGGCATCCAGGACGGCATGCTCGGTATGGAAAATGCTGCGCGTAAAATTGCCCGCGGTGGTGTTGACGGTCCCCAAGGCTCAGCCTCTGGGAACGGCGACCTGATTGAGCCGATCGTTGAACTGAAACTTTATCAGCGAAGCGTTGAAGCCTCAGCACAAGTGGTTAAAACCGCTGACGAAACCCTTGGAACCTTGCTGGATATCATGGCCTGATCGGGCCTCTGGAAATAACCCCTTCTCTGTTATTTGTTGTCTGTTATTCGGTGACCTGCGGACCAGGGAGGCAGGCTGATGATAACGTCTGTTTCCTCCAGCTCTCCGTATACCGCATTTCAGGCTCATGACCGTTCCAGTGTCGGCGCTGCGCCCTCAATAACCGAAGCTGATTTGCAATCGCTCGGCAAGCTGAAAGCGCGGGACCGCGAGGTTCGGGCTCACGAAGCGGCTCACCAGAGTGTTGGCGGGGTCCATGCTGGCGCTGCCAGCTTTACCTATCAGCGTGGCCCCGATGGCGTTCAGTATGCCATTGGCGGTGAAGTGCCCATCGACCTGGCGACGGTTGAGGGGAATCCTCAGGCAACCATCGAAAAAATGCGAACGGTACAGGCGGCGGCCCTGGCGCCGGCGCAGCCATCAAGCCAGGATCGGGCGGTCGCAGCAGAAGCCGCCAGAATCCTGCTTCAGGCGCAGGCTGAACTGGTTCAGAACACCCATTCCTCTCGTATCCAGGCAGTGCAACCTCCAGAAAAGGATGGGCGCGCTGCTGTCGACACCTATCGCTCCATCTCCGGTATGTCGCAGACGAACACAGAAGAGCGACTTTCAGGGACTCAGCTACAGGCTTGATTTTCTGGCCCTTTCAGGAGCGGTCAGGGCCTCCTTGGGCGGTTGTGGTGTGGATCAGCTACATAAATTTGCTTTCCTGCCCTTGACATCCCAAGGCTAACAAACGTATGTTTCAAACACTTGTTTAACTGATCCCGATGACAGTCTTGTTACGGGGTCTGAACAAAACCAATGGCAACGTACTGCAGAGCTGATTGCAGTCCTAACCGACAGATGAGGTGAAAGCCCATGCCCGAATACAAAGCGCCCCTGCGTGACATCAAATTCGTAATGAATGAGCTGCTGGATAGCGAGCAGCACTACGCCAGTCTGGAAGGCGCCGAAGATGCAACCCCGGATATGGTTGATGCCATCATCCAGGAAGGTGCCAAGTTCGCTGAGCAGGTGTTGTCCCCTCTGAACGCTGTAGGCGATCAGGAAGGCTGTACCTGGAGTGAAGAGGGTGTGACCACTCCGAAAGGCTTCAAAGAAGCCTATCAGCAGTACGTTGAAGGCGGCTGGCCGTCCATGACTGCAGATCCCACTTACGGTGGTCAGGGCCTGCCAGCTTCTATCGGCATCGTTATTAGCGAAATGGTAGGAACCGCGAACTGGTCTTGGGGTATGTACCCGGGCCTGAGCCATGGCGCGACCAACACTGTTGAAGCCCACGGCACCGAAGAGCAGAAGCAGACCTACCTGACCAAGCTGATCAGCGGTGAGTGGACCGGTACCATGTGTCTGACTGAGCCGCACTGTGGCTCTGACCTGGGTATCCTGCGCTCCAAAGCTGAGCCGAACGCTGATGGTTCGTACAGCATCACCGGTACCAAGATCTTTATCTCTGCCGGTGACCACGACATGGCCGAGAACATTGTTCACATCGTTCTGGCTCGCCTGCCGGGTGCTCCGGAAGGTACCAAGGGTATCTCCCTGTTCATCGTTCCCAAGCGCCTGCCGAATGACGATGGCTCCGCTGGTGAAATGAACGCAGTTTCCTGTGGTTCCCTGGAGCACAAGATGGGTATCCACGGTAACGCCACTTGCGTCATGAACTTCGATGGTGCCAAAGGTTGGCTGATCGGACCTGAGAACAAAGGTCTGAACTGCATGTTCACCTTCATGAACACCGCTCGTATCGGTACTGCGATCCAGGGTCTGGGCGCGTCCGAGCTGGGCTTCCAGGGCTCACTGGCCTATGCCAAAGACCGTCTGGCCATGCGCTCTCTGACCGGTCCGAAAAATCCGGAAGGCCCTGCTGATCCGATCATCGTTCACCCGGACGTACGTCGCATGCTGCTGACCCAGAAGAGTGTTGCTGAAGCAGCCCGTGCTCTGGTTTACCTGGCAGCCCAACAGGCTGACGTTGTCCATCAGGGCAAGACCGAAGAAGAGAAGAAAGCTGCAGACGCCATGCTGGGCTTCCTGACTCCGATCGCCAAGGCATTCCTGACCGAAATCGGCTTTGAGTCTGCCAACCTGGGTATGCAAGTCTTCGGTGGTCACGGCTTCATTACCGAGTGGGGCATGGAGCAGAACGTACGTGACGCTCGTATCGGCATGATCTACGAGGGTACCACTGGTATCCAGGCGCTCGACCTGCTGGGCCGTAAGGTTCTGATGACCCAGGGTGAAGCTCTGAAACAGTTCACCAAGCTGGTTCACGTTTTCTGCAAGGAAAACGCGGACAACGAACAGCTGAAGGAATTCCTTGAGCCGCTGCAGGCAATGAACAAGGAGTGGGGCGATCTGACCATGAAGATCGGCATGAACGCCATGAAGAACCGTGACGAAGTCGGTGCCGCTTCTGTGGATTACCTGATGTACTCCGGTTATGCCGTATTCGCTTACCTGTGGGCCCGTATGGCCAAGGTAGCTCTGGATGCCATGGCTGAAGGTACAACTGAAGAGGCCTTCTACAACTCCAAGGTTCAGACAGCTCGCTTCTACTTCAAGCGTTTGCTGCCGCGCTCCAAAGGTCACGCTGAAATGATGCTGGCCGGTGCCGACACACTGATGGATCTGTCGGAAGATGCGTTCGCATTCTAAGGTAGCCATTCGGTAAGCCTGAAAACCCGCTTCTCGCTTGTGTGAGATGCGGGTTTTTTAGTATTTGGCGCCATTCCCCGGCGACCTTGTGTTCGATGACGTGAGAGATCGTTAAAAATTGGGTAGAATACCCGCCGCACACTGAGCAAGCGCAAAGGGCGACGGCGTTTAAATGGGGAAAACAAGAAGACCCTGACTTGTCGTGAGTGCTAAGAATTAACTATTGGAGAGTGATAGATGGCTGATTATCAAGCGCCCCTTCGTGACATGCGCTTTGTTCTGAACGAAGTATTCGAAGCCCCAGCTCTTTGGAGCAGCATGCCAAAACTGGCAGAGAACGTCGATGCGGATACTGCCGACGCCATCCTGGAAGAAGCCGGCAAGATTGCTGGTGGCGTACTGGCGCCGCTGAACCGCGAAGCCGACGAGCAGGGTAGCAAGTGGAACGACGGCGAAGTGACCGCACCGGAGGGCTTCAAAGAAGCGTACCAGACCATTGTGGAAGGTGGCTGGAACGGCCTGGGTGGTAACCCGGAGTTCGGTGGTATGGGCATGCCGAAAATGCTGGTGGCCCAGTTTGAAGAAATGATGCAGGGCGCCAACATGTCTTTCGGACTGGCGCCGATGCTGACTGCAGGCGCTTGTTTGTCGCTGAATGCGCACGGTAGCCAGGAACTGAAGGAAAAATACCTGCCCAACATGTATTCCGGCGTTTGGGCTGGCGCCATGGATCTGACCGAGCCCCATGCCGGTACCGATCTGGGTATTATCCGCACCAAGGCCGAGCCGAACGGCGACGACTCCTACAGTGTCACCGGTACCAAGATTTTCATCACTTGGGGTGAGCACGACATGGCGGAGAACATCATCCACCTGGTGCTGGCCAAGTTGCCGGATGCTCCGGCTGGTCCCAAGGGTATTTCCCTGTTCCTGGTACCGAAGTTCTTGGTCAACGATGACGGTTCCCTGGGTGAGCGCAACAGCTTTAGCTGTGGTTCCATTGAAAAGAAAATGGGCATCAAAGCGTCTGCTACCTGCGTGATGAACTTTGACGGCGCCAAAGGCTGGCTGGTTGGTGAAGCCAACAAGGGTCTGGCCGCGATGTTCACCATGATGAACTACGAGCGCCTGGGTGTAGGTATCCAGGGTATTGGTGCGGCCGAAGCTTCTCTGCAGAATGCCCGTGTGTACGCCCTGGACCGCATTCAGAGCCGTGCTCCCACCGGTGCCCAGCAGAAGGACAAGGCGGCTGACCCAATTATCGTCCACCCGGACGTGCGTCGCATGCTGCTGACCATGAAGAGCTACGTTGAGGGCGGTCGTGCATTCTCAACTTACGTTGCCCAGTGGCTGGATATTTCCAAGTTCTCGGACAATGACGAGCAGCGTCAGCATGCGGAAGGCATGGTTGCCCTGCTGACTCCGGTTGCCAAGGCATTCCTGACCGACCGTGGCTTGGACGCCTGTATTCTTGGCCAGCAGGTCTTTGGCGGTCATGGTTTCATTCGTGAGTGGGGCCAGGAGCAGCTGGTTCGGGACTGCCGGATTACCCAGATCTACGAAGGCACCAATGGTATCCAGGCTCTGGATCTGATGGGACGTAAGGTCGTCGCTAGCAAGGGTAAACTGTTCGAACTGTTTGCTGCTGACGTGGCTACGTTCATTCAGGACAACAGCAATGACGATGTTTTGCGTCCTTACCTCGAGTCGCTGTCTGCGGCGCTGGAGCGCCTGGATGATGTGACGGATGCTGTGATTAAGCAGGCTGAAGTCACGCCGAACGCGATTGGTGCGGCCTCTGTTGACTACCTGGACATGTTCGGTCTGACCGCGCTGGCCTACATGTGGGCCAAGATGGTCAAGGTTGCCGCGCAAAAGGCGGAAGGTGACACATCCGGTTTCTACACTGGCAAGCTGAAGACCGCTCGTTTCTACTTTGAGCGTCTATTGCCAAAAACGGTTTCTCTGGCTGAAGGCATCCGCAGTGGCAGCGATGCCATGATGGACCTGTCTGACGACGAGTTCTAAACCGCCGTTACCGGACCAATAAGCGGCGAGCCGGTGTGGGTCGTCGTTTATAGCAAATAAAAAAGTCGGGCTCAGGCCCGACTTTTTTATTTGCTAATATTCCAGCCTGAAAGGATCAGAGCTGTGCCATTCGGGCGGGCTCCTGAACAAACGGGTTGCTGTTTCCCTGAATGTCCATGACTCGGTTGTGACGGGTCAGCTCGTTATCATCGGGGGGATCCAGTTCATTCCAGCCCTGGAGGATCGTCAGCGTCCCCACCCAAGGCAGGTCGTACGTGGTGACCATATAGGCCACGGTCCTGGCTACATCGCCTTTGACCCTCTCCGGCGGCTCGATGAACTGGGCCTGTTCCCGGATGTCGCATTCGCCCATTGGCGCGGTTGAGGCAAGCTGTTCGTATTTTGCATTCCGGCGTCGCATTTCTATTCGGCTCTGTACCGGCACGATGTTGTGAAGGTCTGAGGCAATCTGGCGATAGCGGTCATCTTTCTCGCACTGTCTGGGTGTGCCACAGCGAAGCGCATCCCGTACGTGCGAGAGTGGGTAGATGTAGCCGTCGCTGACCAGGAAGCCTTTGCTGGAAAAGGGGGTGTTGCAGAAGAAGGTTGTACCTCCATCCGCATAGAGGTTGCCCCAGAACTGTTCGTTGACCGTTGTATCAGGGTCATTGAAGCGAGTGTTCTGCCCAGTGACCAAGTTGGGGAGGAATATAAGGACGGCAATCAGGGTGAGTAGGCGTGTAGGTTTCATATTGTGTTTATATACCCCGCTACTTAACGTCGGCACTGGCTAATCAGGCCATGAGCAGAATTGCTTGCGATTTGGCCTGAGTGGACACTTTTTGTCCAGCTTCGTGTGCCTGCTTGTCCTCCCTGACGTAATAAATGACACATGGTTCACTGATCAGTATGGCACAGCAACACCACTCGGGCAGAGCCGAGTGGTGTTGATTTGTAATGATATGTGTAGTCGGTGAACAGGTTACTTGAGGCGGTCCCGGAGTTTCTGGTAGCGATCGCGGAGCTGTTCCGCAAATTCGTGAGCGGACTCCTGGGCCTCTTTCGATGCATCGCTGGCATCATGCAGAAGTTCGTCGAGACGATGTTTGAAACGGTCCCACTCAACCTCAAGGTCGTCCCATTCGTCTTTGATGTCCTCATGGGCGAGGTGCAGCTGAACCTTGGCTTCATCCCGATATTGCTTGATCTTTTCTCTAGCCTTTTTCAGTTCCTCTGGAAGCTTCATTGTCATCTCCATTAACCGGATGGTTATTCGGGTGGAGTTTCAACATGCACCCTGGCGGGAAAAGTTGTCAAGAGGTGAAACGGGCTCAGCGGGTGGCCATCAGGGTGGCCAGATCCTGCAAGTGGTGCCAGGGGGAGAGATCGCCAAATCCCTTGGCGGCACGATCGGTTTCGCTGCACAGGCGCAGGGCTTCATACAGGGTTGGGCGGGAAAGGCGTCGGGCGGCTTGCTCAAGGGCGCGGGCGCGCTGGGGTTGACGAATGCCCCGCTGTTTCAGGAAGGCTCCAGCCGGCTCTCGCTTGGCGAGGTTCTTCTGCAGTTCCAGGGTCAGGTTCAGGTCGCGGCTGAGTATGCTCAGAAGGCCAAGAGGGCTGTCTCCCTCCTGCTGAACAAAGTTGATGATCCGGCGGGCCGTGGTGGCATTGCCGGTGAGCAGTTCCGACACCAGTTCGAAGATATTGAAGCGGGCGCTGTCCTGTACGGCTTGCTCCACCGCTTCCGCGTCAACGGTACCGCCATGGCATAGCAGGGCGAGGCGTTCGAGTTCCTGGGCCGCTGCAAGCAGGTTGCCTTCAAGGCGTTCTGACAGCATATCCAGCGCTTCGCGGGTGACCTGCAGTCCCTGGTTCCTTGCACGTTGTTGCAGCCAGGCCGGAAACTTGTCGGTATCCACGGGCCACACGGTGACGTGAACCCCTTTGTCCTGAAGGAGCTTGTACCACTTGCGGCGGGTTTCCGCGGCATCGAGGCGGGCGCTGATCAGGATCAGCAGGATGTCTTCCGGTGGGTTAGGTAAGACCTGTTCAAGGATCTTGCGGCCGTCACCCAGTTTGCCATTGGGAAGGTGGATTTCTATCCGGCGCTGCTCGGCAAACAGAGATAAGGCGCCAAACTCTTCTCCTACGCTGTTCCAGTCAAGCTGTTGGTCGGCGTGGTAGGTGGTGCGGTCTTTGAATCCGGCTTCGCGAGCGGCCTTGCGAATCTGGTCGCAGCACTCCTGTACCAGCAGGGGCTCATCGCCTGACACCAAGTACACCGGGTGCAGGCCTTTTTTGAGCAACTGGGGGAGTTGTGCCGGTTGAGTCTTCATTGAGGCTCGTCGGTCTCCAGCGGAGGTTGCGCCTGGGCCCGGGCTTCGATCGCCTTGATGCGGGCGTCCGTCATCGGGGTCAGGCGAAAAATGACCTGCTGAGCCAATCGCTGGTAAAGCGCCGTTTCAATGTCCTGCTGCTCTCGCCGCTTGGCAAGCACCTGGTCCTCATCGTAACGATAAGACTCACTGGCATTGAGTTCGGTTTCGGCAATCAGGGGAAGCCCGCTGCTGCTTTGCAGGTCGACCCAAACACGCTGCCGCAGGTCATACTCTGCGGCGGCGCCTTGCAGGGTGATTGCGCTCGCGCGGCGGCTTTGCTCAAACCGGGTCAGTCTCAGGCGATAGCTCGCCTGAGCGGGGTCGGCGAGGGTGACTCCGCCGAGTGCGAGCTGGTCTGTGACTGCGTTACAGAGCTGCGCAGGCACATTGCTTACGCATTGCACCGATAAGGGCTGGAGGGCTGCGGAAACCGGTGCCGCCCCTCGCAGCTGAAAGCCACAACCGCTGGTCACCGTAACGGTGGCCAGCAGGGCGGCTTTAATCAACAGTGAGGTGGAGGCCATTGTCCGGTTCCTGTTGCCCTCAGTGGTCATCAGTTGGCCACGATGTTAACGAGTTTGCCGGGCACGACGATCACTTTACGAATGGTCTTGCCTTCGGTGAACCGAATCACGTTCTCGTTTTCCAGGGCCAGTTTCTCAAGGGTGGCCTTGTCAATGTCCGCAGCCACATCGGCTTTCGCCCGGACCTTGCCGTTGACCTGGAGAACAACCTGGATTTCGGTCTCCACCATGGCGCTTTCGTCCGCCTTGGGCCAGTCAGCATCCACCACCGGGTTGCTATGACCCAGGGCTTGCCAGAGACTGTGGCAAACGTGTGGCGTAATCGGTGACAGCAGGAGAACGGCAGCTTCCAGCGCTTCCTGGATCACCGCGCGGGTCTGCGCCTCATTGTCGCCAAGTTTGCCGATCTCATTCATCAGCTCCATGACCTTGGCAATCGCGGTGTTGAAGGTCAGGCGATGGCTGACGTCATGGCTCACGTTCTTGATGGTCTTGTGAGTCTTGCGACGCAGGGCCTGTTGGCCATCGTTGAGACTGCTGACGTCCAGTGTGGGAACCTCACCAGCCGCCCGGTGATCGCTGACGGCACGCCACAGGCGCTTGAGGAAGCGGTGAGCGCCTTCAACCCCACTGTCGGACCACTCCAGGGACTGCTCGGGAGGAGCGGCAAACATCATGAACAGGCGGACGGTATCGGCGCCGTACTGATCAATGATCGCTTGGGGGTCGATGCCGTTGTTCTTCGATTTGGACATCTTGGTCATGCCGTCCGGAGTGACGGGTTGGCCATCTTCCTTAGAGGTAGCGCTGACCACCTGGCCTTTTTCGTCCTTCTGAACCTGAACGTCGGCGGGGGAGATCCAGATCTTGCCGCCGTTGTCGTCTTCGCGGTAGTAGGTTTCGGCGAGGACCATGCCCTGGCACAGCAGGCGGTTGAATGGCTCGGAGCTGGTGACCAGGCCGACGTCCCGCAACAGTTTGTGGAAGAAGCGGGCGTACAGCAGGTGCAGGATCGCGTGTTCGATACCGCCGATGTACTGGTCCACCGGCAGCCAGTAGTTGGCTGCGGCCGGGTCGAGCATGCCCTTGTCGTAGTTGGGGCTGCAGAACCGGGCGTAGTACCAGGATGACTCCATGAAGGTGTCAAACGTGTCGGTTTCGAGGGTTGCCGGCTGGCCTTCGAAAGTGGTCTTGGCCCACTCCGGGTCGGCCTTGATCGGGGATTTGACGCCGTCCATTTCGACATCTTCCGGCAGGGTTACTGGGAGCTGATCGTCTGGTACCGGGCGTTCGGTGCCGTCGGCCAGGGTCATCATCGGAATAGGCGCGCCCCAATAACGCTGACGGGATACACCCCAGTCCCGCAGGCGGTAGTTAACCGTGCGTTTGCCGATACCTTGTTGTTCAAGGTCATCGGCGATGGCGTCAAAGCCTTCTTCGCTGGTCAGGCCGGTGTATTTGCCAGACGACACCAGCGTGCCTTTCTCGGTAAAGGCCTGTTCCTGGACGTCGATTTCACGGTTGTCGGTGGCGGCAATGACCTGCTTGATGGGCAGACGGTACTTGAGTGCGAACTCGTGGTCGCGCTCATCGTGGCCGGGAACGGCCATCAGCGCCCCGGTGCCGTAGTCGGTCAACACAAAGTTGGCAATCCACACCGGAACCGGTTCCTGGGTCAGCGGGTGGATTACGCGGAAACCGGTATCGATGCCGAGCTTCTCCATGGTCGCCATTTCGGCTTCGGCGACCTTGTGGTTGCGGCACTCCTCAACAAACTCGGCGACTTCCGGGCTGCGTTCGGCTGCGGCCTTGGCCAGCGGGTGTTCGGCGGCCACCGCCATATAGCTGACGCCCATCAGGGTGTCCGGGCGGGTGGTATAGACGGTCAGGCCGTCTTCGTGGTTTTCCAGTTCGAAGGTCAGCTCAACACCGACAGACTTGCCAATCCAGTTGCGCTGCATGGTTTTGACCTGTTCCGGCCAGTCTTCGAGCTGGTCGAGGTCGTTCAGCAGTTCTTCGGCGTAGTCGGTAATGCGAATAAACCACTGGGGAATCTTTTTCTGTTCTACCAGGGCGCCTGAGCGCCAGCCGCGACCGTCAACAACCTGCTCGTTGGCGAGTACCGTCTGGTCGACAGGGTCCCAGTTAACGGTGGCCATCTTCTTGTAAACCAGGCCTTTCTCATACAGCCGGGCAAAGAACCACTGCTCCCAACGGTAGTAATCCGGCTTACAGGTCGCCAGTTCGCGGTTCCAGTCGTAGCCGAACCCCAGCTGCTTAAGCTGGTTTTTCATGTATTCGACGTTGGCGTAGGTCCACTTGGCTGGCGCGGAGTTGTTCTTGATTGCGGCGTTTTCCGCAGGCAGGCCAAACGCATCCCAGCCCATGGGCTGCATGACGTTTTTGCCCTGCATACGCTGATAGCGGGAGATCACGTCGCCGATGGTGTAGTTGCGAACGTGCCCCATGTGTAGTTTTCCGCTGGGGTAAGGGAACATGGACAGGCAGTAGTACTTGGGCTTACCCGGCTCTTCCTTCACGGTGAACGTGTTGTTGTCTTCCCAGAATTTACGGGCGTTCTGTTCAACGTTGCTGGGGCTGTATTGCTCGTCCATTCCTGCCATTACCTAGATTACCCTTATGAAAAATAGATTTGCTGAGCGGCCGGACATTCTAACGTACCAGCGGCCTGACAGGTAGTCTGCCAAATTGTGAAACCTGTGCCAGAATCAAAGGAGAGCCCGGCTACATTCAGGGCTGCCGCTGAGGACTGCGTCTGTAGCGCGTGATTGGCGGTTGGGGCAAGGATCAGTTGCACGAGGAGTCGCTATGACAGAGCCAGAACGTCGCCACCTTTCCGGGCAGGCGCTAAAGGTATACAACCGCATGCTGGAACGGGTGCAGCGCGGTCTTGCAGAGGCGGGCGATATCACCGTTGAAGGTGTTCGGGAAGAGATTCGTCAGGCCGTGGAAGTGGAATATGCGCTGGAGGAAATGACGAGGGAAGAAGCCGACCTTTTGGGGGCTTATCTGGCACGGGACCTGGAGCACCTGCTTCACTTTGTGGGAGATACCGGAGAGGGGCTGACGGAATGGCTGCAGCTGGATATCTCGCTGATAGAACACCAGTTGGCGGATATGTTGTTTTCGATTGCCGACAAGACCCGGATCGATACCCTGGAACTGAATCAGAAACTGGCCAACGATGACGTCAGCCATTACATCAGCGGTGAGGTAGCGACCGCGGGTATGTTCCGGTGCCTCAACTGCGGACATATGAAATGCCTCACCGCCACCAGTCACATTGAGCCTTGTGAAGCCTGTAACTCCCACTACTTTGAGCGGGTAACCAGTCGCTGGCCGAAGGAGGCCGGAGGGTAGGATACGAAGCCCCGGAGCTAAAGGGTCCCGGAATTACGCGGGACCCTGGTTAGTCTTGGGAATCTCCCGTTCACGCACAAACACGATGAGAATCGCCGCGAACGTCAGGACTGGCCAGGAGCCGGTTTCCATGTACGGGGTGTTCCCTCGGGCCGTGTAGGCCTCGCCGCGCAGGGTTGCCTCGGTGAATTGGGGGATGCTGGTCGCGATCTGGCCTTTCTGGTCAATGATGGCCGTCAGCCCGTTATTGGTGCCGCGAACCATGTAGCGTCCGGTTTCCAGAGCCCTCATGCGGGCGATCTGAAGGTGTTGGAGCGGGCCGATGGAGTCACCAAACCAGCCGTCGTTGCTGATGGTAACGAGCAAGTCTGTGGTTCTGGCATTGATCGCCACAAAGTCCGGGTAGGCAACCTCATAACAGATGTAGGGCATGATCCTGAGGTTGTTGGCGATCAGCGGAGACTGATGTGCCGGCCCCCGGGAGAACTCCGACATGGGCAGGTCAAAAAAGCCGATGAGACCTCGAAGCCATTGCTGGAGTGGAACATATTCGCCAAAGGGCACCAGCTTCTGCTTGTGGTACATGCCCTCACCATTGCCCAGCGCCATGATGCTGTTGTGGAAGGTGAAGTCCTCAATGCGATCGCTGAACCCATACCATGGAATACCGGTGATCAGGGTGCTGTTTGGTCCCAGGTTGGTTTCGATGTGCTCAAAAATCGCGCCCGCCTGGTCCTGGGTCAGTGGAATCGCGGTTTCCGGCCACAGGATGAGGTCTTGCTGCCAGTCCTGGTTGGTCAGCCCCAGGTACGTCACGATCTGTTGCTTCAGATGGTTAGGGTCCCATTTGATCAGCTGCGGTACGTTTCCCTGCATGGTAGCGACGGAAATCGGGGCGGCTGATAGCTGGGTCCAGGCGACAGAGTTGAGCGCAGGCCCGAGCAGCCAGGGCAAAAGGCCAGCGGTAAGGGCGGCGGCTGCGGGCCCAGGGCGCTTCAGGCGCAGCAGCCCGGCACTGGCGTACAGGGCCATGCCGAGGGCAATGACCCACAGGGTTACCCCGTGAACGCCCAGGAGTGGTGCCCAACCGGCCAGCGGGCCGTCAACCTGGGCGGTGCCCAGATAAAGCCACGGGAAACCAGTGAGAAGCCAGCCCCGTAACCAGTCCCCAAGGATCCAGATGGCCGGGAACAGTAAGAGTCGCCGCAGCTTGCTGTCCTTGGCCAGTTTTCCCCAGCCCCAGAACGCGAGGCCATGGAACAGGGAGAGCCCCGCAACAAAGACAGCCGTCAGTAAAATCGAGAGCGGGACCGAGGTGTTGCCGTAATGGCTGATGCTGATATAAACCCACGAGGCCCCGCTGCCAAACAGCCCCAGCCCGGCCAGCCAGCCAGCTCGGAACAGCTTTTCTGACGGCAGGGACACGGTGCAGGCCAGAATCAGGGCGATGGAGATCGGCCCCAGCCACCACCATTCGTAAGGTGAAAAGGTGAGGGTTTGCAACGCGCCAGCGGCCAACAGGGTTATGTTGGCCAGCCAGCGGTTTTTGAGCAGGGGTGAATCAGGTGCCACTGCGTGTCACCTGGAGGAGTCGGATCACACGGTTGTCCGCATTGGCGATGGTGAACGTAAGGTTGCCCAGAGTAATGGACTCGCCGCGGCGTGGAAGGTGCCCGAACTCCTTGAGGATAACGCCCCCAATGGTGTCGAATTCCTGTTCATCAAGGTCGGTTTTGAAGAACTCATTGAAATCTTCAATGGGGGTGACGGCCTTCACCGCGAAGACCCCATTACCACGAGTCTTGATGTGAGTTTCTTCGTCAAAGTCGTGTTCGTCTTCAATTTCGCCGACGATCTGTTCCAGCACATCCTCAATGGTGATCAGTCCAGCGGTTCCGCCGTATTCATCGACCACAATGGCCATGTGGTTACGGGTTTCCTTGAACTCTTTAAGCAACTGATTCAGGCGCTTGCTTTCCGGAATGAACGTGGGCGGGCGCAGGAGCTCCCGTATCCGTGGCCAGGACAGTTCGTTGGCAAGGGCGAGGGGCAGGAGGTCTTTGGCGAGAAGAATGCCGACAACGTCATCAGGGCTGTCGCCGAGCACTGGAAAGCGGCTGTGAGCAGATTCGATGATTTCGTTGATGGCGACCTTGGGATCCAGGGATGCTTTGACGGTCACCATCTGGGAGCGGGGAATCATGATTTCCTCCACCCGCATGTCGGTAACCTGCATCGCACCTTCAATGATGCTCATGGCATCAGCGTCGATGATCTCCTCGGCTTCTGCGTCCCGTAAGATTTCCAGTATGTCCTCGGCGGACTCGGGCTCACTGGAGAAAGCCTGTGATATTCGTTCCAGCCAGGACTTGTGGCCCTGACTGCGACTCGACTGATCGTCGCTCATGAGTCTTGTTCCGTTTCCTTTGTTTCTGAGGGGTAAGCCTCGTAAGGGTTAGCATATCCAAGCTGATCGAGCAGCTGGATTTCAAGGCCTTCCATGACCTCGGCGTCTTTATCATTTATATGGTCGTAGCCCTGAAGGTGCAAGAGCCCGTGGATGACCATGTGCGCCCAGTGGGAATCCAGGGACTTATTCTGTTCCTGAGCCTCCCGGGCGACCACCTCGGCGGAGATGATCAAGTCTCCCGCCAAGGGCACCGTTATACCCGGTGGCGCTTCAAATGGAAAGGACAGCACATTGGTTGGGCCGGACTTTCCTCGATACTGGTGGTTGAGGGTTGCACTCTCCTCGCTGTCGACGATCCGGACTGTGACTTCGGAGTCGTGGTCCTGCAGCCAGGCTGCACGGGCCCAGGCGCTCAGGTCGTCGTCACCAGGTATTCCTTCCGCCTCAAAGGCCCTTTGGATATCAACCGTCAGTTCACTCATTCGCGAGCTCCACTGCCATCGTCAAAGGCGTCGTAGGCTTCAACAATGCGCTGTACCAGGGGGTGCCTGACCACGTCCTTGGACTCGAAGCGGGTAAACCCGATGCCGGGGACCTTGCTCAGTACGCCGGCGGCATGGATCAGTCCCGAATTCTGCCCACGGGGCAAGTCAACCTGCGTGGTGTCACCGGTAATGACTGCGGTCGATCCGAACCCGATCCGGGTCAGAAACATTTTCATTTGTTCCCGGGTCGTGTTCTGACTTTCGTCGAGAATGATGAACGCATTATTAAGGGTGCGTCCGCGCATAAAGGCCAGGGGGGCAATCTCAATGACATTTTTCTCGATCAGCTTGGTGACCTGGTCAAATCCCAGCATTTCGTAAAGTGCGTCGTACAGCGGGCGCAGGTAGGGGTCTACTTTCTGGGCCAGGTCGCCAGGCAGGAAGCCGAGTTTCTCTCCCGCTTCCACCGCTGGCCGAACCAGCAGGATGCGTTTGACCTGTTCGTCTTTGAGCGCTTCCACCGCACAGGCCACAGCCAGCCAGGTCTTTCCCGTGCCAGCCGGCCCAATGCCGAAGTTGATGTCGTGATTGCGGATGCTGTGGACGTATTTCAGCTGGTTGCCGCCGCGGGGCTTGGCCTGAATTTTCGGCGTCTTGATGACGACCACGCCACCCTCGTAGGGAACGTCGTCAGGGAGCCGCTCAAGGCCGGATTCGCGGATAAACAGGTGTACGGTGTCCGGGCGGATGTCGTTGCTGGCCTCAGTTTCTCGGTACATGTGGCGAATGACCTCCGCCGCTGCAGCGACATGGCTGCTGCTGCCTTCGATGCGGAAATGGTGGCCACGGCGACCGATGCGGACCTCCAGTCGTTTTTCGATCTGCTTGAGATGTTCGTCAAACTGGCCACAAAGGGTGGCCAGCCTGCGCTGGTCGACGGGGAGAAGGTCGAATTGTTTAACGTCGTTGGTTTTCAATCAGTCCTCGGTGTGTCGTTCGGCTAGCCTGTCAGTGTAACCGGTCATCAATTGGAACGCCCCGCAGAGAATTGGGGAGTGCCTCGTGAATTTCAACGTCTACGAACTTGCCGATGATGTTCGGATTATCGTGGCGGAAGTTTACCACCCGGTTGTTCTCGGTCCGGCCGGCGTATTCGCCAGGGTCTTTCTTTGAAAGTCCGGTGACCAGGATGCGCTGGGTAGTGCCTACCATCTTGCGGCTGATGTCCATCGCGTGCTGGTTGATGCGCTGTTGCAGGATGCTCAGGCGTTGCTTCTTGACGTCCATCGGCGTGTCGTCAGGCAGGTCCGACGCGGGTGTGCCTGGGCGGGCACTGTAAACGAAGCTGAAGGAGACGTCGAAGCCGATGTCGTTGATCAGCTTCATGGTGTCCTCAAAGTCCTTGTCGGTTTCGCCAGGGAAGCCCACGATGAAATCTGAGGAAAAGCTGATGTCGGGGCGAATTTTACGCAGCCGGCGCAGCTTGGATTTGTATTCGAGGGCGGTATGCCCCCGCTTCATGGCCGCGAGGATGCGGTCGGAGCCGCTCTGAACCGGCAGGTGCAGGTGGCTGACGAGTTCCGGAACCTGCTCATACACATCAATCAGGGCATCGGAAAACTCCACCGGATGAGAGGTGGTGTAACGGATGCGGTCGATTCCATCGATGGTGGCGATGAGGGTGATCAGTTCCGCCAGGTCCATGGTGTCGCCGTCGTGGGTCTCACCCCGGTAGGCGTTGACGTTCTGGCCCAACAGGTTAATTTCACGAACGTCCTGATCGGCGAGATGGGCGATCTCGGCAATGACGTCGTCCACTGGCCGGCTGACCTCTTCGCCACGGGTGTAAGGCACCACGCAGAATGTGCAGTACTTGCTACACCCTTCCATGATCGAAACGAAGGCAGATGGGCCTTCGGCGCCGGGTGAGGGCAGGTTGTCGAACTTTTCGATCTCCGGAAAACTCACATCCACGACGCCCACGCCATTACCCTGGGTGCGGACCTCGGTAATCATGTCCGGGAGCCGGTGCAGGGTCTGCGGGCCGAACACCATGTCGACAAACGGTGCCCTGTCGATAATGGCCTGACCTTCCTGGCTTGCAACGCAGCCACCTACGCCGATGATCAGGTCCGGCTTGCTGGTCTTCAGGGATTTCCAGCGACCCAGCTGGTGAAACACTTTTTCCTGGGCTTTTTCCCGTATGGAACAGGTGTTCAGCAGCAGGATGTCTGCATCCTCCGGGTTGTCGGTCATTTCGACGGCTTCGCCGGTTTTGAGCAGATCTGCCATGCGGGATGAATCGTATTCGTTCATCTGGCAGCCGTGGGTTTTGATGTAGAGCTTCTTGGCCATGGGTCTCAATGTGCGTAGGTGAATGGTCGCGGTACCGGTTTTAGCCGGGGGCGAACGGCCTGCGGCGGTGTTGGCACGCTGGCTAAAACGAACTGGCTATTATAGCGAGCTGCTCAAAGGGCAACCAGCATTTCGGGCGGGTGATTGCGGCAATTGCCCATCTACGTTGTGGTATGATCGCCGGCCTCTGTTGTTAATGAGAGCACTCATGACCCCGGAACGTCTTGCCCGTATCAAAGAGATCCTTGACCGCCGCCAGCCCGATCTGACCGTGCTGACGGATCAGGTTCACAAGCCGCGAAACCTGTCGGCCATCATCCGTTGTTGCGATGCGTTTGGTCTGGCCAGTATGCACGCGGTCTGGCCGAAGGAAGGGTATCGGGCGTTTCGCAAGACGGCCGGTGGCAGCTTCAACTGGGTGACCACCCATACTCATCCGACCATGACCGGCGCGGTTGAAGCGCTCAAGGGGCAGGGGCATAAGCTCTATGCCGCGCAGCTGTCGGACCGGGCGGTGGACTATCGCGACGTGGACTTTACCGTCCCTTGTGCAGTCATCATGGGGAACGAAGTGGATGGGGTAAGCCCGGCCGCTGCGGATGTGGCTGATGAGCACATTGTGATCCCGATGATGGGCATGGTGGAGTCGCTCAATGTCTCCGCCGCGTGTTCCATCATCCTCGCGGAAGCCCAGCGTCAGCGCAAAGTGGCGGGTCTGTTCGACCAGCGCCGTCTGCCGGACGACGACTACCTGCACCTGTTGTTCAGCTGGTGCCAGCCGACCGTGAAACGATACTGTGACGACCGGAACCTGCCATACCCGCCGTTTGACCCGGAAACGGGTGACCTGATTGATGGGGTAGGCTGGATGGAGGCGGTGCGTAAGCAGCGCCACCCCCATCTGGTTGAGGCGGAGTAAGGGCCTCCTTACTCCCGCGCTTCCAGGTATTTCTGCAGTTGTTCCCGCAGTGCTTTTGGTAGGCGGGTAATCGTGAGCGCATCCTTGTCGCGGTCGTAATAGACGGCCTGGTTGACCAGGTCGGACGAAAACGACAGGCTCATGCCGCCGCCGGAGCCTGCGATTCTCACCAGTTTTTTCACCTTGCGGTGGTCTGGATGCAGGACGCCGCTTTCCGGCAACTCTGCAGATTGGCTGGCGAATTCCTTGAACCGTTCTGGCTGGCTTTCATCCAGAAACTCAGACAGCGCATCGATGGCAACCGGTTCACCCAAGGCGTGTTGTTCCTTGCAGAACTCGTAGGCGCGGGTGCGGACCTTGCCGGCGTCTTCCGGTTCGCTGGTTTTGGCGAATGCTTCAACCGCATCGAGGAAGGTCATGGTTTCCTTCTCAACGTCGATCTGGTTGGTGAACCCGCTGAGTTTGATGAACAGTTCACCGGCATCGCCGGTACCGCGACTATGAACCAGGGTAAGGAAGTTTTCGCCCTTGTCCTGTAGCCAGTCGTCGATCTCAATTCTCAGCGCCAGATTCAGTCGCGACAGGCTGAGGACGTCGGTTGCGTCCAGGGCCTGTTTGCCGTCAAACCGCATGGCGCTGTCGCTTTCGATAATCAGCAGGTAGATCACTTCGGCATCGGCCAGGGCTTCATGCACGAGCATCAAATGCCCGTGGAATTCTTCCGGACTTCCGGTCAGCAGCTCCTGCCATTGGCCAAACAGGCGATCAGTCAGCGACGAGAAGGTCTGTTTGTCTTCCAGAAAATCCTTTAGCCAGCTGCTGAATGGATGTTCACCTACATCTTCAGAGAAGCGGCCGTATTTCTTGCCGGGTTTGCTGTTGAACAGTCGCTTCATCTGCTTGTGCAGTACCTCGTAGTCACCGCCGGGGTCGGTCAGTGACTCGCCGCTCGATAACCCTGCGGGTTGTCCGGGCTGGTACTGGCTGGCGAAGGCGGTTCGGAGGTGTTTGATGGCCATGCTGGGGGTCCCTGGTCAAGAAAACAACAAAGCCCCGGGCCGGGTGGCGCGGGGCTTTGTATTCTAACGCCTGAAATCAATCAGCGCAGCGCTAACTTTTGCTGACGATGTGCATTCAGATGCGTTTATCGCGGACCAGTGACTGAACCAGCTCGTTAGCCGCGCTGGCAATGTCCTGCTCCTGGTCTGCACTGGCGTGGGCGGAGGCCACGTCGGTGCCCAGATTGACTGCGACGGCAATCAGGCCGTGGGCGGACAGCAGTTGGGCTGTACGGCGGCGTTCATCGATATCACCGGCGTTGTCTTCGCTGACCACCACAGACGTCTTGCCCTGGTCGAACAGGGCGCGCTCTACGGCCAGTGCCAGCGCAGCGGCTTGCTTGCCGTTGCAGGCGATGATGGTCGGCTTCTGGGCCAGGCGGCGAGCGCGCTCTTCCGCGCTGACCGGGTCAAGCGCTTCTGTTTCATTGGCGCTGCCAGCGATCATGCCTGCGCCGATGGTGACGTTGGTCAGACGATCGATCACGACAAAGCTGCCGGTGGCGTGATTGCGCGGGTAGCTCTCGAACGCAACGGGCTGACTCAGGGTCAGTTCGCACAGGCCAATTTCATTGAGTTGCAGGACCGATGGGTTGGGCTGCTGCTCAAGGGTGTTTACGTCGGTCTGGTGATGGATTTTCTTCACCGTACCGGAGGTAAACGTCGGTCCCAGTTTTATGTCGTACAGGCGGCCGGTTTCCAGTGGCGCATCGGTCATCCAGACGATGTTGGCATTGAAGCGGTTGCCCACCTCAGGCTCGTCGTTGGCTTTGACCAGCATATCGCCCCGGCTGATGTCGATTTCGTCATTCAGGGTCAAGGTGACCGCCTGGTCGATATAGGCTTCTTCCAGATTTCCGTCGAACGTCACAATCTCTTTGACGGTGCTGGTGCGACGGGATGGCAGCACCATCACTTCGTCGCCCGGACGAACGACGCCGGAAGCGACCGTTCCGCAGAAACCGCGGAAGTTGAGGTTGGGGCGGTTGACGTACTGAACCGGGAAGCGGAAGTGCTCCAGGTTCTTGTCCCGGGACACTTCAACGGTTTCCAGGATTTCCATCAGCGACTGGCCGGTAAACCAGGGGGTGTTTTCGCTGCGGTTGACCACGTTGTCGCCTTCCAGGGCTGACATCGGAACAAAACGGATGTCCTGCAGTCCGAGCTGGCTGGCGAAGGTCAGGTATTCCTGTTTGATCTCTTCAAAGCGGGCTTCGCTGAAGTCCACGAGGTCCATCTTGTTGATGGCCACGACAATGTGGCGGATGCCCAGCAACGACGCAATGAACGAATGGCGACGGGTCTGGGTCATGACGCCGTGACGGGCGTCGATCATCAGGATGGCCAGTTGCGCGGTGGACGCACCGGTCGCCATGTTGCGGGTGTACTGCTCGTGGCCCGGGGTGTCGGCGATGATGAACTTGCGCTTGTCGGTGGAGAAGTAGCGGTAGGCAACGTCAATGGTGATGCCTTGCTCCCGCTCTGCCTGCAGGCCGTCCACGAGAAGGGCCAGGTCCAGCTTTTCGCCGGTGGTGCCCATCTTGGCGCTGTCGGTCTTGAGGCTGGCCATGTGATCTTCGTAGATCATCTTGGTGTCGTGCAGCAGACGCCCGATCAGGGTGCTCTTGCCATCATCGACGCTGCCGCAGGTCAGCAGACGCAGCAGCTCCTTGTTTTCGTGTTGCTTCAGGTACGCCTGAATGTCTTCAGCGATGAGGTCTGATTGATGTGACATGTATAAAAATCCTTAGAAATAACCTTCACGCTTTTTCTGTTCCATGGAGCCGGCGGAATCGTGGTCGATCACACGGCCCTGGCGCTCGGAACTGGTGGCCAGCAGCATTTCCTGGATGATGTCCGGCAGGGTCTTGGCCTCAGACTCAATGGCGCCGGTCAGGGGGTAGCAGCCGAGGGTGCGGAAGCGGACCGATTTCATTTCAGGTACTTCGCCTTCCTTCAGCGGCATGCGGTCGTCATCCACCATGATCAGGGTGCCGTCGCGTTCAACCACCGGGCGTTCAGCGGCAAAGTACAGCGGAACGATGTCGATGTTCTCAAGGAAGATGTACTGCCAGATGTCCAGCTCGGTCCAGTTCGACAGCGGAAATACGCGGATGCTTTCGCCCTTGTTGATCTTGCCGTTGTAGACGTTCCACAGCTCGGGACGCTGGTTCTTCGGGTCCCAACGGTGGTATTCGTCGCGGAATGAGTACACTCGCTCCTTGGCGCGGGATTTTTCCTCATCGCGGCGGGCGCCACCGAAAGCGGCATCAAACTTGTACTTGTCCAATGCCTGCTTCAGGGCCTGGGTCTTCATCACGTCGGTGTGCTTGGCACTGCCGTGGGTGAAGGGGCCGATTCCCTGCTTGACGCCGTCTTCGTTGGTATGAACGATCAGATCAAGGCCGTACTTGCTCACCTGCTTGTCCCGGAACTCGATCATGTCGCGGAACTTCCAGGTTGTATCGACATGCATCAGCGGGAAGGGCGGCTTGCCGGGGTAGAAGGCTTTGAGTGCCAGGTGCAGCATGACTGCTGAGTCTTTGCCGATCGAATAGAGCATGACAGGGTTGTCAAACTCCGCGGCGACTTCCCGGATGATGTGGATGCTTTCAGCTTCCAGCTGTTTGAGGTGAGTCAGATTGTAACTGGTCATCTTGAAATGGTACCGATTGCCGTAGCGTATGAATGCGGCAACTATACCAGACTGGAGCAGGGTATAAGAAGGCGGGCTGCTAGAGTTTGACGGTATAACAATATAGCCGTCTGTTGTGTTCGAAGTTGCTGGTTGGGTGTGTTATGTCGCTGAAAGTAAACGACTTACATACTGATCGAGGTAGTCGAAGCCATTGTCTTCGAAGTCGGTAAAGTGGACGCCCACATGGAATTCATTGCGGGATACCCGACGCAGGTGAACGATGTGGCCTTCGGCCCTCACCGAGACGGTCTGGGTGGCGACGACGGGTACCGCAAAGCGAGCGGATACCTGGATGCACTGACCGGGGGCCGGGGATGTCCGTGTGGGAACCAGCTTCTGTACGGTATCGCTGTCACAGGAAATCATCACGCCTGCGCGGGACAGGTTTGCGGTCGTGCAGCTGAGCTCTTCTCCGGCAGGGTTCTTGATGCAGACGTTCAATGTGACATCCGCACGCTGTTGCTCACGAAGGTTGTGCTTGGCTGGTGTTGGCTTCATGTTGACCCTTCCGGCCATTTCTGGCTGACCCTGAACGAAATCGTTCATACAACTGTCTTCCGGCTGCAATAATTCCTATAACTTCCTGAAAGTCTAGTAGTTTAAAAACTGATCAGCAAGAGGTGTGTGGCTTTAGTGGTCACGTTTGTGACCTGTATCTTGAACGGGCTGTCACTTTTTGTGGGTGAAGCATGCCTTGAAGCGAGCATGAACCCCCTGTTTTTATTGTTTGTCTGGTCAAATTTTGATCTGCGTTTTGTTTGGGGTTTCGGTATAATCCGCCGCTTTCTATTCTTTACTCTTTCCACGAGCCACTGCAGAGATAGCATGACCGTCAGCCAATTTGATCCGAAGCAATCCCCAAACTCCGAAACCGTGTCCGGGCCCATTGAGGGCGAGGCAGTGAAAATCCGGGAGGGTGGGCCATCAGGCCGAGTCGGTTTCGTCAGCCTGGGTTGCCCCAAGGCGTTGGTGGACTCGGAGCGGATTCTTACCCAGTTGCGCCTTGATGGGTATGACGTTGTGCCTACTTATGAAGATGCCGACGTGGTTGTGGTTAACACCTGCGGGTTTATCGATGCGGCCAAGCAGGAGTCGCTCGACGCCATTGGTGAGGCGATCAGTGCCAATGGCAAGGTTATTGTGACCGGCTGCCTGGGTGTCGAAGAAGAGCGGATTCGCGAGACTCACCCGGGCGTGTTGGCGGTTTCCGGGCCTCATGCCTATGAGGCGGTGGTGGGGGCTGTGCACGAGCATGTGCCGCCGGTGAAGGATCATGATCCGTTTGTGGATCTGGTTCCGCCCCAGGGTATCAAGCTGACGCCCCGACACTATGCGTATCTGAAGATCTCCGAGGGCTGTAATCACCGTTGCACCTTCTGCATTATCCCTTCCATGCGGGGAGATCTTGTTAGCCGCCCGATTGGCGACGTGATGGATGAAGCCAAGCGTTTGGTGGACGCAGGGGTGAAGGAGTTGCTGGTCGTGTCCCAGGACACCAGTGCCTATGGTGTGGACGTCAAATATCGCACCGGTTTCTGGCAGGGACGGCCGGTCAAGACAAAAATGCAGGCGCTGTGTGAGGCACTGGGCGAACTGGGTGTCTGGGTTCGTCTGCATTACGTGTATCCCTACCCTCACGTGGATGACGTGATCCCGCTGATGGAGGAAGGTAAGATCCTTCCTTATCTGGATATTCCATTCCAGCACGCCAGCCCGAAGGTGCTGAAGGCGATGAAGCGCCCGGCTCACGACTCCAAGACCTTGGAGCGGATTCGGAAGTGGCGTGAGATTTGCCCGGAGTTGGTGATTCGCTCCACCTTTATTGTGGGCTTCCCGGGCGAAACGGAAGAGGATTTCCAGTATCTGCTGGACTGGTTGGACGAGGCGCAACTGGATCGGGTGGGGGCGTTTACCTACAGTGCGGTTGAGGGGGCCAAGGCCAACGAGCTGGAAGGCGCTGTGCCTGAAGAGGTCAAGGAAGAGCGGCTGGCTCGCTTCATGGCCAAACAGGCGGAAATTTCAGCAGCCCGTCTCCAGGCGCGAATCGGTCAGACCATTGAAGTGCTGATTGATGAAGTAGACGAAGAAGGTGCCATTGGTCGCTCGAAGGCGGACGCACCGGAGATTGATGGCATGGTCTATCTGAATGGCGAAACCGATTTGCAGCCGGGGCAGGTGGTCAGCGCGGTGGTTGAGCATGCGGATGAGCATGATCTCTGGGCGGTTTTGGTTTAAGTGGGAGTCCCGGATAGGCAGGGTTCCCAAAAAACGCCCGTAAATACTTCCCTGTAGGGCTCGGTCGCGCCATCCCTGGCGCTCCACGTTTTTGGTAACCCTGCCTATCCGGGCCTTGCAGACATCAGAGATATCTCGGCGTCGATAGGGCTTGGTGGGTCCTTACTCCCCAAAATGTCGGAGGCCATGGATGGCCGGAGTCAAGCGCACATGGACGTGCTTGTAGCGGTTTTGGGGAGTAAGGACCCACCAAGACCCTGCCACAAGCCAGTAGGCTAGGGAGGGCAAGAGCCTCTCCCTAAAACCTTGGGCGACCGATCAGTCGTCCAGCTTCTTCTTCAGGATATCGGTAAACAGCTTCGGGTTACCCTGTCCCTTGGAGGCCTTCATCAGTGGCCCCATAAAGCCGCCCATCATCTTCTTGCGTTTCTTCTCGTCGGCTTCCTTGTACTGGGCAATCTGCTCGGGCATGCCGGCCAGCACTTCGTCAACCATCGCTTCGAGGGCGCCGGTGTCGGAGACCTGCTTCAACCCTTTGGCCTCAATGATGGCATCGACATTGTCCCCTTCGCCTGACCAGAGTGCGTCAAAGACCTTCTTAGCGCCAGCGGAGGAAATGGAATCATCCGCAATGCGTACAATCAGGTCGCCCAGCTGAACACCGCTGATGGGGGAGTCGGTGATTAGCCTGTCTTCGGCATTCAGACGGGCCGAAAGCTCGCCCTGAACCCAGTTTGCGGTCAGCTTGGCGTCTTTGCTATGGCTTACGGCGTCCTCAAAGAATGCCGCCAGTTTGGCGTCACCGCTGAGCAGGCCTGCGTCGTAGTCATTGAGACCATACTGATCCTTAAAGCGGGTCTTGCGGGCATCCGGGAGCTCCGGCAGGCGGCTGCGGCAGTGATCAATGAAGGCGTCATCAATCTCGACGGGCAGCAGATCCGGGCAGGGGAAGTAGCGGTAGTCGTTGGCTTCTTCCTTGCTCCGCATGGAGCGTGATTCATCGCGGTCGCCATTGTAGAGGCGGGTTTCCTGATCGATGACGCCGCCATCCTCCAGGATATCCATCTGTCGCTCGACTTCATGGGCAATGGCCTGCTCCATAAAACGGAACGAGTTCAGGTTCTTGGTTTCTGTGCGGGTTCCGAACGCTTCCTGCCCCTTCGGCTTCAGCGAGATGTTGACGTCGAAACGCATGGAGCCCTGGGACATGTTGCCGTCACAGATGCCGAGAGACGTAACAATGCTGTGCAGTTTTTTGGCAAAGGCTACCGCTTCTTCAGCGCTGCGCATGTCGGGCTCGGTAACCACTTCAATCAGTGGGGTGCCCGCGCGGTTAAGGTCGATGCCAGACATTCCATGGAAGTCTTCGTGAAGCGACTTTCCTGCATCTTCTTCCAGGTGGGCATGGTGGATGCGGATGGTCTTGGTGCTGCCGTCAGCCAGGTCAATCTCAACGTGGCCAGGGCCGACGATGGGTTGTTCAAGCTGAGTGGTCTGGTAGCCCTTGGGCAGATCCGGGTAGAAGTAGTTCTTGCGCTCAAATACGGAGCGACGCCCGATCTCGGCATCAATTGCCAGGCCAAACATCACGGCGTAGCGGAAGGCCTCTTCGTTGGGTACCGGCAGTGTGCCCGGCATCGCCAGGTCAACCGCGCTGGCCTGGGTGTTTGGTTCGGCACCAAAGGCGGTGCTGGAACCAGAAAAAATCTTGGTTTTGGTGGCGAGCTGAACGTGGATTTCCAGCCCGATTACGACATCCCATTGCATGGTTACTGTTCTCCTGTTCGCCCAATTACGCAGGTGTGCGCTGATGCCAGTCGGTCGCCAGCTGGAACTGGTGAGCTGCATTCAGCAACCGTGCTTCGGAAAAATAATCGCCGATGATCTGGAGGCCCACTGGCAGACCGTTCACTATGCCGGCTGGAATGGACATTGCGGGCAGGCCGGCGAGGTTGATGGCGATGGTGAAAATGTCTTCCAGGTACATGGTGACCGGATCGCTGGTCTTTTCGCCCTGAACAAAGGCCGGGGATGGGCAGGTTGGGCTCATCAGCACGTCCACTTCCTTCAGTGCGTTGACGAAGTCCTGCTGCACCAGGCGGCGAACCTTCTGCGCTTTGAGGAAGTAGGCGTCGAAGTACCCGGCGGAGAGCGCGTAGGTGCCGATCATGATGCGTCGTTTGACTTCTGCACCGAACCCTTCTTCGCGGGTGCGGGTGTACAGATCCATCAGGTCCTTGGGGTCTTCGCAACGGTGGCCGTATCGGACACCATCGAAGCGGGACAGGTTGGCGGAGGCTTCGGCCGGGGCGATGACGTAGTAGGCGGCGATGGCCAGGTGTGCGTTGGGCAGTGACACCTCTTTCACCGTGGCGCCCAGCTTCTCGTACTCAGCGACCGCGTCACGGATGGTCTGGGCCATAGCCGGATCGAGCTGTGCGGTGAAGTATTCCTTCGGCAGGCCGATTTTCAGACCCTTGAGCGGCTCATTCAGCGTCGCCGTGTAGTCGGGCACTTCGCGGTCGATGGAGGTGGAGTCCTTGGGGTCAAAGCCCGCCATCACGTTCAGCATCATGGCGTTATCTTCTGCGCTTCGTGCCAGGGTTCCGCCCTGGTCGAGGCTGGACGCATAGGCAATCATGCCATAGCGGGACACTCGCCCGTAGGTGGGTTTGAGGCCGGTAATGCCACAGAAGGAGGCTGGCTGGCGGATGGAGCCGCCGGTATCGGTGGCAGTCGCAGCAGGGGTCAGGCGAGCAGCAACCGCAGCGGCAGAACCGCCTGAAGAGCCGCCAGGAACCCGGTTTTCACCCCAGGGGTTGGTGGTGGCGCCGAAGTAACTGGATTCGTTGGACGAACCCATGGCGAACTCATCGAGGTTGGTTTTGCCCAGGCACACGGCGCCGGCATCGCGGAAGCGGGCAGTGACGGTGGCGTCATACGGCGGTACAAAGTTTTCCAGCATTCTGGAGCCGCAGGTGGTGCGGACGCCGTTGGTGCAGAAGATGTCTTTCTGGGCAAACGGAATGCCGGTCCAGGGGGTGGCGTTGCCTTGGCTGCGGCGTTCGTCGGCCTGGCGGGCTTCATCCAGTGCAGCGTCTTCGCAGACAGTGATGAAGCTATTGTATTTGCCATCTTCCTGCTTGATACGGTCCAGGAAGTGTTGGGTCAGCTCGACGCTGGAGACTTCGCCAGACGCCAGGGCGTTGGAAAGTTCGGCTACGGATTTGTTGTGCATTGCAGATTCCTGAGCAGGCTGAGCTGTTTAGTCAATCACTTTGGGGACCAGGTACAGTCCCGCTTCGGTGGCCGGAGCAATGGCCTGGAATGCTTCGCGCTGGTTGGTCTCGGTGACTTCGTCCACGCGCAGGCGCTGGATGGCATCCAGGGGGTGTGCCATCGGCTTGACGTTCTCGGTATCAGCGGACTGGAGTTGATCTACCAGATTGAGAATGTTGCCAAGATCGTTTTCCAGTTCAGTAACTTGCTGGTCGTTCACCCGGATACGAGCCAGCAGGGCAACTTTCTCTATGTCTTCGCGGGAAATGGTCACGCATTGCCTCCCAGATAAATGAAATGTCTGTAACGTCCGGTACTTGGGCGTGAATGGCCGTGGTTTGGTTGTTAGCCCTGACTGTCAGGGGCACCAGGCCGGACAAGCTGGCTATGGTAACAGATTCGTGCGCTGGCGTTAGGGGCAGTTGGCCCGCAAAATGCCTAGTTGTGCGCCCTTCACGCCTTGCCTGCATGGGTGCTCACTGCTAAAGTTGCCGCATCATTTCTGCGACTGCACATCTCAGGTTGAAAAAACACGAATGTTGATCAAAAAAATCCGAGGTCTTTTTTCCAGCGATCTGTCCATCGACCTGGGAACCGCCAACACCCTAATTTACGTCCGTGACCGTGGCATCGTTCTTGATGAGCCGTCCGTAGTGGCTATCCGAACGAACAATGCCCAGAAAATGGTGGCGGCCGTGGGTACCGAGGCCAAACGGATGCTGGGACGTACCCCTGGTAACATCACGGCGATCCGTCCAATGAAAGACGGTGTGATCGCCGACTTTGTTGTCACCGAGAAGATGTTGCAGCACTTTATTCATAAAGTTCACGAAAACAGCTTTGTTACCCCGAGCCCGAGGGTTCTGGTCTGCGTTCCGAGCAAGTCCACCCAGGTCGAACGGAAGGCCATTCGTGAATCCGCATTGGGCGCGGGTGCCCGCGAAGTATTCCTGATTGAAGAGCCCATGGCTGCAGCCATCGGTGCCGGACTTCCGGTCGAGGAAGCAAGCGGTTCCATGATCGTGGACATCGGTGGCGGCACTACCGAAATCGCGATTATCTCGCTTAATGGCATTGTCTATGCCGAGTCGGTACGGGTTGGCGGTGACAAATTTGACGAAGCCATTGTCACTTACGTCCGTCGCAACTACGGCAGCCTGATCGGTGACACCACCGCTGAGCGCATCAAGCATGAGATTGGCTGCGCCTACGAAGGTCTGGAAATTCGCGAAATCGACGTTCGTGGTCGCAACCTGGCGGAAGGTGTGCCCCGGGCCTTTACCCTCAGCAGTGAGGAAATTCTCGACGCCCTGCAGGAGTCCCTGGCTCAGATCGTTCAGACGGTCAAGAGCGCGCTGGAGCAGTCACCCCCTGAGCTGGCATCGGATATCGCTGAGCGAGGTATTGTTCTGACTGGTGGTGGCGCGCTGTTGCGTGGTCTCGATAAGCTGATCAGCGAAGAAACCGGCCTGCCGGTGATCATCGCCGAAGATCCTCTTACCTGCGTAGCTCGAGGTGGTGGAAAGGCACTGGAAGTCATCGACCGCGGTGGAATTGGAATGTTTTCCCAGGAGGCTTGATTGTGATCTGGGCACTACGCCGGATGCCAGCCTGCTCCCGACCGCCGCTCGTGCATAAGCACAGCGGCGGTCGTCGTATTTGCTGTGGCCGCTCCACTGGGGGGCTGAGCCATTAAAACCATTTTTGTCGAGGGTCCGATTCCCGGATTCCGCCTGCTTCTCGCGATTGTTGCCTCCGCTGCACTGATTGTTGCTGATGTCCGGTTTGACGCCTTGCATACGGTACGGAGCACTATTGCCAATGGTTTGGCCCCGGCCTATTGGCTTGGTAATGCTCCGTCGCAATTCAGTGGTTGGGTGGCTGGCCTTTTCACCACCCGGGACGACTTGCTGGAAGAGAATGAAACGCTCAATGCCCGTATGTTGATTCTGGAACGGCGGGCCTTGAAGTACGCTGCGCTGGCGTCTGAGAACAATGAACTGCGTCGCTTGCTGAACTCCTCCGAAGTGTTGGATGACCGGGTGATTGTAGCGGACGTGGTCAGTGTTTCTCCGGATCCGTTTTCACACGAAGTGGTCATCAATAAAGGCAGCCGCGATGGGGTCCGGGTCGGGCAGGCGATTCTCGATGCCACCGGCTTGATGGGGCAGGTGCTGAGCACCAGCAACTTCACGTCGCGGGTGCTGTTAATCTCCGATAGCAGCCATGCGGTGCCTGTCGAGGTCATCCGTAACGGCTTGCGGGCCATCCTGCTGGGTAGTGGGAATATCTCGGTACTGGAACTGGTTCATGTGCCAGATACCGCGGATATCCGCGAAGGTGATCTGTTGGTCAGTTCCGGGTTGGGTGGCCGCTTCCCGAAAGGGTACCCGGTTGCGGAAGTGACCGGTATCCACAAGGACCCTGGTGAACCGTTCGTGCAAATCGAGGCTGCGCCAAAGGCCCAGCTGAATCGCAGCGATATGGTGCTGGTGGTGTTCAGTGAGAACCAGGAGCTGGCCCACCCTTCGAGGGCGCAGGATGACGTTCCCGAAGCAACTGGGGATGAGGTGAGTCCCGGGCCTGAAGAAGGAGGGACGAACTGATGTTATCGGTCATCAGTTACCCGGTTTTTGCCATCAGCATTCTGATCGGTCTGGTGCTCAGTATTTCCCTGTTTCCGGTTGGTTGGTTCGAATTCCGTCCGGAGTGGCTGGGACTGCTGGTCTTCTATTGGACATTCCGGGCACCCGCACAATTTGGGATTCTGTGGGCCTGGGGACTGGGATTGCTGCTGGATGTGCTGGAGTCCGCGCCACTAGGTGTGAACGGGTTGGCCATGGCCTTGATCGCCTTTCTGGTCTTGACCGTGCATCAGCGCTTAAGGATGTTCCCGATAATCCAGCAATGCCTTATGGTGTTCCTGTTGCTGGGCATCAACCAGATGCTGGTTCATTTCATCAAGCAGGTCCTGGGATCCGGGGATTCCGGTTTCAGTTACCTGTGGCCAGCCCTGAGCAGTGCGCTCCTGTGGCCCATTATCTGCGTCGTGCTGGACGGACTTAATCGAAAACTGGGATAGGATGTTCCCGTGCCTGCCATTGTACTTGCGTCAGCCTCGCCCCGACGGGCAGAACTTCTGGGCCAGTTAGGGGTCACTTTCTCTGTTGCCCCAGCGGATATTGATGAGACTCCCCTCAACGGGGAATCGCCCCGCGATTATGTGATCCGAATGGCTGAAGAGAAAGCCCGGGTCTGTTTCCAGCGTCTTGGTGGTGGGAAAACCGTGATTGGCTCTGATACCTCGGTGGTTCTCGGGGACCGAATTCTGGGCAAACCGGCGGATCCAGACGATGCCCGGGAGATGCTGCGGGCCTTGTCAGGTCGTTCTCACCAGGTCATGACGGCTGTTGCGGTCGTGAAAGATGGATGGGCCGATTCCACGTTGGTTATTACCGATGTCCATTTCCGGGTTTTGGCCGCTGACGAGGTCGATGCCTATGTCGAGACTGGGGAATCGTTGGATAAAGCCGGTAGTTATGGTATCCAGGGTAGGGGTGGGGTATTTGTTGACCGGATTGAGGGCAGTTACAGTGCTGTGGTGGGGTTACCGCTGACTGAAACTGCCAAGCTGCTGCAGTCGGCAGGATTTCCTGTGTGGCAGATGTGGCAGGGCGCTGGACAGGGGAGTCGGTGATTGGCGTTGGCCGACACCGGCATTCGAGACATGAACACTAACGGAGAACGCTCAATGAGTGAGGAAATCCTGATTAACGTCACACCGGTTGAGACGCGCGTTGCACTGGTGGAAAACGGCATGCTTCAGGAAGTCTACATTGAGCGTACCAGCCGCAAGGGGATCGTTGGCAATATTTACCGGGGCAAGGTGGTCCGGGTGCTGCCAGGCATGGAGGCGGCATTTGTTGATATCGGGCTTGAGCGAGCCGCCTTTATTCACGCCTCCGATGTGGTCAGTGGCCAGAACGGCGAAGACGCGGCAGATACGCCGAAGTCTGTACCCGATATCCGTTCACTGCTGCGGGAAGGACAGTCGCTGGTGGTTCAGGTCACCAAGGACCCCATTGGCACCAAGGGTGCCCGTCTCACGACCCAGTTGTCGATCCCGTCCCGTTACCTGGTCTTTATGCCCGGGGTCAGTCATATTGGCATCTCCCAACGCATTGAGGATGACGGCGAGCGAGCCCGGCTCAGGGCGATCGTTGAGGAAGGTGCGGCGGAGTTGCCAGAGCTACCCGGCGGTTACATCATCAGAACCGCGGCGGAATCTGCGGCAGCCGAAGACCTGCTGGCGGACATGACCTACCTGCACCGTCTCAGTCAGTCGATTCACGAACGAATCAGCCGGGTAGCCGCCCCGGCGGTGGTATATCAGGACCTCCCGCTGTTCATTCGTACCATTCGCGACCTGATTCGCCCGCAAACGGAAAAGGTGCGGATCGACAGCCGTGAAAGCCATCAGCGAGTAGTCGAGTTCGTCGACGAGTTTGTGTCGGAGTTCGCCAACAAGGTGGAGTATTATCCCGGTGAGCGCCCGATTTTTGACCTGTACAGCGTCGAAGACGAAATCCAGAAGGCCTTGAGCCGGAAGGTCCAGCTGAAATCCGGCGGCTATGTGATCATTGATCAGACCGAGGCGATGACCACCATTGACATCAACACCGGTGCCTTTGTTGGTCACCGGAATCTCGAAGAGACCATCTTCAAGACCAACCTCGAAGCGGCCAGGGCGATTAGCCGTCAGTTACGGCTAAGAAACCTGGGCGGGATCATCATCATCGATTTTATCGACATGGAAGATCCTGAGCACCAGCGTCAGGTTCACCGTATGCTGGAAAAGATGCTTGAACGGGACCACGCCAAGACCAAGATCACGGGTGTCTCTGAACTGGGGTTAGTGGAAATGACCCGGAAGCGCACCACCGAAAGTCTTGGTCAGGTGCTGTGTGAGCCATGCCCGGTTTGTGACGGCCGGGGATTCTTGAAAACCAGTGAAACCGTTTGCTACGAAATTTTCCGGGAAATTCTTAGGGTAAACCGCGCCTACGAGGCAGAAAGCTACCTGGTGATGGCTGCCCAGAGTGTCGTTGACCGGTTGCTGGACGAGGAATCCGACAACGTTGCAGACCTTGAGACCTTCATCACCAAGAGCATCCGCTTCCAGGTTGAGCCTTTCTACAGCCAGGAACAGTACGATGTGGTGCTGCTGTAGTCAGTTCCTGGGCGGTTCGAGCTACGTAAATGTCCTTCCCTGACTCCGACACCATGACCGACACAGCGCAGGGGCAGATTGCGGTCCGCTTGGCGAACGTCGTTTGGTCACTGGTCGCTGTGGTCCTGGTGCTGTTCGCCATTTTTGTGGGGGTTGGGCGTCAGTTGTCGGAGAATGTCGACCACTACCGTCCTGACCTCGAGGCGTTGTTAACGGAAACCCTGGGTTATCAGGTTCACATTGGCCGGCTCGATACTCAGTGGCACTGGCTGGACCCGGTGCTGCATGCCTCCGACGTGAGCGTTATGAGTGCTGGCGAACAGCCACGCACACTGGGCTCCCTTGGATCACTCCGCATTCAGCTGGATACCCTGATGTCGTTACTGCGCTTCAGGGTAGTGTTTGAAAGTTTTGAGGCTGACGGGCTCGGGCTTACCCTGGTTCAGTCCAGTGATGGTCATATCCGGCTGGATGGTCTTTCGGTGCCGGAAACCAGCGAACAGTCGCCGACGACAGCATCCTCCCAGCAGACAGACCTGATTGGCGCAGTGGGGCGCTGGCTGTCAGACCCTTCGGTGAGAATGACCCGGGTCAGCCTCAAAATACAAACCCGGCATAACGAAGTCCGTCATATTGATATCCCCCAGCTCGACCTCGACTACGGCGGTGGCCTGTTTTCAGCGTCTGGCCGTGCCATGCAGGCTGGAACGACGAACCAGTTAGCTGCTTTCAGGCTGCTGGGACGGCACTTCTTTCGAGGCGACTTTACTGGCCAGATTTACCTCAACCTGAGTTCCGGTCGCCTGTTTGATGGCTTGGTCAGCAGCTATCATTGGCGGGGTCTTGGTGTTGATGGCTTCGATGTCGGTGGCGAGGCCTGGCTGACATTTGAGAGTGGGGTGCTGGAACAGGTTAACGGCGAGATGGTGGTGCCCTACCTGCAGCTCAGGGCTGAGGGTGAGTCACTCGCGCCAATGGAAGACCTGGCATTAAAGTTCGGCTGGCGCGGAGCGGTGCTGCCAGGGGGGGGCAACCCGCTCTCTGGAGAATTGCACTTAAAGGACATCCAATGGCACTGGCTTGGCGAGTCTGTGTCGGAGTTCGCTTTGTATCTACGCCAGCGGGATGGCTACGTTGATGTGAAAGCCAACGGGGTTCCCGTTGGTCCGCTATCCCGCCTTGCCCTGGGGGTACGGCTGCTGCCAGAGCTTGCGGTTTCAGAGCTCGAGGGATACCAACCTGAAGGGCGGCTGGACAATCTGAAGTTAGTTATTCCTTACTCCGAGCGTGGGCCTGAGTTTTCCCTGACGACTGATTTCCATCAGCTGAACGTAGCGGCTTTCCACGGCGCCCCTGAACTTATGGGGGCGAATGGAACCCTGGAGATGGGGCTGCGCCAAGGGCACGTTCGGGTGCTGGGGGAAAACGTTACCCTCGGTTTTCCCAAACTGTTCCGCTCGAACTGGAGCCTGTCGTATGCCGATGTGGAAGTGGGCTGGACGTTGGACGGACCGCTTACCCGGGTTTATTCCAGTGATATCCACCTCCTGTATCAAGACGACACCGAGCTGAGCGGGGCCTTCGATCTGCGGATGGATCGGGAAGGTGAAGACAATCTTGGCCTGCAAGTGGCCGTGCGCAATGGCAATGCCGGAATGTTGGCTGACTTTGTGCCGGAAAAAGTTGTGGCTCCGGCTCTATACCAATGGCTGACGACAGCGATCCCCGCGGCAAGTATTGACGAAGGTGTCTACTACGGGTTTGGTCAGGTTGACGCCGGGGCACCGAGACACTCGTTCACCTCCTCCATGTGGTATCGATTCAGTGACGGCCGGATTAAATATGACCCGGCCTGGCCGGAAGTCACCGGTGCCCGCGGTAAAGTTTCTGTTCATGATGGCTGGACGTCGGTGATTCTTGACTCTGGACAAACCGGCGGGCTTAGCGTGGCCGGTGCTGAAGTCAAAGCAGAGCCTGGCGATGACGGGATGATACTGAGGGTTGATGCCAGCACAGAGGTTCCCGGAGCGGCCCTGCCATACTGGGTTGAGAACAGTCCGGTGGGAGATGTGGCAGGACCGGCGACCGGCGTTGTGGAGGTTGAAGGCACATACCAACTGGACCTGGGGTTGGAAATTCCACTGGGCGGCGACAGGGAGACTGTCGTTGATCTCACTGTAGGCAGTCGCAATGGTCTGGTCAGATATCCTGCAGCGGACCTCAGCTGGACGGATATCGTTGGTGATGTTCATTTCAATAGCCGGACCGGTTTCGCGGGGGATGCCGTTACCGCACAGTTTATGGGTAAACCAGTCACTCTTGGGATTGAGCACCGCCCGGAGCAAGGCGCGCTGAGCCTGTCTCAAACCGGGCGCCTGTCCATTCCCGAGGTGATGACAGCTACAGGTCTTCCAGAAGACAGCAACCTCGGTGTTAACGGTACACTAGTATACAGCGCCCGCCTGGATGTGACGTCAGAATCTACCTCGGGCTTGTCGGTATACAGCAGCTTAAGGGGGGTGGAAGTCGATTGGCCGGCGCCATTGGCCAAACCGGCCGATGCGATGCAACCGGTCAATGCTACCCTGAACTGGACCCCGGAGGGGGTGCTGACCCTGGTCGGTCGCTGGGAGGATACGCTGGCTTTCCGCCTTCGGTGGAACCAGGAGGGCTTCGAGCGTGCAGGTATTGCGTTAGGAGCGACGACGGCCTCCCTTCCCAGAAATGCTGGCGTTGCCCTGACTGGACGGGTGCCGAGAGTGGATGTCGAAGAGTGGGCTGAGCGGGTTGGTCGAGCGATGCCTGCTGCTCGGGGCGGTCAGGCGGGATCGGTTAGTAGTGATGCTCTCATTGAGCGCTGGCTGAGCGGGGTTAACCTGGCGGTTGGGCAGCTTGAGGTGGCCGGCCAGACCTTCTCAGAAGTTAACGTGAACGCCGGCTTCGACGACGGGCGATGGCGAATCAGCACTCAGTCAGAGCAGGTGTCTGGCGATCTCTCGGTTCCTGTGGACACCCGTCAGACGGTGGTTGTTAATCTGGAGCGGCTTCATCTGGCCGGAGCAGGCGAGGAAGAGGAAGCTCCTGGTGACGAGTTGACGGCCGACGAACAGGTTGCTGCCTTCAACGCGATGCAGTTGCAAGACTGGCCACCAATACAGGTTACCCTGGGTGAACTGATGTTTGACGAGCGCCCGATGGGGAGCTGGTCGTTCAGGGTAGAGCCCAGTGCATCTGTGTTGCATGTCAGGGAGCTTGTGGGAACCGTTGGATCAATGACATTTAGTGGCGACTTTGAGTGGGGTGTCACTGGCGGCAAGCAGGACTCCCGGCTGGTAGGAACCTTGGCGGGGGAAGATCTTGCGGACCTGGCCCCGTTAATTGGAGAACAGCCCGCGTTGAAGAGCAAGAACAGCCAGATCGAGCTGGATGTCGCCTGGCCCGGGCAGCCACAGGACTTTGCCTTGACCCGGCTGGAAGGGCAGGTGGGGCTGCGCCTGGATGACGGTGTGATTCTGGAGAACAACTACACCGCGCAGCTATTCCGGCTGTTCAACGTGCTGAATGCGGATACCCTGTGGCGCAGGCTGCGGCTCGACTTCTCTGACCTGTACGAGGCGGGGGTGGCGTTTGACGCGATTTCCGGAACGGCGGTGTTGAGCGATGGTGTGCTGACCTGGAGCCCGGAGCTGCAGATCGTGGGGCCATCCGGCGCGTTCAAGTTGTCCGGCAGCACGGATATGATCGAAGAATCCCTGGATATGCGATTGGTGGTCGTACTTCCTGTTACTCAGAACTTGCCGTTGGCGGCTCTCTTATTAGGTGCTTCCGCGCCGATTGGGGGCGCGCTCTTTGTGCTCGACAAGGTGTTGGGAGACCCGCTCAGTAGATTGACGAGCGCAACTTACAGCGTGCAGGGCAGTTGGAGCGAACCGGAAGTCAATCTCCGGAATGTGTTCGACACCGGGAATTGATCGGTGTGAGTGGTCTGTCACCAGGAGAGGTCTGATGGCGCAAAACGAGACTGAAAATGCAGTGAAGGTTGCGGCCATCCAGATGGTCAGTGGCGAGTCTCTGGAGGGAAACCTGCGGGATGCGACCCGGTTGCTTGAAGAAGCCGCTGACGCTGGCGTCCGGGTGGCGGTCTTGCCGGAAAACTTTGCCGTTCTCAAAACGTCCGAGATGCGTTCGCAGGGCCTTCGTGAAGCTCACGGCGGTGGTGAAATCCGGGCCTATCTCGCTGAGCAGGCACGTCGTCTGGGGTTATGGCTTGTAGGCGGCTCCTTGCCTTACGCGGTGGCAACCAACGAAACTGCACCTCGGGTCAGGGCCAGTTGCTTCGTTGTTGATGAGCGAGGACAAGAAGTCGCTCGCTATGACAAGGTGCACCTGTTCGACGCACAGGTGAACGACGCTCATGGCCAATACCGGGAATCCGACACGTTTGAACCGGGCAGTGAGTTGGTCACGGTTGAGACGCCTGCTGGGGTCTTGGGGCTGGCCATCTGTTATGACCTGCGCTTCCCCGAACTGTTCCGGGGGCTACGTGATCGCGGGGCCGAATGGGTTGCTCTGCCGAGCGCCTTCACCTATATGACGGGAGAGGCTCACTGGGAGCCGTTGATCCGGGCGAGGGCCATCGAGAACCAGGTGTGGGTGGTTGCCGCAGGGCAGGGGGGCAACAATAGCCCCAGACGCCGTACCTATGGTCATTCGATGATTGTTGATCCCTGGGGTGCTGTTGTTGCGGAACGAGCGGACGAAGGCAGTGGCTGGGTTTCGGCGAGTCTGGACCCGTTGCGCTTGCGGGAAGTCAGGCAGCGAATGCCGGTGTGGGACCACCGGCGTCTGTAGGAGTTGCTTGACATGCTCTCGACAGGACGAGGTTACTCGGCAGCGTCCTCGGGGCTTGGTGTCTGTTCCCCTTCGTCGATGCATTCCCGAAGGTAGCGGAACAGTTTCTTGCTTTGGCCGGTGTTCTTTTCCTTCTGAACATCACGCCGCGCGTTACGGGCCAGATTCCGCAGATGCTGAACGTCGGCACTTGGGCAGTAGTCAATAAATTCGCCCAGCGCGGAGTCACCGTCATTGATCAGCCTGTCTCGCCACCGCTCAGCCAGGTGCAGACGGCGGGTATGTTCCTCACTGCCCGCGTGGAAGGCCCCAATGGCGCGTCTGACGGTCTCAATCTCTTCTTCCTGGCGAATCACTTTGCCGATGTACTGCAAATGGCGCCGCCGTGCCTCATGCTGATGAATGCGACGTGATTCCTCAATGGCCCGGCGCAGGGTGTCACCAATGGGGAGGGTGTTGAGCTGCTCGGTGCTCAGGTCGAGCATTTGCTTGCCCAATTCCTGTAACTCCAGCATCTCCCGTTTCAGCTGGGATTTACTTTTTCCCCATTCCAGTTCGGAGTCGTCTTGATGGTCATGCTCGGACATATGCTAGGCCTTGGTAAACGGGTCAGGCGTAAAAGATGGTCGCAAGGCCAAGGAAAGACATAAAGCCAACCACGTCGGTAACCGTGGTCAGGATAACGCCTCCGGCCAGTGCGGGATCTATATCACGTGACTTTAGAAACAATGGCAGAACAGTCCCTACCAGGGCTGCTGCCAACAGATTAATGATCAGTGCGGACCCAATGACCGCGCCAATCAGTGGGTCCTTGAACCAGATAACCGCTGCAGTCGCCACCACGACGGCCCATAACAGGCCATTCAGAACGCTGACGAGGAATTCCCGGTTAAGCAGCCATCGGACGTTGGCCTGACTGATTTGGCCAACGGCCATACCGCGTATGACCAGGGTCAGGGTCTGGCTGCCAGCAATCCCTCCCATACTGGCGACGATTGGCATCAGGACCGCCAGGGCCACCACTTTCTCAATGGTGCCTTCAAACAGACCAATCACCGCGGAGGCGATAAAGGCGGTGATGAGGTTGATACCGAGCCAAACAGCGCGCCGGCGAGAGGTCTTCAGTACCGGGGCAAAGGTGTCTTCGTCTTCGTCCAGACCCGCCATACTCATCAACGAGTGATCGGCATCCTCACGGATAACGTCGACCACGTCATCGATGGTAATCCGGCCGAGCAGGTTGCCCTCGTCGTCCACGACCGGTGCAGAAATCAGGTCGTAGCGTTCAAACAGGGTAGCCACCTGGGTGTCTGACAAGGACACAGGGATGGGCTCGATTTCGGTATCCATGACCTCCCGCACGGTCGTCGCGGGGTTAGAGACCAGCATTTTGGTGATCGGGAGCATGCCAACAAACTGATCACGGCGGCTGACCACAATCAGGCTGTCGGTCATCGGCGGCAGGGTGCGGTGACGCCGCAGATAACGCAGCACAACGTCAATGCTGATGTCTGGACGGACAGTGATGGTGTCCGTGTTCATCAGACCACCGGCGGTGTCTTCGGGGTAAGCGAGGACTTCCTCAACCCGTTGCCGGTCCTGCTCGTCCATGGTATCCAGAACTTCCTGGATGACCGTGTCTGGCAACTGCTGCAGCAAGTCGGCAAGGTCGTCCGACTCGAAGTCCTCGATAACCTCCGCCAGTTCCTGTGCGTTCAGCTTGCTTAGGAAGTAGCCCCGGATGTCATCGCCAAGGTACTGGAGAACTTCACCTTCCAGACTTTTGTCGACAAGGTTCCACAGCAGGGTCCGCTGACGGGGCGGGGATGATTCCAGCAGGTGGGCGATATCACTGGGGCTGAGCCCACCATTGAGGATACGTGCCACCTGTTTCAGGGCACCACTGTCCAACGCTTCCCCGAGAGAACGGAGGCGTTGGCGGGCCTGGCTTTGTTCCAGAATATCCGACATGGGTCACCCTAGTGTCCGGCCCGAGATGCTAGCGGGCGTTAGGTGGCAGAAACTGACGTATTATAGCGGACTTACGTTGCTGTAGTGAGAAGGGAATGTAGGTGATAGCCGTATGGCGCTCACTCTCCCTCGCCAAAGTAGTCGTCGATCAGGGCAACCAACTTGTCACAAGCGGCTTCTTCATCCGGACCGCTGATGTGCAATTCGACTTCGGTACCTTTGCTGGCGGCAAGCATCATGACAGGCATGATGCTTTTCCCATTCACCTTCTGTGAGCCTTTCACAATTTCCACCGAGCTTTCGAACTCCGAGGCAGTGGCGACCAGTTTTGCGGCAGCACGGGCATGAAGCCCGAGCTTGTTGATGATGGTGATGGGGCGTTGGATCATGATGGCTCAGGTGGCTGCTGGTTTCAGGTGGGGTAATTCGCTATGACGTACCTGCACGTTGGCGAAGTTCTTTGAGAAGTACTCGCCGACTCGCTCGCAGACATAGACCGAGCGGTGCTGTCCGCCGGTGCAGCCGATGGAGATCGTCATGTAGCTGCGATTGCTCTGCCCAAATGACGGCAGCCAGCTTTCGATGAACTGAATGAGGTCATTGACCATTTTTTCGGTTTGCGGATCGTTTTCCAGGAACTCGATGACCGGTTGATCGATTCCGGTGTATTTCCGCAGGCTGGTATCCCAGTAAGGGTTGGGGAGGCAGCGCACATCGAACACGTAGTCCGAGTCCACGGGAACGCCATGCTTGAAGCCAAACGACTGGATCAGCAAGGCCATTTCCTGCTCCCGCCGTCCAATAACCCGTTGCTTCACCATATCCCGGAGTTCGTAAATGGACAGTTCGGTGGTGTCGACAAACAGGTCGGCGAGACTGGCAATGGGCTCCAGCAGGTGCTTCTCGCTATCAATGGCTTCTTTGAGCGACGTGTGGTCGTTGCTCAGTGGGTGCTTGCGGCGGGTGGCGTGGAAGCGCTGGAGCAACGCCTGATCCGTTGCGTCCAGAAATATGATTTCCATCGTTGCGCCGGTTTGACGGAGTTGGCGATGGATGTCCTCGAAGTTGGCAATTTCATCGGACAGATTGCGGGCGTCGATGCTGACCGCAATGCGCTTCAGGCGCCCGGAGCCCTGATTGGTTGCTTCCCGGGTCAGAGGGGACAGCAAGCCAATTGGCAGGTTATCGATGCAATAGAAGCCAAGGTCTTCCAGGACGTGCAACGCGGTACTTTTTCCTGAGCCTGAACGACCACTGACGATGATCAGTTTCATAACCCGCAACTCCAAAACGAGGTTGAGCTAGGACGTCTCTGTCATTTGATTGTACAACGATGTGTTGTCTGTGCACTGCCGCAGTTCGTTGCAGAACCGGTGGTCGTTGAACTTCTCTGCAAGTTGGCTCAGTAGCTCCAGGTGCTCACTGGTGGCTTCCTTCGGAACGATCAGTGCGAACAGCAGATCGACCGGCTGGTTATCAATGGCGTCGAAGGCAACGCCCTCCTCCAGGGTGACCAGTACGCCGACCACCTTGTCGCAGTCTTCAAGCCGACAGTGGGGGATGGCGATGCCCTGGCCGATGCCGGTACTGCCCAGTCGCTCCCTGGCGACCAGGTTATTGAAAATCTGGGTTTCGTTCAGTTCCGGTGCGGACTGGTGAACCTGTTCGGCAATGTATTCCAGGGCGCGTTTCTTGCTGGATAGCGCGACCCGGCAGAGAGCCAGCTCAGGAACCAGGATGTTTTGAATAGTGAGAGATGAGTCCGTCATGGATAGACAGTGTTTCCGTTAAAAAAAAGGCTGCGGTACCTAAGCACCGCAGCACAACCTTATCATTTGGCTGGTAAGGCTACCCCTTAGCGGGCGCCGTTTCCATGCATACGATCAACATTTTTTTCCTTGTGCTTGAGGATCTGTCGATCCAGCTTGTCCACAAGGGCGTCAATGGCGGCGTACATGTCCTCGTCTTCCGCTTTCGCGTGAATTTCACCACCAATGACATGCAGCGTGGCTTCGGCCAACTGCCGTACTTTCTCGATTCCCAGGGTCACCTGACAGTTACTGATATGGTCGAAATGGCGCTCAAGCTTTTCAAATTTGCCAGATACATACTCTTTGAGTGGCGGAGTCAATTCGACGTGATGACCTGAAATGTTGAGTTGCATAGGCGTCTCCTATAGTTAGCTTGCCAGCGAACATCCTTCACTGACGGGGCTGTTGCGATACTTCATCGCAACGTGATTCCCTTGTTGCCAGAGTCCGGGGCCCACACACCTCCCAACGACTCAGGCTTACACTAATCGTTTCCGTTCATTCGACGGAGGAATATGCATAGCCTCACGGTACTTGGCAACCGTGCGGCGGGCAACCTGTATTCCCTGTTCTCCTAGCATGGCCGCAATTTTGCTATCGCTCAATGGCTTTTTGGGGGTTTCTGCTGCAATCAGCTTTTTGATCATCGCCCGGATGGCCGTAGAAGAGCATTCCCCGCCTTCATCGGTGCTGACATGACTTGAGAAAAAGTACTTAAGCTCAAAGATTCCCCGTGGTGTATGCATGTACTTCTGGGTGGTGACCCGGGATATGGTTGACTCATGCATCTCGACCGCCTGGGCGATGTCAGACAGGATCAGGGGCTTCATGGCCTCTTCGCCGTGGTCCAGAAAGCCCTGTTGGTGTTCAACGATACGGGTCGCCACTTTCAGCAGGGTTTCGTTGCGACTCTGCAGGCTCTTGATAAACCACTTGGCTTCCTGCAGCTGATCCCTCAGGTAGGTGTTGTCGGCGCTGCTGTCCGCTCGCCGTATCAGGGAGGCATAGCTGGCATTGACCCGTATGCGAGGCGCGATTTCCGGGTTCAGCTCAACGCGCCAGCGGTCATTCTGCTTGCGTACAATGACGTCTGGAACCACGTAATCTGGTTCGGCCTGGTCGATAGAATCGCCAGGGCGCGGGTTCAGCTGGGTAATGAGCGCCAGCACTTCTTTGAGTTGATCTTCCTTCAGTCGGCTCCGGCGCAGCAGTTGCGCGTAATCCCGATTCCCCAACAGGTTGATGTAGTGGGTGATGACAAGCCGTGCCTGGGGCAGCCACGGGGTATCCGTGGGGAGCTGGTTGAGCTGGATCAACAGGCATTCCTGCAGGTTCCTGGCAAAAACACCGGGAGGGTCGAAATGCTGGAGGCGACGTAAAACCGCCTCTACTTCGTCCATCTCCACCGGATCTTCGTCACCCTCTTCGACCAGCCCCGAGAGGATTTCGTCAAGATCCGACGACAGGTAACCGCGATCGTCGACCGCATCAAGCAGCGCCGTCGCAACGGCGTGGTCGCGCTCGCTCATTGGCGTCAGGTTGAGCTGCCACTCCAAGTGATCTTGCAGGGTTTCAGTCGGTGAATTGCGGGTTTCGAAATCGTTGTCGTTTTCGTCATCACCGCGGGATGCAGGCGCTGGAGAGGACTGGTAGATGTCATCCCAGGCGGTGTCCACCGGCAGGTCGTCAGGAATGCTATCGTTGGCGTTGTTGTCCGCCTCCCATTCCTGGGACGGCTCCTCATCCCAGGAGTTGTCGTCGGCGTCAGAAGCCGAGGCGGCCTCTTCCCGGGGCTCATTATTTGCGCCGTCTTCAGACTCCAGTCGGTCATCGTCCTCCTGGGTCTCCAGCATCGGGTTCGAATCGAGGGCCTGCTGGATTTCCTGTTGGAGATCCAGGGTCGATAGCTGTAACAGCCGGATCGCCTGTTGTAACTGGGGCGTCATTGTCAGACTTTGACCCAGTTTTAACTGCAAAGAGGCTTTCATGACCATGGTTTTGGTTCCGTCACCCGTGTTTCTCCGGTGCCTGTACGGCGTCGATGTGACTCACGGCGTTCAGAAAAAAGTCTTTTATGCTCGTGACTTGTCGTTACAAGCAAGTTTTCTGCCGAGTGTACTTGCTTGTGCCTGCCAAAACAATCTGACAGACGTATGACGATAGTCGGCAAACGGCCGAAAATAATCAACGGTATTACAGTCTGAATTCGTTACCGAGGTAGACGTCTTTCACTTGCTGGTTGGCAAGGATGTCTTCCGAGTGCCCCGATGCGATGATGTGCCCGCCGCTGACGATGTAGGCATTCTCGCAGATATCCAGAGTTTCCCGAACGTTGTGGTCGGTAATCAGGACGCCAATGCCTTTGTCCCGCAGGTGGCGAATGATCTGTTTGATATCGCTGACTGAGATTGGGTCCACCCCGGCAAAAGGTTCGTCCAGCAGAATGAACGCAGGCTCCATGGCAAGGGCCCGGGCAATTTCAACCCGCCGACGCTCTCCGCCGGACAGAGCCATCCCAAGGCTGTCGCGAATATGGGTGATGTGGAACTCTTCCAGCAGCTCTTCGAGCTTTTGTTCCCGATCGCTTCGCTTGAGATCCTTGCGGGTTTCAAGAATGGCCATGATGTTGTCGCGAACGGTCAGCTTCCGGAACACGGAGGCTTCCTGGGGCAGGTACCCGATACCTTTGCGGGCCCGCCCATGCATCGGCAATGGGGTGATGTCGTGGCCATCAATGGTAATGCGTCCATGGTCTGCGGGAACCAGCCCTACAATCATGTAGAAACAGGTGGTTTTGCCCGCGCCGTTAGGGCCCAGCAGGCCGACGATCTCGCCACTGCGGATTTCCAGGGAGACATCAAGGACGACTTTTTTTTGCTTGTAGCTCTTTGCCAGGTTACTGGCTCTCAGGACTGCCATTCGAACCCTTGATCAGTTGCCTTGTTGAGTTGTATTGCGGGGCTGGATCACCATCTCAACCCGGCCGGTACCTTCACCGCTGCTACCGGAGCCCTCAGCGGTGACAACCCGATTCTCGGTATCATAGTGAATCAGCTCGCCGCGAAACAGGTTGTTGCCTTGGGTGATCACTGCGTTGTTCTCAAAAATCAGCTGATTGTCCGGTGCGGAATAGGTGATCTTTTGAGCTTCGGCGTCAGTGGCTTCGCCCTGATTGCTGGTTGGTTGGCTGTAACGGGCGGGCGAGCCTGTGGCTTCGATGCGGTTCAGTCCGTTCTCATCGCGAAACAGGATGACCTTGTCGGCCTGCAGGCGAGTGTTCACCTGGGTGATTACGACGTCGCCGGTATAGGTGACGATGCCCTGGCTGTCATCCAGCCGGGCATTGTCTGCGCTGACCTTGATGGGCTCGTTCGAGTTCAGGTCAAACGCAAGGGCCGGAGTGGAGGCCAGTGTTAACAGCAGGCAAGCGGCCGCTATCGCGCGCGCGCCAAACAGGGTTCGGGCATTACCGGGAGTTGGACGTGGCAGGCTCATACAATCCTATTACCTGTGACTTGAGTTCCAGAATACGATCATCGATCCAGGCTGTCATACCCGTGGCCTGGGTGATGGTGCGACCATCAGTCAGTGTGACTGGGGCCTCGGTAAAAACAGTTCTGCTTTCATTGTCCAGGGTCAGCTGTTCAGTCTCGAGGGTGCCCTGGCGGTCATCACTTATCTGACGGGTAACAATAACATTCCCCTCAAGTTCAACCAGATTTTTCTGCTGGTGGAACGTACCGCTCGCCGCGGTGAGCTTCCAGGGGGATCCGGTGTTCTTGTCGATCAGCGTGGCGTCCGGGCTGGTCATGATGGCGACTTCGGATGCTTCAAATTGTTCGATCCTGGGGCTGCTGATCAGGGTGGTGAGTTGTCCTGCTTCGTCAAATGACCGATACAGTCCGTTGACAACAAAACCATCGGGCTCCGACGGCCCCCGCAATGATTCCGCCTCCAGTGGCGGCAGGCGTTCGTCGGACTGCCAAAGCAGCGCTACCAGTACGGCGAAGCTGATGATCAGCGCCAGGGCTCGCACCCAGGGGCGGGACAGGAAGTCGCCGGCGATCATCAGCGAGACTCCTGGAATCCTGAAAGGGCACTCTCAATATGGCCCTGTGCCGCGAGAATCAGGTCGCAGGCTTCCCGCACGGCACCCTGTCCGCCGGCGGTCGTAGTGCAATAGTCAGCATGTTGGCGAACAAACCAGTGGCCATTGGGGACGGTGATGCCAAAGCCGGCATACTGGATGGCGGACAGGTCCGGCAGGTCGTCTCCCATATAAGCGATGGCGCTGGCCTCAATGTTCAGTTGCGTGGTGAGCTCGAGCAGTGCCGTGCGCTTGTCTTCGCGCCCCTGCATCACATACGGAATGCCCAGGTCGTTCATGCGACGTTCCGTCAGCGGGGATGTCCGGCCGGTAATCACAGCGACGTCGACGCCAGCTTTCATCAGCAGCTTGATGCCGAGGCCATCAAGGATGTTGAAGGCTTTCAGTTCATCGCCACTGGCGCTGAAGAGCAGGGTGCCGTTGGTCATAACCCCGTCAACATCCAGGGCAAGCAGTTTGACCTGGCGGGCCTTGGTAAGGGCTGATTCTGGCCAGGAAGGCATGAGCTCTGTCATCAGATCACTCCGGCTTTAAGTAAATCGTGCATGTTGATGGCGCCAGTCAGCTCGCCAGACCGATTGATGACGGGGAGGGCGTTGATCTTGAGTTCATCCATCAGTTTAAGGGCTTCGGCGGCCAGCTGGTCTTCAAAGATGGTCTTGCCGTTGCGAGTCATCACTTCTTGGATAGGGGTGGTGTGAATGTCGAGCGGGTGGTCAAGGGTTCGCCGCAGGTCGCCATCCGTGAAAATGCCGGTCATTTGTCCGGAGTCATCAATCACGGTGGTCATGCCCAGTCCTTTGAGGGAAATCTCCAGCAGGGCGGCGTTCAGCGGGGTGTTTTCGCGAACCATGGGGATGCGGTCGCCGCTGTGCATAATGTCGGAGACCCGTAGCAGAAGGCGTCGGCCCAGGCTACCGCCAGGGTGCGAAAACGCAAAATCCTCTGCGCTGAATCCGCGCTCATCAAGCAACGCTACCGCAAGCGCATCTCCCATTACCAGGGTGGCCGTGGTACTTGATGTCGGGGCCAGGCCGAGGGGGCAGGCTTCCTGCGCAACGCTGACATCCAGGTTGGCGACCGCTTCTTTGGCCAGCACTGAGTCCTTGTTGCCCGTCATGCTGATCAGCGGAGCCCCCATGCGCTTTAGAAGCGGCAGGATAGTGAGGACTTCGCTGGTGCTTCCCGAATTTGATATCGCCAGCACCACGTCCTGGCCGGTGATCATACCGAGATCCCCGTGACTCGCTTCTCCCGGGTGTACATAAAAGGAAGGGGTGCCGGTACTGGCCAGTGTTGCGGCAATCTTCTTGCCTATGTGTCCGGACTTCCCCATGCCGGTCACGACCACTCGACCCTGGCAGGCCATAATAACTTCACAGGCCTTGATGAACTGGTCGTTGATTCGCTGGTTCAGGGCGTCGATCGCTTCCCGCTCAATGGCGATGGCGCGCAGGGCGGCGTCCTTGAAGTGTGTGGTCATAGTTTTGCTGGTCCGCGGTCATTCGGGTGGTAATTTTGCCGGAGTATATCACTTTCGGCGCAGACAGGGTCGGGTGAGGTGGTGTGGAATAATGGCTCCTTACCGCTGCATTTCCAATATTTTAGGTGCTATACATTGAGCTTGCGATGGAGTTCGAATACTGTAGCCCACATTCTGTTGGCGTTTGCCCGCGAACGCCAGAGCGCACCGTCAGTCTATCTTGGGATAACCATGGCTTCAGAAGCCTACATTACGCTTGAGGATGTTGCTTTTTCCCGCAACGGGCGGCCTATTTTTGATGACGTAACCCTCTCTATTCCCAAGGGTAAGGTCACCGCCATTATGGGCCCCAGCGGTACCGGAAAAACCACGCTGTTGAAGCTCATCGGCGGCCAGCTCAAGCCCGACAGCGGGCGCGTGGTGGTGGCGGGTGAGTCGGTGCCTGATCTCAGCCGCTCGGCCCTATACCGGCTGCGGGAGCGGATGGGGATGTTGTTTCAGAGCGGCGCCCTGTTTACCGACATCAGCGTGTTCGAGAACGTTGCCTTCCCCTTGCGAATTCACACCAAACTACCCGACGACATGATCCGGGACATCGTTTTGATGAAGCTCGAAGCCGTTGGCCTTCGCGGTGCCCGTGACCTGATGCCGGCCCAGCTGTCGGGCGGCATGACCCGTCGTGTGGCGCTGGCGCGCAGCATTGCTCTCGACCCGGAACTGATCATGTATGACGAGCCTTTCGCTGGTCAGGATCCGATTGCCATGGGCGTGCTGGTGAAGTTGATTCGCGACCTGAATCGATCCATGGGGCTAACCAGCGTTCTGGTTTCCCACGATGTGCCCGAGTCTCTCAGCATCTGCGATTTTGCCTGCATCATTGCTGATGGCCACGTTATCGGGCAGGGAGCTCCGGATGAGTTACGGAGTCACCCCTCGGAGCAGGTGCAACAGTTCCTGCGAGGCCATCCCGATGGTCCTGTTCCCTTTCATTATACGGCGCCGAAGGCGGAGGCCGACTGGGGTATTGAGGGGGTGGGTCGTGATTGACCGCATTGCCCGCCTGGGCCGTTCCGGGCTTGAGTTGGCACGCTCATTCGGGCGGTCAGGCATCTTCCTGGCTGGCGTGCTGGTTGGTGTGCCAAGAACCGGAGCTGACTTTGCGCTGCTGGTGCGGCAGCTTTACGCCATTGGTGTTCTTTCGTTGGCGATTATTCTGGTGTCAGGGCTGTTCATCGGCATGGTGCTGGGACTGCAGGGGTACACCATCCTCAGTGATTATGGCAGCGAGGACGCCATCGGGCAGATGATTGCGCTGACTCTGGTGCGTGAGCTGGGGCCGGTCGTGACGGCGCTGCTGTTTGCTGGCCGTGCGGGGTCGGCGCTGACAGCGGAAATCGGCTTGATGAAAGCGACTGAGCAGCTGTCCAGTATGGAAATGATGGGGGTTGACCCTCTACGTCAGGTGATTGCCCCGCGGCTTTGGGGTGGGTTCCTGGCCATGCCGTTGTTGGCGGTCATTTTCTCGTCGGTTGGAATCTGGGGTGGCAAGCTGGTTGGTGTCGACTGGTTGGGCGTATTCGAGGGTTCCTTTTGGGGGAATATGCAGGCGTCCGTGGAATTCTTTGATGATGTTATGAACGGTATCATCAAAAGTATCGTGTTTGGCTTTGTCTGCAGTTGGATAGCCGTTTTTCAGGGCTATGATTGCGTTCCGACATCGGCAGGCATCAGTTCGGCAACCACCAAAACGGTGGTCTATTCATCACTGGCGGTACTGGGGTTGGACTTTGTGCTAACCGCGGTCATGTTCGGAAGTTTCTGAGGGGGCACGATGGCACGAAGGACGATGGAAGTCACTGTTGGGGTGTTTATGCTCCTGGGCGTGTTCGCCCTGATCTTTCTGGCATTGCAGGTCAGCGGGCTGACCCCCGGGGGGAATGGCTCAACCTATACGGTCTATGCGCGTTTCAATGATGCCGGTGGCCTGACGGCGCGAGGCCGGGTGTCGATGGCGGGTGTTACGGTGGGGCGTATTCGCTCCATTGAACTCGATCGGGACAGTTTTCAGGCCCGTGTCACCATGGATATTGATGGGGTGATTGATAACATTCCGACCGACAGCTCGGCAGTAATACGTACATCGGGACTGCTTGGTGAGCAGTACATTGACATCTCTGTGGGTGCGGACGACACCTCAATGGCGGACGGGGACAGTTTTTATTCCACGCAATCTGCCTTGAATCTTGAACGTTTGATCGGCAATTTCGCCAGCGGGCGCTGATTTATGTCGGTTTTTGAAGTGATTGCGTGCTAACCAAGGTAGCGCGCGGACTAGGGAGTGATTATGACGTTGGTCAAAAAATACCTCGTAATGATGTTTGTGCTGATCCAGGCACTGGCAGCCTCGGCTGCGGCCTCAGCCAGCGAGGATCTGCGGCAGTACGTGGATGACAGTACCCAGAAGCTTGTCAGCAAGCTCAACGAGGAGCGGGGTCTTTATGTCACTGACCCCGAGGCGTTTTACCGCAGCATGGATGAAACGCTGCAGGATTTTGTGGATTTTCGTCGGATTGCGGCGCGTGTGATGGGGCGTTACGCCCGTCAGACCACGCCTGAGCAGCGTGATGCGTTTGTCGAGAAGTTCAAGCGAAGCCTGTTTGACAGTTATGCCCAGGCGCTGGTTGAAACCCAGGAGTTTTCCATTGAGGTGAAAGAGGCCCTGGTGAATCCGGAAAATGACACCCGTGCTTCCGTGCAAATGGAGGTGATTTCGGCGTCAGGCAACCGTTATCCGGTAACCTACTCCATGTATCTCAAGGACGGCGAGCACTGGAAAATGGAAAACGTGATCGTCGAGGGGGTGAATATTGGCCTGGCGTTCCGTGACCGTTTTGCCCAGGAAATGGAGTCCAATGGGGGTGATGTTCAAGCCGTTATTGATGGTTGGACCGGTGCAGTGGACGGTCTGGCGTCTGAAGATGAAGGCGACACCCAGTAATGCCTGAGGCGCAGGCTGGAGTTTGTCTGGACGGGGGTGTTCTCAAGGTTTGGGGAGCCCTCGATGCCCAGGGGGTGCTCATGGTCCGGGGGCAGGGAGAAAGCTTTATTCGATCTGGTAGCGGCCCCCTGACGGTTGATCTTGCCGATTCCCCTGACGCCCATAGCGCGGCGCTTTCCCTGTTTCTGTGCTGGCAGCGTTGCGCTCAGTCCCAGCATCGGCCGCTGCATTTTATTAATGTCGCGGAATCGATTTGCTCCTTGGCGTCACTCAGTGGCGTTCATCATTTTCTTAGCGGGTTTGCTGGCGAGGGCCACTAACGGCTTGCTTTCAGAAGCTGACCCGCCCTTCAGAATTGGTTACAATTCCGCTCCTGAATTAACTTCTCCCCGAGGACTGTTGTTATGGAAGCCCGTGAAGTTGCTGAGCTGGTAAAGAATGCTCTGCCGGACTGTGAAATCGAAGTGCAAAGTGAAGGCAATCACTATCTGGTGATCGCGGTAGGGGAGCGCTTTGACGGTCTTTCTCCGGTCAAGAAGCAGCAGCTGATCTATGGTGCCTTGAACCAACAGCTAACCGATGGCTCCATCCATGCCCTGACCATCAAGGCATTTACTCCGGCCCAATGGGCTGCGCGCCAGGGCTAAGCCCTGCCCACGACCAACAGGATAATTATTGTGGACAAACTACTGATTGGTGGCCGTAAGCCGCTTGATGGCGAAATCCGGATTTCCGGTGCCAAGAACGCGGCTCTGCCCATCCTGGCCGCGACCCTGCTGGCGGATGAGCCGGTCACCGTGGGCAACCTGCCGCATCTGAACGACATTACCACCATGATCGAGTTGCTTGGCCGTATGGGCGTGGAGCTGCTGATCGACGAAAAGATGAGTGTTGAGGTTCACGCCACCACCATCAAACAGTTCCACGCGCCCTATGAGCTGGTCAAGACCATGCGGGCGTCGATCCTGGTGCTGGGACCCTTGGTGGCACACTTTGGCGAGGCAGAAGTGTCATTGCCCGGCGGGTGTGCAATCGGTAGCCGTCCGGTCAACCTGCACATCCATGGCCTGGAGCTGATGGGTGCGGACATCAAAGTGGAGAATGGCTACATCAAGGCTCGCTCCAATGGTCGCCTGAAAGGGGCGCACATTTTCATGGATACCGTGACCGTAACCGGTACTGAAAACCTGTTGATGGCAGCAACCCTGGCGGAAGGCAAGACCATCCTGGAGAACGCCGCCAGAGAGCCGGAAGTGGTCGACCTGGCTGAGTGCCTGATCGCCATGGGTGCAGATATCAAAGGGCACGGCACAGCAACCATCGAGATCAATGGCGTCGAGCGCCTGCATGGCTGTCACTATGATGTTTTGCCGGACCGGATCGAAACCGGAACTTACCTGGTGGCTGCGGCCGCCACCGGTGGTCGGGTCAAGCTCAAGGATACCCGTGCCGACCTGCTGGAAGCAGTATTGCTCAAGCTGGAAGAGGCGGGCGCGACCATCACGACCGGCGATAACTGGATCGAACTCGATATGAAAGGCAATCGCCCCAAGGCCGTGAGCCTGAGGACAGCGCCTTACCCGGCCTTCCCAACGGATATGCAGGCCCAGTTTGCTGCGATGAATACGGTGGCGGAAGGGACTGGAACTATCGTTGAGACAGTTTTTGAAAACCGTTTCATGCACCTGCAAGAGCTGATTCGCATGGGGGCAGACATTACCCTCGAAGGCAATGCCGCAATCATCAAGGGTGTGGATCATCTGCACGGTGCGCCGGTTATGGCGACCGATCTGCGGGCGTCGGCCAGTCTGGTCATCGCCGGGCTGGTTGCTGACGGCGATACGATCGTAGACCGTATCTACCACATTGACCGTGGTTACGAATGTATTGAAGAAAAACTTCAGCTGCTGGGTGGCAGCATTCGCCGCTTGCCGGCGTAAACAACTGACCGGAAGGAATGATGACTGACACCATAACGATCGCGTTGTCGAAGGGGCGGATTCTCAAGGAAACCCTGCCGCTGCTGAAAGAAGCTGGTATCGAGTTGCTCGATGATATCGACAAATCCCGTAAGCTGGTCTTTCCGACGACAGATCCGAATGTGAGGGTGCTGATCATTCGTGCCACCGACGTGCCGACCTATGTGCAATACGGTGGCGCGGATTTGGGCGTGGCTGGCAAAGACGTCTTGATGGAGCATGGCGGGGAAGGGCTCTATGAACCGCTGGATCTCAATATTTCCTGTTGCCGGCTGATGACGGCTGGTCCCAAGGGGGTCACACCGCCCCAAGGGCGGCTGCGGGTAGCGACCAAATTCGTTAACCTGGCTCGTCGCTATTACGCGAGCAAAGGGCTTCAGGCCGATATCATCAAGTTGTATGGCGCCATGGAGCTGGCGCCTATCCTGGGACTGGCCGATGAGATCGTCGACATCGTGGACACCGGGAACACCCTGAAGGCCAATGGCCTGGAGCCTCGCGAGCTGATTGCGAACATCAGTACACGGCTGGTGGCCAACCGGGCGTCCATGAAAATCAAGCACCAGAAACTGCAACCGATCATCGAGAAGATGGGCGCTGCCGTCGAGCGCTGCAAAGTGGCGGAAACCGCCTGAACCAACCTCCCAAGATGCAGGGGATATTATGACTGACGTTTCCATTACCCGATTGTCCGCCTCCACGGCTGACTTTGATGTCGCGCTGTCCAAGCTGTTGGCTTGGGACGATAGCGTGGACCATCAGGTCAATGAATCGGTGCGTCATATCCTGCATCAGGTACGTACTCGCGGTGATGAGGCGGTGCTGGAATTCACCGCGAAGTTTGATCAGGTAAACGCTGGGTCGGTCAGCGGCCTGGAAGTCTCCCGTGAACGTTTGCAGCAAGCTCTGGAAACCATCCCCGCTGAACAGAAAGCGGCACTGGAAACGGCGGCAAAGCGGGTGCGGGACTACCACCAGCGCCAGTTGCAGTCGTCTTGGCAGTATGAAGAGGCTGATGGCACGGTGCTTGGTCAGAAAGTCACGCCGCTCGACCGGGCCGGCCTTTATGTGCCAGGCGGGAAAGCGGCCTACCCGTCGTCGGTCCTGATGAACGCCATTCCTGCGAAGGTTGCCGGCGTGGCAGAAGTCATCATGGTGGTGCCTACGCCAGGTGGTGTGGTGAATGACATGGTGCTGGCCGCAGCGGCGATTGCCGGGGTTGATCGCGTCTTTACGATCGGCGGTGCCCAGGCGGTAGCTGCTTTGGCCTATGGTACTGACACCATTCCCTCGGTAGACAAGATTGTCGGCCCGGGCAACATTTATGTGGCCACCGCCAAGCGGGAAGTTTTCGGTGTGGTGGGCATCGATATGATCGCCGGCCCATCCGAGATTCTTGTGATCTGCGATGGCGAGACCGATCCTGACTGGATTGCCATGGACCTGTTTTCCCAGGCGGAGCACGATGAGCAGGCCCAGTCCATACTCGTTAGCCCGAGTGCAGACTATCTCGATCAGGTTGAAGCCAGCATTCGCCGGCTTTTGCCGACCATGGAGCGTGCGGACATCATTGCGGCATCGCTGAACAGCCGTGCGGCGCTGATTGAAGTCGCGGATCTGTCTGAGGCGGCGAAAGTCAGCAACCGGATTGCTCCGGAGCACCTGGAGCTTTCTGTGGCAGACCCGGAATCCCTGGTCGCCGAAATACGTCATGCCGGTGCGATCTTCTTGGGGCGTTATACGGCAGAAGCGCTGGGCGACTACTGTGCTGGCCCTAACCACGTGCTGCCGACCTCCGGTACGGCACGTTTTTCATCGCCCCTTGGGGTCTATGACTTCCAGAAGCGCTCCTCCATTATTGGCTTTTCCGCCAAGGGCGCCAGCGACATGGGGAAAGTTGCTTCGGTACTGGCGAGGGGTGAGGGCCTGACGGCGCACGCCCGTTCAGCGGAATACCGAATTGAGGATGGGGCTGAGTGATGAGCAAGTACTGGAGTCCGGTGGTTAACGACCTGGTCCCCTATGTGCCCGGTGAACAGCCGAAGCTGGATAACCTGGTGAAGCTCAACACCAACGAAAATCCCTATGGCCCTTCGCCCAAGGCGCTGGCGGCCATGGCGGAAGTGATCGGGGACAGCCTCAGGCTGTACCCCGACCCCGAATCGGTTGAGCTTAAGCAGACCATTGCCGATTATTACCGTGTGACGCCGGAGCAGGTCTTTGTTGGCAACGGGTCGGACGAGGTTCTGGCGCACATTTTCTTTGGGTTGTTCCAGCACGAGCAGCCCATCCTGTTTCCTGATATTTCGTACAGTTTCTACCCGGTTTACTGTGGTCTTTATCGCGTTGAAAGCCGTGCTGTGCCACTGAATGAGCAGTTTGAAATCGATCCGTCAGATTACGCTCAGCCCAACGGTGGTGTGATCTTTCCCAACCCTAATGCTCCCACCGGGCGTTACCTTCCGCTGGCTCAGGTCGAACAGATTGTTGCGGCTAACCCGGATCGTGTTGTGGTGGTTGATGAGGCCTATGTTGACTTTGGGGGTGACACGGCCATTGCGCTGGTGGATCGTTATCCTAATTTGCTGGTGACACAGACGCTGTCTAAATCTCGCTCGCTGGCAGGTATGCGTGTTGGCTTTGCGATTGGTGATTGCGCACTGATTGAAGCTCTCCAGCGCGTCAAGAACAGCTTTAACTCCTACCCACTGGATCGGGTAGCGCAGGCGGGAGCGAAGGCGGCGTTTGAAGACGAGGCCTATTTCCGTGAGGCTTGTGATGGTGTTATCGCCCAGCGAGACCGGGTGAGCGAGGCACTGGAAGGCTTTGGTTTTGAGGTGTTGCCCTCAAAGGCAAACTTTGTGTTTGCGCGCCACCCGGAGCGCCGCGGAGAGGATCTCATGACGGCCTTAAGGGCGAAAGGCATTATCGTTCGCCACTTCAATAAGCCAAGAATCTCCGATTATCTGCGAATCACCATCGGCACGCAGGAGCAAAACGATGCCTTGCTGGCAGGGTTGCAGGAGATTCTTTGAATCATGGCGCTGCGCGAAGACATATTGGCGACGGTGTCACAGTGGCTGACGCCGGACAACTTCCAGGATTATTGCCCAAACGGATTGCAGGTTGAGGGCCAAACAGAGGTGACCCGGATTGTTTCCGGGGTCACGGCGTCTCAGGACCTGGTGGATGCAGCGGTCGAGCAGGGTGCCCAGATGCTTCTGGTCCACCACGGCTACTTCTGGAAGGGTGAGGATGCGGTAATCCGGGGGATGAAGCGTGCGCGACTCAAAGCGTTGCTGGAGCATGACATTAACCTGGTCGCGTACCATTTGCCGCTGGATGATCACGCCCGGCTTGGCAATAACGTCCAGTTGGCCAGGGTCTTGGGTATTCAGAACCCTCGGGTCCTTGATGGGCTGGTTTGGTGTGGCGAGCTTCCTGAGCCGATGAGCCCAGAAGCTCTGTCGCGCCATCTTGCTTCCTGCTTGGGGCGTTCGCCCCTTCATGTTGGTCAGGGGTGTGAAGAAATTTCGTCCGTGGGGTGGTGCACTGGCGCGGCCCAAGGCTATATCACGAAGGCCATCGAAGCAGGCCTGGACGGGTTCATCAGTGGTGAAATTTCAGAACCTACAACCCACACTGCGCGTGAATGTGGCATTCACTATTTCTCGGCAGGGCATCATGCGACCGAGAGGTACGGGGTGCGCGCTCTGGGTGAGGCGATTGCTGAACACTTCGGGATTGAGCACTGTTTTGTCGACTGCGATAACCCGGTGTAGCTGCAAGCCCTAGGCTGGGAAAGCAGTGGAGCAGGCGGTTATGCCTGCTCCCGGGATTTTGATGCCAGACCGTAGTCTTCGGAGAGGGTCCCTTTTTCGCTGGGATCCACTTTCGGTGCGTAATCTCTTGGCGGCTCGACGCCGCTCTCGCGGTCGTCTTCGAGTCTGGCTCTGGAGGTTTCCTGATCCAGCTCCTCAAGCCAGTCCTCATCATTGCACAAGCGGTTAGCGCCGCGAGCCATGTGCTGGTTCACATCCCGGTAGGCATCGTTGAACCGGCGAAGCAGGTGAGCAGACTCCATGAAATGCTCATTGACCTGGGCCTGGTAGCGGGTGTACTCGCTGCGCAGCTCGTCAATCTGCTGCTCGGCACGCCGCTGGCGTAATGAGGAGCCCTGCCCGGAGCGGCCAATAAAAAAGCCAATAACAATGCCCGCAACAAGGGCGACGATGGCTGCCAGAATCAGGTTGGTCATAAGCTACGGTGTCCTTTCATGTGATAAACGACGCCAGAAATTCCATTGTATTGGCCTGGATTTTTAGTTGTTGGGGAGGCCGTGTCAAACTCCTGTCCCCGAGTATAACTCCGTATGAAGTGATCGCCCATGGGCAATAGCTGCGCCAATCGTCGTATTGCCTGCTGCCATTGCGGCGCGGATACCAACCCCCATGGCGAAAATCGCCAAAATCAGCGACAATAGCGCGCCGTTCAGAACCATCCAATTTCGGGAAATGCCGTCGATGACACCCTGGGAACGTTACCAGCAAGACCTTACTCGCCCTGATTTTCACAAAGATGCCGCTCAGGAAGACGCTGTTCGTCGCCTTCAGGCACTGTACGACAAACTGGTTGTTGCTGAAAGTCAGCGCCAAAAAACCATGGTGCGGTTGCGCCGGAAGTTGGCAAAGGGTCGTCAGGAACCGGTCAAGGGATTGTACTTTTGGGGCGGTGTGGGTCGCGGTAAGACTTATCTGATGGATACGTTCTATGAGGCGCTGCCATTTGAGCGAAAGATGCGGGTGCATTTCCATCGCTTCATGCAGCGGGTCCATAACGAGCTAAAGACCCTGAAAGGGGAGAAGAACCCCCTTGAGCTGGTGGCTAAGCGCTTCGCTGACGAGACCTGTGTTATCTGCTTCGACGAATTTTTTGTCTCCGACATCGGTGACGCCATGATTCTGGCAACCTTGATGGATGGTTTGTTCAGCCGGGGGGTATCACTGGTTTGTACCTCTAACATTGTTCCTGACGGCTTGTACAAAGACGGCCTGCAAAGGGCGCGCTTCCTGCCGGCCATTGAGTTAGTTAAAGAACATACGGATGTGGTCAACGTTGATGGTGGTGTGGACTACCGTCTGCGGACCCTGGAACAGGCCGAGCTATACCATTGCCCGCTTGATGAGTCTGCGGATACCAGCCTTGGACGCAGCTATGACGGGCTGGCCTTGGAATCAGGCAGTCACACCCTTGAGCTGGATGTGAATGGACGCAAGTTGAAGGCGCTACGTCACGCGGATGATGTGGTCTGGTTTGATTTTTCCGTGCTGTGCGATGGCCCCCGAAGTCAGAATGACTATATCGAGCTGGCGCGGGAGTTTCATGCGGTGATCATCAGCAATGTGCCGGTGCTAGGTGGTGATAAGGATGACCAGGCTCGGCGGTTCATCAACATGATTGATGAATTCTACGACCGCAACGTCAAGGTCATCATGTCGGCGGCCGCGCCTATCCATGAGCTTTACTCCGGCGGGCGACTTAACTTTGAATTTGAGCGAACAGAGTCCCGTTTGCTGGAAATGCAGTCCAGGGAGTATTTGGAGGCTCCCCACCGTCCGTAACCGGGTAGCGGTTGTATTGGTGATTCCTATAAATAGGGCCAGTGTGGGCCATGTCCGCCTGAGCCATAACCATAAGAGGACTTTTGGTCATGAGTAGTGACAGCGTAGTGATTGTCAGCGGTGTTCGCACCCCCATGGGCGGCTTTCAAGGCAGCCTGAGCTCCGTGTCGGCGGTTGATCTTGGCGCCCTCAGCATTGCTGAGGCTGTTCGCCGGGCAGGTATTGAAGCTGGCGATGTTCAGGAAATCATCATGGGCAACGTACTTCCTGCTGGCCTCAAACAGGGCCCGGCCCGTCAGGCTATGCGTAAGGCCGGGCTGCCTGACAGCACCGGTGCCACTACCATCAACAAACTTTGCGGTTCCGGGATGAAGGCCACCATGCTTGCCCACGACCTGATCAAGGCTGGCAGCAACGATGTGATGGTTGCTGGTGGGATGGAGAGCATGTCCAATGCGCCGTATATCCTGCTGAATGCCCGTAAAGGTTACCGTATGGGGGCTGGAGACACTGCTCAGGATCACATGTTCCTGGATGGTCTGGAAGACGCGGAAACCGGTCGTCTGATGGGGGCATTTGCCCAGGAGATGGCGGATAAGAAAGGTTATACCCGGGAAGAGATGGATAACTATGCCATCGCTTCTCTCAAGCGTGCGCAGAACGCCATCAAGGAAGGCTTGCTGAAGGACGAGATCGTTCACGTCACGGTGACTTCCCGCAAAGGGGATACGGTGGTTGAGGATGATGAGCAGCCGCTGACTGCCAACCTCGAGAAGATCCCGGCGCTGCGCCCGGCCTTTAGTAAAGATGGAACTGTTACGGCGGCGAATGCTTCTTCCATTTCCGACGGCGCCTCGGCCCTCGTATTGATGAGCGAGTCGGAAGCCGAGCGTCGCGGCCTCAAACCCATGGCACGTATCGTCGCTCACTCCACGCATTCTCAGCATCCGTCTGAATTTACCTGTGCACCGGTTGGCGCGATCAACAAGCTGCTCGACAAAGCCGGGTGGACCAAGGATGAGGTTGATCTGTACGAAATCAACGAAGCGTTTGCCATGGTCGCCATGATGCCGATTCGTGAGCTTGGACTGGACCCGGAGAAAGTGAACGTGCACGGCGGCGCCTGTGCCCAGGGGCACCCGGTTGGCTCCACCGGTTCCCGCTTGCTGGTTACCCTGATGTACGCGTTGCAGCGTTATGGCAAGCGTAAGGGCGTGGCTTCCCTGTGTATCGGTGGTGGTGAAGCGACAGCCATGGCGATTGAATTGATCTGATCAGTTCGGTTCCCGGAAAAAAGGCGTTCCACTCGGAACGCCTTTTTTTATGCCTTGTGCTAACCCTGTGGCAAGGGTGCGGTGAACTGGTTCGCATCTGGAATGTTGTCTATATTGATGCTGTGCGAGCGCCGGGGAGTGAATCCCTGGTTGAAAAATCATACTTTTGACTGATCAAAGCGTCAGGCAGCCTAGTTATAGTGCGAACATCACGAGCACCGCGCGTGAAGCCTCCAAATTCGTGAGCACCAATAATCAGAGCAGCGACTCAGAACAACAAATGGAGTAGCCTTCCAATGACAAGAAAAACTCATCAACGGCAAACCTGGGCCAAATTGCCTTTGGCCGTAGCTGTTGCAGCAGGTATGTCTGGCCAGGCGTCAGCCTTCTCGTTCTACGTGGGCGATGTGGAAGCCTCGTTTGATACCACCCTCTCCGCAGGCGCGACATGGCGTGTGTCCGACCGGGATCGCCGGTTGATTGCACAGGGTAACCTCGGGCCTGAATATGCCCCTGGTGGCAGCCTGCAAAACATTGGGGCATCTTCGAACAACTACGATGATGGCAACCTGAACTTCGACAAGAACGATACGGTGTCCAAAATCGTCAAGGGCACCAGTGAGCTGTTCCTGAGCTACGACGTTGATAGCGATGTTCTGACTCGTGTGGGCGGTTTTGTCCGTGGCCGTTATTGGTATGATTTTGAACTGAAAGACGAAGCTCGTGCAGTTGACTACGTAGGTCAGCAGCGCGAACTGAACGATGAAGCCAAGGCGAACGCCTCTGGCGGTGAGTTCATGGACGCTTACGTCTTCACCGACTGGTACGTTGGTGATGTGCCCCTGAGTATCCGTTACGGCAACCAAGTCGTGAGCTGGGGTGAAAGCACCTTCATCCAGGGTGGTATCAACAGTATCAACCCTGTTGACGTACAGGCGTTTCGTGCTCCGGGTTCCCAGCTGAAAGAGGCGCTGCTGCCGGTTGAAATGCTGTACCTGTCTGCGGGTATCACCGAAAACATCACCTTGGAAGGCTTTGTGCAGACTGACTGGGAACCCGTGCGTCCCGATGATTGTGGAACCTTCTTCTCCACCAACGATTTTGCTGCGGATGGTTGTGGTCCTGTCTTGCTGGCTGGTCAGTTGCCAGATTCCCAGGCCTATGCCCAGGGCTTTATTACTCCGCGTCTCGGTGATCAGGAGCCGGATGAGAAAGATCAGTTTGGTGTGGCCATGCGCTGGTACATCCCTGAGCTGAACGACTCGGAGCTGGGTTTTTACTACATCAAGTACAACAGCCGCCTGCCTTACGTCAGCGGCCTGGTCAGCAACCCGGATACCCCCGTTGGCACCCAGACCAATGACCCCAATCTGCCATCGGCACGATTCCCGAGCTACTTCATCGAGTACCCGGAAAATATCAACCTGTACGGCATCAGTATCAACACCACCACCCCGGGTGGCTGGTCCCTGGGTGCCGAGTACAGCTTCCGCGACAATATGCCGCTGCAATGGAACGCCTTTGAGCTGATCCTGGGTGGTCTGCAGGCGCGGACTGCCGCTGATGGCAACCAGACTCCGCTGAGTCTGCTTGAGCGCCAGCGACTCGAAGAGTCTGGCGGGGCGAACCTGGCTGGTAAAGCCGTTGATGGTTATGACACATTCAAGGTTTCTCAGGCTCAGTTCACTTTGATCAAGTTCTTCGATCAGGTGATGGGAGCGAGTCGCCTGTCCTTCATCACCGAGTTTGGTGCGACCTACATCCACGATTTGCCAGATCATGATGAAGCGCGCTACGGCCGTTCAGGAACCTTTGGGGTTGGCGAGATTCCTCTGGAAAGCCTGGGTGGGTTTGATGTGTGTGCTGCTGGCGCCAACATCAACACCAACTACTGTAACAACGAAGGGTTTACCACCGATTTCTCTTGGGGTTATCGCGCCCGCCTGGTTTGGGATTACTCCAACGCATTTGCCGGTATCAACCTGTCGCCACAGCTGGCTTGGTCACACGACGTGAAGGGCTACGCGCCTGAGCCCGGCGGCAACTTCCAGGAAGGTAATAAGGCTATTGGGCTGTCTCTGACCGGTACCTATCAGAACCAGTACTCGGCCACTGTGAGCTACACCAACTTCTTTGGTGGCGAACCGTACAACGAAAAAACCGACCGTGACTTTGCAAGTGCGAGCGTGTCGTACGCATTTTGATCGGCCTGATATCGTTTTTGAGGAAACTTAGATGAAATTTGACAAGACGCTTCTGGCGACAGGCATGTTGGCGGTGTCCATGTTTACCGCGAATGCTTATGGTGCTGTTTCCGCAGGTGAAGCCGCCAAACTGGGTGATACTCTGACGGCAATGGGTGCAGAAGTCGCCGGTAATGGCGATGAAATTCCGGCCTGGGACGGCGGTATGCAGAGCATCCCGGCTGGGTACAAGAACGACGGTATTTACCTTGATCCGTTTGCGGGTGAGCAGCCCCAGTTCACCATCAACCAGGGCAATGTGGATCAGTATGCTGATCGCCTCTCCCCGGGACAGGTGGCGATGATCAGGAAGTACAGTGATTATGTTATTCCTGTATATCCTACCCATCGGACCTCGGCCTATCCGGAAAGCATTGAGCAGGAAACCATTGCCAATGCGACGGCGGTTGAGCTAGTACAGGGCGGAAACGGACTGGCGAACTACCAGAACGCTACGCCGTTCCCGATTCCACAAAATGGCCTGGAGGCCATCTGGAACCACATCACTCGCTATCGGGGTGGCTCGGTGCAGCGGAATGTTGCCCAGGTAACTCCGCAGGAGAACGGTAACTTCAGTCCGGTTAAGTTCCAGGACGAGCTGACCTGGCGTGCGTTCCTGAGCGACTACAACCCGAATGAAGATGCGAACGTCCTGTTCTATTTCAAACAGGCCATCACTGCGCCAGCGCGTTTGGCCGGTAACGTTCTGCTGGTACACGAAACCATCGACCAGGTGGCAGAGCCTCGTCGTGCCTGGGTATACAACGCCGGTCAGCGACGGGTACGTCGAGCGCCGCAGGTAGCCTACGATGGTCCGGGTACAGCGTCTGACGGTATGCGTACATCCGATAACTTCGATATGTACAATGGTGCCCCGGACCGATACGACTGGGAGCTGGTTGGCAAGAAGGAAATGTACATCCCGTACAACTCCTATCGCCTGGTCGACCGCGGCCTGAGCTACAACGAACTGGTTAAGCCTGGCCACATCAACCAGGATTACACCCGCTACGAATTGCACCGTGTATGGCACGTGCGCGCGACGTTGAAGAGTGGTGAGCGTCATATCTACGCCCAGCGTGATATCTATATCGACGAGGATACCTGGCAGGCGGCTGTGATCGATCACTATGATGGCCGTGGCGAGCTGTGGCGGGTAGCGGAGGCTCATAGCATGTACTTCTATGACCAGGAAGTGCCTTGGTACGCCATTGAAGTGCTCTATGACCTGCTGTCTGGTCGTTACCTGGCCAATGGCCTGACCAACGAAGAGACCAACCCGTACCAGTTCGGCGTTGAGCGTTCTGCCAGGGATTACACCCCGGCCGCCTTGAGACGTGCAGGAACACGGTAACCCTTCAGTTGTGCGAAAACGGCAGGATTAACATCCTGCCGTTTTTTTTGGTCTGTACCTCAGGCAGTTACACAGGACACCCGGATGTAACAATATGTTCGGAATTTGTCATAAATAAAGTGTCAGGCTGTCAAATATTTTGCAGGTTCCAGTATTTCTGGTTTAATCATCGAAGCACTCATACTAAAGGCGTACCCAACGTAGGTCGCCATTACCAAGTCATACCTGAAGCACCGACATACTAATACTAAAGGGCGCTTTTTCAGGATGGCTTCAGTTCAGAAGCTTTTTCAATTGTTGGGCGTGCGAATTCGGTGCAGCGATGCACTTGAGCCGGATGGTTGCACGCCAAGCGCAGGGGTAGCGAGTGAAAGCATTCGACAACAATGCTGCGGCCAATGATGATGATTTGGTCGCGCGTGAAGAACGTGGATCCAGTGAACTTATATGGGACCTGGTTCGACATAGAATCCAGCCAGCCCAGCTTCCCGCTAATCATTATCGGCGTCCCGGCCTTACACAAAAGCTGGTTGGGGCCCTCAGACCTGGTGCTATTCTCCATTTGGAAGCGCCTTCGGGCTATGGGAAGTCCGGCGAATTGAGAGCCGCATTAAGCGCGCTGGAACCTGCCCCGGCGGGAGTGAGCTGGATATCCCTGGGGGAGCAGGATAACGACCCGCTGCGGCTGTATGCCTTGTTGACAGTTGCGTTGACGGATGAAGGGGATTCCAGGGTCTCGCTTCAGGAGCGGCGGGGCGAAGTATTTGCGGATGCGTTGGAGTTACTGCTCACCACCATTTCCCTTGAGGAAACGACCGTTCTGGTACTGGATGGCGTCGACCTCGTCTGTAGCCAGCCGGCCCAGATTGTGATGAAGCGCTTGCTCCGGAACCAGCCAGACAATTTGACGCTGGTACTGATTTCGCAAAGGTCTTTGCCCTTCGAGACTCACAGCTTTGAGCTGGAAGGCCGCTTTACCCGGATGACCGCTGAAACGCTGGAGCTGAGCCGGGAAGAGACCACCGAGTTTTTCCGTCCCGCCTTGCAAAAGAACCTGTTAACCCAGGTGGCTGTTGAGCACTTGTATAGCTTGACCGAAGGCTGGATCACGCCGCTGGCGCTTTATCAGCTGGAGCTGGAAGAGCAGGGGGCTGGGCGGGTACCGCTGCCGGAGGCGCGAAGTGTCGTATCGTTTTTGAGGGGCCTGGTTCAGGAGCGGCTAACGCCTGCACAGGTTCGTTCGCTCGCCATTATGGCAGAGCTTGAGGTCATGACGGATGAGTTGTTCATGGCCATCGCAGACCATCAGTGTGATCGGAATTTCCTGCCTTCCGTGGCGGTGGCACAGGGGCTGCCGGTTCGCTGTATCCCTAACCGGGGGCGTTGGTACCGGATGGTGTCGCTGGTTCGTGAGTGGTTGCTTATGTCAGCGCCTCCGGGGCGCGAAGCACGAGCCACTCTCGCCAGTGAGTGGTTTTATCAGCGGGGGCAGTATGGGGAAGCGCTGCGTTATGCGTTGATTTGCCATGACCCAGAGCGCTCAACCCGAATTGCGGCGGTTGGCTCGGAGGCCCTTTTGGTGGGGCAAGACACCGCGTCCTTGTTGAGCCTGAGGCAAACCCTGCCGATCGAACTCATACACAACAGCCCCCGGTTAAGGGTCGTGTTCAGTTGGGTTCATGCTTTTGGTGGCCAGTTCGCTGAGGCCCGTACTCTGTTGGAGGGTATTCCGGATGCTTCAAGGCAGACCCTCAAGGGGCGGCTGGCCGCATCGGAGGTTTTCCTGCTTAGTGGCGAAGGCTACGTTGAACGGGCGCTTGCAGAGGCGGAAGCTGCCTTGGGTGAGCCTGACCTGACGCCCCATGGGCGTTTGATTACGTTACTTGTTAAATCCGATGCCTTGTGTGCTCTGGGTCGATCTGCTGAGGCGAGGGAAGTTCACCGGGAGGCAGCCAAGCTGGCACGGCAGTCTGGTGATGCCGGGGCGGAGTTACTGGCGGTCTACACCCACTCGAAAATCGAGTTGAGCAAGGGTGCGCTCAAGCACGCAGAACATCTGCTGCGAACCGGCTTGGACGCGGCGACGAGCGAACCAGTTCGCCCGCCAAGGGTTGGCGAATCCCGGTTGATGCTTAACCTTGCACTGGTGCTGTGGCACCAGGGTAGGCTGGCGGAAGCAAACCACCTGTTGGTTCGTTTCGTTCGCCAGGCCGAGAAGGGTCGGGACCTGGTTCTGCTGGTGGCGCTGGCATTAAGAACCTTAAGCGCCAAGGTTAAGGGGCGGATGGAAGAGGCGTTTTCCTGGATCGGACAGGCAGAGCGGGTGATGCAAGCCTGGCACGTTGACGAAGTGGTGTATGAGCCAGTTCTGGAGGCCTTGAAAATAAGCTGTTGGTTGGCCCAGGGGCAGATAGAGAGTGCGACCCAGGCGATGGCCCGGCTCAAACCATACCGTAAACAAAACCGGGTCCTGGAACTGTTTCCAATGATGCCAGGGCTTTTGGACACGCTGGAAGTGCGTCTGGCGTTGGCCAATGGTCGCATCGAAGAAGCTCGTACCCTGCTTGATGGCAAGGCCTTTTCGGACTCCCAGGATCTGCCCTTCGGACACCGCTTGCATAGCGGGTTGCTGAAAGCCTTGGTGCAGTTTGATCAGGGTGGGGGTAGTAAAGCCTTTGAGTTGGTGGCGTCTGTTATTGAGCAGGCAGCGTCGGAGGATTACATCAGTCCGTTCCTGGAGCTTAAGGGTGAGATCAAGGACATGATGGTGCAGGTTCTGGCGGGTATGCCGGCATCGTCCTTCACCGACAGCCTGCGGCAACTGTACGGCGTCGAAGCCAGTGCGGGGGGAGCCCGGGGCGCAGAACTCCCGGAACCGATCAGTGATCGGGAGTTCGGCGTTCTGGAACTGATTGCGATGGGGCTGTCCAATCAGGGGATTGCGGACAAACTCCATATCTCACTGCATACCGTCAAGACTCATGCGCGTCGTATTAACGCAAAGCTTGGCGTCAAGTCCCGTACCCAGGCCATTGTCCGGGCACGGGAGCTTGGTTTGCTGTAGTGAGAGATAGAAAGTGATCAACAGGAAGTGCTGATCAGGAAGACTCTGGAACCTGGTCACCTTCGGTAAGGGAGGAGGGGGATCGTTTCAGCTGTTCGATCAGCAGATCCTTCTCCGCCCACAACTCCCCAACCCACTGCTGAAAATCTGCCCGTAGGATCTCATCATTCTGGTAGTCCATGCCCAGGAAGCGTTGTGGGATCTCCAGGGTACGAATATCGATCACAATGCGCTGAATGCGCCCGCACAGGAAATCCCAAAAACCGGGGTTCTGGTCCGGATAGACAATCGTCACATCCAGCATGGTGTGAAGGGTGTCTCCCATTGCGCCAAGGACGAAGGCCGTGCCGCCGGCTTTGGGGTTGAGCAGGTTGCGATAGGGGGGGGTCTGTGCGGCATGTTTCGCCGGTGTGAATCGAGTGCCTTCCATAAAGTTGAACACGGTAACCGGGGTATAGCGAAACTTTTCGCACGCCTGACGGGTTGTTTCCAGGTCTTTTCCCTTAAGTTCTGGCCGCTTCTCAAGTTGCTCACGGGTGTAACGACGCATGAAAGGGAAGTCGAGTGCCCACCACGCCACGCCAAGTAGCGGAACCCAGATCAATTGTTGCTTCAGGAAGAACTTCAACAGCGGTATGTGGCGGTTAAGCGCATACTGGATGGCTGGTATATCGGCCCAGGTCTGGTGATTGCAGGTGACGAAATACCATTGGTCTGGACTGAGCCCCTCGGCGCCACGTATATCCCACTCCACCTTATGCAGTACGTCGTTGACGGTGTTGTTAAACCCAATCCAGACATAGGCAATGAAGTTGAGCACCACGGTGCACACGCGCCTGAAGCCGGTCACCGGAATGACAAGCTTGGCCAGCGCGAACACCAGCAGAACCGGGAACAACAGGACCGTGTTCGTGAGTATGAGTGTAGCTGCTAGAACCCCTCTCAGTGGGGCGGGCAGGAAGTTCAACATGTTGGGGAAAACTCCAGTGTTATCAGATTCGGGCTCCCTAGCCCTCGGTGTCACCGCTCGAATTGTGGGAGGGGTTACTCCCTGATATCAGGTCTTCGTTACTGCTGGACGCAATCATTCGGAGCGTCTGGTTGCTGTGATCCTCAAGGATGGCCTGGAACTGGTCGTCAAAGTAGCCAAGGTTATTGAAACGGATCATGCTCCTGATTTCTGCTACGTAGGCGGTTCCCCGCTCTGAGTAACGGGATAGCGCCGGTGCCAGGGCGATGCCATCAGGATGTTCGCCTTTGCTCCGCGCCTCGGCCCGGATCTGGCGCAATTCCTGATAGGTTGAGTGGCGGTTAAGGTTGCGAATATAAGCGGTTATCGAATCGTAAGGCGACTCGAAGGTGGCAACCTCGTGAAAGGCGCCGTCAGCCCGGCTCAGGGGCACCAGTCCGCAGCCTTTGCTGAAGCACCATTGGCCAAACAGGTTGTTACCATCGCGAGCGAACCGTGAGGTGCCCCAGGCGGACTCGTTGGCCGCTTGCGCAAGAATCAGGGAGGGAGGAATGACATCAAGCTTGTGAATCAGTTCTGCCAGGGCCTCGGGGCTGCTGGCGTCGCCGCTGACCCGAAAGCGTTCATTGAGCTGGGACAGCCAGTGCAGTTCCTGGGGGGATCGGTTCGCCTTTTGGCTCAGGGTAAGCAGGTAATGGCGGGTTAGCAGTACCCGGCTGTTGGCGAGGACAATACGGGGGTACAGGTAGGAAAAGAACGCGGCCTTCTTTTCCGTTGTGTCTGAGTATTGACTGAAGTCGGGAAGAGGCGCTTTGGCCCAGGCTGGTAGCGGAGGTAACTGCATCGCCTCCGACAGGCTTGCGCCACCAAACTCGGAGCCCTGATCGGCCAGATAGCGAGCATGGAAAACGCCAAAGGCCGCGATCATGATCAGCGGGGCCAGTAATGCACTCGCCCGAAATACTGCAGACATAAACACTCTCTCTGATTACCGCTTGCCAGCAGTATAACAGGTCGGGAGTGGTCTTGATCTGGCCGCTTTTACAAGGCTACAGCTACAAATTTGTCAGACCTGGGTCAAGGCAGCCTGGTGGCCATGACCAGGCCAAGAACCTTTTCAGCGGCGCTATTGTCCACCAAACGCAGGAACATCGTCTGCTGGTCGGCAGTCACGAAGCCGGTGAGTTCCAGGTTGCCATTGGTCAGGGCAATGCGGCCGCTGCCATTGTCGGTGTAGGCAAGAGACAGTTGGTCGGCCATGCTGGCAGGTTTGCCAACCGACTGTGACGAGACCGTGTGCTGAATCTCCAGGCCGTTGAGTTGCAGGGTCGCGCTGATCGGTGAATCCAGGGTGAGGGTGGCATCCTGGAAGTGCATCAGGCGATTGCTATCCGTCTCAAGGCCAAAAGCGAAGCCCTGGAGCCGGTAGCTGCCGGTATCGGGCGCAGGCGAGGTGCTTTGTTCGGCGGCAACGATCAGGCCGTCTCCGAGGTCATCCGGACCGTTACCATCAAGGACGTCATTAAGGTTGAAGGCCAGCAAGGTGCCGTCTGGCGAGCTGGCGCCGATGATCGTGCCGGTATTCCCGTTTCCCACGGACAGGTCAAGCCGGCCGGTGTTCTGCGCTCCTGTGCTTAGTTGAGACGGCCGGAGCGACAAGGCTCGCCCGCTGGCCAGCCTGGCACCTGTGGTTGTTGCAATGGTTCCGTCTGAGCCGACACGTTCCAGACCCTGGAAGGTCAGGCTTTCGGTGACCGCCAGCGCTGTCTCGGGGCTGCCTGCATCGGCGAGGCTCCAGCTGCCAACGTCGGATGCGATGCTCATGGGGATGGCTGCGTTGTTTCCCGTCAGCAGCATGCTAAAGCTGATCACGTTGTAGGTTTTTCCATCCAGGGTGCTCAGGGCAAAGTCCTGGGAGCGAGCCAGGTTGACCTCGAACACCGAGAGGTAGTGGTCTTCCAGGGTATCCTGGCGTTTGAGTTCGCCACCGGTCTCTATGAGCTCGATGGCTTTACCGGCACTGAAATATCCGGCCAACACCTCCGTTGGGGTATCGCCACCGCCAACATAGGCGTCGAGATAAAAGGGATTGCGGGTCCAGCCGATCACCTCGGAACTGTCGCGGCCCGTAATGCTCTGGTACAACGCGCGCCCGGTAACGAGCCTCAGATCATCCTGCAGGGTTGCTGCGCCGGGGGCTGTGGTATGGCCATTGAGTGCCCAGGTATCGCTGCCCCGTTTGTAGAAGCCGTTGCCGTTGGTTTGCATCAGGGTTTCCCTGATATAGGGCACATCACTGGCAAGGGAGGTGACCCGAACGTTGAACACGTCGAAATTGGTCAGGGTCAGGCCCGGGTAGACATAAGCGACGCCGTTCACGTCCTGTAGAACTTCTTCCTGGGCAATGCGTACGCCCCACTGGCCGGGGTTATTCAAGCTGGGTTCGCGAAAGCTCTGCCCAAGTTCAATGCCGAGTAGCACGCTGTTGAAATCGATCGCCGAGGCCGTGATCGCGCCTGCTGAGGATGAGTCAATCAGTGCGTAATCGGTCATTCTGGCAACGTAGTTGGCAAAGTCAGGCCGGTTCGCCAGCATGGAAACCGCCATCGGGACGGAGTAGTTGTCAGGAATGGAAATCTCGAAATCGTGGACCTGATCGTTGACCGTGGCCCAGACGTACTTATTGAGGCACAGGGATTCGCTCTCGCTGTCCACACACTCCATGACCTGATCGAACTCGGAGCTGGTGTAGCTACCAAGCCCGTTGTTGACCAGGTACTCGGAAAACGGGTTTATCTTGACGTCACGATCTTCGTCGGCTGCCAGTGAGCGGAGGATAGTGTTGCCGACAGAGGCTTCAATCACGATATTGGGGCCGACAGGGAGGCCATCGTTAAAGCTGATGATGTGCCGACCGCTGTCCTCTTTGCGAATGGTGATGTCCACGGATGCCAACTGGCGCAAGCTGCTGTCCGTTTGGTAAACCTCCAGCCGGTCGGGCTCAACAATGCGCAGGTTGCGGCGGGTAAGTTCTCCGTCAGGGGCCACTGAACGGGGTACTTCCACCGTTACCCTGAGTTCGTTGGAGGCAAGGCCGGAGGCGTTGTTGGAATCCCCGGTGCTGCCGGTGTCGAAGTCTTCCAGGGCATTGGTCCCCTCTGGAAAGGAATTGGGGCGGCTACCGGCTTCAGACACAGCATCACTGCCGCCACAGGCGGCCAGCATTACAGCGCAGAACAGGGGAGGGAGAACCGGGAGACGGACCTTGGGCATGTCTGAAATTCCATTCGACAAAATTGGAATTCAGTTTAGCAACAGCGGGCGGGTAAAAAAGTGAGTCAGGGCACGAATCGGCAGGGCTGAAAGTGGTGAAGACGGGAATGGCCCGTCTTCACCGGGAGAAGGCTCAGAAGTAGAGCTTCATGCCCGCGAGCACGCCTTCATCAAGGTTGACGTCGCGTGGGAAGTCTTCGAGATCGGTGTTGAGGTAACGGTAACCTGCAAAGACCTCAGCATTGCGGATGACACGATAGCTGCCCCGCAGCTCCAGGCTGGTCATGTCCTCGGAGTCGCCGAACGAGAGAATGTCGGGTGCATAGTGGAGCATGCCGGTGAAGGAAAGGCCCGGTACGTCAGGGATGTTGATGGTGGCAAAACCACCGAGTCCAAGGGCTCCACCGTCCAGACGGTCGACATCCCAGTACATGCCCCTCATGCCAATGCCCGCTGTGGTGGGCAGGTTGCCGAGGGCTGTTCGGCCCTGTGCGTGAACGTCCACGTTGGTGATGTGACGGCTACCTTCGTGGTAGGTGTATCCGGCGCCTACCTGGGTGCTGGCGTTGGCATCGAAGACGTTGACCTGACCTTTGACGGAATCGTCGGTCAGGCTGAGGTCCACATCCGCCGCGAACACCGGGGCGGAGGCCAGGGACAGGGCGACCAGGGAAATGCGGGAAATCTTCATGGATATACCTTCTGATTGGTTAATCACTTGGACGTATCGCTGCAGCCGGGTAGCCCCTTGCTGAGGCTGATCGGGCTGGGATCGTAGAATCTGTTGGCGCCCATGGTAGCCGTGCGGCAGGGGGAGCTCAACTTACAATCGGGTAAGTCATCAGTGGTGGGTTTCGTTGTGCCCGCCCTGGTCGAGATCCGATGGGTCAACGTTCTCTGCTGGAACCCGGTATTCTTCATTCGCCCAGGCGCCAAGGTCGATCAGCTTGCACCGCTCGGAGCAGAAGGGGCGATAGGGGTTGGCTTCGTCCCATTCCAGGGATTTTTTACAGGTGGGGCATTCTACTTGCATTCAGGAAACCGCCTTACAAAATTGTTCAAGTACAGCTCTTAGCATTTCAATGTTGACGGGTTTGGCAACAAAGACGTTCATCCCTGCACGCCGACAACGCTCTTCGTCCTGCTCCATGGCGCTAGCGGTGAGTGCCACCACCGGAATGGGCGTCCGGCCTTCCGCCACTTCCCATTGCCGGAGCCGCCGGGTTGCTTCAAACCCGTCCACTTTCGGCATGACGCAGTCCATAAAAATGATATCAAATGGGTGCCACATCCAAAGACTGGCCGCGGCCTCGCCATCATTGGCGGTCATGACGTCGCAGCCGAGCTTTTCCAGCAGCCGCCGGGTCAGTGTGCGGTTGACCGGGTTGTCCTCAACCAGCAGCACCCGCATCCGACCACAGGGAAGACTTTGCTGTCTTGACGTGGTGTGCACGGTTTGCAGGGAGAAGCGAGTCAGGAACCGTCGTTTGTCCTGGTCCGCGTCGACGAACAGTTGGTGCAAGATGGGGCTCAGGCAGGATTCCCTCAGGGATTTACTCAAGAAAGCATCGGCGCCGGCCTGGCGGAAATGTTCGGCATCCCCGCGCTGCGGGTTGGACGACAGGATCAGCAGGCGGGTTCGGGTCCAGTCAGGGTTGCTGCGAATCTGGCGGCACAGGAGGTCGCTGTCCATATCCGGCACAAAGCCATCCAGAATGACGGCGTCGAATGGCTGATGGCTGTCTGCCGCCAATCGCAGGCTGGTCAGGGCTTCCCCAGCGGATTTGACGGCTTCGATGTCTATCTCGTGACGGGATAGCATTTCAAGAGTGATCTTTCGGGAAAGCTCATAGGAATCCACCACCAGAATCCGGCGCCCGTTCACCATACGGGTGTCCGGCCTGATCCGGGTTGCTCCGTCTGGTGCCATCGGCAGGGTCAACTCTACCCAGAAGGTGGTTCCTTCACCCGGCTGACTCTCCACGTCCAGCGAGCCATTCATCAGGTTGACCAGTTGCCGACAGATGGCCAGGCCAAGACCTGCACCGGGAGACTGGCGCTGGAAGCGCTGGCCCAGCTGCACATAGGGCTCGTAGACCAGCGGCAGGTCTTCAGGATTAATGCCAACGCCGGTGTCTTCGACCGCCAGTCTGAGGCGTACGCGGTCGTCCTGCCGGCCAAGGACCTCAATGCTGATGAGCACGTGGCCGGAATCGGTAAACTTAATGGCGTTTGAGGTCAGGTTAAGCAGGATCTGCCGGATGCGAACCGGGTCTCCTTCCAGGGCGAAAGGCAGTTCCTCGTCGACGCGAAGTTCCAGCGCCAGACCTTTTTCTCGGGCGCGGGTGCCGAGCATGTGGACCAGATCGTTCAGGGTTTCCCTAAGGTCAAAGGGGATCGGTTCGAGAACCAGCTTACCGGCTTCGATGCTCGAGATGTCGAGCAGGTCATTCAGAATGGCTGAGAGGTTTTCTGAGGCACTCTGGAGTGTCTGGACGTATTCCAGCTGTTCCTGGTCAAGCCGGGTATCAGCGAGCAGGCTGGCGTACCCCAGGACCGATTGCAGAGGCGTGCGGAGCTCGTGACTGACGTTGGCAAGGAACTGATTCTTGGCGTGGTTGGCTTTGATTGCTTCATCTCGCTCATCCTGAGATTGGATGCTGCTCTGGCGCAGGTTCCGGGTCTCTTCCAGAAGCTGCTCACGCATCGTGTTCAGGGCCTGCTCCATTTCGCTGAGCTCATCCGGCTGTCTTGGCGGCTTGCGTTTGAGCTGGAGAGGTTCAATCAGAGCGTCCAGGTTGAGCCGGGCAGCGTATCGGGACATGGCTTCGAGGTGCCTGGACAGCGTTAGCCGAACGATCAGCAGCAGGCCGAGGGTGCCCAGCATGACTACAAAGGACTGGAAGAGCAGGGTAAGCAACGCCCGTTCAATCATTTGCTGATAAACGAGTTCAACTGATGAAGTCAGTGACAGGGTGCCCAGATTCTGGGGTTGACCCAGATGAGTACGGTTGTAAACCAGGGGGAAGGACTGGGTAATGACCCGGCCCGCCGGGCGCTTTCCCGCACTGAATAGCTCTCCGTCGGCCACGGCCACTTCAACATGAGCGATATCTGGCAGGGTCATGATGTCGTCAGTGGCGTTGGCCACTTCGCTGTAATTGAGCAGCCAGATGTTGGTGGAGAGGGTGCCGGAAATAAGGTCAGCGGCCTTTTTCTGGGCCAGTTGCAGTTCTTTGGTCCGACTTTCAAGCTCCCCGACCATCTGCAGGCTGGTAGCAATCAGGGACAGGGCCACGCTGAATAGCAGCACATAGACGAGCAATCGAGCCGCGAGTGGGCGAACCCCCATCTTTTTCAGCAAGCTGGTCAGTGGCAAAGCACAAGTTCCCTGTGGGATGTTTAATTCGGCCCTGAATAAGGGCTTTTTAGGTACGTTCGGGAGTTTAACAGACCGTCAGAACCTCGACACCATTCGCGGTGGTGTTTTGTTGGCTGGCAGTGTCCTGATCCTGGTGGTCTGTGACGAACCTGAAGCGAACGTTAAAGTCATACAGATGTGCTCCGTAGACTCGTTCTTCGTTACGGCCCCGGCGAAATGAGGGGCGGGGATCATAGCTGACGACGTCTTCGATGAGCGCCCTGAAGTCGGGGTAGCGGTGGGCATCCATGGCCGCGAGTTGCCGCTCGGCAACGTCACTGAACACAACCGGAAGCCGTTCAGTGGGCGGCTCGTCTGCCCATCCAATATGGGCGTCCGGTACCGAGTCCGCGAAGGGGAGGTAAGGTTTGATATCCAGTATGGGAGTACCGTCGATCAGGTCGTGGTCGCGTACCCTCAGTAGCAAGCGGCCATCCTCCCGCCGCAACCCCTGATTACTCACAACCGACAACCCGAGACTGTTGGGCCGAAACGGCGAACGGCTCGCAAAGACGCCCATTTTCCGGTTTCCCCCCAGCCTCGGAGGCCGAACAACAGGCCGCCACTCGGCGCGAATCGCCTCGTGAAACTGGAAGGTCAGCCAGAGGTGACTGCAGGATTCGAGGCCGCGAAACGCATCCTCCCGGTCAAAAGGAGGTTGAATCACCAAATCTGCCCAGGCATGGCGAGTCAAGCCAGGCTGCCTTGGAACACCGAACTTGTCGCGAAAGCAGGAGCGGGTGATGGCAACTGGCGTGAGCGTAAGCGCCTCTGCGGCTGGCTTGGAGGGGTGTCGGCTCATTGGCTGAGGTTACCTGATAAATACATTTCGATACGCAGAACCAGGGAGGCCTGATCTTTGAAGCTCTTGTCCCTGGGGAAATCAAAGGCGGGGATGACCTCACCGAACAGCCAGTCATCATACAGGCGGTAGCGGTAGGTGACATCCGCAAAGTAACTGGTGGTGCGCCAACTTGGCTGGCTTTCGCCAACGACCCCAACCCTGGGATTGAGTGACGAGCGGTTGTTCAGATCCTTATAGAAGTTGAAAACCTGGGATGCTTCGAACTCGCGGTCACTGTGTACCCACTCCAGTTCCGATGACGCCAGGAATAGCCAGCCACGACCGATGTCTCGACCAATCCCCAGCCAGGTGCTTTCGCCCCAGCCGGTCTGGTGATAGTAGAACACGCGTTGTTGGGCTTCGAGCTTCCAGTCGGCGTCCAGTTGCCATTGTTTGCGGGCGGTCGCACGCCAGAAGGCGTCCAGCGGCAGGCGCAGGCGAATACCAATGTCGTTGTTGAGATTAATGGCGTCACCAATCTCGGAGATGAATCGGAGTGCGCCGGTGGGTTCGTTGTCGGTGCGGGCGTCTGAAGGAAGCTGGCGGCTACGTCGTCGTTCTGCGAGGGGAATCAGTTCATCACTCTCGCTTTCGATAATCAGGCGGAGCTTCTCCTTGACGGTGGGGATGTCCAGGCGAAAGCGACCTTCAGGCTCGAACTTGAACGGATCTCCATATTCAGAGGCTGTCGCAAAGCCCACTCGCAGGTAGCTTGCATTGCTTGGCAGCGCCTGGGGGCTGCCTGACAGGGTGCGGTCGGCCCATTCGCCAAACTTTTCGACGAATTCGGAGTTGGCCCTCTGGCTGGCAATGACCCAGTTGGAGAACTGCAGCCAGTAGGAATCGTCTGGCTCCTGCCAGTGTTCATCCGGCGTAAACGTGTAGATGTTTGGCGGCAGTGCGCCGCCGGGGAACAGAGGTCTTGTTGTTTCTACACTTTCGGTTGCTGTCGTGTCGGCCAGACTGGGTGCCGGAGTTGTGAGCAGGAAAGCGCAAAGGGCGATATGAGAACGCTTAACCCTTTCCAAATGCCACCAGGAATTTCTTGTGTATGGCTTCAACCTGCTGCTTCACATCGTCGAGTGGAGCCCTATTATCGATAACTTCATCGGCTTTGGTAAGACGTTCTTCGCGTGGAATCTGGGCGGCGATGATCCGTTCAACCTGCGATCGGTCGTTGTTATCCCGTTGCATGGTTCTCTCAACCTGGGTTTCTACCGGCACATCGACGACAACGACCTTTTTCACCAGCGCCTGTTGGTCTGTTTCTAGAAGCAGCGGGGACACCAGCATGGTGTAGGGAAGGTCATTGTCAGAAGGAGTCAGTTGGCGCTGAAGTTCCTGGCGGATAAGCGGGTGCAGGAGGCGCTCAAGCCATCCCCTTTGATCCGGATCCCGAAACACAATGGTCCTGAGGGCTGCCCGGTCGAGCTCGCCCTCGCTGGTGATGACCTCGTCCCCGAAGTGCTGGTGGATCTGCGCTAAAGCCGGTGTGCCAGGTTCAACGACCTGACGGGCAACATCATCCGCATCAACCCAGTGAACCCCGAGTTCTCCAAACAGGCGTGCGACAGTGGATTTGCCGCTGCCAATACCACCGGTCAACCCAATAATGGCGGTCATCAACCAAACTCCCTGTTGGTGTGCATGCTCAAACGCCCAGATATCCCAGCCACCAGGCCTGGAGCTGCTCGCCAAACCACAGCGCTAGCAGGCCGGCTCCGGCCAGGTAAGGGCCAAAGGGAATGGGAGTTTCACGGCCATGCTGACGGAATACCATCAGGCAGATACCTACCACCGCGCCCACCACTGACGACAGCAGGATAATGACGGGAAGCATTTGCCAGCCAAGCCATGCTCCGAGGGCGGCCAGCAATTTGAAGTCGCCATGGCCCATACCCTCTTTGCCAGTCACCAGTTTGAACAGCCAATAGACCGACCAGAGTGACAGGTAGCCGGCAATGGCACCCCAGAAGGCGCTGTTGAAATCACCCATCACGCCAAAATAGCTTAGGATCAGCCCAAGCCACATTAATGGCAGCGTCATGCTGTCGGGTAACAGCTGGGTATCCAGGTCAATCATGGTGAGTGCAACCAGCGTCCACACCAGCACCAGGGACCACAAGGCGGCTTCCGTCGGGCCAAGGAGCCAAACGGTAAAGACAGAAAACAGCGCGGTGAGCGCCTCAATGATGGGGTAACGAGGTGATATCCGCGTTTTGCAGGATGAGCACTTGCCGCCAAGCATGAGGTAGCTGATCACCGGGATGTTCTCCCAAGGCTTTATTTCGTGTCCGCAGGACGGGCAGGTGCTATTGGGTGTAGAGAGGGTGATCTTCTGCGCCGATGCGCGCTGCTTCTCTGGGACTTCCAAAAACTCCTCGCACTGACAAAGCCAATCCTGCTCCATCATCTTCGGGAGGCGAAAGATGACGACGTTCAGAAAGCTGCCGATGCAGAGAGATACGAAGACTACAATGAAATAGAGCAGCCAGGGGCTGCTCGTGAAGATGGATAGATCTGGCATGGATTTAACCGACGACTTGGCCCATTTGGAAGATTGGGAGGTACATACCAACGATCAGGCCACCGACGAGAACGCCGAGTACCGCCATGATCATGGGTTCCATGAGCGCGGTCAGGTTGTCGACCATGTCGTCTACGACGTTTTCGTAGTGGTCAGCAACTTTTTCCAGCATTTCGTCCAGGTTTCCAGACTCTTCGCCGATGGCTGTGAGCTGAATGGCCATGGCAGGAAAAATTCCGGACTCTCTCATTGAGGCCTGCAGCTGGGTTCCGCCAGAGACATCCTGTTTGATCTTCTGAATGCCATCCCTGTAGACCGCGTTCCCGGTAGCGCCGGCCACTGAGTCTAGTGCGTCGACCAAGGGTACGCCTGATGCAAAGGTCGTAGAAAGAACGCGGCCAAACTTGGCAACGGCTGATTTGTCAAGTATCTCCCCAATGATCGGGAGCTTCAACATATACTTGTCAACGGCGTCCGAGAACTTTGACGAGCGAACTTTGGCCTCTTTAAATGCAAAGATTGTTGCCGCGATACCGAGTAGAACGATGAACCACCATGCTTGCAACCACTCAGATATTCTTATGATGAACTGAGTAAATACAGGAAGCTCTGCGCCAAACCCCTGGAACAGGCTTTCAAACTGGGGCACAACTTTAACCAGAAGAATGGCGGTTACCACTATCGCTACCACAACCACTGCGATTGGGTAAGTCATGGCCTTTTTGACTTTTTTCTTCAGTCGCTCTGTTTTTTCAAGGTAGGAGGCAATACGGTCGAGCAGTTGTTCCAAGGCGCCGGCCTTTTCACCGGAATCCACCAAGTTGCAGTAGAGGTCGTCGAAATGCTTTGGGTGCTTGCGTAAGGCGCTGGCAAAGCTTGTTCCCGCTGCTACATCGTTGCGAATCGCCCCAACCAGCTCTTTCAGGCCTTTGTTTTCCAAACCGTCAGTAACAATATCGAAGCTTTGAACAAGAGGGACGCCAGCCTTCATCATGGTCGCCATTTGCCGGGTAAACATGGCAATGTCGAAAGGCGTGATTTTTTTACTACCACCAAACAATGGCTTGGACTTCTTTTTTACTTTATCTGGGGTAATCCCCTGCTTGCGCAGCTGGGCCTTGACTAAAGCCAGGTTTGTGCCTGTAATTTCGCCCTTGGACTTATTTCCCTTACGGTCTTTGCCTTCCCAGACAAATGCCTGAAGCTGTTGCGCTTTTTCTACCATGTTTAATCCTTCGTCACCCGGTTGGCTTCTTCAAGGCTGGTCACACCCTCAATGACTTTCAAAAGAGCTGACTGCCGAAGATTACGGAAACCTTCCTTCTGGGCCTGCTTTGCAATTTGGATCGAACTGGCCTCTTCCATAATCATGTTGGCCAGCTCATCGGTAATCTTAACCACCTCGTAAATCCCGACGCGGCCTTTGTATCCACCATTGCATTTATCACAGCCCTTGGGGCGGTACAACGTGAAGCCTGTATCAATTTGTTCCTGTGTGAACCCTTCGGTCAAAAGCACGTCGCTGGGGATGTCGGCAGCCTCTTTGCACGCACCGCATAGCCTGCGGCCGAGCCGTTGGGCAATGATCAGGCTCACTGACGTTGCAATGTTGAACGCGGGAACCCCCATGTTCATCATCCGGGTCAGCGTTTCAGCTGCGCTATTGGTGTGCAGCGTAGAGAGCACCAGGTGGCCGGTTTGCGCGGCCTTGATAGCAATGTTTGCCGTTTCAAGGTCCCGGATTTCACCCACCATGATGATGTCTGGGTCTTGGCGCAGGAACGCCCGAAGCGCTTCAGCAAAACCTAGCCCCACCCTGGTGTTGACGTTGACCTGGTTAATGCCTTCCAGGTTGATTTCCGCCGGGTCTTCCGCTGTCGAGATATTGCGCTCTTGGGTGTTGAGAATGTTCAAGCCGGTGTAGAGGGATACGGTTTTGCCGGAGCCGGTGGGGCCGGTAACCAATATCATGCCCTGGGGTTGCTCCAGCGCGTCCAGATACATCTGTTTCTGGTCTTGCTCATAGCCAAGCACGTCGATGCCGAGCTTGGCTTGGCTGGGATCCAGTATCCGGAGAACGATCTTTTCGCCCCACAGGGTGGGAAGGGTATTGACCCGGAAGTCGATGGCCTTGGTTTTGGACAACTTCATTTTGATCCGGCCATCCTGGGGAACCCGGCGCTCGGAAATGTCCAATTGAGACATGATCTTCACGCGAGCGGCAATCTTGGGTGCCAGCTTGATCGAGGGTTTGGAAACTTCCTTCAAAATACCGTCAGTACGGTACCGGACCCGGTAGACCTTTTCATAAGGCTCGAAGTGAATATCTGAAGCGCCGGTACGAATGGCGTCCAACAGCATCTTGTTAACGTACTTGACGATAGGTGCGTCATCAAGATCCGCGGCGCCCACGGATTCGTCTTCCTGTTCCCCGCCTTCGGTCTCAACGCCTTCCAGGTCTGCATCGTCAAGGTCGCCCATGGTGGTGTCCTGGGCTTCTAGGTAGCGGTCGATCGCGGCATGAAGCTGGGTTTCGTCAGCCAGTATGGCATCTGTGCTCAAGCCGGTGTTGAACTTGATCTCATCAAGCGCCTGAATGTTTGTTGGGTCCGAGACAGCAATAAACAGCCGATTACCGCGCTTATAAAGCGGAAGCGCGTTGTGTTTTCGGATCAGCTTTTCGTCAACCAGCTTTTCCGGAAGCATCTCGGGCAAAAAGGCCGATAAGTCGATAACCGAAACCCCGAACTCCATGGCCGCTGCGAAGGCCAATCCCTTACTGTCTGCCAGGCTGTTCTGAACCAGATAGGAAATGAGCGGGATCTTGTTGTTTGACGCCTGGATAAATGCGTCTTTAGCGGTTTCTTCGTCCAGTAATTTGTCTTCGACAAAGCGCCGGGCCAAGCCTGTGAGGGCAATGCTCTTTTTGTTGGTAGACATAAGTGTTGAAGAAAGTGTCCTAAGTGACTGAATGCCGGATTCAAATTATAGGGGTCAGTTTAGTAGGCCCCAAGGCGTTTGGAAAGGCGTACTTGGATTGGTGCCAGGAAATGGGATTTTTAACGTTTTAGGGGTGACGAAAAGTGTCACTGGGTGACCTTGGGGGGCAGCTGTATGGATGGGTGCTGGCAGGCTTGGTTTTGGTCTGATTGGTTTAACATAATGAAATTAAAGCGATATTTTATAATTTTTTGCAATTGGCATGGTCGGTGCTATAGTCCTGCCAGGCCGCTCTTTACTGGGGCGTGACTGAAAAAAATATGCGGAGATGAAGCATGAAAAAAGTTCAACAAGGTTTTACTCTGATTGAATTGATGATCGTTGTAGCGATCATTGGTATCCTGGCTGCCGTTGCTATTCCTCAGTACCAGAACTACGTATCTAAGTCCCAGGTTACCCGCGTTATGCAGGAAACCGGTGCACTGAAAACTGTTATCGAAACCTGTCTGCTGGATGGTCTGACTGCCGCTGGTGAGTGTGAGCTGGGCTGGACAAATAGCAATTTGATCGGTGCTACTACTGTTGCTGGTCTTCAGACTGGTCTGACGGTAATTTTGGCGGAAGACAATACAGAAGAAAGCTCCATTGAAGCTCAATTCGGTGGAAATGCTTCTGCGGCTGTTGCAGGTGAAACTCTGACTTGGACCCGTGACACTGATGGTTCTTGGGCCTGCTCCACTACTGTTGAGACAGCTTTCCGTCCGACTGGTTGTGCGACTGAGGCTGGTGCTGGAGCTTCAGGCGGCTAAGCAATATTTGTCCGCTTTTTAATCGACCCTGGAATGCGTGAGAATGATTCTTCGGGCGGTTGACAAAAAAGTCTCTTCAGTAATGGAGAGGCTTTTTTGTTTTGTCCCTCATCTTTGGTGTTTGGTAGTTGGTGTTTCGTTGTTCCAGTTGGCGCAGTTGCTTAATATCGATGCACATAACGCACAGCGTATCGTCCAGCTTGGTTTGTTTGGTTTTTCCCTGTTCATTGCTCTTCTTGCAGTCCTTTGTTCTGACTCGGCTATAAGTAACTCACCTCGCTTTTCAAATTCGAATGCAGGCCTGTTGGTTGTCGCAAGCATGATGACCATTGTGGGGATTGTAGGAAGTTTGATTGGAGCCCGTTTTCCGGTTTGGGCCTTGTTGGATCTTGAGTATTTGCTGATGCTTCTGGGGGGGGGGTGGATAATATTTCTGTCTCTCCAGAAGGCGGCCTTGGTTCATTGGAGGCTTTTAGGAGGAGCAGTTGTTATTGCTATGCTGCTTTTTTCTTTTCGAAGTTTTGTTGAAGTTCTAATTGCATCACCTTTTTCAAATAAACTTACAGCGACCCCCGCGTTCACAAATATACGAACGTACGCGAATCTTGCAGTTATTTTTATCCCACTATCTTGTCTTGCGTTGACTGGTAGCCCAGGTGTTGGAAGAGTGTTCCTAGTGTGGCTGGTCAACGTGTTCTGGGTGTGGGTTTTGGTGTTAACAGAGGCCAGGGCGGCGCTGTTGGCCTTGGGAGTTGGTGTTGGTTGGGTTGCGCTGAGGTATGGGCGCTCGGGTCTTGTTGCGCTAGCGGGAGCTCTATCAGTTCTGTTTGTGAGTTCATTGATCTACCTTTTGGTTCCAGTGTTGGAGGCGGATGGGTGGGTTCGAGATATAACCTCTTCCAGTGGGCGGTGGGAGCTTTGGTCCTTGTCTTGGCGTTACTTTGTTGACTCTTTCCCTTTTGGTATTGGGGGAATGATGTTTGCTGCAGATGGACGCCTAGCCCATGCCTCCCCTCATAACGTTTTTTTTACATTAATGGCTGAGTGGGGGGCGTTGGTCGTCGCAGGGGGAGTATTGTTTTTCAGTTTTCTTATTCAACAGTCACGACGCAATCCAAAGGGGGAGTCGCCCTCTGCTAAGGTAATGATTCCGGTGGTGTGGGCAGTAATAGCCGGCTTTGTAAATGCCCAGTTTTCTGGAGCACATATTGGCTCTTTTAGTTCCATGGCTTTAATTCTCGCCTTTGGGGCTTATTCGGCATTGAGATTTCCTGCGCATTTATCTCAGAAAGAGAGGCCTATTCGTGGGCTGCCGACTCGGCTTATATTGATAATCTTGTTTTGTATTTGGGGGCATGCAAGTTTTCTCAGCTATAAGCTGCATATTATATCTGAGGATAGGCGGGGTACTTGCTTGGAATTGGCCTCAGGGAAACTCTACCCTAGGATTTGGGTTCAGGGGCGTTTGGATTGTGGGCTTTAGGGTATTTCAGTGGCAGGGCATTGGGTTAAGGGTGTGATTAAAAAAAATTTATCACTGATAGTTCTTACCGTTTTTATTCTTCTTCCATTAGCTTTAGCTGCCCACTTTTGGATCACCGATCCGCGTGGCGTAATGAGGGCGATTTATCCTCTTCAGGCTTCGGTGTCCAGTATTGGTTTGCGGTGTAGCGCGGGCTCCCCGGCTTGGCTTGAAAGTGTGGCCAAGCTCGGAGTGTGGGAGCTAAAAGCCCTATCTACCCAAGTTGCTTTCATTAACGATGCTGGTGAGATGTTTCACTGTGAAAGTGGGTGGCAAAATGACTTTCTTTCAGAACGGGTGGAGCAGGATTCGCGGTTTCGCTACGGAAGTTTGACGAAGCCCATCACATCGGCAGCTGTGCACTACCTGCTGAAGAACACTGGTCTTTCTCCAGACATGGATGTTGTGAGCTATTTTTCCGGTTTGGAGTCTCGTGATGAAGGAGGCGGGGCAGGAGAGGCTACTCTGGATGAATTCATGAGGCATATTTCAGGCATTCGGGGAGAGGTTTTTGTCGGTAAAGGCAAACCTTGGTGCCCGTATTCAATGTCGCAGGCTGAAAACTTTGTGATCAACGATGAGTTAAAGGGCGAGTTCAGATATTCAAACTTGGGGTATTGCATACTTGGTGAGGTTATCGCCAAAGAAATGGGTGGTGATTACCGAACGTCTATAGACCAGATATTTGGGCTGAGTGCTCGGGGAATATCGTTTGTTGATTCTGGTGATGGGGCCGGGTTGGTAGACAGGGATTATCGTTTTAACGACTTTCATGGCGAATCGATCCCGGAGAACTTTGATCATTATGCGATATCGTCAACGGCAGGAATGGTTGGGAACGCATCGTCATATGCGACTTTAATGCGCGATATCTTATCGGAAAGCTATGAGGGCTTTGTGGATGAGAGGGTCACAGAGTGTGATCCCGGGTTGATCAGGAGTTGTTACGGCAGGGCATTCTATGCGTATCAGTCTGCAGTAGGCTCGGTTGTATATGTCAAGGAGGGCTATATGCCAGGGTCTGCTGGCGTAGTAATGATAAACAGTAAAAACGAAGTGCTTGTTTGGTTGGGCAACTCGGATACGGATAACGCTGCGAGTGGTCAGGCTATGCAGGCGTTTTTAGATAGAGTAATGGAAATAGGTTTTTGACAGGCCTGTATCGGAAGGCAGCGCTTGTTAGTGCCTGGCTTCTCGAGCGCTCCTAGACCTTTTGGCGTTATTCTGTGTCTATGCTGTTGTCCTGATGCCAGTCCCAGCGTTTGTCACTTGCCTGCAACCTCTGCTCGCGTAGAATTACGTCACAAATTTGAAATGAACCCTCACGTTTTTGGGCCAGGCTTCCTGTTTGGTCTCGTTCACGGTGGTTACTAGGCGCTGCTTGCTGGGCATATGTGTCCATGGCTTGGTTTTGCCTTTTACATATAAGGATTTTATGACCTCAGATCACCGAGTTTCGGTCAGCGGGGCATTGGTTTGCCTGATATGCTTAGCGTACACCGCATCACTTGAGGCCGCGCCCTGGTTAGAGCCTGGGGATGTTCGTGCGCGTTCTGCCATACAAAAGATTGCGGATCGGGGGCATATACACCGGTCTTCGACTACCTGGCCGATGATGTGGGGAAATGCTCTGCAGGGCCCTGGTGTTTCGTTTGGCGACGACATTGCTTCAGTAGGGGCTGCAGTAAGCTACTTGTCGTTTGAGCGGGAACAGCAGGCCAAAGCAGGCTTCAGGTCCGAATTCCAAATGTCTGCTTATCGCGAAGAGACTGCAGTTTACGGCTTTGATCAGCGAGATAGATCCAATACTGGTGCTTCTTTGCGGGTTCAATGGCAAGGAGACTCTGTCGCAGCAGGCCTAAGCGCTTCTTACGCAAATGATCCAGACGATAACCAGGAATGGCGCCTGGACGGCTCCTATGTAGCAGCAACGGCTTCAAACTGGGTGTTTGGCGTCGGTGCAATTGATCGCTGGTGGGGCCCTGGATGGCAATCCAGCCTGATATTGTCTAGCAACGCCAGGGCAATGCCCTCGGTTTGGCTCAACCGAAATATTTCCTTTGCTCCGGAAACCTCGTGGCTACAATGGGTTGGCCCTTGGCAATTGACCCTTCTTGCTGGCCAGTACGAAAATGATCGGGCCGTTCCAGATGCCAAGCTTCTTGGTGCCCGGTTTACCATGAGGCCAATTCAAGGCCTGGATATTGGTCTTTCGCGGATCATTATGATCGGTGGCGAGGGGCGCCCCGAGGATCTGGGGACGCTTTGGGATGCGATTATTGGCCGTGATAACGGGCAAGAAGGGCAGGCGAACGACCCCGGTAACCAGCTTGGTAGTATTGATGCTCGATATGGCTTTGGTCTGGGGCAGCAGTCGCTGGGCGTTTATGGGCAAATGATGGGAGAGGATGAAGCCGGGGCATTTCCTGCCAGGAAGTCCTGGTTATGGGGTGTCGATTGGACAACTCAGCTAATTGGCGCCGATCAGCAATGGTTCCTTGAGTACGTGAACACGCTGGCGGACGACTTTCTTGGCGACCCGCTTCCGAATGTGACCTACGAGCACTCTCAATATCGCACAGGCTACCGCTACCTTGGCCGAAATATGGGGAGCACCTTTGGGGGGGATGCCGAGGCCGTAACGCTGGGCGTGTTTAATTTCTTTGATAACGGCAGCGTAGCTCGGATTAAAGCTTCGTATATGGATCTGAATCAGGATGGTGGCAACCGAGTTGAGGTTGTAGATCCTGACGTGTTTTATTACACAGCCAGTGGTCGACAAAGGGCGGCTTTGTTGGACCTGGGGTTTGGCTCTCGTTTTCTTCAGGGGTGGCTAAATCTGAGCATGCAAATATCTGACAAGAAGCTGGTTTATCTCAGTGGTCAAAAGGATCAGTGGTCGATGGGGGCTGACTGGACCTACCGTTTTTAGTCTGGTTACATTTTTACATGGAAGCGTGATAGTGGTACGTCGCAGTATTTTTTTATATTTGACTCTTTTGTTTCCCTTGGTTAGTTCAGCGCAAGCGATTAGCCCTGCTCAGCTTGAACAGTTCCAGCAGCTGCCGAGGGCGCAACAGCAGGCGTTGGCTGCTCGGTATGGGGTGGATTTAAATCAGCTTCAGGATGACCGCCGAGTCGTTGAACGACCTCATCAGGTGGAGGTGGTGTCGCCAGTCTCTACTTTGACGGAAGGCGAACAGAGCCGCAGGGCCACCCAAGATGAGCATGGTGTCAGGGAGGCTGTGGGTGAGCTAAGGCCGTTCGGGTACGACTTATTTGCGGGCTCTCCGACGACATTTGCACCAGTGACGGAGATACCAGTCCCGGCCGAATACACCGTGGGCCCCGGTGACGTGTTACGTGTGCAGATGTGGGGGCAGGAAAACCGCCAGTTAGAGCTGCCAGTAAGTCGTGATGGCACCATTAGTTTTCCTCAGTCTGGCCCGATGGCTGTTGCTGGAATGAGATTTGAAAGGGTTAGGCAGCAAATCCGGGAGCGAGTGTCTGAGCAGTACATTGGTGTAGAGGCCAGCGTCAGCCTCGGTGAACTGCGTAGCATGCGGGTATTTGTCTTGGGTGAGGCGCGTAATCCTGGGTCCTACACCGTTAGTTCATTGTCGACCATCACGAATGTTCTCTATGTATCTGGAGGCGTCACTACCACTGGCTCCTTGCGCCAGGTTCAGCATAAACGAGATGGTAAGTTGCTGGGCACACTTGACCTCTATGATCTGTTGTTGAAAGGAGACACCTCTGGAGACAGCCGGCTTCAGCCCGGCGATGTTGTTTTCATCCCCCCGGTAGGTAAACGAGTAGGCATCGACGGGCAGGTCAATCGCCCAGCGCTGTATGAACTCAGGCGCGAGAACGCGTTGGGCGAACTTCTGAGTCTGGCTGGTGGTCTGACGCCACAAGCTTACCCGCAGCGTGTAAGTATTCAGCGTACGAACGAGGACTTTCATCGCGTTATCACCGAAGCCGATGCGTCTACGCCCGAAGGGCTGCGTGCCCGAGTTCAGCTAGGTGATTTGGTAACCATTCCCTCAGTTTCAGAGATTACTGGTCAATATGTCGAGATGCAGGGAGCGGTTACCAGGGCGGGGCGGTACGCCTGGGTACCTGGTATGCGGGTCAGTTCGGTCATTAGTAACCTTGGCGTAGACTTGTTGCCGGCGGCGGATAGGGTGGCTGCCGTGGTGGTAAGGACGGATAAGCCCACAGACACAATTTCAGTACTAACGCTGAACTTGAGGGACGCGGTCGCAAACCCCGGTAGCGATGAAGACTTGCTACTCATGGAGGCTGATCGAGTACTGGTTTTTTCCGATACCGCTAAATTGGATGCGACATCTGAACTCGCGCAGCATCAGAGCTACTCCCGCGAAGCTATGCTTGCCCCTGTCATTACACGCCTGAAAAGCCAAGGTATACCTGGTGACCCTCAGCAGGTTATCCGTATCACCGGGCCAGTGCGTTATCCTGGCGAATACCCGATGCCAGAAAGTCAGAGCATGATGGATGCTATTACGATCGCTGGAGGGTTGAAGGATTCCGCTTCACTTTTCAGGGCAGAGATCGCTCGTTCGGCTGTAGACCGGGACGGTATGGGGGAGACGAACATACTGAATGTGAATCTCGCCGAAATTATGGCGGGCACCACGGAGTTCACTCTCCAAAGCCGCGACACCATTCTGATTCAGGCAATCCCTGCTTTTGCAGAGCGCCGAACGGTCACTTTGGCCGGAGAGATTCGCTATCCCGGCGAATATACCTTCCGGGATGGCGAAACGTTGCAAGATATTTTGCAGCGGGCCGGAGGGCTGACTCCCAATGCGTTCCCAGAAGGCGCTGTATTTACGCGGGCCAAGCTTCGTGAGCTTGAGGCTCGGCGTTTACGGGAAGCTGAAGAGCGCTTGCAGGGGGATCTTTTGGGCTTGGAGTTGGAAGGAAGCGGTATCGGCGGGCACAACGCTGAGCGGTTGGAGGAAGTTCAAGGGCTATTGGAGGACGTCCAGAACAGCCGGGCTGTAGGGCGCATGGTGATTGATCTTAGTGCTGTCGTTAGTGAGGCGGATTACCAGGCTATAAGATTGCAGGACGGAGACGCTCTAATCGTACCGGATATTCCTCAGTCAGTGTCTGTCTTCGGAGAAGTTCAGTTTCCTACCAGTCATTTGCATCAGCCAGGGTTAAGTGTTGATGATTATCTGGAGCGTTCCGGTGGACCTACTAGGCAAGCCGATACCAGCAGGGTTTATGTGATCAGAGCTGACGGCTCAGTTATGATGCCAGAAACGAGCCGATGGTTTGGTGGTAGGGGGCGGCATCTCCAGCCCGGGGATACCATTATTATGCCTATTGATGTGGATCGCCTGAACCAGTTGGAGCTGTGGACCAACGTTAGCCAGATTATGTACCAGATGGCGCTGGGCGCAGCGGCTGTGGGGAGTTTGTAAGTCATGAATCAAAAAGCGCAGTATCTCCCGGTTGAAGCTCGATACGATGATGAAATCGACCTACGGGAATTGGTGAGTACGTTGTGGGCTGGCAAATGGGTCATCGTGGTGATGACTGCGGTATGTGCTCTGGCTGGTATTGCCTATGCTTTGTCAAAACCAAATTTGTATACCGCCGAGGCGATACTTGCGCCGGTGGATTCGGATGGAAATAACGGCTTGGCTGCGATGGCTGGGCAGCTTGGGGGATTGGCAAGTCTTGCGGGCGTGAACCTTGGTTCAACGGGAGGAACTAAAAGCGGGATTGCCCTCGAAGTGCTGAAATCTAGAGCCTTTCTTTCGGATTTTATTGAACGTCATGATTTGGCACCTGCACTGATCGGAACGCTGGGTTGGGATCATGCTACTAGTCAATGGATTTACGACCCTGATTTATACGACGTTCGCACAGGTGAATGGCAATTGGATGGGGCAGGCGTCAGTACCGAACCGACGCAGTGGGATCTCGTAAAGCGCCTCAGAGAGCAGCTCAGGGTTCGGGATAGCAAAGACACTGGAATTGTGACGGTGTCGATTCGCAGTAGTTCGCCGTTAAACGCCCGTCAGTGGGTTACCTGGTTAGTGGCGGATCTTAACATGCACGTTCGGGATCAGGATATTGCCGAATCCGAGGCAAGGGTTGCGTATCTGGAGAGCCAGCTTGCAAAAACCGGTAACACCGGGTTGCAGGAAGTGTTCTATGAGTTGATTGAGTCTGAGATGCGTACAGCGATGCTGGCAAACGCGCAATCAGAGTATGTGTTCAGAATAATAGATCCGGCAGTCGTACCTCAAGAGAAGAGTGATCCCAAACGGGCGTTAATCGCTGTGATAGGAGTATTATTGGGTGGAATGCTGGGGGTGGTGATGGTCTTCGTAAGAGCTTTTACGCGCTCGGTAAAGCAGGCCGGTGAGTAGTTTGATTCGCCCAGGCTCACAAAATTGAGGCCCTGATAGAATTTAGAACTCTTCAAATTTAATGGCACTAGCAACATGACTTGGTATGCCCTACAGCACAAGCCCGCGCAAGGAAACAGGGCAGTGGAGAACCTGCAAAATCAGGGCGTCACTTGCTTTTACCCAAACATCATGGTCGAGCGAGTCAGCTCAGGCCGGCGCGTAAAGAAGCTGGAGCCTTTGTTCCCAGGCTACGTGTTTGTCAATATTGAGAAGGCAGACCCTGCATGGGCCAAGCTTCGTTCAACTCGTGGTGTATTGCGTGTTGTGAGTTTCGCCAACAAGCCTGCCGCTATTCAGGATGGTGTGATTACCTACCTGAAAGAAACGCTTCATGCAGTTTCTGAGCGGGGAGGTATCAAGCCAGGGCAGGTGGTAGAGTTGGGCAACGGTGCTTTCAAAGGTATTGATGCGATCTTTCAGGCCTATGACGGCGAAGAGCGTGCCATCGTATTGATCACGTTTATGCAGAAACAGCAGAATCTGACAGTCCCTCTCTCAGCGATAAAGCCCTGATGAGGTATTGCGTCCCCATCAGCCTATATACCGTAAATTCCCGTAACTGAAATCCAATCAAAGTTCGCGTAGAATGCGCGCCTCGTCCGTGAATACAAACCTTGCGGACGCCAGCGTTATCGATGTGCTGGACGTTGAACTGCTAATGCCTGAGTACGCCACAATGGGACGGCGGGGCGGTAGCGTGCCTGAATATAGGTGTCCAAGTTTTAAGGATTTAATGAATGAGTAATTCTATCCAGAGACAACCTGAATACGGTGATGAAATCAGTTTGGTGGATTTGGCCACGACGTTTGTGCGTCGCCGCCATACGTTTTATGTAACGTTCATCCTTGTAGTCATCCTGGGTGTAATTTTTGCGTTCATTAAACCAGAGAAGTATGAATTTAACAGTTTGGTCCAGCTGGGTAAGGATGGTGCAGACAACTTTATTGAAACGCCAGTTGCTGTTGTCGCCACACTGGAAAATCGCTGGATACCGGATTTGTCTACAAGGTATGCGGAGATAAACCAAGCCAAATTGCCGTTCAAAATCGCGGTTGCCAACCCTGGTGAAACAGGACTAATTCGCTTGTCTACAGAGACCACGTTAGACAACGCGGAGTTGGTCGAAGAGTTCCATAAGGAATTAATTGATAACATTGTGAAGCGACAGACACAGCGAATAGAGACTGTGACCAGTGCTCTGAATGGTCAGACTCTGGCGTTGAATGAGGTGATTGAGGCCCTGAGTTTACGTGATGGAGAGGGCGCCGCAAGTGCGCTGGCTTCTGTTTTCGAAAAGCGTGCTGAACTTGAAGGCCAAATTGCTGCGATACAATCAGCGCAGGTGCTAGCCGTTGCCCGGCAAGGCATCGATGCTAAAGGGGTATCTAAGGTATTGATTGTGGTACTGGCAATCGTGCTCGGAGCGATGATGGGAATCTTTTTAGCCTTCATTTCAGAGTTCTTATCGCTAGTTCGGGACAACCTGTCAGAGATCGACGAATAATTCTCTACGTTAGCTCCGAATATTTACTGAATCATCGTGTGAAGTGCCAATAATGAAACTACTCGTTACCGGTGGCGCGGGTTTTATCGGCTCCGCCGTTATTCGCCACATCGTTCAAAATACCAGCGATCATGTAGTTAACCTTGATAAGCTCACCTACGCAGGGAATCTGGAAAACCTTCGCGAGGTAAGCCGTAGTGAGCGTTATCACTTCGAGCGGGTTGACATCTGTAACCGCGCCGAAGTGGACCGTGTACTGGCCCAGCATCAGCCGGATGCCATCATGCACCTCGCGGCCGAGAGCCACGTCGACCGCTCTATTGATGGCCCGGCTGACTTTATCGAAACCAATATTGTCGGTACTTACACCCTGCTGGATGCCACCCGCCAATATTGGCAAGCCCTGGCAGGGGAGCGCAAAACGAACTTCCGTTTCCACCACATCAGCACCGACGAAGTTTACGGCGACCTTCCGCACCCGAATGAAATAGCCAATGCAGAAGAACACCTGTTCACCGAGCACACTGCCTATGCCCCAAGCAGCCCGTACTCTGCCAGTAAAGCCAGTTCAGATCACTTGGTAAGAGCCTGGCAACGCACCTACGGCTTGCCGGTACTGGTAACGAACTGTTCCAATAACTATGGCCCTTATCACTTTCCGGAAAAGCTCATCCCGTTGATGATCCTGAATGCTTTGGATGGGAAGCCACTGCCTGTTTACGGCAAAGGCGACCAGATTCGTGACTGGCTCTATGTTGAAGATCATGCAAGAGCGCTATACAAAGTCGTTACCGAAGGCCAGCCCGGCGAAACCTACAACATCGGCGGCCACAACGAAAAGCAGAACATTAAGGTTGTTCACACTATCTGCGACATCCTCCAGGAGCTTCGTCCGCAGGAGCCTAGCTATCGAGACTTAATCACAAACGTAGAAGACCGGCCTGGCCACGACATGCGTTATGCCATCGATGCCAGGAAAATTCAGAAAGAACTCGGATGGGTGCCCGAAGAAACCTTCGAGTCTGGTATCCGAAAGACTGTGCAGTGGTATTTGGATAACCTCGATTGGTGCCGACGGGTACAGGATGGCAGTTATCAACGTGAACGCTTGGGAGTCAAAGTATGAAAGGAATTATCCTCGCCGGCGGTTCGGGTACCCGTCTGTATCCCATAACTCTCGGCACCTCAAAGCAGCTACTGCCGGTATATGATAAGCCCATGATCTACTACCCGCTTTCTGTACTCATGCTGGCGGGCATCCGGGATATCCTCATTATTACCACTCCCGAAGATCAGGCCGGCTTCAAGCGAGCTCTTGGCAGTGGTGAACAGTTCGGCATCAACCTCAGCTATGCCGTACAGCCCAGCCCGGACGGTTTGGCGCAGGCCTTCATCATAGGTGAAGAGTTCATCGGCGAAAGCAGTGTTTGTCTTGTTCTTGGCGATAACATTTTCTATGGCCAGGGCTTCACGCCGAAGCTTCGACAGGCAGCTAACCGCATAGAAGGCGCCACAGTATTCGGGTACCAGGTAAAAGATCCGGAACGATTCGGCGTCGTTGAGTTTGATGAACACAACCGCGCGGTGTCGATAGAGGAAAAGCCTTCCCGGCCAAAGTCTCACTTTGCCGTAACGGGGCTGTACTTTTATGACAACCGGGTAATTGAAATTGCCAAGAAGGTAAAGCCCAGCCACCGAGGTGAGCTAGAAATCACCGACGTAAACCGAGCCTACCTAGAACAGGGCAACCTGAATGTCGAACTGCTGGGCCGCGGATTTGCGTGGCTGGATACTGGCACCCACGAAAGCTTGTTGGAAGCTGCTCATTTTGTTGAAACCATCGAGAAACGTCAGGGCTACAAAATCGCCTGCCTAGAAGAAATTGCTTTCAATCAAAGTTGGTTAAGTAGGGAGCAATTGCTGGCCCAGGCCAATGAACTGAAGAAAAATGGTTACGGCTCCTACCTGCAGGACTTGGCCGAGGAGCACCTGGGGTGAGTTTGGTCAAACTATTGAGCCTTCCTGAGCTGGGGGATAGTCGTGGAGGGTTGATCGCGGTAGAAGAAAACCAGACGGTCCCATTCCCGATCAAGCGTGTTTACTACATTTATGGCACGCAGCCTGGCATAGCCAGAGGATTCCACGCTCACAAAGCGCTTAAACAGATCGCCATCTGTGTTTCAGGAAAGTGCCGCTTTGTTCTGGATGATGGAGCCCGACGTGAAGAAGTTTGGCTCGATTCCCCAACCAAAGGCTTAGTTATCGAAGATATGACGTGGCGAGAGATGCATGATTTCACTGAAGACTGCATCCTTCTGGTTCTCGCATCAGAACACTACGATGAAAGGGACTACATCCGGAACTATGATGAGTTCCTTAAAATAGGACGGCTAAAATGAAACTTGAGTCAAAGAACATTCGTTTACGCCTTGTAAATGAAGATGATGCCGATTTCATTCTGAAATTGAGGTTGGACGAACGTTATAATCGATTTCTCTCGGCCGTAAATCCTGATATTGCCGCACAGAAACAGTGGATCAGACAATATCAGGCAGATGAGTCAGCTGGACTTCAGTATTATTTTATTATTGAAAGAATCGATGGGGTTCGTTGTGGAACAATAAGGGTCTATGATTTGAGAGAGGACTCTTTCTGTTGGGGTAGCTGGATACTTAACGAAGATAAAACAAAGTATTCTGCAGTTGAAAGCGCATTTTTAGTTTATAAGTTTGGATTTGAAGAGCTTGGATTTAAAAAGTCGCACTTCGATGTTATGAAGGGCAACGACAAGGTTATAAGCTTTCATAAGCGTATGGGAGCTACTGAAATCGGTGAAGACGAAGACAATTATTACTTTGAGATAACTCAGAGCAGTGTCGAAGTCGCAAAGGAACGGCTGAAAGGAAAGCTGCGATGATACCGTTCCTCGACCTGAAATCGATCAATGCTCAATACCGTGACGAACTGATAGCTGCAACCACTCGCGTAATAGACTCAGGTTGGTACATCCAGGGCCAGGAAGTTAGCAACTTTGAGCAAGAGTTTGCTGACTATTGTGGGGCAAAGCATTGTATCGGTGTCGCCAATGGCCTGGATGCTCTTACGTTAACTCTGCGGGCGTGGAAAGAGCTTGGTAAACTGAAAGACGGTGACGAAGTTATCGTCCCGGCGAATACCTACATCGCCAGCATTTTGGCCATCACGGAAAATCGCCTTAAACCTGTGCTGGTCGAACCGGATGAACGAACCTTTAACCTTTGCCCGAATATCGCTGCGAAGGCTATAACCCCGAATACCAAGGCAATACTGGCGATTCACCTGTACGGACAAATGGCGCCAATGCCTGAGATTATGGCGCTCGCAGAAGAGCACGATTTACTGGTGCTTGAGGACGCTGCACAAGCCCATGGTGCATCTATCAACAGCCGAAAATCAGGGAGCTGGGGCCATGCTGCAGGGTTTAGCTTTTATCCAGGAAAAAATCTAGGTGCTTTAGGGGATGCTGGTGCAGTAACGACCAATGATGAAGTTTTGGCGCATACCATTAGAGCTCTGGGGAATTACGGCAGCCACAAGAAGTATGAAAACCTTTATCAGGGTGTAAATAGCCGATTGGATGAAATTCAGGCGGCTATGCTCCGCGTCAAGCTGAAATACCTGACGGAAGAAATTCAGCACCGTCGGACTGTCGCTAAATACTATCTTAAAGGTATTACAAATCCAGCTATCCAGCTTCCTTATTGTACGGATGATGATTATCACGTTTGGCACCTTTTTGTGGTAAAAACCCTGCACCGAGAAAGTTTACAAGCCCTGCTGCATGAAAGCGGCATCCAGACTCTTGTCCACTACCCGATACCTCCCCATAAGCAGCAGGCTTACCATTATTGGGTGGAACAGGCACTACCTGTCACTGAAGGTATTCACAATCAAGTGCTTAGTTTGCCTATCGGACCTACAATCCCAAAAGATGACGTTAGCTCAATTATCGAAGTTTGTAATTCTTGGACTGCTTGATAGCGAGCTTTGGATAGTTGGACAAATGAAAGTTTATAATTAAATTGATGATTTTTGGATTTAGAATTTTCCTGTTTTAAGTTTTGTTGTTTTGTATATAAAGCGAGGTGTTAAGTGGATAAGAAATTTGCGTTGATTGGAGCTGCTGGATACATTGCTCCTAGGCATATGAAGGCAATTAAAGATACAAATAACAATCTTATAGCAGCCTTGGATAATAATGATTCCGTTGGGATTATAGACAGCTATTTCCCAGATGCAGATTTCTTTACAGAGTTTGAACGTTTTGATCGTCATATCGACAAGTTGCGCCGAGCAGATCAAGGGAATGCTATAGACTTTATCTCAATCTGTTCGCCAAACTATTTGCATGACAGTCATATGAGGTTTGCTTTGCGATCAGGGGCAGATGCTATCTGTGAAAAGCCTTTGGTACTAAATCCCTGGAATATTGATGGGCTGTTGGAGATTGAGAAGGATACCGGGAATAAGGTAAATACCATCCTTCAGTTACGGGTTCACCCTTCGATTATTGCTCTGCGCGAGAAAGTTCAAGCAGAAAGTAGGGACACCAAGCATGAAGTAGACCTGACCTATATCACATCTCGTGGCCACTGGTATCTTCAATCCTGGAAGGGGGATGCGAAGAAGTCTGGCGGAATTGCTACCAATATCGGTGTGCATTTCTATGACATGCTTCACTTCATTTTCGGCGCTTTGCAGGAAAACGTGGTTCACTACAGCGATGACACAATGGCGGCGGGCTACTTGGAGTATGAGAAAGCTCGCGTGCGTTGGTTCCTTTCAGTTGATTATAAGTACGTGCCGGAAAGTGCAAAGGCACAAGGCCAACGCACTTATCGTTCAATTACTGTTGATGGTGAGGAAATAGAGTTTTCCGGCGGTTTCACAGATCTTCATACACGCAGCTATCAAGAGATTCTTGCTGGCCGCGGTTTCGGGCTCGAGGAAAATCGGGTTGCAATTGAAACTGTTTCTCATATCCGGAACTCTACACCAATTGGACTGGCTGGTGACTACCACCCATTCTTGAAGGTCTAAAGGCAAGCATTATGGCAGTTTCTATACATCCAAGTGCCATTGTTGATGAAGGGGCCAAGATTGGTGATGGTTCCCGAGTTTGGCATTTTGTGCACGTTTGCGGTGGGGCCAGAATCGGGTGCAACGTGTCTCTGGGCCAGAATGTGTTTGTCGGTAATAAGGTAACCATTGGTGATAACTGCAAGATCCAGAATAATGTGTCGGTATACGATGACGTTCATTTGGAAGAGGGTGTTTTTTGCGGGCCGAGCATGGTGTTCACTAATGTCTACAACCCGCGTTCACTGATCGAACGGAAAAGCGAGTATCGCGAAACACTAGTTAAGCGCGGAGCGACGCTTGGGGCCAATTGCACAATTGTATGCGGTGTGACTATTGGCCAGTTCGCCTTTGTCGGTGCGGGTGCGGTAGTCAACAAAGATGTGCCTCCGTACGCGCTGATGGTAGGCGTTCCAGCAAAACAGATTGGTTGGATGAGTGAGTTTGGCGAACAGCTGGATCTTCCCGTACAAGGGGAGGGGGAAATCACCTGCCCAAATACTGGCAGCAGGTATGTGCTCAAAGGCAACCTGCTGAGCATACGCTAACGAATATTAGTCCCACCGGTAAGATTAAAGGTGTTCGCATAATGCACTTCGTAGACCTGGCTGCACAACAAGCCCTTATCAAAGATCAGATTGACCGGAACATCCAGAAAGTCCTCGCCCACGGCAAATATATTCTCGGGCCTGAAGTAGCGGAATTAGAAGAACGTCTTGCGCTCTTTGCGGGTGTCAAACATTGTATTTCCGTAGCCAACGGTACGGATGCGCTGCAGATTGCTCAGATGGCACTTGGTGTCGGGATGGGCGATGAGGTGATAGTGCCCGGTTTCAGTTACATTGCTACGGCTGAAACCCCGGCGTTATTAGGTGCAAAGCCCGTGTATGTGGATATCGATCCGCATACCTATAACATGGCGCCAGAGAACCTGGAGGCAGCTATAACCCCGCGCACGAAAGCAATTATTCCTGTGTCGCTTTATGGCCAATGCGCCGATTTTGATGTAATTAATGACATTGCCATGCGGCACAACCTGCCAGTTATTGAAGATGGTGCACAGAGCTTCGGTGCCACTTACAAGGGGCGTCGGTCTTGTAGCCTTACCACGATTGGATGTACCAGCTTTTTCCCGTCCAAGCCGTTAGGTTGTTACGGGGATGGTGGAGCAATTTTCACCAATGACGACGAGCTGGCCGTCGTACTGCGCCAGATTGCACGTCATGGTCAGGACCGGCGATATCACCATGTTCGTGTGGGGGTTAACAGCCGCTTGGATACGCTGCAGGCTGCCATCCTTCTTCCAAAACTGGACATCTTAGATGAAGAGATTGCGGAGAGGAATATTGTTGCCCAGACATACACGCGACTTTTCAATGAGGCGGGAGTAAAAACAACTCCGGTTGTTGAAACTTATAACTGCTCTGCCTGGGCACAATACACTATCCGGGTAGAGAACCGTGACCAGATACAGCTCAAGCTTAAAGACGCTGGAATTCCTACTGCAGTGCATTACCCTATCCCCCTGAACAAGCAGCCAGCTGTTGCTGATGATGTTGTCAACCTGCCAGAGGGAAATAAGGCAGCGGACTTAGTAATGAGTTTGCCGATGCATCCTTACCTGAGCGAGGATGATCAGTTGGTAGTAGTTAAGGCTTTAACTGAGTGATTGCCGTGGATTATCGTCCGGATATCCAGGGATTGAGAGCCATCGCCGTACTGTCGGTGATGGTTTTTCATTTTGATCCCCTTTGGCTTCCGGGTGGATTTGTCGGCGTTGATGTCTTCTTGGTGATTTCCGGCTTTCTAATCACTTCTATCCTGCTCAAGAAAAGATCCCAGCCTGAATACAGGCTGGTTTCTACACTAAAATATTTCTACTTTAGTCGGGCCAAGCGGCTCGCCCCCGCCTATTATTTCTTGCTATTGGTAGTATCTGTCGGCGCCGCTATATTTTTCTTGCCTGCTGATTACAAGGTAATTTCCGAAAGCGCAAAGGCGGCCGCACTATTTGATAGTAATCGGTTTTTTGCAAATTTCGGAGACTATTTTGCGCCTGCTAACCACGAGCAGCCACTTCTACATACTTGGTCTTTGGCCGTGGAGGTGAAGTTCTATATTATGGCGCCTTTCTTGATTTTGTTGGTGCCACGAAAATTATTAAAGTGGCTTTTCAGTTTTTTATTTCTTGTGTTCATAGCAATCGCCGAATATCAGCTAACCTATCAGGGTGGGGAACAAGAAGTATATTACAGTTTGTATGCGCGGTTACCGGAGTTTTTGGCTGGCTCACTTGTAGCCATTTATTTAAGTGCCGGGGGGAAACCGGCTAGATCGCAAATCATATTCGGGCCATTAGGCATCGTGTTAATCGGCCTGTCCGTGATAGTTCAGCCGGGGATAGGGCATTTTCCTGGCTTGAATGCGCTGTTGCCCGTAGCGGGCAGTGTTATGATTTTAATCGGAAGCAGTGACTCAGCAATTGGTAAACTACTTGCCAACTCAAGCCTGGTATGGGTTGGGGCGCTGTCCTATTCCTTATACCTTTGGCATTGGCCTGTACTGGCATTTCTCCGATATTATACGGGACTAGAAAGTCTCGGTGTGACTTATGGTTTAATATTTCTCGCTATCACATTGCTATTGTCGGTTATTTCCTTTTATCTGGTAGAGAAGCCTATGCGTCGGAACTCTGTCCAGAAAAGGAGATATTTTGGATTTTCCATAGTGGCATTGTCAGGAATTATTGTTGCTTCCTATAGTTTTTCCGATATTAGTGAAAGTTTTAACGCGTTGGATTTGCCTGAAGAGTATGTTCGCTATGCTGACCCTGCAACTATTTGCCACGGAAAGGTGGTCGGAGAGTGCCTACAAGGGGAAATGGCCAGCAATCATGAAGTGCTTGTGTTAGGCGATTCCCATGCCGCAATGTTGAATTCCTACTTTGGTTATCTTGGGACGCAGCTTGGCTTTCGGGCCAGAATCATTACCGCAAGCAGTTGTGTCACCATACCTGGGTTCGATTACGAAAGGCTTCCTGATTGGGCTCAGAGTTCCTGCGTTGCCCAGATGAAAGAGGCCGAAAAGTATATCGAAGATGCTTCGGTGATATTTCTGGCAGGAATGTGGAGTTATCAGACGCAAAGTGATGATTTTTTGTCTGCTTTCAGTACATTTCTTGAGAGATTTAACGGTCGTGCCCAAGTTTATGTAATGCCTCAAGTTCCAATGCTGAATCAAAGCCCGTTACGAAATTTTCATTTCAAAAACCTTGGGCTTGAAGGTCATGTTGGAATAGATGAAGAATCGATCAGGGCAAATCGCCTGATAGGAGAAATTGTAAGCCAATATTCCAGCGTCAGAATTTTGGGTTCCGAGATCGAGAGCATTTTTTCGAACGCGCCATTTTTTGGCAACGATTTGGTTTACTTTGATCGAAGTCACCTTAACGAAGTGGGTGCTAGGATTTATGGGGCTGAGTCGAAAGAAACGTTACAAAGAGTTCTCGGTTTTTATTGATGCACGTGATTCAGGCAGTGCTCCTAAGGCTAGATTTTGTAGAGAAACCGGGTGATTAAAATACCTAATATTTTGGTAAAAGATCGGGTTTTTGCTTCCGTTATCACTCTATTAACCGGAACGGCATTGGCTCAAATAATTACTGCCGTGTCTATGGTTGTGGTTACTTGGCTATATAGCCCCGAAGCTCTCGGTATAATTTCTATCTATCTTGCATTTTTTAGTTTCTGGGTTTCATTGGCGTCGTGGCGCTTTGAAGGTGCGATGCTTGTTTGTAAAGATGACGATGAATCAGATCACCTTTTCCGATTAGGTTCAGTTGTTGTGGTTGCTATGGCGCTGATCTCAGTGCCGGCGCTCTATGTGTTGATGAGCTCGGGCTTTCTGAGCTTTTCTGAGTTGCCGGTTTGGTCCCCCTATGCCGCAGGACTGTCTGTACTTGGATTTGGGCTATTTATGATGTATCGCTCTTGGAGCTTGAGGTTACGGGAGCTTGTTGCCATTAAGCGTGCCACAATTTCGCGATCGGCTGCCAATGCGGGTATAAGGATCGCCGGCGGCGTTCTCGGCGGTGGGGTCATCGGGCTTTTTATCGCTGAAGTGCTGGGGTCGTGGGCTGCTTTAGCCGCAGTTAGAAAGCGTGTTGTTCAAACACGAAAGAGAATCGGGCCCTCATGCTCTTGGAATGTTAAGAGTATGCTCGCTGTAGGGGCGCGGTATGTGACGTTCCCAAAATATGAGATGCCATCCGTTGCTTTGAACCAACTGGCGTCCGTTATGCCTGTTCCTATGGTTGGTGCACTCTATGGTGCCCAGGCTGCTGGGCTCTTTGGTGTTGCTCGCTTACTTGTAGCTATCCCCAATACCCAGTTGGGCGCCGCTATTTCAGATGTATTTCAGATGGAACTAGCAGAAAATTATCGGAGTAAGCAGTACGCAGAGGGGAAGCGTTTATTCTATTCAATGTTCAAGAAGTTAGCTCTCATAGGTTTGGTTCCGTTGGTGGCCAGCCTAGTATTTGCTCCTTTGCTTGTACCAGTCTTGCTCGGTGACCAGTGGGCTCAAATGGGGGGGATCATCGCCATAATGGCACCGTGGATGTATTTTGCTTTTGTTGTCAGCAGTCTCAGTCGGCTACTGTCTGTCTTGGAAGCCCAGAGATTCAAACTTTATTATGACTTTCTTTCACTTGCGATGGTTGTAGTTGTTTACTTTGTCTCTTTGAATGGTGATTTTGATTTATATTATTATATTTTTCTAATTTCGGCAGGGTTTGTGATTTGCTATTCGGTTTACTTTTCCCTTCTATGCCACGTTATTAAGGTGAGACTAGCTTGAGTTTTTCGCATCTTACGCGTAACCACGAACAGCCTGTGTTTATGTCTATACATAGTTTTTCTTTCTTTCTGGCGTTGCTTTTATTTAAAGCATCGTTAGATGCTGCCTATTATTTAGTTTTGGCTCCTCATTTTTCTGCTTTCGGATATACTCTTTCTCTTGATCCTATTAGGTATTCCCTCTCATGGGTCTTATACATTCCGTCATTTTTAGTTTTGAATAGCCGTTTCAAGCTGGTTCGTGACTATGTTTTTGTCACTATCATTCTAGGCCTATGGGCTCCTTTAATGACTGTATGGGGTATGGATGAGGCGCGACCGCTATTTCCGATATTAGTTTCTGGAATTGCCTATTTAGTGGTTTACCTTTCCATGATCTTCTTCGATAAGGCGTTACCGTTAAAAATCCCTATTTTGAAAGGAGGGCGAAGGATTGCATTCCTTTTATCAGTGATGTTAACGATCTTTCTAGTTTTTTGGTATCTGTACAGAGGAGTTGGGTTGAACTTGGACCTTTCCAAAGTTTATGAATTTCGTCGTGTTAATGAGGAGCTCGCGGCGTTTGGTTTTTTTGCATACTTGAATAACTGGATATACAAAGTTTTTGCTGTTTATGCTCTTTCCTATCTATTATTGAAGCGAAATGTCTTGGCAGCCGGGGTGGTAGTGCTTGTTTTTGTCTTTTATTTCGCTGCTAATGCGCATAAATCGGTGTTGTTTTCTCCGGTTTTAGTTGTTTTGATTTGGTTATATTTTCGCCGTTATAGTAGTATGTTATTTATTCCTTTGGGTTTCTCAACAATTGTATTATTTTCAATAGCTACATTTTTTATTTTAGGCGATGTTTGGGTGAGTGCGCTTTTTCCAAGTCGTGTTTTTATTTTACCAGCACATTTAACGTTTTTATATTTCGACTTTTTTGAAAATAATGAGTTTATTTTTTATTCGAACTCATTTTTAAGCTATTTTGTTGACTATCCTTATAATGTTGGTTTGGCGTCATTGATGGGAGAGCACTGGGGGCGTCCGGATTCCGCTGCAAATAACGGATATGTTTCGTCTGCCTATGCGCAAGCGGGCGTTTCCGCCGTGGTTATTTATTCAGTCTTTATCGGGGCCTTTATATCGCTGCTGGATAGGCTAGTAAAAAAAGGTGAAATAATGCCTTGGTTCGCGTTGGCTATAATGATTATTCCTATACGTGATTTTCTGATTTCAATGGATCTGCTAACCGCTTTTTTAACTGGCGGAATGCTTTGGGCGACTGTGCTCTTGGTAATGGCAAGAAGAAAGGCTGTTTGATCTTTGGGGCTCATTTTTACCAATTGGGGTTTGTTTTGAAAATATTTACGATAGTTGGGGCAAGGCCACAGTTTATAAAGGCGAGTGTTGTTTCTCGCGCCATTAAAAAATCTGAATGTATTGATGAAGTTGTTTTGCATACTGGGCAACACTTTGATCAGAATATGTCAGATGTGTTTTTTGAACAGTTGAATATTCCACGGCCGGACGTGAGACTGGATGTCAATGGAGGTTCTCATGGTGAGATGACCGGGAGAATGCTGATTGAGATTGAACGGGCAATCAAAGACTACGCGCCCGACCGTGTCTTGGTCTATGGCGATACGAATTCAACATTGGCAGGTGCGTTGGCCGCAGCCAAATTGCACGTTCCTGTTGCGCACGTTGAAGCCGGGCTACGTAGCTTTAATATGAATATGCCTGAGGAAATCAATCGCATCCTTACCGACCAGTTGAGTGATCTGTTGTGCTGTCCAACAGATGCGGCGGTTCAGAACCTGAACAATGAAGGTTTTGATAGTAAGCCTGCCAAAGTATTGAAGGTTGGTGACGTAATGCAGGATTCGGCCTTACTTTTCTCCAAGTTCGCGTTGCCCCCTCAAGGGCTTGGTGGACAAAGTAATTATGTGCTCGCTACCTTGCATCGCGCTGAGAATACGGATGATATTGGACGCCTTTCCAGCATCGTTCAGGCTTTGAATGCCATACACAAAAATGTAGCTGAAGTCATTCTTCCCCTGCATCCACGCACCCGTGCAGCGATTTCCGATCAGGGTCTGGATCTCGATGTGAAAATTATTGATCCGGTGGGTTACTTCGAGATGCTTTGGCTACTTCGGAACTGTGGTTTGGTTCTTACAGATAGCGGGGGAGTGCAAAAAGAAGCCTTCTTCTTTGGAAAGCCATGCGTGACCATGCGTGACGAAACTGAGTGGGTTGAGTTGATAGAGGTTGGTGCCAACGTTCTGGTGGGCGCGGATAGGGATGCGATCATCGAGCACGTACAGTTGAATATCGGCCGCATAGTGAAAGATGAGTTGTCGCTTTATGGTGGTGGTAAGGCTTCAGGTGAAATTGTCCGCCACTTGCAAGGTTAGGAGCTAGTTTTGAAGAATATCGTACATATTACATCGGTCCATAAAAGAAACGACATTCGGATTTTTCTGAAGGAGTGCGTGACTCTCGCTCAGGGCGGGTACAATGTCACGCTTGTTGTGGCTGACGGCTTGGGGGATGAAAATAAATCAGGCGTGCGAATTCTAGACGCTGGAATGCCTGCCAAAGGGCGCCTCGGACGTATGCTTGGAACCACCAGGGCTGTATATCGATGCGCAAAGAAAATTGATGCCGATTTGTATCATTTTCATGACCCTGAACTGATCCCCGTGGGTGTCAAACTCAAACGTGTGAGGCCGTCTGCACGTGTGGTGTTTGATTCTCATGAAAATTATGCAGATGATATTGAAGATAAGCCATATATACGACCAGTTCTCCGGCCAATCATAGCAGGCATGTATCGAATGTATGAGCGGATGGCCGTAAAAAGGCTAGACGCTGTAGTAGCCGCTACGCCGTCGATACGAGCGCACTTTGAACGTTTGGGAGTCACGGCTCTTGACGTTAACAATTTTCCATTTCAACAGGAGTTCACAACTCCAGCCGTTGGTTCTGACAAAAAATATGATGTTGCATATATAGGCGCGATCTCTGAGGTTCGTGGCGTTTCTCAGCTTGTTGAAGCTCTGCCAACAGGGAATTCAAAGACCTTGATTATGGCTGGTTCCATTGCTGATCCGAATTTCGAATCCAGATTAAAGTCCAGCGAAGGCTGGGCGCAAGTTAAGTTCGTAGGGCAGGTCGATCGAGCTGCGATTAAAGACCTCTTATCTTCCGCCAGAGTCGCAGCGGTCACTTTTCTTCCAGCGGCCAATCACATTGAATCCCAGCCAAATAAAATGTTTGAGTATATGAGTGCTGGCTTGCCTGTAATAGCATCAAACTTCCCTCTTTGGAAAGAAATCATCGAGGGAAACAACTGCGGTATCTGCGTGGATCCTTTGTCTCCTCAAGAAATCTCCCGAGCTGTTGATTCGTTGGTTTCGGACCCAACGTTAGCTAGTTCTATGGGGGAAAATGGCAGGCAAGCCGTTCTGACTAAATATAACTGGGATTCAGAGGGACGGAAACTTATTACCTTCTATGCTCATATTCTGGAAGGTCAGAAATGAGTATTGAACCATTAGTAAGCGTTGTAATTCCTTCCTATAACCATAAAGAATTTATTCTTAAGGCTATAGAAAGCGTTCTCAATCAAACATACAAAAATGTCGAAATAGTAGTTGTAGACGATGGCTCTACTGACGGCTCAGTAGAAATGTTGGAGGAAGAATCAGGACGGTTGGGATTCAAGTTCATTGCGCAGAGCAATAGGGGCGTTTCTAGAACCTTGAATAGAGCTATTAGGGAATTGTCAACGGGCGAATATATTTGCTTTTTGGCATCGGATGATTACTTTGCACCGACCAAAGTAGAGAAGCAGTTGGAGGCCTTAAGAAAGTCCGATCTGACAGGATTTTGTTATACACAGTCTGTTGAGTTCGATAGTAATACCGGGGCGGAAATTAGAACCTTTCCTAAGAAAACATATTCTGGGAACGTGCTGGATAGTCTGATTATTCGCCAGCCATATGCCGGTGGAACTATTATGGTGAAGCGTGCTGTATACGATTCAGTGGGTGGATTTGACGAGTCCTTATCAATCGAAGACTGGGATTTCTCAATACGATGCGCGGCAGTCACTGAATTCGTGTGTGTCCATGAGCCTCTATTTTACTACAGGTCTCACTCAACGAACTCTATGAAGATTATGGGGCGCCGGAAAATTTTCTTGGCCAAAGCAATGATTCTGTCAAAGAATTACATGCTGGTTTCGCCGTCAAGATGGATTTTTGCCTTACTCGTGAACTTTGTCCACGACCACGCTTACGTTTTTACACGCCATCTTAGGCTTAAAAAGATTTGAAATTTTCAAAATGTCCAAAGTACGGCTAATCGAAATTGCAGTTGCTTTGGTTTATGTTCGGATATCCTTCTGCCAATTCGTGTTCGGTCGATATTAACTGCGCCCTAACGTTGAATGGTGGTGGAGTAGGGCTTCTTTGATGGAAAATAGAGCAAGTGTTTTGGTCACTGGCGCTACCGGTTTTGTTGGCCGAAATTTGTACAAGCACCTCATGAATTGTTGCGCGTTCAAGGTAAGAGGAACTGCCCGTTCCTCAGGTTCGAACGACCCATCGATTTTCTGTGGTATGGCTATAAAATCTGATTCGGACTGGACCGAAGCACTCAAAGGGGTGGATGTCGTTGTTCACGTTGCGGCCAAAGCACACATTGAGCTTTCTGATTCGTCCGATCAACTCGAAGAGTTTCAGGAAGTCAACGTTACGGGTACCGTTAACCTGGCTGAGCAGGCAGCTCAGGCTGGAGTCAAGCGCTTTATTTTTATCAGCTCTATAGGAGTTAATGGGCAGAAAAGCCATCAGCCAATAAAAGCAAGTGATAGCGTCGCACCCTCTGGGTATTACGCGAAATCAAAATGGGAAGCGGAGCAAGGTCTGGTCCAAATTAGTAAAACGACGGGGCTAGAGATTGTGATCATACGCCCACCTCTTGTATATGGTCCCGGGGCGCCAGGTAACTTTGGTCGGTTGGTCAGGTTAGTAGAGAGTGGTCTTCCCATCCCCTTAGGGGCGGTTCGAAACAAGCGGACGATAATAGGTATCGATAATTTGGTGAGTTTAATTGAGGCGTGTATTGATCATCCGTCCGCTGGAAACAAGGTTTTCCTGGCTGGAGATGGCGATGATGTGTCAACTCCGGAACTGCTTCGTTTGGTTGCTCGCGCGATGGGGAAACCCAGCCGAGTGATACCGGTACCGCTATGGCTACTAAGGCTTGCATTGATGCTAATAGGTAAGAGAAATGTGGCGGATAAGCTAACGGATTCGCTTCAAATTGATATTTCGAGTACAAGAGAAGTTTTGGGCTGGTCTCCTGTTGTAACAGTTAATGATGGATTGAGGCGTTGTTTCATTGATGGCGAGGTGACGTGACGTGATTCGAATCTTGGACATAGTTATAGCCTCATTTGGTCTGCTGGCAGGACTTCCCATTTTATTTGTCATTTTTATTGCCGGCTTGTTCGATACTGGCTCACCTTTGTTTTTGCAGGAACGCGTAGGGCGGAATAGGGCACCTTTCACTCTCGTTAAATTTCGAACGATGAAAGTGGATACAGCCTCTGTTGCCAGTCACCTTGCCAGTGCATCCTCAATCACCCGTTTCGGACATTTTCTTCGCCGTACAAAGCTGGACGAACTTCCGCAGCTTTGGAATGTGTTGAAAGGGGAGATGAGTCTGGTTGGTCCACGGCCTTGCCTTTTTAACCAGGAAACGCTGATTCTGGAACGGGAGAAACGAGGCGTGCTACTAGCGCGACCAGGAATTACCGGGTTGGCGCAGATAAATGAGATTGATATGTCGACCCCTGTGCTGTTAGCGGAGACTGATGCAAAGATGCTTCATTCCTTGGGGATTAAAGACTATTTCCGTTATATCCTGCAGACTGTTGTAGGAAAAGGCTCTGGTGATCGGGTAAGTAAGGAACGGTGATTTTGAGGTCGACTGTGATCAACAGAATTCTTGGGTTATCACGACCCACAAAGCGGTTAGTTTCGGTGATTGCCGATTTGCTGCTGCTTTCGGTCGCAATTTGGGCGGCCTTCGCGTTGCGTTTTGAGGATATTGCGTGGATGCCTGCTGAAAAGCAGTTGTTGGTCTCAGGTGCGACGGTGTTGGTTACCATTGGCGCGTTTATCAAACTTGGGCTTTATCGTGCAGTTATCCGTTATCTCAGTGAATACGCGTTTTTGGCCATCATCATAGGTGTGGCCTTTTCGAGTATCGCGCTGATTGTTTTCGGTTTTCTGTTTCAGGCGTTGGTGCCACGATCGGTGCCCGTTATTTATGCCGCCTTTGCATTTCTGCTAGTGGCGGGTACGCGATTTTCAGTAAGAAGCCTTGTGCAGCGTCCGGGGGCTAAGTCTAAAGATAGTGTAATAATCGTAGGTGCTGGCCCCAAAGGTATGCAGTTGGCTTCGGCGCTAGCTCAGGGGGTGGAGTTCCGGCCCGTTGGTTTTATTTCGATGGAAAATAGCAATCATCGTTCACTGATTGGCAATCTACCCGTCTATTCTGTTGAACATATCGATAAGGCGGTTAAAGATTTGGACGCAGGCCGGGTTCTGTTAGCGATGGAGGATACTGGTTCCGTTAATCGGAAAGAGCTTATTCGTACCTTGGAAGGGCTTTCCATTCCCGTCCAAACGGTCCCCTCCATGTCTGAGCTGGTGGCTGGCCAGGCTCGTATCAACGACATCCGTGATCTGGAAATCGAAGATTTGTTGGGAAGGGATCCGGTTCGTCCGGATACAGCCATCGTTGCAGATAGCCTGTATCAGAAGTCGGTTATGGTAACCGGCGCCGGCGGTTCTATCGGTTCGGAGTTATGTCGCCAGATTCTGCGCAACAAACCTCGCACCCTTGTTCTCTTTGAGCAGTCTGAATTTTCCTTGTATTCCATTGAACGCGAACTGCGCTCAATCAATGAAGTGGAAGGGCTGGAAGTTTCCCTGCACCCGGTGCTTGGGAGTGTGGCCCATCGCCGACGATGTGAGGCGGTGATGAAGGCCTTTGGTATTCAGACGGTATATCACGCGGCTGCCTACAAGCACGTCCCGCTGGTGGAGCATAATGTCATAGAGGGTGCGCAAAACAACGTATTCGGCACCTGGCACACCGCTGAGGCAGCTATTTTGGCGGGTGTCGAGCGGTTTGTTCTGGTTTCTACCGACAAGGCTGTGCGCCCCACTAATGTGATGGGAGCCAGCAAGCGCCTTGCCGAGCTGGTTCTTCAGGGGCTGGCCCAGCGCCAGAGTGAGACGGTATTTTCCATGGTGAGGTTTGGCAACGTGTTGGGGTCGTCCGGCTCTGTGGTTCCGTTATTCCGTGACCAAATCCGCGATGGTGGCCCGGTCACGGTGACTCACCCGGACATCATTCGCTACTTCATGACTATTCCAGAGGCCAGTCAACTGGTTCTGCAGGCCGGCAGTTTGGGACGTGGCGGTGAAGTGTTTGTTCTGGATATGGGGGAGCCGGTGAAGATTGCCGACCTGGCGAGGAAGATGATTCACCTGATGGGCCTGGACGAGAAGACATGTGACAATCCCGCCGGAGACATTGAGGTGGTGTACACCGGTCTGCGCCCGGGTGAAAAACTGTATGAGGAGTTGCTGATTGGTGATGACCCTCAGGGTACAGCCCATCCGAGGATAATGATGGCCCGGGAAGTGTCGATGCCCTGGGGCGAGGTTGCTCAATTGTTGGAACGCCTGTCGTTGGCTAGTCACACTTTTGATTGCGAGAAAGTGGTCGATATTTTGCGCAGCGCTCCGACGGGGTATTCGCCAAACGGTGATGTCGTTGACCTGGTCTGGCAGCACGGGGCAGGGTTGGGTGAAAGTAATAATGCTAAGCCGCCTTTGGATGGCAACGTTCACTGAGTTTTACCTAAACGATTGCTATGCAAGGGTAGCTTAATTCAGGGCGTTACCTGTTGGCTGATTGATTGTTTAATGGATGCTATATGAAGAAGATTTCGGTTATTGGTCTGGGGTATGTGGGGCTGCCATTGGCTGCGGCATTTGGCGAAAAAAGGGAAGTGATTGGTTTTGATATAAATAGCAAACGAATTGCGGAACTGAATGAGGGCGAGGATGTTACTCGTGAAGTGTCCCGTGAAGAGTTGCTAGTCGCATCTGGCCTGTCCTTTACAGGTAACATTGAAGAAATCCGTGATTGTCAGGTGTATATCGTCACAGTACCGACTCCAATTGACGAGTTTAAATCACCAGATCTGACACCATTGGAAAAAGCCAGTGAGACTGTCGGTAAAGTCCTCAAAAAGGGCGATATCGTTATTTATGAATCAACAGTCTATCCAGGTGCAACCGAAGAGGTCTGCGTACCGGTTTTGGAAAAGGTTTCCGGCCTGACGTTCAATAAAGACTTCTATGCCGGCTACAGCCCCGAGCGTATCAATCCCGGTGATAAAGAGCACCGGGTGACAACTATTAAGAAGGTAACGTCTGGCTCAACCCCAGAAATTGCGGATGAAGTTGACGCGCTGTATGCGGAAATCATTACCGCAGGCACTCATAAAGCCAGTTCTATAAAAGTTGCTGAAGCTGCAAAGGTTATCGAAAACACCCAGCGAGATCTGAACATTGCGCTGATGAACGAGCTTTCAATGATTTTTGCCCGCTTGGGTATTGATACTCATGAAGTGCTAGCTGCTGCTGGTACCAAGTGGAACTTCTTGCCATTTAAGCCGGGGCTCGTTGGTGGGCACTGCATTGGTGTGGATCCCTATTATCTGACCCATAAAGCCCAAGCAGTGGGATACCACCCTGAAATCATCCTGTCAGGCCGCCGTGTAAATGACAATATGGGGCCTTATGCGGCGTCTGAGCTGGTCAAGCGTATGATCAAGGTAGGGCAGACGATTGCAGGAGCTCAGGTATTAATACTGGGCCTGACGTTTAAAGAAAACTGCCCTGACTTGCGAAATACCCGTGTTATTGATGTGGTTAAAGAGCTGCAGGACTTTGGTTGTCAGGTCGATGTGGCCGACTGCTGGGCTGATAATCAAGAAGCGCAGCATGAATACGGAATAGGTTTGGTGAAGGACCTGAAGAGGGACCACTACGACGCAGTGGTACTTGCTGTCCCACACAATGAATATGCCAGCATGAGTGAGCAGGATCTGCGGTCGCTGCTCAAGGCGAATGGGGTGTTGTTTGATTTGAAAGGCGTGCTGCCCCTCGGCGCTGCCGATTTACGACTTTGATTTGAAGCACAGAAAGCCGGCCAGATAGCCGGTTTTTTGTTCGCCTCCGGTTTTTAAACCCGGAAATATATATTTCAAAATTTTTCTTTATTTATAAGATTATCAATATATAATTTGAGTCGAGAGTATTTTGTATTCTGGTTATTTAGACAATTAATACGGTTAAGATAAGGCTAATTTTAAATGGCAAAGATCAACGACTACTACCAGAAAAAGCAGCTTATGGAAAAGCTCTCCGAAGAACTGCGTCAGCTGGAGCAAGACCAGGCGCTTAAGCGTGAGCTCGAGTTTGAAGACAAAGTTCGGGAATTGATGACGGAATACAGCAAGACCCCGAAGGATGTGCTGCAGGTGTTGGCTGCGATTGATCCGTCCATCGCTGGTGGCAAAGCTGAGGCTGCATCTTCGGGCCGTGCCAAGCGCCCCCTGAAAACCTATAAGAACCCGCATACCGGTGAAGTGGTTCAGACTCGCGGTGGCAACCACAAAACGCTGAATGAGTGGCGCGAGCAGTACGGAAAGGATGCGGTGCAGGGCTGGCAAGAAGCCTGAAGCCTTGGCCATGCAAGAGAAAGCCAGCCTTTAGGGCTGGCTTTTTTTGATCCGTAAATCGTGACAAAATGGCACTATGGTTTCAACTTTATGAAAAATAAAGAAATGAGATGTGGGTCATAATCTTCCTGAATATAACCTTTCGTTAATGGCCTGATGTGACAGGGCTCACTTCTTTGACCCGGCTGCCATGAGTATAGTGGCGCTGCGGCAACATAAACTTACAAATAAAAATGACCAGGGCGGGATGCCCAGTTGTTGGTGTCAGGCACTCTGCTTTGATAGAGGCGAATGGCGCCAATGTGAAGGCCGCAGGATTCGACAGTTAAACGCAAGATAAGCAAGAAACGATGTTCAGAGCTTAAGGCAAAGCCCGGAGAAGGCTTTCCAAAGTGAAGCGTGCCCGTTATCGGGTGTTGAAACCTCGTGGACAGGGGCGGTTGCCGGAAACGGCAGGGCGTTCGGGCTGCGAGTGAACAATAATTTCGATCAGAGACACATCAACGACATGAAACAGGGTGCGATTGGACTCGCCGCCCTTGCTATCTGCTGCCTGGCTAAGAGTGAGGGTGTACTCGCCGAGCTGACGCCGATTTCTGACAGGGAACTGGAGCAGGTACAGGGACAGGCCATGATAGCGATTGACCAGCTGGCGGGGATGAATCAGCAGTTTACCCGCATTACGATGGGGATGGATATTGGTGTCCAAACCAATGTCGATGCGGTCGTGCTGGGTGATGATGGTGTGGCATCGGACCTTGCAGTTTCTCAGCTGTCGCTCGGTCATATTTCCCAGGACGACACGAAAATCCAGCTCGATGGCCAAGCCTATGCCATTGGCGACATAGTCCCATTTGAAGCCGAGAATCCTTATTTCGAGCTGGCGGAAGTGGACGGGGAGGTCGTTGGGCTTCGTGTAGGGTTTGGGCAGGCGAGAGGCACGTTGTCAGGGGATATTTCCAGTCTCTCCGGCAACCTGGGGTTGCAACTGAATGATGGTGCCGGGAATCTTAGCCAGGCCGTGCTATACGATGACAGCACAACGGCCACCAATTATCGGGCTACACATATCGGACTTGCGGATGCGGCGACGGATTGCGCTACCGGTGTTCAGTGCAGCGCGCTGTCGAACCTGCAGACTCTGGATGTTGGGGTCGACAACGGCGATGGCACCGTCGGGTTCACTGACGACCTGTTCCTGTCGTTTCAGAAGCAGGCAGTTGATTGGCAAAACCTGGCAGGGGATCAGATTATCAACGCGAACCCTGGTGTTTTTGTCAACATACCGACGAGCATGACCCTGGATCTACAAACCTTGCAAAACGGTATTCCTAGGGCTCGCACTGAATACATCGACCGGGGTATGGGGCTTTTCTGATAGACTGCCCAGCCAGAAAACATTTAGCTGGCGCAGGAGCTGTTTGCGGTGATCCGCTCATTCTATTGGCACGACTACGAAACCTTTGGCGTAGACCCGGTCCACGACCATCCTTCCCAATTCGCCGGGGTTCGAACCGACGAAAACCTCAACATCATTGAGGACCCTCTAGTCATCTACTGTAAACCTTCGGATGACTACCTGCCGTCTCCCGAGGCCTGTCTGATTACAGGGATTACCCCGCAAAAAGCGCTCGAAGACGGCTATCCCGAATCGGAGTTTATCGCGCAGATCAACGAAGCTTTTAGCCAGCCCGGAACCTGTGTTGTCGGCTACAACAGTTTGCGCTTCGATGATGAAGTCACCCGCCATACGCTCTATCGCAATCTCCAGGACCCTTATGCACGGGAGTGGCAGAACGGGAACTCGCGCTGGGACATCATTGATATGGTGCGGTTGACCTATGCGCTGAGGCCAGAGGGTATCAACTGGCCGACCAAAGAGGATGGCAGCCCCAGCTTCCGTCTTGAGGAACTGACCGTTGCCAACGGGATAACCCATGAGGCGGCTCACGATGCGATGTCTGATGTAGAGGCAACGATCGCGGTTGCGCGCCTGATCAAAGAGAAGCATCCGCGTCTGTTTGATTTTGTGTTGTCCAATAAGGATAAGGTTTCGGCCAGGGCAATGCTGGACACTCAGGCGCTCAAGCCGGTTTTCCATATATCGTCGAAATACCCGGCCAGTCGTGGCTGCTGCGCAATGGTCGCGCCGGTTGCTGAGCATCGCTCAAACAAGAATCTGGTGATTGTCTACGATCTTCGCGAGGATCCTTCGGAGCTGATCGGTGCTTCCGTTGATGAAATTCGGGCGCGGGTGTTTACGGCGCAGGCTGATTTGGCTGAAGGAGTAAGCCGATTTCCTCTCAAGGGCATTCAGCTTAATAAATGCCCCGTACTGGCGCCTGCAACCATGCTGAAATCGCTGAGTCCGGAGCGATTGCAGCAATTGGAGCTGGATGGTGCCGTGCTTCGGGAAAACCTGGCAAAGTTACGTCAGGCTCAAGGGTTGGCTGAACGAATCGCCGAGGCTTTTGATCAGCCCCACGAGAGTGAGCTGACCGATCCGGACGAGCAGTTGTATGCGGGTGGGTTTATTAGTCGAACGGACCGCGAAAAGCTGAATTGGGTTCTGCAGCAGCCTGTTGAGAACCTCGGAGAGTTGGACGTTAAGTTCGACGATGGACGGCTGTCGGAAATGCTGTTCCGGTACCGTGCCCGCAACTACCCTCAGTCATTGCTTTCCGAAGAGCAGGAGCAATGGGAGCAATTCCGACAACAGCGGCTGATGCAGCCCAAGAAAGGCTGGCGCTCCCTGGAAGAGTATTTCAAGTTGCTGCAGCAATTGGCGGCTGACCCTGATCTGCCGCCTGCAAAGCAGCATATTCTCGAAGAGCTTCACCTGTACGGTGAGTCGTTGATCCCATATTACTGAGAAACCAGAGCAAGGGGGCATTAAGCCCCCCCGGCCCGTTAGGCCCGTTTCACGAAGTACAGGCTTAGGGGCAGTCCCATCAGTGTTTGGACTTGGTCGCCTTGGGCTTCGGCCTGCAGTTGCCGTTGAACCGGGCTTGTGGCCAGACTGTGACCGTCGCTGTCCCTGACTTTGACGAGTTTCCAATTAAGCTCGTTGCTCATCAATCCCATGAGTTCTTTAAGCTGGCCGATATCTTGAGGCCGGAACCAACGATCCTGGCACCCGCCAAGGGCATAAAAACCGGTCTCGGCCAAAACACTTTGCCATTTGCTGTCGTCGCGATTGTTCAATGCCATTCGGCGCAGCCGGTGCAGGGTTTCACGGGTGGGTTTGAGGCTGTGCTCGCGGATGAGCTTGCGGACGTGGTCGTCGCCAATGGTCTGCTCTGTGACCTCGGTGTGCATGTGAACGACACAGCCATGACCGGACGCGCTATTGACCATCGCGGCCAGTGAAACGTCCGTCATTGACGGGGAAGGCAGGCGGCCGATCTCAATCCAGTGAACCTGGTGGCCATCAGCGACGAATCGCTGGGCGATGGACCATGGCCAGAACACAATGTTGGCGATGTTCAGCTCCTGGGCGTGGCGTGTCGCTTTGGCGATGTTGGCCAATGATTCGTCGACGGCAATTACCTCGACATCACTCAGGTAACGGGCCAGTTCCAGGGCCCTTTGTCCGGATTCAGCACCACAGACCAGGATGCGTAGCGTATCAGGCAGCAGCTCCGTCGCCAGCCCCAAGTCGGCGTTCAGAATGCTTTTAAGGCTACTCTCGGTGCGGTGGGCCAGAGTTGACCAACAGGGCCAAGCCTGGGGAAGGTCTTTCTTATCAAGGCAGAGCTCAGCCAGCTTTTCGTCATAATGCTGTTTGATGGCCTCTTCGCTGGCCTTGTCATAGAAGCTCGCCGCCATCATGGTCTGCGAGGCAAGCGGCCAGTCAACCAGGTTCCATTGTCCCAGGTGAACCGCAAAGCCTTGCTGGAAAAGGGCGCCGTACATAGCGCTGAGCATAACCGAGCCCATAATGGCGGGGATGGCATCGCCCATGGCGAGCTGGGCTCTCAGGCTCTCGTTGATGGCTGAGATCAGCCGCTCTTCGTCATCGCTGGCCAACAAGGCATAGCCGGTGCGATCCGCATAACGAGCGATTGCGAGGGTGAGGGGGTGAAGGTCATCCCGCAGTTCTGCCGAGTGTGCCACCTCCGCGACGATGGCCCGTCGCAGCAGGGTGACGAACTCTTCTACGGCAGGGTCCGCCATCAGCGTCTTCTCAAGGGCAAGAATCAGCAGCTCATCGCCGCTTGCAGCGTCAAGGAAGACCTGCGCCTGGGGATTGTCGAGGTCGTACTGGTGTCTGATGATGGCCGCGACGAAACGACCGACCTGCTGAAGTGGGAGGTCATCCCTTCGCAGCAGGGCGATGGCATCCAGCGCCAGCTCCTGGTCCACTGAATGGATGGCCAGGTTTTCCGCGCAAGCCAGCATGCCGCTGTAGATTGATGGCCAATCCCGCCCGCTGTTCAGGAGTTTGCGGTAATGCAGGTAGGCAATATCGAACTTTCCTTGAATGCGTTTGGCGTGGGCGATGCCGCAGAAAGCGGCGGCTGATTGCCGGTCCAGCTCCAGTGCCTCCAGGAAATACTGTTCGGCCAGCACCGGTCTCTCGGTAGTCAGCGCCCAATAGCCAAGGTTGGTGTATTGCTGGGGCTGTTGATCGTTTTCATCAAGGCTTCTGTTAAACAGCGTTTGTGCCAGTTCCATATCGCCGTTATCCATGGCCACTCGCCCCATAAGGCCTAAGGCAGCTGGATGGCGAGGGTCTTCCGTCAGTACCGATTCCACCAGGCGTGTGCACTCGGCACGGGCGCTCATCCGCTGCGGGTGAGAGGCGCTGGGGCTGTTTGAAGCCTGGTAGGCGTCATTGGCGTCCAGCAGGCGTCGGGCCAGTTCGGCCTGGCTCGAAGGGGCTTCCGGAGACTGATGCTGTGGGTACATGGATACACCTCGTTGAATCTGGCCCCGGCAAACAGGGCGGCAAGCTTCTGCAGCGAATGCGGCAGGAAGTCTGGTTTACAGGGTAATTAGCGAAAGCTGTGCCAGTTCCGCGGGGCGGCCAGGCATAAAAAAAGCCGGCGATTGCCGGCTTGTCAATCAGCGACTATTACCCTTGCAGCAGCTGCAACACTTGCTGAGGTCGTGCGTTGGCCTGGGCGAGAACAGAGAGGCCGGCCTGTTGCAGCACCTGTGTGCGTGCAAGTTCCGCAGACTCCGCCGCGAAATCGGCATCGCGGATACGGGAGCGGGCTGCGGACAGGTTTTCGGAGGTGGTGCTCAGGTTAGCAATGGTGGACTCCAGACGGTTCTGTGCCGCGCCCAGGTCGGCGCGGATACCGCTGATGGTTTCCAGTGCGGCGTCTACAATGGCCAGGGCGTTGGTGGCGCCTTCAAAAGAGCTAATGTCGATACTGCTGACGTCTTCAGGAACGGAACCAACCGCAGTATCCGCCGCAACATTGAGGATGCTACCTGCTGCATCATCGACGTCGGAGCTGACGGCAAAGCTAACCGCGGAGTCGAAGATGATTTCACCCGAGGCACGGCTGCTATCGGTTGTAGAGCCTGCAGCGCCATCCAGGGTAATCGCGTCGCCATCAGCTTCCGCGCCACCTTTGAAACTCACGGTCGCGGTGGCGCCATTGGTGGAGAAGTCCTCAAGCAGGATGTCTTTGCCTTGTTCCTGTATCAGGGTCAGGCGTCCATCAACCACTTCTGCTGTGATTCCGGTTTTACCTGAGGCAGCGTTAATCTCCTTGGCTAGTGGACGCAGGTCGTCCACATCGGAAATCTGGGCAGAGATGGTCGCGGTTTCGCCGCCGCTCGACAGGGTCATCGAAACCGTGCCAGGGGAGGCAAGATTGAACAGGTCCGCCGTGGTTCGGGCCTTGGCCTCTACGCCGGTTTTGTCGATCTGGGCGTTAATGGCCGCAGCGATGTCTTCGGCGGTATCCCCAGCGGTCAGGTCAATGGTTGCTGAGCCCAGCGAACTGGCCAGGGTAATGGTTTGGGTGCCAATGGTATTGATGGCGGTTGCGTCGGCTGCCGGAAGAGTTACAGAGCCAGTACCCTGCTGGGCTACGGCATTACCACCGTTAACGGTGTTATTGGCCAGGTCATTGGTACGGGCACCGGCAATCGATACGGAAATGGTTTGGTTTTCGTTAGCACCCGCCTGGAACTTCTGAGCCTGGAAAGAGCCGTCCAGCAGTTTCAGCCCGTTAAACTCGGTGGTGGTGGCAATGCGCTCAAGTTCTTCCTTGAGCTGGTTGACCTCGGCTTGAAGAGCCTGGCGGTCTGACGCGGAGTTGGTAGCGTTTGCCGACTGAACCGCCAGTTCACGAATGCGCTGAAGAATGTTGCCAGACTCCCCGAGGGCTCCCTCGGCAACCTGAGCCAGGGAAATGCCGTCGTTGGCATTGCGGATGGCCTGGTTGAGCCCCTGAATCTGAGACGTGAACCGCTCCGAGATGGCGAGGCCTGCCGCGTCGTCTTTGGCGGAGTTGATGCGCAGGCCCGAAGACAGGCGCTGTAACGCGGTGTCGGCATCGCGCTGGGAGGTATTCAGGTTTCTCTGCGCATTCAGCGAAGGGAGGTTAGTGTTGATGATCTGCGGCATAACGAGTCTCCAGATTAAGAGATGCCGGTAGACCAGTGCCCAATGGCAGGGGCGCCTTGCCGGCTTTGTGTAACGAAGTTTGTCGTTTTTCGGGGTTAAGCGAAGGGTGTGCCAGGTGCTTTTAACTATATGAATAATAAGGAAATAAATCAATTCTGTTGGGTTTTTTGGGGTGCTTGACGCCATGTTTATGGCAATCAGGGAGGAGGGAAATTGCCGCTTTTACATTCCTTAACAATATTCTCCGGTTTTTTTCTAAAGGAAGTTTCATGGGCGCCGTTAAGCACTACAGCAGGGGGGCGTACCCAAATAAACGAAAACGGGCGCCAGACCTCTTTCAACAGAAAAAACACTGTTTAGGAGAAGCATTATGGCTCTCGGTATCAACACCAACATCGCCTCACTCAACGCACAAAACCAGCTGGGCAAATCTCAAAGCCTGGCCAACCAGGCTCTGGAGCGCCTGTCCTCCGGTCTGCGTATTAACTCTGCGAAGGACGATGCGGCTGGTCTCTCGATCTCTACCCGCTTTGAAGCCCAGATTCGCGGTCTGACTGTTGCTCAGCGTAACGCCAACGACGGCATCTCCATGATGCAGACTGCTGAAGGTGGTCTGAACGAAACCATCAACAACCTGCAGCGCATGCGTGAACTGGCGGTTCAGTCTGCTAACGGTTCCAACAACGCAACTGATCGTACTGCCTTGAATGATGAATTTACTGCGCGTATTGCTGAAATCGACCGGATCGCGAACCAGACTACTTTTAACGGCACTAACGTTCTGAACGCAGCGTCAACAGTTTCTATCCAGGTTGGCGCAAACGCTGGTGAAACCATTGATGTGGCTTTCGCTGACATGCAGGCAACGGCTCTGGGCGTCAATGCATCAACAATCGACGGTGCCGATGCGACCAACGCGAATGCTGCGATCGCGGCCATTGATGCGGCTCTGGATTCGGTAAACTCCCAGCGAAGCCTCTTCGGTGCCTCCCAGAACCGCTTCGAAAGCACCATTGCGAACTTGGGGACCTCCATTGAGAACCTGAGCGCTTCAAACAGTCGAATCGTTGACGCTGATTTCGCAGCAGAATCCGCCAAGTTGTCCAAGGCTTCTGTTCTCCAGCAAGCGGGCATCTCGGTGCTGGCTCAGGCCAACGCCCGTCCGCAACAGGTTCTGTCTCTCCTGCAGTAATTGGGGTAACGCGGTAGAAGGCCAGCTTTTTCGGAGGCTGGTCTTCCGCTGTTGTAGAGGTTAGCGAGGATAGCTATGAACGACGTAAACTTGACCGCTCCGAATCTGAAGTTGATTCGCTCCGGTGAGGATCTGCCGGGTCGGGTCTCTGCGTCACCTCAAGGCGGGGAGCGTCCGCTCTCAGGCCAAACTGTATCTACCGTAATGCCACCCCAGACCGTCATTGACGAGCAGAAGAATGCCCGTGTCAGTGGGGCTGAAAAGGCGGAACTAAACAATGCGGTTTCCCAGCTGAATGAGTTTGTTCAGACCGTTCAACGGGATCTGCAGTTTGAAGTGGACCACGAGCGAGGGCAGACCATTGTCAGGGTCGTGGATCAGGAAACTCAGAAAGTGATTCGTCAGATGCCGGATGAGGTTGCCCTGAGATTGGCAGAGAACTTGCAGCAGGACGAACCGCTAACGTTGTTTAACCTGAAGGTTTAGGGCGACTAACCTCCCTGGCATCAGGCTTTAAGCAACTTTCAGCACCGCTGCTCCCGCAAGGGCCGGCGGCATTTCTCGTTATGTGTGATCGGGTTTCTTACATAACGTTACAATGTGATGGTCAAAAAGAGGCAAAGTTTTTCCGCTTTTGGCCGATAACACGATTAGACTTGAGATAGACGCCTTTCTGGAGGCATGGCATGGCATCGATATCATCATTGGGCGTAGGTTCCGGCATTTTTAGTGCTGACTTGGTTGACCAGTTGGTTGCGGCTGAGCGCGAACCTACGGTACAGCGCCTGAACCTGAAGCAGCAGCGCACCGAGGCGATGATTTCGGCCTATGGCGCTCTGCGCAGCGCTATAGAAGCGCTCAAGGCGCCGATGGAAGCGCTGAGTTCTCCCGATGGCCTCAAGGCCTTCAGCGCTGTTTCAAGCAACGAATCCCTCGGCGTGACGATTGATGAAGCGGCTGTAAGCAGAGGCAGCTACAGCATTAACGTCACTCAGCTGGCGCAGGCGCAGTCGCTGGCATCCTCCTCATTTGCGGATAAAGATACCACCACGGTTGGCACCGGTACGCTTACTCTGGATGTCGGTGGTGTAGCGACAGAAATTGTTATCGATGGCAGCAACAACACACTGCAGGGCGTCGCCGATGCCATTAATGATGCTGGTGCAGGCGTGTCAGCGGGCGTAGTTGATACTGGCTCTGGATTCAGACTGGTGATTTCGTCCGACGAGACGGGGCTGGAAAACGCGATTCAAGTATCTGTTGCCGACGATGATGGCAATAACACGGATGTCTCTGGGTTGTCGCAGTTTGTTTTTGACGGTGTCACTTCAAATCTGGAAGAAACCGTAAAGGCCAAAGACGCGCTGATGGAAATCAACGGTATTGCCATCAGTCGGCCCACGAATGTGGTTGAGGATGTTGTTGCCGGTGTCACCTTCACGGTATCGGAAACTGGAGCTTCAACCGTTCGTGTCGAGCAGGATGCCGGAGCGGTGTCTGAGCGTGTCCAGGAGTTTGTTGACAAGTTCAATGCGCTGCAGGATGTCATCTCCAGTGTTGCCGGGTTCAACTCTGCCTCGGGTCAGGGTGGAATCCTCAGTGGGGACTCAACAATTCGCAGTATTCAGAGCAGCTTGCGGGGTCTTTTGACGACGATTGTCCCAGGCATGGAAAATAGTGACGTGCGTACGCTGGGAGACGTGGGGATCACCACGGATCCGTCGACGGGCAAGCTGGAGTTTGATCAATCTGTCTTCAAAGAGAAGCTCAAAGATCATCCGGACCAGGTGACAGCGCTGTTTGCGGAACAGGATGGTGTTGAGGGCATTGCCGAGCAGGCCGTGAATCTTGTTACGGATATCCTGGCCAGTGACAGTGCGCTGTCAAACCGAACCGATGGCCTCAGCAATGCACTTGATCGTATTCAGGATCAGCGTGACCAACTGGATTTACGCATGGAATCCTTGCGGGAGCGGTTGGTGCGCCAGTTTACGGCAGCTGACTCCCTGATTGCGCAACTGAACAGCACCGGCAGTTTTGTGCTCCAGCAATTGGCCGCCCTGGCGCCGCAAAACAACCAGAATTCATAACGCCGATCGGCGACGGAGAAATTGAGTATGAACGGTTTGCAAGCGTATCAACGCATCAATACCCAAACCAGTATCACCGATGCGGATCCACACAAGCTGATTCAGCTGCTTTATAACGGAGCCCTTGAGCGGATCAACATGGCCAAGGCGCGAATGCAGGCTAACGATTACGAGGGCAAGGGCCGGTTGATAAGCAAGGCCATTGAAATCATCGGTGGACTGCGTGGGTTTCTGGATTTTGATAAAGGCGGTGATCTTGCTGCCCGACTTGAGGCGCTGTACGACTACATGGAGCGCACTCTGTTTGAGGCCAATGCCAAAAACGACCCCGCCAAGCTCGATGAAGTCGCCAACCTGTTGCGCCAGGTCAAGGAAGGCTGGGATGGTATTCGTGAAGAGGTTGTGCAACAGCATCAGCAGGCAGGTTGAGGCTTTCGGCACCTCTCTTTAGTCCATCCGGCATTAGGCCATCTAGCCCCAAGCCTTGGACTGCCGTACAATACGGCCCACGATTTTTATTTAAATCGGGGACAGACCACAAGTCTGTCCCCGTTTTTTTGAGCACGGAGCAAGGGTATGTCTGACATCAAAAAGGTAGTGCTGGCCTATTCCGGTGGCCTGGACACCTCCGTTATCGTTCGCTGGTTGCAGGACACCTACAACTGCGAAGTGGTTACGTTCACCGCGGATCTGGGGCAGGGCGAAGAAGTTGAGCCAGCCCGGGCCAAGGCCGAAGCGCTGGGTGTGAAGGAAATTTACATCGAAGACCTGCGCGAGGAATTCGTGCGTGATTACGTCTTCCCCATGTTCCGCGCCAACACCATCTATGAAGGCGAGTACCTGCTGGGTACGTCCATCGCCCGCCCGCTGATCGCCAAGCGTCTGGTGGAAATTGCCAACGAAACGGGTGCCGACGCCATCTCCCATGGTGCCACCGGCAAGGGTAACGACCAGGTTCGTTTTGAGCTGGGCGCCTATGCGCTCAAGCCTGGCGTGCACGTGATTGCCCCTTGGCGTGAGTGGGACCTGAACTCCCGTGAGAAACTGCTGGCCTATTGCGAAGAGCGCAATATTCCGGTGGAAATGAAGAAGGGCAAGTCGCCATACTCCATGGATGCCAACCTGCTGCACATCTCCTATGAAGGTATGGTGCTGGAAGACCCATGGGCAGAAGCGGAAGAGGACATGTGGCGCTGGAGTGTTGCTCCAGAAAATGCCCCGGATCAGCCTACCTACATTGAGCTGACCTATGAGAAGGGCGACATCGTGGCCATCGATGGTCAGGCCATGAAGGCGCACGAAGTGTTGGCACACCTGAACAAAGTGGGTGGCGACAACGGTATCGGTCGTATCGACATCGTTGAGAACCGTTATGTGGGCATGAAGTCCCGTGGCTGTTACGAAACACCGGGCGGCACCATCATGCTGCGGGCTCACCGTGCCATCGAGTCCATCACTCTGGACCGCGAAGTTGCGCACCTGAAAGATAGCATCATGCCGCGTTACGCCGAGGTCATCTATAACGGCTACTGGTGGTCTCCAGAGCGTGAGGCGCTTCAGGCGCTGATCGACCAGACCCAGGGCTATGTGAATGGCACCGTGCGTCTGAAGCTCTATAAGGGCAATGTGGATGTGGTGGGTCGTAAGTCTGATGACTCCCTGTTTGATGAGAAGATTGCTACCTTCGAAGAAGACCAGGGCGCTTACGACCAGAAGGATGCGGCTGGCTTTATCAAGCTGAACGCACTCCGTCTGCGCATCGCAGCAGGAAAAGGGCGTAAGCTCTAAGCTGACTGGGTGTCAAAAAGGGTGTGAGCTTGGCTCACGCCCTTTTTTTGTGCCTGGTGAGCGGCTGGTTGTCATGTTCTTGGTGTTATAATATAACAATTGTGGGCCTGCAAACTCCCGATGGTCAGGCTGGCCGTCAACGAGACGCGGCATTGCGAGTTGCCAACAACATGAACATGGGTGGTTTGTGAAAACGCCAATTCCAACAAATTTGATTCTTGGTTTCCTCGGGGTGGGTAAAACCACGGCTATCCTCGACTTACTGAAGCGCAAGCCTGAAACCGAGACCTGGGCCGTACTGGTTAACGAGTTTGGCGCGGTCGGTGTTGATGGCGCTGTCCTCGCGGAACGTGGCGCTGTGGTGAGGGAGGTCCCGGGAGGCTGTATGTGTTGCGTTGCCGGTCTGCCCATGCAAATTGGTCTGAACCGTCTGATTCACCAGGCAAAGCCCGACCGTCTGCTGATTGAACCGACCGGCCTGGGGCACCCGGCGCAGATCATTAGCACCTTAACAGACCAGCACTATGCCGACGTCCTTCGGTTGGAGTCGGTGATCACCCTGGTGGATCCCCGGCGCCTGGAGGATTCACGGGTGCTCGAGCATCCCCAGTTCCTGGATCAGGTGTCTGTGGCCGATGTGCTTGTAGCCAACAAGCTGGACTTGTGCAGCGCGAAGGAGCTGGAACGGTTTCTCGGCTGGGCGGAAGGCGTGTCTCCAGACAAACGGATGATCGCGGCAACCAGCCAGGGGCAGCTTCAGCCGGAGTGGCTTGAAGGGGCTCACCGTGGAGAGAATACTGGCGTGTCGAGCTCGCATCATCTCGGGCATAACCATGGCTGGGCCGAGGATGCTGATGGCAGCGTGGGCGACGTTGGTGCCGATGGCTGGCGGGCGCTGTGTCACGAAGGGCTGGGGCATTTCAGTATGGGCTGGTTGATCGGCCGGAATTTTGTATTTGAGGAAGTGGATCTGTTGGCTTATGCCCGCGATTCCCAATTCCGGCGCTTCAAGGCTGTGGTCAGGACCGTGGGTGGGTGGCGCGTGATTAATGCGGTGGACGGCATTTGCTCGTCAGAGGAAACTGCTCCCAGGCAAGAATCCCGGCTCGAAGTGATTAGTGAGGCGCCATTGAGAGAGGACGTGCTGGACAGCCAGTTGCGACAGATACTGCGATAACGAGCACTTTTGTACGGCCGGAAATAAAAAAGACCAGCAAAGGGCTGGTCTCCAAGAAGGAAAGAACAATTAAAGTGCCTGAAAATCCAAATTCTTTTGTGGAAAGCTCGCCCATTTAGCGGCGGAGGGACTACTGACTCCTCCGCCATGGGGGATACTGCTTGAATCCACATGATCAGAATAGGGTGATCCGGCCTGCATGTCTGTTTGTGATCTGTGTGCCAGTGTTACCGATTGTTTGCTCACTGCGGTAAAGCGTTTGGCGGGGCAAAAAAAAGCCAGCATGTCAGCTGGCTTTTGAAGAAGGAGAGAACAAACACTTGCCTGAAACTCTAAATCCTGGTGTGGAAAGCTCGCCCATTTAGCGGCGGAGGGACTACCCGGCTCCTCCGCCATGGGGGATACTGCTTGAATCCACACTGTCAGGATAGGGCTGTCCGGCTTGCATGTCTGTTTGTGATCGGTGTCCGGGTGTTACTGTCTGTTTATTATCCAGTGAACAAATGTTGCTCAGTCGCTCTCAACCTCTCTCAGGCACTTTCACTGATCTGTGGCTGAACCTCGGTGAATCGCCGGGTTTCGTAGGCGTCGACAAGGCCTTGAACGGCGGTCCGCTCAATGTCCTGCACGGCAGGCGTGCCAAGCTCGGCATCCGCCTTGCAGAGCACCATGCCGGCTTCGACCGAAATGTATCCGGCGGTTGTCTTCAGCGCTTTATGGTTGATGCCATCAAAGATGCGCCGGAAGGTTGAGGCGCTGCAGTGTTCGCTGTTGCTGAAGTGGGCAATGATTGCGTACTGGTTGTCGCCAACCCGGCACAGCGAATCCATGGGGCGGATGAGGTGACTCAGTCTGCGGGAGATGCCAACCGCTAACTCGCTCATGATCGCAGGGGTGTGCTTGCGCTTGAGGTCCTGCCAGTTTCGAATGCCGCAGAGTACGTAAGCTGAGGCTCCTCCGCGGGCTTCCGCCTGGCGCAGGCTTTTGCCGAGCTGTTCACGGGCGTAGCGGTTGTTGCAGAGCCCGGTTTCCAGGTCAATGATGTTGCTGGCTTCGAGTTCGCGGTTATTTTCCATGAGCAGTGAATTGGCACGAAGCAGGGTGTTTTGACGATCGGCAATCCGGTCGGCAGCAAAGACCCTTGGGATCAGCTGCTTGCTCATGTCCGACTTGTAGATGAAGTCATCAACACCGCGATCGAATGCTTCAGCGAGTGCCTCTACGCTTTCCTTGGCCGTGAGCAGGATGATGTAGGTGTAATGATTGCCCTGCTCATCCTGTTGGCGTACCAGGTCGGTCAAATCCAGTCCGTCCATGTCCGGCATCAGCCAATCAGCAATAAGTACACTGACAGCCCGCTGTTCCATCATTTGAAGTGCGGCGGGGGCATCGTTGGCCACCCGTACATCCCTGTATCCGGCAGTGCGGAGCGCTTTGCTCACAATCATGCTGCTGAATTTGGCGTCGTCCACGACGAGAATCGGAAGGTCTAGATTTGGCATTTTTATAGTACTGCTCACCAGTTTGTAGAAGGTAAACCCGCCAATGTCAGATGCGGCGTCGGCCCCGTCTTGGTATGCTTGGCCCCCTCAACAAAGGGGCGCTTCCGGGAGCCCCTGAAAAGATCTGACAGGGGGTTGCAAAAAGAGCCATTATAGCTAATGGTTGCGACTGGTCTGTGGATTATTGTTAAACATGCGGATTGGGCGCCGGCGGAACGAGCGGTACGTGACGGCCTCCGCATTTTGGGAGTTTCCACCATGCCTTCTTTTGACATTGTTTCTGAAATCGACATGCATGAAGTGACCAATGCCGTTGACCAGGCCAAACGGGAACTGGGCAACCGCTGGGACTTCAAGAATGTCGAAGCGGATATTGAACAGGATGATAAGGGTATTACCCTGAGTGCTGAGCAGGATTTCCAGCTGGAACAGCTCCAGGACATCCTGCGTATGACCTTCGCCAAGCGCAACATCGACAGCCGCTCGCTGGCCGAAGACGGTGACAGCAAGGCGGGGAAACTGGTTAAGCAGCACTTCACCCTTCGCCAGGGCATCGAAACCGACATGGCCAAGAAGATCGTCAAGATGATCAAAGACGCCAAGCTCAAGGTGCAGGCCAGCATTCAGGGCGATAAGGTTCGGGTCACAGGCAAGAAGCGGGATGATCTGCAAACGGCCATCGCTTTGCTTAAGGAAGCGGATTTGGAGCTTCCGCTGCAGTACAACAATTTCCGCGATTGATCGGGAGATCGACCATTCCAGGTAAAACTCGCCTGTCAGCTCTGCTGACTCTGTTTGAAGTCTATTCCCGCTGGCAGGTGAGGGCTCTGCTTTTTCTCGGGTTTTCGGCGGGCCTGCCGTTCTTGCTGGTGTTTTCCACCCTCAATGCCCGGTTGGCGGATGTGGGTGTCGAAACCGCCACCATCGGATTCTTCAGTTGGCTCGGGATTACCTATTCCATCAAGGTGTTTTGGGCGCCGGTTGTAGACCGGTTGAAGCTACCGCTGCTAGACCGCCTGCTAGGGAAGCGGCGGAGCTGGATGCTGCTTGCTCAGGCTGGCATTGCGACAGGGCTGTACCTGATGGCCCATGTGGATGCTGTGTCAGCACCTGAAACGATGGCGCTGTGTGGGTTGCTGGTGGCGTTCTCGTCTGCAACCCAGGATGTTGCGATCGATGCCTACCGGATTGAAATCGCAGACGAACGCCTACAAGCCGCGATGGCAGCCACCTACATCTTTGGCTACCGCTTGGCATTACTCGTTGCTGGGGCCGGAGCCTTGTACCTGGCTGAATTCTGGTCATGGCAGGTGGCGTACGAAATGATGGCGCTACTGGTTGCGGTGGGTGTTATTACGGTGCTCTGTGTCAGGGAGCCGAACGTAAACCACTTTTCAGCCGCCAGCGATATTGCCGAGCGGGTCGAGCGCGAGGCGATGAAACGGAGCCATCTGCACCCTCGGCTGGCGCATTTCGCTGGGTGGTTTTCTGCGGCCGTGGCGGGGCCGTTTATGGATTTCTTCCGCCGTTATCACCGCTATGCCCTGATTATCCTGATAACAGTGGCGGTGTATCGCGTGTCTGATATTGCTATGGGGGTCATGGCAAACCCCTTCTATCTGGATTTTATGGGCTTTTCTAAAACCGACGTAGCTAACGTGACCAAAGTATTTGGTTTCTTTATGACGATCGCGGGCTCGATGCTTGGTGGTGTGCTGGTCGTGAAGTACGGTATCCGGAAAATTCTGCTGCTCGGGGCGTTTCTGACCGCCGCGACCAACCTGTTGTTTGTTCTTCTGGCCCAGTATCCACCCAGTACGACGACACTTGCCGTTGTCGTTAGCGCAGACAATCTGAGTGGCGGTGTTGCCAATGTGGCGCTGATTGCGTGGTTGTCCAGCATGACCAGTGCTTCGTTTACCGCGACTCAATACGCATTGTTCAGCTCATTGATGACGCTGCCAGGAAAGTTTCTGGGAGGCTTCTCTGGAATGGTGGTTGCCGGGTTTGGCTATGCGGAATTCTTCCTGGTAGCCGGTTTGATGGGTGTTCCGGCAATCCTGCTGTCGATTTTCATGATTCGGCACGGGCGTGAGCTTGACGCTTTGGCACCTGAGAGCCGCAGTGAGCACAATGAAGAGGGGAAAGTGGCCGGGACTGTCTGAAGTTGGTTGTGCTGCACTCTATGGCTGCCAACCAAAGCGAGCCATAGAGACCCTTCCATTAACGACCTCAACGCCTTCTTCTGAAAGCAGATCTACCTGACGCTTAAACGTGCTTGAGTCCTTGGGGAAGGCGATTTGCCCGTTGCTCCGAATGACTCGGAACCATGGCAGAGTATGGTCTTCCGGCAGCATTCCCAGTACTCGTCCAACAAATCGGGCCTGCCGGCCAAGCCCCGCCATGTCAGAAACCTGGCCATAACTTACAACCTTGCCGTGCGGGATAGCGGAGATGACTTGCCAGATTTTTTGTTCACGGGTGGGTTCCATCAAGCGTTGCTCCGTTGGGGGGTGAACCCGGCGCCAGTATGGCCGGGCTCAAATGAAGCGGAATCCCGAATCAGAGACGCAGGGCGCCATCGACCTCAATCATGCGTCCGGACACATAATCGTTCTCAAAAATGAAGGCGGCTGCAGAAGCAATGTTCTCTGGCTGACCCATGCGCTTCAGGGGGATGCCAGCCGTCATCTTCTCCAGCGCTTCCGGCTTCATGGACGCCGTCATCTCAGTAGCGATAAAGCCTGGGGCGATACCCATGACCCGGATGCCGTAACGTGCCAGCTCCTTTGCCCAGACCGGAACCATTGCCGCAACGCCCGCCTTGGCGGAGGAGTAGTTGCTCTGGCCCATATTACCGGCGCGGGAGATGGATGAAATGTTGATGATCACGCCCTCGTTGCCGTTTTGGATCATCTGGGTGGCGGCTTCCCGACCGCACAGGAACACGCCGGTCAGATTGACATCGATCACCGCCTGCCACTCGGCAAGACTCATGCGTTTGATGATTTCCCCATCTTTGGCTTTGATCATCAGTCCGTCCCGGAGGATGCCGGCGTTATTGATCAGTCCGTTGAGCTGACCGAAATCCGCGCTGATGGCGGCAAAGGTCTTCTCAACGTCTTCTTCCCTGGCCACATTGCACACATAGGCTTTCGCTTCACCACCGGCTTTTTCGCAAGCGGCAACGGCCTCGTCCAGTTTTTCTGGCACCAGGTCGATCAGCGCCAGTCGGGCGCCTTTGGCGGCGAGGTACTCGGCCATAGAGCGGCCCAGGCCCTGGCCACCGCCGGTAATTGCAATTACGGAATCTTGAAGTTTCATATTTTGCCCTAACTGTTGGGGTAAGGGAGCCAGGGAGCGTTCATCACCAACCGGTTTGAAAGGTGCGCGAATCCAATTTGGCTCCCGGTGGAATGAGGTGTCGGGCGAGTATATCAGACCCGGCATTGACAACGACTAGACCAAAGGTCACCGAATGGGCATCTTCCTGCTGTTGTTTATCGTCATGCCGATTGTTGAAATGGCGATCCTGATCAAAGTAGGCACCATCATTGGAGCTCTCAATACCATTGGCCTGGTGCTACTGACGGCGGTCATTGGAGCTGCGCTGCTCAAGCAGCAGGGCCTGGCGACCTTGCTCAGGGCAAACCAGCGGCTTAACAGTGGCGAGTTGCCGGCGCGGGAGGTAGCGGAAGGACTGATCCTGGCGGTTGGCGGGGCGCTGCTGTTGACGCCAGGGTTTGTGACCGACACCGTGGGTTTCCTGTGCCTGCTGCCGGGAACTCGACACTGGTTGGCCGGCCAGGCCTTGAAGAAGATGGTGGTCAGCGGCCAGGCGCAGAGCTTTCAGTTCACCATGCGGAGCGGGCACTTCCAGCAAGGCCCGGGTTCTCGTCGTGGTGACGACATCATCGAAGGTGAGTTCGAGGATGAGACGGACCGCAGCCGCGGCCGTATCGAAAAAGACTAAATTTTTTTGGGGGCAGGCATTGAAAACGAAACGCCGACCCCCAGATACAACCCACTACTTTGCCGTGGCTGGAAGAACCGCCCTTAAAACAGCGATTTAATCCGCCCGGTTTTTAACGCAAGTGTCATTGCCAAAGACAACCTGACTATTGGAGATACCGAGCAATGAAAATTCGTCCGCTACACGATCGTGTTGTCGTGCGCCGTAAGGAAGAAGAAGAGAAGTCTGCTGGTGGCATCGTTCTGCCGGGTAATGCCAAAGAGAAGCCTTCCCAGGGCGAGGTAATCGCAGTGGGTAACGGCCGCGTTCTCGACAATGGCGAAACCCGTCCGCTGGCCGTTCAGGTCGGTGACACCGTTGTTTTCGGTCAGTATGCCGGTAACACCGTAAAGGTTGACGGCGAAGACCTGCTCATTATGAGCGAAAGCGACATCTTCGGCGTTCTTGAGTGATCGGACCGAATCGAATCCAAGACTCGATTGAACCAACATCTAGAGTTTAGCGAACAGGAATAGAGAACTATGGCAGCTAAAGACGTTAAATTCGGTGACAGCGCCCGTAAGCGCATGGTAGCTGGTGTTAACATCCTGGCCGACGCGGTCAAGGTTACCCTGGGTCCCAAGGGCCGTAATGTTGTTCTGGACAAGTCCTTCGGCGCTCCGACCGTTACTAAAGACGGTGTTTCCGTTGCCAAGGAAATCGAACTGAGAGACAAGTTCGAAAACATGGGCGCCCAGATGGTCAAGGAAGTTGCTTCCCAGACCAACGATAACGCTGGCGACGGTACTACGACTGCGACCGTTCTGGCTCAGGCAATCGTTAACGAGGGTATCAAGGCGGTAACCGCCGGCATGAACCCTATGGACCTGAAGCGCGGCATCGACAAGGCGACCCAGGTTGCCGTTCAAACCATCCGTGACATGTCCCAGCCTTGCGACGACAGCCGTAACATTACCCAGGTTGGTACCATCTCCGCCAACGGCGACGACACCATCGGCAAGATCATTGCCGACGCCATGGAGCGTGTGGGCAAAGAAGGCGTGATCACCGTTGAGGAAGGCCGCGGCCTGGAAGACGAGCTGGACGTGGTTGAAGGTATGCAGTTCGACCGTGGTTACCTGTCTCCGTACTTCATCAACAACCAGGACAACATGTCTGCCGATCTGGAAGACCCGTTCATTCTGCTGGTTGACAAGAAAATCTCCAACATCCGCGAACTGCTGCCGGCCCTGGAAGCCGTTGCCAAAGCTGGCAAGCCGCTGATGATCATCGCTGAAGACATTGAAGGCGAAGCGCTGGCCACTCTGGTCGTGAACAACATGCGCGGTATCGTTAAAGTTGCAGCGGTTAAGGCGCCAGGCTTTGGTGACCGTCGCAAGGAAATGCTGCAGGACATCGCTATCCTGACCGGTGGTACCGTGATTTCCGAAGAGGTTGGCCTGTCTCTTGAAAGTGCCACCCTGGACGACCTGGGCACCGCCAAGCGCGTGACCATCACCAAGGAAAACACCACTGTCATCGACGGTGCTGGTGCTGAAAGTGACATCGCTGCCCGTGTTGAGCAAATCCGTCGTCAGATCGAGGAAAGTTCTTCCGACTACGACAAGGAAAAGCTGCAGGAGCGTGTTGCCAAGCTGGCCGGCGGTGTTGCCGTGATCAAGGTGGGTGCCGGTTCCGAAGTGGAAATGAAAGAGAAGAAGGCCCGCGTTGAAGATGCGCTGCATGCGACTCGCGCTGCAGTTGAAGAAGGCATCGTTGCTGGCGGTGGCGTAACGCTGGTTCGCGCACTGGCGGCACTGGAAAACCTGGAAGTTGAAAATGAAGACCAGAAAGCCGGTGTGAACATCCTGCGTCGCGCTATGGAAGCACCTCTGCGTCAGATCGTTTCCAACGCCGGTGGTGAAGCCTCCGTGGTTGTTGCCAAGATCCGCGAAGGTGAAGGTTCCTTCGGTTTCAACGCCGCCAAGGAAATCTACGGCGACATGCTGGAAATGGGTATTCTTGACCCAGCTAAAGTAACCCGCTCCGCGCTGCAGGCTGCTGCCTCCGTCGCTGGCCTGATGATCACCACCGAAGCGATGGTGACCGACGAGCCGGAAGACGAGAAAGCCGGTGGCGGCATGCCGGATATGGGCGGCATGGGTGGAATGGGCGGCATGGGCGGCATGATGTAAGCCAGTCCGTGGCATAAAGCCCACTATTGAGTGGGCTACCCGCTACACCAAAAACCCCGCAGTTTCTGCGGGGTTTTTTTATGTGTTTCGCCATGGACTTACCGCCTGTGTTTGTTAGACTCGGGTGCCACTTGATCTGTCTAAATGAACCCTATGACTCAAACCAGCCAGCGATCGTTCCTGCGTCCGGGAAAACTAGTCCTGATCTTTGTTCTTGGCGCCATCGCGTACTTGGCGGCGCTGGTGGTATGGGTGCCGGCGGGCTGGCTTTGGCAGCAGGCAGCAGGTCATGTCCGTTTACCGCCTCAGGTTCGGGTCCAGGCCGTTTCCGGTACTCTCTGGGAGGGCGCTGCCTTGCTAAAGTTGCAAGGGCGGGACGTTCGTGCGCAATGGCACATGGACTGGCCGGCAGGCACCAGGCTTCCACTGGACCTTTCACTCGAAACCCGAGCTTCAAGACTTCAGGGGCGTGTACTGGCCGGGCTGGATGGCGCCGTGTCGGTGGATGCCTCTGGCCAGGTTCATGTTGCCGAGTTTGAGGACATGATCCGGCAAAGTGGTGGGGCCATGCTTGAGGGCGACATCATTATTGATCGCCTGGCTGCCACCTGGGCCGATAATCAACTGTCACAAGCTCGTGGTGCTGGGCACTGGCCGGGCGGACTGGTTACATGGCCCATGGGCGACGATTACCAGAGCACGGTTTTTCCAGCGATGGACGCAAATCTGACGGAGAGCGCCGAGGGCGTTAGCCTCGCCATCTCGGCGCAAGGCCAGCAGGAACCTGCGGCTGAAGCGGACGTTCTTCGTAATGGCATGCTCAGGATTCGCGTTTATAAGCGCTTGGTTGACCTGGCCGGCCAATCCTGGTCGGCTGCTGCCAATCCTGGCGATGTGGTGTTCCGTGTTGAGCAGCCGTTGCTGCCGGGAGTGCGATTCTGATGGGTGGAGGCGCTCAGTCCGTATTGCAACGCCTGGGGCGAATAGCGGCAAACCTGCTATTGGTGGCCTTGGTAATCTACCTTGCTGGCTGGAGTGCCAGGGCAACCTGGTTGGTGTTCTGGCAGGACAACGCCGTCCCACATCTGTTCTCGACATCCGCAGCGGGATCTGTAAATGGTATGGGCACAGGCGGCATGTCCCTGGCCGCGTATGAGCTTTTCGGCCGTCCCCAAGGGTCGGTGCCCGTTGCGGATACCGTCCGTCAGTCAGCGCCTGAAACACGACTGCGCCTTCGCCTCGAAGGTGTTTTGGTGTCACAGCAGACCGAGCACTCCGGTGCTATAGTTGCTGGAACGGACGGTGTTACAGAGCACTACAGGGTTGGCGATACGCTCCCGGGGAATGCGGAGCTGGTCGAGGTCGAACCCAACCGAATCCTGATCAAACGTAATGGTATGTTTGAAACACTGACGTTTGAAGATAACCCTGACGTGGGAATGGCGGAAGAACAACCCGCATCACAGGTGGGTTCCGCCGAAGGGTTTGTTAATGACATTCAGGCTCGACTGGATACCCAGGGTGCAGCGGCACTGGTTGCATTTGGGTTGAGGCCGGTACAGGATGGGAGCGCCTCGGGTTATACCTATGACGGGTCTAATGCCATGCTAAACGCGGTCAACCTGAAAGCCGGGGATATCATAACGGCGATTAATGGTCAGGTGTTGGGGGATTTCGAGCAGGATCGTTCGTTGCTTGAATCCTGGCGCGACATGCCGCAGATGGACATTGAGGTCGAGCGCAATGGGGCACGGTTTACCGTGAGCTACGCGTTGCCTGAACAATGGCGCTGACCAGTCGCCACTCATAAAAGCAAGAAAGCCAAATTAAAGCCTGGAACAAGGGCTACATCGATACAGGATGCGATCGTTGCATGAATAAGATTACGTCACCTTTTATGCGGACCCTGGTGTTGGTCCTGCTGTTGCCGCTTATGTCCCTGGCTCAGGCCCAGGAAGGGACCTGGCGCCTGAACCTGAAGGATGCCGATATTCGGGCGTTCGTGACCCAGGTGGCAGATATAACCGGCTATAGCTTTGTGGTTGACCCTCGCGTGAAGGGGAAGGTGACCGTGCTGTCCAGCACGCCAATGAACAAGGACGAAATTTACGACCTGTTCCTCGCCGTGCTGCATGTTCATGGCTTTACGGCCATCCCCGGTGAAGACGTCATTAAAGTTATTCAACAGGTGGATGCCAAGCAATTGGCGGAGAATCTTGAGGGTTTCGAGACGGTGCCCTCGGAGCAGCTCGTAACCCAGGTGATTCAGGTGAACAACGCCAATGCCCTGGAGCTGGTTCCGATACTCCGCCCACTGGTTGCCAAGTATGGCCACCTGGCGGCTGTGGCTGCCGCGAACGCCCTGATCATCAGTGACCACCAGGCAAATATCGAGCGTATTCAGGAAATTGTTAACGAACTCGATAGCCCGTCCCAATACGAGGTTGAGGTTATTCAGCTTCGGGAAGCCTGGGTGGGTGACATGGTCACCCTGCTGCAGGAATTGGCGCCGTCAGAGTTGGGCGCGAGTACCGCCCAGGATGCCGCCCGCAAATACAGTGTCACGGCGGACGAGCGTAGCAACCGATTGATCCTCAGGGGAGACCAGTCGTTCCGGGACAAGATTCGAGGCCTGATTACTCAACTCGATCAGCCTTCAGCGACCGGGGGCGCAACCAAGGTAATCCGCCTCAATCACGCTGATGCGAGTACGCTGGTTGAGATTCTCACGGGCGTTATGGGTGATGTGGTTTCGGAATCGACCGGGGGTGCTGGCGGAGCGAACACTGGACCGCGCACCAACTTCTCGGTCTTCGCCGATGAAGGGCTTAACGCACTGGTTCTCCGTGGTGAGCCATCGCTTATGCAGGAAGCGGAGCTTGTAATTTCTCAGCTGGACGTGCGTCGTGCCCAGGTGCTGATTGAAGCCGCCATTGTTGAGATCAGTGACGAGCTCGGGGAAGACCTTGGGGTTCAGTTTGCTGTTGGCGACCAGTCCGGGGGATCGACACCGGTCGCTGGCACTAACTTCAATAACCTCGGGGTGAGCGTGACCGATATTCTCTCGGCCATCGCCACCGATTCCCTGATCGCCCCTGCGACCGGCGGTATTACGATCGGTGCCGGCGAGCGTGATGAGAATGGCCTGAGTTGGGGGGTGCTGTTGCAGGCCCTGTCCACCTCGTCAGCGGCTAACCTGTTGTCTACGCCAAGCATTATCACCCTGGACAACCAGGAGTCGGAGATCATCGTAGGTCAGAACGTGCCGTTCAAGACGGGCGAGTCCACCGTGTCTGGCGATGGCACAACGAATCCCTTTACCACCATTGAGCGCCGTGACATTGGCCTCACGCTGAAGGTAACGCCAACCATCAGTGCCGACCGCCTGGTTCGGCTGGTGGTTGAGCAGACTACTGAGAACATTGCCGCCAGTGTTGATGATGCGTCGGACATCGTGACTAACAAGCGGGAAATCAAGACAACCGTATTGGCGGATGATGGCGAGACCATCGTGTTGGGCGGCTTGATCACTGACGACTTTACCGTCAGCGAAAGCAAGGTGCCGCTGCTGGGGGACATTCCCTACCTGGGCCGACTGTTTTCTTCGACTTCTGAGCGCCGTGTGAAGCGTAACCTGCTGGTGTTCCTGCGTCCGACCATCATGTTCGGCCGGGAGGAGGCGGTTTCGGCTACGTCTGACAAGTTCAACTCCCTCTGGGAGATCGACTTGGGAATCCGTGACAAGCTTGGGATGCCTGGTGCGCAGCGTCCGGAGTCGCCCGACGTCAACTCCTTGTTCGACCCGGCGCTGCGCCCGTAACGGGATTCCGGGTATTGGCAGTAACCACGAAAAAGGCCGCATCTTGATGCGGCCTTTTCACGTTCTGGTGCTGTCTGATCCAGCTTAGACAGTCGTGGTTGTCAGTGGTGGCATTGGGCAGTCCAGCTGGTCTGCAACCAGTCGCATGATGTCGTACTCGGTAGCATCCACTTTGCCATCGTGAGTTACGCAGTGCCCACAGGCGTCAATAATGGCTGGTTTGAGAAGAGGGGATAGGCCGTTGAGGTGCCTCAGTGCCTCTCCCAGCGCCTTCAAACTTACTTTATCGGGCATGGTGTTGGCGGCGTCACCAGGCTCACAAAAGCCTGCGATCGCTTCCTGGTACAACTGACTGGCTTCCTCACTGGATGCCGTTCCGGCCCTGGCCATCAGGCTGAACAGGGTGGTCAGGTGAGCGGCGACCGGTCGGTAGCTCCGATAGCGAACCCCCGGAGCTCTGCCAGCGTCGACCGACAAGTGCCGTTTGAGGAAGCTGGTGAGCGCAAACTCAAACAGGGTCATGCGGTTGTCCGCCATCACCAGCGTCTGCACGCAGTTGGCCAGCAGTTCCCGCTCGTCAGGTGCGAGCTGGCGCAGCGCCGGCATGGCCAGCTCAAGAGCTGGAAAGCGAATGCCAGGGCCAAGCTTGGTCAGCGTGGGAATGAAGCGTTCCAGCAGGTGTGCTTCGGGCCGGAACGCTGGGTGTGGTTCCAGTAGCTCAAGGTGGTTCTGGCGAGTGTCCGGCTCCAACTCATAGGTCACCAGCGCGTAACAGAGCTGTATGGCGCCAGAGCGGGTGTAGAGCAGTTCCCGGAAAGTGGCTGGAAGCTGTGCCAACAGGGATTCTGCATATTGTTCGCTGTCCCGGGTGACCTGTCCTACTTTGCCTGAAAACTGCCCCGGCGTCGGAGCCCGGCTGATCGGAGACAGGTTTCGGCTGATACCTCCGCTGGCGAATCCTGCGACCTGGCTTGCCAGTGGCGATGAGCTTTGCGCTGATGGGCTGGCTGTGTCGGCCCCTCGACGAATCTCTGCTGCCGGAACCGTGTCGCGCATTCGGCTTTTCAGTCGTGTCAGCATCCCTGGCTGGATCGCCTCGATGCGCTTCTCGATCGGCGGGTGTGAGGCCAGCAGGCTTGAAAAAGCCATCTTTGCGCTTTCGCCGAAACACATATGGTTCATGTCGGTGGCATGGCTGGTGGATCGCAGGAGGCCCCCTTTTTGGCCGATCTTGTAAAGGGCCGATGCGATGCCTTCCGGGTTACGGGTGAACTGAACGGATGAGGCGTCCGCGAGCAATTCCCGTTGGCGGGACACGGCGGCCTGAATCAGTCGTCCGAAGAACACCCCAACATAGCCGATAACCAGCAGCGCGAGACCGAAGACGGCCATCGCAATAGCGGCCTGTTGATTATCCCGGCGAGATGAGAAGGAGCTGCGGTGGGCGCTGCTCTGGAAAATAAAGCTGCCAATCTGGCCGATGACCAGGATTCCGGCGAGGATGGCGATCAGGCGGATATTAATGCGCATGTCGCCATTGAGGATGTGGCTGAACTCGTGGCCAACAACCCCTTGCAACTCATCTCTGGAGAGATTGTTCAGCGCTCCCTGAGTAATCACCATCACCGCTTCACTGGGGGTGTAGCCAGCCACAAACGCGTTGATGCTGCTTTCCCTGTCCATCACATAGAGCTGAGGCACCGGGACGCCGCTGGCGATGGCCATTTCCTCCACCACATTGCGAAAGCGTCGTTCGTCCTGATTCTGGGTGGACGGATCAATTAACCGGGCGCCAACCATGTTGGCGACCCGTTCACCGCCACCGGCGAGATCTAGCCAGCGAACAAGGGACACCAGAAGGATCAGGCCCGCTACCGAGCCGGCGGTGATCAGGCCATGTTTTGAAAGCAGCCAGTCAAGATACGACAGCGACGTCGATTCGCTTCGGGTCACCATATAGCCAACGAGGCAAACAGCCAGACTGATCAGGACGACGGCGGCCAGAAACAAGACGACCAGCAGAGAGGTATTGCGCCGGGCATTGGCCTGGCGCTCAAAAAAGGCAGGATTGGACATACCGTTCGTTGCTTAGAAGGACACTTTCGGAGCCTGGCGGGCTTCCGGAGATTCGAGTTCCAGCTGAGCGGTTTCCTTGAAGGCAAACATACCGGCAATGATGTTGTTCGGGAATTTCTCGCGAAAGATGTTGTAAGTCATCACGCCATCGTTATAGGCCTGGCGGGCGAAAGATACCCGGTTCTCGGTGCTGGACAGCTCTTCCATCAGTTGTTGAATAGTTTCGTTGGCCTTCAGCTCGGGGTAATTCTCGGCGACTGCATAGAAATTGGCCAGCGCTTTACTCAGCATGTTCTCGGCACTGCCCAAACGCTGAATGTTTTTGCTGTCTACGGGGTCACGGGCGGCCGCTTGCTGGGCGCTGATGGCACCATTCCGGGCTTCCATGACCTGGGTCAGGGTGTCCTTCTCATGGCTCAGATAAGCCTTGGCGGATTCCACCAGGTTTGGGATCAGGTCGTGACGGCGCTGGAGCTGGACATCAATCTGGGCGAAACCGTTCTTGAACTGGTTACGATAGGTGACCAGGCGGTTGTATATGGAAATCAGGTAGATGACTACAACGGCAATGACGCCAAGGCCGATCAGTGTGGTTGTCATGTAGGCTCCTTGCTACGGGTTGTCAGGCATTATTCTCGATCATTTTATCGTGAAAGTTTATGACAAACGACTCAAAGTCCTGACTTTGCAACGGCTTACTGAAGAAGTAACCCTGTGCCAGGTGGCACCCGCGTTGGCGGAGGTAATACTCCTGTTCGGCGGTTTCCACGCCTTCCGCAACAACGGACAGGTTCAGGCTCTTGCCAAGGTCAATGATGGTAGTGGCAATCCGGGTGTCATCCTCATTGACCAACAGGTCCCTGACGAACTGTTTGTCGATCTTAAGGTGTTGAACCGGCATGCGTTTCAGATAGGTGAGTGAGGAGTAACCCGTGCCAAAATCATCCACAGCAATCAGGATGCCCTTTTGTTTAAATCGGTGAAGTTTGGCGATGGCGTCTTCAAGGTTGGTCATCACGGTTGTTTCCGTCACTTCGAGTTCCAGCCGGTTCGCAGGCAGCTGGTGGCGTTCCAGGGTTTCCAGGACGGTTTCAACAATATCGTGCTGACGCAGCTGAACGGCTGAAATGTTGACCGCAATGCGCATGGGCATGCCTTCTGCAGCCCACTGTGCAGCTTGATAGCACGCCTGGTCGAGTACCCAGCGGCCGATATCAACGATGCTGCCATTCAGCTCCGCCAATGGGATAAAGGTATCCGGCGGAACCAGGCCTCTTTCAGGGTGCTCCCAGCGCAGCAGGGCTTCCGCGCCGATGATCTTCCCGGTTTCCAGGCTGACCTGAGGCTGGTAGAGCAATACAAACTGGCCTTTCTGTTGCGCGCAGGCAAGGTCCTTTTCCAGTCTTTTGCGTTCGCGCATTTCCTGGTCAACGCTGGCGACGTAAAACTGGAAACAGTTTCGGCCAGTGGTCTTGGCCAGGGTCATGGTCTGTTCGGCAAAGTGCAGCAGGCGGTCAAGTTGTTCGGCGTTATCCGGAAACAGCGCAACACCAATAGTTGCGGTGATCACAATATGGTGGTCGCCAGCCTGAATGGGTGCATTGAACAGGCCTAACAACTTTTCAGCGGTCACTGTGGCCTGGTAATCGTTGTCCAGGTCCTTCTCGATCACAACGAACTGGTCACTGCCTAAACGGGCCTTCAGGAACTGACTGCCAGACAGGCTCGCCTCAAGCCGGTCACCAATGCTCTGGAGGATCAGGTCACCGGATTCGTAGCCGAACTGGTCGTTGATGCTCTGGAAGTCGTCAATGCCGCAGCAGTACACCGAGAGGATTTTGTTTCTTTGCTTGGTTTCTTCGATCGCCGCTGCAAGCAGCCCGAGCAGGTAATCGCGGCTGGGCAGGCCGGTCAGCTGGTCGTAGCGGGACAGGCGGCTGGCTCGTTCTTCAGCTTCCCGGTGCTTTTTTTGACTGTCGGAGATAGCGACCAGAAGATTGTTGGTGGCATTAACCCACAGGCCCAACTCGTCTCGCCGGTGTCCTTTCAGCGGTGTGATGAGTCGGTTGTCAGGAAAGGCCGGGTCTACCTTTGTCAACGATTCGATAATGCTGAGTAGTGGTTTGGTCAGGAGCAGGTGGTAAACCATGAAAAGTACGAGGGCCAGGATGATGGCGCGAGCAATGCCTGATCCGAACGTCAGGGTCGCCCGTTCCAGCCAGCTGGCCGCGGTAGGGCCGGTGTCATAGCGGACTTCGAGATAGCCGTAAACAGTGCCGGGCTCTTCCTGGCGGGTAAGTTCGATGCGGTAGGTGCGTTCTGCCTGAAAGATCGAGTCGGTCAGGGGGCGGTAGCGGGCATTCCTGTGCGGTCGGGAGAGCAAACCAAGTGCTTCGCCGTCGGGATGGCTGATTTTTGCAAAGCGCACAGATCCTTGCTCGAACAGTCCTTCGACTACTTGCTGTGCGAGTTCGTCGTCGATACTGAACACCGCCTGGGTTGCTGCATCGCGGACCAGGGCCATGGTCTGAGCGGCCTGTCTGTCCAGCTCAGCGGACACCCGGCGGGCATCGATGACTATCTGGGCGGCACTGATCAGGATGCCTGATACCAGCGCAATCGACAGGACCCAACGAAGTATGCGATAGCCCAGCCGGTGTTCAATTTTGAATGTGTTTTTCATCCACGTTTAAACTTTGTTGTTATTTCCGATCCATGGATGCTCTGTGCCGGGGTGTAGCCGGTACAGCGTAATCCTGAAGTGTATTCCGGAGCACAGCTCGGGGCGTTGGCTGAGCGTGCGTCGCATCTGGCGTTACCCCAAGCTAGAGGAGTATGCGTCAGTGGCCCGGTTCAGGCAATTCTGATGGTGACTCGTGTTGAAAAATTCGTCTTCACTCCCTGTTCCTGACCAACAAAAAACGCCCGCGGATGCGGGCGTTTTGGGGTGTCAATCTGACCGGGTGATTAAGCCAGGTTTTCGTTGACGAAGTCCCAGTTCACCAGGTTCCAGAACGCTTCCAGGTAGTTAGGACGGGCGTTGCGGTAGTCGATGTAGTAGGCGTGTTCCCAAACGTCGACGGTCAGAACCGGCTTGTCAGCGGTAGTGAGCGGAGTTTCGGCGTTGCTGGTGTTGACGATGGCAACGCTACCGTCAGCTTTCTTAACCAGCCAGGTCCAGCCAGAACCGAAGTTGTTGGCGGCCTTGTCGCTGAATTCCTTCTTGAAGTTTTCGAAGGAGCCAAACGCTTGGTTGATTGCGTCGGCAGCCGCACCAGTCGGCTCACCGCCACCGTTCGGGCTCAGGCAGTGCCAGTAGAACGTGTGGTTCCAAACCTGGGCGGCGTTGTTGAACAGTGGGCCGCTGGAGCTTTTGATGATGTCTTCCAGGGACTTGTTGGCATCGTCAGTACCTTCTACCAGGCCGTTCAGCTTGGTGACGTAGGTGTTGTGGTGCTTGCCGTAGTGGTACTCGATGGTCTCAGCGGAGATGTGCGGTTCCAGTGCGGTCTTGTCGTAAGGCAGTGCGGGAAGTTCAAATGCCATGAGGTTGTTCTCCCTGGTTTCTCTCGATTGTTGCTTTCTATGGAACGGCAGGTGGTAAAACCTGCCGAATTGGTATTTCAACACACGCAGGTGACAGCTTAAGGAGCGCTGAGATCTGCTGCCAGCCGTAACTGACTATTCTCTTGATAGAAAAATAGTATCGGGGCGTAAATGCTAAATTCAACCCCGGGTCAATGAGCAGCTGAACTCAGGTGAGCCCGGCAGAAATTCCGCGCAGTTTCGTACCCTCCAGACCAATTCCTCGTAGCTGTCGGCCAGGATGTTGACGTGGCCAAGCTTTCGGCCCGGACGTTCGCCTTTGTTATAGAGATGAACGTGAGCGTAGGGTAACCGGAGAATGCGTTCAATATCCCCATGTTCGGCAATGATGTTGATCATGCAGCTAACGCCTTTTGGGGTGGTGTCCCCCAGCGCGTGGCCGCTGACCGCCCGAATATGGTTCTCAAACTGGCTGGTTGTTGCGCCCTCAATGGTCCAGTGGCCTGAGTTGTGAACTCGCGGGGCCATCTCATTGGCGACCAGTCCATGCTCCGTCTCGAACAGTTCTAGGGTGAGTACGCCAACATAGTCCAGCTCACTCAGAAGGGCGCGGATGTAGCGTTCCGCTTCGATACGGGTGTCTTCGGATAACCCGGGGGCCGGGGCAATCGAGTAGCGCAGGATTCCCTCGTGGTGTGTGTTCTCGGCCATGGGGTAGAAAGCAATATCACCGTCTTCGGCGCGAGCCGCGATGATGGACACTTCGCGGGAGAACTCAACAAACTTCTCGACGATCAGCCGGGGGTGGCCAATGGCCTCCCATGCTGCAGCCGCCTCTTCAGGTGAGCGCAGAACGGCCTGACCTTTGCCGTCGTAACCTTCGGTGTTGGACTTTGCCACGACCGGGCAGCCAAGTTCCTCGGCTGCCTGTTTCAGGCTCTGGGCGCTGTCGGCGATTTTCCACTGGGGTGTGGGAATGCCCAGTTCGCCGAACAGGGTCTTTTCGGCTTCGCGGTTCTGGCAGACCTGCAGTGCCCTGGGGGACGGATGCATCGGTTTGGCCGCCGCAATCTTTTCGGCAACGGCCACAGGCAGGTGCTCGAACTCATAGGTGACCCGATCCACGCGGCTCAGGAAGTCTTCCAGATACTGACCTTCCCGGTCGATGATGACTTCTCCCAGGCCCACACTTGGGCTTCCGGACAGGTCATAGAAAACGAAGGTTTTGGCCAGGGGGTAACCGGCAAGGGCAAGCATTCTGCCCAGCTGCCCGGCACCAAGAACACCAATTCGCATGGGGGTCTCCCGAAAAATCTCTCTTAAAGGGCGCAGACGTTAAAAGTCACCGCGAAAGTTGCGCTTACGGTACCTTGGGATCAGGCTGGTCCAGCACCGTCTGGGTCTGCTGGGCTCTGAACTCGTCCACAGCCTGACGCACGTTGTCGTCAGAGGTACCGATGATCTGGGCGGCCAGCAGACCCGCGTTGGTTGCTCCCGCCTTGCCAATGGCCAGCGTTCCGACGGCAATACCGCCTGGCATCTGAACAATGGACAACAGCGAATCAAGTCCGTTCAATGCTTTTGACTGAACTGGAACACCGAGAACCGGAAGGGAGGTTTGGGATGCAACCATGCCAGGAAGGTGTGCAGCGCCGCCGGCTCCGGCAATGATTACTTTCAGGCCTCGTTCGGATGCCGACTTGGCGTAGTCAAACAGCAAATCCGGTGTTCGGTGAGCCGATACCACACGGGTTTCGTATGGCACTCCCAGTTTGTCCAGCATGTCTGCCGCGTGCTCCATGGTCGGCCAGTCCGATTTGGAGCCCATGATGAGTCCTACCTGCGCTTGCATAAGTAGTGGTCCCGAAGGTTATCAAGAAAGCCGGCCATTGTATGTACTGCCAGGAGCGCATGCAAATAACACTTGGCTCCCTTGGTCGGGCGGTGTTAGCGGGGGTATGATCTGATCCTTTGGAATCGTTTCGGCAGTGATTGCCGGGCAAACAAATTAACCAGTGCTGGCGGCCTGTTAGGTGCGCGTGGCGTGATGCAGTTAGGTCAGATGAGGTCAATATGGAACCGATTCGTCCCGATGAGGATGAGCTGAGAAGTCGAAGCGTGCCTGAAACCGCACCAAAGTCCTCTCGTGAAAGGCCGGTCGAGAAGGCCGATAAGGCCAATAAGACCCCGAAAAAGAGTACGCCAGCCAAGACGCCTGAGTCAGTAAGCCGTGATAACGACGGTGCAGGCAAGCGCTCCAGGGGTGTCGGTCTGCTGTTTGCTTTGCTGGTTGTTGCGATAGCGCTCGGAGCTGGGCTGGGGTTTCAGCAGGAAAGACGCATCCAGGCGCTCGAAGGACAGTTGGAAGAAGCCGATTACTGGGCGCGTCAAAGTAAATTGGCTTTGGCCCGCTTTGAGGGTGCGTTGAGTGAAACCGGCGAAAGCCTGGAGGAGACCGGGGCCTCGATGGGAGAGCGCCTTGATGCGGTTGATGGGGAAATTCGCAAACTCTGGGTCCTGGCGAACGAACGCAACCGGCAGCAGCTGGAAAACCTGCAGGCAGAGCTTGAAGGGCTCCAGAGTGGCCTGGCGGGTCAGGTTGAACGTGTTGGTGGTGTTGAGAGTACGTTGGATAAGCAGAGAGAGCGCCTGACGGCGGATATGGCCGGACTCGGTGAGCGCCTGGATGAACAAGGTGAAGTGCTGGCTGGACAGCTGGCCGGGCTTGCGGAGCAGGTTGGTTCGGTGGACGGTCTGGTAGACAGCCGTTTGCAGCGATTCCTGCAGGAGCGCCGCCTGGCCGATGAGGAAGTAGCAAGCCGGCTGGCTGCGTTGGAGCGGCAGGTTAGCCAACAGGCCGGCTCGGCGGAGCTGACGCAGGTGCGAAACCGGCTCACCGAGCTTGAACAGACCGTTAAGTCGATTGATGCGTCCCGCGCTCAGTTGACGTCCAGGCTGGTCGGACTGTCTGAAGAGCTGGCCAGGCTACGCCAGGGCGGTGGGGGGCAATAGACAGGCCCGCCGACAGCATCGCCGAAGACTTTGTAACGGATTGTAGTCATCTCTTGCGGTAGCTCTCAGTTCCCCTGGTGATCTGTTGCTAGTATTGCAGCATTCACCACGGACCTGGAGAGCTACAATAATGAAACCGTCCCTGCTGGCCAAAGCCGCCATGGCTTTATCCTTTACCCTACTGTCCGGGTGCCTGTACCAGTCTATTGGAAAGAGCACCGGAGCCTTCCTGCACCCGGTGTCTGGTCACAATTTCGTCCATATTGGCAATGATGAGTGGAGCCGCAGCAATGCCTTGCTGTACTTCTACCGAACCCATTCCCAGTGGGCTGCAGATGAGATTGAGGCGCCCAGCGTCTACATTGATGACAGTCATTACTTCAACATTCGCGACAACAGCTTTACCTGGTTAGAGGTCAGTCCCGGTGAACGCCATATCGCTATCCGTCGCCCGCTTCTGGGGCTGGAGGGGATGGGGGGCTTCAGCTTGAGCCTGATTGCCGATGCGAACTTGATGGTGGAGCCCGGGAAAGTCTATTACCTGCGCTACAACGAGCTGTCAGAACCAGAAACCCCTCACCCTGATCTCGACCCGGAACACCCGCTGGCAACCGGTGATTTGCAGCTGGTGACCCGTGAGGTGGCGATGGCCTTTGACGAGATCGTGTCCACTCGTTTTCTGAACAGTGACCTTTTAGCGCCCAATCATGCGGCCACGTCGATCGTGGAAGATAACCAGGATGCGGCATACGAACGGGACATGGCCCGTCTGGATGAAGAGCGGGAGGAGGAAATCGAACGCTTGACGGCCGAAGGACGGTACCAGGAGTCGCCTTGGTACTGGCCGTTTGGTGGCGAAGCGACGCCACTGGAAACCGACCGTAAAATCCGCGAGCGGGAGAATGCCTACGCCATGATTGAGCGGGAACGCGAACGCCAGCAGGAGTTGGCTGATCAGGCCTCAGGAGGTTGGTGGCCATTTTGATGTTGGTAGTGTGACTCCTGTCTCGGATACGTTGGCCAAAATGGCGTTGGCGGTTTTCGTTTATGCAATTGTTCCTCCGGTAGGTGGCTACTACACTAAGGATTGGTGAAATGGAGGGTAGGGAAATGTCGTTAAAGGATTCGTTGATTTCACGCATTCGCCAGGTATCCGACGACTGGGTGCCAGGCGTGAAATCGTCACTGGCAGATCGGATGGAACACATCCGCACCCGGATGGATGCACTGAACTGCTCTCTGGCGAGTAAGGCGCTGCCTGAGGGGCGTCGGGAGAGGGTGCGTGACCTGGTGCTTGACCAGAAAGCTATGTTGGCTGCTGGCAGCCGGAAAGTGGTTGGTGGTCACCGTGGGCGGAAGGTGTAAATCGGGTGAAATTTCACCAAAGTGTATGATGATTGAGCATTTTTGGGTGTGTTTCATTTTTTTTAAAGAAAATTCCTGAAAACGTTTGACAGCCTCAGAGAAATGCTTAAAATGCGCGTCTCAATTGGTTCAGACAGCAACGCTGACTTAGCCAATATTGAATGCTGAAGAGTTGGGCGGTTAGCTCAGCTGGGAGAGCATCGCCCTTACAAGGCGAGGGTCACTGGTTCGATCCCAGTACCGCCCACCAATTTTTCAGCATGCTGGGTAATTTACCTGGCACATGATTTGAGGTCATTCGTGACTTCGAGTCTATGCGGAGCGGTAGTTCAGTTGGTTAGAATACCGGCCTGTCACGCCGGGGGTCGCGGGTTCGAGTCCCGTCCGCTCCGCCAATTCCTTTCTCTGGGTGGTTAGCTCAGCTGGGAGAGCATCGCCCTTACAAGGCGAGGGTCACTGGTTCGATCCCAGTACCACCCACCATTTTCCCAACATTTAAAATCCTGTCGTTTATTGCTTACCTGGTCGGTTTTTGGCTGTCTGGGGTTTTCGCCTGTCTGATGGTTTTTACTTGGGCTTGTTTTGATGGCGGGTGTTCCCCGAACCCTGATTCGGGTCCGGGGTTATCTGGACGGTTTACTTGCCGATCAGGGATTGGCCGCACACCCTGACGACGTTGCCGTTGACGCCTACAGAGGTTGGGTTGCAATACCAGCCAATGGCTTCGGCCACATCTACAGGCAGTCCGCCTTGAGACAGACTGTTCATCCGACGGCCCGCCTCACGGATGGTGAGAGGCATGGCGGCGGTCATCTGGGTTTCGATGAAGCCCGGTGCGACGGCGTTAATGGTGATGCCGTTCTTCAACTGCTTGGCCATGGCTTCGACATACCCGATCACGCCGGACTTGGCGCAAGCGTAGTTGGTCTGGCCGAAGTTGCCAGCGATGCCACTGATGGACGATACGCAGACAATCCGCCCGTTTTCCCGTAGCAGGTCTTGTGACAACAGTTCTTCATCGATGAGTTCTTCAGCGGTCAGATTGACCGCGATGGCCATGTCCCAGAAATGCTCAGGCATGTTGCCGAGGGTTTTGTCCCGGGTAATGCCGGCATTGTGGATGACCAGGTCGATGCCGCCGAAATGCTCTTTTGCAAACGCTGCAATCTGTTTGGGGGCCTCTGCGCTGGTAATGTCGCAGGCCAGGGCTTTGCCTTTGATGCGGTCTGTCACCTTTTGCAGGTCTTCCATCGCTTGTGGAATATCCAGGCCGATGACGGTAGCGCCATCGCGGGCAAGGGTTTCAGCAATGGATTCGCCAATACCTCGGGAGGCGCCAGTGACCAGGGCTACCTTACCGGTTAGTGGTGCGACCGGGTTGGTGGCTACTTCGCTCTGGCTGGACTTGCTGATGCGGGCGACCTGTCCGGAGACGTAGGCAGAGCGTGGAGACAGGAAAAAGCGAACGCTGCTTTCCATCTGCTTTTCTGCGCCAGGGGCCAGCCACAGCAGGTTGGCGGTAGAGCCTTTTTTCCCAATTTCCTTGCCTACGGCTCGTGTAAAGCCTTCCAGCGCACGCTGGGAGGCGGCTTGGGCAGCGGATTTACAGTTGGCTGGGTCCTGGCCAATGATCAGGACGCGGGCATTGCCGCTCAGTTTACGAATGGTTGGGTGGAAAAAGTCGTACAGCGCCCGTAGTTCAGCGGTGTCCTTCATGCCGGAGGCGTCAAATACCAGGGCCGCGAAACGCTGGTTGGTGTCGCTTGGCACCAGAGCGGTCGACTTGCTCCCTGCTTTTGCGGAGTCTTCCAGGCTGGCTGGCGCGCTGGCGTGGAACAGTTCTGCCGGACTGGCACCAAGAATGGTTCCGAGGCTGGCAATGGCCTTTCCACCGGCGGATGCGCCAACCAGCACATGTCCTTCAATGAAAGGCTGGTCCGGGCGCTTCCAGCGGCTCAGGGGTACCGGGGACGGCAGTCCAAGGGTCTGGGCAGCTGACTTGCCGACAGGTGTGTTGACGAACTTAAGGTAAAGGTCTGACATGTTGTGTCCTTGTCCCTGGCGTGTTGTGAGCGCCTTTTTTCAGGGTTGGCTGTGAGTGGGTTTTATTTGCTTATCGGTTTGCTAGATTAAAGAAACTGCACCCATTTGAATTGACTTAATGCGGGGTCGCTGTTGTCAGGCCTGCCAATGAGCGGGGGTGTCGGCGCGTTAGACTGCTTGCCAGCACTCTTTGTTGAACTCAATCCAATCAGGACACCACTATGGCACAGACAAAAACTTCTACCCAGCGCAAGCGTTCGAATCCAGGCAGTCAGGCTGGAGGTGTTCGCCGGGTTGCGGTGATTGGGGGGAATCGGATTCCGTTCGCCCGTTCAAATACCGTTTACAGCAAGATCAGTAACCAGGAGTTGCTGACGGCGGCATTGCGCGGTTTGGTTGACCGCTTTGGGCTTCAGGGGCAGCGTCTGGGCGAAGTGGTTGCCGGTGCGGTGATCAAGCACTCCCGGGATTTTAACCTGACCCGGGAGGCGGTACTGAGTTCGGGATTGGCCCCTGAAACCCCGGCTTATGATATTCAGCAAGCCTGTGGGACCGGGCTTGAGGCGGCCATTCTGGTGGCCAACAAGATTGCTTTGGGGCAGATTGAATGCGGTATCGCGGGTGGTACCGATACCACGTCCGATGCGCCGATTGGTGTTGGCGAGGGGCTGCGGGAAATCCTGCTGGACCTGAATCGCGCCAAAACCAACGCGGAACGGCTGAAGATACTGGGTCGTTTCCGCCCCAGCCACTTGGTGCCGACGATTCCGGAAAACGGCGAGCCGCGGACGGGGATGTCGATGGGCGACCATTGCCAGGTGACCGCGCACGAGTGGGCGATTCCGCGGGATGAGCAGGACCAGCTCGCTTACGAAAGCCACCAAAAGCTGGCGGCGGCTTATGGTGAGGGGTTCTTTGAAGATTTGATGACGCCGCTGGCGGGTCAGGAGGTGGACAATATCCTGCGACCGGACACCACGCTGGAAAAACTGGCCTCCCTGAAGCCCTGTTTCGATCGTGAGAATGGCACCATGACCGCTGCAAACAGCACCGCGTTGACGGATGGTGCATCCTGCGTCCTGCTGGCCAGCGAAGAGTGGGCGAAGAAGAATGGATTGGAGGTTCAGGCGTACCTGAGTTTCTCCGAAGTGGCGGCAGTGGACTTCGTTGAAAAGAAAGAGGGGCTTCTGATGGCGCCGGCCTATGCGGTGCCCCGTTTGCTGGAGCGCGCTGGGCTGACCTTGCAGGACTTCGATTTCTATGAGATTCATGAAGCCTTTGCGGCTCAGGTGCTGTCCACGCTGAAGGCCTGGGAGGACCCGGCGTTCTGTAAGGAGCGCCTGGGCTTGGAGGCGCCGCTGGGTAGTATTGATCGCAGTAAAATGAACGTTAAAGGTAGCAGCCTGGCAACCGGGCACCCGTTTGCAGCGACGGGTGGTCGTATTATTGCGACTTTGGCCAAGCTGCTGGAGCAGAATGGTGGTGGTCGAGGTCTGATTTCAATTTGTGCGGCCGGGGGGCAGGGCGTAACGGCCATTCTGGAGCGTTAAGAGTGCCGATGATGTACTGATCTGAAAGGCCAACCGAGAGGTTGGCCTTTTTTGTGTCGGCCTGAGCTTGATCCTGTTGGGCGCAGTTCGCTGGAGTAGACATGTTTTCTAGGAGCTTTCAATACCATTTGTGTATCTATAGCAAGTGCACCTGTCACAAAATGCCAAAATTATAGTGACTTAATAGTATAAAAAATGAGCGCTATGTTCATATTTTTCTATTAAATCAAAGTGCTGTCGTTTTTCTTACCGACTTCTGTCGGAAAATTGACAATTCTGTAATTAGGCAGATGGCTCTCAGCACCCAGATAATCGATCGCGTTTTATACAGTTTTACAAAATCGACGAATATTTGGTGTGGAAAGCTTATGAATGGTGTCATTAAAAAGTCGCGAACGGCCCTGGCTTCTCTTCTGGTAATGGGCGCAGCCACTCTGGTTGGTTGTGGAGGCTCCGGTGGTGGAGATTCCTCCAACGCAAGCGGCTTGGATGGGACCCCTGGCACTCACTCGGCAACCCTGAGTTGGAATGCCCCGGCGACCCGTATCAACGGTGACGGCCTGGCCATGGGCGAGCTCCAAGGGTACGTGATTAACTACGGCCAGGAAGCGGGCAGCCTGTCGAATAAGGTCAGGATTGGTGATGCCAATGTGATGGACTACACCATCGGCGGGCTTGGTAATGGGGCCTGGTACTTTACGATTCAGGTTGTGGATACGAATGGCCTGATGAGTGCGCCGTCCGCGATGGTCAGCAAGACAATCTGATCCATCTCGTCAGTTGGGGATAGGGGCCGCTATGGGTAGCTTGATGGTAAAGGATGACCCCTCACCCAGCGTAGATTCCACTTCGATATGCCCCCGATGTTTTTCAACAACAACGCTCACAAACGATAACCCCAGACCGGCTCCCCGGTTTCCGGATACTTCACTGCTTTTCTGGCGGCGGTAGCGGTCAAACAGGTGAGGAATCTCCTCCTGTGCAATGCCTACGCCCTCGTCGCTCACAGTCAGGCAAGCCTGATATCCGGCCTGGTACACCTGAATGGTAATGGTGGACCCGGGCTCACTGTACTGAACCGCGTTGGTCAGCAGGTTGATAACCACTCGCTCCAGCAACTCGGCATTTCCCCTTAACCACAAGTCTTCATAACCCTGCAGCAGCAGTTTGATGTCTTTGTTGGCGGCCTGTTCGATCACGCTGTCCCTGGCGTTCTCAACAATGCTGAGAAATTCGCACTCGTAAAAGCGGGTCTCGGTCAGCTGCTCGGCGCGGGCCAGCTGAACAAACTCCTCGGCAAGCTGATAGCTGCGTCTGGCCAGTCGCCCGAGCTGCTCAAGCTGGCTGCTCTGGATGTCGGATGGGTTGCGTTTCAGGTGTTCAATCAGGGCAAGCTGGGATACCAGCGGGGAGCGCACGTCATGGGAAATAAAGTCGATGGCTTCCCGGTGCTGGCGCTGCTGCTCCCGCAGCTCGGTGATGTCTGAGATATTGGCAATAATGCCCTGATGACGTGTGTCCGAGCTTTTAAAGGGGGCGAGGTGAATCAGGAAGTCCTTGCCGTGGATGCGCAGGTCTACTGTTCGGCTCTGGGCCAGTGTCAGTGTCTCCGAAACAGTTTCCTGCCATGGCGGATTGTCTCGCGGGTCGTGTCCCTGGAGCAGGCGAGTGAGCGGCAGGCCGGTCAGGCTGGGCAGGGGCTCTTTGAACCATTCCTCGATGTGCCCGTTGGCAAACTGAATAACCCCCAGCTCATCTGTCACGATAATGCCATCGGGCATGTGTTCAAAGCTCTGGAGAATGAACTTCTGGAGATTGTTCATCCGCTCGGTGGCCTGGCGTACCCGTTCAATGCGAGCGGTGATGTTCTCAGTGGATGCACCCGCGTCGTTATCCTGTGCCAGTCCCGAAGCAAGCGGGAGCTGGCGCAGATAGCGCTGAATGGCTTCGCCACCCAGGGTCTCGGGGCGCTTGAGGCCAATGATATAAACCGTGTCTTCGCGGTCGGTTCTGAACCAGCTCAGGTTATCCTTGTGCACCCACTCGTTTAGGGGCAGTCGCGGAGGAATGTAGCCACTTGGCAGATTGTGCCGCTCAATAACTTCGCCGTTTTCTGTGAGCAGCCAGCCGTCCAGCATAAATAGCGCCGTCAGGTGATCCAGAAACAGGGGGGGATGTCGTTCGGAGATGTCCCGCAAGGTGAGTTGTGGCCCCTGGCCGAGCTCGTCGAGCTGACGATTAAGGAAGCGGTTTGTCATGGCCAGTCGCCGGGCGCTCCACAGTGGGAAGGCAATGACCGGGACGAGCAGGGCATTGGCGATTGGAATCCAGCGGTGCATTAACATCATCATGACTGCGAAAAACGCCAGCAATGAGACCGCGAGTGCTGAGCATAGCAGCAGGGTTTGAGTGGGGCGCATTCGCGGCAGGGCTGAGGCAACCAGAACAATGACCGCCAGCGCGAGGATGCCGGCCAACAGGCCTGAGGTCGGTCTGATCAGAGTCTGGTTGACCAGCGCCGCGAAGCTGTTGGCGTGGAACTCCACCCCGGACAGGGGGCGGGCCATGCTCGAAAATGGTGTGGGAAGTACGTCGCCAAACCCCGGGGCGGTGGCCCCTACAAACACCGTCTTACCATTGAATTCCTGTGGCGAGGGTGGAGCCAGCAGTACGTCGGCGTATGAGTACATGGCAAAGGTTCCGGCGGGCCCGGCCAGTGGCACCGCAACATAGTCTGCGCGTACATTGACGTACGGCGGCGGCTTTCCGCCACCAGGGTTCCTGGGGGGGGAGGGCTGGCCCCGGCCGGTGTCATAGGCGGCCTTGGCCAGGCTGGGCCATAGCTGCCGGCCGAGGCCGTTGTATAAATACAGCCCCCTTGCCAGGCCATCGGCGTCCAGTTCAACATGGGCGTGGCCGAGCCCGGCTGCCGCTTCGCTTAGCGCTGGGGAGGGCAGGTATTCCGAGATCGTCTGGTCCTGGGACGGCGCCGACAGGTGGATCGGAAGCACCACGTTGCCGTGCGCAGCCATAGCATCGGCAAGCTCCTGATCGTCAGTTGATGGTTCCGGGAACAGGACATCAAAAATGATGGTTCTGGCGCCGGCATCGTCGAGCTTGCGAACCAGCTCTGCATGGGTGGATCTGGGCCAGGGCCAGCGACCAAGCCAATCGAGACTGGCGTCATCGATGGCAACAATCACCACGTTACCGGGCGCACTGCCGGGATGGCTGGTGACCATGGCATCGTATAGCCAGAAGTTGATGCGTTGGGGGATCGCCGTCAGCTGAAGCAGCAGCAGGATGGAGAGAAGCGACAGGCCGAGTGTCCAAAATGCGCTGGTGGTAGGAAGCCTGTCTCTCGTCATGAATCGTCTGTGTTGCCGGTTATTCGATAAATAGCTCCCTGCCGGGGCCCCAGCGGCTAGCCAGTGGACCTTCGGATAAAGCTTTCAGCCGGACAAAATAACGTCTTCCGGGAATCAAACGCAAGGCTGCGGTTGTATCTTGCACGGTGGCTTCCTTGACGATGTTTCGGAACTCAGGCCCCTCGGACAGCTGCAGCAGGTATCCTCCGGCTGTGTCCGTTTTCTCCCAGAAGATCCTAACCTGGCTGTCGATATAGTTGATGCTCAGAATATGGACAGGGGGCAGCGTACCATTGATGACAAAGGGCCTGGGGCTGGTGGTGGCTACTGAGTTACCTCCAGCCTCGGTGACGACACGCCAATAGTACTGGCCCGGGGTCAGTGGCCGGGATGGCAGTGCGGTGTCATCCGGTGCCCATTCGCTGGTCGCGACCAGGTTGCCGAAGTCCTCGGTTTCCGATATTTCAACCCGGCCCACCTCGTTGCTGCCCCGGTAACTCCACTGGAACTCCGGCAAATCGTCGTTAACCCCAGCGCCTTCTTCCGGCGCCACCAGAGTCGCGGGCCGGGCGGTCAGGTCTACATCGACCATGACGTTTGCGGGAAGGCCCGCAACTCCCCGGGTGTCCAGTGAGGCAATATTGATGGTGTAGCGGCCATTATCCAGGTAATTCAGGGCGTAGTGGCTGCCATGAACCTCATCGCTTTTGATCCAACGACCGCTGTCTGCTTCGAAGATATCAATGCGGTGCAGGGCGTTGCTGTTCCAGCTGAGTTCGGCGGGCAACGCCTGTAGACGAGGCGGCAGGGGGTTGGGTTCTGGCGCGGGTGGAAGCCGATAGATGTCCACTACACCTGGTCGGTTTGCGTCGACACTGGCACTGAAGCCTGCGGGAATGTTGCGGGTTTTGCCTGCCGGGCCAAACGCGACTACGCCTTCGGTTACCTGAAGGTCGGTGGTTCCTGGGTGACTCTGCAGCGAAAAGGCGGTACCACGCACCGCAGCCACTGCCGATGGTGTTTCTACTTCAAAGCGGGCTCCACCACGCTCAAGCGGTCTGACATGTGTGCTGATGCCGCCGTGATCGAGTCTCAGACGGGTATCCACCATTCCGGCTTTCCCGTACTGGGTCAGCTTGTTGAAGATCAGCCGGGAGTTGGGGTTGATGCGAATGGTAGAGCCATCTGCCAGTTCAATGGTGGCATTGCCAGTTCTTGACAGGATTTCATCACCCACACGAATCAATGTGTCTTCGGCAAGTGGTCGCTGGCGGCCATCGCTGGCGGAAATGATCCGGACGTTTCCGGTCACTGCGGTGGCCTTCGCTGGCTCCGGTTGCTGTCTGAGCCAGGACAGGGGAATGCGTAGGGTATCCCCGGCTGCGAAAACGGTATGAGCTGGCAATCGGTTGTGGATCAGTAGCTGGGCACCCGTGAATGGGGTGGCCAGCAGTTCCTGGGCAAGACCGTCGAGGTGTTCACCTTCTTTGACGGTGTACACCCAGTCAGCCCCGGTGCTGGCTTGCTGCGTGGCGGTACGTCCTGGAAGCTGAGAGCCTTGGGCCAGCGGGAGCTGAGCCTGGGCGCCCGTACAGATCGCGGTAAGCGCCGCAAGCACCAGGGCGGGCGTGCGGCGGATAAGGGCGCGATGAGCTGTCAGTGAGCGTAACATGGTCTGCCGGTCCCGCATTAATCCTGAATGACCTCGTGTGTCACCGCGTTCAGCGCTTCCAGCCGGTAACCGCGCTGGTAGATCGTTTTTATCCGATAGCCGTTATCCGGATTCAGGCCGAGGCGCCGACGCAGGCGGCTCATGTGGGTATCGACCGTCCGAGTGTTGATGTCTCGGGTCAGTCCCCAGACGCGCTCCAGTAAAACCTCTCGGGTCAGCAGCCGGCCCTGGTTCTGGAACAGGAAAAGAGTGAGGTCGAAGTCTTTATCGGTGAGGGCAAGTTGCTCCCCCTTCAGGGCAATCGACCTTACCTGGGTGTCAATGGTAAATGGGCCAAACTGGAGAACTTCTTTTTCGGTTTCCGGCGTGGTACGCCGGGCCAGTGCATTGATCCGTGCGGCGAGCTCCGCCGGGCGGGCTGGCTTGGAAAGGTAGTCGTCAGCGCCCGCATCCAGTGCCTGAACAATGTCCTGCTCGCTATCCCGTTGAGTGAGGAAGACAACGGGGATGCGCCAGTTCAACTGGGCCCGGATGGCTTTAAGTACGTCGAGGCCGGTGCCGTCGGGAATCTGCCAATCCAGAATCAGCAAATCGTAGCTGCGATGGAGCACCGAGCTGATAAAGGCCTGGGCGGTAGGGTAGGCATCGCATTCGTGATGGCGTTCGGCCAGCAAACCTTTTACGTGCTGGGCCTGTTCCTGCTCATCTTCCAGCAGAGCAATGCGCATTTTAGATTCTCCTGTTTTGAATCCAGGGGATGCCCTGTAAAGACACGGCCAGTTAAATTGGGCCAGGTTGCTGAGTATTCTGGCAAATTCCAGTGGTTGGGTGCGTGTCATTGTGTAGCTTTTCGGTAACCTTCGCCAGGCTTTGGATGGCCCGTCTAAGGCTGGTTGATCCGCACCTTAGAGTTCGGGCTTTCCATCCTGGTCATTAACTGTATGTCGGCAGCCTGGGAAATTACTGCAGCCCCAGAACCAGCCTTTTGGCCCGCGTCGGCGGACGAGGGGGGAATAGCAGTGGGGGCAGGGTATGGGCTTTTGGCTGGTCCCGTCCTCTGGTGCTTGAGCTTCCAGTGGGCGAGTGCCTTTGCAGTCCGGATAGCGGGTGCAGGCGTGGAAGCGGCCGAACTTGCCGTCGCGGATGCGCATCGGGGCACGGCATTTCGGGCAGTGGACCGCGAAATCGTCCTGGTCCTGCTGGGCAGCATCCTTTCCGGCGGGTGCTTCGATGTACGCCTGAATCTGCTGTTGCAGGTCGCCGAGAAACGCCCGAGGGTCGCCATCGCCCTGGCGGATCTGTTCCAGGGTTGCTTCCCATACTGCCGTCATGTCTGGCTGGGTGATGGCGACTGGCAGGCTGTTGATCAGCGTTTGGCCCTTGTCGGTGGAGCGGATGTGGCGACCGTCCCGGACCAGGTAATCGCGACGGAAAAGCGTTTCGATAATCGCTGCTCGCGTCGCTTCTGTGCCCAGTCCATCGGTCTCGCGAAGTGTCTTACGCAGTTCGTCATCACTGACAAACCGGGCGATGTTGGTCATGGCCGCCAGTAGGGTGGCGTCGGTGAAATGCAGGGGTGGCTTGGTCTGCCGTTCTTTAATGTCGGCATGATCACAGAGAACCGGGTCTTCCACGTCTAGTCGGGGAAGGGGTGGTTTGGTTCGCTCTGGGTCGCCGTCCCGCTGGCGGATCTCCAGTCGTTTCCAGCCCGGGGTGGCAATGGCGGTTTCATTGGCCCGGAATTGGTGTTCGCCAATAGCGAGGTTCAGGCGCCCTTCCCGGTGGACTGCATCGGGATAGAACTGCATCAGGTAGTAGCGGCTGATCAGGTTGTATAGCTTGCGCTCGGCCTGACTCAGGCGGCCCTTGGCGGCGGCTCGGCTGGTGGGAATAATGGCGTGGTGAGCATCCACCTTGCTGTCGTTCCAGGCGCTGGAGCGGCGGGATGGGTCTGCAGTCGTGCACGCTTCGGTCAGGTCTGAATCCACCCGGCCGATGGCGTCAATCACTGACTGGCGTTGCTCGAAATGACCTTCGGGCAAGTAACGACAGTCGGAACGCGGGTAGGTGATGAGTTGGTGCCGCTCGTAGAGACTCTGGGCGGTATCCAATACATCCTTTGCCCCCATCCGGAACAGCCGCCCGGCTTCGATCTGTAGCGCAGACAAAGAGAACGGCAGTGGTGGCCGTTCCTTGCGGTCACGGAAGCGCGCTTCGGTAATACGGCCGGGGCGGCCTTCAACGTCGGCTTTGATCCGGTCAGCCAGCGCCTTGTCCAGCAGACGGTTTTCGTCATCCAGCTGATCCTGGAAACGCTCGTCGGGAAGCCAGCGGGCTTCAAATGTCGGTGAACCCGGTGCGGATTCCAGTTCGCGGACATGGGCAAGAATTCGGTAGTAGGGCTTGGGCTCGAAATTGGCGATGGTTTTGTCGCGCTCGACGACAAGCCCCAGAACCGGGGTCTGAACCCGGCCAACGGAATAGACCCCCTCGTTACCCTGTTGCTGATACGACAGGGTGTAAAAACGGCTCAGGTTGATGCCATAAAGCCAGTCCGCCCGTTGCCTGGCCAGGGCGGAGTGGGACAGGCGGCGGAACTCGCGGTTGTCCCTGGGGGTGTTAAGCGCGCGGGCGACCGCGGAAGGCGTCAGGTCATTGATCAACACCCGCTCCACCGGACAGCTTGCACCGCAATAGCGAATCACTTCGTCGACCAGCAGCTGGCCTTCCCGGTCTGGGTCTCCAGCGTGGACGATGACATCGGCTTTGCGAATCAGGGATTCCAGAACCCGCAACTGCTGGACGACGCTTGCCTTGGGGGTAACCTGCCAGCGCTCGGGAAACATTGGCAGATCCTGCAGGCGCCATTTCTGCCAGCGGGCATCGTAATGGCCTGGTTCTGCCGGCTCCAGCAGGTGCCCAATACACCAGCTCACCACGACCGCCTGCTTTCCCGAACCGCACCGTAACAGGCCGGGTCCCTTTTCCATCGGGCCGGGCAATGCCGCGGCAATGGCGCGACCGAGGCTTGGTTTTTCGGCGATATACAGGCGCATGTGCGAGAGTCTGCTGTGGGGAAGGGGGCGTTCAGGGAGTGGGACGATGGCGGTTTACCCGGAAACTGTCAAGCGTGAGGCTCCCTGGGTGTAGTAGACTGTATTGATATCACTGGAATCTTAACTGGGAGTGTGTCGATCCATGTCGGTGCAGAATACCATCGAACAGAAACTGGGCAGCGGATTCCGCGTGGAATTCCTGCAGGTGGAAAACGAGAGTCATCGGCATAGTGTGCCGCCAAATTCTGAAACTCACTTCAAGGTCACGCTGGTATCCGGTGATTTTGAAGGGCAGGGTAAGGTCAAGCGTCACCAGGCCATTTACCGGGTGCTGGCGGAAGAGCTTGCTGGTGAGGTTCATGCCCTGGCACTGCACCTCTATACCCCGGAGGAGTGGTCGGCAGTCGGGGCAGCGCCAGCGTCACCAAATTGCATGGGCGGGTCAAAACACGACCCCGCACTCAAAGGATAAGGAATCCTGCCATGAGTCAGTTTTTTCAGATCCACCCGGAAACCCCACAGAAGCGTCTGGTAAACCAGGCGGTGGACATCATCCGCAAGGGCGGGGTAGTCGTCTATCCAACGGATTCCGCTTACGCCATTGGTTGTCACCTGGGCGACAAGCAGGCGGCAGACCGTATCAAGCGGATTCGAAAGTTGGATGACAAACACAATTTTACCCTGGTGTGTGCCGACCTGTCGGAAATCGGCACCTACGCAAAGGTTGATAACAGTCAGTACCGATTGTTGAAGAATTACACCCCCGGGCCCTACACCTTTATCCTCGATGCCACCAGCGAAGTGCCCCGGCGCCTGCTTCACCCCAAGCGCCGTTCCATTGGTCTGCGGGTTCCGGACAACGCCATTGTCCAGGCCCTGTTATCGGAGCTGGGGGAGCCCATTATGAGCAGCACTCTGATTCTGCCGGGCGAAACAGACCCGATGACGGACCCCTACGAAATCCGCGAAACACTTGAGCACGAACTGGACCTGATTATCGATGGGGGGTTCTGTGGATTCGAAGCGACCACGGTGGTGAACATGCTGGAAGATGTTCCAGAAGTCACCCGGGTTGGTAAAGGCGACCCGGAGCCCTTCCAGAACGCCTGATCTGGGCTCAGGCCCGTGCGTTCAGGCTGAACGCGTAGTCTTGCCGGGTGCCAGCGGCTTCCAGTTGTTCGGCCCCCACCATACGGCGGATGCTGTCATACCGGTGGGACAGGTCGCCAAGCCCGTTGAAATGGTCATTTTCGCTGACCAGTGAGTCGAGTAGCGGGTTGCTCACACCATAGGCTTTGTTCAGCTTCATGGCGGTATCAACAAACGCCACGGTTGGTTCGTGGGTGCTCAGGCGCTGGAAAGCTTCGCGGAAGGCTTGGGTGTTATTCAGGTCCTGTTCAATCTGCTGGCGTTTCTCGGCTGGAATGGCAGCCTGCAGCGCCAGCGTTCCCTCTGGGCTCTTGCTGACGGACAACCGGGTACCGGGGTGTATGCCGTACTCGGCAATTTTATGCCGCAGGGTTTCCCGCACGTAATGGGAATCCTGGCCCACGGTGGTTTTGTATTGACCAATCGCCAGGCGGGATGAGGCCTTGGGCAAGGGGGCGCCAGAAAGTGTGACCTCCTCCGGGCTAACGCTGAGGGTGTCTGCCGGCGACTTGGCGGGCGAGGCCTCGGGCTGGTGTTGTGAACGTTGGCTGGCAGCCTGCTGCAGCCCCGCGCTCATGCGGGCAAGAGAAGTAAGAAGGGACACGGCAAGGTTCCTCCGGTGTCGGCAAAAAATCAGCGTTCACTACCGTATAAGCAAGGAACGTGCCTGAAAACCTATTTGTGACATGGGCATAATTTGTGGCTTAATCAGCGCCAACAATGGGGTTGAGTCATCGATGAGTAGCATTCAGTCTTATCAGCGATCGGGATACGCTGGCCGGCAACGTGCCTGGCTGGTTCTGGTGCTGTGCTGCTTCCTGCTCCAGGCCCTGACCCCACGTGGCTATATGCCCGCGACCAGCACCGAGGGCTTCCCGGTGCTCGGTTTCTGTGGTGACCCGGTCCCGGGGCTTGAACAGCTGCTGGGTATTGAGGCTTTCCCCGACACTGAATCTGACCATCCGGACCTTGCCCACGAGCAAATCCATTGTGTGTTTTCCGTGGTGGCACAGGTTGCTGCGGTTGCACAACCACTCTCGCCGCCTCAGGCGCCACGAGTTGTACAACTTCCTGCGGCTAGCGCCGTGCTGGCGGTGGCCAGCAATCTCCCATACCAGCTTCCCGATACCCGGGCCCCACCAGTACAGACCGCCTGACGTTCTCCTATTCCAGCCAGATCGCAGTTCCGCATAGGGGAGCTGTGCGCGTTCGCGCCAGCCTGTCCCGCGGGTAACTGTGCCGCCCCAACGGTATGGGGCTGATTTCGGCTGGGCACATTACACAGGTTGTTTCCTTGATGCTCAGCCCTTGTTGCGACCGGGCCAGGGAAATGACGGTATCGAGATAAGGAATGGTTATGTCTGTATTGAAATCAGTATCGCTGGTGGCGTGTACGTCCCTGTTGGCAGCCTGTGGGGGCGGCTCGTCCTCGACGGCGGAAACTGCAGGAGTCACAACCGCCAGCGTGACACTGCCGTTTGAGGCGGTCTACAACAGCAACAACGATCCGGTTAGCTGCAATGTCACCATGACCGGGCTGGGAGCCGGAGTCGATGCCCAGCTTCTGGACTTTCGCCTCTATGTGCATGATGTGACAGTGACGACCACTTACCAGCGTGAACTTGCACTGACCCTGGACAGCAACGCCTGGCAGGGGGCTGGGGTGGCGCTGCTGGATTTCCGGGACTACATCTCTTGCGAGACTGATCCCCAGGAGCCGCGGACAGTAATTACTGGCCAAGTGGATCTTGAGGAAGGTGAAGCTCTGTCCGGGGTGTACTTTACCCTGGGCGTGCCAGAAACCCTGAACCACAATAATCTCGCCACTGCGCCGACGCCGCTGAATGTACCCACCCTGCACTGGAGCTGGCAGACCGGATACAAGTTCCTGCGTATGGATGTCAGCGTTGACGGAGGTCAGGCGTTCAATCTGCACCTGGGCAGCACCGATTGTGCCGGTGATGCCACGGCCGGAGAATCCGTCAGTTGCAGTCGCAGCAATCGTCCAGAGGTGGGCTTTGCTGACTTCACCTTCGGACAGGATGTCATCGTCATCGACTATGGCGCCATGGTTGCAGGTGCAATTGACGGCGTTGACGATGGCGGAGCGCTGGGGTGTATGTCCGGGGTAACCGATCCTGAGTGTGGCCCGGTCTTCTCTGTGCTGGGGCTTGATCTGGATACTGGGGCGAGCACTGGAACCCAGACCGCTTTCCGTCTGAAGTAATGGGAGGCGAACGATGCGGACAACCTTAGCGTCCCATCGTTCCCGCCCCGGCCAGCTGCTCCTCCTGCTGTTGATGACGGTGGGGCTCGCTGGCTGTGGTGGCGACGGTGAAACGACTTTTGATGATGGCTCGCTAACAGCGACTGCCTTTGACTGGCGCGTGCCGGCTGGCACGCCACTGCCGGTGGAGCCGCTGGATAATCCCATGTCTCAGGCCAAGTTTGAACTTGGTCGGCATTTGTTCTACGACCCGCGGCTGTCCGGTAACGGGACCCTGGCCTGCGCAGGTTGCCACCTGCAAAGCCTTGGCTTCACGGATGGCGTCGAACGCTCGTTGGGGTCCACCGGACAACAGCACCCACGCAATGCCCAGCCGTTGCTGAACGTGGCTTACCACTCCACCAAAACCTGGGCCAACCCGTCACTGCTGACCTTGGAACAACAGATCCTTGTGCCGCTGTTTGGCGAATCTCCGGTCGAGCAAGGGCTTTCCGAGACCAACCTTGAACAGGTCTTGGACCGGTTGCGAAATGACCCGGTCTATCCACCGTTATTTGAAGCAGCGTTTCCGGAAACCGGGTCTCCGATCGACACCGGGGCAATTGTCAAAGCACTGGCGTCCTTTGTGCGGGGTATGGTGTCGTTCGAGACCGCCTTTGATCGTTTTGAACGGGGGGAGCTGGCGGCGTTGTCGCCCAGTGCCCGGCGCGGCCGCACCCTGTTCTTCAGTGAAGAGCTGGAATGTTTCCATTGCCACGGCGGTTACAACCTCAGTGACTCTACCCTTGACCGAACCATGAGTTTTGTTGAGCGGCCGTTCCACAATACCGGCCTGTTCAACATTGCCGGTACGGGGGATTACCCGGCAGATAACCAGGGGATTTTCGAGGTGACCGGCGACCCGTCGGATATGGGCAAATTCAGGGCGCCCTCGTTACGCAATATCGCGCTTACCGCGCCCTATATGCATGACGGCAGCATGGCGGACCTGGCGTCGGTATTGGAGTTCTACGCCGCCGGGGGCCGTCTTATCAGTTCCGGACCTGAGGCTGGAGACGGCCGTTTGAACCCGTTCAAGGACGGCTTCGTCAATGGGTTCGCCATGACCGAGCAGGACAAGGCAGACCTGCTGGCTTTTCTGGACAGCCTGACCGATTTCTCGTTCATCAATGACGCCCGTTTTTCAAATCCCTGGGAGGTTAGCCAATGAGGATGTTCATGCTGAGAGTGGTTTGGCCATTGGTTATGCCCAGCCTGGTGTTTGCCCATGCCGGGGAAAACCATCGCCGGGAGGCAGCAGCGCCCGGCCTGACACTGGACGCCGGCATTTCCACGACCTACCGGAGTGGGACAGCCATACCTGAGGACGGGGTATGGCAGGTGCCGGGGATTCTCATGGGCGGGGATGCTCATGGCGCCGATGAGGCATTCAACCTCGACAGCGCCAATATTCATCTATTGTGGGTAGGACCCCAGGGCGGCTACGCATCCCTGGATGTAGGCTCCCACCATGATGGCGAGGTGGAACTTGAGGAAGCCCGGCTCGGATATAAAGTTGCAGACGCATGGCCGGTAGTTCTGGAAGGCGGCAGGATGAAAGCCCGGTTCTCCCCGGAAAACCTGGGGCATGCCTATGCGCGGCCATTCAGTGAGAACAACCTTGTTTACGATGCCTTTTATGGGGGCCATTACGCCGACGATGGGGTTCGCCTGAAGACCCTGCCACTACCGGGTCTGGAACTGGGCATCGAGGCGTGGCGGGGTGACCATTACCCGGCAACCAGCGGCGGCGACGGCATGGCGCAGGATGCCTATATCCGTTGGCTGGCTGGTAGCGGGGTGTGGCAACTGGAAATGGGCGCCTGGGTGATGCTGGCTGATGCCAATGAGCGGCCAGATGATCGTCTGGTTGGAGGGCATGCCCATGGGGCCAGTGCGGATCAGAATACCGATCTGGTTTTCTCGGGCAACCAGGACAGTGCCGGTGCCCGCTTTTCTCTGGCCAGGCAGGAGCCCGGGGGCTGGTTGTTTGCCCTGACCGGCGAGGTGGTTACCGTCGATGTGGAAGGGGAGTTAAAAGATACTCTTCGCCAAGCTCATCTTGAAGGGGATTACCTGGGCTGGTGGGTTCAACCGGAATTGGGTTGGCAAAGGCATGCTCTGGCTGTTCGCTACGCCCAACTGACCCTGGACAACCACCTGGTTGGAGCCGGGGGAGCGATTCTTGCGGACGAGGCTGGGCTCATGTCCACCGGGACTGACCCTGACTGGCTGGGGGTGAGCTATCGCTACCAGCTGAGGGATGGGCTTGGTGTCCGTGCGGAGTGGACCCGGAACCGCTCGACCGGTACTGAGGAGGAGTACATCGGTCTCGGCATCTATTGGGCGCAGCGGCTCTGGTCGTCCTCGGGCGGTTGATGGAAGGGGCGGGCTTGCAGGGCGAATGCCAGCACAACCAGGATGCCCAGACTACCGGCCAGGACCAGCAAAAAGGTGTAGCTGGTGGTCTGGGCAATCACCCCGCCAAGCAATCCGAACAGACCAGCGCAGACCACCTGGATAGACGCCTGAAGTGTGAAGTCTGTGCCTTCCCACCCAGCCCGGCACAGCGCCATCATGACTGCGAACAGAGCAACCGTGGAGGCGCCATCCGCAGCTTGTTCCAGAATGCCCAGGCTGTAGACCAGGGCGGGTGCCGTGCCGTATTTGGCGGCAACGGCCCAGGCTGCCACGGTTATCGCCTGGGCCAGTCCCAGGTAGATCAGGCTGCGGCGGCTACCCAGTAGCTTGTACAACCAACCACCCGCGATTGCGCCCACGATGCCAGTCAGTGTGGAAACCAGGGTGAAGGTGCCGATGTCGGACTTGCTCCAGCCGCCATCGGTCAGCATGGGGCGTATCATGCCGGAGCCCATGGCATCCGCAACCTTGTAGGTTGCCAGCAGGGCCAGCCAGGGCAAAATGCCGGGTAAACGGAGGAGCCCGGTGAGGCCTTCCCGGAACGACGGTGCCGATGGTTCAGTGATTGCCAGGGGGCGCTGAACCTGGGTTGCCCCGGCAACCAGCCCATAGCTGAGTAGCAGTAGCAGCACCGGCACCGAGAGTGCGGCACTAAAGCCGAGTTGCTCAGCCAGCACCAGCAGTAGGGCCCCACCGACGAGCATGCCGGTTTTGTAGCCCGCTACCTGTATGGCGTTGGCCAGCCCCCGCCATTGCACCGGGATCCAGCGCACCGCGAGCCCATCGGTAACCACGTCCTGGGTTGCCATCAGCACATTGATTACAAGTACCAGGCCAACCACCATGGCCAGCCCAAGATTGCCCATCGATATCCCTATCAGGGCCAGAAGTCCCAGAGCCCCGGTTGCAGCGAGCTGGAGCCGGGTTATCCACCGCAGCGGCGGGGTTCCGCGCTGCAGGCTTCGGTCAATGGCGGGCGCCCACAGCGCTTTAAGCACCCATGGCAGGGCCAGTAACTTCAAGGCGCCAATCCATGCCAGAGACACCCCGGCTTCACGCCAGAATACCGGCAGGGCGTGGGCGAATAGCCCAGAAGGCAACCCCTGGGCAAGGTACAGCGCGGCCAGTACTCCCCATTGTGCGGTTAAAGGCTGGCTTGAGTGGGTGGCAGACGTGGGTGCTGGGTTGGTCATTGGTCGCAGTTTGGTGTGAGGGCGCGGGCTATGTTCCTTTAATGACAGACCGGGCGCAATATCCCATAGTTCATAAAGGGGTCTCATGCCCATTCCGGGGCTGGAGGCGCAGAGTGGTGATGGCATGTCGTGCGGGGAACCGTTATGAACCGTGTCAAAGTAGCGGCCGTCTGTCTGCTGGCTGGGCTTGTATCGATAGCCTGTGCCGAGCCTCGCTTCGATGACGAGCGCCAGGTCTGGGCGCTCTCCATCGACAATGACTTCTTTGCGCCCGGACAAACGGACCGTGATTTCACGGGTGGGTTGGCTATCACTTACTCCGGGTTTCGGGGGCTGCGATTCTGGCGGCCGCTGGATCGGTTGCTGGCGTGGACCGATGAAGCGGTAGGTGCGGATAATGCGATGCCTGAACCGGTCCTGGTGACGCCCTCCATTGAACTTGGCAGCTATGGCTTCACCCCGGACGATATTGAATCGCCGGGCGTTGTCGTTGATGACCGGCCTTATGCCAGCCTCGTTTACTTCACTGCCGGACGTACCTACTGGGACCGCATCAGTGGCGACGCCTGGACGTCGTCCTTGACCTTCGGCGTGCTCGGGCTGGACGTCTTTGAGTCGGGCCAGAGACAGGCCCATCGGATATTTGGCAACAAGGATGCAGCAGGCTGGGCCCATCAGATTTCCGATGGTGGCGAACCAACGTTGCGATACCACCTGGCGTTCCACGACTCGTTGCTGGATCAGTCGCCATCCGCTAAGCTCAAAGCCACCTACTATCTGTCGTTGGGCTATTTGACCGAGGCCGGATTAGCGCTGAGCTATCGTAATGGTTTGATCTCGTCACCAGACCACCGTTTCAATCCGGAGCTGACGTTCTACGGCGAGCGCGTCAGCGAGGGCAACTCGGGATCTGTCCAGGGCAATGAAAGCTATTTCTGGGGAGGGCTCGCCATCAAGGCGAGGGCGTACAACGTGTTCCTGCAAGGTCAGTTCCGGGACAGTGACCACACCCTTGATCGAGATGACGTCCGCTGGCTGCTGGCCGAAGCCTGGGTGGGCTATACCGCGTCCCTCGGGCGGGATTATTCGTTGAGCTACCTGCTGCGTGCCCAGTCGTCTGAAATTTATCATGGTCAGGGTGACCGGGCGCTGGTTTGGGGCGGTCTTGTGCTCAGCCGGGTATTCCGGTGAGCATGGGGGGTTAGCCCCAGCGATCCGAGACGAACGGGTTGGTTGCGCGCTCGGTGCCGAAATCGGACATTGGGCCGTGGCCGGGAATAAAACGGATGCCATCACCCAGTGGGAACAGCTTTTCACGAATGGAGCGGATCAGGGTGTCGTGATCGCCCTTTGGAAAGTCCGTGCGCCCAATGGACCCTTGAAAGAGCACGTCACCCACCAGGGCAAGGCCCGTTTCCGGCTCGTAAAAAACCACATGGCCAGGAGTGTGGCCGGGGGTATGAATAACCTTCAGTTCAACCTCACCAACGGTCACGGTGTCGCCGTCTTCCAACCACCGGTCCGGGGTGAACACGTCCGGAACCGGAAAACCAAACATCTGGCCCTGCTGTGGCAATGCCTGAATCCAGAAATCATCTTCCCGTTGCGGACCTTCAATGGGTAAGGCCAAGTCCTGGGACAGCTCGGCGGTGCCGCCGGCATGATCTATATGGGCATGGGTCAGCAGGATTTTTTCGACGCTTACGCCTTCTTCGGCAATGGCTGCCTTGATGCGATCCAGGTCACCGCCGGGGTCCACCACGGCCGCTTTACTGGTTTTTTCACACCAGATCAGGGTGCAGTTTTGCTGGAAGGGGGTAACCGGAATAATGCGATATTTCATTGCGTCGAATGTCCGTGAACATAGGGAGCCGGCAGTGTATTACGCAGACGCAGGTGTTTCAAATGGCGGCGGAGCACCACACCGAAACCAGCATTCTGGGGGGCGGGAGTCGTGGTTGGGTAAGCTCACTCTGTACGCGGGGTTTTCACGACCCCTTCCCACCCGGCACCTACTTCTACTCGAATATCACGTGCCGTAACAGGCTCACCACAGTGAGAGCATGTAGTCACCGGTGACATTCGGTGTCCGCAGGATTTGTGGATGTGTATCAACGGAGCGCCATGCTCATCATCGGTCATGTAGGTGTTGCCCCAGTGAACCAGAGACATGATCACTGGGTGCAGGGCCAGGCCTTTTTCTGTAAGGCGGTACTCCTCCCGGCGAGGTTTCTCCTGATACGGGGTTTTGACTAAAACGTCATTCTGCACCAGTTTCTTCAATCGGTCCGTCAGCACATGGCGTGTAATACCGAGCCGGCTTTCAAACTTTTCGAACCGCCTCACACCGAGAAAGCAGTCTCTCAGGATGATCAATGTCCAGCGATCCCCGATCACCGAAAGGGTTCTCGCAACAGAGCACGGCTCTTGATCCAAATGTTCCCAGCGCATGATTTGATTTCCCTGACCTTAGGGATTTATTTTAGCTTGACAAGTTCTAAAAAGGAACTGACTATTTGTTGGTTCCAAAAAAGAACTTTGGGTAAATTTCCATGAAGAAGAACGATCAAAAACCTGTATCAAAGGTAGCTGTGGTCATCGGTGCTGGCGATTCGACGGGTGGTGCAATCGCAAGGCGGTTCGCTCGAGAAGGGTATACGGTTGTTGCAACACGACGTCATGAGGATGCGCTAAACCCACTTGTTCAGGAAATTGAGGCAAGTGGGGGCTCGGCAGTCGGGTTTGGTTGCGACGCTCGTGACGAAGCAGCCATGGGAGCACTGTTTTCAACGATTGAAAACGAGATCGGGGAAATCAGCGTGGTTGTATTCAATATCGGCGCAAACGTGCGCTTTTCGATAATTGAAACCACGGCCCGTGTTTACCGCAAGGTATGGGAAATGGCAGCGTTCGCGGGATTTCTTGCCGGCCGAGAGGCAGCCCGGGTCATGGTCCCGAGGGGCCGAGGAACCGTCATTTTCACAGGTGCAACGGCGTCGCTCCGTGGCGGGTCGGGTTTCTCCGCATTTTCCGGTGCCAAGTTTGCCCTTAGGGCCTTAGCCCAGAGTATGGCCAGGGAGCTGGGCCCCAAAGGTATCCATGTGGCCCATGCGGTTATTGATGGTGCGATAGATACGGCATTTATCCGTGACAGCTTCCCTGAACGATATGCTTTGAAAGAGCAGGGCGGGATTCTTAACCCTGAGCATATTGCAGAGCAGTATTGGCAGCTTCACCAGCAGTCCATGGACAGTTGGACGCACGAACTGGATCTGCGGCCATGGATGGAAACCTTTTGAGGAGAGTGTCATGGCAAAGACGATAGATTTTTACTTTGATGTAGGAAGCCCAGCGAGCTACCTGGCATGGACACAGCTGGCCAACCTAACCGACGCAACGGGAGCCGAAATCTCCTGGAAGCCAATGTTATTGGGCGGTGTGTTCAAGGCAACCGGGAATAGCTCCCCGGCAGTGATTCCCACGAAATCCAGGTACAACCGTATGGATATGTACCGTTTCGCCTCACACTACAACGTGCCTTTCAACTTCAATCCCTACTTTCCTGTCAACACCTTGTACCTGATGCGGGGAGTGGTCGCCTATCTTGGAACTGCTCAATTTGACCGCTATCTGGAGGCCATTTTCAACGGAATGTGGGTGGAGGAAAGGAACCTCGGCGATAGTAAGGTTGTTGCAGAAGTGCTTGCCAATGCAGGCTTCGACCCTAATGACACTCTTGCCCAATGTGAAGATCCGGCAGTCAAGGCGCGCCTGAAGCAGTTGACGGAAGAGGCTGTTGAGCTAGGCGTGTTTGGTGCTCCGACGTTTTTTGTCGGGGATGAAATGTTTTTTGGGCAGGACCGCCTGGAGCAGTTGAAAAGGTATCTGCTCTCGAACTGAACGCTTAACCAATGCACTTGTGTTATGAAGGCTCAACTATGAATCAGAAAACTGCTCTCCACGCATTTGATCAAGCCGTGGCGCTGGAGTCCGTCGGGACTGACACCTTTTGTGGGCGCTCCCCTGAAGCTTACGCCAATATGGTGGGCCCTTACGGCGGGATTATTGCTGCTACGTTATTGAATGCGGCTCTTCAGCATGACGAGCGCCAGGGAGACCCCATATCCATGACGGTCAACTTCGCCGGCCCGGTGACTGACGGGGGCTATCAGGTTGTTGCCTCGGCTCGACGAACCAATCGCTCCACCCAGCACTGGTTTATTGAACTTTCCCAGCAAGGTGTTGTGGCAGCGACTGCGACTGTGTTGCTCGCAGTACGTCGGGATACGTGGGGTGACACTGAAGTATCCATGCCCCATGTCCCTCCTTTCGAATCTATTGACCGACTCGATATTGGACGGTACCTGACCTGGGTTAAGAACTATGATTTCAGAGTGGTGCAAGGGCATTTCGACCCCGGTGGGGCTATTGAGGACACCGGTGACTCGTTGACGAGACTCTGGGTTAAGGACCTGCCGCGACGGCCGCTGGATTATCTTTCTCTAATGGCAATCAGCGATTGCTTTTTTCCAAGAATATTTGTTCGTAAGCAACAACGAATGCCGGTTGGCACGGTATCACTGACCACATATTTTCATGCTGATAGGGACAGTCTTGCCCGACAGGGCGACCGGCCACTATTGGCTGAGGCCCATGCTCAAAGGTATAGCCAGGGGTACTTTGACCACACAGGAAAGCTGTGGGGGGAAGATGGAGAGTTGCTCGCCACGACTCACCAAATGGTTTATTTCAAAGACTGAGAGTTCTGTCCCGTCAGCCCTGAAGTGAGCGCCAGGCAGCGGCTGCAAGTTGCTCACGGAAGTCGCTTGGCGAGGTCTGAACCCTTCCGGAGAGCCAAGCCCTGCAGTAGTTTTCCGAAGCCCCGATGATCAGGGACGGCAGCAACTCGAAAGGCGCAGAAATCTTGACGCCGGAGGTATCTACGGCCCCGAGCTTCTCCTTCAGCCCCTTTAGCTGCCTGGCGTTTCGTTCCGCCAGGGCATGTCGGTGGGGGCCTTTTGCGACTGAGGCGCGAGCCTGAAACTGGAATCTTGCCCATTCCGGATTCTGTACGACCCAGTCGACGTAGCTGATCACGAGAGCAGAGACGAAGGCCTCCAGGCTTCTAGCCTTGTCCAGATAATGCTCGAAGAACTCGTGCTGATCATCCAGCACTGTGAAAAAGAGCGCGCCAAGAATCCCCTCCTTATTACCGAAATGATGGTAAATCGCGCCAACACTCGCTTCACAGCGGGCTCTGATTGAATCAATGGTGGTGGCTTCGATCCCTGTTTCGTTAAAGCAGGCCAAGGCCTGCTCGAGTATTTCGCGCTTTAAACCCGCCCTACGACCTGGAAAGCGTCTTTCCAGGATACTGAGTTCATTCATAAGTTCTTCGCCACCTGAGTTGGCTAACTGGAGCCCTGTTGAGGATGTGCATTCTAACGCTTGACGCGAACGCACTAAACAGAATAATGTTCTCTAACAGAATAATACTCTGTTTAGTGTGTTTAATAACCAATGATCAGGAACAATGGAGAGATCCCTATGAGTCAAGCCCTTGCCGCATTCAATGCCTTTGGAGCTGAAAACTTCTCGAACATGGTGTGCCAGCAGGCGCCGTACTTCAGCACCATCAGTCCGGAATTGACCGAACTTAAACCTGGCTTGGCCGAAGCCCGCGTTCCTTTCAGGAAGGAAATAACCAATCACCTGGGGACCGTTCACGCCATTGCGATGTGTAACGTCGCCGAACTGGTAGCTGGGTTGATGACCGATGCCTCTATTCCCAGTGATGGAAAATGGATTCCCCAGGCGATGACGGTTAACTACCTGGCGAAAGCAAAGACGGATTTGCGAGCGGTCGCCAATGGCGATTCGATTGACTGGGAAACCACAGGTGAAAAGGTCGTGCCTGTTGAGGTCTTTAATACTGAGGGCGATAAGGTGTTTACTGCGCAAATCACCATGAACGTGAAGGTTGGCTGAATGCGCTGAGCGCTAACAATGTCGTGATAAAAGTGGGGCGACTTTTACACACTGTTTTAGCGCGACCGTCGATTGCTTGGCGCCCTTGAACATGATCCTCAGGAGTCGATGCAGAACTGCAGTTCCTGCTGTAGGCATGAATGTTCAGTGTTGTTCCGGGACACAACGGTTGGAACTCAGCGGGCCAGGCCCGGTCGATGAAGTTTTCTATAACCGTTGGGTAGTTTTCTATGCGGGACTAGAAGGGGGAATGGTACCCCCGGCAGGACTCGAACCTGCTACCTTCCCCTTAGGAGGGGGACGCTCTATCCAGATGAGCTACGGAGGCATTGCGCGATGAAGGCCGGTATAATAGCGGGCCGGGCGCCATCACTCAAGGTGGACCTCCAATGCTCGTGGCGGGAGGCCAGTTTGTCGGAGTTGTTTAAGGTTAGTGTGGTTATGCCGGTGTGGCGGGAAGAAGCCAGCATTGAGGTCGCATTGACTGCTTTGCAAGCACTGCGTGAGCAAGGGCATGAAGTGATTGTGGTGGATGGCGGCAGCGACGACAGGACCGTTGCTTTGGCTACGCCGCTGTGTGACCGTTTGGTGGTCTCAGCGCCGGGGCGGGCACTCCAGATGAACGCGGGGGCGGGTTGTGCCCAAGGGGAGGTGCTGCTGTTTTTGCATGCCGATACCCGCCTGCCACCTTCTGTCATTCCGCACCTTGAGAAGATTCGTTCTGGCCGACGTGTCTGGGGACGGTTTGACGTTCGGCTAAGTGGCCAGCGCTCCATGTTCCGGGTCATCTCGGGGTTCATGAACCTTCGTTCTCGGTTGACTGGAATTGCAACGGGAGACCAGGCCATGTTCGTTCGCCGGGATGTGTTTGAGGCACTGAATGGCTTTGCCCCCATTGCCCTGATGGAAGACGTTGAGCTTTCCAGTCGCCTACGGCTGGTTTCCCGACCTTACTGTGCCCCAGATCCGGTGATTACCGACAGCCGGCGCTGGGAGCAGCATGGCACCTGGCGTACTATTTTTCTGATGTGGCGTCTGCGCTGGCGCTATTGGCGGGGAGAATCCCCAGACTCCCTCGCGAAGGCATACCGTTCCGATGTCCGAAACTAATCCTTTCCAGAAATCGCCCGTTTTAATCATTCAATTTGCCAAGTGGCCCCAGGCGGGCAGGGTCAAGACCCGGCTGGTTCCTGCGCTCGGGGAACAGGGGGCGATGGAGGCCCATATCTGTTTGAGTCTTCAGGTTCTCGACAATCTGTCCAAGTCTGGGTACCCGCTCCAGTTGTGGTGGGATCGCCCACTGGACCAGCCACCAATCGAAGCGCAGTCTTTATTAGCGAAACTGTCGCTGGTCGGTGCCGAGCAGTGTTTCCAGTCTGGCGAAAACCTTGGCGAGCGTATGTCCCGGGCTTTGGCGGAGGGGCTGACCCAGTACCCGCGAGTGATCATTGTGGGTAGCGACTGCCCGTCGGTGAACGCGGGGTATATCGATGAAGCCCTTCTGGCGTTGGAGCAAAACGACGTTGTGCTGGGCCCATCGGATGACGGGGGCTATGTCTTGATTGGGACAAGGAAAGTTGTGCCTGATATGCTCGCCAACATCCAGTGGGGGACAGACCGTGCCTTGGCAGAAACCGTTGAGCGGCTAACCGAAAACAAGTTAACGGTGGCTCTGTTGGAAACCCGGTGGGACGTGGATGAGCCCGACGACTGGCAACGTTTCTTGCGCGAGTCGCCGGGCTTCTGAAGTTGGAAAGCGGGGCCGGGCGTTAGCCCTTCGGTACCCGTTGCTGCCCGGTCAGGGTGGAGGTGATGGGCGTATTGTCCTGGGCCTCTCGTGAGGTGGTCGCCCGGAGAGCCCGCTGACGCTGTTCCAGAACGGCGCGGTAGGTTGCCATCAGTGTCTGATGGCTGACCTCGCCAATGGCGTCCACCAACTGCTCCCGGGTATCAAAGTGTGTGTTAGCCCGGTCGATTTCCTGCCAGTAGCGGTTGGAGGCATCCCCCAGCTTGCGGTCCTGATCCAGCAAGGTGCTGATGACGGCGAGCTTCTCCCGGTTCAGTGTTTCAGTATCCATCTCTCCTAGCAGGGCCTCAAAGGCGCTGGTGAACTCCCGTACTGCCTGGTCAATGTCGTCAGCGCTGGCTTCCGGTGATTGTACCACCAGTCCCAGGGCAGGGGTGTCCAGCATTTCGAAGGAGGTGGCGTAGACAATGTAGCCCAGCTGGCGCTGTGTCCGGATCTCTTCGTAGAAAGGCCCGCTGATGATTTGACCCAGCAAACGGAACCGCGCTCGTTCCGGGTAACCGGTATTGTTGCCCTGAAGGTAGAGGGTATAGCCCGTGTCCGGGTGCTGGACTTCCAGGCTCACATCGGTTTCACCATCCGGCAACCGGCGAACGCCACTGCGGGGAACGGAAACTGGCTGGTTGTCGGTGAGCAGCAATGCCTGGACCTGACGGGTAATGTTGAGGGCAGAGGCTTCGGTCAGGTTGCCGTGGGTCAGCATGACCGGGTCCAGTTGGGTGACAAATTGATCAGCAAACGCCTGCAAATCGCTGAAGGTGATCGCTTCCGCTTCTGCCAGCCGCGCCTGCACGGACCAGGCCCCTTCGAGCAGCATTGTCTGGACGAACTCACTGGTTTGTTCAACAGGCCGTGCCTGGGCCTTATTGCGGAGGTCATCCAGCAGGTTGCGACGGGCAATCTGGAATCGCTGTTCGGTCAGGGTCGGATGAGCCACCTGGACCAGGATTCGGGTCAGCAGGCTGTGGAGCTTATCGCTGTATCCGCCAACTCGAATGGTGATGCCGCGAAGGTGGGGGTAAACGCTGTAGTCCAGCCCTGCAAGCCGTGCCGGATAAGCCCAGGCGTTGAGGCTGCTGTTGATGGCATCGACGTAGAGGTTGGTCAGCACCGAATTGCGTGCAGAGGCACGGGCAATAGGGGAGCGAAGGCTCAGGTAGATGTTGGCCTTCGGTGTCTCAAACCGGGTGTCCCTGGCGTACCAGAGTGGGAAGTTTCCGGAAGAGGTCAGTGCTTCCGGTTTCATCATGGTAGCACCGGTGACCAGACTGAGGTCTTCGGGGATAAATGGGTTGGGGTCCGGCAGCGCCAACTGACGGCTCAGCGCCACAGGAGCCCGGTCGGACGCCATGTCTGATACTGCCAGAGACTGAATGGTATAGGCCGTATCATACCAATGAGTTCGCGGCGCAGACTCCTCCAGAGCGTTCTGGGAAAGAACTGAGACCAGCACGTTTTCAGGCGTCAGGTGATTCAGAACCGCTTTGTAGCCCTCAGGGTCATACTGCGCCATCATCCAGGGTGCCCTCAGCACATCCTCGGGAGCAACTTCCGCGAGTTGCATGGACAGCCCGGTTACTTCATGAATGGGGTCCTGGCGTTCTTTGAAGCGAAAGCCAATCTCCGCCAGCTGTTTCATTTCCTCAAAGCGGGCCTCGCTGATGCCCTGTTCTCGGACCCTGTTGATGTAGGCAAAGGTCAGGCTGAGGATCTCGTCCTGATGGGACATGCCTTCAGGCGTCAGGTCCATACCAAGTTCCAGGGTCGCCTCAATGCCAGTATCTGTGCCCGCACCAGCGGACAGGCTTTCCACCCAGCCGCGATTTTTCAGCACATCCAGCAAGCTGCCGGGGCCTTCGTGGCCGAGCAGGTTGGCCACATAGCTGGCGGGCTTGGTGCGGTAATGGTCACGTTGCGAAGGGATGGGGAACGACAGGGTCAGATTACGGATGTCGCGCAGGGCCTCCACTTCAAGCTTTGCCGGTAGCTGCTCTGGCTCGAACAATGGCTGGTCGTGGCTGATCGCAGTCAGGCCCCGGTTTTCGATAGCGCTGAAACGGGGGCGCACCATGGCTTCAAGCTGGTCCAGCGATTGTGGCCCGATCACCACCAGGGTCATCAGGTTGGCTGAATACTGTTGCTGCCAGAATTGCACCAGGTCCGGGCGAAGTGGGCGTTCCTCGCTGTCTTCCAGTGTGGTCAGGTTACCAACGGCATAGTGGGAGCTCGGATGCGCCGGGTTCAGCGCCTGCTTTCGCGCGGAGTAAAAGCGGCGACCGTCTTCCTGAATCTTGGCGGTATATTCGGAGTGCACGGCCCGGCGTTCCCGCTCGACCAGGTCAGGGGTGAACAGTGGTTCGGAAAACTGCTGGGCGAACCGGTCGAGGGCGGCTTCCAGGTGGTCGGCCTGGATGTCAAAGAAATAGTTGGTGTCCTGGAACGCCGTAAAGGCGTTGTGTTCGCCGCCATGGCTCTTGATGAACTGCTGGTACTCACCCGGCTCTGGGTATTTCTCGGTGCCTAGAAACAGCATGTGTTCCAGAAAGTGCGCCATGCCCTCCCGCCCAATGGGGTCATTACCGCTTCCGACCTGCACGTTGAGAGAGGCGGCAGCCTTTTCGGAGTCCGGCGCAGACGCGAGCAGCACTCGCAAGCCATTATCCAGCTCAACAAAGCGGTAATCATTGCGGTCATTAGGACTTTTGACCGGGATAACGGAGCCGTTCGCGGAGATGGCCAGGACAAGCAGGCAGAGAAAACTGAGCAGCTGTGCCGCTACCGAACGGCCCTCAGGGCGTGGTTTCCGGGTATGACGCATTGTGTGTTCCCGTTACTGGATGGTCAGTGGATGATGGCGTTGCGGGTGCTTTCCGGTTGCTGGTCCAGGGTCTTGCGAGCCAGTTCCGCAGCAGCGCCAGCGTCAAGCTGGCCAGAGGCTATTCGCTCAAGCACCGATGCCATGACCGCAACCGATTGACGATACTCCGCAAACTCCGCCTGGAAGGCCGTGTCGATGGCTTGGTAGACCGCCTGGATTTTCTGCTCCCGGCTGGCCTGGTCAGAGGCTGCATCGTTGATGGCCTTGAGGCAGGCACGGGCTATAGCGATGTAACGTTGGGCATTAGGATCTGACTTGGACATGAAAAGTTCCGACTAAAGGTGAGTTTTATCCAACTTACGGACAGATGGTGCTCCATGGTTAGGATTATGTCATTGCTGAGAGCCGGTTTCATGTCGGTATTGCTGCGATCGTTCCGGCATCGCCAGCGCAGGGCTTTGTGCTAGTCTCAGAGGACGTGCCTTTACTTGAGGCACGGTTTGCCCGCTGTCCAAAGTAGCACTTTTTAGAGTTGTTGCTCTAATTAAATCAATGACATAGAGAGCAAAAGCTCTAATAAAGTTCGATACTTGTAGGCTGCACTAAAGTACAATGCGAACCGTTTTAGGGGTCAACCAAACGCTTGTTTAAGGTTGAGGCATGCCTTGCGGCATCGCGAAAAAAATAACAGAGCATTAGTCAGGATGGATATGCAATGAATTATTTTTTGACGGGTGGTACTGGGTTTATCGGACGTTTCCTGGTGGACAAACTGTTGGCCAGGGGTGGTACGGTTTACCTTTTAGTCAGGGAACAGTCCGTAGACAAACTGGATCGTCTGCGGGAACGCTGGGGTGCGGATGCGGACCGGGTCCGTGCAGTAACCGGCGACCTGGCCAGCCCTGGGCTGGGCATTCAGGATGCAGTGCTTAACGACCTGAAGGGAAACATTGATCACTTTTTCCATCTTGCTGCGATCTACGACATGGGCGCAGATGAAGAGGCGCAGCAGGTTGCCAACATTGAGGGTACTCGTAATGCCCTGGATGCGGCCAAAAACCTGAACGCGGGCTGCTTCCACCATGTTTCCTCCATCGCAGCGGCGGGCCTGTTCCGCGGTACCTTCCGAGAGGACATGTTCGAGGAAGCGGAGAAACTCGACCATCCTTACCTGCTGACGAAACACGAATCCGAGAAGGTTGTTCGTGAAAGTTGCGAAGTGCCGTTCCGCATCTATCGTCCCGGAATGGTGATTGGCCATTCCAAAACCGGTGAAATGGACAAGGTTGACGGCCCTTACTACTTCTTCAAGATGATTCAGAAGATTCGTCATGCACTGCCGCAATGGGTTCCGACCATCGGCATCGAAGGCGGTCGCCTGAACATTGTCCCGGTGGACTATGTGGTGGATGCCATGGATCACATCGCCCACACAGAAGGCGAGGATGGCAACTGTTTCCACCTGGTGGACCCTGAGCCCAACAAAGTGGGTGAGGTTCTCAATATCTTCTCGGATGCCGGCCATGCTCCCCGGATGGCCATGCGGATTGACTCCCGCATGTTTGGCTTTATTCCGCCCTTTATTCGTCAGAGCCTGAAGAACCTGCCTCCGGTCAAACGGCTGACCGGTGCCGTGCTTGATGACCTGGGCATTCCACCTTCGGTGTTGTCTTTCATTAACTACCCGACGCGCTTTGACGCTCGTGAAACCGAGCGGGTCCTGAAAGACAGTGGCATCGAGGTGCCGCGTCTTGAAGACTACGCCGCAGTGATCTGGGACTTCTGGGAACGTAACCTGGATCCAGACCTGTTCAAGGACCGCACGCTGAAAGGTACCGTGGAAGGCAAGGTCTGTGTGGTAACCGGCGCTACGTCCGGTATCGGTCTTGCGGTTGCGGAAAAGCTGGCGGAAGCCGGCGCCATCCTGGTCATTGGCGCCCGTACCCGGGAAACACTGGATGAAGTGGCTGCAAGCCTGGAAGCGAAGGGTGGCAATGTCCACGCCTATCAGTGCGACTTTTCCGATATGGAAGACTGCGACCGGTTTGTGAAAACGGTCCTGGACAACCACGGCAAGGTGGATGTGCTGGTGAACAACGCGGGTCGTTCCATCCGCCGTTCGTTGGCGCTGTCGTTCGACCGTTTCCACGACTTCGAGCGCACCATGCAGCTGAACTACTTCGGTTCTATCCGGCTGATTATGGGATTTGCTCCGTCCATGCTGGAGAACAACCGTGGCCACGTAGTGAACATTTCCTCGATCGGCGTACTCACCAACGCACCGCGCTTCTCGGCGTATGTGGCGTCCAAGTCTGCGCTGGATGCGTTCAGTCGTTGTGCCGCGGCGGAGTGGTCTGACCGCAACGTGACGTTCACCACCATTAACATGCCGCTGGTGAAGACGCCTATGATTGCACCGACCAAGATCTACGATTCGGTGCCCACCCTGACGCCGGAGGAAGCCGCGCAAATGGTGGCGGATGCCATCGTTTACCGGCCCAAGCGCATTGCCACCCGCCTGGGTATCTTCGCCCAGGTCATGCACGCGCTGGCACCGAAGATGGGTGAGATCATCATGAATACCGGCTACCGGATGTTCCCGGATTCTGCGGCTGCTGCTGGCAGCAAGTCCGGCGAAAAGCCGAAGGTGTCCACAGAGCAGGTGGCTTTCGCGGCAATCATGCGCGGAATCTACTGGTAAGTGGCTCCATAAGGGCGTACACGCGCCCTTCGGTGACCCGTTTGAATGACGAAAAAGCCCCGCAACTTCGGTTGCGGGGCTTTTTCGTTCCTGTCAACGTGGAGCTGTCACGGTAGCCTGTGTATAGTTCCTGCAGCGGGTTGAATTAGCTGTTTTCACCCCTATATCTCTCGCTGACTAGATTCAGTAAGCCTGGGCTGTCAGGCCCGGGTGTTATCCACAACCAATAACCAAATGGAGATTGAACCATGGGCGTACTCGTAGGCAAACCGGCTCCTGATTTTACCGTTCCAGCCGTACTGGGCGATGGCACCATCGTTGACTCGTTCAACCTGGCGGACGCTATCAAGGGCAAGCCGGCCATCATTTTCTTCTACCCGCTGGACTTCACGTTCGTATGCCCGTCCGAGCTGATTGCTCTGGATCACCGTATGGATGCCCTGCGCGAGCGTGGCGTAGAAGTGATCAGTGTTTCCATTGACTCCCACTTCACCCACAACGCATGGCGTAACACCCCGGTGAACGACGGTGGTATCGGTCCGGTCAGCTACATCATGGCTGCCGACATGAACCACGACATCAGCCGCGCTTACGACGTTGAGTCTGAAGGTGGCATGGCTTACCGTGGCGCTTTCCTGATCGACAAGGAAGGCATGGTTCGTTCCCAGATCGTTAACGACCTGCCGCTGGGCCGTAACGTGGATGAGCTGGTTCGTCTGGTTGACGCGCTGCAGTTCCACGAAGAGCACGGCGAAGTATGCCCGGCTGGCTGGAACAAAGGCGACAAGGGCATGAACGCGTCTCCGGACGGCGTGGCCAAGTACCTGTCTGAGAACGCCGAAGGCCTGTAATTGACGCCTGGTGTTTGATGTATAAAAAAACCCGCAGCTTCTGCGGGTTTTTTTATGGGGCTGGGTTCAGCCTTCGAACTCGTCGTCCAGCACGGGCGGAGGGAAGCCCCCAAGGTCGCGCCAGCGGTTGACGATGCCGCAGAACAGGTCCGCTGTTTTCTCGGCGTCGTAGGCTGCCGAATGGGCTTCCTTGTTGCTGAAGGGGATACCCGCAAGTTTACAGGCCTGGGCCAGAACCGTATGGCCATAGGCCAGGCCGGCCAGGGTCGCCGTATCAAAAGTCGAGAACGGGTGAAACGGATTGCGTTTGATGTCTGCCCGCATTGCGGCGGCAAACAGGAAGTTGTGGTCGAAGGTGGCGTTATGGCCGACCAGGATCGCGCGCTTGCAGTCGTGCGCCTTAACAGACTTTCGAATGGGGCTGAAGATTTCGCTCAGCGCTTCCGTTTCCGGGACGGCTTCGCGGTCCGGGCTCCAGGGGTCAATGCCCGTGAAGTCGAGAGCCGACTGCTCCAGGTTGGCGCCTTCAAATGGATCAACGTGCTGAACGTAAGTCGCTTCGCGTCTTAGTGTGCCGTCCTCATCCATGGTCAGCAGGACTGCCGCAACTTCCAGCAGAGCGTCAGTGCGGGCATTGAAACCGCCGGTTTCCACATCCACCACCACAGGCAGATAGCCACGAAAACGGGTGGACATGGGGTGGGGCGCTTGTTGATCGTCAGTCACATAGGCTCCTGAGAATTCGGATTGATAAATAACGGGGCTGTTCGTTGTGGATTACCGCTCGGAATCCGCCAGGGACCACCTGAGTTGCTCGCCCGCCCTCAGGGGGACGATGTCGCCGCCTGCCAGGGGGAGGGACTCGGGCATGGTCCAGGCTTTCCGGACCAAGGTAATGGTGTCCTGGTTGCGTGGCAGGCCATAGAAGTCTGCACCGTTGAAGCTGGCAAAGGCCTCGAGCTTGTCGAGGATGCCCAGGTCTTCAAAGATTTCGGCATACAGTTCAATGGCGCCGTAAGCCGAGTAGCAACCGGCACAACCGCACGCCGTTTCCTTGCGATCGCGGGCATGAGGTGCCGAATCGGTGCCAAGGAAAAAGCGGGGGTTGCCGCTGACCACCGCATCCTGGAGGGCCTGTTGGTGCCGATTGCGCTTCAGGATGGGCAGGCAATACAGGTGTGGACGGATGCCCCCCACCAGCATGTGATTCCGGTTGTACATCAGGTGCTGCGGGGTCAGTGTTGCGGCCAGGTTGGCGCCGGTGTGGTTCTGGACAAACTCGGCGGAATCCGCGGTGGTGATGTGCTCAAGGACAACCTTGAGACTGGGGAAGCGCTCGAGTGTCGGCGCCAGGACCCGATCAAGGAACACCTTTTCCCGGTCAAAGATATCGATTTCGGTGTCGGTTACCTCACCGTGCACCAGCAGGAGCATACCGCACTCGGCCATGGCCGCCAGCACATCATCAATATTGCGGATGTCGGTGACGCCAGAAGCGGAGTTGGTGGTCGCTCCGGCAGGGTAGAGCTTGGCGGCGACGATGCCGGCTGCATGGGCTTCCCGAATGTCGTCGGCGGTTGTTGCCTCGGTGAGGTAGAGCGTCACCAGGGGGGCAAAGTCATTCCCTTCTGGGCGGGCGGCCAGGATGCGCTCACGATAGGCCAGGGCTTGCTCGGCCGTTATCACGGGTGGAACCAGGTTAGGCATGATGATGGCCCGACCAAAACAGCGGGCGCTGGCAGGGACGACGTCATTGAGGATGTCCCCATCACGGACGTGGAGGTGCCAGTCATCAGGGCGGGTTATGGTCAAGGTGTCGGTCATCGAAAGCTTCCTGGTCCAGTTACACGAACGGCGTGAGTATACCAGAAGGCGTTTTTGATTGGTGGTGGATTGGTGCTAAAGAAAACGGGTTGCTTGCCGTTAAACCTCCTGTCACCGGATTTCATTGGACAAGACCCCATGTTCAGGAAGAAAACAGCATCGATTATCCTCGCTCTGGGAGTAGCGGTCGGAGCGGGACCCGCTTCAGCGGGTACCTACGGTGCGGGAATCGAAAACAGCCAGTGGTATCTGGCGGAGTCGGTCTTTGGCTGTTCTCTGACCCATGAGGTGCCGGGTTATGGTAAGGCCGTGTTCAATCACCGTGCCGGCGAGTCAATGACGTTCTACCTGGAATCGGATATCCCGCTGATGCAGCCCGGTCGGGGCCGGGTAGTGGTCGAGGCACCGGTATGGCGGCCGGGAACCGCCCCCAGAAATGTCGGGGATGTGATGGTCTCTGACGGGCCGAGGCCGGTCTCCCTGGGCTCGCGGGAGAGCATGGTGCTGGTCCAGGGCCTGTTGTCCGGTATGGCGCCGACGGTGACTCGTGCTGCCTGGTATGGCAGCGAGCCTGTGAGGGTTCAGGTGTCTAACATTAATTTCGCCAACCGGTATGCCGCGTATCGTCAGTGCGTGGGTGGTTTGTTGCCGGTGAATTACGACCAGATAAAGCGCTCGCGCATCCCCTTTGCTGCCGGCAGTAGTGACCTGTCCGATGCCGACCGGCACCTGTTGGATAACATCGCCACCTATATCCTGGCGGATAGCACGGTAGAGCGTATCTTCGTGGATGGTCACAGCGACCGTTACGGTAGCCGGATTACGAACCGCGCCCTTTCTGAGGAGCGGGCGAATGTGGTTGCTGAGTACCTTCAGTATCAGGGGGTGCCCGAGGACATGATTACCGTTCGTGCCCACGGGGACCGCTTTCCTGCATCTTCCCGCGCGGCGGACAACCGGCGTGCGACCATCCGCCTGCAACGGCAGGGTGAACGGCCGGAGATGCAGCAGGCAACCGGCTACGGTGGCTCACCCAGCAATGGCTAATGGGGCTAGCGTATGGCCACCAGCCCTTCGAGGTGGGCACACACGCTTTGCGCCAATGCCTTCGGGTGATAACCCCCTTCCAGCGTAGAGACCAGGCGGTCGTTGGCGTGATCGTGTGCCACGCTGGTCAGCATGTCGGTCAGCCAGCGGTAGTCCTCTGCTTCGAGGTTAAGCTCCGCCATCGGGTCGAGCCGGTGGCCGTCGAACCCTGCTGATACCAGCACCAGTTGAGGGCGGAAGTCCTGCAGCCGGTGCAGCCAGTCTCCTTCCACCCTCTTGCGGTATTCTGCGGCAGATGCGCCGGCCTCAATCGGCGTGTTGATGATATTGCCGGCTTGCTGGTAAACGTGCGAGTGCGGGTAGAACGGGTGCTGGAAACTGGAGCACATCAGTATCCGTTCATCCCCACCAACAATATCAACGGTGCCGTTGCCCTGATGCACGTCGAAATCAACGATGGCAACCCGTTCCAGCCCGTGGAAATTCAATGCCCTCATGGCCGCCAGGCTGATGTTGTTGTAGAAGCAGAATCCCATCGACTTTGAGCGTTCGGCATGATGACCCGGGGGGCGAGCGCACACGAACGCGTTTGTCACCTGGCTGCTGAGCACCATATCCACCGCTTCGATATTGGCTCCGGCGGCCAACTTTGCGGCCCGGAGCGTGTCCGGCATCATGGCGGTGTCGGGATCGGTGAAGACCCGGCCCTGGGTCGGCTGCATCAGGTCGAGCTGATGAAGGTATCGTTCCGGGTGTACTGACAGCAGCTGGTCCCGGGTAATCTCACCAGGTCTGATCCAGTCCAGCGCCTGTTCCAGTTCGGTGTCGGCGAGGTAACTGATGATCGCGGCCAGGCGATCGGGGGACTCCGGGTGCTCGGGCCCCATATTGTGCTTGGCACAATCGTTGTGGCTGAAGAACGCTGTTGTCATGTCGTATTAACTATGTGCCGCTTGAAGAGTTCTTTTATTTTGCCCCATGTTAGCAGGGAACAGGGGCAGTCGCCCCGTTTCTTTGGTCGTATTCGTGCTGCGACCATCGGGCCAACTCGGGAATTACCGAATCATCACAAACTTTTGATGGGATTATCGTTTCACATCAAGTCATGAATGCCTAAGATAAGGTAAAACACGGCGCAACAACCTGATCCGAAGGGAGTTCTGACCTTGGGTACCCGTTACCTGGAAAGCCTTTTTAATCCTACCTCCATTGTTGTTGTCGGTGCCTCTGAGCGGGCGGACAGCCTCGGTGGCATGGTGCTTCGTAACCTGATGAGTGGTGAGTTCCCGGGCCGCCTTCTGGTGGTGAACCAGAACGATTACAACGACGTTCACGGGGTGCCCTGCGTCAGGAAAGTCTCGCGCATGGGGTTTGTTCCAGATCTTGCGATCGTGTGTACGCCGCCAGATACCGTCCCCAAGATGATTCGCCGATTGGGGGAAGAGGGGGTGCGTACGGCCATTGTCATGACCGGTGGTATGTCACGGGCGCACAGTAAAACCGGCCAACCGCTAATGTATTCGGTGCGCGATGCTGCCAGAGAAACAGGAATCCGGATCCTGGGCCCCAATACGATTGGCCTGATGGTGCCGGCACGTAGCCTGAATGCCACTTATGCCCATATGGGCGCTTTGCCTGGCAAGGTGGCCTTCATCGGGCAATCCGGAACCATTGCCAGTTCGGTCATTGACTGGGCCTTTGCCCGGGGTGTTGGCTTTTCCTACTTCCTCACCCTGGGTGACGGCATGGACATCGATCACGATGACTTGATCGACTACCTTGCTCAGGACAGCAAGACACGAGCCATCCTGCTTCATATCGAGAACATTCCCAATGCCCGTCGATTCATGTCGGCGGTCCGGGCAGCATCCCGTACCAAGCCCGTGATTGCGGTGAAGAGCGGCCGGGTGCCGGAGTCGGAGTGGTTCCCCTACGACTTGCCCGCCGGGCTGCACCGCTCAGATCCGATCTTCGACGCCGTGCTTCAGCGCGCCGGTGTATTACGGGTGGATGGCTTGGGCCAGATGTTCGATGCGCTGGAAACCCTGACTCGCATGCGGCCATTGCGACAGGAGTCGTTGGTGGTGATGGCCAATGGGGTTGGCCCCGGGGTCTTGGCAGTGGACCGTCTGGCCCATTCCGGCGGGAAACTGGCGAACCTGTCCCAGAAAACCGTTGATGAACTGGCCGAGCTGCTGCCCGACTTCTGGACCCGACGAAACCCGATAGACCTGAACTACGATGCCTCGCCGGAGCTTTACGCCAAGGCCATCAAGATCCTGGCAAGGGACCCTGAGGTGGCGAACATTCTTGTGTTGTATGCCCCGAGCCTGACCGAGGATAGCCTGCAAATTGCCGATGCGGTTGTGCAGGCGGTCAAGGGAACCCGGCTCAATGTGCTGACCTGCTGGCTGGGCCAGAGCACCGTGCTGGACGCCAGGGAAGAGTTTTACCGCGCAGGCATTCCGTCGTTTTTCGCACCGGAAAAAGCGGTCAAGGCGTTTATGCAGCATGTGAATCACCAGCGAGTGCAGCGCCTGCTGGCGGAAACACCGGAGTCGTTTACTGACCATTTTGCCGACCACACCCGCAGCCGCAAGATGGTGCTCAGGGCCTTGCGTGCCAAACGGATGATGCTGTCCAACAAGGAGGCCCGGGAGGTCTTGCGGGATTACGGCATTCGTACCATTGATACCGTGTACTGCGATGATGTGGAAGAGGTGATTGAAACCTTCTCCGTCGAACGGAGGCCGGTTGATGTCACGCTGGTTCACGAGCAATCCTGTCACCCCTTTATGGAGCAGAGCACCGGGCGGGGGCGCTATAAGTCGACCATCCAGGGGTTGAGCAATGAGCCGGCGATCATCGATTCCTGCAAACAGCTCATGGACGAGTATCAGAGACACTTCCCCGACAGCGGTTTCCTGGGGTTTGCGGTCCAGCGCTCCTCTCAGCATGTGGGCGGGGTGGAGTTCAGTGTTGGCATTACCCGTGACGCCAACTTTGGTCCGCTGGTGGTGTGTGGCGCGTCTGGCGCCCAGATCAACGTCATCACCGACCGCCAGATCGCCTTGCCGCCTCTGAACATGGTGCTGGCCCGTGAGCTGTTGCGCCGTACCTATATGTACAAGCTGTTGCAGGAATACAGCTTCCACCCGGAAGAGGACATACGTGCGGTATCTGAAACCCTGGTGACCCTGTCGCAAATCGTGATTGATATTCCTGAGATCAAAGGGCTCGAGATTTCCCCTTTGCTGTTCAACAATCAGGGGGCGATTGCAGTGGATGTGGCCATTGATCTGTCCGAACAGGCCGGTCGCCCGATTATCCAGCCCTACCCACGGGAGCTTGAAGAGTGGATCCTGCTGCCAAAATCCGGGCGTCGGGTGATTATCCGGCCGGTACTGGCGGAGGATGAGCCTGCCCATCGCGTGTTCCATCAATTGCAGTCGCCCGAATCCATTCGTTACCGGTTCTTCCAGTACCGCAAGCATTTCTCCCGGGAAGATGTGGCCCAGATGGTGCAGATCGACTACGACCGGGAAATGGTGTTTATCGCCAATGCACCGCGGGAAGACGGCAAAGGGGAGGAGACCTTGGGAACGGTACGGGTGTGGACCGATGCCGATAACCTGCGCTGTGAATTCGCGGTCATGGTGCATGACAACATGAAAGGCGAAGGGCTGGGGCTTGCGCTGATGCAGAAAATGATCGACTACTGTCGTTCCAGGGGCACTATGGAAATGGTCGGCAATGTGTTGCCAGACAACCGACCCATGCTGACGCTGGCGGAACAGCTGGGGTTTGAGGTGACCTACAACCGCGACGAGGAAATCATGGACTTGCGGATGGTGCTGAATGAACCGGAGAAAGACTGGCAGCGGGAACGCCTGCGTACGACGTCCCACTGACGGTCAGGTTGAGGCGTCAGGCAGCCTCGACAATCGCGGAGCGGTCTTCGCCCCCCAGTGCTTCGAGAAGCCCGGGAATCAGCCTGGCCAGCTCCAGGGTCATCAACGAGAATGCAGCATCGAAGCGGGCGACGGCGTCATCAGCCTCGACGTCGTCAAGCTTTTCCTGCAGGGTGTCGCCAAACTTCAGTCGGCGGATGCCCAGCTCTTCATCCAGAATGAAGGACAGGCTGTCTTCCCAGGTCAGGGCCAGGCGCGTGGCCTGCATGCCAGCATCCAGGTGGCTGCGGATTTCGTCGCCCTGAAGGTCCAGTCCCTTGCAACGAACTACACCACCGTCTTCTGAGGGGTCTTTCAGTTCACATTCGTCGCCCAGGGTCAGTGACGAGGGAACATCAATAGTTTCGTTGAGCCAGCCGGTCAGAGTGAAGGTGGGAGCCTGCTCAACGGCGGGTGGCCGCACGGGCAGGGAGCCAAGGCTTTTGCGCAGGGCCGAGGCCAGGTCTTCAGCCTGTTTGGCGGAACTCGCATCGACAATCAGCATGCCGTCTTTTGGCGCCAGATAGGCGTAGCAGCGACGGTTCTTGGAGAAGGCTTTGGGGAGCATCTCCAGCATAACCTGTTCCTTGAGCTCGTCTTTTTCCTTGCGAGGCACTTTTCGGCCCTGTTCAGCCTCGATCATCTCGACCTTTTCTTCAACCAGTTCTTTGATCACCGGCCCCGGCAGGATCTTTTCTTCCTTGCGAAGGGTGACCAGGTGATAGCCGCCGGCACTGTGGACCAGCTGCTCACCATGTTTGCCCAGAGGTGGAACCCAGCCCTGGCGGGTGGTTTCCTGCGGGCCACAGGGCTTGAAGACATCTTCCAACAGTTTTTCTTCCAGCGCTTCGGCAGTGATGTCAAACGGCTTGGTGAAGCGGAAAACGCGCACGTTGCGAAACCACATGGTGATCAGGTCCTCTTGAGTAAGATCATCCCGAAGCAAACGACGGGGAGTGAAAAAAGGGAAGGCATCATACGGCCACCCTGCGGCGGCCGTAAAGAATCATATCTGCATGATTTCGACCAGAACGGTTTTGACAATGAACCCGAGTACACCGGCACCGAGTACGGTGAACAGGGCAATTGTGCCGAACTTTCCGGCTTTGGATTTTTTGGCGAGGTCCCAGACAATGAACCCCATCCACCCGATGAGGGCGGTCAACAGTACTGACATTGCCAGTTGGGAAAAAACAGCCTCACTCATGGCAGCTCCTGGACGTTAGAAAGTAGGTATTACGGAAATCGAGAAATCAGTCTTCCCGACGCAAGAACATCCAGTTGTCCTGGTCAGATTGCTCGGGACTGAAGCGGTAGCCCTCGAGGTCAAAGCCTTTGAGGTCATCCGCCTGGGTGATCCGGTTTTCGATGGCGTAGCGGCACATCAGGCCTCGGGCTTTCTTGGCGTAGAAACTGATCATCTTGTACTGGCCGTTTTTCCAGTCCTTGAACTGCGGCGTGACCAGCCGGCCAGCGAGGGTCCTCTTGCGAACGCTCTTGAAGTACTCGTTGGAGGCAAGGTTCACCAGGACGCCATCATCCGCGGCCAGAAGGCGGTTCAATTCGTCGGTAATCTGGTTGCCCCAGAAAGCGTAAAGATCCTTGCCCCGGGTATTCTCAAACTTGGTGCCCATCTCCAAACGGTAGGGTTGCATGAGATCGAGGGGTTTCAGTATTCCATACAGCCCCGAGAGCATCCGCAGATGCTGCTGGGCGAATTCGAAGTCGGCTTCTTTGAACTGTTCTGCTGCCAGCCCGGTATACACATCGCCCTTAAAGGCCAGGATGGCCTGACGGGCATTGTCGGGGCTGAAAGGTAGGCTCCAGGTCTGGTAACGGTCGGCGTTCAGCTGCCCAAGTTTATCGCTGATGTGCATCAGGTTGCTGATCTGGTGGGGCTCAAGGGTCTTGAGCTGGTCGACCAGTTCGCAGGCTTCGTCCAGAAAATCCGGCTGGCTGTAGCGCTCAGTCGCCAGTGGGCTGTCGTAGTCCAGAGTTTTCGCTGGAGATATCACCATCAGCATAGGGGGTGTCCTCAAAAGCTGGAATGCATCGTTACGGGCTAGTTGCCAAGGAAGGCCAGCAGCTGGTCGCGATCAAACGGCCAGTCCAGTTCTTCGCCGGTATCGTTGCGGCGCAGTACCGGAATTCGCGTGCCGTACTGCTCCACCAGGGCGTCAGACTGGGCAATGTCCACGGCATCGACCGGTATGGGAGCCGGCATGGGGGTATTGATGAGCAGAGCCTCGGCAAGCTCACACAAATGGCATTGTGCCGTGGTGTAGAAGACCAGTTCCATGAAACGCGCCCCTTACTTGGCCTGGGGTTTAGGCTGAGCGTCCAGTTGCTGACCGTTAATGTCAGCACTGTCGGGCCCCATCAGGTACAGATAAATGGGCATCAGCTCTTCCGGGGCCGGGTTCTGCATCGGGTTTTCGGCAGGGTAGGCGTGGGACCGCATGTTAGTGCGTGTCGCGCCGGGGTTGAGGCTGTTGACCCGGATGTTGTGGCGCTCATCATCAAGCTCGTCAGCCAGCAGCTGGCTGAGGCCTTCAATCGCAAACTTCGAAACCGCGTAAGCGCCCCAGTAGGCCTTGGCCCGACGACCAACGCCGGATGAAGTGAAGATGACGGAAGCACCATCGGACTTGCGCAGCAACGGGATCAGAGCGCGGCTAAGCAGGAAGGGCGCGGTGGCATTGACCTGCATGACCCTGTTCCAGGTTTCCGGATCATAAAGTTCAACGGGGCTGCGAGCACCCAGGATAGCCGCATTATGGAGGATGCCATCGAGGCGACCAAAGGTCTCTTCAATGGTCATGGCCATTTCCTCGTACTCCTTGACCGCAGCACCTTCCAGGTTCATGGGAACAATGGCGGGCTGCGGATAACCGGCAGCTTCGATTTCGTCGTAAAGCTCTTCTAGCTTGGCCGTGGTGCGGCCCAGCAGGATTACCGTGGCACCGTGTGCAGCATAGGTAAGCGCTGCGGTGCGGCCAATGCCGCTGCCGGCACCAGTCACCAGGATTACACGATCTTTCAGCAAATCGGCCGGTGCTTGGTAGTCTTGCATAGAAACTCTCCGGTTTGGGGAATACATCAAGGTTCTGAAAATCAGCGGTATTGTATCAGGTTTGTCAGGTCGCTGACGGTTTCGGCGACCTGGTCGGCACGCCAGTGCTCGACCTCATCGGGGTGCTCAATGTAGCCGTAACGTACCGCAATGGTTGACATTCCGGCATTGCGCCCCGCCTCAATGTCACGGACATGATCGCCTACGTAGATACCGCTGGTGGGGTCTACGCCGATCTGCTTGCAGGCCAGCAACAAGGATTCGGGATGCGGTTTGCGTTGCGACACATGGTCCGGACAGATCACGGCTGCGCAGCGTGTGTCCAGGGCCAGGGCGGTGAGCAGGGGCGCTGTGAAGCGTTCCGGCTTATTGGTGACAATGCCCCAGGGGATGGTTTGCTGGTCAAGCCAGTCGAGCAGTTCGGCTATACCCGGGAACAGCACGGTTTCTTCGGCCACGCCAGTTTCATAGAGATCGAGAAACGCGGTGTGGCGGTCCAGGTAATCACTGTCTTCCGGCGTCAGGCCAAAACCGACCTCAATCATGGCACGGGCCCCGTTGGAAACGGATCGTCGAATCTGCTCCGCTGGCAGGGCACTCATGCCGTGCTGATGGCGCAGCAGATTCAGGCAGCGAATAAAATCCGGCGCCGTATCAATCAGCGTGCCGTCCAGGTCAAAAAGGACTGTGGATGGTCTTGGGGAGCTGTTTGTCACGCTTCGTCCCGCCCGTCTACGGCGTGCATCATGTAGTTAACGTCAACGTCCCGGCCGAGGCGGTACACCTTGGTGACGGGGTTGTAGGTCATACCGGTGAGGTCACGAATTTCCAGGTCCGCGTGGCGCAGGTAGTCGGACATCTCTGAGGGGCGGATGAACTTTTTCCACTCGTGGGTGCCCTTCGGCAACATACCCAGCACATACTCCGCACCAACGATGGCAAACAGGAACGACTTGGGGTTGCGGTTGATGGTGGATACAAACAGGTGTCCACCAGGCTTCAACAGGGCCGCGCAGGCTTTGATCACCGACGACGGATCTGGAACGTGCTCCAGCATCTCCAGGCAGGTGACCACGTCGTACTGACCGGCATGCTCCGGGTCAGCGGCCAGCGCCTCGACGGTGGTCTGTCGGTAATCTACTTTGATGCCGCTTTCCAGCCCATGGAGCTTGGCGACAGACAGGGGCGCTTCGCCCATGTCGATACCGGTGACGTGCGCGCCGCGTTGGGCCATACCTTCGGACACCAGGCCGCCACCGCAGCCTACATCGAGTACCCGTTTGCCAGCCAGCGAGGCCTTTTCATCGATGTAGTTCAGCCGGAGGGGGTTAATTTCATGCAACGGCTTGAATTCGCTGGTCGGGTCCCACCAGCGACTGGCCAGGGCCTCAAACTTGGCGACTTCGTTCTGGTCTACGTTTTGATTGGTCATAGGTCATTTCCAAATGGGATAAGGCGAACCGGTCAGTCGGCGCTTTGCGCCGCTGGTTGGCGAATCTGTTCGGCCCAACCTTGAACTTTCAGAACCAGGTCAGGAACATCAATGCGGGTCAGGCAGCCATCCTGGACCTGGGGCACTCCACCAATCCAGCTGTGGCTGACTTGCCGGCTATGGCAGCTGTAAACCAAGTGGGATGCCGGGTCATACACCGGCTGCAGGAATGGGTCACTCAGATCCACTGCAATAATATCGGCCAGCTTTCCGGCTTCCAGAGAGCCAAGTTCATGGGCGCGTCCCAGGGCGCGGGCTCCGTTTATGGTCGCCATTTCGAGTGCTTCGTGGGCTGACAGCGCAGCGGCGTCTTCGGCAACCACCTTTGCGACCATCGCGGCGGTTTTGAGCTCGCCAAGCAGGTCCAGGTCGTTATTGCTGGCGGCGCCGTCGGTTCCGATGGCGACATTGACGCCCGCCTTCAACAAACGGTCAACCGGGCACAGGCCGCTGGCCAGTTTGAGATTGGATTCCGGACAATGGATGACATGGGTGCCGCTTTGCTGAAACAGGTCAATATCCGTCTCGTCGATCTGGGTCATGTGTACGCATTGGGTCGCCGGGCCCAGCAGCCCCAGGTCAGCCAGTCGTTGGCTTGGTCGTTTCCCGGTCTTTTCCAGGGCTTCGGCGACTTCGAAGGCGGTTTCATGGAGATGAATCTGGATGGGGGCACCGGTTTGGCTGGCGAGGTCTCGAATCTGCTCAAGAGGGCCATCGGAAACCGTGTAGGGCGCATGTGGGCCAATGCCTACGGTGACAAAGGTGTCTCCCTTCCATTGTTCGATCAGGGCCTGGCCCTTGCTCAGGTACTCGTCCGGGCCGGAAGCCCACATGGTGGGAAAATCGAGGACAGGGAAGCAGACCTGAGCGCGAATGCCGATGTCGTGAGCCACCTGAGCGGCCACCTCCGGGAAAAAGTACATGTCGGAAAAGGTGGTGGTGCCCGTGCGCAGCATCTCGGCAATGGCGAGGCGGGTACCGTCGACCGTAAATGCGTCGCTGACGTACTTGCCTTCGGCCGGCCAGATGTGGTCGTTAAGCCAGGTCATCAAGGGCAAGTCATCGGCCATTCCCCGAAACAGCGACATCGCAGCGTGGCCGTGCATGTTGATCAGGCCGGGCAGCACTACATGGCGGTCGAGATTGACAGACTCGCGGGAACGAAAGCGTTGGTCGGCTTCCTGTTGGGGCAGTACGGCAACGATTTTGTCGCCCTGAACCAAGACGGCATGGTCCTCAAGTACGGTCCGGGCGGGCTCGATCGGAATCACCCAGCGGGCGTTGATACGAAGGTCCGCTGCCACTATGGTTTCTGCTGTCATGGGTTCCCTTAATGTGGTGCCTTGGCAATGTGCCGGAAAGTATAACGAGCGGCAGGTACTGTCACCACCCTGAGGCCGACAAAACGGATATACTGACGCACTTTCTGTCTGACGCATTTCTTTCTATAGCGGAGTTACTTCGATGATTGACCCCTCCTCAATTTCACCGGATTCTGCGACCCAGCGGACCATCGGTACGGTAGCCATCCGGTGGCATGGCCATCAACTGGAGTTGCTGGATCAGCGCCTTCTGCCAGAGGAGGAGCGTTGGTTGGCGATGACGGATGCGACCGGCGTGGCGGACTGTATTCGCGACATGGTGGTCCGGGGGGCGCCCGCGATTGGCATCAGTGCGGCTTATGGTGTGGCGTTAGCGGCTCGTTCGTTGATGGAGGAAACGTGGCGGGAAGCTCTGGCAGAGGCTGTTGCCGTGCTGGCGGCATCCCGGCCAACTGCAGTGAACCTTTTTTGGGCGCTCAGGCGAATGGAAACGGTAGCGGGAAGCTGTGAAACCCTGGTCGAGGCCCAGCAGCGACTGACCGAAGCCGCTGAAGCCATTCATGCCGAAGATTTGGCAGCGAATCTGGCGATGGCAGACCATGCGTTGTCCGTGATGGATGAAGACAAGCCGTTCTCCGTGTTGACCCATTGCAACACCGGCGCCTTGGCGACGGGAGGGTATGGCACGGCGCTCGGCGTTATACGCAGGCTGCATGAAACCGGCCGTTTGGAGCGGGTGTACGCGGATGAAACCCGTCCCTGGCTCCAGGGAAGCCGGTTGACCGCCTGGGAACTCAGCAGGGAGGGGGTCCCGGTGACTCTGAATGCGGATGGCGCCGCGGCCTGGATTATGGCGCAGGGGAGTGTGCGCTGGGTGATCGTCGGGGCTGACCGAATTACCGCAAATGGGGATGTTGCGAACAAGATCGGCACCTATAGCCTGGCTGTTCTGGCCCGCCACCACGGTATTCGCTTCATGGTTGTGGCGCCGTCGAGCACGGTCGATATGACCTTGGCGTCTGGCACTGAAATTCCGATTGAAGAGCGGGAAGGAACCGAGGTCAAACAGATCCGTGGGGCTGTTTTGGCGCCTGAGTCGGTCGATGTGTTCAACCCGGTGTTTGATGTGACCCCGGCGTCCCTGATTGATGCCATTGTGACGGAGCAGGGGGTTATTGAGCAGCCGGACGCAGAACGGATGGCGAAGGTATTCCTTCCGGGCTGAGTTGACCGTTAGCCGGATTTCTTCTGTGTGTTGGAATCCGGCTCGTCAGCCTGTGCTTTCAAGGCCTGCAATTCGGTCTTGAGCTGTTCGATCTCAAGCTCTTGCTGTTCAATGAAGTGCAGCGACATCTCAAAACTTCTGCGGGTAAAGTCGAGAACCTTGCGGAAGCCTTCATCCGACAAGTTACGGGCGTCATCGTGACGCCGGAAAATATTGATGAACTCCCGTTCGCGTTCGAACTGCAGCGGCAGACGGCCCACACCCCAGTTGTTCAGTACCTGCCAAACCTCGGGGTTGTAGTTCCGCGCGGTGCGCAGGATAAACGGAATCGGGTCGTTTCTGGCCACCAGCGCTGCGAGGCGCAGAATCAGTTCGAACGACAGGGTAGAGGTACCATCCTCGATCGCTTCGAGGATGGATTTGTCTTGCAGGTTGAGAGCGTCGCTCATCTCAGACAGCGTCAGCCCTAGCACCTGGCGAATGTCGCTTAGGGATTTGCCGGCCGCCAGCATGACCCGCAGCTGATCCTGGGACTTCATCAACGCTCGCCCCACTTTCAGGGAGGCATCGGTTGAGCGTGAGGCAAAACGCATAGCCGAGCCCGTCAGGCCCGCTATGCGATCCATCAGTGACGATTCGCGATCATCATCCTTACCACGTTGGCCGGCTGTCGACTCGCCATCGTTGAGATTCTGGACCTGATCCATGAATGCCATGGCGTGCATGGCATCCATCATCATGTCCTGCAAAGCCCTGGCGCGCTGGCTGTCGTCTTTGGCCATTCGGTCGCCCTGACTCAGTTGGCTTGGGCGGCGATGGCTCTCTGGGTCTCGATAGACGCCATGCGCCGGTCAAGTTCGAGCATATCAGCCATGATGTAACCACCTTCCCGTACGATGAAGTCCAGCGCTTCGTCCTGATTGTCCGGATCGGCGGCCTGCAGGTCCTGCCAGTCTTCCAGCTCTTCCAGTGTTGCGAACGGCACTTCGCCACGAATCTCCCGGCGGGCATTGGCAATGGCCAGACGGGTGTTCTCGATGCGCTGTTGTTCCTCCTGGCGAACATCAGCGTTCAGGCTGACCGACGTCTGCTGACGCTGCTCTTCCAGGAAGTCGATTTCCTGCTGCAGCAGCTGGAACTCGGGGTTGCTGGCGAACCGGTGATCGTGGTTATCGCGCAACTGGTCGATGATGCTGCTGAAGTCGTAGTAACGGGTATGAGGAACGGCCTCAATCTGATCCCAGGGCAGGGCATGCTCAAGGGCATCCTCGCCGATCCGGGTATTGTCGACCCGGGATGGAATCACGATATCCGGCATGACGCCTTTATGCTGGGTGGAGCCACCGGAAACCCGGTAAAACTTGGATTGAGTGATCTTGAGCTGGCCGTGGTTCAACGGCCGTACGGCCTGAACGGTGCCTTTGCCGAAGGTCTGAGCGCCCACCACCAGGCCGCGACCATAGTCCTGGATGGCGCCGGCAAAGATTTCCGATGCGGACGCGCTCATCCGGTTCACCATGACCACCAGTGGGCCATCGTAGGCCACGGAGGGATCCTGGTCGGTGAGCACCTGAACTTCGTTGGTGGCGTTGCGGATCTGAACGGTGGGGCCCTCGTCAATAAACAGGCCCACCAGGTCATTGGCTTCATGAAGCGCGCCGCCGCCATTGTTGCGGAGGTCCACCACCAGACCGTCAATGCCTTGCTGTTCGAGTTCGTCGATCAGTCTCCGTACGTCGCGGGTGGTGCTCTTGTAGTTCGGGTCGCCCTGCTGCATGGCCCGGAAATCCGCATAGAAGGTCGGAATGGTGACCACGCCGATGCGGTAGTTGCCGTTATCCCGTTCCAACTCGATCACTTCGCTGCTGGCGCTCTGTTCTTCCAGCTTGACCTGATCCCGCTTGATGGCAATCGTGCGGGTGACCGACTCGTCGGTGGCGTTTGCCGGGATAACTTCCAGCGTGACCACGGACTCACGAGGCCCGCGAATCAGGTCGACGACCTCATCCAGCCGCCAGCCGATGACGTTGATCGGAGTGTCCTGATCTTCCTGGGTCACCGAAACAATGCGGTCTGCCGGTTGCAACTGACCCTGCCGTGAGGCCGGGCCACCGGGAACCAGACGAACCACCTTGGTGTATTCGTTATCCGATTGCAGGACGGCGCCAATGCCCTCAAGGGACAGGCTCATGTTGATGTTGAAGTTTTCTGAGGTGCGCGGCGAGAAATACGATGTATGCGGGTCCCAGATGCTGGTGAACGCATTCATGTAAGCCTGGAAAGCGTCTTCACTGCGCACTTGGCTGGCCCGGTTCAGCTGGCTTTCGTAGCGGCGGTGCAGGGTGTCTTCAATGGCATCGTCATCCTTACCATTGAGACGTTGGGCCAGCACCGCGTTCTTGATGCGGCGTACCCAGAGGGCGTCAAGTTCTTCCTGGTTGGCTGCCCACTCAGTGTCAGAGCGGTCGAGCAGTAAAGTCTCGTTGCCAGTGAAGTCCATTTGATCCAGGCCGCCGTCGATGACGGACAGGGCAAACTCCAGTCGCTCGATGATTCGCTGCTGGACCGTGTTGTAGATATCGAAACCGGGCTGCAGCTGACCGGTTTTAAGGGCCGAGCCGAGGCGTTGGCGTAACGGGGCAAACGTTGCCAGGTCTTCCTGGGTGAGATAAACCCGTTGCCCGTCGAGGTAGTCCAGGTAAACGTCAAAGACTTCGCTGGATAGCTCATCGTCAATGGTCAGGTCGCGGAAGTGGGTAAACTGCAGTTGCCTGGCAATCAGGATATTGGCCCGAGCCTGGTCAACCGTCGGTGCGACCGGGTTGTAGGGGGCCTCCCGGTCGATGGCCGCTTGCAACGCCAGGGGGCTGACCATCAGGGCGACCGCGATGGCGCGCCCAAGCGTACTGAACCGTCCTGTGCGGTCACCGCGTGCAGTAAATCTGAATCGTTCCGCAATGTTCATAATTATCATTACCTGAAGCTGTGTTTAGAGCCCCGGCCGCCGAATGGTGAAGGCCAAAGTGCCTGGGGGTCACGCCAGATAGACCAGAAACGTCTGAATGGGCCCAGATCTGTGCCGGCCCGAAGGATGGGCGGACGGATAAGACGGGGCCAATTCAGAGACTCCCGCTTTCGTTTCATTGTAGGCAAGCGGTAGTTGCGTTGCCACAGTTCGCTGGTGTCGCAATGTGACAATATGTCCATCATATGGTCAGTTGCAACGGATTGTTATCAGCCACTTACAGCAGAGATTGGGGCAGAGGGGGAGAACTCAAGGGAAAGAAGCCCGAAAAGGAAGGTGTTCCTTTTCGGGCCATAGGCTTATGCGAACGGTGTGTTTGATTCAGCTTTGGCCAGCAGCAGCGCTGGTGGGGTGAAGCGGCTACCGTACTGTTCGGCCAGCTCCGTAGCGCGGGCCGTAAATTCCCGCACACCGTACTGGTTGATGAACTGAATGGCGCCACCGGTCCAGGGCGCGAAACCAATACCGAAAATACTGCCGATGTTGGCGTCTTCGACGGAGCGGAGAACGTCTTCTTCCAGACAGCGAACGGTCTCAATGGCCTGGATGAACAGAATGCGGTCCTTCAGATCCTGAAGCTGCGCCTGCGTGGCCTTCTCCCGGTCGACGAAGAGTGACTCGAGTTCCGGCCACAGGTATTTCTTGCCCTGTTGCGGGTATTCATAGAACCCGGCGCCCGCGGCCTTGCCTTTGCGATCCTGGGTGTTGACCATCTGGTCAATCACCGCTTCCGCCGGATGGGGAGCCCAGGTGCCTCCCGCCGCTTCCGTGTCTTTCCGGCTCTGAGCACGGATATGCTGCATCAGGGTCAGGCTGACCTCATCTGAAATCGCCAATGGGCCGACCGGCATGCCAGCCAGGACTCCGGCGTTCTCGATGCTGGACGGGTGGATGCCCTCAGCCAGCATGGCAATCCCTTCGTTAACGAAGGTGCCGAATACGCGGGAGGTAAAGAAGCCACGGCTGTCGTTGACCACAATGGGGATTTTGCCAATCTGCAGTACGTAGTCGAAGGCACGGGCAAGGGTTTCATCGGAGGTCTTTTCACCAACGATGATTTCCACCAGTTGCATCTTGTCCACCGGGGAGAAGAAGTGCAGGCCGATGAAGTTTTCCGGTCTGCCGGATGCTTCCGCCAGTTGGGAGATGGGGATGGTGGATGTGTTGGACGCAAAAATGCCGTTGTTGACCAGCTTTGGCTCGGCCTCCTGGGTGACCCTGGCTTTAAGCGCACTGTCCTCGAACACAGCCTCAATGATCAGGTCGCAGCCGGCGAGGTCGTCAGCGGAGTCGGTCGCGGTGATGCGGTTGAGTACCGCCTCTTTCTGTTCCTCGGTCATTCGTTTGCGGCTGACCTTTTTGCCCAGCAACATGTCCGAGTAGCCTTTGCCCTTTTCCGCGTTCTCAACGGACACGTCTTTCAGGACCACGTCAATGCCGCGGCTTGCGGTGGAATAGGCAATGCCAGCCCCCATCATGCCCGCGCCGAGTACGCCCACTTTAGTGAATGTTTCTCTGGCGACGCCTTCGGGACGGCTGCCACCGGCCTTGATGGCGTTAAGCTGGAACCAGAAGGTTCCGGTCATGTTCTTGGCGACCTGGCCGACCACCAATTCAGTAAAGTAGCGGGTTTCGATCAGACTGCCGTTGTCAAAGTCCACCTGGCAGCCTTCAACGGTGGCAGACAGGATACGCTCAGGTGCCGGGTAGCAGCCTTTGGTTTTCTGCTTAAGCATGGCCGGTACTATGGCCAGCTTTTGTGCCATCGCCGGGTGGTGAGGGGCTCCGCCCGGAAGTTTGAAGCCTTTTTTGTCCCATGGCTGCTGACAGCTCGGATTGGCATCGATAAAGGCTTTTGCTTTGCTGATCAGCTCATCCCCAGAGCTGGCAAGCTCGTCCACGATGCCCGCCTTCAGGGCGGCTTTTGGGTTCACTTTCTTGCCTTCCATCAGGTAGGGGAAAGCGGCCTCCAGACCAATCATCCGGGGCAGGCGCTGGGTGCCGCCCCCGCCAGGCAACAGGCCCAGGGTGACTTCAGGCAGGCCAAGCTGGATTTTGTCATCATCAAGCACCACCCGGTGATGGCAGGCAAGACAAAGCTCAAGGCCGCCGCCAAGGGCCGTGCCGTTAATGGCGGCGACAACCGGCTTGCCGCTGGTCTCAAGCTTGCGCATGGCGCTTTTCAGGCCGTTGACCATATCTTCAAACGCCTGTGCGTCGGCACGGGTAACTTTGTGAAGTTCGTTGAGGTCGCCGCCGGCGAAAAAGGTTTTCTTGGCGGATGCGATGATGATGCCTCGAATTTTGTCGAGGTCGGCAAGCACTTTGGTGGTGGTGTCATCCAGAGCGTCCCGGAACACCGAGTTCATGGTGTTGGCGGACTGTCCCGGCATGTCGATGGTCAGGGTGAGGGTCTGGTCGGCACCCAGTTCATAGCGAATAGCACTCATAATCTGTTCTCCTCAGGTGTCGGCTCAGCAGCGCTCGATGATTGTAGCGATTCCCATACCACCGCCTACGCACAGGGTGGCAAGGCCGTAGCGCAGCTCGCGGCGCTCCAGTTCGTCGAGCAGGGTGCCCAGAATCATGGCGCCGGTGGCGCCCAATGGGTGGCCTAACGCGATGGAGCCCCCGTTTACATTGACTTTGTCATCTGGCACCGACAGTTCCTTCTGAAAGCGCATGACCACTGAGGCAAAAGCTTCGTTCACTTCGAACAGATCAATCTGGTCAACCGTCAGGCCAGCTTTTTCCAGTGCCTTGCGGGCCGCCGGAGCCGGGCCGGTGAGCATGATGGTCGGGTCCGTGCTGGTTACTGCGGTCGCAACGATGCGAGCTCGGGGAGTCAGTCCCAGCGCTTTGCCCTTGGCCTCGCTGCCAATCAGCATGGCCGTGGCACCATCCACAATGCCCGAGGAATTGCCGGCATGGTGGACGTGGTTGATCTTCTCAACGTAGTGGTATTTTTCCCGGGCGACTCCGTCAAAGCCCATTTCACCCATCATCTGGAACGAGGGTTTTAGCTGGCTGAGGGATTCCAGGGTGGTATTGCCCCGGACATGCTCATCGCGGTCGAGAATGGTGACCCCATTCTGGTCCTGGACCGGAACGATGGAGCGGTTGAAATAACCTTTTTCCCAGGCATTGGCCGCTTTTTTCTGAGAGTTGACAGCAAACTGGTCAACATCTTCCCTGCTGAAGCCTTCCAGGGTTGCAATCAGGTCGGCGCCAATACCCTGCGGCATAAAGCCGGTGTGCAGGTTGGTGGCAGGGTCCATGGCCCAGGCGCCGCCATCGGACCCCATGGGAACCCGGGACATCGCTTCAACACCACCAGCGACCACGAGGTCTTCCCAGCCCGAACGTACTTTCATAGCCGCCAGGTTAACGGCTTCAAGGCCGGAGGCGCAGAAACGGTTCAGCGTTACGCCGGCAACGACTTCATCCCAGTCTGCCGCCAGTGCGGCGGTTTTAGCGATATCGGCACCCTGGTCACCTACAGCCGTTACGCAACCCATCACAATGTCGTCCACCTGGGCGGTATCCAGGTTGTTCCGTTCCTGCAGTGCCTTTAGCACAGTGGTCATCAGGGTTATGGGTTTAACGCTGTGCAGGGCGCCGTCTTTTTTGCCGCGGCCTCTTGGGGTGCGCACTGCATCGAAGATATAGGCCTCAGTGCTCATGGTCTGTCCTCAGAGTTGGTTGTTGTTGACCACTTACCTTAGCCTGTCGTTCCCGTTACGGGTAATGACGCTCGCTGCCAATTCAATTGGCGAAAGCGCTCATGACAATTGTCCGGACCACAACTATGGTGTTAGTGGATCCCCTGGGCGATAGGTGTCCGCGCCCAGATTCGGGTGCATGCATTCAGTCAGGTGGTGTTGGTGTTTCAGTAGAGTGGAGGTGTGAATGTCGTTACGGGATGCAATCGACAACTTTTACGAGGGGCTTGTCGCTGAAGCGGTGGAGCTCAGTCGTGAGCAGGGCGATGGCGAGGATTTCCTGGCAGATGTCATGTGTGTGGCGCTGAATCGTTTGCCTTCCAGGTACTACCGTTTTGCCATTGATATGCGGTTCTACCTGGCCGACCAGGAACTGCTGGAAATGAAAGAAAAAGCCCGGGTCGCAGTTACAGAAGCCCGGGCCTTTGTTGGTTCCCACAACAGGGATTGATGTGGGTTAGCGAAGGGTCGCCGTCAGGGCCTGTTTCAGGCGGGTCGCCATTTCAGGCTGGCGATCGCTGTGGTCGAGGCCAAGGCACCAATACGCCACCAGGGATTCCAGCTGGTCCGCGTGGTTGCTTTCAGTCTGTCCCCCACCAAGTCCGTCGGACAGGCGTTTGACCTGGATTTCCATGCGCAGGGCCTGGTCTTGGTCCGGGGAAGGTACTTCCGAAAGAATTTCCGCGCGGATAACCAGTTCCCGTGCCGACAAGGTGTCCAGAGCGCTGGATCGACGTGCCCACGCTTCCGGCGCAGACAGCTCTGCCGGGTTGTCCTGGCTGGCGTCGATATAGTGGTGCCAGCTGGCAATGCGGTCCGCAAGGGCCTGCTGTTCTTTCAGGGATTTCAGACGGGCACGTTCGCTGCTCAACCGCTCCGACATTGGTCGCGACAGCCGTTGGCCTGCGACAGTGTCCAGGGTTTTCAGGGCTTCCGCGATTGCGGCGGCACTGGCCTGGGTAGCATTAACCTCGGCAGTTTGACCGAGAACCTCCTCCAGATGCTTGTCGGCGGCCTCAGTTTGCTGTTGCTGGGTTGAACGCTCTGCGTCTCTTCGTTCGAAGATGCGGTCGCAGGCGGAGCGGAAGGCTTTCCACAACTTGCGGTCTTCGCGGTGGCGAGTAATGCCAACGGCTTGCCACTCACCCTGCAGGGCTTTCGCCTGGTTCATGGCCTCTGCTAGGGGCTCAAGTTCAACCAAGGCTTCGGCGCGTTCGATAATCGCCTGTTTAAGTGCCTCGTTCTTCTCACGCTCGGCATTCAGCGGTGCTTCCAGTCGTTTGAGGAGGCTGTCGAATCGCTTCTGTACGGAACGGTTATCCCGAAACTCTACGGGCCATGCGGCTTTCCACTCGTCCCGTGCAGTCCTCAGGATCTGGTCGACGGCTTTCCAGTCGGCGTCGGAAAGATCGGAGTTGGTGACAAAGTTGTCCAGTTCGTCACAGATCAGGCCTCGTTTATCAAGGTTGCTCTGCTTAAGGTCCGACTTGGCGGAGAAGTAGGCTTTGCAGGGCTCATAGGCGGCATCAGACGCTTTCTTGAATCGGTCCCAGAGGGTTCTGTCAGATGACCCGCCCAGCTTCCGCCACTCTGTCTGGAGTTCCTTGATGCGTTCCGCCTTGGCTTCCGGCTCCATGGGCTGCTCGGCAAGGTATTCCATCTGCTCGCAAAGTGCCTGTTGCTTGGGGCTGGTTGCAAAACCCTGCCAGTCATTGAGGTCATGCAACTGACCTGCGAGTAGCTGCAGACGGGCCTGGAGCGAACGGGCGTGGCGCTTGTCCAGGTTTTTTTGCGTTTGTTGGGCTTTCTTGAACAGCTGGCGGGATTCTTTGAGCTGGCGTGACTCCAGCGCCTGCTCAAGCTGGTCGAGAATATCCGCGAGTGCTTTTGCACGCTGTTTCTGTTGTTCGTCATCGCCACTGCGTTCGACACGCGGAGATACGGTTTTCAGCAGTGAACTCAGACGTTGCAGCGGCTCTGGGTTGGCGAAGCCGGTCGGCCAGTCAATGTCAGCCACCAATGCCTGCGCCCCTGTCTTTTGGTCAGGTTTCAGCGCATCGTCCTCAACCTGCTCCAGCAATGCCTGTAGCGATTCTCCGGCGGCACTATAGCGGCGAACAGCACCGAGGAATGATTTCAGATTCTGCATGCTGGCTTCGTATTGCTTCTGCTCGGATTTTTGAACCTGAGTGTCCCGGGTAGCCTCAAGCCAGCGGTTTTCCTGGGTCTTTTGGAGGGCGTCGAGAGCAGAGAGGGAGGGGAGGGCAGTCGTCGCCGCGGTACGCAGGTCGTCGAGGGTGGTATTAAGCAGTTCGATGGTGCTGATGCGTTGCTGGGCTTGGTCGGCATGGCGCTGCTGGTCGGCTGCCTCGGCGGCCAAGGCGGCGATGCGTTCCCGGCATCCGTGACAGGCCTGCAGGAAAGCCGCTGCCTGTTCCGGGGTGGCCTCGGGTTCAAGTGGCTGCCACTGTTGGAGGAGTGCCTCAAAGCGGGGTTCATAGAGGTTGGTGTCTTCACTCCTGGCCTGGTCCTCGGCCTGGCGAATCAGTGTCTGGAGTCGCTCCTGGAGCTGATTCTGCTCCGTTTCCTGTTGTTTGATCTGCTGGAGCTTGTGGCGTACCAGTTGGTAAACCCCTTTGTCCTTTCCTTTTGCCGCTTTCTGGATGCGGTTCAGGGCTTCCCGGTCTGCAATGTCAGTGGCGGCCCGCTGGCGTATGTCTGAAGTGACCCCTTCGATAGCCAGCGTTTCGAGCTGTTGAAGGGTTGGCTGGGCATTGAGGATTGCGTCCTGTTCCGTTTTCAGGTCGCCCTGATTGTCCCTGGGCTGTGCCACCGGGCTAGGGGTTACCTGTTTCGGTGCAGGTGCCTGAGTGGCCTTACGGGTTTTGAACAGTTTCCGGATGAATGCAGCCATGAACGTATCCTTCAGTATTGAAACCAGGTCCTGGTATCCGGCACAGTGGCCGTCACCACACATCGGTCAACCGATAACACCGGTGACCGGGCAGAGGTTGGGCAAAGCGCAGGTTCAACCGGCTTCGCCTTGAGGGAGCATAGTCTAGCGTTTGGATGGCACCAGCGGGAAGAGTCAATTGGTAAGAGAACGTCACAACGAAGATCCGGAACATCGAGCGAAGTCGGCGGCATTGCGATTGCTTGCCAGGCGAGAGCACAGTCGCTTTGAGCTGACACTTAAGCTTCGGCAGCGAAAGCTGGAGTCACCCGTTATTGAGTCGGTACTGGACGAGTTTGAGTCTGAGGGCTGGTTAAGCGATGAGCGGTTTGCCGAGGTCTATACTCGAAGTCGGGTTGATCAGGGTTACGGCCCCCTGAGAATTCGGGCGGAATTGCAACAAAAAGGAATTCGCTTTATTCCGGAGAGCCTTTCTGAAATACCTGAAAGCCAATGGCTGGAGATGGCCCTGGCCATGAGAGCCCGAAAGTACGGGTTGAGTGATCTGAGCGAAGACTGGCCTGCGCGGGCAAAGCAGGCCCGCTTCCTGAGTCAGCGGGGATTCAGCGCGGATCAGGTTGAACAGGCACTGTTGCAAAGTAGAGAGAGCGAATAACTTCAGGGAGCCCAAGGGCACCCCCAAACTGCTTCCAGGGTTACCGAGTTACAGGGTTGGAGGCGTCATGCCTAGATCCCGGGGTAGCGATGCTCGTTCCTCGGTAGCCAGTGTCTGCTCGGCCAACGGGTCGTCGGTGAGCGCGGGAAGGTCTTGGCTGGCCACCTGTTCAGTGGCCTGGGCTGGGTCTTTCATCCACGCCAGAACGTCGTAATAGCGGCGGATATTCTGCACGTAGATGACTGGCTCATGGCCGCGGGCGTAGCCGAAACGGGTTTTTGAGTACCATTCCTTTTGAGCCAGCAGCGGCAGGAATTCCTTTACGTCCATCCAGCGGTCCGGGTTCCTGCCGGCGGCCTCTGTGAGTTTGCGGGCGTCTTCCAGGTGACCAAAACCGACGTTATAGGATGCCAGCGCAAACCAGGTACGGTCCGGCTCCTGAATGCGCTCGGGAATCCGGTCGTACACCATGCTGAAATAACGGGCACCGCCGTCAACGCTCTGTTCTGGGTCAAGACGGTTGTCGATACCGACGTAGTCTGCGGTGTTCCTGGTCAGCATCATCATGCCGCGAACACCTGTCGGCGACACTGCATTGGGGCGCCAGTGGGATTCCTGGTATCCAATCGCTGCCAGCAGGCGCCAGTCCAGTTCGTTTTCCTGGGCATAGTCACGGAACAGGCTTTCATAACGGGGCAGGCGGTTGCGGACGTGGTGAACAAACGTGCGTGCGCCGACATAGTTCAGGCGGTCCAGGTGCCCGTAATAACGCTCCTTGAGCTGGGCGAGGGTGCCATCGGTTTCGAGTACGCTGAAAAATCCCTGTGCAGCCTCGTAGAGCGATGCGTCCTGTTCGGCAGGCAGAAGCCAAGCCAGACTTTCCGGCTCATTCAGGGTGAAGGCTTCTTTCACAGCAGGGAAGAATACGTGATTGATGGCCAGTTCGTTCGAGGCAACAATGGCTAGCTGGAGCTCGCCGGATTCGATGCGTTCCAGCAGGCCCGCGGCATCCAGTTCAGGGTGCTGTTGCCAGGTTAAATCTGGATAGTCCGCCTTAAGCTCGTTGAGGTACCGGGCATGGTTGCTGTTGGCAATCACATGAATAGGGGTATCGACCAGATCGCCAATGCTTTGTGGTTTGGGCAGGTCACGGTTGTAGATGACAACGGACTGGGACTTCAGGCCGATGGGAACGGCACGGAAACGGTCGGTGTAGTCCGGGCTATCGGTCAGTCCTGCCAAACCAATATGGGCATAATTACGGTCAAGAACCGACAAGATCTCAGTATTGTCGTCGGCAACCCGTACCCTTAACTCTACGCCAAGTGAATCGGCAAATCGTTTGGCGAGCTCATATTCGAACCCGGTCGGGCCGTCCCTGTCTTCGTAATAGATTGACGGAGCGTTACGGGTGATAACATGAAGCACACCCTCGGAGCGGATCTCTTCAAGTGTAGAAGGTCTGGAGCAACCGCTGGCCAACGCAACAACGCTGGCGATTGCCAGCAAGCAAGCACCTGTTCGGAAGTGTTTCAGTTGTGGCATAAGAGTCATCATCGCCAAATCCTTAGTCTCCCGTACGGCATTTCCGAGGGTTCAACACGCCAGTCTGAATCGCTTTTTCCTTTTTTTACAAAAGCTTGGCTTGTCGAGTGAGCTCTAGAAGAACGCGGGGTAAACTGTCCATGTCCACCGAAATGATCTCGCAAGTCCGTGAGCCAGGTCAATCTTGCTGTTCGAAAACTATGCAAAACTATGTCAACTGTATATTCCTTAAACAGTTAGTTCTGTGGCTTCCCTGACCACAATTACCTGTCTGTATAGCCCTTGTTACAGGTATAGCTCATTTTTGTTGGGCGGAACCATAATCGGGAGATCGGTCCAACGGGTCTATAGGCCATTTTGCTAGTGCGGGGCCGGACTGGTGGAAATCCACAGGTCGTTTGGGGTGTTAGTCGGAGTTTCGTCTCTGTATCCCCACGTCGCTTTCCAGTATCATTGCGCCCGTTCAGATCAAAGCGGTCCCGGTGACGTTTGCCAACCAGGACGTTCCTGATTCCCAGATTAGCGTGATACAGGTTTAGACCATGCTGGAACTTCGCGGCGCTCCTGCGCTCTCGCCTTTCCGTTCTCAGAAACTGCTTGCCCAAATTCAGGCCATCGCGCCAGAGGTGGAGCATGTTTACGCTGAGTTCATGCACTTTTGCGATATGGACGACGCCCTGTCGCCGACGGAGCAACAGGTCCTTGACCGATTGCTCACCTACGGCCCCAGTGTGCCGGCAGAACAGCCTGAAGGCATCCTCTTCCTGGTCGTTCCCCGCCCGGGTACCTTATCACCATGGTCCAGTAAGGCCACGGATATTGCCCGCAATTGCGGTCTGAAGCAGATTCGTCGCATTGAGCGGGGTACTGCGTACTATGTGACGGCGTCCGAGAAACTTGGGTTGGACCGTCGCGAGCAGATTGCCGCGTTGCTTCATGACCGGATGACCCAGAAAGTTTTCCACGAGACGGGCGGTGCCGAGTTGTTGTTCAACCGGGAAGAGCCAAGACCGCTGAATGCCGTGGCCATTCTGTCCGGTGGCCGTAAGGCGCTGGAAGAGGCCAATCATACCCTTGGTCTGGCCTTGGCCGACGATGAGATTGATTACCTGGTCAGCGCGTTCCAGGGCCTCGAACGAGACCCGACTGACGTCGAGTTGATGATGTTTGCCCAGGCGAACTCCGAGCATTGCCGCCACAAGATTTTCAATGCGTCCTGGGATATTGATGGTGAAGCCCAGGAAAAATCGTTGTTTGCGATGATTCGTAACACTTTCGAGATGAACAGCGAAGGTGTGCTCTCGGCGTACAAAGATAACGCGTCTGTAATTGAAGGCAGTCGAGGTGGGCGGTTCTTCCCGAACCCGGAAACCGGGGTCTACGAATATAATGAGGAAGATATTCATATCCTCATGAAGGTTGAGACCCATAACCACCCGACGGCCATTTCGCCATTTGCCGGCTCGGCGACGGGCTCCGGCGGAGAAATCCGTGATGAGGGCGCAACCGGCCGTGGTTCCAAGCCAAAAGCCGGCCTGACTGGCTTTACCGTGTCCAACCTCAATATTCCGGGGGATGAGCAGCCCTGGGAAGGTGGCTATGGTAAGCCTGAGCGGATTGCCTCTGCCCTCGACATCATGATTGAGGGGCCGATTGGTGGTGCTGCATTCAACAACGAATTTGGTCGTCCCAACCTGGCGGGCTATTTCCGGACGTTCGAAGAAAGCGTAGCCGGACCGGCTGGTGATGAGGTGCGGGGATACCACAAACCGATCATGATTGCTGGCGGTTTGGGGAACATTCGCCCCGAGCATGTTGAAAAGGGCAGCATTCCCGTCGGAGCCAAGCTGATCGTGCTGGGCGGCCCGTCCATGTTGATCGGCCTGGGGGGCGGCGCTGCGTCGTCCATGGATTCTGGGTCCAGCCATGAAAACCTGGATTTTGCGTCTGTACAGCGTGATAACCCAGAAATGGAGCGCCGCTGCCAGGAAGTGATCGACCGCTGCTGGCAGATGGGTAACAGCAACCCGATTTGTTTCATCCACGACGTAGGGGCCGGTGGTCTGTCAAACGCCATGCCTGAACTCGTCAAGGATGGTGGTCGAGGTGGTAAGTTCGAGTTGCGGGACATTCCCAACGACGAACCCGGCATGTCACCGCTGGAAATCTGGTGTAACGAGTCCCAGGAACGCTACGTTATGGCGGTCGCGCCGGAGAACCTGGAGCGCTTTGACGAGATTTGCCGCCGTGAGCGTTGCCCTTATGCGGTCATCGGCGAAGCCACCGAGGAAATGCACCTCGAACTGGCGGACTCCTACTTCAATGACAGTGCCGTCGATCTGCCGATGGACGTGCTGTTTGGCAAGCCGCCGAAGATGCATCGCAGCGTTGCACGTTCGTCTTTCACCAAGCCGATCTTTGATAGTTCTCAGATCGACCTGAACGACGCGATCCGGCGGGTTCTGCGTTTGCCATCGGTTGGTAGCAAGAGCTTCCTGATCACCATTGGCGACCGTACCATCACCGGTCTGGTTGCCCGGGATCAGATGGTTGGACCGTGGCAGGTGCCGGTGAGTGATGTGGCCGTGACCGCCACCTCGTTTGATGTCCATACCGGTGAGGCGATGGCCATGGGCGAGCGGACACCGGTGGCTACCATCGATGCGCCGGCCTCTGGTCGTATGGCGGTGGGTGAGGTGATTACCAACCTCGCAGCGGCATCCATTGAAAAGCTGTCCAACATCCGCCTCTCTGCCAACTGGATGGCCGCAGCCGGCCACCCCGGCGAAGATGAAAATCTTTATGAAACCGTGAAAGCGGTCGGTATGGAGCTGTGTCCGCAGCTGGGCATTACCATCCCGGTGGGCAAAGACTCCATGTCCATGAAGACCGTTTGGGAAGAGGATAATGGCGAGCAGAAGAGCGTGACTGCGCCGCTGTCTCTCGTTATCAGTGGTTTCTCTCCAGTAACGGACGTTCGCAAGACCCTGACGCCTGAGCTGCGCACTGACGCTGGCGAAACAGACCTGATCCTGGTCGACCTCGCTGCCGGCCAGAACCGCCTTGGTGGATCCGCACTTGCTCAGGTATACCGTCAAGTTGGTGCTGTTGCGCCAGACCTGGATGACCCTGAGGACATCAAGGCATTTTTCGCTGTGATTCAGGGGCTGAACGGTGACGGAAAACTGCTGTCGTACCACGATCGGTCTGATGGCGGCATGTTTGTCACCCTGGTCGAGATGGCGTTTGCCGGCCATACCGGCATCGACATCAAGCTGGACGGTCTGGCCGAACTTCCGAGCCAGTTTGCCCGGGAAATGTTTAACGAAGAACTGGGTGCGGTTATCCAGGTTCGCCGTGAAGACACCGAGTTTGTATTGCAGCAGTTCTCCGGCGCCGGATTGGGCGAGCACACGTCTGTGATTGGTACGCTCAATGATGAAGACCGTGTGCGTTTCTCCTTCGGTGGCGAAGACATCGTTGATGAAGCTCGCTCCGAACTCCAGCGCCTGTGGTCCGAGACCAGTTACCAGGTGCAATCGCTGCGCGACAATGCTGAATGCGCTCAGGAGGAGTTCGATAACATTCTTGATGTCGAGGACCCGGGCCTGAATGCGGCGCTCACCTTTGACCTGAACGATGACGTCGCTGCGCCTTACATTGCCAAAGGTGTTCGCCCACGAGTTGCGGTACTGCGGGAGCAGGGCGTTAATGGGCAGGTCGAAATGGCGGCGGCATTTGATCGCGCCGGCTTTGAGTCCGTTGACGTGCACATGAGCGACATGCTGTCAGGTCGAGTTAGCTTGGAAGGCTTCAGCGCATTTGTAGCCTGTGGCGGCTTCTCCTACGGTGACGTATTGGGAGCTGGCGAAGGTTGGGCGAAATCCATTCTGTTCAACGAGCGTGTCCGGGATCAGTTTGCTGAATTCTTCCGCCGGAACGACACCCTGGCTCTGGGAGTGTGTAACGGTTGTCAGATGCTGTCGAACCTCCATGAGTTGATTCCGGGCAGCGAAGGCTGGCCCCGCTTTGTCCGTAATCAGTCCGAGCAGTTTGAAGCTCGCCTGGTGATGGCTGAGGTAATGCCTTCCAAGTCGGCGTTCCTTGAAGGAATGGCCGGGTCCCGGATGCCCATCGCGGTCGCGCATGGCGAAGGTCGGGTTGAGTTTGGTGCCGGCGGTTCCGCCGCGCAGTTGACGGAGTCAGGACAGGTGGCCCTTCGCTACGTTGATAACCGTGGCCAGGCGACTGAGCGCTATCCGTTCAACCCGAATGGCTCGCAGGCTGGCATTACCGGTGTCACCAACGCCGATGGCCGGGTGACCATTATGATGCCTCACCCCGAGCGGGTGTTCCGCGCCGCGCAATACTCCTGGGGGCCTCAGGAGTGGTTGGAAGACGCGCCTTGGATGCGGATGTTCCGCAATGCTCGTCGGTGGTTTGACTAACCCTCAACGGGTGAACTAAAACCGGTCATGGGCTGCTTCAGATTGGAGCAGCCCATGACCGGTTTTTTTGTGGCGTGGGGTAACGAGCTGCGTTACCACCTGTATCATCGTGGCTGACTAAGGATGCTTTGCCACTGGTTCGTCGAATAATGGGAGCTTTTTTGTCAATAATCCGAGTCACGAAGTGAAATATACGTGGAATTTTCTCTTGACTATTCCTTTTTATGCACACTTACGGTGCTCAGTTGTACGAGCGATGAACAACTCTTCATTCTTTAGGCTATTTTTTGTCGTGCAATCATAACCTATTGATAATTAACGATTATAATTAGACGGCGAAATTGTCGCCAATTTGTCTAAAGCTCAGTAATGGTGGGGGCTTGGGGGGGATTCTCAAAAAGTATCCCCAGAGTTATCCACAGAAACTGTGGGTAAGTTTCTAACTGATTAATCTGAGCAAAAAATGTTCAGGCTGTTGGCCTCTGAATGCCTCTGATTGTGGAGATAGGATTGTGTATAAGTTGTGCTATTTCGTTCCTGAGAGCCATTTGGAGCAAACCAAGCGAGCTCTGTTTGAGGTGGGGGCCGGTAAGATTGGTGATTACGACGCTTGTGCCTGGCAATGCCTTGGACAAGGCCAGTTTCGGCCCTTAGACGGCAGTCAGCCGTTTATAGGTGAGCGGGGTGAGGTTCAGCTGGTCGACGAATACAAAGTTGAGCTGGTCTGTTCGGATGCCTTGATTCGCCGGGCCCTGGATGCGCTTAAGGCCGCGCACCCTTACGAGGAGCCCGCTTACGAGGTGTTCAGGCTAGAAGAGTTTTAAGGTACTTAACCGGCTTTTCGGGTGGGCTGAAAGCGGATATCGCTGACGTGCAGTGGGAAATGATCCTGCTCCCGGTCGGCGATAAAGTATTCCAGCGTCTGCCTTACGGTTGGGAATGAAATTTCATCCCACGGAATCTCGTCGATACTGAATAGCTGGCTTTCAAGGGACTCTTCGCCGGCACCGTACGATCCATTCTTCAGCGTAGCGCGATAGAACATGTGTACCTGGTCGATGTGCGGGACATGGATGACGGTATAAAGCCCTTCAATATTTACTTCCGCCAACGCTTCTTCCCAGGTTTCCCTGGCGGCGGCCTCGTTGGTTGTTTCAGAGTTTTCCATAAAACCTGCGGGAAGCGTCCAGTAGCCATAGCGGGGCTCAATCGCTCTACGGCAGAGTAGAATCTTTCCGTCCCAGACCGGGACGGTTCCCGCAACGATCCGTGGATTCTGGTAGTGTATGGTCTCGCAGTTCGGGCAGACGTACCGATGCCGATTGTCTCCCTCGGGAATTTTGTGTTCTACCGAGTGGCCGCAACTGCTGCAGTATTTCATTGAATTCCTCGTATACTTTTTACTGTGGATTCCAGTTTATCTGGCTCGCCCGGATCTGTCTCACCCTATCCGGTGTTGTTTGTTGGAGATGTGCCTTGCGTGACCTTTTGACCCGCCAATTGGCGGACTACGCACCCCGCCAATTGGCGTTGGATTATCCGGAAGCCGGGATTCTGTTGCCGGTAACCAACTCACCGGGTAACCCGGAAATCGTACTGACGCTGCGGTCATCGAATCTCTCTACTCATAGCGGCCAGGTGGCTTTTCCTGGTGGGAAGCGTGATGTGGGGGATCGCTCGCTGGCTGATACGGCGTTGAGGGAAAGTCATGAGGAGATAGGTCTGCAGCCGGAAGTGGTTGAGATTATCGCCCCGCTTAGCCAGGTCATGTCTCGTCATGGGATTCTTGTAACACCATACGTAGGGTTGATCCCGGATGAGGTGAGGCTGTTGGCAAATCCCGGTGAGATTGACAGCATTTTCAAAGTGCCTATCGATTTTTTTCTGGCTGATCAGCGTGAAAGGACCGATGCCATCACGTTTATGAATCATGTCTACCACGTGCCGTGCTATCGCTGGGACCGCTACCAGATCTGGGGGTTGTCGGCTGTGGTGCTGGTCGATTTTCTCAATGCTGTGTACGATGCCGGCATTGATTTGTTGGAACCGCCTGCCGTCTGAGGAGAATATCTATGTTGTATGAGTTGCCTGGTCGTATTCCAGAATTGCGTGGGACGGGGCAGTTTATTGCTGAAAACGCGACGGTTGTCGGGAGTGTTGTACTCGAGGCTCAGTGCAGTGTCTGGTTTAACGTGGTGATTCGGGGTGACAACGACCTGATCGTCATTGGGCCGGAAACCAACGTTCAGGATGGTTCCGTGTTGCATACCGATTCCGGTGTTCCGCTCACATTGGGGCGAGGGGTTACGGTCGGCCACAAGGCCATGCTGCATGGCTGTGAGGTGGGTGACTACTCCCTGATTGGTATTAATGCGGTGGTGCTGAACGGTGCCAAGATTGGAAAGCACTGCCTGATTGGCGCCAACACCTTGATCCCGGAAGGGATGGTGGTTCCCGATGGCTCCATGGTGATTGGCTCGCCCGGTAAAATCAAAAAGGAGCTCAGTGACGAGCACAGGAAGATGCTGGAACTCAGTGCCGCTCATTATGTGCAGAATGCGGAACGCTACCTGACTGGTTTGAAACGGGTGGAGTGTTGATATGTCGGTTGCGGAAAAAGTACGCTCACCTTGTGTAAGCGTGTGTGCGTTGGATGCCGATGATATCTGTATCGGTTGCCACCGCAGTGGTGATGAGATACTTCGCTGGACCCAGATGAACGATCACGAGCGTCGAGAGGTGCTCGAGCGGGTGGCAGAGCGGGAACGACATGCGTTGCTTTGAACTTCCCAACGCGACAGATGAACTGGTAAATCAGATTTTTTGGAGACGATAACGTGACAAATGATGCAGCGCTCAGCCTTGGAACTCCTCTGAAGGACGGTGCCTATCGGGTATTGTTGTGTGGTTCCGGTGAACTGGGTAAAGAGGTTGTCATCGAGCTTCAGCGCCTTGGCGTAGAGGTTATTGCGGTTGATCGTTATGCCGGCGCCCCGGCCATGCAGGTCGCCCATCGAAGTCACGTTATCGATATGCTCGATGCAGAAGCGCTGCGGAAAGTCATCGAATTGGAGCGCCCGAATCTGGTTGTACCTGAAATTGAGGCGATTGCGACTCCAGAGTTGGTAAAACTGGAAGAGGAAGGTTGCCGAATTGTACCCACGGCCCGTGCGGTAAACCTGACCATGAATCGCGAAGGCATTCGCCGCCTTGCGGCTGAAGAGCTGGGGGTGCCGACGTCCCCCTACCGGTTCGCGGATTCTGAGGAGGCGTTCCGTGAGGCGGTTCAGGAAATTGGTCTGCCTTTAGTGGTTAAGCCGGTGATGAGTTCCTCGGGGAAGGGGCAAAGCACTGTTCGCACCGAGCAGGATATTGAACCTGCCTGGGCGTATGCCCAGACCGGCGGGCGGGCAGGAAAGGGGCGTGTCATTGTTGAGGGTTTTGTTGATTTTGATTACGAAATTACCTTGCTGACTGTGCAGCATGCGGGTGGTACAAGTTTTTGTGACCCTATTGGACACCACCAGGAAGATGGCGACTACCGAGAGTCGTGGCAGCCTCAGCCCATGAGTGAGAAAGCACTGGCTCGTTCTCGTGAAATAGCTGCCGCGGTTACTGAGAACCTCGGTGGGTATGGTGTTTACGGGGTGGAACTGTTTATTAAAGGTGACGAGGTCTATTTCTCTGAAGTGTCGCCGCGCCCTCATGATACTGGCCTGGTTACGCTTGTTTCTCAGGATCTTTCTGAATTTGCACTTCATGCGCGAGCCATTCTCGGTTTGCCGGTTCCCGCTATCCGTCAGCTGGGGCCTTCGGCGTCTTCTGTGATTTTGCCGCAGGGGGAGTCTGGCGCGCCGAGTTACTCGGGGCTTGAAAAAGCGCTTGCGGAACCCGATGTTCAACTTAGGTTGTTTGGGAAGCCAGAATTGCAGGGTCGCCGTCGGATGGGGGTGGCGCTGGCGAAAGGAGAGAGTATAGAGCAGGCTCGTGAAAAGGCGTGCCGTTCGTCTGCTGCTATAGATGTGCATCTGTAACGCGTTTTCAGGCTTTTTTTAAATTAGTTTGAAACTCCCGTTGACAGCCTCGCTGAGGTCTGTAGAATGCGCACCACTTTCGAGGGACAAGCCGCTGAGGTGGGTTGGAAATCGAAATGCAACTGGCTGAAAGTATTGAGAATTTTGAGTTTTCGAAATCTTCAAAATCAGCGGTTGACAAGGGGTCGGGTTGCTGTAGAATGCGCGCCTCCTTGAACGAGGAAGCCGGTTGGTTTCGGCAGTTTTCGGGTCACGAAAACGACTGAAAATAAACGGTTGACAAGGTAGCGGTTCACTGTAGAATACGCGGCCTTGATTGAGCAACGGCTCAAACGCTCTTTAAAAAGTTAACTAAGTAATTCGTGTGGGCGCTGGCTGAGGTATTTCGGACATGAAATACCAAGACAGTGACTCGTCGAACATTGAGTTTTGTCTT